>NZ_CM134202.1:4057500-4701548 GCF_054112545.1 Agarivorans sp. MS3-6 | reverse complement strand
TAATGTATATTATGTTAAATAGATTATGGGTAAAGATAGACTCGTAAGCTTTTGGTAAAAACCATTGGAGATTCTACGTAGAACTCAGAATGGCCTTCCGTTCTGAGTTAGGTGCTCTATTCTGAGATGTTACCAAAACGGCATAACTCGGATTTGGACAAAAGCGTGTTACGTTATTAGCTCAAATATCGGTGCTTCGGATTAGATTGATTACGGTTAGATCGGAGTTAACGCCGCCAGCAGGGGCGAAAAAACCAGAGCGAAGTGGCGGCTTTTTACGTCCCTCTGGCTGGCCTTGTTAGCTTTATTTCCAGTCATATACTGGCAACTTTTGTTTTTTTATTCGCCTGCAGTCAGATAAGAAATAGTCTGGTTGCTTTCTACTATCCGATTTATAGAAAAAGCCATTTCCATCCATTAGATCAAAGTGAGCATAACCACTTTTCCCAAATCGCTCGCTGTACACTTTTATATCAGTTTCCGTTCCACTCCAAAAGTTAAACACGTCACCATCCCACACCCCGTTTTCGTAATCTCCAAGAGGCTTGAAGGTTATAAGGACGTCACTACTTTTTGTGACGACAACAAAGCCCATTGGTTTGACTTGATTGCCAGCACTAACAAATACTGCTCTAGCTCTTAGTTCTAGCTTTAATCCTCGGATAGGTTTGTTTGTATACCAATCAGACCTCTCGGGATCAGGGATAGCCTGTCCCATATCGCAGATCATACTAAACGAATCGAAGTACTCACCTGTTTTGTAGAACTCCGTGTAGCCCAAACCATCTAACCTATATGATTTTTTTAATGGCTCATTAAGGCTAGCAATCTCTCCGGCGACTGCTATCTGAGAGCCACAAATCAGCAAGGCCAAAATTCTTAGTTGATTCTTCATCACGTTCGCTCATCAATTTATGGTTTGATATTAACCGATTGTCTACCATAGTTTTTTACTCGGCATCAATCAATCGTCGATCCATTTCTTTCATTGATTGCTTTGACAAATGACGCAAACAAAACCAGAAACACTGTGCAAATACATAGTTAAAAAGTGCGCTAACCTTGGAAGCTCAACTAATTCAAAATTTACTCGTTAACAACGAGTAAATTCGAGATTCAAAACCATTAGTTTTGCTATGGCAAGAGCCTCGTGTGACAGTGGTGTTCCAAGGAGGGCGTAACTCATTTTGGGGCATAAACGAGTTGAATATAGGTATTCCGCTTAACCATCATTCTGAGATAGGAGGTGCTTTTAAATCCGCGTCATTCTGAGATACGAAACTAACCTGTTGATTATTGGTACCCGTTGTTCTGAGTTCTATCTGGAATCTCCACCATTCAAAATGAGATTTGCACATCTTGTGAGATTTAGTGTCTACTTGTTAGGTATTTGATATTAAGGGACTTTTGTTGACTGACTACTGGCTGTACACCTCTTTTCATGCCAGAGCGCTTTACTTTTTTGCGAATCCAGTTAAACATTTTTACTGGTGTTTTCCCGTTTTCAAAAACGTCTGTTATTTAGACGATCTAGTTCGACTTTGGACATTTTGAGTTTCGAATGAATCGTATTGTACGACCTAAAAAGTGTCTAGAACTTTCAGGCCTTACCAATCACACCCTAAATCGAGGCAGAAACGTTTGTCTTTCCTATACTTCGACAGGTAAAAGTAAAAATAACCTTCTATGAACCGTCATAAAGCGCTCTAGCGACTGCCTATTCTATTAAGAAGACTATGTCGACTGAACGCCCTAACAACATGGCTCACACCGCTATTAAGGATATGAATATGTCAGCTAGAACAGCCTTACCCATATATGATCTAAATGGTAACTTAGTCCAGAAGGGAACCATTTATTATCAAATCAAAAACTTTCCTTCTCAGTCTGGTTCATTTTCAGTCGCGGAAGTACGAGACAAAATATATCTCGCATTTAGAATGTGGGAACGAATATCAAACTTTAAATTTTCAGAATATATCCCCGATACCAGCAGATTAAGGAGAGAGGTAGAAATAGAGTTTGAATTTGGCGATGCGAATATAAAAGGGGGGATTGGCCGTCAGGCTATATGCGTACCAAAAGAGAGTAAAAGAAACGATGGAAAGATAAGAAGATTTAAAACCATCACGTTCCAAAATGATATTGTATGGACAAGGTTGCGTGGACGAGATGTCCCTTTTCCGACGTCGAGTGACATCCTGTGGGAACTTTATGAAATATTCGACGGAAAGTCTGACCTTCTGACGGTGGCCTGTCATGAAATTGGACATGCTCTCGGCCTGGAACACAACAGTGAGCCAGGTTCTATCATGAATGTGGTGGTTGGAGATACCCACAGTAAAAGTGTTATGACCAATCATCAACTCGGTTTTGTTGATGCGGCGAGCCTGGAAAAATATATAGCTTGAATGAAGAATTCATTCTCGAGGATATAGATGGCATAAACCATTTTTACTGGGTTGGAGGCGAAACGCTCTATACAGACCCAGGCCGCACAGCCAAACTTCAGCAGATGCACTCGTACGACTGGGGAATGCGTACCCCCTGGCGATTTCCTATCATGCAGGGAAAAAACCAAGGTAATAAGCAGTACCGAAAGATTTATGGGTTTTTCCTCCCGTCCAACTCTCCTGATCTCCGAACCGACATAGATGTTGTCGTCGGTGGTTGGACATTCTGCCAAGGTAGGAAAATCAATCCGTGGGGTGTTGAGCGTGAAAAGGTGTCAGCTGAGCACAAATATGGACAGCTCCAAACCTATTACAACGGCGAAAAGACGGGAGATTTCTATGTGGCGACAGAAAAACTTGGTGTGTTGGAGCCAGACCTACAATTAAAAGGCCCTTCAGTAAGTTCGCTTCCTAAGCCTAAGCCACCATTCATAAATAAGGCTGAGATACCATGGCGTGTCTTTGGAGGGTATAGAGATGTACGAAATAACTCATCTAAAATAGATACCAAGATCCTTACTAATAAATGGGGGTTAGCCGAAGGCGACCAGCAGATAGAGATTGCGGCGGCGAGAACGTTTTGGGACAACAGTAAAAAATATCAAGATGCGTATGGCCGAGCCGTGTTAACTCTCGGATACCGTTAGCACTAATATTTAGTCATTATATGATTTCAAGGGGAAAGAGGTTTGATTGTCAGGGGCAAATCTACCTGTGTTCTTATGCCCCCCTTTTTCGGGAGTGTAGTGGCATAGTGAATTTATCCACCTAGTTAGAGGATTTTTTCTTAGTTCTTATATGTTATATGGAAAAATCAACTTACTTCAATGCACCAGTAAGTCGATACCGCTCATGGAGGGACGAAATATATCAATCGCCCTAACCCACTTTTGGGTATAAATGAGTTTCGAAAAATCGAATGTTAGCGCCTCTCGAATAACGATAGGTATGGAAAGTCGCTTAATTTGGTGTCCTGCATTGATGGTGTAGAACCAATCGTATGTATAACATATAAACAAAGATATGGGCGATCTAGATGACATTTCATTCTAGAGTTTGTAAACGATACTACCCTTAAATATCGTACAAACTTGCAACTTAGTTCATTCACGAACTCTGAAATTTCTCCATAATTTTTGCATGATTTAACCACAATCGCGGACTAAGATAATTAGACAATATATTCAACGCGTGGGGAGACCGATGGAGGCATTAACACACGATGAGCTCGACTTCATTCGCGGTATGTTTACCGGTGAATACTGCGCTGAGAGCCCCCAACTCGCTCGAAAAAGTGCGGGTACTCAAGCAATGCACCTAAGTCGTACACTCGCACAAGCGAAACTGACCTTAGGGGAGTTCAAGCTATGGTTTCCAATACAATTCACCCCCAGTGACCTTGGCTACCTTCGTCCGCAATTGGCTTGTCCAGAGGTGATCGATACGCAAGGGTTAGAACGCTGTTGGCGGATAGACAACCCTACAGATATAAAAGTGCGCAGTCCAAAGCGACGCATTACAACTGAAGTGCTATCCATATCGAGCACTGGACTAAAAATGCGCTGCGGTGCAATCCAAACCGAAGAGTTCACCTTACTTGAACTCCCGCAGCAGAATAGAATTGAGATTAAGCTGCGAACCTGTCGCAACGATAGCGACACAGTGGCTGCAAATATCATTGCTGACGAGCGCTATCGCGAGAAACTCCGCGAATACATCTTTGGCCAGCACCAAAAGCGGTTTCCAGAGCTCTATTAATTCTCTATACCAAGTAGCAAAGGATTAGGATAACAAGACAGCCATGATAAGTTAGTACACCAGTCTACAATGGAATCTCTTTCCCTGGAACCGATCTAGAAACAAGCATCCCTAGTCACGATCCGGTTCTATTACAGAGCATTGAGCATCATATTGAACAGCTTGAACGTAAACGATATGAAAACGATTTGTGCCAGGAGATTTATGGCTTTATTCAGAAATCTCTTGGTACTCCCCAGTGTTGTTTCAATTTTGCGGTTAAAGACTTGAACCTACACCCAAAAGCAATTCAACGAGAGTTAAAGAGGAATGGCTTGTCATTCAAAGGTATTTTGGCTGAAACTCGTAAAGAAGTTGCTGAATATTACCTAGCAAAAACCAAGATGTCGTTTATTCAATTGTCTCAGTTACTGGGTTATAACAACCCTTCAGCTTTTTCTCGCGCCTTTAAATGTCATTCAGGAATAACACCTAAACAATACCGAGAGAAACAAATTGAATGCCGTGATGATGCTAAAACTTATGCCCTAAAGTGAAGGTTAACGGTACATCAAAACCCGGATTTGGAGGTGTTAAATTGGCATTACTAAGGTGTCGCCAAGACATATTTAGTTCCCAGTCTTTTTCTTCACCAAATTTAACCCCGACTCCAATCCAGTCGTTAAACAGGAAGCGAGAACCCTGTACTTGATTGCCAAGTTGCACCGAGCTCATTACTGAAGGCCCTGCTCCAACTTGAAAGAACCATTGGCGCTTTTCAGACACGGAAATGGTGTAACGAAACATGGGTATAAACGAGACTACTGGTAAGGGCTGAGAATCCTAGACACCGTCTAGGTTCTTAAATGGCGGCATCACATCAACTTAAACCGTAAGGTCATAGGCAACTCTTTTACAACCAAGTTGTAAGCTGAGGCATCGAAGCCTACCTCAAAAATTTTAACATGAGAATAAACTCGCGCTAAAACACTTAACAGTAATTCTCTATGCTGCTTTGGCATCTTAGAACCTATGTATACCTCTTTTAAGGCCTGTGAATCGAACTTATGGAGACCGTGTTTGTTTGATAAAAACCGAACTTCTCTTTCATACTCCCAATGTTCACTTTTATTGAGAGCTTTGTGAACAAATGATTCTAAAAGACTTTTAGGTGATTGATATTTGCTAATCTCACTTAAAGAAGATGTGTACTTGACTGGACTTAGCCCAACATTGCAATTCAAATTTAGCTGTTTAATTGAATCCAGTAGTAAAGCTGTGTCAAATTTCAAACAATATCCTTTTAGGCCATCACCATAATGTGACCACATCAAAATGTTGTAGACGCTTGATATCAAGGGAGAATTTTTTAAATCCCAACTTGCTGAGTAAACTGAAAGAGACTGCTGGAATTCTTTAGCACCTTCATAGCCTTTCGAGACTTCCTCTTCTACAAATTCAATAAACCTAGGGGGATCTGAATGATATTTATTTTGAGCTTCTTTTATTGCCTCAGCAGAACTATACCCTTTTAAATCCACCAAAACTTGAGCATACCAGCCTATAGAATGAGAAAAGGCTCTATCAGCATCGACTTCTTCAATTTTTGATAACCCCTCAAATGGATCGTTCAGCTCATTCATAGACGAAAACCAAACATCAGAAGCCCCTATGGCCGCCAGATTAAGTATATTTAACGACTGAAACTTATACGAATAAGTATGATGATGATTTAGTTTTTCTACGATAATTGCCATTAAGATGATAATTTAAGTCCGTATTTTCATACATAGTAAAATAGTTAACCTATTTGATTCCAGTTATACAGCGCTTAATTTGCTAGAAAGTTGAATTGCAAGGAAGTGAGTTAAAAGCCCACTAATGCGGGCTTCTCTATCTAAAAAACTTAAACGCTTTCTTTCGGCTGGTTTTTCGCTTGGTAGAGCGTTTCTTTTTGGTGGTTTTGGCCTTAGCTTTCGCCTTAACTATGCCGCCACCTTTTGAGTATTTATAACCTGGCTTAAGCTTGCTGCTCGATGCGCCGCTTTGATAAGTGGTTTCTTTCTTACTGGTCATAATTTATGATTCTTTGGTAAATTCTTGCTGCAGTTCCAGCTTGTAAACGCGCTTATCCATACGGTTGAGCAAGCGCCAATGCAGCACTAAGAACACAGCTATTAAGCCCGAATGCGGCGTAAACCCTAAGTCTGTTAAAGACTGCCACATGCCCTAGCCTTTCATTACTTTGCCCAGCATAATCAGCGCCGTTATAGTAAAAAACTTGGCTTAAAGCGGTAGTATTTAGAGTAAAACCCTTTAACCGTCACCTTACTTTTATTTATATATAAGTTAGCGTGTTGCTGAGAGCACCATTGGTACCTATACTTTTTAGCTAGTGAGTCGCAACTTAATAAAAGGAGTTGATTATGGAAATTGCAATCGGTATTGCTGTTTTCGCAGCCATTATAGGCATTGGTATAGCAATCTTAGCCTTTTCATTTTTACGCCCACCGAGACCAGAACGTATTGAAACTATAGATATCGATCTTACGAGTAATGTAAATTGGATATGTCGTTCATCGTACTGCAACTATGAGGGTAATTGGGCAGTGACTACGTCTGCTAATTTTGGCGAAGAGGCCGAGTTACTCTCCGTTTCCGTTCACTTAGTGCAATTTAACGAGGCCGGAGATAGGGCTGTTAACCAAGTATTAATTGGTGATGAAGCTACAGGTGGCTTCGAATTAGCAACCACAAATAGGCAGTTTTTCCCCGCTACAGGGCTTTATAAGATAAGTATAAGAGCCCAAACAGTAGGTGGCTTTATTAACGCGAAAACCATAGAGGTATTTTTTAACTTTGAAGACTCTTTTCAATACTTAGATTTTGGTCGGTCGTCAGGAAGTCCGAGTGTTTATATGGATCCACAACGCGCCTTTTACCGACGAGCATTTAGTTTTCTATCACCAGACGCAGACAGTGTTGCAGTGCCAGAGTTAGTAGACAACGACAAAAAAGCCGCACTTATTAGAACCTGTCCAAAATCAATGAAGCTAGAAAAAATAGAATATCTTGAAGGTTACCACCCAGTAATTGGTTCTGGCGAGCCAAACCTAGGAGTACGAACCATCTTGGTTTCGGTGTCTCGACCTGGTGATAGCTCTCCTATTGAGACAATCGAAATACCGAGACAATCAACTAAAGACTTAGCGCAAAGCCTTATCGTAGAGCAAGGCATAGAGACCTTAGTTGAAGTACGGGACCCTGATCGCAGTGGATACTCAGTCTCCAACACAACCTATAGTATCGCTTTTCATTTTAGTAGGATCCCATAAGAGGATTGCTGCCACAAAGCATCGCGTAGCTTTCTAAATAATCAACATTAGTTCGGCAGAACCTTGATTAATTAAGGTTCTGCTATTTTATGGGTGTTACTGCTTACGCTCGGCGCTTTTTAAACGCCAGCCAGCCTGCACTTAATATTGTTTTAGCCACCACACCAAGAGCACTTAATTTAGGATCGGCTTTTTTACCCGCAGCGATACGCCACATTTGGTGTTCATACCAAACCAAGCCTACCATCGCCATTTTATCTAAGCCTGGTTTACCCGTTGTTGGCACGGTGAGCGGCATACCATGGTCTGGGTTGCCAATTAACTTATTAGGAAACTCAGGGTCAACCGCCATAGTACGGGCAATGCCAATGAAGTCTGTCGCCGATGTATTGAGCGCTTCGTTCATTGCGGGCCCGGTTCTAAAGCCACCGGTGACTACGAGCGGTGTGCTAACCAGTTTACGAACTTTTACCATGTAATCCATAAAATAGGCTTCGCGTTTTATTGTGCTGGCCTTTAGCGGTTCGCTGTTATTTTTTGCGCCCATCATCGAGGGGCTTTCGTAAGTACCGCCCGATATTTCGATTAAATCAATCCCCTTATCACTGAGTGTTTGCACCACCTGCATCGACTCTTCTTCGGTGAAGCCGCCTTTCATAAAATCAGCGCTGTTTAGCTTAATGCCAACTGGGAAATCACCTCCCACTTCTTTACGGATTGCCCGATACAATTCAACTACAAAGCGAAGGCGGTTTTCGAGCGAGCCACCCCATTGATCGTTTCTTTGATTATGCCGAGAAGATAAAAACTGGCTCACCAAATAACCATGCGCGCCATGAATTTGAACCCCAGTAAACCCAGCCTGTTTGGCTAGCTTGGCACTGGTAGCAAATTGACTAATGATCTCATAGATGCCTCTTTCAGTGAGTGCGCGAGGCGTATTAAAGCCTTTTTCTAATCCACGCCCCAAAGCAATAGCAGACGGTGCCACTGGCTCTTCACATAAAAACTTAGGGATTTGCTTACCAGGGTGGTTAAGTTGCATCCAAATCTGAGCGCCATTCTGCTTACCCGCCTCGGCCCATTGACTAAATAAGGCTAAGTTACTGTGTTCATCTAACACAACGTTTTTAGGTTCACCTAGCGCCTGCCTGTCTACCATTACATTACCGGTAACAGATAAGCCAATACCGCCCTTAGCCCAACGTTTGTATAGCGTAGCTAAGCCAAAAGTGGGGTTATGTTGCTTATCGCCTAGCTGCTCGCTCATTGCTGATTTGAACAAACGGTTTTTAATCACTTGGCCATTAGACAGTGAAAAAGGTTGGCTGAGCTGATTCAAATTCATACTTGATGTTACTGCTATTTTGATTGATATGATGGCTGCAGTATGCGCTATTTTGTTGTTAGTTCCGAGCATTTAGCGGCTTTTAGCTTCTTAATTTAGTCAAGCTCTACAAATTTGTGTAACCAGCAATAGCTAAACGATAAACGCTGGCTTTCTGGCTTACCTTTTAAGGTAGTAACCATGCTGTTTTTTAGTCACTAGGTGGAAGCGTTCTGTTTAAGGTATTTACTTTAACCGCTGAACTTAAGCCAGCTAAACCTCGTAGTAATACTTATGAATAACAACCCGAGTAAGTATTTTGGCTGAGCCCCGTTTGCCCGAGCACCCCTTACCCAATAATAGAGCCTTGTATTGGTTTAGTGAGGATTTACGGCTTAAAGACAATTTAGTACTAAGCGACTTAATTAGTCGCCACCAAAGCATCGCTTTTATTTATTTGCTTGATCCCGCTTGGTTAATACCTAATAACTTCCAGCATTGTTTGTTAGGGGCTCACCGCCTTAGATTTATCGTTCACTCACTGCTTGATTTAGAACAGCAGCTGGCAAGATTAGGTCATACGCTGCACATTTGTCAGGGCGACCCAGTTAAATTGATACCCCAGTGGGTCACTCGCCATGGCATCAACCAAGTGGCATGCGCTAACCATGTGGGTTGTTATGAATCTAACACCTTGCACGTACTAAACCGGCTTTTGCCTCAACAATTTATCGCTAGCGAATGGAATAACAGTTTGTTTGGTCAAAACCTGCTTGAAGCATACCCACTGTTTGAAAACTCGCTACAATTTGAAAGCTTTTCAAAATTTCGTAATACTCTGGAAAAAGGCCGAGCTGAGGTCACCTTACCTTGCCAAACATGGATGGGTGATTTGCCCGCCCCGTTTAATTTGCATGGCGAGTTTATCAGCGCAATGCAACTGCAAGAACTGCTTGGCTTAGCCACCCCAAGTAAAAACGAAGTGGCAGTTGCCAACCAAGAGGTATTTTTAGCCGGAGAACAAGCCGCGCTAGCCCACTTAAACGATTATTTTAGTAGCGCGGCTCCTAGCACTTATAAACAAACCCGTAACCAGTTAGATGGCTGGCAAAGCTCTACCAAGTTGAGCCCCTATTTAGCCAATGGCAATTTGTCACCTAGACAGATCTGGGCGGCCGTTAACAAATATGAGCGTGAGCATATTAAGAACGAATCTACCTACTGGATAAAATTTGAATTATTGTGGCGAGAATATTTTCATTGCTTGGCCGTAAGGCAAGGGGCGAGCCTTTATGCATTTAAGGGCTTAAGCCAACACAAACCATTGAGCGCGTTCTACCCAGAGCGCTTTGCTAAGTGGTGTAACGGTAACACTCCCTACCCCTTAGTAAATGCGTGTATCAAGCAACTTATGCAAACGGGTTTTATCTCTAATAGAGGTAGGCAAATTGTTGCTAGCTGTTTAGTACATGACTTAGGTATTGATTGGCGTTATGGTGCGGCTTATTTTCAGCAACAGCTTATCGATCATGATCTAGCGTCTAACTGGGGCAATTGGCAGTATATTGCTGGTGTAGGCGTAGACCCTAGAGGGGGACGCCATTTTAACATTACTAAGCAAACCGCTTGTTATGATCCCCACGGAGAGTTCATTGCCAAATGGCAAGGAGCAGTGACCAGCCAATCTTTAGATTCGGTCGACGCGGCCGATTGGCCCAACATGGCTGACTAATGCGATTGGTCAGCGTTTATAGCTTGGTAAGCCCTTTGAGTGCAGTAACACTCGGCCTAGGGCCAGCACTTATACAGTTTGTTTGTAGATTATGAAAAAGTCGCAACTTCCCAGTAAGCTGTGTTTAGTGTGCCTGCGGCCGTTTAATTGGCGTAAAAAGTGGGCACGTGATTGGCCATTAGTAAAATACTGTTCTAAGCGTTGCGCCAGCAATAAGCGCAGTGCTATGCAAGCTCTAACTAAACCCTGAAATTAGCCCTTTTGCCGGCGGACAATAACGTTTGATCAGTTTTCTACTCGTTACAGGGGCTTTGTTATAAGCGCCACTTAGTGCGATAGTAAATATTTAATACCAAGACCCGCCACCAAAATAGCGACGCCTAAACCCAAGATATACTTTGGCCCATGATCAGGTTTATCGCTGGGAACGACTTTATAAAATTGCTCGCTCGGATGATCAGAACCGAGGCAAACTGGGATAAGATCTGTCAGTTGCGGAAGGCCTGTAATATAGGCAAGCAAAGTATAAACAACTATCAAACCGCCCAAAATAATAAAACAGTAACTCACAGGTTCACCAGCTTATAACGCCGCAAGCACGGGCAATGGCCAGCAGCTTGCCGGGCTGTGGCCTTTGCCCCCGAGGAGCGTAGCGACAAGTTAGTGACTTGCATTGTTAGCTGCTTTGACTACCACTGTGCCTGCCAAGTAGTCACCTATTCTGCGCTTGCTTTTGCCCAGTATTAGAAGCATGTCGATCATAGCCAAAAAAGGAATTGTTATGTTCCTTAAAAAGGACTGATAAAGGGTACAGTAAGCGCCAGTTTTTTTGTTAATCACCGATATTTTGTAGAGCGATTTACCAAGGCTACGCCCCTTTGGAAGAGCATCGCACAGCAGGTAATAACCACAAGCAACAGCAGCGACGAAAGCATCTTGAACCGTTTGATCCAGTTGCAAATGTTGAGCTATGGCAATAACAATTACACCCAGCACACCCGCAAAAAGAAGGTCGAAGCCATGCGCCATATATCGCGCACCTCTGCTAGCGAGAGCGGGCTTCACGACTTTGGGTTTAAGCTCTTCCGTTGCTTTCGGAGCGTCTGCTACCGATTCCAAATTACCGATAGTCGGTTCTACTCGTTCCATGATTTGATAACTTCTCTTGTACAGCTAACGCCCGCATAAGGGGCAGCAAAAATTAAGCGGCGGTTGGTTAAACTTGAGCGAAGCGCCAAAACTAATCGCCGCGTAGTTTTGATGTCCCAGCGAGCCTGCGCGACACCTATTCTTATTCGTTATAAGGAACTACTCAAATACTTCAGCCTGAAAGTAACTATTTATTAAACCCTCGGCATCAGAAGATTTACTCTCTTCCCAAGTGACTTTCAAGCCTTCTATGGAAATAAGAGGATCAAGTCCCACTCTTGTAGCTTCATAATACAAAACGAAATTATCAAGCTCGGATTTTTCAGCAAATATGAAGCCAGGCTTTGTTTGTGATGTATGATTGATGACCTGCAGCGCAATAGTTTGAGCTAGTTCTTGATCCTTATCGCTGTACGAAATAAATCCAGATTTATCAACTCCATAAGAAATACTATTTTCCTCTAATAGTTTCTTAAATGTCTCACCTTTCTCTCCTGTAAGGCTGATCCCTGGCTTAATATCTTCTGTACAAGCAACCAGTGTAAATATAACTATTAAAAAAAATGACCTAAGATACAAGTTGAATTCCTTATAACGCTAAGTAGGAAGCACGTGCTTCCTATCCCATTCAATGAGCACGCTTCCTATCACTGAAAGTGTGACTTAGCGCAAAATTGCCAGTCGGTTCATGCTCTCTCTTTAACTTATTGTCTACTTTGAGGTTTTCTTTTAATTTTATCAATAGTCAGTGTTCAAGTTTTGTAGACCGTTTTGACAAAAGCAGCTTGAGAACCAATGAGTCTGTATATAGTCACAGTGGAAAAGTGCGCAAGCCCTAAACGTTCAGTTTTCGTCATGTATATATTAGAAGCACTGAGTGAAATGATGAGTGTTGCGAAAGATGAAGGCGGGTTTGAAGGTGTGACTGGACTACCTGCTTAACAAACAATGAGGCAGGAATAAGATAGACCACAAATGCCCAACAGCTTCTTTAAAGCAATAGTTATCAAACTTTGTTGTAAGCGATCAGCCTTTATTGTCCGCCGATACCTATAACCGTGATTTATTGGTAATAACTTAACTTCAGGGGTGCTTTTTCGGGCCGAGTTTCGGTTCAGTTCGCCACAATTGGTAAAGTATTACCAAAAATACGCCTAGCATTAGCACGCTCAAGGCCGTTAGATTTTGCATGCCCATGGCGTCAAAGGTGGCACCAAACGAGTAACCGCCGCCAACTAAAACTAGCACCCATATTAGGGCTGAGCTGGCATTGAGAAGAGAAAACTTGCGCCACGGCATATCGGTTAAACCTAGTGGCAAGGCCCCAATAGTTCTAAGCCCTTTGGGGTAGCGATAAATAAAGATATAAGCGGTGCCATAACGCTCGGCAAGTAGGCGCGCGCGTTTAAATAGCTGACCAAATTGATTGGGTTTATCTAGCCAACCTGCGCCATAGGTTTTTGCCAGATAAAAACGCAACTCGTCACCTAAATAGCCGCCAGCAAAGCTTGCAATAGCCACCGCTCCAAGTTCTAGTGCGCCGGTATGTGCAGCGTAACCAGCAAACAACGGTAACCAGCCACTTTTAAGTGCACAATAGGCAAACACTATCAGGTACACAATAGTGCCATATTGGTTAAGTAAATTAAGAAATGCGTCCACTGTAAGACCTTGTTTGCCGTGTTTTAGTGTTGTGCTCATCAGCGAAAATCGCTGAGCGAAGTAAATCACTCACTGTTTATTTGTAAATTAATGGGGATTAATCCGCTTTCTGGCTACGACTCGCACCTCACCATGTTCACGTCGTTTAACCAGTATTAACTCGCCAGATTGTGGGTACACACCGGTTAGCGCGGTGATATTAACTTGATGGGTTACCAACACCGTGGGTAGCGTTAAGTTTTGCTGGGCTAACCATTCTTTAAGCGTTTGGGTTTGTTGTTCTTGGCGTTGAAATTGCCGGTAAAACGAGTTTAAAGCCAGCAATTCCTTCACCTCACCAAATTTAAGTAAGCGAGCAGTGTCTAGGCAGCGGCACCACTGGCTTGAAAATACCCTTACCCGATCTATGCCGTGTAGACGAAACTGCTCGCCAATAGCGCTGGCTTGCTGTTGCCCTTCTGGCGACAAGTTACGTTGGGTACTACAATCGTTTACATCAAAATGTGTAGGGTCGCCGTTACCAGGGGCAATCGCATGTCGCAGCAATACAAGGTGGTTTGATGATTTGAGCTCATCCCAGAAGCCTGTTTGATTGGCCTGTGCGTGGTTTGTTGCTAACACCATTAGGCTTATTAGCAAACACAGTCGTAACACCACCACTTGTAACTCGCTAGGTTTAGCCCAATACATGTTGGCCTCATTGGAGGTAAGTTTATTGCTTGATTATTTATACGCAGCTTGAGGGGCTTAAGCTCAATACTAAACGTATTAAAATCAACGCGCTCAACTATTCTTGGCGGTTTGTATTGCTTTAGATTACTACCAGTAAGCAGACCAAGTCACCATACAGCCGCTAAACATGATCATGGTTGCTATTTTGTTGGCTTCCCCTTGTTTTTATTAAGCTAAGTTGTTATTGCTCGCATTAACAATACCTTAGCTTTTAAAAACAACGCGTTTTAGTTTGAGAGTAATCAGCCGTGCATAACCAAATCAATAAACATCACAATACAAGATCATTTACGCGCCAATTCAGGGCTTGTGTTATGGCTATTATATTCGGTTTATTGAGTACTGCTGCTATGGCCAACTTTGTCGATACTAAAGGCACATCTATCGTTGATGAACATGGCCAAACATTGTTTCTGAAAGGCATAAATTTAGGAAACTGGCTGCTGTGGGAAGGTTACCTAATGATGGGCGACTATCAATATCGCACTCATACTCAGCTGTTTAACTCTCTAACAACGGTGTTTGGTAGCGAGGCTAAAGCGCGCGAATTTGAACATCAATGGCGTTTACATTATGTGGACGATCAAGCCCTTAAAGCGTTAAGACAGTTAGGCTTTAATTCAGTACGAGTCCCCTTTCATTACCGGCTGTTTTGGCAAGATGGTCAATTAACAGACCGCGGCTTTGAATACTTCGATCGTCTTATTCAATCAGCCGGTAAACATGGGATTTACGTATTGTTAGACATGCATGCTGCTCCCGGCTACCAAAACCCCGGCGACCATGCTGATAACCTACAGTCTAATGCCAGCCAACCGCGAGACTCGGTGGGGTTTTGGGATAACAGTGAAAACATAGAAATTGCTGCTAAAGTGTGGCGACATATTGCACTGCGCTACAAAGACGAACCGGTAATTTGGGGCTACGACTTACTTAACGAACCGGTTCCGCAACACGGTCGAGAACTCGAGTTGCTTAGCTCATTGATTACTCTGCGTAACGCCATAAGAGAAGTGGATACTCAACACATCATTGTTGCCCAAGGATCTTGGTGGGGGTCTGACCTTACGAAGTTAGATTGGACCGACCCAAAGGTGCAACAAGCGTCAGGGGTCACCGAACAGTGGGACAACAAGTTGGTGTATCAGCTTCATCATTACGGCCCCGCGGCAGACACGATTGGCCGAGAAGCTATTACCAATAAGTTAAATGTTCCACTCATAATTGGCGAGTATGGCGAAAGCAATAATGCCAATATCGCAAAGATCACTGCGTGGGCCAAACAAGATCTGGCCGGTTACTTTGCTTGGTCTTTTAAGAAGATGTCGCATGATAAAACGCTGTGGACGATACCACCTAACAGCGCTTACCAACAGCTAAAACACCACATCAACACAGCGCAACCTGGCTCAGATGATTTGTACCAAGCGATGTTGCACTTTGCCCAAAGCAACATCAAAAATGGTCATCCGGCTTTGCAATGGCATGGTGACTTTTATCAAGCGATTTATCCTTCGCTTACTGCTGAGTAGGCTCTACAATGTAGGCCGCTTAAAGCAAGAGTAATGAGTACTAAGCAGTGGATCACTTAAATGGAGTTCGCTATACCACTCTGCTACTCTGGCCACACATACATCTACTACTCATTACGTTGTCGAGAACAGATTAAATGCACAAATTAACCATACTCGATGGTGGCATGGGCCGCGAGTTGCAAGATATTGGCGCTCCTTTTTCGCAGCCACTGTGGAGTGCTCAAGCACTAATAGAGGCGCCCGAGTTCGTCAGCCAAGCTCATCAAAACTTTGTCGACGCGGGTGCTGAAATAGTCATTGTAAATAGCTATGCCTGCGTGCCTTTTCATTTAGGAGACGCGCTTTATCAAAGTGATGGTGCGAGGCTAGCGACTTTAGCAGCCAGTATTGCCCATAATGTTTGTATTAAGGCTACGTCAAGCAATAGGCCTATAAGTGTTGCTGGCGCGATCCCCCCGCCATTTGGCAGCTATCGCCCTGACTTATTCGATGCCGATAAAGCCAAGCTAATTGTTGCCAGCTTAGTTGCCGCCCAGCAGCCCTATGTTGATCTTTGGCTAGCCGAAACTATCTCTAGTATAAAAGAGTTTGAGGTGATTCAAACAGCATTGAGCACCACAGGTAAAAGCTGCTACTACTCGTTCAATTTAGATGACCGTGTCAGTAACCAAGCCTGCCTACGCTCAGGCGAATCTGTCAGTAGCGCAGCCAAGCGAGTATGCCAAACCGGCGCTAAGGCGATACTCTTTAATTGCTCCATTCCAGAGGTGATGGAGCAAGCCATTAAAGACGCCAAACAAGTAATAGAGGCACAAGATGGCGATGTAGAAATTGGCGTATATGCCAATAACTTTATGCCGATTAAAACCGACCATGAAGCCAATAGTTCACTACAGCCAATGCGCGAACTCTCGCCTGATGATTATCTCGTTTATGCCAAACGTTGGTATGACGCAGGGGCAAGCATCATTGGAGGCTGTTGTGGAATTGGCCCCGCGCACATTAACGCGTTATCTCAATGGAAATGCGCGCTTTTAGACCAATAAGTACAGGATTCAATGTGTTTCAGGTTTACATTGAGTTAGTGGGCTAATTTTTAAAAAATAGTACCAAAAAACCAGCAATGCGGTTAAAGCTTGAAATAAAGCCGAGTAGCGCTTAGATACTCGGCGTTTAAATGGTTGGATTACCCTCATCATCTTATTAATGTGCATGAGTAATCGTTGAGTTAACTCGCTCTTGTGTATTGGCTAGTTGTTCTTTGAGCTATGACTTTTGTTTAATCTTCGCGTGACTAAGCCAAGCATAGCTAAAGAAAACACCGCAACGCTTGCTGGTTCGCTTACATTGACAATAGACCTTGCGTTGGTATTAGCAGGGATACTCTCGCTGAAAAGATCAATTTGTAAGAACATAGAACTGGTCACTTCGGTTTCTGGCAAGGCAAAAGATACGCTGTCGGGCGTAAAGCTGGTTTTTACTCCGCTTATATTGCTGGTAACATCGATGTGGGTAAGTACGTTATTTGGCTGGCCTATCCAATCAAGGTCAGACAGTACAAAACTCAAAAAGCCCTGTCCGTTACAGGTAAACCAGCCGCAATATGGGCCATTTTCAAAATCTAGCCTAATAGCATCTGCTAACACATCGATATTAAGAGAATTTTGAAAGTTAAAGTAGTCGGCGTACTCAACTGCATCACTTACGGTGGCAGCTAAGGCACCATTTCCTTCGCATAATTGGTGGTCTGAAGCAGAGCTTTGCGTACAGTTTAAATACACTTCATCGGTAATGAGTGTGGCAGCGCTTAGGCTTGGGTAGAACAGTGCTACTGTTAGCGTTAAAACATAGAGTAGATTTCTCATAGCCTTTCCTTGCAATTTAATGTTGGTCAAGCTGTGAAAGCAGTTATTAAGCCACTATTTATAATCTATTTATTTACATGAGCTTACACTGATTTTCTATCGATATTTGTTGTTTGAGATAATCTGTTTTGCATTCTGCAATTAACTAGCAATGGTAAGCCATCGGCATGGTATTAAGTTTGCAATACCCGCCTTACGCTCATCAGCCTTGACGAGCTAAATGTAAAATAGGAGCGACAAAATGAGTGACCATAACCAAGCTAACGACCGTTATGTGTCGTTCTGTGGTATTAACTGTGATGGTAATGCCGATAAGTTGATTGAAATGTTAGAACAACAGCTTAGTAGCAACGGTGGTGCAGCATTATGGCGTGAGTACTTTGCCCGTGCGCGGCAACAGCAAGTAAAATTGGCTCAAGACAATCTTCATTTTATTGGTAATCAAACCAACTGTTTGTATGAGTATTTTGAACAATGTAACGATGAAAAAGCACTCGCACTGTTGTATAAAGTAGAACAAGAGTGTTGTTAGCTTCTCTACAATTGGAGGCCTTAGTGACAGATTGCTACTCGGTAAATGACCTAGCCGCCGCTTAAAATTCACTGGCGACAAACTTAGCTTCAGCACGCGCTACTACGTTTAAATCATGGGTAATATGTGCTTCTAGCTTGTAAATGCCTCTGCGGTGACTTAACAACCTCGCCGTTATCAGTAATTGCTGGCCTACTTTTATCGGTTTGATGAAGCGGGTTGAAAGTTCAGCGGTTAATGCAGTGACCTTATGGCGAAAAAGACAATGGGTCATACTGGCGTCAAGCAAAGTACAAATAAGACCGCCATGAAGTAAACCATTATATCCTTGGTGATTAAGCCCTACTTCAAAGTGACCAACCACACTGGCTTCACCCTCAGGCCTAAAACGTAAGGCTAATGATGAAGCTTGTTGAGCTGTTGATCCGCATGCTACGCATTGGGTATGTAGCGGGTTAACGCTGTGAGTGTTGATGGGCACCTTGATTAATGCTTACAACAGCCAGTGTGTTTACCTTGACGTCCACTTTTTTGGCAGCAAGCTTGTTGCTTGCTTGCGTTACTAGAAGGTCTGCCCTCGGTGGCTAGGCATAACTGATGTAAACTGACCTGCTCTGGCTGAAATAAAGCATCAACGCTGGCTAATCGTCCATGGGTTTGAAACACCATAAGGTCTTTGGCTAACAGCTTGCTAAGCATTTTGTCGCCTATGTTTTTTATCAGTACTCGTTCTACTTTATAACGGTCAAACAAATCTAGTATTTGCTTTTTGCCGTGGCAGCCTTCATTTAAACTTGGGTTTGCTCTACTGGCTAACAAAACACCTGCGCCATCATAAAACGAGAAACTCATCGCTTTAGTAAAATGGCCGGCTAGTTTATCGTTGTTTACGGGTATTGCTATGATCATGGCTTACTCCTTGTCGGCATTGCCGGTAATTAGTGCTTTTCCGTGGCTTAGGCAGTCAGTGACTTTGTACCTAGCCCCTTTTAGTATGTTGGCGAGGGTTTGACGTGAAACCCCCATTTCTAACGCGGCCTGTTGTTGTTGCATTCCCAGTAAATCCACTAAACGTAGCGCTTCAAATTCGTCCTCTTGTAAGGTGACTGTTTCAAGTTGACTGAGAGGAAGGCCGTTGGGTTTAAAGCATTGGTTGGCCGCTCGGCCACACACATGACGTCTAATTTTAGGTCTAGGCATAGTACTGTCTCTTGTCTATATGTGGCATATGCTATTTATACCCTTGGTTATTGGCATATGCAATCTATTTTTACCGTAAGCAAGTTATTAGCGATCCTCAAGAAAATCTGAGCGCCTTTAGGGAGTTTACAAGCTGATAAAAAACGAGAGAGGTGAATAGCTATAAAAAGCTTAAAGAGAATGATAATAACTATTTAATAGATATACATTATCGATACTTAACAAGGCCATATGGATATTTATGTCAGAAAATTTTACACAAATACATTAACGATTATATTTATCGCCAAAACATCATTGATAACTATAACATTAATTTATTGGCATCTAGTATGCTTGTATATCAGTTGAGTTAATTTAACGCTCTCAATAAATTTAAAACAATGATGGCGTAAATGTTGGAACACTTAAACGTTACTAAATATAAACAATATTTAGTGATTTTCCTTTACTGTTTAAAGGAATTTAAAATGACCATTCATCGAAATGCCTCACTGCTTCATCCTCTCTATCTAATAATTTTCGGCTTAAAGTACCTGAAGATGCCAATCTTTATATTATTAATGACGTTTTTAGTTATTTATAGGGCTAATGCAAGCGTCATTTATCAAACTGACCCATTAAACTTTACTACTCACGATCAAAGCATGTGGGGTAATGGAAACGCTCTCGTTTATGAAGATAGTTTTTTCTTAGGCCAAACTTGGAACAATAGTACTGTTGGCTATGGCACCATAATTGGTGGCATTTCAGAAACCACAGTAGCAACCAACCCATCTTGGTGGGCATGGAAAGCATGTGTAAGTACGTTCGGGTGGTTTTGTCCCTCCGAACCGGAAAAAAACAATATAGTAGCCGTTTTGGACACTCGGACTGGAGCAACAGTAGACTTCACCACTTCAGGGAAGATGGGATTGGAATTTGGATACACGATTAATAGTGGTTCTGTTGATGCCAGTGCCAACTTTCTCGCTTCTGCAGTTTTGCCTAGTAACAACCCAGCCGAACAAGAGTTTTTTAATTTAAACCCAAATAGTCAGTTGGCAGGAGGTGAGATAAGTACTCAATCGCCCGAAGCAGAAGCTTACATTAGTGCTATTGCAGAATTGTCTGGCTCAGTTACGGGAACAGCCTGTTTGATTGCAAATGGATGCATGACTGGCTCTGCACAACTACCTACCATTGATGTAAACCAAAAAATCATTGTATTAGACCCAAACAGTTTAAAAATTCTTCCTGATTTACCCGCACCATTACCAGATCCGCTGGCTGAGCTTAGCCTACTTAATCAAGCGCTAACCCTAGAAGGCACATTAACGCCCATAGCAACGGCGCCTTTTGTTGCTCCTGGCTTTAAGCTTTCTACCGCGTTTGGAACCATAGTGGATACTACCCCCACTGGAACTCCCGAACTTGAAGTCGAAGTCGCGTCAATTGAAGCGCAACTGCCTAACATATCTACCAGTGGAGGAGTGGTTGGCAATATGATTACTTCTAGTGGGCGAGATGACATTATTAAAGCGAGAATTGATCTTGACGGCATAGCGTCAATGTATGGTATTCCACCGCTTGGTTTAGGTTTATCTTTAGTAGATATAGCGGGATTCAAAATTGGTGCTCGTTTCGATGCCTTGGATATAGATGCTGGACCAGATTTAGGGATTACTCAAGACTTCGAATTAAGTCCAACATTAATGGTGAATCTAGCGTTTAGTAATCCCATTCTGATTGCTGGATTAGAGGGGCTACACAGCAGTTGGCAAGGCCAATGGGATATGCTGCCAAGTTTTGCCTTACTTAAAAGTACCACCTTTAGCCCTACTTTTTGGTTAGATACAATGTTAACTAACTCTTTGGGTCTTGACCTAGGCTTAACGGGCACAATGGATTTATTTAAGCTTGGCGCTGGAGTTAGTGTCGCCGGCATTGATCTGTTGTCAATTGGTCCAATAAGCCTAAACGAGATTTTAGGCTTTGGTAACGAATTGTTTTCAACAGACAAACTGCTGTTACCCATTGTTGATAATTCGTTTGTACTTTCTGGGTTTAATGATATTAAAGCGGCTTCGTTTACTATTGGTGTGCCCGAACCCACTAGCATATTACTTTTTGTGTGTGGCTTGATACCTTTACTATTTGTGAGGCATAGAAAAGTGCGCCGTCTTGGAGAGCAGTTAATATGTTAAAAGGTAGCGTTGTTTTTTATCTGATTTGCATGAACCTATATTTAGGCACGGCTTTTATGGCAAAGGCCGCGGATATAAATGGTCATTTTGGGGTCAGAGGAGCAGGCCTTGTTAGTTGCAACTTATACCAAGCAGAAAGAAAAGCAAAGTCGACGGCTTATCATGTTATTGCAGCGTGGATGGACGGGTACATTACAGCCAGTAACCAATATGCTTTAGACGTTTATGATGTAGCTTCCTTTGAGAGCACCGAACTTATCGCTTCGATAGTCAATGAGCATTGTGTTAAACACCCCGAGGCAATTGTTTTTTCGGTAGTCAATTCTCTAATAAAGCAATTATCACTCACGAGTATTAAAACAGCATCAAATAAAGTAGTGATAAATGCAGAAAACAGAGAAGTGTTACTTTACGAAGAGCTTATTGTAAGGATGTTAAGTGAATTGGCCAGCATAGGTTTTTATCATGGCGATATAAATAGTGAATTCAACAATGAAGCCGAAAATTCGATTAAAAAGTTTCAATCGTCTGTAGGGCTTAATCCAACGGGGTTTCCAGACCAAATAACGTTATGGAGATTATTTAATCGCGATGATAAATCTGCTTCTCCCGCTCAGTAATGGTAAATGCAGTAAATCACTGATACATAGCGCTTGTGACCAACCTGAACAAGCGCTACTTAGGTAAGCTTAACCCCTTTTTCATTGCACCCTTTCTGCACCGTGTCTGCACATTTATTTCATACCATTGAGTTCAGCGTTGGCGATGCTTGACGCAACGAACATCAATAAAGGAGATTTAAATGTTCATACCATTTTGTTTGCGCTCTACTCGGCAAGTTGTTGTGCCCTTGCTTGCAATCATTCTGATGGCTTCTATAACCGTGCCCCTTTTAAGCGCCTGTGGTGGAGGCGATAGTATCGTTGCAGAAGACCTAAGCGAATCTGAAGAATATAGCGATACGGATTTCGAAGCGACCGACTGGACAGAAGACTCTCATAGTAAAAACGTAGATCCCAACTTTTCTGAAGTGTTTGATGATAGCCAAGTAAAACGCCTGGATTTTGTGGTTACCGAAGCGCGCTGGCAAAATATGTTAGATGATATGACTGCGACCTATGGAAGTTTTGGCCAAAGCAATGGTCAGTCTAACTTAATAGACAGTGATGAAAACCCAATTTTTGTTCCTGCAGATATTTATTACAACGACACTCAGTGGTATCGAGTGGGAATTCGTTTTAAAGGTAACTCTTCTCTACAGTCCAGCTGGGAGCAAGGAATATTGAAGCTAGCATTTAAGTTAGATTTTGATGAGTTTGAAGATGAATACCCACAAATCGATAACCAACGTTTTTTTGGTTTCAAAAAGCTGAGTCTGAAAAACAACTATGATGATGAATCATTAATGCGAGAAAAGGTCGCTGCCGACGTATTTAGCGATGCTGGCTTAGCTGTCTCGCATACTGCCTTTTATGCTCTTTATATAGACCATGGTGAAGGACCAGAATACTTTGGCTTATATACCCTAGTAGAAGAAGTTGACGATACCGTTATCGATACCCAGTTTACTAGCGATGACGGCAACCTATACAAACCAGAAGACGATGGAGCCACTTTTGTATACGGTACCTTCAACCAAGACGATTTTGAAAAAAAGACTAACGAAGATGATGAGGATTGGTCAGACATTTTGGCTTTGTTTGAAGCGTTGCATGATGACAACATAAACAGTGATCCAGACACTTGGCGGACAAATTTAGAAACGTTGTTTAACGTAGACGGTTTTCTTAAATACTTGGCGGTAAATGGCATTATTCAAAATTGGGATACTTATGGCTTAATGCCGCATAACTTTTATTTATATAACGATCCTGATAGCGCTACTCTCACTTGGATACCTTGGGACAATAACGAAGCTCTGCAAGACGGTAAAATGGGCGGCGCACTGAGTTTAGATTTTTTCGACTTAGATGATAGTGACTGGCCTTTGATCGCCAAGATATATAACGATGAGGTGTATAAAGCCCGTTATAACGAGTATTTGACAGAGGTGATGAGCGACGCCTTTGAGACAACTAAAATGCAAGCAAGATATGATTTCTATTCAGCCTTGTTGGAACCATATGCAAGCGCAGAGCGCACAGGCTATTCATTTCTTGAGAGTACTAACGACTTCTATCAAGCCGTCGACGAGCTTAATAGCCATGCCTTAAGTAGAAGCAATGCAGTGACGCGTTATTTACAACAGCAATAAGCCACAGCCAATGGTGTAATCAACAATTAACTCTGGCTTGTACTGCCTACAATGCCAGAGTTTCAATTTTTCTATCCCAAGGGAGAAACCTTTCTGTTATCGCCAAAAGGCCTAAGCTGTAAAGCATTAATTAATGGTTTAATCGGGGGAAATCACCATATTCCAGGCGGGTAAAGGGGTGTTGTAGGGGTTGAGCCGCCATGGTTTTGCCTTGGTTTTTTGGTCTATCAGCTTGCAGTACAAACTCAAGTCATGGGTTTTATAGCCCTTGGCAAACTTAAAGTTTTCTTGTTTATCGTCTAATTCCATCCACACAATATCTGGACCTGCCGACAGCTGACAACGAATAGGTCGATCAGAATTCGAGGTGACGGTGGCTTTTAGTTCTTCATCTTCGTAACGGGTTGTTAGCGTACCTGGGTAAGCCAACACAATAGTCGATCCAGTGATTAAACAGATAGCGAATATCAATCTACAGATACGAGCTGGTGTCAATAATTGCATTTATTTGACCTGACTTCTAAACCAACGCGCTATTTTGTTGCGGGTTGCTCTAACCTCACCGAGCGTTTTTTCATGCGCTGCAAAATTAACCGACTTGGGTACCGCTATTCTCTGCGATGAATAAATACCCGTATGGCCACTAAAATAATAGGCTACAAAACAGGCTACCGCGAAGTACAGCAAATGGTCGGAACCGAAAAGCTCTACTCCCATAATGGTACACGCCAAGGGAGTGTTGGTTGCTGCGGCAAATACCGCGATAAATCCAAGCGCGGCAAACAGATCAACCGGGGCGCCCATGACCCAAGCTAACGTATTACCTAAGGTAGCGCCAATAAAGAACAAAGGCGTTACTTCCCCACCCTTAAAACCTGCAGCTAAAGTAATTGCAGTAAGCAGTAGCTTTAACATCCAGCTGTACCATTCTGCCCCCCCTTCATTAAAGGCGCTGATGATACTTACTCCGCCCTCGCGAGAGCTGTTAACACCTAGACCGATATAATCTTGATGTCCTATTAGGTGCACTAATCCGATAACGATGAGTGCGCCAATCACCACAATCAGGTAGGGATTTTTAAACAGATGCTTAAAGATGTCCTTAAACATGAACACCGCTTCGCCAAACAGAAAACCCGTGAGGCCAAATGCAATCGACGCCAGTAATACTTTACCCAACAGCCATAAATCGACGTGCATGACATGTTCAAATAGCATCACATGCTCTAAAAAATCGATTTTGTATTGAGTATGTGGTGCCCCCCAAGCGGTGCACACTACGTCGGCGAGAATTGCCGCAAATAGGGCTGGTATGACCGAGTCGAAACGAATTCGGCCAAGGGCTAATACTTCTAAAGCAAAAATGGTAGCGGCTAATGGTGTGCTAAACAAGGCTGAGAACCCCGCTGCTACGCCTGCGCTTAGTAGTATTTGATAATCGCGGCCATTTAGCTTAAACCATTTGCCGTAAGCTGCGCTGCAGGCGCCGCCAATTTGCACTGCTGTGCCTTCTCGGCCGGCGGAACCACCAAACAAATGGGTGACCACGGTGGAAAATAATACCAAGGGTGCCATTCGCAATGGGATCCCTGCGCCTGGCTGATGAATTTCATCAATGATTAAATTATTGCCTAACTCGGCGTTTTTACCGAAACGCCGATAAACAAATACGACCGCAATACCGGCAAAGGGAAGAAAATAGAGTAAATACGGTTTGGCAGCGCGAGTATGACTAGCGTAGTCCAGTAACCACAAAAACATGGCGTTGAGTGTTCCCACGGCGATGGCCATTGGGATCAGTAACAATAACCAACGAAGTAAAACCAAGAGAGTGCGAGGGCTATTGGGAAGCGGGTTAGCCATGTTTGTTCCTTCAAATCGTAATCGCGACTATGGCTACAAAACTGCCTAAATGAAAGTGATACGCAGCCAAGAAGATCATTATTAATTAATCATGGCATAGAATATAGATCTGGTTAAGTCTTTGTTTACTATAAAGCAAAAACAAAAAAGCGAACCGACACGGTTCGCTATACCGACAAACAAATTTTTTGGGTGCATAACATGCTAGGTATTTAGCTGGCTAAGGCTTTAAACAAAGCCACAAATTTTTCTATCCCCTCGTCAAGAATTGGATCTTCGATGGTTAAGGCGGGTAAAAAACGTATTACGTTGCCATAGAAACCGCATGCCAGTAGCACTAAACCGTAATCTGGCGCCTTAGCGATTAACTGCTGAGTTAATTCTGTGTTAGCGCTCTCTGAATGACCTTCACTAATTAGCTCCATCGCTATCATTGCGCCAGATATACGAATATCGCCGATTAATTGAGGATACGCTTTACGCAATTGGCTTAAACAATCATTAAATTTAGCGCCAATGTGTTCAGCTCTACCCAGCAACTGTTGTTTGTCTATTTGACCAATAACCGCTAATGCTGCGGCACAGGCCACCGGTGAGCCGCCATATGTGCCCCCTAAGCCGCCTGGCAATGGTGCATCCATGATGTCGGCTTTACCGACAACCGCTGATAGAGGGAAACCGCCGGCCATGCCCTTGGCCATTGTTATCAGATCGGGTTCAATACCCGCGTCCTCGCAGCTGAACATTTTACCGGTGCGTCCAAAACCCGTTTGTATCTCATCAATGATCAGCACGATACCGTGTTCATCACAGAGCGCCCGTAAAGCTTGAAGTAAGGCCTTCGGAGCGGGATAAAAGCCCCCTTCTCCCTGAATCGGTTCGATAATGATTGCAGCAACATCTTGTGGCCCAATGTCGACTTTAAATAAGTTACTTAAAGCCTTAAGGCTTTGTTCTGTAGTTACGCCATGCATCTCCATTGGAAATGGCACGTGATAGATGTCGCCGGCAAAAGGGCCAAACAAGTGTTTATAGGGCGTAATTTTACCCGTTAAAGCCATGGTTAGGTTGGTACGCCCATGAAAACCACCGTTAAAGGCCACAACACCTCGCCTACCGGTAGCGGCACGCGCTATTTTTACCGCGTTTTCCACGGCTTCAGCCCCCGTGGTAACAAACATCGCTTTCTTAGCGCTGTCGCCTGGGCTTAATTTAACTAACTGTTCGGCTAACTCTACAGCACTTTCGTAAGGATTAACCATCACACAGGTATGACTAAACTTATCTAATTGTTCTTTAACCGCAGCGACAACCGCAGGGTTACTGTGCCCGGTATTACATACTGCTATTCCAGTACCAAAATCAATATAGCGATTGCCTTCTACATCCCATAATTCGGCGTTAAGCGCTTTTTCGACAAAGACCGGATAAACGTTTCCTTGACCTCTGGCAAACACTGCTTGTTTTCTTTGTTGTAGTTCTTGGTTTGACATTACATATACTCCTTCACCGCTAAGCGTTTAAGCCGCCTAAACACAAATATTTAATTTCCATATAATCATCTAAGCCGTAGTGCGAACCTTCACGACCATTACCAGATTGTTTAACGCCGCCAAATGGCGCGGCGGCATTTGAAATAATGCCTTCGTTGACTCCCACCATGCCGTACTCTAATGCTTCGCCTATTCGCCATACTCGACCAATGTCGCGCGTATAGAAATAGGCGGCTAGGCCATATTCGGTGTCATTGGCAATATCAATGGCCTGCTGTTCTGTTTCAAACATGATTAAAGGCGCGACGGGGCCAAATATTTCATTAGCGGCAATAGGCATGTCGTTAGTCACATGGGTTAAAATAGTTGGCGTGTAAAAGTGGTTGCCAGCTGGATGGTTTTCACCCCCACATAACACCTTAGCGCCCGCGTTCACCGAGCTCGTCACCAATGCGTCTACAGCTTGTTTGGCTTGCTCACTAATCATTGGGCCAATGACAACACCGTCTTCTATTCCATTGCCAACTTTAAGCTTGCTTAAGGCTGTAGCCAACTTTTCACTAAAAGCTTGGTAAACATTTTTTTGTACTAAGAAGCGATTTGCGCACACGCAGGTTTGACCAGCATTGCGGTATTTTGATGCCAAGGCACCCTGTACGGCGGCATCTAAGTCAGCATCGTCAAACACGATAAATGGCGCGTTACCGCCCAGCTCCATAGACACTTTTTTTACCGTGCTAGCGCATTGGGCAATGAGTTGCTTGCCTACGGCGGTAGACCCGGTAAAGGTAAATTTGGCGACTTTAGGGCTGTCAGTTAACACTTTACCCATAGCGCGCGCGTTTTCGCCAACCACAACGTTAAATACCCCGGCAGGAATACCGGCTCGCTCGGCGAGCTCTGCCATTGCGAGTGCAGACAAAGGGGTGAGCTGTGCGGGGCGAACCACAAAAGTACAACCGGCGGCGAGGGCTGCTGCTGCCTTTCTGGCAATCATTGCATTGGGGAAGTTCCATGGCGTAACGGCTGCAACAACACCAACAGCTTGTTTAATCACCATGATACGTTTATCTGCTGCGGGTCCGGGTATTACATCGCCATAACAGCGCTTACCTTCTTCGGCAAACCAATCTAAAAAAGCGGCACCATAAGCAATCTCACCTTTTGCTTCGGCGAGGGGTTTACCCTGCTCTAGGGTTAAAATGGCCGCTAAGTCATCCTGATGCTCTAACATCAATTGATACCAGCGCCTTAACAACCCTCCTCGCTCATTAGCCGATTTGGCTGACCACGATTTAAACGCCTTGCTAGCTGCATCAATAGCCGCTTCTACGCCATCTGTACCGGCATCTTCTACCTGAGCAACCAATTCTCCATTTGCGGGGTTTAACACCGTAAAGCGGGAAGAGCTGCTAAGCCACTGGCCATTGATATAAGAACGGGTCTTGAGTAGCTGTTTATCGCTAATGATTTCCATGATGGTGCGCTTCCTTATCAACCGTTGGTCTTGTGCTTACTAATAATACGTTCAGTTCGATAACCGCGAGTTATTCAATTAACTGACTAAGTCCATTGAACATCAAGTTAAAACAAGGTTAAATATCAAACATTAAAACTAAAGTTTGAAGTTTATAAAACAATGCTGGACCCAACAAATAGTAAACAACTTAGCGAGTATGACCTTCGATTATTAAGGGTATTTAAAGCGGTGGTTGAGCATGGTGGTTTCGCCGCGGCTGAAAACGCTTTGGGGATCACCCGTTCAACCATTAGCGTACATATGTCTAGCTTAGAGAGTCGAATGAACTTGCGACTTTGTGTACGCGGACGTAGCGGTTTTGCCTTAACAGAGCGAGGCCAAATTGTTTATCAAGCTTGTTTGAAGCTATTTTCGTCAATTCAAGAGTTTGGCTCGCTGGTGGATAACTTAGGCAAGGCGCTTAGTGGAGAATTGGTGATATTGTATTCTGATCTGTTAGATCAGCTTAGTATTGCCCGTCTGGGTGAGGCAATAAGCATGATAAAACAACAAGCCCCAGGTCTATGCATATCCTTAAACATGGAATCTGTTGCTAATATAGAATCTGCCTTAATCAACAACACCGCCCATGTTGGCTTTTATCCTGCCTATCGACAAATTGATGGCTTGATTAGCCAAGTGGTATTTGCTGAGTCAATTTATCTTTGTGCCAGCAACCAGTCTGGTTTGTATACGATGAATGACGAGCAGATTGATCAACAAGTACTCATTAAATACTCAGCTATTCACCCTGGTATTGAGCTAAACCCAAAAGGTAGAGCACAACTACAGCAACTAAATTTTGGTGCCAAAGGCTATCAGTTTGACAGCCGTCTAGCACTAATTTTGTCGGGTGCGTATATTGGTTATTTGCCACTCAGCGAGGTGAAGCCCTACCTAGACAGTCAACAAATCAGGCGTATAAAACCCGATACCTTTTGTTATCCCTTTGAGTTGAGCCTAGTAAACAAAATTAATCCAAATGATAAAGAAAAAGTACAGTTGGCGATTGATACCCTAAGTGATGTTTTTGCCCATTAAACCCACATTGAGCTAAGCAAAGCCTAAAGCCATTGCTTAGCTTATCCAACAGTGTATTTGGCGCTATGCCTGTTTTTCTCGCATTGTCTCTATAATCGCGTCATCAGTGGACAGCATTGCCGTTTTAGACATCACACCAAGGTGCTCGATACTGTCGTCAGCCGACGCGAACACGATGCCTTGTTGTGATGACACCGCCCCGCCAGAAACCGCTAAGATAGCGGATTTAACAGCACTACTGGCACCGGTTGACACTTTCATTGCGCAACCTGCTTTCGCACCATCACAAAATACCCCTGATATATCACCAATCATTGAATTAATAGCGCGGTTGATGGCAGCTAAATCGCCCTCCATTAACCAAGTTAATGCGGCGGTTGCCCCCATGGCCGCCGTTGTAGCCGCGCACAATGCAGATAGTTTATTTTGCTTAGACTTAACATAAATAGCCACCAGATGGCTTAGCATTAAAGCTCTAACAAAAGTCTCGTTATCTAATTGTTTAATTTCAGCGAACGCCACTATCGGCATGGTCGCAGATATACCTTGATTACCACTACCAGAATTGCTCATTGCTGCTTGCTGAGCTCCGCCCATGCGTGCGTCTGAGGCAGCAGCGCCTAAGCGCATCGAGCGTGCTAATAAATCATCGCTGAGTAAACCAGTTTCTATCTGTTTTTGAAGGCTTGCGCCTAAACCTAAGCCATAATCGCCGCTTAAACCGGTAGTGGCTAAGGCTTTGTTTAGCTCGGCTGCTCGCAAAATAAACTGTATTTCTTGCAACGGCACCTGTTCAATAAAATTTAGAATCTTTTCAAGATTCAACTCTACAGTTTGTTGCTCAGCAGGATGGGTGCATTGTAATGTTTCGGCCTGCTGTATGATTTGACCGTTTAGCTTAATGTATTCAAAACGGGTGTGGGTTTTGGCAATACACACTTCCACTGTTGTTTGTTGGTAAGTTGCAGTGAGTACGGTATAGAGTACGTCTTGGTTAGAGACCATGGTAACCGACACTGCTTTTTGTTCTAGTAAGGAAATCGCTTGTGCTAGCGCTTCTTTACTAATTTCAGCCAGTACTTCCAAACCACGCTGGGCGTTACCCGCGGTCGCTCCAACAGCTGCAGCTATTGGCAAACCGGCTTTGCCGGTTCCAGGAACAAATACCCCCATTCCATTTTTGTAAAGATTAGGGGTAACGTTTACGTGTATTTTTTCTGGGCAATGGCCGAGAATCTCGGTGGCTTTAGCCGCAGCTAAGGCTACCGTCACGGGTTCTGTGCAACCTAATGCCGGTACGACTTCTGTTTGTACTAATGATATGTAAGATTGCCAGTGATTCATTTGCTGTTCCATTTCGCCATTTTTATAAATAATAGGCTGGAACAGCTAGAAAATTTTTGTGTGCTTTACGTTAAAGCTTTGGCAAATGAGTTAGATTTACTAACAATTGCCAATAAACGATAATTTCTTCTACCAACAATATAAATAGCGACTTTCTGTTTTAAATTAGACTAAAAAATCGCCACTAGTTACTCACTACCAATCTACGCCTTTACGTGCTTTGACTCCGGAATCAAACGCATGCTTAACGTTTTTAACTTCTGAAATAGTATCCGCTATGTCTAGAACTTTGCGGTGACAGGCTCGCCCGGTGACTACAACGGTTTGTTCTTTGGGGCGCTGATTGATGGCCTCTACGACTTCATCTACGTCTAGATAGTCATAACTCAACATGTAGGTAATCTCATCTAATAACACTAGATAAATAGACGGATCACTTAGCCATTGTTTACAGCGTTGCCAAATTTCTTGGGCGGCTTGGCTATCCAGCTCTCTATTTTGGGTTTCCCAGGTGAATCCGGTGGCCATGGTCGCAAATTCTACCCCGTTATTGGTTAACAAGTTACGCTCACCACACTCCCATCCCCCCTTGATAAATTGTGCAACTACCGCTTTAAAACCGTGGCCGGTAGCGCGAGCTACATTGCCAAAGCCGGCTGTAGATTTACCTTTTCCATTACCGGTAATAACCAATACCAAACCTTTTTCGATGGAAGCTTCAGCCACCTTTTCATCAACACTTTGCTTTAACTTTTCTTGACGTTGTTGATGCTTATCTTGATCTTTACTCATCCCTATCCTTCGGATTAACAATTTGTTAGCAAGTGTAGCCTGAGCTAAAGCTAACAAACCAGCATTGTTTCGCTAGAATAGCTATAAACCTTTGGGTATAGTGCCTTCACTATTATTGATGGAACCCTTTATGTTTAAAGATAACCCTCTATTAGCCCAGCTAAAGCAGCAAATTAGAGAGACGATTCCAACGGTTGAAGGTGTTGTTAAAGCTACCGATAAAAACTTTGGTTTTTTACAGACTGATAATAAAAAAAGCTATTTTATTTCTCCTCCCTTCATGAAGCAGTTGGTTCATGGTGACCGGATCAGTGCGGTTGTTAGAGAAAACAACGGAAAAGAAGCAGCAGAGCCAGAAGAGCTCATCGAGGCGGCCCTTGATACTTTTATCGCACGGGTAAAGTTTGTTGATAGTCGTACTAAAGTTATCGTTGACCATCCTTTAATTAATCAAGCCCTTAACGCAAAAGTCATTAAAGACAGTGGTTTTTCTATAAAAGAAGGGGATTGGGTTAAAGCTAGGCTGATTAAACACGCCCTAAAAGAAAAGCATTTCCAAGCTGAAATTTTCGAATATGTAGCTGAAAACGATGACAGCTTTGCTCGATGGAAAGCGACCACGGCTAAGCATCAATTAGCGTGGGACCAGCCGGAATATGAAGCCGAACTGAGTTTGCTAGACCCCAGCGCAGAACGCCGCGATATCAGCAACGAATTGTTTTTCACCATTGATGGTGAAAGCACCAAAGATATGGATGATGCGGTATCTATTGTTTCTAAGGATGAAGGATGGTCGCTTAAGGTAGCCATTGCCGACCCAAGCGCTTATTTAGCCGAAGGCAGCGCTCTTGAAGCGGTGGCCGCAAAACGGGCCTTTACTCTCTATCTCCCTGCTCGCACCGTTCCAATGATGCCTAGTAAATTAGCCAATGAAAAGTGTTCGCTGTTGGCGGGGCAAGAGCGCCCTGCTCTGGTCTGTGAAATGACCATTACAGGATCCGGTGAGTTACTAGACGACGCACGCTTTTATTTGGCAACCGTTAAGTCAGGACATAGACTCAACTACACTCAAGTCTCAAATTTTTTAGAGCAGAACAACGAAGAGTTTAGTCAGGACCAAGCTCTACAACTGGCTTTGCGCGAACTAGAAAAAATGAGTCAACAACGACACCAATGGCGTACCGAAAACACTTCTGTGTTTGGTGACCAATCAGATTACGACTTTGTATTGGACAATATAGGCCGGGTCATTGATATTGTTTGCCAAGCACGACGCGCAGCCAACCGAATGGTTGAAGAGGCAATGATTGCAGCCAATGTTAGCGGTGGTCGATACCTGGATAAGCATTTAGGCTTCGGTGTGTTTGCCTGCCACTCTGGATTTAAGCCAGAGAAAGTGGATTCTCTTATCGAGTTATTAGCTAAATTTGATATTACTGCCGACAAAGACCAACTTAACGACCTTGAGTATTTTTGTCAGCTTAGACGAACCATCCTCGCGACAAACAATAAACGCTTAGACCAATTAGTAAAACGCCATTTCAATTTTGGTATTTACAGTGAGCAGTGTTTACCGCATTTTGGATTAGGTGAGGCTAAGTACGCCACTTGGACGTCTCCGATACGAAAATACAGCGATTTATTAAATCACCGTTTAATAAAATGCGCACTCGCGGGCGAACAACCATCTTCACCTTTAACAGAACAGCTAACTGAGCATTTAAGCGAGTATCGTAAACGCCATAAGTTTGCTGAGCGTGAAATGGCAAACTTCTTGTATTGTGAATATTTTGCAGAGCAAGATGCTGCAACTTGCTTAGATGCTGAAATCACGAATGTTAACCGTGGCGGATTAAATGTACGCTTATTGGCTAGCGGTGCGCCTGCATTTATCCCTAAGACTAAGTTAGCCGCCAAGGATCAAGAGTTAACGATTGAGAGTGAGTTAGGTTATATTGCTACGGGTGATCTGCAATACAATCTCGGTGACACAGTTTCTGTGCGAGTGGTAGAAGTTAAAAAGCTACAGCAAACAATTATCGCAGCCTTGTGTGAATAAGGTTTTGAATAGCTGACATCTAGACAGAATAACCAATAAAAAAGCCAGCAGTAGCTGGCTTTTTTGTGTATTGCATTAAGCTGTAGTGCTTAACTTGGATTTCTTAGCTCAAGATAATCAACTGCAATTGCCGCTGCCTCTGTAAGAAACGCGTCTTCAAATTCAAGGTCTTTAGGGGCGTCGTCTAAGTCTTTTACTGGCTCCATTCCTAACATTGATAAACGCTCGTTTAGGCGGGTAAGCAGTTTCTGCTCTTTTTTATCGCGTATGGCAATACGTGCTTGTTCGTTTAAGCTAACCGATACTCTGTCTTTTTCTTTCTGGTAATCAGCGATATCGGTAACAATGTACTGAAACTCTGTATCGGTAGCGATGCGCTGCTGATGCATTTTTTCTAGCGGTTCAACAAACGGTTTTACATCCCCTAACAGACTATATTTAGCGGGTTTTATTTTGTCCCAAGGCAAGGCATTGTCTTCAACACTTTCGCCTGTTTCCTCTGGAAGTAAAGCCGATGGATATGAAATATCTGGCACTACGCCTTTATGTTGAGTACTACCACCATTAATGCGATAGAACTTAGCGATGGTGTACTGCACATAACCCGTTTCATTTTCGTACATGTCATACAGTCGGCTCAATTTATGGTGTTGTTGCACAGTACCTTTACCATAAGTTTGTTCACCGATGACAATGGCTCTTCCATAATCCTGTAGAGCAGCGGCGAAAATTTCTGAAGCTGAAGCACTGTAACGATCCACTAGAATGACCATTGGCCCGCTGTAGGAAACTGAATTGCTATTATCAGGATTGACACTGATACGACCTAGTTGGTCTCGCACCTGCACAACAGGGCCGCTAGGGATGAATAAACCTGTTAATGCGGTTGCTTCAGTTAATGCGCCGCCACCATTACCGCGTAGGTCTACAATTAACGAGCTAATGTTTTGTTCGTCTAATTTACGTAGTTCAACGTCAGCGTCTTGACTAAGATTAACGTAAAAACTAGGTACGTTGAGCACCCCTACTTTTTTGCCGTTTATCTCAATCACTTCACTTTTCGCGGCACGGTCTTCTAAGCGAACTTTATCGCGAACAATGTCAACGATTTTTGTTTTACCGTCAACTTTTCCGCCTGACGATAAAATTTCTAGTCTAACCGTAGTACCTTTAGGCCCTTTGATTAAATCAACCACATCGTCGAGACGCCAGCCAATAATATCAACCAGCTCTTCTTTACCCTGCGCTACGCCGACTATTTTGTCTTCTGGACCAAGCTGATTGCTTAATGCTGCTGGTCCACCTGGTAGCAGGCTTCGAATAACCGTATATTCGTCTTCACCCTGTAAAACCGCACCGATCCCTTCTAGAGAGAGGTTCATTTCCATTTGGAAACGTTCTGCATTACGAGGAGATAAGTAGCTGGTGTGTGGTTCAATGCTGCGAGAATAAGCATTCATAGCCGTTTGGAAAACGTCTTCGCTGTCGGTTTGAACTAAGCGTTTTATCGCACTGTTGTAGCGCTTAGTTAACACTTCAATGATTTTGTCGTCTTCACGACCCGCCAGTTTCAAGTTTAGCGCGTCAAATTTTACTTTTAAACGCCAGAGCTCTTTAATTTCAGCTTGAGTCTTAGGCCAATTCGCTTCTCGACGATCGTATTGAAACTCTTCGTCTTTAGTAAAGTCCATCGGCTCGTCGAGCTGTTGCAGCGAGAAGACCAATTGTTGATAGCGTCTTTTGAGAGACAAATCAAACATTGAGTAGAGAGGCTCTAAACGACCGTTAGGAATGTCTTGATCTAAACTGTAGCGATAGTGTTCAAACCTTTTCAAGTCTTCTTCTAAGAATAGACTGCGGTTACCGTCCAATTGCTGAATGAACTTATCAAAGATTTCACTTGATAACTCATCATCGAATGGAATGCTTCGGTAGTGAGAACGTGTATAAATTTTGCTAATTCGACTAGCTGCCGCAGCATGCTGACTTTGTTGACTTAATGTTGGTAGCGCATCCTGACCCAATTGAGGGGATTGCGCGAACAACAATGTAGAGTAACTAAGCGTTAAAAAGAATAACCACAGACCGCTCAAAAATTTCATAGGCACCTATCTCACTGCTAAATTCGTTTATGCAACAATATGTTCGGCTTTCACTTTAACCAACATACCGCTTGTAAGTGTAACAGCTATGCCATCTTTAGTGACTTCAGCGATTTGTCCTGGCATTGGCGTTTTACCTACCAATACGCGAACATTTTTCCCTGCTACCAAGTCTTTACTGTCTAGCTTTTCAATCGGCTTCTTTTCGACCGCTGGCTTAGGTTTACTAGAACGTTTGAATTCTGCTTTTGGTTTACGCTCAGCAGCTTTTGCTTTCTCTGCTTGAGCCTTTTTGTTAGCAAAGGCTTTGTCTTTACTTTCTTTTAAGGTCTTTTGCGCGTGTTCAACGTGCTCTTGTTCAATTTCAGCCCCTTCTACACCGTCTAAGTCTACTCGTTTAGAGCCAACTTTAACGCCATGCAGATAACGCCAACTAGACGTATATTGTCTTAAGGCTGAGCGCAATACAGTATTACTAACTTTCTCGTCTTCTTTAAGACGTTCAGCTAAATCCTGAAAAATGCCAATTTTGAGCGGCTTGGCTTCACCCTCTAAAGAAAAACAGTTAGGGAATTGCGCCGTCAAATATTGAATGACTTCTTTGCTATTTTTCAGTTTATTAGTTTGTTCCATGATGACCTTTCTTATACATCTTAACTGGTACAGCTACAGCGCTGATTTCGGCTATTATAGTGAGCGTATGTTGAAAAGCCATTAAAAATGCAATTCTGACAAGTTATTTTCTAGCACTTTGACCAAATACTCGATACCAACTTGGTCAATTGGATCAAATCTAGAAAGGCGTGGACTATCAATGTCGATAACCCCAAACACTTGTCCATTGACATAAAAAGGCACCACAATCTCAGATTCGCTGGCACTATCGCAGGCTATATGGCCTGGAAATTTATGTACATCGGCTATTCGTAAAGTGCTTTGTGTCGCATAAGCCTCTCCACATACTCCCCTACCCACATTAATTGAGGTGCATGCGGGTTTACCTTGAAAAGGGCCAAGGAACAAGGTGTCATTAGCATTGTTTGCGATGTAGCAGCCAACCCAATTAATGTCTTCAAGCTCCAACCACAATAAAGCTGAAAAGTTAGCTAAGTTAGAAATATAGGGTAGCTCTTTATCAAGCAGCGCTTCAAGCTGCTTGCCTAATGTTATATAGCGACTAGACAGCTGTTCCAACTTATACCTCTTCTTTCTCGATAAGTGATGGGTCAAACTCTTGGCCCTTCAATATGTGTTGCAGAGCGTTTCTTTGTGAAGACAAATAAAAACCTAAGTTTTCGGCTAGTTGTTCACTTATTTTTGGTTCAGCGTGTTTGATCAGCAAGCTTAGTTGATCAGCAACATCCAACATTTTGTCGTAGCTATCAGCTTCTTTTTTTGAACTAAATGTCATTTTCTCTACACCATTACGTTCGACGACATACTTTATAATTACAGCCACTGCTGCCTCCGTTTACTGTTTTTATATACAGGGATTATGCATTAATCAGATTTAAACTACTAGTAACAAATTTATACAACAAAATGTCATTTAATTAAGCTAATATATGAACTTATGAAATCTGTTGAATCATCAAAGCTAACTATTTGCCCAAGTTGCGATTTATTAGTAGATACTCGTCCCCATTGCCGTGCCGGAAATGTTCTTGTTTGCCCACGCTGTAAACATGTTTTAGCACGTGGCAGCAGAGTTCGTTTTTCTAGCCAGCTCGCCTTGGCATTAAGTTGTTTGGTCATGGTTATATTAGCCAATACCTACCCATTGTTAAGTTTTACCTTTTTAGGCATTCCTAGTTCAGCCAATATCCTTAGAGGGACCGTGTTATTACTAGAGCACGGGTATTATTTAGTCGGGTTTTCGGTGGTTATAGCCAGCTTTTTAGCGCCTATCATCTTGTTTTGCTTAATTTCCTACACCTCTTTTTCGCTCTCTATTGGTTGGAAGTCACCAGGGTTAGCCACGGCTTTACACTTTCAGGATGATTTAATTCACTGGAGCATGATAGAGGTGTATATCGTTAGCTTTTTAGTGGCTCTGGTCAAACTGATCGAATATGCAGATATAGATTTAGGTTATGGGCTTTGGTGTATCTGCATTACGTTAGTGTTATCGACTCGGTTAATTCAACGTTTAGAACCCGCCGAGTATTGGGAACGATATGTACACATCCGCTAAGCAAGTAGGCTTAAAGCTTTGCCGTCATTGCAAACTGACCATGAATCAACAAGAGACTCACTGTCATCGCTGTCATATGGCAGTGCACAGCAGGACGCCTCACAGTTTGCAGAAATGCTGGGCTTTTATTATTGCTGCGACCATTGGTTTATTCCCCGCTAACCTTCTGCCAATCACTGTGTTGAGCACCCGAGGAGCGCCACAATATGAAACCATTATGTCGGGGGTTATCAGCCTAATAAAGGACGACATGGTGGGTATTGCAATCGTGGTTTTTGTTGCCAGTATTGTCGTACCAGTGATGAAGTTAGTGGGCTTAGCCGTTATCTTACTTAGCCTGCATTATAGAATTAATTTAGATAATCGACAGCGCATCGTCATTTATAGGATAATCGAAATTATTGGCAAGTGGTCGATGTTAGACCTATTTGTACTGTCGATTATGATAGCGGTATTTGAACGTAATAATTTAGTGGGGGTTGAAGCTGGCCCCGGCGCTACCGCATTCGGCGTAGTGGTTATACTCACCTTATTTGCAGCTAAATCTTTTGATACTCGACTGATATGGGATAAAGAACTTGAACAACGCTAGCGCTCCGGAATTCAAAAGAGAAAAAGTGATATCTCCTATCTGGTTACTGCCGATCATTGCCTTGTTACTTGGCGTTTGGTTGTTGTTTAAAGCTTGGTCAGAGGCTGGCGTTAAAATTGATATTTTGTTTGATAGTGCAAAAGGTATTACCGCCGGTCAAACCCAAATTTTTTATCAGGGATTAGATATTGGGGTGGTAAAAGCTATCGAACTATCGCCTAAACTTGAAGGTGTTATCGTAAAGGTAGACATTAAAAGAGAAGCTGAAGAACTATTAAAAACAGATAGTCAGTTTTGGTTAGTGACACCTAAGGCGTCGATTACAGAAATTAGCGGTTTGGATGCACTGGTATCAGGCAATTACATTGAACTCAATCCTGGTTCAGGTAAACCCGCTGAACAGTTCGTTGCGCTTAATGAAGCGCCAAACATTATTGGCGGAAAAGGCCTAAACATTCGCTTAATCGCCGACGACCTAGGCTCTTTAAATATTGGCTCAGGGGTATATTTTAAAAAGATAAAAGTGGGAGAAGTTCAACGTTTTCAATTAGAAGATACTCAGAAAGTCGAATTTGATATACAAATTAAACCCCAATTTGCCCATTTAGTTAAAATTGACTCTCGGTTCTGGAACGTGAGTGGATTTAACGCAGACATCTCTTTAGACGGCGTTAAAATCAGCAGTGAGAGTTTAGCCAGTGTCATTTCTGGCGGGGTAAGTTTTGATAGCCCTACCCAGTCCACGGCCGCTGACAAAGGTCAACAATTTAGGTTATTCCCAAATTTAAAAGACTCTCATCGAGGCAAGCCTATCTTGATTAATATGGACCAGCAATTTGGTTTACAGGCCAATCGCAGTAAACTTGTTTACCGTGGCGCGAGCATTGGCTTCATTACCGAAGTAGAAAACAGTGGAAGCCATGATAACTTTGTCGCTAAAGCCTTGGTAGAACCAAAATACGAAGATCTGTTTAATAACACCACACAACTAGTGTTGATTGAACCAGAGATTAGTTTAAGTGGTGTTAAGAACCTCAGCGCTATGTTAGGGGCTAAACAAATCGAAGTATTAGCCGAACAAGGAGAGCCGCAAGCTGAGTTTAATTTGTCGTTGATGTCTCAAGCGCCAACGGGTAGCCGCACTCTGGTGTTGAAAACCAACAAAGTAGATGGTATTTCGATTAGTAGCCCTATTGTTTATCAAGGCTTAACCATCGGTAAGGTAACAGGCATTCGCTTGGTAGAGCGACAGTTTGAAATTGACGCCTATGTCCAGCAACAATATGCATCTTTGTTAAGTGTACAAAGCCGTTTCTTCAGCCAAAGCCCAGTTTCAGTAGAAGCTGACATGGATGGCCTAACCATAGAAAGTAGCGGTCTTAGTGGTTTTATTAATACCCCCATTGTGCTGATACCCGGTAAATCTACTCAAGCTTCAACGATGGCTTCTTTCACTTTACATGATAGCCGTCAAGGCGCGTTACTATCTAAAGAAAAAGCCGGCTCTGCGCTTAAACTGACCTTTGTTACTGAGCAATTAGGCTCTTTAGGAGAAGGGGCCCCGGTGTTATTTCGTAAGCTTCCGGTGGGTAAAGTTATTCACTATAAGCTACGAAAAGAGGGTGATATTGAAGTCAGTTTATCGATTGATGGAAATTACCGCCATTTAGTTCAAGATAACACACGCTTTTGGCATGCTTCAGGTATCGAAATAAAAGCCAGTTTAGACGGTTTATCGGTAACGAGTGAATCTTTAAAATCTATTGTGTTAGGTGGGGTTAGCTTCGATCAATTTGAAGAGCTAGGCAAAGAAGGCACCCGCCAAATATACCAAAACAAACAACAAGCCACTAAACGCCATCTGGCGATAACCTTGTCGACTAAAAACAGTAATGGCTTGCGTAAAAATATGCCCATCAAGTACCAAGGGCAACAGATTGGCAAAGTGGTCGATTTGAGCTTTAATGATGACCTGTCAGAGTTACAGGCGTTCGCGGAGTTAGATTATCCCTATTACCGTAATTTTGCGCGAACCGGCAGTGTTTACTGGCAAGAAAGCGCGTCAATTAGTCTCACAGAAATAAAAAATGTAGACACCTTAATCAAAGGTGATTTTATCAATGCCCTGCCCGGTAAAGGCCAACCGTTACAGCAATTCAATTTATTAAAGCAGGCACCAAACAGCGACAAAAATGCTTTACATATTTGGTTAAGCTCAAGCCACTTTGGCTCGCTGAAAATTGGTAGTCCAGTGTTATATAAACAGTATCAAGTGGGTACTGTTGACGATGCAAAATTAGCCAACGACGGTTCAAAAATCCTAGCGCGTCTATCTATCCAATCAAAATACCGACACTTAGTTAGAACCAATAGTGTTTTTTGGAATGCTTCGGGTATGGACGTAAAACTGGGCTTAGGTGGTGCCAATATACGCTTAGATTCAGTGGAAACCTTGTTAAGCGGTGGGATCGCCTTTGCCACTCCTCAAGAAGAACCCTACGCGGAAGTGGCCATGAGTGAAGATAAGTTCGATTTACAGCCCACTTATGATGAAAAATGGCTACAATGGAGCCCATCAATCCAGCCATAGTATTTATCCGTTTTGAGTAAAACAATTAATTTTCCAGCTAAGTTCATCGAGCGAATAGAACAAGATTTGCCCAGTGATTTGAGTTTGGCCAGTTTTAAAGCTATTTGCCAACAACCTATGCGAAAAAGCATTAGGGTAAATACCTTAAAAACCTCAATTAGTAACTTTCTAGACATCGCTAAGCATAATCAATGGCAATTAACACCTATCCCATGGTGTGAGGCTGGCTTTTGGATAGAGCGGGAAGACCAAAGCATTTCTTTGGGTAACAGTGCAGAGCACATGGCCGGTCTTTTTTATATTCAAGAAGCTAGCTCTATGTTGCCAGTGAGTGCTCTGTTTCACTGCTTCCAAGCAGATGAAGATAGTTTACTGTTAGATGCTGCCGCCGCACCGGGCTCTAAGACCACTCAACTCGCTGCTTCTCTACAAGGAAAAGGAGCGATAGTTGCTAACGAGTATTCTGCTAGCCGGGTGAAAATATTGAGTGCTAACCTGTTGCGCTGCGGGGTAATCAATACAGCCATTACCCATTTTAGTGCAGAAGTCTTTGGCACTTGGATGCCAGAAAAGTTTGATGCTATTTTGCTGGACGCACCTTGTTCTGGTGAAGGCACCTTGCGCAAAGATCCACAAGCTTTAGAGAATTGGAGCGAACAACACGTAACTACAATAGCGGCCCTACAAGCCGATTTATTGGAAAGTGCACTGCATGCTTTAAAACCAAATGGCATAGTGGTTTACTCTACTTGTACGCTTAACCAACAAGAAAATCAGCAAGTGATTGCAGCTGTATCTAAAAAATATCCTTCTCACTTTGAGGCTATCAACTTAAATCAATTGTTTGCTGGCTGCGAGCAAGCAATAACGAAAGAGGGTTACTTACACGTCTGGCCGCAACGTTTCGACAGTGAAGGCTTTTTCGTCGCAGCACTTCGTAAAAGCGAACAGTCTATGCCGGCCGAACCGATTAACAAACGGATCAAGCCGTTCGCCTATCAGCAAGCTGCAACTAAACAAACAAAAGCCGTTGAGCAACACTTCGTTAAGTCATTTGGTATTCAACTACCTACCAGCCACTCAGTATTTAATAAAGGTGATGACTATTGGTTATTACCCAATAGCTTCTTGGCTGTGAAGGATGAAATGCGATTTGAGCGAGTAGGATTAAAGTTAGCAGAAGGATTCAAACAAGGTTTTCGCAGTAGCCATGATGCTATCACAGCCCTGGGTCATTTAATCACCAAGAACAGCGTTGAGTTAGATCAGCAACAAGCTCATGAGTTTTATCAAGGTAAAGATATTGCTTACCCAAATAATAACAAAGGCGAAGTAGCGTTAGTCTATAAAGGACAAGTCATTGGCTTAGGAAAATGGATAAGAAACAAAATAAAAAATTCTTATCCACGAGAGTTAGTGAAAGACAAGGGCTTGCGATGAACTTGCAAAGCTAGCGTTGAGGTCTACACTTAATTGACTATTAGCGCAAAGGCTCTACACAGAGCCCTTCCCCTACGCTCCGCTCAAGGATTAGAGTGGAGCCGTTTTTTTACTGCTTAGCTTGCTTAAACAATTTGAAAAAGTTACTCGTAGTGACTGATTCAACTTCTTCTATTGATAGGCCTTTTAATTCAGCCAGAAAATTTGCGACTTCTCGGGTATAAGCCGGTTGATTTTCTTCTCCTCGATGAGGAACCGGGGCCAAGTATGGGCTGTCGGTCTCAACCAGAATTCTATCTAATGGTATCTGACGAAAAGTCTCTTGTAACTGTTTCGCAGAATTGAAGGTGATAATTCCAGAGGCTGATATGTAGAATCCCATCTCAATAGCGGCCATGGCCATATCTAGACTTTCTGTAAAACAGTGTAATACACCGCCACAACTTTCAGCTTTATGTTGCTTAAGCAGTTTTAGGGTATCTTCTTTAGCATCTCTAGTGTGAATGATTAGCGGCTTGTTGTATTCAACGGCTAATTCTATTTGATCAATAAAGACACGTTGTTGTAATTGTTTGTGTTCTGCAGCGTAAAAGTAATCGAGGCCCGTTTCACCAACGGCAACCACTTTGGGCTGGGACAAATACGATGCCAATATTTCTTTATCAAAGGGTTGGTCTTGAACATACAGCGGGTGCATACCACAAGAAGCAAACACATTTTCAAACTGCCCTACTTTCTCCATCATTACTGGAAACTTATCAGGAGAAATTGCAACAGCTAAACAGTAATCAACGCCTGCTGCTTTAGCTTTGGCTAAAGCATCGGCAACGTTGTCGTGTTTAGTTTCATAATCTAGGCGGTCTAAATGGCAATGTGAATCTACTAACACCGGGGCTAATCCTTGAATTGTGAAAATATTGGGTATAACTGGAGGCTAATGTTTAAGCTAGGAAACTCTTCTAGCTGTTTTTTTAGCGAAATGAGTTCTCGATAACAACCATTAAGACAGTCTACTGACAGGCTCTCTGTCTGCAGTTGCGGGTATAAAGAGGGTCTAACTAATCCAGCTTGCAAGCTTATGGCTAAGGCCAGCGTATGCGATAACCAACTTAACTTTTGGGTATCTTTTTGTAAGATGTCGGCAAGCTTATTTATTTTACCTTGTGTCATTAATTGAAACTGCTCAATGAACAATTCCAATTCACTAAATTGCTGCTCGCGGTAAAACTCTAATACCCTAAGCGGAGAGCTATTACAAAAACGGTATATTAGCGAAAAGTTTTGGTCTAACCTAATCTTTTGCTTAAGCAACCACTGCTCTGCCATTTCAATGCTAGGCGTTTTAATGTTAACGACTTGGCAACGACTAAGGATAGTGGGCATCGCTTTGAATGGTAAATGATTGATTAGAATGAAGTGAGTATCATTTACTGGCTCTTCTAAGGTTTTTAGCAATGCGTTATTGGACGCGTCGTTCAGTAAACTAATGTCACTGATAATCGCCACTTTACTTGAGCCTAATGAACTCGTTTGGCCAGCCCAGCGGCTTAATTCACGAATATCATCCACTTTAGGTTTGTCTTGAGATATTTGAAAGAAGCCACCATGGGTGCCTGCTTCAAATATTTGGCAGCTATGACATTGATTACAAGCTTGATGCTGCTGAGTTGAACACAGTATAGTCTTAGCCAGAAAACGGGCTAACTGCTGCTTACCTAAACCTTGCTCTCCCCTTAACAACACGCTTTGTGGAAAGTTTTGCTCATGCAATTGTTTAGAAAGCGTTTTCCAAGTGTATCCTAACCACGGCAAACTCATCGTTGTTTTCCCAGTTATAAACTTTCTAAATACTGCTCTAATATACTTACGATATCGTTAGCAACTTGTTGCATATTTTGGCTAGCGTCAACAATCTTAATATTGTCGCTGCTGTTCGCCTGATGCAAGTAAACGTCTCTACTTCGTTCGAAAAAACTTAGCGCTTGTTGTTCAATTCTATCGAGCGCGCCCCGGTTTCTAGCACGGCTTAAACCCAAGCTGGGTTCTATATCAAGGTACAGTGTTAGGTCAGGTTCAAAATCACCAATCGCGATCTGCTTAATGGCTTTTAACTTCTCTACACCAAGCTGTCTTCCGCCACCTTGGTAGGCTTGCGAGCTAAGATCGTGGCGATCTCCAATTACCCATGTTCCCTCATTTAAAGCCGGTTTGATCGTAGTTTCTACCAATTGAGCGCGAGCGGCATACATGAGCAGTAGCTCTGTACTATCACAGACTTGCTCACCACTTACACCTTCTTTAACAATACTGCGAAGCGCTTCAGCTATTGGCGTACCACCGGGCTCTCTGGTGTTTATAAAATCGATATTATGCTTTGATAACATCGATTGAATCGCGGAAACAGCAGTGCTTTTACCAGCACCCTCTAAGCCTTCAATTACTACAAATTTTCCAGTGGTCATGATTTACTTCTTTAAAATGTATTTGCGAACTGCACGGTTATGTTCAGCGAGATTTTTTGAAAAATAGTGTTCGCCGCCGCCCTTAGCCACAAAATAGTAATAATCTGAATCCTCAGGATTTAGCGCAGCAGCGATCGCGTCTTCACTAGCCATAGCGATAGGCGTTGGCGGTAAGGCTCTAATGACATAGGTATTATATGGCGTAGCCTCGCGGAGGTCTTTACGTCGAATATTGCCATCATAACGCTCACCCATCCCATAAATGACTGTCGGGTCGGTTTGTAAACGCATACCTTTATTGAGGCGATTTACAAACACCGAAGATATACGTGGGCGTTCAAACTTGGCGCCTGTTTCTTTCTCAATAATTGACGCTAAGATTAATGCTTGATATGGAGAGCCAATAGGTAACGACTTAGCTCGCTGTTGCCATTGTTTATCTAAGGCTTGGTTTAACGCAAGATAAGCGCGTTTTACTATTTGCTCAGCAGCGGTGTCATGCACAAAGAAATAAGTTTCTGGTAACAACAAACCTTCGAGCTTGGTGTAATCACTCTCAAGCCAGGTCAATAATTCTTGCTCGCTCATCTCACTGGCGACTATACCGTCAGTTTGATTAAGCTTTTGCCAGAATTGTTTAAACGTTTCGCCCTCAATTAAACTAACTTTCAACTGCACCACTTTGCCGCTTGCAAGAATGTCGTTCAACTGTGCTAGGCTTAACTCTTCCGGTAATTGATAACGCCCCACTTTTATGTGACCGAGTTCTGGATTAAGTTTAAACCAAAGTTTTAACCACAGGTTGTCGTCTGCCGTGTTGCTAAATACAGTATCTTTTACTCGGTAAAAGTTGTCACCAACATCAACCGACACTTGTTGAAGCTGACTCGTTCTTAATAACTGCCACTGCTGCTGCATAAAACTGTTAAGCCAAACAGCGCCACCTGTTGCGATCATCAGCAATATAACAAAGGCTAAAGTAAACTTACGAAACATGATTCACCAAATGTTGAAACCAACGACATGTGTCGTTTTGTTGAAATACCTGCTCATTGAGCTGCCTCACAGGCGCGAACTGTAAAAGTGAATTACTTATAAAAACTTCATCTGCATTGATGATGTCGCTAATTGAATAGCTACCTAGCTTAACACTGAAGGGAGATCCCTTGGCATTATCCAATAGAAAATGTCGCTGAACGCCTGCCACACCGGACCCTTTCAGATCAGATGTATAAATATTTTTTCCTTTAACCCAAAACAAGTTAGATGCAACACACTCAATCACATGATCAAAAATATCAACGCAAACCAAGTCATCAAACTGAGATTCATCGGCTTCAATTTTCATCATTACTTGTTCTAAGCGGTTTAAGGTTTTTACCGCAGAAAAACTTGAGCCGCTAGCTAAGCGTTGCTGCGCTATACCTAGGTGCAAGCCTTGTTCTCGCCAATTTGGGTAACTGGTGGGTAAAGCACCCGTACTGATCAAGCAGTTCGGAGAAACAGATTTAGGTAAGCCATAGCCTCGCCCGCCTACACCTCTAGTGATAACAATCTTTGCTACACCGTCTTTAAGGTTTTCTATTTTAAGCAAGAGCGCTGCATAGAGCTCATCGAGATCAATAAGTGGAAACTTAAGAGCTTGCGCTGCATTGAGTAACCGTTGCCGGTGGTAGCTCCACAGCATAGGCCGGTGGTTTTTAATCAACACCGTTGTAAAAAAACCATCGCCGTAATTCAGACCACGGTCTGCACTGTTAAGCCCTTCAACTTGCAAAGCTAATTCCCCAAATATAAAAAAGCCTGATGATAACATCAGGCTTCGAATTTATTGTAACGCTAACCAACAATCAATCGCTAATCTTTTTAAATACCAATGAACCATTAGTACCACCAAAGCCGAAAGAGTTCGATAAGGCATAATCGATTTTAGCGTTTCTAGCGGTACCCGCTACATAATCTAAATCACAGCCTTCGCTTGGGTTTTCTAAATTAATGGTGGGTGGAGCGATCTGGTCGCGAATAGCGAGAACAGAAATAATAGCTTCAACAGCGCCAGCTGCACCCAATAGGTGGCCAGTCATTGATTTAGTCGAGCTAACTAATACTTCATTTGCATGTTCGCCAAATACCGTTTTAACGGCTTGTGTTTCTGCAATGTCACCAGCGGGTGTTGAAGTACCATGAGCGTTGATGTAGTCGATGCTTGCAGCGTCGATACCTGCATCTTTTATCGCTGCTGCCATAGAGCGCGCAGCGCCATCACCATCGGCAGGTGGTGACGTCATGTGGTAAGCGTCTCCGCTCATACCAAAACCGACAAGTTCTGCGTATATCTTAGCTCCGCGGGCTTTAGCTGCCTCGTATTCTTCTAGAACCACTACGCCAGCACCGTCACCTAGCACAAAACCATCGCGGTCTTTATCCCAAGGACGACTAGCCTTAGTTGGGTCATCATTACGCGTTGATAGCGCTTTAGCGGCGCCAAACCCTCCCATACCTAGATGGGTAGATGCTTTCTCTGCACCACCGGCCAGCATAATTTCAGCATCGCCGTAGGCAATCATTCTTGCTGCGAGGCCAATAGCATGGGCACCCGTGGTACACGCTGTGGTCACGGCGATATTTGGACCTTTCAGGCCTTTCATTATCGATAAGTGACCAGCAACCATGTTGATAATGGTTGATGGAACAAAAAACGGACTGATTTTACGCGGTCCATTTTTTAAATAACTTTCATGGTTTTGCTCAATTAAGCCTAATCCACCGATTCCAGAACCAATCGATACACCAAAGCCATCTGCGTTTTCTTCCGTGACTTCAATACCCGCGTCATCAAAAGCCATTAGCCCTGCTGCCACACCATATTGAATGAACGCATCCATTTTACGAGCATCTTTACGGCTCATGAATTTTTCGACGTCGAAATCTTTGATTAAACCCGCAAAACGAGTTGGGAATGCTTCGATATCGAAGTGATCAATCGGTCCAATACCACTTTGACCAGCTTTAACGGCTTGCCAGGTTAATTCAGCGGTATTACCTACAGGTGATAACGCACCGATGCCGGTAACAACGACTCTACGCTTAGTCACTGAAGTGCCTCCAAGGGGGGATTTGCTTATCTTAGGGGGAATGCAAATGGGCGACTGATGTCGCCCACTTTTTTACTAATCTTGATTATTTAGAACGTAATCAATTGCAGCTTGTACAGTAGTAATTTTTTCAGCTTCTTCATCTGGAATCTCAGTATCAAACTCTTCTTCCAAAGCCATAACCAATTCTACTGTATCTAAAGAATCAGCGCCTAGGTCGTCTACGAAAGAAGCTGCATTTTTAACTTCGTCTTCGCTTACGCCAAGTTGCTCGATGATGATTTTTTTAACACGTTCTTCAATTGCACTCATGACAATATTTTTCCTTAGTAAATACGCTTCTGCGTTGTTGCGATAGTGTATTCAAACACAGATACTTTGCAAGCCTAACCGTAGTGGTCTAACCACGTTTTTAGTAGTTATTTTGCTAAAAAACTTGCGATCTATCAATTTTTTGCACATTTTTTAAGCCTTCGCTCAAACCATGTACATTCCACCGTTAACGTGAATTGTTTCGCCTGTTATATAGGCCGCGTCTTCGCTCGCGAGAAACGCGACGGTTTTGGCGATTTCTTGAGCATCACCTAAACGTCCCATAGGCACCTGCGACAAGATAGCATCACGTTGTGTCTCGTCAAGTGCGCGCGTCATATCTGTTTCAATAAATCCGGGGGCTATCGCATTAACTGTGATCCCGCGAGAAGCGACTTCTCTAGCTAATGACCGAGTAAAACCCAATACGCCAGCTTTAGCTGCAGAATAGTTCGCTTGTCCGGCGTTACCCATAGTACCGACCACTGAACCAATACTAATGATACGACCATTACGCTTCTTCATCATAGAACGTAATACGGCTTTACTTAAACGAAAAACTGACGTGAGGTTAGTATTGATAATATCTTCCCATTCATCGTCTTTCATACGCATCAGTAAGTTATCACGGGTAATACCCGCGTTATTAACCAAAATATCGATGTCGCCGTAGCTAGCTTTAATATCTACAAATAATTGCTTAATGGATTCGCTATCGGTTACGTTTAAGGTTAAACCTACGCCGTTGTCACCCAAATAGTCGCTAATAGCTTGTGCGCCGTTGTCAGAAGTCGCTGTGCCTATAACTTTAGCACCTTTAGCGATTAACGCCTCTGCGATACTTCTTCCTATACCACGGCTCGCGCCGGTAACTAGTGCAACTTTACCTTGCAAAGTCATTTAATTCTCTCCGTTACTTATTATCTAAAGCAGACTTAACTGATGTTAGATCATTAATTGCAGCTGCAACTAATGGTTTATGAATTCGTTTTGCTAAACCAGTGAGTACTTTACCTGGACCACACTCATATAAGGTATCAACGCCTTTGCTCACCATTGTCTCAACGGTTTCAGTCCAACGTACTGGACTATAAAGTTGTTTGATCAAAGCTAACTTGATCGCTTTTGCGTCGGTTTCAATCGCTACATCAACGTTATTGATAACGTCAAACTGAGGTTCAGAAAAAGTAATCCCTTCTATATACCCTGCAAGTTCGTCAGCTGCAGGCTGCATTAAAGCACAATGCGAAGGCACACTTACTGGTAATGGCAGTGCGCGTTTAGCGCCTGCTTCTTTACAGAGTACGTTGGCACGTTCAACAGCAGCTTTATGGCCAGCAATAACAACTTGGCCTGGAGAGTTAAAGTTTACCGCGGTAACCACTTCCGATTCAGCCGCTTGCGCACAGGCGTCAAGAATTTCTTGATTACCTAAACCGATAATCGCTGACATCGCGCCAACTCCAGCAGGTACGGCTTTTTGCATCAACTGCCCGCGGTATTCAACGAGCTTTAAGGCATCGGCAAAATCCAAAACGCCAGCACAAGTTAATGCCGAGTACTCACCAAGACTGTGGCCAGCTAACATGCTTGGTTGGGTGCCACCTAATTCGTTCCATAGACGCCAAAGCGCGACCGACGCAGCTAACAAGGCAGGCTGAGTGCGACTAGTATCATTTAGTTCTTCAGCTGGTCCGTTGGCGATTAAGCCCGCTAAATCGTAACCCAATACGTCTGACGCTTGCTGAAAAGTATTGGCTACCACTGGGTATTCGCTAACTAATTCAGCTAACATGCCCACACTTTGTGAGCCTTGCCCTGGAAATACGAACGCTAATTTACTCATTATCTATCCTAATAGTTAAAATCTGACTAGGGCACTGCCCCAAGCAAAACCGCCACCAAATGCCTCTAACAATACTAGCTGTCCGCGCTTAATTCTTCCGTCGGTTACCGCTTCATCAAGAGCAATAGGCACGGAAGCAGCAGAAGTATTGCCATGTCGATCTAAGGTCAGAACAACCTTATCTAAAGACATAGATAGCTTTTTAGCGGTTGCTTTTATAATTCTAAAGTTGGCTTGATGGGGTACCAGCCAATCCAACTCTGCTTTTTCAATGCCGTTTGCCGCAAGTGTTTCTGTTACAATTTCACTTAAACGGGTAACCGCAACTTTAAACACTTCATTGCCACTCATCGTCATATAAGATTCCATTTGAGTTCCAGACATCCCTCTTTGTGGATGTGGCAACTTAAGCAGATCTCCGTATCGACCATCAGCGTGAATATGGGTTGATAATAATCCGGGCTGTTCACTGGCGCCTAGCAATACAGCACCTGCGCCGTCACCAAACAAGATGATAGTTGAACGATCATCGGGATCACACATGTGAGAAAGTTTATCCGCACCAATAACCAGCGCATTTTTAACTAAACCACTTTTTATGTATTGATCTGCAACGCTAAGCGCATAGGTAAAGCCTGCACAAGCAGCCGCAATATCAAAGGCAGGCACGCCAGGCAATTCAAGTTTGGCTTGTACTTCACAAGCGGCTGCCGGAAAGGCATTTTCGCTTGAGGTAGTAGCAAGAATGATCAACCCAATCTGGTTTTTATCTATACCTGCGCGCTCAATGGCCAGTTCCGAAGCATGATAGCCCATGTCGGCGACTGACTCGTTATTTCCAGCGATACGACGTTCTTTAATTCCCGTTCGAGCGGTAATCCACTGATCACTGGTTTCGACCATTTGCTCTAGATCGGAATTGGTTCTGACGTTACTTGGCAGGTAACTACCTGTAGATAATATTTTTGAGTACATAAGTGACTTAATGCTTATCAATTAATAATGATTCAAGTTTGTCGGTAATACGGCTTGGCACTTGTTGCTGTATTTCGGCAACCGCTTGGTGAATAGCTTGTAAAAATGCCTCTTCGTCGGCATGACCATGACTCTTAATGACAATTCCGCGCAATCCTAACAGACTCGCGCCGTTATACTGGTCGGGGTTCAGTTGCTTGAGCTGTGATTTTAGGCTCGGTAGAAATAATTTTAATACAAAACGTGCGAACCAATTTACATCAAATTGCTTTTTTAGTTTTGACAAAATTAATTGAGAGACACCTTCGGCGGTTTTTAAGGCGATGTTGCCTACAAAACCATCACATACTATAACATCTGCCTTGCCACTAAATATTTGATTACCTTCAACAAAGCCAATGTAATTAATTGAACTTGAGTTTTCAAGCAGTTGAGCTGTTTGTTTAACGACATCATTACCTTTTATTTGTTCTTCACCGATATTTAACAGCGCTACTCTTGGGCTATCCAATTGCCAAACGCTTTCGGCTAAGGCCGCGCCCATGACTGCAAATTGCATCAACACGTCAGAATCGCAACTAGAGTTTGCGCCAAGGTCAAGTAGAAAGCTTCCTTTACCATTTTCTTCTGGTAGATGACTAACTAACGCTGGGCGCTCGATACCAGGTAATAATTTTAACACCACTTTAGCCATCGCCATTAACGCCCCGGTATTCCCGGCACTCACGCAAGCATCGGCTTGATGTTGATGAACCATATCTAGAGCTAAACGCATCGAAGATTGTCGACGAGAACGAAGTGCGGTAAGAGGTTTATCGTTTGCAGTAACGACTTGTGTAGTATGAATAAAGGTAAGCCGTGGATGTTGGGCTAAATTATGAGCAACTAAAAGGGAATTGATGAGCTGCTTGTCACCAAACAAGGTGATATTAAGATGAGGATAAAAGTTAAGTGCCTGCGCGACGGCAGGCACTGTAACTAGGGGGCCAACATCGCCCCCCATTGCATCAACTGCAATTGTAATTTTTTGCAAAATGCAAAAATTTACTTGTTAATAACCTTGTTACCACGGTAGTAACCGTCAGCAGTAACATGGTGACGACGGTGAAGCTCACCTGATGTAGCATCAGTAGTTAATGCAACATTATCTGCAATTGCATCATGTGAACGACGCATGCCACGTCTTGAACGTGTAACTTTACTTTTTTGAACAGCCATTGACCCAGTCTCCTAGTCTTTCTTTTTTAAACTTTCTAACACTGCAAACGGATTCGGTTTAGATTCTTCTTCCACCACTTCGATTTTTCCAAAGACTTGTTCATTTTGCTTAACCTTACAATCCTCTAAAGGATGTTTAGCAATAATTGGCAACGATAGTAACAACTCGTCTTCAATTAATTCAGCAACAACAAAGTAATTGTCATCATCTAATTGTAGCGGTTCGTAATCTTCTGGTAACTCATCTATTTGCGATTCATCGCAGACTGGCGAGTAAGTAAACTCAACGTCGATAGGGAAACTAAATGTTTCATTACAACGTTGGCACTCTAACTCAACCTCAGTTAACGCTCTGCCTTGAACGACAACCAACCCTTGAGGGTCAGTTCCAAAGCGTAACCAGACGTCTACATCACTATTCACTTTCAAAATCGCATCGTTTAAACGGGGCAATCGTATGACCTCAAGCAAGCCTTGATAGTCTAACTTTCGTTTCGCCGTCTTGAACGGGTCGATTTCTACTGGTAATTTCACTTTCTGCATAAGGCGCGCATAATATAGTTACGCTCAGTGATAGTCAAAACAATTTCTGCTTTTTTCATACTCTTAGGCATCGTAAATGCTAAAGATTGGGTTTAAAATCATCAGACTTTCAAAATTGGTTAAAAAATGATGGAAAATCGCTTAGTTCTTGCCTCTAGTTCCCCTTTTAGAAAACAGCTGCTTGAGAAAATTATTCCAAGCTTTCTAACATTTAATCCAGATATAGATGAAAGCCCTCACACTGACGAAACCGCTGAGCAGTTAGTGTTGCGATTAGCCGAGCAAAAATCTTTAGCAGGTGCTGAACGATTTACTCAACACCTTATTATAGGTTCGGATCAAGTGTGCAGTATTAACCAGAAAATTGTTGGCAAACCGGGAAACTATCAAAACGCGGTAAAACAACTTACCGACGCCAGTGGTCAGATTATTACCTTTTATACCGGCCTCGCTTTGTATAACAGCGAAACCAAACAGCTTGTGAGTATAGTCGATACCTTTGATGTTGGCTTTCGCCAACTCAGTCCTGCACTAATCGAGCGCTACCTAAAACAAGAGCAACCTTATAACTGCGCAGGTAGCTTTAAAAGCGAAGGTTCGGGCATTGTGTTATTTAGCCACTTACGCGGCGATGATCCAAATAGCTTAGTAGGCTTACCACTAATAAAGCTTTGTGAATTGCTAGAACAACAAGGCGTAGAGCTACTCGCTCAGTAAACGAAAAGAAGGAGGTCTAGCCTCCTTCTTTTACTACAGTGGTGTCAACTTGTCGCAATAAGCTTGTAAACTTGACTCTAAAGGCGCGGTTAAATGCATCTCTTTTTGTGTCGCTGGATGTTCAAAGCGAATTTGCCAAGCATGCAAAAACAATCGGTTTAAGCCCTGAGCAGCAGATTCGGCCAATAGCTCTCGGCTCGTATATTTGTCATCACCTACAATACTGTGCCCCTGATATAAACTGTGCACCCTGATTTGGTGAGTACGGCCAGTGACAGGGCTCGCTTTCATTAAGGTCATATCGGCATAGCGTCGTTCGATACGATAACGTGTTAATGATGGTTTTCCTTCTTGATGGTCAACAATCACTATTCGCTCGCCTGAAGCTACTGCATTTTTTCGTAGCGGTGCATCTACGGTTCTAACCGCTTTTGGCCATTGGCCATGGACTAACGTTAAGTAATCCTTCTGGACAACCTTTTCTCTTAATTGCCGATGTAGGTCTCGCAAGCTACTACGTTTCTTGGCAACCAATAATAGGCCTGATGTATCTCGGTCGATTCGGTGTACCAGTTCAAGGTAACGACAATCCTGACGAAGAGAGCGTAAAGCTTCAATGACGCCAAAGCTTAAACCACTGCCACCGTGCACGGCCATACCAGAGGGTTTGTTAAGTACTAACAAGCAATCATCTTCATAGACAATGTGCTGTTCTAACTGAACCACTTGATTGAGTTTATTTGACGGTAAGCCGGTTTCTTCGGCTACCCTAATCGGTGGAATCCTTACTATGTCTTCTGCGGCGATCTTATATTCTGGTTTTATCCGCTTTTTGTTAACCCGAACCTCTCCTTTACGCAAAATGCGATAAATACGACTTTTAGGCACTCCTTTAAGCCGCTTTAAGAGAAAGTTATCTATTCTTTGTCCAGCCTCGTCGTCACTTATTGTGACCATCTGAACCGCTTTATTTTCGGTATTCATAGCAAAAATTGTAACATGCTCATAAATAATTTGATGGAAAAATATAGCTTTGCTATATTTGTAAGGCTTAAAGTGCCCGTTTTTAATGGTTTTCCTTATTTGGCACCGCCACCAAGCCCTATATTTTTGCAAAATTAGCTAGCTTGGTGATAAGAATTTTCATAGCAACCTGATAGGCAATCACAAGTATTTGCCTTAAATCAAAGCTAAATAGAATAGATTATACAGTTCGGCAACAAACAATTGTTGCGGGGCTCTTATTTATACAAGCGCCAAAATGCGCCCTAAAGACTAGAGCAGCTAACCGTGAGGTTACCTACATAACTCTAACTATAAAACACAGGGTCTGGCCATTTAAGGCAGGTTATGTGCTGCTTAAGAGGTTGTTTTAATCAAACAAACCCCAAGGCAACATAAATGAAAAGAATGTTAATTAATGCAATGCAGCTTGAAGAGATGCGCGTTGCATTGGTCGATGGTCAAAGATTATATGACCTAGACATCGAAAGTCCTGGTCATGAACAAAAGAAAGCGAACATTTATAAAGGTAAAATTACCCGCGTAGAGCCTAGCTTGGAAGCTGCTTTTGTAGACTATGGCGCAGATCGACACGGTTTCCTACCAATGAAGGAAATTGCCCGCGAATACTTCCCTGAAGGCTACGTATATCAAGGTCGTCCAAGCATCAAAGAAGTGGTTAAAGAAGGCCAAGAGGTCATCGTTCAGATTGATAAAGAAGAACGAGGCAATAAGGGCGCAGCCTTAACTACTTTTATTAGTTTAGCCGGAAGTTACTTGGTATTAATGCCCAATAACCCGCGAGCTGGCGGTATATCTCGACGCATAGAAGGTGATGAGCGAACCCAATTAAAAGAAGCGATGAACGGTCTAGAGTTGCCAAATGGTATGGGCTTAATCGTTCGTACTGCTGGCGTAGGCAAATCTGCTGACGAATTACAATGGGACTTAAAAGTTCTGTTGAATCATTGGGGAGCGATTACCGAAGCATCTAAGTCAAAACAAGCGCCGTTTCTGATTCACCAAGAAAGTAACGTTATTGTTCGTGCTATTCGTGATTATTTACGCCGCGATGTTGGTGAGATATTGATCGATAACCAAACTATTTTTGACCAAGCTAAAAAACATATTGAACTCGTTCGCCCAGATTTTGTTAGTCGCATTAAGCGCTATGATGGCGAAGTTCCAATGTTTAATCATTATCAAATTGAGTCGCAAATTGAATCAGCCTTCCAACGTGAAGTTCGTCTTCCATCTGGTGGTTCGATTGTTATTGACCCAACTGAAGCCTTAACCTCTATCGATATTAACTCTGCTAGAGCAACTAAAGGCGGAGACATTGAAGAAACCGCTCTACAAACAAACTTAGAAGCCGCTGACGAAATTGCTCGCCAATTACGCCTACGTGACTTAGGTGGTTTAGTCGTTATCGACTTCATCGATATGACTCCAGTTAAGAATCAACGAGAAGTAGAGAATCGTTTCCGCGATGCGGTTCGTCAAGATCGAGCTCGTGTGCAAGTAGGACGAATTTCTCGCTTCGGTTTATTAGAGATGTCGCGTCAGCGCCTTCGCCCTTCCCTTGGCGAATCAAGCACTCATATCTGCCCACGTTGTAGCGGTCAAGGTACTATTCGGGATAACGAATCTTTAGCGCTGTCTATTTTACGTTTATTCGAAGAAGAAGCGCTTAAAGAAAATACCTCTGAAGTACATGCACAAGTACCAGTGCCTGTAGCCGCATATTTGTTAAATGAAAAACGTGTAGCGATTAACAAACTTGAGAAACGTCATAATGTTCGTTTAATTATCATTCCTAACCAACACATGGAAACGCCACATTACGATGTGACACGTCTACGTAGCGGTGAAGAAACTCAAGAAACTAGCTATCAGTTAACCACCGAAAACCCATCTCCGGTTTATCAGCCTAACCAAGTAGCTAAAGAAAAAATTGAAGCTGAGCAACCTGTTTTACAAGGTTTTGCAGCACCCGCTGCTCCAGCCGCCCCGGTTGCCAATAAACCGGCTAAAGCTGTAGTTAACGCTCAATCAGATAGCCCGTCATTGTTAAGTCGCTTAGCTAGCTTCATTAGTGCTTTATTTGCAGGTGAAGAAAAACCAGCGCCGAAGAAGCAGACAAAAACGAGTAGCCACGACAAATCAGATAAACGCAATGGCCGTCGTAACAATCAACGAAACAATCAACGTAACGACAAACGCAATAATAAGCAGCAAGGTAGAACTGAGCGCCCAGAGCGTAAAGAACGTACTGAGCGCTCTGAACGTACAGAAAGACCTGAAGGCGCTAACAATCGTCGTCGTAAGGATACCCGTAACAAACCTAAGCGTGATCAAGCTGTCGTTGAATCAACAAAACCCGAAGCATCGGTTCAAAAAGACGCTGCGCCAAAAGAGCAACAGTTAAAGGAACGTAGAGAACGTCGCAATTTGCGTAAAAAAGTTCGCATGAATGCCGATAAACCGGCAGAGCAAACAACACCTGTTGAAGCTAAACCGGCTGACACTGCGCCAGTCAAAGCCGACACCCAAGCAGTAGCGGCCCCAGCGCCAGCAAAAGCTACTGAAGGTACTGATGCTCCTAAGCCAAAACGTCGTCGTCGCTCATCAAGTAATGCTGGGCGCAAGCGTTTTAATGACTTACCGAAAGCAGAACAAGCTAATGCAGATGCGGTAGATTCTCGCTACCCAGAATCTGAGCAAGCATCTAGCACTGCAGCTGCAAAGCCTGTGAAAGCTGAAGCCCCTGCTGAGCCAGTAAAAGCTGAAACGCCTGCTGAGCCAGTAAAAGCTGAAGCCCCTGCTGAGCCAGTAAAAGCTGAAGCACCCGCTGAGCCAGTGAAAGCTGAAGCACCCGCTGAGCCAGTAAAAGCTGAAACGCCTGCTGAGCCAGTGAAAGCTGAAGCCCCTGCTGAGCCAGTAAAAGCTGAAGCCCCTGCTGAGCCAGTGAAAGCTGAAACGCCTGCTGAGCCAGTAAAAGCTGAAGCACCTGCCGAGCCAGTGAAAGCTGAAACGCCTGCTGAGCCAGTAAAAGCTGAAGCACCTGCCGAGCCAGTGAAAGCTGAAGCACCCGCTGAGCCAGTGAAAGCTGAAGCCCCTGCCGAGCCAGTAAAAGCTGAAGCCCCTGCCGAGCCAGTAAAAGCTGAAACGCCTGCTGAGCCAGTAAAAGCTGAAACGCCTGCTGAGCCGGTAAAAGCTGAGGTTAAACCTAAGCGTAGTAATCGCGGTAAGTTGAAGCCAAGCAAAGTTGAAGGCAAAGGCGCTTCTTCTGCGGCTATGGCAAAGCCCGCTCCAGCTGTTGTGAAACCAGCAACAAGTGAAGAAGTGAAAAAACCATACGTACGTAAGCCTATTACCACTGGTACACGCAGAGTCACTAGTAGTAGCTCTACGACCTCTTCGCAAAGTCCGATGACTAAGCCTGGAGCTTAGCTTGAACTAAGCGGCGCACATAGAGCGCCGCTTAAGTAATCTCAATCAGGTCTTTATACAACAAAAAAACCGCGGTCAGAAATGACTGCGGTTTTTTATTTTCTATTATCTGGGCATTCAACAGTTAACGATCAATCCTTGAATAAACGTCCTTACACTCAATGATAAAAAAGAGTTAAGCGACCTTAGTTTCAAAGTAAACAACACAGGACAATGAGGTGGTAGAACAAGCAGTAAATATTTGAATGACTCTGCACTTACGCAATAAGGGTATACTCTGTCGAGTAAGCACCTTTAAGTGGCCTTGATAGCGTGGCTGTAAGCCGTTGTTGGTTTTTTGATACCCGTGCCTGCTTAATGAACTTGGACTGCTAAGCGTTGATTTATGACGATTTAGGAAAGATTAAGGCTGAAGGTAAGAAGAAATGAAGAAAAACTTAAACTCGCTTGTTTGAATAAACGAGTTTAAGTCTGAACTACGCTTGTAAGACTATGCGTTGCCCTTAACTTTCAGTTTGTTTGACTGCGCAAAACCTAGCATACGGTTAAGTGGTATTAAGGCTTTTTCGATAAGCGATTCATCTACAAATACTTCTTTACCATTCGCGTCGACCAGGGCTTCCTCTATCGATTGCAAGCCATTCATCGCCATCCAGGGGCAATGCGCACAAGAACGACAGGTTGCCCCATTTCCGCCTGTGGGTGCTTCGATAAGCTCTTTGCCTTCGCACACTTGTTGCATTTTGTAAAAAATGCCTTTATCGGTTGCAACGATCAATTGCTTATTAGGTAAGTGTTGGGCTGCAGCGATAAGTTGACTCGTTGAACCGACTGCATCGGCCATAGCGACGACACTTTCTGGAGACTCAGGGTGAACCAAAATAGCCGCATCGGGATATTGTATTTTTAACTGACGTAAGGCTTTGGCCTTAAATTCGTCGTGAACGATACAAGCGCCTTGCCATAACAACATCTCTGCGCCAGTTTGTTTCGCAACATAGCCACCTAAGTGTTTATCAGGAGCCCAAATAATTTTATGCCCTTCGGCATCTAAATGCTCAACCACGTCTACTGCAATGCTCGATGTTACCACCCAATCAGCTCTGGCTTTTACTGCGGCAGATGTATTTGCGTATACGACGACGGTATGCTCTGGGTGCTGGTCGCAAAACTCTGAGAATTCTTTTTCTGGGCAGCCGAGATCAAGTGAACAGGTAGCCTCTAAGGTTGGCATGATTACCGTTTTCTCGGGGGTAAGAATTTTAGCTGTTTCACCCATAAATCTAACGCCAGCAACTAATAAAGTTTTAGCAGGATGATTATTGCCAAATCTTGCCATCTCTAATGAGTCAGCAACGCAACCACCCGTTTCTTCGGCTAAGGCTTGTATTTCAGGATCGGTATAATAATGGGCTACCAATACTGCATCTTTCTCTATCAATAGGCGCTTTATGCGCTCTTTATATTCAGAGCGCTGCTGCTCATCTAATTTGAGCGGCTTTGGCGGGAAAGGATAAATTGACTCGTTGAAGAATTCTAACTCAAGCATAACTACATCTGGGATGTTAATGATTCGGACATTATACACCGAGCTAATTAAAAATGTCAGTTATTGGACTAAAGAATTAGTAGGCTTAAAGCAATAAACTAGGGAGAGATATTGGTGGGTTGTGAAGGATTTGAACCTTCGACCAATTGATTAAAAGTCAACTGCTCTACCAACTGAGCTAACAACCCAAAAGTGATAATGTTTCAACAGCAGTGGTGGGTTGTGAAGGATTTGAACCTTCGACCAATTGATTAAAAGTCAACTGCTCTACCAACTGAGCTAACAACCCATTACTGTAAAAACCTATTTTAAACGAGCCGATTTGGTGGGTTGTGAAGGATTTGAACCTTCGACCAATTGATTAAAAGTCAACTGCTCTACCAACTGAGCTAACAACCCAAATCGTCGTAAAATAGTGGTGGGTCGTGAAGGATTTGAACCTTCGACCAATTGATTAAAAGTCAACTGCTCTACCAACTGAGCTAACGACCCACTATGCGCGGTAGTAGATTGGTGGGTTGTGAAGGATTTGAACCTTCGACCAATTGATTAAAAGTCAACTGCTCTACCAACTGAGCTAACAACCCTAACTAATCTAACACTGCTGAAATCCAAAGTGGTGGGTTGTGAAGGATTTGAACCTTCGACCAATTGATTAAAAGTCAACTGCTCTACCAACTGAGCTAACAACCCACTTTGAACTTCAATTAAACCCGGTGCATTTTGCTTGCGCAATTGACCTGACTCAACGGCGGCCTATGATACGGATTTAAGACTGTTGTGCAATAGTAATTTGAATCTTTTTTTCTAAGCGTTCAGCAATTAAGCAACCAGCTTCAAGTTTGTACAGATTTCTGAATTTGCTGCACTTTACTGCTGAAAACTAAGGTTAAAACTGTGCTAATCGATTTTTAGCCAAACCGGCGGCTGCACTGTTAGGGTGTTCTTCGACTACCCGTGTAAACAAGTTCTTTGCTTCTTCGTTGTTATTTTGAAATTGCGCAATGATACCGAGTTTTAACAAAGATTCAGCAACCTTGTTAGATTGAGGGTAATCATTAACAACTGTATTAAACTGTTGTGATGCCTCTGCGCGCTGACCACGAGTATATTGTAGCTGACCTAGCCAATAATGCGCATTAGGGGCATAGCTAGATTTAGGAAAGTCGCTAATGAACGTTTCGAATGCGGGAATGGCTGCATCGTAGTTTTTATCTTGCATCACTAACGCAACCGCTGCGTCATAGGCTTGGTCTTCACCTACGGCCGTTGGCGTAGCGACGGCTGTAGCTTGAGTCGTTGTTGCTGACGTTTGTACTTGGGCGAAGCGACGGTCTAACTCTTGATAGATCTCGCGCTGGCGCTCAATCATCTGTTCAATTTGATAATTTTTTTGTTCAATTTGACCGACCATCGTTGACATGCTGTCTGACAGTTCTTCAACTTGGTTCTGCATATCCAACTGGACTTGATTTCGCGCTTGGATCATTCTCTCTAAGCGCTCTATACGTTGCTCTATGCTTAAATTACTTGAACTAAGCGCGCTACTACTTAATGCAACCGCGCTGCCGGTTCCGGCTTCTTCAACAGGTGCTGCTGCCAACACATTTGCTGATAATAAAACGGCTACTGAAGTAGCCGTAATCATTTTAAATTTCATAAATCACTCTACACGTTTAAGCGTATTAATAAACTAACACAGCGCGACGGTTCTTAGCCATAGCTGCATCGGTATGCGAGTTATCAACCGGCTTTTCTTCGCCGTAGCTAACTATTGAGATTTGTGAAGCTAGTACACCTAGACTTTGCAAGTACTTAGATACTGCCTTGCCGCGGCGTTCACCTAAAGCGATATTGTATTCTGGTGTACCACGCTCATCGGTGTGGCCTTCTATAAGCATCGTCACTGATGGATTGTCACGTAGGTAACTAGCGTGTGCTTCTAAGATCTCAGCAAACTCATCTCGAATGTCGGAACGGTCAAATTCAAAGTAAACCACTTGGCTTTGACGTAACTCTGCTGCTTTCTGACGTTGCTCTTCTTCACCACTCAAGATTGGGTCAATGGTGCCAGTCTCTACCCCACCCGCTGTTTGGCCATCAGTCGTCTCTTCAATTACCATTCCGCCAGCTTTCTCTTGCTCACTAACGTCACTGTCACTTGTTTTATTGGCACTACAGGCGGCTAAACCGGTAAACGCTAAGCCTAAAATAAGAGTTTTGAATAGTCTTTCAAATTGCATTATGGATTCCTTGTAATCTCATAGTGTTTTAGTTCAAGAACGGAGACCATGCCGGAGCACGAACGCTTCCTTCTTTTGCTGGTAAGGTAGCTTTAAAACGTCCATCCATAGACACCAATGCCAGTACCTGTCGCCCATTTGCTACAGTACTATACATAATCATACTTCCATTTGGCGCTACAGTTGGGGATTCATCTAATTGGGTTCGGGTTAATACCTGTACATAGCCAGTATCAAAGTCTTGACGGGCGATTCGGTATTGCCCGTTGACTCGGCTTACCATCACCAAAGCAGACCCGTCGGGTGTAACAGTACCGCCAAGGTTCATTTCACCTTCCCAAGTGACTCGATTTACCTTTTTAGTATCTAGGTTCACTCGATAAATTTGCGGTTTTCCGCCTCTTTCTGAAGAAAACAACAATTCGTTTCCTGATGGCGACCAAGTGGGTTCAGTATCAATACGACGATTCTTAGTTATCCGTGACAAATTTTTAGAGGCAAGGTCCAGTACGTAAATATCTGGTTGACCATCCTTAGATAACACCATGGCGAGTTTCTTGCCGTCAGGCGACCATTCTGGTGCACCGTTAATACCGTTATAAGTGGTTAAACGGTCATTTTGCCCAGTGTATACGTCAATGGTATAAATTTCTGCTTTCTGATTTTGAAAGCTTACATACGCAAGCTTTTTACCATCGGGCGACCACGAAGGAGACATTAATGGTTCTTTCGAACGGACCAAGGCTGATTCATTATAACCATCGTAATCGCTGACTCGAAGTTGATAAGGCATAGCAGCTTCTAGATCAACGACTACGTAAGCAATACGAGTTAAAAATGCACCTCTTTCGCCGGTTAACGACTGATATACACGATCAGATATTAGGTGCGCCATTTGTCTGAGCTGCGCTTGAGCGACACTCTTATATCGGTCTAATAGTATGTGATCTTGCTTAGTGACTAGTTGGCCGTCTTTAAGCTCTTGTTTATTACCAGCAGTAATTTGACCACGCAGTACATCAACAAGTATGTAGCTTACTTTAAACTTCCCCCCTTCTACAGCTTCAACTTTTCCCGTTAAGACTGCTTCTACCCCTAGTGCAGCCCACGCTTCATAGTCGATTTGCTCTAGCGTTTGTGGGGTTTGTGGCATATCACTTATCGCCACTGGATTAAACTTACCACTGCGGCGTAAATCCGCAGCAACCACCTTTGACAAGTCTAGTGGAGCTTGACCATGACCTTGCCAAACAAAAGGCACAACCCCTACCGGTCGAGCACTGTCTACACCTTCGGTGATTACGATTTCGAGGTTAGCTTGAGCAACACTTATAAATGAAAACACCAAGCTTACACTCAACAACAGTTTTTTTATCATCTCAGCTATTCCGGTTTTAAGGTTAAAGTAATATTTTTCATTTGAGCGAATACTTCTGGATCTCTAGATACAGGTAAAGTCACTGCTTTTTTAATTGCTCGGCGCGCAGATTCACATACCGCTCGATCCCCTCGCCCTGGGCCTGTATCAATGACAAGGCCGCTAGAAGCTAAGGTAATATCTATACTACACTGCTTGCCTAGCATGCTGGGCTCGGTCAACCAATTACGTTGAATTGCTGACATGATCAAGGCGCGATACTTATCCACTTCACCCAACACTTGCTTCTGACGCCTAGCATTTAGCTCGGTAGCCCCTTGTTCTAGCATTGCTTTTTCAAATTCAGCTTCTTGACGGGCCATTTCTGCTTGGCGCTCTCGTTGGGCTTTTTCTTTTGCTGCTTTCTCAGCAGCCACTCGAGCCTCTTCCTCTTTGCGCACTCTTAATTGTTCAGCTTCTCTGGCAGCCTGTTCAGCTTTACGAGCGGCTTCTTCGGCTTTTTTAGCGGCGGCTTCAGCTTTCTTTTGTTGTTCCAATTTACGTTGTTTATCGGCTTCGGCCGCGGCAGCTGCTGCCACAGCGGCTGCTTGTTGTTTTTCTTTTTCTACCCGTTGCGCCTCTGCTTGTTGGGCTTTTTTCTGCTCGAGCTTTTGTTTTTCTTGAGCGCGGCGGGCTTGTTCGTCTGCTTTACGCTTGGCATCTTCTTGCTGGCGTTTTTCAAGCTCAAGTTGTTTAATTCGCTTTTCTTCAGCTAAGCGTTTCTTTCGCGCTTGCTCGGCGTTTTTCTCTGCTTGAGCTGTGCGCTGTTTTTCTTTATCTACTTTAGCTTTTTGCTGTTGCTTTAAGCGTTCAACTTGCTGCGTTACTTGGTTTATATCAACCGCTGTTGCATTAATAATCGGTGCGCTAGGTGTTGGCTCTAACTTAACCCGTTCAAAATCTACCGACCACACCAGTGCTATAAACAGCACGGCGTGTAGCAAAATTGAGATAATAACCGATAGGCTAAATGGCGACTTCAATGCTATTCCTATTCTAATTATTGTCAGGCTGGGTCATTAAACCCACCGAAGGCACACCTGCACTCTGCAGCAATACCATCAAATTTATAATTTGTTCGTAACGCACGTTTTTGTCACCACGTACTACCACGGGTAAATTAGGGTCTAATTGCAAATGTGCAATTACCAAGGCCTGTAAATCATCCCCAGATAAAGACTCACTGGCTGAATTACTGCTTTCACCTGTGTCTAAATAGTACTGACCACTTTCGGTCACCGTAGCCACTAACGGCGGCTTACTGTCTTCTGGCATTGCTTCAGCACTAGCTTGTGGCAAATCTACCTTAACACCTTGAGTAATCAGCGGCGCAGTAACCATAAAAATGATCAACAATACCAACATTACATCAATATAAGGCACCACGTTAATTTCGGCGACTAAGCGGCGTTTGGGACGTTGATAATAGTTCATACTCGCCCCTTTTTAATTACTGCCAGTATGGGTTTGGCGATGCAAAATGCTGGAAAACTCTTCCATAAAATTCACATAAGCATTTTCTAATTTCGCTACGTTGGTAGAAAATCGGTTAAAAGCAATGACCGCTGGGATCGCCGCGAACAACCCCATAGCGGTTGCAATCAGCGCTTCGGCAATACCCGGTGCAACCATGTTTAAACTAGCTTGTTGAACTTCGCCCAATGCTATAAATGCATTCATGATCCCCCAAACAGTACCAAACAAGCCTATATAGGGGCTAATCGATCCAATAGTGGCAAGTACCGGTAGTTGATTTTCTAAAGACTCCACTTCGCGAGACAAAGAGACCCGCATACTACGGTAGGTCCCATCCATCACAGCATCGGGGCTACGCCCACTGGTTTTGTGCAAGCGAACATATTCTCTAAAACCAGAATGAAAAATTTGTTCCATGCCTTGCAAATGATCAGCACGCGCGTTGCTCTCTTGATAGAGTTTGTTTAGATCTACGCCTGACCAAAATTTTTGCTCAAAGCTATCACTGGCCTGCTTAGCCGATTTGAGTACCTTGTTCCGGTTAATGATCATCGCCCACGAATAGACCGACATACTCAACAACAATAACATTACAAATTTTACGAGTAGGCTAGCCTGCCAAAACAAGCCAATAAATGACATATCAGAGTGCACCGAGTAAATCCTCTTTTAATATTTCAGGAATGGCCGTGGCCTTCATTGATGACAATGTGACACAAGCCACGGTAACCATTCCGTGGGCAATGACTTGTTGTTCAGCATTTGTGATTGTTTGTTCAAAAACCATGCTCGCGCGTTTCATGCTATCAATACGGGTAGTGACAGAGAGCAATTGGTTGAAGCGCGCTGGAAGTTTATAGTCAATATTGAGGGCGCGTACAACAAAAAAAAGGTCTTGTTCCATTAGGCTATCTTGGTCATAACCAAGCTCTCGCAGCCATTCAGTGCGGGCGCGTTCGAAGTACTTTATATGGTTAGCGTGATAAACCACACCACCGGCATCAGTATCTTCATAATAAACCCGTACAGCAAGAATCGACATTAAACCTACCTTAGTTTTACAATTAGAAAATACTATACACAGGCAAGTGCTTAAGGTTAAGACTCAAACCACTTAATTTGAAGATTTGCTGAATAAATTTAGATTAACGGCTTAAAATTAAACACTTTAAGCCGCTTGCTTAGGCGAGCTGTCGTTGATAAACGACAGCTGTTTTAACGTTTGGGTAAATCTAATCCTAGATGCAGATAAGCTTTGTCACTTGCAATACGACCGCGCGGAGTCCTCTGTAAGTAGCCCTGTTGAATTAGAAATGGTTCTAATACATCTTCTATCGTTTCTTTATCTTCACCAATTGCCGCCGCTAAGTTATCTAAACCTACAGGGCCACCACTGAAGGTGTCAGTAATTGCTACTAAGAGTTTGGTATCCATGTAATCAAACCCAGCGCTATCTACGCTCAATAAATCTAGCGCCTTTTCGGCGATGTCTTGAGTAACTTTGCCATCAAATTTCACATCGGCGTAATCACGAACACGACGTAATAAACGGTTGGCTATTCGCGGCGTTCCTCGCGAGCGACGCGCCACTTCCCAGGCACCATCTTCGTCTGACTCTAAGTTTAAGTAGTGAGCACTGCGTTTTACTATTTCGGTTAAATCTTTGGTGTTGTAAAACTCTAAACGTTGCACAATACCAAAGCGGTCTCTTAACGGCGAGGTTAACATCCCTGCTCTAGTTGTCGCGCCAATCAAAGTGAAAGGCGGCAAGTCTAATTTAATAGAACGTGCTGCGGGCCCTTCCCCAATCATAATATCAAGTTGATAATCTTCCATTGCTGGATAAAGCACTTCTTCAACTACTGCGCTTAAACGATGGATTTCGTCGATGAATAACACATCTCCGGGCTCAAGGTTAGTAAGTAAAGCAGCTAGATCACCGGCTTTTTCCAAGACGGGGCCAGAAGTCGTTTTGATATTAACCCCTAACTCGTTGGCAACGATGTTAGCTAGCGTTGTTTTGCCTAAGCCTGGCGGGCCAAATATGAGTAAATGATCTAAAGCATCATCTCGTCGGCGCGCAGCTTCGATAAATATCTCTAACTGCTCCACTACCGCTTGTTGCCCGGTATAATCAGATAGGTGTTTAGGCCTAATGGCCCGGTCTACGGTTTCTTCTTCTGCAACTGGGGTCGCTGCCACTAAACGATCAGCTTCTATCATTACTTTAAACCTTAATTACAGCGCAGCCTTCAAGGCTTCACGTATCAATTGTTCACTTGTCATATTGGCGATCCAAACTTGCTTAACCAGTTTCTCAGCTTGCACGATTTTATACCCAAGAGACTCTAATGCGGCGATAGCTTCTTCTTTAGGGTCAACCGTGGGTCGCAAAGGCAAATCTCCATTTGCATTAATCGTATCACTTATCGGCGTTGCTGGGAGTTCAACGTTCCAATTTTTAAGCCTATCTTTCATTTCTACCAATAGTCTTTCAGCGGTCTTTTTTCCAATTCCGGGGACTTTGACTAAACTGGATAAATCTTCGTGTTTGACTGCAAAAACGAATTGTTCACAACTTAAGCCAGACAAGATAGCTAAGGCAACTTTAGGCCCAATGCCATTAACCTTGATCAACTCTTTGAACAAAGAACGTGATTGATTATCGTGGAAACCATAAAGTAGCTGAGCGTCTTCTCGTACAATAAAGTGAGTCAGTAAGCGCACTGACTCACCTAACTCTGGTAATTGATAAAAACAACTCATCGGAAGTTGTATCTCGTACCCTACTCCAGCTACATCAATCAATACAAAAGGTGGGGCTTTATCTTCTAAGATACCTTTAATCGTGGCTATCACTTCGTGTTCTCCAATCCTGAATTAGCAATAGCTTACCCTAAAGACTGGATATTTATCCAGTCTTTAGCATCAGTAGGTAATATTAATCTAAGCGCTGATGTTTATGTACCAAGTTCCAATCAGCCAAAATCGCGTAAGCCGCCGGAATAATAAATAATACCATCAAGGTTGACGCACAAATGCCGAAAACAATCGAGACGACAATAGGCTGGACAACTTGGGCCTGTAGGCTAGTTTCTAGCAGCAATGGCAGTAAACCTGCAGCGGTAGTTAATGAGGTGAGGAATACAGCTCTAAACCGTTCTTTACTCGCACTAACAACCGCGTCGTAAACATCATCGCCATCATCTAAATGGTGCCGTATATATTGAACCAATAGGATTGAATCGTTGGTAACAATGCCCGCTAATGAAATGAATCCTAATATCGATGGCATACTTAAACTATGACCAAGTAAAAAATGCCCCCACAATACGCCGATCAAAGCCATCGGTATAACGGTAAGCACAATAACGGGCTCTAAGTAACTACGAAACTGGAAACTTAGAATGGCAAAAACACCAAATATACCAATGCCAAAGCTCTTCATTAACGAAGCGCCTACTTTTGCGCTCTCCTTAGCTTCGCCCTCAAAATCAATGCGCAAGCCTGAATATTTTGCAACCAATGTGGGCAAGAATTCGCCTTGTACTAAACTCATTACCTCACTGGTATTGGCTTTTCGGCTGTCTACATCAGCCATTACAGTGACAGTACGTAGGCCGTTGATACGCTGAATACGTACATAAGCACGTTGGTATTCAATATTTGCTACCGCTGATAGCGGTACTTGATTTCCGTCATTGAGAACAATTGGGAAGTTAGCTAATGACTGCAAATTTCCCGCTTGTAGTTTGTTAAGTCTGACATCAATTTGGATATTTTCAGCACCCAGTTGAAACTCGTCTGCGATAGCGCCTTGATAAGCCGCTCGTAATTGTTGAGCCACCAATTGTCCATTAATGTTAAATGACTCTGCCCCATTACGCAGAGACACCACAACCTCTTCTTTACCGGGACGCATATCATCTAAAATGCTATTTACCCCAGAAAACTGACCAAGATAATTTTGCAAATCAACTGACGCGGCTTTTAATGTATCTAGATCAGAATGCTGTAATCGAACTTCAATTGCTCTGCCAGCTGGCCCCATAGTTGGCTGAGTAAACGCCAGAGACACCGGCAATGCCTGCTCTCCTACCTTGTCTCGCCAAGCACTGATAAAGTCTTCAATATAGCTGTTACGGACTTCTGCCGACAGCAAGTCTAGACGCACAGTAGCGACGTGTGGCCCAACTTCGCCGGCATTGGCATTAAAGTTATATTGCGCGGTAATATCGTGAATAAGCGCTTGCGGCTCATTGTTATCTTTAGTGAATTGTTGACCGACAAGCGTGGCTGCATTGACGATTTCTTCTACCATGGCCTCGGTTTGTGACAAGCTGGAACCCGGTGGTAAAATCAGTCTTGCTTCTGCAATATCTCCATCTAGCTCAGGAAATGCGGTAAATTTTAAAGCGCCACTTACTACTAAAGATAACGACATTAAAAACAACGCAAATACAACGCCCAAAGACGCATAGCGCCATTTAACTACCCAAGCTACCGCTGGTACTAATTTATATAATCTGAAATTTTCAAAACTTGCTAAAAATCGTGCTTTCAGACCTGAAACAGGTTTTTCGATGGGTTGATGCTGCAAGGTATGGCGTAAATGGTTAGGCAAAATCAAAAATGCTTCAATAAGACTAATACACAACACCAATAGCAAGGCCATGGGTACGACACTCAGCACTGCTCCCATTTGCCCGTCCAACCACATTAAACTGCCAAGTACAAAGATGGTGGTAAAGAACGACGATATCACACCGGGTGCGGCTTTTTTAACGCCTTCTATTACGGCTTGATCGGCATTCATGCCTCTTTCAAGATGAGAAGCAATCGATTCAGCGATCACAATTGCGTCATCCATCATAATGCCGATAGCCATTAACAGGCCAACCAGTGTCATGACATTGATCGATAAGCCAACCACTGACATCAAAAACAAGCCACCCATAAAAGCAACTGGCAATCCTGCTGCAATCCAAAAAGAATAGCGTAACGAGAAGAACAACCACATGCTTAAGAAAACCAAAATTATTCCTTGCCAGCCATTTTTAAGCATCATGGTTAAGCGGTCGTTGAGCAAGGAGGACATGTCATTGGTTAAGGTAAGCTGGACCCCTGTTGGCGCTATCAAACGCTGATCATCGACAAATTGTTGCACAGAAGCTTTAATACGCAGTGCATCATCGGCTTTGTTTTTACTAATTTTAAGCACCGCTGACGGCAGATTGTTAAACAGTATTTTCTCTTCGTCTAACTCAAAACGATCAGTGATGGTTGCGATGTCACCAAGATACACCACGCTACCTTTAGGGTCGGCGGCTATCACGGTTTTGGCTAACGCCACCGGATCACGTTTTCGTTGGTCAAAACGTATAAGTAAGTTCTTTTCGAATAGTTCAATGGTACCGGCTGGCAAATTGATATTTTGATTGCTGATAGCATCGGCAACATCCGTGACGCTTAAGTTAAGCCTGCGTAACGCGGTGTGGTCGAGTTCAACACGAAGTTGGTGGTCGGAAAAACCACTGACCGTCACAATCGCCACTCCGTAATCTACTTTCAAAGTATGTTTAAGTTGTTCAGCGTAGGCTTTCAGATCTGGCCAAGAAGCCGGAGCGCTAATGGCAATATCAACAACCGGTTCAGCCCAATCCATTTCTTTAACCACGGGCGGTTCGATTTCTAAGGGAAAATCTTTAATCGCATTAATTTCAGTTTGAATGTCGACTAACATACGGCCTACATCAGCTTTACCATCAAGTTTTACGATTAACGAACCTAGCCCTTCAACCGCTTCACAGCGTGTTTCTTCTATATTCGATAAGCCGTCAACAGCATCTTCCATACGCATACAGAGACTTTCTTCAACTTCACTAGGAGACGCGCCAGGATAAACGACAGTAGCGATAACAAAAGGGTTGGTAAATTCTGGAAAGGTTTCGCGTTTTAGCGTTCCTAAACTGCTTAAACCCAATAGCAGAAAACTCACCATACATAAGTTGGCTAGAGTTGGATGACGAATGAAAAAGTTAAGCATTGCTTTCACCCTCTACCCGTAAATCCATGCCGTTCACCGCTGGGATAAGGTCATTCAGTATTAAGCGCAGGCCAGGTTGCAGATCACCACTAATCGCTACCCCATTTTTGCTTCTAAATAAGATGTTAACCGGTTGAATTCTTAATTGGTTGTTTTCGTCAATTAAATGGATACTGTCACCGTGTAAGGCTTTTTCTGGTACAACAAACTGACTTTGCGGGTAGCCTGTAATCTCAGCCTCAACAAACATCCCTTTGGTAAGCGGGATTTGATTGGCAAAATCCATGTTAGCTAGGTTTTGTTCGACTTCTAAAAACATGCCTACAGTCGCCTGCTCTACATCGACAGATTCAGCAACTCGCGCCACTTTAGCTGGCCAACGATACTCGATACCAGACGCCACTAAGCTGATGCTCGCAGTAAATTCTAAATCGTCGATAGAGGGCAAACCTGCTTGACTACGATAGTGCTGGACACTCTCCATTAGCTTTCTAATATCAGTCAATGACAATTGTACGTGAGCCACCATGGTATCTAACTTCTGAGCAACCACCATCACTGATTGCAGGTTCACGACCTGATTAGTTTCAATATTTACTTCGGCTATTTTTGCGTCATAAGGCAACACAATCTCGGTTTTACTTAATTGGCGTTGAGCGTCTTGGTATTTAGCCTGCTCTACTGCATATTGCGCTTCTAGTACCCGTCTATCATCTGGCACCAATTGCAAGGCGTTTTCTAAATCTTGTATGACTTTGTTTTGAGTAAGTACATTTTGTTTTTCGGTTTCTAATTCTGAACTAGAGATCAAGTTCTGGTCTTTTAGTTTTTGCTTGCGTGAAAACTCTTCTTCAATCAACACTGCTCGTTGTTGTTCGATGTCTAAGCTGGTTTGATAGTTAGCCAATTCTTGTTCTAACCTTGCCAGTTGAGTTTTGCTAGCGTTTAAGTTTGCTTCTGCTTGAGTCATTTGAAGATGGTATTCAAGTGGGTCAATTTTTAACAACAAACTGCCCTTTTCTAGAAACCGGCCCTCTTCGAGTTGCGGATGACGATAAACTAGACTGCCTGAGACTTCAGCCACAGCCTCCCAAGTATTTTTTGGCTCAACTTTCCCATAGCCCAGTGCAACAGGCGCACTCTCCATCTTTTCTAATATGCGGACCTCCACTAAACGAGAGTTTTGGTGTTCACTATTAAGTGGAACCACTTCTTTAGTCATTATCGCTACAGCAAGCAATAGTATCCCCACTGCGACACCGGGCAGTATTAACCATGGCTTAGCTACTCTCATTGTTATCATCCTTTTGTTTAAATAGTCCGCGCTCTAACAACTGAATATTGTGTTCGGCAAGTTTTATAAATTTGTCTTTTGAAAGTTGTATTCCATTTTTTTCTAATAAACGTTGAGGCATCAAAAATGGAAAGACCATTAGGCTCATAAAGCTGAGTTGCGCAAGCTCGGCATCCACGCCATCGATAAAAGAATTATCCTTACACAAATGTTCAAAAAGCCGCTTACTTTTAAATTTACCCATATTATTGATCACGTGCTCAAATTGCTGGGTACTTTCATGTCCATTTGGCATTGATCCCAGTTTAAAAATTAGCTTGGGGAAATTAGGGTTATCGACCATCGTTTTATAGTAATTACGCATTAGGTTTGTCAGGTTGCTGGTATTTAGATGGTTAACAGGTCCATCTAATGATGCAAATACCGGTTTGGCTACGCTGTTTAACATTTCCCCAAATAAATTGGCTTTGTTGCCAAAGTAGTAGCGGATGAGTGCTGGATCAACGGCAGCTTCAGCAGCAATCATTCGTATAGATACTTTGTCGTAATCGTGCAACACAAACAGAATGGTGGCAGCGTTTATCAACTCTTGCCTTGCCTGACTGTCCCCTTTGGGGCGACCGACTTTTTTTTTATGTATCATTTATTAGCCAATATTCCTCACTTGAAGAATATTTTAGACAATAACCGTCTAAGATGCGTTAAGTTAAATTCTTTATTGTTGCCAGTTCCATGAATTTAGGCCAATTTGTTAGGCGTTATTAATTGTTTAACGGCAACAACATGTAGATTGATTGTCTTCTACAGGGGGAATGTAGTGGCGAATAAGAATATTGTAGTAGGCCTAGCACTAGGTAGCGGCGCGGCAAGAGGCTGGGCTCATTTGGGAGTCATTATGGCCTTGCGAGAAATGGGCGTGCAGCCACAGGTGATTGGCGGTTGTTCTATTGGTTCTTTGGTTGGGGCCGCTTACGCATGTCAAAGAGTTGATGAGTTAACTGAATGGGCCTTAAGTTTATCAAGTTGGCAGGTTTTTAATTTACTTGATATTTCCCTTAATCGAGGAGGCTTATTAACCGGTGAAAAAGTGTTTAATGCCGCAGAGAAGTACATTGGCGCGAGTAATATAGAACAACTCAAGATTCCATTTGGCTGTGTTGCAACGGGCTTGGAATCGGGCAAAGAGATTTGGCTACAAAGCGGCAAGGTACGCGATGCAGTGCGCGCCTCTTGTGCTATGCCGGGTTTAATGGCGCCCTATCAGTTAAACGGACAATGGCTTGTGGATGGTGCCGTGGTTAATCCTGTGCCGGTATCATTGGTTAGAGCTATGGGAGCGGATGTGGTAATCGCGGTAAACCTTAATAGTGATAAATCACGGCTAAATTTGCTTGATGGCGATATAGACGATTCGAAACATAACGATGGTAACAATCAAGCATTTTGGCGATTGCTAGGCGGCGGTAAAGATTTCTTAAACTCAATGCTGGCAAACCTTAAACAACAAAGTCACCGCTCTCCAGGAATGATTGGCGTGATGTCTACATCGATTAATATTATGCAAGAGCGCCTAACCCGCACTCGCATGGCAGGTGATCCTCCTGATATTTTGCTATCGCCTAAACTAGGTAACATTAGCACTATGGATTTTCACCGTGCAGAAGAAGCGATTGCCGAAGGAAAACGCGTCACAGAATTGATGCGCCCACAAATCGAAGAAGAACTATTTTTGTCAAAAACTGCCCAAAAGCGGCAATAATAATATCGATAATTTTAATCAATATTATTGATAATAAATTATTTTTTTATTTAATATCAATAACTAACGATGCTTCATGCCGTTTAGGTCGGCTTTTTATATTGATATCCCCACAAAGCCAAAGACTTTATAATACTGTTAGTTATTTAGGGGGAATCATGCTGAAAAAGTTACAAGCATATAGCAAGGCTGATGTTGTCTGCGTCTTAGTCGCTTTACTGGTGTTAAGCCCCTGGGTCAATGGACCCGCAGCATTAGTTTTCGGCGCATGCCTAGCCAGTATAGGCTTAAGCCCAAAGGCAATAAATGTTAGCAACCTCACTAAGCGTTTACTGGCTATTTCTGTAGTTGGTTTGGGATTTGGTATATCCATCGATCAAGCCATTGAATATACACAACACGGCTTTGGACTAATCGTGGGTTCTATCTTATTTACCTTAATATTAGGGGGCTTAGCCACAAAAGCTTTAGCTATAGATAAAAAAACCGGCTACCTTATTTCTACTGGTACAGCTATTTGCGGAGGAAGTGCGATTGCAGCGGTATCGCCTGCAATTAATGCCAGCAGCAAACAAATGTCTTTGGCTTTAGCGACAGTGTTTATCCTTAACGCATGTGGCCTTTTCATTTTTCCATTATTAGGCCATCTACTCGAGCTAAATCAAATTCAATTTGGTTACTGGGCAGCCATCGCCATACATGACACTTCTTCTGTTGTTGGCGCCGCTGCTGCCTATGGAGACGAGGCCTTAACCGTAGCCACCACCGTTAAATTAGCCCGCGCCTTATGGATAATACCTGTGGCTTTATTAAGTGCGGTAATTTTTAAAGAAAAAGACAGTAAATTCTCTGTTCCCTACTTCATCTTTTTCTATATTTTAGCGATGCTTATCAGTAACTATGTACCGCAATTTAGTCGCGTGTATGAGGGATTGTTTACTCTTTCGAAAGAGCTACTGGGTGTTTGCCTGTTTTTTATTGGTTATGGACTTACTGCAAAAAACTTGCAAATGGCAGGGCTAAAACCCTTGCTATTAGGAATTGGGCTTTGGGTATCTATAGCTTGTTCATCGCTATGGGTAATCGTAAATTTTTATTAGCTAATTGTTGTACTCTCAACGACTCTTTGCCTTAGATGAGAGTAGTCAATAACACTAAACAGTTTAGTTAGTTCGTTTGTTTAGTCTTCTTGCTCGTGAAGGAGAATGCCAACATAATTAGAATGGCGAAAAATGCCAATGCTTCGAATATCGCTCTCGTCAAGTCACTACTAAACCAAGCGATGATTAAACATAGCAACACAAAGATAAGTACAAGATTTCGAAACATAAGCCCTCCTCGGTGAGGTAACATACTACCCAAGCAGGTCTGCTATACAAATTCGCTTTGACTATAAGCTAGTCCACTAACTTATAAGCTATTAGGCTGATCATTAAGGACTCCTAGAGCCAGTTAACACAAAAATACCGGGTAGGTTTAGCAGGTTTTATTAGAGTTCCCCAACAGTCATAAGTGATCATCTAATGGAATATTAATTAGACATATGTCACATTTTTGTTAGAATCAACGCCCATTGTTCACTCTATTGCAGAAAATATGCTAGCGACTTTCCTTTATAGAATTTTGTTCCCTTTCATCATCGTGTTACTCGTGATGGTTTTACTCATCTTACAGATGCAAAAAGTCACCTTAGCTAAATTCTATGAGAAGCAACTAAGTTTCACTGACTACCTAAATTGGTTCTCAACACATCCTGCCAATACATTGGATGTAGAAACTGTACTGTTAGCACAACAACCAAATCACCATGGCGGAACGACTAAAGATTGGTGCCCTAGTGTTCGCTCTGAAGAGGGGTTTGTAAGCATTAGTTATTTAGATAATAAACCCGTTTGTTGCGCCTTAGGCAAAGGCCAAAGATATGTTTACTACAAAGAAAGCGAGCAAGATATCACCCTACTTTGCGGAAGATGGCCAAGAACCGAAGTGGTTAGTGTGAGTAAGAAAGGTATTAGAGCTGCGCAGTCTTTTGGTTCAACTAACCCGTATTAGATCTCATCAAAGTAATCTTTATTACGAATATACTTGCGCATATAGTGGTAGGTAAATGGACGTAATAACCAACTGATAATTGATTTGTATAAACGATAGCCACTGGGTGTGTTTTCGTAGATAGTTTCGTCGTGCAGCCATAACATTCGCCCTACGTGCCAATACACTAAAGGCAACGGAGGTAAGAAAGTCACAATATCCAAATCGCAACATATTCGGTAGGTCTTACGGTGCAATAGATAATGGCGTTTGAAGCTCGACAAGCCGATAGCGGGTTGGCCAAAAGTAACCACTCTTTTTACCTTGTTTGGACATTTACGTTCAAACCTATCTGCCATTAGAACCGCCATCGCTCCGCCCGACGAATGCCCTGTAAAGGTAACGCGTTTACCGCTATTAATAAGAGGGAGTAAAATATCTTCTATTTTTTGATAAACACTAAGCGTTTGTTGCTCTCTACTTGGGTCACAGTTTGGCTGCTCCAATAACTGTAAATAGCCCCAATGTACGAAATAAGACAAGCCCGGTTGAACCGTATATTTGGTCGGGAAAAGAGCCAAATTAACCAGCCAATCAGTAAAATTTGTCGAACCACGAGACACCACGATGACTTCATTTTTGCTGGCTTTCCATAACACTCTACTCGTCGGTCGCCCCCATTGGTCAAAGACATCAACTGAAACGTAATTTTTTAATTTAGATGGTGTTGAATCTATCGCTGAAGGATAAGCAAGCCGACATAACAGCGCATACCGTTCATACTGGTAGCGTTTCAATGGCTTAAACTTTTGACTCGTTTGGTTGCTCTTGGTTTGTGGCAAGTGTAGGTTCAACAGCAAATAAGGGTAGTTTATTGAACCACATAGATTGCAATCAATTATGACAATTTAATTAATATGCTAGGGTCATTGTTCAGCGTAATAGTTAAGCCAGTAACTCTGGGCCCGTTGCGGTTCGGGGGGCGCTAATTGAAACCTGTAAACCGCGCCTACTTTGTGGATAACAAAAAAATTGCTGGCGTGGCTAGAAGAATCCTCATAATTTTCTACTCGCCCCCAAGCGCTGGAAAATTGAAACAAGCTAGGGAAATGTAATAGTACTATTGGGTGTAGGCAGTCAGTCACACCATTAGGGAAACTGACCAAATACTCTAGATCGGAACGGTTAGCATTTTGACTTATTACATTTAGCTGTTTATTCACAGTGTTACTAAGTTGAAAATCCAAAATAATCATACGACCATTCAATTTATCTAAAGAGTCCGAAAGACAATGAGTCGTCGAAGCAGTTTCAAGCGCGAGAACATGTTGCTGTTGGGTGTAACTACTCTCATTGTTTTGAGCAACGAACTCGCGTAATACGGTTTGTTTGGTATTTTCTATCAATACACTGAGTTTCGGGTAAGCCTCTGTAATGACCTCAATAGATACTTGATTTGCCCAAATTAACGGGCAATAAAACAACAGTAACAATGTCCATTTTTTCATCACTATGCCTACCTTCCTATTTATTCATGTGCTTACAACTTAGTGTAGAGGGGTATCAGGGTCAACAAGCCTAAACCAATTGCTTAATTGTTTAATTAACCAATCTGGCGCATCTAGAGGTAAATCATGACCAGCCGTAGAATGTTGTTTGTGATTGACTTTCCAATGGCAAGCTAAGGCCTCACTACACGCTGAGTTTACTAGGCGGTCCTGCTTACTACTGACAATAAGAGTCGGTACCTTGGGCTGATGTGGAAAGTTAAATGTAGCCGCAGCTTTTAATTGGTAACAGGCGTTGCTTAGAGAGGTTGGACTTTGCCTTGCCCATTCCACCCATTGATTTAAGGTATCTTGATGGCGGTAGGCAGCGTTGCTGGTTAAACAAAGTATGCGCTGTTGCCGTTGCCGTATGGTGCGTGACGCCAAAGCTAAAATTATGCGATGGTAGCTGCGCCAGCTTAACCTATGAAAAAAAGGCGAAAATCGCGCGTTGCTAGAATTGATCAACACTATAGAGTTTATTTCATTTGGGTAATTATGTTGCCAATCAAGTGCTAACATCCCACCTAAAGATATAGCGACTATATCAATACTACTTATGCTCATGGCCTGTAAGCGTAGCTGAATACGCAAACTTTGCCTTAATTCGGCTATCGTTGAGGCGCTTTTCAAATGTGCCATAGAACCGTTGCCAGGGATATCAAAACTTAATATCGGCCGTGATGGAAATAGACGACTTAATACTGAGTAGATCGCCCCCCAGTGACGACGTTCCCTTATCAATCCTCTCACTAACAGTATTGGCCGTGCATACGGGCTTATTGGTCCGCTTTGATAGCTGACTGTAGATTCTAATACCAAAATTGCTTAGCCTGTTGCTGTGCTGCTAGCAAACGGTTTGCTTGGTTTACGTGACGCCATGAGTAACAGCTATTCATTAGAAACTCCATTAAAACTAGGTGCTGTCGCAATACCCTTTGTACGCGATGTTTTTTCATTGGGTGAAATAACCCTACACCACTAAAAAGCTGCAGTGGGTTTTTCTTTAGCCATCGCCAAGAGCCCATTTCTAAGGTTAAGGGGATAAATATTCCGGGCTGTTGTAAGGATTGATCGTAGCAATAGTCCCAGAGGTCTCCGTGACAAGTATAGTGTTTAGTTTGCGGTTCAAATAAATAGTTTTGATGGGGAAAGCTTTCAAAAAACACTTCTCTTAAACGGTAGACCGAAGCAATGTCGTCAATTGGCGCTTTAGCAGATTTCGCGTAAGGGAACCAGATTCGGTCATGTTGACCAAAACCGCTATGGCAATCAAGTACCAGACTATACGGACTTCCCAACAAGCTACGTTTAACAAACTCACATAATGCTTGGGATTCAAGTTCCATTGGTTGATTCTTGTCACCTTGATACCAAGGGAAATGCTTTGAAAAACGTTGCCCACCGACTAACAAGCTCGCTCCAAAAGGCGCTATTGTCGGAGAGTTTCTCATTAAATCAACACCATTACCGTTTGACCGACGTTGTAACGCCATACCTATCGGGTTAACTATCGGGATAAAATAAACGCAAATCTTAGTAAGTAATTGATTGAGTTGCTGGTCCCAACTTAAGCGCGACAGTAAGTTGCTCATGAATGACAACACCACTTGGCTACCAATCCGTTCTACGCCATGCACGCCACCTATAAAACAAATACAGGGCTTAGATTTATCCTTTATTCCCAAAGATATTGCCTCAACAGGAAAGCGCATATTCAGATGAGATACCTCACAGAGCCGCTCTACACTTAGGTAGTTTGCGTACTGATTTGTTAGTGCAGCTAATTGTTCTAGCTCGGGCAAATAATGTTGGGTTGGCATTTTTCGTCTAGTTTAAAATTTACTACACTAACAATCCCGAATGACAAATTTGTGAACGGTCTTTTTTCCCTAACTAACATTCTGAAATTGTTGATTTTGCGAGGAAGCTGCGCATCAGTTACACTGAGTTTAAGTCGTCGAAAGGAGCTAAAATGCTATCAAATGACAGTTTAGATTTTTCATCGGTACTGGCTACAGCAGTACACGATATGAAAAATTCACTATGTATGTTGACCCAATCAACAGAAACGATAGCCCTTCGCTCTAAGCAATTAGGTCGAGAAGATAGCGAAGAGTTATCCCGGCTACATTATGAAGTATCGCGTTTAAATGGGAGCTTAATGCAACTTTTGGCACTGTATCGTTTCGAAAAAGAACAAATGCCAATGACCATTGAAGAAAACTATATCGGAGATTTACTCAATGATATTTACTTCAAAAACCAAACCTTTATAGAACAAGCAGACATGAAAGTGCTCATTGAGGTTGATGACTCGTTAAGTTGGTACTTTGATGGGGTGTTAGTTGATTACATGCTTAACGACATTGTCATGAATGCGTTACGTTATTCGAAAAAACAAATTAAAATTTCTGCCACTCAGGCCGATAACTGTCTTTGTATACAAGTCGAAGACGACGGTGATGGTTTTCCATCGGAAATTATTGAATTAGCCAATAGTGAAAATGCATCACATTTGAATTTTGTTAAGAATCGCAGTGGTTTAGGTCTATTTTTCGCGAAATTGATCGCTAAAGCACACATCAATAATGGTAAAGAAGGTAGAATACAACTTGAAAATGATAGTGCGCTAGGTGGCAGTCGTTTCAGTTTATTTCTTCCTTAAAAAGAACAATTAGGAATTATTCGGTCCAATTATGGTATTTACCTTAGTCTTGCTCGGTGTTGGTGCCCTGTTATTTTTGATCATTGGCTATAACATGGTGCAGCAATTCAAACAAAAACAAGAAGCTGAGCGCCGTTTGGCTATCGCTAAACATAAAGCGATCATTAACGAAACCGAAGAATTGTTGCTGCACTCTTCGATTTTGCCGTACAGTAAAGAATTGGTAGAACTGCTACACAAACGAATGTTGGACGCTTTGAATCAAATTCGAGCCATCGACCCTACGGTGAAAGGCTTAAACAATCGAATTCGAGCGACTCAAGGGCAATTAAACCAAATGAGCAATGCTAGCGAAATTAGCGACAGCGCTTTTAGAGCCCCCGATACCGACAAAGACGCACTACAAATGTTGCAAATAGTTAAAAAAATTCGCGCGGTAGTCCGTTCAGAGCACGCTAAAGGTCGGTTAAATACCCAAGTATTTGTATTAGAAGATCGGCGTCTAGAGTTGATGCAATTAAAAATCAATATCGAAAATGCTCTTAAACGTGCGATCGAAGCTCAAGCCCTACGCCAATGGGGTACTGCTCGACAGCTTCTTAATAAAGGTATTTCTGCACTTAGCAACATTTCAGATCGAGATGCTTATTTAGAAAAGAAACTGGAAAACATGAAGCAAATGAATCAAGAGATGAGCGATAAGTTAAAATCGGCCAGTAAGCAAGAAGCGCAAGACAAAGCCGATAAAGAAACCGATGAATTAGACGTGCTTTTTCAACCCAAGAAAAAGTGGTAATTCGCAACGGGTCTACTTATTCATGTTGTTTCGCCTAAAGATTTTTGATTGAAGCTATGCGAGAATAGCCTCAATCAAAATACAAATTTAAAAAATGATGCGCAAAACACTTCAACAAATTTCAAGTGACCCTTACCACGGGGTTTATTTTATCGGTACGACCCCGCCTAAAAGTAATACTGATATTGCTAAAGTTAGCGATATAGCAGACAAATTGCTATCACGATTAGATGAAATAGAATACGACGGTTTGATTGTTTATGACATTCAAGACGAAAGCAGTCGCATTGATAAACCTCGTCCTTTCCCCTACATGCAAACCCATGATCCTCGCTTGTATGCGCAATTGCTGATGCAAAAGAGCCAGCGTGCGGTAATCACCTACAAAAGTGTATCGCAACGCAATCAAGCTGACTTTGTCGCATGGCTAAAGGAAGCTTGGCACCAATACGGTATTAGAGACTTGGTGTTAGTGGGTAGCCCAGCAGCCAGCAATGATATTCAATTAAGTTTGGCTGATGCTTACGCTGCCATCGGCCAACATGCCTCAGAATTTTATCTAGGTGGCGTTACTATTGCAGAGCGGCATGCTAAAAAAGGGGATGAACATACTAGGTTGGTGAATAAAACACACCAAGGTTGCCAGTATTTTGTGTCTCAAGCGGTATATAACGCTCAAGCCACCATCGATATGTTAACTCGTTACGCTCATCAGTGCCGAGAACATCAGCAACAGCCTCAGCGGATTATTCTTACTTTCTCTCCCTGTGGTAGCGCTAAAACCTTAGAGTTTATCGAATGGTTAGGTATATCAGTCCCGGAAGCGACAAGTTTACGTATCTTGAACGCAGATAAACCCTTAAAAGAATCCATTCTAATTTGCTATAACAATTTGGTGCAGATTTTAGAAGCCTGTTTACCACTGGGTATACCATTAGGTTTGAACATTGAAAGCCTAACCAATCGTAAGGAAGAAATTGACGCGGCAATCCTTCTTTATAAACTACTAAAAGCCACCATGGACAAAAAGCTCGCCCAATTACAATTAAACGGCTAATTACCCGTATCACAGCATTAAAAAAGGAAGCCTAAGCTTCCTTTTTTATATTTACGCCTTCTCTATTTCTTCGGCTTTTTACGTTTGTCTTCTATCACCCACTTACCATCGGTGTGATAGGCGCGCCAACCGGTTGCTTTGCCTTCAACTTCAGTACTTAAGTACTGCTCTTTGGTTTTACGGCTGTATCGCACTAACGATTTTACCCCATCGGGATCGGCGACTGGCCCATCGGCTAAATAGTAGAATTTCTCAGGTAGGCGATCTCTAAAGCGTTTTAACTCCTCCACTAAAGGAGCACGAGTCTCCCGGGAGCGTGGGAAGTTACTCGCCGCCATAAAGATACCCGAGGCACCGTCCCGTAATACGAAGTAAGCATCGCTATTAACACATTCTAATTCAGGGAGGTGAACAGGATCTTCCCGTGGTGGTGCAACTTCCCCACTCTTAAGAATTTTACGGGTGTTGCTGCAATCTTCACCAGTGCAAGCCATGTATTTACCAAAGCGGCCAGTACGCAATTGCATGTCACTACCGCACTTCTCACACTCGACAATGGGGCCATCGTAGCCTTTTATCTTAAAGCTACCCTGCTCGACAACATAACCTTCACAATCGGGGTTATTACCACAGACGTGCAGTTTACGCGTCTCGTCGATTAAATAGCTATCCATGGCCGTGCCACAGATTGGGCAACGTTCTTTAGCCCTTAACGCTTCGGTTTCTTGTTCTTCTGAGTCGGCGGCCACCGCCTCCTCGCCTGGGATCAAATTGATCGTACACTTACAACGTTCTTTTGGCGGCAGTGCATAACCTGAACAACCCAAGAAAACACCCGTGCTCGCAGTGCGAATGCCCATAGGTCTTTCACAATCTGGACATTTGATATCGGTGATCACCGGGGTATTGCTACGCATTCCATTTTCATCGTCATCAGCTTTACTTAACTGACCTTTGAAATTTTTATAGAATTCATTTAACACTTGTTTCCACTCAAAGCTGCCATCCGCGACTTCGTCAAGACGCTCTTCCATCTCGGCAGTGAAGTCATAGCTCATTAGATCTTGGAAACTTTCGGTTAAGCGTTCAGCGACAATCTCGCCCATTTTTTCGGCATAAAAGCGACGCGCGTCGGTACGTACATAACCACGGTCTTGAATGGTAGAGATGATAGATGCGTAAGTCGATGGTCGCCCTATGCCTCTTTTTTCTAATTCTCGTACTAGCGAAGCTTCGTTAAAACGCGCTGGTGGCTTAGTAAAGTGTTGCTTTGGATCGAGTTCAACAAGCTTGAGCGAATCACCCTTGGTTACCGCGGGTAACACGCCATCTTCTGCTTTGTTAGCTTTGCCAACTGGCTGTACTTTAGTCCAACCTTCGAAGCGCAAAATCTTACCGCGAGCCCGCAGTTCAAATTGTGCGGCAGTGACTGTAATAGTAGTTGCATCGTATTGAGCGTCAGTCATCTGACATGCCACAAATTGGCGCCAGATAAGGTCGTAAAGTCGTTTTGCATCGGCATCTACGCCGTCTAGATGCTCACTCACTACTGTGACGTCTGATGGTCGAATTGCTTCGTGTGCTTCTTGGGCGCCTTCTTTGCTTGAGTAGCGCAAAGGATTTTCTGGAAGATACTTATCGCCAAAATTATCGACAATATAGCCCCTGGCAGCCTCTACAGCATCGTTACTCAAGTTAGTTGAGTCTGTACGCATGTAAGTGATGTAACCTGCCTCATAGAGCCTTTGAGCTAACATCATGGTGCGTTTTACGCCAAAGCTTAAACGGGTGCTTGCAGCTTGTTGCAGTGTAGAGGTGATGTAAGGGGCTTTGGGTTTAGAGCGTGTCGGCTTATCTTCACGCTTGGCCACTTGGTAATCTGCGCCTTTTAAACTATCAATGGCAGCGGTAGCCTGCTGTTGATTAACCGGTTTAAATGCTTGACCATTTTCTTTGGCCACCTCTAGACGGAAGCCTTCACCTAATTGGGTTGCTAAATCAGCATGAATATCCCAGTACTCTTCAGGAACAAATGCTTTAATTTCTCGTTCTTTCTCTACCACTAAACGAACGGCAACGGATTGAACACGGCCAGCAGATAAGCCGCGCGCTATTTTTTTCCAAAGCAGCGGTGAAACCATGTAACCCACTACGCGATCTAGAAAGCGACGAGCTTGTTGGGCATTAACTCGGTCCATGTTCAATTCGCTAGGCTGAGAAAATGCATCTTTAATCGCAGACTTGGTGATTTCGTTAAATACCACGCGCTTAAAGCGACTATCGTCCCCACCAATGATTTCTTTCAAGTGCCACGCTATTGCCTCTCCTTCGCGGTCTAAATCGGTTGCGAGATAGATGGTGTCAGCATTTTCGGCGAGAGTTTTGAGCTCATTAACGACTTTTTCTTTACCGGGAAGAATTTGATAATTAGCCTTCCAATCTTTCTCAGGGTCTACCCCCATACGAGCCACTAAGGCTTTTTTATCTTTAGCAGCTTTGAGTTTGGCTTTTTCTTCTGCGCTCATTCCTTTGGTTGAAACAGGTGCGGCTTTCTTTTTATTTGTCGCGCTACCACTACTAGGCAAATCACGAATATGACCAACACTCGACTTCACCACATATTGGCGACCCAAGTATTTGTTAATCGTTTTTGCTTTAGCTGGTGATTCTACTATTACCAGAGATTTACTCATATTATTCTTTTTACCATTATGTCCGTCATAAGTGGCCCACTGACGGAAAGCAGTAGTTATTGGTTCTTTTTTATATAACGCTTGAGAGTTAGCATAGGTCAATAACTTTTTTAATTCTTTGGTTTATTGGGCGAATAATTAAGCACTCGACCACAAAGATACAAACTGATAACATCGGCAACTCTCAAATTTGGCTAGAGTTATACGCTTGATTTTGTCTATATGCCAATATAAATAACCATTGTTTGAAACTTTTGCAATAAAAGGCAACTCATTTTTGCGATAAGTGTAGTAAAAGGAATTATATGAAACATTTTGAAGTCAATTTCGACGGTCTAGTGGGGCCTACCCATAACTACGCTGGTCTTTCATTCGGCAATGTCGCTTCATTGTCTAACGCCCAAAATGCCTCGAACCCAAGAGAAGCCGCAAAGCAAGGCTTGTTAAAAATGAAAGCCTTGAATGATTTAGGCCTTACTCAAGGGGTACTCGCGCCTCAACAGCGACCTGACCTTAACCTACTAAGACGCATTGGCTTTTCTGGGAATGATGCCCATGTACTAGAACAAGCCGCGAAAAGAGCGCCAGACGCCCTACTCGCCAGTTATTCTGCTTCTAGCATGTGGACAGCAAATGCTGCCACTGTGTCACCTAGCGCTGATACTGAAAACGGTAAAGTACATTTTACTCCGGCAAATTTAACCAACAAACTGCATCGCTCTATCGAGCCACAAGTTACCGGTAATATTTTACAAGCGGTTTTTGCCGACAGTAAGCATTTTGAACATCACCAGCATCTTCCAGAAAATGACTATTACGGAGATGAAGGCGCCGCGAATCATACTCGCTTGTGTAATAACTATGGCGAAGCCGGCTTAGAACTTTTCGTGTACGGACGAAAAGCTGCTGATAGCAATGCTCCCGCTCCGCGCAAGTTCCCTGCCAGACAAACTCTTGAAGCCAGTCAAGCAGTGGCACGTTTGCATGGCTTAGATAATGAAACAGCATTGTTTATCCAACAAAATCCAGAGGTGATAGACCAAGGGGTTTTCCATAACGACGTTATTGCCGTTGGTAATCAAAATGTGCTGTTCTATCATCAGCAAGCATTTTTGAATACGCAGCAGCAACTCCAGCGTATTCAGCAGCGTTTCGGCGAAAATAAGCTATATTTTATAGAAGTTAGCGACAAAGAAGTGGCTTTAAGTGAAGCAGTGAAAAGCTACTTATTTAATACCCAAATTATTACCATTGCACCAGGTGAAATGGCCATAATCGCGCCAACAAACTGTCAAGAATCAGAACCAGTACGCCGCTACTTAGAACAATTAGTGACACGTAATACACCAATAAAACAAGTGCTTTACTTCGATGTAAAACAAAGCATGAGTAACGGTGGAGGACCAGCTTGCCTGCGCCTGAGAGTAGCTTTAAACGATATGGAGCTAGCTGCCGTAAATCAACATACCTTGATGAACCAGCAGCTGTTTAACACGCTAAATCAGTGGGTAGATAAACATTACCGAGATAGCCTAGTGTTTGATGATTTGCGAGACCCACAGCTAATCACCGAGGTTAATACCGCTTTAGACCAACTCACGCAGATTTTGCATTTAGGTTCGGTGTATCCTTTTCAGCAAGCCTAAAGATTATAGATATAAAAAAAGCCTGATAATTATCAGGCTTTTACTTTCATCTTTGGCAGCTTATTTCGTCCAATCCCAAGATTGAGATTGCACTAATTTCATTACTCCGCGCTCTACCCCGACACTCGCAGCTTGGCTTAGTTTTTCTGCAAACTTTTTCTTAGCATGATATTTAAATTGGATGACTTGCTTGTCAGCAAATTGGCTCATTAAGTAATCATCACTGGTACTTACTTCGTCTACAAGTTTAAGACCAAAGGCCTGGGTGCCATACCAATGTTCCCCTGTCGCTACTTTAGCGATATCTAACTGAGGACGAAACTCTTGCACAAACTCTTTAAACAATACGTGGGTTTCTTCTAATTCAGTTTTAAACTTAGCGCGAGCTTCGTCAGTATTTTCCCCAAACATTGTCAAGGTGCGCTTAAATTCACCAGCCGTCACCTGCTCAAACTCAATATCATGATTTTTTAATACTTTATTAAAATTAGGGATCTGAGCGATCACGCCAATAGAACCAACAATAGAAAATGGTGCGGCGATAATCTTGTCTGCAATGCAGGCCATCATGTAGCCGCCGCTCGCTGCAACTTTGTCTACAGAGATGGTTAGCTTAATACCTTTAGCTTTTATGCGTTTCAGCTGGGAAGCCGCTAAGCCATAACCATGAACCATACCGCCACCACTCTCTAAACGAACCAGAACTTCGTCTTGCGGACCAGCGGCAATTAATACTGCGGTCACTTCTTCACGCAGGCTAGTCACTTCTTTAGCGTCAATGCTACCCTTGAAATCAATAACAAATACACGAGGCTTAGCTTGAGCATCGGCATTTTTCTTATCTTGTTTATGTTGCTGCTTTAATTGTTTTTTATGTTGCTTGAGCTGATCTTTACTCATTAAGTTATTGTTCAGCTTATCTTCTAAATCATCTTGTCGCTCACTAAGGTCGGTAACCTCTAACTCACCACTTTTATGTTTAGTTTTAGACGATGCTGCAATAACGACAACAACCACGGCAATAATGGCGATAACAATGGTTAAAGCCTTCGCAAAAAACAATCCAAACTCAATCAAAAAATCCAAACTTATGCCCTCTTATTTTCAAGCAGCTATTAGTACCATAGCTTTAATCACTAACCAAGCAACAAAAAAGGCCTGCGCGATGCAGGCCTTAGATTGAGAAGCATTAAGCTTATGGTGCAGCAATCACCGAATTATCATTAACCACCACAGTGGCGTTTCCAGCATCGGCGCTTACAGCGTAAGAAACAAACTGAGTTTGCATTTCAACCGTCGTTGCTAAGCTCGCTGTAGGTGCAAGTAGTGAGCTATGCGCGCCTGCGTTAAACCGAATAGCATAACTGCCGGCAGAGGTGACTTCTGTTGCATCTAGGCCCATTGTTTCAATTAGAGGGTTGGTGCCAACTAATGGCAGTGTCGCTAAACTGTTTGGAATAACTTGGTCGCCAATCACTTCGTGCACCAATACCGGCATTGTTAAGTTAGATTGTGCGTAGTTTAGTGGGTCAGCTCCGTCGACAACCGTTTGAGCGAGTGAACCAAATACACTGGCAAAAGCTGAATAGTTTGAATCAATGACTAATTGTGCAGCTTCTGGGTAGGTAGCTTGATAAGCAGCAAATTGCTCAAGCGCGGTAGCGGTTTCGTTATCAACAAAACCTAAGCCTGCAGCGACTAGCCCTAAATACCCAGGGTTTGCCTTAAGTCCTGCTTCAACCGCAGGGCCAAACGAAGGTGAATACTGGAACACTCCAGCTAAGCCACCACCGGGCACGCTAAGAGAGACACTTTGTAAGTTGTAATCAACTTCCATACCGCTCACCGTCACGGTTTTAGCCATGGACGCTGCACCTACTCCCACAATTGAACCCAACGATAGTCCGACAAAGTGTACTTTGCTTCCGTCCAACTCAGCAGGAGCCGTGCCAGCTTGCAGGGCCGCACGTAAGGCCAGTATATCGGCACTAGATTGGCGAAGATTTTCGCGAATACTTAAAAAACTGCCTAAGTTTGCAAACACTTGAGCGTCAGCATTAGCGCTAATGTCGGCATTTCCGTCTCCGTTTAAGTCGATACCGCGAGTCCCGTGATACGGTAAATCCATTGCTAACACTGCGTAACCTTGTGCAGCATAGCTTGCCGCTAATCCAGCGGCTGTTTCTTTAACCGAAGAGATACCATGTTGGAACACCACGACTGGCCAGCCGTTTGCGGGCATAGTTTGACCGGTTAAGGTTTCATCAGGCAAATAGATATCTACCTGCAAATTAGCCATACTTCTAGTTTCAGGGATCGGGTTGAATGCCGTTAAATGACGGTGAGAATCAACAGGTTTAGCTTCACCTTCTTCCATGTAGGTCAAACCAACTAAATCAGCTTGAGCTAGCATTTGTGCAGCAGTGCTAGTATCACCGCCTGCCACTAAGGCGCCAAAACTAGCCACATCAAAACCTTTTGCTCCGGCTTGCGCCCAAAAGCTGCTTGCACTCGCTTGGTCGGCAAAATCAGCGTTATTTTGTAACAACTGTAAAATTGCAATTGGACTATCTGTTCTCGCTTGTGCCCATCTGTTTACGTCACCGCCGGTTAGGTCAGGGCTATCTAGATCAGAAAGATAATAAGGAACTGACAAGCTTGACTTAAAATACTTAGCTGCGGCAAAGGCCGGTTGACTGCCACCTAGTGCCACATTCGCTACATCTTCAGCTGTAGTGCCGGTATCTACTAATGCAGACATTGGCAACAAACCTTGTAACGCCATACCACCATATATTTGTTGTAAGCTGCTCAACACAGAGCCCACTGATTGAGTGGTAAACACTGCAGCATAACTCACCGATCCGTTTACGCCTTCAGCAGCTAGCAAACCGTTATTCCAGTTTGTTAAACCTTTGAGCTGTTGCACTGTCGCGTTATCTTCGGCCGATGGTGCGGTACTCAACAACTGATAACCCGAACCTGCTTCAACACTTCGTCCGTTTTCATCTAATAGTGAATCTGTAATCGCCACCATAAATGACGTAGCTGGGCTCAATGGTTTAAGTGGCGTGACGATAATGCTGCCATCACTAAAGGTGGCGATGTAGTCATCCCCGTATACTAATTGTTCATCAATGCGACAAGTTTGACCAGCAGAAAAACTACCACCATTTTCGGTCACATCTGCACAAGTATCAGCAAAACCAGACGCTCTTACTTTGTACAATAAAATTCCATCGGGGAAGGTAGCGCTATCCAGTTTGGTATCAATCTCAGCATTGTATTCTGCTTCGTCATCACCGTAACCAAGGGGGATACTAAAAGGCACGCTGGTTTGCCAACCATCTAACGCACCCAATACATTGGTAATCGCTTGGTATTCTTGGGTCACCAGTATCGCGGATTCTGCAGGTAAGTTAATCGTCCCGTCTAAGCTACCGTTAAACAGCAAATTATTTGGTGTTGATACATCACCGGTTAGCGGATTGAATCGAATTTTTACTGAGTTAGGCTCATTTGGCGTGATATCATTAGTGAAATCGAAGGGCGAGTTGCTACCGCAACCCGTTAGAGTAACAGAAGCAAATAGAGTGACAGCTGTAGCTATTCGGGACAAACGCATATTAGCAAATTCCTTTTTATAGTATGTTTCTTCAACGAAACCCTAAACGCTTGTTAACATTTTTGCAACAGGTCTAACCAGATGTTAAACACTTGTTTAATTGTTAATCAAATATTTGTGGACTAACGCACATCTACAGGAACCAAAAATGAGCACGGAAACCTCTCCTCACCTTTTCACCGCTAGCGCTGACGAATTAAAAAATAAAGTTATTTTGGTAACCGGAGCCGGCGATGGAATCGGCCGCCAAGCTGCGTTAAGTTTTGCCGCATGTGGCGCTACCGTTATTTTACTCGGCCGTACGGTGAAAAAGTTAGAAGCTGTTTATGACGAGATTGAAGCCATTAGCGCACCTCAAGCGGCGATCATTCCGTTAGATTTAAACGGTGCCACCCAACAGCATTACTTAGATATGACTGCCACTATTGAGAATCAATTTGGCCGTTTAGACGGTGCGTTGCTTAATGCCGCTCACTTAGGAGTGTTAAGTCAATATGTACAAATCAGCGAAGATCACTGGGATCAACTGATGCAGGTCAACGTAAAGTCGCAGTTTTTGTTAAGCCAAGCGCTGCTTCCCTTAATGGCTAAATCAAACCATGCTTCTTTGCTATTCACTTCTTCAAGTGTCGGCAAGCAAGGCAGAGCCTATTGGGGCGGATATAGTGTGTCTAAGTTCGCGATCGAAGGTATGTCGCAAGTTATCGCCGATGAATACGATAAAACAGGCTTACGCAGTAATTGTATTAATCCAGGTGCAACCCAGACCTTAATGCGCGCAACCGCTTACCCTGGAGAAGATCCTCAAACCTTAAAAACACCACTCGATATTATGCCTAGCTATTTGTATTTAATGAGTGATGCAAGCATCGGTATCACAGGGCAAAGCATAAACGCACAGATAAAATAAGCGAAGGCTGAGCAATAATGAGTGCAACCTTTAGAGCAAAAAGTACCTTAGAGCAATGGCGTATCTTTCAGGCGGTGGTTGATTACGGCGGTTACGCTCAGGCCGCTAGTCAGCTAAATAAAAGCCAATCATCACTTAATCATGCCGTCAGTAAACTGCAGGGCTTATTGGGTGTTCAACTGCTCGAAGTTAAGGGCCGAAAAGCGTATTTAACCCCTATGGGTGAAGTCATGCTTAGACGTAGCAAGTTATTAAGCCAAAACATTCAAGAACTTGAACAGTTAGCCGCTAGTTTAGAGCAAGGCTGGGAGCCAAAACTTACCATAGCTTGCGATATCGTGCAGCCTCAAGTGCCGATAATAAAGGCCCTTAAAGCTTTCTTACCAGATAGTAGAGGTACCCGTATTGAGATACTAGACACCGTAATTAGTGGTACCGATGATGTCATAGATGAAGCCTCAGTCGATATTGCAATCGCCGCCTCATTGCCTAAAGGTGTATTGGGTGAAAAACTATCCACTATAAATATGTTACCCGTGGTACATCGTAACCATCCGCTCGCTAAAATGCCTAAACCCGTATCAATAGATGAAGTATTGCAACACGTTCAGTTGGTGATTAGGGACAGCGGCAAAAATCCTCACCAAGATAGGGGTTGGTTACGCGCAGAGCAACGTTGGACATTTAGTAGTTTTAACCAAGTTATGTCGGTATTAAGTCAAGGCCTTGGTTTTGCCTGGGTACCCGAACACATTGCTGCCCCCTATTTTGAAAAAGACAGTTTAGTAGAACTCAACATTCAAGGAGGCGCGGCTAAAACCCTCGTCACTTATATGGTTATACCAAGACCCACTCAGCTAGGTCCTGCTGGTCAGCTTTTTTCTAAACTGATACAACAACAATGTAAGACAGCACGTTAAGGACGATTGATGCTTATAAACTGCGATATGGGTGAAAGTTTTGGGGTGTGGTCTATGGGCGTTGATGAGTTAGCCATGCCACACATTGATATGGCCAATGTAGCATGTGGTGGTCACGCCTCTGATCCTGACGTAATGAGCAAGACTATTGTCTTAGCCAAACAACACAAGGTTTCCATAGGGGCACATCCTAGTTATGCTGACATCGCAGGTTTTGGTCGACGCTCAATGTTATACAGCCCTGCACAGCTAAGCAGATTATTGGTCTCTCAAATTGGCAGTTTACAGGCCTTATGTCACTACCATGGTGAAGATGTTGATTATGTTAAACCCCATGGCGCCTTATATAATGATATGCATAAGGATGTAGAGATTTTTACAGCGGTAATCAAGGCTGTAGCGAGTTTTAATAAGCCACTTAAACTGATGGTTTCAGCTACCTTAACTAAGGGGTTTGTAGAAGAGATTGCTCGCCAGCATCATGTCGAATTAATCAGAGAAGCATTTTGTGACCGTCGTTATCTTAGTAACGGGCAATTACAGGCGCGTACAGAACGAGGCGCCGTGCTGACTGAGCAGGAAGAGCTACTTAGTCAAGTAAGGTTATTGCTGATGAGTCGCCAACTAAAATGCAATGATGGCAGCTTACTAGCAGTACAGGCAGATACATTGTGTGTGCACGGTGATAATGAAGCGGCGGTCAATCAGATAAAACACATCCGTTCACTAGTGACACTTAATAGCATCAAGTTAGGTTAACCAGATGTTCTGCATGGAGTGGGTGAACGAAGACAGTTTGTTGGTAACGAGTAAGCAAACTCAATATCAAGCTGCCCTCCCGGTTTTGGCTAAACAGTTAAAGCTAAAAATAAGTGGAGTCACTGACGTTATTGTTGCAGCTGACAGCTTGTTATGCATGGTTAATTATACCGCAGATATCCATTCACTAATGACTGCCGTTAGCCAGTTTCCAATCGACCAAATCGGTTTCACAGAAAGTGCTGAGCTTGGCAACACGATAATGGTACCTGCCTGTTATGATTCACGCCTAGCACCCGATTTAAATAGCATAGCTACGCGACTTAATATGGGTACTGAGCAAATCATTGAATTACATCAAGCAAAGCATTATCGAGTAAAAGCCATTGGTTTTATGCCCGGCTTTGCCTATTTGGCCGGTTTAGATAAGCGAATTCAGCTAAAAAGGAAGGCCATTCCGGCAACCAGTGTGCCAAAGGGAAGCATTGCCATTGCAGAAGACATGACCGCGGTTTATCCGGCTGCAAGCCCGGGTGGATGGCATATTATAGGTCGAAGCCCTATGAATTTTTTTAACAAAACGCATTCACCAATGTGCCCATTACAGGTTGGCGATTCAATAGGCTTTTATAGTATTAGTTATCAAGAGTACCAGCAAATGTTGGACCGCCTATGATGGCAAGAGCTAACCTTACGCTGTTGCGTAGCGGCCCCCAAACTTGTGTTGTAGACCAAGGAAGAATCGGCTACCAAGATATTGGTATTAGTCCGGGCGGGGCGGCAGACTTACAAGCCTTTTACTGGGCCAATAGATTGCTTTCAAATCAAGCTAATGAAGCTTGTCTTGAAATCGCGATTGGTGGCGCGAGCATACAGTTTGAGAAAGCGTGTAGCATTGCAGTATGCGGCGCTGATACACCGCTTAAAATATTGTCTTCAAAAAACAGCGCTGCTGTGAACGCCGACACTTGGCAAACCATTCAGATAGCAGATGGTGATACCTTGCAAATTAACCCTGCACGTAGCGGCTTAAGAGCCTATTTGGCAGTAAAGGGAGGGCTAATCGTAAACAAGGAGTTAGGCAGTGCGAGTAGTTCAGTTAAACAACTATTAGGACCTTTTGACGGCCGCTGGTTAAAAAACAATGACCGTATTAGTTACCACGATAATCCGCAAATAGAATACAACATAAGCGCTTCTTCAGCGATTCTGCAAACGCCCTATCGCTTCATTCCGAACTACTTAGAACCATTAAATTTAGCGTTAATACCTAGCTATCAATTTCAACAATTTTCCAATCAAGATATCGCGTTGTTATGCCAACAAACTTACAAGGTGAGTGATTTAAGTGATCGAATGGGTGTGCGTTTAACCGGACAAGCGTTTAAACATGTCCCCAACAATATTGAGTCAGAAGCCATCGCCTTAGGAGCGGTACAAGTTCCAGCTAACGGGTTACCAATAATATTGTCGGTCGATAGGCAAACAATAGGAGGCTACAGCAAACTGGGCTGTGTATCTCGTTTGAGTTTATACCAACTAAATCAACGTCGTCCTAATCAAACTGTGAAGTTTTATCTAAGCTCTTGGGAAGTTGAACATGAAAAGTGGTCAGCCTTCCAACAGTTTTTTAGTTAATTGAACTCAATATTAACCCGAATAATGCTTCATTTTGGTTGTCTCGCGCTAAAATTGACAGGCGTTTTAAAACCTTAGCCAATATCGAAAACTATTAATCACATGTTCTACTTGGTTTAGTTGCTGAAGGTTCTCGATGGTGGCGATAGCCATTTCAGGTGAATCTGTCACTACTCCGTCAACCCGTAGATAGAACAAACGCTCTACATCAGCGGCGTTGTTCACGGTCCACACATGTACTTGCTGGCCTCTTTGTTGAGCACTCAATAGTCGCCAAGCGCTAACCCACTGCTGATTAACGATCAGCATATCAACATTTTTTTGTAACTTCGTTTCGCCAAAGCTTGCTGCTGCAATAAACGCAATGCTCACCCTTTCAGCTAACAGACTGTCTTTCACTTTTTGTTTTACAGCGTTAAGTAATTCCACATCTAAGCTACTGATAATAACGGGGTGCTGAAAGTGTTGCAGCGCGTCTACAACGGCTGGTACTAAATCCATAGCGCGATCGTAGCGTTTCAATTCGATATTAAGGGTTATATTACCGGCACTTTGCTCTAGCCACTCGGAAAGAGGCTGCGGTTTTTCCAAGCCCGCTGACACAAATGCATTTTGAATCTCCTTAAAGGTACTCAAATATACAATTTCAGAACTACCGGTAAGCCTACGAAGATCTCTATCATGGACGACTGCTATTTGACCATCGCTAGTCAATTGCACATCTATTTCTGTCACCGCTAAGCCAAGATCTATAGATTGATGCAAACCTTCCAAACTGTTTTCTGGTGCTAACCACCCGCCCGCTCGATGTCCCATAATGGTAAAATCGCTTGGAGCGGCAAAGCGTTGGCTGAAGCCATCTACATCGTCTGCCAACTGACTAACTCCCACTAACAGAATAGCCAATAGCATTAATCTAAAACCTAAATGTAAACTGTGGTTTTCTTTGAGGACTCGTTGGTGTTCGCTGTGTAACTCTCCACCTCGTTTTTTCACTAAGACTTTAAACATATAAAATTGAATACTGGCATATAGCCAAGTGTCCAAAAAACTTAATATTGAACCACCAGCTAGCACCACAAAACTAAATACGAAAAGCTCTGTACTCGTTACATCTTCTGGTGCCCACCAATCTAAGCTAAAGCGTAATACCCAGATACTTACCGCTATCAACATCAAAAACACCAATGCTCTTAACGCTAACCAAACAATGTTTAATCCCAAAATAAGTTTTCTCTGGCCAACACTTAGCCTGGTTGAATCTGTTAGCTGCTTACCCAAAGGTTGTTTCTGCAGCATGCAAAATGGCAATGCAAACCACCAATTAAGCCACTTACTGCCAAGCCAAAGCGCTAACGGGATCCCTCCAAGGGATAAAGCCGAGAAGTAAATCCATACCTGGCCTCGTTGTTGATCAAGATAATAATTAATATCCCAATCCGCTAACATAAAACCAAATAGCCATCGCCCAATAAATAGTAGCGTACAGCTAATACTTATCAGCAAGGCTGACTGCATGAATGCTAATCGAGCGATTAGCCAAGAACGTTGAATTAACAGCCTAATAGCTTGAGAAATCGAGCGTTTGTTGACCTCATGTTGCGCTAACAAGAGGGTTACGACGCCTTGTTGCAAAAAAAAATTGAATAGCGACATCGCCACCAACCAAATAGCAAACAAGTAACCGACGGGCGATAAGAAAAATCCAAGCAACTCTTGATTAGCGACTCCTCCTAGCCCATGCCAAGACATCAAAGACTCGCTAACAACAATAGATAAGGGCGCAAATAAAGCTAACCAGCATGCTTGAACTAATAGATAGGCTGAGAACATCGCTATTCCACGATGCCTGATTGAATTCAGCAAGTAGTATGAAAAATGTCGAGTTCTGTGGAACAACGGAGTAAACATCGCTTCATTAAGCCCTTGTAAGTAAATCGGCCATTGCAAGTACTTGAGCGGTATCTACTGTTTGTCTGCTCAATTCTTTCGCTAGGTCTTTAGACGCCGCCATCGCAAGTGAGTAACGAGTGTCAAATAAAGTATTCAACGGTTTAGCCGCGGCACTATGGAAAAACCGAAGCCCCTTGTTGACTAAACATTGAATATTGTGGGCCCTTACGCCACCAGCGGCAATCCACTCTAATGCCGGTTGAGCATCTTGAAGCTCAAGTAGCAATGGTAATCCACCCTCAATATTGTTGCTTTGGCCAGAACTCAATACTCGATTAAAGCCGATGTCAGCAATAAGCTGTGCCGCTTGTATAGGAGCGGCGACACAGTCAAAGGCCCTATGGAAAGTTACTTTTGTATCGCCACATGCATCAACCAGTTTTTGGTTTGCCGCTACATCTAGGCTAGCGTCTGGACTCAAGCAACCGGTTACTACTCCGGAATAACCAAGTTCTTTAATCAGTTCAATATCCCTTATCATTTGCTCAATTTCATCTGGCAAGTAACAGAAATCTCCGCCTCTAGGGCGAACCATGACTACGATAGGTAGCTGTTTTAGATATTTTTGTGCTTGTTTTAAGGCGCCATAACTTGGCGTAACACCGCCGTCATTTTGGCCAGCGCAGAATTCGATCCGATCGGCTCCGCCACGAATAGCACTTTCAATATCATCTAGACTATAACAACAGATTTCTAAGCTCTGATGGCTGAGGGATTTTAGCAATTTAATGTCAACACACATAGATACTAAGTGGCTTTATTATAACGAATTATTACCACTACTGTTGATTAATCATCAGCGATATTTAGTCCTTTAGAATTGCTAGCGAAATACCGGGTAACAGCTAGCCAGCGGGATGTTTTAACAACTTAGTCAACGTAAAACAAGCAAAGCCTGAGTACCAACTTGTCCGACCAATAGATTGTGTTTTCGCTAGATATGCAAAAACCTTCATGTTTTCAAGCTCACAACTTGTAGTGTTGAACAAGCGTTTTGTGATTTTAGCGTGTATATTAGGGTTGTTGTTCTATCGGCAATAAGTTTTATGGACGAAAAAATGAAACGATTTACAGCTTGTTTAGTATTCACCGCCTTAAGTTTAAGCAGCGGACTCGCCAGTAGTAACGAATATTTATTCGTTGGAACCGGTAATGTCAGTGGTGTGTATTATCCTACAGGTAACGCCTTATGCCGCCTTTTAGAGCAGAGTAACGAACATCGAAAAATTAGCTGTACGGCGGAAAGCTCAGGAGGGTCTAGCGACAACGTCGAGGCTCTACAAAGTAATGATATTGATTTAGCGATTGTCCAATCTGATGTTCACTGGCAAGCTTACCAAGGTGCTGGTCAGTATGAAGAAAATGGGGCTTACACCGATATGCGCTCATTACTTTCTTTATATTCTGAAGCTTTTACCGTGTTGGTCCATGAGGATGTAAATATTAGCCAAATTGATCAATTGAAAGGTCATTCGGTTAATGTAGGCCCTGTCGGCTCAGGCCAATATTCAACGATGAAGTTAGTCATGGAACAACTAGATTGGCAAGATGCTGACTTCTCAGAATTAACTAATTTGAAACCCGATGAGCAAAGTCGCGCCTTATGTAGTAAAAAGAATGACGCCATTGTTTATGTTGTAGGCCACCCCAATACGTCTATTACACGTGCCACCACCATGTGCGAATCTAAATTACTGGGGCTTTCTAAGAAAACCATCGTAGGTTTAGCTGAAAAATATGAATACTTTTCTCCGGTAACCATTAAGGGCGGTACCTACCATGGCAATCCGACAGATATCCAATCTATTGGCGTGAGTGCGACCCTGGTAGCCGACAAAATGTTGTCTGAACAAACCGTTTATAATTTTGTGGCCGCGATCTTCGAAAACATTAATACTCTTCGTTCTTTGCATCCGGCGCTGGCTGAGTTGAACGTAAAAGAAATGATTGCCACTAACCTCTCTGCACCTTTACACCCAGGCGCATTACGCTATTATCAGGAGCAAGGTTGGATGTAATAGTGGCGTCGTCTAATTAAGCTTTGCGTGCTCACAAATCTGCTTTAAAGGCTCTGCTAATTGTTCACACAATCGGTCTAGTTCTTTATCGATAACGTCCTGCCAGTCTTCACATTGCCCACGCCATCCCAGACCTTCTAACCAGTGCTGGCGAAAACTTTTATTGGTAAATAGGTCATGTAAATAACTGGCTTGAACTTGCCCATGTTGCCAACCATTGTTAACTTCTACAAATGGCGCTAAGTTTTCAGTACATTGGGTTTTACCATGATGGATTTCGTAACAGTTTAGTTGCTCACCCGCCCAATCAACCTTCCGTTGAATGGTCACCTTGTTACTATCATATTCTGTGGTAATAGGTAATAAAGACAAACCGCTAAACTGATCACCTTCGATATGCTGCGGGTCTAATACTTTATCACCTAAAATTTGTAAGCCTCCACAGATACCTAAGACCCTCACACCCGTGTGCGCAGCATCTATAATAGCCTTATCTAAACCAGTGCTAAGCAAATGCTTACAGCTCTCGGCGACGTGTTTTGACCCTGGTAAAATAACCGCATCATATTGACTTAAATCTTGCCATTCTCTCACTGGCACGACATTCACCCCAGACTGATATATGAGAGGGTCAAATTCATCTAAGTTACTGGCGTAGGGATAAACCACCAATGCAATGTTCGTCGCCCCAGCTTGCCATTGATTTCGATGGAAAAAATTATCTTCTTCTGGCAATTGATGTTTAGTCCAGGGAACAACCGCGACTATCGGAATCCCAGTTTTTTCCAATATCCAATGATTAGCATCTTCCAGCAAGGCTTGCTCACCACGAAATTTATTGAGTACAAATCCTTTTACTCGCGCTTGCTCTTGTTTACTAAGGCACATCCAAGTGCCTAATAAGTGCGCATAAGCACCACCGCGGTCGATATCAGCAATCAAGTAAACAGAAGCATCCACATGTAAGGCTAGCTCCATATTAACAATATCGCTTTTCCTTAAATTAACTTCCGCAGGGCTGCCTGCGCCCTCAATAACCAAACATTGATGTTTACTCTGCAAACGTTCAACGCTTGCGGTAACCGCTGGCCACAGAATGGCTTTACGTTGATGCCAATCTATGGCGTTAAGTTGATGGCTTACCTCGCCATTGACTATTACTTGAGCGCCAATATCACTATGCGGTTTTAGTAATACAGGATTCATTTCGATAGTAGCAATTTGATTGGCAGCTAAGGCCTGTAAGTATTGAGCACGCCCAATCTCGCCGCCTTCATGGGTAACAGCGGCATTGTTACTCATGTTTTGTGCTTTGAATGGGGCAACGTTTAGCCCTGTATTAGCAAGGTAACGACAAATCAAAGCGGTCACTAACGATTTACCCGCATCACTGGTACAGCCCATAAACATGATAGGCAAATAAGACGGTTGGGAGTTCATCCGTTTTTGCTACTCACCAGCAAAAATGCAAGAACATCTTTCCAAGTAACAATACCTAGTAATTGCTTATCACTATCAACTACCGGTAAACAGCTTAGACCCTGCTCTACCATGATACTTCCCGCGTCGCTGATACTTGTTGCAGACAAGCAACATTGAGGATCTCTAGACATTAACTGATGAACACGTTGAGTGAGGGTTTGGATGTCTCGTTGGCTTTCAGCTGCTTTACCTAAGAATGGGCTTAAAGCAGCAAGCACATCTGCTTCAGTAAGAACGCCAACCACTTTATCTTCATCATCGAGAACAACTAAGTGGTGAAAGCTAACATTGTCAAAAATGTCCTTAATATCAAATAAGCGTTGGTCCATACCAACACTCACCACGCGAGTTTGCATAATATCTTTGATTATCAAAGGTCTCTCCTACCATTAAGCGATGTTGTTATTATAAACATATGCGAGACTATTTCTGTGTTTAGTTATACGCAACTATAGAAAAATTCATCTGCATCCGTACACTAGAGCAGTAATTAATTAGAGTAAGACAAAATGGCATATCAAATTATTCCAGTAACTCCTTTTCAACAAAACTGTAGTCTTATCTGGTGTGAACAAACCCTGCAGGCAGCTATTGTTGACCCTGGTGGTGATCCACAGCTAATTCAGGCTGCGGTAGATAAAGCAGGTGTGACGGTGAGTAAGATATTACTAACCCATGGTCACCTTGACCATGTTGGAGCCAGTAGTATTATTAAGCAACGTTACCAAGTGGCAATGATTGGCCCTCAAAAAGATGATGACTTTTGGCTAAGCAAAATGGCAATGCAGTGTCAAATGTTTGGATTTCCTGACGTAGCCAGTTTTAGCCCAGACCAATGGTTAGAACATGGTGACCTCGTTGAAGTGGGTAATCTAAAATTGGAGGTTCGCCACTGCCCTGGCCACACTCCTGGCCATGTAGTATTTGTTGACCACCACAACAAGTTAGCCATTGTTGGTGATGTACTGTTTAACGGTTCTATTGGTCGAACAGATTTCCCCAAAGGCGATCACCCTACCTTAATTAATGCGATTAAAACTCAGCTATATACTCTCGACGATGACTATCAATTTTTGCCCTGGTCACGGTCCGATGTCTACGATAGGCCACGAAAAACAATTCAACGGCTATACCCGTTAAACCAGTGAGGCACCTTCAAGGTGCCTCAAGGTTAACTGTTCGATCTAAGCATGTTGTCCACGATACTAATAGCCTGTTGGTTATAGGTAAATTCGAGTAAGTCGATGGCTTCATTGTAGGGTAACCATTGATAGTCACTATGTTCATTAGAAAGGATCGGTTCGTCGCAAACTTCTGCGCAAAATACCGTTTCTAAAATATCATCCGCTGCATAACCATAGGTGTCTCGCCACTGGTCTTTTATCAAAAATCGGTAACTAAAGTTAGTGGATTGCAAACGCGCTATTCTCAGATTGGTTTCTTCATACACTTCTCGAACTGCCGTTTGTTGGATGTTTTCGCCCTCCTCCATGCCACCAGTAACGGCTTGCCAAAAAGCGCCCAGTTGCATATCTGGTCGAGGGACACGCTTTAACATTAGATATTCTATCGCCCCGCTTCTAAAACGATAGAGAAACACATTAACCGAAAAAGGCTGACGCATGATAAAAAGCTCCCACCTAAAAAATGATCCAAACATATAAAAATAACAGTGTAAACGTTAAACAAACATCAATAGGCTAACTACACAATAATAATGGACACAATTTGGCGACAAATTTGCACTTCTTTACACTACTTTACCGCAGCTGTAACTAAGACCAACTAGAATAGCAGCTTGTTTTCTAGCTGTTCGGATCACCATGTTATTGCGCTTTTTAGTTCCGCCATTTCTCATTGTCAGTTTAATTGCCCTAATTTTATTTCACCAACAGTCAGAGGAGACTCAAGCGGTTCGAACTTTGGCTCCGACATTGGTCAGCACAGAGCAAGTTCAACAGCACAGTCTTTCACAAACACTAAGTTTAATCGGCACCTTAGATGCTGAGCAAGCTGTGGCTATCGCCGCAGAAGTGACGGGGAAAATTGAAAAAATCAACGTCCGTTCAAACCAATCGGTGCACGCTGGCGAGTTACTGATTGAACTAAACGATTTAAAAGCCAAGGCGCTATTAGCCGAAGCCCAAGCTTACTTAGCTGACGAACAGCGAAAACTGCATGAATTTGAACAATTGCTTAAACGTAAAGCCGTGTCTCAAACTAGTTATGATGCGCAACTTGCCAGCGTTTCAATTGCAGAAGCCAGACTACTATCGGCGCAATCTGATCTTTACGATCATCAACTCACTGCTCCTTTCAGCGGCGTTATTGGCTTAGTAGACATCAGTAAGGGCGCGCTCATCACCGCCAATCAAACTTTACTGAATTTAGATAATCTGGATAGGCTACAACTAGATTTAAGTATTCCTGATCGATATTTATCATCGTTGGAAACAGGCATGCCAATCCAAGCGTCAACGCCGGCATGGCCAAACAAAGTATATCAAGGGATCATTGAAGTGATTGATCCGAGGGTTGATAGTAATACCTTAAATCTTAAGGTACGGGTTAGCTTTACCAATCATGATTATCAACTCAAGCCGGGCATGATGATGCGAGCCACTTTAGTATTACCACCTACCACCCAGCCAATGATTCCAGTGCAGGCCATCGAGTACTCAGGCACCAAACGTTTCGTTTATGTTGTAGATGACGAACAAATCGCTCACCGTAGCGAAATACAATTGGGTACGCGTATCAATAACTATGTTTTGATAGACCAAGGCATTAAGCTAAATGACACCATTGTGGTACAAGGTTTGGTCAACATTCGCGATGGAGTAAATGTTAGAGATCTAAAGCAACAGATCGCTAAATCAACAGAAGGCAAGCCACTTAAACCCAGCAACATGCAGGAGCCGATTTAATGCTCTTGTCCGACATATCAGTAAAGCGGCCTGTTGTAGCTTTCGTACTTAGCGCCTTGCTCTGTGTATTTGGCATTGCGTCTTTTAATCAACTAGCCGTTAGGGAAATGCCCGATGTAGAAAACCCAGTAGTGACCATTACTACCCGTTACGAAGGTGTCTCTGCTAGCATTGTTGATAGCCAAATTACCGCAATTATCGAAGACCAACTCTCGGGCATTAGTGGGGTTGATCAAATTGATTCGGTTTCTCGCAATGGGATGTCTAGAGTCACCGTGACCTTTTTGCTCGATTGGCCGTTAACCGAGGGAGTTAGCGATATTCGAGATGCTGTAGACCGTGCAAAACGAAGCTTGCCCGATGATATTACTGATCCCGTGGTTTCCAAAGACAACGGATCGGGTGAGTCTTCAATTTACATAAATGTAAATTCTAGCAAAATGGATCGTACTGAGCTGACCGATTATGCTGAGCGTGTATTGGTCGATCGATTCAATCTAATCAGTGGCGTAAGTTCAGTTGAACTGACTGGTGCATTATATAAGGTAATGTATGTAAAGCTAGACCCAAGCCTAATGGCTGGACGGCAAATCACCCCTAGCGATGTAGTTGCTGCGCTTAAGCGTGAGAACCTCGAATTACCTGGCGGAGAAATCAGAAACGACACCACGGTTATGCCGGTGCGTACCGAGCGCTTATACTCCAACGCAAAAGACTTTGAATATCTTCGTCTTAGAACCAGCCAAGACGGTACTCACGTATATCTAAAAGATGTAGCAAAAGTATTTGTGGGCGCTGAAAACGAAAACTCAAGTTTTAAAAGTGACGGCATCTTAAACTTGAGTCTGGGTATCATCCCACAACTTGATGCCAACCCGCTAAACGTTGCACAGCAAGTCAGCGCTGAAGTAGAACGTTTGCAAACCTATCTTCCCGAAGGCACTGAACTTAAAGTTGACTATGATTCCACGGTGTTTATTGAGCAGGCAATTAGTGAGGTGTATCAAACCTTAATGATTACCGGTGGCTTAGTTGTTTTAGTACTGTATATCTTCCTCGGTCAGGCAAAAATTACCATTATACCGGCGGTTACGGTGCCGGTATCGCTTATTGCCGCTTTTATCGCCGCACAAAGTTTCGGCTTCTCCATCAACTTAATAACCCTAATGGCATTAATTCTTGCGATTGGTTTAGTGGTTGATGATGCTATCGTCGTCGTAGAAAACATCTACCATCACATTGAGCAAGGCACCCCACCCTTATTAGCGGCTTATCGGGGTACCCGCGAAGTGGGTTTTGCTGTTATAGCAACCACCTTAGTATTGGTGATGGTATTTATGCCGATTGCTTACATGGACGGCATGGTTGGAAAAATGTTTACTGAATTCTCAGTACTACTGTCGGTCGCAGTGGTTTTTTCATCGTTAATCGCACTCACCTTGACGCCGGCTTTAGCCAGTAAATTACTCAGTCTAAATGCCAAACCTAGTCGCGTTAGCCAGGGCCTGGAGAAGTTATTTGCCAAATTGCTCCCTGCTTACCAAGGTTTGTTAACCAAAATAATTGAATCACGCACTGCTGCACCTACCGCGATTATTCTATGTATTTTAGGCAGCGTTGGTTTAATGCAATTGATTCCTGCACAGTTAGCCCCCGTAGAAGACCGTGGAGTAGTACAGATCATGGTCAAAGGGGCTGAAGGTACAAGTTACGATAGAATGACCACCAACATGGACCAAGTAGAGCAGCAAATCATGCCTTTGGTTGGCCAAGGCTTAATCAAGTCATTTAATCTGCAAACACCGGCTTTTGGCGGTCAAGCCGGCGATAATACAGCGTTTATTATTGTGCAATTAGAAGATTGGGCACAACGAGAGCAAAGTGCGGCTGATGCGGTAAATTTATTGCGAAAAACCTTAGCCAATATTGCAGATATTTCTATTAGACCACGCCAACCCGGCTTTGGCGGGAAATCTGATGACCCTATTCAATTTGTTTTAGCAGGAGCGAGCTTCGAAGAACTCAATCATTGGGGGCAAATAATGTTACAAAAGGCTGAATTACATCCTTCAATCGGCGCTCTTGATATCAATTACTCTGAGAAAACGCCTGAATTACTGGTTAAGATTGACCGACAGCGGGCGGCTGAATTGGGCTTAAGTGTTAGCGAAATATCAGATACTTTAGAAATTATGCTGGGTGGACGCAGCGAAACTACCTTTGTCGATCGCGGTGAAGAGTACGATGTTTACATACGAGGGGGTGAAGAAGGATTTAATAGTGCAACTGATCTAAGCAAAATTTACTTACGTGCAGCCAATGGTTCTTTACTCACCTTAGATAGCGTAACCCAACTGGTTGAAACCGCATCAGCAAATCGCTTGAGTCGCCTAAATAAACAACGGGCGGTGACTCTTTCAGGGACCATGAATCAGGGATATACCTTGGGAGAAGCACTTGACCACTTAGAGCAGTTAGCCATTAAAAACCTGCCCAGCGATATATCCATCGACTTTAGCGGCGAATCTAAAGATTACAAAGAAAATCAAAGCAGTACTGTGATCATTTTCTGTATGGCCTTAGTTGTTGCTTATTTAGTACTTGCGGCCCAATTCGAAAGTTTTATTAACCCGGCGGTTGTGATGTTTACCGTTCCCATGGGCATTTTCGGCGGTCTTGCCGGGATGTACCTAATGAACGAAAGCCTTAATATATACAGCCAAATTGCGATGATTATGTTGATCGGTATGGTGACCAAAAACGGAATACTGATCGTAGAATATGCCAACCAACTGCGCGATCGAGGTATTGCGTTTAACCAGGCCGTGGTACAAGCCGCATCTCGTCGCCTACGACCGATTATGATGACGGCGTTCACAACAGTCGCCGGAGCAGTTCCGTTAATCATGTCTAGCGGTGCTGGAGCTGAAAGTCGAATATCGGTAGGAACTGTCGTATTGTTTGGAATGGCATTCGCATCGGTGGTCAGTTTACTGGTCATTCCTGCGATGTATCAACTGCTGGCACGCTCTACTCATTCACCGGATTATGTTGCAAAACAACTTAAAAAAGAGATGACCAAGCAACAAACCTAGTTTTAAGAGCCTCTTTAGGTTCACAGCAAAACGCTAATTACTTTGCTCTGCAATATCGCAGAGCAAAGTGACGACACCACTGAACTTAAGAAGCGTCCTTGTAGGGGTTACGCGGGTCTTGGGTCCAGTTCATATAAGGTTTATCTGCTTCTTTTTGCTCCATCTTAATACACTGGTCAACAGGACAGGTGATTTGACATAGGTTACAACCTACGCATTTATCTTCTATCACTTCAAAAGCTACGCTGCCATCGGCCCGAACAGTTTTATCAATCGCTTGGTGTGAAGTATCTTCACAAGCGATATAACAGCGACCGCAACCAATACACTTATCTTCGTCAATATCAGCCACAACTTTGTAGTTCATGTTCAGATACTTCCAGTCGGTAGTATTCGGAACGGCTAAACCTTGAAAATCAGAAATCTTTTTGTAGCCTTTACTGTCCATCCAGTTAGATAAACCGGTTTGCATCTCACTAACGATTCTAAAGCCGTAAATCATCGCCGCAGTACATACCTGTACCGAACCTGAGCCTAACGAAATAAACTCAGCCGCATCCCGCCAATTGCCAATTCCACCAATGCCCGAGATAGGCAGACCGGCGGTTTCTGGATCGCGGGCTATTTCACTCACCATATTGAGTGCAATCGGTTTAACCGCTGGCCCACAATAACCTCCATGGGTACTTTTACCATCAACAACCGGTCTGGCTGCCATTTTGTCTAGGTCTATGCCTGTAATCGAGTTAATGGTGTTAATCAATGATACCGCGTCAGCACCACCTTGCTTAGCTGCCCGCGCTGAAAAGCGTATGTCAGTGATATTGGGGGTGAGTTTTACAATCACCGGGAGTTTGCTGTAGGTTTTGCACCAACGGGTAACCATTTCAATATATTCAGGCACTTGACCTACCGCTGCGCCCATTCCGCGCTCAGGCATTCCATGTGGACAGCCAAAGTTTAGCTCTAAGCCATCCGCACCAGTTTGTTCGACCTGCTTAACGATTTTTTTCCAAGCCTCTTCTTCACAAGGCACCATTAGCGACACCACCAATGCCCTGTCTGGCCAGCTTTTCTTGACCGCTTCAATTTCTTTTAGGTTAATCTCTAAACTTCGGTCGGTAATTAGCTCAATATTATTAAACCCTGCAACTTCACCATTGTGGTCGTAAATGGCTGAGTATCTCGATGAAACATTTACAGCCGCGGGATCCTCTCCCAAGGTTTTCCAAACCACGCCTCCCCATCCTGCTTCAAATGCTCGTTCTACATTATAGGCTTTGTCAGTAGGAGGGGCTGATGCCAACCAAAAAGGGTTTGGAGACTTAATTCCTGCAAATTCTATTGATAAATCGGCCATAGTCTTATGCCTCCACTGCGTTAATTTGTTGATGAATGGCTAAAGCCGCTAGCTTGCCTTGTTGTACAGCCTCTACTGTTAAATCCTGTCCCACGCTGGTACAGTCTCCTCCGGCAAATACGCCATCAATGCTGGTGACTTGCTGACCAAAAGTAGTAATTTTCCCGTTACTCACAGTCGGGATAAGTTGCTCTTTATCTGGATAAGTAAACTTTTGCCCTACCGCTTTAAATACGGCAGAACAAGCCACATCAAAAGTTTGATCTGTATCTTCTAGTTGGCCATCTTCACTGTAGGTTTTGCGGAAGCTCATGCTACGAAGCACGCCATCATGATCGAGGTTAATCTGTTCAGGTCTCGCCCAAGTTTTAATGATGACTTGGTGGTTCTTCGCAATTTGCTGCTCATGGGCTGTCGCGCTCATATGCTCTGCACCACGTCGGTATACCAAAGTCACTTCTTCAGTGCCTAAACGTTTAAGTTGGCAAGCGATATCAATGGCTGTGTTACCAGCACCAATCACGACTGCGCTATCTAGTGGCACGTTAAGTTGGCTTAGTTCAGTGGCTTGGCGTAGTTCTTTTATATAATCAACAGCATTGAGGATCTGCGGGTGGCTCTCGTTTACCAGCATCAAGGATTGAACGTCTTGCAAACCTATTGCTAAAAACACCGCATCAAATTGTCCTTTCAATTCAGCTAAGCTGATATCGCGACCTAAGGCGGTGTCGGTATGAACCGTGATTCCACCAATGCTCAAAATAAACTCTACTTCTTGTTGAGCAAAATTGTCAGTCAGTTTGTATTTAGCAATGCCGTACTCATTTAAACCACCCGGTTTAGCCGCTGCTTCAAATATCTCAACATCATTACCCAGCATGGCTAAGCGATGTGCACAACTTAAGCCCGCGGGCCCCGCACCGACCACAGCAATGGTTTTTCCAGTAGAGGCGGCTCGTTCAAAGGGGTGACCAGAAAAAACAGCGTTATCGGTGGCATGGCGTTGCAACAAACCAATCTTTACCGGTGATTGCTCTTGTTCTTTATTGCGAACACAAGCTTGTTCACACAATATTTCAGTAGGACATACCCTGGCACAACTGCCCCCCATGATGTTCTCTTGGTAAATCGTTTTTGCCGCTCCAGTTAAATCATCAGCATGAATACTGGCTATAAAACTGGGTATATTAATCTTTGAAGGACAAGCGGTGATACAAGGCGCGTCATAACAATAGTAACAACGTGAACTCTCGATTCCGGCTTGGCGGGCACTTAACGCGGGGTTTATATCCTTGAACATCTGATCAAGGGCTAGCTGTTGCTGTGAATAGCCTTCAGGCTTTTCCATACTCATCACCATGGGATCTCCCTATTTTTATAATACTGAGATAAACGAATCTCGTTGTATAAAAACAAAGCAAAGCCCATACCACCTTCTGACCAAACGGTCAGAAGATGAATGGTCAAAGCGAATCACCTGATTAACACATTGTTTTAATTACATAAAATTTATAATATTTTAAATCATCTGTTTAGAACTATTACATCATGGCTCAATTAGGGTTATGCTTTAAGCCATATGTAGTTAATTACATTGCCCATTTTTAAGGCAGCTGGCGACATATTAGTGCAGGCCCTTAGGATGTCGAGACCAACAAAACAATGACAAAATCACAAGCTACTGGGGTTAAACGCCGCAAACTAGCTGATATACGCAAAGACAATCTAGAACAAATTCTGTTTGTCGCAGAGCAGCTTTTTGCTGAAAATGGCTACTCAGGTACGACTATTGCTGCGATTGCGGCTAAAGCTAATTTGCCAAAAGCCAACGTGCTTTATTACTTCAAAACCAAAGAAGCGTTGTATAAGGGTGTTTTAAGCCAATTATTGGTCGTGTGGATGAGTCACATGGATGAAATGACAGCTGAACAGCATCCCAACATCGCACTTAGACACTACATTTTGCAAAAAATGAAATTGTCTAAAGAGCACCCTAATGCCTCTCGAATATTTGCCGCCGAAATATTGCATGGCGCGCCTTATTTGCGGGAGCAACTCGCTACCGAGCTTAAACAACAGTTCGATAAAACCTGCCAAGTATTTCGCGAATGGATAGCTAAGCAGTGGATGGAACCCATCAACCCAGAACACTTATTGTTTATGATATGGTCATCAACCCAAGCCTATGCAGACTACGCCTTACAAAGCAGCATGATGATGGATAAAGAAGCTTTGGAAGCCAGCGATTATGAAGCAGGCGTAGAGTTTCTTTCACGATTAGTACTAAAGGGCTGCGGTATTAAACTGCTGTAGAACACCGTTTGGATCAACGCTGCTGCCCGAATGTTTGTGGTGCAAGGGAGCAACCTAGCTTGGTGCTGCTCCCCTACCAGTCTTATTTACTGGTCGCTAAATCTTGATGCTCCACAGCTGAGCTTTGGGTAGTTATTTCAGCCATACTTAACATCGCATTTAACAACACCGAGCAACCTGCTTCGCATTCTTCTTGTGTGGTACTCTCAATTTCATTGTGGCTGATACCATCTAAACAGGGCGTGAAAATCATGCTAGTTGGCGCAAAATCAGAGACATAACAAGCGTCATGGCCAGCCCCTGCAATGATATCCATATGGCTGTAACCAAGATTTACCGTCGCGTCACGTACTGCATTTACGCAATTTGAGTCAAAATGAATTGGCTCGTAGTACCAAAATGGGTCTAATAAGACTTCAACCCCGGTTTGCTCCATCAATTCAGCTACTGCATTATTTAAGGCTACATCCATCGCGCTAAGTTCTTCATCAAGCGGGTGGCGTAAATCGATGCTCATTTCGATTTTTCCAGGAATGGTATTACGTGAATTGGGCAGCACTTGGACAAATCCGACGGTGCCGCAACCTGGAGGGTGCGCCTTAGCGATCTGTTCCACTTTTTGAATCAGTAGGGTGCTGGCTAACAATGCATCTTTACGCAAGTGCATTGGGGTTGTTCCAGCATGTGATTCTCTGCCAGTTAAGGTAGCGTTAAACCAGCGCTGCCCTTGCCCACCAGTTACTACGCCAATTTGTTTTTCTTCTGCTTCTAAATAGGGACCTTGCTCAATATGAGTTTCGAAGAACGCGTGAAACTTGCGCCCCGTGACCGGCGTATCGCCAGCGAAACCAATACGCTCTAACTCATCCCCTAAGCGCAAGCCATCGACATCAGTGCTATCTAATATTTCTTGTAAGCTAAAACGCCCCGATACCACGCCAGAGCCCATCATTGCGGGAGCAAAGCGGGAACCCTCTTCGTTTGTCCAAACTGAAATTTCAATAGGGTGTTTGGTTTTTAAGCCTAAGTCATTCATTGTGCGCACCACTTCTAAACCCGATAGCACACCAAATACACCATCAAATTTTCCACCCGATGGCTGCGTATCTAAGTGACTACCCGTACCTACCGGCGGCAAGCTCATGTCATCGCCTGGACGCGTACAGATAATATTCCCTACAGCATCAATTTTTACTGCACAACCCGCCTCTTCGGCCCACTTGATATATAGTTCGCGTCCTTGTTTATCCAGACCAGTTAAGGCTAAGCGGCGGCAACCTCCTTTTTCGGTGGCTCCTATTTTTGCCATTTCCATTAAACTGTCCCACAAGCGATCACTGTTAATTTTAAAGCTACTCATCATGGCCTCCAATAACCAAAAGGTTGCCTGTTAACTGACGCTAACTGGGCAAAATATCAATCTGCTAAGCGATAGCCATGCAATAGGCTGACCATTTGGACAGGTCATAGAGCAAATGATTTTATATCGTTGTAATTAAAGAGTATTTTTAAAATTTTTTAGTTATAAAGGTAGGTAAAAAGGAAATACCCTAGCAAACTGCTCAGTTTTTATGCACTAAAAAAGCACTTAATGCCCTGCTATGGAGCGTTATCAAGGCCTATAAGCCCCAATAACAATCATTGTCTATCTTAGTTAAAGCGAGTAATTACGGGGCCTTGAAAGCCATCTCAGCTACTAGCTGTCCAGTTGGTCAACCAATTGCATAGTTAGCTAACAAACAAGGAACTTACATCAAGCACTCAATTTGATGCACTTCCTTTGATTAAACTGAGATGGAGTTTGTTAGTGATGAGTTTACTAATTAAAGGTGGCAAAGTTGTCAACGCCGATCAAAGTATCTTTGCTGATGTTTATTGCGAAGATGGTGTTATTAAAGCGGTTGGTGAAAACTTATGCGTCCCTAACGATGCAGAAATAATCGATGCTAGCGGCAAACTTGTGATGCCAGGAGGCATTGATCCACATACCCATATGCAATTACCGTTTATGGGCACCGTGGCCAGCGAAGACTTTTATAGTGGTACCGCGGCGGGTTTGGCTGGCGGAACCACGATGATTATCGATTTTGTCATACCTAACCCGCAACAGCCTTTAATGGAAGCTTTCGATACTTGGATGGATTGGGCTTCTCGCTCGGTATCTGATTACTCGTTCCATGTGGCAGTAACGTGGTGGGATGACAGTGTATACCAAGATATGGGACGCTTGGTTACCGAGCATGGCGTGAACAGCTTTAAACACTTCATGGCGTATAAAAATGCCATTATGGCCGAAGATGAAACCTTGGTTAACAGTTTTAACCGTTGTCTAGAATTGGGGGCGATGCCCACTGTACATGCTGAAAATGGCGAATTAGTTTATCACTTACAAAATAAACTGATTGAAGCGGGTTTAACTGGCCCAGAAGCTCATCCCTTATCACGGCCGACTGAAGTTGAAGGAGAAGCCGCAAACCGCGCTATTCGAATTGCTCAATCTCTCGGTGTACCGCTCTATCTTGTTCATGTTTCTTGCAAAGAAGCGGTGGATGAGATCGCCCGAGCGCGCCACGAAGGACAACGCGTATACGGTGAATGCTTAGCGGGACATTTAGAACTCGATGACAGTGTCTACCAGCATGAAGATTGGGCGACTGCAGCTGCCCATGTTATGAGCCCACCGTTTAGGCCCAAAGGCCATCAAGAAGTGTTATGGAAAGCCCTACAAGGCGGAACGCTGCAAACAACCGCCACCGATCATTGTTGTTTTTGTGCGGACCAAAAAGCCGCAGGCAAAGATGATTTTAGTAAAATCCCCAATGGCACAGCAGGAGTCGAAGACCGTATGATGGTGTTGTGGGACTCAGGTGTAAACAAAGGACGCTTAAGCGAACAAGAATTTGTTGCCGTCACCTCCACCAACAGTGCCAAGATATTCAATCTTTACCCTCAAAAGGGCTGCATCGCAGCAGGATCAGATGCCGACATCGTGATTTGGGACCCTAGCAAACAACATACGCTTTCTGCAAAAACGCATCACCAAAAAATCGATTTTAACATCTTCGAAGGTCGGACTGTATTTGGCGCCCCTCACATCACCGTAAGCCAAGGAAAGGTTGTGTTTAAAGACGGCCAACTGTTTGTAGAAGAAGGCGCCGGCCGTTACATAAAACGCCCTGCTTTCCCATCAATCTTTGATGCAGTAACAAAATATAACCAAGCAAAGACGCCCGTAGCGGTAAGTCGCTAGTGCTTTGTGAAGCTTAAGACAGTGAGACAACACCTATGTTAGCAGTACAACAAGCAATAACAGACCAACCGATGGAGCAAGACCCTCATGGTAAGAGAGAGATGATCACGGTAGAGGATCTCTCGCTGGTTTTTAATACTAATGATGGCCCCGTTAACGCCCTATCCAATATTAACCTCACTATTAACGAGGGTGATTTTGTTTCGTTTATTGGCCCATCGGGCTGCGGTAAAACAACTTTGCTTAGGGTTATCGCCGATTTAGAACAGGCAACATCAGGAACCATTAAGGTAGATGGCACCTCGCCAACAGACGCTAGGCTTAATCGGCTTTACGGCTACGTGTTTCAAGCACCGGGTTTATTACCCTGGCGCACGATTCAACAAAACTGTGCCTTACCGATGGAAATTTCTGGTCAATCGGGCTCACATCAGCAAAAGCAAATAGACAAGTATTTAAAGATGGTGGGTCTACAAGACTTTCATAAAAAATTTCCATGGCAATTATCTGGCGGCATGCAGCAACGGGCATCTATCGCACGCGCTCTTTGTATTAATCCCGAATTGTTGTTGATGGATGAGCCCTTCGGTGCTTTGGATGAAATAACCCGTGACCACATGAATATGGAACTGCTGCGAATTTGGCAGGAAACCCAAAAGACCGTGGTATTTGTTACCCATTCGATAGCCGAAGCCGTTCTTCTTTCCACCCATATTGTGGTGATGTCGCCGCGACCAGGGCGGATTGTTAAAGTAATTGAAAGCCCATTACCTAGGTTAAAAACCCTAGCCTTACGTGACCAAGCGGCTTTTCATGACTTAGCTGCAGAGATCCGCACAGCACTGGCGAACGATCATGCCATTGATTAATTCACGCGGAGATCAGTAAATATGAACAGCAACAGCACGGTTCGTAAATGGCTACCGCTAGTTAGCCTGATCGTCATCATCATCGCTATATGGTATTTAGCTGCTTTGATCATGAATGGAAATCAGCTGATACAAAACTTAGAGCGGAAAAAACAAGATTGGACTTACAGCCAAATTTTGAGCCAAGCTTATCAAGTTAAACGCCCCATGTTACCGGCACCTCATCAGGTAGCATTAGAGCTAAAAAAATCAGTGTTTGATACTTCAGTGAACTCTAAACGTTCCTTGGTTTTTCATAGCGTTATCACCCTTAACTCGACCTTACTAGGTTTCGTGTTCGGCTCAATGTTGGGCATGTTGATTGCCATTGGTATTGTGCATAATAAAACCTTAGAAGCGAGCCTTATGCCATGGGTAATCGCATCACAAACTATTCCTATACTTGCGATCGCACCGATCATCGTGGTGGTGTTAGGTGCGCTCAACATCACTGGCGTGGTACCTAAAGCGGTAATATCCATGTACTTATCTTTCTTCCCTGTCACCATCGGCATGGTTAAAGGACTACGCGCTTCAGATACTTTACATGTTGAATTAATGCATACCTACAACGCCAGTGTATTACAAACCTTTTGGAAATTACGTTGGTACTCTGCACAACCCTATCTATTCGCTAGTTTAAAAGTGGCCATCGCGGCTGCTTTGGTGGGAGCAATCGTTGCTGAATTACCTACCGGCGCTCAAGGGGGATTAGGTTCGCGTCTATTAAGCGGTTCTTACTACGGACAAACACAACAAATTTGGGCGGCCCTATTAATGGCAGCACTACTGGGCTCAATATTGGTTTGGCTGGTTGGCCTCGCTGAAACGGCTTTATTAAAACGTCGCGGAGGCCTAACTAATGCTTAATTATTTTGCTAGTGCATTGCACCTTGGCTTGATCGCATTACAGTTAGTACTGGTGACAAGTGCCGAGGCTGGCTTCTATCAACGTTCCCCTAGCCTGATATTACTGTTGTTGATGTCGTTTTACGCCGTTGCAGCGCTGTTAAATCAATTGACTCAATTGTGTTCATCACAGCCAAATCAGGCTCGCTATATCAAGCCTTTAATACCCACAATATTTGCCTTCATGTTGATATTAGCCTGGCAGAGCATTGTTGAAGGTTACGCCATTTCGCCGGTTTTACTGCCCGCTCCTTCAAGTATATTTGACGCACTAATTAACAACCTACCAATATTATGGGCAGACTTTAGGCAAACCTACTTAAAGGCGGTGCTAGCGGGTTATTTATTGGGTTGTGCATCAGGCTTCTTGATGGCGCAGTGGGCAGTAAAAAGCGCCTTCCTCCGTCAGGGTTTAGTGCCATTAGGTAACTTTATGTCAGCCATCCCCATTGTTGGGATAGCGCCAATTATGGTGATGTGGTTTGGCTTCGATTGGCAGTCGAAGGCAGCTGTAATCGTTGTAATGACATTCTTTCCAATGTTTATTAATACCTTAACGGGGCTGCAATCAACCGATGCACTGCATAAAGATTTGATGCATACCTACGCAGCCAGCAAGTCGCAGACTTTTTTCAAAAGTCAGTTACCGCAGGCGCTGCCATTTATTTTTAACGCTTTAAAGCTCAATTCAACACTTGCGCTGATAGGCGCGATTGTCGCTGAGTTTTTTGGCACACCTATCGTTGGCATGGGATTTCGCATTTCTACTGAAGTTGGGCGAATGAATATGGACATGGTATGGGCCACGATTGTGGTAGCAGCAGTCGCTGGTTCACTCAGTTATGGGGCTTTGGCCTTGTTAGAAAAATCACTGCTATTTTGGCACCCCTCGTTTCGAGGCAACAACAAACACTAACTACTCACTCTTAATAATCGTAGCAATAAAGGGAATTAACTATGAATAGAACTTTGATTTCACTAGCATCTGGCGCCGCGCTATTAGCGGCCAGTTTTGGGGCTAACGCCGCTGAAAAACTTACCCTTCAGTTAAAATGGGTGACTCAAGCACAATTTGCTGGCTACTATGTCGCGTTAAACAAGGGTTTTTATAAAGATCAGGGCATCGATTTAACCATTAAACCCGGTGGTCCCGATATTGCCCCCGCTCAAGTACTGGCCGGCGGCGGTGCCGATGTGGTTGTTGACTGGCTACCCTCAGCACTCGCAACTCGAGAAAAAGGCCTACCACTCGTCAATATCGGACAAATCTACGGCAAGTCTGGAATGATGTTAACCTGTCTAAAATCTAGCGGTATCAGCAGTCCTGCAGACTTTAAGGGGAAAACATTAGGTGTGTGGTTCTTTGGTAACGAATACCCTTTCTTAAGCTGGATGTCTAAATTAGGTTACTCAACCACAGGCGGAGAAGACGGTGTAACGGTTCTTAAGCAAGGTTTCAACGTAGATCCAATTTTCCAGGGCCAAGCAGATTGCGTTTCAACCATGACCTACAACGAATATGGGCAAGTACTAGATGGTGGTTTGAGCAACGACGAACTCATTTTGTTTAAATACGAAGATGAAGGTGTAGCTACCCTAGAAGACGGTCTTTATGTCTTAGAAGATTCATTAAAAGATCCCAAGAAATTAGACGCTTATGCTAAGTTTTTAAAAGCAACCATCCAAGGTTGGGAATGGGCTGCAGCTAACCCTAAAGAAGCGGGCTTAATCGTATTAGATTACGATGATACCGGCGCGCAAACCGAAGAACATCAAATTCGTATGGCTGGCGAAGTGGCTAAATTACTAGCTAGCAGTGGTAAAGGTGTGGGTTATTTAGAACCTGCTGCGTTTGACCGGACCGTAAAAGTACTACTTGATAGTGATTCGTCACCCGTGATTACTAAAGTACCAGAAGGTGCTTACACGCATGTCGTGTTTGATGCTGCGGCAAAACTCTAATAGCTAATACTTAATCCGGTAAAAGGCTGCATCGCGCAGCCTTTTTTGCATATTTTGTTTAGCTAGTGACTACCTAGTTGCGTTAGCAGCTATTCGGCGATTAAAGCACATAAGTAAGGCTTTTAGTAAAGCGCCCCATTTCAAGTTGCGTTTGCTGCTACTGCCCGGTCCTACGTTAAACCCCATATCTTTCAACATTTCGAATCATACTGGCTTTGTTTAGCTAGTGACTACCTAGTTGTGTTAGGCCCCATTTCTAGTACTGGGTTGAATCACTCGGCTTTTTTGCATATTTTGTTTGAATGATGCTAACTAGTCGCATTGACAGCCATGCGGCGTATAGGCCACATAAGCATGCCCCCTAAGAACAATGCAGCGATCACGCTATAAACGATGGTTAGCGGGTTTAAGGAAATCCCCGGAGTGAAGTTTGCTAATACTTTTTTTAAGGTTTGCCAGCGCTCAGGGCTAAACATATATATTGATTTTTGGTAAAGATTCCCCTGGGTAAACAATTCAATTGCTTGACCAAGTTGCCTAAAATTGGCCATTGTTTGCTGTTTTTGCATTGCATCAGTACGCACAGCAAGATTAGAATTTTGTTTAAAATCATCAATCATAGCGTCAATACTGGCGTACTGGTGCAAGTCTGCATTGATTTGAAAATTGTCCACTTGTTGTTTTGCCGAGTGGTATTGGCCATTTACAAACTGTAAATAATGCTCGGTTAAGATTGGCATTTGGAAAAAGGCTAATAACAACACTGCAAACAACACTTTATCTAACGTATTTACCAACACACCCTAAGTCCTCATATAAATTGTAACAGCGTACTAACACAGCTTCGAAGTTATAAACAATAAAGCACTGGCTAAAAAAATCTAAGCCTTATCTAATGAACTGCAGAGTCTTGTGACAACCATTATTACTCTACTAAGCCACTATACCCGCCGTCACATTCAACTTTACTCAGTGAATAATTAGCTTCATGTTATAATGCCCCGATATTAGCTGTTATCGACAAAGGCCGTAACAGTTATCTTGTTATTACCCACCTGAGATCTACAATGCCATTTTCTAAACTCGGATTAAGCACCCCGATACTTCAAGCGCTAAATGAATGCGGTTATCAACAACCGACGCCTATCCAAAAAAAGGCTATTCCAGTAGTGCTATCAGGTAAAAACCTGATAGCAGCAGCACAAACAGGCACCGGTAAAACGGCCAGTTTTGTGTTACCCATTTTACAGAAGCTGACTGAACAGCAAGAAGCATTACGCGGTAAACGAGTAAGGGTATTAATTTTAACACCTACCCGAGAGCTGGCTATTCAGGTCGAAGAAAACATCGTTGATTATGCAAAACACTTAGAGATTAGCTCACTAGCTATGTATGGTGGTGTTGACTCTGAACCACAAAAACAAGCCTTAATTTATGGTATCGACATTTTAGTCGCTACACCGGGTAGGCTGCTAGATATGATGTATCAACGGGCCGTTCATTTTGACCAATTAGACACCTTGGTATTAGATGAAGCAGACCGCATGCTCGATATGGGCTTCATCGATGACATCACGAAAATTGTAGATAGACTGCCTGAACAGCGTCAGAGCTTATTGTTCTCTGCTACCTTATCACCGCAAATTCGTCAGTTAGCTAAAAGTACCATTGAGCATGCTACAGAGATTTCCGTTGCAAGTAACAGTGACAACACCCCTAAGATAGACCAATGGCTGGTTACTGTAGATAAAGACAAAAAGTCTGCGCTGTTAAGCCAAATGATCCTTGCTAACCAATGGCAGCAAGCGTTGATCTTTATTCAAACCAAACACGGTTCGGCAAAACTAGTGAGCCAATTAGAAAAGCGAGGCATTAAAGCCGAGGCCTTTCATAGTGGCAGGAGCCAAGCATCACGCAGCAAATTACTGGCGGACTTTAAATCTGGAGAAGTGCAGTTTGTCGTTGCAACCGGTATAGCCGCGCGTGGTATCGATATTGACGACTTAGACCGAGTAGTCAATTATGACTTGCCCGATCAAAGCGATGATTATATTCACCGAATCGGTCGAACTGGCCGTGCAGGCGCTATTGGTGAAGCTATATCGTTTGTTTCACGAGATGATTTTAGAAATTTGTGTGCTATTGAAAGCCGCCTAGGTCAATTAATTGAACGAAAAGAGGTTGAGGGGTTTACACCGATTAAAGAAGTCCCTGTTTCGATTTTAAATTTTCGTCCTAAATCGAATAAGGGTTCAGGTCACTATAAGCCCCGAAAAAAACCTAGCAAATAAGTGACAGTGATGTCTACTAAACCAAGAGCAGCATCCAGGCTGCTCTTGGCGTCAAGCCTAACTATCAACAAACTGGGTCATGCTCACGACTTCCGCCGGCTTACGTTCAAGTAACACATTACCATGGCGTATTGATAACAACACTTCTCCCTGCTGCTGCAGTACTTCTACATCGTTGCCACCTTGTAACACAATTAAGTTAGCTGGCTTACCGAGCTCAATACCATACTCATGTTCTACTTGTAGGGTTTTAGCGCCATTATCAGTAATAAGATCTAAGCAGTTTTGTAACTCGCTATACCCCATCATATGGCAACTATGGATGCCTGAATCTAATACCCTTAGTAACTTTCCATTACCCAGGGTATACCAGGGATCTTGGATTGAATCTTGAGCAAAACATACATTTAGCCCCGCTTCTCGCAACTCTTTTACCCGGGTGATGCCACGACGTTTTGGGTAAGTATCAAAACGCCCTTGTAAGTGAATACTCTCGGTCGGGCAAGAGACAAAGTTTATCTTGGACATTTTCAATAATCGAAATAACTTTGAGCAATAGGCGTTGTTGTAAGAATGCATTGCTGTTGTGTGACTGGCGGTTACTCGAGGCCCCAAATTTGCTTCTAAGGCTGCAGTGGCCAACACCTCCAAAAACCTGGCGGCACCATCGTCTATCTCATCACAATGAACATCGACCAGCTTACCCGTTTTCTGCGCTAGCTCGATGACCCACCGCATCGACTCTACCCCATACTCTCGGGTAAACTCAAAGTGAGGGATTCCACCAATAACATCAGCGCCCTCTTCTAAGGCCCTTTCCATTAATTGTCGCCCATTTGGATACGACCAAATTCCCTCCTGTGGAAACGCCACAATTTGTAAATGTATCTTGTCTTTAATACGCTGTTTGATATCAACAATCGCTTTTAGGGCGACTAAGTCAGGGTCAGTAACATCTACGTGGGTGCGAATATACTGCACCCCATTTGCTACCAGTAATTCAATTGTTTTTAATACGCGCTGTTCAACGTCTTGTCGGGTAAGTAGCGGTTTACGTTCAGCCCAACGCTCGATACCTTCAAACAAGGTGCCACTCATATTCCAGTTTGGCTCGCCAGCTGTTAACGCGGCATCTAAGTGAATATGCGGTTCTACAAAAGGCGCACAGCATAGATTCCCTTTGGCATCATAGGTCGCCGAGTCGTCCGTTAATACGCCTTGCTGCGCTTCAATCTGGCTAAACAAACCGTTTTCGATTAGCAAAGTAAATAACGGTTGTTTACCTCGTAGGCGGGCATTAATAATTTTCATTGCTTATCTTCCATAGTGCTTACTTTCGTTTAATAGTGACGCTTCCATCATTAAGGCGTTTTGTACCGACAATCGCTGTTGGGCATTATTTAGTTGCATCCCCGTTAAAGATTGGAACTTTTGCAAGCGATGTTGCAAAGTATTACGGTGAATAGCGAGGCTTTGTGCGGTTTGCCTAGCGCCGCAGAGGTTGTCAAAATAAGCTGCTACAGTTTGTTTAAGTATTAGCGCTTGCGCATCAGTATTGGCATATAGTGACCCTAAGTGCTGACGGCAAAACTCGGTTAATAATTCTTGGTTATCCACCGCAACAAATATCTTGTTAATACCTAAATCACTATAGTGCAGTACTGTTTGTCGAGAGCAATTTTTTGAAAAATGCGCAGCCTGCTTTGCTTGCTGGGCCGCTAAGCCCAATTGACGAAAACCGAGTCCTGCTTCACTCACTCCTATCGAGCAAAACAATTGGGCTTCGTTCAATGTATCAACTATATCTGTCCATAAGTGAATTTGCTGCTCGTGATTAAGCTGCTTTGGATTGCCAAGGAATAGGTACCATCCATCTTGATACTCTAAAACCGGCAAACACCGATGGTAAGGTTCTAATAATCGATTTAGAGTAAAGGCCCAAGCACTTGAATCTAAACCTTCACTTGTTAAGGGTAATAAAAACGCCACCAACAAAGCCTGTTCAAAGTCTAAGTTAAGTGCTTCAGCGCGTTGGATAGCTAAAGCCGGCAAAGCTCTGGGAGATTCAATTACATGGCTTAAAAACCAGCGTAAGGAATGTTCGGCTAAGTCGACTTGAATAATCCGGTTGCAAATCAGTTCTGTGACTTTCACCATAGGTAGACTATAGGGTTGTTCAAATACCGGAAAACCTTGCCGATCTGCAAACTGTAACACGGCCTCTGGGATCACCTGTATAAATTCAGAACCAGTAAGAATTACCATACCAGCCGCAGACTTAGCTTGCCCTTCAAGGATTAACTGCTGATATTCTTCAACACTGCGTTGAAGATTGATCCCTGTAACGAATATTAACTCTCCCCCTAGAAGCCAGGGCCCAAGCTCTCGGTTTTCCGCCACATAGGGCCAACGAATAATATTATTCAAACCGCTCTCCCCAGCCCGAAGCTTAAAAGCTTCTAAGCCAGGAATAACAGCTATTTCACTTACTTTTAAGGGCATTAGGCCTCTTTAGCTAAGCTAGGTTGCGCTGAAGAAATAAACACCAATAAGCTATAAAACGCGCTGGCAACCACAATACCCACCAACGGCGCCACCCAAGGTGAAAAGTAGGCAGCAGCCGATGCTACGCCATAAGCGGCCAGCCCTTGCATATTAAACTGTGGTAGCGAGACTTGCTCTAAACTTGGTGGTGCTGCTTTATATTTTACCCAGAAGTCGGTCATGATAATCGCACCAATTGGCGGGATAAATGTGCCTAACAATATGAGGAAAGGAATCAACATATTGTACATGCCAAATATCGCCAGTAAGGTGCCTATGGCGGCCCCTCCAATGGTGACTGCACGGCGTTTATCGGTGCGTAGCAAATTACAGCCTGCTGCTGCAAAGTTATAAATAGTATTATCTTGTGTTGTCCAAATATTGGTGAACAACATTAATACCGCCACTAATACGAACCCTTGAGCGACCAACACATCAACAATATCCGCTTGCTGGTAAACAAGCGCGCCAAAAGCGCCAACAAACACCATTAAGCCATTACCGATGAAAAATGCGACCAAAGTGGTAGTGACAGCTATTTTGCCACTCTTAGAAAAACGGCTCCAGTTGGTCGCTTGCGTCCCACCACTAACAAAGGTACCAAACACCATCGTAATGGCGGCTGCCATAGGCATAGTACTCGTCGGCTCAATACCTATTAATTGGCTTAGGCCACCGACATCAATCACTCCTTGAAAAAGAGATATGGCAATAAAGACCAACATCGCAGGCACTGACACTTTTGATAATAGTTCAATACCTCGGTAGCCAATGGTTGCGGTGATACAAAAACCAAAACCAAACAACACCATTAATGGAATCGTTAATCCTTCAGGCAAGCCTAATAGTTTTACCAGCACAATGGCGATAGTAGCGGTGCCCCATGCATACCAACCTATTTGGGTAAAACCTAACACGAAGTCAGAAAGCATACTGCCTTTCAGGCCAAAACAATAACGGCCTAACAATACTGAGTTTAAGCCCGTTTTGTACGCCACATAGGCCAAGCCTGCGGCATAAGAACCGAGTAAAAGATTACCTATCACAATAATCCATATCAGCTCACTAAAGCTAAAAGCCGTTCCAATCGTTCCACCCGCCCACATGGTAGCAGTGAAAAAAGTAAAACCGAGTAATACAGAAGCCATAGACCACCACCCCTTACGTTGGTCATCTGGCACAGCACTTAGCGGAAAATCATTTGTTTGACTCATTGCCTTTCTCCTGAATTGAAAACGAATCCGTTCAAGTTATACCTTCCAAGGACCGTGCCATCCACAACAGGTTTATTGAAGACTTTTTGTCGTGCTTTACTAACAATTTTTATTTCAATAAATGTACCAATAGCACAACCGATAGCGTTCACGGCGATTACGAGCGAAACAATCAAGCAATATGGTTACAACTAAGCACCAGATTGAACATTAATCGCCCAAAAACTGTGCAAAATAAAAGAGGCATTAGATAGAAGACTAAGCAATGAAGATGATATAAGGCGCTAACGTAGAGGATTACCTTAGCGTTTTGTCAGCAATATAATTTGGTCTGACTAATCGAAGCTTTGTCGACCTATCAGTGAATGCGACAAGGTGGTGCCATCGACACTATCGAGTTCTCCGCCCAAAGGCACGCCGTGGGCAATTCTCGATACTTTTACTTGGTATCGTTTGGCCATGTCAGCGATGTAATAAGCCGTCGCTTCACCCTCTACCGTAGGGTTAGTAGCAAGTATAAGCTCTTGCACCTGTTCGTTTTGTAGGCGTAGCTCGAGCTTATCGAGGTGCAACTCACTGGGGCCGATGCCATCTAGCGGAGATAAGTGGCCCATCAACACAAAGTAACTACCAAAAAATTGTGACGTTTGCTCAATTGCGGCTACATCTGCCGGTGTCTCTACAACACAAATAACACCTTTACTTAGCCGCTTGGGTGACTGGCAAATGACACATAGCTCTTCTTCAGCAAAATTGCGGCAGGCATTGCAGTGGCCAACCACGTCCATTGCTTTATTAATGCACGCAGCGAGCTTTAGGCCATCGCGACGTTTCCTTTCTAATAAATCAAATGCCATACGCTGAGCGCTACGCGGGCCCACGCCTGGTAATACTTGTAAAGATTTGATGAGGCTGTCTATACTGGGGCTATATTTCATTATTTTCCACTACACTTTGTTTTAGCGAAGCTAATGTACCAGTGAATTTGTGAAAATTCACCCTCCCTATTCAATTTCTTAAATCACCGAAACAGAGGCCTGTTTGCTGCCGTAGTTAAATGCTAGATAAAAGCTTGGACAGTCGGTATCATCGGCTAAGTTGGCTAAACAGACAACATGGAAGAACGATTATAATATGGAATATTTATGCGTCTAAAAATGAAAGCAGCCAGTGCTGCATTACTGTTTTTGTTAGGTAATCATGCTGTAGCAGAAGACACTTATGTACAGATAGGTGACTACACACAAATTCTTTTGCCTCTTGGAGGTCTAGGCGTTAGTTTAGCTAAGGGTGACTACCATGGGAGCTTACAACTAACCAAGTCTTTTGCTACTACCATGATATTCACTCATGGCATTAAATTTTCAGTTGATAAGCGCCGTCCAAACTTTACCACTAATAACTCATTTCCTTCTGGTCATACTGCTGCAGCCTTTAGTGGCGCATCATTTTTTCAGACTCGTTATGGCTCTGCGTGGGGCGTCCCTGCCTACGCGTTAGCGGGCTATACCGGCTGGAGCCGGGTGCATGGTGATAAACACTATTGGGATGATGTTATTGCTGGTGCCAGCATTGCGACCCTGAGTAACTTATTTTTTGTTAATCCAATAAGCGAAGATATACGCGTCAGCCCAATGGTTGATGGCGATGCCACCGGTTTACAAGTGTCTGTCTCTAACAGTTTTTTCGAGGGTGGTACGCGCTCTAAAACACCCGCCACCCACTTTGACCCCAAATTTAGATTTGACTTCCTATTGGGCCCTACCAGATTAAAATCAAATGACATAGGCAGTTTTAGCGACCAACAGGGCATCGAATTTGGCCAAGAAGATACTATTACAAGTGCAGCTGTTCGTTGGACTTGGACACCAAATACCCACCACAGCTTCAGCTTTTTGTCACAACCTTACGAAGCTCGAGACGAAGGTAAGCTCGACAGTGGTGATAGTGTCTATGCTCAATACCAAGTTTGGGACAACATGGTTAATTGGCAATATGACCTACAACTTGCAAAGCAGTGGATAGCTAAAGCTGGCTTAGGTGTTTTAGTTCAGTACGCACAAGCATCCCTTTATCCCGATTCTAGTTTCAGTCAACAAATTTCCGGCGACGAAGAATGGCTGTTATATCCTTTAGTCAATGCCACTTTAGGTTATAAATTCACCCCCGACTTTGACCTGTCATTTAGCGGCCAATACGGAAATAATGGTGATGGCGAACTCGTATCTACGGACATTGGTTTGAATTACGCGTTTAATGCTCGCTGGGACATAGGTGGCGGTTATAACTATTATAAGCGTGACCAAGACAATGCTAAAACCTTCAGAAAAATTGAGTTTGATACACTGTATCTACGTCTTGGATATGCATTCTAACTCGATAAGTAAAAAAGCGTGATTCACCCATTAGTGATAACTAGCAGTACAAAGGATGACTGTGAGTAAAACATTTAAAAATGCCCTGCTGATTAATTTAGTATGCCTCATCGTGGTCGCTAGCCTTGTCGCTATAAGCTTACCTTTTCTATATAAACAACAGCGTAACAACATAGAAAGTGAAGTGAAAACATCACTGAGTATTTTCGAGATAAGTGCAAGAAAAGCAGTAAATAGTCAGAATAAGGCTGTGCTAAAGGAGCTTGCCGAACAATTACTTAGCTCTCCGAGCATCAACTATGTAAAAGTCACTGACCAAAGTTCGCAGACATTAATGACCGAGGCAGGCCAACCGAGGAAAAATAACCACCTAGTAGGTGACCACGCTAACAAACTGGCAAAGCAGTTTAACAATCAAACTAAACCGGCTAGCCAGATCAATCCCATTGCGTGGGTTGAAATCGAATTTTCAGCACCGACCAATATACTTGATTGGATGCACAATTATAAAGCCCCCCTGATAAACCTTGTGACCATCATGGCGTTCATCCAGTTTGTGTTGATTTTCTTTACCGTGAGAATTATCAGCGGCAATCCAGCCAAGATAAACAGTAATCAGGCCCTACCACCTGTGGCTAAGCATGAAGAGTCAGCGGCAGATACCAAGCTTTCTCAAACTAACCGTTTACTAAAGCAAAAACTGGCCGTAGCCCACGAGCAACACAACAAAGACCAAAGCAAATTTAAACAGATGATTGGTCTATCAAACCGAGCGAGCGGAATAAAAAAAGCACTATTAGAATACGCCAACGAGGCGCATTACATACTCGATGAAAAAAACCATATTATTGAAGCCAGTCGACTGGCATTAAACAAACTACAACTTAATAATCAGCAGTTAGGTGGCGTTAATTTAAATGATATGTACCAGCCCGCACCGCAACAGCACAACCTAACACAACCCGATTTTATCGAGCTTTTGGTATCCTACCCCGAGACATTTAGTTTGTTGATTGAAGAAAAAAGCTCCGGGGAACGATATTTCGCCAATCATCTTACGCTTACCTTTAGTGATGATAGTTTGTATTTGGTCACCATTTCGCCACTACCAGCAAACGATTATTCTATAGAATCAGTTAAGCAACAAAAACACACCATTCAGCTACAAGATAGCCAACTTTATACGCCAATAAAAGCGGCTTGCTTAGAGGCATTACACCAATTAAGCCTGACACAACAACTGCCAAAACAACTAATGCGGCAAGGATCAAGGCTAGACTTAGACGCCAATTTTCGTTTAGCTAGTTTGCTAAAATGTTTACCTTGGATTGACCAACAGGACAACATCTTAAATGTTAACCAATACTCGCCGCTAGCCATATTAGAAACACGGTTAAACGGTTTTTCAGATTTACTATTGGCTAAAAAAATCACTTGGAGCTTGGTGGTAAACCCGGAAATAGCGGAAGGATACTGGTTAAATCAAGCCCATTTTCAGGCTTTAATTGACTTAAATTTGTACTTAATCTCGCTATATCCAAGCGGTAGTCAAGTGCTCATTCAATTAGATTTAAACCAGCAACAGTTACAGCTCAATATAGACGTAGAGCAAGCCAATAATCTGAGCACGGTTCAACAATCGATTATTGACTGCTGCCAACCTTTAGTCGCGCTTATCGGAGGGAGTCAGACACAGAATGATGACTCACTGTCTATCACTCTGCCCTTTGATAATAACCAAGGCAGTACATTACTCGCAACCTGTAAGCCACAAGCTGAGTGCGTCCAAGTAGTGGCTAACCTCGCTAATCCTTTTTTGCAGCAATGTTTACAACTACAGTTACAACTGTTCGGCTGTAAGATGATTTCTTTGGATACACTCGAGCTCTTAGATGTTAATAAAGCGGTATGGTATTTTGATGAACAAAACCAACTGCCAGACGCGCTCAGCCAACTCAATATCGCCGATTTGTTAACCGTTCAGGTCTTAGACCAGCTGCCACAGGACACGCAATTAACCATCGGCTCTAGCCACTGCTTACGGCCTTTACTCACTAGCTATATTGTTGAACAGCTTAGTGATACAAAACGTCAGACCAGTACAATGTTAAATAAAGATATTGTTGAGTTATCCATGGTATCTATCGCGGCCGAACAAGACCAAAGCCCACAAGTTAGATTAAACAAGGGCAGCGTGTTGCTGGTTGACGCCCCTAACAGCACTCCCTTGCTGATCAGCGATTTTATCGATAATTATTCTGGAGAAGCTTTTCATTGCAGCTTGGCTGATTTGGATGAGACCTTAAATGGCTTAAGTCACCTCGATGCGGTGTTGATCAGTGATAGCTTGATATCAGAGCCACTGTTCAAGCAATTATCTAACACGCCACTTACACCCAGTTTGCTGATTCATGCACAACAAATTGAAAACCCTGTGGCGCTTCCTAGCACTGATTTAAAGCATTACCAGATCAACCACCCCATTGATGACCAGCAATTGCTAATACTGTCACAATTGAATCAAACCAACGCCTTGCCATTCTCATCACTTTATCAAGACGAACAATTACTTACAGCCTTAAGCCAATCTGATGAGACCTATAATCGTTTTATCGAGCTGCTCACTGACAACATAGACCAGCCATCAACGCAGATTGCATTGCCTGTCAACCAAGGCGCTCAGCAACAAGAAAGTTATTTAAAGCCGCTTTATACTATTTTTAGTCAGGAAACTAAGAATCGATTATCGCTAATCAACAAGCAGCTAGAGACCCATTCATGGGCCGACACTCAGCAACATATTAAACAAATTGCCATCAGCGCTGAGAAGTTCTCTGATCCAGAGTTAGATAAGACCTTGCAACAACTACTCAATGCTAGTTTTAATCGAGATAGCTCCGCCTTAGACGTGTCAGTAAACCAATTACACAGCTTATTGCGCGCTTAGTTACTCATATTGGGAAACTAAAAAAAGCAAAACCTCGAGTGGTTTTGCTTTTTATTGTACTTTGTTAATCGGCGATTAAGTCATACTCTTCGCGAAGAATATCAATCACTTCCTGCTTTGGGTTATTACCCATCACAATTTTCTTGCCGGTAATTTTTTCTGCAATACCGATATAAGTACTAGAAATTTTCATTAATACTTCTACTGGCAAATTATTGTCACGGGCTAAGGCTTCTCGCTCAGGCATACGATTTTTGTTTAACAAGATGTCTGAGTCTGGAAAGTAATTAAGCAGTGTTTGGCGAAAATCTTCTTTTGAATTTTCAACTACATTACCTAATCGATATTGTGGGCCATCCCAAATACGGGAAGAATCAGGGGTTCCCACTTCATCCATATAAATAAGCTTATCGTTACCTTGAGCATCTGTTACATAACCAAATTCAAATTTGGTATCGACAAACACTTGGTCTATTTCGCCCAAAGCTTGGCTGATAACCGCAAAACCCTCTTTGAGTAAACGCTCGTAGGTATCGATATCTTCGGCGGTTTTAAAGTTAAACGCAGCAAAATTATCGCTGATATTTTGCCGAGTTACATTCACGTCATCTGCTTCAGGCACACCGGGGATACCTTTTAAGATGCCTTTAGTTGAGGGCGTAATCAATAAATCAGGGAGTTTTTGATCCCTCTGTAAACCTTCGGGGAGATCTATGCCACAGAAGTTGCGTTCACCGACTGCGTAAGCACGCCACATCGAACCAGTAATGTACTGACGGCAAATGGCCTCAATCATCACTGGGCGAGCTTTTTGTACTATCCACACAAACGGGTGTGGAATATCCAGAATGTGGCTATCTGCTAGCCCCTGCTCTTTGAACAGCTTAAACCAATGGTTTGAGATAGCGTTGAGCGCAGCCCCTTTACCGGGAACCCCTTTTAAACCGTCTTCGCCATGCCAAATACAATCAAATGCTGAAATTCGATCACTAATTACCATAATGGCTAAAGGGGTATCAGGGGCAACATCATAGCCCTTTTCACTAATCAATCGTTTACTGTCTGCTTCGGTGAGCCAATAAACAGAGCGCACCTTGCCACTATGAACTGGGCGATCAGTGCGAATGGGTAGATCATTATTCACTGCTAATACTTTATCAGCGAGACTCATGGTAAACAGTCCTATTTCAATGGTGAAAAACCACTACCTTGTCATTACATTAACCAGTGGTTTTTGCGGGGAACAATCGATTGCTGTGGGATTTTACCAGAAACTTCAGCAACTACTAGCTATTCAACTGACTAACTATCCATTCATGTCGACAAGCTCTATAAGCCAACTTAGCCACAGATATCATCAATCGGTATACTTGCTTGGTACTATTGTTGGTTCAAATATAGGTGCTTATAGGCAGATTGATTGGTCTGTTTACTCGTGACTGAAACGCTAATGCTAAATAAAAATATAGACGGTTAAGTGCTAACTTTACTGGTGTTTAATGGTGACAAATAAAAAGCTGGCGAGTATTCATTAGCCAGCTTTTATCGTCATTTAATCAATTTCATCGAAATACCAATAGCCTGCATTAATTAATTCAATTAACCAATCTAATTGCTTAGCATCTTCGTTAAAAGCTCTAAAAGAATGGCTGTCTACACGACTATAATCACATAAACTTTTAGCTAAAGCCCATGAACAAGTGGGTATTTTATATGCGTGGCCATCAACAAATAGTTGGTAGGGTAATACATCAAGATACAGAGCCTTAACGCCAGCACAACGCTTCAGCACTAAACCTTCATCCATATTGGCATGTAAACGATGGTAATCGATTTGGTCTTCAGCATCGCTGAGTACACATAAATCGGAGCTATGCGCTGTTTCGCTTAAGTACTCACCCAAGAAATGCGCGGTATTAGTTGGGGAGTTAAGTAATGAAATCATCAACTTATTTAAACCAATGATGTCATTTTCGGCTATTCGCCCGTACTCTTTGCAGGGAGGGCGTTTAGGGTCAATAAAGCGCTTTGCTTTAACATCATGACGCAACATATAGTCGGCAAAACCTGACAACAATTCTTTGGCATCTGGCGCACGAAATCCAACGGAATAATTCATCGCTGGCTCAATGGCGTAACCTTCATGAGGACAACCTGGCGGGATATACAACACATCGCCGGGTTCTAGAATAACGTCAATATCGGCGATGAAGTCTTCACAGTGCTTAAGTTTGTCGTCGCTAGTGAACTCTTTTAATACCTGCTTATTACCTACCCGCCAGTGGCGCGTACCTGAGCCCTGAATAATAAACACACAATACTGATCAATATGCGGGCCCACTCCTCCCTTGGTCGTAGAATACGAGACCATTACGTCATCAAAGCGCCAGTTAGGGATGAAGCTAAACGCCTCTGCCAAGTTTGCTATATTGCCATTCCAGTGATTCACTCCTTGAACCAACAAAGAGCTGTGCGATTCGCCTAAAATGCCAAAATCTTCAAAGGGCCCTTGTAGTGCGGTCCAATGACCCGCTTTATGTGAAACGATCCTTGATTGAATGTCTTCTTCCATGGCCAAGCCGGCAAGTTCTTCAGCCGATAGGGGATCAACAAAGTCAATGATGCCCTGCTTCAATAAACATGGTCGTTGTTGCCAAAATTCGGCCATAAACTGGTCAATACTAAATGCTGTTTTATACATAACACCCTACCACTAGAATCAAGCCGCTAGATTGTAACGTATAAACGAAGAATAAATTGTTGTAAATTGCACAATTAATAGATGAGACAAGTTGAAAAAAACTTTGTATTCTTCTTGCGCTAAGACCAAGGATTGTAAGCCCTAAAATGACTACGCATTTCCAGCTGTTTGCATTAGATGACAATGCTACGCAACAACAGATAAAAACACGCTATAAGCAACTATTGGTTCGTTGCCATCCTGACAAAGGTGGCTCTAGTGCGTTAGTGGTGCTAATTAGAAACAGCTATCAACACTTAATGTCGGGACAAGGCCTACAAGCGGCTAACTTTGATAATAATATCGCTACAGCTGCTGAAGTACGCTCATTAAAAAAGGTTATTCATCAACAGCAATTTCACATCCAAAAGCTCGCTATCAGCATGGGGGAAGGAGCCCATACCAAACAGCTTACCTTCACTAGGGCCATGATTTGGTCGCCAATCATTTCGGTTGCTGTGCTTATCGTTGTGTTAATGTTTTGGTCTTGGGAACGCCCAGCAAAAGAGCACTTACTTACACAACCGCAGACAAAGGCTGCGTCAGCGCCCTCTTCGTTAACCACTACGGCACTGCAAAATCAAGATCAGCTTTATGCCAACTGGGAGTTGAAACAGAAGTTACGATTGAGTAAGGCTCGCTTACAATATGTGGAAACTGATTTTTACCAGAGTAGGCAGATAATTGAGCAATTATTAAGCGACGAAAATAGACATTTGTTAAGCAATGTTCAGTTACAGTTTTTAGAGCAGCAAAAAATACATCCACTCTCTGACAATAAAACAACGAGTGACGCTCAATAAAAGAATAAAGCTAAGATTGGGTTTGCGACAGTAAGGCGTAGGCTTCTTGTTTAGCCTGTTCATTTTGATCTTTAACTAACTGAATAGACTTCATTAACGCATTTTTTTTATCACCACAAGGCAGTCTATCGCATAAGCTGGTTAACTGTTCAAGTGGGCTTAATAATTGGTCAAACTGTTGCTTGATCTGTTCCATGATTAGCTCTCGTTTTCTAGTTAGCAAAAGTGTAACCTTTAGCAAATTGAATTCAAGCATCCATTTGGGTGAAATTCACAAATATTGGTCATAAAGTCATATAAATTGGATTTATACGTGCAAAGCTCCGAGGTTCGCTCCCTATTAACACCTATTTATCAGTTTCTTAATGTTCGCACCCCAGAAACGTGGGTCGAGCAAGCGCTAAGGCCAGAGAATCTCACCACCCTGTTGTGCGACCACGCCAATGCAGAATGGAAAGCGGCTGCCACCGCCGTAAAATTACTCTCAAAGTACGCAGCAAGTCCTCATAACAATGTTGCCAACGAGCTCAAACAACTATTAGCGCCCTATGAGTTTATCATTTTTCGCGCAGGAAAATGGTCAGCAGACGTGTTCGTCAACTGGTTTTTTCCAAATGGCATTAGCGCTGCTACCAATGAACAAGCCAGCATCGCCATGAGTGCCTTGGACTTATTAGAGCGCTGTAAACTCGCGCCACTGTTAATCAGCCAAGTAAACCGGCAATTGGCCAATTTGCCCTGCTTTCCTATCACTGAGCATTTGTCTGCGTTGCGCCTAAACGCCGAACTCAACCAATCCACAGCGTTTAATCAACAACTGCTAGAAAAAATGCGTTTGCTGATAAAAGAAGAGTTACATCATTTTGAACAAGTTTTTTCCATCATGCATAGTTTGGGACTTGAATATAGAAACCTACATGCAGGACATTACGCTAAAGGCTTAATTGCTAGAGTTCGCCATTACGAACCACAAGCATTGGTAGATAAGCTCATCGTAGGAGCCTTTATAGAAGCGCGCTCTTGTGAGCGTTTTGCCGCGTTAGCGCCACACTTGCCGGCGAGTTTAGCGAAGTTTTATAACTCACTACTTCGATCAGAAGCCCGGCACTACCAAGATTATATACTGCTGGCCTCTCAGCTAAGCGAACCAGAGCTGTTACAACAACGAGTGAGTGAATTTGCCGCCTATGAAGCCGAGCTAATCATGCAGCCATCTGCTGAATTTAGATTTCATAGTGGTGTTCCTATCAACTAATATAAAGATATGCCCACGCAAGTTGATCAGCTTGATTGGTTTTAGCGTAGTAACTCGTAGCAATCAACTTCTATAAAAAGAATAGGTGTATTATGCGTTTACCTTTATTTCCGTTAGATATGTTGTTAATGCCCGGGGGGATAAGCCAGCTCAGAATTTTTGAGCCTCGCTATCTACGCTTAGTATCGATAGCCAGTGAAGAAGCTAAAGGTTTTGTGTTATGCCAACCAAAAGCTGATGATGTAACCGAATTTGAGATAGGTGTTCACTGTATTATTGAAGACTTTGAGCAATTAGAAGACGGAATGTTAGGAATAACCATTAGAGCCCTCAAGCGGGTAGACCTAGCCGACATAAGCCAGTCCGACGATAAACTATATAGCGCAACCATCAAAGCGAAAAGCCACTGGCAACACCCCAGTAACAATACCCAAGATGACGAGCTAACGGCTAAGTTAAAACAAGTACTTAGCCAACACACCTTATACGACAACCACCCCGACTTTTATGATTATAATAGCGAGTATTGGGTAGTAGCTCGTTGGTTAGAATTGTTACCATTTTCCAGCAGAGCTAAAAATCAAATTCTTAAAGAAGATGACTTTGCAAATTTGGATAAGCTGGTTCATCAACTGGTGTCTGAGATTACCATCAGCACTAGTGACTAAACGATTGCTTGCTTTACATTCAATTTAAGCATGCTAAACAGCTATTAAATCTTATCTTAAAGTCATTTATTGCCTGAGATCTCACTATTACAATAAATTGCGAACTTTTACACACTTTTACAACCTAAAGTGCTTTATTATGTGTTGATCATGGATGATAAAAGGTTGTGTTAGTTGAATCAAAAGATTTACTTCTGATTAGCTTACCGGCCAAAACCCTTGGAACCATAAATATCTAGTAGTTAGAAAGTAAGTAAACTGCGAATCTTGCTTTCTCTAAAAGGTGATTCATGAGATACAAAGCTAAAATAAGCGCAGCGATAACTCAAGCACTACCATTGATCCAAACGGCGACTGCTGACGAGGCAGTGTTGTGGAATATAGAAAAAGAGCGAGACTTGCTGTGTATGGAATTCACTTCAAACTTAAGTTTTGAAAGTTTAGAAAGCGGATTCACGCAAGCTGCAGAAAAACTCGGATTAAGCTGTCCGGTAAGTATTTTACAATTGCGCCGCTAGATTAGAAATCTTGGGGGTGGTTGCTACCTCCCCCAGTTCTATTTTCCAAATAACCATGCCACTTATACATCCTTTTTCTCCCCTATTACGTATTAACCATGAACCTTTAACTTTTACACGAGGAAAGGATTATGGATTTGATTATTAACTCCCACGAAGGCGATATCTATTTGGTTTGCGAGCAAGCGCCAGATGTTCGCGCTGTAACCGATTATCCCTATAAACACACTAAGCGGTTTAGCAGTTTGTCTAGTATTAAACAACACTATCAGCAACAGTCTATTGACAAGGTATGGCTGATACAGCATTCAGCTTATGACGAAATGTGTGGGCTTCCGAATAGTTCATCACTGCTTAAAATGGAATTGAGCTGGCCAAAACACTAGAGTTTGGCCAACAAAAAAGCAGCCAATAGAAGGCTGCTTTTAACGCTCAGTGACAATTAGTCTTGAAGCCAGGGCGGTAAGCAAACCCCTAAGCCTCCAATACCACAGTAACCATTGGGATTTTTGTGTAAGTACTGTTGATGATAAAGTTCAGCGTAATAGAAGATCGTAAACTCAACAATTTCGGTACTGATCGCTCTATCCAAGCCTTCACCTTGTAGCGCTTGTTGATAAGCGTGCTGAGCTTGTTGGGCTAAACCTGCTTGCTCACTATTAGTAGCAAAAATCATCGACCGATATTGGCTACCCACATCCGCCCCTTGGCGCATACCTTGGGTTGGATCATGCTGCTCAAAGAAACACGCTAACAAGGTTTGATAGCTAAGCACTTTTGGGTCGTAAATGACTTTAACTACCTCAGTATGACCGGTTAATCCGGTACATACCTCATCGTAGCTTGGGTTTTCAGTATATCCACCTGCATAACCAACGGCCGTCGACACTACGCCATTCTGTTGCCAGAACAAGCGCTCTCCACCCCAAAAACAGCCTAAACCAAAGTAGCCAACGCTCAAACCGGCTGCTGGTTGCAAATAATCACTACCATTCACCGCATGAATACCGTCAAGCGTAATAGCCGTTTTGCGGCCCACTAAGGCATCCTGCTCACTTACCATATCTGTTTTGCTCATCGATACCGCTCCATTCATCTTGGCAAAAGCTTAAAACTAGCAAACTAACCGCCGATTTTTGCCCAAGTATCACGTAAACCAACCGTGCGGTTAAACACCAGTTTTTCAGCGCTTGACTCTTCACTATCAGCGCAAAAATAACCTTGGCGTTCAAACTGGTAGGCTTGTTCTGCTTTAGCGTTGACTAAACTTGGCTCAACAAAACCGTATTTGACGATTAATGACTCAGGGTTTAATACTTGAGTAAAATCTTCTTCTGCCGCGGGATTAGCCACCGTAAATAGGCGATCGTATAAACGTATTTCAGCGGCCTTAGCATGGCTGGCTGATACCCAATGAATCACACCTTTAGGTTTGCGTCCGTCTTCAGGGTTTTTGCCTAAGGTTGTATCATCGTAAGTACAATAAACCGTCGTCACATTACCATTTTCGTCTTTGTCGCAGCGTTCAGCTTTAATCATGTAAGCATTACGTAATCGAACTTCTTTGCCGATCACCAAGCGCTTAAATTTCTTATTTGCTTCTTCGCGGAAGTCTTCAGCTTCAATGTAGAGTTCTCGGCTAAACGGAAGATCACGCTCACCCATGTCTTCACTTGGGTGTAATGGCGCGCTTAACTGCTCAACTTTATCTTCTGGGTAGTTTTCGATGATCACCTTGATCGGATCTAATACGGCCAAAGCACGAGGAGCATTAGCATTTAAGTCGTCACGAATACAGGCTTCTAACATTGGCATCTCTACCATGTTTTCCATTTTTGTCACGCCTATGCGTTTACAAAATTCAACGATAGAGGCCGCTGTATAACCGCGACGGCGTAAACCCGCAATGGTTAACATTCGAGGATCGTTCCAACCATTAACATGGCCTTCGGTGACCAGGGTGTTTAATTTACGCTTAGACATTACCGTGTATTCAAGGTTTAAGCGTGAAAACTCGTACTGGTGTGGCACAGTATCGATAGTAATATTTTCAAGTACCCAATCGTATAAACGGCGGTTATCTTGAAATTCCAGTGTACATAAGGAATGGGTTATACCTTCAATCGCATCTGAAATACAGTGAGTAAAATCGTACATCGGGTAAATGCACCATTTGTCACCCGTTTGATGGTGATGGGCGAAGCGAATACGATAAATAACTGGATCACGCATACACATGAATGATGAACTCATGTCTATTTTAGCGCGTAAGGAACACTCGCCTTCTTTAAACTCGCCAGCTCGCATTTTTTCAAACAACGCTAAATTTTCTTCAACAGACGTATCACGGTACGGACTGTTTTTTCCTGGTTGACTTAAAGTCCCACGGTATTCGCGTGCTTCCTCAGCATTTAGGAAACAAACAAATGCTAGGCCTTTTTCTATCAATTCAACCGCGTAGCCGTACAATTGGTCAAAGTAGTTAGATGAATAACATACTTCACTATCCCATTCGAAACCCAACCACTTAACGTCTTGTTGAATAGAGTTAACGTAGTCTATATCTTCTTTTTCTGGGTTGGTGTCATCAAAGCGTAAATTACACGCTCCTTGGTAGTCTTGAGCAATGCCAAAATTGAGACAGATCGACTTAGCATGGCCGATGTGTAAGTAACCATTTGGCTCAGGTGGAAAACGTGTATGCACACTTGTGTGTTTACCTGATTTAAGATCTTCATCAATAATGTGACGAATGAAATTGCTAGGGCGATTGTCCGCCTCACTCATACCAGCCTACCTATAAATACAGTTTAAACAAAATAGCCTCGTATAATCTCTGATTCTTAGGCTTAGTACAAGCAACCATCAGTCAAGCGACGAAAAGATCGCCGTATTCGCCAGATTAACCCTTTCTCATGGATTTAAACAAAGTTAATCCCTCGTCTTAATGGAAGATTTGCTTATATGGTTTATATTTTAATCAGTACTAAATAATACTAAGGAACGTTATGAAAATATTGAGCTTTATAAGCGCTGTACTATTGTTGGTCGCTTGTTCTAGTCAACCAACTTGGGATGGAATGTCTGAGTCTGAAATCTCTGCCTGGAAAGAGATGGGAGTAAGCGTTGAGCAAGTACAAACTTATGTACGAGCCGGTATGAGCCAGCCCCAAGTAAAAGAATGGGTAGATCAGAATTTTACTGACCCTAACCAAATAGTGGCTTGGGCAGGAAAATTTAGCGCAGTAGAATCCAGAGAGTGGCTAGACGCAGGCTTTGAACTGGCAGCAGCAAGCGACTGGTCACAGAATAAATTCAGCGCTGCTGAAGCCAGTGACTGGGTATCTTCAGATTTTAACTTAGACCAAGCAAAAGCCAACCGCGATAAAGGGTTAAGCCCAGTTAAATAGTCATCCCTCGGCTAATCAATATAGGTGGTTACTCGATATTAGTAACCACCTGATTGAGCGAGCTCACCGCGACACTCACCTTATCTCCTTTTTTCAATGCTTGGGTTCTACCAGGGGTACCGGTGAAAATTACATCCCATGGTTGCAATGTGACATAGCCACTTATATAGCTGACAATGTCCTCTACTGAATGAATCATGTTTTTAGTGCTTTCTTGTTGCACAATGGCACCGTTTAAACGTGTAGTCACGGTTAAATCTGATGGGTCAATGTCACTCGTAAGCCACTGAGAGATTGGAGCAAAACCATCAGCCCCCTTGGCCCGCCACCACTGTAAATCTCGCCCTTGCCAACTACGTTCAGTTAAATCGTTGCCGGAGGTATAAGCAAATACACAAGCTAAGGCTTGCTCTTTATTTACCTTGCTACAGGTTTTCCCAATTACCAGCACTAACTCTCCCTCAAAATGCACGTTGTTGGCATCCTTTGGCAGTAGCAAAGAGCCTCCGATGCTGAGAGAGCTAGCAGACTTAAAAAATATTTCAGGCTTAGCGGCACCAGAGTCGCCAGCATGACTCCGGTAATTTAATCCAACAGCAAATACGGTAGCGGGTTTAATCGGCAGCAGAAATTTAGCATCATCAATAGCGGTAGATTGTCCGTTAGCTTCACCGCCGTCTAAGGGCGAGGCATCTAGGTGCAGGGCCAACTGTCCACTTCGTTGCACCCAAACGGGTGCCTGTTCGCCTTCGATAAGCGCATAATCATTAGCATGGCTGTAACTAGTAATCACTGAGCTAAACATTAAGCTTAAATAAATCTGTCGACGGGCTTTCATAGACAATCCTTTGCTGAGAACAAGTGGTTTTGAAACTAATTACGTGACAAAAGCATGGTTAGTTCAATCCTCAATTACTTTGTTAATATTCAGACCTAAACGTTTCGCTAATCGATTTAAGTTTGCTCGATCTACCCCTAGGTCTCTGGCTGCTTTAGCCCAACTTCCATGATGCTTCTTTAAACAAGCAGCAATGATTTGGCGTTGATAAGTATCTGTCGCAGCTTTTAGCGTCAGTGTAGAAGGTTCACTAATTATTGGCGCGATACTATCTACACTTTCAAGGTTACTGCTAACCACTGGTCTCAGTTCACCACAATCTACGATGCTTAAGTGCACAATACCCTTGTTGTGTTGTCTCGCTCGCGCTTTTAACGCAGCCCGACTAATTAAATGCTCTAGCTCTCGTACGTTGCCTGGCCAATCGTAATTGTTTAGATAATCGACTAAATCAGATTGCAGTTTTAGTTGGGCAATGCCTAGTTTGCGTTTAGTTAGCTCTATAAAGTAGCCAGCGAGCAGCTGTACATCTCCTGCTCTGTCTCTTAGAGCCGGTACACTCAGTGGATAAACACTTAAGCGATGGTACAAGTCTGCGCGAAAACGCCCCTGCTCCACCTCATTTAATAGGTTACGGTTAGTCGCGGCAATGACCCTCACATCAATAACTTGGCTGTTATCTTGGCCTACCGCTTGGATCTCCTTATTTTGCAGTACCCGCAACAACTTGCTTTGGGCCACCAGTGGCAGTTCACCGATTTCGTCCAGAAATATAGTGCCTCCATTGGCAATACTAAACTTGCCAGCTCGGTCCTTGTCTGCACCGGTAAATGCGCCTTTAACATGGCCGAATAATTCGCTTTCAATCAAATTGTCTGGCAGAGCTGCGCAATTAACGTGGACTATTGGTGCTTTGTGCCGAGGAGACAGATTATGTACAGAACGCGCGACCAGTTCTTTACCTACGCCGGTTTCACCTTGAATTAAGGTAGTGAAATCAGATGGCGCCACTAGAGCAATTTCCTTTTTAAGGCGCTGCATTTCAACACTTTCCCCTATCAGTTCTTCACTATCGCTGTGCCAGGCTGAGAGGTTCATTTCTTCCAATACTTGTTGAGAATGGTAGGCTTGTTGTTCTAACAAACTTAAGCTTAAACCGGTATGTAAACTGGCCGCGGCCATCGCTGAGATAACCTCAAGAGTTCGGCTCGCTATGTCATCAAATACTTGGGGAGTAAAGCTATCAAGAGTCAGCACACCGATCAGCTTGCTGTCGAAATAAAGGGGTAAACCCATACAGGCATGCACCGGTAAATCCCCATCTCGATCGATTAATAAACCGTCATAGGGATCGGGTAAATCACAGTTAGCTGGAAAACGTACCGGTGAGGTTGAAGAACATATTTGTTGAAAACGTGGGTGCTCAGAAATGAGAAAGCGTCGCCCTAATGTGTCTCTGCTTAACCCTTGTAAGGTGAGTGGACTCAGCACTTCACCTCTTAGCTCTAACAACGCCACCGCATCACAACTAATTGTTTTTCTGACGGTATCTAATAAACGATCAAAGCGATGACGGTTTACTAAACTTTGCGCCAAATCTAGGGCCAATTCAATCAGTGCTTTTGAAGATATATCAGACATCACCTTATCCTTTTGACACACTGTAGTCTTATTGACTCCACATTACAACGTGTCAATATGACCACACAATACACGTAAAAGCCTTAACATATTGATATTGTGTTGATTTAACGAATTGGCACAACAAGTGCTGTAGTTGATTACATGAGCAAATTTGTATTGCTTATCGACTACTTTTAGGAAGGCTAAATGACACTTCGCGCATATACACACTCTAGTTATACCCAGCAATTAAGCCCGTTTTCAAAGTGTATAAGGAATGGAAACTGGCTTATGTTATTGTCGCTAATGGTAATGGTTACATCTATTATTATCTCCTACCCTTTGGCGTACCAGTTCACTATACCAGTTCAAATTGCCGCTCACATTTCCACAATAATATTCGCAGGCCTACTAAAAGTAGCTTACGTGTTACGCTGCGTAGGATTAAACGAACTAGGCCAAGAGGTAATATAAGTGCTACATATAGATGAACCCAATCAAAACCATCAAGCCGATTATTGGCATCAACACCCGGTGCTAGAACTCGCTTTCAGACCGTTTTTCTTATTAGCCACCTTATCATCGGCCCTAAGTGTGGCGGTATGGCTACTGTTACTGAATGGGCATATGCTAATTGGCCACCAAGGCTTAAGCCCATATGTTTGGCACGCTCATGAAATGTTAGTTGGTTTTGCCGCTACGGTAGCTGTAGGCTTTGTTCTTACAGCTGTGCAAACATGGACCGGCCAAGCAAGTATCAAAGGCAAAGGCCTAGTTGGCTTAATCGCACTTTGGTGTTTAGCAAGGCTTGGGTTTTACATTAATGATGCCAATAGCGTTATTTTCGCTATTGGCATGCAAGGATTATGGTGGCTTAGCGTTATAGCTGTGTACAGTAAGCTAGTGTTTGTAGCTAAAAATAGGCGCAATTATATTTTTATTGTGCTACTTGGTGTGATGACTGCTGTAGATATGGCTATGTTACTATTTGATTTTACCGGTAACAGTGGTTTGGCACTTCACCTCAGCCGCTCTATGGTCTTGCTGTTTACCATAATGATGGCCTTGGTCGGTGGTAGAGTAATCCCTTTTTTTACTGTTCGCGGTGCAAATACTCAAGCCATTAATACTCCTGCGTGGATTAACCGTGTTATCGGTCCTTTTGCCATCACGACTGTAGCAATATTCATCTCCAGTTATTTCTGCGATACGGCAGCGCTAAGTGCAATAATACTAATTATGTTAGGCGCCTTGCATATAGTCCGTTTAAGCTATTGGCGCTCTATCAATACCATGAACGTCCCTTTGCTATGGTCGCTACACTTATCTTACGGGCTAATGGGGCTGGGGTTAATCTTACTTGGAAGCAGCCAATTTCTTGTTGCCGTTACTTTTAGTAACGCACTACACCTTATTACTATTGGTGCGATCGGTTTGATGATTTTTTCAATGATGAGCCGTGTATCCCTAGGCCATACCGGTAGAACACTTAAAATAAAGCCGGTTATTGTGATTGCTTTTATCCTGTTAACCTTGGCAACACTGGTACGCACCCTAATGCCAATACTGTATAATCCATTAAGCGCTTGGAACATTAGCGGCATTTTATGGATAGTAGCCTGCTTATTCTTCTTAGTGGTGTATTTCCCCATTTTAATCAGTAAAAGAGCCTCTTAACTACCCACGTTTCACTAGCCATTGATATACCATTACGGCTTTGACAGTCTTCAAAGCCGTAAAATTATGAACGCCAAATTAATTTCAGTGTATGTCGCCTCGATCAAAACCCAAAACAGCTGTCTACCTCAAGCTAAGCGGGTTTGTGAGGGCTCAAACACTGCTTCAGCCAATTGCATCACAATCTTAATGGTCACTAATACCAAGCTTAAAAATAATAACATTTGCAAGGGCGAATTAATGTCATAAACAGGCCTTAAGTATTGGGCACTCATGGTCAGTAACACTAAGAACTGTCCGCCTAACATACGCACTACCATATGCTCCGGTCGATAAAATACCCGCCATATCGCAAAACAGTTAATAAAATAGAACGCAGCCAACTGCCACCCGGCGTCTAAGGTTGGTAAAATAAATACATATTGAAGAATGATGACTATCGACCACAAATAGATAAGCCCTAACATTTTATTCATCAACTTAGACTTAAACTCCACCATACTGACCCCCATGGTGGCAGCAATAAGCGGGAACATGAAACCACCGGGGATCGGTAAATAGATCCAAAGCGCCCAACTGACACATGTAATACAAATAAACTTAAGGGCTCTTAAATAACCCTCTTGCTTAGTGCTCAGTGCTACCGTTGGTTTGCCGTCTTGCGACTTGACACTCGAGCTCAGTGTATTCGAGTTTGGCCACAGCACACTAAACACCGTTGAAAAACAAATCACCCCCAGTAGATTTTCTTCTAATCTGAGAATGGCTAAATGAAAACTGTAGCCTTCACTGAGTCCGCCAGCCAGGCTGACAATAATAGCGACAATAAAAGCCATTTTATAGACGTAGCCATTTGGCGATCTCGCTGACATATAGGCTACAAACGCACCAAGGCCAGTAATACTTAAAAAGAACAGTTCTCGCTGTTGGCCAAAGCAGGCGATTAAAGTAAAACCAAGTACTGCGCCGATTAGGGTACCTAATACCCGATGGCTGGCTTTTTGAATTGCATGCCCATAGCTTTCGGTTGTCCCCATAACGACCACCGCAATAGCCCCCCAATAGGGTTTTTCCCAGCCAAAACTCAATGCGAGAAAAATGGTTAGAGCAAGGCTAGCGGCAACTTTTATGGCCATTTTGCTTGCTTCACTCATTAACTTTTACTCGCATTGTTTATATTAATCATCACTGAAGCTGTCGTCCCAACTCGTAGCTGAACATTGTCGGGTAACTCACTGACACTAATTTTTACCGGCAGACGTTGCGCTAATCTAATCCACTCAAAATTTGGATTAATATTAGGTAACATTTGTGTACTCGTAGTGCCATCGCTCTGTGCGATACCGTAACCAATACTGCTTACCGTGCCGTTAATCGGGCTATCAGGGTAACTCATCAAAGTGATACTCGCGCTATCCCCTTGTTGCATATTTTTTATATCGGTTTCCTTAAAGAACCCTTCTACCCAAAAGCTATTTTCGTCAATTAGAGCCACTACCGGTTGATTGGCGACAACGTGCGCACCTTCAGCAACGTTAAAGTTAGTGATGTATCCGTCTTTACTGGCATAAACTTTCGTGAAGGCCAAGTTCAACTCTGCGTTATCTAGTACCGCATTTGCTGCTGCTAAGTTTGCATTGGCCGACTCAACGTCATTATTTAAATTATTTAAGGTAATAACCGGCACTGAACCAGGCGTACGCTTTTCTAAAGCGCTCATTCTCTTTAATTCGTTGTTAGCACGCGCCAATACCGCTTGAGCTTGAGACAACGATGCTTGAGCTTGGTGTTTTGCCGCTTCATATACCCGGTCATCAATTTCAAACAACAAGTCACCGGCTTTAACACGTTGATTATCTGAAACGTAGATACTGACCACAGGACCAGTAACTCGAGGGGTGATTTCTATTATGTTTGCTCGAACCTGGCCGTCTCGAGTCCAAGGTTGAGACAAATAGTGTTGATATTTAACTGTACCGAATACAAGGGCTAATAAAATTAAAGCGAGGGTAAGTAATTTGGTTTTCATTGTGATGCCTTAAAAGGTTAACCGGGGAAAATGAAAGTGCTAATGAGTACTGCATAAATAACCATTAATGAAATTTCAACTAAGGTCGGAGCGTAAAGATATTTAAGCCACCCCACTCGAGAAAGTCCCCCCATGGTTAAACTCGCGGCCAAATAGGCACAACCGAAGGCAATCAATAATGGAGGCAAGTACACCTCCCCTACGATCACTTCTTTTGGTAAATAATGCTCAAACATGACTAAATCTTATGGTTAATTTCTAATGTAGCTAGCTTAACCTGAAGCTCTTTAGAGGGTTAATCGCGGTTGATGGATCAAACCCTCAACAAATCGCTACCAGTCAACCAAGGCATTGCGATGCCTTGCGCAGATAGCCCATCATGTAAGGTTCATCTTGCTCATAAGCATTGGCTTGGGACGAAAAGTAAACCGCTGCAAAATCGCGTTTCGGATCAACATACATGCCTTGACCAAACTTACCCTTCTTATACCTTGCCCCATCGGAAAACACCTTATCAACTTGGAAAATATCAACCAAATTTGACTTATTAGGATGCTGAGACAAGCGATATTCATCGTGCCACTGCTTAGGTAAAGTAGAGGTAGTTGAAATCTTGCTCCAACTCGGGGTAAATAGCATGGCAAAGCGAGCTGCATCCTCTAAGGTAGAGAGCACTAAGCCGTGTGAGATCGCTGTGCCGTCGGGGGCCAAAGTAAACAACATTGGCGCAGTAGCACGTACATGTCCCCACACTCGGTTTCTAAATAGCGTACTCCAAGGCTGCCTATCGATGCGTTCGGCTAGGTAAGTCAACACCGCAATAGTAATAGCACTGGCACATTTATCATGGCCTGCAATTTGATTTGGAGACTTTTCGATTTGTTTAATCACATCTAGCCAATGCTCTTTTTGGGTTGTGTCACCACTAGCTTGGCCAAATTCAGCGGCTAAAAACCGCGCAATATTTGATTGCGGATCGTAGATAGTTTGTAGGTCTTGAGTAACATCAAGGCCGGTGGTGTGGTCTAAAGCATGCCTAACACTCACTAAGTCCCAGTTAGTGCCCAACAGTTCTGGCAGATACACACTCACCGCTCGGTCTAACTCAACTAAACCTTCACTTATTAACTGAGAGAAAACCATTCTAACGGTGTTCCTAGAGAGTTCCATCCAGACATGATTATCATCTGGATTCATGCCTGGGTACTGCTCAAACACAACCTTACCCGCATGCACCATCATCACACCCTGAACTCGGCTAGTTGGCTGATTGATATAGTCGATTAAGGTTTCACTATTAGCTTGTTTGCTCATACAGCGTAGCGCAGCGATGTCGTTATTTATCGCTCTAGGAAGCGTATTGTTAACACTCAAAGGCATTACCATAGATGAAGGTAAAAACTCGTTAAGCTTGGTATTGTATATGAGGGCATCATCGCCGCCCATTTGATAGTGAGCGGGGCTAAACAATCGATGAGCTTGCCGGTATTGCTCTATAGTAAAACCTTGTCTAGCAGCTGATACATTCAGTAAAGCTTCACTACCCGGCTGCACTAAGTGCTTCAATCTATGATTACGTTGGCGTGCTTGTCCTGAGTTATTCATGCTAAAAGATGTCGCAATTGAAGCAGCATTTGCTGCTACAGCGTGACGAATATGGTTAGATGCTTTGGTCATGGATAACTCTTAGCTAAAAGCCGTTAATGTATTTGTAGCTGTCTAGAATAGTGCTATCCTTTTCAAAGACATACTCTCTTTTGATGGACCAAACCCTCATGCATTTCAGTCTTGAGCAACTCACTGCGTTTGTTGCAGTGTTTGAGAAAGGGTCGTTTAGCGAAGCGGCGGCCAAGTTAGGTAAGCACCGCACCACGATTGGCCAAGTCATTACCAATCTTGAAGATCAATTGGCCATAGAGTTATTTGAACGGATCGGTAGAAGCACCAAACCCACCGAGCAAGGCCAACTGCTTTATCGCTATGCAAAACAAACTATTGAGCAGGCTAGCTCCTTCGACAAAATGGCTCTAAGCCTTTCGTTTGGACAGCTAGAACATATTACCGTCGCTTATTGCAGCTTTATCCCTAATGAAGTGATTGTTCGTATAAGATTGCGCTTACTCGAAGCGTTCCCCAATATGAAGGTTAACTTCATCATTCGGAACAAGGAACAAATCAAACAAGGCCTGAACGACGATACAATCCAAGTAGCGCTTGTTAATGTTGATACACGTACCGCTATGACTAGCTTTGATTGCTCCGTCATTGCTCACCCTTCTTTTGCCATTTACGCAGCCAACAGTAGTGAACTGCACAGCTATTCTCAAAGTCGTTTATTCAACAAACTTAAAACCTGTAAACAATTAATACTGAGCTCATATATTGAAGATGGTTTAGGCGAAAAAATTACTTTGTCGCCTGACTTTGAAGTCATTGAAGACCTTTCCCTATTAATGAATCTGGTACAACAAAATGTGGGTTGGGCCTTACTACCCAGAGTGAATGTCGCCCAAATTACCGATCTTTTAGACATTAGCGAGTTAAAAGTAGACGAAATCAAAAGTCATTTTCGTTTTGCAATATCCTTGTGGTTACCTCATTCCAAACAAATGCTAAATATAAAGAAGCACATTACCGAAGTAATCAATGATTTTATATATGACCACGATCTAGATAGACCACGATAAACGTGGCCTTGCCTGCTCATTTTAGGTGTCGCTTGGTTTGTGGTTAATAGCAAAGTGTTTGGTTAAGCCAACAGTTTGTCGTTTAGTTAAACTCAGTTAACCATAGTTGCTGCTTGATAGCTTTTTGATAACCATAATCAAACAGTGCTTGCATGTAATCTTGATCAAACATCACCTTTTTACGTTGCGGCGCCAAAAAATCTTCATCTACAAAAGTAAAACGTAAATCAAAATCATTTATTTCGCTTCTATACAACATGCGATAAAGATCCCCCTTGGTTTGCGCAATAGTTAAACTTTGCACACTGCGACTCATTAAGGCTACTCCTTTATCCTCGAGCTCTTTGTAAGGTAAAGCTAAGGCACCATTACGTACAACAAACACTTGAGGCGATGCTGTTAAGCCCATGGCTTGACTTAATTTGTTGTAATCATAACCTGATGGGTCCATAAACATTTGAGCACTTAAGCCGCCATCAACATGCAATTCTTCGCGTAGTTCGCCTGCTACATCAACATCAATAAATTGTGGTGGAAATACCCCTGGTATCGACGCACTGGCGGTGAGAATTTGATGAATGAGAGCCTGTTTATTTGGCAGTTTACTGTTAGCAATTGCACCTACGTTCCATACTATTTGTCGCCCTGAATCAAAATGGGTTGTACCAATAAACAAACGTTTACCACTTTGTTGAGCCTTAGCCATTTTTTCGATCATAGAAGGGTCAAAAGCGGCCTCTATGAAACTATATAGCCCGTCCCCTTTACTAAACGCATCTTTGAAAAGCGCATTAAGAAAGTTTTTGTTTCCTAATATCTCTTTATCATTTATATCCAACATCACTCGCTTCATCGTCACAAGATCATCATCGCCAGTATAAACAAAAGGCGCAATTAACGCGCCAGCACTCACGCCAGTAATAATGGTAAAGTTCGGCAATGAACCCGCTTCACGCAAGCCATTAAGTACTCCTGCACCAAAGGCGCCATTAGCTCCACCGCCTGACAACACTAGGATATTCAGGGCGTCAGCTTCAGTGTTTAGCGCTGTAGTATTGCTCTGGGCATCAAATAAAAACTCAGGCCTTTCGTCGCCCCAAAACCTAAACGGTTCGTGAACAAGATCGCCATTGTTAGCACCAAATACAGCTTGTTGATAATTACTTTGATCAACCCGTTGATCAAGCCCGTGATTTGAGGAGCATGCGCTAACGACCATACTGGCGAGTAAAACAAAAGCGAATTTATTCATTTTTAGTGCTCTATGTTTAAATGAGTTATCTATAAACTACGCGACTTTGCTAGCGGCGAAGCTTGAATTTGGCAGGTCAATTTGGTGTTGTGCAAACACCGTTTGTAATTCCCATTCGCCACATTGGTAAGTGGCTTCTAAGACGCCATAAGAGGCATTATTAGCGTGCTCAAAAGCCATAATTGGTGGCCACCCCTTCATCAAACCGCCAGTAAATAAAGCAGAGATAAGATCGCCTACCCCCACAGGTGATTTAGCAAACTCCAGCTTTGGTCGGGTGACCAAATAGCAACCGCTTGCGTCGGCCATCATCATGCTAAATTGCTGGTCAGACAAACTATGTAAATGCTTAACTAACACTACGTTAGGGCCTAAACTTAAGGCCTTTTGGCAAGCGCTAACTGCATCATTCAGATTATTGATTGGCTGCTTTACAAATCGGCTTAGTTCAAACTGATTAGGTACAATTACGTCTGCTTTAGGCATCAGTTCATCAACCAAATAATCACTCACCCCCTCCGCTAAAATACAGCCTTTCTCTGGGTCGCCCATGACTGGGTCACATACATAGATAGCACGAGGGTTGCTTTGTTTTACTCGCTCAACAACTTCAATCAGTGATACAGCTTGATCGGCACTGCCTAAATAGCCCGACAGCACCGCTTGGCAATTATCTAGCTGACCAATTGCATCAATACCATCAATTAAATCTGTCACTTGGTGTGCCTTCAGACTTTGCCCTGTCCACCCCTGACTATATTGGGTGTGATTTGAAAACTGGACCGTATGAATTGGCCAGACTTCAAAGCCCATACGCTGCAAGGGAAATACCGCAGAGCTATTACCCGCGTGACCAAATACAACATGTGATTGAATAGAAATAATGCCTTTCATGATAGCGCCACCGTTTGAACACATTGAGAAGATAGAGAATAACAAGCGCCCTCAGGCGCTTGTTTCTTTGCAGTTACTGCGCTGTGTACTCAGCGTAATGCTCGTCGAGTACTTTGCGGGTTTCGCGGCCAATTAACTCGTATTCGTGGTGAGTTAAGTTCGCTAACGATACGCGTACTGAGGCATGCACCGTATCGAAGCCTTTACCAGGTAATAAAATTACCCCGGTAGACTGGGCTAAACGGAACAAGAAGTACTGACCTTTGCCACTGTCTTTAAACCAGCGTACAAAGTCTTCGCCGTAAAGTTGGCCACCAATGCGGTCAAGCTCTAGCAAGGTGTAGTAATCAACACGGTCTTTATCTTCGGTCACTTCTAAACCCATGGCGCTGTATAGTGTTTTGTAACGCTCACGAATAATGCGTTTACAAGCCGCTTTGTAGTTATCTTCTAAGTCCATTAGGCAAGTCAGTGAGAATAAGGCCATTTGTACTTGTTGTGGTAAGGCCAAACCAGCAGTGTGGTTAAGCGCTACTGCGCGGCTATCAGCAACGATACGGTCAATAAATTTAATATCACGTGGGGTTGGGGTTAGCGTTTTGTAACGGTCATCTAAACGTTCTTGATGCGCTTCAGGTAGTGCACGCATGGCATCGTCAAACACGTTAGTTTCATGAATACCGATGGTGCCTAAACGCCAGCCAGTTGCGCCAAAGTATTTAGAGAACGAGTACACACACAAGGTGTTGTAAGGCAAGGTTGCAAACAACGATACAAAGTCGTCGGCAAAGGTACCGTATACATCATCAGTAATAATGAATAGGTCTTTACGCTGCTGATTAACAAAGTCAGTGAGCAGGGCCAAGGTGTCGTCAGACATTTTCACTGATGCGGGGTTCGCAGGGTTTACGACACACAGGAGTTTAATGTCGGTATCTGCCAGTTTTTCTATTTCTGATTGAGGTAACTGCCAAGTGGTTTCGTCTAGGCGTAGTTCAACAATTTCTAGGTCGTATTCAGCCAACTCAGGAATTTCTAAGTAAGGGGTGAAAATGGGCGTAATAAGGGCTACTTTGTCGCCTTTTTTCAACAAACCATTGTTGAACATGGTCGCGAAGGTATAGGTCATTGACGCTGTGCCGCCTTCAGTCGCGAACAAGTCAAAGTTAGTGGTCATGGGGACTGAGCCGTACATTTCTTCACCAATGTATTGCTTAACCACTTTCTCAATGTTGGTAAGCATGCGTGAAGGAACTGGGTAGTTACAGCCTAGGAAGGCCAATACGAGTTCGTTAAGGAAATCGTGTTTCTCGATACCCAGTCGGTCTTTTGCGTAGCTAAGGGCTTTTTGTAAAAACTGTACACCATCTTTAGTGCCATATTGTTTTGCAAAGGTATCAAAACGTTCTACAATGCCTTCACCGTTAGGGATACCGCCAAAGCCGCCATCTAAGTAAGCGTAGTTACGCTCTGCTTCTTCAATTGAAAAGTCACCTAAACGTAAAAATGCTTTACGTGGCAAGGTGGCTAAGAAGTTAGGGTTACCACGACCCGCGTCTAATAATGCACGGTCAGGAACCGTGTTCGCGAGGTCAATCAATTTGTCTTTTAATTCAAATGGGCTTAGGTCTGCGAATTGAGTGAAGTCGATATCTAACATATTAATTTACCTTTTAGTTTACATGTTAATGGTGTTCGCCAGGCCAGTGCCTGTTGCGATGGAGGTATAGTAAGAGGGTTAGGAAAATCGGGTTAATCACCGATGAAGGACGCTATCCTTCATGGGCCGTTCGCGGCCAATAATGTCTGTGTGATGACGTCGCGCCATGTGAATTACGCGGCAAAACAAATAACTTAAGACGTTGATATGTAAAAACTAATGGTAGGTATGGTAATAAACCGCAGGGTGATAGATTGGCGCTATAAAATCTGTGTGCGTGTTTTATTTAGCTTCATAGCCGTGAAATAAGTGAAAAAAGTGGCTCAGGCATAGCAGGTCTACATAGGCTTGCCCTAGCCCATCAAGCAAAGCTAGTTCGCCCGCGGGTGTCTATCAGAGAAATGGAATACATGGCGAAACGGCCACTAAAGCCTTATCCAATGCGATATTCACAACATCTTATATAAGGGAGAAATGCTATAGCGAGCGCTAGCACCTTTCGTGGAACAATAACCTTGTTTAACTGAGCCTACAATGTGTAGGCTCAGTTAAAGGAGAACACCACACCGCGCTGAAAATACTGCTACCCAGATCATTAATTAACTGCCAGCTCTTATATAAAGCAAAAAAACAACAAGCGCCCTAAGGCGCTTGTTGTGTTCTCGTGCTTGAGCATGATACTCAGCATAAAACTTTTACATTACATGGCTACGTTCGTGGTGATGATACCAATAATCACTGGGCCCCATAGCGTCAGTAATACGTTAGCGATGGCATAGGTCACGGTGAACGCAAATACCGGTGTTGAGTTACCTGCTTTTTCTAATAGCGCTGCAAAGCCTGGGTTTGCACTTCGACCACCAGCCACTGCTGCCAAGGCTTCAATCGGATTTCTTACTCGTAATACATAGTAAGAGAAGAAGAAGCCAACGATTTGTGGAATTAAGGTAACACCTGCACCCAACATCAACAATGTTAAACCGTGCTCACGGATAGCATCAATTGCTTGAGGACCGGCTTGTAAGCCTACGATACCAACAAATACTGCTAGGCCAAAGTCACGTATGAAGTTTGATGCACCCAATGGGAATGCCGCGACTTTAGGGTTTTTACTGCGTAACCATCCCACCATTAGGCCCGAGATTAAACAGCCTGCGCCTGAGCCGATAGTGACCGGAATACCTGCGATTTTAAAATGAATAAGGCCGATTAGTAAACCTACCGCCATGCCAAGACCGAGCAATACAAAATCAGTCACATAGGCTGAGCCCAAACGCTGACCAATGGTGTTTGCCACACGGTTTAAGTCGGCGGCTTTACCGGTGATTTGAACAATGTCGTGTTTCTCAACCACTAAGTCTGCGCTAATATCTAAACTGTTACCGCCACGGGTGATGCTAGTCACATACACGCCACGGGTCAGTGATTTTTGAGCGGCCTGCTTGATTTGACCGAGCGTTTTGCCAATCAGTGTCGAGTTAGTCGCGATAAGCTGACGATTCTCTTCCACCAATTCTACTGAAGGTGGGATTTCAATCTCATCACCTAACTGGCTAGCTTGTTGTTTCACCGCTGTGCGACGCCCCGTCACGACAACAACGTCACCTTGTTGAACCCTTAAGGTTTCATCGGCTTGTAACTGTTGACCGTCACGTTGTACTAACTCGATAGCCGTATCTATTAAGCTGTCATTGGCTTGTGCAATGGTTTGATTTAATAGTGTGCTGCTTTCGTTGATGCTAAAGGCCCGAGAATCTAAGGCAGTAATGGCGTTAAATTCACCGGCTGCCAACTCCGCTTTACCGGCGTTATTCTTTTCAGCTAACTCTAGTGCTTCTTTACGGATATCCCATTTCATTAGGGTTGGGATAATCCAAGTGACCATTAAAATAGGCCCCAAAGAACCAAAGATGTAAGTGACCGCGTAACCCACCGCTACGTTGGTTTGCATGATGCTTTTAGCTTGTTCGGTAATACCGCCCAACTTGCCAATGGCATCACCAGCCGTACCAATAATCGCAGACTGCGTTAATCCACCCGCTGCAAGACCGGCCGCTGTACCGCGGTCAAGGTCGAACATCCAAGCCGCGCCAAGCACCACTAACAAACCCACTGTGGTCATCACAACGGCTGACAGTAATACGTTAACCGTTTTGCGGTTAAGTGCCCCGAAGAACTGAGGCCCACCTTGGAAACCAACAGCATAAATGAACAAGGCGAAGAAGATACTTTTCACACCAGGGTCGATGCTAACACCTAGCTGACCGACCAATACCCCCATAAGAAGAGTACCGGCTACACCACCAAGCACAAAACGGCCGATGGTAATTTTACCCACTAAGTAGCCAAGGGCTAAAGTGATGAATAAAGCAATATATGGAGAGCTTTGAATAAGCTGATGGGCGATGCTCATAGTGCACCCCCGCATTGATGTTGTGGTGCTGCCATCGACGTAGATACGCTGATGTGCAAACCTTGTTGAGTGTGTGAATTAAACATATCTACCTCTAGATTAAGATCGCCCTGTTGCGATGGAGGTATAATAAGTTGCTAGATACAATCAGGTTAATCGCTAATGAAGGACGCTATCCTTCATATCTGGTCTGTCATTTAGTTTGTATCAACATCACTGCACTTTTTGCAGTTAAAAGCGCATTTTTCCATTATCAATAAACAACACCTACTAGGGACAAGCACAGCAATTAAACGCCTACCTACTAGCGTAAATAAGTACATTAAGGGTATAAGTGGAAGGTCGCCGCTAATTGACCGAATGATTGCCTCTATGAGTACTACCCACCAACATTAAATAACTAGGTGGCAATAGTACATTGGCTATACACAACATAAACTCAGAATAAGTTTTCTCATTACCCATGACCTCACCCGTCTTCATGGAGTTGAAGGTAGACACCCGTTGACGAAGATTAACCGAAGAGGGTTTTTAAGTTACATCACCTTGGGTGGACTAACGTCAATGTTAATTCCTATACCACGTTTTTTGTATATTTTTTGCTGTAGTGAGCCACAGAATAAGGCGCACAACCAGATTGATGTAATCGGTCGGTAAAAGACAAAATATCTTGTTGTTCTCGCTTAGGAGTCTTGTGTTTAGTCATTTAATTTGGCTGCCCATTCACTAGATCTTTCCCATTGGATGAGATTGAAATAGCATTCAAACAATCCCCACAATCACATTTGCAGGCCCCGCTCTTTCATCGCTATTGCGAAGATGTAAATCCCCGGCATGAATGACCTTGTATGGCTAACGCTAACGTAGATATCAATCTAGCTTGTTTCCCTTATGCGCAAAGCATCAAGGCTTACTTGCAGGATTTAATCCTTCTTACGCGAGTTAGTACTGTTCTTCTTCTCTTGTAAAGTCGCTTCCAATGTTTAGCACCTTGAATGTTTACCAAACAGTTTCCATATTCAATTACAGGTTGATTCATGCACAAACTCACAATTTTTTCTGCTTTGTTGGTACCCTTATTAACAACACTACCTAGCATAGCTTCGTTCAAAGACCCGGTTGATGAACGCTTTGATTTGGGCCATCACCTCGCTGAAAACGCTCATGGCTTTTTGCCCATACCTATTTTGATCACTGAACCTGCGGTGGGGTATGGTGGTGGTGCGATGGGCTTATTTCTGCACGAAACCGAGACCGAAAAAAATAAGCGAAAAGAACTCGCTATGAATTCACTAGATGGTGGCGCACAGCTGATGCCTGCTGCCATTACTCTGGTGGGTGCAGCTGGTACTGAAAATGGCACTTGGTTTGCTTTTGCTGGCCATCGTCATTCTTGGCTAAACGATTCGATTCGTTATACCGGAGGAGCAGGCCTTGGTAAAGCAAATCTCGACATCTACAAAGATATATCAATCGGTTCTTTATTTAATCAAACCCTTAAATTTGGCACTAAAACTTCTGGTGTATTTGCCATGCAACAGTTGCAGTTTAGAGTGGCCGATACCCCGCTGATGCTAGGAGTAAAACAGATATTTGGCAAAAGCTCAGTTGAGTCTGATAACGCAATAATAGATAAGCTTTTAAAACTCGCGTTAGGGGAAGGCTCGATGACCTCGGGCTTAGGATTAATAGCTGAATATGATACGCGCAACAATTTATTTTTCCCTACTAAGGGTTACACCGTAAACGCAGAATACATGGTCTACGACGAAGCTATAGGCAGTAAATGGAACTATCAAAATTTAGCTGTAGACGGTCAAGTATTTATCCCTTTAGCTAACAGCTGGACCTTAGCGTTTGCAGGAAACTACCAATATTTTCATTCTAATGAGAGCTTTTTATCTCCCACCGTTCGCCCCTATGTTGACTTACGTGGCGTGTCATCTTACCGCTATCAAGGGGATGAAGTATTCACTATCCAGTCGCAAGTCATGTATGCCATAGACCACCGCTGGACAGTATCAGCCTTTTACGGCCAAGGCCGCACCTCTGATCAAGATGAGTCAAAGCAAAAACACAAGGTAGATGCCTATGGAGCTGGTTTTCGTTATCAAATAGCCCGTCGTTATGGCTTGTATATCGGCGTTGATACCGCATTTAGTAAAGAAGAGAGTGCTGTATATTTTAATGTAGGCAGTGGTTTTTAGTTGTTACCATCAAACTGAAGTTGATTAAAATAAATGGAAGCCATGCCAGGCAAAGCCATTCGCCGTAATATCACAAGCTAGCAATATAAATTGAAACTAATCACTCATACCCACCCGCTATAGGTGGGTGTAAGCCTAATACCTCAATAGTATCGCCTGTACCCCCACTCCCCTGTTAAGCCTTGGCCCTTAGTTGGTTGATGACGTGGTTCGGCGCTACTTTAGCAAGCTCGTCTAAACAAGCTTCAGATTTAGCATTGGCATGTCGCACATAAATGTCACATAGCGCGTAAAGCTGCTCTGGAGAACCGGATATCAAATAGGCTTTTTCAAAAGACTGTACCGACTTATCAATATCAAACGGTTCCTGTAATACGCCGTTTAAATACCAAAAGTAGCTATTTACCTCTGCCAGGCTGGCAGCTAATTCAATTTCATCTGCGGCACTTGCTTTATCATTTAATCTTACTAAAGCCAAAGCCTTCGAATAGTGAAACGATGGTGTGTCAGGTATGTTCGCTATCGCCAAATCAAGTATTTCAAGCGCCTGTTTATCTTGTCTCTGAGCTCGATAGTTGTCGGCTAAACTCAACCATACATCAGGGTTATTCGAATTGCTGTCTAGTAAAACTCGATAGCGTTTATCAGCTTCAAACCACTGATTGTGCCAGCGATAAACATCGGCTAACAACAGTTGAGCATCCTCATCTGACAATGGTTCCAAGTATTGAATCAACTCAGCTAACGGAGCCTTTAATTGATCGCGTTGCTCCTCACTGATACGCATATAGTCAGGTACTAGGTTGATCATTGCCGTCACTCTGACTGATTGCTGGTCATCGTTTAGCAAGGGAGAGACCATACGCCAGCGATGCTCTAAGGGGTAAGGTTCAGATGCGTTAATCGCAGCCTCTCTAATAACCGAAGAGCTGTCTTTTAAACCTCTCACCACAGCCACCAAGGCATTTTGACTGGGGAATTTAGCTAAATCCTGTAATGCTTGCGCTCGGACTTGTGGTGGTTCATTTTGGTCTTGGGCGATATAAGATAACTGCGTTATTTGCTGTTGGCTTAAGCTGCTCGTTTGACCTCCAGCTTCACTCGCCGCCACTGTTTTCTCGGCTTCAGCATAGGCTAAGGTAGCAACAACAGACAGCAGCACAAACACTATAAGTTTAGTCATTTATTCAGCCTTAGTATTTAGTTTCAAAGATGCTAATCAATCTATTACTGCTTTTATTGTCTAAACAATGAAGGCTTAACTCTTGTTGTTTTTCATCGCTGTAGAGACCTTTTTTCACTGGATTTCCGCTAGCGCGAAGCAGGCATGCCAACATTTTATCTGCATGAGCAAAAAATTTGTGCCACCCTGCACACAGATAATTTAGACCGTGTTCACCGTTGCGCGTGCTAATAAAACGGTTTTTCGGACATTCACCATGGCAGGCAAATTTGTAATCACATTGCTGGCACTGAGATGTTAAGCTTCGGGATTTAGCAAAACCAAACTGTTGTTGCTTCTGGCTAAATGCCAAGCTGTCTAATTGTTGCTGATGTATGTTGCCTATTTTATATTCTGGGTATACATAGTGATCACAAGAAAATACGTCACCATTAGGCTCCATAGCTAAGCCTTTGCCACACAACTCATTGAGGGTACAAAGAGGATTAGGCCGCCCCATCCACGTAGCAACACTGGCTTCAAAGTACTGAACATTAACTCTGCCAATATCTCTTGCTACCCATTCATCAAACACAGCAATTAAAAAATTCCCCCATGCCAAATCAGAGACACACCAAGGCTCCATAATGGAATCTTTATCTCCGGGGAAAAGCCGCTTGTCTCCTTGTTTTAGCTGCTGAGCCGTTTTTGGCGCCTGAGGCGCTTCGGTACGAAATGTTTTTTGTTCAACAATAGGAATAAACTGGATCTGCGGTGATTTAACCTCGTCACGCAGAAAACGGTAAACGTCTAATGGGTTTTGACTGGTAAGCTTATTCACACAAGTTAGGGTCGCAAAGTTAACTTTATGTTGATGTAATAGTTCAACCGCCTTCATCACTTGCTTAAAGGTACCGCGTCCAGCCCTGTTGGTTCGATAGGCGTTATGCAGTAATTCTGGACCATCGATGCTTAAGCCAACCAAAAAATTATTAGCGCTCAGAAATTCACACCATCGGGCATTTAGCAATGTGCCATTGGTCTGCAAGTCATTGGAAATTTGAATCCCCGCAGGACGGTATTTATTTTGTAAGGCAACAATTTTTTGAAAGTACTCTAGACCCAGTAGTGTTGGCTCTCCGCCTTGCCAAGAAAATATAATTTCAGGGGTATTTTGTCCTTCGATGTACTGACGAATGTAGGTTTCTAAGGTTTGGTCATCCATTTTAGGTGAGCAGCCTTTTTTATATTCCAGCAAGTCCTGTTTGCTTAGGTAATAACAATAACTACAATCGATATTACAGGCGGCACCAATTGGCTTTGCCATAACATGAAGTCGCTTTGATGCTTTACCGTTAAATTGAGGGCCTTGCATAATTTGCATATTTGTCTGCCAGATGTGTCTTGGTTATCTGTAGCTTAATTGTTCATCGATACCAACGCTCGTTATAGTCTTTATAACCATTAGGAATAGTGGAAAGGGCTAAACTAGAGGCATTAGGTAAACCCCATAAGGTAAGCAATGACAGCGTTCAACAACCGGTATTTAAAGATGATTATTGCACTAAGTTTGCCCGCAATAATCAGCGCTTGCGCAACAAAGCCTGAGCATCCCATCGCGGCATCCATTGAGCAAGATATGGTACTTGTGGAGGGAGGCCAATTTATAATGGGCTCAGATGCTAAGCACGCATCGAAAGCCGAACAACCCGCTAGAGAAGTCCAAGTAGATAGTTTTTACATCGCCAAGTTTGAGGTGACTCAAGGCTTATTTGAGTCAGTCATGGGATCTTCGATGAGCTATTTCCAAGGTGACAATATGCCGGTAAATAACCTCAGTTGGCAGCAAGCCAACTACTTTATAGAACGCTTAAATGCGTTAACCGGTGAAACCTACCGGCTGCCTACCGAAGCAGAGTGGGAATTTGCAGCTATGGGCGGTAATTATAGCCAAGGTTATATCTATAGTGGTTCGAATAATATTGATGACGTTGCCTGGTATAAAGACAACTCAAACAACCAAGCCCGAGCGGTCGGTTTAAAAGCGCCAAATGAATTAGGTTTGTACGATATGACGGGCAATGTTGGTGAGTTTGTTATTGACGCCTTCGATGACAACTACTACCGATATGGACCCAACAGCAATCCTAATAACGCCCAAGAGAGCGATATAAATCTTAGCCATAAATCGGTTCGTGGTGGGAGCTTTTCTTATAGCGCGGATCAGTCTGAAAACTTCCGACGTGACTTTGCCAGCCAATCCATCATCATGTCTGATATGGGCTTACGCTTAGCCAAAGACCATTAACAATCGGTAAGCCTTAGCCACGCTATAACGTCGCTAAGCCACTGACCAAAATATCGATTTTATTTGATTTATTGTTAAGTTGGCTTAGCAGAAACACTCACACGCTATCGCTCACCTTGCATCTGTTTTGCCGCGGTTTTCAATTTTGCTCTTAACCATTGGTGGGCGCTCTCGTTACTGCGGCTTGGGTGCCATATCATACAAAGATCAATATTGGGTAAGTCGAAAGGCAATGGAACGCCCTTAAGCTTATATTTATTGGCGAAGTCTTTAATGGTTGATTCAGGCAACATACCAATTAGCTCGGTGCCTTCAATAACAGGGAGCATTTCGAGTGCACCAGGTGCTCGATATACGATTCGACGTTGCTCTAAATCACCAAAATCATCAGCCCCTAATAGACTGCGACGAGCATGCCACCGCGATATAACCACATGCTCTTCAGCAAGAAACTGCTCAATGCTAATACTGCTACCGATTCTTGGGTGGTCGGCGCTACACACCACCACCAAATCTTCCGACAAAACGGGCTCAAAACTGAGTAGTGTTCTCTCTCTTGGCATCATATCAATAATTAAATCGTGCCGTTGTAAACGTAAATCTGACTCGTAGTCCTCTGTAAACAGTGGATGAACCTCAAGCGAAATATTAGGTGCTGCTTTGTTGATCAATTGGAACAGCTTGGGGATTAATTGATAGTAAGCCGGTGACACGCAAGCAATAGAAAATATTCGGTCAGAGATTTTAGGTTCAAAACTTCTTGAGTTTACCAATGTGGATGCAAAATTTTTCTGCGCCGCTAACATGGCTGGATAAATATCCATCGCAAAGGTGGTGGGTTCTACGCCAGAGGTATTACGATGAAATAAGGGTTCATCGTAGATATCCCGTAGCCTAGATAAAGATTTACTCACCGCTGGCTGGCTGATGCTCAACCTATTTGCCGCTTTAGTGAGATTTTTCTCTTCATAAATGGCGACAAAAACAGGAATAAGATTAAACTCGATACTTTTCATATGCTGCCGCTTAAGTGACAAACCCAAAACGTATAGATTCGCGTCGCTTTGGTCATCTCAGTAAATAGTAAACATTCAGTAAAGTATACGCTAAAACAACTATTTAGAAGCAGAACTTTTATCTTTAAGCCATTTCAGTGCGAAAGGTAATCGCAGTGTTTTACTGCTGATAGTCTGGCTAACACCACGCCAAACCAGCCAATGTAAGGTTCTGCTGTTACTGCCTTTTTGAATCTGTTCACTCTGTGTTACCCAGTTGCGTTCTTGGTTAAAGCGGGATAACTCAACAACACCTTTTTGTCTACGCAACTGTCTATAGATAACCAATCTTGCCAGTGACCAACGTTTTTGTCTCAACGCTAACGCTAGCCTTACGCTCTCCGGATACCCATGACGTTGAAAGTATCGTTGTAAGTAAAAAGAAACCAGAATGGAAATCCCTACAACCACCAGAAAAACCGTTAATTCTAGCCAATAACTCAATAGAAAAGACTTAATGGTGTGGCCAACTGTAACGCTATGCCCTTCGATAATAATGGTTTCTAGCTGTTGAGCATCACTGTTCCACCACAACACGGTGTAAGATGGGAAATCAAGCTCGCCCCCCTGCTGAAGAACATATGTATGTTGCTCTACTCTCGACGATTGGTAATGGCCACGCTCATGAGAGTCATGTAAACGTATCGGTGAGGTATAGGTTTGATAGGCTTTATTCGCAGTGGTTGGCAGTAACTCTGGTATTAAAATCGACAGTGTATCCACCGCATCAACGGCGATGGTTCGAGTTATTACATCCCCGACTTTAAGAGTATTGCTCGACATATCCCAATCTTGGCTCAAGTTCACTGCGCTTGCCGAGAGCCATGTGTGATCATCTGTAATCAAACCACTTGGCATTTTCACATTAAAAAATAACGGTTTAGTATACAAAGTTGCTGACTTTGATTTATTGTCAGGCATAGAGTATTGAACCTGAATAGCCACCGGATCAATCTTGTAGCTTCCTGACACTTGAGGATAGAGCGTGACCTCCCAGCGTTGCCGAGACCATGTTTGGCCATCGATACGCTCGGTATAATTGGTCGCCATAGGATTTCTTTGTTTAACAATCGTATTGGCTATTTCAATATCGCTAATTTTGGTCCCTCTAGTAAACCAACGTGGCGTAGCCACATCAATAGTAAGCACGACTTGTTGATTAACCGCAAAGACTTGATTATTTGCCTCTTGATCCCCCAGCCACGCTTGCAGCACTACTTGCTTACTCGCGCTATCCCCTGCGTCCTTCGCAATAGAGACACTCCCCCCAAAAAAAGACGCTAGGATAAGAAATACACTAATAAGACACCGTAATTGCCGCTTATAGACCATTGGTATCTCCATCCTTATTTTGATCACGGTATTGAATGTGGAATTTTGCATGTAAGAACAATTTGGGATCACTTTCTACACGTTTCAGCCATTTGTTTGCGAGTTCTTCGCTACCCAAAATTTCATTTGCATTCAATGTTTCTTTAACCATCAACTCAGCGATTGTTGTTTCTTCGGCGCCATCAGCCGTTTGCGGGTTGTCATCCAGTTCAAAGGATTCCTCCATACTTTCGGTCGTTCCTGTTTGGCTTTTGCTTAAACGGTTAATTTCTTCAACTATTCCATTAATAACATTTAGATTGTGACGCACTTGTTCGCTCAAGTCATGACTAAGACTCGATGACTCAAGCAGCATTGTCAGTAAGTGCCTTGCTGCTATATATTCACGTTGACGAGCCAATGAGCTAGCGGCGTAAAAGTAGCCTAAGTCACTGTCCAATTTAAGAAACTCACTGTGTGCCAAGCTATACTCTGCGGCGTAATAGTAAGCAACGCCCTTACGCAAAGGATCAGAATAGTGTTTGGCGGCAGGTAAATACTGCTGTCGATTAAGTAGCCGCTGTCCCTGTTGATTTGGCGTGAGCCATAAATTTAGCCACCACTGAGTCACTTTGCTGCTTAAAGTGATGGTTTCGCCTAACGGTGCAGGAGATATGTCTTGAACCAAAGCTTGGTTGTTATCATCACGTGTAAAATTCACATCATTAGCCATGGCACTTAGGGGAAACGCACCGGGGATCAAAACAAGCGCGACAAAACACCATTGGACCAACCAGCCTTTACGAAACCACAGTAACAATAACAAGGCTACAGGAAACAGTAAGTAGTATCCCATGTCTTTCCAGGGCATGGCTGATTCACCATTTAAGGTCATATGACTGTCGATTAAACGGTTTAATTGCCGCACATCAGTGTCATCGATGCTTGCTTCAATTAAGCGCCCCTTTGACAGTTGGGCTAACTTTGTTAAAGAACTAATATCTAAGGGGCTTTGGCTGATGATGTCTCGGTTACCCACCGCGAGTACCAACAATTGGTTGGGGCTATCCTTAAAATAGCGTTGATAATGGTCAATTGTTTTCGGTGTCGCGCCATCGGTCATCAATAGTACCGTGTTACCCTGCTGGCCCTTGAACTGCTCATCGATAAGCGACAAAGCTTGCTCGGCAGATTTGCCCCTTACTGGCATAATGTCGAGGCTGATAGCCGATAAAAATGGCGCAAACACCTGCTTATCTTGGGTCGCTGGCATCGCCCAATGCGCCGAACCGGCATACACTATCAGCCCGCTTCTGCCGCCTTGGCGTAATTCCATTAAGTCTTGAATTTTGTGTTTTGCGCGCTCTAAGCGGTTTGGCGCAATATCTTGTTGCAGCATACTTTCACTCACATCCAACACCACCAACAGGCTTGCCTTATCTTCACTGAAAGGTGAAACCAAGCGTTGCCAAGTTGGGCCCGCACAAATGATGATAGGTACACTAAAACCAATGGCCAATACCTTAAGCGGTAGTAGGTTTTTCCAGCCGCGTTGATTTATGGTTAACGCTTTTTTTAAATGCTCAGGCAAAAAGGTGTTACTTTGGTGCTTGGTGGCCATTCTCCATTGCACAAAAAACACGACTGCCATAGGAAGCAGCGCAAACAACCAATGAGGTCGTAAGAAATGAAATTGTGACAGTGCTTGCGACAATATAGAAAAATCAAACATCAGTTTTTCCTTGTAAGCTCGACTGGCGAATATTAGTTAATTTTTGCCTGATCAGCCTTGCCATAGTCAACAAGCCAAATACCGTCATATTTATGCAAACGGCAAACATCACTAAGTATTGGTATACCGTTTGTTGAGTACGAAAAGTCGTTGTTTCGTAGAGAGAAGGTTCTAACTCAGAAATTCGCGAATAAGCCTCGCTTAAGGCTTTTCGATTTATCGCTTCAAAGGCTTCACCGCCGGTTTCACTGGCTACTCGAACAATGGTCTCCATATCGAGGGCTTGCTCACCCACAGTAAGCGGATCTCCCATGGCAATCATATGGATCCTTAGCCCTTTAACAGCGGCAACTTTCGCGGCATCAATGGGCTCAACAAAGCTACCGGTATCATTGCCATCGGTTAACACTATCGCCACTTTCTCTCTAGGTAGCTCATCTTGGTTAAGACTATAATCTTGATGTTCAAACACCTTTATAGCTAGCCCTATGGCGTCGCCTAAATGAGTACTGGGGCCAGCCATTGCTACTTCAGTTTGATCGAGTAAAGCCAACCAAACATCAAGATCAGAAGTAAACGGGGTTTGTACAAATGCCGCATCGCCAAATAAAATCATGCCAAGGCGATCGCCTTCCCTAGACTGTACAAATTCTTTTAGGACATGCTTAACAGCCGTTAAACGGTCTAGTTTTTCTCCGTCGCTAGAAACAAAATCCTGTTCAGCCATTGACGCCGACAAATCAATCACCACCATCACATCACGGCCATAGCTTTCCCTAACCAATGGTTCACCTAATACCGTTGGTTTTGCCATCGCGCTAACCAAACATAACCAAGACAAAATAAGAATGCTTTTTTGCCAAGCATTGGCTTTTAGTTGTTGTGCGCCTTGCTGGGGTTTTTCTCCGATAGCTTGACTAATCAGCTCGAAAAACGACACCTTTGTCGCTTGCTGTTTGGTGCGATAGGCAGGACTAAACCAATAAACCACCAGCGGAAGCGGTAAGGCTAAAAACCAAAATGGGTAAGCAAATTCAAGGCTACTCTCAATCATGGGCTGGTCCACTATGGTGGCGTAGCCACAGTACCAACTGCTTGAGTAACAACTGCTTCTGTTGATTAGTTAGGCTAACTTTGGCGTTAACAATTGAGAGCATCCATAACTGACCCAATTCACCAGTAAAATTTGCTGTCATAGGGGATGAATAGCGCTCTAACGATAACAGAAATTGGTCGCCAAAATGGCTGCCTGCGCGCCTATCTAAATGGCTTAACGCCGCTTTTGTTATGGTAAACAAATGATAGCCAAACTGCTGTTGATTGATGTCGATGCTATGCAGCGCTTTTATCGCCTGTTTCCGATAACGGTTACACCACCAAAACATCACCCATTTACTCACTGCACAAACAGCGATAACCATCAGTAATAGCGCGACGACTTTCCACGCCATAGTTTGCGGTAACCCACTAACGGACTCTGGGATCGCGACGTCGATTAAGTCTCGCAATATATAGGTACTGGGTGCGTTATGCTCTGTGATCATCGCCCACCTACCATCTTCTTGAATTGTAAGATATGGTCGCCAGAGGTATTCAGCGCTACCAGTGGAATGTTGTTGTTCAGCATCAACTTTGCCAATTGTTGACGAGTACTATCTGCCCTTAAGCGCAGCTGCTGGTTAATTTTGTCCACGCTAGATTGGCTATCAATAGCGAGTTGGTGGCTGCCATTACCCATCACCCAGTTTTGTTTTGAAACCGCATTAGGCAGTTTTAGTTCTAGGGGATCGGTTATAGAGATCGCTAACACGTCATTGTGTTGCCGCAATGGGATTAACTGCGACAGTTGTGACACTGATGCATCAGCCCAATCGCTAATTAAAATCAAGGTAGTAGACCTAAGTTTCAAACGAGTAAGCAAATGAACTATTCCGTTAAAGTGGGACTCGGGTGAGTCTACAGAGCTTACCGATAGTTGTTGATTGGCGGCTGCAATTGCTTTTAATTGGGCTAACAGGTCATGCTGTGAACGTTTAGCTTTACTCCACTTAATTTTGTCCTTGTCAGAAATGACAAAGCCTACTCTGTCATTGTCCTTTAGTACTCGCCATGCGCACAACGCAGCCACTTCTGCAGCAACCACCGATTTCATTACTTGAATAGAAGAGAAAAACATACTGCTTCTTTGATCAACCCAAATTAAAACGTTGCGGTCTTTCTCTTCAGTGTAATTACGAATATGTGGCTTACCGGTTCGTAAGGTTACTTTCCAATCTAGATGACGAATATCATCACCGAGTTGATAGTGCCTCAACTCATCAAAATTGAGCCCTCGGCCCCTAAACCTAGACTGGTGCCGTCCAGACAATACACTGCCAGCCTTAAGCCTTGGCAATAGGCTCAATGACTGAGCCTGAGACTGCAAGCGCACAAGTTGCGCATAATCACAGTGGATCCTTGAGTCTGTGCTGTTAGATATATTGTTAGCGCGGGGCTTCACCATGGCTTGGTCACCTTTAGCCTATTACTACATGATCAAGCAAGGTGTTTACCACCGTTTGATGATCAATCCCGTCGGCCAATGCATCGTAGGATAGACAAAAGCGATGGCCTAACACCTGAGTAGCTATCGCTCGCACATCATCTGGTAGCACATAATCACGCCCTTCGAGCCAAGCATAGGCACGCGCACATTTATCCAGTGCTATCGATGCCCGAGGACTAGCGCCTACGTCTATCCATTGTGCTAATTGTGTGGCCGGATACCGAGCAGGTTTACGGGTAGCCATTACCAAGGCAACTATGTATTTCTCTACGAGTTCAGAAACATCAATATTGCTTAATTCGCGCCTTGCCGCAAAAATCGCTTCTGGCTCAATGCTTGTTACAACGGCACCATCAACATTAGATCTTGGGGCATTTGTTTCCTCACCTCTTACTAAACGGATAATCGCTAATTCAGCGTCATCTTCTGGGTAATCAACATTTATCTTCATGATAAAACGATCCATTTGAGCCTCGGGTAATGGGTAAGTACCCTCTTGCTCAACCGGGTTTTGGGTAGCCAACACCATAAAAAGTTCAGGTAAGCGATGTGTTTGGTCACTAACAGTTACTGTTGATTCGGCCATCGCTTCTAACAACGCTGCCTGTACTTTAGGCGGAGCACGATTTATTTCATCGGCCAGAACAATGTTATTGAAGATAGGACCGGCTTGAAATTTAAGCTGTGGCTTACCCTCTAGCTCTTGATACGTTTCGGTACCCGTCACATCAGATGGCAACAAGTCAGGGGTAAACTGAATACGCCCAAAGCGGCTATTTAAGCTATTAGCTAATGCCTTAACAGATCGCGTTTTAGCGGTACCAGGAACCCCTTCAAGCAAAACATGCCCGTTAGTTAATAAGCCGATGACTAAAGCTCGTACTACGTGGGTTTGTCCAACAACCTCTTGTTCTATCGCTGAAATTAGTTGATTAATTTGACTCTGTGTCTGGTTCATAGTTTACCCACCAATGTTGTTATAACGATCTTAACTGAAGGCCTCATAACATTTGGTTATAGTCACTATAAAGCGACAGCTATTGGTATTGGGATTACTTTAATCGCTGACAAACGTTACCGATCTTTAACGTTTCTATTCCCAATAATAAATTACAGATGGAGTCCTTATGACTACCCATATAAACAAAGTCGCAGTGGGTGTTGGCTTAATCGCTACTTCCGGCGCTGCAGTTGCTGCCTCTCAACCCAACATTCTTGCGATCTGGGGTGACGACATTGGCATCTTTAACATCAGCGCTTACAACAACGGTATGATGGGTTACCAGACACCCAATATTGACCGTATTGCCAGCGAAGGCGCTCTGTTTACTGACCATTATGGACAACAGTCCTGTACGGCGGGACGCGCCGCATTTCTCACCGGGCAAGAACCGTTTCGTACCGGTTTGTTAACTATTGGAATGCCCGGCTCAGACCACGGCATTCCTGACTGGGCTCCGACAATTGCCGACTTGTTAAAAGAACGTGGCTACATGACCGCCCAGTTTGGTAAAAACCACATGGGCGACCAAGATAAACATCTCCCAACAAATCATGGATTTGATGAATTCTTCGGTAACCTTTATCACCTTAATGCCGAAGAAGAGCCTGAAACTTACTACTACCCTAAAGACCCGGAGTTTCGCAAAAACTTCGGCCCTCGGGGCGTCATTAAGTCAAGTGCCGACGGCAAAATTGAAGACACCGGTCCAATGACGCGTAAGCGTATGGAAACAGCCGATGAAGAATTTTTAGAGGAGTCTTTAGCCTTTATGGAAAAGGCCGTTAAAGCGGATAAGCCGTTTTTCATCTGGCATAACACCACGCGTATGCATGTATGGACACGCCTGCAAGAGAAATATCAAGGCGCTTCAGGCATATCGATTTATGCCGACGGTATGCTAGAACACGATGATCATGTGGGTATTCTTCTAGACAAACTCGATGATCTAGGAATTGCCGACAATACCATCGTTATTTACTCAACGGACAATGGCGCTGAAACAGCGTCATGGCCTGATGGCGGCGCAAGCTTTTTTCATGGTGAAAAAGGCACAACCTACGAAGGTGGGATGCGCGTTCCACAACTAGTACGCTGGCCTGGAGTTATCGAGCCCGGCGCAAAAATTAACGATATCATGTCACATAAAGACTGGATCCCAACGCTATTAGCCGCTGCTGGCGATGACCAAGTGGTAGAAAAGCTTAAATCTGAAGACGGTGCTCGTTACAACGGAAAGAATTGGCGAGTTCACTTAGATGGCTACAACTTTATGCCTTACTTTGAAGGAAAAACCGAAAAAGGCCCGCGCGACTCTATGTTTTATTTCTCTGCAAACGCTGAGTTAAATGCAGTTCGTTGGAATGATTTTAAGGTTTCATTCGCAGTAATGGAAGGTAACATCTCCGATGCTGTTCGTTTTCAACCTAACTGGCCACAAATTGTTCACCTCCGTGCTGACCCATTTGAAAAAGCCCCTCACGAGTCAGGTTTATACCTACGTTGGATGGCTGATAATATGTGGTTATTCGTACCTGTAGCTAGTCAGGTGCAACCATTTATTGAATCAGTTAATCAATACCCCTTCCAACCAAGCCAAGTACTAAACCTAGGCAATTTTAATCAAGATGTATTCATGCTGAAAAATAAACTGAATCAACTTGAGCAAGCCGCTGGCAAGTAAGCGCGGTAACGTTGCCAACTAAACCTTACTAGAGCCACTTTAACAGTGGCTTTTTCATAAGCTCTTTTGGGTGAATATATGTTAAGTAGAATCAAATTAATTATTATTTCTATAAGTATTTTGGGCGCTTTCAAGGCCTATGCCGACAATGACCCTTTGCCTTCTTGGAATAACGGTGACACTAAACAAAGTATTATTTCTTTCGTTAACCAAGTGACCGATAAAAATTCACCTCATTACGTGCCAGTGGCCGAGCGCATAGTAACCCTAGATAACGACGGTACCCTATGGAGTGAACAGCCAATGTATTTCCAGTTGTATTTCGCCTTAGACAGGCTACAAAAACTGGCGATAAAGGACCCTAAACTGGCCGAACAAGAACCCTATGCAGCAGCGCTTAAAGGAGACATCAAGCCATTACTAGCAGCAGGAGATGAAGCACTACTATATCTAGCCTCACACACGTTTACCGGAATGACTGTCAGCGAATACCACCAAATGGTCGAAACGTGGGTAAGTACGGCTAAACACCCAACAAAGGATAAGCTATTTACCGAGCTGGTTTATCAACCCATGATTGAGATGATCAACTATCTAAAAGCCAACGACTTTAAACCCTATATTGTTTCTGGTGGAGGCATAGAGTTTGTTCGTCCATGGGCCGAAAAAGTTTACGGTATACCTCCAGAGCAAGTCATTGGCAGCAGCTTTAAAACCGAGTATCAAATGCATGACGGAAAGGCGGTACTGATAAAAAAAGCCGAGTTACAGTTTGTTAACGACAAAAATATGAAGCCGGTTGCGATTAACCACCACATTGGTCGTAAGCCAATTATGGCATTTGGTAACTCTGACGGTGATCTTGCTATGTTACATTGGACAACTTCAGATTCTACGCCAAGTATGAGTGTGTATATTCATCATACTGATGCCACACGTGAATGGGCTTATGACCGCGATTCACCTATTGGCCAACTAGATCAAGGCCTCATTGATGCTAAGCAAAACAGTTGGCCTGTAGTAGATATGAAAAATGATTGGAAGGTTGTTTACCCTTACGAGTTAAAGCAATAATTTTTAACTAGCCGTTTTCACGCAGAAGGAAGCTATAAAGCAACCTTCTTTTACTTTTTGGCGATGATCACACTTAAGAAATGGTTAAAGAACATTACCAGGTATCTATTGACAAAAAATACTCACTAATTGATCAAGCGCACCGCCAGTTATAAAACCCCACCATGTAAACAGAGGCTGGTTAAACAGGCTAGGCAAACATTAGAAGAATAGGATAAAACCCCACTTATTAGTCCGAAAAACAGATTTTACCATTGCTTGAAAAGCCAGTTTTTAGTAAAATATTGGCCTTCTATTTGATAGGTGTTTCGTTGAAATATTTTTGGCGTAAGTTTTTCTTAGTTAGCCTTATAACACTATGCTCTCACATTGTGACAGCTCAAGTGGCTACATCTGCGCCTTCGGATAACTCGGTTCTCTCTACCTTTCAAATTGAAGCTTTAGATTCATTGGTCAGTCAAAAGTCCTTTAATAGTATTGAACATGAGAATGGCTACTTAGACAGTGAAGACGAACATTCACAATTAAAAGCTTTTTCGTCCTATTTTCTAAATTCCTTAAGGCGTGTTGAGTCTAGTGACCATTGTGCTGCCTATGGCGTAAGTCCCGACTACTTTTTATTATTCGCTCTATTGCCCCCCCTTCTATTTGAGCTTGCTCAACTTGCTAGTCCGATTCAAAAAACCCAGTTTCATTGGACTGCTAACGTTAGTACTACACGCTCAAGAATTTCCGGATGGAAAGAAGCAAACACGCTTTATACCCACAATAATTCACACCTAAGTTAACTCTCTTCGCCCAATCAATTTGGGCAATAAAAATAACGCAAATACATCTATAAGCTGTTGTTTATGTTGAATGACATTTTTGACAGAGCTTGCGTACTTTATTTTTTCTAAAAGAGAATTACCCCGTGAAAAAAACCAGTTCCCCAATAAATCACTATGCTAAATGGAAATATGCTGTGCTTATATTTAGCGTAGTGGTTATGACTTTGAGTGCTCTACCCTCTTGGTATGGTGACAATGCAGCACTGCATATTACTAGCAGAAATCAAACAACCGACGTGGCCAACCTTGCGCGCTATTTCAATGATAGCGATATTGATTTTCTAGACATCTATCAGCAAGGCGATAGAACGGTAGTGGTATTGGACCAACCCGCTCAACAGGCGAAGGCTCAACAACTATTGGCTAATAAGCTAGGAGACGATATTACTGTGGCGCTGGCCATTGAGCCGGCGGCACCAAATTGGCTGTTGAATGCTGGTTTCTCACCGATATCGTTGGGTCTAGATTTAAGAGGTGGCGTACAGTTTCTTCTAGAGGTTGATATGAAGCCTGTCTATCAAGCTCACGCTCAAATGCTTATTGACGAAATTAGGCAAGAAATCCCGCGAAGTCGTGGTCGTCAGCAAGATGAAATCGCACGAATCACCCTGCCATCTAGCGGTGATGTTGCACATGTTCGCCAACACATTCGTGAGAACTTTCCCCATTGGCAGTTAAGCGCTTCTGGTAAAACCGTCACCCTACAATTAGCGGAAGAAGAGAAAGCCACCCTCAGAAATTTAACGGTTCAGCAGAACCTACAGATTATGCGTAGCCGAATCGAAGAGCTCGGTATTACTGAAGCTATCGTGCAACGCCAAGGCGAAAATCGAATTCGCATTGAACTGCCAGGAGTACAAGATCCATCGGCGGCCAAAGATGTGATAGGAGCCACCGCCTCGCTGGCTTTCCACGCGATGCCTAGAAATGTGGGCCAGCAAACCCAACAATTGCTCGACAGTGATGGCAACCGTTTGTCAATTGCTCGAAGAGCCGTACTCGGTGGAGAACATATCATTGATGCGCGAGCCGGTATGGGTGAAATGGGGGGTTCCGAAGTTAATATATCGCTTGATTCTGTAGGCGGCAGAATGATGGCTAACTTTTCTCGTGCAAATATCGGCGAGCCGATGGCCACGGTATACAGCGAATACAGCAGAGACGCAAAGGGGAATAGTCAAAAAGTCAGTACCGTTATCAGTGTGGCCACTATTCAATCTCAGTTAGGTAATCGTTTTAGAATTACTGGCGCTGGCAGCATGCAAGATGCTCAAGAACTGGCTCTGTTACTAAGAGCTGGGTCATTAACTGCACCGGTCACTATTATTGAAGAAAGAACCATAGGCCCATCACTCGGCGCTGAAAATGTAAAAAATGGCTTTGGAGCCTTAGCCCTAGGTTTAGGCCTAACCCTCAGCTTTATTGCGCTGTGGTACAGGCGCTTAGGTTGGGTGGCCAATGCTGCTTTGATAACCAATATGGTATGTCTATTTGGCTTGATAGCCTTATTACCCGGTGCCGTTCTTACCCTACCCGGTATTGCTGGACTGGTGCTAACTGTTGGCATGGCAGTAGATACTAATGTGCTAATTTTTGAACGCATAAAAGACAAAATGAAAGAAGGTCGAACTTTTGCGCAATCTATTGATCGAGGATTTCAAAGTGCTTTTGGTTCGATTTTCGATGCCAATTTAACCACCATGATTGTTGCCGTTGCCCTTTACTCAATCGGCAATGGCCCCATACAAGGCTTCGCTCTAACACTGGGTTTAGGCTTGCTAACCAGCATGTTTACTGGGATTTTTGCTTCTCGAGCACTGATCAATTTGGTTTGGGGGCGTGATCAACGCCGTGACCTAAGGTTATAGACAATGACTATTTCTAATAATTTGCTTACTCGTATCCGCTTGCTGATGTCTGGTATGTCAGTCCTTCTATTCATCTTTGCGGTAACGCTAATTAGTGTAAAAAGCTTTAACTGGGGGCTTGATTTTACTGGCGGTGTGGTCGCTGAAGTCAGGCTAGATAAATCACTGAAGCTTAACGAGCTTAAGTCGCACCTTGATCGTTCTCTAGCTCAAGATGTGCAGGTGATTAGCTCAGCTGAATCTGGCAGATGGCTGGTTCGTTACAACCAACCCGACGCAATTAGCGAGCCACTCGCCAGCACCTTGGGGTCGATCAGTGAGTCGGTAGAAGTGCTAAATAGTAGCGTTGTTGGCCCACAAGTTGGCCAAGATATGGTCGAACAAGGAAGCTTAGCCATGTTTGCTTGTTTTATACTCACCATGATCTATTTAAGCTTTAGATTTGAATGGCGCCTCGCTTTAGGCGCGTTGTCGGCATTGATCTATGACGTAGTGATCGTTATAGGCCTGTTTTCCTTAACGGGCATGGAGTTTAACCTGACGATTTTAGCGGCAGTATTAGCCGTGTTAGGTTATTCGCTCAATGATTCTATCATCATTGCTGATCGGGCCCGCGAACTGTTAAGAGCCAATCCGAAAGGCGATACAAATATCATTATTAACGACACATTAAGAGCAACCGTGTCTAGAACTTTAGTGACCTCTGGCACAACACTAGCCACAGTATCAAGTTTGTGGCTACTAGGAGGCCCTGCGCTAGAAGGTTTTGCCATCGCATTATGTCTAGGTATTGCCAGTGGGACTTGGTCTTCAGTGTCTTTGGGGGTGACCTTGCCACAAATGATTGGTTTAAAACCAGAGCACTATCAAGTTAAAGATATTGATACTAAAGAGGCCTACCTATGAGCCGCTTCCTCAAACAAGAATATGTTTTAGTTGTCGGTATTCTGACTGTTTTACTGTTTAAGTTAATGGGTGACGAGTTACTGCACAGTAGTATCACATCAGTGCCTAGTGTTGTGCTAATTGCGGTGCTGTTTGTGGTGGTGATGGCGTCAATTTTTGCGGTAGTGAGACACTCTGATGCTTTAGCAATAAAGCTTGGTGACCCCTATGGCACGCTAATACTGACCCTTTCAGTGGTGATACTTGAAGTGGTGATGATCTCGTCAGTCATGTTGACTGGAGACGCCAACCCAGTATTGGCCAGAGATACCATGTTTGCGGTTATTATGACGGTACTAAATGGCCTAGTGGGCTTAACCCTGCTGTTAGGCGGGCTTAAGTATCATACCCAAAAATACAATATCGAAGGATTAAAGTCTTACTTGGTCGCTATCATCCCACTGGCGATTTTGTGTTTGATTTTACCCAACTTCACTCGAGTGGATGACGCGGGCTCTATGTCGGCGGTAATGACCGCTACCCTCGTGTTAGTGTCAATTTCACTGTATGCCGTGTTTTTGTTCATTCAAACTAAAAGCCATACCCACTTTTTTATCGATGAAGATCATCAGGATGAAGAGGAGTTCCATGGCCCAATTGGCAGCAATTTGTATCACGCACTACTGCTGATTGGATACCTCATCGTCGTTATATTTTTAGCGAAGAGTTTTGCTATCCCCATCGATAGCACCATTAACTTGTTAGGTGCTCCACAAGCACTTGGTGGATTTGTCGTTGCGGTACTGGTCTTAGCACCTGAAGCCGTTGGCGCTGCGAAGGCGGCGCTAAACAATCAATTACAGCGGGCAATGAATCTGTTCTTTGGCTCGGTTTTAGCCACCATCGCCTTGACAGTGCCCGCAGTATTACTCCTCTCTGGGCTAATTAACCAGCCTATACACTTAGGCCTCAGGCCCTCCGAAATGGTGCTGTTATGTGCAACATTAATGGTGGCGAGTTTAAGCTTTAGCAGTGGTAAAACGAACTCCTTAAACGGGGCGACCCACTTAGTTCTGTTTTTTGCCTACTTAATATTGATGTTTGAATAAACCTGTTCGACCCACAGAAACCTTGTGCCTCGGCACAAGGTAAACCTCCATTCTAATAGGGTGAAATTTTAATATGTTAGATATTTTGTATGCTATATGGCACCACGATTATGAAACACTGTTACACATAAACTCACTAAATTGGCTATTACTCGTGTTGGCGCTGGTGCTATTTTTGGAATCCAGCTTCGTTTTCTTGCCTTTACCAGGCGACAGCCTAGTATTGTTTGTTGGCGGGTTAATTGGCATGGGGATCTTGGATTTTTACCCCGCTATTGCAGCGCTTTGTCTCTCTTCGTCTTTAGGGTGTATTTGTGCCTACTCGCAAGGTCGACTATTACAAAAAACCTCGCTACTTTTATTCGTTGAGCGCGTTCTACCTGAAAAGGCCCTGCCTAAAACAAAATACCTATTGAGTAAATACGGCTTCCTGTCTCTGTTCGTATCGCGGTTTATCCCTTTCGTAAGAGTACTTACCCCCATGTTAATGGGTATTTCTAAACTTGGCTTCTGGAAAACCCTGTTAGCCAGTACCGCGAGTTCATTTATTTGGAGTATATTGCTGCTAATGTTGGGCAAATGGTTAATGCTTAATCCAGTACTATCAGATAATCAACAACTGGTCACTCAAGCGATTGTTATGATCAGTTTGGCTTTGATGATTATAGGTACCGTAGGAGGATTGTTTCGTCTGTTAGCCAATAAACATCGTAGCCATGTTAATTAATCGGGAGATTGAGCGGGTGACTTTCAATTGGCTTGATTGACCCATCAATCTAAAAACGCGGTAAAGACCTCACATCTTTACCGCATTTATAGGTGTCATATACGTATTAGCGAGTTGTAATGCCTAGTTAGATTTTACCGCTAAGCCCGGACGAACATCGGTCAATACCTTAGAGTCTTTTACGACGATAGTACCATTAACCAATACGTATGGGATGCCCGTTGAAGGCAAGCCAGCTGCCTCCATAGTAGAGTTATCACGGACTGTATCTGGGTTAAAGATAGTAATGTCTGCGTCTTTACCGACTTGCACACGCCCTTTGTTACTCATTGCTTTCACACCATTCTCTTCTAAGTATTTAGCCGGCATGTAGCTCATTTTTGACACTGCTGTCATCAGCGGCATAATGTTCTTTTCACGGGTCAATCGTAATACCTTGGCGTGCGTGCCAGCAGCACGAGGATGACCCTGTACCGCTTCATAGGCAGTATCTATATCAATCGCCATATCACCGGTTGCAGTTACAGTTAAAGGAAACGCATCGCTGGCGATTAATGTGGCTGGATTTGCCATTGCATCAAACAAACCTTCTTCAGAGATACCCGCAAAGATAACTGATGCTCCGGGGTTGGTTTTCATTAACTCTTCGTAACGCTCCTTGGTGAGCGGCTTCATGGTTTCAACTTCTATAATGTCTGAGTATGTTCTGCCCATATTAGGCCCATAGTTGTCAGGGACTAAATAGTCTGCACCTACAATGGTTGCACCTTGATAATACGGGTAGACTTCTGCCGATACATTTAGGCCCGCTTTACGAGCATCAGCAATCATATCTAACGCTTCTGGCGTTTTGTTTAGTGCTTGCTGGTGAATATGCTGAATGAGCAAACCACCACCATAAATTCCTACACTAGCAATCATTTCTTGGAAGCCCAGTACACCGGTTGTATCAGGCATTTGGCTAGAAAAACGGCCATGCAAGAAGGTAGACATGCCATAATTACTGGCTATTTGTTGCCAAGATACTGTCTCTTTTGAGGTGGCACCTTTACTCATGTACCCCACTGGTACACCAATACCTAAAGCGCCTTGTTTAATGCCTTCATCTACCATTTGGTTAATCTGGTCTATTTGTTCAGCATTGGGTACAAAGGTTTGCACTTCCATGGTCACATGAGAATGCTGGTGCGACTCTGCATGAAAGATATCTTGTACTATCGAGCCCGTTGTAGAATTGTACTCTGGGTGTACCACTTTTTCTCGGATACCCGCTGGTGACACGGTCGCCCCAAAGTTAGTCAACGAGCGCCCTTCCAAGCTTTGGTAAAACGCATCAACCGGATATACACCCACTTCCAGTTCAAGAGGTGTGGTTACGCCATCACGTAAATGCAGCTTTTGTCCAAACGGAATATGTGAATTGTGCGAGTGAGTATCGATGAAACCGGGTGCGACTACATGGCCCTGCGCTTGGATCACTTCTTTGCCTATAATCTCGTCACTGGTAATGACGGCAATTTTTCCGTCTTTCACGCCAACATTGGCAACTTGGTTAAAACCAGTTTCTGGATCCATAACTTGGCCGTTAAGGATGGCAATATCATAGTCCTGTGCGTAAGCGCCCGAACCGATTAAAGCCATAGCTAAAGCAAGTGGAGTTAAGCAGTTTTTTGTTTTCATGGTAAATCCTCATTTTTCTACAATTATTGTTGTCTGATAAATCGAATGGCTTGTCTCATTGCAACCATCCTTAACTCGTTCGCTAATATACTGGCGCTTTCGAATTCGGGTTAATGCGCTGCAGAGCACTGAATCATCACCACGAACAAAAGGCGTCAAAACTGGCGGCTAAACGATTGCCCTACTAGGACGCTCCCAGAAAAACCATTAAAGAAATCAGCGGTTGAAGTCGCTAGACAACAAACAATTGAACTAATGCTGAAATGAAAAAAGTCCCCCTAGTGGGTGGTAGGCAACAAAAAAGGCGCTAATCATCGATTAGCGCCTTTGTAAACAAAGAGAAAACTTGTTGTTTTAGTTTGATACCACAGACCTTAAATATACAGTGATGAAGGCTTACCAATAGATAAAAATACATCCAAATAATCTAGGCAATCGCTACCAAAACCACTCTACAGAATAAGCGGGAGCCAACAACACAACCATTGAATGCAACGTGCAACCCTGAGTCATTGGTAAGGCATAGCGTTCCATATTTGGACTCGCTGACCACATCAGCGACCCTATAGGTGGTCACTGTATGTTGTTGGATTCTCGCTATATCTTTTCTACATGAGCGCTGCTCTCTAATCACTTAGAAGAACGCCTTATACAAAGCCCATACCACCGTGTCATCGGTTTTTAGGGAATAATGGTTAGATTCTGAGGTACCGTAAGTATTCTCGATTTTGATTTGCCCCCAACGCGTTTTATCTTGAGATAGTGGAGTAGAAGCCAATAATGTCGTTTTTAACACCGAGGTATTTATACTGCCGCCCATGTAGGTATACTCTGGATTTATCATGAAATATGTCCCGTCTTTACCTGGTTTCATAATAAGAAATATGTCGCCGGTTGCACCGTAAGTCACACTGTCAGATTCACCCATCACTTTTGTAAAATCACTTTTATACTCCCCACCCAATACGCCTGCGCGAGCAAAGAGGTTTATCTTGTCACTGCCCGTTTGGAAATTTGCAATGCCACCCAATGCCGCGGTGGTAAACGCAGAATTATCGATAATGTCTATCGATGCGGCGACTTTAGGCACGATGTTGTTATCGACTGAAAAAACATGGAAATATTGAATACGGCTGTCACTGTAATGGCCTTGGTTATCCATGGTACCTTCAACAGTTAGCATCGCTTCTTGCTTTTCGTTAACTTGAAAGGAACCAGAAACAGACACTTTAAAATCGCCTTCGTTGCTCATTGCTGCATAAGCCGATGTGGTGGCTCTGGTTAAGTCAGATGGGTCATGGTCTGGAGCTTGTTCTTCCGCGTAGCTAAATCCGCTAAGTAAGGCCGTTCCAATAACAAGTTTTCTAAAAGCTGACGTATTCATATCTTTGGTCTCTGTGCTTGATTTAAGTTGCACAAAGATTAATCGCAGAAACACTCTTTCTATAATCGTCTGCAGAGGATGAAATCATCACCAATTAAATATGCACACAGCGGGTGTGATAAGCCAGTAATACAAATATTGGCTCGTGTAGGCATTACGTCTACTTCAATGAATGTCGCCGCCCCGCATGATCACCAAGATCTTTATGGCAGAGATAGACGGTTAACACTGTTAACGAACCTTGGCGATTGGCTATCATTTAGAGAACGAACGCTATAATCACGGCCTTGCTACAGCACGACTGGCTGTTGAATGGGTGATTACCGTGTTGCAAAGCGGGGGTGTTATCCCCCACTATCGATGCGCTCATAATACCGCTCAAGATCTTGAGCGGTATTAAATTAACGGATGCCTACCCAAGCTACAATAGCTCGATGCCATTAGCTTGTGCCACATCAGCGAAGCTATCGTTTAAAAAGCCAACATTGGTATACCCCTTGTTGGTTAACAAGGTGTAGGCCAAAGACGCCCGAGAACCACCAGCGCAGTGAAAAATCACCAGGCCCTCTTTCGGGATCTTAGCTAAATGTTGGTCCAATTCAGCAAGTGGAATATGTATTGACCCTTTTACTCTGCCATGACTAAGCTCTTCGCCGTCACGCACATCGATAATGGTAGCGGTACCTCGCTTAGCCGCTTTAACAAAGTCCGCTTCTGTAATAGCGCCTTTGGCGAGCTTTTTCTCGTAAATTAATTGACTAACAACTTCAGCACTCGGTAAGTTAGCCGCTAGCCATTGGTTTATCCCACCCTGCAAGATAGTCACATTTTTAAACTTCCAAAAACTTAGTATTTCATAGGCTTCAATGGCTTGCTCAGCGTCGCCCGAATCAGCCACCACAATAATGGGGGCTTTTTTATCCCTTAATTCGAAAATTGTACGCTGACTAATTGCTACTTTCTCTTGATTCATTTGCTGGTGCATAGCAGCTAATTGTTCAGCCGGTAAATTCACTGCGCCCTGTATAGATTTAGCGGGCTTTGTGCGAACGTCTAGGATCACATGGTGCTTGTCTAAATTTTGGCTTAACCAATCAGCATTAACGTGCGCCGGGTACACTTCGCCTTTCCAAGCGGGAAAACCTTCAACATAGGCTTTTACATTAGTGTAACCATTAGCTTGGGCAATGTTTAAAGCCTTTGGACTTAAGGGGCACGTTACCCCTCCACAATAGAACACCACTAATTGATCTTTATTTTCAGGCAGCCAATCTAGATTATCTGCCAGTTTATTTGAAGGCGTTGGCATGGCACTCGGTATGTGGCCTTGTTGGTATATAGCCAACGGTCGTGCATCGCCAATAAACACCGATTGACCTTCATCCAATAAGTCGGCCAACGCATCAGTATCAATAATTTGTTCAGCGGGTAATTTAACCAAAATACGTTTAATGCTAGTCGCTAGGTCATTTTCATCTACCGAAGCTTTAAATTTAGTATTCACCGTTAGATCCTTAAATGATTCGGCATCAATTAAGGTAGTGGCATCGTTAAACTTAATGACTTTAACCTGTTTGGTTTTTGGATTTAAATACTGAATCACCTTCGCATTCTGCGAAATAGATTGGATTTTCCCAACCACTTCAGCTGCTATCAACGACATAGGTGTAAGCAGTAATGTCGCTATAATCATCATTCTATTCAACATGGGATCCCTCCAGATTTCTAAGTTACTCAAACACGAGCAAACCCAAAATAAATGGTTTAGTTATGGTTATTGACTGACGGCACTGCTAGTCACAAGCCGCAAGCTCGCCACTATCGGCAGCGTATTTCATCGCAAAATCTTTTAGGTCTGGTGCTATCTCTAGAAATTTTTCACTTTGCAGAAATTCACTCGCTTCTGGGTGTTTCTTGGTATACATTTTTATAAACTTCTTAGCATCTTTTTTAAAGTAGCGTTTCCACTCTACCTTTAAGTGCTGAGCAGCAAAGTCTTGACCGTTATAGCCAAATAACGGTTTCAAATACTCTAGGTAATACTCTTGACCCTTTGCTGAGTCAGCTAAAACCCCACTAGACAGTAGTGCGATAAAACCACCCAGTAGGAGTTTATTAATAACAAATCGCTTGTTCATGCTTACTTCCTCTTACACTTTCATTTAGTGATTGTCTGATTCATCTGCTGACTCTTTACCGGTTAACATGGCTTGCATATGACTAGACAACTTGCGGCCTAAAGTAATGAGATAGAGATGCACGACCAGAAATGCGATAAGCGTATAAGCACAAAAAGTATGAATAATCGCGATAGTACCGATTTGCTCAATGTACCCTGCTGCACGTAACTCTGGAAAAAAGAAGAAAATAAGCCCAGTGATTATTTGTAATGGGATCAATACAAACAACAAACCTAAATACGCCAAACGTTGTAAAGGATTAAACTTATCTTCGGCCGACATATGATGAGGGTGAGCCTCTCCTACAAATACTCCATATAGGTAAAACCTTAGCACCCCATCTATGCCATTTTTATTAGGCATAAATTGTTTCCATTCACCAGTGGTAAATACCCAAGTAAAAATAAGTATCACCAACGCTGTCCAAATAAAGCCTCCCCAGTGGTGAAAATGGGAACTTTGGCCAAAGCCAAACAGCTCAATAATCCCATGCAGTTCAAGCCCGGTAAGCATCAGCAATAATACCAAAGCCGCTTGTGCCCAATGCCAAAAACGCTCAAAACGTTTAAATATCAACACCGCTTTACTCATAATTATGTCCTGTACTGATCGCTGCTAACGCTGCTTAGGTTTACGACGGCGAAGGGTAAGTATTCGCAACAAGGCATGTAATAAAACGCCGGTTAATCCGCCCCAGATAGCCAAGGCGCCAAAATATTCAACGAAACGGTTACTGTCGCGGCCCACCAGGTAAAAATCGGTTAGCCCATTCAAGCGGCTATCTCTGCTATGACATGCAGAACAAGCCAGCGATTTATTTGCCGGTGCTACCATGTGTTTAATCGGCCAATACCCGTTAGTTTCGATAAAACTATAATGACCACTAAATTCAAGGTGATTCAGCTTGGCCCCAGCGGCCAGCGCTTTATCCCAATCTAATTCCGTCCAAAATGCTCCGGTTCCCGCTCTACCGTACAACTTAATCGGCAAAATACGGTTGAACTCGGTATCATAAGGCTGTTTGCCTTTATGTACCTTAAACGGCCAGATTCGAGCATCGGGGTCCTTATAACTGCCTGTAGGTGGATTTATGTCGATGGGCGCTTGGCTTGGATCAATGGTATCTAACAAGGTCATCTGTTTAAGCTCGCCTTTATACCAATGGTATTCAGGCACCACGTTTTTACCCCAGGTAAACGTCCCCTTTTTACTCATATAGGCATGTTGCTCAACCCCATCAAATATTTGATCTTCTACAAAAGGTTTCCCATCTCTAGTTTGGCCAGCGGTGGACCAATCCCAGGAAAGCTTGGTTAAATAAGGGCCTCGCGCCATTTCTGGAATATGACAAGCAGCACAAGCGACTTTGGTGGTGTGCTTATCGATATCCCTATCTTGGTGTGGAGTAGCGCTATGGCATGACTCACAGGAGACGTTGTTACCTTGCCTGTCACTTCGCCCCATATTTAGTTGGTGGTCAACAAAGGCCTTGCGGTCATTGTAACGTCCGGAAATCTTGTGCTCGCTGGCGGTATGACAATCTTGGCAGGAAAAATCTAGTTTTTCTGGGCTCATATGAACATCCAGTTCAAACTCTGGATCAATTAACGATAAGTCAGTATCTCCATGTTTTACACCATTACCGCCGCCCCCATTTGCATGGCAAGCTAAGCAGTTTTGACGTTCTGGCTGACCAACATGGGTGGCTACATATTGCAGGTCTACGGCTTTTTGGAGCTTACCTCCGATGACTTGATCTTCATAATATGGATGGCCAGATGAAGCCGCCGATTTCTTATAGGTACTGGTAGTATCATGACACACTAGGCAATCGACATTTTCTTCAGCTTCTAAGTCAAAGTCTTCATTTCGCCAACCATAACCTGCATGGCATTGGGTACAACTCTCGTTGCCTTTAGCCGATACGCAATAGTTATTAAAGCCATTTTTGGCTTTGCCAACATCGATGCCATCCACTTTTTTAGCCCAAGTCCAATGGAAAGTTTGATGTACTTGCTTGGCCGCTTCTGTGTGGCATTCTAAGCAGGCTTCGGTAACATCAGGTGCATAGTCAAACTCTTGGTTTAACACCTCAAAACTTGAATGATCGGCGGTACTGGCAATTGAGCTGACAGGTTTTCTAGGACTAGTGTGTGACTCTATCGTTGAGGCGAAACCAAGCTCAGCGCCCCCTAATAATAACACCAGCAATGCTATTTGTTTTTTCATCTATCAGTAATACCTTATACCCTCTGGCGAAGTGACTCTTGGCTATCATAAATCGCTGTAATGTTTACTTCTCGCATCCCAACGTCATTGCACCAACCAAAATATCGACAAACACACAGTTAAAATAGATTTATCTAATTTAATAAATACTTATTTATAGATTACTAATATAGATAGAAAGACCACTAATTAATTATGGTTACTTCGCAAAATTAGCGATTGAAAACAAAAAGTGGCCAAGCTTTGATGTAGGTTAATTTTTGGCTTAATGAGACATTGCGTCCGCATTACCCTAATATTTCCAAGCCAAGCTTTGTATGATGATAAGTATTTGCCGCAATCACTAAGGAAAGCGGTGTATAACACAGCATGTGATTAACGCGCTTTTACCTAAAAGGAATTAGACAATGAATTTTAGCCTAGAACAGCTACAAGCCTTTGTGGCCGTATATGAAGAACGATCATTTAGCAAAGCAGCTATAAAACTGGATAAGCATCGAACCACGGTAGGGCAAGTTGTTGCCAACTTAGAAGACATGCTGGCGGTAGAGTTATTTCAACGGACGCCGAGAGTGGTTGAACCGACTCTAGATGCCAAATTGCTTTACCATTATGCGAAACAAGCTTTAGAACAAGCAAAAACCTTCGACAAGGTTGCTCTTAGTTTGTCTTTCGGAGAGCTCGACTCTATTACCATTGCTTACAGCAGCTTTATACCACACACAGTATTGGCACTCATTCGTCAACAACTGGCTGTCGATTATCCACGTATGCGAGTCAACCTCATTGTAAGATCACAAGCAGAAATCAGAGCAGGATTCGAACAAGAGACCATCCATTTCGCTATTGTAAATGTGACTAATGCAAAAGCGATGAGTAATATAAGCTATACCCTACTTGGTGGAATCGATTTTGTCCCTTACGTCAGTAAAGACAGTGAAGTGCTTAATATGTCTGATGACGAACAATATGCTGCTTTAAAATCTACTCGTCAATTTGTTCTCAAATCCTTACTAGATGAAAACATGAATAGCTTAGTGGTACTGTCAGCGAATTATGACGAAGTAGACCAATTAGCAATGACTATTAAATTGGTACAAATGAATTTGGGCTGGACCGCGCTGCCAAAACGGAGTGAAACTATTGGCTACATTTCTAAAAATTTGGTTAGAGTACAATGTACCAAAGTGAGAAATGGGATATCTATCCCAATTGCTTTGTGGTGCCCGCACTCAAAACCTATCCTAGAAATCAAAAAATCACTCACCAAAGCTATTGATGAATACACCAAAAGCATTGCGAGTAGCTAAACACATCTAATTTCAATTTGACTCAACACCGTGACCAGTATGTATGAGCGATGAACAGTAAAGGATTCGACGTCTTATTAGCACTATGTTGTTAATTAAGCCTTGAGATGTTACCCAAGGCCTACTTTAGCTACAAACTTTTCGAACAAACGCCTACAAGCTGCTATTAAGCGATGTTATTTAACACTAGGGATTTATCAGCATTAGTATACAAGTGAGGGTAATCTTCTTCACGTTGTTGAAATAACAAAATGGATTGATTTTGAATAACGCCACCATCAATATTGATAGCTTGGCGAATCGTTTCATTCTCATACCAACTATCACGACCGGCTAAAACAACGGGTAAATATACAATAAGAGCGGCTGAAATCGAGCGCGTGGCGCTTTCCCAAAGATAGCTCGGAGTATGGTCTACAGCATAGTAATCAATGGTTTCATGTTTAAACATGGGCTGTTTGAAGGTAGTAGGTTTTGCAAAAAAGAAACCCATTCCCTCGTCGCAACTCACATCAATGATCAGGCTATTTGGTTTCAAACAGCGACTTTCATCTTCGGTGACAAAATGGGTAGGACATTCGGTATTTTGAAAGGTACCATTTACAATGATATCTGTTTCGCTAATTAGATCTGTTAGCGGTCTAGATGTTCCATCGTGTTCTACCACCATCATACGAGCTTCGTCATCGCTACCGGCTCTAATTCTTACATATCGACAGTCTAAGACTTCTTCTCGCACCTGATCTTCTGGGCGCTGAATACAAATGGTGATATCTCTGAATCCGTGAGCTTTAAGAGCATAAATTGCGCCACGGCTCACCGCACCAAAACCAAAGATTATGGTTTTACGCTGATTACCATAATGCCCATCAATGCCTTTAAGCTGCAATGAATGTAATACCGCGCAATAACCCGCCATTTCATTATTTTTGTAAAAAGTATGGCGACCGACATGACCATTAGGAGACCAAATAAACATGTCTTCAAAAGCTATCAAGGTTTGTTTACGGTCTAAGGCGGCTTGAGTGATGTCTTGTTGCTGTACGCAATGTACATACCCCCAAAGTGTTCCACCTTCACGAAGCTCTTGTAGATCGGCCAATACCGGCTTAGCAATGATGACCGTTCCAAGCTCAGCCAATAACTCATGGCGAGAGGCAATACCGCCGGTTAAGGCTGCAATCTCATCATCAGACACCCCAAAAGGCGCGCCATAACCTTCTTCAAAGACGAGTTGTTGACGCAATGCCTCTGGAATGCGATGTAAATGCCTTGGATGAATGGGAAAACGGCGTTCGTCTGGCTTTCTTGAAGTCCCAATGACTCCTACTTTTAATGTATTCATGTCGTCTTATCCTTGGTAATACTTTATTAGGTGTGACTTTATGAACGAATGATCAATTTCGCCTATAGGCCATGTATTTTCGTTTGCTTGCGAGCAAGCGTTTAGACGTGTCGAATGTCGGTGTTTTACTCGCCGACTCTCTATTAATGTGGGCGGGAAATATTATCAGCTGGCTAAACAGCGCAGCTAAGAGGTGCTGGTTCAAACATGGTGTCGAGCGATTGTTTAGCCAAGACACGCATAAAGGATTCATTAAACATTAATTTAATCACCTCGTCATAGGACAGCTGGTTAGTTATCTCACAGGCTTTGGGAAAATAGCTGCTAGCACGTTTCATCCCAGGGACGAGGTTCGCTTCCATAAAATAACAGACGCCCTTGAGGTCCATTTTTACGTCAATACGGCCATACCCTCTAACACCTAGGGCACGGTAACAATGAGCAGCTAATAGCTGAACTTCCTCTAATTGCTCTGCATTAACTTTTTTGAGCGTTTCAGTGTCCTGGATTTTAACAACAGCGCCCAATATCCTTAAGTTACCGCTAGACAACGGTGGTTCTAATTCAATAGCAGAAATGGATAAGGTTCCGTCAGTGCTGTTAATCACAGCTACGGTGAACTCTTTACCTGCTAAAAACTCTTCTACGAGTATGGGTTGTTTATACACTGCATACAAAGCACAGACTTTACTTTGAAATTGACTGAAGTTTTCTACAAACGATTGGTCATCGATACCATTACCATTGGCCGCATCGGTGGGCTTAAGGAACAAAGGAAATGAAAGCGGCAATTCTTCCTCGCCTGAAAACTCACCGGGTGTTGCCGTAAAGTAGCGAGCTGTTTTTATACCTAAGCTGCTTAGGCGTGATTTAGCCAGAACCTTATCGGAATCGTAGTTTAGGGTTTCTCTGGTCGACCCCGAGAACGTAATGTTGTGTTGCGCGAAATAATCAGAAAACCAAAGCTTATCACCACCTTCCATAGGCATATATTTTGCCGCTAAAACAACCAGGTCTGGTTCACGATGAGTGACGGCATCTAAGTCTTTTAAAGAACCACACTCGCTAAGCCGCACCACATGTCCTTGCAGAGTTAAAGACGCGAATACATCGTTACAAGCCAATGCCGAACCAAACCCAGTTTCTTTCAGAGCTGGGCTTACCGCAGTTACTATTTCAATTTTCATTTCAATCATCCAATAAGTGGAGTCCACAAAGGACCATAGGTCGGAGTTATGAGATGAATTCAAATCGGAAGGATTAAAATCACAAAGTCGACAGACAAGATAAGGCGGCTTACCTGTGATGTGTTTAAAAAAGATAAGCTTTACACCCTAACACGATTAGGCCAGTGATGTCGGTTTAATAACTAGATAGTAAGTAATCAGAAAAACAAACGGTTACGCACTTTAGCGTTTGATTGTCAGCGGCGATTAAAAAACAGCTTTACGCCACCAGGTAATATAAGATCGCCAATTTGCTTACCTCGCTAGTGACTTAAATGTCTAGCGAGGTAAACAGGTAGCGTGCTTAGTTCAAGCTGAGTAAAACACCTTGCTACGAGCGGTTTTGTTTGAATTGTTTACTGGTAAAACGGGTAGCTGCAAAGTTGCTATTTTTAGCGCCTTTAAAGCCTCGGCTATTACTGTGTTTAGCCCCCTTACGGTTTTCTGCAGGCACTAGGTGTTGTAAGCCACTACCAATTAGCTTACTAAGCCCCATATTTGCTAAACCTTCACGAATAATTGGCCAGTTTTTTTCATCATGATAACGCAACAAAGCTTTATGCAAGCGACGCTGCCTGCCCTTCTTCGCCACCGATACACGCTCGCTAGTATGGCTAACCTTGTGCAATGGATTTCGCTCTGTATGGTACATTGTGGTTGCGTTAGCCAATGGCGAAGGATAAAAGTTTTGTACTTGATCAAGCCTAAATTTGTTTTTCTTTAACCACAAAGCCAACGTCACCATGTCTTCATCTTTGGTTCCGGGGTGGGCAGAGATAAAGTAAGGGATTAAGTACTGTTTCTTGCCAGCTTCTTTAGAGTATTTATCGAATAGCTCTTTAAACTTATGGTAAGTGCCCATACCCGGCTTCATCATCTTAGATAAAGGCCCTTCTTCAGTATGTTCTGGCGCAATCTTTAAGTATCCACCTACGTGGTGCAAGGCTAACTCTTTTACATAACGAGGATCTTCAATCGCAATGTCGTAGCGTACACCAGAGGCAATCAAGATCTTTTTGATACCCTCTACTTTGCGCGCACGTCGATAAAGATCAATGGTGGGCTGGTGGTCGGTATCCATATGATGACAAATGCTCGGGTAAACACAAGACAAGCGACGGCATGTTTCCTCAGCTTTTGGGCTCTTACAGTTCAAGCGGTACATGTTGGCAGTAGGCCCACCTAAATCAGATATAACCCCAGTGAAGCCTGGTACATTGTCTCTGATCTCTTCGATCTCATTGATGATGGAATCTTCCGAACGGCTTTGAATAATTCGGCCTTCGTGCTCAGTAATCGAACAAAAAGTACAGCCACCATAACAGCCACGCATAATGTTAATTGAAAACTTAATCATGTCATAAGCAGGAATCTTTGCCTTTCCATAGCTCGGATGCGGGATACGCTGATAAGGCAAGCCAAATACACCGTCCATATCTTCGGTGCTCAAAGGTAAGGCAGGTGGATTAAGCCAGATATAGCGATCACCATGGCGCTGCATTAAAGCACGCGCACACCCAGGATTCGTCTCTAGATGGAAAATTCTAGAGGCATGTGCATATAACACTTGATTAACTTTGACTTGCTCGAAGGCTGGCAAATTAATATAGACATTTTCCCATGGGCGCTTCTTCTCCATTTGCACCACTATCGGCTTCGCTTGATCTGCACCTTTATCTGCTGCCGGTTCTTCTTTTGATGAACAACTTTCTTCAACTTCAGTGTAGGGACTAGGAATAGGGTCGATTTTACCGGGCTTGTCTAAATGGCTTGAATCTAAGCCACTCCATCCGGGTAACGCTTCTTTACGTATGATGGCGGTGCCACGAACATCGTATAAGTCGGCAATGTTTTCGCCTTGGCTTAAGCGATATGCCACTTCAACCAAAGGGCGCTCTGCATTGCCATAAATAAGTAATTCTGCCTTGGCATCAAACAATACTGAGCGGCGCACTTTATCCGACCAATAATCATAATGAGCGATACGGCGCAAACTGGCTTCAATGCCACCTAATACAACGGGCACATCTTTGTAAGCTTCTTTACAACGTTGAGAATATACAATAACCGCTCTATCTGGGCGTTTACCGCCCTCATTGTTGGGTGTATAAGCATCATCATGACGAAGTTTACGATCAGCCGTATAACGATTGATCATCGAGTCCATGTTGCCGGCTGTAACACCATAAAATAGATTAGGTTTGCCCAAGGTCATAAAGGCATCTTTACTGGTCCACTCGGGCTGGGCAATAATACCCACTCTAAAGCCTTTGGCTTCGAGCATTCTGCCGATGACCGCCATACCAAAACTAGGGTGATCAACATAAGCGTCACCGGTGACCAAAATAATGTCACAACTGTCCCACCCTAATACTTTCATCTCTTTACGAGACATCGGCAAAAATGGCGCAGCGGCGCGTTGACGATTTACACAAGTATCGGGTTTAAACAAGGTTTCAGCAGTGTGCATATTTTATTCTCAGAAAAGTAAGCGCGACATTATATACGTAATCTAAGTAGGTAGGAAACGGATTAACAGCTAGTTAACAAATCAAGCCCATGTATAACGCCATCTAGTAGCTATGGTTTACGAAATAGTCTAAAATTTCTTTTAATATTTAGTTGCTTATATTGCGTTAACCAAATGGACTTGCTCGTACCTATGAGACATCTCATTTTTCTTTTTTTTATCAGTCAGCTGTTATTAGCCTGTGCTCAACGCCCTAGTGATGAGCTGATTGCCCAATTCAAACATCCTAGCTACACGCTAACAGCAGATAGTGAATCTATTAACAAAGGCAAAGTTCGGCAAATTACTCAATATCAGCCTGAGAAAACCGCCATCACTATTCTGTCAGACGGTATTAGCGCATTTGCCGCACGCATTGCGCTTATCAAACAAGCCGAATTAACGATTGACGCACAGTACTACATGATCAAAGAAGACATGACTGGCGCAATTTTTCTCGCCTACCTACTGGAAGCGGCCGACCGAGGAGTAAGAGTAAGACTACTGATAGATGATATCAATACGTCTAACTACGATGATGTTCTTAAGGCCTTAGCCTTAGATGACCGCATAGAAATCCGCATATTTAACCCGTTTTACGACCGCAATTTTCGTGGTACCAATATGCTAGGCGACTTTGATCGCCTAAATAGTCGAATGCACAACAAGTCACTAACCATCGATGGTTTAGTCACCGTGGTAGGAGGCAGAAATATTGGTGACGAGTACTTCAGCGCTCAAGATGACCTAGAGTTTACCGATTTAGACGCTATCGCTATTGGACCACTAGTGGCCGAAGTTAACCAAGCTTTCGACTTATACTGGAATGATGTTAGAGCTTACCCAATTGAAGCGCTCAATAGCAAAGACGTTGACGTACAAGCACAATTTCGACGCTTAGAGCAGCAGATGTTCAAGCACAGCGTTAAGTCTTTTGTTAAGGCGCACTTGAAACACCAACAAATACTCGAAAACCAAAGCTTCCGCGACTTCATTTACTGGTGTGACGGCCGAGTATTGGTCGACCATCCCAACAAAGATTCCAATTACCCCTTTGATGTATCTACTAATTTAGCTGGCGTGTTAGAGGCCGCAGAACAATCAATCCTACTTAGCTCGCCTTACTTTGTACCCGGTGAAGCCGGAACAGAGGGGCTAATTGCCTTGGCAGATAAAGGGATTGATGTGAGTGTCGTGACTAACTCTTTAGCCGCAACCGATGTGGCAGCCGTGCACTCCGGCTATAAAAAATACCGCAAACAATTAGTCGCCGGCAATGTGTTTCTATACGAAGTGAAGCCCGATGCAAAACAAAAACAACGTTTGGCCTTTTTCGGTAAAGGTGCTTCACGCGCCAGCCTACACAGCAAAATGTTTGTGGTAGATGAAGAAAAAATATTCATTGGCTCGTTTAACTGGGATCCTAGATCTATTAATCTCAACACAGAAATGGGTCTATTACTCACCTGCCCCAACTTAGCAAAGGTCATCGTTAAAGGGGTAAATGCCGATTTACCTTATAAAAGTTACCGGGTGCAATTAGATCAACAGCAAGATTTACAGTGGATAGAAAAGCGACGAGAGCAAGCCGAAGCGGTTTATACCTCAGAACCTAAGGCTAGCCTATGGCGGAAGTTTCAAGCGTGGATAGTTGGCCTACTACCGGTAGAAGACCAACTATAAGTATTATTAGTGCTTAGTGGTGGTGACCACAACCACCCTCAGCATGCACGTGACCGTGTGCTAACTCTTCTTCGGTGGCTTTACGGGTTTCGATCACTTCAATAGTGAACGCCAAGTCGATACCAGACAATGGGTGATTGCCATCAACAATCACCTCGTCTTCTTCCATACCAATGATAATTACAGACTGTTCGCCTTCGTCAGTCGTCGCGCGGAACTGCATACCAACTTCCACTTCAACATCACCAAACATAGATTTAGGCACAGCTTGAACCAAGTTATCATTCCGCTCACCGTAGGCATCTTCAGCGGCAATGTCCGCATCAAATTTATCACCGACTTTTTTACCTAATAAGGCTTGCTCTAAACCCGGTACCAGTTGACCTAAACCAACAATTACTGCGAGTGGCTCTTTGCCTTCAGACGTGTCTAATTGTTCGCCATTGGCGGTTACGGTGTATTCAATAATTGCAACATCGTCTTTTGCGATAGTCATGTAAAGTTCCTTGGTATTTTTAAAGTGTGGCGCTAGCCAATAAAGTGGCAATTCTAAAGCTTCATTAAACAAATTGCCAATCACAGCGACTTGTGCTGCTCATGTTAGTTAATTTATGGATTCTTTTTGTTTAATGCTAAACCTTGGACACAAAAAAAGCAGCCTAGGCTGCTTTATTAACACTTACCTAGCTTAAGCACTTAAGCCTTGGCTTCGTAAGTACTCTTCATAAGTGCCGTGGAAATCTACGATACCCTCAGGGGTCATTTCAATAACTCGCGTCGCCAAACTAGAAACAAACTCTCGGTCGTGGCTAACAAACACCAAAGTACCCGGGAAATTTTCTAAGGCTAAGTTTAGCGATTCGATAGATTCCATATCTAAGTGGTTAGTGGGTTCGTCCATCACCATGATGTTTGGCTTTTGCAAAATCATTTTACCAAATAGCATGCGGCCTTGTTCACCACCAGAAATCACTTTCACCGACTTGTTGATTTCTTGTTGTGAAAACAATAAGCGGCCTAAGGTTCCGCGAATTACTTGCTCATCATCCCCCTCTTTGCCCCATTGCCACATCCAATCTAGCAAGGTTTTTTCTTGTTCGAAATCTGCGGAGTGATCTTGAGCATAGTAGCCAAGTTGCGCATTTTCAGACCATTTAATCGAACCACCAAACTCAGTATCACCCACTAAACATTTTAGTAAGGTCGTTTTTCCGATACCGTTAGGTCCAATAATTGCTACCCGCTCACCCACTTCGACCATTAGATTTAAATCTTTAAATAGAGTTTCTTCATAGCGCTTTTCTAAGCCTTCTATCTGTAAGGCTAAGCGGTGAAGTTTTTTCTCTTCTTCAAAACGAATATAGGGGTTCTGGCGACTAGATGGCTTAACTTCGGCCAACTGGATCTTATCAATTTGCTTAGCGCGAGAAGTCGCTTGCTTAGATTTTGATGCATTAGCCGAAAAACGACTAACAAAAGTTTTAAGCTCTGCGATTTGGGCTTTTTTCTTGGCATTATCAGACAACATTTGCTCACGAGCTTGGGTAGCAGCCGTCATATACTCATCGTATGAACCAGGGAAAGTTCGCAACTCACCATAGTCTAAATCAGCCATATGGGTACAAACACTGTTTAAGAAATGTCGATCGTGCGAAATGATAATCATGGTGCAATTACGCTCGTTGAGCACCCCTTCCAACCAACGAATAGTATTAATATCCAAGTTGTTGGTAGGTTCATCAAGCAACATAATATCTGGGTCACCAAATAACACTTGGGCCAGTAACACCCTTAGTTTCCAACCTGGCGCAACTTCGCTCATAGGGCCGTAATGCTGCTCAATTGGAATACCCACCCCTAGCAATAACTCACCAGCGCGGGCTTCAGCGGTGTAACCATCCATTTCGGCAAATTCTGCTTCAAGTTCTGCAGCACGAATGCCGTCTTCTTCAGTCATATCGGGGTTTGCATAAATAGCATCGCGCTCAGACTTTACCGCCCACAGCTCTTCATAACCCATAATAACCGTGTCGATAACGTCTTTATCTTCAAAGGCAAATTGGTCTTGTTTTAGTTTACCAATACGCTCGTTAGGATCTTTGGATACATTGCCGGCACTTGGCTCTAAATCACCACCTAAAATCTTCATAAAGGTAGATTTACCGCAACCGTTCGCCCCAATTAGGCCATACCGATTACCTTCGCCAAATTTTACTGAGACATTTTCAAATAATGGCTTAGCGCCAAATTGCATGGTGATATTAGAAGAAGTAAGCAATGTATAAATTCCGCTTGGTTAAGTTACGCTCGCTTAAATCGCCGCGTAAACTGTTTACTAAAAGTTTGGTCGCGCATTATGCCACAACTTGGTTAAACATCGCACGTATTACGACAACGATCACATAAGCATAATCAATCGATCGTTCATTTGTCGATGGTTTGAGCAATTATAAGTTTTAGAGAGGATTTTTATGACTGCCTAACACATTTCAATTATGCTAATCCTATCTGCTTTTTAAAAGGACTCACTATGTCTGATTCTATCGACTCATCTCAACAAGCTAACATCCAACAGTTCGACAGTGAACGCCGCTACCAGTATTTGCTTAAAGAAGTGAAAGCTCAAAATCAGCTATGGATTCTGATCGATGACGATGGCTGTGTCATGCTTAATTCAGACGATGAAGACTGTGTGCCCATTTGGCCTAATCGCGAGTTTGCTCAGGCTTGGGCCACTGGGGAATGGGAACATTGTAAAGCAGAAGCTATTTCATTAAACAAGTGGCGAAGCCGATGGACTGAAGGGTTAACTGGCGATGATTTATACATTGCAGTATTCCCTAATGACCTAGAAGAAGGCCTCATTTTATCGCCTTATGAATTTGAAGACGCATTAGGCAAATTTAGAAAGTAGCTTAGATAACACACCATTATCTATGTGTGATTGGCTAAAGCATCAGCTATTGAAGCTGATGCTTTTTTATTTCTACCAGCCCTTAGTGTGCTTTTCGATAAGTTGACACATTAGCTCAATTTGGTCCGCGCTATCGTTCAGTGCTGAGATGTAGTGATATTGCTCGCCGCCAGCATTGATAAATTCGTCGCGTAACTCACAAGACACTTCTTCAATGGTTTCTAAACAATCAGCCGAGAATGCCGGTGATATTATGTCCACCGCTTTAACTCCCTGCTCTGCTAGTTGGCGTAACAATTGGTCAGTGTAAGGCTGAATCCAAGGATCTTTTCCAAACCGCGACTGATAACATAGTCTCCACTGGTTTTGCTTTAATCCCAAAACGGCTGCAACTTTTGCCGCGGTATCTTCACATTGTTGAGGATAAGGGTCACCATTTCGAGCATAACGTTCAGGTATACCATGAAAAGAGAACAGCAATACTTCCCCTCTGGCAGTGAGGTCCCAGTGTTGTTTAATAGAATTAGCTAAAGCGTCTATGTAGGCCGGCTCGGCATAGTATTCTTTAATGGTTCTTAGCTCAGGTAAGTTATAAGTGTTCTTTAAGGCCCGATGATAGGCGTCAAATACTGGCGCAGTGGTTGATACCGAATATTGTGGATACAGCGGTAGCAATAACACTTTTTGGTGGCCAGCAGCCAGCAGTTGATCAATCACTTCTTTAATGTCTGGTGAGCTATACGTCATTGCTAAATACACTTCGTACTTACCGCTTAACTTGTTAGCAACTTTATGGCGAATTTGCTCACTAATTACTTTCAGCGGAGAACCATTTTTCAACCAAATTTGCTGGTATAACTTAGCAACACGACGTGAACGAAGTGGCAATATCAAACAATATAAAAGCGGTAACCATAAGACTCTTGGGAGGTTTACCACCCGCTTATCTGATAGGAAACGGCCTAAAAATTTGGCTACCGCTTTCGGTGTTGCTTGATCAGGGGTGCCAAGATTAACTAAAACCACTGCACATTTTAAATCATTGTCGTTTTGCGGCATTCAATTATTCCTTCAAAGTTGAAAGCACAGTGTACGGTAATCTAGGGGATAAAAAAAAGCGGCAAAGGCCGCTTTTTTTTACTGAATTATTAGCAATTAATCTAGCAATTCAACTAATTGATTACTGATAGCATCAACAGATTGAGTACCATCTAGTTTAAAGTATTTACTGTTACCTAGTTCTGCTTCTTTACCGTAGTAACTCACTAGAGGCTTAGTTTGATTATGGTAAATAGCTAAGCGGTCACGAACAATGCTTTCTTCATCATCGGGACGAATCACAAGATCTTCACCACTTACGTCATCTTTACCTTCCACTTTCGGTGGATTGTATACGATGTGGTATACACGGCCACTACCAGGGTGAACACGACGGCCACTCATACGTTTTACGATTTCTTCGTCAGCGACGTCAAATTCTAAAACTGCGTCAATTTTGATACCCGCGTCTTTCATCGCATCAGCTTGAGGAATAGTGCGAGGGAAACCGTCTAACAAGAAACCCTTCTCACAGTCGTCTTCTAGGATACGCTCTTTTACTAAGCCAATAATAAGCTCATCAGAGACTAGTTGTCCGGCGTCCATTACTTCTTTTGCTTTGATGCCTAGGGCAGTGCCAGCTTTGACTGCTGCTCGTAACATGTCACCGGTAGAAATTTGAGGGATACCGTAACGCTCCATAATAAACTGTGCTTGGGTGCCTTTACCCGCGCCAGGAGCGCCTAAAAGAATGATGCGCATAATATGCTGTTCCTTGGTCTAGTTTTATAGTGCTTTTATTCGAAACGTGAATTTACACTGCTGAAGCCAATACTACAAGTGGAGCAAGACTAAAGTTCAGTCTGTCGAAGTATTGAATAATAAGATTGTTTGTTGTGATACATGTTTTGGTCAGCCAGCTTATAAAGGTCGCTAAAATCGACATCGTTGGTAGAGGCGTAACCAACCGAAAAGCTCACTAACGGCTCTCCTGCGAAGCTGTCCAACTCAATACCAACGCGGTTGTTTTGCCGTGCCATTAAACGCTCTTCTAACTGCTCAGCTAAAGCCAACTGTTCGCCTGAAAGTACCGCAGCAAATTCGTCCCCGCCAATACGGTAAAAGTGAGCGGTAATGCCTGTGCAACATTCTCCCAGTACCCTAGCTACCGAGATAATCAGTTGATCACCTTTTTCATGGCCTTTTTGATCGTTCATCTGCTTTAAGCCATTCACATCAATAATAAACAGCCCTACCTCGGCATCTAACTGCGTTTCAAGAGAGAACTGTAATTCATCAAACGCTTTACGGTTCTTAATCCCCGTTAATGAATCGGTGCGGGCGACAAAATCGAGTTCTTCATTTAAGGTTCGATTTTCCAAAAACGCGCTTAATTCGGTAATAAACAGCAATATTTGGTTATTTTGGTCTTCAGTTAATTTGGTTTCATTAAGTAACAGCCAACCCATCCTGCCGTTGCCACAGCGTATACCAAATACATTCACTAATTGCTGTTTAAACTCGATACTAAACCGATCCCAACTGCGCCGCGATTTTTCCAGTACTCGGCTTTGCAACAACTCAAAGTTTTCAACGTCTACCCCTAAACAATCATTGACCATTCGATGACCGCGTGACGCAGGCAAATGTATGATGGTTCCGCCATTAGGATAACATTCGGCTAATATTTGAATCGCCGCTTTTGCTATCTCTCGATTGCCGCCGCTAGATTCTAAAATACGCCTAAATTGAATTAACTGCTGAAAGAAAAAATGGCTTTGCCCGAGCTTATCCATAGACTGCTCTAAATCTTTAGTACGCTCTTCTACTTTAAACTCTAGCTTACTGTTAAGGCTTTGTACTTCTTCTAAATAGCTTGCTCGTAACTTGTCAATCCGGGCCAATTCTTTGTTCTTTTTATTAACCGTATGTAACTGTTCGCCTATGGTACTTTTCATTTCTGCGAGTAAGGCGGAGACATCTGCAAACTCTTGTATGGCAATGTGGCTCTCGCCCAACCACTCTGATTGGCGACCTTTTTCAAAATCTTTAATTAGCGCGTATAGTTGACCAAATGCTTTTGATACCAAGTGGGCAAATAGCATCACCACAGCAATAATAACGATAATGACAATCAAGCTACTCGCCATGCCTGGTGCCATTGAGTCGCGAACTTGAGCGTCTAGCGTTTCTAGTCGTTGCCCTACTTTAATACTTAGCCAAACAGAGTTTTGATAAGCCCTACCCGACAAAATTAGACTGCTAGAGTGAGAGACATCATAATTGTCATCACCGATTAAGTTACCTTCTAACTGCTGACCTTTGAAATAAATCGCTAAGCTTTCTTGGTCTTGTAATTCTATGCTGACTGCATCTGTGAGTGCGTACACAGGCACTACGGCTATCAAATACCCCATTATATTCACATGATCCATGGCATTATCACTATAAATAGGCACTACATGAACGAGGCTATGATGCATGCCACTGCGTGTCACCAAGGAGTAATTATCGATTAAGTAAATTTTACTTTTGGTGCCTATCTTTTCGGTGATAAAGGGAGAGGCACGGTCTTGATGTAAGATGTTTGACTGTTCTAACGCTAAAATGTTGCCGCCCGATGATTCAATAACAAAACCATCTGCATCCACGAGATAGAGTGATTCAACTAAGGGTGTATCCGCAACAAACTTACCGAGTATGGCTGGTAATTGGATAGAATATAAAAGTTCATCAATACTCTTAATAACGCTGTCTTGTTCTGCTAATAAACGCAAACCATTGGTTAATACTTCATTACTATGTGAAAGCTCCGCGGTTATTTGGCTAGCAGAAGCCGCCAAACGACTATCGACAGACTGGTAGGTAAAATTGTACATCTGTTTATACAGAGTAATAGACAATACCGTAACCGGTACGATCGCTACCAATATCAGTAGAATGAATGTAATAGACCGAAGCCTGATGGTCATTTCATTGTTCCGAGTTTCGCGACTTCTTTATCCGCGATTTTTTGCATTAATTGAGTCGCTTGATCAATAGAGTAATGGTGCTCAAGGTAACGATTAAAACCTCGTTGTATAGCTAGCCATACTATCGTCATCTCTCTGTCGCTTGGCATCGCTTTGGTAGATTCCATTTGCTTTAACATATTTTTATCGTTTTCAGTTTGCTCAGCGGTTTGTTGTTGTAAAACATCGACATTCGAGGGCAATAACCCCCCTTCACGATAAATAATATCTTGTGCAGCGTTACTCTGCATATAAAGAGCAAACGATTTTATATGTTGGTAATTATGATCACTGGTAGACAAGCGAGGAAAGCTCAACACATAGCCAGAAAACATCGGTAACATAGGTTTTCCCTCTATGTTAGGTAACAAGCTAACACCCAGTTGCTCGCCGAGGTTTTGTTTAAGGTCGTTGTAAATCCAATCACCATTAATCATGTAAGCAGCTTCACCGTCTTTAAATCGCTGCACGCTACAGTCATGATCACAGTTAGGGTCAACCAAACCCAGATCTTTTAGTTGTTTGTAATAAGCCAAAGCGCTACGCATTTGAGGTGTATCTAAAGTCACTTTACCATTATCTATTGGCCAACCATCAAAGGCCGTAAGAAATGGGATAAACCAATACATTTCGGAATAGTTCCAAACGATAGTTTGCAGACCCTTTTCAGTAAATTGTGACTGTTGCTTCAGCAATTCCGACCAGTTATCCACGGGTTGCTTTACCAGTGACTTGTTGTAATAAAGTACTAAATGATTTCCTTGAAACAACGGTATACCGTACTGATGCCCATCGGTATAACCTGCTCCTAATACCCGAGCATCAGTGGTAGGCAACAACCAATCCTTAGGCACTGGCGTTAAAGAAATCAGATCGTGCATTCCCACAAAGTCACTCGGTACATAAAGAATGTCTGGTAGAGTGTTGGTTCTCGCTTGATTTAACACTTCTTCACGGAGCTTTTCAGATAAAAAGTTATTTTTTTCAATAAGCACATCGTGGGATTGTTCGTACTGTTGAATCGCAGCGTCAAGATAGGCTGAAGGGTTATGCGCATTCCACAAAGTGACCTTAGTAGTAGCGACTGCGAAACAGCTGTATGTCAAACTCAATACTAGAAACCATATTCGCATCATTCTTCCCAAAATAAATTGATTTTGTAGCTTTATTGTAGCAACGATCTATCGCTTTATCTTTGCACTAACTCTCTGATTATTTACTTAAATAAAAAAAAAGCAGCACTGAGTGCTGCTTTTATAGCTCAAATAAACGCTTATGCCAGTAGTTGGTTTACACGCTTAATGAAATCAGAAGGGTTTTCTAAACTGCCGCGTTCAGCCAGGGTGGCTTGATCAAGCAGAAGACTTACCCACTCAGCAAACTTCTCTTCATCTTGCTCATCGGCAATGCGCTTAACAAGAGCGTGCTGGGGATTAAGCTCAAAGATATACTTCTGCTCTGGTACATCTTGACCCACCGCTTGCATCAACTTCTGCATTTGGGTGCTCATGTCGTTATCATCAACAACAATACAAGAAGGCGTGTCGGTTAAGCGGTACGTTAAGCGCACATCTTTAACCTTGTCACCAACGCTGTCTTTAACGCGAGTCACAAAGCTTGCGTATTCGCTTTCATCTTGCTCTTTTTGCTTTTTAGTTTCTTCGTCATCCAAGTCACCAAGGTCTAAATCACCTTTGGTTACCGACACCAACGTTTTACCTTCAGCTTCTGATAGGTGGCTAATTAACCACTCATCTACACGGTCATGCATCAGTAATACTTCAATGCCTTTACGCTTAAAGATTTCTAGGTGCGGGCTGTTAGCAGCAGCGGCGTAGCCATCTGCAGTAACATAGTAAATCTTATCTTGGCCTTCTTTCATGCGTTCGATGTAATCGGCAAACGAAACGTTTTGTTCGCTGCTATCACTATGCGTAGAAGCAAAACGCAACAACTTAGCGATTTGATCTTTATTAGCAAAATCTTCGGCGGGACCTTCTTTTAATACTTGACCAAATTCTGCCCAGAAGCTTTGATACTTCTCAGCATCATTTTTCGCCATACGCTCAAGCATAGTAAGCACACGTTTAGTACACGCACTGCGTAAATTAGCGGTGGTTTTAGTATCTTGAAGAATTTCACGAGATACGTTTAACGGAAGGTCGTTTGAATCTAACACACCCTTCACGAAACGCAGGTAACCCGGCATAAACTCATCAGCGTCATCCATAATGAATACACGTTGTACATACAGTTTAAGCCCGTGTTGACGCTCGCGGTTCCACATATCAAACGGCGCTTTACTCGGAATGTATAACAAGCTGGTGTAATCTTGCTTACCTTCAACTTTGTTATGCGCCCAGCTTAGCGGGTCGGCAAAGTCATGTGAAATATGCTTATAAAACTCGTTGTATTCATCTTTAGAGATGTCATTTTTAGTGCGAGTCCATAACGCAGTGGCTTTGTTTATTGCTTCCCACTCACCAGGTACCGCCGCTATTTTTTCGCCGTCTGGGCCATCTGACTCAGGGGTTTCGTCTTTCCACATTTGCACAGGAATAGAGATGTGGTCTGAGTACTTAGTAATGATAGAGCGAACTTTCCAGCTATCTAAAAACTCTTGCTCGTCTTCGCGAAGGTGCAGAATAATGTCGGTACCACGGCTTTCTTTAGTGATATCGGCAACGGTGTAATCACCTTCTCCTGCACTTTCCCAACGTACGCCTTGGCTTGTTTCAGCCCCAGCTGCACGAGTTTCTACGGTCACCTTATCAGCAACAATAAAGGCTGAGTAAAAACCCACACCAAACTGGCCAATCAGTTGAGAGTCTTTGGCGTTATCGCCACTTAGCTGACCAAAAAATTCTTTGGTACCAGATTTAGCAATTGTACCTAAATGCTCGATCACTTCATCGCGTGTCATACCAATGCCGTTATCCGACAATGTAATGGTCTTAGCATCTTGGTTGAAGCTTACACGTACCCGTAAGTCACCATCGTTTTCAAACAACGAGTTATCTTCTAGAGCTTTAAAACGAAGCTTGTCGGCGGCATCGGCGGCGTTAGACACCAATTCGCGTAGAAAGATTTCTTTATTGGAATAAAGGGAGTGGATCATCAATTGAAGTAATTGCTTTACTTCAGTTTGAAAGCCATGAGTCTCAGCATGAACTGCATCAGTCATCGTTATATTTCCTTGCTTTTAAACATACTTCTTTAGTTGATAAACGATATGGGGGTAAGCCATTTTGATTTCAAGTAACTAAGTTAAAAAAGTCTACAGGAAGCTTAATAACTGGGTTTAAGAGGGGGATCTGTTGTTGAAGCACTTAACATACCGGTTTGTTGAGAAAAATTGCTCAGCACTCATCCGCCTTAACTCACATGAATATAAACATTTAGTCATACAAAAGAAGGGCTATAGCTTAAAAGTGATCTTGGCTAGTTGATGCCAGCACCACTGGCAGTTGCCTGCGCAATCAACAGTAGTGTGCTTAACACTAGGGGTGGGCGTGACCGCGATTGGATAAGATAGTAACAAGCAAGTGAGTCACAACAACCATGGATTCTCTTAGGTTTCAAACTAGACTTGCCTTCCGATACGAAAGCACATCTGTTTCATAGCCAGCATACGAATAAGCTTAACTAAAGCACAAGCCCACTATAAAACCCTAACTATGAGGAGTTAACGCTTCACCAGCACTAAAGCGCTTTGCGCTAGTTATTTATTGCTTGCCCTCCTACACTAAGTAACGGTTGATTACCCGCCGAACGGCACATGGGAAATGCTGTATATGCTACCTAGTGCACACTTTTTTACACCCCAGCAATAAATCATACAAAAATACTTAATAATTCGATCGAGTTCACAGATAAGCCTGTGATTTCTAAATATCATTCAATTGTATTACATAACTACATAGTGACCGTGTCGACAAGGAACCTCAATGACAAGCTATAAACCTCTTGCTATCGCCGTATGCCTTGCAATTAGCTCAGTAGCAACCGCAGCAGATTTCGTCTTTATTAATGAAGATGTGATAAAAGCAAACCGTGAGGTCCTAAACTCAGACGCGGTGCCTGCATCAATGAAGCAAAGTAATCTACAATTGTTAGATTTATCGAAGTACACCGTAAAGAAAAACCTCGCAGAAATATGGGCTGAGCGCGACGTAGAGTTGCTTTACCCTTAACAAGTAGTAAAACTAAAAATAAAACCTAAAACTCGGGCTTTATAAAGCCCTATAACAAAACGGATTTTATCATGAATAAAATGAAAACCTTACCAATTGCCATTGCCGCTGTTTTTTTAAGTGGCACAGCCGTCGCCGGACAGCTTGATATCCGTACTGAATACAAGCATGAAACTGAACAGCATGCTGGACGTATTAAAATCGGTGACTCGACAAAAGTGAGTGACGCAGGTAGCTGGAACTACAGCGTAGAAATGAAGTTTGAAAGCGGTGAAAACGCCGATGGCACCGAGGGTGGCTTCTTACAAAACTTACAACGTGGTGATTCAGAGTTTGATTGGGGCTATAAGCACAAATTAAACAAAAAATGGTATGTACATCCAGGGATGCCGATTACCTTCGGCAACAACAGAATTACCTATAAGCCGCAATTTCGCGTTGGCTACAAGTCTGATTTTGGTTTAAAAACTGCGCTTCGTTACCGCTACGAAATCCGTAAATACTCGGAAGAAGCAAGCTCTTACGGTGGTGAAACTTGGAATAAATCTAAGATAACATTAACCGGTGGCTATAAAATTAAGAGCATGCCTAATCTTAAATTAGATTATGAAGCCAACTACTGGTACAGCCATGAATTTGACGTTGATACAGGCAAAGACAGACAGTTTGATAATGGTGCAGACAACTGGGATTTAGGTCTATTTGTTGGCTACCAAATTGAAAACTGGCGCCCATACTTCGAGCTATGGAACTCAAGCGTGAGTAGTAAAACCAACGAACGTCAACTTAAAACGCGTATCGGTGTTAAGTACAAGTTCTAAGTAAGCGACAAACTTAAACAATGCCTATTAAAAAACCAAGCGCCCAGCGCTTGGTTTTTATTTTTAGTTAAAGCCCTATTATCTACTTGGGGTTTACACTTGCAAGCTTGCAGCGAGCAATGCTACTAGACTTTATAAGTGGCCGCCTTAGTTTGGTAAGCTTTGGCAATAAGCTGAATATTCTCTGCGGCGCTCGCTAATTCCTGAACTTGTAAAGCTAACTTTTGAATGGAGTCGGTATTCTCTAATATGTCATTACCCACATTGGTCAAAATGGCAGATTGTGACTTGGTTTCGTCTGCCACCTGTTCACTTAGCTGTGCTACTTGACCTATTTGCTCTGAACGTAGCCCCAAACCTTCAGCTATATTGTTAGTATGTTTTACATTGTCTTCGGTACGTTTTTGCCCAAGGTCCATTGATTCGACCGTTTTAAGCATACTTACATTGAGCCGATTGAGTACGGTAGATATCTCATCGGTAGATTGACTGGTGCGTTGCGCCAATGACCTTACTTCATCGGCTACTACCGCAAACCCTCTACCCGACTCCCCCGCTCTAGCGGCTTCAATGGCAGCGTTTAGCGCTAATAAATTGGTTTGCTCAGAGATACTACGAATGCCTTCCAACAGGTTAGTAATGGCGCTCACCTCGGAAGTTAAATCGGTTAGAGAGCCCCTCACTTCTGTAGTGTTCGCTTCCAGTAAGCCCATATCTTTCATTACGTTTAAGGCGCTTTGCCTATCACTTATACTAGAGGTCGCCGCTTCTTTAGCCTGGGTGGCTGACATGTGACTATTATCTGCTACTTCATTAATTCGCTGAATAACATCTTGAGCGGTATGTGAAATAGTATTGGCTTGCTGTTCGTAAATGTTTACCTCTTGCTGAGTTAAATCACTGGTGTGCTTAAGCTCGTCTGTCGTGGTACTCATTTGTTTTGCTATATCTCTATAATCGGTAAATAGCTGCGATAATTGATCTAACATCGAGTTAAACGCCAGCTCAGCGGAACTGCTTTCAGAATTCAAACGAATAGTGAGGTCTTTGTTCTCTGAGATAGTTTTAATGGCTATGGCAATACGCTGATTAGCCGATGATTCACGACGCATAAAAGACGCAAGCAGCATCAATATGGCCGTTTCTACTGCGGCAAATACTGCATGAATAAAAGTGATATTCCAATTACATTCACCCGCAAAAATCATTATTTGTTGGCCAAACATGCTGCCCTGTTGCAACTGAATATAAGTAAACAAAAGGTGGTGTACGGCAACCGTTAATAGGGCTGCAAGCAAGGGCTGCCACCGTTGATAAATGAGAAACACGGCCATCGACGCAAAAATATGAAAATGCATTTCAATCATTCCCATTTGGGTTTGAATCAATGCTGCTGACGTAGTCATCATCAATACTGCCGCCACAATACCAAAAAGGTGGGTACCTTTAAGCAATTGATAGGCTGCCAAAGTAATGAGCAAAATAGCAATAGCGCTAATAATGGCAAAGAAGGTAAGTTGCGAGCCTAATAAGCCACTAATGAATAATATTGGCGGCTGAATTAACAGTAATCGCAAAACATAAACATCGTTACGCAAAGTTTGTTCAGTATTAACGTTATCGCTACTCATAGATTAATTCTCTTTTTATTATAATAGGGGCTGTAAATCGGCTTGCATACTTTCGACCGACAGCTGCCATTGCGTGTAAATACGCTGCAAAGTAGCATTCGACGAAAATAAATATAAATTACCAACATGATTTAGCGTAGCCTCATCAGCGTTTAGCTTTTCTCGTAAACTATATTGTAGTTTAGTTAATTCGCTTGGCGGGAGAGTGGCACTAAAAAAACGGTCTGAACGAGAATCAATAAGCTGAGCTCTAATACTTGGAGTATCGTTGTCAGGATCGATAGTGATAAACAGAAAATTCACGTTTTGTCCTTGAGATGCAGGCAAAGAATCCAGCCAACTGTTCAATTGGCCCATTTGTCCTATTCGCATCGAGCAGACTTCTGAACAGCCTAAGAAGCCAAGGAATACATAGCTTGGCCCCTGCACCCATTGGCTAAATTGCTGCCAATCGCCGGAGACATCTTGCCACTTAAAATCAACCATTTGATGAGATGTTTTAAGCCCATAACCGCCATTAAATATTTGTGATATAACTAGCAACAAAGGTATTAGCACGATAGCCAATAATATTAAGCACGAAGCGGTAATTGTTTTTTTATCAAACACCATAAATGACTAATTCATCCATAATTAGCGAGAAAGATTATCAATTTTTATGAAATGACAAGCATCCAAACCGATTAACAGTTAGGTCGATGATTAAAACTTATCAGCACATTACCAATGTGTAGTTAAAGACTAGCAAGTAATTGTTAACTTGATAAACTGAATAAAAAAAAAGAGATGTCATTTCAGCAAACGCAACTACAGTCATTTGACGCTAGGTAAAACAAGCGCTACTAGCTTGAGCTATTTCCTGTTGGCGCATCGGCATGTTGTCTATGATAGTAAAAACTTCCTGCCAATTGGTGAAGGCTCCCCAGCGATGCTTCTCGTAACCGTCTTTGCCCACTAAAACTGCAACGTGCCGCCTATCTTCTATTTGATATTTTTCACGAAGGTATCTGATCCCTTGACGGCTTAATGCGCGCGATGGGTTAATTGACTGCTCACCGGCCACAACCAAAATAACGACTTCACGTTCGTCAATTTGGCAACGATGGCGTAACTCATCCGCCATAAACTGCTCAACATGTTGATCAACTTGCGGGGCAAAAAACAAGATACTCCGATGACTGCGATATTCACCACTAGTAGGAAACGCATGTAGCCACATTGGCAAGATAGACAACAAAATCATCACTAATAATCTCATTTTCGTCCCCTTTACTCTTTAGTAAATGTAAACGTTATAAGTATAGGGTTAGATCAATGCCTGTGCCTGTACTTGGCCTCTTAGTATCGTAAATACAGAACAAATACACGGCTACTGACCTTAGTTTGATGCTAGCGAGTTTTTCCGCCGGCAGTATTGGCTAAGGCGTGGCCTTACACAGGCCAAGCCATTTGATAAAAAGCCTTACTCAAAAATTGATTAACATGACTAGATTCCACTAATGCCTGTTGCAACTATAGCAACACATGTTAACTCGCTAAGGTGCAATATTAATGACGAATATAGACAAGTAAGCACTTCATTTTTTCTCGCATTGACCCAGTCATAGCTAATCTCACGAGGCTCACAATGTCTATCTCATGCTCGACCATCTATAAGGTAAAGGCCATAGGCACTTTGATGGATTTGGTCCTTCAAAAGGTATTACATAGAATCTAAAACAAACTCTATTCTAGACCCTATTAAACGGCATCACCTTTTTAGCGAGCTTCAGTTTAAAGAAATGGGCTTGCTGCCAATCAGAGATAGGAATAAATTATGCTTCCAAAAAAAGTATCTAGTTTGTGTAAAATCGCTTTGCTTAGTACCTCTATGTTGGCGCCATCGATCATGGCGCTAGAAACAGACAACAGTATTGTTGCGATTGAAGCTGCAAAAAGATTGTCAGCGGGCATTCAGTTTCCAACGATATCTAACCAAGACCGCTCTGATTTTGATACTGACGCGTTTGACGGCTATCACGCTTATTTAGAAAAGACCTACCCCCTACTGCATAAAAATCTTACCAAAGAAGTATTAGGTAAAGAGCGAAAATATAGCTTGCTTTACACCTGGGAAGGCAGCAATAAAGATCTAGCGCCCATCGTATTAATGGGACATCAAGATGTGGTACCGGTCGTACCAGGCACTGAAAAAGATTGGGCGTATGATGCATACTCGGGGCATATCGATGATAAATATATATGGGGTCGCGGCTCATTAGACGACAAAATCATGATCCACGCGATTATGGAAGCGATTGAAATACAACTTGCCGCTGGTTTTCAACCTGAACGCACCATCTATTTATCTTTTGGCCAAGATGAAGAAGTAGGCGGCCCAGAAGGAACCAAACACATTGTAGAAGTTCTCCAAGAACGTGGGGTAAGTAATATTGCACTGGTAGTTGATGAGGGCTTACCTGTAACCGCCGGCATTTTCCCTGGATTTGATAAACCTGCGGCTCTACTTGGTATAGCTGAAAAAGGTTACTTAACGTTAGAGCTTAAAGTTGAAGGCCCTGGTGGTCACTCAGCAATGCCTCCAGAAGAATCAAATATCGGTATATTAGCCAACGCAATTACAAAGCTGGAATCTAATCCGTTTCCGGTTTCTTTAACAGACTCGGTGCGTGAGCAATTCAAAGCGATGGCGCCTCACATGACAGAACAGCAGCGTGAGCAAATAAAAGATGACAAGTCATTATTAAACTATCTATATTCTAATCCTATTACTAGGGCAATGATTCATACCACAACTGCCGTCACCGTCATAAACGGTGGTGTAAAAGAAAACGTAATGGCACCCAGTGCCAGTGCCTTAGTGAACTTTCGTATTCTTCAAGGCGACAGCATAGAATCGGTTACTGAATACGTTACCAATGTAATCAATGATGAACGCGTCACCATTACCGATAATTCAGCATCGATTAATCCCTCTCCAGTAGCGGGAACAGGCGCAGAATACAAATTAATTGAAAAAACCATCCATCAAACTTGGAATGACCAAGATGATCTTGCAGTAGTACCTTACTTGGTGATCGGTGGTGCTGACGCTAAATGGTTTGCCGCCACAGACATGGTGAAAAATGTTTATCGTTTTACCGCTGTGCGTGTTGAATCAGCCGCCGATGCCGCTCGCTGGCATGGAATTAATGAAAGAGTTCTAATTAAAGAATACGCCAATTCAATTCGGTTCTTCCGCAACTTACTTGATAACATGCAAGATATGTAATGGCCAACAACCATTAAAACTAAACAAAGGGCTCGAATGAGCCTTTTCTCACAACTGTGTGTCTAGCTCTTGCCTGCAAACAAAAAAAGACGTCCTGAGACGTCTTTTTTCTTGAAGATGGCGGTGACGGAGAGATTCGAACTCTCGAAAGGTTGCCCTTTACACACTTTCCAGGCGTGCTCCTTCAGCCACTCGGACACGTCACCTTTTTAGAATTACTGCGCATAGCAATAATGAGGCGCTAGATTACGGATTGGCTTGGTTTGGGTCAACCATTTTTTACTTAAAACCATGCGGTTGCCGAGTTCTTAATCAAATTAATGAAGTGCAAAACAAAAAAGAAGCCGCAGCTTCTTTTTTGTTGGTTAACTAAAACATATCCTTGTCTTAGATACGGTAACCGTTGCTCTGGCGTAGGTAAGCGGCAGCGCCTTGTAGGCCTGGTTGCTCTTCAGTAATAATGAATACTGGCACCTTAGCAACAAAATCAACAAAACGGCCTTTTGCTTCAAAGCGAGCACGAAATTCACTGTTATTAAAGAACTCCATGAAACGCGTAATAATGCCACCGGCGATGTAAACCCCACCAAAGGTAGACATATTTAGCGCTAGATTACCGCCAAACGACCCCAGCGCTCTACAGAATACTTCCATAGCTTCTACACACACAGGGCAGCTGCCGTCTACGCCGCGAGACGTAACATCGGAAGGCTGATAGTCTTCGCCCACTTTACCGTGAAAATCCATTAAGCCTTGGTAAATGTTTACCAAGCCAGGGCCAGATAACAAACGTTCTGCCGAAACATGGCCATACCGTTTTTGTAAAAAGCTTAATACGTGAGCTTCTTTTTCATCATTTGCGGCAAACTCTACATGCCCACCTTCTCCAGGAATACAAACGTATTCACTATCGTGATGAATTAAGTGCGCTACCCCTAAGCCAGTACCAGGGCCGTATACCGCAATAGGTGCGCCGCTTTTTGCCTCTTCGCCACCAATTTGAATCTTTTGCTCGTCTGTAAGGGTTGGGATAGACATAGCAATACCAGTGTAATCGTTAATCACATACAGGTTGTCAAAGCCAAGTTGCTCTTGCACGGCTTGCTTCGAAAAAGCCCAGCTATGGTTGGTCATTGCTATCCAATCTTTATCGGTTGGGCAGGCAATCGCTATACAAGCTTGGGTAACCGTTTCTTGCTGCTCTTTCAAGTAAAGAGCAATAACGTCTGCGATACTTGGGTAGTCAGCACACAAGTATTTGTGTAATCGGCCTATTTCACCAGTCTTTAACTCTACTAACGCCAAACGAATATTTGTACCACCTACATCAGCGATTAAACCAAAACCGGCCATTTTGTATTCCTTAATACCAAGTTCAAAAAAAAGAAAAAAATCATTACCCATCCTAACAAACTGTTATTAAGATGGCTCTAGTATATCTAAGTAGTCAAATTTTACCGCTTTTGTTCTAGAATTTCGTTAGTAAATTACCTCTCTCATAATCATTTTCAAATATTTTAGATCTGGCTCAAACTAAAAAATCCTTTACTGTTCTATGCTTGGTCACAATTCAGCTTGTTTTAGCCTTGAGTCTATGTAATTGTATGACATTAATTTCTGTTGAAAATATATTACATTTGACAACATCAATATAACAAATGCTCTAAAATAACGGATATTATGAATACGCTTGAGAAAATAACCAAAAACTTAGAAAATTTCAGCAAGTCAGAAAGAAAGGTTGCTGAAGTGATTATCGCCTCCCCTCAAACGGCGATTCATTCTAGTATTGCTGCATTGGCCAAATTGGCAGACGTAAGCGAACCTACAGTAAACCGTTTTTGTAGACGCTTAGACACCAAAGGTTTTCCAGACTTTAAACTGCATTTAGCGCAAAGCTTAGCTAACGGCACACCTTACGTAAACCGTCACGTTGATGAAGAGGACGGCCCTGAAGCCTATACCTCTAAAATTTTTGAATCGTCAATGGCCAGTTTAGAAGCTGCGAAAAATAGTTTAGACCCAAATGCGGTTAACCGCGCTGTAGATTTGCTCACTCAAGCAAAGAAAATTTCATTCTTTGGTTTGGGGGCTTCGGCTTCTGTTGCGCAAGACGCCTTAAACAAATTTTTCCGCTTCAATGTACCGGTCAGTTACTTTGACGATGTCGTTATGATGCGTATGAGCTGTATTGTTGCCACCGAAGAAGATGTGATTATTTTGATTTCTCATACCGGTCGCACCAAAGCGATGATCGACATTGCGGTATTAGCTCAGCAAAACGATTCTACTGTTATTGGTATCACCAGCAAAGACTCGCCCTTAGCCAAAGAGTGTAATTTAGTGCTGTCGATGGACGTGCCCGAAGATACTGACGTATATATGCCAATGGCATCACGAATTGCCCAAATGGCACTAATTGATGTGTTAGCAACTGGCTTTACCCTGCGCCGCGGCGAGAAATTTAGAGAAAACCTGCGCAAGGTTAAACAAAGCTTAAAAGACTCTCGAACCGATAAGTTACTCTAAGCTTTTGTAAACCATGTAACGCTTATTTTAAAGCCAGCCACGTTGCTGGCTTTTTTATGACTTACACACTATCTATAATACAAGTCTGTAAGGGAATACTGCATAGCGCTCTGCGTTTACGCTCACACTTCAGTATCAATTTTAAGCCGCCAGCTATTATACCCTTCCCTTAAACATCTAAGATTCGCATAGATATAAACGGGCTGAGAGTGTTGCTATTAGCATCCTCTTAGTGAGCTAGTCCATGAAACCACACTATAGTGGCTTGTGTCCGATGGGTTTAAAACGCTAGGCTAATATTCTACAGGCAATAAAAAGGGATGCTTAGCATCCCTTATAATGAGTTAATTAACGCAGCGCTTAAGCCACGTTTGCCTCTGAGTCAATCGGTGCATTTTTGCCTTCTAATACACCCGGTTCAAAGTGATCCACTTGAATAGCCTCGTAACGTAGCTTATCTGCAGCTAGTAACTCGCTTGCTTCTGCTTGGCTTAAGATGTCTTGAGCTAAGGCAGATTCAACGATCTCAGATAAGGCCACTTTGCGCGGTAGTTGCCCCGCTTTTTGGGCTTTGGCAATCTTACGCTCTAGTGGACGCACTTGGTACATCGCTAAAAATGCCTGCTCAATGATCGCTACAGCATCGCCTTCGCTACCCGTGGTAACACATAGCTTGCTTAAACGCTCACGCGCTGAGCCTGGTGTCATCATGGTTTCACAAATTTGATGACCCACTTGGTCGTCTGCTAATTTAAAGCGATTACCATAAGGGAATACCACGGTTTTTAACACGCGAGCAAGTACCCGATTTGAGAAGTTTTGGAAGAAACCTTCAAAGGCTATGCCTATCTCATGCAGGTTACGTTCAATAGCCCACTTCACAAAAGGTAAATCTTCAGCTGGGCGACCTTGATCTTCATAGTGCTTCAAGGTAGCTGACGCTAAGTACAAGTGGCTAAGTACGTCACCTAAACGGGCAGAGATCCGCTCTTTACGTTTAAGATCGCCACCTAGTATCAACATTGACATATCAGCACATAAGGCTAAGCCGCGGCTCATTCGCGTTAACTGTCGGTAGTAAACGGCTGTGTCACCCGATACAGGGCTTGAGTTAAATGCCGCGCCGGTTAAACCTTGGAATAAACTGCCTACAAAGTTACCCGCACCAAAGGCGATGTGTTTCAGGAGTAAGTTATCAAATTCAGCCAAACCTGCTTCTTCATCAGGATTTGCTGCAGCTTGTAACTCTTTTAACACGTAAGGGTGACAACGGGTCGCACCTTGACCAAAGATCATTAGGTTACGGGTTAAGATATTGGCGCCTTCTACGGTAATAGCCACCGGAATACCGTTGTAAGCATGGCCAAGGTAATTCATTGCACCCAGTTGAATAGCGCGCCCAGAATGAATATCCATAGCGTCGTCTAACACTGTACGGGCCATTTCGGTCATATGGTACTTGGCAATAGCAGTAACAATCGCTGGGCTTTGGTCTAAATCAAGCGCACCTGCAGTTAGTCGGCGCGCCGCCTCTAGTTGATAGGTCATGCCGCCAATCCGAGCCAGCGCTTCCTCTACCCCTTCAAAACGACCAATTGATAAACCAAATTGTTTGCGCACGTAGGCGTAAGCACTAGTGGTGCGCGAGCTCATGTGGCCCACTGCAGTGCCCAGTGCCGGCAATGAAATACCGCGGCCAGCAGACAAGCACTCCACCAACATGCGCCATCCTTTACCCGCGTAGTCAACACCACCAATGATCCAATCTAAGGGAATAAATACATCTTCACCAAAAGTAGGGCCATTCATAAAGGCCAAACCGAGTGGGAAATGGCGGTCGCCAGTGCGCACTCCGGGATGGTCGGTAGGAATTAAGGCGCAAGTGATGCCTAACTCTTCTTGTTCACCGATTAGATGCTCTGGATCATACAGCTTAAATGCTAGCCCTAATACCGTGGCTACTGGTGCTAAAGTTATATAGCGCTTGTTCCAGTTTAAACGAATACCAAGCACCTCTTCACCATTAAAGTCGCCTTTGCAGATAATGCCTTTATCAGGGATGGCCCCCGCATCTGAACCCGCTTCAGGACCGGTGAGTGCAAAACAAGGCACATGCGTACCGTCGGCTAAACCCGGTAGCCAATGGTCTTTTTGCTCTTGAGTACCATAATGAAGCAACAACTCGCCAGGGCCTAAAGAGTTAGGAACCATTACCGTTACCGCCGCAGACAAACTGCGTGTAGCAATGGTACTTACGATGGTTGAGTTAGCAATCGCCGAAAACTCGCGGCCCCCATAACTTTTAGGAATAATCAGCGCAAAAAAACCTTCTGCTTTTAAGTAATCCCAAACATGTTTAGGCAAATCACGCTGATTTTGTACAATGTCAAAATCATCTAGCATGTCCAATAAGGTCGCAACCTGAACATCCATGAAGGCTTGTTCATCTTCGCTTAAGGTCGCTTTGGGGTAGCTATGCAGTTTGTTCCAATCTGGTTTGCCAGCAAATAGCTCGCCGTCCCACCATACCGACCCCGCTTCCATCGCTTCTTTCTCTGTTTGAGACAACGGCGGCAAGATTTTTTTGAACATTTTAAAAGCAGGTCGAGTGACCAGCTTTTTACGCGTATCGGGTATACACATTAGCACCACCAAAGCGGTCACTAGCATTAATACAATAGTCATGGTTTCTTCCTTATTTCACGTACTTTATATTTATTATTTTAATTTATAGTTAAGTTGGCGCGCCGACACCGGCTGCCAAATAGGGGATAACTTTACGGATCAAACCTTCGGTATTTAGTTCTTCATTGAAGTCAGCACTAGCAATTTCTTTTAGCGCGGTACTTGACGCCATGGTGAATACAACGGTGCCTAAGGTGAAGTGCAAACGCCAGAAAATGTCACTATCAGATAACTCTGGGTATGCCAGCCTCACCGCATCTTGGAAGCGGCTCAATACCTCACCGAAATGGTGAGTAATAAATTTTCTTAAGTGACCTTGGCTGTCTGTGTACCCTCTTCCCAATAACAGTAAGAACATTGCGGTGCCATGTTTCTTTACGTGATTCATTTCTAGAAGAGGATCAATGAAAGAAGAGAATACTTGGTCTAAGCTCGGTGCGGCCTCACCATTGATGTGATCAAGCATCGCTTTGTCTACCAACGGCATAAACTGCTCAAGATAGCGCATTAAAACCGCTTGAATCAGCTCTTTTTTCGAACCGAAATGATAATTTACGGAAGCAAGATTCACCTCTGCATGAGAGGTAATTAACCTCAACGAGGTATCTGCAAACCCTCGTTCAGCAAACAAACGTTCCGCTGCATCGAGGATCTTACTTTTAGTTCCTTGTCTCACTGTGACACCTTAAAAAATTAAACACCTGTTTAAAATCTACGTTTAAGACATGAAGATGTCAATCAATTAGCCATGGATATTTAGCGGGAAAACCAAAAACGAGAACTTCACTGGTTTTTTTTTGAAAAGAAATTGAACAATGATGAAACTTTTTTAAATACGGCAGGTCTTAATCTATGCCACTGCAATTAAATACTTAAATTTTATGCCCAACACCCCTGTAGTTGGGCTTTTTTTTGCCTGTTTTACCCCGCCGGTTGATCTTTAACGTCTAGGTAGCTAAAAATTCGTTGCATCGCATACTCTACACCTTCAGGTTGTAGTGCAATATTACGGCGTCCAGCATCATCTGTTTCAACTTTGGCAAATGCCTGTAAGCTCACTTGCCACATTTTGTAGTTGGTCTGCGCGGTATATAAGCTCATCATTAAGGTGGCTCGTTGAAAGTCTTCATCTCCGTCGTCAGCTAAGCCCGGAGATACCCCGAATAAACTCATTAATTGCTCGTCACTGAGTTTTTGACTGGTGGGTAAAGCGAAAGCCATCCAATAATCACACCGCTCATCAGCGGTTTCTAAATACGTCAGTCCCAAGCTGGTAAATTTTTCATTGAGCGCCTGATGAATCACGTCATAAGCTTGCACGTCAGAGCGTTGTGGGCTGCGTAGAGCATCCTGTAACAGTGGGTGGCTACATACTGTTTGGGCTTTAGTTAAAGAGAACCCGGGTTCGGCGCTCACTATAACGGTGTCTCGATGCTTTTGGGCACTCCGCTCAGCCTCACTTTGTTGAGGTACAGGAACACACGCACTTAGCATTAACACACCCATACCTAAGCAAACAGCTTTTTTCATGAATCCCGCCTTCAAATTAATGTATTGAAATAATTAACTAATTAAAGTCAAAAAGATAAAACTAGTGTAACACTCGAAGTCTAGACAGTATAAATTTCATTTTGTTTCACGCCTTTGGAAACTCCTTATGAAAAATAACGCGAATGGTTAATTCTCCCAAACAACGAAGATGGTGACAACATTAAGGCAAGCCATATTTAGAGCGACTTGGTTAGCTAATTAACGATAGGCTGTTACATATAGCAACAAGGCCAATCACTTAAACTGCGTTTCATCAAAGTTAAAGTGTCGATGAGAATTGAACCGTTTCACTTAAATGAGACTTTTATGAAAAAATCGTTATTACGTTAAGGTGCGCCTGCGGTTGTTATTTCTTGTGCCTTTGCTGCTGATGAAGAAGTCAAAAGCACTCTCTGGTGTTGACCCTTATGTTGAAATACGTGGTGAGGATAAGGGCCTAGACACTCCCGAAATTAGCATTCACCTTTGGTGCAGCTTACCCATTCTAATTTTATATTCGAATAATTTGAGTCAGTAAATTTAAGGACTCATGCCTTGTGAATACTGGTTATTTCATAATGTACGTAGTCAAATTTTTATAAAACTTTTCATAGTTTTTTGCATTTTTTTCACTTTATTTGAAATTTTTTGTATAGATATACGGTTTCTTTAGCTACAACTAAGTAAACAAGTTGTAACCAAACGCAACAATAATAGATAAAGGAAATCTTATGAAACGTTCAAATATTGCTATCGCTACTGCTGTTACAGGTTTAATCGCTTTAGGTACGCTAACAGCTACTCCTGCTGTTGCAGCAGGCAAAGAGAAATGTTACGGCGTGAGTAAAGCCGGAAAAAATGATTGTGCGACTAAAACTAGCTCATGCGCTGGTACAGCTAAAACCGACAACCAAACTGATGCCTTTGTTGTTTTACCTAAAGGCTTATGTGACAAACTAGCTGGCGGTAGCAAAGAGTCTAGCTAATTTGACCGTGTCGAACCAGTTAACCCTGGTTCGACTGCCTCCCCCTCCTCCCCGTAAAACGATAATACTTATGATAAATAAATCCTACGGCTTGGGCCTACGGTCAGCCTATGCAGAACAACTGTTGACCAAAAATTTAAATATCGATTGGCTGGAGATCCACGCCGAGAATTATTTCAATCCCCACTCTTACGATTATCACCTGCTCAAGCAAATAGCTGAACATAGCCCTATCAGCGTGCATGGTGTGGGTTTGTCTTTAGGCTCTACCGATGCATTAAGCCACACGCACTTGGCTAAACTTAAAGCCCTTATAGACGACATTAATCCATTTATAGTGTCAGAACATTTAAGCTGGAGCAGTGTGAACGGCCGTTTTTATAATGATTTATTGCCGCTTCCCTATACGGACGAATGCCTACAACTATTTATTGAACATGTAAATCAAGCACAAGATTATCTAGGTCGACAATTACTGATTGAGAATCCGTCTGCCTATTTGTCCTATCACGAAAGTCACATCCATGAACCTGAATTTCTTAACCAGTTAGTCGCGGCTACAGGGTGCGGTTTATTGCTCGACATCAACAATGTTTATGTTAGCGGCCACAATTTAGGCTGGGATAATCATCAATACTTTGAACAGCTAAATGTCGACGCTGTAGAAGAAATACACCTTGCCGGTTATACCGAAAAGCAGCTTGATAATAAAACCGTTCTTATCGACAGCCATAACCAAAAAGTTCATCCGCAGGTATGGCAACTGTATCGCCATTTTGAGTCACGTTTCAGTAACAGCATTCCCACACTGATTGAATGGGACAGCGACTTTCCCGCCTTAGAGGTGTTAATCAATGAGGTGAACCTTGCCAAGGCTATTACGACTGAATCAGCGGAGGTGCGCAGTGCTTAAACAATTACAAAGCGATTTTGCCGAATCTCTCAAGCGCAGCAACACAGCACTGAACCATAGATTGGCGAGTTCTGCTCTAAGCCCTGACCAATCGATACAAATTTATCAAAATAATTATGTACTGAGTTTAAGTGAAGCGTTGGCGGCTACTTACCCTACAGTTCAACAGTTGGTAGGCGAAGAGTACTTTAATTTTTGCGCCAAATCTTTCATTTTAGAGCACGGTCATGATCAAGGCGATTTAAACCTATTTGGCCACGGCTTTAACCTTTTTTTACAACAGCAAGATGCTTTAGCACAACTGCCCTATTTATCGGATATTGCCCTATTAGACTGGCAGATTGAGCAAACGGCGGGTTTAGCACTTAGCGATCAATATTTTGGCGTAGAGCAGTTACAAACTATTGCCGTGGAACAACTGGGTAAGGTGGTACTTCATCTAGCTTCGCATCAATCTTTAGTGACCAGCGAATACCCGATATTTGCGATTTATCAGATGGTTCAGCAAGATCAGGTCAAACCGATAGACCTTGAACAACCCGATCACCTAATTCTAAGTAAACAAGCAAACTTTGAAGTGCAAATAGAGCAGATATCGCCACTGTGTTACCAGTTTCTATTGCATTGCCAACAGCAATTACCACTAGAGCAATTACCACAGCAGTGTTTAGCTGAACTAGAACCGCTATTAGCCGACGCCATTCAACAACGACGAATATCCCACTTTAGTTTTGCATCAATGATAGGAGAGCCTAATGATGCCACTTTATAATTTATACCTAAGAGCCGTTGCGGTAATGCAAGCTGTGCTTATCCCGCTATTACTCACTTTCACCCGTATTTGGGTCGCGGTAGTGTTTTTTCGCTCTGGTTATTTAAAAGCCACCAGCTGGGACTCTACCCTATATTTATTTGAGGAAGAGTACCAAGTACCTATTTTGCCATGGGAGTTGGCCGCTTATTTAGGCACTGCCGCTGAATTAATCTTACCCATATTTTTGGTGCTGGGCTTATTCACCCGTATTTTTGCTTTTAAGTTGTTTTTCTTCAATATTATTGCGGTGGTCTCTTACCCGGTACTTTGGCCTGGCGGTTTCTACGACCACCAACTTTGGGGTTTAATGATCTTAATCAACCTTATTTGGGGGGCAGGCCCGCTAGCGCTAGATCGCATACTAAGCAACAAAATGGAACAAAAAAAAGCGGCCTAAGCCGCTTTAATAGAGTGTTAGGTGTAAGGCTTAACTAAGCTTTGCATCTTGCACTTCAATGTTAGCCTTCCAAATTGCAGGCCCCTGTTGGTGAGCTGAGTTACCATCACTATCTACCGCTACGGTGACCGGCATATCTTCTACTTCAAACTCGTAGATTGCTTCCATGCCTAAATCTTCAAAAGCCACGACTTTGGCTTTCTTAATCGCTTTAGACACTAAATAAGCGGCACCACCTACCGCCATCAGGTAAACCGACTGGTGCTTAGCAATTGAATCAACCGTCGCTTGACCACGTTCTGCTTTACCAATCATGCCTAGTAGGCCTGTTTCTTCAAGCATCATGTCAGTAAATTTGTCCATGCGGGTCGACGTTGTTGGGCCGGCTGGGCCTACTGCTTCGTCGCGAACTGCATCAACCGGTCCTACGTAGTAAATAAAGCGACCATTAAAATCAACGCCGTTGGGGAAAGGTTTGCCTTGCTCTAAGTATTCTTTAATACGCTTATGCGCCGCGTCTCGACCGGTTAATATTTTACCGTTGAGCAACACCGTTTCGCCCATTTTCCAGCTGGCTATTTCTTCTTTGGTGATGGTGTTTACATCAACACGGCGTACGTTGTCGCCCACATCCCAAGTGATTTCAGGCCAATCTTCAAGTTTTGGAGGAGTAAGTACGGCTGGGCCGCTACCATCTAAGTGAAAATGTGCATGACGTGTGGCCGCACAATTAGGGATCATAACAACCGGCTTAGACGCCGCATGAGTGGGGCAGGATTTAACTTTAACGTCGAGCACGGTGGTTAATCCCCCCAGACCCTGAGCGCCAATACCAAGTTTGTTAATGCCTTCCATTAACTCTAAACGGAGTGCTTCGTCGGCGTTTTCTGCACCTTTTGCCATTAAATCTTGAATATCTACCGGATCCATCAGTGATTCTTTAGCCATTACTGCAGCTTTTTCGGCGGTGCCACCAATGCCAATCCCCACCATACCCGGCGGACACCAACCCGCCCCCATGGTAGGCAGGGTTTTAAGCACCCATTCGGCCACAGAGTCTGACGGATTTAGCATCACCATTTTTGATTTATTTTCACTGCCGCCGCCTTTAGCCGCGACCATGATCTCAACTTTATCACCGGCAACTAAGTCGATATGCACCACTGCAGGCGTATTATCTTTAGTGTTGGTTCTCGCACCATTGGGGTCGGCAACAATTGACGCTCGCAGTGGGTTATCGGCATTGGTATACGCGCGACGAACACCTTCATCCACCATTTCTTGTACGGTTAAGTCTGAATCCCATTGTACCTGCATGCCTACTTTAACAAAGGCAGTAATAATACCGGTATCTTGACAAATTGGGCGCAGCCCTTGGGCACACATGCGCGAGTTAATCAAAATTTGTGCGATAGCATCTTTTGCTGCGATGCTTTGTTCTTTCTCATAGGCTTGCGCCATAGCTTGCACAAAATCGATAGGATGGTAGTAAGAAATGAATTGCAGTGATTCTGCGACACTGTCAATGAAGTCTTGCTTACGGATGATGGTCATAAAGTCTCCACGTTTCCTTATGATTGCCTTTTATATCAACAGCTTTTTAGTAAGCTGCTTTTCAGGCTGTTAGGGTTATTGTCGTTATCCTTCACCGGCTATGATACCCTTGCGCCAGTTAGCCCGCTATAACCTTTACCTAAGTTTTTACAATTTATCTACATCAACCTTTAGTGAATAGTCTCTCGATACTGCCCTTATGATTGTTAGTAAAACTTTTTCTACCCAAGCAAAAATCATGTTTGAACAATTGGCTCAAACTGAATGGTGCTGTTTTTTGCAGTCAGCGTCTGATTCCCATGAAAACAGTCATTACGATATTTTGGTCGCCGACCCTATTGCGACTGTTTCCTATACTAAAGACTTGGCTCAAGTTTCCTTGGGTGAACAGCACTATCAAAGCCAGCAAGCACCGTTTGAGTTGCTTGAATCGTTACGTAAGCAGCTATTCCCCAACTCAGAAAATGATCAGTCAGTTTTTCCTTTCGCTGGCGGCGCAATGGGCCTGTGGGGTTACGATCTTGGTAGAAGCTTAGAATTACTTCCTGAACGCTTACCGCAAGATTTAACCACCCCCGATATGGCGGTGGGTTTCTACGACTGGGCGTTAATTTTTGACCACAAACAACAAACGTCAACACTGATTCAGTGGCATGATCTCGGCGATCAGTGCGTAGGAGAAAACCGTTTAGCGCAAAGAGAGCAATGGTTGCTCAAGCAGCAAATTAAACATACCAAACTGAAGCCGCAAGCCTTTAACTTAACCAGTCAATGGCAAAGCAATTTAAGCAAAGCCGACTATCAAGACAAATTTGAACAAGTACAGCAGTACCTGCTTAGCGGAGATTGTTACCAAATTAACTTAACCCAGCGTTTTAGCGCCAGCTATCAGGGCAATGAAGTGGCTGCTTATCAGCAGCTGATTGCCGCTAACCAGGCGCCGTTTTCAGCTTTTATTCGATTGCCGAACAGCTGTGTGCTTAGTGTCTCGCCTGAACGATTCATTAGCCTTAAACAAGGCGAAATTGAAACCAAGCCGATTAAGGGCACGCGACCAAGAAGTGATGAGCCAGTTAAAGACCAACAACTCGCTATTGAGCTACAACAAGCAGAGAAAGACCAAGCAGAAAACCTCATGATTGTAGATTTATTGCGTAATGACATTGGTCGAGTAGCCAAACCCGGTAGTGTGCAGGTACCCAAACTGTTTGCGGTGGAGTCGTTCCCAGCGGTTCACCACTTGGTGAGTACCATTCGTGCTGAATTAGCCGATCGCTATTGCGCAGAGCAATTGTTAGCGGCCTGTTTCCCGGGCGGTTCTATTACAGGCGCCCCCAAAATAAGGGCAATGCAAATCATCGAAGAACTTGAAGCCAATCGGCGTAACGCCTATTGTGGAGCTATTGGTTATATTTCTGCGAACGGTGACATGGACACCAATATCACCATTCGCACCTTAGTTTGCGAAAACCAACAAATATACTGTTGGGCTGGCGGCGGCGTGGTCGTTGATTCACACGTAGAGGCTGAGTACCAAGAAATATTCGATAAGCTAAGCCGTATTTTGCCTATTTTGGAGTAACCAGCCCGAGTACTGCGGAGAATTTGATAGACAATGAGCCACACTACGCAACATTACTTACAACGCTTTTTGCTTCAACACGGCCAGCCAGATACCCAGCGCAGCGCTAAACAAGCTGCAGCAGTATTATTGCCCATTGTCATCAAACAGGGACAACCTGAGCGCATTGTACTGACTCAGCGTAGTGCGCAACTGCGCCACCATCCTTCACAAATTAGCCTTCCTGGCGGTAAGCGAGATCCTGATGATATTAGCCTCGCCTATACAGCCTTACGAGAAACCCATGAAGAAATTGGTATTAGCCCGGAAACCTTTACCATTCATGGGCAACTTCCAAAACAAACTACAGTAAGCAATTTCTCGGTACGTCCTTTTGTGGCGACGACGACAGAAACCTTATTGTTTGACATCAATAGCGACGAAGTGGCGCAAGTTATGGTGTTACCTTTGGCGCCTTTTTTAAACTTAAACAACTATCATCGCTATCAATTTCACCGTAAAGGTCAGCTTGAAAAAGTTTACTTCATTGAAGTCGATAAACATGTAATTTGGGGGGCTACCGCTAAAATATTGCGAGATCTCGCCTCACACTGTTGCAGATAACTAGATATACTTATAATCTCAGAATTAAATACTGAGTCACATTACTCCATCCAAAGTGATAGGAACAACAATGGTAAGTTTATTCGACCTTTTTTCTATAGGGATTGGTCCCTCTAGCTCGCATACCGTAGGCCCGATGAAGGCGGCTAAATTGTTTGCCGAAAGCTTAGCTCGGCAGAACCAAATATCACGAGTAGATTACTTAAAAGTAGAACTGTTCGGCTCCTTAGGCGCAACCGGTAAAGGCCATGGTACAGGGAAAGCCGTGATATTAGGTTTATTAGGAGAGTCTCCAGAATCTGTTGACGTAGATAGGATTGACCAGCAGTTATTGCAGGTTGAACAATCTGAAGAATTAATGCTACTTGGCAAGAATACCGTTAATTTTGCCAACAAGGGCTCGATCATCTTTCATCGCCGTAAACATCTACCAGCGCACAGTAACGCGCTAAGCTTTCATGCTTATTTAGACAATGGCAAAACCGTATCAACCACTTATTATTCTATCGGCGGAGGATACATTGTAGAAGAAGGCGAAGAAACGGCCAGCCAAACTACCCATTACCCCTACCCCTTTGATAGCGCCGAGTCGTTGTTACAGCGCTGTAAAGAAAGTGGTAAAAGTATTGCGGCAGTGGTGTCTTGTAACGAACAAGTGCATTGTTCTACCCGCACCATTAGCCAATATACCCAACAAATCTGGGCAACCATGCAAGCCTGCGTTACGAGGGGGATCAGCGAAGAAGGTATTTTACCTGGCGGCCTAAAACTCGCGCGGCGGGCGCCTAGCCTTAAAAGGCAGTTGTCATCACAACGTAATCTTAGTTCAGATCCACTAAATGTTATGGACTGGGTAAACCTCTATGCATTAGCTGTTAGTGAAGAAAATGCCGGTGGAGGGCGCGTCGTGACCGCGCCAACTAATGGCGCGGCCGGTATTATTCCCGCGGTATTACATTACTACCACCATTTTGTACAAGAGCTTGATCAAGACTCTCTTAATCAATTTTTCTTAACGGCCACCGCAATTGGCTCACTATATAAAACCAATGCCTCAATCTCTGGTGCCGAGGTGGGTTGTCAAGGCGAGGTGGGCGTCGCGTGCTCTATGGCTGCAGCTGGTTTAGTTGCTATGTTTGGTGGTAACCCTGAACAGATAGAAAATGCTGCTGAAATTGGTATTGAGCACAACCTTGGTCTTACTTGCGACCCAATTGGTGGCTTGGTGCAAGTGCCCTGTATCGAGCGTAATGCAATGGGGGCACTAAAAGCGATAAACGCAGCAAGGTTAGCCTTACGCGGTACTGGAGAACATAAGGTTTCATTAGATAAAGCAATAAAAACTATGTGGGAAACCGGCTGCGATATGAAAAGCAAATATAAAGAAACTGCCCGCGGCGGCTTAGCCGTTAACATCATCGAATGTTAATAAATAGAACCGTGTAAATTTCTAGTTATTAGACTTATCTCATTGTTTTAGTGTTAAAAAGTGCATTCCCCACAAAATATCTATAACATTTAGCTAACAACTCGGCCTGCTATACAGCAGGCCGCTTGCATTCTTACAAATGGATTTGAAACTATGCTGAAACGCCTCATCGCTGGGCTACTTTTGCTCATCTTAAAAATAGTACTTTACCCTTTCAAACTTATTGTTAAAGCCAGCATGCTATTAGTGCGTTGGATAGGGGGCTTGCTTAAAGCCGTTTGGCAAGTTTGGCTAGCCTTAGGGCCGCGCTGGCTGCGTTATTCGTTTCTCAGTATCGGCATACTCTTAGCCGCTTACTTTGGCTTAAAAGCCTTTCTTAAACCTAATCTCACCATCGAAACCGTAAATCAGGTTCATTACCTCAATCAGGGATGGACCGACGAGCAACGAGAGCGTTATTACTACACCCCACAAGGCACCGAGCTTCTAGGCCTAGAATACGATTGGTTCGTAAATTTAGAACTGCCTTTATCTAAAGACTTGTTAACCAGCCCAGACAATATGCGTGGTTGGGGCTTTATCGTATCCCCCGGCCAACAGGCTACCATCCTTAATCCAGGCAATTTGCCGGTAGGTTTAGCGCGTCATATTGATCCTAAATCAGGTACCGAACGCTTGGATCTGACTTGTGCAATGTGTCATACCGGTGAGTTACATTATCAAGGTAAGGCCTTACGTATTGACGGCGGACAAGCTGTACAAAGCATCTCTAATGCAAAACGTGGCGAGTTTATCACCACCCTTGGCGCATCAGTGTTAGCCACTTATATTAACCCGTCAAAATGGCATCGTTTTGCTGACCGCGTAGTTGGACAAGATACGGAATTACGCAAACAGTTACGTAAAGACATTTGGGCCTTTCTAGGGAAAATAAAACAATTTGCCACTGGCGCAGGTTCATCAAAATACTACCCTACCGAAGAAGGTCGTGGCCGCACCGACGCGGTAGGTCGAATTGCTAACGTCGTTTTTGGTTTTGACCTAGACGAACCTGCAAACTACCGGGTTGCCGATGCCCCGGTGAGCTATCCCTTTCTGTGGGACATTTGGCGATTTGATTGGGTGCAATATACCGGTTTTACTAACCAAGCAATGGCACGCAATGTAGGCGAAAGCCTCGGTGTGTTAGCACCAATCAAACTTGTTAACGAGCAAGGTGAACTACTCAAAACCGAAGAATTTGGTGAATCAGTTATCGACTTAGCCGGTATGCATTGCATAGAGGGCACCTTACGTTCACTAGAGCCGCCACGCTGGCCAGAAGCAATTTTGGGAGAGATTAATCTTCCACTTGCCAGCCAAGGTAAAAACTTGTTCCTTGACCAGTGTGAGTTTTGCCACGGTCCACACCAGGTGCAGCCCTACGATTGGACCGTAGCCGATAAGCCCGGCGATAATCCCAATAAACAAATTGACGTCAACTGGCAATGGGATATGGACGGTGATATCAGCTTTATTGGCCAACGCCCGATCCGCAAAGATTGGCGAGAAGTGATATGGGCAATGCCTTGGGTTAAAACCGAGGTAATTGGTACCGACTCTACCGCCGCTGATAACTACATGGACCATCGTTACGACGGCAGTAAAATCATACCGGGTTCAGACCCAGTAAACGCTGGTGACGGCCTACAAATTTTACTTAACCGCTTGGTGCCCAAACTTTACCAAGACAACGGCATTACCAAAGACATGGTTGCAGATTACGACGGCTTAAATGTTCCGTTCCGTATCGCTAATATGCGCGCATATAAACCTCGGCCTTTACATGGCGTGTGGGCTACTCCACCGTTTTTACATAATGGTTCAGTGCCTACCTTATACGACTTGTTATCACCGCTACGTGAGCGCCCTACCCAGTTTTATATTGGTAATCGCGAATACAACCCACAGCGTTTAGGTTTTGTTACCGAGCAACGCCCCGGCAGTTTTAAACACGACACCCGTATTAAGGGCAACAGCAATCGCGGCCACTTGTTTACCGATGTAGACATGGCAGGACGGATTGGCCGCTTACTCACCGTTGAAGAACGTGCCGCCATTTTGGAATACCTAAAAGTAATGGGGAATCCAGACTTTACACAGCGGCTCGGTGGTGACCCATTAGATTGGTCTAAATACACACAAGCACCGTCTATTGGCTCAGAGCAACAAGCCTGTATTGATAGCTTTAACGCCGCAAAAAACAACCCGGTAAAGGTACATTAAGATGAATGACAAACATTTTGCTACAGCTACGATCGCCGCTTGTTTATTCACCCTTGCAACAAGCAGTGTTTCGGCCAGCGACTTATATAAAGAGATGGGCATAACTAAGCCTGAACAAGAAGCCATTTTGTCGGCGATAAACTCTGCCAGAGAGATATCAAAACGGGCTGAGCAATACAATGGGTTACCCTATCGGCGCGATGCGCACGCGAAGGCAACCGGCTGCGCGCGAGCAACCTTCTCAATTAACCCCGATATTCCACAGCGATTTAAAGCTGGCATTTTTGCTAATAGTAATCAGCAGTTCCCCGCTTGGATCCGCTTTTCTAACGGCGATATGTTAGTGCAGGCCGACAGTAAGGGCGATGCCCGCGGGATGGCCGTTAAAGTGATGAATGTGCCAGGCAAGGCAATTGCGCCAGAGTTAGGTGAAAGCCACAATCAAGATTTCATCATGACAAATACCCCCGCGTTTTTTAATCGAAACATCTTTGATTACGCTGATGACATGCTGTATCTGGCCAAGTTTGAACGGACTAAATGGTTTATCAGCTTTTTCCCACCACGTTTGCATCCGAAACAGTTTTATCGTGCGATTCAAACCGTATCATCGGTGATCGATACACCGTTAGACGCCCAATACTATTCCATGCTTCCTTACCAGTTGGGGAATAACACCGTAAAGTTTTCTACCAAACCCTGTGCAGGTATGAGCTTCTCAAGCAAGGTAGACAAAACAAACCCTGATTACTTAAGCCAACAACTTAATAACCAGCTAGCTTCAGGCGGCGCCTGTTTTGAATTCATGCTGCAGGAAAAGATCCCGGGGCACTACATGCCGGTTGATGATGCCACGGCGATTTGGTCGGAAAAAGCGTCTCCGTTTATTAGCGTTGCCACCATAAACATCCCCCCACAGCACCTGTACAGTGAACAACAGCAGCAGTTCTGTGAGAACTTATCGATGAATCCGTGGCGCGCAGTAGAAGGTTGGGAGCCACTAAGTAGTTTGAACAAAGCAAGGCGCGTGGTGTATCAAGCGGTATCGCAATATCGTCATAAGCAAAATAAAGCAGCCACACCAGAAGCTAGTTCATGGTGCTTGAGCGAAACTGGAGAGCCTTGTGATCCTCAGCAGGACCTAATCGTGACAAAACCTACTTGGCCATTACCGCGCTGTTTTGATAGTTATGCAAAGTCTTTGTCGGGAGAACCGCTTGATAGCGACTGCAACTAAGTCCCTAATTAAACAACAGCCAGGCTAAGCGTGGCTGTTGTCGCTTATCGCATGACAAAACAAGCACCATGGTGATCCCAACACCAATAGTTTTGTCGGTGTATGTTAACGCCACCACGCCATTGTCCACCTAACTGCTCAACGGTTAAGGCTCTTTTTCCCTGTATGGCTTGACGCCCCTCTTGGCTTATCTGATACCTTGCATCTTGATCCCATATGTCACCATTGGGTTTATCGATACATAGATATGCAGGCTTTAGCTTAGCCAGAAACAAAAGCTCTTTGCTTAACCAAACATCACCAAGAAACGGAGCGTCTTCCGCGCGTTGCAAATGCGTAAATAACTGGTCAAAGCTGAGGCCGTCGTGGTTGAGCGCTTGTTGATCATGCTGCTCGTCCAGCGTTTGTAAGATCAACTGTTGAGTTAAGCTTAAACCATTCACCGTAGAAGGATACTCCTGAGCAAAACGAGTTAATGCCGCAGCCATAAATGGCAAGGGTGCTAGGTTATCAGCCATAACACGGCTCAATGCTAAAGGGGTGGCACTGGCCATAGCCAGCCAAATTTGCTGGCCCAAGGCTAGTTGTTCGCTATGTAAGGCGGCGCGCTGTGGGTATAGCGCTTCCAGTTGTTCAAGATGTAAATTGCCTAAGCCATGAAAAACATCAACCTCAGGGTGCTCTCCAATACATATTAGGCTTACTTTACTTACTATATTGGGGTATTTAGCCAATTGATAAAGGCATTCCGCCAACTGCAACTGATCATAAAGATCGTGCTCAAACCACAGCACTATCTCGCTATAATCATTGAGATTATCCAGAATGTCTTGACGCTGTAAAAAATCATCTAAGATCGCTTGCTCGCTGACTTCAGCGCAACTTAAAGGGCTATCTAACACCATTGTTGTATAGATAAAATTGGCTCTCGCCGTTAGATAAGGCAAGCCCTCTGTGGCGACAATCGGCCCATCATGTAATACATCTCTCCAGCAGAGGACATGGCCTTGTAACACATTAGATGCGGTCAACATGTCGCCGACCATGTCTCCATTAGTGATATGCAACTGCATCTATAGGTCCTTGCAATTTGTGAAGGAGTTAGCATAGCAAACTCTTTCTCTGCCGTGCATTAAACTTATAGGTCCTCAGACTCGTTTTCTTCTGTCGGCTCTAACGCTGCTAATTCATTTCTTATTTCACTGTCTAAACCCCAAATAGCCTGCCAAACTAAATCGGTAGTTTGTGCTGTATCGTCGACCCCATGAACCAGTTTGATTTGATAATCTACAGTGTCAGAACCAATATTTGAAATATCAACGTAAACCCGCTTAACCGCTTCTATTGCTATCAGTATGGCCTCGATCCGCGGAATAATTTGCATCGGTTCTAGCTGTTTGTTCACCGAAATTGAAAATCCGCCGGTAACAATCTGACCACTACTGCTCACGTTATTTAAGTTAGCATTAGCTAAGGTGTTGTTAGGGATGGAGTACAGCGTATTGTCAGCTGTTTTTACCTTGGTGGTTCGCCAGTTCATGTCGATGACCTCCCCCACTATTGGGCCACCGTAGCTAGCAATGCTGATCCAGTCCCCTAATTTGAAGGGTTTCTCTAAACTAATGGCAATACCCGAAAAAATATTAACGAGGTTAGACTGCAAGGCCAAGCCCAAAATCATCGCCACTAAACCAGACGTGGCCAACAAACTGGTTAACTCCCGCTGATAAACGAAAGACAAAATAGCAAAAACAGCGCCAATGTACGCTAGGCCACGAGTCAGGTGACGCATAATTTTTGGCACTTGGCGGCCACTGCGCCTTTCGATGGGATCCCAGACCAGTAAGTCAATTAACAACGCTAACGTTGAAGCAAACAATAACCACCACAAAACATCAAAACAGGTACTAGCAAATAATTGATTGGTATTAGGATAGTTCTGGGCAAGCCAATCTAAGAATAGCGGTTCAGCTGATGCAATAAATAAAGCGTAAAGTAACTTATTGCCTAACGCATAAGCTCTTGGTAATCGGCCCAATAGTTTAAAGTCTAATATCAAGGCATAGACCAACCAAGCCAATACGCTGCTATAAAAGATAATTTGTTGCCATTGCGCTGGTATACGCCCGCGTAAGCTCAACACATTTTCATGAACAGAACTCAAGGAATTAAAGCGAGAGAACTCGATAGCTTGGCGATCAGAATGAAGATATTTGGGATCACCTAAACTGCGTTTACGTAAGGTATCTTGAAAAGATAAACCTTGGTTTTGCTGCCATTGGTTTGTATCAAACTGCACCTTATGTTGATTGTTATCGTTCCGATGTAGCGCAGTTTGACCCAAGCCAACGATATCCGCTACGTAGATTAACTCACTTCTTGGCAAGGTTCGATGACGAAAACTCACCCCTAACTGGTACTCGCCAAATGCCGCCCTGCCGGGTTTTGCATCGGCCAAAAACATCCCTTCTACTTGGTAGAGCTTATAAACGCTTTGGCTCGTGAAATATGACTCTATAGGCTCACCAAGTGTTAAGTCGCCCACTGCGTTTAGAAATGCAATATCCTCAGCATTTACCCCCGGCGTACTTCTAAACCACAGCTTAAACTTAGCTTTAAACGTCATATCTACTGGGGAAAATTCATTAATGGTCTGCATTTCAATTCCGGTATAAACAACGTCGGTTCGTCGGGTACGGAGTTTTTCTCCTAATACGGCTTGCAATTGAATAGGCGCTGACACAAACGAGCCACCACTAAATAGCCCCACTTGCATAGGGCGTAATACATTACCTTGCGGGTCAAAATATAAGGGATGTGTGAGCCCCTGTATGGCAGCACTTGGTGAATTGAGTCCGGCTAGTTGAATTCTAATCGCTGAGCGTTGTTGCGATAAATCGAGCTTAACAAACTCTTGTTCGCCTCCCGATAGGCTCGATGCTAAATCTAAGGCACTAGCGGCAATCGTCGCAGCATCATAATAAGCCGCTGCTACACCACTAGGTGGGTAACCAAAATCTTGGCTAAAACTCTGATAAAACATTTGAGCAGACTCACTCGCTACATCAAATAGTATTGGGCTAACCGCAAACATTCCATTCGTGTAATAACCAGAGACCTCTCGTTCTTGGTTACGATCTTTAAAACGTTCAGGGAAACTTTGTTTACCGATCGACGAGCTGCCAATCATTAACCAACTGGGGTGTTGGTTTTTTAAGGTACTCACCAATACCGCGCCCTCAACGTCATGCACTGCAAGAAATATTGCACCGGTATGACCTAGGGATCGTATTTGTTGGTTTATAGTTTCAGCCTGCTGCTGCCAATCTCCTTTTAAATCAAACGGAAACTGGCTTACATCAATGGCTAAGCGGTTTGCCCCTGCCAAAAAGGCCTTGGCTAACGATTCGCCAAATTTGTCTTGGCTATACACCAAAGCAGCTTTGTTCTTGCCTAAGGTAGCCATATACTCTGCAACAAAACTGCCCTGTAATCGGTTATCTGGGATTACCCTAAATGACCAAGCATTATCTTGGGTAATTTCAGGTGCCGTCGCAGAGCCGCCGATCATAGGCAAGCCTGCGCGTTGATAAATACCGGCAGCTTTAATTGACGTGGCTGAAGCACGGTGTCCTAATACAGCAAGCACCTTTTTAGTCTTGGCTAATTGCCTGGCAATTTGTTCGGCTTTTACGACATTATTACCATCATCGTATTGCTGTATCGTAAGGGCTATTTGTTTGTCTTGCTGTTGCATGTTGTATTGGCGAACAAACAGTTTGGCACCATTTAACATTGCAATTCCCTTGTCTGCTTCAGGCCCACTCATCGGCCCCACTACCGCCAAGACAAGGGTATTGGTACCAGTGTGGTTGAACCATTGCTTTAACTGCTCAAAACTGGTGACTAAAGCACTCAAAATAACCACGATAAAACCGAGCAATAAGAGACGGCGTCGTAGGTTCCATTTCATTTTCAAAATAGTCTTCCTTTGCTATTTTTATTCATAGTAATTGTTCGTGGCACGAGCAAAGGCTTCCAAAACCTTTGGCACGACTATTTCACGCTTCAGTAATGCTTTCCGACGCAGTGCTACGACATACTGTTTAGATACGGTAATTGGCAACTCGGCTAGATGTTTCGGTTCATTCAGTAGCTCCAGCGCAAAATTAAAAGCGACTTCTCCCTGCTCAAAAGGAGAGGCGCCAACTGACAGCATCATGCCGTCTTCAGAATTAAAGGCATTGATACCAATAATCGGTAATGTCGAATGCTGTTCGGTCCATTGCGCAACCGTTTGCGCTGAAACAAACTTGCCGTCCTCGCCCCCTAATAACTTGCGATAGCCACCCACCATTAAGTATTTGTAGTTACCTTCCAGAGATAACACCGCTTGCTGCCATTCCGTGAAGCTATTCACCACCACATGCCCTTGATAATCAATGGGTGACCAAACTTGCTTGGCCAAATAATTCCCATCGTGTTTGGCTGAAGATGAATTATCCGAAAGATAAATAATTTTCCCGGCGAGTTGTCCTGGTATGGGTTGGGCCTCAACCAACAAGCGTAAAACTTCTTTCACCGCCGATACCGATTTGCGTTCTAAAATACCGGTTACATTACTGGCATGTTGATAACCGTAGGTTTCTAACTCAGCGTTGACCCCGGCAAACACAATTTGGATATCGGGCTTATCAATGTACTCGGCAGCAACAAGGCGTTGCGCATCATCATCAATCACTATCATTACGTCGGGTTGAAAAGAGTCCACCACCCTTTTAGCCACCGTTGCAGCGCGCTTTTTCGCGGCTTCGCTAGATTGGTTTTTGGTATTCATGTAGTGATAACGGATATCAACATTCAGGTGCGCTGTTTTCGCTCGCTCAATGCCTTGATTAACCGTTCTAGTCCACGAATAATCAGTATTGTAGCTATGTAATATCAACAACCTAGGCCGAGATGAACCTTCAATGAGGGTGATGGCAATGGTGGCAACCAAAAAACTAAACATAACGATGCTTAACAATAATTTCTTCATTAGATAAGCCCCATACTTTGCCAATACGGGATACTGAGATACACCGCCACTAGCTTAAACAGATAAACCGACAGGTTGAGTTTCATCAGTTTCGATTCATCAGCGGTGACGACGCCGCTGGTTAAACTTAAAAACTGCATGTAATAGGAAGCCTGAAACGGCCAAAAAAAGCTTTCTGAAAGGAACAGTATTAAGAAGCCAATCACCCATGGATTCACTCCTACTTCAATAGATGCGGGAATCAACAAGGTGGCTAAAATGACCACTGTCGCATTGATAGGTAACACTAAACGGACGACACTAACGATAAGCGCTAGCATTACTACGAATAAGGCCAAACTTTGCTGCATATATATTGCTAACCAATATATTTTACTGGTTAACCAAACATCCAATTCTACCTGATTTATAATGTCGACCATGCCGATCAACGAACCCAAAAAAACCAAAAAACTCCAGTCAATTTTTGAACGGAACTGATTGGTATTTAAAAAGCCAAACATCAATAAGTAAAACAATATGGCTAACGCGACCCAAGCCACTTCAATCCGATGGATATTGGCAAACAGCAAACTGGCGATTAACACAATAAGCCCAAGTACTGAAGACCATTCAGCGGGGTTAAGTGGGCCTAACGTTCTGAGCTGCTGCCGGCTGATAGATTTTGGGATCTTTAACGCTTGTTTGTTGCGGTATATCCAGCACAACGCAACGGTATATAAAGCCAACACAACCAAACCACAAACAATGGCGGCCAGCAGCCAATCTAACCATTGAAAATACTGTTGTACCTGCTGTGGCAGCATGCCCAGTACAATGAAGTTTACTGATTTACTACTAACAAATATTGGTGAGAGCAAACTTGCGCCAAACAACAAGCTAGCTTTTAAACGCGGTCCTTCTTGCTCACGAGCTTCTTTAGAAGCGCCACTGAGTAAATCTTTGAGGAACGGCGCGACAATCGTTACACGACCATTCACCGTGGGTACAACAGGTGTTAACAACGCGCCTACACTGAAAAAACTGAGGTTGTACCAAATTTTTGACGCCGGACCAATGAGTAAAAGATGCAACAGCATTCGATAACTGAGGCCAGACGATCTGATCACGGCACTTAAACCCAAAATGCTTAAAGCCATGAAAAAACTATTGCTAGAAAATCCGGAAAAAGCCGATTCGCTAGAGCTTATACCCAGTAATACCGCACTGAGTATGGCAAATAACCCTGGCACATAGTCGGGAAGCAATCGAAAGATCCACATAATGGAACAGATGCCTAAGATAGACGCAAAATAAATGGCATCTTGATGCAAAGGCTCGCCACTAAGCGTAAGACCGAAGTAAATCATTACTGGTGTAATCAACGCGAATAACCAGCCAATCAACAAGCGATAGCCTATTTCGACTTCTACTTTAGGCGCTAAATCAACTTCAATATAGGTTTGCCCGGCCAAACGGGCATGAAAGCTATCTAATAGGCATTGCTTAAAACTGGAATAACGATCTAAAGCTATCACCGCCGCAAGCGGTAATACTACCACTTCGGCACAATCAACCACTTCGATGTCGTAGATATAGCTACGCATGCCCAGTGTTGACTCTTCACCAAAAAAACCACTGATAGGTCCCTTTGCCTGATCCTTATTGGTGGTTTCTAACTGACCATTGAGCAAATAATAAAGATTATTGGCTTGGTCTCCGGATTGGCAGAGTACCTCTCCTTCAGCAAATTTTTGAATCGTGACATTAGCGAGCAATCGCGCTAAGTCTTCTTTGTCACAAGCGGCAAAAGCCGGATTACTATTTAAAAACTGACTGATCTTCTGTAGGGAATCGGTATCACTCATCGGCAATATTGCCCAGTAGGAATGACAGCATTAATCTGATATTCACCACCGGGTACTAGGATATACTCGCTGGCTCCTTGTTTAGAAATAGGATTACCCCAATCATAGGTATAACCTAAGCCTGTCCAAGGCACGCCAGTACCCGATCCCCTGAAACTCTTAAAATACAGGGCTTGATAAAAGTTAGCGTAATCTTCAATCCCTTTTACCGAGCTAGCCATTTGGTCGCTAGCTAAAACACACGAGTGGTCATCAATTTGCGGATCAACACAAGGGCGGAATAAATCTTCTGGTGCTACGTACATCTCTACAAAAGCGTCATAGTTCCAGCTTGCGTCTAAACCTAAATACTGTTTTAAACGCAATGCTAATTGTTGATCGTTGCGCTCAGGTTGTTGCTGTAAGTATTGTTGGCAGAAGTGTTTAACTTGAGGCGCTAAGGTGACCCAAATAGGATAGTTAGGGTTGTTTGAACTATGGCTATTAGGCAATAGAAACTGATCAATGGCTGACTGACTTTTCCAAGTCAACACTAGCACCTTATCGGCTTGTTCGTTCCATTGCAAAAGTGTGTTTTCTGGGTTTAGTGCGAAGAGCGTATGGCTAACATCCTTTACAGTAGGAAACGCCGCCTGTATGACCGCTTGTTGGTAGTTTTGCGATGGTTCTTTGAGGTTTTGGCTACAGCCGAGCAATACAGTGCTTAAACCAACTGCTACTGCTATTTTGGTAGTTGCTAATGTGTTCACGATTTGTCCCTAAATCTACTGAAGCAATCCATTTGCTTACATTTTATATAACTTAAATACTCAGATATAAGTCAACACTGCCCCCGCCAACCGCATGATGTTAATCATTAGTTACACAATAAAGTTACAGACAGTGCGTGTTACAAATTTAATAAATACCATACCTAGCCGTATATTGCTGCTTTTTATATGGTATTTACTATCTTTAGCTGTATAAACATATGGACAGAAAAATCACCAAAGCCAAATGTTGCTATAATGTACAACTTGGAGCCATCCACTTATAACCATGTGATATATTAAAACTAGCTATGTGGTTTATGCTAAGGCATTGATTTCTGCAGGAGATAAAATGAATAGACTAAAAGGTAGCTGTTTGTGCGGCGGTGTTGAATTTGACGTGAATGACAAATTTGAGCAATTTCATTTATGTCATTGCGATCAATGTAAGAAAGTCTCGGGGAGTGCTCATGTGGCTAATCTGTTTATAAGGCCTATTCATTTTCAATGGATAAAGGGGCAATCGCTAGTTAAACAATTTGACCTACCTGGTCGGGCTATCTCCAACGGATTCTGCGGTGCTTGTGGTAGCGCTATGCCCTATTTATCGAGCACAAAGCATTGGGTAATTATTCCGGCGGGATCCTTAGATAGCAGCCCAAGCTTAGCCCCTCAAGACCACATTTTTACCGCAGAACAAGCCAGTTGGTATCATCAAGTAAGCCAACTTAAACAGTTTGAGGGTTTCCCAGAATAGTGTTACCAATACACTCTAACTCTCATTAAGCTGTGCTGTTCTTTTGCTAGTTAAGCAACCATGGCCTTATTTCGCCCGCTTTCTTTAGCGCGATAAAGTGCTTGGTCAGATACGCTAATTAATTGTTCAATGCTTTCCTCAGAATCCATCAATGCGACACCAATGCTCGTCGTGAAGCGAACTTGAACTCCTCCTGCATCAACAACTAACTTTTCAACTTCGCTGCGTAAACGTTCAGCTGTTTGAGTGGCGGTATCTTTATCAGCACTTAAGGCAAGTCCAAACTCTTCGCCACCTAAGCGGCCAAATACATCGCCATCTCGGATTTCATTTTCTATCGCATTAGCAAACAATTGTAAGGCTTTATCTCCAATGGCATGGCCATGAGTATCATTAATCTTTTTAAAGTGGTCTATATCAAACATTAACATCGACATTGGGTGAGAGCGATTACGACAACGGTCAAACATCGCTTCAGCCTTGGCCATAAAACTACGCCGGTTATTAATGCCCGTTAATAGGTCTGTACGGGCTTCTTTCTCAGCTTCTGATTTGGCTATTTCTAATGCCTGTGTACGTTCAAAAACCAAAATTTCAAGCTCTTGTTTAGCCCGTTCTAATTGACTACGGTAACGCAACTCTGCTTGCTCTTTTAGGCGGCGTAGACGGAATAAATGAATCCCCATAGCTACCATTATTACCATCATCTCGCTGTAAGAAGCGACCACCGGCCAATAATAAGTGACAAACGTATGCTCAACTAAACCTAAGTCACGCAATGCTTGGCTAAACAAGCCAACCACAAGCACTATCCAACCTAAGGTATACACTGCGGATTCACGAGAGCCTTGATACCAACGAATCAAACTTGCGATGGCCAGTACCGGATACAATAACAAGGCTATAGTGATAAGCATCACCGAGAATACCGTTTCACGAGTGAGTGCAGCCAAGGCTAATAAGCCGGCATTAAGAATCATAAATTTGAGCACATAATCTAAGCGAGGCGTATATAACTTAGTTTGCAAGAAAATGCGCGCAAATATAACACCGGTCATGATCGACATTGCCCCAGTGAGAGACATATAACTCCAATGAAAATCATCACGAATGAAAAACATGTGAGTAAAACCAAGAATGGTTGGCCAAGTCGCTAACTTAGTAGAGGCATAAACAAAATAGGCATAGTAGGTTTTATCGTTGGTGGCGATACCGGTAACTAATGAGATAATCGCCATTAAGGCTAAGCCCCCAACTAGAAAGGCAATACTGCCTAGCTCGATGCTTTGCACGTAGTGCATTTTATCGGGTTGCCAGAGCCTTAATTCAGGGAATACAAATCCCTTCTCGTCAGAGCCGAATCGAAAATAGAACTGATGTGTTTCGCCAGCACCAAGCTCAACAGGTACCACAAAGCGCTGATGACTCACTAAACGCTCGGAAAAAGAGTTACTGAGAGCTAGGTCTGCTATTTCTAAAAAGCTAGGGTCTTGGGTATTGCGTTGGTAAGCATTCAAGTAGATGAGCTGATGGTCAACATACTCTAGGTTAAGAGTTATAGGTTTATCACTATCATTATGTAAATAAAAGACACTCCAGAACGCGCCAGCTTGTAAACCCGTAGAGCCTTTGCTTTCCAGTCGCTTAAAGTTGTTTAAACGAAATGCGGCCATGGCATCGGCCAAATCGGCTCGGCCATCTTGGTCATGCCAAACCTGAAAGTGTTGTCCTAGGCGTAAGCCGTCTTCTAGGCCATTGACGTGAAGTGCGGTAAGGGGTTCTGCATAGGCTTTGGATAGCGTAAACCAGCAACACAATAAAACAATAAACGGCAGTTTGCCCATACGGCATAATAGGTTAGCTTTCATGATGGTATTGCTTAAGCACGCCTCTTCCCTGCGTTGTTGAAGTAGTTGAATAAATAATGATTGTACAACCCTGTAACAAAACATTAACCACTAGGTCGAGCTTAAAGATAAATGCTAGAGAAGTCTACGAAGTAGCCTCTAATAGGCGATTTGTCATCACGGCTCTCATTGTCATAACAATGAGTCGAGCTCATTCAATGTTACGCGCGAAGATAAACTGTTCTGCGCTATTTGGTAGATAAAAAAAGCAGCCAGGAAATTGCTCAACGAGGCTGCTTTAATAAGTCTTCACATCACATACTTACATGACAGGTAAATCGACATCCGCAAATAAAGCCTCTACCTCATCTAAGGTTTTTGCCTGTACAGCCTTATCAACAATATTGCGCGTAAGATGTGGAGCAAAGCCTTCAATGAAATCGTACATATAAGTACGTAAAAAAGTGCCTTTTCTGAAACAGATTTTAGTGGTACTTGCTCTGAATAAGTGGCTTGCATCAATGGCCACGAGGTCTTGATCATGCTGTTTATCAATCGCCATACTCGCCAACACACCGACACCAATTCCCATTCGTACATAGGTTTTAATGACGTCTGCATCCGTCGCGGTAAATACGATTTTGGGCACCTTACCTGCGCGACCAAAGGCGTCGTCGAGATCAGAGCGTCCAGTAAAGCCAAAAATGTAAGTGACAATAGAATGTTTAGCTAGGTCGTTAATAGTAACCACTTCACCATTTAGGTGTTTTCGTGCAAGCTCATGTTCTTTTGGCACGAGAATACTGCGATTCCAGTGATAACAAGGCAGCATCACCAAGTCTGAAAAAATATGTAAGGCTTCTGTGGCAATGGCAAAATCAGCACTGCCTTTAGCCACCGCCTCATTAATTTGATTGGGTGTACCTTGATGCATATTTAAAGATACATTTGGATATCGATGAATAAAGCTCTGAATGACTTCAGGCAAGGCATAACGGGCCTGAGTATGCGTAGTAGAAATGTTTAGCGAGCCTTGATCTGGATGAGTATGCTGATTAGCAACGGCTTTGATACTCTCCACCTTAGCCATAATTTCGTTACTAATGCGGATTATTTCTTTGCCCGCAGGGGTGACTTGACTGAGATGCTTGCCACTGCGTTTAAAAATCTGAACCCCTAACTCATCCTCAAGTAAACGGATTTGCTTACTAATACCGGGTTGTGAGGTATATAAGCTTTCCGCTGTCGCCGAAACATTAAGATTGTTATTGGCGACTTCAACGATATAACGTAACTGCTGCAATTTCATTTAGTTAAATTCTCTGGCGCTATAGAGCTAGCACTACCTAGTCCGTTAGCTGATTTCTTATTACATTTATTTATAAGTATATAATCAATCTAGCTGATAATGAAACGTCTTTAGGCCAGATATTAATAACTGTCTAGCTAGTTCAAATTTCTGACCAATTGAGCAGAATTTTGTTTCAATAAGCGCAGGGTTGCACCGGCTCCCATTACCGACACTAACAAGGTGCCTATCACCGGCCCCAACAGCCACAATCCCCAGTTAACTGAAGCGCCAATATCAAACACCATGACTTGCAGTAACAACAATATGGTTTGCGCCGCGCTGGCTGCAATGAAGCCGGCTAACAAACCTAAAATAACAAATTCATAGATAATCGCATTGCGTAACAACTTAGCACTAGCGCCTAAGGTTCGAAGGATCACTGTTTGTTGACGCCGTTCTTCTAGGGAACTTTGAACTTGAGCATATAACACCAAACTGCTCGCCAACAATACCACGATTAACACTAAACGTAGTGCCAGCGACACTTGGTCGACGACTTGCGACAATTGGTCTATTAATGCCTTTACGTTGATCAGCACCAAGGTAGGAAAACGCCCCATTGTCTCAGCAATCCAAGCACTTTTGTCTTGAGGAAGATTAAACGAGGTTAAGTAGCCTGTAGGGAACTGCTGCAAGATATCTTGACTGAGTAAGATATAAAAATTGGGCTGCATAGTATTCCAATCAACACTACGAATACTGCTTACATTTACTTCTATTTGCGTAGAGCCCACCATAAACGCCAACGTATCATTGAGTTTGATGTCTAATCGCTCGGCAAAATCTTGCTCGACAGATGCCTGACGCTGACTTTGTTCAGTAAACCATTGCCCTTCCAGCAGTTGATTTCGATAAGGTAGGTTTGCCACACTACTTAAATTGAGTTCACGCCCAGCGCCTCTTCTTCGGGATGAGTCTTTCTCAGAATACTCACCTTCACGCTGCTGACTGACCGAGTCCCCGTTTATCGCTACCAAACGGCCACGTAACATAGGAAACATATCTGTTAGCTCTACATTTTCTGCTGCAAAGCGCTCTACTAACAAAGGCTTTTGTTGCTCACTGATGTTATACATAAAGTGATTAGGCGCGCCTTCCGGTAATTGTTGTTGCCACTCACTAATCAAATCTTGCTGGATAACCCACACCACTAAAGCTAACTTAATGGCTACAGTAAAACCGATTAACTGAACCCGGTTTTGCTTTGCACGTTTATATAAAGACGATATTGCAATCTTTAAGCTAAGATTTTTCAAGTTTGCCGCGCGCTTCTTACCCAGCCACAGTAAAAGCTGGCTAAGCACTAATAAGGCCGCCACGGCAAGAACCCCCACTCCCAGCAAAATAAGACTAAGCTTCAATGAACCGCTGTATAGCAGTAGCAAAGCAAAAACACTTAGCAACATCCACATAGCTCCCCAAAGGGGATTAACGACGCCATCATCACTGTTTCTGCGAATGACTCGCATTGGCGCTATATCAAATAGCTGAATCAACGTAGGAAGAGTAAACGCTAAACCACAAATTAAGCCACTTCCTACCGCCATTAAATACGGTGATGTGCCTGCGCTAGGTAGCGAGATATTGAGTAAACTTTGCACATAGTTGACCACCGGCCATTGAATAATGAATGCCAAGGCCACCCCAATAACAATGGAAAACAGCACCACAATAAACAGATGACCTAAATAAATAGATCTTATTTGTTGTTTGCTAGCGCCTAAAACCTTGAACATTGCCACGGTGTCATAGTGGCGTTGGCAATAGAGCCGACTCGCTACGGCAATCGCAGCACTGGCAAGCAGAATACCAATCAAACCTGCTAATAATAAGAACTGTTGCGCTTTCTGAAGGGCTCCAGCTAACGGCGAACTACCACTACTCACATTAACCAATCGTTGATTGTCTGCTAATAGCGGTGTTACCCAGTTTTCAAATTCTGCTAATGCGGGTTTGTCACCAGCAAACATATAGCGATAAGCCAAGCGACTGCCCGGTTGCACAACGTCAGTGCTGGCCACATCGTTAATACTAATAATCACTCGAGGCGCGGTCATAAACACACTAAACGGCGCATCAGGCTCATTAACAATACGCCCAGAAATGACAAATTCGCCCTCTCCAATTTCTATGCGGTCACCGACATCCACATTTAATTGATAAAACAAACGCTCTGCTAACCACGCTTCCCCTGATGCAATACCTTTGGCTAAATAAGTATCGGCTTCGGTCTTATGTTTACTGATCCGCAAGCTACCCTTGAGAGGATATTGTGCAGATACCGCTTTAACGCTCGCTAACACCAACTTTTCATTACCATAAACCATCGAAGGAAACAGTAATTGTTCAGCATAATCTAATCGCAGTTTTTCAGCCTGAGAGCTCAAGGGTAAATCAACCGGATGCGCACTTCGCACCACACGGTCGGCCGCTATGAAGTCGCCGCTTTTGTTGAAAATGGCTTGTTCCATGCGATCGGTAATACTGGTAAACAACCACACGGAGCTCACTGCTAATACAATAGCCGCAGCGACAATAGTTAATTCTCCACGTCGTAGCTCAGCCCGAAACAAACGCCAAATTAAACTTCTCATGGTTTGTTCCTTATTGATTGACTATTCGACCAGCTTGCAGGGTAATCTGTCTTGCGCAACGCTCAGCGAGTTTTAACTCGTGCGTCACTAGCACTAGTGTTGTTCCTGATTGCTGGTTAAGCTCGAAGAGTAAATCTTCGATAATCTGTCCATTGGTATTATCCAAGTTTGCCGAAGGCTCGTCCGCGAACAGTACTTTAGGCTGACTAATAAATGCCCGAGCAATCGCCACGCGCTGCTGTTCTCCGCCAGACAACTGATTTGGGTAATGGTGATGGCGCTCTGCTAAACCCACTTTCTCAAGCCATTGTTCGGCTATCTGCTTAGCATTAGCTAGGCCTTTTAGCTCTGCTGGTAACATCACGTTTTCAAGTGCTGTTAAAGCGGGTACCAGAAGAAACTGTTGAAAAATAAACCCTACGTTATCGCGTCTTAGTCTGGCCCGCTGTTCTTCATCTAAGCGGGTTAGATCCTCACCACAGAGATGAATAATGCCATTGGTGGCACTGTCTAAACCCGCGAGAATGCTTAATAAGGTGGTTTTACCAGACCCTGATGCACCCACGATAGCTAATGACTCTCCTTGCTCTATTTTGAGATGAATGTCATTCAACAAACTTAAATTTCCACCAGGCGTTACAACATGATGATTGAGTCCATCGGCATTTATGATTATGTTAGTCGCTGAAACTGGTTTATTTATTGGCATAGATAGGTGCTCGAGAATGTTGGTTAGCCGTAAAAGTAAGTTTATATCGCTGTTTACTCTAGTTGTTTTACTCTTTTTTACATTGAATACAAAGGCTTTCTCTAATGAAAAGTCTATCTTAATTCTAGGTGATAGCTTGAGTGCTGGCTATGGCATGTCAATTGATCAAGCTTGGGTTGCACTTAGTCAGCAGTACTATAACGACAACAATAAGCGCGTGGATCTCATTAATGCAAGTATTAGTGGCGAAACCACCGCCGGCGGTTTACGTCGACTACCCGGTTTATTAGAGCAGCATAATGTGGATGGGTTACTCATTGAACTAGGCGGTAACGATGGTTTACAAGGCCATCCTACTGGTAACATAGAAACAAACTTAGAAGCGATAATAGAACTCGCTAAGCAACAAGATATAAAAGTGGCGCTAATGCAGATCCGCATACCGCCAAATTATGGCAAACGCTATCGCCAAGCATTTGAAGGGCTTTACCCTGCCATCGCCGAAAAACATCAGGTCACTTATTTACCATTCTTTATTGAAGAATTAGCCACCCAAGCAGAATTTATGCAAAATGATGGCATTCATCCAAATCAGCAGGCACAACCACTGATTAGCCAAAAGATGCGCCAACAATTGTTGGAATTGGTGTTTGATTAACCGGTTTGTGCGAAGCTGTTTTGATGTTGCATTAGTCGCGATAATGACACGACTCTATCTTGCATCACCTTTATGGCTTCAAACTGATTTAGCGTTTTACGCTCATCTAGTACCATACCCGCTTCGATTGTCATTAAAGTGTAAGTTTGCTCACTTACTTCAACAACGACACAACGAGTCTGAGACTGCTCTGTTTGCAATACTGCCAGCTCACCTAAGGCTAATTGAGTGTGCAAATTAGTGGCAACACTCTTGAAAAACCAGCTTTGTGGCATCAATGGCTTTAAGAATTGAGCCGAAGCTACCGCATTAAGGCAAATTTGTACTTTGATAGGGTCAGACCAATTACATGAATCTAATTGCTCTAAAAATTGATAATAAAGTTGAGTGTGCTCTGCAGTAAACGGACTGTCTTCTTGGGCATGTTGCACACAACGCTTTTTACACAGCTTTGACACAAACAGCATTTCAGGCCCTAACTCAAGAGTCATAACTCCCTTATTAGAATCGAATACCCAGTGCCAGTGTTTATTTGGTTGAATTAACATTTTATAAAGACAAAACTATCCGTGTAGAGCTCACTTAATAAACAAATGTACTACGAGAGCTCTACAATAACAAATATATTTACTAATTTTTATATAGCTTTAGATATTTGTTTAATTAATTCTGGGCCTTTATAAATAAAACCGCTGTATATTTGGACCAATTTAGCGCCGGCATCCATTTTTTCTTTAGCAGCCATAGCAGAATCTATTCCACCTACACCAATAATAGGGATCTCAGATTTTAAATAATGATCTAATTTTCGAATAACTTCGGTAGATTTAAGTTGCAATGGGCGTCCACTTAAACCACCGGCCTCTCCAGCATGAGGCATCCCCTCTACCATTGAGCGTTCTAGGGTTGTATTAGTTGCAATAACACCGTCCAATTTATATTTAAGCAGTGAATCACTTATTTGTTCAATCTCTTCTTCTGATAAATCTGGTGCTATTTTGATCAATAAAGGGACATGTTTATTATATTGCTGACTTAATTGATCTTTACGCTCAGTCAGATCCTTTAATAGATCTTCCAATGCTTCTCCGTATTGTAAAGATCTTAAACCAGGCGTATTCGGGCTAGAAATATTAACAGCAATATAAGAAGCATGTTGAAATGCTTTATTCATGCCTATTAAATAATCATCTTTACCCTTTTCTACCGGCGTATCAAAGTTTTTACCAATGTTGATCCCTAGGATCCCCTTGAATTGACTTTGTTCGACATTATTAATTAAATTATCGATCCCTAAGTTATTAAAGCCCATTCGGTTAATTAAACCTTCGGCCTCTAATACTCGGAAAATGCGCGGCTTATCGTTACCTGATTGAGCACGAGGAGTAACAGTACCAACTTCAACAAAGCCAAAACCCATTGCGTCAAACGCTTGAATACACTCGCCATTTTTATCTAATCCCGCCGCTAAACCAACCGGATTAGGAAAAGTTAAGCCCATCAGCTCAACCGGGTTCGATGGAACATTCTGGCGATAAACCCGATCTAATAGGGTGCCACCAGTACGTTTAAACATTTCAATAGTAAGATCATGAGCACGCTCAGGATCAAGTTGGAAAATAAGTTTTCGAGCGAGTGGGTAGTACATGTAGACTCCTAGTATAAGACCCCCGAAGATGCAGGGCTTCGGGGGCAGTATTTTATACTAATTTACGGAGCAATTTAAATTTAATAGGTTTAATTCCCTCAATAATACCGAAAATTTTGCAAACTCGTGGGTATTTCCGGTCTTAAAGTCCGCTAACATGTGGTTCCATCGGTCTAACAGGGCTTCATGTGCTAATAACCAATCATCCAACGGAGTCTCACTTTCCATTTTTGCAGCCCATTTTAAAGCGCTCACCGTTAACTGACGCTGTTGCCAATCGAGATCTTCTCTAAAGGAAGAGCGCGCTAGGGCTTGCCAATGGTTATCAACACTTTGTAAATCGATTTGCTCTAAGAACCAGTGTAATCCGATGTTGGTTCCCAAGTTGAAATAAAGCTTGGCCACTTGCACGATATCTTGCTCAGCTTGCTCTGCCACTTCAGTGAGATCGAGCACGGAGTAAAGTGAATTCATTTTAGCCATCGCACAAGCAATATCTGCCGGTACGTGCTGCTGTTGCAACTCTTGCGACTCTGCATTGACCAGTTTTACTTCTTCCGCTGCGAGAACGTCCATCAAGTTTTTTTGCAATTGCAGGTAACTTGGCTGATAACGTGCTATTTGTTGAGTGATAGTTAGTGACCGGTCCCTAAGGGTTAAGAAACGACGTGTAGCTCGGCGTATAATACGACGCATGTTGTCCATCATTTTCAACTGCAGCTGGGCACTCACTTTATTATCTAAAGCTTCAATTTTCTCAAATAGATCCCAAACGCCGAACACTTCACAGGCCGTTACATAGCAGGTACATATTTCAGCAGGGTTAGCGCCCGTTTCTTCAACTAAACGCGTTACAAAATTAAAACCGGCATTATCTACCACTTTGTTAGCGAGTCGAGTCGCTACAATTTCGTGACGTAAAGGGTGATGGTTCATCTGTTCTGCGTAGCGTTTTTGCAACAGCACAGGGAACGACTTAATGAGGGTTTGGCTTAAGTAGCTGTCTTCGGTGACTTCAGGAACATTAAACCATTCTTTCAGCACCATCTTGCCATAAGCCACTAATACCGCAAGCTCTGGCCGAGTGAGACCTAATCCCTTAGATTGACGCTCAATAAGCTCCTCATCACTGGGCAGAAACTCGAGATTGCGATCTAATAAACCGTCACGCTCTAAGGCATGCATGAAACGAATGATTTCTTTAACCGTACTAGTACCTAGCTGTTCAGTGATACTAATAGACTGACCTTGTCGGTAAGCGTTTTCTAGCACAATCTCTGATACGTTTTCGGTCATATCAACCAATAACTTATTGCGTTGTTTTTCGGTTAAATCACCATTAGTTACTAGCCCATTAAGCAAGATTTTAATGTTAACTTCGTTGTCCGAGCAATCGACTCCGCCTACGTTGTCGGTGAAATCAGTATTTATACGCCCACCGTGAGCGGCAATTTCAATACGGCCTAACTGGGTAATCCCTAAGTTACCGCCCTCTCCCACAATTTTAGCGCCGAGCTGCTTACCGTTGATCCGTAAACTGTCGTTGGCGCGATCACCCACATCGGTATCAGATTCGCTGCTAGATTTGATATATGTGCCGATTCCGCCGTTCCAAAACAGATCTACCGACGAGCAAAGGAGCATTTTAATCAATGCATTAGGCGTCAGGCTGGTTTCTTTGGTCGCTAACAGCTGTTGGATTTGCGGTGTTAGTTTAATTGACTTAGCACTGCGCAGGAATATTCCCCCCCCTTCGCTGATTAGACTGGTGTTGTAGTCTTGCCAAGAAGAACGAGGTAATTCAAATAGGCGTTGCCGTTCTTTGTAGGAGCTAGCGGCATCTGGTTTAGGGTCAATGATAATATGCTGATGATTAAACGCCGCCACCAAGCAGGTATGCTCAGATAACAGCATGCCGTTTCCAAATACATCACCGGCCATATCACCAACAGCAATACAGGTGAAATCAGTGGTTTGACAATCCACGCCTATTTCTCTGAAGTGACGTTTAACCGACTCCCAAGCACCTCGAGCGGTAATTCCCATTCCTTTATGGTCGTAACCATTGCTTCCGCCAGAAGCAAAAGCATCGCCCATCCAGAATTGATATTCTTGGCTCAATTGATTGGCAATGTCTGAGAACGTAGCCGTTCCCTTATCGGCGGCCACCACTAAATAGGGGTCGTCTTCGTCACGTCGCACAACCTGATTGGGCGGGACAATTTCACCTTTAATGTTGTTATCAGTGATATCTAATAGCCCGCGAATAAAGGTACGGTAACATTCTTTTCCTGCTTCTAGCCAAGCATCTCTATCACTAGGGCTTGGTAGGCGTTTACAGACAAAGCCGCCTTTAGCACCCACCGGAACAATCACCGTATTTTTTACTTGTTGGGCTTTAACTAAACCTAATACTTCAGTTCTAAAATCTTCACGGCGATCAGACCAACGTAAGCCACCACGAGCCACCTTGCCGCCACGTAAATGAACGCCTTCGACTTTGGGTGAGTAAACAAATATTTCAAACATAGGGACCGGCTGCGGCATATCTGAAATCTGATGGGGACTTATTTTAAAAGAAATGTAGTCTTTAATTTGCTTAGCGCTATTTAATTGATAAAAATTGGTTCTTAAGGTGGCCTTAATCATCTCAAGATAACGGCGAATAATGCGGTCGTCGTCTAAGTTTTCAACGCCATCTAATAAACCAATTAACTTGGCCTCAATTTTCTCTTCGGTTTTTTCAGAGCGTTTCAGGGCTGGATTAAAACGACGCCTAAAGAGTTCCATCAATAACATTGATATATCAGGATAATTGGCAAATGTTTCCTCGATATAACTTTGGCTAAAGTTACTGCCAATTTGACGCATATACTTGGCATATGCACGCAATAATGCCACGTCTCTTCCAGAAGCTTGGGCGGCCAGTACTAAGCGGTTAAAGCCATCGTCTTCCAACTGACCTAACCAAATATCGGCTAAAGCCTGCTGGAAGTTGTCTCGATGTTTTTCAATATCTAGCTCTGTTGTTGCTACGTACATCATTGAAAAATCGAGTACCCAATACACCTTATTGTCACTGGTAGTGAACCGATACGGTGTTTCACCAATGACCCGTAAACCCATGTTTTCTAGCATAGGCAGTACATCAGATAAGTGCAGAGGCTCATTGAGATGAAAGAGCTTTAAGCGTACATGATTACTATTAATGTTTTCTTCTTGAGGCCTGTAAAACAACATGCCCAATTGATGTTCATCATTTAACTCTTCAAATTGCATGATGTCAGCGACCGCTGAACCCGGTAACACATTCTCTTTATAAGAGCGGGGAAACGCTGCTTGATATTTATCACTGAGGCGAATAGCACGTTCTTCGCCAAAGTTAGAAATAAGCGAATCTACTAATCTATCTTCCCACGTTCTAGCGGCTTCAGTGAGATTGGTTTGTAACTCTCTCAAATCAAACTCCTGATCATTGTTTTCTACTCTCACTAAGTAGTGAGTACGCGCCATAGAACCTTCGGTGAAATAGGTAGAAAACTCTACGTCTTCCTTGGAGTTAAAGTGCTGTTTAAGGATCTGCTGGCTGTCGATACGTAAAGCGGTGTTATAACGCTCTTTGGTGGTATAGATCAAACACGAGTAAAAACGCCCATAGATATCTTTTCGCACAAATAACTTCACCAAGTCCCGTTCTTGGATTTGCTCTACCCCTAAGCCTATATCCAATAACTCATGCTCAGTCGCTTGAATCAATTCATCCCGAGGATAAGTCTCCATGATATTCAGCAGTGACTTATAGGCATGTGAACCAGCGGGTAAGGCTGAATTGACCATAATCCTGGCAAGCTTCTGATTAATTAGTGGAATTTCTAAAGCGCTGCGATTGTAGATAGAAGACGCATATAAACCAATAAAGCGGTGCTCTCCTATTACCTTGCCTTTTTTATCGAAAATTTTGACACCAACATGGTCAATATATGCCGGGCGATGCACTCTCGATTTATGATTGCTTTTGTTTAACACTAAGGGAGTGTTGTTAGTCGCTAATTCTCGGCCTGCGCTGGTATAACTAGACAGTGATACAATTTGGCTCGTCACATACTCACGGTATAAACCTAAACTACCGCTCTCGTCTGGAACTAGGTGTAAATCACCTTTAGTTTTTTTAAGGCTGTAGTGGCGATAACCCATTAAGGTAAAATTGTTATCTGACATCCACTCTAAAAAAGCGGTGCTTTGCGCTAACGATTGATCATCAAGTAAACCCTCGCTGCCTGCGAGCTCAGCACTCACCGTGCGCAGTTTATCCAACATCAACTGCCAATCGTTTACCACTGCATTGACTTCATCAAGTACCGTGTTCAGCTCTTTATTTAGGCGAACTAACGCCGTTTCATCGCTTTGTCGATCAATCTCAATCATAAAAACAGTTTGGTTGCCCAACTCTGCATGCTGAACATCACTTACACCACAGATTTGATTATTTTTATCTCTATCTAATCGCATCGGTTGGTGCATCAACAAATGGGTATTTATGCCACAGCGGCTCAGCGCCATCCGCATAGAGTCAACCAAAAACGGCGAGTCCGGAACCACAATTTCTATAATTGTGTGGGTGGACTGCCAACCATGTCGACTTAACTCGGGATTGTATACTTTGATGTGTCGGTCACAAGTGTTGGTGAGGTTTAGGGCATTCCATAAACCCACGCCAACACCATATAAATCACTGTCGCTTCGGTTGGCTAAATCATCGCTACCCATGCCAGAAAACAGCCGAGAGAGAAACTCTTCAGCTAATGGAGCAGCATTTTTATCAAGTTTCTTATTAACAATTTGATAGACTTTTTTTAGTAGTACGGAGGCGTGTTGCTGCGCTCTTGTCATAACGCATTCCTTATCCTAGTAGAGTAATATTATTATTGTGTAAAACAACGGCTTATTGTTCTTTTTAGTGTAGTTGGCTTTAGAGAATTATCGATGTGACTCAGCTCAAAAGATTACAAACAATTAAACCAGTTTTTTACACTTATACAACATTGTTAACTAGGTTTTTTGAAGTGATAGGAATTTATTTTGGTTATTTGTGGTTAAAACGAAACGACCACTCACCCCGCCAGAGTTTAAAAAAGGCAAAAAACGTAAGGCGGGTATTTGGATCCGCTTACCCGTTTCGTCGGTAGCGATGACTGAGCGGGCACTACCTTTGTAGACCCGCTCAAACTCTAAGTAAGAAATATGTAAACTAAAGTAATACTGCTTCATGGCAATGGTTAGCTATTTAGGCCTTTAGTTGCTGTAAACCGTTAGTCACTTTCTCAAACAGGTCTTTACTTAGGTCCTCTAAGGCTGCCAAGCGTTCTAATTGCTTTATAATCATAGACTTTCGTTTTTCATCCAATTTAACGGTTTGGATTAATGGCGTAATTAGACGTGATGCCACCTGCGGATTCTGGGTATTTAAGATGCACAAAATGTCGGTAAGGTACTGATAACCCGAGCCGTCTTTTGCGTGAAAGTGTCGAGTATTGTTCGCAAAACTGCCAATTAACGAACGCACTCTATTCGGGTTTTCCATACTAAAACTTGGATGCTCGGTTAAAGCCTTTACTCTTTCTAAACTATTCCCTTCGCCGTAACTGGCTTCTAGTGCGAACCATTTATCCATGACCAAACCATCATGTTGCCACTGTTGCTCATAATCTTTAAACATGGCACTGCGTTGGGCTATCGCGGCGTTATTAGCTGCTGACATCGCGGCCAATTTATTGGTCATTAGGGCACTATCAAAATAAGCGGCTGAAACCAATTCTGGTTTAGTGTAAGCCACGTATTGCAAACAAGCTGCACGTAACGAACGTAAAGCAATATCTGAATGCGCTAGAGTGCGTTGATCATGCATGGCACAGCGCTGCTCAAGCTGACAAAACTGCTCGGCTAATGCCTCGGCTAAACCTTTAATGAAAAAGTCGCGAGCGCTAGCAATGGCATCGATATCAACGTGAGTAAAGCTGTCTGCTATCTCGTTCTCACTACTAATGGTTAGCAACTCAGCCAGTAAGCCTTTATCAATAGATGGGTCTTCTAATAACTGTCTGAAGGTAGCAACAATGGCTTCATCTAATAACAGTGATTTTCCTTGTTGTAAGGCGGCGACAGCTTGCACCATCCAAGCAGTGACAAGTTTTTGCATCCCATCCCAGCGAGCAAAGGTGTTAGACGCATGATTGATAATCAGCAGTAACTGCTCGGTAGAATAAGATAAATCTAACTTAACCGGCGCTGAAAACTCCTGCAGCATCACCAAAGTAGGAATGTCAGAAATGCCATCAAACACCCAAGTTTGCTGGTCTTCGACCAGTTCTAAGACCTCAGATACCGCTTGTCCTTTTATCTGCAAAGGCAACGCATTGCCGTTACTGGCCAGTAATTCAATTGAAACGGGTATATGCAATGGTAATTTTTCTGTTTGCTCTGCAGTAGCAGGGGTATGCTGACTGATGGTTAGGCTATATTGTTTATTTGATGCGTCGTATGAGCTATCAACATTAAGAATCGGTGTACCTGATTGACTATACCAGCGCTTAAATAGGCTTAGATCTTTAGCACTAGCATCTTGCATAGCATTGACAAAATCATCACAGGTTACAGCCTGGCCGTCATGCCGGTCTACGTAGGTTTGCATACCAGCTTGAAAGGCCTTCTCACCTAATAAGGTGTGCAACATACGAATCACTTCTGCGCCCTTTTCATAGACTGTTAAGGTATAAAAGTTATTCATTTCTATAACTTTGTCAGGGCGAATTGGGTGCGCCATCGGGCCGCCATCTTCTGCAAATTGATGACTACGCAACAAGCGAACATTCTTAATTCTATTGACTGCACGAGAGCCTAAATCCGAGCTAAACTCTTGATCGCGAAAAACGGTAAGACCTTCTTTTAACGATAACTGAAACCAATCACGGCAAGTAATACGGTTGCCGGTCCAATTATGGAAATACTCATGACCAATTACCGCTTCAATGCCCAAAAAGTCATTGTCGGTAGCACTTTGTTTGTTAGCCAATACGTATTTTGAGTTAAATACGTTTAAGCCCTTATTCTCCATCGCGCCCATATTGAAGAAATCGACGGCAACAATCATATAAATGTCTAGATCGTACTCTAAGTTAAACCGTTGCTCGTCCCATTCCATAGAGGCTTTTAGAGACGCCATAGCATGTTCGGTCCTACCGAGGTTACCTTTATCAACAAATAGCTCTAGAGCGATTTTTCGGCCTGACTGAGTCACAAAACTGTCTGACAACAAATCAAAGTCACCGGCGACTAAGGCGAATAAATAGCTAGGTTTTGGGAAAGGGTCTTGCCATGTTACCCAATGTTTACCATTAGCCAAGTCCCCTTGGCCTACCTTGTTACCGTTCGATAGTAGGTAGGGATATTGAGCTTTATCAGCAATAATCTTGGTGGTGTAAGTGGCTAATACATCAGGGCGATCAAGATAATAAGTAATGCGACGAAAGCCTTCAGCTTCACATTGAGTACAAAACGCATCACCCGATTGGTATAAACCTTCAAAAGCTTTATTTTCAGCTGGGTTGATATGGGTCACTATTTCTAGTTCAAAGCGTTCGGGTAGCTCGCTAATCACTAACTGTGACTCGGTAACTTGATAAGCTGAGTGCACATTTTGATTGACTTTCAAACTAATTAACTCAAGCTTTTCGCCATCGAGGACTAAATCACAAGCCTGCGCAGCTTTTCTAAGCAAGGTTGATTTAGCGGTCACTCGGGTTGAATTTGGTTCTAAATCGAATTCTAAAGCAACGGTTTCTATGCTGTAGCTGGGAGCTTGGTAATCTGAGCGATATTTGGCGATAGGTTGAGCTGATAATTCGGCCATGAAACGTCCTTGGTAATAGAATGTCGAAACGAGGGGCTTATTGTAAAAGATATTTCTGAGAGCGGCTAACGCTTTTCAACCCTAGCCAAAAGCAAAAAAGCCGGCCGAAGCCGACTTTTTACTGTTTAAATGCTTACAAAGACAATAAGCCTACAGCATTCAAAAAGACTACCGCAATGGCGATAGGAGAGATAAAGCGAACGCTCTTTGAGAACATTTGGAACGCTTGGCTTTCTAAGCCCATACCTTCTTTCACTTTATCAGCTTGGATAATCCAACCTACAAATACCGCAATAAACAAACCGCCTAGAGGCAGAAGAATATTCGCTGTAATGTAATCTAATACTTCAAAAAAGTTGGCTCCCATTGGGCTTTCTTCAAACTGGAAAATTTCCCAACCAGCAAATGAACCAATAGTTCCTAAGCTAAGCAACCACACTGCCCCGCCAGATACTATGGCTGCAACATTGCGACGGAAACCTTTACGCTCAACTAAGTAAGCTGACGTAGACTCAAGCAAAGCCAAGGCAGAAGTAAAGGCTGCGACTGTCACCATGACAAAGAATACCGTTGATACAAGTCCACCGAAAGGCATTGTCCCAAAGGCAATAGGCAATGATACAAACAATAGGCCTGGACCCGCACTTGGTTCAATACCATTGGCAAACACGATGGGGTAAATGGCTAAACCGGCCATTAACGCAACCACTGTATCGGCTATCGCAATATAAATAGAGGTTTTGGCAATAGAAGCGCCTTCAGGTAAGTAGGCACCGTAAACCATCATGATGCCCGATGATAAACTTAAGGTGAAGAACGCATGACCTAAAGCCATTAGCACGCCGTTAATGGTCAACTTAGAAAAATCAGGGCTAAACATGAAGTCAACAGCTGCTGCAAAATCGCCTGTAACGGCTGCATAAATCATGATCACTGTCAGTAAAATGAAGAGTGCAGGCATTAGTAAGGTAACAATACGCTCCAGACCTTTGGTCACACCTTTAGCTAGTACCACAACCGTACCAACAATCACTAACGTTGCCCATAAGATAAGTTGTTGCGGATCAGAAGTTAGTGCACCAAACATAGCTCCGATTTGCTCTGCACTCCCCTCGGCGGCTGTAATATCACCAGCAGCAGATTTGAATACATACGCAACGGCCCAGCCAGCGATGACAATATAGAAGCTGAGAACTAAGAAGCCAGCTAATACACCCATACCTCCAATAAAGGCCCAGTTTTTAGAACGACCATTTTCAATTGCTACTTTGGCAACCGCATTGGCGGGTGTCGAACGGCCTTGTTTACCTAAGTAAACTTCAGCCATCATTACCGGGATACCGATAAACAAAATACATAACAGATAGACAAGAACAAAGGCACCGCCGCCATTCTCACCCATAATGTAAGGGAATTTCCAAATGTTACCTAAACCTACGGCCGCGCCTGTCGCAGCTAGAATGTAGGCGAAATTACTAGACCAGCGATTACTCACTGAAGTGTTATTGCTCATGATTTTCTCTTATATTTTTGTGTTTGCTAAATGCGTCCGTGTTATAGGGCGCCGATCTAAGCATAAACCAAAAGAAATTTACAGAAAAAATGCTTTTTTATGCTGATATAACACCCTAGCTCACTATATAAAACAGACTAAGTCATCAATAAGGTATATTATCCACTGAATAAACATTCTAAAATATTGCATGTATTATTAGCAACGGTTGAATTACTACGGCCATTATTCATGGCCTTATCGGGTTTCGTGGCCAAGCGATGAGATTACAACGCCAACGTCACACAACAACAGCCCTTACTTGATAGCTTCTAGTTGGGTTTCTAGCCATGCACGCTCATAGGCGAGCATTGGATGTAATGTTTGTCTCATTTTCACCGTTTTAGCTTGCTCTGCAGTTAACGAGACCCCATTACTCATCAGCACAAATGGTGTCAACTTACCTTGCTTTTCGATAAAGCCGGCAAGATTAATCACCCCATTTACATAGCCACTTTTGGCGTAAATATGTTGCTTGAGTGGCTTTCGAGTAACACTGCGACGATATTTCAAAGTACCACTGACGCCAGCAATGGGGAGTTTATTGATTAGCGGTGCCAGCGCGGCGTCTTGTTGCCATAACTGTAGTAATTGATAGAGCATTTCAGCACTAACGAGATTTTCGCGAGATAAGCCCGAGCCATCTCGAATAACCAGTTGAGTGACGTCCAAGCCCAACGCGTCTAGCTGCTGCTTAACTAGCTCGCCTGCGACCTTATAACTCGCTGTGCGTTGCTGCTCAAAGGCCAGTGTTTTAAATAGGCTGTCTGCGGTCAAATTGTCTGACTCCACCAGCATGTATTCAAGCAGTTTTATTAATGGCGCAGATTGATGCGTATATCGGCTATCGAACATACTTAGGCGGTTTTGAAAGTTGAACTCGCCACGGTATGTCAGACCTAACTGGCTCAATACTCGACGCAGTTTAGTGGTAAAATATTGTTGTTCATCGCTAATAGAAAAACGCAACGGCATCATCTTAGCATCAGCCCTAACACAGCCTTTTAAGTGATAATGGTTATTATCACCCACTACTAGGCTTTGCTCACAATCGGTATGTTCGGGACTCACTGTAACAATCTGGTTATCTATACGTAATAAGCTAGGGTCACTTATGTGTAACTTACTCAGCTGCCCTAACTTGCCAGGCTTTAAGTTTCCATTGACACAGTTTTGGTCAATATTTAACGCACTGACTGGCGAAGCAAAACAAATACCAATGTCATTCCATACTTGACCTTGACTGCGATGGTGACCGCTAAAGGCACCGCTTTCGATGTCTATTGACGCGATCTTTTTCCCATACACTTGAGTCGCTTGAGCGATTAACGATTTCAGGTCCTTTGAGCTAAAGCTTGGGTCTCCCCGCATATGCAAGCGTAAATGCAAGCCTTGAGGGTTGGGCTTAACACTCAATTGAGTACGATAGCGATAGTCAGCGCCAAGTTGCTTAAGTGCAGCAGTTGCAGTGACGAGCTTCAAGGTGCTTGCTGGCGTTAACAGCAGTTGGCTATTTTGCGTTCCAGTTGGGCCAATGAAGCTAACAACTGCACCTCGTGGAGAGCTTAACGCGGCTTGAGAGAACGGAGAATAAACAGAAAGGGTAATAAACAGTAAACGAATAAGAAGGCGCATGTTTGTCAGCATTTATATAATCAGTAAACAGATTATATAAAAAAAGGCGAACCGAAGTTCACCTTTTCCTTTCGAAATTAACGGCCTATTGGGCAATCAATTCTAAACGCATCGCACGTTGACGAACAAAGCTACGTTTTAAGTGATTAAATGTCTTTTCTGGCATACCACTCGGTAATTCAACCGTAGAGTAGTCATCAAACAACTTTACACTACCAATGTAATCACTGCTGATGTTTGCTTCATTCGCAATAGCACCAACAATATGTTTAGTCTGAACACCGTGCTCTTTACCAGCATCAACACGGTAAGTATTCATTTCAACATCTGCAGTACGGCGTTTGCGCTTAGCGGCACCCGCTTCGTTGCGACTTGGACGATCGCCACCGCGTTCAGAACGTTCACCGCGACCTCTGTCACCGCGAGAATTGCGATCACCACGTGGGTTGCGCTCGTTATTTCCAGCGAATCGAGGAGATCGAACTTCAGGATCGGCAGGCATTTTAAACGGTCGCGCAGTTTGCGCTTGGAATAATAATGCAGTCGCTAATTCAAGCTCTGTCATACCCATACTTTCGGCTAACTCAGAAGCTATCTTCTGGTAATCAGCCAACTCGACGTTTGCAACAGCTGAAGAAAGTTTCTCTTGGAAGCTCTCTACACGCTTTTTCTCCATCTCTTCACGAGTAGGTAGTTGCATTTGGGTTATTTGCTGGCGAGTTACGCGCTCAATGTTACGCAACAAACGTTGCTCACGGTAGCCTACAAACATGACCGCTTTACCGCTACGACCAGCACGGCCAGTACGACCAATACGGTGAACATAAGCTTCAGCGTCATAAGGAATGTCGAAGTTAACCACCAAGCCAATACGCTCAACGTCTAAGCCACGGGCCGCTACATCAGTTGCAACAACGATGTCTAATTTACCAGACTTCAAACGCGTAATAGTGCGTTCGCGCATCGTTTGGTTCATATCACCGTTTAATGCGGCAACACTGAAACCTTTAGCTTCTAAACGCTCAGCAATTTCTGTGGTAGAGGTTTTAGTTCGAGCGAAAATGATTGATGCGCCATCACTATTAACTTCAAGAATGCGGGCTAGCGCTTCTATCTTATTAATGCCAGCTACATGCCAGTAATGTTGCTCAATGTTAGAGACTGTTTGTGTCTTAGCCGCAATTTTTACTTCTTTTGGCTCAGACATGTAATTTTTTGTGATGTTTTTAATTGCCGGCGGCATGGTCGCTGAGAACAAAGCGGTTTGACGCTCTTTTGGCATATCACGCATGATACGTTCTACATCATCAATAAAGCCCATACGTAGCATTTCGTCTGCTTCGTCTAGTACTAAAGCTTTAAGTTGATCAAGCTTAAGCTTGCCACGATCTAAGTGGTCAATTGTACGGCCTGGAGTACCCACGATAATTTGTGGACCACGACGTAGTTCTTTAATTTGTTGACCGTAATCTGCCCCACCGTATATGGCCAGAACACGTAGCCCTGGAATATGACGGCTAAAGTCTTTAATCGCGTCAGCTACTTGATTAGCTAGTTCACGAGTTGGCGCTAGAACTAACATCTGAGGCACGTTGAGTTTAGGGTCTAACTTTGCAATCAAAGGCAAAGAGAACGCTGCTGTTTTGCCGGTTCCGGTCTGTGCTAAGCCAAGTACATCATGTCCTTCCAGCAGTAATGGAATGGTCTTTTCCTGAATCGGAGACGGTGTCTCAAATCCAATCTCGGAAATCGCTTTTAAAATCGTTTCAGGTAGAGCGAATTGCTCAAAACTTGAACTGCTGGATTCTGTCATATTTGGCCTACAATTAATTTAAGGATGCGCACTATACGCTTTTGATCACAAAAAGTCTCATTGATTTTACCTTTTTATGGAAAAACATTGACCATCTTGCTATGTGACATCAAAAAACCGCTCAATTAATGAGCGGTTTACACCTTTGATTATAGGCCCGAACCGTTATTCTGACTCTTCGGTAGGATGTTTTTCAGCGGTTTCTTTAATTAGAGGCTGTAGTTCGCCACTGCGGAACATTTCCATGACGATATCACAACCGCCAATTAACTCGCCCTCTACCCACAATTGTGGAAAGGTTGGCCAATCAGCGTAATTGGGCAATTCAGCACGAATATCTGGATTCTGTAAGATATCTACAAACGCAAAACGCTCTCCGCACTGCATTAATGCTTCTACGGTTTGCGCAGAAAAGCCACAGCTAGGAAATTTAGGAGAACCTTTCATATAAAGTAGGATTGGGTTTTCAGCAATTTGCTGTTTTATTTTATCAATCGTTTCCATTTTAAACTTCTCTATTTTTTACACTAAGTCTATTCTAGGTGTTGGGCGTACCCTAGCAAAAATAATCGTCCATTTCACTACTTTGCTCTAGATCAATTTTTTTTAGTTTTTTTGCTTTGCTGCTCAAAGTAGTAATGCTAAACTATTTTGTAAAGTATTTACTATATAAAAGATTGCGCTAACTTAGCCAATTATAACAAGGAGAGAAATACATGGCATTTACACTACCAGCCCTACCTTACGCACAAGACGCTCTTGAGCCTCATATTTCAGCTGAAACCTTGTCTTTCCACTACGGCAAGCATCACAATACCTACGTCGTAAAATTAAACGGTTTAGTTGAAGGTACTGACTTAGCAGATAAAAGCCTAGAGGAAATTGTAAAGACCTCTACTGGCGGCGTTTTCAACAACGCAGCGCAAGTTTGGAACCACACTTTTTACTGGAACTGTTTGGCACCTAACGCTGGCGGCCAGCCTACTGGTGCTCTAGCAGCGGCAATTGACGCTAGCTTCGGTTCGTTTGATGAATTTAAAGCTAAGTTCACTGATAGTGCGATCAACAACTTCGGCTCTAGCTGGACTTGGTTAGTTAAGAACGCAGATGGTAGTCTAGCTATCGTTAACACCAGTAACGCGGCGACTCCGCTTACTGATGATAGCGTAACACCGGTTCTTACATGTGATTTATGGGAACACGCTTACTACATCGATTACCGCAACGTTCGTCCTGACTACTTAAATGCTTTCTGGGCATTAGTTAACTGGGAATTTGCTTCTGCAAACTTTGCCTAAGCTACAGGCAAACGATTAGCGGATAAAAAAATGGGCGCTTTAAGCGCCCTTTCTTTTGCCTGTTTACTTAACGTCGCTATGCCCAAGGCTCATATCTGGGGCAATTTTGTCTCTCACTCGACGTTTAAGGATCTTCGCCTCTGGAAAGCCTGAGTCTTTTACTCGACACCAAATTAACTCACCATCTAAGTAAATCTGAAAACGGCCTTTAGTTGCGGGTTTTAAGGCTACCTCTGCTAATTCTTGAGAAAACGTCGTCAGCAGTTCTTGGCTTAACCAAGATGCTCGTAATAACCATCCGCATAAACTGCAATAATAAATCTCAACCTTAGGTAAATCTGACTCTGCTTGCTCGGCTGACATTTCACTTCCTTTTTTGTAAATCACTAATGTGGCTAAGTACACGCTTTAAGGATATCGGGAATTTAGTCCCTAACTGCTGAGCGAAAAGCGAAACCCGCAGCTCTTCAATCATCCAGCGTAGCTCTTCGCCTTCTTGACTATAAATGGGTAAGGCTAATTCTTTGTAGCGCTCAGCAGCCGTGTCTATTTGGCTCATCGCTAATCTATCTTTATGCGTATCGATAGCCAACTTCTCAATTCGGCGCTCAATGGCTTTTAAGTAGCGGAGAACATCACTTAGACGCTGCAGCCCAACCTCTCGCACAAAACCTTTATGCACCAGTGCAGCTAGCTGCGCTTTAATATCGGCATGCGCCAACACGCGGTCAAAGCCAACCTTTCCCTTTAGTTGCTTATTGATTTGATAATGCAAACTTAGAATTTGCTCTACTTGTACTACTGCAGCTAGCGTTTCGGTTGCCAGTTCAGCCCGAACCTCGTCACACAAAGCCTTAAAGGCTGCAGGATTATCTACTTGCTGTACCCGAGAATAATTGTCGATAACCGCCAAACTACAATCATCAAGCAATACGTCCACTCGGCCAAAAGGATTAAAATATAAGCCTAACTTCGCTTTATTAGGTAAATGCTGCTGCAAATAACTTAAGGGAGATGGAATATTGAGTTGCAGCAATTTACTTAAGCCGCGGGTTTGACTCCAGTGGGCTTCCTCTTGCTTATCAAACAACTTCAACGCAACGGTTTTACCTTCGTCAACTAAGGCAGGAAAAGCGGTGATTTGATAGCCTTGGCGTTGCTCCTCGATCACTGACGGTAGTTCTCCAAAACTCCACTCCGTGACTTTAAGTTGTTCAGCAAAAGAGCTAGGCGCAATTTCAGCGATGCTTTGCTCTACCTCATCTTGCAATTTATGTTGCAGCGCTTGGTAACTTCGCCCTTGTGCCACCATTTTGCCTTGATCATCAATCACTTTAAAATTAACTTTTAGGTGATCGGCCACCGAATCCAAATTCCAAGCATCTTCGGGTATTTTTACCCCGGTCATTCTTAATAGCTGCTTAGTTAACACGTCGAGTAGTTGGCCGTCTGCGTTAGGCACCGCCTGTACAAACGCCTGAACATAGTTTGGCACCGGAACAAAGTTTCGGCGCAGCGGCTTGGGTAATGATTTAATTAACGCGCTAATTAGCGCTTCGCGAAATGCCGGAATTTGCCATTCAAAGCGGGAGAAGTCTAACTGATTCAGCAGTGCCAAAGGAATATATGCACTCACCCCATCATCGGGCTCTGAAGGTTCAAACACATAACTTAAGGCAACCGACACTTGTTCAAATTGCCATTGCTCTGGATATTGTTGCTCAGTAATATGACTAGCATCATGCTGATATAACATCTGTTTAGAGAAGCTAAGTAAATCGGGCTGTTGTTGGCTGGCTTGCTTCCACCAGCGATTAAAATGACCGGCCGATACAATATCTTCAGGAAGGCGCTGCGCATAGAAATCAAACAGTACCTGATCATCAACCCGCACGTCACGGCGACGCTGCTTTTGTTCTAACGCTTCAGCATCATCAAGCAACTGTTGATTCAGTTTGAAAAACGCATGCTTCGAAGTCCACTGCCCTTCCACTAACGCTGAACGAATAAACACTTCACGCGACACCAGAGGGTCAATGGGGCCATAATTTACTAAACGCTTGTTAACCAAGCTTACGCCATACAGCCGCACACTTTCGTAGGCCATTACCGCTTGTTGCTTAATCGACCAATGTGGCTCACTGTAAGACTTTTTAATTAAGTGTTTGGCTTGGTCTTCTAACCAAGCAGGCTGAATCTTGGCCACGCCACGGGCAAACAAACGCGAGGTTTCCACCAATTCCGCTGCGACTACCCATTTAGGTGGTTTTTTGGCTTGGCTAGAACCAGGAAACACCACAAAACGCGCATTTCGCGCCCCGAGGAACTCACGTTCTTTGTCTTTAAAACCCAGATGACTCAGTAAGCCTGCAGTAATCGCTTGGTGTATCGCATCGTAACTCGCTTCATGTTGATTAAGCGGGTAATCGAGCTCTTTCACTACAGTAGAGAGCTGAAAAACCAAGTCTTGCCACTCGCGAATACGCATGTAAGCCAAGAACTCTTTTTTACACTGTTTGCGAAATTGATTGCTCGATAAGTCTTTTTGCTGTTGTTGCAAGTAACGCCATAGCAATAAGTAACTGGAAAAATCAGAATCTTTGTCAACGAAACGAGCGTGCTGCTGATCGGCGGCTTGTTTGCGATCATTAGGCCGCTCACGTGGATCTTGTATCGATAACGCTGCACAAATAACCATCATCTCTTGCACACAGCCAAATTGCTTGGCTGCAACCATCATTCTGGCTAAGCGAGGATCAATGGGAAACTTAATCACCTCTCGCCCCAAAGCACTTAGGCTGGGTTTAGTGATACCCTGCTGTAAAGCGCCAATTTCTTCAAGCAAGTTTAAGCCATCTTTAATATTGCGCTGATCGGGCATATCAATAAACGGGAACTCTTCTAGCTTACCCAGCTTCAAGCCCAACATCTGTAATATTACCGAGGCTAAGTTGGTTCGTAATATTTCAGGGTCGGTGAACTCTGTGCGTCCGTCAAAATCTTCTTCACTGTATAGCCGAATACAAATACCCTCTGCGACACGACCACAGCGACCTTTTCGTTGATTAGCACTAGCTTGAGAAATAGCTTCAATCGGCAAACGCTGCACTTTAGAGCGATAACTATAGCGGCTAATACGGGCTGTGCCAGGGTCAATGACATAGCGAATACCAGGTACCGTTAAACTGGTTTCAGCCACGTTAGTGGCCAGTACGATGCGCCGTCCACGATGCGATGAGAATATTCTATTTTGCTCGGCATTCGATAAGCGAGAATATAATGGCAGAACTTCGGTATCACGGAGATTGCGCTTTTGCAGATAATCGGTAGCGTCTCTGATTTCACGCTCACCGTTCATGAAGATAAGGATATCGCCAGGTTTTTCTCGGTATAACTCATCCACCGCTTCAGCCAAGCCTTCTAATACATCTTTAGTTTGTTCTCCCTCATTTAACGGGCGATAACGTGTTTCTACTGGATAAGTACGACCAGACACTTCAATAATAGGCGCATCATTAAAATGTTTCGAAAAGCGCTGCGGATCAATGGTTGCAGAAGTGATGATGACTTTAAAATCAGGGCGTTTCGGTAATAGTTTTTTAAGTACCCCCAAGATGAAATCAATATTTAGACTCCGCTCGTGTGCCTCATCGATAATCAACACTTCATACTGGGAAAGAAAGCGGTCCTGCTGCATCTCGGCCAACAACATACCGTCGGTCATCAACTTGACTAGACTATCGTTTTTAATTTGGTCGTTAAAACGGATTTTATAACCCACTAGCTCACCTACGGGGGTGGCTATCTCTTCGGCAATTCGCGCTGCTACGGTTCTTGCCGCCAAGCGCCGTGGTTGAGTGTGGCCAATATAACCGCGGCTTCCCAAACCCAGTTCTAAACATATTTTGGGGATCTGAGTGGTTTTACCCGAGCCTGTTTCCCCAGCAATGATCACCACCTGGTTATCACGAATAGCTTCGTAGATGGGTTTCTTTTGTTCAGCAACCGGTAAATGCTGCGGATAATCGATGCTCGGGATCGAAGCACGTCTTCGGCTGGCAATATCGGTTGATTTAGCCAGAGCCTGATTAAATTTGGTAAAGCGTGGCGTCTCTTTAGCTATGTCCTCGGATTTTAGCGCCGCTAGCTGACGCTGAAGACGATATCGATCTTTTGACAACGCTAAAGAAATCTGTTTTTTTAAGTTTGAGAGAGCCGACTGCAAGAAAAAAGCCTCGTAGGGTTGCATACGAGGCGCAAATGCTAACAACAATGGCTAAGAAAACAAGTCTAACTCACATGTTTATAGCAACTGTTCAAATGTTTATCGATACCGCCCAGTATTTGCTCACGGGTAATCATTCCCAATAACTTATTTTGCTCAATCACTGGGTACATCTTTGGCTTTTGCTCCAACATACTTTGAGCTAACTCTAATATGCTAGTTTCAGGGTCTACACTTAAGACATCACTACGCATAATATCTTCAACCAGAGAGACCGTTTCACAGTGATACATCGCCTCTAATAAACTTTTTAGACAATCTTGTTGTGAGATCCAGCCAATTAAGTTTTTTTGTTGATCAACAACCGGCGCCCCAAGTTGCTTATGCTCTAGTAAGGTATGAACCACCTGAGCAATAGGTTGTTTGGCTGTAAAGCAAACCGGCCTCGTTAACATATAGTCACGAACCTTCAAGTTTTCAGGCATAACCATACCTCCCTTCAACACATCTACTTTTAGCTTAGCTGGCAGCTATGATTTGCACCAGTATTGCGGCTAATTAGGCCTTCAACACCAATATTTAGAGCATCTCTAACAATATCACCCATTTGGGTAATAGAGAGATCGGTGGCTACGTTATATGATTTGTCTCGATTGAGTCGCTAACTCAATCATCGCGTTTAGTTACCTATTGCGGTGTAAGTTTTTACACAAATTATGCAGGCCCCTTGTCCTCACCGACACGGGGCTTTTTTTGTTGGTAAGGTTTAGCTGAACCAAGAATACACCAATAAATATAGCAAATACCCCTAACAAAACACCAATATCACCCATTTGGGTAATAGAGAGATCGGCGGCTACGTAATATGATTTATCTCGATTGAGTCGCTAACTCAATCATCGCGTTTAGTTACCTATTGCTGTGTACACCTTTACACAAATTATGCAGGTCCCTTGTCCTCACCGACACGGGGCTTTTTTTTGTTGGTAAGGTTTGGCTGAACCAAGAATACACCAATAAATATAGCAAATACCCCAAACAAAACACCAATATCACCCATTTGGGTAATAGAGAGATCGGCGGCTACGTTATATGATTTATCTCGATTGAGTCGCTAACTCAATCATCGCGTTTAGTTACCTATTGCAGTGTACACCTTTACACAAATTATGCAGGCCCCTTGTCCTCACCGACACGGGGCTTTTTTTGTTGGTAAGGTTTGGCTGAACCAAGAATACACCAATAAATATAGCAAATACCCCCCAACAAAATTCCAATATCACCCATTTGGGTAATAGAGAGATCGGCGGCTACGTTATATGATTTGTCTCGATTGAGTCGCTAACTCAATCATCGCGTTTAGTTACCTATTGCTGTGTACACCTTTACACAATTTACGCAGCCCCTTGTTTTAACTAACAAGGGGCTTTTTTTTGCTTATTTCACCTGCCATTGCAGAGTTTCACCGGCGAAAAATGGCACTAACGCTTGCTCTTCAACCATTACGCTCTCTGGCACTTGCCAAGCATCTTTAGTTAAGGTGATGGTTTCATTGTTACGTGGCAAACCATAAAAATCAGGACCATTGAAGCTAGCAAAAGCTTCTAGCTTGTCCAGTATGCCTAGTTGCTCAAATATTTCAGCGTAAAGCTCTATGGCCGCAGGCGCGCTATAGCATCCCGCACACCCACAAGCACTTTCTTTTGCTCCCTGTAGATGTGGTGCAGAGTCGGTCCCTAAAAATATTTTTTTAGTGCCGCTGGCAACCGCTTTTTGCAGTGCTTGCTGGTGAGTTTGACGCTTCAACACTGGCAAACAATAGTTATGTGGGCGTAAACCGCCGGCTAATAAATGATTCCGGTTATACATCAAGTGTTGTGGAGTAATTGTTGCCGCCACATTATCGGGTGCATTTAGAACAAAATCAGCCGCTTCTGCGGTGGTGATATGCTCAAAGACAATTTTAAGATTAGGAAGTGAATTAACCAAATCACGCATATGCGCATCAATAAATGCCGCTTCACGGTCAAAAATATCAATATCAGCGTGTGTCACTTCACCATGTACTAATAGCAATAGGCCATGCTCAGCCATCGCTTCAAATACTGGACGTAATGCAGTGACATCAGTAACACCGTGCGCTGAGTTGGTAGTCGCATTGGCTGGGTATAGTTTACACGCCTTAACAATCCCACTGGCAGCAGCTTCTGCAATCATCGCTGGCGTAGTTGCATCAGTCAAATAGAGCGTCATTAAGGGTTCAAACTCGCTTTGTTCTGACAAGGCTTGCTTAATACGTTGATAATAAGCTTTGGCGTCGCTTAACTGAGTTACAGGAGGTGTTAAATTAGGCATAATGATCGCACGAGAAAAATGCTGAGCGGTCGCATTTGCAGCTACATTCAGCATCGCGCCGTCGCGTAAATGTAAGTGCCAATCATCAGGTCTGGTAATGGTAAGCGTTTGAGTCACAACTATCCCCTAAAGTCGATATTAACGATGGGCTGGAAGTCTACCCGAACTAAACCAGCAAGTCTCGCCCTTGGCTCAGGATATGACAGCAAAACTATGTTAACTGTTCACTCATTTCGACCAGCAAGTGACTAGCCGCTTCATAATCATACTCGTCGATCAAAATTTGCAATTGCTTCGCTTGTTTGGGGAAGCGCATTAAGATATCTGCATGCTGCTCGATATAATCATTACTAGCACTATCGAAATCGTCTAATAGCCCCTGTAATTGTTGAAGGTGAAGCGCTATCGCTGTTTCATCAAGTGTGGCCACTTCGCTAGATTTACTTTCCGCTGAGGGTAGATCTGCAGACGAAAAGAACTGTCTCAAGGGCTGCTGAACCCGCAGCAACTCAGCGGACAATTTGTCCAGATCATCATCGTTGACGTCGGCGAGCTCTGCTTGCTGCTCAATAACCATAGCCAACGGTGACACTCGCTCCGCACCTAAAGTGGCAGCAATACCTTTAATGGTATGAGCAATACGCTGCGCTTCGATAAGTTGGTTTTGCGATTTAGCACTCCGTAAGGCTTGGAAGGATTGGTTTTCCGTATCCGAAAACTTAGCTAACAGTTTCAAATACAGTGTGTGATTACCGTTAGCATTAGCCAAGCCAACCACGGTATTCAGCCCGTCAACAACGGGTAAAACTGGCTCATCAAGCGTCATTGAATGTGTCAGAGAACGGGTATTTTGCAGAGGGCATTTAGGGGTAATCCACTGCGCCATTACCGCAAACAAATTGTTAACATTAATCGGCTTAGAAACGTGATCATTCATACCGGCATCCACTGCTTTTTCTCTATCGCCAGCCAAAGCGTTAGCCGTTAAAGCGATGATGGGTAGTTGCTTTAAAGCTAGCTGGTCGCGAATAACCTTAGTGGCGGTATAACCGTCCATAACTGGCATCTGGCAATCCATCAATACCCCATCAACTTGGTGGTGTTTTAAGTATTCAACTGCTTGAGCACCATCATCACAAACGTGACACGTAAGCCCGTTCGAGTTTAATAATTCGATAATTAACTCTTGATTAATATCGTTGTCTTCGGCGACTAGTATATTAGCGCCCGCCAGTTGAATAATGTCTTGATTAGACCCCTGCCGCTTAACTTCTCTACGCGTTTGTTCAAATACTTCGATTTTTCTCACTTCTACGATAGTGTCGAATAAATGAGAAGGAGTGACAGGTTTGGTCAAAATCGCTTTTAAGTGAATATCTGCGGCCTCAGAACTAAGTTCGTCTCGCCCAAAAGCGGTGACCATTATAATATCTGCTGATACACCTTGTTGTTGCATTTGACGAACCGTTTCTACCCCGTCCATTTCCGGCATTTTCCAGTCCATAAATACCATGTCGAAAGCATTAGTATCCTTAGCTTGCTCAATTAATGCTAAGGCGTCACTGCCGCTGCTAGCGGCAGTGACGATTAACCCAAAACTTTCTAGAACCTGAACATTTATCTCTCTAGCATTAAAATTGTCGTCAACAACCAAAGCCTTTAAGTTTGTTAGTTGTATCTGCTTACTCTCATTGAGTGGCTTGGCATTTTTTTGAATCATCATCGGCAAGTCAAAATAGAAACAGCTTCCTTTGTCGATTTCGCTTTCTAATGCTATTTTTCCGCCCATCAACTCGGTCAGCTTCAAACAAATGGCTAAACCTAAACCTGTACCACCATGCTTACGGGTGGTTGAACTATCGGCCTGAGAGAAAGGCTTGAATAATTTGGTCTGTTGCTCTGGCGTCATGCCGATACCAGTATCACTGATGGAAAATTTCAGATGTACCTGTTCATCTAACTGTGACAACACCGCTATTTTGACCACCACAACCCCTTCGGTTGTGAATTTGACAGCGTTATTACACAGATTAACTAACACCTGAGTTAAACGAAGAGGATCGCCAATCAACGCTGTTGGAGTATTAGGGTCAATATCAAACAATAACTCCAAGCTTTTCTGCTCAGCTCTTAACCCCACCAGATTGGCCAAATTATCTAATACATCCTCTAAACGAAAATCGATAACCTCTATATCTAGCTTACCGGCTTCAATTTTAGAGAAATCTAAAACGTCATTAATAATTCCAAGCAACGCCTCTGCTGAGCGATGAACCTTGTCAATATAGTTACGCTGCTTATTGTTTAAGTCTGTTTCTAAAGCGAGATAAGACATCCCTATAATGGCGTTCATTGGCGTTCTAATTTCATGAGACATATTCGCTAAGAAATCACTTTTAGCCTGATTCGCCGTATCTGCTTGGGTTCGCGCTTCGTTGAGAGCGGCTTCTAACTGCTTAATCTCATGTATGTCAACGTGAATACCACTAATACGCTGCGGTTTGCCTTGTTCGTCAAGCTCAGAAACCCGACCAATCGAGAGGATCCAACGATAGTGCCCATCCTTGCACAACAAGCGAATCTCATTACGTAGCACTTCGCTTTGATGTGCTAAATGCTCAACTAACTTTTCACTGTTTGGTACTACATCATCGGGATGAATCAAATCACTCCAAGTTGTTGAGTCACCGCGCAAACGTGCCCATAAGCCATTACCATCACGCAATTCGCCCACGTGATAGCCCAGCATAGTTTCATAAATCTTATTCACCTCTACGCGGTCTTCTTGAGGATAATAGTCCCACATACCCAAGCCAGCACCTGAGGCGGCAGAGTCCAGCCGCTCTTCACTTTCTCGAAGTTGTTGCTCTACTTGCTTTATTTCTGAAATATCAAAAATAGCGCCGTCTGAATATGCCGGAACACCATGGTCATCCAAAGAAACATAGGCTTTTTGCAGCATATATTTTGTCTGACCAAAGGCATCTATAATTCGAAACTCTTGAGAAATCGCCCCCCCCTCTTTGTTCAAAGCACGAGAACGGGCAATACTTTGTTCTACATCTTCTGGGTGTACTAAATCTTGATATCGGCGAGTAGGGGTCGGCCCTAAGAAATCTGCAACTGGATAACCCGTTTGCTGCTCAATTTGATCGCTTAAATAGAGCCACTCGGGTGAGCCGTTCTCAGTGAGGCGAACGCGATAGACTACACACTGTAAATTATTGGTTAAGGTCCTAAATTGACGCTCGCTATCGGCTATTTTTTGCTGCGCTTGTTTACGTGCGGTGATGTCTCTGATGATTCCTGTAAAATGGCGTTTCCCTTTCAAAATCACTTCTTTTACTGCTAATTCCATAGGGAATAATTCACCATTTTTACGTCTACCAAACACCTCTCGCTCATTACCTATAACGGTTGATTCAACTTTGGGTTGATAATCGGCCAATATTTGATCGTGCTGCTCAGCGATGTCTGTTGGCATCAGTATTTTAACGTTTTTACCCACGACTTCTGCTTCGCAATAGCCAAATATTTGCTCTGCTGCTGGACTGAAGCTACGAACAATGCCAGATTGTTCGATAAGCACAATACCGTCTGCAATGGTATCCACAATGGTTCGGATCCGCTCTTCATTGTCAGCTAGAGCTAGGCGCGCTTGATAACGTTCGGTAATGTCCATTAATGACACTTTCACTTCTACCACTTCATTATTAAGTCGTCGACCAGGTTGAATATTCACGCTGAAGGTTTTTTCTTCTCCCCCTTTAACAACGACTTCTAAGCTTTCATCATGGTGACTTAGCCCATTGAGCGCATCATTAAATAACTGTTTAGCTTTGGCGTGTTGTTGCTCACTAGCAATATCTTGCCAGCTCAGATTATCAAAGGCATCTCGCTCAATATCTAAGGCTTCGGCTAGACTCAAATTATGTTTTAGAAACGCACCAGAAGCACTAAGAGAGGCATAAGCAATAGGCGCATTTTCATATAAGTCCCACAGGGACGCTTCTCGTTCTTTCAGTTTGATTGTTCGTTCTTCAACTTGACGTTCGAGATCTTTTTTAGAGCGATTTAAACGAACATTTACTTTTCTGGCTAAAGCAAAAACTAAAGCAAACAAAAACATACAGAAGGCAACGGCGGCCCCCAGCACCAACAAAACAATGTTGCGAAAATGCAGGTAGCCTTGCATTATTTCCTGATGGTCAATCTCTGAAACTAGACCAATCTCCAGCTCTTCATCCCAACGCCAAGAACCCACCACCTTCTCACCGCGGTAATCAATATAGCCCTCAAAATTTTCGCCACTTTGCTTACTAATGATCGAATAGCCACTTTCGGTCCAATCATGCTGATCTAGAGTATTAGGGTTTTTAAGTTTGACATTAAGGACCGAAGATTGATGGGGCTCAAGTAAGCCATTAGCCACCAATTGATGTTCAAACTTACTCGGCGAAATCATAAAACCGGAACGGTTTACGAGGTAGGTTTCTCCGGAATCACCAATTCTTGCGCCTTTCAATAACTGGCTAAATTCAATTTCAGGATTCATTCGCAAGGTAAATATCGCAACAACTTGACCATCACCATTCTTGATGGGGGCGGCAATAAACATGGTCGTGTTACTATAACCACCTAAATTTATGTCAGCCCGAATGGGAGGAATAATGACCGTTTCCCCCTTAAAGGCTCGATTAAGTAAATGCGGGTAATGGCGAGTAATCACATTAATCTCACCAAGATTTTTGTCACGCATTGAGGCGATATTGATCCGTTCTTGGGAAATAATAAAGAATCCCAAATCGTCAAAGATAACCCGATAGTTTTCTACCGATTTACGTAAACCGGCTAAAGCAGGGTTGGCCAAAAGCCCCGATTGTGTATGCTCTGATTCAAGTAAGACCGATGAAAAGTGCTGAAATGCCGTATCCAATAAAATCGCATTAACTTTGGATTGCCAACTTTGTTTCCATTCAACAAGGCCCGCGTCAGTGGTATCTAGTACCGATTCAATCACATTTTCAAGTTGGGCAAACTGGGTTTGTTTCAGCTGATTCAAACCGATACTGGTAATTGCAGCAATGACACCAAATGCCAGCGAAAAGATGGCAAAAAGAACCAATACGCTCTTTCGAGAATTCAGCAATAGACTGAAGTTCTCAATCGTAATTTTGCGTAACTTCAGCAATAAAAATACGATAGTGAGTAGTAAAGCTAATAATACCAATACCAACTGCTCAACCGTCATAAACCATCCTTGTGACTAGGCAATGATTCCCTTTGGGTAAAAATCAAAGGTCAAAGTATAACTTTACTACTGATGATAGCCTAAATATAGCGAGCACAGACCTAAGCCCATGTTTTACCGTTCATCTTTTGAAATTTAAATGCAGTTATAGTACTGATACTGTCTATGAAAATGCCCTCAGTTAAACACTGAGGGCAAATCAACTCTTTATGTTATGGTAACCGTTAGTTTAAGGTTTCAGCGAAGAAGCTATCCATCATCACATAGGACCGTGCAGCCGCTTTCGGGTGGTACTCAGCCTTACCCGCCATCTTAGCCGCAGGATTGGTAAATGAGTGCACAGCCCCGCCAAAGGAGACAAATTGCCAATCAGTGTTTGCCGCCGTCATTTCTTGTTCAAAGGCCACGACCTGACTTGCCGGTACAAATGGGTCTATCGCACCGTGCAGAACCAATATTGGGGTGTTAATGTTTTCGGCATCCTTTGGGTTTGGGGTATCTAAATTACCATGAAAAGAAACCACACCATTAAGCGGTTCTCCGTGACGGGCTAACTCCAATACCGCCCCTCCTCCAAAACAAAAACCAATTGCTGCGACCTTATTTGCATCGACATTCCCGGCGGGTACATTGGCTTTCATCGCTTCTAAAGCAGCTTTGGTTCTGCTTCTCATTAACGCCCGATCACTACGTAATACCGTTGCCGCCACTTTGGCTTCATCAGCATTTTTTGGTCTAACACCCACCCCGTATACATCGGCCATCATCACGGCATAACCCATCTTTGCAATTTTTTTAGCCTTTGTTAATGAGCCTTCGGTTGGCCCCATCCAATTCGGCACCATCAACACCGCGGGCAAGTTTTGTTTTTGATCATCGAACACTAAAGTAGATTCGAAGGATGTATCACCAATAGTGTGGGTGACTGTTTGGCTGACCATGGCAGCATTGGCGTTTAAGGCAAACATAGCGCTTGCAAGCAAGGTGAAATATTTCATTACATATCCTTATGGAGTTAAACTGACCCTTAGACTACGAACAGTGTAGTCGAAAAGATTAGCGCTCAACTAAATAAGAACAAAATAACGCTATACGTTAATTCGCCATAATGTGGCGCTACCTTCAACGTTGCAACGAATAGTCGGTTTAATGAAGATAAAGGCCTGCTGATTAACAAAAGCAATACGATGACGGCATGGTTAATACATATTTAGAAACGGTGCCCGCTGATCAACGCGGTGGTATTACTATATGGGGAACCATCGATGGAGATAGTTGGTTACAAGGTTGGCCTAGCCCAACGACAGAGTGGCCACTTTTATTTTTCAATGACTATACAGCAAAACCGGCATTACAAGGTGTCGCTGATGCGCTTGAGACAAGCCAGTAGATCACTCTAAAAATTACCTAAGCCGCCAGCCACAATGCTGACGGTGTTGTTAAATATCTTACCTTTATGCTCTCCAATTATTCTTTCGATTCTCGGCTATAGCCGCTCATTGGATAGCCTTAAACGTCGAAAACCCGGTCTTTCATATCTTATTGCATACACATCAACAGCCTAGCAGTCACTTTTTTGAGATGCAGCTTATCAAATTGAACATTCGATAAGCTGCATAGTAATAATTGGATGCAAACTAAACACTTAGTTGCTCAGCTATCAGAAGTGCTAGCAAATTATGCTATTGTTATGAAAGTTAAAGACCCGCTGACAAATAAGATTACTAACAGCCATGAGCGACAACACTTTTCTATTTCACGACTACGAAACTTTTGGCATACACCCAGCTAAAGATCGCCCTTGCCAGTTTGCTGCAATTCGAACGGATTGGCAGTTAAATCCGATAGGCAAACCGATCGAGCTTTTTTGTCAGCCACCTAATGATTACGTCCCCCACCCTCAAGCTTGTTTAGTGACCGGCATTACACCGCAAACTGCACTTCAAAAAGGCTTAATTGAAAGTGACTTTATTGAGCGAGTTAACCAAGAGTTTAGCATTCCAGGTACCTGTGGAGTGGGTTATAACAGCATTAGATTTGATGATGAAGTTACTCGGTATACGCTATTTCGAAACTTTCTAGACCCGTATGAGCGCGAATGGAAAAATGGTAATTCACGCTGGGACCTCATAGATATGGTTCGCGCCTGTTATGCTCTTCGCCCCGAAGGGATAGAATGGCCTACCAATGATGATGGCTTAGTGAGCTTTAGGTTAGAATTGCTCACCGCAGCCAATGGTTTAAGCCATGCCAACGCCCATGACGCGGTATCAGATGTTTACGCCACCATTGCCATGGCAAAGTTAATCAGAGATAAACAGCCTAAATTATTTGATTATTTGCTCAAGCTACGCGGAAAAAAAGCCGTTGCTCAACAGTTCGATTTGCTTAATAACAAACCGCTGGTACATATATCAGGTATGTTTGGTGCAAGCCAAGGTTGTGCTTCATGGATACTTCCTATTACTTGGCACCCAGTGAATAAAAACGCCATGATAGTGGTTGATTTGAATAAAGATGCTACTGTCTTACTCGAACTCAGCGCTGAACAGATTCATCAACGCCTATATACTGCACATGCTAATTTAGCGACTGATGAGCTACCAATCCCAGTTAAGCTTATTCACACGAATAAATGCCCTGTACTGGCTCCTGCGAGTACCCTTACGCCGCAACGCGCCGAAGAACTGGGACTAAATCGTACTCAGTGTCGTCAAAGTTTGGATTTATTGTCCCAACACAAAGTGGAAATTGAAGCTAAGTTAAGCCAAGTATTTGCAATGGAACGTCAATTTGAAGAAGACGACAACCCAGACACTTCGTTGTATAAAGGCTTTGTGGGAAATGCAGATAAAAACCTTATGCAGGTATTGCGTAGTAGTGACCCGCAACTGGTAACAAAACAGCAGTTTCAGTTTTCAGACCCTCGACTTAATCGTTTAATACTGCGCTTCAAAGGCCGAAATTATCCTGAATGTTTAAACGAAATTGAATTACAACAATGGCAAGCGCATCGGCAATCTAGCTTAAATGAACAAATTAACCAGATATTACCCGAACTAGAAAACCTAATGTTCGAGTATCAAAATGATACTAATAAGACAAATATTCTAAAAAGTCTCTATAGCTATATAGAAAATCTTTAAAACGTGAGCTAAAAGTAACTTTATTGTTGCTGCTAGGGTATAATTCGTCCTACAAATATAAGGATAGCTTAGTCGAGTTATGGGAATTAAACGCAAATTACAATTGTCGTTAGCCACTGCAGCAAGTTTTGCTGTCGCTACCGTCATTTGCTATTCCCCTACTTGCTACAGTGAAGACAGTTTGTTACTTCGCCCTTCTTCTTTATTGCGCTTAAGTGCTGAACAATTTGCACTGCTAGGCGATATCTTTGAGAAAACCTACCAAGATACCGATTTCTCTCCGACGTTAACTAACAGTTATTTTGCTAAGTCAGAGTTATACGACATGGTAGCAGTACCCATTGTTCAAACCCCCTTTAATTCGTTTCGTATCGAATTATTTAGCCATGTCTATGATCCCAAATACTCGGTCTACAACCAGCTACACGAAGACTCTATTTATCATAGTTTAGGTCAACGACAGATGTCTTATTTGGTTGATAAATCAGATATTGCTGTAGGCTTAGGCTTTGTAGCGCCGATTAATCAACAGCTACTAATGAAAACCATCGTCTCTAGTCATGAAATCCCAGGCTATGGCGATAGTAACTTTTCAGTGGGCTTAGAGTTTAAATACTAAACCCACTTAACTATTTCTTTAGTTTTTCTTTTCAAATACCACTGCACTGTTTGGCGCTAAAGTCATGGTTATTGTCTGACCACACGCTTGATACTCAAAGCTGGCATCCGACCACAACACCATCCATTGTTGCTCATTTAGCCCCACTTCAATGGTAAGGTCTTTATGCTCACTCCAGTTAAACCAATACTGTCGTAACAATTCTCCTCCTTGATACTGTTTAGCGTGTTGTAGTGAGAAATCTTCAAAACGAGCGGCTTCTGCTTGGTTTTGTTGCAGTACTTTTAATACTTCTCGCTGTTGAGGATGTAACGGTTGCAAACGGTCGCCAGAAAATACCAAACCGCTGCTGGCCAACAAACTAATTCGATGCCAGTTATAAGCCGCCTCATTGGTTTGCTGATGAGCGATGTTATTTAAGGTTACGCAATCAGGGTCGTTATGCCATAAGCGTTGATCTTGCCAGTTGCGGAAAAACGTCTCCTTTGCAATCTGTTTAAAACGATGAATATTTCGCTCAACGTCGTCGGCAATACGCATTCCATGAACCAAACCTAAAGATGGCCACATGGGCGCATTACAGCCTAATATATAAGCCTTACCTTCACAGGCGTGATTAATGGTTTCCATGCCCATGCGATAAGCTTCAATGCGGGTTTTACTAATATCTGCACGATACCCCTTTGCCAAGGTCCCCCAATAAATGGCATCTAATTTAAAGTAACGTACGCCCCAGTGATGATACATATGACTAAATACATCGTGTAAGTAACGGTTTACCTCTGGCTGAGTGGTATCTAGTACATACCAAGGCGTACAGCGCCAACCACCATAGGTGACTTCTTCAGCGGCGAGTGGTTGGCCAGATTGGTCTTTTACAAACCAATCAGGATGTTGCTGGAATAGCCGCGACTCTGGTTGAGCGATAAAAGGTGCCACCCAGATAGCGGGTTCTTTTCCTTGTTCACGAATCCGTTTACATAGACTTTCTACACCGCCACTAAAGCGCTCTGAAGGGTACAGCCAGTCGCCCATAAACTCTTGGTAACCATCATCAATCAATAGGTACTCGAGATGCTCATGCGGGCTCAGTAACTGTTGTAAATTTTCTTCAATATCATTGGCAGTTACATCTGCATAGTAGTGATACCAAGAGCACCAACCATTAGGCTTATTTGGCCATGGTAAACGTGGATGATGTTGCTCAATAGTAGCTGCAAACTCAGCTAACAATGTTTCTCTGCTAGCGTTATGCCCAACAAACAAGCTCTCACTGTTTATATATTGATGTGCGTTCACTGCCAAGGTATCGGTATCAATACCGATGATCAAACGCCCGTCGGGGTAAACTTTAAAATAGCCGCTAAATCGCTCACAAGAACTAAAGGCTAATAAGGTAAATATTCCCCCGCTTTCAATAAGTAGCTGGTTATATGCGGTGAAATGGTCACGATCTTCACTCAAACGATACTCACCTGCATCGGGGCAACGACCAATAGCGATGACCTGTTCGGGGCAACCATAGTTTTGCGCCAACATTTGAAAACCTTCACCATGAAACATTGCGTTTTCTGGTAATTGGCCAGCCAATAAGTCTATCTGACCTAAAGCTAAGCTATGTGATGACAGATTATCTATTCTTACAACACACTGCTGGTTACTCCATTGGGGAGTAAATAGCACCTGGTGCTGGGGAGAAGATAAATGCCATTGCCGAACAGTTTGCAGAACAGAATCTAGATTTGAAAACACGTATCAACACCTTCAGTTACAATAAATTACGCGCTAGGATCCAAGCCTCAAATAAATGATATATGTTGGGTAAACACGAATAAGGCGGATTATAATCGAAGTCTTAGCAATTTATTCACTATTTATTGCTAGCTTGGATAAAAAATAAAGGGAACGATAATATGTCAGAGACCCAACCAGACCAGCCGCTGCTTAATGCACTAAAAACGGTGGTAAACAGTGAGCTAATTCCCAGTTCACTGACCACTGCGCAAACCACAGAAATATGCCAACAATTACACTGTAGCCTAATAGAACTCGCCGAGCGAATGCTGCCATTAGCCGCTAGTTTTTCATTTGCGCCTAAGTCTAACTTTCATGTTGGCGCCATCGCCCTAGACAAACAACAACAGCTCTTTATGGGGGCCAATTATGAATTAGAATATGGCCCATTGACCGGAAGCCTACACGCTGAACAAAGTGCCATCTTTAATGCATTAAGTCACCAAGCTGACGAGCTAACAGACTTAGTCATCAATGCTGCACCTTGTGGTTATTGTCGCCAATTCATTAACGAATTAGCCAACGCAGCAAGCCTTAAGGTGCACTTTAATCAGCAGAATTTTGCCTTTCCTGAATTATTACCACAATCATTTGGCCCTAATGATTTGGGCATCAAAGCCCCCTTGGCCCGTTTAGATTTAGCCACCGCCAAGCAAGCCCCCGATTTTGCTAAAGCGAGTTACTCACCTTATACCCAAACTCAGAGCGCAATGTTTGCCTATCACGGTGATAAATTGCTCGCTTGGAGCTGTTACTTAGAAAACGTTGCTTTTAACCCTTCTCTCTCGCCGCTTCTCACTTTATTATCGCAATTAACGCTAAATCACCTGAGCTTAGACAAAGTTGAACGATTTGAGTTATGGGAACATATCGACAATCCATTCAGCTTTAGGCAAGAATTGGAAAATTTTGCGGAACATTCTCGAAAACCTATGGTCCATCATAGCTACCCTTTAACTTAGGAGTATTTAAATGTTAGGAACTGCGCTAAGCGATTCTGGAACAAAAGTGTTATTACTCGGAGCAGGCGAACTTGGCAAAGAAGTCGCCATCGAACTACAACGTTACGGCGTAGAAATCATTGCGGTAGATCGCTACCCCAATGCGCCTGCAATGCATGTCGCGCATCGTAGTTACGTTATTGATATGACCGATGAAAAAGCACTAAAAGAACTCATTCTTAAAGAAAAGCCCCAGCATATTGTTCCTGAAATTGAAGCTATCGCAACCCAAGCCTTAGTTGAATTAGAGCAACAAGGCTTTGCGGTTACTCCTACTGCGCGAGCCACTCAACTGACGATGAATCGTGAAGGTATTCGCCGTTTGGCCGCAGAGACGCTTGCGATACCCACATCGGCCTATCAATTTGCTGATAGCCTAGAAGAGTGCCAACAAGCAGTTTCAGCAGTAGGTTTACCTTGTGTGCTTAAACCAGTGATGAGTTCTTCAGGCAAGGGACAATCAACCTTACGTAGTAACGAGCAAGTCATCACCGCATGGGATTATTCTCAAGAAGGCGGTCGCACAGGCGCTGGCCGTATTATTATTGAAGGCTTTGTTGATTTTGATTACGAGATCACTCTACTCACCGTCAGTGCCGTTGATGGGATTCACTTTTGTGCCCCCATTGGTCACCGCCAAGAAGATGGTGATTATCGCGAGTCTTGGCAGCCTCAAGCGATGTCAGACCAAGCCTTAGCTAAATCTCAAGAGATTGCTCGTAAAGTAGTCACAGAGCTGGGGGGTTACGGCTTATTTGGCGTAGAACTCTTTATTAAAGGTGATGAGGTGTTCTTTAGTGAAGTATCCCCACGCCCTCATGATACCGGTATGGTCACCTTGATTTCTCAAGATCTATCCGAGTTTGCATTACATGCCAAAGCCATTTTAGGACTACCAATCAAACAAATTCAACAATATGGCGCCAGTGCTTCAGCAGTGATTATGGGTGATGGCAGCTCTAAAGATATTCGTTTTAACGGCTTAGCAGAGGCATTAGATATTGCTGATAGCCAACTACGTTTGTTTTCTAAACCCGATATTGATGGTCAAAGGCGTCTTGGTGTCGCCCTTAATCGCAGTGCGAGTATCGAACAAGCGGTGAAAAATGCTAAGCAAGTAGCAAGTAAAGTTAAGGTCACTTACTAGCTATGACGGCAGGGTCATTCTCGCTGAATGATGAAGAGTTGGCGCTATTATTAGCGCCAAGTTCAAGCCCTGCCCCTTCAAAACTATTGCGTGTTTTATGGTTTCAGCAAGCTGCCACGCCATCTGAATACTCAATAGAGCATGTCGAAGTAAATCAAATCGATGAGCTGCAACTGCAGCTACAACAGTCTAACGAGTTTGATGGCATTGTTTTCAATTGTGCTTTGCTTGCCCCCGAACAACTCGCTTTGTTAGCCGGCTTGCTTGAAGAACAATCACAAATTTCAGTGTTCTTGGTGGGCCAAATGCCAACGATGGCCTTTGACCTTCCCGACTTCACCTATTGCGCGAATCAGCAAGAGTTCACGGAACAATTTGCCTACTGGTGCAAGCACATAAACAGCCAATATCAAGCTTGGGCAAACCGAAAAAAAGTTTACCTTTATTGCCCAAATGAGCGCAGTAAGATACTCGAAGAAATGACCAATTTTGAATTTAGCCAAACCCAGTACTGGCAACCGAAGCAGGATAATGCTGCTCAACGGTTACAGCAAGCTAACCTCGTTTTGGTCTCTGTATTTGATGATGACCCTGCAATTATCGATGTCATTGAAAGCCTCGCCTCAGTATTTCATCGCCCCGGTCTAATTCTCATTTTCCAAGAACATTCTAAGCTAAAAAATAGCATTATCTTACTGGCTAAACACTATGGCTTAAACTTATACACATCTATTCATATTAGTCAGTTCAAACCGCAAATAGCTTACTTAAGTCGTCAGTTCTTTCGCCTCTACCGCCATAAGTTAAACCAATTAGGTCATGCCACAAAACATAGCCATTACTTGATTCGAGATACTTATAGCAATGAATTGGCTGGTTATTGGGACTGGCCAAACAGTGAAGCTAAAATAGAAACAATGACGAGATGTAAGGCACCACTAAACGCTGTATATTGGCATCATTTTGAACGAACACTACTTAAAAATAATGTTGAACTTACCCGCTTAGCCGAGCAGGGTTCTGAGATGATGTTAGTTTTTAGCCCTGAATTTCCAATGGAAAATCTGTCTAACTTAATCAGAATTAAGCAACAGCAAGTCAAACTCGCGTGGCAACCTAATTTAGTCGCGCAGCTAAAGAACCACCCAACGGTACTTGATTTGATAGACGTATTGGTTGTGTCATTAGATATGTGGATTTTGCTAAACGTAAATAATGATAACCGCAACTTTTGGCAAGTCACCAAACAACGCTGCCAAGAAAAAAATATTTCATTAGCTATTTTGGGAGTGCAACCAGAGCTGGTTCAATATTGGCGAGATAAAGGCTTTGACTTACTTATTCATCGTGACGATGCTGAGTAAGCAGCCTAAAGATTAGGCTACTTGGTAATATTTGGGTGTAATGTCTAATTCTTTATTAATGATGGCTTTAGCCATTTTTGCACATTTACCACACTGTGAAGCCACACCATGCTTTTCTCGCACATCAGTCAAACTTTCGCAACCCTGCTGTACAGCTTCTTGAATTTGCTTTTCGGTAATGCCGTGGCATAGACATACAAACATTGCTTCACCTCATTAATAACAATACCGCAATTATATTGCGAACCATTATCATTCGCAATACCTTTTTTATAATTAGACAGGGTTATCTATATCAATGAAGCGAACATCTAGTTGATGCTCTTGTGCTAACCATTCGCCTAGGGCCTGCGCGCCGTAGCGTTCGGTTGCGTGGTGGCCTGCGGCAAAATAATCTATCCCCATTTCTCTGGCGGTATGTACTGTATTTTCAGATATTTCACCGCTAATAAAGGCATCTAAGCCTTGTTCTGCTGCTAAGCCTAAATAAGACTGACCACCGCCTGTACAGATCCCTACTTTATGGATAGTTTGATGATTTGAGATATGTAGTGGTTTGCGTTTTAGCACCTGTTCAATGCGTTCGGCAAAAGCTTCACCCGACATCGGTTCTGCGAGTTTTCCAACCATTGCAACGCTGCGAGGGTCCCAAGGTTCTAAACCACGTTTTAAGGTAATGCCTAGGCGCTGAGCTAATTGGGCGTTATTGCCTAACAGAGGGTGAACATCTAAAGGTAAGTGATAAGCGTAAAGGTTGATATCATGATTGAGCAAAGCTTGTAATCGGCGACGTTTCATCCCCGTTACTACCGCGGCTTCATTTTTCCAGAAAAAGCCGTGATGCACTAAGATAGCGTCAGCTTTTAACTCAATAGCTTGGTCGATTAAGGCTTGGCAAGCAGTAACACCTGTCACAACACGCTTAACTTGCTCTCGGCCTTCAACTTGTAAACCATTTGGGCAATAGTCTTTAAACTTAAAGCTTTCGAGATGTTGATTTAATATATTTTCTAATCGGGTATTTTTCATTAGCTTAACTCACAATGGTTTGGCACATTGTAAGTAGCAGACACGATCAGAAACAAGTCTTATAGTTATTTAGCGTTACTTAAAAAAGTACAAATTGACTATTTTTTTCCAGTTGCTGCATCCAACTTGGACGGTCATTACATTTTATCCATTGGCGGTGCAATGCGCTATAAAACGGCGCTCTTAAACCTGCCAAAGCCACAAATGGAAAACAAATCAAACCGACGAAAAATAGCGCGATACGACGACCGATGATAATGCTAGTTGAAAATTGCTTACTCATGTTGAACACCCTTACTGGTTAGACCACTAAATACTAGCTAAAACTTAGTAATAAAACTACATAAACCGTAAAAAACGTTTAAATAAAAAGCAAAACGTTTAAATAGATGTAAAAAAATAACAAAGGAGCAACATTTATGCCGCGGGACAGTTTTTTGGGTGATTTAGAGTGGTGCTTGCATGCGCCTACGTTGCTGTCGCATTCACTGCCTTTCGCGGTTGATCAGCACTGGAAAAAACAATGGCAAACAGCGCTAACTCAGCATTTAAATACCGCTACCAGCGCTGAACCCAACTCGCGGCTAGGTTTATACTTTGAACAATTATGGCGAAGCCTGATTGCACTTCACCCCGACTGGCATATGTTAGCCGACAACGTAGCGATACAACAAAATGGAAAAACCCTAGGTGCCATCGATTTTTTAGTGATAAATCACCGCTTACAACAGATAGAGCACTGGGAACTTGCGGTTAAATTTTACCTGGCTAAGAACGACTGCCCGCAAGCAAGTGACTATGTAGGTCCTAACCAACATGACCAACTCAGCAATAAACTCAGTAAATTAATACTCAAGCAAATTCCGCTGGGCCGTCATCCAAACATTCAAGCTTTATGCAATCGCTATCCTAATTACCACTTTAAGCAACGCATTTTGCTATCGGGGTATTTATTTGCATTGGGAAGGCCTGAGCATGTTGAACCGCAACATTTACATTGGTACAGCCAAAGCCAATGGCAAGCGATGCACCAAAGCAATTGGTATGCTTTAAGTAAGCAGCAGTGGTTAAACCCGCAAGGGTATTCTCTGAATAAATGGCAGAATAACATCCCCTTAACCCGAGGGCCTATTCAGCTTTATTTACCCAAACAAAACCAACAGGCTCCACGGCGAATATTTATTTGCCCTGATGATTGGCTCATCAGGGCAAATGCTGTCGAATAAACAGAATTAACCGCTAACTATTTTGTTCTTCAGACGAGTACTCGCGCATCATTCCCTCTACTGTTTCTACCATATGGGTACTCCCACAGAAGAACGGAACACGTTGATGTAACTCTATCGGTTCGATATCCATGATTCGATTAAAGCCATCACTGGCTTTACCACCGGCTTGCTCCATTAAGAAAGCCATCGGGTTGCACTCATAGAGCAAACGCAGCTTACCTGTGGGTGCTGAAGCCGTAGAAGGATAAATATAAATGCCTCCTTTTAACAAGTTGCGGTGAAAATCAGACACTAGTGAACCAATGTAACGAGAAGTGTAAGGACGTTTAGTGCTTGGTTCAATTTCCTGACAGTATTTTAGGTATTTCTTCACACCGGTTGGAAATTTGAGGTAGTTTCCTTCATTGATAGAGTAAATCACCCCATCTTCAGGAATGGTCATATTCTCATGAGACAAATAAAACACGCCTAAGGAAGGGTCACACGTAAAGCCGTGTACACCATGTCCGGTGGTATATACCAACATAGTAGACGAGCCATATACGACATAACCTGCCGCTACTTGACGGTTACCTGGCTGCAAAAAATCTTCTAATACCGCTGGGCTACCACAAGGGCTAATACGTTTATAAATGGAAAATATAGTACCTACTGATACATTCACATCAATGTTAGAGGAGCCATCGAGTGGATCCATTAACACCACATACTTACTATCAATAGACCGTGAACTGTCAAAGCTAACAAACTCATCTTCTTCTTCGGAGGCTACACCACATACCTCACCACGGGCTTCTAAGGCCGCTTTAAATTTTTCGTTAGCATATAAATCTAGCTTTTGTTGCACTTCTCCTTGAACATTTTCAACGCCAGTCGAACCAATAATATCAACTAGGCCGGCTTTGTTGATTTCACGGTTGACCACTTTAGAGGCTAAGCGAATAGCCCCCAGCAGTTGGGTTAGCTCCCCTGTTGCATCGGGAAACTGGTGTTGTTTTTCTATTATGTATTCACCAAGAGTTATCATTTTTATCCCTATTTTTAAGCACGCTTTCCTTGAAAACCTTTTCAGTCATCAATGTTATTTTGCAAGTATTTACGAAAAATTACTAGCGTTCAGATCTAATTGTCATACATATAGGCGAAAAAAAACATTTGCAAATCTTTCAATCAAGAACTACTGTATATCCATACACTGTATAAAAACACAGTCACTTAATGACATTGACTAAAGCATGGAGCAAACAATGGCGCAACAAATTGAACAACTGCTACAAAGCAACAAGGTATGGCAAGGCAGCCAATGGCAACGCAGTCATCTTGACGTTCATGCAAGTGGCTTTGAACAGCTTGACCAGCAACTACCTAACCATGGCTGGCCACAAGGTGGCATCACCGAGGTGCTTTATGAAAATCATGGTATTGGCGAGTTGCAATTACTGCTTCCAGCGCTAGCTAAGTTAAGTCAGCAGTCTCGATGGATTATTTGGGTCGCGCCGCCATTTATGCCTAACGCGCCAGCCTTACAACAACATGGTGTAGACATTAGCAAAGTTATTATTATTCGCCCCGAGCAATGTAGTGACGTAATTTGGACCATTGAACAGGCCTTAAAGAGTGGCTCATGTGGTGCGGTACTAGGTTGGTTAAACGGTTTGGATTTAAAAGCCAGTCGACGCTTGCAACTTGCTGCAGAACAAGGCGATTGCCTAAGTTATTTATTTCGACCGCTGCAACAACAACAGCAAAATTCTAGCGCCAGTGTACGAATGGCCCTACATCCAAGTAAGGCGCCTAATCATATCAACTATCACCTGCTAAAGCGGCGCGGCGGTGCTCCACTCTACGAGCAAAGCATTCCGCGACTTAACTAGCCGGTACTTATTATGCAAGTGACACATGTATTGGATATATCTTGATTTTCCTCAACTCGCGTTGGACTTATTGCAACGCGAGTATCCTGCCAATCAGGCCTTGGCTATTCATCACAACAAACAAATCATTCAACTGAACCACTTTGCCTACCAGCTCGGTGTTTATTTAGGTTGCTCACTTAACACCGCCTACCAACTTGCGCCACAATTACGTTTATATGAACAAACTGATTTATCGTGTGCTGCCTATTTCAACGATTTAGCCCAACAAGCCTTACGTTATTCAGCCCAAGTAGCCCTTCATCCTGAGCAGGGCTTATATATTAGCGGGGCTGGCATGCTCAGCATTTATGAGAAGCCAGAGCGACACCTTAAGCAACTCGCTAAGCACTATCAGCAACAACAACTTAGCTTGCGCATTGCTCATGCAGATACCGCCCTAGCAGCACGTTGGCTAGTACGTTCACAAGATTTAAAACAACGAGGCTCTGGTAGCCAACAATTGATGGATTTAGCGCTCACGGCCAGCGATCTTCCCGCTAACCAGGTCAGTAGTTTACAAGCCATGGGCTTATATACGGTAAAGCAACTAAACGCCCTACCTAGACCTGAGTTGCGCAAACGGCTTGGTGAAGACAGCTTAGCCGCTTTAGATCAAGCCCTTGGTTTACAAGATACCCCGCTGACATTCATTCAGCAAAAAGCGCACTACCAGCAGCGTTTTCCCCTACTCAGTGAAACCCACACAACTCAAGGTCTCATGTTTCCGCTTAAACAAGCCTGCCTGCATCTACAACAGTGGTTAAGACAACGTCAACTGTGCAGTAACAACCTTATTCTAGAATTACATTTCCGCGATAAACCTAACGAGCAAGTGCTTATAAAGAGTGCCCGTTTGTTACAAACTAGCCAAGACTGGTTAGCCCTGTTTAGTTTAAAGTTAGCAACCCTGCGTCTACCAGCAGCAGTGACTGAGTTCAGCCTTTGTTGCAACGCGTTATACCCTCTTGGTAGTGAAGTAAGAGGCTTGTTTGAAAGCCAACAAGCAACATCCGATAGTTTACTGTTTGATCAACTGAGTGTCCGGCTAGGCGAACAGGCGATTAGCCGTTTAAGCTGCCAAGCCGATTACCGACCAGAGCGCGCTAGTCAATATCGCTCGTTACACCAAGATGTAGTACTAAACGACCCGAGCCTGTTTGCTCGCCCCTGTTGGTTATTACCGCAATTAAAGCCAATTAATATTCAGCATTACACGCTACTCTCGCCGCCAGAGCGTATCGCCAGTGGCTGGTGGGATGACCAGAGCATTAATCGCGACTATTATATGGCGCAAAGCCCGCAACAAGGCGTGGCTTGGATCTGCCAAGAAAACCAACAATGGTACTTACATGGTTGGTTTGCTTAAACATGAATAACACTCTATTTGCCGAGCTGAATGCCCAAAGCAATTTTAGCTTTTTGTATGGGGCTTCGCATCCAGAAGAAATGGTTGAGCAAGCCCAAACTTATGGCTATCAGGCCATCGCTATTACTGATGATTGCTCATTAAGCGGTGTTGTTCGTGCACATCAAGCTGCTGAACCACTAGCCATAAAACTGATTATAGGTAGCCAGTTCACCACTAATGAACAGTGCCAGCTGGTAGTATTAGCCAAGAACTTAGTTGCCTACCAACAGTTGTGTCAGTTTATCACTGAAGCTAGAAAAGACAGTAGCAAAGGCTGTTACCAAGTCAATTTAGCGCAGTTTGACCAGCGCTTAGATCAGTGTTTAGTGTTGGTGAAAGCCAATCAAACACGACTAGCTGAGCACCTATCTCAGCTAAAAACACAGCTCGTACAGCCCTTTTATTTGCTGTTACACAACCATTTATCGCAACCCAGCAGCTTATTGAATGGCTATCGCCAACTAGCCAAACAACACAATATTGACTGTGTCGCCTCACTTAACCCCCGTATGCATATTGCCAGTAGGAAGAAACTCGCCGATATTCTAGATGCTATTCGCCAACATAGCACCGTTCAGCAAGCTGGTTTTTTACTCTCAAGTAATGCCGAACGCCGTTTATTACAATGGCCACATTTACAGCAGCGCTACCAGCCAGAAGAACTAAGCCGCAGCGCCAAATTGGCAGAACAATGTACTTTTAGCCTCAATGAAATTCGCTACCAATACCCTAAAGATAATGTACCGCAAGGTTATAGCGCCCAGCAGTATTTACGTCAGTTAGTGGAAAACGGCGTAAAACAACGTTTTGGCGACAACCTTTCTGTAGCGTTGCGAACGCAAATTGAACATGAATTATCTCTGATTAGCGAGCTTAATTATGAGCATTATTTTCTCACCATTTACGATATTGTAGCCTATGCTCGGCAACAAAAAATCTTGTGTCAGGGTCGAGGCTCGGCGGCTAACTCGGTAGTATGTTATTGCTTGAACATTACCGAAGTGAACCCCAGCCAAGTGGGTTTACTATTTGAGCGTTTTATCTCTAAAGAACGCGATGAGCCGCCAGATATCGACGTTGATTTTGAGCACCAACGCCGCGAAGAAGTGATCCAATACATCTATAACAAATATGGCCGCCATCGTGCAGCCCTCGCTGCCAGTATTGTTACCTATCGCACCCGAAGCGCGATTAACGAAATAGGCAAAGCATTAGCAATTCCAGCGCATATTCTGCATGGTTTAAATCACAACATTGATTGGCGAGATGGCAGTAGTAATACCTGCCAAAAAATTATCCAAGCCGGCTTATTGCCAGAGAAAAACGCCCGCAGCTTTGCCCAATTGGTGGAGCAACTTCGCGGCTTCCCTCGACATCTGTCTCAGCATGTTGGTGGTTTTGTGATTGCCCAAGATAAACTGTGTCATTTAGTCCCCATCGAAAACGCTGCCATGGCCGATCGTACAATTATTCAATGGGATAAAAACGACTTAGAAGCCCTGCATTTAATGAAGGTGGATATATTGGCCTTGGGTATGCTTAGCGCTATTCGCCGCTGCTTGACCAGTTTAAGCGAGCGTGAGCAACGCACCATTAATCTTTGCGATATTCCACAAGACGATAGCGCCACTTACGATATGTTGTGCCAAGGCGATAGTGTGGGGATTTTTCAAGTGGAATCACGAGCCCAGATGAGTATGTTGCCCCGCTTAAAACCGCGTAATTATTATGATTTGGTGATAGAGGTGGCCATCGTACGACCAGGGCCTATTCAAGGTGAAATGGTGCATCCCTATTTGCGGCGGCGTAACGGTGAAGAAGCTGTTGACTACCCTAGTCCTGAAGTTGAAGCGGTATTGGCTAGAACCTTGGGAGTGCCTATTTTTCAAGAACAAGTGATAAAACTCGCCATGGTGGCGGCGGGTTTTAGTGGCGGAGAGGCAGATCAACTCCGCCGTGCGATGGCCGCTTGGAAGCGTAACGGCAAGTTGTCTTATTTTCGCGATAAGTTGGTCAACGGTATGCAAGCGCGTGGTTACCCTGCCGCTTTTGCTGAACGCTTATTTTCACAAATACTCGGCTTTGGTGAATATGGTTTCCCTGAGTCACATTCTGCCAGCTTTGCCCTATTGGTATATATATCTTCATGGTTAAAGTGCCACGAGCCCGCCGCCTTTTGCTGTGCTCTACTAAATAGCCAACCCATGGGGTTTTATAGTCCAAGTCAGCTAATTCAAGATATTCAACGTCATGGGGTAAGCATATTACCAATTGATATTAACCAGAGTGACTGGGAGCACAAACTCGATTACACCCACGATCCCAAAGGTGCTGTTCGTCTTGGCTTAAAGCAAATAAAAGGTTTAAACAAAAGTAAATTTTCCCAACTGTTAGCTAAACGCCCAAGCCAAGGGTTTAACCACTTAGCTCAACTCACTGAACAGCTCGATAAAACCAGCTTAGAATCGCTAGCTAGCGCCGATGCCTTTGCCTGTTTGGCTGGACACCGCCATCAAACTCGTTGGCAAATGAGTGGCACCGAAGCGCCATTACCACTATTTCCGATGCCCGAAGAAGCTACGGTAAACTTGGCAGCACCTAGTGAAGTAGAAGATATTAAGCAAGACTATCTAGCCACCCGCGTCAGCTTGCGTCGCCACCCGCTACATATACTGCGTGAACACCAAGCGCTAAAAAATTGTTATTCGCAGGCGCAATTACATCAGTGTAAACACGGTCAGTTAGTTAAGGTCGCAGGACTCGTGGTAGGCCGGCAGCGCCCAGGTTCTTCGGCCGATGTCACCTTCGTCACCTTAGAAGATGAAACAGGCAACAGCAATGTGATAGTCTGGTCAGCAACCGCTAAAGCACAACGCCAAGCCCTTGTTTCAGCTCGTCTACTCAAGGTTTCGGGACGACTAGAGCGCTGTGATCAGGTGATACATATTATTGCGGGGAAGTTAGAAGATTGCTCGTGGTTACTGGCTGATCTATCGGTCCGTTCCCGCGATTTTCGCTAGTATACCAGCGGCAAATTTACACAACATAGCAAAAGAAGTAGGACAAGAATGTTAGACCGTTACGCCATAAAAGTCATAAAAGCCCCGTTAGATTACAGTGCCAAATTACTCGATAATGCAGGTTTTAGCGCTAATCAAATTACCTTAATCGGCTTTGCTATTGGTTTAGCGGCTATCCCCTTCTTAGCATTTCAGCAATACACCATTGCACTTATACTCATCTTACTTAATCGCAGCTTTGATGGTCTTGATGGTGCATTAGCTCGACGCCAAGGCTGTAGTGATTTTGGTGGCTACTTAGACATTGTTTGTGACTTTATTTTTTACTCGGGCATTGTGTTGGGTTTTGCCTTGGCCGCGCCTGAGCAAAATGCCCTAGCGGCCAATCTACTGATCTGGACCTTCATGGGCACTGGTTCAAGCTTCTTAACCTTCGCTATTATGGCGGCCAAGCGCAATATAGATAGCACGGTATATCCCCACAAATCTTTGTATTACCTGGGGGGATTAACCGAAGGCACCGAGACCATAGCCACCTTTGTACTATTTTGTTTATTCCCGCAATACTTCAGCGCAATAGCGTTTTGTTTTGCGGGCTTATGCGCGATTACAACGGTGACACGAATCATTGCAGCCAAAGCGACATTTACTGATTAAGAATATAATTTAACCGCCATTTGACTCAATGAGCGACTAACATCATTCGTCGCCCACCGCGAAATAACCTAAGCTAAATGCTGTTTAAAAAAGTTCAAGGTGCGGCTCCATGCTAACTCGGCATTATCTTTATCATAGCGACCGGTAGAGTCATTATGAAATCCATGGTTAGCTTGGGGATACATGTGCATCTCAAATATGGCATCATTGGCCTTTAGGTCTTGCTCATAATCAGGCCAAGTTGCATTAACTCTTTTATCTAACTCTGCGAGTTGAATGAGCAAAGGCGCTTGAATATTTGCTCTCAACTCTTTTGCCGCAGGTGTACCATAAAAAGGAACACCTGCCGCTAATTGCTCACCCATTCTGGCTGCCAACATATTGACCACGTAGCCACCAAAACAAAAACCAACAGCCCCTAATTTACCATTGCTGGCGGGGTGAGCCTTCAAAAAAGACGCTGCGGCGAGAAAGTCTTGTTCTATTTTAGCTTTGTCGAGGGACTTCTGCATGCTTCGGCCTTCGTCATCGTTGCCGGGGTAACCACCTAAGGTATGCAATGCGTCTGGGGCAAAAGCGATAAAACCTGCTTTAGCCAAGCGCCGAGCGACATCTTTAATATAAGGATTTAATCCTCTATTCTCATGCACCACCAACACCACCGGGGCTTGACCACTTAAGCTCGCAGGAGTAACCAAATAACCACGCCCCTCACCATAGCCATTGGGTGATGCAAACGTAGCGTATTCAGCTTTAATGTCCGCATCGTTAAACGACACCTGCTCAGCTAAAGCATAGTTAGGTAACAATGCCGCAGAGAGAACCGACATAGAAAAACCCAACGCGACCAATTTAGACAGCTTGGCTAAGAAAGTACGCCGGTCAATAAGTCCATGAGCATATTCATCGTACCAGTCAAAGGCTTCTTGCGGAATCGAGTATTCGGGAGAATGAGTAGAGTACTGCTTGTCTGTATTCTGAGTAGGGGATGTCATTGTCGTAATCTCCATTTAATAAGCCAATCATCAAGCTTTAGCAAGAAAGCTGCTGATATCTATTAAAGAGCTTAATGTTAAATAAATCCACCTTTTGTTGATTATTTGTATTTTTAAATGATGAATACCAAGAAGGCAGTTTGAGCCTCTAGCTAGCACCTCTGAGCGCGCTCTAAAATGATTTGTTCGCGCTATGTTACACTGCCTCCTATCAGATTTTGCTTTAGTAGTCGGCAATGCGTTTAGACAAATTTATATGTAAAAGTACCCTCTTAAATCGCCTTCAAGCCCAAACCCTTATTCGCGAAGGGCAAGTAATGGTAAACCAAAAAGTGATAAAGGAAGCCAATGCTCAGGTGCATGCAAATAATTGCGTAACGATGAATAAACAAATACTAATAGCGAGGCCACCTCGCTATTTGATGATTCACAAACCGGCCAACACTGTTTGTTCCAATGTCGATGAAGTTTACCCATCAGTATTCTCTGCAGTAGGCTTATCTAGCGAAGAGAACCATCGCCAATATGATGTAGCACTAATGCATATTGCAGGTCGTTTAGATGCTGATACCACAGGCTTAGTGCTCGCCACCGACGATGGACATTGGTCATTTAATATTACTCGGCCAGATCAGCACTGCCAGAAAGTCTATCGGGTAAATTTACGTAATCAGATAAGCCAACAATCAATAAGTGCTATACAACAGGGAATAAAACTTCAAGGTGAGGATAAGCTTACCCGCCCTGCAATTATTCAGCTCCTGTCTCCTAAACAAGTACTGCTAACCATCACAGAAGGAAAGTTTCATCAAGTTAAGCGAATGTTTGCTGCTATCGGTAATAAAGTAGAGGCCTTACATCGGCAGCAAATTGGTAAAGTAAAACTAGATATCCCCCCTGGGGTTTGGCGAGAGTTGAGTCAACAAGAAATAGATGGTTTTACCGAATCAAACACGCTTTGAGGCAACGCGAAAAATAACATTCACCCTGGTACCGGTGTTCCAATAAGTGCTTAACCACAACCAACGTTATATGAGTCAGTACAACGCTATACCTTGGGGTTTTCATCGTATAGCTGCCGACCGCGATAATGCTGAACGATAAACACTGAGGCGGCTTGCAAGCAAGGCTTAAGTTGCGCACAATACGACGACTATTGATGAGAGGTAAAATAATGATTTCGAAGTGGGCAAAACGTTTCTTTCAAATGGCTGAATTAGTTGGCTCATGGAGTAAAGATCCATCGACTCAAGTAGGTGCCGTCATTACCGAGCATAATCGTATTGTATCTCTCGGATTTAATGGATACCCGCATGGTATTTCAGACAGTGCTGAAACTGACAATCGCGAAATGAAATTGCTTAAAACCTTACATGCCGAAGAAAACGCTATTTTATTTGCCAAGCGAGACTTATCGGGTTGCGAAGTATGGGTTACTCACTTCCCCTGCCCTAATTGCGCAGCCAAAATCATTCAAACCGGTATCACTACTGTGCACTGCCCAGAACAAAGTGAAGACTTTCTTTCACGTTGGGGAGAGAAGATAAAAATCAGCCAAGATATGTTTGCTCAAGCGGATGTAGCTGTGGATTGGTTACCGTTAGAAGAGCTTCATTAAGCCACAATCAAAAACACTGACCTTCAGCGCCCTAATTCACTGGACCATAGAACATTAAACGTTGCTGTTCTATGGCTTAGTGTTTAATCGCTAGCTCGAGCGGCGTAGCGATTTGCTAATATTGCGCAATAAAATATTTGTATCGGGTGATAGAGCATGATTGGCAACAACAGCATGCCCAAATTAGGGTCACTGCCAAAAATCACTTTGGCCATCGGCACCCCCGCCGCTAAGGTTTTTTTAGAGCCACAAAATACTGCGGCTATTTCGTCTTCAACAGCAAAATGAAGTTTTCTAGCCACATAAACTAAGCCATTAATCACTGTCAGCAATACCAGAATACACATCAATAAGGCGAGTAATAATGTCGTTAAGCTGAAACCGTCCCAAATATTCTCCACCACTGAGTCGCAAAACGCGTTGTATACGATCAGTAAAATTACCCACTTATCAATTTTATTGACCACATTTTTGTGTCGCTGAAACGAGTTAAGCAAAAACGGACGCAATAGTTGCCCTGTCACCATAGGCAATAACAACATTTTGCAAATAGCACTCACGGTGGCGCCAATATCCATGCTTACCCCATCAAAGCCCATAAACAACTGAACCAACAAGGGCGTAATTAATACCCCAAGCAAGCTAGATAAGGAGGCATTGAATACCGCACCAGCCACATTACCCTTAGCAATGCTGGTCATTGCCACAGAAGATGAAATGGTGCTGGGTAGCGTAAATAAAAAGCAAAACCCAAAAGCCAAAGCACTGGGCATTAAGGCATGCAGAGCATCGCCAAGCAACAACCATAACAGCGGGTAAAATAAGAAGGTCGTGGATTGAACCAATAGGTGCAGACGCCAATTCTGGATGCCCTGTCTTATTTCTCGTGGAGAGAGACCTACACCATGTAGAAAAAAGATAATAGCTATGCCAATCCCAGTCACACTATCGAGCTGCAATACCCCCCCAGAACGCCCTAAATTGGGTAGCAATAATGCGGCAAATATGGCGAGCAGCATACCCAGTAAAAACCATTCTTTTTTCAGAACAGCTAACAGCTTCATTATTTAGAAAACTCTTCTATTTGACGGAATAATGCCATGTTACCTGAATTTAAGTCTGTCGCTAAGTGCGATAAGAACGAGACAGGTCGATAAAGCCAAACTCACGAAGCCTGAGTATTTTTGCAACCAAACATAGCGCATTTGGTTATCTCTGCTTAGTTGGAACCTGAACTTAATCAACGGTACCAGCCAAGCATAAATGACCGTTTATGCTCTAGTGACCAATTTACGAGGAATAACCTCCACCCCAGTTTGATACTTACCACTGGCAGCAGCCAAAGCTAGAGCTAACGATTTATCTGCAATGATATCCAGTTGTTGAGGTAGTGACTGCACCTTTATGGTTAGCATATTGAGTAAAGCATGGTCACCAAAGGTTGCTAAGCTTATTCGTTTTGACAATTCTGGGTATTCAACGAGAACATCCATCACCCCTTCGAACAAAATATACGAGGTAGTGACGATGCCTTCTGGTAGGCAATCGTCTGCCAGCCATTGCCTAATTATTTTTGATGCTTGCTCTCGAGAAAAGCGCTCACCATAACTGATCCGATTATCGAGTTTTCTTGGACTTTTATCAATGGCTGCTTGATAACCTTGCTCACGCTCCTTTGACACGATTAAATCGCGGGAGGCAGCGACCAAACCAACACTATTACAGCCCCGATCAATCAGAGACTGAGTTAAGCTAGCGGCACCATCAAAATCTTCACTAATGACGCTACAGAAATGCTCGTCGTTAAACATCCTATCCACCGCTATTACGGGGATCCCTTGTTGTTGAACGCCTAAATAAAAACCATCAGACGCAGGCAAGCAACTCGCAACAATCAACACATCAATGTGACGACTGATTAAGCTATTCACCACCACCTGCTCATTAGCAGGGTCATCATCGCTACAACAAATAATGAAATGATAACCTTGCTTGCGCGCATCACGTTCCAGCAATTTAGCTAATTTGGCATAACTGCTATTCTCAAGATCGGGTATTACTAAGCCAAAGGTTTTACTGGCTCCACCTCTTAGTAGGCTGGCGGCATGGTTAGGCTGATAGTCATGTTTATTAACAACAGCAAGTACACGCTGCTGGGTTTTTTGGCTAATTCGGTACTTCTCTGCTTTACCGTTTATGACGTAACTTGCCGTGGTTTTTGATACCCCAGCGAGTAAGGCAATCTCATCCAATTTCATTTTTTCACCTATCCGATAACACCACTAAAAAGGATCACTCGTGATCGCGATCACTTTTTGTTTACAACTTTCATAAGAACATTTGCAATATTAGCTGAATCGATTCAGTATGTCATTAATAGTTTGATAAAGCCCATATTAAGGCCCTCAAACTTTTTTTAAAGACAATTTGCTGAATCGTTTCAGCAATAGTCACCTCCGGTAGACAGGTGGCGTAATTTAACAGGAACCTTAAATATGTTAACGCTAGTACCTAAAGATATACATCTCGACCAGAGCGCCGAAAACAAACAATCAGCCATTACGTTTTTGGCTAAAGCCTTATTTGAGAACGGTCTGGTTACTGCCGATTATGTAAACGGTATGCTTGAAAGAGAACAAGTAAATTCAACTTACCTAGGTAATGGTATCGCAATACCACACGGAACAACCGAAACCAGAAGCCTAGTAAAGTCTACCGGTGTATCTGTACACCACTACCCTTTAGGTGTGGATTGGGGCGATGGTAATACTGTCTATTTAGCGATTGGCATCGCCGCGAAATCTGCTGAACACCTAGTCATTTTAAAACAACTCACCAAAGTATTGTCTATGGATGGTGCAGATGAACTGATTAGAAATGCGACTAACATTGACACTTTAATCAATTTACTAAACGGCGATACTCAACTAGAAGTTGAGTTCGACAGCCAGTTAGTTTTGGATAACTTTCCAGTAAATAGTTTAATACAACTTAAAGCTGTAGCCGCTGGCACATTAAAAAATAGACAACTGATCAACCAACAGGCGATTGCTGCAGCTCTTGAGATAAACCCTGGTTACTTAGCCAACGGTTATTGGCTAAGTTGTTTAACTGAAGGGGCTCTGCGCAGCGGTGCTTGTGTAGTTAAAGTGGCTGAAGAATTTGAACACGAGAACCTTCCGGTCAAAGGGCTATTGATGGTAAGCGCAGCTAACCCCTGTTACGCATCGATTTTAGAAGCCCTTAGCCTGCAGTTATTCGAGGACGGGTTAGTTAGTTTCGCTCAATTAACCACTACAGACTTAGTCAACTGCCTTACTCAGCAACAAACACCCAGCGCAACGCCAAGCAGCGGAGACAATGTAGCAGTATTCGAAATCACCAACCTGCATGGTTTACATGCTCGCCCCGGCGCTTTGCTCGTCGCAGAAGCGAAGAAGTTTTCATCCTCCATTAACGTCACGAATATTAGTAGCGAATCGGCAACTGTGAACGCTAAAAGCTTAATGAAGGTAATGACCTTAGGCGTGAAATACAAAGACAAACTGCAATTTGTTGCCGACGGAGACGACGCCCCCCACGCCCTAGAAGCGCTAGGCAACGCCATCGCCGCCGGTTTAGGAGAAAACTAAAATGAACAAAAACAACGCGGTACTTTGTATTACGCTTAATCCAGCTTTAGATCTTACCGGCAACTTACAGAATATACGGTTAGGTAAAGTCAATGCCATCACTGATGCCAACTTACACCCTGCCGGTAAAGGCGTAAACGTGGCCAAAGTACTGGCAGAGCTAGGCGCAAATGTCTGTGTATCTGGTTTTCTTGGTATCGAGAACGCCTCGGCCTTTGAAGCCCTGTTTGACCAACACAATATTACAGACGAATTTGTAAGAGTTGCAGGAGCCACTCGCACCAATGTGAAAGTGGTGGCATGCAGTGGCGCAGTGACAGATCTCAATTTCCCTGGTTTTTCTATAACCGAGCAAACGATTACTGCGTTTAACAACAAACTAGAACAACTGTGTCAGCATTATGCGTATGTCGTGTTTGCAGGAAGCCTGCCTAAAGGCTTACCAGCGAGTCAATTAGCCGGATGGATTAAATTGGCCAAAAATAAAGGCTGTAAAGTACTTGTGGATACCTCAGGAGAGGCGCTTATAGCAGCAATTGAGGCCGCACCTCACATGATAAAACCCAATCAAGATGAGCTAGAAGAGCTTTGCCAACAAGCTTTAAATAGCATCGATGACATCAAACTACCTAGCGCTAACTTAGCACTCAAGGGCATTGAGCACGTTGTCATTTCTCGCGGGGAAAAAGGGGCATTATGGTTACACCGAGAACGATGGATGCAAGCCCAGCCGCCGAGCATGAAAGTGGTAAGCACCGTGGGGGCTGGCGATACTTTTGTCGCAAGTTTCTGCTGGGGACTGATACAGCAATTTGACCCCATCCAACAACTAAATTTTGCCAGTGCGATGTCTGCATTGGCTGTCGCTCAAACCAATGTTGGTTTACCTGCCTTAGACGCCTTAGCAAAGGTTCAGCAGCAAACTATCATTACGCAACTTTAAACAGACCAAGGAATTGCATATGAATACGGTAATTGTTACAGCTTGCCCTAGCGGTATTGCCAACAGCATAATTACAGCAGGTCTACTAGAACAGGCCACTAAAGAACACGCTTGGCCCAGTGTCATTGAATGTCATTCTACGATTAAAGAAAACACGCCCTTAAAGCAAACAGCTATTGATGGCGCCGAACTGGTTATCATTGTGGCTGATCCACAGTGTTATCAGCACCTAAGGCTATCGCGCTTTAACGATAAGCTTGTTTACCAAGCATTACCGAGTGAAGTTATCTCGGATCCAAAAAACTTTTTGAATTTGGCCAAAGAAAAGGCAGTTACGTTCTCTGCCCCACAACATTCTACAGCAACACCTACTGCCACCAATTCGTCGCTAAATATTGTTGGTATTACTGCTTGCCCCACTGGCGTAGCTCATACTTTTATGGCCGCTGAAGCCCTTGAAGATATAGGGAAAAGCCTAGGTCATAGAGTGAAAATTGAAACTCGCGGCTCTATTGGAGCAAAGAACCAACTAACTGAAGCTGAAATAGCGGCTGCCGACTTAGTGATTATTGCCGCCGATATCGAAGTTGATTTGGCCAGATTTCAAGGTAAGAAACTGTATAAAACATCAACCGGTATTGCACTTAAAAAAACGAAAGCTTGTTACCAGTCTGCTATTAGCGATGCCACCATTTATCAGCACTTAGCCAATAATAACTCATCGGCGGCAAACAACGAAAAAACCGGGGCTTATAAACACCTGATGACTGGCGTTTCTCATATGCTACCTATCGTCGTGGCGGGTGGCCTATGCATTGCGTTGTCTTTCATATTCGGAATCGAAGCCTTTAAAGAAGAAGGGACGCTAGCTGCAGCCTTAATGACCATAGGTGGGGGGTCTGCATTTGCACTAATGATCCCCGTATTAGCCGGTTATATAGCCTATTCAATCGCCGATAGGCCGGGGCTTGCTCCTGGCTTGGTTGGTGGCATGTTAGCCAGCTCAACAGGTGCTGGATTCTTAGGGGGTATATTGGCTGGTTTTATTGCCGGTTACTTAGCCAAGTGGTTATTAGATAACATTAAACTACCTAGCTCGATGGAAGCTCTTAAGCCTATCCTCATTGTGCCATTTTTAGGAACCTTGGCAGTGGGTCTAATAATGATTTATGTGGTAGGTAGCCCTGTAGCGGCAGCCATGAGTGGCTTAACAGATTTCTTAAATAACATGGGCTCTACTAATGCCGTACTACTAGGCATTATTCTTGGTTGTATGATGTGTTTCGACCTTGGTGGGCCGGTAAACAAAGCCGCATACACGTTTGGTGTTGGCTTATTGTCTACTCAAACTTATGGCCCAATGGCAGCAGTAATGGCTGCTGGTATGGTACCCGCTTTAGGTATGGGCTTGGCAACCTTCCTTGCGCGCAACAAGTTTATAGAAAGTGAGAGAGAGGCTGGTAAAGCATCATTTGTGCTGGGCTTATGCTTCATTTCTGAAGGTGCGATCCCCTTTGCCGCCAAAGACCCAATGCGGGTGATTCCAGCGTGTATGGCCGGCGGTGCGGTTACCGGTGCGTTATCCATGTTGTTTGGAGCAGAGTTATTGGCACCGCACGGTGGGCTGTTTGTACTATTTATACCTAATGCGATTTCCCCGGTGTTTTTATACCTAGCAGCCATCGCAGCAGGGACAGCAATAACCGGTTTTGCCTATGCATTGACCAAAAAGTCTGATAAGGCTGTTGATAAAGCCGTGCCTGTGACCAATTAGTTATACATTTATTTACAACAAGCCAACTCAAGGAGTTGGCTTTTTTATATGTGAAATAGGCACGAATATCATATAGTTGACTCGCCATACAATTCATTTGGCTTAGACCCGCAACCCGAGGTGTTTTAAAAGAGAAGGTAAAGTCAACAGCATGAAATTATTTGGCAAGTTTCACTGTCTTAATAATAGACTTTAGGCATAACATCAGCGGTAAACTAAGCAGGAGTGAGAGGATCACGAGGCGCGAAATAAAACACTCAAGGGCTGAGAATCTGACTATCGATGTAAACTAAGAGATGCACTTAAAATAGCCGCGAAGTGAATATAACGAGCTTACCATTGATGATTTTTTAACATCGATAAATAGAGACTTAAAAGGGTTATCTTAAGGTAGATAATTTAAGAGTATTAAAAGGAACAACATGAAAAGTATGGGTAATTTAATATCTTATAAGATTGGGTGGCAACCCTACCAGCCACATCCCGGCACTCGAGTCGTCTGCTGCGGTTGCTCCCTTCCGGGCCTGGCCGAGTTCACAGAGTATCAATGCGGGAGGACCAATAGGGCCACCATAGATGAGCTTCCGAAGAAGCGAGGCCATTCTCGCCTAAGCTTTCATGTTTTGCAATCGCTAAAAAGCTTTTTTCGACCTGCATCAGGTTTGTTTGCTCAAGTTTTAATCCTTATGAGTTTAATTTCTTCGCCGGTTGCGATTGCTGAAACGTTTGACCACTCAAACTGGGACAATTTACTGAACGAGTATGTCCATTGGCCAGTAGCCAACCAAGAAAGCCGAGTTGATTACGCGAACTTTGACCAAGCCAAGCTAGAGCAATACTTAGATACCGTCGCCGCGATTCGCCAGCAACAATTTACTGCTTGGGGTGATGATGAACAATTGGCTTTTTTAATAAATGCTTATAACGCCTATACAGTACAATTCATTTTAACCGCCTACCCTAACATCAACTCAATACGTGACTTGGGTAACTTATTTCAGTCTCCATGGAAGAAAAAACGTTTTTCCTTGTTTGGTGAGCAAGTCAGCCTAGACCATATTGAGCACCAGCTGATCCGACCGGTATATAACAACCCGCTAATTCATGCAGCTGTAGTATGTGCGGCTATAAGCTGCCCGCCTTTACAAAGCGTTGCCTACACCGGTGAACAACTTCAACAGCAACTCAGCCAAGCTTTTAGGGCATTTTTGCGCAGCAACAAGAACTATTACGATCCGACGAGCAAAAAGCTTAAGTTATCGTCGATATTTAAATGGTACAAGGATGACTTTGGCAATGACTTAAATCTTTATTTAAGCCAATATGCCGAAGACTTTAGAGCTGAAGCCAACATCATCGAGCAGGCTTCTGTCAGCTACTTAGATTACGATTGGTCTCTCAACGCTTACCCATAGAAGCTAAAAGCAGAAACAAAAAAGCCCGGCATGCCGGGCTTTTTACCTGAGAGTTGTTTAGTTATTAAAACAAGCACTTAGATAGGTTATATAACTCTTCGTTAAATGGACGTTTCATGTTTTCGATACAATCAATTATATCGTGATGAACCATGGTGTTATTTTGTATACCAATACAACGCCCACCCTCGCCTTGCATTAACAACTCAACGGCATAAGCACCCATTCTACTCGCCATAACACGGTCACGACCAGTGGGCGTGCCGCCACGTTGAATATGACCAAGAATGGTTGCTCTAGTTTCACGACCAGTGGCCATTTCAATACCAGCAGCCAACTCGTTCACGTTAGTGATGTGCTCGGTAATAGCAATAATTGCGTGTTTTTTACCTTTTTTCTGGCCATCTTGTAAGCTGTTAAGCAGCTCTTCGCGATTAAAACCTTTCTCTGGAATAATCACATATTCTGCACCGCCAGCAATACTAGCTTGCATGGCTAGATCACCACAGTAACGCCCCATAATTTCAATAACAGAAATTCGGTTATGCGAAGATGACGTATCACGAATACGGTCAATGGCATCAATCACTACATTTAGCGCAGTATCAAAACCGATGGTGTAATCGGTGCCAGCAATATCATTATCAATAGTGCCTGGAAGGCCAATGCAGGGGAAGCCCATTTCAGTTAGCTTTTTAGCGCCCATGTATGAACCATCACCACCTACCACCACTAAGGCTTCAATACCGTGTTTTTCTAGGTTTTTAACTGCGACTTCACGTACCGCTGGATCTTTAAATTCAGGGAAGCGTGCAGACCCCAGAAAAGTACCGCCACGATTTATCACATCAGACACACTGTAACGATCTAACTTCTTAATATTATCGTCATGTAACCCCATGTATCCATCGTATACACCGTATACTTCAATGCCTTGAGACAAAGCATTACGTACTACAGCGCGTACCGCTGCATTCATACCAGGAGCGTCGCCACCACTAGTTAAAACACCAATTTTCTTAACCATCATTCCCTCACAAAGCTGAACTGACCAAAACTTACAAAATAATTTAAGCGATTACCTTGAAAAACCATTTGAACCATTACAAACAAAATGGCTAAACAATCCATTCAAAATAAAAAATTTAATATTATAAACAGACCGCCTGTTGGATAGCGGTATATACACTGACAATTTATGCGCGCATTGTGGCACGCGCAAGATAACTGTTTTATGACCCTAATCAGATAACCCACACATTCTGAAACAAATTATCACCCTTGTCCAAAGTTAATCAAAACAGTTGCTTTGGAATACCTAGAGAAATGAGCTAACTGTTAGAATCGTCTACTAAAACATCAATCACCGCGAATAAGCATAGCAAATACTTCACTTTACATTCACATTAATGTAACATCCCCCTTCCAAACTTGAGCCGGTATTTTGGTATAACAGTTTGCTCATCGAATTTTAAGGGAACTCAATGAAGTCTGACCTTCAATATGCAATCGTACGTAACATTAAAACTAACCGCCAAGCGGTGATCAACTATAACTTGTTACGCCAGCAAGAGCGTAATCTTTCCGATGAGGCTCAGCCCTAAGCAATGGCTTAGTGTTTAAGTGTACTCATCAAAAAAGGGGCTGAAGCCCCTTTTTAGTTATTTGGCATCGTCCACCGGTTCGTTAGCATGCAACGATGTAGACAAGCTAATCACCCCATTAACGTTATTATCTAAAGACAAAATATTAGTTTTGCTGATCCGATGACGATAGATTTCACGTAAATGCTTAATCGAATTCTTAACGCTTTTAACGTGTAAGCGGATATCGTTAATCGAAAAAATTTGTTCGGCTCACCAATCAACTCACGATATTTCTTCTCATACATCGGCTTAATTGCATACCAATTGGTATCCAATATTTTCGCTGGATTTTCAAACTCCAACAAAAACTTTTGTAGCTCTTCAGGGTCAAACTCATCTTAGGTAATAAAGCGCAAAATAGCTTGGTCTATATCATCGTTGTAGCGATATTCTTCTTTGGCGAAAGCGCTTAATGTAAGCCACTACCAGCGTTAAAAAGTCGTCACTTAAGCAAGGGCTTTTAGCCACTAGAGTAGTTAACGACAAGTTAGCTGAGGCACCAATAACTAAGGCATAACGTTTTAGCGTTGTATTAGGGAACAACGTATTGATATGAATTTTTAGTTTATTCAGATCCATAAATGACAGTTTATAGTCTTTAGGTAACGAAATAATTGAAATAACCGACGAGCGGTGCTTAAAGAAGTGTAGTTCGTTGAGTTCCTCTGCATCATAATTGCTTTCTTGATACTTATTTAATGACTGCTTATAACGTTGAGATTCAATAGGTAGAATGCTGATACCTTCAATAGCTTGGGTATCACGGGTGAAGTGCGGAAAATCAATCGTTCTAAAGAACAACTCATCGATGTTTACATCATCATTGACTGATTTATTTACGACACTTTCTGCGTAGGCTACAGGCCCAGCCATGCTCATGAATAAGTCGTTAGCACCCAAGCGGACTGTTTCAGAAATATCTATACCCGCGCGGCGGGAATAGTTTTCATCGTAGTCTGTGGTCACTGCTTTTGCGGTCAAGATATTAAAAATTTGCTGAGAGATATATTGGTTGGCATATTTCTCAATGGTATTGACGTCTATGTCTATGTTTATGTCTTTGCCATTCTCACTTTCTTCTTGCTTTACATAACGCATGATATCGTTATGTAGAGCATCATAGAGTTCCAAGGGAGGATCCGCCTCATGACATCTTCAGGAGAGTCGTTGCTTTCGCGTTCTACATTACTATTTTATGAAGAATTTTTAGCCATTCTTTGGCAATGAGCATATGTCCCGTATAGGATGGATGTACACCATCACCAGCCCAAAAGCTTGGTTCTCTATAGACTGATGCCTGATTCATAATACCGTCCAATGGTAGTAAGTGAGCATCAAATTCTCGTGCTAATTCTCTTATGACATTAATCTTTGGATCTAAGTCTTCTCTCCACTTAATTCTATCCTCTGGATAAGGTAAAACAAATGGTTCTACTATTATAATTTTAGCGTTTGTTTTGTCTTTAACCTGTAATAGTATATCTTTATAATGATTTCTGAATGTTTCAATACTGATTGGATCATTATCATCATACCTTCTCCAACAATCATTTATACCGACAAATATTGAAACCACTGATGGGTAAAGAGCCGTACAGTCTTCTTCCCAACGATTTTTTAAATCAATAACTCTATTACCACTAATCCCTCTGTTTAGAAATTGTATATTTCGCTCTGGCTGTTCTGAAATAAACATTGACGCCGCCATCATTGCATATCCATGACCTAAATCAAATCCATCTTCTTTATTTCTATCTGCATCTGTAATACTATCCCCTTGAAACAATATAGTTATTTTATCTTCTGGGTTCATAAGTTACGCCTCCATTATTTTTTATCACCTATTCTTACTTCTTAAAAACTTCATCAAATTTGTCCGTTATATGTTTTGGAACAATTTTAGAGTAAGAGTAAGAATAATATAACCGAACAAAATACTTAGAATCCATTGACTTAAGCATACCAAGCTCTTCAATGGAACCAACACCTTCTACAACTACTGCTTTTCCCAATGAGATTAACATATTTATAAATTCACGAAGCATTAACTTTGAATATTCGCTAATTTTAACAGGATACATTGTTTGTTTTCACAGTCGAATAATATCAATATTTTCAAAAAAACTCGCTTCTTTAAAATAAATATTGATAGTCAAATTTTTAATATAAGAAAAACCCCACTCTTCATAAAGGTACTTACACAACAATCTACCGGCATTAATATGCAAGGCTTCTTATACTTCAATGCAGTTACCTGAGATGTTGGGCAAGATAAAAATACCCGAAGTGAAGATAGGTTCAAACACAAAAGAGTCGCGTTTATCAGACTAGATAGACTGAGAAACTTGGTAGTCGAAAGTTTTACTTAAGTATGAAAATTGTTGAGCTAATCCAAATTCTGAAGCCATACCAGAACCTGTTCCACCGCCCGCACTAAAGATATAGAAATACAAGCGCGATCGGTTAGCTTTAATCCCACAAGAGTCTACTAAGTAAGAATGAATATGACGCCAATCTTCGTTTATAAAGCTTCTGGTGTGTTTATTCAAAATGGTTTTGGCAAGGTATTGTCCCAAAATTGGCGCGTTACCAGCACCACCTGCATGCACTTCAGACAAGTCCATCAACTGAAGCTTTTTGTATTCATCTAAGAACTTTTGACGACCCGCTTGCGAGGAGTATTTGATTCGACCAGCGATATCTTTGTCCAAGTCACCAACCAACACCACCGGTTCAATTAAAAACGCAGGGTTGTCAGCGTTGCCACGATCTAATGGTAAATGGTTTTTGATCCAACGCATCGGTTTAAATTCACGCTCTGCGCAAACTGGTCTTGATACTCAATTTCATTGAGATAGTGAGTGCGCGAGTTATAAAGCAGAGTGGCGACATCTAGAGCAATGTTTGAGCCGCAGCGACCAAAAAAAAGGCGCCTGTTGGCGCCTTCATAAAGAGTTTAATGCTTACCAGCCGGTAATTTCACGGAGTGCTTTGCCTATATCGGCTAAGCTACGAACCGTTTTCACACCCGCATCTTCTAAGGCAGCAAACTTATCTGCTGCAGTACCTTTACCGCCAGCGATAATGGCACCAGCGTGGCCCATGCGCTTGCCAGGAGGAGCTGTAACACCCGCGATGTAAGATACAACAGGTTTAGTTACATTGGCTTTAATATATGCCGCAGCTTCTTCTTCCGCACTACCACCAATTTCGCCAATCATTACAATGGCTTCGGTTTTAGGGTCGTTTTGGAACATTTCTAGAATGTCGATGAAGTTTGAACCAGGAATGGGGTCCCCACCGATACCAACACAGGTAGATTGACCGAAACCTTCATCTGTAGTCTGCTTAACCGCTTCATAAGTGAGTGTACCAGAACGTGATACGATACCCACTTTACCTGCTTGATGAATGTGACCAGGCATGATGCCAATTTTACACTGATCAGGCGTGATAACACCTGGGCAGTTAGGGCCAATCATACGTGCACCGGCTTCATCTAGCTTCACTTTCACGTCAAGCATATCTAAAGTTGGGATGCCTTCAGTAATAGTGATGATGATTTTAATGCCTGCAGCAATGGCTTCTAAGATAGCGTCTTTACAAAATGGCGCGGGTACATAGATTACTGTAGCATCAGCGCCAGTAGCTTGTACTGCTTCACTTACGGTATTAAATACAGGCAGACCTAAATGCGTTTGACCACCTTTACCAGGTGATACACCACCCACCATTTGGGTTCCGTACTCAATCGCTTGTTCTGAGTGAAAAGTACCCTGTCCACCCGTGAAACCCTGACAGATCACCTTGGTATTTTTGTCGATTAAAATGCTCATTATTTGGCCTCCGCTGCTTTAACTACTTGCTCTGCAGCGTCAGTTAAGCTGGTTGCTGCAATAATGTTAAGGCCTGACTCAGCCAAACGTTGGGTACCTAATTCTGCATTGTTACCTTCAAGGCGAACAACAACTGGTACACTCACACCAACTTCTTCTACGGCGCCAATAATACCGTCAGCGATTAAATCACAACGAACAATACCGCCAAAAATGTTTACCAGTACAGCTTTCACTTTGTCGTCTGACAAGATGATCTTGAATGCTTCTGTAACACGTTCTTTAGTTGCACCGCCACCAACATCAAGGAAGTTGGCTGGAGAACCGCCATGTAATTGCACGATATCCATGGTACCCATCGCAAGGCCAGCACCATTTACCATACAACCAATGCTTCCATCTAGCGCTACGTAGTTTAGCTCCCATTGTGCAGCATGCGCTTCACGCTCATCTTCTTGCGAAGGATCGTGCATCTCGCGCAGTTTAGGCTGGCGATACATCGCATTTGAATCGATGTTAATTTTGCCGTCTAGACAGATTAAATCGCCACTACCAGTCACGACCAGTGGGTTAATTTCTAGCAAGGCTAAATCATGATCAGTGAACATTTCAGCTAAACCGATAAAGATTTTAGTAAATTGGCGAATTTGGTTACCTTCTAGGCCCAACTTAAATGCCAATTCACGCGCTTGATAGGCTTGAGGACCGACTAATGGGTCTATCGCCATTTGATGAATTAACTCAGGCGTTTCTTCAGCAACTTTTTCGATTTCCATGCCACCTTCAGTTGATGCCATAAACACCACCCGACGTGAAGCACGGTCAACAACAGCGCCTAAATACAGCTCATTAGCAATATCTGAAGCCTCTTCTACTAAGATTTTTGATACTGGCTGGCCATTAGCATCAGTTTGATAAGTCACTAAGTTTTTGCCTAACCATTGCTGGGCAAATGCTTTAATTTCTTCTTTATCAGACGTTACTTTTACGCCGCCGGCTTTACCGCGTCCACCTGCGTGAACTTGAGTTTTAACTACCCATGTAGTGCCAGGGATTTTGCCCGCAGCTTCAGCTGCTTCTTGTGGGGTATCACAGGCGTAACCTTCTGGCACTGGCAAGCCATAGTCGGCAAATAATTGCTTGGCCTGATATTCATGCAAATTCATGATGTTCTATCCATAGTGTTAGGGGATACATGTTAGGTGCTGCACACCTTTCCGAATAAGGGCCTGAAATTCAGGCCCAAAACAAACTTTTATTACACGTCGAGCAACAAACGTGTTGGATCTTCAAGTAACTCTTTAATGGTTACCAAGAAACCAACAGACTCTTTTCCATCTACCAAACGGTGGTCATAGGACAACGCTAAGTACATCATTGGTAGAATTTCCACTTGGCCATTCACAGCCATTGGTCGGTCTTGAATTTTGTGCATGCCTAAAATGGCACTTTGCGGCGGATTAATAATTGGCGTTGACATTAGAGAGCCAAATACACCACCGTTAGTAATGGTGAAGTTACCGCCGGTTAACTCATCTACGGTGAGTTTGCCATCACGGCCCTTAATTGCTAGTTCGCGAATACCTTTTTCGATATCGGCAACACTGAGCAAATCGCAATCACGCAGCACAGGTGTCACTAAACCACGCGGCGTTGAGACAGCAATGCTGACATCGAAATAGTTGTGGTAAACAATTTCATCGCCATCAATAGAGGCGTTAACTTCAGGGAAACGTTTTAGCGCTTCTACCACCGCTTTAACGTAGAACGACATAAAGCCTAAACGAATGTCGTGACGCTTCTCAAACACTTCTTGATATTGCTTACGCAACGTCATGATGGGTTTCATGTTAACTTCATTAAAGGTAGTTAACATCGCTGTGGTATTTTTTGCTTCTAATAAGCGCTCTGCAACACGCTTACGTAACCGTGTCATTGCTACACGTTTTTGGCTACGTGAAGATAGAGGCGCTTGTGGAGCGGCGTCTACTTTAGCTTTAGTTTCTGAGGCGGCTGGTTTAGCAATATGTGCTTCAACATCTTCTTTAGTAACACGACCACTTGGGCCAGTGCCTTTGATTGCAGATGCGTCGATGCCCTTCTCTGCCACCAACCGACGAACAGAAGGAGACAATTCGTCGCCGCTGTCTGCCGCGCTAGTGTCTGCAGTCTTGCTAGTCACTTCTTCGCCTGCAACTGCGCCTGCTTTCATTTTGCCGATCACTTGTTGTCCAAGAACCGTAGCGCCTTCTGCTTCGATAATTTCTTCTAAAACACCGGCTTCCATTGCTGGCACTTCAAGCACCACTTTATCGGTTTCGATATCAACAATAACTTCGTCACGCTCTACTGTATCGCCTGGCTGTTTATGCCACGTGGCAATCGACGCATCCGCTACTGATTCAGGTAGGTCTGGCACTTTTATTTCAATGCTCATTAAAGCTTCCTTTATTCTTTTTTATTCAACTGTCAACGCATCAGTAACTAGCGCGCGTTGTTGTTTCAAGTGAAGGGACATATACCCAACCGCAGGTGACGCAGATGCTGGTCGACCAGCATAACGTAAGTCTGCTCCGGCAGGGATTACCGATTTAAAATGATGTTGGCTACTATACCAAGCACCTTGGTTTAGTGGTTCTTCCTGACACCACACAAATCGTTCAACATGTTGGTACTGCTCAAAGATTTCTTTAACATCTTGGTCTGGGAATGGGTAGAGTTGCTCGATACGTATCAATGCTACGTCTGTTTGCTCATTCTTACGGCGCTGTTCTAGCAGGTCGTAATAAACTTTCCCCGAACACATGACTACTTGGCGAACTTGCGCAGGGTCTAACTCGTCAACTTCACCAATAGCATTGTAAAACTTACCGTCGGCTAACTCCTCAAGACTAGACACCGCTAGTGGATGACGTAGCAAAGACTTAGGTGACATAACTACCAACGGACGACGCATAGGGCGAACCTGTTGACGGCGTAACATGTGGTAAACCTGAGAAGGGGTCGAGGGCACACATACTTGCATATTGTGCTCGGCACAAAGTTGTAAGTAACGCTCTAAACGCGCAGATGAGTGCTCTGGCCCCTGCCCTTCATAACCATGAGGAAGCAACATCACTAAGCCACACATACGGCCCCATTTTTGCTCACCAGATGATAAGAATTGATCGATAACCACTTGGGCACCATTGGCAAAATCGCCAAACTGTGCTTCCCAGATGACTAAGGTTGAAGGCTCAGCAGTCGTGTAACCATATTCAAAAGCGAGCACCGCTTCTTCAGATAACACCGAATCAAACAGAGCTAAATGGCCTTGCTCTTCAGATAAATTCTTCAACGGCACATAGGTAGAAGCATCAGTTTGATTATGTAATACCGCATGGCGGTGGAAAAAAGTTCCCCGACCTGAATCCTGGCCTGTAATACGAATATTTTGCTTTTCATCAAGCAAGCTCGCATACGCTAAGTTTTCGGCAAAACCCCAATCAACCGGCTTTTCGCCGCGAGTCATTAGGCCTCGGTCATCATTGATTTTGCGAACTCGCGGATGTAAAACGTGTTCTTCAGGTAATGTAGTCAGACGCTCGCCTAAGTCCTGAACAGCTTGAATAGACAGCGACGTATCGTAGTCCATATCCCATTCGTGCCCTAAGTATGGTCGCCAGTCAACACTGTGCTCAGTCATTGGACGCCATTCTTCAACGACGCAATCACCATTATCAAGCTGATCGCGATAGCCATTAACCAATGCGGTAGCGTCAGCACTTTCCAACTGACCGCGCTCGATCATAATGTCGGCATACACTTTACGCGGCGTAGGATGTTTCTTAATTTTTTGATACATCAAAGGCTGCGTTGCATTAGGCTCATCGGCTTCATTGTGACCATGACGTCGGTAACATACTAAGTCGATAACTACATCACGTTTAAAGGTATTGCGGTAATCAAGGGCCATTTGGCTAACAAATGCTACCGCTTCAGGGTCATCACCATTTACATGGAAAATAGGCGCCTGAACCATTTTGGCAATATCAGTACAATATTGAGTAGAGCGCGTATCTCTTGGATTAGACGTAGTGAAACCAACCTGGTTGTTGACCACGATTCGAACCGTACCACCAACTTTAAAGCCACGAGCTTGTGACATATTAAAAGTTTCTTGTACTACGCCTTGACCCGCGATAGCCGAGTCACCATGGATAGTAATCGGTAAGCAGTTTTCACCCGCGCGGCGATCTTGACGAGCACGAACTGACCCCATAACCACCGGATTAACGATCTCTAAGTGAGATGGGTTAAACGCCAATGACATGTGTACGTTACCGCCGGGGGTCGCAAAATCTGAACTAAACCCTTGGTGGTACTTAACATCACCAGTGCCCCAAGTTTCATCGTGCTTTTTACCGGCAAACTCATCAAATAGCTCTGATGGATTTTTACCTAATACGTTAACCAGTACATTGAGACGCCCGCGGTGAGCCATGCCCACCACCACTTCTTTGGTTCCCTGAATACCAGCAGAACGAACAATTTCTTTGAGCATCACCAAAAGGCTATCACCGCCTTCTAAAGAAAAGCGTTTTGCCCCTGGAAATTTTGCGCCTAAGTATTTTTCAAGGCCTTCAGCAGCGGTTAAGCTTTTCAAAAAGCGTACTCGATCTTCTTGAGTAAATTCACCTTGACCTTCTACCGACTCTAAACGGCTTTGGATCCAGCGTTTTTCGTCAGTATCGGTAATGTGCATATACTCGGCACCGATAGAGCCACAATAAGTTTTCAGTAAAGACTTATGAATGTCTTTAAGCGCCATGGTGTCTTTACCAATAGCATAAGAACCTACGTTGAAGGTTTCTTCGAAATCTGCACTATCTAAGGCGTGAAACTCGGGAGACAAATCAGCAACACGTTCTTGCTGCCAAAGACCTAGAGGGTCTAATTGGGCATGTTGATGGCCACGGAAGCGATAAGCATTAATCAACTGCAATACTTTAACTTGCTTGGCGCCGTGTTGTGGATCTTCTACCGGAGAACTAAATCGTGATGTGTCTTTCGCTAAACGACGAAAATAATCACGGATAGGAGCGTGAGGGGTGTCTTCTACTGCACCATCTACAGCGGGTAAATCAGAGAATACCTGCTGCCATTCTTCTGATACAGACGAAGGGTCTTCTAAAAATGCCTCATAGAGGTCTTCAATATAGGTCGAATTAGCACCAGCTAAATGCGAGGACTCTAGCCAGGCCTTCATTACGCCATTTTGCATTTAAACGCTATCCCTTTCTTTTCTACGTCACTATTTGACTTAATAGGGTTTGATAAAAAAATAGCCATTCTACCGAGGTAAAATGGCTATTTAGAAGCAGTTAATAAAAAAATTAACTATTTGCTAAACAGCCCGTTTTATCAGCATCGATTTAATGTGACCGATAGCTTTTGTCGGGTTTAATCCTTTAGGACAAACACTTACACAATTCATGATGCCATGGCAACGAAAAACGCTAAATGCATCATCTAATTCTGCTAGGCGTTCATCTGTTGCTGTATCACGACTATCAGCCAACCAACGATAAGCGGCTAACAAGCCAGCTGGGCCAACAAATTTGTCGGGATTCCACCAAAAAGATGGGCAAGAAGTAGAACAACATGCACAAAGGATACATTCGTACATACCATCTATCTTTTCGCGCTCTTCTGGGCTCTGTAAATGCTCACGAGCCGGTGGAATTTGCTCATCATTAATCAAAAATGGCTTAATGCGAGCATAGTTATCATAAAACTGCCCCATATCCACAACTAGGTCGCGGACTACAGGTAGACCAGGAAGGGGGCGAATCACGATATCCCCTTTTCCTAAGAGATCTGACAGCGGTGTAATGCATGCCAAACCATTTTTGCCATTCATGTTGATACCATCTGAACCACAAACCCCTTCGCGGCAAGAGCGACGAAAAGCTATGCTAGGGTCTTGTTCTTTAAGTAAAATCAAAGCATCTAGTACCATCATATCAGAGCCCTCAGGGACCTCAAGCTGATATGACTTCATCTTTGGCTTTGCATCAGTATCTGGGTTGTAGCGGTACAAAGAAAAATTAACGTTCATTTGCCGCCTCCTTAATATGTGCGAATTTTAGGTTCAAATGCTTCACGTAGATTAGGTGACATATTCACCTCACGACGCCCCATGGACTCAGTATCTGGACTAAACAACGAGTGGCATAGCCAATTTGCATCATCACGTTCAGGGTAATCGAAACGACTATGTGCGCCACGGCTCTCAGTACGGAAATTAGCAGCATGGGCAGTTGCGATAGCCGTTGCCATAAGATTATCTAATTCCAAACACTCTACTCGCTGAGTATTAAAGTCTGTTGATTTGTCATCAAGACGCGCGTTTTCGAGACGTTTACGAATTGCTTGAAGCTCTTCGAGGCCCTGAGCCATCGACTCACCTTCTCGGAATACCGAAAAGTTAAGTTGCATACATTGCTGTAAGTCTTTACGAATTTGCACCGGGTCTTCACCGTCGGCCGTAGAGTTTTCCCAACGATTATAACGTGCCATAGCAGCCTCTAACTCTGCCTCTGTTGCGTCAACCATATTGATGTCATCATTGAGATACTCACCAAGGAACTTACCCGCAGCGCGACCAAATACCACTAAATCAAGTAGAGAATTACCACCAAGTCGGTTAGCTCCATGCACCGATACACAAGCAATTTCACCTACCGCAAATAAACCCGTAATAATTTCGTCTTCACCCTTGTCATTTTGGGTTATGGCTTGACCATTAACATTACACGGCACTCCCCCCATTTGATAATGACAAGTCGGAATAACAGGGATAGGTTCTTTAACTGGATCAACGTGAGCAAAGGTACGAGATAGTTCACAAATACCGGGTAAACGACTCTCTAAAACTTCTTCGCCTAAATGGTCAAGTTTGAGTTTAATGTGCGGACCCCATGGGCCTTCACAACCACGACCTTCTCGAATTTCAGTCATCATAGAGCGAGCGACAACATCACGACCGGCCAAATCTTTAGCATTTGGTGCGTAACGCTCCATAAAGCGTTCGCCGTCTTTGTTGAGTAGATAACCGCCTTCGCCACGACAACCTTCTGTCACCAATACACCCGCTCCTGCGATACCCGTTGGGTGGAACTGCCACATTTCCATATCTTGAATCGGTACACCAGCACGCAAGGCCATGCCTACGCCGTCGCCGGTGTTAATGTGGGCATTAGTAGTAGAAGCAAAAATTCGTCCTGCTCCGCCAGTCGCCAACACAGTGGCTTTGGCTTTAAAGTACACCACTTCACCGCTGTCGATATCCATTGCGGTACAACCGACAACATCGCCGTCAGCATTTTTCACTAAATCTAGTGCATACCATTCTGAAAAGATGGTGGTCTTTTTCTTAACATTTTGTTGATACAGCGTATGCAACAAAGCATGACCGGTGCGGTCTGCTGCAGCCGCTGTGCGCGCAGCTTGTTCACCACCAAACTCTTTAGATTGACCACCAAATGGTCGTTGGTAGATAGAACCGTCTTCGAATCGAGAAAAGGGTAAACCCATTTTTTCTAATTCAATGATGACTTCTGGGCCCACATTACACATATACTCAATAGCGTCTTGGTCACCAATGTAGTCTGAACCTTTCACAGTATCGTACATGTGCCATTGCCAATTATCTTTATGTGAATTGCCTAAGGCCACCGTAATACCGCCTTGGGCTGATACGGTGTGAGAGCGCGTAGGAAATACTTTAGATATAAGAGCGCAAGATTTGCCCTCTTCTGAAATTTGTAAAGCGGCACGCATACCTGCGCCGCCAGCGCCAATAACTACGGCATCGAATTCTCGAATAGTAATAGCCACTCGACCTACCCCCAAATAATAAACAAGCCACTAGCTACGTAAACAAGCGCTAGAACTGTTAAAGAAAACTGTAAACCCATTCGCAATGCCGCACATTTCACATAATCAGTGAGTACTTGCCATAAGCCAATCCAAGCATGGATGAGCATAGATAGCAGTGCTAGCAGTGTGAAAACTTTGGTTGGAAGCCAAGCGAAAAAACCACTCCAAGATTGGTAAGTCACGTCAGTACACGCAATAAAGCCAATAATATAAAGGGTGTATAAAGTTAAAATTATGGCTGTTGCGCGGATGAGCAAAAAGTCATGCACTCCACTTCGGCCAAATGTTGCAGCGTTAGTTACCATACGATTACTCCCATTATTAACGCTAATACAGCGGTGACAATGAATGAGATTTTAGCGCTAGACGAGGCACTGTCTAACTCTTCCCAATAGCCCATATCCATGATCAAGTGGCGTATTCCACCCACAATGTGATACATCAGCGCCGTTAAGCTTGCCCACAAGATTAACTTTACAAAGAAGTTATCCATTATAGACAGCACATTTGCAAAACCCTCTGCAGAGTGAAGGGACTCTGCGAGTAGGCCTAACAAAATAGCTAAGGCGAAGAAAGTAATCACACCGGAAACACGATGCAAGATGGATGCAATAGCAGTAATGGGAAATCTGATGGTTTGTAGGTCGAGGTTTACTGGTCTTTGTTTTATTTTCACGATTCTCTGCCCACTCAGGTCCTTGAGTATTATTATGATTATAAAGTCAGGCTCTGGACAGTGCATTGAGTTGCGATAATGTTAATTTTGTGAACTTAAGGCCTAAAACTAGACTAAAGTCTAAAAACCAACATTTCCATTGTGCAAAAAATGCTCGGACTAGCGCCACGCTTCGAATAAAGTATAACTCTCGCATAATACAAATACAATTAACATTTCCTTCATTTGGCTACTTTAACGCTACGAAACAGCCAACTTAAATCGTATTTTTAACATTTTCGATATAAGTACCCACAAATCACAACCAAGGCTAATTGACAATAGACCTAGTTCTGGGTCAGAATGTGCTGCGCTTTGTATCCAAAAAAACAATACAATTAGAATAAGCAAGGGAGACGTGCTATGGCTGACAATAAAGCCACCCTAACGCTACCAGGCCAAGAGGCATATGATTTGCCTATTATGTCTGGTACAGCAGGACATGACGTAATTGATGTTCGAACACTAGGTAAGAAAGGGTATTTTACCTTTGACCCAGGTTTCTTAGCGACCGCTTCATGTGAATCAAAAATCACCTACATCGATGGTGAGCAAGGCATTTTGTTGCATAGAGGTTACTCTATCGAAGACCTAGCAAAACATGCTGATTACCTTGAAGTTTGTTACATTCTATTATTCGGCGAGCGACCAAACGTCGAGCAATACGAAAAATTCAAAACCACCGTCACTCGCCATACTATGGTGCATGAACAGCTGATTCACTTTTTCCAAGGCTTCCGTCGTGATTCACACCCAATGGCTATTATGGTTGGTGTGGTTGGCGCATTATCTGCGTTTTATCATGACTCAATGGATATCACCAACGAACGCCACCGTGAAATCGCGGCTTACCGCTTGATTTCAAAAATGCCGACTCTTGCTGCAATGAGCTACAAGTATTCAGCAGGACAACCCTTCGTTTATCCTCGCAACGATTTAAGCTACGCAGCAAACTTCCTTAATATGATGTTTTCAGTACCTACTGAAGAATATAAGGTGAGTGCTGTTGTAGAAAAAGCCATGGACCGCATTTTTACCCTACATGCAGACCATGAACAAAATGCTTCAACTTCTACGGTTCGTTTAGCGGGCTCTTCTGGTGCAAACCCATTTGCTTGTATCGCTGCTGGCATAGCCTGTCTATGGGGTCCTGCTCACGGTGGAGCTAATGAAGCTTGTTTGAACATGCTCGAAGAAATTGGTTCGGTAGATCGCATACCAGAATTTATTCAACGTGCTAAAGACAAGAATGACCCGTTCCGTTTAATGGGCTTTGGTCATCGGGTTTACAAAAACTACGATCCACGCGCTACCGTTATGCGTGAAAGTTGTCATGAAGTACTCAACGAACTAAACATTGATGATCCATTATTGGATGTAGCAATGGAATTAGAACGTATCGCGTTGTCTGACCCCTACTTCAAAGAGAAGAAGTTATTCCCTAATGTTGACTTCTACTCAGGCATCGTTTTAAAAGCGATCGGCATTCCAGTCAGTATGTTTACTGTGATTTTTGCTCTTTCTCGTACCGTGGGCTGGATTGCACACTGGAAAGAAATGATGGAAGAGTCTACGCAACGCATTGGTCGACCAAGACAGTTATATACTGGCGAACCTCAACGACCATTTAAGTAGAAAAACTACTTTACTAAGCGCTTAATACAAAAATCCGAAACATTTGTTTCGGATTTTTTATACGTTCAAATAGTTAAACAATGCTATGACTACTTAGGTTTATGACCTAACTGGTAACTGCCATTAGACAAAAACTGAGCCACTTCGCTGCGTTTTTTTGCAATAAGTAAAGCCCCATCATCCATGAACAAAAAGTTTTTCCAACACCGCTTAAATACATCCCAAGTGGTTTCAATCACTGAGCGCTGATCATTACAATAATAAACCACTGTGTTATCTTGCCACTGTAAATGCTCAAGTAACTCATCGGGAAGTGACTTTTGCTGGCTATCCCAGACATCTTCCCAATTACCCTGTTCACTCCATGTGTCTAGGCTAAAAGCCCAATCACCTTTTTTAAAAAAGTCGGGGTGGTCTACCTGCTTACTCACCAGATCTTTCCATAGAACAGCCGCTCGTTCTTCGGTCATAGGTTTAATCGCTGTGGTATCGTCTTCGCTGATAGGTAGGTCGGTTCGGCGAAATATCCACGCTTTTTTGTGTTCACTTAAGGCAATATAATTCATTCGTTCTCTAATATTGGTGACAGAAAAAACCAAAGATCAGCTCAATAGCGTTTGCCGATATTTAGCTTAGTAAGGCACGTACTTTTTCTAAATCTTCCGGGGTGTCAACGCCATGAGCGGGTGTTTCAATGGCGGTTGCCATCTTTATTTTATAACCATGCCACAACACCCGTAACTGCTCTAACTTTTCCATCTTTTCTAATGGTGAAGGAGTGAGTTTCAAATACTCGCCGACGAAATGGGCGCGATAGGCATAAATACCGATATGGCGAAAATGCGAACCTATTTGCCAGTCGCCATCACGTTCATGCGGCACTGCTGCTCGACTGAAATATAAAGCATGCTCTTGTTTATCACAAACAACCTTCACCACATTGGGATCGTGAATATCAGTATCATGAGTGATGGGTACCGATAAACTTGCCATCTTCACATCCGGAGCAGCGTCTAATAAACCTGCAACCTGACTAATAACAGCCGGTGGAATGAGAGGCTCATCGCCTTGTACATTAACGACAATTGTATCGGCATCAAATGCTAGCTTGTCACACACCTCAGCTAAGCGCTCTGTACCTGACTCATGAGTTGCTGCGGTCAATACCACTTCAGCACCAAAACGTTGTGCTTCAGTAACGATACGTTGGTCATCGGTGGCAATGACCACCCGTTCAGCCCCTGATTGACAAGCTTGAAGATAGACCCGCTCAATCATGGTTTTTCCGGCAATGTCTTGCAAAGGCTTAGCAGGTAAACGGGTAGACTGGTAACGAGCAGGAATAACCACTACAAACTTCATTGAGGCAACTCACTGGCAGACATTTCTCGCGCTTCATCAGCCAGTAACACCGGGATTGAATCCTTGATAGGGTAAGCCAAGCGGTCAAATTTACAGACTAATTCATTATTCACTTTGTCGTAATGTAATTTACCTTTACACAGCGGACAAGCAACAATTTCTAACAAATTATGATCGACGGACATCAGTTTTTTCCTGTAATAAACTAAAGAATCGTTGATAAAAGCTCTCTGGCAACTTGCTATCAACTGGCAAATAATACCAATTTTCACCTGCGGATTGACGATATTTTATCGCATCTTTTTCAGTCATAATCAGTGTTTTATTGAAAAACTCTCGCTGCTGCTCAGGCTCCAGTCGTCGATGATCACTCAAGGCTAACTGTTCCGAGACCTCAATACCTAACTGTTTAAGCGATTCGAAAAAGCGCTTCGGATTGCCTATACCAGCGAACGCAAGATCTGCGAACGTTAAGTTGTCGGCCAAGCTATTATCGTTCACTCGTCTAATGGGGCAAGCTTGCAGTGTTAACTCAAAGCTGTCACTGGAAAAAGCCGGTTGTCCATTCGTCACTATCATATCTACCGAGCGAAGCCGAACTGGTGGCTCTCTTAAAGGTCCAGCCGGTAGACACAAACGATTACCTAAGCGTCGTTCAGCATCAATAACAGCAATTTCAAGGTCACGACCTAAGGCGTAATGCTGCATACCGTCATCACAAATAATTAGGTTTACGTCATGCTCAATTATAGCTTGGCAGGCTTGCGAGCGATTGGGGTCGACCACCACTGGACATTCTGTGCGTAGGTGGATGAGTAGAGGCTCATCCCCACAGTGCGCAGGCAAGCTATTTCTATCCACATTATAAGGATAACTGGGCGCTTTAGCTCCATAGCCTCTGCTGACGACTCCGGGGCGAAAGCCCTGCTGCTTTGCCGCCTCAACTAGCGCTAGCACTACCGGTGTTTTTCCGTTACCACCAACACTAATATTGCCTACAACGACTACAGGCACCTTGGCTTGGTAAACCTTTAGAATGCCGCATCGAAATGCTAAGCGACGAAGAGCGGTAACCAATCGGAACAAGTAACTCAGTGGTAGCAACAAGCCAGTTTTCACTGGGTGCTGCCTACATGCTTGGTACCAAAACTTCACTACTTCTCACCAAACTGAATTTGATGAAGCTGGTAATAAGTTCCTTTTATGTCCATCAACTCAGCATGGCTACCTTGCTCTACAATTACCCCTTCGTCTAGTACAACAATCATATCTGCGCTTTCAATAGTAGATAAACGGTGAGCAATGACGATAGCAGTGCGATCTGAACACACTCTATCGATAGCTTGTTGGATTTTACGCTCTGACTCGGTATCGAGTGCTGATGTCGCTTCGTCAAGAATCAATATTGGTGAATCCTTAAGTAAAGCACGAGCAATAGCGATACGTTGTCTTTGACCGCCAGACAACATGACGCCTTTTTCTCCAATCATCGTGTCATAACCATCTTCAAATTTTTCAACAAAACTTGAAACGTTGGCCATTTCAGCCACTCTTTCTATCTCTTCTCGGCTTGCACCGTCTTTGGCGTAACCGATATTTTCAGCAATAGTGCCACTAAACAAATGTACTGTTTGAGAAACTTGAGCAAATTGATTTCGTAGACTTTTTAAGCGGTAATCTTGAACAGGGAGGCCATCGATTAATACCGCTCCACTGGTTACTTCGTATAATTTAGGTAGTAGGCTTGCAATAGTGGTTTTACCGCTACCTGAACGACCCACTAGCGCCACCGTTTGACCAGCTTCAATATTTAAGTTTATTCCTTTTAATACCAATTCATTCTTAGTGGGGTATTTAAAAGAAACATCTTTGAAACAAATATCACCGTTAACCGCAGACACTTCATGCCTACCAGTATCTGTTTCGGTATCCATATCTAACACGGTAAATAAGCTAGTACAGGCAGCCATAGCCCGTTGTACATCATTATTTAGCTGGGTAATCACACGCAGAGGTTTGAGCAACATCATCATCGACGTGACGATAATAGTGAAAGTACCAGGAGACAGCTCGGCAACTAGCTCAGGTGACGAAGCGGCAAATAATACAATAGATAAACCAATCGACGCGATAAACTGCACCGCAGGGTTGGCAATCGCGCCTACCGTTGCCATTTTCATTTGTTGGCGACGAATCATATTGCTCGCTTCGTTAAAGCGTTGTTCTTCTTTGGGTTGCCCGCCAAAGGACAATATTTCACGATGGCCATTTAACATTTGTTCAGTAGTGGTGGTGACATTACCCACCGCATGTTGCAAATGCGTACTAATTTTACGAAAACGTCGACTGACCATGCTAATGGCAAAACCTACCGGAGGACCAATGACAAAAAAGATTAGAGATAGTTGCCAGCTGTTATAAAACATTAAGCATAACAAGCCAATTATGGTGGCGCTTTCTCGCACTAAGTTAACCAAGCTGGCGGTTGCAGCCGTGCTAACTTGGTTTGAGTCATAGGTAATTTTGGACAAAAGAGTTCCGGTCGGGTTTTTGTCAAAAAATGAAACGGGCATCAACATTAAGTGATTAAATATCTGTCGTTGGATCTTCATCACAAGGTGACCCCCCACCCAAGACATGCCATAACTACTGGCAAAGCCACATAGCCCACGTAGTAGTACAATGCCTAAAACAAAAATCGGCATATAAGTGAGTATTGCCGGGTTATTACCCGTCAGTCCTTCGTCTATAAGCGGCTTAATCGAATAGACAAATAAGGTATCTACGGCGCCATAACCAATCATGCCAATAATGGCAACTATCAAGCCAATCTTGCGATCTTTAACGTAGCTCAGTAGGCGCAGATAATTTGCTTTTGTATCGGTAGCTGTTTCTGGAATCATAAGGACAAAGTTATTCCATCGGAAAAATTGCCTTAGTTTAGCGTTTTATAGGTAAATCACCAACTGATGATTTGTTGATACCATGGGCTAGTTAGCCGATAGCGTTGATTTTCTATTTGATATGAACGGTCATAAATTTTAATTGTTATCGCCCCCTCCTTTCCGGTGATATGTTGCTGGCTGCCAGCATAGCGCTGTAGAACTTGATCACTGGGAAAACCAAAACGATTAAAGGCTCCACTACTATGTATAACGACTGCTGGTTTTAGCTGTCGGATAAAGGGAGTAGAGGAAGAGCTATTACTTCCGTGATGTGGGCTAACTAAAAATGTACTGGACGCTAATCCCTGTGCCAATAGCATTTGCTCTGCTTGCTTCTCAATATCCCCAGTAAGCAACAAACTAAAGTGTCCATCCTCGATAAAAACGACACATGACCCTTGATTCCCATGCCCGCTATCGGCAATCGTAAAACTCAATGTTAATTCAGCCCATTGCACTCGTTCAGAACAGCGCTCTTTGGGAAGGCGCTTGTCTCGTCCATAGTACTTTTCAGCAGATGTAAAACGTTGCTCAAGAATCTCTCTTCCTCCAGCATGGTCATTATCACCATGGCTAGTAATGATATACTTCACTGTCTTAATTTGTCGGTCTCGTAATACCGGTATAATGACACTCTCTGCATAATTGAAACCGCTGCGAAAACGCGCCCCGCTATCGTAAATGAGGGCTTCGTCATTGTGCAATATAAGTACCGACAAGCCTTGACCAACATCAAGAACCAAAATCTGCCATTTCGGTTGGTTCAGCCAAATAGCCGAAATAGCCGGAATACTGATAGCTAAACTAAGAAACACCACCGCCAGCCAGCGCCGATATAACAGTAAGGCCACTCCGCAACCGCCCATCACTATGAGCAAAGCGAGTGACACTTTCGGTAGAGTCAAGCTAAGGGCCTGATAGTTACTTATCATCACTAAGGCTTGATGAAGCCAAGCAAAAAGTTGATCAACAACCCCAGCCCATGGCTGGGAAATATCCCATTCGCTCACCAATAAAGCCATCAGCAGCATGACCATGGGTACCATCAATACAGTAAATATGGGCACGGCGACCAAATTGATCAACACCGCGGCACTTGGTAATACACCAAACAGCAAAACTTGAATTGGAATCAATAAAATACTGATTGAAGCTTGAATAAACACCAGCATAAGTAAACGATTATTGGGGCCTATCCACAGGCACAATAGTACAATCGATACTGCAGAAAATGATAACCAAAGACTATTGCTATATATGCTAAACGGCCACAGCAGTAAAATAATAAAGGCACTGACTAAGATACCCTGCCACAAGGGTCGACGACTGAGCAATAAACCAGTAGATAAAGCACCGCCGTACATGATCAACGCTCGAATCATCGGCAATTGCCAGCCCGCTAACCAGCAATAAATAAGACAACAAATGAAGCTAAACGCTGCCAAAACTGGCCTAGGCTGCTTGCCCGCTAACAGACAGATAAAGGCTGCTAGATACCAAGACCAAAGCCCGATGATCCCTAAATGTAAACCTGATAATACGAATAGGTGGCTGAGCCCCGCTTCCCGATATAAGCGCATGTGCTGGTCACTCAGCAAGCGCTTGTCCCCCACCATTAAGGCAAGCATTTCACCGCCGTATGGGTAAGCCTGTAGCTGATTCGCTAATGTCGAAATCAAATCACTACGAAATGAAGCTTGGCTCTGTTCCGCAGACAATGATATAACGCTGCCTTTAGCGATAACGGATTGTGACACTAACCAGCGCGCATAATTAAAACCTGCGGGGTTTAAACTGGCGACAGCAGGTTTTAACCGGGCAACCGCGTGTATCGATTGACCCACTCTAAGCTGAAGCGACCCTTGTTTAGATTTCTTAGTCTGATATAAGATAACTTTAGGCCGCCACAACGGTAAACTACGTTTAGCATTGAGTTGGCTTATACTTACCGTTATTTTTTGCCAATATTGATTATTATCAACTGCCAACACGCTGCCATGTATGCTAAAGTTGCTGGCCTTTTGTTGTACGCTATCAACCCAAGATTGGTAATGAATGGCGTGGCTGGCGATCCAGCAAAGTCCAAATAAGAAGCCAGCAATAAAGTAGTGACGTTTCCAGAGCAACACTACCAATGCAATATAGTTCACATATAAGGCTGTTAGGCTGAGAACACTCGGCCACATGAGTGATGATGTCATTGCTAGCAAACTTGCTAAAAGAAATGCATTCATAATTATTAAGAAGTTTATTATCAATAACAAACTATATGCCAAAAAAGACCATACAACGATTTATTCCCAAAACTGAAGACTTAAAGGCTCATAAGCATTTAAAGTTTTTTGGTGATTGGTTGCACAATCCTAACCTGTGGCATCTTAACCGACGCTCAGCTGCGGGTGCCTTTGCTATAGGTTTATTTGTTGCCTTTATCCCCTTGCCTTCACAAATGATCATTGCCGCCGCATTGGCCATTCTGTTTCGCGTTAATTTACCTTTATCTGTCGCACTAGTATGGATCTCGAATCCATTTACGATCCCACCAATATTCTATTTTTGTTACTTTGTGGGTACCAAGTTATTAAGCCAACCTTTGGCGGATTATCACTTAGAGTTATCTTGGGAGGGGTTAGAGCATTTAATCGCAACGATTGGCCCAGCCTTTTTGCTAGGCAGCCTTGTGTGTGGGGTATTCTTTTCAGCAGTAGGATATTTTGCCATTAATGCTTTATGGCGTTACTCGGTTAGACGCCGTTACAGAAAACGTCGCTAAGCAACAATAGCGGCTTACTCAGCATTTTACTTTGACTTGGCTAGTTCTGATTAAGCTTGATGGTCATTCTTTCCACCAAGCTTAAAATTCACTTCCATAAATCAAATAGATCAACCTAATTCTTGAGCAGGTTTAACTCGAGTGGCTTGCCACGCTGGCCAAATCGTCGCTAGCATACTTAACGCAAACGCCGCAGATACCACCACAGCAACATCTGTCCACAATAATCTAACCGGTAGAAAATCGATGAAATATATGTCAGCCGAAAGTATGGTATGGCCAAGCATTGTTTCTACCAAGGCCACCAATTTAGGTAAGCCAAAGCACCCTAATACGCCAATTACCGCTCCCCAAAAACAGCCCAAAACACCGTTGTAAGAACCATACACAATAAATGTTCTTAGCAAGCTACTATCAGTAGCGCCCATGGTTTTAAGAATAGCCAAATCGCCACGTTTCTCGCTGACGGCGAGGATTAGCGTAGACACAATGTTAAAACTAGCAACCGCGACTATTAGTAGCATAATGGCATACATGATGGTGCGGACTAACTGAATATCTTGATACAAATAACCATGCTGGCGGATCCAGCTTTTTATGTATACCAGTTGGGGGAACGATTTAGCTACAGACCGAACCACTTTGTCTGCATCTAAAGGGTCGGAGACTCTCAAACTAATACCCGAGACACCATCTTGCCACTGCATCAGGTTTTGAGCATAGCGCAAATTAATAAAGGCGAGCTGGTTATCTAATTGCCCGCCAGCTTTCATTAATCCCACTACTTTTACCCGGATTCGCTGTGGCGAACTAAGCTTACTGTGCTGACCTGGTTTAGGCAGCAATAAGGTCACTTGTTCACCCACTTCAACATCTAATAACGCCGCAATGCCCGCCCCTAAGATAAGCTGTGGCTTAACATCGCTCAACGCCTGCCAAGCATCATCTCCCACATACTGATGTAAATGGGTGACAGACTTTTCAAGACTCGGATCAATACCCTTCAGGGAGAGTGCTTTCATCACTTTGCCTTTTTGAACTAAGGCACTAAAGCTTATATAGGGGGCTGCTCCTAATACTTGCGTGTGTTCACGCGCATTGCCGAGTAATTGCTCATGGTCCGCTAAAGGAGGGTTTACAGCTTCCAGTTCGCCGTGACTAACAATCGCTAAAAAACGGTCACGTAACTCTCTCTCAAAGCCATTCATCACTGATAAACCAATAATGAGTACGGCGACTCCCAGCACAATGCCAATGGTGGAAGACGCAGAGATGAACGAGATGAAGCCATTGCTATTTTTAGCGCGGTGGTAGCGTAAACCGATAAAAACAGATAAAGGCAAGCGCATTTTATTGGCCCTTCGTTACAAAATTACCGTCTTGCATATAAGCTTGGCGACCAAACTTGGCGGCTAACGCCAAATCGTGAGTAACGACCACGAAAGCAGTATTTAAATCACGGTTCAATTCCAAAATCAGTTGATAAATCGACTCCGTACTATGGCTATCTAAGTTTCCGGTCGGTTCGTCTGCCAATACCAAACTAGGCTGATTAACCAAGGCGCGTGCAATCGCTGTGCGTTGGCGCTCTCCACCTGATAACTCTGCCGGACGATGTTTTAAGCGATGCCCCAAACCTACTCGCTCTAATAAACGTTGCGCTTTCGCCATTGCATTTTTTTTAGACTCACCGGCAATAAGCAGCGGCATAGCAACATTCTCAATCGCTGAGAATTCACCGAGTAAATGATGAAACTGATAGATAAAACCTAATTTTTGGTTACGTAGCTGAGCCAACTCTTTACTGCTTAAACCATCAATTCGCTGGTCCTCAATGGTCACCTCACCTTGGTTGGCTTCATCTAATCCACCAAGAATGTGCAATAAAGTACTTTTACCTGAACCAGAGCTACCAACAATGGCAACGGCCTCCCCGGGATAGACAGCAAAATCTACGCCATGCAGTACTTCTGTAAATTGATTTCCATCTTGATAGGTTTTACAAATATTTTTTGCCACTAAAACAGGCTGAGCATTTAACTCACTCATAACGAAGTGCCTCTGCGGGATGAATTTTGCTGGCTTGCCAAGCGGGATAAATAGTAGCAACTATGCTTAACAACATGGCTGCTACCGTGATAAAAATAATCTGATCGCTTCGCTGTAAAACCGGTAAGCCAGAGCCACCCAGATTAGCCGCGAAGTTCAAGCCTAAGCCCGACATTACCATGTTGATATTATTGCTAAGCCACCAACCACTTAAGGCCCCGACGGCGGCGCCAATACAGCCGCTCCAAGCACCTTGCATTACAAACACCATGACCACTTTGTCTCGCGATAAACCCAAGGTTTGTAAAATAGCCACATCGGCGCGCTTTTCACCTACCATCATTACAAGGCTACTGAGAATATTGAAGGCCGCTACCGCTATAATGAGGCAAAATAACATGCCCATCATATTCTTTTCCATTTTTACTGCGGCAAATAATTCACCATAAAAACTACGCCAATCTTGAAATTCAAAAGCTTGTTGCTCTAACTGCTCAGCGATGGTTTCTATTTGAAATGGGTCATCGAGAAAAATACGTTGCTGGCTAATATCTTTAAGTGAAGTGCGTAACAAACGGGCACTATCGTCAATGTTCACTAAGATAAACTGTTTATCAACTTCTGCTGCAAACTCAAAAATGCCTGACACAACAAAGTTTCGTTGTGAGGGCATCTCACCAATAGGTGTATATACCAAGCGCTCAGTGGCTAATAAGCGGATCGTATCCCCTAACCTTACGCCAAGCGCATTAGCGACTCCAATGCCAATAACCACATTATATGAACCAGAAGTTAGGCTATCTAAATCGCCTATTAACATTTTCTTGCGTAATAGCTCGGCATCGACTTGCTGCTTCACATCGATACCTTGCATCATCGCTGCGTGTAAGTTGTTAGGGCTCTGTAATACGACTTCACTGAGCACCAGAGGGGATTGCTCAAAACCGGATAGCGACGACGGTAATAATTGCTGTTCCGAAAAGGTAAGGTGGGGCACCAAATTCAAAATTCGTTGTTTTAATTGATTCTCGAAACCATTCATTACCGAGATAACAGTAATTAACGACGCCACCCCCAGAGTGATCCCTAACGTAGAGAACCAACTTACAAAAGAAGCAAAGCGCTGCTGTTTGGCTCCTCGAGAGAACCGCCATGCTATAAAGCCAATCAATTTCATCTAGGCTAAGTTCATCCATAGGCATAAAAATCGGGCTCATCATACCGTGCGTACCATCACCCAACAAGAGAGAGACCAGTGTTAATCACATAAAAAACAAAGATATTCAGTTTATTTGCAATCCTCTACACAACTTGTTGTAATTTCGCCTTCAACTACGCTTAACAGCATGGTCTATTTGATTACTCGCCGCGCGGCGCTTGTAGGGAAGTATGCAAGAACAACAGTATTTTAGTGTCACCCATAAGTTAAATGTCAATTTGGAATTAGTTACAGAAACTGCTCTGCCTCAATCAGTCGCACAATTTGAAGCCACCATTCCTGAGCCATTTATCTTAGCGAACCCAGGGCAACACCAATCTTTATTAAGCCTACGCGCCATCAAGCAACTGGGCGAGGCAGGAGAACAATTACTGGCTTACCTGCAAGCACAAGAGCAGAAGCTTAATCGAGTATTAAGTTATGTATTGGTGCAACAAGATAGCCAAGAACATCGTACCTTGAGCCACCAATTCGGTGGATCAGAAATTCACTGTTTCTGGAAACAGGCCTTACCTCAAGGTCAACTGGTAAAACTAAAAATATTTATCCCTGAAGAATCAACAGCCGTGTTTTGTTATGGTGAAGTAAAACAGAGTACGCCGATTGCCCATCGCAGTGAGCACTTGCTAGAAATAAGCTATAAATGGATCCGTGATGAAGATGTCGAAGCCCTTGTTAGGGCAAGCTTGCACGTACAAAGCCAACAATTAAAAGCACGAGCCGATGCTCGCCAGCAAGCCGAACAGGATTAAGACCACAGTGTTACTAAATTTACCTCTTCCTGACGTTACAGGCGATAAAAAACAAGTTAGCAACTTGCCCGGCAGTGCCTTGGCGTTTGTGATACTCGAATACATTAACCGTATTAATGGCCCGTTAGTCATTCTCACCGAAGATACTCGCAGCGCGTTACAGATTGAAAGGGAAGTCAACGGTTTAAAACCGACTCGTACACTGCACTTACTCCCCGATTGGGAGACCCTGCCCTACGATACCTTTTCACCACACCAAGACATTGTTTCGCAGCGAATCTTAAGCCTTAACCAACTCAGCCAAGATCAGCAAAGTGTCGTAATAGCCCCTATTGCTACTTGGCTACAACGCTGTGCTCCGGCTGAGTACATTGCCAAACATAGTTTGCAATTGAAGGTCGGTCAGTCGTTAAAACTCAATGCTTTTAAAGAGCGACTTGTGAGCGCCGGATATCAACATGTAGACCAAGTCATGGAGCATGGAGAGTTTGCACTGCGCGGCAGTTTATTAGATCTTTTTCCAATGGGAAGTTTGCAGCCGTTTCGCTTAGACTTTTTCGACGATGAGCTAGACAGTATTCGCGAGTTTGATCCCGATACTCAGCGTAGCGCTGAGCAACGAACAAGTATCACTTTACTGCCTGCTCATGAATTTCCAAGCGATCCAAACGGTATCGAAACTTTTCGCCAACAATGGCGCGACCGCTTTGAACCAAGCCGTGAAGCAGAATCTATTTACCAGCAGGTGTCTAAAGGTATTATGCCGGCAGGCATCGAATACTACCTGCCGTTGTTTCATCACCATACCGAAAGCCTGACTGACCAACTAGCAGCTGAAACGGTGGTGCTAAAAATTGGCGATTTGGAACAAGCGGGCAAACAATTCTGGCATGAACTCGGCGAGCGTTATGAAAACCGCCGTTACGATCGAGCTCGCCCCATTTTACCACCTGATGAACTTTATCTGAGCGTTGAACAATGCTTTAAAGAACTCAAACCCTACTCTGCTATAAAGCTGAACAAAGGCCCAGACCGGAACGGTAAAGGTAAATTGAATTTAGCCGCTCATGCGCTACCCGATTTAAGTGTAAACCATCGCTTGAACCTGCCCTTACAAGCGTTAAGCCATTATCTCGAGCACCACCCAAAACCCAAAACATGTTTTATCGCTGAAACAGAAGGTAGACGAGAAGCGCTAAAAAACTTACTTAGCCCTCTCAAATTAACGCTTAAAAATCATGACAGTGTGTTCCACTTTGTAGCAAGTAAAGACACCTTAGCTATCGTCGTTGCGCCGGTCGAAAACGGCTTCGAACTTAACGACCCAGACGTACAATTAATTACCGAAACGGATTTGTTAGGCGATAAGGTACGCGCCAAACAACGCAAAGCGTCCAATAAAACGCTTAATCCAGATGTATTAATTCGCAATCTAGCAGAATTGAGCATAGGTCAACCGGTTGTGCATATTGAGCACGGTGTCGGCCGCTACCAAGGTTTAACCAGTTTTGAAAATGGCGGCATAAAAACTGAATTTCTCAGCCTCGAATATGCCAATCAAGCCAAGTTATACGTGCCGGTAAACGCGTTACACTTTATTAGTCGCTATTCTGGTAGCAACGATGATACAGCCCCATTACATAAGCTGGGTAATGATCAATGGCAGAAAGCTAAACAGAAAGCAGCAGAAAAGATTCGAGACGTTGCCGCCGAATTATTAGAAGTTTATGCCAAACGAGCAGCCAAACCCGGTTTTGGTTATGACATAGACGAAGCGGCCTATCAGCAGTTTTCTGCCGATTTCCCATTTGAAGAAACCGACGATCAAGAACAAGCCATTACGGCTATGTTGAGCGATATGCAAACACCTAACGCCATGGACCGCCTAGTATGTGGTGACGTAGGCTTTGGTAAAACTGAAGTCGCTATGCGGGCTGCCTTTGTGGCGGTGAATAGCGGTAAGCAAGTCGCGGTATTAGTGCCCACAACCCTACTTGCACAACAGCATTTAGATAACTTTAGCGACCGCTTCGCTAATTGGCCGATTGAAGTCGCCTCACTATCCCGCTTTAAAACCACTAAAGAACAAAACCAAGTCCTTAAAAATCTTGCCGAAGGTAAGGTGGATATAGTGATAGGCACTCATAAGTTGCTGAGTAAAGACGTTAAATTTGCAGATTTAGGCTTACTGGTCATCGACGAAGAACACCGTTTTGGGGTGAGGCAAAAAGAACAAATTAAAGCAATGCGCGCCAACGTCGATATTCTAACCTTGACCGCTACGCCCATACCTAGAACCTTAAATATGGCGATGAGTGGCATGCGCGACTTATCAATAATCGCCACCCCGCCAGCCAAGCGCTTAGCAGTAAAAACCTTCGTACGTCAGCATGATCCAGCTTTAATTAAAGAAGCCATTAGCCGTGAAGTAATGCGCGGTGGCCAAGTCTACTTCCTCCACAATAAAGTCGATACCATCGACCGAGTCGCTCAAGAACTGCGAGAATGGTTACCTCAAGCGCGCATTACCGTTGCCCATGGTCAAATGCGAGAGCGCGAGCTTGAACGCATCATGGGAGACTTTCACCACCAACGTTTCAATGTATTAGTCTGTACCACGATCATTGAAACAGGGATTGATATCCCTAGCGCCAATACCATTATCATTAACCGCGCTGATAACTTTGGCTTAGCCCAACTACACCAACTGCGTGGCCGTGTAGGCCGTTCGCACCACCAAGCTTATGCCTACTTATTAACTCCTCCACCTAAATTGATCACTAAAGACGCGGTAAAGCGTTTAGATGCGATCGCGCAACTGGAAGACTTAGGTGCTGGCTTTACTTTAGCCACTCACGACTTGGAAATTCGTGGCGCTGGTGAGTTGCTTGGTGACGATCAAAGTGGCCAAATTGAGGCGGTAGGCTTCACTCTCTACATGGAAATGCTCGATCGCGCTGTCACAGCATTAAAAAATGGCCAAGACCTAAACTGGGATCTGAGCCAAAGCGAGCAATGTGAAATTGAGCTTAGAGTGCCAGCACTGCTGCCCGACGACTACATTTTCGATGTTACCACGCGCCTAACCATGTACAAACGAATCGCTAACTGCAACGACGAACCAGAAATGCGTGAGTTACAAGTAGAGTTAATCGACCGCTTTGGGTTGTTACCCGAGCCCGCCAAAAACCTCTTTAATGTCCAAAAGCTGAGAATAATGGCAGATAATATTGGTATTAAGCGAGTGGAGGCAGGGCCCAAAGGCGGTGTAGTAGAATTTGCTGAATCAACAAAAGTTAATGCCGCTTTTTTAGTAAGCCTGTTACAATCCCAACCAGCCATTTATAGAATGGAAGGCGCTAATAAACTGAAATTTGCTGTACCCAGCGAAGGACCAGAATCCCGCCTATCTTTAATTCAATCATTATTGGAGCAATTTACTGCCAATGCGACTGACTCTTAAAAACGCACTACGCTTAATCAGCTTAACCGCAATAGGTCTTACTAGTGTGCCATCTATGGCCGAACAACCTCGCTGGTTCGACATTGAAGTTATCTTCTTTAAACGCAATGTCACGGTTGAGAGTAGCCAAGAATTTTGGCCACAACCACAGCAGCTAAACGTGGCGACCAGCGCCCCCTTGTTAGCACCGCTATTTGGTTGCAACGAAGAACCATGTATCGCTCCTCGGTTTGATAAATTGCCCGTAAGCATTGATGGCCGTGGTTGGCCAATCACAGGCGCGACTCAGCGAACGATGTTAAGTGCTGCTCAATTAGAATTGAATCAAGAATTTAGCAAGCTTCAACAACATGCGGCTTTCAGCCCCTTGCTACATATTGGCTGGAGAGAAATAGTCGCACCACGCAACCGTGCAAAACACTATCAAGTTCAAGCGGGACAAGACTTTTCACAACGTTTTAACGAGCAAGGTCGACTCCTTGGTTCAATCAATTTTTCTGAACAAGGCATCGCCAATGACAGTGGTGACTTGGATTTGACAGCCGAGAACATTTCCTTATTCGATGAGGCTGATAGTTCCGCCAATAATTTTGGCCAAGCACCAGAACCAGCCCCTGCTATTTGGGAGCTTGACGGTGGTATACGCGTCTATTTACAGCACTATTTGTATATAGAAACTGAATTGCTGCTAAAGCGTCCGGTGGAAATTGAAGTATTAAGCGAACATATTGAGGCTGAATCTAGCCTACCAGAAGAATTGGCACTATCACCAACAGAACAAACTGACAATGCCATAGAAGAGCCTCAAGTGGTGGTATTAGCCGCCGAACAATCGGTGACTAATGAAGGCAGCTTAATTGCCGATATAGAAACTGAAGAGCAATTGCATAGCTTTAAATTTGATCAAAAACGCCGAGTACGCTCTGGTGAAATACACTATTTTGATCATCCTTTAATGGGAATGCTAATTCAAATCCGTAAGAGCCCTGAAGCACAAACCCAACTAAATCAGTCGGCTGGTGATTTGCCGATAGCAGAGAGCGCAGAAACCACTCTTGATGCTGATGTTGCGACACAAACAAGCATCACAGAGCCGACAACCACGGTTGAAACTCCAGCATCATAAGCCCTTACACTTTATGTTATTAGCCAACCAACCCAGCGTACTATTTGCTTGTGCGCTGTTAAGCCGCACTTGGTTATTGCTGGCGATTGCGGCAAGCTCTCGCCAGGTAGGAGACAAGATATTAGCGCTACTCTACCCCGACCACCATTGGTTTTACCTTGGTTTAGCCATGGGCGCATTGCCGCTCACTCGTCTGGTGTTCCCCAAGCTCTGGCAAAAACTCTCTATAAGAGCTCAATTATGGGGTATTTTTGCTTTATTGCTGGTTGATATAGCCAGCCAAGTACAAACACTAAACCTGAAACATTGGCGTTTCGAAGCCCTTAATGCGGTCACCCTATGGCTTAGTCTAATGATCAGTTTTATCGTATTTAAGTCAGCACTAGAAAAGCCCTAAGTCGCCTCTATACAGCTTCGTTATTACTACGAACTGCTGGCTGCCAATGAACGTAAACGCTAGCATTAGGCAAACATATCTGAAAGAGAATTATTGCTGCGTTTCACCCACCTTGAGCGTAGCGATAACCCTAGCGTTGTTAATATCTTGAGCTGTCGCCAACATTTCCGGGAGTGCCGCTCTAACTCAAAGATTCAATATCAACACTGTTACTGAGATAGATGCTAATTCTTTAGACAGTATTTGGTCGAGTCAGTGATTCTGCCAAGCATGGTTTTTGTCCAAGCTTCAAGTAAACCAATCTGGAAAAAAGCGAGTTCAAAAGCTTGAGTTCCTTCATAGATATACTTAACGGTCTATCAAAGGTTTATTTTAGTTTTCTCAGTTTGAGCAACGTAATCACTCATTCATCAAACTCAGCAGGAGAAAGCCCTACTGATAGGCACTCAATCCCGAGCCCTTTTTCATACAAGGTCTTAACAAAACTGATAAATAAACAAGAGGTATTTCAGATTAAAAATACCATTAAGTGCTAAAGTGGAGATTAGCGATAGTCATCCCCCCTGCTCTGGCACCATCACTGGTTCCAAACCCGCTATTAGGGTTGTTCGATATAGAAGAGATTCTGTATGTTGATACCACAATGCTAAAGCGCTAATACTGTACTCATTACTGCTAAGACACTCTTTATACAACGAATAATCGGATTTCGAACGCTGCGAAACCCTCGATTAAAACTAACCACCGCAGGTGGCACTTTTAGCCGTGAGCACACCGTGTTGCTTACCACCTCGTTATCTCATTTAGCCGCGATATAAACCATCGCCGTTACCTAAATTAAGCAGGTAAATAGTTTGGTTGCCATAAACAACACCTCATCCGTACGCGGCTTGAGCCCGATTGACCAGTCTCTTTTTGCTCTTATCGCACAAGATATTGAAAAGCGAGGTTTCAGCATAAGACCTGCAGCGTTGCCTGAAGTCTTAACAAGCTCTCTATTTGAACATCAACAATTAATAGAAGCTGATAAGTTTAAACATGCTGGCATCGGTCGAGGCGATACCTACCTTAAGAATGAATTTGTCAGAACCGATGAAATTTGTTGGGTAACCAACGACAGTCAAGCGGGAAGAGACTGGCTAGATTGGATATCCCATTTACAACGTTTTTTAAACCGGCGTTTATATCTCGGTCTATTTTCATTCGAAAGCCATTTTTCGCATTATGGGCCGGGGGATTATTATAAGCGGCATTATGATGCTTTTCGTGGTGAAGCCAATCGTGTTATATCAATTGTCGCCTATTTTAATTCTGGCTGGACTCAGGCTGATGGCGGTGAACTGGTTATCTATAAAGATGATGATGACAAAGACGGGATTAACGTTGTGCCTCTTTTAGGCACTTTGGTTGCCTTTCTCAGTGAAGAGTTTCCTCATGAAGTGCTCAGTACTAAGCGAGACCGGTATTCTATCGCAGGTTGGTTTCGGGTTAATACATCTGTAACGGTCAAAGCCGACCCGCCATTGTAAAAGACAACAAGGCACAGCATGGGCAAATAACGCACTAGACCTGCCACCTTAAATGGCTGTCCACAAAAAAGCAGCCCTAAGGCTGCTTACAGTCGTAAGATCACAATCTAATGCAGTTTTAGCTTTGGTCTTAATACTTGGTTTATACGTCCAACTAGCATCATTAAGCCCGTTTTCATGTAACCATGTAGCGCGATTTGATGCATCCGATATAAAGATATATATACCATGCGGGCAATTCTCCCTTCAATCATCATAGAGCCTTGCATTAAATTCCCCATTAGCGAGCCAACAGTAGAGTAATTACTTAGCGATACTAAAGAGCCGTGATCTTTATATTCAAACTCCAACAATGGTTTTTCTTCCATTTGGCGAACAATATTTTTATATACTAAGGTCGCCATTTGATGAGCCGATTGAGCACGAGGAGGGACAAAGCCTTTCTCGCCAAGGGCACAACTGGCGCAATCGCCAATCGCATATATATTGCTGTCACGCGATGTTTGCAAGGTAGGTCGTACTACCAATTGATTAATTCGGTTGGTTTCTAGACCACCGACTTCTTTCATAAAATCTGGACACTTAATACCTGCTGCCCACACCATTAAATCGGCCTTGATCAATTCGCCATCTTTGGTCGTTAAACCTTGCTCTGTAGCTTCGGTAACCATGGTATTTGTGCGAACATCAACGCCCATTTTTTGTAATTCTGCATGTGCTGAACCAGAAATTCTCACCGGTAAAGCAGGTAGGATTTTTTCACCGGCTTCCACCAGTGTTACCGCTAGGCTTGAGTGACTAAGATTCGGTACTCCATAGGCACGCAATTGGTCAAGCGCGTTATGTAGCTCGGCTGAGAGTTCAACCCCGGTAGCCCCAGCACCAACAATCGCCACACGCACTTTCTCGCCTTGCTGAGCTTCGTCACCCTGAGAGTATTGCAAGAAACGGTTTAGCATACGGCGATGAAATAGATCAGCACGGCTTGGGTTATCTAAAAAGATACAGTTTTCTTTAACGCCTTTAGTATTAAAGTCATTAGACACAGAGCCAATAGCCATTATCAAATAGTCATAATTTAGCTGGCGTGCAGGCAAAACTTCTTTGCCTTCTTCAACCATCGGTTTAAGTGTGACGAGTTGATCTTCACGGCTTAGGTCAGCCACTTCTCCTAATTGAAATTCAAAGCCATGATTAGCAGCATGTGAGCGGTAACTTAAGGCGTCTATGCCTGCATCCAATGAGCCGGTTGCCACTTCATGTAATAGTGGTTTCCATAAATGAGTGCGATTTTTATCTACCAGTACCACGCTTGCCTTGCCGCTTTTCCCGAGCTTACGACCCAAGCGCGTCGCCAGTTCTAAGCCACCGGCACCGCCACCAACTACAACGATTCTAGTCATGCTTGATTGTTTCCTTGTAACAACTTGAAGTGTTTAGCTTTACTACAAAGGCAATATTTTTAGAATTTGGTCGCCTTCGACACCCAGCTAATATGCGCTTATTATACGTAACTTGATTGAGATCACAAAAAGCACCCAATAAAAAAGAGGGATTTAATCCCTCTTTGATTAAAAAATGACTTTCTATAGACTGGGCAGACGTTTTAAAGACTTTATTAGCTGCAGATGATGGCTAATGTCTTTGAACTTATGACTTTGCTCTTTATCCCAAATCACCTGATAATAATCAGCTAGCTCTTGCTCAGATACCTTGTTATCAAGTACTTCATCATTTTCAGATAATACAACCGTGCAATTACCTTTATTTTTACTGCGAAACTCAGATACGCATTTAGTTGCAATATCTAAGTATTCTTCAGGGCGTTCTATTTTCCCTTGCATATTTTGCTCTGGATGCAAATTAGGATTAAAAATAACGGCTGGAATTCCGCATAAGTACCCTATGCGTTCACTCCAATATCCCCCTAAACCTACCCCACAAATAACCACTTCTTCTTCAGCACTTAACATTAACTGTTTATGAACTTCTTTAAGTAAATGGCTCATGTCGTGTCGAGGGTGAACGGTGCTGTAGCTAATAGGGCGCACATCAGAATCGACAAACTGAAGCTGAAGCACTTTTTCGTGGTTACCCGGACTTGTAGAATCAAAGCCGTGTAGATAAATAATCATCCTGCCATTCCTTCCTTACAATCACGCATTAATACTAAGTGTATTGACTAAATTTCCCATTCACTACTCATTTGCACTATTTGTGTAGCACGAGTGGCAATTTCTCGATACTGAGCTTGCGCTTCAAGCTCTGACCAATTATGAGGATAAGACTTACCAATGAGACCTTCTGCCTGCGGCACACGCTGATGCTGTAATCCATCTAATAATCGAATGCTTGCTTGGCGATCATTACATGCAAGTAATAAATTGCAACCGGCAGCAAGAGCTTGCTCGGCACGATCTACATGGTCACCTGCAATGGCAGCACCTTTCATACTAAGGTCATCACTAAAAATTAAGCCTTTGAAAGCGAGCTCTTTACGCAATATTTGTTGTAACCATATCTTTGAAAATCCAGCGGGACGCTCGTCTACGTCACTATATATAACATGCGCAGGCATCACTGCGTCCAATTTATTTTGCGCGATAAGGGCTTCAAAAACTTGCATATCTTGCTGTTTAATCTCAGCATATGGACGCTCGTCACGCGCTTCAAAATGATGAGTATCAGCTTTGACATTTCCGTGCCCTGGAAAGTGTTTACCCGTGGCTTTCATTCCCGCCAACGCCATTCCATCGATAAATGCGCTAGCGCTAAGAATAATCTCACTGGGCTGGGCACTAAATGCGCGTAAGCCAATGACATCGCTCACCCCATTTATATCTAACACTGGAGCAAAACTAATATCAATATCACACGCTCGTAACTCGGCGGCCATTAACCAACCTAATTGCTTCGCCCACGCTGTCGTTGAGAGTTTAAGTATTTCAGCCCCTTTTGCCATTAAGCCCATAGCAGGGATAGCCGAAAACTGTTCTCTGAAACGCTGTACTCGACCGCCTTCGTGATCAACCGCAATAAGTAATTTTCGTTGACTAGCGGCGCGAATACTACGAGTAAGGGCGATCAACTGCGCCCTATCTTGGTAGTTTCGGCTAAACAGAATTACCCCTGCAACAAGTGGGTGTTGCAACATTTCGCGCTCTTCCGCGCTAAGTTCAGTACCAAGTAAATCTATAAATAATGGACCCATCTAATACTTACCAACCAAAGGTAGATTTAGTTTCGGCTTTGCGGATCTCTGTTTCATCAGCCCATTCAACGATGCCGGTTTGTAAGTCCATTAAACGCATTGTCATCTTGTAGTAAACATCTTTAGTTTTCTTATTAGTTTTAACGATGCTGGCTAAATTGCCATATAGCATGTATTCAGCACCGACCTGCTGTCCAAAAGCGATAGCTTTAGACGGATCGACTAAACCTCCGTCATTTTGATAATCAAGCTGGTCACGAACTTCATTGACTCGGCTCATATCCACAAAGCGAAATTTGCCCGATTGTAGAAGCTTGGTACTAATAGAATCAGTCACTGACTCTGTATCAATGTGCTCAGTGGTTTTGTTTTTAATCCGTTCAACAAACACAATAGGTCGATTGTTAGACGTAATATCAATTAACAAAGGCGAAGAAATCATTGATTCAGTCATTTCTCCAGCAATCTTTTGTAGATCACTTGAACCAAAATCGACGTTCACCGTTTCTACTTCTTGTGGGTCGCCGTAAGACACTTGGCTAGAACAACCACTTAGCACAAGCGCTAATACCGATGCGGCTAATACGCGTTTTTTCATGGGATATCTCTCTGTTAATGGACTTCTCTAACATAAATTTTGAAGTGACTTGCAGTATTAACCAAAGCCACAGACTGAACTTGAACTTGTTGCTTTCCATGCAAACTTAGCGGCGTCCATGCGCTGGTAGCATTATCAATTTGAACATTATTGCTGTCATACCAATAGAAACGATACTGCAGATCTAAATCACCTTTGAACAAAGACTGTATCGTGGCAACCCCTCGTAAACGGTCCATGCCTTGGTGCGTGGCAGCATCAAGTACTGTTAGCTTTCGGCCTAAAGTGAGGTTATCAACAATTAACCATTGTTTGCCGTCAGGTTTTTGAGAGTCGGCAGCAATACCTGAGGTATCGGTGGTACAACCCACCAACAACATAAACAGCAGCATAAAGTATTTCATAAGAACCCTCTTTTATAAATTAAACACTTGAGCGGGTGAACCTAAGTCGTTAGTTAACATTAAGGTTACCCGCCCGGCTTTAATATCAATCGGTAGTTCAGACTGAACCAAGCCATCTAAATGCAAAGTATGGCTGCCCTGAGTTAAAGGCTTAACCGCAATTTGTGCTAAAGCTGGCAGGGTCTGCCAACTTCGAGTATCTGCTCGTTCCGACATTATATTGTAAACGTTGATTAAAGCATTAGCCCAATTCTCATCATCAGCTGATTTCCCCTTATTCACTTCTTGTCTAAATTGATCTTTAGTGATGACACGAAGGATCTGTCGCAACAATATACCGGGAAGGTCTTGTTGCAATTGCTTAGCCGCTAAACTATCGATTTGAATTAACCGCTCGGTTGAAAAAACTTGACCCTCTACATCTATCGTTAATGGAATGGTCACCTGAGCATTACCACTAATAACAGGAAGAGCAACCGTGTATGTTTCCCAGCGATTATGATTGTACAAGGGTAAAGTAAAACGCGCTTCTCGCCGAGCAGCCACAATTGATTGTTCATGAAGTACCACTAACACCCCCTGTTCACCACTTAAGGGCTTGCCGGTTAATGGGGTATATTCTTGATAATCAGACATGGATAATTTTTTACCCAAACGTGCGACCTCAGCTTGTAGGTAGCTATTATGTGGCGCTAGAGCTAATGCTTTGCGAAAATCAATGTAAGCGTCATCTTCTTGATTTGCAGCCAGATAAAGTGTCGCTGACAGTGCAAAACTGAGCCCATTTTGATAAGCATTATCTAAGGCTTTGTCTTGAGAATTTAATTGTGGGTATTGGTCCATTAACTGCTGGTATTGCGCTTGGTAGTCATGCAATTGCTCTTCTAAACTCAAGGGCGCTTCTTGCATTGCCTGTTGTTGGATCATCGCTGCACGACGGACTTCTATCAGCGCAGACTCTAGGCCTTGACTATTAAGATAATTGATAGCCTGATAGTGATGCAGCATGACTTGCTCATATACCGGAATATGATAATCGATAAAATTGTCGTTAGTGGCAAGCGCCGAGGCCTGTTGCAAACCCGTGGATAATCGATACTCGGCTTGCCTAGACAAATACTTGAGTTGCTCATCTACCTTGGTGAAATGTTGTTGGCTGGCAGCATAATCACCAGCGAGGTAGAGCATTCTGCCTTTCTCTAATTGTTTTAAATAATAGCTATTATCTGAGGTTCTTCCCTCGGCCAATAAATCAGCCGCCAGCTCAAACTCACCTGACCCAAGCTGATAACGACTTGCTCTTAACTGCTCTTCATAACTCACAAACAAATCGCTGAATACCGCAGTAGAACACCCTGCTAAACAGATTGAAAAGAACAAAGCAGCTAGCCAAGCGCGACAAAAAGACCGATAATTTGAACAAGCAAAACGTCGTTGGGTAACAAGGCCCCACTGGCGAAAAAACCTATGCATCAATATCATCCAAAACTACACGCTGTTAATCGCTAGTTATAAACTATTTTCCTATGAAGGCATAATCCCCTCGTTTTATTTATCCTGAAAATTGATGTAATTGCTGCAATTATGAGCAATCAACCACCCTTTTATTTTTTATTGATAAAGTTTGAGTAATATTCACCGTTAACTATAGTAGAAATGCAGGCCTCCACGATAGAGTTGTGATCTCTCAGGTAGTAAGCAACAACAACTCAAGGCATACTTTTAACAAATAATAATAATATAAAAACTAAAAACAGCTAATAGATCGGTTGGTAGAGGAATTATGAAGAAAAAGTCACTAAACGTAGCCGCATCGCTCACATTTTTTAAAAACATCTCAATTGTTCATCGCGTTAACATAGGATTTGGCGTTTTGGTGCTGATGATGGTGTTAACCAATATTCTGTCATTACAGACAGGTAGTAAATTCAATCAACAACTAAGCCTCATTACTGAAGAAGCCACACCGTTGGTACTGCAAAGTAGTAAATTTGCCGTCGATTTGCTTAGTGCTGATAAGTACTTCAAAGATGCATTAACTTCAATTGACCCTGAAACCATCAAAGCCAGCAGTGCCTCTTTCGAACAAAGTGAATTAGATTTTGTGTCGTCGTTAGGTACTTTGCGTTCTATGGCAGAAGGTAATGCAGAATTACAGTCGCAATTAGATACGCTAAACACCTTGGATCAAGGCTATTTTCAAGTTGCTAAGTTAGTCATGGCTGACAACATAAAATACCTAGACGATCTACAAGCGGTAAAACGCAGCACTAACCAATTGTCGGTCATGCTACCTCAATTGAAAAAGAACCTGTCTGATACCGTAGCGGCTCTAAATGATGATTACATTCGCTGGGCTGCCGAAAGCTTCTTAAATGCCATGGCCGTCATTGAATTAAACACCTTAGAAGGTATCAATACTAACGACTCTAAAAAAGTCGCGGTCATTCTCAAGCGCAACCAAAAACTACTTAAAAACTTTTTAGATGCCACCTCTAATTTGGAAGAAGAGATCCCAGAGTTACGTAACGACATGGGACACCAAATTGATCAATTTGTAAAAGACGCAACCAAAGAAGATGGCGTACTCAGCAAGCACCTTGAAGTAGTAAAAGTGAAAGAAGGTATTACCCAGCGTACCGAAGACACCGCAACGCTTATTACTAATGCTATCGACCAATTATCGGGTGTTAACGATATTGCTAACGCTCAAGTTGACCAAGCCTCAACAAATGCGACTCGCATGTTAGAGGCCAGTAGAATTCAGTTGATCATTGCCATGGCAATCGTTATTCCACTCGCCATCTTTATCGCGTGGAATGTTGCAAACTCGATTAAACAACCGCTAAGGCAACTGCTTAAAACGCTTAAAGCAGCGGCGGCTGGCGATATGACAGAAACCGTTGATTACCAAAGTACCAACGAATTTGGCCAGTTGGCAGACTCGGCGAATAGCATGATGGAACAAATGCGTTCAGTACTGAATGATATTAGCCAAGCGGCAGAAAGTTTATCAAATGTATCACAAGGTAATTCAACGACCTTAAACACAGCCAAAGATGAACTTAACAATCAACGTCAAGAAACGGCATCTGTAGCCGCTGCCATGACCGAAATGGAGCAATCAGTCCGTGAAGTAGCGAAAAGCGCTAACATTACCTTAGAGAAAGTAATGGAAGTAGAAGAAGCGGCAAACTCTGGTCGCCAAGTAATGAGTAACAACATCACCACCACTCATCAATTATCCGAAAAGCTTGGACACAGCAGCTCGGTTATTGGTGAAGTCGATAGCATGAGTAATAGCATTGGTTCTATTTTGGACGTTATTCGCGGTATTGCAGACCAAACCAATTTGCTGGCATTAAACGCAGCGATTGAAGCAGCTCGAGCTGGCGAGCAAGGCCGTGGCTTTGCCGTAGTAGCCGATGAAGTAAGAGTGCTAGCCCAAAAAACCACCAACTCTACAACAGAAATTCAATCGATGATTGAAAATCTACAAAAAAGCGCACAGCGCGCAGTATCAGTGATGTCAGAATGTTCATCCGAGATGCAGGCGAGTATTTCGCAAACCTCAGATGCCAACGGCGCCATGGAAGAAATCCAGGGCATCATCACTCAGATTTCAGATATGAGTAGCCAGATTGCTGCGGCCGCCGAGGAACAACAAGCCACGGGTGCCGAAATATCAAGCAACCTAAATAGGATCTCTGATATCAGTGACGAAAACTACGAGAGCATCGAAATCGTAACCAGCACCAGTGAAGAATTAGGCGAGCTAGCGCAACAGCAGGACTCACTGGTTAAACGCTTCACGCTATAGGCCTTAGCCATCAGCTTGTCTAAACAACAGGCGGCATAAAAAAAACCGATGATAGCTTATCATCGGTTTTTTTATGTCTGTTTGTTTTCGCCGCTTGTGCTGTTTAGCTCACAACCTACTCATTCAGATGGCTTATTCACATTCATCCAATGGCCAACGCACAATGTAATTTTGCGAAGGGCCATTAAGCTGAGTTTCACAAACAATCTTGCCACGTACTGAAGCGCCTCGTTTATGCATTTCTGAGCCTTTGCCTTTATTCAGCAAGGGATGCCACTCAGGCAAAGGTTTACCTTCAATTAAGCGCTTGTACGCACAACTTGGCGGCAGCCAATGGAAGGCGTCAATATCATCCAAAGTGATTTTTACGCAATCTGGCACCTTGGCAAAGCGGTTACTGTAATCACTGCACTGGCAGGTTTTACTATTTAATAGTATACAGGCGATGTTGGTGTAATACAGTTCTTCGGTATCTTCATCTATCAGTTTAGACAAACAACACTTACCACATCCATCACACAATGACTCCCACTCTTGGGCAGTCATTTGCGCCAAGGTTTTGGTTTCCCAAAATCTTACTTCACTCACTCAATACAACCTCAGTTTCAACCGCTATATCGGCCACGTTCAATAGTAATTTATCATTAGCCGATAAGGGGCCAACCCCTGCGGGTGTGCCTGTTAATAACACATCCCCCGGCTCTAAAGTGAAACATGCCGACGCCTCACATAACAACTTGGTCATATTTCGAATCATTTGCCCCGTTGAACCTTGCTGCTTAACTATGCCATTTTGTTTAAAACTCAATGGAACTTCAGCCAACTCTGCCAAGCTATTGATGGGCTTGAAATGGCTAAGCACACAGCTCTTGTCAAACGCTTTGGCTCGTTCCCAAGGGTGGCCACGCTGTTTTAGCTCTAACTGAACATCTCGCAAGGTTAAATCGAGCGCCGCGGCATACCCCCAAACCGCATCATCAAGCTGCTCTGGCGTGGCATTTTTTAGCGGTTTGCTAATTAATAAAGCAAGCTCAAGCTCGTAGTGAACGTCGCCAAACTGGTGCGGGATCTCAATAACGTCTTGTACAGCAATAAACGCAGTTTTAGGCTTAATGAAAAACACCGCTTGTTTGGCGGGTGCTCCTCCCATTTCTTGCATATGAGCAAGATAGTTTTGCCCTACACATACCGCTTTGTGAGCTGCAAATGGTAAAACTGTGCCACTCTCATCAATATGTTGATACATAATTAAAACACCGGGGGATAAGAAATGCGGTCAGCTAATGTACCCACTGCAGCTACAAAATAGTGAGAGCGATTCCACTTCATCAATACTTGGTAATTATCGTAAGCCAGGTAGGCTCTGCCTTGTGCATCATCTGGTTGCACAATAGAGGCCGCAATATCACGAATCGGTAAATCACTGCCATCATAGCGACGAACACCAAGCGCTTGCCACTCACTTAAACTCTTTTTAATTTTAAGACCTGAATGGCTAGCGTCATACCCTTCAGGTAGTTTAACTTGGCGCCCCCAAGTTAGGTCATCATTCCAACCACTTTTGGCTAAATAGTTGGCTGCTGACGCCAACGCGTCAGCGGTGTTATTCCAAATATCTTTATGGCCATCACCATCAAAATCTTGAGCAAAACTTAAAAATGAACTAGGCATAAACTGTACCTGCCCCATTGCCCCTGCCCATGACCCTTTCATCTTTGCTGGACTGATATGGCCTTGTTCTAAGATATTAAGCGCGTGCATCAGTTCCTTTTTGAAAAACGCTTCACGGCGCCCCTCATATGACATTGTTGCCAATGCCGATATCACACTGTAATTACCGGTAAACTTACCAAAATTAGATTCAACACCCCATAAGGCGATAATAAAGCGAGGTTGAACCTTATACTTCTTTTCAATCTCTTTAAGTAGCGGGTAGTGTTTTTTATACAAAGCCCTAGCTTGTTGAACCTTCCACTCAGGTACCGCTCTGGGTAAATAGGTATCTAAGGTTAACTTAAACTCCGGTTGTTGTTTGTCGGCCTTTACCGCTCGCGGGTAAAACTTAGCGTTGTTAAAAGCCGCATCAATTGTTGCTTGAGAAATACCTTGCTCCGCCGCATCAACCTTAAGCTGCTCTACATAGTTATCAAAGCCCGGCTCAGCGTGTGACGCGAAGGCAGCCGAAAATAGCAGCGCACTGATAATTTTATTCACTCACTTCCCCTATTTATTTTTAGCTTTGGCTTGCGCAGCCAAGTGCTGTTTAAGATAATTCTCTGGTGGTGGAGGCAATTGTAAATAGTAACCTTGCTCCTTAAAGGCTTTTTCTAAAGCATCAATACTGACAATCGCGAAGTCTTTGTTAGGCCTTTTAGGGACAATCATGACAAGCTCTTTCGCGCCCATAAGATCAATTAAAGATTCGGGAACTTGGGAAAAATCGTCTTTCTTCTCAATATAGAGATAAGTTTGCTGTTTTTTGAGACTTTTATAGACTGCACAGAACATGAAAATGTTAGTATCCTAAAGGCTGATCGGGTTATGCTGAAATGCAAACTATATCAGAATAAATCACCAAGCGTCATTGCTCGAATACAAAAGTAAAAGGAATCAGCTGTTCATGTCCGGACAGGAAATAGAATTTAAAGGGACTAACTTCACTCTTTCAGTGGTTTACCTAGGAAATAATGATTTAAAGTCATTAAATGACAAGTTAATGGAAAAGGTAGCGCAAGCTCCGCAGTTCTTTAATTGTGCACCTATTGTCGTGAATGTTAGTGAAGTGGATAGTGACTTTGACTTTGACCAACTCAAAGAAGTAGTCGAAGCGCAAGACTTTGTATTAGTCGGCGTGACTGGCTGTAAAACCACAGAACAAAAAACAGCAGCCAGATCAGCGGGTTTGGCAGTCATGACCAGTGGTTCTCAGCAAGCAAAAGCCAAGCCTATTGAGCCATCCACAGAGAAAGCGCCAACGCCCGCCCCCGTTCAACCAGAAGCCGTACCCACTAAAGTGGTCCGCGGTCAAATTCGTTCAGGCCAACAGATATATGCGCAAAACTCAGATTTAATCATTATTGGTTCTGTGGGTAACGGTGCTGAAGTCATTGCTGATGGTAACGTACACATCTACGGCGCTCTGCGCGGCAGAGCGGTAGCCGGCGCGAGTGGGCGAAAAGACAGTAAAATATTTTGCCAAAATTTGCAGGCAGAACTCATTTCTATTGCTGGTGTTTATATGTTGCATGAACAAATTGGCAGCCACGCCGATTTACCCCAATGCATCCATGTAGAAGACCAGCAAATCGTATTTAGTAATTTAAGTTAACCTAGTTAACGAATATATAAAGGAAAGATAATGGCTAAGATTATCGTTGTTACCTCCGGCAAAGGTGGTGTGGGTAAAACCACATCAAGTGCCGCCATAGGTACAGGCCTCGCGATCAAGGGGTTTAAAACCGTAATTATCGACTTTGATATTGGTTTACGAAACCTTGATTTAATTATGGGTTGTGAACGTCGCGTTGTGTACGATTTTGTTAACGTGATTAAAGGTGAATCAAACCTAAGCCAGTCGTTAATCAAAGATAAGCGTACTGAAAACTTGTTCATTTTGCCTGCTTCGCAAACACGTGATAAAGATGCCTTGACTAAAGAAGGCGTCCAGAAGGTTCTAGATGACCTCGCCGAACAAGGTTTTGATTATATTGTGTGTGATTCACCAGCGGGGATTGAAACAGGCGCAATTATGGCCTTATATTTCGCTGATGAGGCCATTGTGACCACCAACCCAGAAGTATCATCGGTGCGTGATTCAGACCGAATTTTGGGTATGTTAGCCAGCAAGTCTCAGCGTGCAGAACAAGGTAAAGAACCGGTAAAAGAACATTTGTTGTTAACCCGTTATAACCCAGAACGCGTTAACCGAGGTGATATGCTTAGTGTAGAAGACGTACAAGATATCTTAGCTATTCCACTACTAGGTGTTATCCCTGAATCACCGGCGGTACTCAAAGCCTCTAACTCAGGCGAACCAGTGATTTTAGATACTGAAAGTGATGCTGGCCTTGCGTACGATGATGCGGTTAGCAGATTGATTGGCGAAAATGTAGATTTCCGCTTTCTTGAAGAACAGAAAAAAGGCTTATTTAGCCGTTTATTTGGAGGATAAAAATGTCTCTTTTAGACTACTTTCGCACAACAAAACAGTCTAAAACGGCGCAAACCGCCAAAGAACGACTGCAAATTATTGTTGCTCACGAACGTGGCCAACGCAGTGGTCCTGACTACTTACCCGCAATGAAGCAAGACATCATTGAGGTGATTAAAAAGTATGTTGATATCAACTCAGAACATGTCAATGTCAGCCTTGATAACAAGACTGACGACATAAGCGTATTAGAATTAAATATTACGCTTCCTGAGCAACGTGATTAGCAAATAAAGGCTGACGCCAACCAGTAAGCAGTAGAGGTAACTCTGTCGCTTGCTGGTTACTTTTCCATGTCCAAGACAAATATTGATTGAGTACCTTTTTGCTCGCTAATACATCCTCTGGCAAACCTGACTCCTCTGAAACCTTCGTCACTACCACCTTCAGCTCTTGTATACATTTCTTGTAATCAGGGTAATCCACAATACGCTTGATTGGCTTAGGATAATCGGCTGCAGGTACTTTTTGCCCTTGTTGCACCAATTTCAGTAAACGATGGCCATGGATCCTTAGTTCCTGAGCAGGTAATTCAAGTCGTTGTAATTGTTCCATGCTTTGGGGCTGATAGCGGGCAATGGTCCATAAACTGTCACCGTGAACCACATTGTTAATGGCTAAATCACGGCTAATTGCTTGCTGAATACGCCAGCTGCCCAGTGTTTTTAGCACCGCCAATTGTTGTGGGTTAAGTTTCCAGGCGTTCTTTATATCTCTATATGACTCATCCAAATTAGGCTCGCGCTGCTTAAAGGCCGCTAAACGTGCACTTTCTTCCAAGGCAGCTTGATAACGCCCCTGCTCTTCTAGCTGTTGCTTAATTTTGAGATAGGCAGGTAACAGGTGAATAACGTCTAAGGCTGCGTAATCAAGCTGAGAGGCTCGCAAAGGCCGCGCTAACCAATCAGTGCGTGATTCACCTTTATCTATTTGAATACCTAATTCAGTATCAATAAAGCGCTGATACCCCAAGCTAATACCATGGCCTAAGAAAGCGGCTCCAACCTGTGTATCAAACACAGAAAGCCCAAACTGGCCGCTCACACGCTGGATGATTTCTAAGTCTTCACTAAAAGCATGTAGTACCCAGTGATGTTTGCTTAAAGCATGCCATAGTGGGGGCATATCTACCACTAAGGGGTCGACCAAATAACACCGAATGCCATCATAAATTTGCAGCAAGCCCAAATGCGCGTAGTAGGTTCTAGTGCGCACAAATTCAGTATCAAGAGCAAGAACTAACGGGGATTGTTCATTTAAATAACGCAACAGAGGCGCAAGTTGCGCCTCTGTTTCTATCATTTCAAAATTAATGTCTGCCAAAATTGCGGCGTCCTAGTGGAAAGCGTCAGATTAGCATCTATTTTACGGTTTATGCCTCGTCGCGCAAGGCTCTCCGCAAGATCTTGCCCACATTTGTTTTAGGAAGTTCATCTCTAAACTCAACTAATTTAGGCACTTTATAGGCGGTTAAGAATTCTCGGCAATGTTCTACAATCTGTTTCTCGGTTAAAGAGTCATCTTTCTTAACGATGAATACCTTAACCGCTTCGCCGCTCACCTCATTAGGGACGCCCACTGCGGCCACTTCAAGCACTTTGGCATTACCTGAAATGACTTCTTCGATTTCATTAGGGAACACGTTGAATCCAGACACCAAAATCATATCTTTTTTACGGTCTACAATATGGAAAAAGCCCTGTTCATCAACGGTGCCAATATCCCCCGTGGCAAACCATCCACCCGGCATTGACTCAGCCGTTGCTTCGGGACGCTGCCAGTAGCCTTGCATAACTTGAGGGCCTTTCACTAAGATTTCGCCCGATTCACCTTCAGCGACTTCTGCACCATCGTCATCAACCAGTTTAATGTCTGTAGACGGCGCCGGTAAACCAATGCTGCCATTGTATGCTTCCAAGTCGTAAGGACAAACCGTTACCAATGGCGCGCACTCAGTTAAGCCATAGCCTTCAATTAAGCGCGATCCAGTGACCTCTTGCCAACGCTCGGCAACGGCACGTTGAACTGACATGCCACCACCAAGAGACAAGCGTAATAGAGAAAAATCTAAGCTGGCGAAGTCCGCATGGTTTAACAAGGCGTTAAACAGGGTATTTACCCCAGTGATAGCGGTAAATGGCACTTTACCAAGTTCTTTTACAAAAGTAGGAATATCACGAGGGTTAGTGATTAATAAGTTTTGACAGCCCAACGCAAAAAATACCATGCAGTTCGCGGTCAAAGCAAAGATATGGTAGAGCGGCAAAGCCGTTACAACAATCTCTTTTCCTTCACGTAAACAAGGGCCTACAATGCCTAAGGCTTGTAGTAAATTGGCGACCATATTGCTATGCGATAACATGGCGCCTTTGGCGACCCCTGTAGTGCCACCGGTATACTGCAAGAAGGCCAAGTCTTCACTGTTCACTTCAGGTCGCACATATTGTAAGTGCTGACCTTTAGACAATACATAACGCAACGACTGAGCATGCGGCAAATGGTATTTAGGTACCATTTTCTTAACATATTTCACAACAAAGTTGACCAACGTGCGTTTAGTCGCAGACAGTTGGTCACCTAAGCGAGTGAGAATGACGTGCTCAACTCCGGTTTCTTCGACTATTTCTTCAAGGATATGGGCAAAGTTAGAAACAATAACGATAGCTTTAGCACCACTGTCATTAAGTTGGTGTTTTAGCTCACGAGGCGTGTAAAGTGGATTAACATTCACGACCACCATACCTGCTCGTAAGGCACCAAATAAGCAAATGGGATACTGCAACAAATTTGGCATCATCAGGGCGACTCGGTCACCGCGCTTTAGCTTCAATTCGTTTTGTAGGTAGGCAGCAAACGCTCTTGATTGCTCCTCTAGGCGGCGATAAGTCATCACCTGTCCCATATTGATAAATGCTACTCTGTCGGCATGCTTGGCAGCACCCTCTTCAAACACGTCAATCAAGGTTTGATAGCGCGTTGAGTCTATTTCTGCAGGAACATCCTTAGGGTATCGATTAAGCCAAACCTTATCCACGCAGTTCTCCTAAACATTTCAATTACATTAAGTATAAATGGCCTGCCAAGTTTTATTATGAAATTTATTATGTACTTGGTAGCAACTCTGGATATAGAGCTTTAGCTCTAAGATTCAAACGATTGTTTCATACGCCGTTTAAAATAACAATAATTTAACATTAAGCGTAGTGGATAAGATGTAAAACAGTGAAGTGGTTCAAACAATTGTTTTAATATAGGCCCTAAGTCGCTCTGCTACCGCTTGCGGATTCTGCATATGTAAATGATGACCACCACTTACCATCTGGGTCTCTAGCTGGCTAAACCAGCTTTGGCGCAAAGCGATATAATCTGGTGTTAATAGCGGAAATTCACTGGCAGCGATCAGTAAACTAGCAAAAGGCACAGATTGGCAAATGTTTTTGGCTTGTAACTCACTAAAGCGAAGTGGTGAACTAAGCTTCAATTTTTCATCGTGCCGCCAATACCATCGTCCATCGCGCTGCATCACCGCGCGTTCAACCAACAAGCGACTATTGTCTTCTGATAAGCCATTGGTCTTCGCTCGCAGCTTTATCGCATAATTGAGTTCTGCAAAACCTTTAGTATGTTTTTGCTTGTGGCGTTGACGAATGGCCTTGGCTAAATGCTCGGTAGTCGCCTGCTCATTGATACTTAAAGGGCCGATACCGTCGATACACACTAACCCAACTAGCTGTTCAGGGAAGGCTGCAGCATAGGTCGTTGCGACTAATGCACCAAGCGAATGCCCTAACAATACTATTGGCTTATTTAACTTAAGTTCGGCTAAAAAACCGTAAACATCGTCGACATAGTCAACAAAATGATAATGGCCTTGGCGATGCGCTGAATGACCATGGCCGGGGAAATCAACAGCAATACAATGTACCGCGTCTAGTTGCTTGATTAAGGGAGTAAAACTTGCCGCGTTATCCATCCAGCCGTGTAACATGACCAAACAGTAGGGGCTATTTGCTGGCTGTTCTAGATAGGAGAGTCCGAGATTTTCGAAGGATAAGCTATTGTTCATTGCACTCGCTTATAGTCACCGTTCAAGCGAATAGGTCGATGCCAAACATCTCATTTACCTGTTGGCGTTTTAACTGATTGGCAACATCTTGATAGTGAGACACAGCTTCACCACCACCCGCTTGGTGGTCGTAACGAAGTTTTTCAACACTGTGCTCATCCATGGCGGCCCAAGGAACCACACCTTTTGGCGCTTTAGTCACAACACTTAATTCTGTAGTGCTGTTGGTTGGTTTTATCTTAGGCTGCTGCTGGATGGGCTGGCCAAGGCCCTGAATTTTCAAATTTATTTATCCCTTTACTTATTCTCTACCGGGCAGCTTCTTCCAAGTGACTTTATCACGTAAGTAAACTGGTTCGGCGTGCTCTGCACTCACGGTATCGCCTTTTTCAAACGCAAGCTGAGCATACTTAAGCATATCTCGTGCCGTTGGGTACAACACTGATTCTAGCACTTTTGCGCCAGAAAATTGACCACAGAGTAATTCCTGATAGGTTTGCCAACCGGTGCCCACTGCTGCAGCTGACTGCTGATTGCTGCCCAATAGCTCAGGTTTAATCACCAATTCTTGATCAACCAACCCCATGATTCCGCCTTCTGCTTGGTATTCTCCCCAATAGACTTCACCCATGCGCGCATCAATCGCCGCAAAGCAGTGTTCTTGTTGGTGAGTAACCAAGGCCTGTTGCGCCATGGCTTGCAAGGTCGATACCGCTATCATCGGCTTATCAGCACCAAAGGCGAGGCCTTGAGCTGTTGCGACACCAATACGTACGCCTGTAAAACTGCCAGGTCCTCGGCCAAAAGCAATTGCGTCAAGTTGCTGCAAATTAGCACCCGCTTCTGCCAATATTTGCTCTACAAAAGGCAATATTTTAAGCGTGTGATCTCTTGGGCTGTATTCTTGTTTACTAAAGATCTCTCCTTGCCATTGCAAGGCTACGGAACAATTTTCGGTAGATGTATCTAAAGCTAATATGTTTGCTGTCATGATTCCTCAGCGTTATTTTTTACAAATTCTAATACTTTTGATAGTTCTCTAGTGCGCGGCATGGCGGGTAAGCTACTGATAAACAAAGAACCATAATCACGGTTAACCAAGCGATTATCACAAATAATCACTACGCCATGGTCGGCTTGGGTTCTGATTAAACGCCCCACCCCTTGTTTCAGGCTAATAACCGCCTGCGGCAAATATACCTGACGAAAAGGGTCTCCGCCACGTAAACGGCAATCTTCGCTTTTCGCTTTTAATAGTGGGTCGTCGGGCGCGGCAAAAGGTAACTTATCAATGATGACACACGACAAGGCCTTACCGGGAACATCTACCCCTTCCCAAAAAGTACTGGTAGCGACCAACACCGCGTTACCATCTTCTACAAATTCATTCAGTAGCTCTTGTTTGCCGGCTTCACCTTGTACCAACACTAACAGCTCAGTGCGTAGGCGTAATTCTGCGGCTACTTTTTGGATCATTCTATGGCTGGTGCACAAAAAGAAACAACGCCCGCCATTCGCCTCAATAACTGGCGCAAGTTGATCTAACATTAATTGCTCAGCATTGTGCTGTTTAGTTTCAGGCAAATAACGCGGCACACACAGCAGGGCTTGTTTCTGGTAATCAAAGGGGCTGTCTAACAGCATACTACTGGCGTCATTTAAGCCCATTTGCGTTTGAAAGTGTTGAAAATTACCATCTACCGCCAACGTTGCCGAGGTGAAAATCCAAGCAGCGTCGCGTTCTTCAACTTCATTATTAAACCGTTCAGCAATATTTAACGGGGTGATGTTTAAGGTAAAGTGTAAACGGGTAGTTTCGTACCAATAGCTAAAACCAGTGGTATCTACCGCCATTACTTTATCAAATAACCCCCGCATTCTGGCTAAGCGCTCGAAGCAAGAATCGGCCAACTCGCTGCGCGATAAAGCCAACTTAAGTACTTGGTAGACAAAATCCATGTCTTCTTTTAGTACTGCCATCATTTCTGCAAAGCGATGCTGTTTGGCTAAGGGCCGCCATTCACCCCGGTCACGCAGCCCTTCAAAGGCTAAACGGCATTGGCGAATACCGCGTTCTAACTTTTGAGCCGCTTTTTGCAACTGCGCCATATCTCGCAAGTCGGTTTTATAACAAAGCTCAATGTCACTGCATAAGTCAACAATTTGTCGACTGGAAAAATGTTGCCCAAAATAGCTAGCAGCAATATCGGGCAGTTGATGGGCTTCATCGAAGATATAAGCGTCTGCTTCAGGGATCAGTTCACCAAAGCCGGTTTCTTTTACCACCATATCGGCAAAAAATAAGTGATGATTCACCACCACTAAATCTGCTTCTAAAGCTTTATTACGAGCCTTAACTAAATAGCATTCTTTGTAAGAGGGGCAATCTCGCCCTAAGCAATTGTCGTTAGTACTACTAATCAGCGGAAACACGTCAGAGCGCTCAGCCACCGGGCCTAAATCACTAATATCGCCGGTGTCTTCACCTTGCGCCCAACGTTTGATTTTGACTAACTCTGCGAGGGTGTTACGGTCTTGGCCGGAGCTATAATGAGAAAAGCTGTTAAGCCGCTCAATGCATAGATAGTTAGAGCGCCCTTTAAGCAATGCGACAGATTGAGTGTATTTGAGGGCTTTCTGCATCTTGGGCAAGTCTTTAGTAAATAGCTGATCTTGCAGTGCCTTACTCCCCGTGCTGATGACCACTTTTTTGCCGCTATCCATGGCAGGTACGAGATAAGCGAAGGTTTTACCGGTACCGGTGCCTGCTTCTACCAATAAACTGCCACTGGTTTCTATGGCAGCAGCAACCGCTGTAGCCATTTCTTGTTGTTGTGGGCGAGGAGAAAAACCGTCGATAGCGCTAGATAACAAACCATCGTTGGCAAAATACTGTTGTTTCAATCTTTGTTCCGGCAAGCAAAAGTCGCCGCAACTATAACAGGCTGCTAGATATAGACCAAACCTAGACTACACAAACAAGTCGATATTATGTTCTTCATCGGGGTCCGGCTTTTTGTGCTTCTGCTGCGCGTGCTCATGGCTCGACTTTGGACGTACCTGAATATCATTTGTGCCGGTTATCTTTCCTTTTTTCACCACTTTATCGGTGCGCAATGGTGGGCGCTTGCCATCAGGTGCGGGCAATGGTCGTGGCAGAATAGGTATAATTGCGTCTTGGCTCAAAACTCACCTTCCTTTTTGACACTCCTTATCTAATTATCGGTCATATTTTGCACAACTTGAATAGAATAATAAAAAGCCACTAAAAAATGGTTGCAATTTACGTCTAGATTGGTAACTTTATGGCCTGAATTTGCCATGAAGGCAAAGTAACGTTGACAGGAACGTGACATGATTTTTAACCAAACGAAGCATCATCACCACCATCATCCAGAATAAGCTTCAGGCGGTTATCTGCTGGAAGCTTATATACAGCTTCCGGTGGTAGAATATTACAATATTGCAAACCCCCGGAAGGTAATCCTCCCGGGGGTTTTTTAGTTTTATAATTAGGGACAACAACATGACAGAGCAAAAACGACTACGCATCGCCATCCAAAAATCTGGACGCCTAAGCGATGATTCACAGGCACTATTAAAAAGCTGCGGAATGAAAATCAACCTCCGCCAACAACGCCTGATAGCCCATTCTGAAAATATGCCAGTAGATTTACTACGGGTGCGCGATGACGATATTCCAGGTCTAGTAATGGATGGTGTTGTTGATTTCGGTATTGTGGGTGAAAACGTACTTGAAGAAGAAACCATGCTGCGTACCGCGCAAAACGACCCTACCGATTGCGAAGTACTAAAGCGTTTAGATTTTGGCGATTGCCGCTTCTCGCTAGCCGTAGCCGAAGAATTTGATTACACCGGCCCGCAATGTTTAGCGAACAAGCGAATCGCTACTAGCTACCCGGGTATTCTTAAGCGTTACTTAGACGCGCAAGGCGTACCATTTTCAACCTGTATGCTTGCAGGCTCGGTAGAAGTGGCTACTCGTGCAGGCTTAGCCGACGCCATTTGTGACTTAGTCTCTACTGGCGCTACCTTAGAAGCCAACGGCCTTAAAGAAGTGGAAGTCATTTACCGCTCGCAAGCCGTATTAATTAAGTCTACAAACACGCTAAGTGACGAGCACCAAGACTTGTTAGACCGTTTACTCATGCGCATGCAAGGCACCATGGAAGCCAAAGAAAGCAAGTACATCATGCTGCACGCGCCTAAAACACATCTTGATCAAATTGTTGACTTATTACCAGGTAGCGAGCACCCAACCGTATTAGCCCTAGCCGGTGATGACGATAAAGTAGCGCTACATGTAGTCAGCACTGAAAACTTGTTCTGGGAAACCATGGAAAAGCTAAAAACCTTAGGTGCTAGCTCTATCTTGGTAATGCCAATTGAGAAAATGTTGAGATAAACCCATGCAAACGGTAATTTGGAACCAACTATCAAACGAGCAACAACTGCAGGTGCTGTCCCGCCCTGCGGTAAATAGCTCAACCGACATTGCCGGAATAGTTGCCGATGTAGTCACTCAGGTGCGAGATCAAGGCGACCAAGCCTTAATCGCGCTGGCCGCCAAGTTTGATAAAACTAGCTTAAGCGCTGTTCGAGTCAGCCAAACTGAAATCGAAGCCGCCGAGCAAGGTTTAAGTGATGAGTTCAAGCAAGCTATCGCGCAAGCAAAAGCCAATATTGAAGTATTTCACCAAGCGCAAAAGCCGCACGCAATCAGCTTAGAAACGCAGCCGGGCGTACGTTGCGAAATGCACTACGCTGCGATAGATAAAGTAGGCTTATACGTGCCTGGTGGCACTGCCCCGCTGCCATCTACGGTATTAATGCTGTCTATTCCTGCTGCTATTGCTGGCTGTGAAAAAGTGGTGTTAAGTTCACCACCACCGATTGCGCCAGAGATATTATATGCCGCGAAACTGTGTGGCGTAGACGAAATTTATGCTGCTGGTGGCGCACAAGCCATTGCAGCAATGGCTTACGGCACCGAAAGCGTCGCCAAAGTGGATAAAATCTTTGGCCCAGGTAATGCCTTCGTCACCCAGGCCAAACAGCAAGTCAGTGGCGACCACGCAGGTGCGGCTATTGATATGCCCGCTGGCCCTTCAGAAGTATTGGTGATTGCCGACCAAGGCGCTAACCCCGCTTTTGTGGCTGCAGATTTGTTATCACAAGCTGAACACGGCCCCGATTCACAAGTTATATTGGTCACCACTTCAGAGGCCCAAGCCGCCGCGGTAAACAGCCAATTAGCTCGCCAATTAGCGCTGCTTAGTCGCAATAATATTGCCGACCAAGCGCTATCACACAGTACCGCTGTAGTCGTCACTGATTTAGAGCAAGCAGTACAAGTGAGTAACCTGTATGGCCCAGAGCACCTAATTATACAAACCGAGCAAGCGCGAAGCCTACTACCCAAGGTTAAAAACGCTGGCAGTGTCTTCCTCGGTGAATGGACGCCAGAATCAGTAGGCGATTACGCCAGTGGTACCAACCACACCTTGCCTACTTACGGTTATACCCGCACTTATTCAAGCCTAGGCACCTTAGACTTTATGAAGCGTTTTACGGTTCAAGAGTTAACTCAGCAAGGCTTAAAAGACTTAAGCTCTGCGGTAGTGCCCATCGCCAACGCAGAGGGGCTAGACGCCCACCGCCGTGCGGTAACCATCCGTTTAGGCGAGGAGCAATAACATGTCGGTCACATTATTAGCCCGCAAAAAGATCCAAGCGCTTGTGCCTTACCAAAGCGCCCGTCGCATTGGCGGCAGTGGCGAAGTTTGGTTAAACGCCAACGAAAGCCCAGACGTTAGCGATTTTAGCTACTTAGGTGACGAATTAAACCGTTACCCAGAGTTTCAACCCGCCGCCATGATCAACGGTTATGCGGCCTACGCAGGTGTAGAGCCAAACCAAGTATTAGCCAGCCGTGGCGCCGACGAAGCCATTGAAGTACTGATTCGCGCCTTTTGCGAGCCCAACGAAGACAGCATAGTGATTTGTGCGCCAACTTATGGCATGTATGCCGTCAGCGCTGAAACCATTGGGGTTGAAATTAAAACCGTCGCACTGGACGCTAACTTTGACCCAGACTACGCAGCACTTGCGCAAATACGCAGCAAGATTATCTTCTTGTGCGCGCCTAATAACCCCACCGGCAATATGCTCGACCATGCCAAGTTGTGTGAGTTATTAAGCGCCCAAAAAGATCGGGCCTTAGTGGTCGTAGACGAAGCCTATATTGAGTTTTGTGAAGAGCAAAGCGTGGTTAAGTTATTGGCAGATTACGATAACCTAGTTATCACTCGTACCCTATCTAAAGCCTTTGCTTTAGCGGGTTTACGCTGTGGCTTTACCGTTGCCAATGTTGAAGTCATCGATGTAATGAGTAAGGTGATTGCCCCCTACCCAATTGCTCGCCCAGTAGCTGAAATTGCCGCTAAAGCCCTTAATAGCGACGGTATTAAGGTAATGCGTGACCGGGTAGCAAGGTTAAACGCTATTCGCAGCCAAGCGGTTACAGACTTAAGCAAACTCAACATTGTTAAAGAAATCTTCCCGGCTACCGGTAATTACATATTGGTTCGTTTTGATGATTCAGCCCGAGTCTTTAAAACACTGGGCGAACAAGGCATAGTACTGCGAGATTTTGCCAACAAAACGCGTTTAGAAAACTGCATACGCATCAGTATTGGTAACCAGCAAGAAGTGGCCGCTACTGTATTAGCAATTCAAGGATTGGAGCGAACTTAAGTGAGCCAAGTAAAACAAAAGATCTTATTCATCGACCGTGACGGCACCATGATCGACGAACCTATCACCGACAAACAGGTTGATAGCGTAGCAAAGGTAAAACTAGAGCCTCAAGTGATCCCTGTATTGCTCAAGCTACAAGCTAACGGCTACCGCTTAGTGATGGTGACTAACCAAGATGGTTTAGGTACCGACAGCTTCCCTGAAGCCGATTTTCACCTCGCGCAAAACTACATGATGGATATCTTTGAGTCGCAAGGCGTTAAGTTTGACGACGTGCTAGTTTGCCCGCACTTCGACGAAGATAACTGCAGCTGCCGTAAGCCAAAGCTAGGCCTAGTAAAAGACTATCTTAAAAGCGGTGTTATCGATTTTGCTCACTCTTACGTGATTGGCGACCGCCACACCGATATGCAGCTAGCCGAGAACATGGGGCTTGAAGGCCTGCAATACCAGCGCGATGGCCTAAACTGGGTAGCCATTGAAAAACAGCTTACTCAACTTGGCCGCAAAGCCAAGGTTGAACGCAATACCAAAGAAACTCAAATTAGCATTGCGGTAGATTTAGACAACGCCGGTGGCAGCCAAATTGATACTGGCTTGGGCTTTTTTGACCACATGCTTGACCAAATTGCTACCCACGGCGGTTTTCAGCTTAACTGTAAAGTAGTGGGTGATTACCACATCGACGACCACCACAGTGTAGAAGATACCGCCATTGCGCTTGGCCAAGCCCTTAAAGAAGCGTTAGGCGACAAGCGCGGCATTGGCCGTTTTGGCTTTGTATTGCCAATGGACGAATGCTTAGCCCAGTGTGCCTTAGATTTAAGTGGCCGTGCTCATCTCGAGTTTAAAGCCGATTTTACGCGCGATAACATTGGTGATTTTGCTACCGAAATGGTGATTCATTTCTTCCGCTCGTTAAGCGACGCCATGGCCTGTACCCTGCACCTAGAAACCACCGGTAAAAATACTCACCACATGGTAGAAGCCCTGTTTAAAGTATTTGGTCGAGCGCTGGGTCAAGCCATTATTAAATCTGGCGATGCCATGCCTAGCAGTAAAGGCACGCTATAAGCGCCAGCGTTTAAAAGGATAAGAGCAACAATGAACGTAATTATTGATACAGGATGTGCCAACTTATCTTCGGTAAAATTTGCCGTAGAACGTTTAGGCTTTCCGGTAACGGTTAGCCGCGACCCACAGGTTATCCTTGGGGCTGACAAGCTGTTCCTACCCGGAGTAGGTACTGCCACCGAGGCGATGAAAAACCTAGCCGACCGTGAGCTTATCGACTTAGTAAAACAAGTTAAAAAGCCATTACTGGGTATTTGTTTAGGCATGCAAATGCTGGCTGAATTCTCCATTGAAGGCGGTGCCAAAGAAGCTGAACAGCCAGTACCTTGCTTAGGCCTTGTACCCGGCACTGTAAGTTTAATGAAGCCTAACGCCGGCCAACGCTTACCCCACATGGGTTGGAATCAAATTCAGCCTACGGCCAATCACCCACTGTTTAAAGGCATTGAGGCTGGCAGTTACTTCTACTTTGTACACAGCTACGCACTACCGGTGAACGCCGCGACCATTGCTCAGTGTGATTACGGCAACGCCTTTACTGCTGCAGTAAACAAAGACAATTTTTACGGGGTGCAATTTCACCCAGAACGTAGCGGCCAAGCCGGTGCGCAACTCATTAAAAACTTCTTGGAGATGTAACATGATCATTCCTGCTTTAGATTTAATCGACGGAAAGATTGTGCGTTTATTCCAAGGTGATTACGCGCAAAAAACCATCTACGGTGACGACCCACAAGCCCAGTTTAGTGACTACCACAGCCAAGGCGCTGATTGGTTGCACCTTGTAGACTTAGACGGCGCTAAAGATACCAGTGCTCGCCAACTAGATGTGATAGCCCAGTTACTTAAAAACACCCCTGCCAAAATTCAAATTGGTGGCGGTGTACGTAGCGAACAAGATGTAAAAGACTTGCTCGACGCAGGTGCAGAACGCGTGGTGATTGGTTCAACCGCAGTAAAGCAGCCAGAAGTAGTGGCCAAGTGGATGAAAAAATACGGCGCCGAGCACATTGTACTGGCGCTAGACATTAACATCGACGCACAAGGCAACAAGGTAGTAGCAGTATCGGGCTGGCAAGAAGACAGCGGCGTGACCATTGAAGAGCTCGTGGCTATTTATGCGCCTGTTGGTCTTAAGCACGTATTGTGTACCGACATATCTAAAGACGGCACGCTAGAGGGTTCAAACGTAAGTTTGTACCGCGAGTTATGTGCCCAGTACCCAGATATTCACTGGCAAAGCTCAGGCGGCATTGGCGACTTAAATGACATTGCAGCGCTTACTGATACTGGCGTTTCCGGGGTAATTGTTGGCCGTGCATTGCTAGAAGGTAAGTTCAACGTTGAGCAAGCCATCGCCTGCTGGCAGCAAGGAGGCACCCATGCTAGCTAAACGAATTATCCCCTGCCTAGATGTAAAAGACGGCATGGTCGTCAAGGGCGTTAAGTTTCGTAACCACGAAATTATTGGCGACATTGTACCGCTAGCCAAACGTTACGCTGAAGAAGGCGCCGACGAATTGGTGTTTTACGACATTACTGCCAGCTCAGACGAGCGCGTCGTAGATAAAAGCTGGGTAAGTCGCGTAGCCGAAGTTATCGACATTCCGTTTTGCGTAGCCGGTGGCATTAAAACCATTGAAGACGCCAACCGCACCTTGCAAAACGGCGCCGACAAAATCTCGATCAACTCTCCTGCTTTGGCCGACCCTAGTTTAATCACTCGGCTAGCCGACAAGTTTGGCGTGCAGTGCATTGTGGTAGGTATTGATTCTTACTACTGCGACGAAACCCAGCAATACCAAGTGAAACAGTTTACGGGTGACGAAAAACGCACCGTAACCACTACTTGGAACACCTTTGACTGGGTGAAAGAAGTACAAGCACGAGGCGCGGGCGAAATAGTACTCAACGTAATGAACCAAGATGGCGTACGCCAAGGTTACGATTTAGAGCAACTAAGCCGAGTACGAGAGATTTGTAATGTGCCATTAATCGCTTCTGGCGGTGCTGGCGAAATGCAGCATTTTAAAGACGCCTTTACAATTTCCGACGTAGATGGCGCATTAGCGGCCAGCGTATTTCATAAAAGCATTATTGATATTGGTGAGTTAAAGCAATATCTCAAACAACAAGAGGTGGCAATTCGACTATGAGCCAATTTGAACAGTTAAACCAACAGATCGATTGGGACAAAGTTGAAGGCTTGATCCCTGCCGTGGTACAAAACGACCACAGCGGCCAAGTACTGATGCTGGGTTACATGAACAGCGACGCACTGGCTAAAACCTTAGATAGCGAGCACGTTACCTTCTTTAGCCGCACTAAACAGCGCCTATGGACCAAAGGTGAAACGTCAGGCAACGTACTTAAGCTTAAAAGCATCACCTTAGACTGCGACCAAGACACACTGCTGGTTGCTGTAGAGCCTATTGGCCCAACTTGTCATAAAGGTACTCAAAGTTGTTTTGATGGCCACAGCGAGCCTAAGCTTACCTTTATTGCCCAACTACAAGCAGTATTGGCCGAGCGTAAGTTAGCCGACCCAGAAGAAAGCTACACCGCCAGCTTATTTGCCCGTGGCACTAAACGCATTTGCCAAAAAGTGGGTGAAGAAGGTGTAGAAGTAGCCCTAGCAGCCATGGCCAACGACCGCGAAGAATTAGTCAACGAAAGCTCAGATTTGTTGTATCACCTACTGGTATTGCTAGAAAAACAAGAAGTGGGTTTTGATGAAGTAGTGGCTTGTTTGCAGGCAAGGCATAAGTAAAGCCAAGAGTTTAATAGCCAATAAAAAACCAGCGTAATGCTGGTTTTTTATTCCATTAGATTAGAGCTTAAATATCATTAATACGTCGACATTAACTGTTTTGCCGTAGGCTTAGATTTCAACCTTTTTTCTATCAGTCTTCGGTTTACTCTAAAAAAGACATAGGGAATGCCAAAGGCGAAGTTGTCTGAATGATAGGAGTTCATGGGCTTCAACTTTATATGACATACATAAAATGAAAACCACCTAGCTTGCTCTTCACTAAAAGTAAAAGACTCTATTTCAGAAAAAGCTATACAAACTCTAGAACCTCGCGAATAAAGTGGCCAACGAATAATCCCTGAGTCAGTAATCCAAACATGAACGCGATTGAGGTGTATATATTGATTTAGCCAATAATAAATATATACAGTAACCAAAGTAGAGCCAATGATGAATATCACTTTTATACCTTCTCTCTCGCCATCTGTAAGCTCTAATACATGTAAAGCTAGAACAGAGATTGCAGCCACGAAAAAGCCAATACAAATCGTAAACTTGCTTGACGATTTTTTTGTGCTAAAAAATCTCCAAGACATAAAGCCAGGTGGTTCATACCAATGCATAGAAGTGAACAAGCCATTGAAAAAATAGAATTATAAAAACATTATAAACATTTTTATCTATAGAGTTCTAGCTTGCCTATCATGGCCACAGTGTTGACTTTCAAAATAATCAACTCTTAGGGTATCGCACATCCATTTTCAACGTTTCTAAAACTACAAAATTTATTAACAATTAGTTAGACTACTTTTTGACATACCAAAGTTCAATTATCTCTAACATCAATCAATAGTAATCGCTGGCTGATTGACGCAATCTCCTTATAATAACGCCACAACCCCTTCGTGTAATTTCACTTAGGCTCATTCGGGCTTTGGTTTGCGCCATAGCCGTTCACGATGTCCTCGCCGATATGCGTACTACTGCTGATAGCAATGCTGGCAGACATCATTTTATGGTGGTTAGGTTTAGTGGCACAACAGGTTGGATGGCAACGACACTTTCAGGCTAATACCATCTGCAAACGGGCGGTTTTATCGGTAGTAAGATTAGGAAAAGAAGTACGGCGAAGGCCTGAGTATGTGATAACAGAACAGCGAATACGTTGGGCGATTAATACGTTTCGCTGGTTAACTCACGCTTCGGGACTCAAAGATTTATGAGGGGATCCTCCAGCGCTTAGCTAAACCGCACGAAACCTTGGCGTATACTTTTGCGAAGCAAAAATGCCAAGCGTTAAGTGTCGGATTGGGCGTTTTGTTAGCCAGCTGTTTTCGAATCACACTTTGAAATTAGCCAGATAATAAATATGGCTAGGATATCGATCTGAACGAATCCTAAGCTATACTCGTTTGAAAATTCAAAGACAGAGCCTCCAAGGTTGAATGAGGCTGAAATCCAATTAAAGGTTTCATTTACCCAGTCAACCATTAAAAATACACCGCCTAAGCCATAGTAATTATAATAAAAAGTACCCATGCCAAACGAGAATACCTGAAGTCCTTGATTCAAGTAGGACAGTATATAAAATTGAGATTTTCGTTTTAAGAGTGTTAACCCTGCAGTAGCGTTGAGCACAATTATTAGAGCAGTAGCAAAAATTACAATGCCATGTGTATTTGAAATTGAGAGAACAAGCATAACGAGCACAGAAATAGCTGTGAGTATCTGCATTACACCCAGACTAGACTGGGTTTTATTCCATCTATTTTTCGTGCGTTCAGCTTCCTGCTGATAGTACTCATCAATATCGTTACGTCGAGACGCAATCTCTGCGGTTAGAGCGGCATAGTTTTCTGGATACAATTTTGAATCAATACCTGATAGAGCTTCAAGTAACGATTCTGCGTCATACTTTGTATAATTAACTTCCATATTAATCTCATATTTGAACTGAACTTATTTAGCTGGCTAACGTCGTTGATAACCGGACGAACGAAGTGAGTTCCGGCGACCAGAGGGAGCTTGTTTGATCAGTTTGTTAGGCTATACCATGAAAATCCTTGATCCTAGCGCGTGTTTTCTCATCATCCTGATAGGCATCACTATATTTTTTGTAAATACTATCTAGTCGATACTTAAGTTGATTGAGTGAATCTAGCTTATGCTCTAAGCCATTATAACTTTCGGTATCTAGATCTTTCTCAGCTCTTTGGAATGTATTCGAGATAACTTCAAGAGAATCAGTGTCTTTTTCAAAGTCCATTTCCCACTTTTTCCTTTCCCCTGAGCCGAGTTTGCCAGTAGCGGAGAATACCCTTTTTCTAGAATTATCAATTTTCGGTAGTAATTCTTCGGTTTCAATTAGCAGGGATCTAAACTCGTTAACATTTTTCTTTAAAGTTAGACGTAAATCTAAAGCCTTAATTTCGCGAGTCTTCTTTAAGCTTAGTGAAGCCACAATTGCTCCAGTAATACCGGCAATTGAGCCAACAATGCCAGTCACCATCCCAACGTAACTTGTCCAATGTGGGTCACTCATGTGTATTTACTCTGCCTAACAACTTATTAAGAGGAAAAACCCCTTGTTTAAACAAGGAATTTTTCCTCTTATCATACATTTGATAAAAACAAGGTTATCACCTTTCCTAAGTAACATCAGCCACCTAGCTCGAAAAATAACAAAAACATCAGCATGAAAGTATGCAATCACTTGCAGAAAGTAGGAATTACAACGGCACTGTATAAAATCACAGAGCTTTGTCCACTAAAGTAGAAAAATTAAGGGTACATAGGTTTATTAAGAGTAGTTTTGAAGGAGCGGTAACACGTAACGGGGCATAAACGAGTTAGAACTTACAGTAGAAAAACATCAGACTAGTACGAACCAACACAAGGCTCCGCTTCTCTATGAGTTAACTCACCTGCACCTTCATTATCGCTGAATTGCGTAAGTGACAAATGATGAAGCGCTGCGAGTTGCGCAGGCTGCTTGTCACTGAGCAATGAAGAGTAACGATAATGCTGGGCGACCTTTGTTTTGCTGTATCAGCTTTAGCTATTCAACGCTCAAGGCGTCGCCCCTAGGCCAAACGCTTCACAATAGCCAAGAGCACTCAATCGCGGTAGATCACCCACCTACTCCCACAAATCCACTGGTTTAACACCAAAGTTCAACATTCTCTGACATCAATCAATAGTATGCACTGGCTGATAGGCGCAATCTTCCCTACAATAACGCCACAAACCATAGGTGTTATTTCACCTAACGTCATTGTGGCTTAGATGCGCGTTTGCTGAGCCACCATAAATTAGAGACTAAAGAGAAACTATCATGAGCGATCTCCCTCCATGCCCACAATGTGAATCGGCCTATGTTTACCAAGATGGTTCGCTACTTATTTGCCCTGAATGCGCTCATGAGTGGAACCCTAACGAGGTGGCCGTTGACCCAGATGCCATTGTATTAAAAGATGCGGTAGGCAACCTATTGGCTGAAGACGACAAAGTCACCTTGATTAAAGACTTAAAAGTGAAAGGTTCATCGCTGGTACTAAAAGTAGGCACCAAGGCGGTCATTAAGCGCTTTGTAGATTCTGACCACGATATCGACTGTAAAGTAGATGGCCACGGCCACATGATGCTTAAGTCAAAGTTTGTAAGAAAACAAAGCTAATTAAGCCAATGACTAGCGCTAAATGATAAACCTGCTTATGCAGGTTTTTTTATGTCTTAATCTACTCATTGAAATAACAACAATTAGCTTAAGTCAATACACTGGCAAGCGAATAAGGCTAAAGTCATCGTCAAGTTGTAGCGAGATTGAAGATGAGTTTAAGGTTAAATTGAAATGAAAACAGTGCTTTGCTTCGGTGACTCAAATACTTGGGGTTACTCACCTGAAAATGGCCAACGCTTGGCCTTTAATGCTCGCTGGCCCGGCATATTAGCCCAGTTACTTGGCGACGCATTTCAGATAATTGAAGAAGGTAAACCGGGGCGTACTAGCTACCTGAATGCCACAGATTTTGGCCTAAGTAGCGGCATAACTGACTTGTTAGATACCGTCAAAAAGCATCAAGCTGACTATTTAGTATTGATGCTGGGCACTAACGACCTATACCCCGCTTTTAAGCTAAGTGCAGAGCAAGTAGCCGCAAACCAAGGCCGCATGATTAAACAGTTGCAAGCACATTGCCTAAGCCAGCATATCACAGCACCTAATCTACTAATGATTGCACCACCCACCATTAATAAAACCGGTGATTTTGCTCGGTACTTTAGTGGCGCTGATGAAAAATCCAAGCTGCTGGCAGAGCATTACCACGTTGTTGCTCACTCACTTGGCTGTGATTATCTTGATGCGGCGAAGCTGGTGAAGGTTGACCCAAAGGATGGCGTACACTTGAATAGCGCCCAGCATCAAATTTTAGCAAAAGCCGTGAACGCTAAGCTCCAAGCGTTATAGTGAAATAACCTATAAAAATATGTATGGTCAATTGGTTAAGTAATGCTCTGTATACTCTTTATCAACCACATCTATCTGGTGATTAAAGCTAAGGATACTAATGTCACGGCTTAAGATGATTCAATGGATATTATTGGCTTAGCGGCGGCGCTCATATAAATTTCATTTAATGTTTATATGAGGTAGAAATCATGATGGAAATGCAAACGATAATGTCATGTTGCGCAGTTCCACCAGGAACAGCCCCTCAGAAGTTTAACATATTAAGTTCACACGCCCTGCCTTCACGGTTATCACTAAAAAAACCATCAATTATAATAAAAAAATCACTAAGGCTATTAATAAAAATCCACTAGTGATATAAATATCGAAATTAGTGATAAGGATGCCACCAATGAGAACAACGGGTAGATTAGTAACTCTATTTATTTTGTTATTATCAATATCGAATGGTCTATTTGCAAAAATCTACTCATGGACGGATGAAAGTGGGACTGCCCACTATAGCCAATTTCCTCCAATGGATATAAGTTACAATGAAGTTGATATACAACTATCGCCCACATTTAACACCCCACAGAGTACCTTGAGCTCAGATAACACCGACTATGACACTCCATCGCCAATAAATTGCCTAGTAGCCGTAAACAGAGGTGAAGCGCAAGTAAAAAAACTGTTAAAAAAATACCCTGGAAATATAAACTTGAAAGGAGCGCTAAATCAAATGTCGTTAAGCGAGTGCAAGTCATCTGACGGTAAAGTGCACAACTATTATAAATGCTTAACTAAATCTAATGCCGATGTTGTAGACTGCGGAAAGCGTTATGACTATTAGCAATGGCATTATTGCTATAAATAAATATTAAGCCATTGTCATGTTACCTCTTACACGTTATCAACGTTAAGGGTTTACATACTGACTACACGAAATAAATAATTTTTTGTATACAAATTATCGCAAGTGATAAACTAGCCATTAACCAGCGCTTATTTAATTAGAGATCATCGCCAATATGTTTTATTTGAAAATATTCTTCACGATAGTGATTGCTGTAATGGTGTGTTTTTTAGGCTTAGAGCTACTCAACCAAAAACGTAACCTACAATATGCCGCAAATGCCTACCTTATTGAGGGGCTTTCCATTAGTGGTCAAGTTAAAGCACAAATAGACGTTTATTTTAGTATCAATGGAGAGTTTCCATCCTCAAACCAACAATTAGGCATTGCTTCTCCTGAACAATATAGAGGCCAATCACTAACAAGTTTACATGTGTCTGAAGCAGGCATCATTACACTTACTTACAATAAGAAATCGGGTGTACATAATGGAGTTATCCAGTTAAAACCCGAGCCAAGTGACACAATAGGTATACGTTGGCAATGCCGAACGCCTAACTATCAAAGCCTTAGCCCCTGTGAGTACAATCAGCAACTATTTTTATAGCATGAATCACGATCAGGCTTAAACAGCACCGATGATGGGCATGGTTGGGCATTTTTTGGATATGTAGACTTACTAAGCTGAGCTAGTTAATCGTTTATTTTAGTTATTACTATGTAGCTATCGCATAGAGGTGTGTAAGCGTGGCAAAGTCTTACAAAATAGTTCGCCCCCCCTAAGAGGATGGCTAATTGGTTTCAGCGTGTTGTGGTTAGCTATAGCCTATATAGCTATGCCTATTACCAAAATTGCAAGGCGTGTAATCGCTTAGGTTGTTACGGGCCGCTCACCTTGCCAATGACAACGGCGCGCCCGCAGAAGATGCCCTGATTAGTAGTATCACATTACGCGTCGCTGGCTTTCTAGCAACGATTTTACTTATCACCACAAGCAACTGATGAACACAGGCCAAGCTACCCTATTCCTCGTGGCTTTTTCTATTCGCCCGAACGCCTCAGCGAAATGGTTCAGAACAGGTGGGGGTTTCAAATAAGTATTCGACACTTTTATTATCAATTTAGGGAAAGAAACCACACCGCGAACAGCAAAGTGATTGGCTTACCTACCAACGCTAAAGGTTCGGTAGATTTGGGTGAAGTGGTCATCGCGCCATTTAGTACCGAATGGACGGTTGCATGCCACTAAGAACAATAAAGCACTAATAAACACGGGGTGGAGTGAAGTTCAATTGCAAACAGATTAAGTACAACGATGCTCTTTAAGCTATGCCCGAACCTCAACGTTTATTGGTTAAATATTAGATTTCCCAAAGCGGAAAGCGAGCGATTAATAAGCACATATTTACCTCAGCTAGCCACTGATTTTTTACCAATACTGCACTTAACGATGTCACTCAACAGCAAGTGGAAGAACGAGTCAACCGAGCCATGATTAATGAACACAAAGGCCGGAACACATTCAAATGAAGATTTGAACTCAATTCTTGTCAGGTTTTACACTAAATGTCCGCCCCTCTTTATTTGCGCCCCTTCAAAAGCGAAAAACTCATAGCGCATAATGTTGATAGCGCTTTCATTCACAGATTTCGTATTTAATTCTGCATGGTTAACAACATAAAAATCAATTGTTTATACACCCCCCCTTTTTTATTGTTAAAATCATTCTTAATATTTAGCTTACAAGGAAGTGACGATGATAAAGAACCCCAATTTGTTTTGGTGGGGAGTATTCACAGGAGTGATTGGCATGTTGTTTTATGCCAACTTCAGAGAACCCCAAATATTATTTGATGCCATCCCCGCTTATCAATGGATAAAGTTATTCGAGACTCCAATCGAGCTGCCTCGCTATGCATCGGAATGGTTTCCAAGCTTCTTACATGTTCTGGGGATGAGTCTTTTCACTGCTGGTTTACTAGGAACCGAGAAAAAACGCTGGCTTACCATTCCATTATTTTGGCTGATTGTTGATCTTGGCTTTGAATTTTTTCAAGCATCAACCCAATTTGGTGTACTCAGCTATGGAAACTTCGAGTGGATGGATGTTGCAGCATTGTTTGCAGCTACGCTAGTGTCTTGTGTTTTGTTACGTGGTCATCACGCTCCAATATCAAGCAAAGTTAACTCTACACGCTTTGCCGCCCCCCTGGCAGTGTTAGTAGGTAGTAGCATGATGCTGGGCAGCTATGAGAATAAATCAGTGGACGAGCTATCCCGAGAAATTTGTACCTATCCAGACCAAAGCCAAGCCATTTGCGCTGTAGAACCCCTGTATTTGGATTGGGCGAGCTTTCGTGCTAACAGACACATTAGCTTTAGCGCTGAAAACGCCAACCCGCTAACCCAAAGCTATGTGGACGGTGGAGCCGCTATACAAGAATTTGTTGGTTTGGAGCACTCCGGTAAGCTGTATCTGCATCAGGATTTAATGTTTGTTGTATCAGAGCTTCGCGGCGTATATGTGTTTGACAATAGCGATAGTAGCACCCCCGCTTACTTAGGTTTTATTCATGTTACTGGTGCATCAGACGTACTGATCCATAAAGGTATGATCGTAGTAGCCGCACTAACTGATTTGGTAATGATAGATCTCAACGACTTAAATAATTTGGTCACAGATGAGCTGGCACTAGAGCGTCCCTACTATGACAATCTAATCCCTCAAGGAACAATATTCGCGCAAATTAACGAAGCAACAGAAGAATACCAAGCAATTAGTTTGGATCATGAATACGGCTTGGTAATTGGCTACAAAAATGCTGAAGGTAAACCGTTCTACTTCTGGGCTTTGGAGGATTTGTTATGAGCATGGTTATACGTTGGTTTAGTACTATAGCTACCGCATTAGCTTTGGCCGGCTGCGGCTCTGAGACTAGCGGAGGCGGTACTATCGTTTATACCGGAACTGGTCAAGTCGGCTCATTAGCAGCCTTGGTTGAGTTTCAGCAAAATCTACACGCCGTGAATGCTGACAATGATGTGTCGGTACTTCACTCGGAGGAGCCGCTAAGCACTGAATTCGTTAACCGTTATGGTTGGAATGTAGAAACGCTGCACGTTTACCAAGATAGCCATATACTGCATGGTAAGCCTAATGGAATAACAATATACCGCGCCGCCGAAGTCGCTACCGACAGACCCATTTGGATTGCAGACTTAAACCACATAAGGGCTTTCGACCCGGTAGTTGCTCACGATGGCTTAGCTTATTATTCAACCCGTGATGGTAATAAAGATGAGTTAACAATTAGAGACGGCGTTTTTGTGGATAGCATTGCTGATATTTTGGCTTATGTTCCTCCTACTCAGCAGGAAATAGATGAAGGGGCCGAATTTGAACGGCACACAAGTTTACCCCTAGCTGAGTATAGACAGCTAGCCGAACCCATTGGCTTGGCTTATCGCGAAGGGCTGCTCTACGTGTGTGATGCTGTAGAAGGCTTAGTGGCCCTGCAACTAGAGGTGAACCCTGACGATGCGGCTGAATTTAGTCACTTGCTGGTTAAGCAGACGCTTAACGATGTTTTTAGCTGTAAAGATGTACTGGCGACAGAACAAGGTTTAATGCTGGTTGGTGAGTCAGGTGTTACCCAACTGTTAGTCAGTAACGAGGGGGTTAGTATCATCAGCCAAATACCTACGTTATAACTAAATACATGGGTGTTTATTTTGGCGAAGCTAAATGAGGCTTCGCCATCTAAATACACGCTTACATGTTAGCCATTAGGGCGCTGTCAATGTTTAACTATCCCGTTCAACAATATCCATCCAATTAACTACTGCGCCGCTTCACTCTTGGTAGTATTCTGTTATATCACATGCGACTAAGCAGTGAGCAGCCAATCCACCAGCAGTTCAACATTTAACCCTTGTATCCAACAAACATGGAGTGTTTACCATGACCTTGAAGCTACCCAGAAAAATTGCAATTATGGCAGTTAGCTTATTGGTGGTGTTTAATACCCAAGCGGCTAGCCTAGAATACCAAGCAGCCCCCGTTGATAATCCTCTCAAAGGCTTGGTGCCTTACGCAAATGAATGGAAAAAAGAACGTTTTCCGCATTCGATGGAGTTTCGTTATATAGGCATGGCGCAGATAATGAAAGGCTGGGGCAATTTTGACTGGCAAGCGATTGAACAAAGCCTCAATGACAGTAAGAAACGCGGTAAACAGGCCATTTTCCGCGTGTATTTGGAGTACCCAGGGAAACCAACAGCGATCCCCCAGTTTCTATTAGACGAAGGACTAATCGTCACTCATTGGAAAACGGCTAATCAGCAATCAGTAATAACGCCCAATTATGCCGACCTGCGCCTACGTAAAGCGATACGTGATTTCATTTTCGCCATGGGGGAAAAATACGATGGAGACCCTCGAATTGCCTTTATAACGGCGGGCATATTAGGACTTTGGGGGGAATGGCACACTTATCCACGAACTGACTTATGGGCTGACAAATCAGTACAACAAGACATCATCACATCTTACGAAAGCGCCTTCCGAGATACTTTTGTTTTATTGCGTTACCCTGCAGGGGAAAACAACCCTCAATACGCAGATAATAGAACGAACCAGCTGGGTTACCATGATGACTCTTTTGCTTGGGGTACGTTAGATACAGGCAACCCTTCTGAAGGCTGGTTTTTCATCCCCTTATTAAAGCAAGCGCAGATGACAGATAAGTGGAAAACAGTCCCCATTGGGGGCGAGATAAGGCCTGAGTTATGGCCGACAATATTTACCAAACAGCCTATAAAGCAGCAACAAAATTTCGCCCAATGTGTTTCTGAAACACACGTGAGTTGGCTGATGGACTCAGGGCTATTTGCAGAGAGATTTACCCTCGGAGAAGAACGCAAAAAACGCGCGATGATTGAAGTGAGAAAAATGGGCTATGAACTTCATGTATCTACAGTCACCCGCAAAGGTGACCAGCTAATACTAAAGATTGAAAACCGTGGAGTAGCACCCTTTTATTACAACTGGCCTATAGAGCTCCGCACCATGTTATCCAATGGCCAAACGCAAACGATTTACCCAGACTGGGAGCTATCGCAAATTCTTCCCGGTAAACCAGTCGAGTGGCACATAAAAATTGATAGCCGTGCAACCCAAATTAGCTTACGCATACCAAACCCTATGGAAGGCGGATCTGCCCTGCGCTTTGCCAATAAAGAATATGAGGGAGAATGGCTTAAGTTATAAATTACAGCACTGACTATCAATGAGGCTTATATTTATAGCGCTGTAAGTGGTATCTCTAGTTCAACGGTGACTAAGCCACACATATCAACGCTTACTTCTATGCCCTGCTTTGCCCATTGCTGATAGCCCGTTACCGTTATATTCACGTCATAGAAACCTTTCTCATCGCCATAACTTTCTATCACAGAGGGGTCACATTGTTCGCTAGTAACGTCTTTACTAAGCGAAAAACAGGCAGTGACGTAATTCCCCCCCCCTCCCGTTTGAGCAACAAAAGGGCCGTAAGCTGACCCTTTTACTTTAGATTGTTTTTATTCGATACCGTGCTTGGCTAATTCCTTACGCAATACCCTTACTTTTTGCTGTATAAACGCTTTCATCGATACATCACCAGAATCACATAATGGAGTGCTGGCTGCAGCATCAATCGCGCGGCTATCATAGATTAATTCACAACCTGGCGGGTTTGCTGCATCAGTAGCCAGTACGGTAGATTCAATCATCTCTCGACGCGATGCTAACGTCGCTTTCAGTTGGCTATCCCAGTCCATCTGTGTATCAAGGATGCGTTTAATTTCCTGATATAAGCGGCGCTTGTACACATCATCGGCGAACACGATGTCCCAAAGGATTGGGGTTACGCCTTGTAAGCGTTCGCTGCGCCAATCTCTGCTCCCCGTGCCTGGGAACACATAACTACCGGCGACATCTCTAAACGCATCAACATGACTTCCCCACGCGTCAGGGTGGTTATCACGGAAGGTAAAGTCGTAGTCATAGGTGAGGTAAGTCCACTTCTCTGTTATTGGATTGAGGTAAAGGTAATAGTTGTTAGCTACACGCACATAATGGTCAACCGCACCCACCACAATGTCACCAGCTTGCGCTCTTACAAAACCATCAATATCAAATTGCTCGGCTAATTCTGCTACCGTTGGTTCACTTTGCACAAAATGCATAAAGTTTTGCAATTCAACTCTGGCATCAGCAATCGATTTCTTCTTACTCTTCATATCGTAAGTAGGCCGATAAGGGGCAAATTGTGAGGTATTACCGCCGTTGTCGTTAATATCACTGTTTACAAAATCCGGATTAAGGAAGTTGTCACTGCCCAACCAATCTTCTCTATCTTCGGGATCTGACTTCTCAACACCAATCAAACAGAAATTGCTGTTAACGTAGCCTGAGCCATCCTCGTAGGGAGTACAGTTTGGGTTAGCAGCATCGGCGCTGCTCAAGTCTCCGCCTCCCACCTTAAATAGGTAACCATTTTCACCGAAATACCGCTTTAAATATGGCTTATCAACCGGCTCATCCATCATAAATACGCCCATATTGTAGCGTTGCGGCAACGACCGCCCATATAAGGTTTCGCCCTGCTCTCCGGTGAGCACTAATTCAACGCTGGCATGCGCCATTCGGCTGGTGGGGATGCCCGCGGTATTCAATAGATCATGAGCGAGCATTTCACGCTGATAACTAGGGTCATCTTTGTTAAATTTGAAGTAGAGCTTTTCAACATCATTAAACTCGCGACCATCATTGTCTGGCACGTCGGGAATATCGCGCCCTACACGCATACTACAATGCGCATTGTCTACAGCCGCTGGTTGGCCGTCATCATCAATACAGGCATAAACACTTTCGTCATCATCAAACTCTTCGTCAAATTTCAGTGAGAAGTGGAAGCGGCTAGGTTTGGCTGTCCAGCTTTCATCATCTTGTTGATACCATTTTTCGGGCCACTGGCGGCTAGTATTACCTCGCATTTTAAAGGCGACATGATCGAGCTGCTCAATCACATCGCCATTGTCATCGAGATATTCAAAAGTCACTTCTCGATACACTTCACTATGGGTCCATAAATTCCACGCGCCCCAACCATGGGCATCACCATTGGTGTAGCGGGCTCGCTCTGTGTCCAACACAAAGGCTAGCCACTCTTGCGCTGTCATAGTGATGCGCACATTATGCAAGCGATCGGTGGCGAAAATACCGGCAGAGCCATCTTGCTCACATGAAATAATGATATCAGCGGCGTCGTTGGCAGTTATAAACCCCTCACCGTTTTCGATCTCACACTCTTGCCGAGCAGGATCTCGTTCTATGTCGACTTGGTAACCTTGAAGGTCAAGCATAGTGGTCTCAAACATAAAACGACCATTTTGAGAAACAACTAACTGTTCTTCGCCATTTAGGCTTAGTTGCACGCTGGTGTTATTGGCTAAACCATTGATACTGCCAGATAAAGTAAAATCACCAGCCGCCAACACAACCGGAGTACAATTAACGCTAATGTTCGTAATGTTATCAGTACGTACAACACCGCTGCCATTTTCAATTTCACAGTGTATGCGGGGGGGCAAGTCGGCTAGACTTACTTGATAACTGGCACCTTCAAGCAAGCGATCAGGAAAACTAAATGTGCCAGCAGAGTCTCCAGCACTGGCAATTTGAATAGGCTCTGGTAGGCCGCCGTTTAGCGATACCATTAATACACCATAATCTGGAGTGCCGGTCACTGCCCCTGATACGAAGAATGTTATGGGTGGCTCGGGAGCAGGAGCAGGATCATCACCGCCGCCGCAACTCGCTAACAATACCGGTAATGCCACCAGTAAGCGGGGAGAAGCTACCAAGCTTAACGTTGATTTATTGAACATTTATCACTCCATATCATATAAACGATTGTGCAATTTCCCTATGCCATACGGCAGTGTACCCAAGTAGTGAAAGTGAATGTGAAGGTTTTATTAAAGGCTTGAACTCACTCGGTATGAGCCATCATATAAAGACTAAAAATAGGCCTTAGGTCACAAATAATAACAAATCAATCATTAACGACGAAGACCCAAATATCAAGATATTCAGCTGCTATACTCCGACGGTTAACAGTCTCTTTTAGTTCAATAGATTTGCAGACTGCTGTCGTCAAGCAAACACCCAATTCCCCCTAGCCTCTCCTAACTCACACCTACTTAGATTCTGTTGCTGTAGAAAGCCAGCAAGGTCAGTAATTGTTACCAGGCAAGGAATTGAAATACTGCTGTATATTTTGCTATTTCACGATAAAATCAGCCACTTTGCTCTTCGGGCTACTAAGCCCATTTGGCTCGCTGATATTTATAACTTGCTGCTGTTAGGCGCAGAGGAGAACCCTATGTTGTTTATATGTTCCGATATTCATGGCGACCATCAAGCTTTACGGCTCACATTGGCAGCGTTTGAACATAGCGGTGCTTCCCATTTGATTTGTTTGGGTGATGTACTTAACCATGGGCCAAGAAATCCAGTACCCGAGCATTATGATCCTTTGGCGGTAGCCGCGGATTTAAATGCCATTGCTGAGCGTATCATTGCTGTAAGAGGAAACTGTGACAGCGAAGTGGACCAAGCGCTGTGTGACTTTCCGTTATTAGCAGACTATAACCAATTGTTAATGGCAAAACGTAAAGTGTTTTTGTGTCATGGCCATAACTACGGCCCAGAGAAATTACCGCCTTTGGCTGAGGGCGACATATTGGTGAGTGGCCATAGCCATATTCCGCAAGCCAGCAAAGTAAGTAAGCATTTCTTGCTCAATCCCGGGTCGGTTTCTATGCCTCGTCAATCTTGGCAAGCAAGCTATGCGCTGATCACCGAACAGCAACTACAGGTATGTCGCTTAAGTGACCACGGGGTATTGCTAAGCTGCGAGTTGCTATAATTGAAACAATAAAAAACCGCCTTAACAGCGGTTTTTTATTGGGTTACCCACTGAATTACAAAATAGCCCAATGAAAAATCAAGCCTACATGACTGCCGTCACAGTTAGATGTACAGAAACTTTCAAGAAAAGGTGCGGTTTCTAAATCATACTTAATATGGGTGTAGCGCAGCTCAAGCCATGAGCGAGACTCGCCCAACATATATCCGATAAACCCGGTGTAACCTAGCGTATCCTCATAACGAGCGTAATACTTTTGGTCGCTGCCGATAAACTGCCCACCCACTTTATTGCTCATATGATAGGTGAGGCCGCCACCTAGCTTAAACGAATCGCTAATTTGGTAGTAAGGTAAGGCTTCTAGAACAAAACGGGTAAACCACATGCCTTGGTTACCGCTTGAAGTACTAGCAAAACTAAATTGGCTATCTACGTGGTAACCCGCACTTGTGATAATGCGAAAATCATCCACCAGCGGCCAGTCAACGCCGATGCTGGCTTTAAATAAGCCGCCACCTTTAATAATCGCATCATCGACAACGTTATAGTTTTCATCAAGGTAATAGGCTTCAGCGATATTATCACCGCCATAGGTAGCCCCTAAACTTAACAGTAGATCCCAGTTATTTTCTTTTGCGTAGTCCCCATAGCCTAGCTCGGCATTGGCAAGGTTTGGCAGTAGCATACAAATAACCACAAACACTTTGATAGACCCCTTCCTTTGGAGCATTTTGCTGAACAACATCCACATTGTCGTTGCGTTCCTTTATTGAAAAAAACGCAGTGTAGCAGAAGTTATTTATATAAAAAACAATAGCATAATAACCGAGATGGATAATTAGCTGGGCTTAGCTATCCCTAGCCAACTTATTGTACATATTTAGCAGTTATCTCTGCTAAGCGTTGGTGGTTTTCGGGAGCGGCGAGTTCTTTATCTAATAGGAGGATGACTTCTTTCGCCCAACTAAGTGTTGGTTTAAAAGCAAGGTAAAAGGGTGATTGATTTAATGTTCCGGCAAAACGAACATGGGATTTGTCTTGAATAAAACGTTGAATCACTCGCTCATCTTCAATAATGACCGCCGCTCGCTGATATTCCAGCATTTTGATTAATCTCGCTTGCGGATTATCGCCTTTGATAGAGTGTATGCTATTACGATTGTTGGGATCCTTAATGAAGCTATCTATGGGTTCTCCGTATCCATAACCTGCAATAACACCAAATGGCGTAGGCAGCGTTTGCAATGAGTTTTTATCGGTAAACTGCCAATTAGAATCGCTCGTCGTAAAGAAGCTCATTTTATAGTTCATGATTGGAGTCTGCGTAAACAATAGTTCTGGCGCTTCTTTATGAACCGCAGTAAGCAGTCCATGTATATGGCTTTCTGTATTGGCTAATTTTATTGCCCTCGTCCACGGGTAGTACTCAATGCTTAAAGTAATTTGATGTTTCGCGAGGATCTCACTGAGGTATTCAGACACTATCCCTGGATTGTGTTGGCTGTCTCCTGAGGTGTAAGGGGCCCAATGCGTTGTAGCAAGGGTTATTTCAGTCGGAATGTCAGCCATAAGAGGCGCAGACAACATGACACCTATCAACGTACTCATCATGGTGGCTTTCATTCACATTTCCTAATTTAGTTGACGCTTGAACTTATTTATTGTGCTCATCACCTAGATATAGACGACTTATAGATAATGGGCAAAGAGTTAGCCTTAGGCAACAACTATAACGTAAGCGCCCTACTCCTACTAAAGGGGGGCATTTTGTTAGCTAATTATGTAATCTGTGGCTGCGCAGCTATGTTGTAAGCCAATAGTGTTGGTGCGGCGGATACCTTTGGTCCGTTTAAGCTAGACCCTAGCAAAGCGCCATCTCAAAATAGTAACTTAACTGCTTGGAAAATTAACCTACCAGAGCCCAAACCGCCCGGGAAATGGCCGATATTAGAAATTGTAGCAAACGACCTAAATAATATTGAGAAGCCGCTTCCTCGCAACAACCAAGGGTTTTAAACAGACCCAGAAAACGGTGCGATGCTATTTAGAGCCTTAAACACCGCGCCAACCACCAAGAACAGTAAAAACGCTCGCAGTGAATTTAGCGAAATGGTGCGTAAAGGCAACATGATGTATGGCGACAAACACCCACGTAATAATTGGGTGCTCAATACCCATCCAGACCTGGGTAAGCACCAGTGGTAATGATGCTAACCCCTACTTTTCCTGCGGTAATTGGGCAAATTCATGGCTCTAAAAATGAGCCCTTGAAGATCTACTATCGTAAAATGCCAAACCACGACAAAGGGTCTATTTTCTGGAACTATAAAATTAATCCTGCCCAAAAAAACGCTATGATATTTCGCACAATGTCTGGGGTGACTTCACTCTCACTCAAAAAGATGACTCTCCTAAAAATGGAATAAGCTTGGGCGAAATTATCTCATAGGATGTGGATGTGGATGTGGATGTGAAAGGCGACACGATGACCTTAACCTTCATTCGAGGTAAAAGTGAAAACCGAGAAACTATTGTTAACCGCGTTAACCTTGTCTCCGGTTAACTAGACCAGACACTTGATACTGAGTAGGGTGCAGATTGGATGTAATTTAAAGCAGGTGCATACAACCAGTGTTACCAAGGTACAGAGCCCCCCGTGTGGGGCACAGGATGCTATAACAATGGTATTGAAGCGGGTGATACCCAGACTAGCTTCCATGAGTTAAAAACCTCTTACGGCAACCACTAGTACTGGTAAGTCCAATGTGGCACTATTCGCAGGCTACGGCCTGCTAGTAGTGCTGCCAAAAGCCTCTGCGTGCAGAAAGTAGTAAATACTTCTCTCTTTAGCGACAAAATACTCAACAAGCTAATCGCTAGCCGGTTTCGCGTTCGTTATCCCGATTAATATTTATTTATCTAAAGGGATAACCAGTAAGTCTACCGACACGTTATTCACCAACTCATGATGTTTAGAAGCTAAGCGATGCCAAAAACTATGCTCGTGACCACAAACGATCAAATCAGCCTCAATGTGCTTAATGGTGTTATCTAAACTTACACTCAAATCCCCGTGCATAACCAACTGGTTTTCGATTGGGTAGTCAGTGTCTGCGACAAGGGCTTTGAGTTGGTTGGCAAATTCTTTAAGGCTCGGATGCAAGGGCTCTATTGCCGCAAGGTCGAGATCAATCAATCCACTAAAAGCGGCATCATAGGCTGTCTCATCAACATAAATCAGCGACAATTTTGCGTCTAGGGCGTCAGCTAACAAAATAGCTTTGTCGATTAATTTCCTGCTATTCGGCGATAAATCAATGGCGACTAAAATATGACGATAGCTCATGAGGTGCTCCTCGTTTGTTTATTTAATCACTATAAGTTTAGTACTAACCAACAATAAAAGATCTGCTTGTTGCGCCAGTTTTAGTTTTTTTCAGGACAGTTTGACTTGGGTCAGTATTTACCACCGACATTGTATCCACTTTTTCTCATATCAATCACTTGAGCAGTGTCTGACATACCTTCACACAGGATGGTTATAGTCATTGTGTTACCTAGCGCTTCGATACGGCAAGAGAACATTTCACCTGGGGTCATATCATTCATTCTGTAAGCGCTTAGTTAACCCGGACTAAGTGTCAATTTGCTTAGCCAAATGACGAAACTAAGCTAATTGACGTTAAGTGATAATAGCGATACTTATATGGCAGCTTGTAGGCGTGCTACAGGGCGGTCATTTATAGGAAAGTGAATCAAGGCCGCACATAAAGCCAATATCACCGTAGACCACCAAATTGGCTCATAAGAACCATAATAATCGTAAATTCTGCCGCCAACCCAAGCCCCTAAAAAGCTGCCCACTTGATGGGTAAAGAAAACCAAACCATACAAGGTAGCGAGGTAACGCGCCCCAAATATCTGACGAACCAAGCCCGAGGTCAACGGCACCGTGCCTAACCAGCAAAAACCAATGGCTGCACCGAAAGCAATAGCCGAGTATTCTGTAATCGGTAAACTAACAAATCCGGCAATCACTAACGCACGGAAAAAGTATAAGGCTGACATCACATGACGCTTATTAAATTTATCGCCCATCATGCCCCAAAAATACGAGCCAAAAATATTGAAAACCCCCACATAGGCCAGCGCCATCGCGGCACTAGACACGGGCAAATTTTTATCCGCTAAGTAGCTAGGCAAATGGGTAGCTATAAACATGACATGAAAACCGCAAACAAAAAAACCGGCATGAATTAACCAGTAACCTTGATGAGAAAAAGCTTCTTTTAAGGCTTCGGCTAAGGTTTGTTGAGCAGTCACCTGTATTTGCGGCGTTGCTGGCTTATCAGGTTTCATAAACAGTACAAAAGCCACGATAAAAGCACATAACATGGCAAATACCTGCATGGCCGTTTGCCAGTCAAACTGCTGCAATAAGGTTTGCGCGCCAGGTATCATAGCAAACATACCAAAGGAACCTGCAGCCGTAGTTAAGCCAAAAGCTTTACTGGCATGCTCGGCGGGTACAACCTTGGCCACCGCCCCCAGGATGATGACATAACTGGTGGCACTCAATCCAAGCCCCACCAAAGCGCCTAAGGATAAATACAATATACTTGGCGTGGTCGCGATAGAGGTTAAGCCTAAGCCTAGTGCGTAGGCAATAGCTCCAACAATGATGATCCGTTTGGCTCCCCATCTATCTGATGCCATACCGACAAAAGGCTGAAATACACCAAATAGTAAGTTTTGCAGTGCAATGGTAAAACTAAACAGCTCTCGCCCGGTTTGAAAGTGTTCAGAGATGGGTATCATAAAAATACCAAACGATTGCCGGATCCCTAAACTGACAATTAGTATCCCAATGCCAAGCCAAACCAATACTGGAAAACGAAAAATACTCATGCAATGCTCTTAATGATGGTGGTGAGAATCATGGTTAGCTGACTCTGCGGTTTGCTGGTGACAGCCGCTATTTATTGCTTGCTCGGCAAGCAGGTCTAACAAGGGTTGATAATGGTGTACAGCGCTTAAGCTTAAAACTAATAAAAGGGTTATTCTGAGCAGCTCACCAAACATAGATTGTGAAAACATACCGCACTTCTAAGGGAAATAAGGGCCGGCATACTAGATAATTGGCAAGGGCGAATCAAATGACGATATGTAAGGTAGCTTATGATTTTTATGCATATATACGAACTGATTGGAATAGTGCGTGATAGCCAACAATGAAGCCAATCACTTTAACTGCGTTGCTTAGGCTCAATTTAGGAGAGCTTATTGCTGCTTGAGCGTTGTGTTAACTATATGCCCTAGCGAAAAAACAGCTTGCTTAGTGAGATTCTTTTGTGGGAAAACATTTGCTAACATTACGCGATTTTTTTTAACAGGGATATGAGTTGTGCTCGGAAATCGTTTTGACAATATTAATCTCAAAGGTGATCTGTTTGGCGGTGTAACCACTGCTATTATCTCTTTACCCTTAGCTCTCGCCTTTGGTGTTGCCTCTGGTGCGGGTGCTGAGGCAGGCCTTTGGGGCGCGATAATGGTGGGCTTTTTTGCTGCCTTGTTCGGCGGTTCAAACACCCTTATCTCTGAACCCACCGGCCCAATGACCGTTATCATGACAGCGGTACTAACCAGTATGATGGCTAAGTATCCAGAAACGGGTATGGCGATGTCATTTACGGTGGTAATGATGGCAGGGGCTTTTCAAGTACTATTGGGCACCCTAAAACTGGGCAAATACGTCACTTTAATGCCTTATAGCGTAATTTCAGGTTTCATGTCTGGAATTGGCGTGATCTTAATCATTTTGCAATTGTCTCCCCTACTCGGTCACTCAGCACCCGCTGGTGGAGTAGTAGGCACGCTGTCAGCGCTACCAGAAACCTTAGAAAACATCGATTTTAGTGAGCTATTTTTAGGCTTACTGACCTTAGCGGTATTGTTTTATTTCCCTAAAAAATATAGAAAATACGTGCCTGCACAACTGGTAGCATTAGTGGCCGTTACCCTGATATCGGTATTTTTATTTGATAGCGAAAGTATTCGCCGTATCGGTGAAATTCCGGCTGGTTTGCCTTCATTAGTGCTACCTCATTTTAATGCTGAGATGTTTACCACCATGGTGATTGATGCCTTAGTATTAGGTACTTTAGGCTGTATAGATACCCTGCTTACCGCCGTTATTGGAGATTCCTTAACCCGAAAAGAGCACGATTCAGATAAAGAGCTACGCGGCCAAGGCTTAGCCAACATGATTTCTGGTCTATTCGGTGCGTTACCTGGAGCGGGTGCTACCATGGGCACCGTCACCAATATTCAGGTGGGTGCGCGCTCCCCCATTTCGGGCATGGTGCGTGCATTGGTACTGGCGTTAGTGGTACTGGTGGCGGGTGGGCTTACCGAACCTATCCCTATGGCAGTATTAGCCGGCATCGCTGTTTACGTGGGTTTCAACATTCTAGATTGGAGCTTTATTCAACGCGCCCACAAAGTCAGCATCCAAGGCATGGCCATCATGTATGGGGTGATGTTACTGACCGTTTTTGTTGACCTCATTGCCGCTGTTGGACTAGGTGTATTTATTTCTAATATCATCATCATTGAGAAGCTAAGCAGAGAGCAAGCCCGCCAAGTGAAGGCGATCAGTGATGCAGATGAAAATGATGTTCCTCTCACCGACAGTGAGCGGGCACTGTTAGATCAAGCTGACGGTAAGGTGTTGTTTTTCTACTTGTCTGGGCCAATGATCTTTAGTGTATCAAAAGCGATATCGCGCCAACACTCTAGCATTGCTGATTACCAAGTAATGATCTTAGATTTAACCGACGTGCCAATGATCGATGTCACCGTAGGCTTGGCGCTAGAAAATGCGATTAAAGATGCCCAAGATGCTCATTGTGAAGTTTTACTGCTGTGTCCAAACACCCAAACACGCCAACAATTAGAAAAATTTAATATCTTGGAATTAATCTCAGACGACAATGTTTACTCGTTTAGAGAGCAAGCTTTGCAAGCCGCTCTTAAACATGTAGCGACTGAAATCAAGCCATTGAGTGTGAGTTAGGTTTGTAAACATGTCTCTGTGACTCTAACAGGCTGGCAACACGTGAATTAAGCTTAACTGACTAAATCATTAAGCTTAATTCAATGCTTGTTTTACTCACTTTTCACTTGCAGATTAGCTTGGTTCACAACTGTGATAATTGACTCACTTCGATACTCTCTTCCCCTACCCACTCTTTCCTCTGAGATAGAACTCACTCGGTAGATTAAGCCTAGAGCGAAAATCAGCCATGTTTACACTTCTTTACTCCTGTTTACCTTGCTTTATATAGGCCCGCGTATACTTAATACTTAGAGAAGAGTGAGGCCCATCATGAGAAAATTTAAGATAACTGCAGCGCTGCTTATAGCAGTAATTACAGGCATGTGGTTTCACGCAGAGGCCCATTTATTGCCTTACGATAACTTCTTCCAATGGCGTGCCGCTTTTGTCCAGTATAGCGGGATGATTGCGGTTACTTTAATGAGCCTTACCATGCTGCTGGCCTTACGTTTGCCGTTAATTGAACAATTTACCCGCGGCTTAGATAAATCCTACCGCTTACACAAATGGACCGGTATCGCAGCAGTATCAACTGGTGCCGTTCACTGGCTTATCGCCATTGTGCCTAAGTACTTAGTGGGGGCGGGCTTACTAGAGCGCCCCATTAAGGGTGGCGGCCCCAATAACCCTGATTCCTTTTATGCCCTCGTTAAACCACTACGAGGTTTAGCCGAGCAGCTAGGGGAATTGGCCTTTTACACCTTGGTGGTTTTATCTATTGTCGCTGTTGTCGGCCTTATTCGCTATAAAGGCTTTAAGCTCTCTCATAAGCTCATGTCAGTTGCGTTTTTAGTGATCGCTTTCCACTCGGCAATACTGATTAAACACAGTTATTGGCCCTACCCGATTACCTACTTTTGTTTAACGCTGATAGCCGCCGGCAGCCTTGCCGCAGTTTACAGCTTATTGGGGCGTATTGGTAAATCCAAACACTACCTTGCTAAGGTCGCCAGTTTTAACTTTTCGGCGCAAAATAAAGTCGTAGATCTACAGCTAAATGTGCCTCGTTGGCGTGGTCATCACAGTGGTCAATTTGCTTTTGTGCAATTCCCTGGTGAAGAACCTCATCCATTTACTATTGCGTCAGCCTATTCAGAAAGTGGCAATATGCGCTTTATGATTAAAGAGTTGGGTGACTTTACCTCAACCCTAAAAAATACGCTTAGCATCGGCCAAGCGGTAAAAGTTGAAGGGCCTTACGGCTGTTTTAATTTTAGCGACCCCGCTCCACAACTATGGTTAGCCGGAGGAATTGGCATTGCTGCCTTTAAGGCCATCTTGGAGGAGCGTCAATCCTCAATGAATAATGTTAAAACTGACTTGTATTACTGCACCGATACGCCAGATGAACAGCTTATTGACGAACTTCAGCAGCAAGCTGTTAACGCCAATGTTACGCTTACCATTGTCGATAAACAGGAACCTTTATTGTGCGTTGAAACATTGCAGCAACAGATCAATGATTTACTCACACGCAAAATATGGTTCTGTGGGCCGGTTAAGTTCTCTGCCGCAATCAAGCGAGATTTGAGCAAACAAGGTTACAACTTAGCACACTACCATGAAGAGCTATTTGAAATGCGCTAAACGCCTATACTAGCCACAATGGCTAAGCTAGGGACTGAATTGTCGTCAATATACTGAGAGTTTATCTAAGATCTAGAACAATTCAGTTTCCACCTAAACCTTTAACAAGTACTAGAGCTATAAACACAGGTCCATTTTATTTGGGCCCTAAAGGAAAGCACCGAGTAACTACAGTAAAACAACATACATTAGTTAGTTTTTTGTGGTAGCAAGCGCAGATTAAGCTCGCTCCTTCTTAGCTTAGAAGATAACGTTGTAGAGGAAACCAGCGCTTATTGCCATACTCAAAATCACCATCAAAAAAGCCACAATCATTGGGTTTTTAAAAATAGATTTGAGTAAAATAACTTCGGTTAAGCTGGCGCCAGCACTACCAATAATCAGAGCCATCACCGCGCCTAAACTCATGCCTTTTGCCGCTAATGCTGCGCTTAAAGGAATCACCGCTTCAGCACGAAGATACAAGGGGATACCAATCACCGCCGCCACAGGTATTGCCAAAGGATTATCATCATTGGCAAATTTAGCGACGAACTCGCTTGGCATAAAACCATAAATAAGAGAGCCCACTGCAATACCACCAAGCAGGTAAGGTAATACTTTCTTAAAATCGCCCCACGTACTATTCCAAATAAGTTGCCACTTGCTTGGTGTCGTTATGGTATTAGCGCCACACGTCGAGCCTGCACAGCTTTTTTCTGGGCTAAGATAAGCCTCGGCTTTGACATATTTTTCGAAACCTAGTTTCTCTAAACTGTATCCGGCAACCACTGAAACACCCATCGCGATGACAAAATAGAACACGCTCACCGTTAGGCCGAACGTTACCGCAAACAAACCAATAATAATGGGGTTTAGTAAGGGGCTGGCAAACAAAAACACCATCATGGTGCCAAAGCCCGCCTTCGCTCTAAGTAAGCCTTTTAAAAAAGGAATGGTAGAGCACGAACAAAATGGTGTAATCGCCCCCAGAAAACCAGCCACCAAATAACCACTGCCATTTTTTCCACTCAGTATGCGTTGGATTTTTTCTGGAGAGATGTAGTGCTGCAGTACTCCCACTAAGTAACTAATTGCTAAAAACAACACGCTTAGCTCTAGTGCCAAGAAAGCAAACATGTTTAGTGCTTGCATAACCATTTCGCTATTTATAAATAACATTTCAAATAAACCCATATTTCTAGAATATTCGAAATATAAAGGCAGCGGCTAGAATGATCAAGTTATTTCCAGTAATATCGAAATATATAATTAAGCGGAGCCTAAAATGAATACCGACACAATTGCTAAAGCCCTTAAGGAATTAGGTCACCCTACTCGTTTAAATGTTTTTCGACGAGTGGTTAAAGCTGGCCATGCAGGTATCGCAGTGGGTGGCCTGCAAGAGCAGTTATCGATACCTGGCTCTACTTTATCTCACCATATAGCCGGTTTAGTGTCTGCAGGCTTATTATCGCAAAGGCGCGAGGGCCGAACCTTATTTTGCATAGCCGAGTTCGATAAGTTACAAACAGTGATTAGCTTTTTACAAGATGAATGCTGTGCCGACGAACAACTAGAGCAAGGGTAACTACCTCTAAAACTTTCGGTAAAGAGCTTTATAAGCGCTCATTAGCCGCGATATCCGAGACTAAATACCCCGCCCTCTATCGCCGAGTTATAACCGATGCCAAATATAAGATGCTTGGTCGGCGCATAACGTAAACCGATTTCACCGCCCCACCTTTTGTCTGTATCTGTATGCCACTCGGCTTCACAGTCGGTGCAAAATAGCGTAATGCCATCGGTGTATTGTTGCGTGTCTTCAAGCAAGGCCCCACCACCGTAAACACTAATATCATTAGATAAACTGTAACTAAGTCCAATCCGTAGCATGGTTAAATCACGCTGACCTTGTGCGGGGGCGTCTAACGGCAGGCTTTGTTGTTTAGATTTTGCATAACCCAGATAGTAGCCCCAGCGAGAGTAGTTTTTATCATAGTGGTTTACCGCAATGGTAATCCCCAACATATCATCAGTGGCTTGCTGATAATCGATAAAGGCGGCCGCCCAAGGGATGGTTGTAGCCGTGCTGGCTTTAGGTTGAGTGCTAAACAATAAAAACGTAGCGACTAATAAAAAAGAAATGAACCTAGATTTACGACTAATGATTGGAAAAAACAACACCTGAAACACCTTTAAACCTTTATTTTATTACCTCCTTGTATGTTTTTAAGTGGGCTAATAGTCTCATTATTTGTGCTAAATTGAAACAAGCCATCAGCAGCAATTAGCGATAGCACCTGCCGCTTAGGGTGGTTTTAAACACAGTCATTTCTTTAGCTATTTACGCTCTAATATGGGCTGCATAAGACACATTTACAAGATGGCTATTGTTGAGTGATTTAGCGATTTCCCCTGGCATTATTTATCTATAGTTATGCTGATTGAATCTAGTTAAGCTATTGATTAAATTGCTAAGTTGACTATGCTGAACAGAATAGATAATGAGAGGATTTAGCGATGTTCCAATTAACGGGCCGTAAAGTAGTTATTTTTGCCTTAATATTTTTAATCATTAATTACATTGTTGCCGTTATCTGGAGCTCCGAACCTGAGCGCATCGACATCAAGCTATACTCGCAAGAACAGGCGGTAGCTGATGGGCAAGAGATGGTGACAGGCTATGCGACGACTACCGCTTTGGCTTTTGTGGCTCAAACCCTATTAGATAAACCAGGCGGTTATCTCAGTAATGACAAAATGCCGCCCAGTGTATTCATGGACAACATGCCTAGCTGGGAACTAGGCGCATTAAACCAGGTACGTGATTTATCGCTGGTTATGCGTAAAGACTTTAGTCGCTCTCAAGCTCAATCAGTTGAGCATGCTCAGCTAAAAATAGCCCAACCCAAGTTTAACATTGACCACACTAGTTGGCAGTTACCCAGCGCAGAGGGCGAATACCAAGAAGCGATCAAGGCCCTATTAGAGTATCGCCGCCAACTCGCTGACCCTACCGATCCCAATGCTCAATTTTATGCCAGGGCCGATAACTTAGTGACTTGGTTAAACGAGGTGCAATCTCGGCTTGGCGGTATGTCTCAAAAGCTATCCGCATCCGTAGGCCGTGAGCGACTAAATACCAGCTTAGTTGGTGAGGAAGGCGCTGAGCAGTCGACATTTACGCCTTCAGAAACCATGGTAAAAACTTCTTGGTGGAAGATTGACGATGTATTTTATGAAGCTCGTGGCGAGGCTTGGGCGCTATTGCACTTCTTCCAAGCGGTTGAAGTAGATTTTAAAGGGGTGTTAGAGAAGAAAAACGCCACCATTGCGGTTCGCCAAATTGTTCGTGAACTAGAGGCTACCCAAGAACCGATTTGGAGTCCGATGATTTTGAATGGTACAGGCTTTGGTTTAGTTGCAAACCATTCTTTGGTGATGGCTAACTATATATCTAGAGCTAATGCCGCCATCATTAACTTAAATAACTTGCTTACCAATGGTTAGGCTCCTTAGCCGTTGATGGTTTTAAAACACCAATAGCAACGCTCAACCGTTACGAATAAATACCCACAACAAAAGCAGCGTTGATTCGCTGCTTTTGTCGATTTACACTGCCCTAACTTTTCTTTTTGGATATAACGCTCATGGACAAGCAACAAGCAATTGAAGCGGCCACTTTCAGGCGCTTACTAGAACACCTAGACCAACACAAAGAAGTGCAAAATATTGAACTGATGAATTTGGCTGATTTCTGCCGTAATTGTTTAGCTAAATGGATGGTAAGCGCTGCCGAAGAGCAGGGTGAAACATTAAGCTATGAACAAGCTCGCGAAAAAGTCTACGGAATGCCCTACTCACAATGGAAAGAGCATCACCAATTGCCTGCTACCGATGAGCAAATGGCCATATTCAAAGCAAAAGAAGCCGCTAAATCCAAATAAGCAACGGAACGAACAAACCCTAAAACTTGAGCTGCAATGAGCGCATTACTCATCCGGTCCGTATAGTTAACTAAACCAACGATGATTGAGGTGAGTAGATGCCAAAATCAATATGGATTAAAAGCAAGGCTGGCAACAACGCAAAAACCCTGGTGTTGGCAGGTTCATTGCTCGCGTTGCTGGCTGTTAGCACACTTTATGTGCCTGCGGTGTTGGTATCGATTGTTGCTTCAATGCTGTTTTTTCTCGCTTATTTGGGGATCCGAGTAGGCGTAGAAAAACTGTTACAACCGGTTTACTCAGTGGTGCTTTGTTATGACCATTTGCAGTTTCACCATCGTTATGGCGGCTGGTGTTTGCCTTGGGACAAACTTCAAAGGATCGATATACCGCGCTTACATGACGGTTTAAATTGGCATGATATGAACTACGTAGGATTGCGCTTAAACGATCCTGATTACCTACTGGACAGTTTATCACCTCGCCTATCAGCCCATTTACTCACCGAGCAACGTGCAGCCTTACTGGCATCACTAAGACGCAGTTGCCAACATTGCCAAGATAGTCATGTGAGTGACCATTTGATTGAAGACGACTATTTTAAGTCTGCCAGTGGCAAAATTTATACCGGACTTACCGGCATGTTTGCCAATCGCATGAAAAAACTACGTGAGTTAACCGGCTACGATTTATTAATTGACCAAACCATTTTAGATAGAGAAGCAGAAGATTTTGTGGCTCTGGTACGCAACTACAAAAATAGTGCGATAAGTCATCATTAGATAACATGCCTAGTGATACAGCGAGGCATTTTAACCTACTAATACCTAGGTTTATCACTACCTTCAACAGTGCGCAGCAATTTCAATGTCCACATATATTGTTCTGGTGAGCGCAAAATGAGTTTCTCTACTTCTTGATTCATACGCAAGGTATCGTTAGCAACGTCGTTGCTTGGGAAGTCTTGCATTGGTGGGTGAATATACAATTTAACTTTATGTAACTCGCTGTCATACCCAGCATAGATAGGCACCACCTTAGCACCACTCAACTTAGTCATCTTCCCTAGCACGGGCAAGGTGGCTTTTTGAGTAGCAAACAATGGTGTCATTAGGCTGGCTTCAGGGCCAAAGTCTTCATCTGGTAGGTAGATACAGCCAAAACCCGCTCGTACAGCCTTAATCAAGGTTTTAATACCCGCATCTCGCTCAAAAATAACGCCACCAAATCGGGTGCGTTGTTTCGCCATCGCCCAATCAACAATCGGGTCACCGGTTTTCTTGAACATGGTGCACATATCATGACCACGAGTACAAAAGTAAGTGCCCAAAAAGTCAACAGGGTAGGTATGTGGCAACAAAATAATAAAGCGTTCGTTGTTATCTAGCAGCTTTTTAATATTGTCTTCACCGTCAACCACTATTCTGCCTTGCAAGTAGCGTTTAGAACGAACGGTCATTTCGCCCGCCCCCAAAATAAGCTGAGCAAAAATCTGCATGTTTTTCAGCATGACCTGCTCACGCTGGTAGGCGCTCATCTCTGGAAAGCATAACTCTAAATTAGTATCTGCAATAGCCCGGCGCTTTTTTAGGGCCTTTAAGTTAAAGATTTTATTAGCAATAGCTACTGCGATCCGATCGCGAATTTTAACCGGAACAAACGCAAACAAAATAATTAGACCGCCGAGTAGCCAAGAGCCCCAGTATTTAGGGGCTAACCAAGCCTTTGAGAAAGGAATAGAAAATGCTTGAGACTCAAACTTAGACATAGCGATAGAACACAACCCACATAGATATTTTTAAACTGCGCGTCAGTTTACTGGCCTTAGCAGGTAAAGCAAGTCTGCACGCCAAGCACCTCATAATATTGAATGGGTTGCATCAAGGTTAGACGAAACAAAATGGTCTAACTGCGGTGCCATTAGTAGTGGTTCATCTTGCCATAGAATCGCTTTACGCATTTTTGATCGCGCATCTTGCACCTGTGGTTCAAACTCTTTAGAGCTAATCCAATGCTCACGGCTTGGCCATTGCGAATATGATATCCAAGTACCATCAGACGCTTTGTGTAAGCGCGAACCTAAAGCCCCGCATTTATCGATATTAAAGTGAATGATTTCCGACCATCCCTCTTTAAAAGACTGAAGATGTTCTTCATTTAATTTCCAACGAAATAACACTACGTACATCGGCACACTCCTTAACGCTTAATACATCTCTAACTATGGTGTCAGCGAGTCAAAAAACACAAGTTGACTAAGTAAACTCTGCTACACAGTTATCAATTAATTGACTTAACTCAGTTTTTCGCTGGTCACTGGCATAACTTGCCTGCACAGCCGTAGTACTTAAATCGGCTATTTGCTGTATATTCCAATCAAAGGTATCAGCACAAGCTTGCAAGTTGTCTAACAAATACCCACCAAAATAAGCGGGGTCATCAGAGTTAATCGTTACCGCCAAACCATGTTGCAACATTTTGGGTAATGGATGGTCAGCCAACTGCTTTACTACTTTTAGTTTTACGTTACTAAACGGACAAACGGTCAATGGCATTTTGGCAGTTGCCAACTGTTTCACTAGCTCAAGATCTTCTAAACAACGAACGCCATGATCGATCCGAGATACATCGAGTAGCTTCCAAGCATTAGTGACATTACTGGCAGGCCCTTCTTCTCCAGCATGCGCTACACGTTGTAATCCAAGAGTTTTAGCCATGGCAAAGACTTGCTGAAATTTTTCAGGGGGGTGCCCTTGTTCACTGGAGTCTAAACCCACGCCAATAATATGCTGCAAATGCGGTTTACAAGCGTTTAAGGTGTCAATGGCAGATTGTTGTGATAAATGACGTAAGAAACACAGTATATACTCACAGGTAATACCATATTGTTGCTTGGCCTGTTGTTTAGCCCTGACTAAGCCGCTAATAACATTAGCAAGCGCTACCCCTCTTTCGGTATGAGTTTGCGGGTCAAAGAATACTTCGCAATGTAATACGTTATCACGTTGGCACGTTTCGAAATAAGCCCAAGCCAAATCATAGAAATCTTGCTCTGTTTGCAGTACTTCAGCCCCTTGATAATAGAGGTCTAAAAACTCCTGCAAGTTACTAAATTGGTAAGCCTGTTTAAGGGCATCTACCGATGGATAAGGTAAAACTATATTGTTGCGCTCTGCCAACTTAAACATTAACTCAGGCTCTAAACTACCTTCTATATGTAAGTGAAGCTCAACTTTAGGTATTTTTTTAATAAATTCGGACTTATTAGACATCAATTACTCCTTTTTCTTCTGAGCTTAACAAAGATTCTCACTATTGTTGCTGATAAGTTATTTTTTCCTAGCGCTTTTTGGGCACTCTACGTTACCCTAAATTAGTGATATTTCTGGTTCTAAGGAAGAATAATGAGTAAAGCAGTCATTTGTGACATTGATGGAGTGTTGTTACACGACAACCAGTTAATCGACGGAGCCAAAGCATTTATCGAACGTCTACTGGCACAGAAGACCAAATTGGTAATTCTAACCAATTACCCAGCACAGACCCCACAAGACTTACAAAACCGCTTTCAAACTGCAGGGGTCGATATTCCAGAGAGTTGTTTCTATACCTCAGCGATGGCGACGGCTGATTTTTTGAAAAGACAAGATGGCAACAAAGCCTACGTGATTGGCGAAGGGGCTTTAATACACGAACTGTATAGTGCAGGTTTCACCATTACCGACATCAACCCTGACTTTGTAGTAGTAGGAGAAACCAAAAACTATAACTGGAATATGATTCAACATGCTGCCAAATTTGTTGCTCAAGGGGCACAATTTATTGCGACTAATCCAGACACCCACGGCCCCAACATGAGCCCTGCCTGCGGCTCTTTATGCGCCCCCATTGAAAGAATCACCGGTCGCCAGCCCTTCGTTGTAGGCAAACCTAGCGCTTGGATTATCCGCGCCGCATTAAACAAAATTGGCGCCCATGCTGAAGACACTGTCATTATTGGCGACAATCTGCGCACCGATATATTAGCGGGCTTTCAAGCTGGCTTAGAAACCATTCTAGTGCTGTCGGGGGTAAGTAGTGAACAAGACATCGATATGGTGCCATTTAGACCCAATTATATTTTTCCCAATGTGGCCGCTATCGACATCGTATAAATATAAAAACTAGGTAACAATGGATATCTCATTACTAATTACAATCACCTTTTTGGCGGGATTTCTCGCTCATTTGGCTCATTTACCGCCATTGATTGGCTTTTTAGCTGCAGGGTTTCTGCTGCGTGAAATAGGCTTTGAGCAAAACGAACTTATTTCTACCTGCGCTGACTTAGGCGTTACTTTGCTGCTCTTTACTGTAGGCTTAAAGCTCGACGTTAGAACCCTTTTCAAACGAGAAGTATGGGGAACAGCTACCGCGCATTTAGGTACCAACATGCTGCTATTTGTAGGCACCCTTTCAGCGGTAAAATGGTTTGGTATTAGCAGCATTAGTGAACTCTCCAGCAATGGTATTTTAGTACTCGCTTTTGCACTGTGTTTTTCAAGCACCGTATTCGCTGTAAAAGTATTAGAAGATAAAAGTGAAATGAATGCGCTGTATGGCCGAGTAGCCATCGGTGTATTGATTATGCAGGATATCTTCGCCGTGGTGTTCTTAGCAGCGACTACTGGCAAGCTTCCCACCATGTACGCCCCGCTGTTGTTAATTTTACTGCCATTAAGGCCACTGCTTTATCGTTTACTCAACCGGGTTGGCCATGGTGAATTACAACTAGTTTTGGGGTTTTTCCTCACTTTTGTACTCGGCGCACAACTGTTCGATCTGGTCGGTTTAAAAGCTGATTTAGGGGCGCTAATGATAGGTATGTTGTTAGCCGGGCATCCCGCGGCGAGTGGTATGGCCAAAGCACTATTCAGCTTTAAAGAGCTCTTTTTGGTGGCTTTCTTCCTCTCCATCGGTCTATCGAGTGAACTGAGTGTAGAGTCGATTTATATAGCGTTATTTTTAGTTGGCTTACTGGTCGTAAAATCTACTTTCTATCTCCTCTATCTATTGATATTTAGATTACGTTCGCGCACGTCTTTTTTAGGCGCGATGAGTTTAGCAAACTACAGTGAGTTTGGATTAATTGTGACCGCGGTTGCGGTGCAGTTAGGATGGGTTGATGCCTCCTGGATGGCTACCTTAGCCCTCGCGGTGGCGATTAGTTTCTTAGTGGCAGCGCCCGTACATAAAAACGCTGACATCATTTACCAGTTTATTCGACCAGCGCTAAAACGCTTGCAGCGCAGTAAACTACACCTTGAAGATCAACCCATTGAACTTGGTCAAATGCAGGTAGTCATTTTGGGTATGGGCCGAATTGGTGAAGGCGCCTACGATATGCTGCAACAGTATTATCCTGACTTAGTGATCGGTATTGATACCGATTTAGAAAAAATTCAACATCAAATTGAAAGTGGTCGAGCGGTTATTCAAGGTGATGCCACAGATTCCGACTTTTGGGAAAAACTGGCCCCCTCTACCGACTTAAAATTAGTGTTGTTAGCCATGCCTCATCACCACGGTAATCAATACGCTTTAAAACAGCTGCAAAAAGGACCGTTTAATGCAAAAATTGCGGCAATCGCTCAGTTTGCAGATGACGCTGAAAAGCTAAAACGGCTTGGTGCAGATGAAGTGTTCAACTTATACAATGAAGCAGGTGCGGGTTTTGCCGATCACGTACATGCGCAGTTAATTGCTAACAATAAACCACCAGAATAAGGCCTAAATTTTACAGAAAGACTTATAAAAATAGCCAGTTTGTTAATAATTCATCGATTTCTGGCTTTTTTTAGCAAAAAATACCTTTCAGGGCTTGCAATAATTTCTGATCTTGGCAAATTGAAGGCAATATTTGGATAAATGGCGAAGTACCATTTGTTCGAGAGCAAACACAAAGTAGTTAAGGGAAGAGTATGTGTTCCATATTTGGAGTTCTAGACATTAAATCGGACCTCAGTGTATTGCGTAAGCAAGCACTAGAGATGTCAAAACGTTTACGCCACCGTGGCCCAGACTGGTCAGGTATTTACACTTCAAAAAATGCCATCTTAGTACATGAGCGTTTATCTATTGTTGACGTGAATACTGGCGCACAACCTCTTTATAATCCCGAGAAAACGCATGCTCTTGCTGTTAATGGCGAGATTTACAATCACAAAGACCTTAAAGCTCAGTTAAATGTAGATTTTGAATTTCAGACAGAGTCTGATTGTGAAATCATTTTGGCCTTATACAAAGAAAAAGGCGTTGAGTTCTTAGATGACTTAAACGGCATTTTTGGTTTTTGTTTATACGATGCAGAAGAAGATGCTTACCTTATTGGTCGTGACCATATCGGTATTATTCCGCTATATACTGGTTACGACGAGCACGGTAACTTTTACGTTGCTTCAGAAATGAAAGCTCTTACACCTATCTGTAAAACCGTTAGTGAGTTCCCTCCAGGCCATTACTTATACAGTAAAAATGGCAGCGAGCCCGTTAAATACTATGAACGCGACTGGATGGATTACAGCAACGTAGAAAACAACGATGCTAGCGTGGAAGATGTAAAAGTTGCTTTAGAAGCAGCGGTTAAACGCCAACTAATGTGTGACGTACCTTACGGTGTATTACTGTCTGGTGGTTTAGATTCTTCAGTCATTTCTGCTATTACTAAGATTTACGCGGACAAACGTATTGAAGACAACGACAACTCTGAAGCGTGGTGGCCACAGCTACACTCTTTTGCGGTTGGCCTTGTCGGTTCTCCAGACCTTATTGCAGCCAAAAAAGTGGCCGACCATTTAGGTACTGTTCACCACGAAATTCACTTCACGGTTCAAGAAGGCATCGACGCGCTTCAAGACGTTATCTACCATCTAGAGACCTACGACGTAACCACTATCCGTGCGTCTACTCCTATGTACTTAATGGCGCGTAAAATTAAAGCCATGGGTATCAAAATGGTATTGTCGGGTGAAGGCGCTGACGAAATATTCGGTGGCTACTTATACTTCCATAAAGCGCCAAATGCTAAAGAATTCCATGAGGAAACTTTACGTAAGCTTGAGAAGTTACACATGTTCGATTGTAACCGAGCTAACAAATCGCTTGCTGCTTGGGGCATTGAAGGCCGTGTACCATTCCTAGACAAAGAGTTTATGGATGTTGCCATGCGCATCAATCCTGAAGCGAAAATGTGTGCTGGCGATAAAATCGAAAAGCATATTGTTCGTGAAGCTTTTGAAGGTTACCTACCCGCTGAAGTGGCATGGCGTCAAAAAGAGCAGTTCTCTGACGGTGTTGGTTACTCGTGGATCGACAGTTTAAAAGAGTTAGTTGAACTGGAAGTATCTGATCAAGAATTAGCTAATGCGGCATTCCGCTTCCCAATTAATACTCCAGATACTAAAGAAGCTTACTACTACCGCAGCATGTTTGAAGAGCACTTCCCACAAGACTCGGCGGCAGAGTGTGTACCTCACGGTAAATCTGTAGCCTGTTCAACGCCTGAGGCGATTGCATGGGATGCCAGCTTTGCTAATAACGCCGATCCTTCTGGACGCGCGGTACTGTCAGTACACAACGAAGCCTACTAAACACTTTTTAGCTTGAACCACCGCTAAAAACAAAAAACCGATGCCGCAGCATCGGTTTTTTTATTGGCGAATTGAAGTGTATTACTGAATCATGCAGGCAACATAAGCGGCAGTAAAAGAAACTTCTTGAAAGGCTTTTAAGCCAGTTGCAGTAAACTCAACAGGCATGGGGTTATCTTTTAGTACTTGCTTAGATTGTGGTGCTGAGATCAGCTCAACCTTAAGGTCGGCAATCAGCTCAATGGCGGCTTCCATTTTAAAACCTACTGCCCCACCGGCAAATTTGCCTTTCATTGGTCGTTGCTTAATAGCAACCACTTCGACTTTGTAGTCACTCATAAGTTTAGTAAAAGCAAACTGAAATTCGCGAAGGTGCTGGGTACTATTAATATCAGTGAGCGTTAATCGTCGCACCCGGCAATCAGGTATTAAAAACAAGCCGTCTTCTAAGGTCAACAGGCTAACAATTACTTCGTTACTTTTTATTTCGACGCCACAAACTTTCATGATAAAACCCAAGTATAAAAAAATTAGTATAAAACATGCTGACAACAAAGCAGAGAGAACTTTTACCAAAGCAGCTAATTGTACAATCTAGTTATTGCGCAGCAAAACCGAACAACACTAGCCATGAATTTGGTTAAAAGCTTATTCTAATCACAAAATCCATTACGCTTTGAGTCTCGACCTTCACCCTGAACAATGCTCAAATTATGAGAAATCGTTGTATTAGCTGTCAGCCATTAAAAAAGACCGCTTAGCGGCCTTTTTCATCAGCATTAAGTATTGGTCAGATTAAAATGGCATTTTCATACCAGGAGGCATCTGCATACCACCTGTTACTTCAGCCATTTTTTCTTTGCTGGTTTCTTCGACTCTGCGCACTGCATCATTAACCGCAGCGGCCAACAAATCTTCGATCATATCTTTATCGTCTTCCATTAAACTATCGTCTAGCTCAACTCGGCGCACATTGTGGTTACCTAACATAACCACCTTAACAAGGCCTGCGCCAGCTTCACCGGTAACTTCCATTTTAGCGATATCTTCTTGAGCGCGCTGCATGCGATCTTGCATTTGCTGCGCCTGTTTCATTAGGTTACCCATTCCGCCTTTAAACATAACTACACTCTTCTCTTCTATTAGTTATAACAGCGACATTACATCGGTAATAATGTCGGAAATCAAGTTGTTCAGTGGTATTTCACGCTTTCTTTGTCTAATTCAGCCCCAAACTGTTGCTGAAGGATCTGTATATTCTGATCGCCGAGTAAACGTTGAACGGCTGCTTCGGTATTCTTAATATGAAGCAGCTGTTGTAACTCTAAAGGCGTCTTTTGTGCTAAGTCTTCACCGACTTCAATCCGCAATTCAACCTCGGTTTTTAAGCAAACTGAAAGTTGTTGTTTTAGCTCTGTCAGTGAACTTGGTTTAGGTAGATGGGATAAGTCTGGCTTTAGTAATAAGCCGACGTTAGTCCCATCAAAACTATAAAGGGAATTGATCGCAATCTGGCGAGCAATAGGGCCTAACTCCATATAATTTACCATTTCTGCCCAACGTTCATTTTCATCACTAGCTTGCGCTTGAAAACTTGGCTTTTCTGCGGCTTGCAGTGGCTCTTCAATAGAATGGCCAACACCATCGGCTATATTCGCTTGCGACGTCGAAGTCGCTAATCGATCAATATTTAGTGAGGCTTGCGCCCCTTCAGACTTTTTTTCGGATTTACCCCGCCCTCTAAGCTGACTACGCAATTGCAATAACGACGCAGTATCTTCAATCGGCGTAGCCTGCTCAGGTGCGACTGAAGCGGCAGGGGCTGAAGCACTTTCAACATCCAAGGGCATATAGTCTACAGAGTAAGCGGGATCATGCTCTGCTTGCTCATCATCTCTGTCGGCTAATTGAGCATAATAACTATCATCAACTGGCGGCAGCTGCTCATTGAGTTCACTTGTCTGAGTGATTGACTGCTCGCTATTAGCAGAGCTAGCCGGTATTGAAGCGGCGGGTAACACAGCTTCGACTGGCGTGGTGTGAGGCTCGACTTTAGGTGCATCAACAATCGGTTTACTTTGTACCCGTTTGTCTGGCGATGATTGCTTATCATCTGCTCTAAGCTGAGTTTTCAACTTAGCAATACTTTGTTCTCTTTGGTTTTCCCGTTCGGCTTTATCTTGTTCTACAAGAGGAGTTTCATGAGTTGTTTGCGCAGGTTGGGGCTGCAACTGATAGCCTTGTTGAGTGGCCTGCTCTAATATCTCTTGCTGCTCCTTGACCAAGCTACTATCTTCAAGCTCCGCATTAGAGGGCGATGCGTTTATCGATGGTTCACCAACCAGCGCCGTTTCTGCGCTAACCGGTTGAAAAGCCAACATCCTTAATACGGTCATTTCAAAGCCGACTCTGGGATTAGGCGCATAAGCAAAATCACGTTTGCCTGTAATCACTATTTGATAAAGCAACTGCAATAACTGAGCATCTAATTGCTCAGCCAACATTTGAATAGTTTCATCTGATTGGCTAGCAGGTAAAACCTGCGCCATCGACACCTTATGAATAATTTCAGCTAGTTGCTGATGTAAGTACTCATAATCGGGAGCCAAGCTCGCTAGTTCAGATACTTTGCTAAATACCGACTCTGTTTGCCCTGCAACAACATGGCATAGCAGTTGTCGTAACTGATGGGGATCAAGCACCCCTAACATGTCTAGTACTTGCTGATATTCAAGTTGTTGGTTAGACAAAGCCAAAGCTTGGTCGGTAAGGCTCAAAGCATCGCGCATACTGCCATCAGCAGCATGGGCTAATGCGTTTAGTGCCGAAGGTTGATAGGCTCTTTGCTCTGCATCGAGAATGTGAGCCAATTGCTTGGAGATTTGATCTTCGTTTAACGCTTTTAAGTGAAACTGTAAACAGCGGGACAATACCGTTACCGGCAGCTTTTGGGGATCAGTAGTAGCCAGTAGAAACTTAACATGTTCAGGTGGTTCTTCCAGCGTTTTAAGTAAAGCATTAAAACTATGGCGCGATAACATATGAACTTCGTCGATAAGGTAAACTTTGTAACGCCCTTTCGCTGGGCTGTACTGCACGTTATCTAATAGTTCACGGGTATCTTCAACTTTAGTTCGAGATGCGGCATCTATTTCTAATAAATCAACAAAATTACCTTGGTCGACTTCTATACAATTGCTACATTTTCCACAGGGCTGAGATGATACACCTTGCTCACAGTTTAAGCTCTTGGCGAACAAGCGCGCGATGGTAGTTTTCCCCACACCACGCGTACCACTAAACAAATAAGCGTGGTGCAGGCGCTGCTGGTCTAAAGAATTAATTAAGCCCGCAAGAACGTGTTGCTGTGCAACCACTTGTTGAAAGGTTTTTGGCCGCCATTTTCTTGCTAGTGCTTGGTAATTCATTAAATATAAAAGTCCTATTCGCCTTCAAACTCAACTAAATATGTTGATTCTACGCCCAAGGTCGTTAATTTTTGAGCGCCAGGTAAGTCTACCAAATTAATCACAAAAGCCGCGTAGTTTATTTCGCCACCTAGTTGACGAATCAATTTCACTGAAGCCTCAGCGGTACCGCCAGTGGCGATTAAATCATCTACTAAAAGCACCTTATCCCCAGGCTTAATGGCGTCGGTATGAATTTCAAGGGTATCCATGCCGTATTCAAGCTCATAGCTTTCGCCAATCACTTGTCGCGGTAACTTTCCAGGTTTACGCACCGGTACAAAGCCAACACCTAAGGCTAAAGCAAGCGGGGCACCAAAAATAAACCCGCGAGCTTCAGTACCAACAATCTTAGTGATACCTAAGTCTTCAAAGCGCTGTTGCCATTCATGAATAACCAGAGCAAATGCTTTCGGATCTTCAATTAGGCTAGTGACATCTCTAAATAGGATTCCCTCTTTAGGGTAGTTAGGGATAGTTTTGATTGCACTTTTAATATATTCAAGGTTAGAGCTGCTCATACCGGCTTCCATTTTCCAAAAAAAACGCCCAATCGAGGTGGGCGCTATTTACAATCTTTAATTATCTCAGTTTATAGCGATAAAGCAACGAGCAGCTTCAAGCAAAAGAGAGGGATAATTAAGCTAAAATTTTAACTAGAGACAGGCTTAACGGCAAGGTTGGTATCAGTAAAGCCACTACAAAACCTAGGAAATAGAATACGTTATAACTTTCTTTAAACTGCTGGTCCATTTGGAAAACATCCTAAAACTAATTTCAATCAACATTGATCTAGATCAATTATACTAAACTATATAGCCAATAAATACCCACAAAAAAAGGGTGTTATCTTTAGGGTTTAGCAACGTAGTTTGCTCCATCTAACTAGAATATAGCTAGCGACTAACAGCCCAAACCGTTAGAATGGCGCCCTTTTCAGTGAAGGTTCGTTATGCGAGTTGTGTTAGCCCCAATGGAAGGTGTCGCAGACGCGTCAATGCGTCAGCTATTGTCTAGTTGTGGCGGATATGACTGGTGTGTCACTGAGTTTATTCGCGTCACCACAACCGCTTTACCGGACAAAGTTTTCTATAAGTATTGCCCCGAGTTATATCAAGACGGGTACATAGACAACATGACTCCTGTGCGAGTTCAGTTATTAGGTCAGCACCCGCAACCTATGGCCGAAAATGCCGCTCGCGCCATCGCGTTAGGCTCTCATGGGCTAGATTTAAATTTTGGTTGCCCAAGCAATACCGTTACTGGTAGTTGTGGCGGGGCTTCAATGTTAAAAGCTCCACAATCAATTTATGACGTGATAAAAGCCGTTCGCCAAGCAGTGCCCAAGCAACATACCGTGTCAGCCAAAATCCGCCTAGGTTGGGAAAACAAGGACGACTGTTTTGAGATTGTTCAAGCGGTTCAAGAAGCCGGCGCTGATGAATTAACCATTCATGCTCGAACTAAACTTGATGGTTACAAAGCCCCTGCTCACTGGCATTACATCAAAAAAGTGAGACAACAGTTCTCTATTCCTATTATTGCCAATGGTGAAGTATGGAATAGAGAAAACTATTTGCAATGCCAAGCAGCAAGCGGCTGCGACGATGTAATGATTGGCCGAGGCGCTTTAACCATTCCTAACCTAGCCAAAGTGGTTCGCGGAGAAGAACAGCCCCTAGCGTGGCAGGCAGTAATTGCATTGCTTATTCGCTATTCGCAACATGAAATCACGAGTGAAAAAGCCAAATACTACCAAAGTCGGGTAAAGCAATGGCTGCGCTATTTGACGGGCTATTATCCTGAAGCAGACCAGCTATTTAGAACCATACGTAGCTTTAAAGATACGCCATCAATTATTAAAGCGATTAGGGAACAACAGGAAGACTAAGTGACCCTTTGCCATTCATCGCAGCTGATAAGAAGCCTCGTATCAAATATCCGTTTTCTGTAATAGATCAACAAAACCCTAATAAAAGTAGTTATATAACTTTATAGGCTGCTGGTTTGATTCACATCATATCCTGTCAGTTAGCTGGCTGTTTATACTGCAAACTCACTTATTATTTGGGCGTAGATGTGGAAATTAGAGATTATCAACTGCGATTAACGCAGCAATTAGAGCAGTTAAAGTCTGAAATAATCTCATTTTTAACTGCTTCTGAAAAAACCAGTTTGCAGTTAACCGCTGAGAAGCTGCAATCCCTGAGTAACGAACAGCTCATCGATCAGGCTTTAAAATTACAATTTTCAGAGTTAAATGCTCAGCTAAAACAATTGCAACGCGTAGACGCGGCTCTTTGCCAAGTAGATCTAGGCTTGTACGGACTGTGCAGTGATTGTGAGGAAGTTATTGAGATTGAGCGATTAAATAACGACCCTAGCACTCAACGTTGTCAGATTTGTAGTGATAAGCATCGACTCACCAAGCGGCGTGAAAGCTTTGCGCTTTAGCATGAATACTGCAGATACAAAAAGGCCACCTTTCGGTGGCCTTTTTACTTCTACTCGATAAAGTTAGAAGTTGTAACGAACACCCGCAGCTAGGCGGTTATCGTCGGTTTTAACACCAACAACGTCTTTTTCTTTGCTGTTACGGTATTCAGTATAAAGTAAGATATTATTCCAATCATACATTGCACCAACGTAACCTTCTTTAAGTTCACCTAAAGAATTAGCAGCTTTGTCATCTTGTACGTTCCAACCAGTGTAAAGCTGGAGACCCATGTCTAGTGTATAAGCAACTACACCTTCATGACCGATAGCTTTTTCTGAAACAGTTTCGCCATCAAAAGAAACGTGGTCTTTAAATTCACCGTAGGTTACTGCAGCGTAAATAGGACCTTGATTGTAAGTTGCAGCTAGAGCAGCTAGTTTTGCATCACCAGAATTGCCACCACTTGAGCGTTTTACATCACTCATTGCTTCAGCTGTACGGTTCATCTGGTGGTAGGTTGTACCAACATTAAGGCCGAAATCAAAGTCATAAGAAATAGCACCCGAGTAGCTGTCTTTGCGGCCATTACTTTGATCTGCGAATTGGTATTGACCGCTTAAGTTAACACCACCGAAGCTGCCATTATATTGTAACGCATCGTTTGCACGGCCTGTGCCAGCAACACCGTGGCCACCAGTAAGTTCACCATCAGAGTTAATGCCAGTTGCGCCATCGTAGATACCCATAGATGTGCCGCCGTATACCCAAAATACATCAGTATTACCTACAACACTGTAGTAAGTAGACCACTGCTTACCGAAAGATAATGAGCCATAATCATCATGATCTAACGCTAAAAAGCCTAAACGATTGAAGAAAGGGTTACTGCTATCGCCATTTGGGTTGTCTAAACCATATTCCATGGTAGCGCGTGCAGCGAAGCCATTGGTTAATTCACGAGAGAAGTTTAGGTTAATACGCGATGCGTTGTCTTCTGCACGAGCGTCACGCTCTCCATCTTCATTCGCAGACTCAACCATAAGGTTAAGACGTCCGCCAATTGAGAATGCGTTTTCGCCGTCGTTGTAAATTTCTTGGGCGTTAGTTGCACCAGCTGCAAATAATGCTGGAATTGCGATTGCTAAAATTGTCTTATTCAATGTTCCACTGCCTATTTTGAGATTAATACATTATCTCTTCCATGATCCATTCTAATGTCCTGCGAATGGCTTCCTTAGCAGTAAAGTCCTTCTTACGGCCGACATATTTGCTGATAATTAGACTTAATTCAAGATTTTTCTACAAAAAAAGTGAACTTTTTGGTTTTATACCGAACGCAATAGGCAATAAAGCAAAACTTTCATCTAATCAATGACTAGTAGATATAAGCAAAATGAATAAGTCGCTATCGGCAACAACTAAAAGTAAGTGGCAACTCAAACAATAATTGGTGGGGCTATGAGAAACTAAATGAGAAAAATACACACAAAAAAGCTCGCCGAAGCGAGCTTATATATAATGTTTAAACACCAAAGATGTTTAACTCATTAAAACAACTTAGAAGTTGTATTGTACTGCAACAGTCCACTGGTTATCAGCATCTTCTAGACCGTCAACCAAGTACTCGCCCCAAACTTTCATGTTGCTGTTGAACTTGTAAGCAACACCTAGTTTAGCTGCATCAGCAGTATCACCTAAATCACTTAGGTCGCCTTTACCTTCTTGAGCTGCATAACCAGCGTAGATAGTAGTAGCGTTAATGTCGTAAGAAGCTACTAGGTCGTAACCTTGTAGTTTAGAACCGTCAAGGTCAGTACCTACGAAGGCAGCACCTAAGTATAGGTCTTCCCAAGAGTAAGAAGCTGAAAGAGCCATGTTCTTCTTGTCTGCTTCTTCAAATTTTTCTACGTGGTAACCACCGTAAACACCAAGACCGAAGTCAAAGTTGTAACCGATAGTAGCAGCGTAACCTGAATCTAGGTTACCAACTTCTACATATTCAGGATCTTCTGGGTTACCGATGCTGATAGAAAAGTCTGGACGACGGAACTGGTAAGATGCGCCAACGTAGAAACCACCGAACTCACCAGAGTAGATGATTTGACCTTCTTGACGGCCATCTTCAATTAGAGAGAAAGCTTCGTAACCGTAGGTGTTGAAGATATCAGTTGCTGCTACAGCTTGGTAGAAAGCAGTATCAGATTGACCGAATACTACAGTACCCGCATCATCAAATTCAAAACCAGCGTATAAGTGACGCGCAGTGAATTTAGTTGCGTTACTTGATTCTGAAGCTAATTGCCACTCACCTTTAGCAACACCAGATACGCCTGTAGCGATTACTGACTTAGCGTTAAAGCCCATACGCGCTGAACCAGTACCGTCTGTATTTTCGCCGCTGTCAGAAATATCAAACTGCATACGACCGTAAACATCTGCAGATACGCCGTCTGCGTCATATACTGTTGCAGCTTGAGCTGATGCTGCGAATAATGCTGGTATTGCTACCGCTAGAATAGTTTTTTTCATTTTTCCTGTGCCTTCTTAGCAATTAAACACTTGTTCCTTAAATTCCCTGTGCGACAGTGATTTCTCACTGTCTGGCCAATACATTATCAAGCTGAAAAATTATTGCAATAAAAAATTGAACTTTTATAAAATCACGTAAAACCCCGTATCTACGTGCATTTAAAGCGGTTAAACTATTCTTAGCGGTGATAACGGTGTGTATTTCCCCAAAAAACGTGATCCACCTCTAACAGCAGTAAAGTTAAATATTTGACCTTTTTCCAGTGTATTATGTCGGTATATATCTCCAAGCCTACTAGCAATAGACGATAAACTTCACAGTTAAGTGCTTAACTAGATTGAGAAATTCATGTTAACGGATAAAAACAAGCAACGAATACGCCATTGGTACAAGACTCTTCAGGAGCAAAATCCAACATTTGTGGTTAGACCTGCACAAACTGCTTTGATTGCTCAAATTGCCAAAACAATCGCGGGCGACATTGATAAATCAAATCGGGTACTTTTGGCTGAAGCTGGCACCGGTACCGGTAAATCTCTGGCTTATCTTTTGGCAGCAATTCCTTTAGCAAGAGCCTTAAATAAGAAAGTGGTTATTTCTACAGCGACGGTTGCGTTGCAGCAACAGCTGATTGATAGCGACATACCTTTAGTTCATCTTGCCGCTCACGGAGAATTTCAATTTTGTTTAGCTAAAGGTCGTCAACGTTATTGTTGCGCTCATAAACTGGTTGCGGCGATTGCGCCAGAAGTTGGCTTAACGCCAAAACACCTTGGCCTGGTAAAACGGATGGCCGTTGCTCTTCAACAAGGAAAGTGGGATGGCGATAGAGATACCTGGCCTAGCCAAATACCCTGGCAGGTATGGCAGCATGTTGTAGTAGATGGCTTAAGTTGTTCAGCGCAATCTGCCCGGCATAGAAGTTGTCCGTTCCATAAAGCCCGTAAAGGTCTTAAGAAAGCCGATGTCATCGTCGCTAATCACAGCCTTTTACTGGCCGACTTACATGCTGGTAGTGGCCACATTCTACCTGCAGCAGAAGATTGCATTTATATATTAGATGAGGCGCATCAATTTCCCGACATTGCGCGCGACGCCAGTGCTAATCAACTAGGCCTACAACACGCCTTAAAAGAAATTGACAGTATTAGAGCACTAGACAAAGAGCTAGCCAGCTTAATCAACCCTTCCGGTATAGCCAGTGCCAGTTTAAGGCTAAAAGAAGCCTGTACTGAACTTCATCGTTGCTTTAATAAACTGAAAGATATAGCCACCCTTCATAAAGAAGCCTTCGATCAAAGTGGTCATTGGCGTTTTGCCTTAGCTAAAACACCCAGCGCTATCACTAATATCGCAAGTAACTACCATAAAGAAGCCAATAAACTGACCGTCAGCCTACAAACCTTCGCTGGCCTAATTCAAGAAAGTGTGGCCGATAATCAGTTAAAATCATCCCAAGCTGAGGGATTACTTAGCCGCTTAAGTATATTACAACATTTAACCGAATCTTGGGTTGATACCCTTTATAGCTACGCCAATGAAAATAATCAAAAGAACTATGCTTTTTGGTTTAGTCGTAAAGAAAAAGAAATAATGATTTGTAGTTCACCGATTGAGATTGGCGGGGTTTTACAACACTTATTGTGGCAAGATGCTTTTTCGGTGATTGCGGTATCAGCCACCTTAAGTGCACTTGGTAACTTTTCTTACTACTTAGCCCAAATCGGTTTAGCAAAATTGCCGAGTGAACAGCTGATAAAACTCCCCTCTCCTTTTAACTATCAACAAGTGACGCTTGACGTTCCCAACAATATCGCCGAACCCGATCAGCCAAACTTTGCTAGCGATGTTGCCGAGTACATAATTAAGGCTCAGCAACATAAAGGTGGCATTTTGGTACTTTGTAACTCTTACCGTTTGGTAGACCTAGTCGCGCAACAATTAGAACAGCACAATTTAGAGAATCTGTGGATTCAAGGCCAATTAACCAACCAACAAGTCATTGCAAAACACCGCGCCAGCATAAAACAACAACAAACTAGTACAATTTTAGCCACCATTGGGTTTAGTGAAGGTATCGATCTGCCCGGAGACTTGTTAACTGACTTAATTATCGCTAGGCTCCCTTTTGCAGTGCCTACCGAACCGGTTATGGCTAGCCATGCGGAGTTACTCGAAAGCCGCAATCAAAATCCGTTTATGTTACTGACCTTACCTAGCGCGAGTAGAAAACTGGTACAGAGCTGCGGAAGGTTAATGAGAAAAGAAAGTGATTCAGGTAGAATCGTGCTGCTTGATAGTCGGCTAAGTTCTCGCCGCTATGGCAGCCAATTACTGGCTGCATTACCTCCATATAAAAGAAGTGATAATTAATGCTGGAATTGGGACTCGACCCTTCTGTTTTATTCCTTATTATTGGAATAGGCTTAACCGCCGGTTTTATTGATGCCATCGCAGGTGGTGGTGGCTTACTGACTATTCCAGCGCTACTCAGTATTGGCCTTCCACCGCACATTGCATTGGGAACCAACAAGCTTGCGGCAAGTTTTGGTTCAAGTACCGCCGCGTGGACGTTTTACCGGAAACAATTATTTAATCCGGTGTTTTGGTTCTGGAGCTTTATCGCGACTGCAATTGGTGCTTTTTTTGGCACCTTTATCGTCGATTTCATTAGTACGCAATGGTTGGAGAAACTTCTGCCGTTAGTGATTATGGCAACCGCGGTGTATACCATCTTTAATAGGAAGCAAGCAGACGGTCAGGCAGTGCTACCCGAAGCCAACAAAAAGCTCACTAAGCAAATGCTTGGTCAAGGTTTTAGCTTGGGATTTTACGATGGTGTCGCTGGGCCAGGTACGGGCGCATTCTGGACCGTATCATCAATGGCCATGTATAAAATGAATATTTTGCTATCATCAGGCCTAGCCAAAGCGATGAATTTCACCAGCAACTTTGTTTCTTTTATTACCTTTGTGTATTTAGGTCATGTGAATTGGGCCATTGGCTTAACAATGGGAGTGAGCATTATGCTGGGTGCCGTGGTTGGCGCTCATTCAGCGATTCATTTTGGTGCCAAATTTATCCGCCCAGTATTTATTACTGTAGTAATGGTTATCGCAGGCAAATTAGCATGGCAAGCATGGTTCAGTTAGAACTAAAAAAATTAAGCATAAAACTTGAGCAATTAAGGCTACAAGCCGATCAACGCGACCTGCAAGGTGAAAGAAGCGCTTATGCAAAAATGGCAGTCTTAGACGAGCGCTTCAGCTGCCGAAGTGACTTGTTTAGCGACTATGTTCGTGAGCTTGAACGCGACCTATTACATATTTATCATTTAAGCCAACTCAGTAAAGATATAGAACTACTGCAAATCTACTGTGATCGATTTGTTGGCAAATTTGCCATGTTGCAAACCCAAATAGACAAAGTAAAACGCTACCAGAAGCGCCAATTCATCCCCCAACAGCAGCGCGTAGCCAGTTGGCAGAAAAAACTTGAGAAAATAATTAATTCAGGCGACCGCCCGCAACTGCAAGACAAGCTATTACAGCAAAAGCAATTTGAGCAACAGTTACAACAAAAAATTGCGGAAAAAAACCAAGTACTTATTCGTAGTAATCCCAAGACAGATACTGCTAGACTAAGCGCCGAGATCCTCAGCTTAAAGAGTCGTTTAGGTGAGTGTCAGAAAACTACTTGGAAACTAGAACAGAAAATTAATCAATTAGAGTCCCGTTAAAGGAGTAATTCATGCGATTCTTAGTTAAGGTTTTAAGCTTATCTCTTGTTTTTTTAGCAAGCTGGAGCGCATACGCGGCAAGCTTTTCTACACCCAGTCATTTTGAAATTATGTATGTTGATAAACAGTCGACCGGCGCTTTCAGTAAAACCAAAGCTAAACTAGACACGGGCTCGCACCAAGTGGTTGTTCGTTACAGCGATAACGTTGGCTCTAGTAATAATTCTGAGATTATTAAATCTACACCTATTGTCATTAATCTTGATATTAAGCAAGGCCAAGACATAGTGCTAAAGGCAAAACAGGAAACAAGCATAAATCGCGCTAAGAAATACGCGGCAAAGCCTACATTTACACTCAGCGACAAAAATGGCAGCAAAGTGAATGAGAGCCATTACCTACTCCCGATGAAGCCAGGTGTTCAATTTTCTCGTGATTACTTAGAAGAAATCGCAGAAATAGAAGCCACACAAGCAGGTAACGCCCCTGCCGTGGCGGCTACAGCAGCTGTAGCTGCGAGTACGATTCCAAAAGCAGAAACCGCAGTAACCAGCTCTACTAACACTGCAGCAGCAACCACTGCAGCAGTGGCTGCTACAGCGGTAGTGGCCAGTGATAGCGTAAAGCCCCCTGTAAGCGATAGTGAGATGATGGTGCCCGCTGGTGATAACACAGAGCTGCAAATGCTACAGTTTTGGTACCAACGAGCCGATGCAGCCACCCGTAAACAGTTTCAAATTTGGGTCATTCAACAGCAATAACATGAAGGCCTGAATTACGCTTATCATTCAGGCCTTATTCCCTCTCCACTTTGATTCAGGATAATTATGTCACTCGCCTCTGCCCCTAAGCATGTTCAGTTAGCCGTTGACCTCATTCAGTTGCTCGAAGAAAACCATATTGACCCTCAAACAGCGATAGATGCTTTAGCAATTGTATCCAACGATTGCCAACAAAAACTGCAAGCCAATAACGATAACGACCACGATGTGACTGCACATAATAGCGCCGTTTAGCCCCCCTTATGAACTCTGTAATACGTGGCATGATTGAAAAATAGACTGAGATACCACTACTACCGATTGCTAATTCAGCGTAACAAGCAACACTCACTACTAACATTTCCATCAAATAACTTTGCACACTTTTTTCAGCAATAGTCAACACACTTTTAAACATATTCGGTAACTATAACTCATTCGCTTAAAAAATAGGCTGTTATTTGTGATATAGCACTGAACTTTGTTTAGCTTCCTCTATAAAATCCTCCGTGAACTCAAAACAATACACACCACGGTAATTCACCTAAATGTGAACAAGGAACTACCAAATGAAAAAAATCGCACTACTTTCAGCTGCTGCATTATTAGCGAGTGCCCCAGCAAGCGCAGAATATTTATACGGGTTTGGTAACGTTAGCGTTAACTACCTTGACTGGTCAAAAAACACCCAAGACCGTACTGGTTTCCAAGAAGATTTTGCCTACCTAGAATTAGAAGGCGGTGCAGGTTTTGACTGGGGTGAATTATACGGTTTCTTCGACTTAGAAAACGTACAAGATGGTTCAAGCGAACTACGTACAGCATACAAAGGTAGCGTTGCATACAAAATTGCTGATTCAGACTTCCGTCTATATGCTCAGCATTATGCCACTGACTCACAAAGCTTTTCGGCAAACAATACCGTACTAGGTGGCCAATACCGCCTACAAGGTGATGGTTGGTTCTTCACGCCTTGGATTGGCGCACATATGACAATCACTAACCCAGCTTGGAACGATGGTTTCACTGGCTTTAACGGTGGTATGCTTGGTTGGACTGCAGTATATAACTTCACAGCTTGGGATCAAAAATTCTGGATCTCTAACTGGCACGAATCTGAATTCGCTCGTAAGTCTGACTACACAGATATCTCTGGTGAAAACGACGACGTATCAGCAAACGGCGCTCTAGCGTTTTGGTGGGATGCAACAGACCACGTAACAACGGGTATTCAATACCGCTATGCTTACAACAAGCTAGGCACTATCGGTAACCAAAATGCTGTAATTTACTCACTACGTTACAACTTCTAAGTTTGCAAACGTGATGAGCAAAAAGCCAGGCTAATCCTGGCTTTTTCATTTAAGGAACAATAAGCTGTATTGCACTTCCACTGCCGCTTTTAGTTACATCAATTCTACTGGTGATTTGTTCTTTCATTTCAGCTACATGAGAAATAACCCCCACCATTCGCCCTGAACTTTGCAAATCAATCAGTGTGCGAATCGCTAAATCTAGTGACTCTTGATCTAAACTGCCAAAGCCTTCATCAATGAACAAGGTATCGAGTTTTATGCCACCCGCATAGGCTTGTACAACATCAGATAACCCTAAGGCCATAGCAAGAGCGGCCATAAAACTTTCGCCACCACTTAAGGTGGCCACCGAGCGCACTTTAGAGGTATAGCTGTCTTCAACTTCAAGCTCTAAGCCAGACGCTTTATTACCCTTGGCTCGCTGTTCTTTGCGAATAAGCTGATAACGCCCTTTACTCATTAACTGTAAGCGCTGACTAGCTTGCAACAACACATCATCTAACAGCACACTTAATACAAAGCGCTGCAGGCTGATTTTGTTTCCGGTTTGGCCATTAGCAACATCGGCCAAGGTTCCAACCACTTGGTACTTGGCTTGTAAGCCTTCTGCATTTTTATCTGCCGCCAACAGTTTCTGTTGAATATCACTTAAGTTAAGTGTGCGACTATTTAGCTGGTTCCATAAAGTATCAGTTTGATTACGCTTTTCAACTAAGTCCTTCAGTGCTTGCTCTAGCGCGACTAAATCTTGCGCCTTTTTGCCTTTCAATTTTTGTTTTAACTGATCAAACTGCGCCGTTTTAGTGGTGTATTGCTGATTAAAACTCGCTACTGCTGCATCAAGTTCAGCAATCTCTTGGTCACTAATCAACGCCATGTTAAACGCGTTTTCATTGGCAAAGCTAGATTGCTCTAGCTGTTTTGCAAATATCTGTTGCGCTTCTGCTAAGGCGTTTTGGGCCAGCTTTAAGTTTTGCTGTGCCGCCTGCCCAGCCGCCTGTGCCGCGGTCAAGGCTTCTCGCGCTTTAGCATGGCTATCATTTAATTGCTGAATAGTTTGTTTTAACTGGGTTACTTTTGCTAATTGAAGCTCAATAGCCTGCTCTAGCAAATTGGCTTCTCGGTATTGCTCGGGTAAACGTTGTTGAGCCTGAGCCAGCTGCCCTTGCAATACATCTACTTGGCTTCTTATTTGTTGGTAAAGCTCCCTAGCTTGCTCAATGTTCTGCTGGGTTACCTGCTCTGACTGCGCATTTTGTTCCAGCTGAGTTTGTAATGCTGTCACTTTAGCATGCGCGTGCTGGGCGGCTTCTAGTGCCTGCTTAGCGTGCAGCAATTCAGCACTTAGCTGCTCTACACTGAGCTGAGCTTTATTGGCTAGTTGCTGAATCAAGCCTTTATGTTGTTCGCTCCATGCCGCTTGTTGCACCGTTAAGGCTTTATGCTGTTGACGCGCCTCGCTCAGTTTTTCTTGTGCACGCTGTTCAAGCAACCGAGCTTGCTCTACATCACTCTCTGTAGGGAGTTGCTGGAGGCTTTGAGCTAATTGCGGATGCTCTATACTGCCACAAACTGGGCAAGCATCGCCTGCATGTAAGCGCTGCGCCATGATGGCAGCTTGTCCTTGGTGCCAGCTTAGCTGAATTTGGTTGGCGTGTTGTTGGGCAGCGTTATATTCAGATGCCATGCGCTGACCTTGAGCAATAGATTGCTCAATAAGCTGTTGGTTGCTTGCCAACGTTTCATCCAGCTTGGTTAACTGTAGGCCTAACTGCAAACTGTGTTCAGCCGCGCTGACGGCCTTTTGTTGCTCTACTTGAGTATCGGCTTGTTGACGAAGCGCCGCTTGCTGTTGCTGCAAGGCTATTTTTTCAGCCGCGATGTCACTAAGCTGTTGATTTAGCTGCTTACCTTGCTGTGTTTGCAGGCTTAATTTGTCTTTATTGACCTTCAGTTCAGTGGTTAATCGTTCTAGCTCTGCGATAAGCGGTTTAAAGCTTAACAACACACGTTGCTGTTCTTCAGCTGAACCTAACAGTGTTTGTTTTTCAGGAAGCAATGCAAATTGCTGCTCGGTTTCTTTAAGCTCTAGCTTGGCATTGGTTAACGCTGCTTCAGATTGGCTTTGCGCCAAACTGGCTTGTTTCGCCTCATTAAAGCGTTGTAACTTAGCTTTATCAAAGGGCTCAATGGCTAGCGCAGCTCTGGCCTGTTCCAATTGCTGTTGCTGTTTCTCAACCCCAGATTTTTGTTTATTCAACTCTGCCATTGCGGCTTTCAAGGCTGTGAGTTCTGTAAAGTCTGCGCTGAGTAACTTAGCTGCTTCAAATTGCTTGCTGGCACTATCACAGCTTTCTGCAGCTTGTTTTTTCTCTGCCAAGGCCGCTTCTAAAGCTGGCTTTAACTGGTCTAGCTCTTGCTCTAGGCTGGATTGTTCAGTGAGGTTAGCGCTTTGCAATATCCCTTCACGAATATTTTTTTGTTCGGTTGCCGCACTACGAATGCTAGCTGCCTGACTTTTTAAACTCTCTTCGATTCTGCGGTAAATATGGGTTTGGAACAGCTGGCTAAAGATCTTCTCTCGCTCTTTAGAATCGGCCATCAATAGCTGACGGAATTTCCCTTGCGGCAATACCATTACCTGCCGAAATTGGTCTGCGTCTAGCCCGGTTAAACGTTCTATTTCACTATTAGCTTCAGAGACTTTTGCAGGCACCAGTAAACTCTCGCTACCGTCTTGTTCAATGCGAACTAACTGCGCTTCAGGTTTTTGTTGGGTGTAACCGTCTCCCGACTTTTTAAGCCTTGCTTGCTCTGGCACTCGGCGGATCCGATAACGCAGATCCCCCAATTCAAACTCAAAACTGACTTCGGTAAGTAGTGATTCATCCGCCAAATCACAGCGCATTTGTGCGGCTTCACGCTCGTCACCGGTGCTCTTGCCGTATAAGGCAAAACACATGGCATCTAAAATTGTGGTTTTACCGGCACCGGTTGGCCCATTTAGCAAAAACAGGGGGTTGCGCCCTAACAGACTAAAATTGATAAACTCATTCCCCGCAAAGGGGCCAAAGGCGCTCATGTTTAAACTAATTGGGCGCATTATTGGTCTCCACGGTGCAAGGTTTCTATGGTGTCTTTTAGCAGGCTTTGTTGAGCATCACTGAGGTCTTCACCCGATACTTGAGAGAAAAAGTCATTAAACATGGCGTATTCACCCTTTTTTACATGTTCGCGATTTTGCACAAGCTGGCTGTTTTCTGCCATTAAACCGGTACGTTCTAAATGTAAAACATTGGGGTAAACGGATCTAAGCTTGCCCATGGCATCTAATATGGCTGACTTATCAAGGAGCTTGACCATTAAGTAGTCGTCTTTATTAGGATCTATCTCGCCAGCTTTAAGCACATCAACCAACATACCTTCAATAATTCGCACATCGCGCAAAGGTTTTAACGGGAGTAATTCTATCTGGCAATCTTCACCAATGAGTTCAACCAAAGTAATCGACTTAGCGTGATGTTGTTCGCTAAAAGAATACTTTAATGGTGACCCCGAATAGCGCACATGCTGCTCGCCTTTATACTGTGGGCCATGTAAATGGCCAAGTGCCACATAGGCAAAATCACTAAATAAACTAGGCGTTATTTTGTCAGCTCCGCCAATACTTAAGGGCCGCTCTGACTCAGATTCATCACCACCGTCCAGAAAACAATGGGCGATCACGACTTTGTTATGGCCTTGGCTGTCGTGTCCCGTCACTTGCTCTAGTAATACTTGCATCGCCTCTTGATGAGATGTCACTTCGCAGTTAAATACTTCCCTAACGGTGGCTGGCTCTGCGTAAGGCAAGCCATAGAATTGCACTGTATCACCGGCTTTGGTGCTAAGCGTTATCGGTTCAATGCTGTCTGTTAAAGGCCCTATTATATGTAAGTCTCGCATATGCCTAGCGGCAAAAGCCAAGCGTTGCGCTCCATCGTGATTACCGGCAATCATAATGACCGGTATCGCTAACTCGTTAATAAAGCGGTGCAGAATATCATCCAGCACTTTTACTGCTTGGCTAGGGGGGACAGAGCGGTCAAAAATATCACCGGCTACGAGCAATGCATCCACCCTATGTTGCCGAGCAAGTTCGACAATTTGCTCCAGCACATATTGCTGATCTTCGAGTAAAGATTGGTTATGCAATTGCCGGCCTAAGTGCCAATCTGAAGTGTGGAGAAATTTCATTCAATATCCGTGGGTAAGTAAATGAGAAAACAGATGTTTCTCAAACAACGCTGGGGCTTATTATCGCCAAGCCGCAGATTGATAGCAATCGATAAGCCCGCTGCAACGCGATACTGTCGCGAAAAATTGCAGCTTTTAAGTAAAATCGATTATTGAAACTCGCACGCAAGCAAATAGTCTGGCAACATACCGATAATTACTCACTAAATATCCAAGGATGAAGCGTGTCCGAGCAAGGTTCAACTGGCAATGTACTTGCCGCTATATGTAGCTTTTTTATTCCAGGTCTTGGCCAGTTAGTACAAGGGCGTTTTTTGCCTGCCCTTCTATTTTTTGTTATTACCGGTGGCGGTTACCTAGCTTGGTGGTTGATCGTACCTGTTATTATTGCGGTGATCGTTCATATTTGGGCCATTGTCGATGCGGCGCGCTTTAAGCCAGGAGGCAGCTAATGAAAATATTCACATCTCTCGTTTTGGTCGTTTTTTTATTTGGCTGTGAGTCGACATATTATTCAGCCATGGAAAAAGTGGGTTATCACAAACGTGAAATATTGGTAGATCGGGTCGAAGAAGCGCAAGAAAGCCAACAGGATGCGCAGCAACAGTTCACATCGGCGCTAGAGCAACTTAAAAGCCTCACCCAATTTGATGGTGGTGATTTGGAAGCTGTCTACGATGATGTCAACGAGCAATACCAAGACTCTAAAGCGGCTGCCGAAACCGTAAGCGAACGAATTGACGAAGTAGACAGTGTCGCTGAGGCCCTATTTGATGAATGGCAAGAAGAGCTAGAACAATACCAGTCCACCAGCCTAAAAGCCGAGAGTAAACAACAACTGAACGACACACGTAAGCGTTATGCAGCGATGCTTAAAGCCATGCGCCGAGCGGAAGCCCAAATGCAGCCAGTACTAAGCCGTTTAAACGACAATCAACTGTACTTAAAACATAACCTCAATGCTCGGGCAATTGGCGCAGTGGGTAAAGAGTTTACTCGTTTAGAACAAGAAGTGGCCGATGTTATTCAGCAAATGAGCAAAGCAATTGCAGAGTCTGACAAATTTATCGCAACGATGAAGTAAGCGATGGCCGAGGCTACAAATCCATGTTTGTAGCCTTTTTTAGAGAGTTCCTTTTCTCTAGGGGTTTAACCTACCTACCTGTATTTTCTCGCAACCCAATCTACGCAGATTGAGTGACCAAGGCTATTCAACAGACATTATATCGGCCTAGGTTTACTCACCAACAATGCCTCTACAATGTAGCGTTGCTCTGCCCCGCCACTGAGCTGATTAAAGGGATAACAGGTAATCAGGGTTAAGCGGTTATCGTCGCTAGGCGCCATAAAATGCGTATCGCTTTGATGAGCAACTTGAGTATTCACCACTTGATACAGTAATACGCCACCATTATTGTCTTCAACTTGCAGTAGATCGCCTTTATTTATGGCGGCTAAGTTAGCGAAGTGGGTATCGCGATGACCCGCTATCACGGTGTTGCCGACCTCACCTATGTTTGCCCCGCTCAATACTAAGCCAGGGCCAAAAGCCAAGGTGCGCCCCGACGCCCCCGCTAATACAAACACAGAGTCTACTTGGTGTTTGAAACCGATGCTTTCTTGTTTTGTCACAAAACTAAGCTTGGCGACAGGGTAAGTATCGGCCCATTGCCAAGGTTTATGGGGTTGTTGGTCATCTAAGGTTTGCTGCCAAGCTTGAGCAATTAAATATTGTGCTAAATAGGCCTTTGCTTGAATATATGCGCCATGGCTTAACACTAACAAACCAAGTAGAAACAACGCGCAAGGCACAGGGTGTTTTGCCAAAAAGCTGATGCTCATATCAAATCCTTACAGTTAGGCAATGGTATCTGAGGTGAAAAGGTAGGGGCTGTAGGTGCTGGCTAATGCGGGCCTAGCTTGGTGCCCGCATCAACGCATTGAGCCATTAGCGGGTCAACGCTGCTGCAACGGTGGGTTTGCGCCAGCCCTACCTTGTTGATAAATCAATCCAAGTGCCACCATTAACAGCAGTAATCCAACTAGCATGGTTAATCGGCTAGAGGTAGATGTTTGTGGTAATACGCCACCCGCTTGCCAACCTTTAGGCATGCCCCCATCAAGCTGTTTGTCTAGCGCAGTTATCCCCTGAGGTTTAGCAGGGCTTAAGTCTACGGCCACCAAACTTGTTTGCGAGCTAACTAAATGATATTTAAGTGCCAGCGCTAATACTTGCTTGTCTACTCGTGGCTTATTGGCAGCGTTTTTATTTAACTCTAAGGCGGCGATCTGTTGACGCGCCCACAATAAATCTAAGCCTGCGACTTGTTGACTAGCTGGATAATTAGCACTTTGCAGATTGACATTACGCTGCCAGAATTGCTCTCCAATATTGCCGCTAATCACCAATTGTTGCTGCGAGCCACTCGCGAATTTAATGCTCACCATCAAGGGTTGGCCGCGATACACATCAGGGATATTGGCAGGCCAATATTCAGGCACGGTACCGTCGCTAAAGGCAAGTTGAACGTCACTCACTACCGGGTGCGCGATTTTCTCAAACAAGCTAGTGACTTTGTGTTTAACTTCACTCTGCTTACCAATATAGGTGAACGTGCCCTTACCTAGCTCGGCGGCGCGTTGCATAAAGTGGGAATTGGGTGCTGAGCCGATCCCAATGGTAAATAAGCGGCTATCACCCAGTTGGTTATTGATGAGCTCAAACAACGCGGCTTCATTACTCACCGAGCCATCGGTAATAAAGATCACTTGGCGTAACCGTTTCTGTGATTGCTCATTCTGCTTGGCATCGCTTAGTGCTGCCTGTAATGCGCCAAACATTTCGGTGCCGCCATCAGCGCGTAAGCCGTTAATAAATGCTTTGGCTTGGTACAAATTGTGACTATTAGCCACAACGGATTTAGCCAGAAAGCGGCGGTAGTTCGAATTAAACTCAATAATATTGAAATAATCGTTACTGTCTAAGCCGCGTAAGGCCTCATGCAACGCCTCTCTGGCTTGAATCATTGACTCACCCGACATAGACCCAGAGGTATCTATCACCAACACTAGCTCACGCGGCACATTAAGTAGATCGGCCTTATCGCCTTGCGGAGGCATAAGCATTAGCAGCGCGTAATCATCTTTGTTTAACTGACCACGGGGTTGATGAGTAAGCCCATGCTGACTGTACACCGCGGCCTCGGGTCGCGAACCAATAATAGGTCGCCATTTCAATACAAAGTCACGATTAGCATCAGTGTTTAATAAGCGAATATCGATGCTGCCATCATCGCGTACTGTCTTAGCAATAGGATGATATTCACTTTGCAAGGTGTCTAACTCAAAGCCGCTATTTAGGGAAATGTGTATATTTGCCTTTAACGGAGGTGTTTGTTGCTCAGCTTGTGCATATTGGCGAAAGCTATGCTGCATTAGTTGCACAACATCATCATAACGACTGCTAGGCGATGGCTGATATGACTGCTCCATCAACGAAGCAAGCGACAAACTGTTGCCTTGCTCATCAGTCAAACTATTTGCCATTTGGTCTCTAAATATTTGCGGTGTATAACGCGGATTAACTACCATAGGAAAACGCAAACTAAACTCCCCATCCTGGTATGCCACTTGTTGCTGATAACTAATGGTGACTTTCAGCGTTTCATTAGGGCCAAGGTTGGCTACCGCTGTAGTGAAAATATTAGGTCGCAATTGCTCAACTAAACTTGCTCGCTTACCTTCTCTTTTAGCCGTGTCAAAGGTGCGTTTAGCTTGTTGTTTCTCTTGAATTTGGCCTTCTATTTCGCGCTCACCAATAATAAGCTGCATTTGATCAACCGCTGCTTGATTAGGCAAAGGAAACATATAAGTGCCATTTACCCAATCTTGGCTTTGGTTAACAAAGGTTTGGCTTAGCGTCACTCGGTTGGTTAATCCTGATACTGTCATTTCAACGTCAGTATGCAGGGGTAAACGCTGTTGGCGTTGGCCATTTGCGTCAATAAACACTAAGCTGCCTTGGCGTATTTCATCCCGTTCTGCGGCTTGTTTGTCACCTTGCTCTGCAGCTTGGCTGGGCGACATAAAAGCCGCCCATAACACAATGATGGCACCACCAACCGAAACGCTATGGCAGAAATGAGTGGCTGTACGTACTACATCAATTTTCATTAGGCTACCTCCCTTAGCAATAGTGATTATTGGGCTGCTAACATGCCGCGCTCAGACATCAGTTTTAAGGTGACTCGGCGGTCAAAAAAGTTATTTTCTAAGTTAGCTTCAGCGCTTAATGGCGCACTATCACCAAAGGCTTGCGAATTAAGTCGAGACTCTGCGATACCTTGGTTGATCAAATAGCTTCTCACTTCCGCTAAACGCTGCTCAGATAATGCTTGGTTGTAACTTGAGTCTCCTTGGCGATCGGCATAGCCGGTTAAATTGAGCTGTAAGTCTGGCGATAGCGACATTGCGTATACGACGTCATCTAATTGATGTTTAAAGTGAGGTTCTATTAGCGATGAGCCGGTTTTAAACTGTACGTTTAGACCAATGGCTAACTCTTCTAGTTTTTGCTGCTGAGCCTCTTTCAATTGCTCTAACTGTGAGTTGAGCCGCACGTGCTGCTGAGTAAGAGACTCAAGTTGTTCGCTACGTTGAGCCAGTACTTGTATCTCATCTTGCTGCTGACTCAACTGCAATTGTTGAGCACCAAGCTCTTGCTCGTCGGCGACCGATTTACCAATCCACACCCCGGTAAACCCACCAATAAACGCGCCAACGGGGCCGCCAACCAAAGCACCGATCGCCGCGCCAGAGCCAAAACCAATCATTTCTGTTTTGCCGTTGCGGCTGATGGTTTGATCTGAACTCTCGCTAGCGATGGTGGCATTAGATAAGCTAAGGCTGCTGATAACGGCTAAGGCAATTAGATGCTTTTTCATGGAATGTTTCCTTTTCAGTATGGTTAATCAGTGAGTTGATTAGATTGGCTTGGATGCGCCAAGCCTTTCGATGACTTCATTAAACAGGACTGAAATGGCACTGAGGGGCGTTAAAAGTGGCAGTTCGCTTATCAATTGTGGCAACAAAATGGCAATTTGCCTCAGCCCACCAAAGTGCTGAGAAAATCATGTATAGTCTATGCAAGTCAGCAGCTTATAACTTAGTAAAAACCATGAAACGAATTGCTATCGTAGAAGATGAAGCGGCCATCCGCGAAAACTACAAAGACGTATTACAGCAACAAGGCTATAGCGTGCAAGCTTATGCCAATCGCCCTAGTGCATTGGCCGCCTTTACCACCCGTTTGCCTGATTTGGCTATTATTGATATTGGCCTAGAAGATGAAATCGACGGCGGCTTTTCGTTGTGCCAATCGCTGCGCGCCATGTCGAGCAGCTTGCCGATTATTTTCCTTACCGCGCGTGACAGTGATTTTGACACCGTATGTGGTTTACGTTTAGGAGCCGATGACTACCTCACCAAAGATATTAGTTTTCCGCATTTGGTGGCTCGCATCGCCGCCTTATTTCGCCGCTCTGAATTATTAGGTGCTGCGCAGTTAGAGGATAACCTGCTAGAGCGTGGCCCTTTAGCGATTGACGGAAATCGCATGCAAGTATTGTGGAATCAACAAACCATTGAGCTTACAGTGACCGAATTTTGGATGGTGCATGCGTTAGCAAAACGCCCAGGTCATGTGCGCAGCCGCCAAGAACTAATGACCGAAGCCAAGATTTTTGTTGATGACAGCACCATTACTTCGCACGTAAAGCGCATTCGTAAAAAGTTCTTAGTGGTTGACCCAAACTTTGAGTGTATAGACACCGTGTATGGCATGGGTTATCGCTGGGACAGTGTTGCCTAATGCTACCGGTATTGCCTATAGGCCTTCGTGCTAAAGTCACCATTTTGTCACTATTTCTACTGTGTTTACCGTGGCTGGGTTACCAGTACGTCTGGGAAATGGAAAAATACCTACGCCTAGGCCAAGAAAAAACCTTAGAAGGCACCACTCAGGCCCTCGCTACCGCCCTGCACGAGCGCCCCAAACTGTTTAATAGCCAAGCCAGCTTTTTAAGCCAAGTACAAAAAGGCCGAGACTTATACGCCTACCCGCTTTCTGGGCCAATACAACTAGACGGAAAACTAAACGACTGGCAAGATTACCAACACCGCATGCTGCGCTATGGCGAAGACCATGTCATTTATCAAGCCGATCCCGATACCCCTATTACTAGCGAATTTACCCACATGGTGGGTAAATTTGGCCGTTATTTATATGCCTACTTTGAAGTCACCGACCAAGATGTTGTTTATCGCGGTAAAAATACCCTGCGTGTTGATAATAATGACCATTTAGCCATAGCCACACTCGCACCCGACGGAGAGTTTAGGCGCTATATCGTTGCTACCACCGAAGATGGCTGGATTAACGCCTTTGAATTACCGTTAGACCCAAGCCTAAATACCCCAGTAAAACCTGAGGTAAAAATTCAAGGCCAATGGTTAAAAACGCCTAAGGGCTACAATATTGAACTGCGGATCCCTTTGTCTATGGTAGGCAGTAAGCTGGGCTTTTCTATCTACGATGTTAACCGTACGCCTAAACGTGAGTTGGTGTCGGTGGTTGGCACATCGGCACTCGATACCGTAGATAACTTGGGTACGGTGTTGGTGCCCTCCCCTGAGATAGAAAGCATCATTAAAGGCATGAGCCACAATAGCTCGCGCATTTGGGTGGTGGATAAACATGGGCGGGTATTGGCTAAATCTGGGGATATTCGCAGTACTAAAAGCATTTGGGCGCGTAGTTTAAGCCCTGAAAACAGCGACTCTTGGTGGAGCCAATTTACCAAACAATACCTGCATCCCTTGTACTACAAAATACTCACCAAGCCGCCGCAAGATTTTGTTGATTCTTTGCAAGACTCTACCCAACTAGAAGGTAGCCATATTCAACAAGCCCTTAGCGGAAAACCCGGCTCTACTTGGCGTTTAACCCCCGATGGCCGCGCGGTGGTATTAGCCGCTGCCAGCCCCATATGGATAGACGATAAAGTCATGGGCGTGGTGGTGGCCGAAGAAACCACCAACGGCATTCGCACCTTGCGTAACCGCGCTTTAGAGCGCCTATTTAACATTATTTTGTTGGTGATGGGCGTGGGTACTTTATCGCTATTTTTGTTTGCCTCAAGCATTTCTAGCCGTATCCGTAAATTACGCGACCAAGCAGAAAAAGCCATTGATAGCCAAGGGCGAGTAACTGCAACCTTACCCGATTCAAAAGACCGTGACGAGATTGGCGATTTGTCTCGTAGCTTTGCCAGCATAGTTAGCCGTTTAAGCCAATACACCCACTATTTAGAAAATATGTCTTCGCGCTTATCTCATGAGTTGCGCACACCTGTTGCTGTAGTGCGCTCTTCTCTAGAGCACTTAAACCTGCAAACGCTTGATCAAGATACCCAAAAATACGTAGATAGAGCTCAAGAAGGGGTGAACCGTTTAAACATGATCCTCAATAACATGAGTGAAGCAACACGGCTAGAACAAAGCCTGTCGCAGGCCGAAACCAGTACCTTTCCGTTGTCTAAGGTGGTGTCTGGTTGTATGCAGGGTTACCAATATACTTACCCAGAACAAGCCTTTGATTGCAACATAAGCCCTAATACACTCAATATTGTTGGCGTACCCGAGTATATCGCCCAACTAATGGACAAGTTAGTGGCCAACGCCATGGAATTCAGCTTGCCAGACAAACCTATTACCGTGAGTTTTCAACAAGACAACAAAGATGCCGTATTGCTGATTAGCAACCATGGTCCCACCCTGCCTGATAACATGGTTGAACAAATATTTGAGTCGATGGTGTCTATTCGTAGCCAACAAGCCCAACAAAAACCACACTTAGGGTTGGGCCTGTACATAGCACGGTTAATTGCCGAGTTTCATGGTGGCACAATAAGCGCGCGAAACTTTACCGATAACAGTGGTGTAGAGTTTTGTGTAAGGCTACCACTTGAGTAATAAAGCTAACGCTACATATTCTGAATAATGAATGATATTGGACACATTTGACGGCCGAGTCAGTAGTGATGCTTTAGCTCATGTAGCCGCATGACGATTTAGCTTACATTCCGGCATTTTCAGCATTGCATTAATTTTTACTCAATCTGCCCTGTTGTCTAAACCCCTAGAACTAACAGAGGCCGCATAGTGGTACCGCAATTTGCTGAATATCTATTGTGCTAAAGTTTTATCAGAAGCATGCGTTAATAAATAGCACATAGTATTTGAGTCGACATTCAAATAAAAAACGAAATATTGCATCTTTTTACTAATAGTTGCGTCTTAGGCATTGTATCGAAATTTTATGTTGAGTAGAGAGCCTGTTTGTATGATATCTGAATGGCAAAACCACAAAGCGCAACTGCGTAGTTACGTTAGCAAACGCATTGATGACTCAGATGCGATAGATGACATTTTGCAAGATGTTTACATCAAAGCCAGTGGTAATCTGCATCAATTGAAATCAAAAGGTAGCCTCAAAGGTTGGCTCTATCGCATTGCTCACAATACCATTATGGATTTTTATCGAAAGCGTCAGCCCTATGACGAGCTGCCTGATGATCTTGTAGCTCAAGAGCAAGATACCGGCAAACAGGCTCGTGAAGAGTTAGCAGAGTGCTTACGCCCATTAATTGACGAGTTGCCCGAGAAATATGGCGTTCCGCTGCGCTTAGCTGAGCTTGAAGGTGTATCTCAACAAGGGATTGCCGACCAGCTTGGTTTATCGCTCTCTGGTGCTAAAAGTCGTGTGCAAAGGAGCCGCATTAAGTTTCGAGAACAAATGATGGCCTGCTGTGACTTTGAAGTAGGTCAAGACGGTATAACAGGCTACTCCCCAAAAGATCCAAACAAACGTACTAAATGTTAACTGTTCACCCGCTGAATGAATAACCCTCTCGGTATAGGTAAGTTTACGTCGCCACATTGCTATGCCATATAGCATAAATAATTACCTAGATTACAACTAGAAGGCGCTAAACACTTCTTTCATAGCGCCCAAAAGCTATTTTTGGAGAAACCATGAAGAGTCAAACTCGGTCACTTATTCCACAGCAAATCATTGAAGAAGCCAGTGAATGGGCCATTATGCATGGCGTAGCTTTTCGCCAAGCAGATAACACCGCTAGGCACTGCCCTTTTAGTATTGCGCCAATGACCATGAAGAGTGAAGTGTTCGAGCATTTACGTAAAGTAACTCCTCTCATCACTAAGCTGATAAACAATGTTTCTGAAGATCACGACTTCCTTCAGTCTGCACTTGCTGATGTGGCAAAAGCTGACCCGTTTTTTGGTCGTTTATTGGCTTTACACCATCAGGCGCAGGGCGATATAGCTAAGCGCCTGACTCCTGCTCGAAAGCCGTTATTATTGATGCGTACTGATTTTATGGATGACTGCCAGCACGGTGCAAAAGTTATAGAGTTTAATGGTATTGCTGCTGGCATGGCACCCTTTGGCCAACGAGCTACTGAGTTTCACGCATTTTTACGCAGCCAATGGCCAACGGTTTACCGAGATTGGTTAGAAGATAGTCAATCGGTACAAGCAGAGAATCGAGGATTAGATCAACTAGCCTATGGTATTTCCTTAGCTGCAAAAAAAATCGCGGCAACGTTTGCTGTCGATGCCCCTAATGCTAGTTATAGTTCAAACGCGAATACGGCTTTAACACTTAAGAAGGAAGACCACCATCGGCCGACTTTTTTAATGGTAATTCAAGAAAATGAAGACAATGTTTACGACCAACATTTACTAGAGATAGCCCTACAAAAACAGGGAATAAAAACTGTTCGGCGCACCTTTGAGCAACTTAGCGTTCAGCTTTCAACCGGCGATAATCAGCGTTTAATGTTAGAGGACATAGGCGCTGTTGATGTTGTGTATCTGCGCGCCGGTTATCAGTATGCCGATTATTACTCGCCAGACAGAGATGAAGAAGTATGTTGTCAGACCTTAAGTCAGACACGACTATTTATCGAACAACACCATGTAGCGGTAAACGCTACCTTCAGCCAACAGCTCGCAACCAGCAAAACTATGCAGATGCTTCTAACCATGATGCCAGCCGCTGAATATGCGCGCTGGGGGCTCAATCTTGAACAAGCGAAGTTGATTAAAAGTGTGCTTGCTGACATGAAGCCGATAAGCCAAGACACCATCAACTGGTTTAACTCTCAAGCGAATAAACATGAGTGGGTACTAAAAAACCAAGGTGAAGGCGGTGGACACTGCATTTTTGGTGATGCTATTAGTGAAAAATTAAAGCGACTTACCCCACAAGAATATGATGCATGGGCGCTGATGCAGCGCTTGCATCCCCATGAGCGTGAACGACCAACCATTGCTGTGCGCAATAATCAGCAAACTCAGGTAAACGATCTTGTTAGTGAAATAGGTTTATTTACAGCCTTTTATGACGGCGAGCCGGCCACTAAAATGAATGGATACACGGGTTACCTCATTCGCAGTAAACCTGCGAGTGAGAATGAGGGAGGCATTCATAGCGGCAAAGGGATTTTAGATTCGCTGACATTGATTGATTAGCGAGCCAATATTCTCTTGAACAACAAGCGCGGAATAACAACTCAAAAATAGTTGCGTCTTTTCTATTGGTGCTGCGTCTTAACGGTAATGAGTTAAGCTAACGAGAAAAATAAATGTTCCAAGTAAATTCAAACAACAATGATTTGAGCCACAAATTTATTAAGCACGATAGTAATATGCTAAATCAAATCTATGGCACTGAAGATATCACGCCTTATTGGATTGCCGATATGGATTTCCCTATTGCATCACCCATTACCCAAGCCATGCAGCATTTGGTGAGCCGCGAGACTTATTCATACGAGTTTGATTCAAAAACGGTTTTTAACTCCATTTCAGCGTGGAACAAAGACCGTCACAATCTTGAATTAAACCCAGACCACTTTGTTCAGGTGCCCGGCGTGCTTAGTGCAATTGCATTACTGATTCGAGATTTTAGCAATGAAGGTGACGGAGTGTTAATTCAAACACCGGTGTATCACCAATTTCGCCGCTTGATAGAGTCTGCTGGGCGCAAAGCGGTAAATAGCCCCCTAAAAATAGAAGGCGACCGTTACGTCATTGATTTTGAAGGCTTTGAGAAACAGCTAAAAAGCGGCGACGTTAAAATGGTGCTGTTATGTAATCCACATAACCCTGTAGGCCGTGTATGGACTCAAGGTGAGCTGCAACGGCTAGTTGCTATTGCCAAAGAATATGACACCTTAATCATTAGTGATGAAGTGCATGGCGACATCATCTTTGAAGGTTCTACGTTCACTAGCATGGCTTCTTTAGAATATATCAACAGCCTGACTATTATTGGTTCTCCGGCCAAGAACTTTGGTTTGAACAGTATTTCCAATGGCTATATTTACAGTGACAATCAGGTGCTGCGAGACAAAATAAAAGCCACCTCAGCGTCAATGTCACTGGACCACGGTAACGCGTTTACCACCTACGCGACCATTGCAGCCTATCAGCATGGCAAAGCGTGGTTTGATGCTTTTTTAGCTTACACTGAAAAAACTCGCAACTGGATTATCACGTTTATGGCCACAGAGCTTCCACAAGTTAAGACCTTTGCGCCAGAAGGAAGTAATCAGATCTGGTTTGATTTTACCGGTTTAGATTTAGAACCTGCACAATTAAAATCACTATTAGCTCAACACGCTAAAATGGCGTTAACACCAGGTACCTGGTTTGGAGAGCCTAATGAAAACTATTACCGCATGAATTTTGCCTCGCCACTGGAGCAAATACAGGCCTCGTTTGATTTACTTAAATTATCGATTAAGTGAGCTTACAATCATTGAGGGCCTAAATGATGAAGTGACTAGTTGGTCGTCTAACTGTCGGTTTTTTGTACCCAAAGCCCCTCACAATTGGATATCTGCGAGGCTCGGTGCAGCTAAGCTTTCGCGAATTAAATTAAGTCACTTTGGTATAGATCCGTTTCGCGCCATTTACTCTAACTTAACTTCACCACTCCACCAGCTAAGATTTCTATCAAGGCTTGAAAAAAGTAGTGGTGCTCTTAATGAGCAACGCGTTAATCCTATTCAAAGTGACATAAAAGGGGCATAAAAGGGGCATAGTTACTTTGAAATTCTTACCTTAGATACCAAGCTCGCTTCTACCCACAAACCAATCAGCATGTTAAACCAAAAACCACAGGAGAATAGGCTTAGTAAAAATAATACCGCCAATGCAAAAAACCATATAGCATGCTGAAATACACCTCTTGGGGTTGAGCAAAAGTCAGAATCACCTATATCATTTTTATAGGGTACGGCTAGCCGATCTAATAATAATTGGATAAGGAGTTGCTCGGTATATTCGTTTATTCGAATGTGTGAACATTATAATTTATGGTCTTAAAATCCAAAAAGTACAGTATTGAATCTACTGACTATCAAGTGAGTCAAGATAACATCAGTAAGTGGGGCATGGATGTGCATAACACCGTTTTCGTGGCCTCACTCGTCTTATCTATTCTATTCTTTGCCTGGTAAGGCCTGAAAACTCTAGACACTTTATAGGCTCTCAAGACATTGTTGCTTCCATTCGTCACTCGAAACTGTTCAGGGTTGGGTTAGGTAACTCACTTTTGCCCCATTGTGTGTAAGCAGCTCTCAATCACTCCAGCCACATCGAGGTGATTTACACTACTTTTTCTTATGTGTGTAATGTCCACTGCGTTAGAATCGTACCATTGCATGTTTCGCACAAAAATATCTTTTTTGTGCCAACGATGCCTAGAGTGCTAATTACAGTGATACAAGCTTGCCCCCTACTTTTTGTTGTACCTAGAAAGTATGAAATAGAGGGCTCGCCTACCATTAAGTCATTGCTTTCACTCGTCCTTGAACAAAGTAAGCTCGTGAATGGTCATAGGTATAATTGAATACAAAAGCATAGATAGTGATGAAGATTGTCACACCAACATCCATGATGAATGCTTCCCATAAGCTTACGTCTAACACCCAAGCCATTGCAGGCATAGTAAGAAACAACAAGCCCATCTCAAACAACACCACATGAACCGCACGTAATCGAAGTGAGCGCTTCTCTTTATCTCCAGTGGCATAACAGTCAAAAACATAATTAAAAATGAAGTTCCATATCATCGCTATGGTTGCTATGACTATCATAGTTCCTGATAGAGCAGTCACCTTGTGTTCGGTAAATAGTGCTAGTCCCGCAATCGACAAGCTTACCGCCAATACTTCAAACAATACCGCGTGAAAGATACGCTCTAAAGTGCCCATGTTAACCTCATTCTATTATTAGTGTGGAACTCAAGTGGGGATGATTATGGAGGATTCAGCTACAATAGAAAGTTAAGAGCCATCACCATTTGTGATACCATGGTCTTTGGTTTTTTATCGAGATCTTGATATGTACAGCTTTGAACAACTCAAAATTTTTGTCACTGTTAGTGAAGTAGGGTCATTTTCTGCGGCAGCCAGAAAACTAGGGCGAGCACAATCTGGGGTTAGTCAATCCATCGCCAATCTCGAAATTGCTCTCAATCAAGTTCTGTTTAATCGTGAAAAAAATACGCCCACACTGACGGATAGCGGAAAAGCTTTACTGCCAATTGCGAAATCGATACTGAACCAACAGACATATTTTGACCAAAAAGTAGAGTCTTTAGATAAAATAGTAGAGGATAATCTAGTCATCGCTATTGATGAGTGCTTAATGACGCAGTTGATATTGGATGTGCTGTCTAACATAGAAAAACAATTTCCAATTACTCACTTCAATGTCATTTCTGCAGCAACCTATGATGTAGAAGATTTGGTTCGCAGTGATAAAGCACATGTTGGCATTATCTTGGCGGATGGTGAACTCAAAGAAGATATGGATTTCATTACGCTTGGTCAGACCCGCTTTTTAAACGTCACTTCTCCACGTCACCCACTTGCTTCACTGAGTGTTGTCCGTGATTCCGATTTAAGAGGTTATCGCCAAATCGTACACCGAAGTAACTCCCAGAAAGAATTATGGTTTAGCTATCGTATTAGCTCAAATTTTTGGTATGCCAACCACCATGACTTGTTAGCAAAATTGGCGATTGAGGGGCTTGGGTGGGCGCTCATTCCAGATTCGATGGCATTGCCGTTTATTAAAAACAAACAGTTGGTACAACTTCCCGTAGCACATGAAAAAGATGGTTGGTTAGCCACTCATGGCTGTTTGACCTCGCGCCGTCACAAGTCTGGTCCCGCGTTACAGCGATTACTAGAAACCCTACAAACTCAATAGGTTTGAGTTTCATCGCCACCAGTAAGTATTGTAGTGGGGTACGGTGATATTGCTCACGTTTTTAGAGTGTTTCAATACAACTATATTTGATTAATCATAAGGAAAACTTATCAGACGAAAGACTATTCGAGCTTTAATCCTAAGAAGGTTTTGTCCAAAAACGGGTTAGGGCGTACTGACTCGTTTGTGCCTCATTAAGTGTTCGAGTGTCTATATTGACACTTGCAATGAATTTCCCCATTTATCGTAAGGTGCAGCAACTCACGCTCTGTAAATACCGCCTGTCGCAATTATAAGAACTATAGATAAAGCAGCTTTATCATAGAACTTAAAATAACAGCAGAAGGAAAGCATCATGAATGGTAAGAACATAAGAATAATTTTGAGATGGGTACACATAGCGTTAGCGCTATTAGTTGGTACGGCTTTCTATTCACCCTTAGGAAACTATGAAGCATATATTACAGCTACGTTATGGGGGCTAATACCAGCGCTTGCTTTAACAGGTGTGGGTATGTGGAAACAGTCGTCAGTTATGAAAGCTTTAAAGCCGGTAAGCAAGAAAGTGCACCAGTAAGGGGAAAAGATTACGCGAGAATCAGTAGATCTCGCGCTTGTTCTTTTGGTTGCTAACTCATTGCTGTCCAAAAATGAGTTACATCACTTTGCCAAATACCCGCTTCGCAGTATTTATCAACAGCATCACGCCACCACCCGCCACAATGCCTATTGAGGCATCAAAAAGAAGTGGTGCAACTATTTGGCTGATAGCGCCAAAGCCAGCGGCCCAATCTTGAATGTGATGAGCATACATACTAAACAAGGGGATGCCATGGCTTAAAATCCCTCCTCCCACCAGAAACATTGCTGCGGTGCCGACTACCACTAAAAACTTCATTAATAATGGGGCAAAACCTAATAAAGCTTGGCCAAGCCATTTCTGTAGTTTACTGCCGTTATTGTCTTCAGCCTGTTGCAGTAAATACAAACCGGCGTCATCTAGTTTTACAATGCAAGCCACCAAGCCATAAACGCCAATGGTCATTAATAAGGCAATACCAGAAACGGCGATACCCTGAGTTAACAAATTAGCCCCTACCATGCTGCCCATAGCGATAACTATGATCTCAGCCGATAAGATAAAATCGGTGCGAACGGCACCTTTTATTTTAGCTTTTTCAAAGGCAACCAAGTCTATAGAGTCGTCTGAATTGGCTTTTAGCCTTTGCTGTTTATGTTGTTGCTCTACGTCTCCATGAGGAAACAACACATGAAACACCTTTTCAAAGCCTTCAAAACACAAAAATAAACCACCAGCAATCAGTAATATGCTAATTGCTACCGGTAAAAATACGCTTAAGGCTAACGCTGTAGGTACCAAAATAAGCTTATTAAGTAGCGAGCCTTTAGCTACCGCCCACACCACGGGTAATTCGCGATCAGCTTTAACCCCTGAGACTTGCTGGGCATTTAGCGCTAAATCATCCCCTAATACCCCTGCTGTTTTTTTTGCTGCCACCTTTGTCATTAACGCCACATCATCTAACACTGTGGCGATATCATCGAGTAAGGCTATTAAACTTAAACCAGCCATCCTAATCCTTGGAATATATAAACTAAAGGTATCCTAACGGAGAGCTTTAAAAGCACCTAGTACTGTTTAGCGTTAATGTAGTCATTAGCTTATACCTAGCTCTCTTGCTTAACACCGCGATAGTGAACTCCATAAGCAAACTCGTGGTGTAAGCCCCTACCCCCTCAACTTAATATTTGTCACCCGGTCGACTCGATTTATCAGAGTATGGTGCTAGCATCTATACTATCTAGGTAGCGCAATATGTCAGTACCATTGTATTGCCAATATGCTAAGTCACCAAAGCACATTGATAGGCAGGGAGCCGCATTGCAAACAACTCTTTATAACATCAAAATTGTATTGTTAGGTTTAGCGCTATTAAGCGGCCTAAGCTTTTCTGTTCAGGCTAACAATATTTTGGTTATCCACTCTTACCATAATGAACACTTTTGGACTGGCTACCTTAAGCAAGGCCTCGATAACGCGTTCAAAGATGATGCGGATACCCGTTTATTCCATGAATATATGGATGCAAAACGCTACCCTAAAAGTCCATTTAAACTTAGCTTTTTAGACTACTTAAACACCAAATATGCAAATACTAATTTAGACGTGATTGTTATCTCTGACGACCCAGCTTTTAATCTGATTCGTGAACATCGAGAACAGTTTTTTAACGCTGTGCCCATTGTGTATTTAGGCATTAACCGAGTCAGCGATGAGGTGATAAATACCCCTAATATGACAGGTGTCTTTGAAAACCGAGATATTGCCGGCACTATTGTCAGCATAAAACAACAAACCGGCATTGATGAATTGATCCTGATTGTTGACCAAACATCTACTGGTTTAGCCAATTTAGCTAAAGCGAAAATGGTCATTGGACAACCCGAAGCGCCCAAGAAAATTCACATTATTGAAGAATTGATAGAAGACAACATCCCCGATACTTTTAGCCATTTCAACAGCAATATTCCGGTGTTATTAATAGGACAACTCACTAGCCCGCGTAACAATAATGCGCTATTAAGCTGGAACCAAGGCACCGAACAACTGGTCACTTGGACCAATAATCCAGTGTATACCATTGCTATTACTACCCTTGAATATGGTGCGGTGGGCGCTGATGAATTAGATGGCAGACAGCATGCTACTCGGGCCGCGGGTTTAGTTAAACGAATATTAGCGGGCGAAGCGCTTGCCAATATTCCGCCGATAACCACTGCCAAAAGCCAGTGGATATATAACTGGGAAAAACTACGAGAACACAACTACTCGCTTGAGTCTTTGCCAAGCGACGCAAGAATCATCAATAAAGAAGAAACCTTTTACGAAAAATATAAGTTAATGGTTCGCATTGTGGCGTCGGCTTTTATCGCCTCTATCTTTATCATCATTTTGTTGATGGAGGTTATTCGCAGAGGCAGTATTACCCGCCACTTGCTAGCAGAAAATGAATCTCGCTATCGTGACTTGGCTAAAGCAGGCGCCAATATTTTTTGGGAAACAGACCCTGGCCAACGTTTTAGTTATGTATCTGGCGATACCCAAACCCTGTTTGGCATACCAGAACAGCGCCTAATGGGTCACACGATCTCTGAACTATGCCGAACTAACCCCAACATGAATTTCCCCTGGTTAAGCTATGAAAAGGCGATTGCTTACCAACAACCACTAAGTAACTTGGTCTTTAAGCTCAAAATGCCCAGTAAAGACATCAAAATATTCTTACTTAACGGTAAACCTATTTTTGATAAAAATAAGGCCTATCTTGGCTATAGAGGGATCAGTAAAGAGATAACCGAAGAACACTTGCTTACCAAAAAACTCGCTTACCAAGCGGCTTATGATTCTCTCACTGGCTTAATAAATCGCAGCAGCTTTAACGAGCAGCTCAAATCTTATGTTCAGCAACATCAAGATCCCCATTTAGACGCCTACCTATGCTTTCTAGATCTAGACCGCTTTAAATTGGTTAATGACACCGCTGGCCACTTAATTGGCGATGCGATGTTAGCTGAAGTAGCAACGGTGATAAGCCAATGCATAAGCAAGCAAGATATTATTGGCCGCTTGGGAGGGGATGAATTTGGCTTAATTTTGGTGAATAAATCCCTCGCTGAGGCTCAGGCACTATGCGAAGACATCATCGCTCAAGTAAAAGACTATCGCTTTGTTTGGAATCAACGCATGTTTAACGTTGGCATTAGTATTGGCATGGTTCCGGTTACTGGCTCACTGAATGAAACCGAACTATTAAGTAAAGCCGATTTGTCTTGTTATAAAGCCAAAGAGGAAGGCCGTGGAAGAGTGTATATTGCTAACTTAGACAACGATGACCTTTTTGATGAAGAACAGCAAATGGGTTATATCGCTAATGTTGCTCAAGCTATTGAACAACAGCAATTTTACTTAGTGAAACAAGTGATTTCGTCACTCGACACCGGTAATAACAAGCAGCATTACGAAATCTTGATACGTTATCGAGATGATCAAGGTAAAACCGTTCCACCGGGTCTATTTATACCCGCAGCAGAAAAACACAGTGTGATTACTATCATTGATCAATGGGTACTTGAAACGGTATTTGAGCGCTATCACCAGTATTTTCCTGATGGTGACACGGTGGTATCAATTAACCTGTCGGGTATTAGTTTAAGCAATGATGAATTTGTGGGTAGCGTTATCAACTTGGTGAAAAACTCTTCGGTGAACCCTAGAAATATTTGTTTTGAAATAACCGAGACCGTGGCCATTTCTCAACTTTCTCGTGCGCTTGATTTTATGCGCGAAATGAAAGCCTTAGGTATAAAGTTTGCCTTAGATGATTTTGGTAGCGGCGCCTCGTCATTTACCTACCTAAAAAGCCTACCGGTGGATTACTTAAAAATTGATGGCAGCTTAATCGTTAACATTGTGAGTGAGCCTACTGACCGAGCCATTGTTGAATCAATCAACGCTATCGCCCATATGATGAATATGAAAACCGTGGCTGAATTTGTAGAAAACCAGGCGATCCAAGCGGTGCTAGAAGAGATTGGGGTTGATTACGTGCAAGGTTACGGCATAGGTAAACCTAAGCCTTGTGAACCGAACCTTTAACCACCAACAGCGAGGGACAAGCTCACTGTTGCTGTGTTACCGGCCATGCTCCAATACCGTTTGAGCCAAATAACCATTAAACAATAGTTTGAGGCATTTAGTTAAAGAGACCATCACCAAAACTGACGCTAAAATCTTTACACCAAACACTAATGCCACCTAAGTTATCCAGTTGCCCAGCATTAGACAAACTCAAACTAAGCGAGTCGTTGACGTAGCTTGGTCCATTTATGGTGCTACCTATATCAAAACCACCTAGCTCGTAATTGCTGGTTGGTGCACCGTAAAACACTACGTCAGGGCCTTCTCCGTCATAGGTAAATCCAGTGACTTCTAACGTACAGTTATCAACAATCTCTACCCTGCCACTGACACCATGAGAAAGAGTACTGAGCATAGCAACCTGACCCACTTTGGGGTGATTTGCGGCGTTACAGCTAAAGGTTTGGCTAGCATTAATACTTTCAACGTAGCTGGCAATATCCGCTAAGTCTTGGTTAGCTAAACGTTGTTCACTCCAAAATGGCATATTCCCTTCAACCAAGTTACTAAAGTACTCACTTGCTGAAGGCCCAGAGCTTCTTACTTTGCTTGCCACTTGTGCCGCGCTTAAGCCTGAGCCATTGAGATTTTTGGCCAGATTACTGCCTACGGCATTTTCACCGTGGCACGTGGCGCAGGTTTGATTGAATAGTTGCTCGCCATGCGCAGCATTCGCCCCACTAAAGTCGGTAATGGCTGGCACTTGGTTAAACACAATTTCTTCGGCTGTCGTGCTATCAGTTAAGCTTTCAAGATATTGCTGCAACGCTGTCCACTGTTCACTATCTTCGCGATAACTTGAGGTATCCATCCAATCAACCCGACAGTTATTTACAGCATCAATCAGTTCACTGAAGTTGCCGTTATAAAAGGCATTGCGCTTGACCGCATTAAACAGCGGGTGCGCTGGTCGATGCAGCTGATTACTGTCTAATTGTTGGTTATTTTCTTGCGTAGCATGGCAGGTACTGCAGGCAAACTGATTACCGTTAACATCGGCTTGGTTAAACAGCTGCTGGCCACTTAAGGGTTGTGCAGGCTCGTTACTGCCCTCTCCTCCTCCACATGCACTCAACAAAATTGCAGTAGAAAAAACTAATCCTGCTTGAAAATAGGATAAACGGTGGTTAAACATGGGCAGTCCTTTGCTTTCGTTGTTATTTAACGCTAACAAAGCTTTGTTACTTCAACAAGCCGATATCAAAAACGTTATCAAATTGTGATAACTTCAAATAAAAAAGCCACTTTAACTATTTTTATAGTAAAAGTGGCTTTAAGTGACACTACATCATGTTACAACTGAGCGTTAAACCTCGCTAAGCCCGCGTCTAAGTCGGCAATCAAATCTTCGGTATCTTCTAAACCAATGTGCACACGGATTAAGGTTCCGCTAGCTTGCCACTGGGTAGCTGTTCGCAATTTATCAACACCGTTCACGCCCATAATTAAGCTTTCATAGCCGCCCCATGAATAGCCCATTTTAAAATGTTCCATGCCATCGAGTAGTGCGGTTAATGCCGCTTGGTTACCGCCTTTCATGACAAATGAAAATAAACCACACGAGCCTTGAAAATCTCGTTTAAAGAATTCATGGCCTGGGCAACTGTCTAGTGCCGGGTGGCGAACATGGTCTACGTCATCTCGACTCGCTAACCAATTAGCTATCTGTAGGGCATTTTTCTCGTGCTGGGCTAAACGCACCCCAAGGGTGCGCATCCCACGCATTGCTAAGTAGATATCATCTGGCGAGGTACATTGGCCCAGTAAGTAGGAGTTTTCTCGAAGTTGGTCCCAGCAGCGCTTATTAGCAACGGCCGTGCCTAACATCACATCAGAGTGACCCACGATATACTTGGTGGCCGCTTGGATTGAGATATCTATATCAAAATCAAAGGGACTAAAATTAAGCGGTGACGCCCAGGTATTATCAAGCATTACCACAATGTCTTGGTCTGCAGCACGTGCAGCAGCAACAATCGCCGGCGAATCTTGCACTTCCATGGTTAACGAACCTGGCGACTCTAGAAATATCACCTTAGTATTGTCTTGAATTAGCGCGCTTATTCCCGCACCTATTAGCGGGTCATAATAGGTGGTTTCAATACCATAGCGGGTAAGCAGCTTTTCACACAGATCACGGGTAGGCTCGTAAGCGGTATCTACCATCAGTAAGTGATCACCCTGCTGTAGAAATGATAAAAGTGCACCACTAATGGCAGCTGTTCCACATGGGTAAAGGGCACACCCTTCGCCGCCCTCGATTTCAACCATTGCTTCTTGAAAAGCAAAATGAGTTTGGGTACCACGACGCCCATAAAATAGGGTTTTATCATGACGTTTGGCAGTGGCTTGTTTCATCTCTTTAACGCTAGAGAACACCACCGTGGAACCACGAGAAACTGGCGGATTAACTAAGCCCTGTGTCCATTTTTTATCGCGCCCAGCGCTGACTATTTTAGTTGATTTTTTCATCGTACTTAAATCCAGATTAGCAGCAACAAAAAACCAGCCCGTAGGCTGGTTATTAACAGTAGGAGCGATTAAGCACGAGGGGCTTTATTAAGCTCTTCTACTACCATATCACCAAATGCATCGGTGTCGATAAGTTTTGCATCGTCGCCTTTAGCTAAGTCTGGAGTACCGTAACCATTGGCAAATACTGACTTCATAGCGTGCCATAGGTTTTTAGCTTCTTTGTCCATGCCAAAGCTCATTTCTAGCATTAAGGCTACAGAACCAATCATTGAGTATGGGTTGGCAATATTTTTACCAGCAATATCTGGTGCGCTGCCATGAGATGGCTCGTAGTAAGACTTTTCTGGTCCCATGCAGGCTGAAGGCATTAAGCCTAAAGAGCCTAAAATACCGCCGCCTTGGTCACTTAAAATGTCACCAAACATGTTTTCCATTACCATTACATCGAATAGACCAGGATTCAGGCACAGGTAGGTAGCCGCTGCATCCACTAAGATGTGCTTAACTTCTACATCTGGGTAATCTACGGCAACTTCTTCTAATACTTCATTCCATAGTACGCTTGATTTTAATACGTTACTTTTATGGATGTTATGTAGTACTTTTTTGCGGCGCTGTGCAGTTTCGAAGCCCACTTTAAGAATATCGCGAATTTGGTCTTCGTCGTATTCAAGGACTTCTCGAACATAACGCTTACCGTTTTCGTCTTTACCCATTTCTTTCTCACCGAAGTACAAACCACCCACTAACTCTCGGATGATCATAATATCGATACCTTCACCCACAACTTCTGGCTTAAGTGGTGAAAAATGCGCTAATTCTTTAGGCAAGTAAACAGGACGGAAGTTAGCGTAAGTATTGTAACGACGACGAAGTGGCAACAAAGCACCGCGCTCTGGCTGCTCGTCTACTGGGATCTTTTTAGAGTCTTCGTGATTTAAACCGATGGTACCTTTTAAAATGGCATCAGCTTCATCACAAATGGCGATGGTTTCTGCGGGGAAAGATTTGCCCGTTTCGAAGTAGGCGACGGCGCCAAATAGGGCTTCGTTTAATTCAAATGCTACTTCAGGGTTACGCGCTTCAACCGCTTTAAGTACTTTGACCGCTTGCTTCATTACTTCAGGGCCGATGCCGTCACCAGCCAATAAGGCGATCTTATAGGTCTTCATTGTGTTTGCGTCTCCGTTGCATAATTTATTTTTTTAGTTGCCGCATGATAGCAAAACCAGCGCTAGGGTAAACCACCGAGCAAAAATTTTTACTCTTCATAGCAAGGTGCTTAGTGGCGACTAGGGTTTGATATTGATTTTTGCCGTGGTTTTTTGGCCGTTATATCAGTAATGCAGGTATTGTATGTAAAGATAAAAAGGGCGCCGCGCCGTAAAAACAGCCTAATGACCCTAATTATCTAAATCAGTTTTATTGCGAATATTATGTTCTCGCAGTTTATTGGCAATGGCGGTATGTGATAAGCCCAGTTTCTTGGCGAGTAGTCGAGAACTAGGATGCTGAGGGTAATGGTAGCTTAACAAAAGATGTTCAAACTGCCCCATCGCTGAGTGGTAATCTTGCTGCAGCAAACTTTCGACGCTCACATCGTCCACCACTCTTTCGTGATGATATTTAATGTCGCTAACTTGCCAAGATTTCATACTGCCTATATCCAGAGAGTTTTGCAGCACCTGATATAGCTGAGGAATATTGCCCGGCCAACTAAGAGAGCTAAGGTAGCGTTTTACTTCTCGGCTAAGCCTTGGCGCAACCTCTTGATGCTTGGCATATTGAAAATCTAGCCAAGATTGAGTAAGCGGTACGATATCTTCTTTACGTTGACGAAGAGGCGGCACATTAATGCTATTTTTAATCATTGAGTAATAGCTATCCCCTCCCCACATAGCCGCCAGTTGATCAGGGCTATAACGACTAGAGAAAAGTAAGTGCTTAATGCCGAGTTGTGGAGCGGTTAACGAGACAATGGCATCTTCTATTTCACTACTTTTTAAATGCTCGATATTGGTCAACAAAACCGTATTAGGTTTTTCAGCGGCTATCTCTGCTAGCTGCTCTGATAAGCTATGTTCTTGGTTTTGGCAGCTCACACAGTAAAAATGTTCATCGCTGCCCATTGATAACTCATTAAGCAAGCGAGCTAAAAAGCGCTTACCAACCCCTGCTTCACCAAACAGCAAAGAAGGCATAGGGTGTTCATTTAGGCGTTTCAGGCTATTAAGCACATTGTTGGTTTCATCGCTACTTGCCACCAAACGCCCTTCACTGATACCGAGTTCTATCTGAGACAAATCAAAACTCGACTCTAACCAATGCGCTGATTTAAACAGCATTATGGCGCCGGGCAAATGTGAAAATAAGGATGTTTCAGACAGCGGTATGATGTCAGCCATATAAACACGGCCACTTAGCTGAATTTCAACTAATTCGCGTTTACCTGAACCACTACCAAACCAACGTTGAACACTAAAGCCCCGTAAAAACTTACTGATATCGCTATTGGCAAGTGGTTGGGGGGTATCACCACAAGATTGTTCAAAGGCTTGATTAAACTGACGAATTTGAGCCGACTTATCAATCAGCACCACTGGGTAAGGAACATTATCGAGTAAGATTTGAACTTCTTTATGCTCTACCTCTGAAGGCAGAGCAGACACGATCCGCGCATCGGAAACACCTTGTAAATAACGAAATTCGCTAAGTAACTGCTGAGTAAGTGGAAGCTCAATTTCGGTGATATGAAGGAATAAATGTCCGCTATCAACACTTTGCATGGCTTGTAATGCAAGGCCGTGTTTAACTAACACTCCTAACACAGCGCTAAAAACTTGGGTATTCTGTTGGCAGTTTAACTCTATGCGCATGACGCGCCCATGTCTTTATTTAACCATAGAGACAGGCCTTTAGGCCCCTGTAAAAACTCACAGCAACACCGCATTCCGTCTTGTCCAGCGATCCATACTAAACGCAAAAAGCTCTCCTAGTCCCTATTGCCCTGCGGCTTTGCAGGTGCAAAAATATGTTTACACTTCTTTAGTCTAACCAAAAAAGTGAGTTTAACCCAAGCGTCATTTAACATTCACTTGAGTTATTTGAACTCGGTATTTAAATTTTGCCTTTGCTTTACAAATTTTTGAACTGACTATGTAACTCAAAATCGCGAGCGGTGACTACCTTTTCAACCTTGCGTAGCCGGTGTTCAAAATTATCAAATTGGTGTTCTAGCTCTTTAATTGCTTGGCTTGGCGTACCTCCGCGTTGCCATACTTTAGATTTAATCGTTACCGACTCATCACCCACTTGGTCGCTCGGTCGCTTGTCTAAAAATAGCCAAGCCGCCCCGTAGATGATGAAAAATAGGCCCAAGTTGGTAATTGCAACAGTGACAGCAATAATCCGGATTAACCAGGTTTCGGCACCTAAGCTATGGGCGAGTCCTGCACACACCCCAGCTACTTTTCCTTTAGCGGGGTCACGGTATAAGGGTTTGTCAAACATTAGCTGTCCCTCCAGTGTGGCACGCTTTCATCTAAAATACTTTCTAGAGCACCAATACGCGCCGACATTTCTTTTGCTCGTGCAGCAATAACGGTAAGTTGCTCGCGCTCTTGCTCGCTAATACCATGCTCAACTTGGCGCTTGCTCTTGTAATGTAAAATTAGCCATAACGGCGCCACTATCGCCATAAATATAATTAACGGAGTGACAAATAGAGTAGTAAGCATAGCGTCTCCTATTGTTGCTCTAACTTAGCTTTAAGTTTACTGAGTTCTTCAGCAATTTCTGCATCTGCGCTCAATTCAGCAAACTGTTTATTGAGGTCTGGGTTGTTCCCGTCGGTACCAAGCACTTCGGCTTTCGCTTCAAGTTGATCAATTTTAGCTTGGAATTGCTCAAATTTTTCGCGGGTTTTTAATGCCCGCTCATTGTCGAGCTGCTGCCTTACTGCGTGACGATTTTTGGCCGTAGTTTGCCTTGCGAGCAACCCTGCTTGGCGATTACGCGATTCACTGAGTTTCAGCTCTAGTTGTTCTATCTCTTGTTGTAATTGCGATAAGCTATCATCGACTAATGTTAGCTCATGTTGTTGCTGCTTTACTGATTCCTGAATATGCTTTTTTTCAACCAAGGCCAAGCGAGCTAAGTCATCACGTTGGCGACTCAATGCGAGTTCAGCTTTGCCTTGCCAGTCTTCAGCCTGCTGCTGTAAGTTATCTATTTTGCGAATTAACTGCTTTTTGTCTGCCAGAACCTTTGCGGTGCTAGCACGCACCTCAACTAAAGTGTCTTCCATTTCCTGTATAATTAGACGCAACATTTTTTGTGGGTCTTCAGCCTTGTCTAACATGGCACTAATGTTGGAATTAATGATGTCGGTTAAACGTGTAAACATTCCCATGGTATTTCCCCTTAATTGAGAAGAATAAAGATATTGTCAGTACCGCTTTACTATTACAACTCTCATGCCAACTCTTTAAGACACTGATATTTAAGTTATTTTATAAATAGTGACAATTATCACCAGCATGTATATAGTTATTTTGACCAATATTTAGTCACGGTGACCTATGGAAACACCTAGCTTACTCGGTAACGCGCCCAGTTTTTTAGAAGTATTAGATAGAGTATCGCTACTCGCGCCACTTAATAGACCAATCTTGGTGATTGGGGAGCGAGGCACTGGAAAGGAATTAATAGCCGCCCGTTTACACTATTTGTCTGAACGTTGGGACAGCCATTACTTGAGCCTCAACTGCGCAAGCTTAAACCCAAACTTAATTGAATCAGAGCTATTCGGCCATCAAGCAGGAGCATTTACCGGTGCCTCACAACAACGTATCGGCCGTTTTGAGCAAGCCGATAAAGGGACCTTATTTTTGGACGAGCTCGCTAACATGCCAATGGAGGTACAAGAGAAACTGCTGCGAACTATCGAGTATAACCAAATTGAACGACTTGGCTCCAATAAGACCCTCGATGTAGATGTACGTTTAGTCTGCGCAACTAACCAAGACCTTCCGCGTTTGGTTGAACTCGGCGCTTTTAGGGCAGACTTACTCGACCGATTATCCTTTGCAGTAATTACCCTCCCACCGCTACGTCACCGTAAGCAGGATATCAACTTACTTGCTGAGCACTTTTCTAAAAAAATCGCTCAAGAGCTAAATTTTGTTAATACCCCTCGGCTTAGCCAAGCAGTAAAGGCGCAACTTGAAGCATACCCATGGCCCGGCAATATTCGTGAACTCAAAAATGTAGTAGAGCGAGCGGTAATAGAAAACAGCAATGAAAATGGCCTTATTAGTAAGCTTAACTTCGACCCTTTTGACTCGCCATGGCGCCCCGTCACAGCAGCTGATTCAACAGAAAAGGTATCCCACAGGGAAGGCGACTTTAATCAACAAGTGGCTGACTTTGAGGAACAGCTAATTTGCGAATCATTAGAAAAAAACCGCTATAAACAAACCCAAACTGCAGAAGCTTTAGGTATCAGCTACCATCAACTTCGGGGTCTGATCAAAAAACATAGGATTAATACCCACCGCTAGGTGTATCATTGGTTGAGATGACCAGATGGTTAATGGTAAATTATCAAGCAGTTATCAGGATATCAGCATCTCATGAACGCATTATTCTCAGGCACAATGATGTGCCTAACGTTTTTACTACTGGGTTGCGAGCAACAACAAGACGTAAAAAAGCTTGGTTTAGTCTACTGTACAGAATCAGCGCCAGATACATTTAACCCGCAATTAGAAAGCTCTGTGAATGCGATAGCTGTTACATCTCGCCATTTATACGATCGCTTAATTGAAATAGACCCCGTTACCCAGCAACTGATCGGCGGTGTCGCAAATAAATGGCAAATTAGTGACGACGGTCTGCGCTATCAATTTGATTTACGAAAAGGCATTCACTTTCATAAAACCGATTATTTTAAACCAAGCCGTAACCTAAATGCCGATGATGTAATGTTTAGTTTTGAGCGTGTCCTCAATGCAGAACATCCTTTGTATCAACTTGCTGAAGGTGAATACCCTTTTTTCAACAATATCGGGTTTGGTAATAACATTCGTGAGTTTAACAAGTTAAGTGACAGCCGAGTCGAATTCGTTTTAAAACACCCTGATGCGGCATTCTTAGCAAATCTAGCCAGTGATTATGCCGTTATTTTATCCGCCGAATATGCCGATAAGCTACAGCAAAAAAATCAATTAGGTTTACTTGACCAATTGCCCATTGGTAGCGGCCCGTTCTATTTTGCCAATCAACGTAAAGATCACTTTATTCGTTATTATCGGCATTGGTTACATTGGCGAGGCGCACCGCCAATGCAGCAATTAGTGTTTGATATCACGCCAACATCCTCTATTCGCCTAGCTAAACTGCTAACCGGCCAATGTGACATAATGGCGCAGCCCGCCGCAAACCAATTGGAGGTACTGAAAGAGCGAGATGACTTGCTGGTTTCGGTGCAGTCGGGTTTAAACGTTTCGTATCTAGCCTTTAATACGCAAAAGCCCCCGTTCGCTGATGTTCGGATCCGCCGCAATGTTGCTGGCTTAATCGATAAACAACGAATCCTAGATTCGGTCTATTTAAATACTGCTGAAATTGCCGATAGCATGCTGTCACCGTCGTCTTGGGCTTACCGTTATCAAGCACGCTCTCCAAATAAAGATCAGCAGGTTTACCCCTATATAGAAAAAGCCAAACACACTCCGATTGAATTGTGGGTGTTAAATGAATCGAAAAGCTATAACCCCCAGCCACATAAAACAGCTGAGCTAATTAGAAATGATTTAGTCAACGATGGCTACACGGTCAACGTAACATTACTAGATTGGGCGGTACTGCGCCGCTATTTGCTCAGCCCTAGTGTAAATTACGATATGCTGTTGGTTGGTTGGTCGACAGATAACAGCGATCCCGATGACTTCTTTAGGCAACAGTTTTCTTGTGATGCTGTTGAACAAGGCTATAACTACAGTCGATGGTGCAATGGTCAATTTGAGCAGTTACTCGATGACGCCATTAGCTCTACCCGTTTAGCTGACCGGGTTAGAAATTATTATCAGATTCAAAAAATAATTGAAACCGACGTACCGGTGCTGCCCTTAACCCATGCACTAAAAATGTATTCTTATAGTAATAGCTTAAACGGCATTACTTGGAACCCCTATGGCGGAGTGTCTTTTAACAATGCGTATAGGAAGTAGCCGATGTTAAGGTATCTATTAAGGCGTATTAATTTACTGATCATTACCTTTTTGATCATCAATATCATTGCTTTTGTTTTTCAACAAAAACAATCCGTATTGATTGAATCTGATGATATGTGGATAAGCCAATACTTACAGTTTGTATGGCATAACTTAAACGGCGATTTGGGTATTTCTAGCGTTACTGGCAAGCCAGTATTTGACGAACTAATTGTATTCCTACCCGCCACATTAGAGCTTTGTTTCTCGGCATTTTTATTGTCTTTCTTGGTGGGGATCCCCTTAGGGACTTTAGCGGGTATTTATCACCAACACTGGATCAGAAACACTATCTTAAGCCTGACTATGATTGGTTATAGCATCCCGGTTTTTTGGCTAGCGCTATTATTAGTGATGAACTCTTCCGTTTTACTGGGTTGGTTTCCGGTCTCTGGTCGTTACAATCTATTGCTGGAAATCCCCCAAATTACTGGATTTGGCATCATTGATGTTATGTGGCTTGAACCGCAAGCTCGTTGGCCAGCATTTATGTCTATCTTAAGCCACTTACTTCTGCCCACCATTGTGCTTGCTGTCGTCCCCACCACGGAAGTGATTCGTCAACTGTCTAATTCAATGGCGCAAGTAATGAGCCAAAACTATATTAAAGCGGCTGCGACTAAAGGTTTGTCGAAAACGCAGATAGTGATGCGCCATGCCCTGCACAATGCCTTACCGCCTATCCTTCCTAGCTTAGGCTTACAATTTGGTAATGTGCTAACAATGGCAATGGTTCTGGAAGTGGTATTTGCCTGGCCTGGCATTGGTCGTTGGCTTATTTCAAGCATTTACCAACAAGATTATGTTGCGATACAAGGCGGTATGTTGGCGATCGCCACTTTAGTCATATGTACTTTTGTATTAACCGATATTTTCACTGCATTGATCCACCCGTTACGCCGAAGAGAAGTTTATGCTCAGCAATAATGTATTCTCAGAAACCACCGTATCCAGTGCCTTACAAAGGGTCATGCTGCGGTTCAAAAATAACTCAATTGCAATGATTGGAGCATGGGTGCTGCTCGGCTTTATTATACTGGCCTTGTTTGGCCCGCTAATTGCGCCCTACCCCTTAGATTTCCAAGGAAGTAACCTCTTACAGCCCCCGTCATGGAACAAGTTGGGTCATGTAGATAACTTTTTGGGTACCGATGACTTAGGCCGAGACTTATTGAGCCGCTTGATCTATGGCTGCCAACTCACTTTTGGTAGCGGGCTTATCGTGGTGATATTCGCCGCAATAATTGGTATTCCGTTAGGTGTTTTGTCCGGGATGAGCCATGGTGTAAAATCGAGCGTTTTACACCATGTGATGGATACGGCGTTATCAATCCCTTCGCTATTAATTGCTATTATGGTGGTTTCATTTTTAGGGCCTGGCTTAGAAAATACCCTAATCGCCATCACGCTCGCCCAAATTCCTCAGTTTATTCGTTTCACTTACATTACGGTTTCTAGCGAAATTCAAAAAGAATATATTGTGGCTATTCGCTTAGATGGGGCGACCAATTACCGAATTTTGAAAAATGGTATCTTACCCAATATTGCGGATGCAATTGTATTTCAAATAAACCGTAGCTTTTCATCTTCTTTAATCGATATTACCGCCCTGGGTTTCATTGGCATTGGCGCTCAAGCGCCTCTCCCTGAATGGGGAGCAATGTTAGGCAGCAGCAACGATTTGTTATTCTCAGCGCCTTGGACAGTAACCTTACCGGGCTTCGTTATTATGACCAGTATTTTAAGCGTGAATATGGTGGGTGAAGGGCTTAGACAAGCTATGCTAGAGGGCGTGGACTAATGGCACTGCTTGATATTCGTAATCTTACGATTGAAATAGATACGCCTGCCGGGGTGGTTAAAGCGGTTGATAAAGTCAGCCTAACCATGGCAGAAGGCGAGATTAAAGCGCTGGTCGGCGAATCGGGGTCAGGCAAAAGCTTGATCGCTAAAGCCTTATTAGGGGTAACTAAACCCAACTGGACCGTAAAAGCAGACCGCATGCGCTTAGGCGATGTTGACCTACTCGCACTTACCGCTCGACAGCGTAGAAAAGTGTTAGGCAATGATATCGCCATGATATTTCAAGAGCCTAGCTCATGTCTTGATCCTTCCGAAGAGGTAGGCAAACAGATTGAAGAAGCTATACCTTGTCACAATATTAAGGGTGGATTTTGGCGGCGTTTTCAATGGCGTAAGAAACAGGCGCAAGCTTTGTTACACAAAGTCGGCGTTAAAGACCACCACAAAGTCATGCGCAGTTACCCATACGAGCTGTCAGACGGCTTGTGCCAAAAGGTAATGATCGCCATGGCCATTGCAGGTCAACCCAAACTATTGGTGGCTGATGAGCCGACAACGGCGATGGAAGTGACAACCGCAAGTCAGATACTTCGCTTGCTGCATAAACTTAACAAACTCAACAACACCGCTATTTTGCTGATTAGCCATGACCTGAATACCCTGTCAGATCTCGCCGATACTATTAGTGTTATATATTGTGGGCAGATGGTAGAAGTTGGCCGCTCTGAACAAGTGGTAGGCAATACCCATCATCACTACACTGCCGCCCTGCTCAATTCAGTACCTAAGTTTAATCAGCCTTTTCCACGAAAAAGTATTCTGCCTGGATTGCCTGGGTCTATTCCGGCGCTACAACATTTACCCATTGGTTGCCGCTTAGGACCACGTTGCCCTAAAGCCCAGCGAGAGTGCGTTATTCAACCCAAGTTAAGAAAAATAAAAGGTCATCAGTTTGCATGCCACTACCCCCTCAACCTAGAAAAGAAGGCTAATGGCAATGGCTAACCTATTACGCGTAAGTAATTTGTCGCAACATGTTTATGTCCATAAAGGTTGGTTAAGTCGCCAACGCTTTGCCGCCATAGACAACATCAATTTTGAGTTAGGCATGGGAGAAAGCTTAGCCATCATCGGTGAGTCCGGCTCAGGGAAATCAAGCTTAGCAAAGGTTATCGCCGGCATAAATAAACCAAGCAATGGCGATATCTTCGTCAATGGTGAGGCATTGCACTTTGGTGACTATACTCGCCGCTGCAGACTAATCAGAATGATTTTTCAAGATCCCAATAGTTCTCTCAATTCTCGTTCTAATATAGGAAGGATCCTTGCAGCCCCGCTTAGTCTGAACACCGCAATGTCCGCAGAAGAGCAACAACAGAAGGTCATTTCCACCTTGAAATTGGTGGGTTTATTGGAAGAACACGCCGGTTTCTATCCAAACATGCTATCGAGTGGGCAAAAACAAAGAATTGCGGTTGCTAGAGCCCTGATTTTAAGTCCCAAAATCATTGTTTTTGATGAGAGTATCGCTGGACTTGACGTGTCAGTGAGAGCGCAAATCATCAATTTACTGTTAGAACTACAGCAGCGTTTTGCGATTAGTTACATTTTTGTATCAAATGATTTAGGTTTAGTTCGTCACTTTAGCGATAAGGTATTAGTGATGCAGCACGGTAAGGCCGTTGAATTTAAAGAAACAGAACAACTATTTTCTCAACCAGAACATGAGTTAAGCCGCAGATTACTGTCGGCTTATCAAGACGCATTTCATAAGTAGACTGTATCAATTACCCCGATACAGAATCGATTCTTGGGCTCCCATCACTTCGGGTATAGATAAGGAACTATTCACTTCTCGTTCAATATAATCCATCAGTGGCTTTAAGGTGATCGGCAAATTACTACGTACTCTGTCTGAGGTGATGTAATAAGGAGCGCGCTGTCCATGATACTCAACAACAGGTCCTATTTGCTTAACTTTGATTCCCAATAAAGCGGTGCTTCGCGCCAATCGTGGCTCCATCATCACATACGCGTGACGAATATTTTGTCGCTCGGCTAATACGGTCGCAGCTAAATACATACTGGCGGTTATAAAAGGAAAGCAACGGAGCTCCTCTTCGTACAATTCCGAGACGTTAATGCCACCCACCGCAGAGTCTTTAAACCTATCGGTTTTACGGCGTCTAAAGGTGGCGTGTAAGGCTAACCTCGATATTTCGCAGACATCTTTACGTGCAAAGTTACTGGGGTTGAGGGCTTCATCGGTAATAGCGCCAGCGCAATATTTTTCTAAGGGTAATAACTGAGAGCCTGAGGGACAGACTAAACGCACCGTGCTGGCAAAAGAGTTAGACGATAAATGTTTAACCAAGCAGTAATCTGAATAATCATCAAATTCGTCTCGCTCAACTTTTTGCTCATTGGTCTCTTCAAAGTTGAGTTCTTCACAATACACATCATGACGAAGGCGATACACGCTGTTTATTTCATCATCGTTCAGAGCAACGATTGGTTTAAAATAGGTCTCATAGTGGCTGGCAATTTCATCAGCCTTTTTCTTGGCGGCGTACTGAGTGGTTTTACTGGTTGGTAAGCCCACTATTTTACCTTCAATACGCGTTGGTAATATCTTGCTTTTCAATCGCTTAATCCCTATTCCTTTAAGTGAATTTAACTAGGTCCATGTGGTAGTTAACTGTTCCCTATAGATACCGACTCACTAAGTTGACGTACGGTTATCTATTCACTTTTTCTTTACGCATCACTAAATTACCCTAACTTGGGTTGATTGGAAACCAAAGCCACAGCCATTTACTTAATATAAACCGTGGCCAAATAGCTGAAAGCGCAATAAATAACCGATCTACTCGCCAATTGGCCAACAAACTCTCGCTATTCTATTAACTGCTCTGATCAGCCGAGCCGAATGCCACTTTATTGATAAACATGCTAGAATCTACAGCATTTTAATGCTGATAAAACAACATACTTCGGCGTTATTCAAACGAGCATGTTTAAGGACATAAGATGATTATTAAACCAAAAATTCGCGGCTTTATATGTACTACTACCCACCCGATAGGTTGTGCCGCCAACGTGCAAGAGCAAATTGATTACACCAAGCAACAGGGTGTGGTTAAAGATGGGCCTAAGCGTGTATTGGTTGTAGGTTCATCAAGTGGCTATGGTTTATCTTCACGAATTGCTGCCGCTTTTGGTAGTGGCGCAGCAACCATTGGCGTATTTTATGAGAAACCCGCCACAGAAAGAAAAACCGGTACCGCAGGTTGGTATAATGCAGCGGCTTTCGACCAGAAAGCTCATGAAGCGGGTTTATACGCAAAAAGCATTAACGGCGATGCATTTTCTCATCAAGCCAAAGATGCTGCTATTGAGCTGATCAAGCAAGATTTAGGACAAATTGACCTGGTTGTCTATTCATTAGCATCACCGGTACGCAAATTACCGGATACCGGAGAAGTCATTCGCTCCAGTCTAAAGCCAATCGGCGAAACCTACACAGCTACCGCGGTGGATACCAATAAAGACACCATCATTGAAGCCAGTGTAGAACCAGCTAGCGAACAAGAAATTGCAGACACGATTACTGTAATGGGCGGCGAAGACTGGGAGCTATGGATTAAAGCATTAGATGAAGCAGGCGTACTTGCTGAAGGTTGTAAAACCGTAGCCTACAGCTATATTGGTACCGCCCTAACTTGGCCAATTTATTGGGATGGCGCATTAGGTAAAGCGAAAATGGACTTAGATCGCGCTGCCAGCGCATTGAATGAAAAGCTATCCACCAAGCATGGTAGCGCTAATGTTGCGGTACTTAAAAGTGTCGTCACTCAAGCTAGCTCGGCCATTCCTGTAATGCCTTTGTATATCTCTATGGTATTTAAAATTATGAAAGAACAAGGTTTGCATGAAGGGTGTATGGAGCAGATATACCGCCTGTTCGACCAGCGTTTATACCGAGAAGACGGCACAGCTCCAGCAGTAGATGACAAAAATAGGCTCCGCCTTGATGACTGGGAGTTACGCGAAGATATTCAACAAACTTGCGTCGACCTTTGGCCGAAAATTACCAGCGAAAACTTACTAGAGCATACTGATTACGCCAACTACAAAACTGAATTCTTAAAGCTGTTTGGTTTTGGCGTTGAAGGGGTTAACTATGAAGAAGATGTTGACACACTTGTTCCTTTTGAGATTGTAGAACTCGCATAGTTAGTCTTTCTAACGTTAAACAATAAAGCCATCTAAGTCGACTTAGATGGCTTTATTTATTCACTCTTACATAGCGTAGCCTGCCAACTCTAGGTAAATAGGCATCAAGCTTTTGCCCATCCTTTGCCACTCGATACTCCACCACTTTATCTGCTGATGTTACGATGACCTTGTTGCCATTTATTTCATATTTGGTGGCAACCCGACTGCCTGACTTAAGTTGACCAATAGCATCAAACACCAAGCGCTCTTTCTTTCCATAAAAGGCGTTTTCTGATTCCCAAGTGCCCACCAAAGGATTTTTCGTGGCTTCTGGGGTGATGCCGATGACTTCTGGGTAAGTGAAATAGACAAAGCTCAACACGCCTAATCCAATACCCAGTAAGGCAAGTATCAACACCATGGATTTTTTCAAACGCCCCTCCCTATAACAAAAAAGGACGTAAAACGTCCTTTTTTTAAAATGTAAACCAGATTAAAGATTACAACAAGTACTGTATCTCTGCTTTACTTTTTAGAACATTAATAAGGACTTGATAACTAGCTTCAACCTTAATGCTACTTAACTGCTCTAACCAACGCTCAGTTTCAACTGGCGCCACTGTATCTTGATCATTAACAGCGGTAACTTGAAGTACCAATTGGTCACCATTCATAGTGGCAATACGGCTAGCGGCTTTTTGCTCACTAGGTTTTGCCATCATGAACAAGTGGCGAATCACCTGAGGCTCAAAATCTTGGCTATCACGAGAAACCTTCACTTTTGAGTCAACTTGAAGATTCTGCTCGTATAACAAACCATCTAGGCCCTCACCAGATTGCAGCGCAGCGATTAAGCTATCGGCATAATCTTGCGCGGCTTTATTTGACCGAGACTGTGTTAAACCTTGCGCAATTTGAGCTTCAACTTCCTCAAAAGGCTTAATCTCAGCGGCTTGATGAGCCATAACACGAACAACAACAGAGCTATCATCTTCTAATTGAATAGCATCACTATTTAAGCCTTCAGCAATAAAGTCAGGATTAAATAGTTGGTTGATAACCTGTGGTTGATTTAATAGCGCATTCGCACTAGAGCGAGTTAGGCCTTTAACCGTTTCAACGGTTAAACCCGTTTCACTAGCCACATCCACTAAAGAGTCAGGAATTTCAAAAGATACTTCAGCTAAGCGCTGTGCTTGCTCGTAAAACGTATTTTGAGCCTGTTCTTGCTGCAAGCGTTGGCTAATTTGCTCTTTAACATCATCTAAAGGTTTAACTTGAGCGGTTTCGATCTCAATGAGTTTGATTAAGTGAAAACCAGATTCTGTTTTTACTACTTCACTGACATCACCTTCATTTGCGAGCGCAAATAAGGCTGAATCAAATTCAGTAGGTAATACTCCGCTTTCAAACCAACCGAGTTCTCCGCCATTTTCTGCACTGAAAGTCTCATCAGAGGCTTCTGCGGCTAACGCAGCGAAGTCTTCACCTTGGTTAATTTTAACGAGTAACGCTTCAGCCTTTGCTTTATCGGCCGCTTCGTCATCAGTAAAGCTAATTTGAATGTGCGCTACTTTGCGTTTTTCCGCTTGAGTATAGCTTTGGCTATTCGCATCATAAAATTGCTGAATGTCTTGTTCGTCAACCACAACGCCTTCGGCGATTTTACTGGTATCTACAACGATGTATTCAACATCTACAGATTCTTCTGTTTGAAAAGTGTTCTTACGTTCTTCGTAGTAAGCTTTCAAATCTTCTTCGCTTGGAGCTTGCTGTTGTGCAAAGTTTTCAACAGGAACCGTAACGTAGCGTACATCACGAGTTTGTTGATTTAACTTGACCAACATTTCAGCTTCGCTTGGTAAGGCAAATTCGCTGCCTAACAATGCTTGTTGTAATTGCTGACGGGTCAAATCATTGCGAATCAAATCACGAAACTGGCTTGGCTGAAGATTAGCTCGATACAATACAGCTAAGTAACGGTCATTATCAAAACGGCCATCAACTTGAAACTCTGGCATATTCAATATCTGAGATTTAACCTGTGCATCACTCACTCGCAGCCCATATTTTTCTGCGGCTTGATTGAGTAAACGCTCGCTAACCATGCGGTCGAGTACATTTTGTCTAAACTGAGCCATGTAAGCAGGATCAGCGGCTAATTGATTAAAGGCTGCACCATATTGCCCTTCTAATCGTGAACGCTCGTTTTGATAGGCTTGGTCAAATTCGGCTCTGCTAATGGCTTCGCCATTTACTTCAGCAGCCAATTGCTCACTTGGTGTTGCTATATAGCTACCTACACCAGCCAAAGCAAAAGATAAAATTACAAGACCGAGGATAATTTTGGCTACCGGACCTTGGCTTCCTTCACGGAGCTTTTCCAACATGCTTATTTACTCTTTACCACATTTAATAATGAAAAAGCGCACCCCAAGATGCGCCTTTGACAGACCGCAGAAATATCTACTACTGACAATTAGTTTACGGCGTCTTTCAACGCTTTACCGGCTTTAAACGAAGGAACGTTAGCAGCGGCAATTTGAATCTCTGCACCGGTTTGCGGATTGCGACCAGTACGGGCTGAACGTTCTTTCACTTGGAAAGTACCAAAGCCTACCAAGGCAACGTTATCACCTTCTTTCAAAGTTTCAGAAATCGCTTCGATAAAAGAATCTAGTGCACGGCCGGCAGCGGCCTTAGAAATATCTGCACCTTCAGCAATTTTGTCTACGAGTTGAGCTTTATTCACAATGGGTTCCCCTTGTTGTTATTCCTTTTCTTTTTACCGTGATAATAGGTACTCCTTTATCACGACCAAGAACCAGGCTAGTCAGTCTATATATAGTTAAAACATCACCATCAATACTATTATCAACGGCGTCCATGCCAGCCTTAGGCTATAGGCCTTGAAGAAGGCTGGCAAGAACTATTTTGCTATCGAATATCGTTTATTTGCATTGACTCAAGCTTTTACTTCAAAGCCTTCAGGATTTTGCTCTAAAGCAGCCTCTAACACTTGTTCAATCCAGCGTACGGGTATGATTTTTAAGTCACCAATAACATTTTCTGGTATCTCTTCTAAATCACGTTCGTTTTCCTGTGGAATGAGAACTGTTTTAATTCCGCCACGGTGAGCAGCTAACAATTTCTCTTTAAGTCCACCAATAGGTAACACTTCACCACGTAGCGTGATTTCACCGGTCATAGCGACCTCGGCCTTAACCGGATTGCCGGTTAAACTCGATACCAAAGCGGTACACATTGCCACACCAGCACTTGGCCCATCTTTGGGCGTAGCCCCTTCAGGTACGTGTACATGTATGTCTCGCTTCTCGTAAAAGTCGCTGTTGATACGCCACTTGTCGGCACGCGCTCTTACCACGGTCATTGCGGCTTGAATAGACTCTTGCATCACGTCACCTAAAGAACCCGTGTAAGTGAGCTTGCCTTTACCAGGTACCGAGGCGGTTTCAATAGTCAGCAAATCACCGCCCACTTCTGTCCAAGCCAAACCAGTCACCATACCTACACGGTTGTTCTCATCAGCTTTACCGTAATCACAACGCTGCACGCCTAAGTAGGTACTGAGATTGTCTTGGCTAATTTCAACCTGTTTCAAGTCTTTGTTAAGCAGAATTTCTTTTACTGCTTTACGACAAAGTTTAGAAATTTCTCTCTCTAGACTACGCACACCCGCTTCACGCGTGTAATAACGAATGATGCCAATAATGGCACTATCATGAATGGTGATTTCGTGATCTTTAAGACCGTTACGTTTGATTTGCTTACTGATCAAATGTTGCTTAGCAATATTCAATTTCTCGTCTTCGGTATACCCCGATAAACGAATCACTTCCATTCGGTCTAACAAAGGACCAGGAATGTTCATTGAATTTGATGTAGCAACAAACATTACATCAGACAAATCGTAATCGACTTCTAAGTAATGATCGTTAAAGCTGTTGTTTTGCTCTGGGTCTAACACTTCTAACAATGCTGAAGCAGGATCACCACGCATGTCTGAAGCCATTTTATCGATTTCGTCTAGCAAAAACAGCGGGTTTTTTACCGCCACTTTAGACATTTTCTGAATCAATTTACCTGGCATAGAGCCTATGTAGGTGCGACGATGACCACGAATTTCAGCCTCGTCTCTAACGCCACCTAATGCCATGCGCACATATTTACGCCCGGTAGACTTTGCAATAGATTGGCCCAGAGAGGTTTTTCCCACGCCCGGCGGCCCAACTAGACATAAAATAGGCCCTTTCAATTTGTTTACTCGGCTTTGTACCGCCAAGTACTCTAAAATACGTTCTTTGACCTTTTCCAAGCCGTAATGGTCTTGATTAAGGACTTGTTCAGCTTTAGCTAAGTCACGCTTAACTTTAGAGCGTTTCACCCAAGGTACACTTAACATCCAATCTACATAGCCACGAACTACGGTAGCTTCGGCAGACATCGGAGACATCATTTTAAGTTTATTCAGTTCTGCTAAAGTTTTATCTTTAGCTTCTTCTGGCATCTTGGCTTCTTCAATGCGCTGAGACAACTGCTCAAACTCATCTTGACCATCTTCAGATTCGCCCAGTTCTTTCTGAATAGCCTTCATCTGCTCGTTGAGATAGTACTCGCGCTGACTTTTTTCCATTTGCTTTTTGACTCGACCGCGGATTTTCTTTTCCACGTGTAGCAAATCGATTTCAGACTCCATCATCGCCATCAGATATTCGAGGCGTTCAGGAATACTGGCTAACTCTAGTACTGACTGCTTGTCTTCTAACTTCAAAGGCATATGAGCAGCCATGGTGTCAGCTAAGCGCGCGGCATCATCGATACCAGAAACCGAAGTGAGCACTTCTGGTGGGATCTTTTTATTCAGCTTAATGTAGCCTTCAAATTGGCTAATCGCCGAGCGCACCATGACTTCTTGTTCTTTCTCGTCAGGTTGAGCAGACACGATGTATTCAGCAGAAGCGACATAGTATTCATCGTCTTGAATAATTTGCTCTAGCTTGGCGCGCTGGCTGCCCTCAACAAGTACTTTCACAGTACCGTCAGGCAACTTCAACAATTGGAGAATATTAGCTACCGTACCTACGGTATATAAGTCTTCTGCTTGAGGGTTATCATTACTGGCATCTTTCTGCGCCACTAACAAAACTTGCTTGTCTTGACTCATCGCGCTTTCTAAGCAACGAATAGACTTTTCACGACCAACAAACAATGGGATAACCATGTGTGGGTATACCACTACATCACGCAGTGGTAATACGGGAATTTCAAAACGTTCTGAACGCTCTAAGGTCATGTCGTCCTCTTTACCTTAGCTAATAAACTCTATCAGCAATATATTGGGTCAAAGTTTTAAGTTTCAATTCGTTCCGTTGAATTTTTACTAAAAAAACCGTTGTTTGCTGCTTTTTTAAGCAAACAATCAATTAGCGTAAGCGTCGCCTTACTGTTCCTCGGACTTTACCAGCCATGCTGATTAAGCTTTGCCTAGTATGACAATGACATAAAGCCACCGCCAAAGCATCTGCCGCGTCAGCTTGAGGATTAGCGGATAACGACAACAATTGCGCCACCATATGTTGTACTTGTGATTTATCTGCGGCGCCAGTTCCTACGACCGCTTGCTTTATTTGTCTGGCAGAATACTCCGCTACAGGTAAGTCATGACGAACAGCTGCAACAATAGCGGCGCCTCGTGCTTGCCCTAACTTGAGCGCTGAATCGGGATTTTTTGCCATGAATACCTGCTCAATGGCGAACTCATCAGGTGAAAATTGAGTAATAATTTCACTGACACCAGCATGTATTTGTTTTAAGCGTAACGGAAGTTCTTTTTCGCTGGTGCGAATACAACCGCTTCCCAGGTATTCTATTTTGCCGTTGGCTTGTTTGACTATTCCATAGCCTGTGATTCTCGACCCTGGATCAATACCTAATACAATATTCACTGTGCTTACAACTGCGCAGCGACTTCATCAGAAATCTCACCGTTGTGGTAGACCTCTTGAACGTCATCATCATCTTCTAACATATCAATTAACCTGATCAACTTAGGTGCCGTTGCCGCATCTAGTTCAGCATGGGTTGAAGCGATCATGGTCACTTCCGAATGAACAGCTAACAGCCCACTCGCATCTAGCGCATCTTTTACTTCGCCAAACTCATTGGGAGAGGTAAATACATCAATGCTGCCATCGTCATTGGTTGTCACATCGTCAGCGCCCGATTCTAAAGCAGCATCCATGACGCGTTCTTCATCAGTGCCGGCTGGGTAAGAGATAATGCCCTTCTTCTCAAATAGGTAGCCCACACTGCCATCAGTGCCTAGGTTACCGCCACTTTTCGAAAAAGCATGCCTGACACTAGATACGGTTCTATTTCGATTATCGGTCATCGTTTCCACTAAAACGGCGGTACCGCCTGGCCCATAGCCTTCATAAATAACCGTTTCAAGTTGCTGCCCGTCGAGTTCTCCAGCGCCACGTTGAACCGCTCGATTGACGGTATCGCGGGTCATGTTATTAGACAGCGCTTTGTCTATTGCTGCTCGGAGACGAGGATTGGCATCAGGATCAGACCCCCCTTCCCTGGCTGCAACCGTTAACTCTCGAATGAATTTGGTGAAAATCTTCCCACGTTTAGCATCTTGTGCCGCTTTACGGTGTTTAATATTGGCCCACTTACTATGCCCCGCCACTATTATCTCCTTTTATTTATTCTATCCAGCAATAATAAACATTATAAACACTGCAAGCACAGCTTTATTACGAGAATTAACCATTGCCTATTCGATAAGTACTTACAAGTCGTGGGTAAATATTTCGTTACAGCGCGGTATTTTTAACTAACAGAGAAAATTTGACAAGCAATCGTGATTTTCACCATCATGGCGCACGAAACTTTCCGCATTTGCGTTTAAATCAATGAATAAAAAAATCTTTACATTCCATCACTTAGCGATTCCTTAATACTAAAAACATCCTAAATACTAAGTTACCTTACCTTATTGATAATTTTATTCTATTGTTAATATGTAGGTGGAATCGATATTATAAACAACCAACGGACGGTTATGATTGCAACTTGTTGGCGATTTTTTGTTCTGCTTAAGCAACTCAAGTTGTTTGGCCATAAATCGCTTATATTATTTCTAATTATTAGTGTAAGTAATCCTCTTCATGCCAACGTGTGGGTTGTCGGCCATGCTACTCATCAGTTCGAACTAAATACTAAAAACATCCGCTCTATCTTCTCGTTACGTCAAAAAAATTGGCCAAACGGCCAAGCCATAGAAATTGTGGTAATGAACAGCAATGATGAATTGCACAAACAATTTTGTTTAAGCGCTCTTAAACTGTTTCCTTACCAACTCACCAGAATTTGGGAAAGACAGATATACACGGGCACCGCAATTGCGCCTACAGAGGTTGATTCAGAGCAAGCAATGCTGCAAAAAATTCTCGACAATCCAAATGCGATTGGATACTCAAGCCAAGAGGTAAACAATGAAGAACTTCATTCTATTCTTGTTGAGTAGCTCTCTAGGCATGCTGTTGCCTAATGCCGCCCATGCCAAATTATCTTGGGGAGGGTTTGTCTCGGCCAGTTATATAGATGTTAACGCCAACAACTATTACGGGTATAACTCTGGTGATAGCGGACCGCTATTTGAGGCTGGCCTACACGGCTACTGGTACATAAACCCTCGATGGTCAGTATCTGGTTTAGTTATCGCTCGTGAAAGTGGCGATTGGTTTGAAACGGGCTTAGAAGTTGACTATTTAAGCCTAAATTACCAGGTGGAAACTAACGAAGATTGGGAAATAGGCTTTAAGTTAGGCCGTTTTAAGCTGGCTAATGGTATTTATGGCGCAACACGCGATGTGCCATTTACTCGTCCTAGCATCTTGCTGCCGTCTTCGGTTTATCCACATATTCTAAAGGAGCAAAGTCTTCGGGCCGACGGTATTCGCGCCGACTTAGACTACTATACCCAAAGCGGTCAACAGTATAGTTTAGCCGCATCGATCGGTAAGGAAGCGTTTGATGAAAGTTTTAGCCGACGCTTTTTTGGCCAAGACCAAGGAGGGACTTTTGAAAGCGATTGGAATACCTCAATTCACCTTTCCACTCGGCCAAATGCTAATTGGTTAGTGGCTGTTGAATACCGTCGCCTTAAAAGTCATCTCAATGATGCCATTAATATTGGTATTCCCACTCCACCTAATGGTGACATCACCTATGCGCCTTTAGATTTCACTATGGATACTGACCAATACATCCTTTCATTACAGTATGCTCAACAACGGTATGAGTTAACCAGCGAATTCACGATGCGCCGCGGCGGCACCTATGCTCAAGGTAAAAACGCCATCGCTGAAGCCCTTGAACCCGCATTTGATGGTAGCACTGATATCAATGCCTACTATCTTCAAATGATTTATATGCTCAATCAACAATGGAATTTATTAGCTCGGTATGACCGCAGTCATTTCGTAGATAATGATATAGATGAAAACCTAAGAAACTTAAGTGATGTGACTATCGGAGCCAGCTGGAATTTCCACCGTAATTTACAGCTAAAAATCGAACACCACTGGTTCACGGGCACGTCTATGTTAGCCCCGGTAAACGACTTAAACCCCACTAGAGAAAACAATCCTGAACGTTACTGGAGACTGTTTGCTGTTCAACTTAGTTATCGTTTTTGATAATTCGCTCTATGCTTAAACAGAGCAAATGACATTTTCTCTTAATAACACTAATAATAAAAAAGTAAACTGAGTGGTAGACCAATGAAGTTAAGTCGGTTCCCTTTAATCGATATAAAAAAACGCTATGTCAGTGTCCGGCTCAAATTGACGGTTATGCTGATTTTAGCGGCGGGTGTATTAGTGGCCACTTTTGGTTTAACCGCAATGGAGCGTTACCAAAGTCAGCAAGCCGAACTCAAAACAAGCTATTTGGATAACTACTCCTTAGAGTTCAATGATCAAATTAATCGATTAAGTGACAGTATTACCTACATATTTGAAGCACAGTCGCTGTTTAGTAACGCAGAAAACCTCAACCAACTTGATGTTTACCTTTCAAAACATCTGCCCGAATTACAATGGCTATTACCGATAACTAATGGCTGCACCGTAAACAACCAAGGTGACTATTCTTGTCACTCTAAAGACTCATTACCGCCAGAAGAACTCCTAAAACAAGTCGCGTCGCGTGCTAGGCCTATGCAACTTTTACAATGCGATATTGCATGCCACCTGTGGATTTCCTTGCCAATTCGTACTCTCAATGCCGAACAGGGAGTATTGGCATTTCAATTAGAACTTGCCGACGCTCTGATCAACGTAACTCAGCGCGATAACATTGAACTCGCAATCATCGATTTAGATCGTTCCATCTACAAAAGCATTTTGCTGGCGACCAATACTCAGCGAAATAGTCAACAGTGGTTTAATAGCGCCATTGAATACCGTAATCACGCCAATATGGAATTTATGGTCGAAGGCAAAACCATTGTAGGTAAGCTTTACCCCATAAAAAACAGTGCTACTTCTGCCTTAAGGTTAGTGGTGCTGAAAGACTGGAGTGAACAAGTTTTATTAACCACCAGTTTCGAAAACCGACTGGCCATGTTACTGCTGCTAACCATGAGCCTAAGCATTATTGTTGGGCTTGTATTGATGCGAAGGCCGCTAAGCAGTTTGCGCTATCACACTGAAAATTTACCCAGCATTCTCAATAACAAAGGTTACCAATCACAAAATACGCTACATATGTTTAATGACGAGTTCGACTCTTTAGATAATATTTCTATAGAGCTAGCCGATCGTTTTAACAAGATGAACTCGAGTATTGCAGCCAATACCAAAGTATTGGAAAAGATGGCGATGGAAGACCCATTAACCGAATTACCTAATCGTACCGCATTCTTAAAACAGTTAGGTGAATCCCTTAAAACAGCCGAAGAACTCAATGAAGAATTGAGCCTCATTTATATCGACTTAGATAACTTTAAAACCATCAACGATACCTTAGGCCATGACTTTGGTGATTTATTATTAGTACAAGTTGCTAAACGCATCATGCAACTCAGTCAATTTTCGTCAAACACTTTCCGTTTGGGAGGGGATGAGTTCACACTGATTATCCATCGCCAAAATAAAGACAGTGTGCTTGGCTTCGCTTATAGCTTGGCGCAAGAAATAGCCCGCGAAATCACCATTTCTGGTGTATCGATGAAAGTCACACTAAGTGTGGGCATAGCCACCGCTAAACAGGCGGAGTATCAACCGCAACTATTAGTTAAATATGCAGATTTAGCGATGTACTCATCCAAGCGAAAAGGCCGAAACTGCTGCACCCATTTCGACATTGAGTTAGCCTATGCAAACGACATGGTATTCACCATTGAAAACCAATTTCAGCAGGCGATGAGTAATGATGAGCTAGAGTTATATCTGCAGCCTCAAGTATCAATGGTTCAACAAAAAATCACCGGATTCGAGTTACTCCTGCGCTGGAATCACCCCACACAAGGCTTGATGAATCCTGGCCAGTTTTTAGATACCGTAGAGGCAGGTCGGCATATTTTGCCGCTAGGATATTGGGTTATCGATAAAACCTTGGCGCTTATGGAGGAATTCAACCAGCTAGGATATGAAGGTTTAACCATCGCATTTAATGTTAGTGGAAGGCAATTTGAAGATGAAAACTTTGCAAAGAAATTAATATCCAAGTACCAGAGTTCAGAGCTTGGCAATAATTGTCTAGAACTTGAAATCACAGAAAGTGTTGCGGTGCAAAACTATCAGCAAGTTAAAAATCAACTTAACCATATTCGCAATGCGGGGATTAAAGTTGCATTTGATGATTTTGGTAAAGGTTTCACCTCTCTCAGTTACCTCAGTAATTTGGCCTGTGACAAAATTAAATTTGACCGTGAGTTTGGCCACAACGCAATCACATCAGTTCCTACTCAGAACATTGTATTAAGCATGCTCAAACTGATGCATACCTTAGAATTTGATATTTTGGTTGAAGGGGTTGAAACTCTCGCCCACGCTAATTGGCTGAAAAAAAATGGGTTTGATAAAGTGCAAGGCTACTTATTTGGCCGACCACTGCCCAAGGCAGATGCACTGGCTTTTTATAACGATTGTAATAGTAAAGGCGCTTTACTGGATAAAGATAGAGAAGTATTACACTTGCACCCACTGTTTCGGCTCCCCAAGGGGTCGAGTCGCTCTAACAGCACCTAGTTAGTATTTATCATACTGCTTATAGCTTCATATGAAGGCTACGGTAAAAATAAAAAAGGCGAGCTAAGCTCGCCTTTTTTAGTGGTGAATAGTCATTACTCTGGCTTAGTGATTGTTAACGCTAACTCTTTCAAAGAAACAGGGTTAGCTGCACTAGGCGCGCTGGTCAAAGGACAGGCAGCGGTTGCCGTTTTAGGAAATGCCATAACGTCGCGAATAGAGCTTGCACCCGTCATTAACATCACAATGCGGTCTAAGCCAAATGCTAAACCTGCATGTGGTGGAGCACCATACTGTAGCGCCTCTAACAAGAAGCCAAATTTCTCTTGCGCTTCTTCATCACTAATACCAAGCACTTTAAAGGCCGCAGCTTGCATATCTTGCTTATGAATACGCACACTACCACCGCCTAGCTCACAACCGTTTAGTACCATATCGTAAGCATTTGATAATACCCCGGCCGGTGACTCAGTGAGTTGCTCAGCGCTAATACCAGCAACAGGAGCGGTAAATGGGTGATGAATCGCGTGGAATTGGCCATCGACTTCTTCGAACATTGGGAAATCAACCACCCATAGAGGCTTCCATTCATCGGCCACCAAGCCCATGTCTTCACCCACTTTTAGACGCAACGCTCCCATTGCTTCACAAACCACATTGGCTTTATCAGCACCAAATAGTATTAAATCACCGTCTTGGGCTTCACAGCGAGCAACAATTCCCGTTGCCACATCTTCGGTTAGAAACTTAAGGATTGGAGACTGCAGGCCTTCTAAGCCGGCATCTAGCTGGTTAACTTTCATCCACGCCAAACCTTTAGCGCCGTAAATACCAACATATTTACCGTAGTCATCGATTTGTTTACGAGAAAGCTTAGCACCACCTGGTACACGTAATACTGCGACTCGGCCTTTTTCATCATTGGCAGGGCCAGAAAACACCTTAAATTCTACGTCTTTGAGCAAATCAGCGACATCAACTAATTGCATTGGGTTACGTAAATCTGGCTTATCAGAACCATATAGACGCATGGCCTCAGCATAAGTCATTTGTGGAAAGACACCTAAATCAACATCTAGCATCGTTTCAAACAACTCACGCATCATTTGCTCGGTAACCGCCATAACTTGGTCAGAGGTCATGAATGATGTTTCGATATCGATCTGGGTAAATTCAGGTTGGCGGTCGGCACGTAAGTCTTCATCACGAAAACACTTAACTATCTGATAGTACCTGTCCATACCTGACATCATCAGCAATTGCTTAAAGATTTGTGGTGATTGAGGCAATGCGAAAAATTGGCCTTTATGGGTACGACTTGGCACCAAGTAATCACGTGCGCCTTCAGGAGTAGCCTTAGTCAAAATTGGGGTTTCAATATCTAGAAAGCCATTCTCTTCCATGAAGCGACGAACGAACCCCGTCACCTTGGCACGAAATACCAAACGTTGATTCATTTCTGGGCGACGCAGGTCCAAATAACGATACTTTAAGCGCTGCTCTTCAGAGTTATCTTGGTTACTATCTAACGGCAGTGGCGCTGAACGGTTCAGAATTTCGAGCTCTAAGCCTAGCAGTTCAACTTCGCCGGTTGTCATGTCAGCATTAATCTGGCTTTCAGGGCGAGCACGTACGCGGCCTTTCAGGCGCACACAGAATTCGTTACGCAAACTATTAGCGGTATTAAATACATCAGCACGGTCGGGATCAAACACCACCTGAACAATGCCTTCACGGTCACGCAAATCAATGAAGATTACTCCACCCAAATCACGACGACGATTAATCCAACCGACTAAATTTATTTCTTGATCAACTAGCTCTTTGGTAACTTGTCCGCAGTAAACAGTGCGCATTTGGCCTTTCCCGTTTTACGTTTTAAAATTCATTGAATAATCTAACTTGGCAAAAACACCAATAATGAGTTTTTGCCAAGAGAAAAGGCGATAGTATAAAGGAAAGCGACCACAAATAAGAATAGTGATACAGCAATAAATCTGCCCTTAAGGGTAAAATTGCCGAAGACAAGTTAGGTTTGGCTAGTTACAATAGCCTTTAGGGTCACATTACCCGCTCAATTCTATCAATTTCCGCACGAGAGCCCCCATGCAAGGCAAAGACAAATTATTTTCTCAACCTATCACCCAGCTAGGTGAATTTCGTTTCGATGATCAAGTCGCAGAAGTATTCCCAGATATGATCCAACGTTCAGTGCCGGGCTATAGCAATATTATTTCTACGATTGGCCATCTTACAGAGCAGTTTCATCAAGCTAATACCACCTTATACGATTTAGGTTGTTCTCTTGGGGCTGCCAGCTTAGCTATGCGCCGAGCCGTTAAGCTTGAGAACGTTGAAATTGTGGCAGTTGATAACTCGCCAGCCATGGTTGAACGTTGCCAAAAGCACTTAGAAGCGTTTAGAGCCTCTACACCTGTAACGGTTATTTGTGATGATATTTGCGATGTAGAGATAACGAACGCGTCTGTGGTTGTACTAAATTTCACCTTACAGTTTATTCCAAAGGACCAACGCCTAAGCTTACTGAGAAAAATTCATGCGGGTATGGTGAAAGGCGGCTTATTGGTAGTCAGCGAGAAATTTCATTTTTCAGCGCTGGCCATTCAAGATTTAATTAGCGAATTGCACTTAGATTTCAAACGGGCCAACGGCTACAGTGAATTGGAAATAAGCCAAAAACGCAGTTCTTTAGATAATGTGTTAGTTCCTGATACCATTGAAGAGCATAAACAACGATTTAAAGAAGCTGGTTTTAGTGATAGCGAGTTATGGTTTCAGTGCTTTAACTTTGGTTCTTTAGTCGCAATTAAGTAATCTTTACCAAGCAAGCGCTAAATACGAGCTACTAAAACAATCTCGTAGCTCGATTTTTTGTCTCAGGGGCATTTACTGGGCTAAAATAGCGACAATTTTATCGGCAAAAGGCTGTAAGCTTTCACTATCAACCATATTGCGAGCATGGCTTCGGGCCTCAGCCAGTGAGCCCGGTATGATATGAAAATGTAAATGAGGGACGGTTTGCCCTGCCGCCGCACCATTAAACTGCACCAAACTAATGCCTTCAGCGCCCATAGCTTGTTTTACCGCTGCCGCGACTTTTTTCACAGTTTTAATCACTGCTGCAGCTGCATCGTCTGATAACTCAAATATCGTTTCTGCATGTTCTTTAGGTAGCACTAAAGTATGGCCATCGGCCTGCGGCATAATGTCCATAAATGCGAGGGTATGTTCATCTTCGTACACCTTTAAACAGCTCATTTCCCCGCGAATAATCTTAGCGAATATATTGTTGTTGTCATAACTCATATCATTGATTCCCTGATAGTTTTAGTTTCAGCATCGGGCTGTTATCGGCATATTATTGCACACCCAGATCTTCTAACAAATGGGCTTGGTCAAAATAGCGCTCTCCAACAAAACTAATGGCATGATCGCCAAAACGGCGCAAGGTTCCAGGTTGCTTAACCCCCATAGGCCAGAAGAACCAGCGCTCTAAACGCTGAGAACCCCAAACATAACCTTGCGGATCATAGATGGCTTGATAGCCCTGCTCGTGTTCTAAACTAAGCAAATTTCCCCAAGGAGCAAGTTGATACTCCCGTTGACTAGCAAGCAGAAGGGTATCATCGACTACAGGCCTAACATTAATAATTTGGTGAGTATCTGCGCTAACACTAATGCGCATTTGTTCTGCCGTATCAACCCGATACATTAAAACGCTCTCTTGCTTGGGATCTTGAATCGCCTCATAGGCTCGTTCCTTAGGCAGCATCAACGTATACCAACAGCCGCAAAGGTGAATACTATCGTAGGCTATCACTTCCAACTGTGGACTCAAATGAACCCTAAAAACCAAGGCGTCATGCCGACCTGCCACCCAATCGACAGAAGAGAGTTTAGGGCGTTGCTTAAACCACAGCACATAATTGAGTTGTATACTGGTGCGCCCTTTAAATCTTCCGTAGCTGATTTTTGAAAAACTTACAGGCTGTGTGGTGTCAACCTCCAGCTGGTGTTGCCGCCAATATGGTGAACCAGGAAGATTGTCTGCCTGCGAGTTCTCAATCAACCATTGCGGCGCGTGCCAGTCGAGTAATTGCGTTTGTTGATGCTGCGCGCTTAATTGGCCAAACTGATTAAACTCAACTGCGGCAGCGTCTAGCTTGCGGCTTCTTTGTGCAGGGATATATAGTGCGACTTCTTGTTCACTAAAACCAGACAGTGGCGAACGGCTGGCTGCTTGCCACTGATGCCTTAGACTGGTTTGTTCTTTTACTACAGCACTAGCAAATATTTTTGAGCTAATAGGATACAAACCAAACACCTTCGCAGTGCTTGAATAATCCTCATCAGGAGGAACACTAGCCAATAAACTTACCATGTGTTCAGGGTTAGTTTTATACTGCTTAGCAAGTTGGCTAACACACTGTTCAATAAACGGCTTAGCGTCCACAACGTGATTGGATTGCAGCCACTCTTTGGCATATTTCGTCTCTAAAACTAGCCATTCTGCTTGTAAACCACTAATCGCTAAAGCACTCATAGAATCAATTAGCGTTGCTTGAACAGCCCCACTCGGGAGTGCCGAGTTTTCTAGGTAATGATAGATAAAACGGTCATAACGCAACCACGCAGTTGCGGCAACACGCTCACCTTTCAAAGTACCAACGTTCTCGACTAATAGCTTATCTAAACGCTTAAGCGCAGGCTCACAAGAGAGTGTTAACTGAGGCGCAGTTGCGCTACAAGCTTGCAAAACTAGCAGGCAAACAAGTGCTACCACCATTTTAGCCTCATGGATAAAGTACACTGCCACTCCTTGACTGATTAACTAAGCAGTTTTGTATTGTACATGTTCAAGTCAACCAATGAGATTAGTTTATAGGGCGCAATATAACGGTAACAAATCCGTCATAAAATCGAAGTTCTTCTCACTCGACTATAATACTATGAGCGCAATATTTGACGTGTTTTTCAGCTTTTTTCGCTTAGGTTTACTGAGCTTCGGTGGGCCTGCTGCACACATTAGCTTTTTCAAGCAAGAGTTTGTTGACAACAAACAATGGTTAAACCAGCAAGAGTACGCCAATTTAGTTGCTCTGAGCCAGTTTTTGCCTGGCCCTGGTTCATCTCAAGTGGGTTTTGCCATTGGCCTGCATCGAGCGGGTAAGTTGGGTGCGGTTGCTGCATTTATTGGCTTCACTTTACCTTCAGCCGTATTAATGCTGACCTTAGCCTTAGCGGCTAATTACAGTCATCACCACCCCTATATCATCGGCCTAATCGCAGGCTTAAAAATTGCCGCGTTGGTGGTGGTAGTAGATGCTATTAGGTTAATGTTCAGCCAATTTTGCACAAATATTTATCTTAGTAGCGCTTGTTTCGTAACGGCTTCAGGGCTACTCCTGTTCCCTCAGTTAAGCACCCAACTCGTCTGCCTAATGCTCGCTGCACTCGCCGGTTTAGCATTACACAAGCGGCTCGTGCTTATAAAACCCAATAAAGAGTTGATGGTGTTAAAAACAGGTTCAATCAACTTCGCTTACCTGGTGATATTTGGTCTGCTGCTAGTTTTGCCATTGCTAAATCCCCCCCCTATTTTGCAGAGTTTTAGTCAATTCTACCAAGCGGGTAGCTGGGTATTTGGTGGAGGGCACGTAGTACTTCCGCTCCTGCAACAAGCGCTATCTGGCGAAATAAACCAAGAGCAATTCCTTACCGCTTATGCTGCAGCACAGGCAGTACCCGGCCCAATGTTTACTATTGCCAGCTATCTAGGTGCAATAATCGGAGACCAAACGCCTTTAAGCTACGCGGCTACCGCCACCTTTGCTATTTTCCTGCCTGGTTTTTTACTGGTACTCGCTTTTGCGGATGCTTGGCAAGTTTTAGCCCAAAAGGCCAAGTTCTCAGCAGCAATGCAAATGGTGAATGCAGCGGTCGTTGGCTTGTTAATTGCAGCCCTTTATCAACCGATTTTTATTAACGCAGTGCACTCTAGCCTAGACATTACATTAGCCCTGATGGGCTTTTTTATATTACGAGTATTAAAGCTTCCGCTGTACATAATGCTTATTAGTTTAGGGGCGGCGGGTATTGCTTTGTTGACTTAAAAAAATAGCCTGCGATTAAGCAGGCTACGTTGTTACTCATCTGAGGTGGTCACCTTAAATTAAATATCAAATCTTGAAAGCACTCACTTCTCTATGCAATTTATCCGCGATAGCATCTAGTTCTGTAGCCCGCTGCGAACTACCCGCTGCTTGCTCAGCCAATTCTAACGAAGCATCTTGAATACCTTGAGTATTCCGCCCCACTTCTTCAGTCACCGCTCTTTGCTGCTCAGCAGCACTGGATATCTGGGTAGCCATATCACTAATATGGGTGATGGAGTTAGTAATGTTATCTAACATTTCAGCTGCTCGAGTTGCTTCTTCTACGCTGATTTTTACTAATTGCTGACTTTCATCCATGGTTTTAACGGTGCTATCAGTATTCCCTTGCAAACGCTCCAGCATCGCTTTAATTTCTTCTGTCGAACTCTGGGTTCGTTGTGACAGATTACGTACTTCGTCGGCAACGACGGCAAAGCCTCGCCCTTGTTCACCGGCTCGAGCCGCTTCAATGGCTGCGTTTAAAGCAAGCAAGTTGGTTTGCTCTGCGATACCTTGAATGGTCGACAATATATCACTAATCTCTCGAGTATTACGCTCTAATTCTTGAACCGTAGCCGCCGCACTGTCTAGTTGGCCAGCTAGACTGTTAACCTGCTGCTGGTTACGACCAATCAACACCTTACCTTGACCACAGGATTCTGCAGACTCTCTTGCAGCCTCGGCGGTTTGCTCTGCATTGTTAGCCACTTCGTTGGCGGTTGCGGCCATTTCATTTACCGCGGTTGCGACTTGAGTTACCTCTGCCTGTTGGCGCTCAATTTGAATGTTAGATTCAGCCGTTGAAGTGCTAGTTAAGGCCGCCGCCTGTTGCAGGTTATCTGCATCTTGAGCTATATCTTTCATTAAATCATGCAGCTGCTCGATAAACTGATCGATCCCCCCAGCTAACGAACCAATTTCATCGTCTCGTTGAAAGTTCAATCGCTTGGTTAAATCACCATCGCCAGAAGATAGCCCTTTAATTGCGTCACCCAATACCTCGACCGGACTAAGCACTGAACTAATGACCTTAAATAACACCAGTGCCACTACTGCAAATAGCACAAGCGCGAATAACACCGAGCTTTTAACCATGGCTGCCACTGGCGCCATCGCTTGGTTCTTATCGTATACAAATAATAGGTACCAATCAGTACCACGAATTGGGGTTGCATTAACTAAACTATCTTTTCCACTTACGACGACATCACTGATTTGCGAATTTCGAGCAAGTTGCGCTATAAAGCTAGCGTTAAAATCAGCCGATAAGTCAGCCACGTTTTTAAGCACCAAATTTTTGTCTGCATGAATAACCACCAAACCGTCTTTATCTACGATCACGGGATACACATTGTCATTCGCGAGGTTAAGTACACGCTGGGTCACAACATCTAAGCCAAGGTCCCCAGCATAAACGCCGCCAGCTACCTTTTGCGCAACAGAAATAACCATCTGCCCTGAAGTTGCGTCGACATAAGGAGCTGAGACAAAAGATCCCTTGGCCTCCGCCCCTTTGTACCATGGGCGTGTACGCGGGTCGTAACCGTCTGGAAGCACTTCATTAGGATCGTCCATGGTCATTTTCCCTTCACTACTACCGAAGTAAAAATAGATAAAATCACCACTTTCTTTCGCCTGAACTAAATGGGAAAGAAATTGCTTTGACTTTGAGTCGGCACTCACCGCCTTGGCAATAGTCAGCTTTGAATCAAACCATAAACTCACTTGATCGGTTGCCGCCAAGGCCAATTGCTTGGCATCTCTGCTAATATCCTGAAGGGTTTCTTCAGACAAGCTGCGAGCTTGAAACCAAGCCTGCACACCACTTAACACCGCTAACAATATCACCACTGTAAAAATCAGCCGCTGTTTAATCGATAGACGTCCCATCATCATTCCTTTTTCAATATCGTTCTTTGGCTAAATTTTTGTTTAGGCCACAAGTTAATCAAAATTATGTGTTAGCATAAAAATAGCTTAATAAAAAATGTCTATATATATGAATAACTTTAGCAGAACTATTCTTGCAGCAAGTGTTTTTTTGTTGTCACCACAGGTGAATGCAACAGTACAAGTCCAACACTTAGATTACAGTTTATTACTGACCGATGACTGTTCAAGTTCGGCTTCTACTATCAGTATTGCTTCTTCGCAAATTTTTGCTCATATGGAACAATTGCAACCGATAACCAAGGCACTGATTGACGAGAGTATTTTAGTCGCTCATTTACCTTCAGTTAACTCAACTCAGCCTTATTTTGATTTCGCACTGCTAAACAAATCAACCAGTAAAAGCACAATTAAACCTAGTGATATGGCGTTCAGCTATCATTGGGAAAAAAAGTATTTTGAGTGGTTTAACGCTTATCAATCTAATCAAAGCCAACTGACACCAGCACCGTTTTTAGCATTAGCGCGTATCAAACAACAAACGTGGGCTAGTGCAGCAGCCTCAATCACCAACCAACAACAACTGCCTGCATTCTTAGAAGAAGACTATATTAAGCAGCGCAGCCCATTAATCGTTTTTATAAATAGTGCAGCCCCTCTAAATGGCTCAGACTTACTCATTCTGCAAGAACATGATCTTCAGGTTCACCAAACAGGACAGCTCATTATTGCGACTCGTGGTGTTGCAGTTTGCGATAGCGGCGTTCAGCAAGGCAATAACCAGCAACACTTAGCTTGGATAAAAACAGATTTGCAAAAATAAAACGATAAAGCGCATAAAATGGGGGAATGGCTTAGTTTACAATCAAGAAATCCCCCTATATCAAGTAAACATTGCTACAATTAGGTTTATATACTCAAGCAATATCAAACTCTTGTAACCGATGATAGACTTTTCTGATTTTTACCAAATAATCGCTAAAAACCGTTTAAAACATTGGCTCTACACGCTACCCGCCCAATTGGGCGATTGGCAGAAAGAGCATGCCCACGGCGATTTTCCTCGTTGGCAGCGAGTGCTGAATAAACTCCCTCAACAAACTACCACTCATATCGAGCTGAAAGATAAAGTCAGTATTGGTCAAGCCGAAGATATGTCGGCCGGAGAAAGAAAGAAAGTTGAAAGTTTGCTGCGCCATTTGCATCCCTGGCGAAAAGGCCCATTCGACATCTATGGCATCTACATTGACACCGAGTGGCGCTCTGATTGGAAGTGGGAACGCCTTCGTCAACATATTTCACCGCTAAAACACCGCTACGTATTAGATGTAGGATGCGGCAGTGGTTATCACATGTGGCGTATGCTCGGCGATGACGCTGAGTTTGTAGTAGGTATCGACCCATCCACCCTATTTCTCATGCAATTTGAAGCCATTCGCAACTTCGCCAATAACGAGCAACGGGTTCATTTGTTGCCATTAGGCATTCAAGAATTACCCAAGTTAAGAGCCTTTGATACGGTATTTTCAATGGGCGTGCTGTACCACCGACGCTCACCCATGGACCATTTAATTCAATTAAAAGACCAGTTACACACTGGCGGCGAGCTGGTCCTAGAAACGCTAGTCGTTGACGGTGACGAAAATCAAGTTCTCGTGCCTGCAGGGCGCTATGGGAAAATGCCCAATGTATGGTTTCTGCCAAGCACCGCTGCGTTAAAACTGTGGCTTGAGAAAGTGGGCTTTGTTGATGTAAGGGTGGTAGATGTTGATGTAACGTCCACCGAAGAACAACGTAGCACCTCTTGGATGACGCATGAGTCTCTTGATGATTATCTTGATCCAGGCGACAAAACGCTCACAGTTGAGGGGTTACCCGCGCCTAAACGTGCTGTTTTTATTGCAATTAACCCAGACTAATCAAGGTTGTTACGCTATGCTAACAAAAACGAATCAACCGCTATTATTACTTTTGCCTAATGGATTTATACTATGAAAAAGCTTTCAGTTATTGCAGTCTCGCTCGCGCTATCAGCTTGCGCCAATCAACCAACGTCCCAGCAAAATGATCAAGCACTAGAGCAACTCTCTCAGCTTTCTGCACAACAAACTAACGTGCTTAGCCAATGTGAAGCGATGTCAGAGCAACTCGCCGCTAATCAACAGCGTTTTGACCAACTGGAAGAGAAAATAGTCGCAATAGTGCCTGCTCCTGTAGCCGTTAATAGTAAGTCTTCAGCACAATCTTGTAACAAACAAAGCGCTTATAAGTTAGGCAACAAAACGGTACTCGGGGAGTCTGAGTGGGTGAGCCTTCAGGGACAAAATCAGGCTTTTCAAGCGCGCATAGATACTGGCGCGGCGACCTCTTCATTAAATGCGACCAACATTGTGAAGTTTGAACGAGATGGTAAAAATTGGGTTCGTTTTAACTTACGTCATAAAACTATAGATAGCGATATTATGGTTGAGCGCCCGGTGATACGTACCGCGGAAGTCACGCAAGCATCAACCAACACCATAGATAAGCGTCCAGTAGTTTCCATGCTAGTTAAACTTGGACCTATTTCGGAAAATGCTCAATTTACTCTAACCGACCGCAGCCACCTAAGTTATCCAGTATTATTAGGGCGTAGTTTCTTAAGAGACATTAGTGTGGTTGATATAAGCCAAAAATTTACTCAAGCAAAGCCGACATTTAAGGATTAATGCCAATGAGCTCCCGCAATATATTCTATTTCATCGTAACCCTGTGCATGCTGATAGGAATAAGCATGACCATGTACCGCCACACTCAATTTGAAGTGCCTTGGTTTCCCGGTGAAAAACGTCAAATTTGGTCGATTGAAGCCAAAGTAGAATTTGATGCTAAAGGCGATAGCGTTGAGACTGTATTAGCACTACCCCAAACCCAACAGGGCTATACCCGTATTCATGAATCAACCGCTTCTTTAGCTTATGGCTTGTCATTTGTTAATGACCAAGATAATCCTAGAGCGATTTGGACCAAGCGAGAAGCGAGCGGCCATCAAGAAATGTACTACAAGGTCGATTTTCTAGTCGACCCAAAAGCCGCTGACATTTACCAACCGCAAATGCCAGATACACCGTTCGTTGAATACCCAGAACCTTACCTAACGGCGGCCAATCACTTATCGAAACAAGCAGAAGGAGTGTCGGCTGATGCCTACAGCTTTACCCGTGAGCTGATTAAAGCATTAACCGGCGAAACAGCAACAAGCAACCAAAATACCGGGCTGATTCTCGATTACAAACCGAAAAATCGACTGGTAGTAGACCTACTAAATAACGCCAACGTACCAGCGAGAATTGTTCGTGGCTTACAACTAGAAGACGGCCGTCGTCGCCAAAGTATCACCGAATATATTCAAGTATTTAAAGATGAAAATGACTGGCAAGTTTTCGACTTAAAAACCGGTACGCAAGGTAGACCAGATAATACCCTGCTATGGGAATACAACGGCAATAGCATGTTAGAAGTGGTTGGCGGCCAAGATTCACAAGTCACCTTCTCTATGCTTCTTGTTGAGCAAAGCGCTCAAGCAGCTGTTGCCCCTAAAATTAGCGAAGCGGATTTCTTAAACTTCTCCATTGACAGCCTACCTCTAGAAGAACAAGCGCTATTTAAAGGCATTTTGCTTATCCCTATCGGGGTGCTTATTGTCGTATTACTTCGTGTGCTTATTGGCCTGAAAACCTCTGGAACCTTTATGCCTGTGCTCATAGCAATGGCATTTATGCAAACTTCGCTGGTGACAGGCTTAGTCGGTTTCATACTCGTCGTCGGCGTAGGCTTGGTTATTCGTGGTTACCTCTCTCATTTAAACTTGTTATTGGTCTCGCGAATATCAGCAGTGATTATTACGGTAATTGGGATTATCTCCATTTTCAGCGTAATGAGTTTTAAAGTGGGCTTAACCGAAGGTTTAAAAATCACTTTCTTCCCGATGATTATTTTATCTTGGACCATTGAGAGGATGTCGATATTGTGGGAAGAGGAAGGCCCTAAAGAAGTAGTATTGCAAGGCGGAGGCAGCCTACTTGTTGCGGTACTGGCATTTATGGCGATGAATAACGATTATGTTCGCCATCTCACCTTCAACTTTATGGGTATCCAATTCATTGTTTTGGGTATTATTTTAGTGTTAGGTAACTACACTGGCTACCGCCTATTAGAATTGCGTCGTTTTAAGCCTTTAGCGGATAAGGAGGACTGATGATAAATCCATTTTCCAGTCCCTTTAAGTTAGCCCGCAAAGGCATCATGGGCATGAATCAACGTAATACCGGCTACATTAGCCGGTATAACCCGCGGAAACTTTATCCGCTAGTGGATAATAAGTTAAAAACAAAAATTATTGCCCAACGTGATAACGTGACCATTCCTGCATTGATAGGAGTGGTACGTACTCAGCATGACATTGAGTCAATCATTCCGTTGTTGCATAAACACTCTGGTTTCGTTATCAAGCCCGCTAAGGGCTCTGGTGGCAAAGGTATTTTAGTTATCACTAAGCAAGAATCTGGGGTGTTTTTTAAGCCCAGTGGTGCTCCTACTCACGAAGAAGATGTAAAACGTCATTGTTCGAATATTTTGGCTGGTTTGTTTTCTTTGGGGGGCAGCCCTGATGTAGCGGTAATTGAAGCACTCATTGAGTTTGACCCTTGTTTTGATGGGTTTAGCTTCGAAGGCGTACCTGACGTGCGAGTGATCGTGTTCCAAGGCTATCCGGTGATGGCGATGATGCGTTTATCCACCGCGGCTTCTGACGGCAAGGCCAACTTGCACCAAGGCGCTGTTGGGGTAGGTATCGATATTGGAACCGGTAAAGCCTTGCACGCGGTTCAGTTTGATAGGCCAATTGATAAACACCCAGACACCGACCGTCCGCTAAAAGAGCTGATAGTGCCACATTGGCAGCGTTTACTTGAACTAGCGTCTAGTTGCTATGAAATGTCTGGCATGGGCTACCTTGGTACTGATATGGTCTTAGACAGCTCAAATGGTCCAATGTTACTAGAGCTAAACGCCCGCCCTGGCCTGGCTATTCAGATAGCAAATGGTGAAGGTATTCTGCCACGCTTAAAGCTTGTTGAAGAACAACAACGGTTGAATATACAACGCACGCCCAACGAACGTGTCGAGTTCAGTAAGCGAGAGTTCTCTCGCTAAGCCTCGTTTTAGACCAGTCAACTCAAATAAAAAAAGCACCATGAGGTGCTTTTTTATTGAGCGATGATAGGCTTTAGCTATCTTCGTTGTGCAACTCTAAACTTGCTACTTCTTCATGAGCTTGAAGCGCTTGTGCATCATTATTTCGTAGTTGATCTAAGTAGTTCAAATAGTCCTGATCAATATCATTGGTCACATACTTACCATTAAATACTGAGGTTTCAAAAGTATGAATTTCAGGGTTACTTTGACGACAAGCTTCAATTAAGTCTTCCAAGTCTTGGAAAATTAGGCCATCCGCACCTATCAGCTCGCAAATTTCGTCGACTTCTCTACCATGAGCAACTAATTCGTTAGCCGAAGGCATATCGATGCCGTAAACATTAGGAAAACGGATTTCAGGTGAAGCAGAGGCAAAATAAACTTTCTTAGCGCCCGCATCCCTCGCCATTTCAATAATTTGTTCTGAGGTTGTGCCGCGAACAATTGAATCATCAACTAACAATACGTTCTTGCCTTTAAACTCAACATCAATGGCGTTTAGCTTACGACGCACTGATTTACGACGCTGGGTTTGCCCCGGCATAATAAAGGTTCGACCGATGTAACGGTTTTTAACGAAACCTTGGCGGTAAGGTAAATCTAGGTGCATAGCAATTTGTAGGGCCGTATCGCAAGACGTTTCAGGAATCGGTATCACCACGTCAATATCGAGATCATCCCACTCGCGCTCAATTTTTTCACCCAGTTTGGTCCCCATGTTTACGCGAGCACCATATACTGAAATTTTATCCATAATTGAATCAGGACGAGCAAAATACACATACTCAAAAATACACGGGTTATGCGCTGGGTTTTCAGCACATTGTTGAGTGAATAATTGCCCATCTTCAGTAATATAAATTGCTTCACCAGGAGCAACACTGCGCACAAACTCAAAGCCAACCGCGTCTAACGCAACACTTTCAGAAGCAACCATGTACTCCATTTTGCTGGCATCGACATCGCACACTTTTTTACCCAATACTAAGGGGCGAATGCCGTTAGGGTCGCGAAACGCTACCATGCCTTGACCAATGATTAAGGCAGCCACTGCATACGCTCCACGCACTTGCTTATGTACCGCACGTATTGCGGTAAACACTTGCTTCTCGCACAGCTCATCTTTAACAATACGGTCTAATTCATGAGCTAACACGTTAAGTAATACTTCAGAGTCAGAAGTCGTGTTGATGTGGCGACGAGCCGTTTTAGCCATTTGCTCGCGTAGTTCTTTAGCATTCGTCAAATTACCATTGTGCGCTAGGGCTAAACCAAAGGGTGAATTAACGTAAAAAGGCTGTGCTTCAGCAGCGCTAGAACTGCCCGCAGTTGGATAACGAACATGACCAATACCTAAGTTGCCACGTAAACGCTGCATGTGTTTCACTTCAAACACATCTCTTACCAATCCATTGGCTTTGCGTTGTTTAAACATGCCTTCAGTAATTGTTACGATACCCGCAGCGTCTTGACCACGATGCTGTAAAACAGTTAGTGCATCATAAATCGCCTGGTTAACGGGACTAGCACCGACAATGCCGACAATACCACACATGAAGCTTTTCCTTATTAAGATTGGTAGTTATCTAAAAAACTAGAAGAATCTTTTAAAAACTCAAAAAACCACTGAACAATCACGGTAAATTCGGGGATCAATATTGAGCCCTTCCACCAAGAAGACTCAGGAAAACCAGTAAACGACAGTACAAACAGTAATGCGCTTACCACTAAGGCACCACGTATTGCTCCAAAACAAATCCCCAGCACCCTATCGGTACCAGTGAGTCCTGTGGAGTTAACAAGATGACCAAATAAATAATTAACTAAGGCACCTAATACCAAGGTGGCTATGAAAAGCAGAACAATGGCTACGCCACTGCGATAATAGGGATTTTCGATGAGAGTAAAATAACTGGATAAATCGTGATAAAACTGACTAGCGACAAAGAACGCGGCTACCCAAGAGACTAAAGAAAGCGCCTCTTTGACAAAGCCTCGAACCAAGCTGATTAATGCCGACAATACTATTACGCCGATAATGACGTAGTCTACCCAAGCCATAAATTTTCTACTTGTTGAAAAACGCTGCGAATTCTACCAGAAACAAAAATAAAATGCGTCTAAGTATTTCCCGGCTTATTTGAATAAAGGGTCAAATTGGCGAATCGTGCCGCTCAGCCCGGTGAGTTCTTTTAATTTAGCCTGCTGCTGTTCAAGTGTTTTTTGAGACACATTTGGCCCAACAAACACTCGGTTCAACTCCCCTTCTACCGCAGGCTCGGGGTAAGAATGGGCTTGAAAACCTGCATCTCGCAATTTGGCCACCAAACGGCTGACGTTATCAGCGTTCTTAAAGGTACCGAGTTGCACGATATAGGCCGGTTTATCAAAGTCTATAGTGCGTATCACCCCGGGCTCAAGCTGTTGGTTGCTTGCCGCTTTTTCACCATTATTTGACTCAGATGAGTTGTCCTTTTGGCCCTGTTCGCTAGGCAAGTCAATTAATAGCGGAGGCAGAGAATCAACCTTTGGCGCAAAAGGAATCGCATTAAACTCTTCTTCGATACGATTTTTTTTACCGTCCAGAACATCAGGAATGACGATCACGCCTAATGCGACCAAAATAATCGTGCCCACTAAACGATTTTTAAACTGTGCAGTCAAAAGATACTCTCTGCTATGCTTGAGCTGAAGACAATTTTATCGCTTCTGCTACGGTAAAAAAAGAACCAAATACAATTAACATTGACTGCTCATCTAGATCACTCAATGCTGCATTATAAGCCATATCAACGGTTTCAAACCGCACCACATTAGCCGCTGACGTTAAACAGGCAGCCAATGCTGAGCCATCGTCCCCTCTAGGGCCAGATAAGCCACTGACATACCAATGATCAACCAGCGATAACAGCGGCCTCACTGTTTGCTGCATATCTTTATCATTGAGCATCGCACACAACGCTACAATCTTTCGCCCTTTGGCTAAAAGGGTTAATTGTTTGGCTAAATAATCTGCTGATTGAGGGTTATGAGCAACATCAGCGATAACCAAAGGTTGCTGTGATAAGGTTTGTAAGCGCCCAGCTAACTGCCACTGACTGATTGCGCGCTGAAGTGATGCGATATCAAGATCAAGGCCTAGCTGTTCCAAGGTGGCTATTGCTGTCGCCGCATTACTGAGCGGCAATAAAGGATAAGGTAAATTGTGGTAACTCAATGCCTGGCTGGTATAACTCCAGCTATTAGCTAAACACTCAACGTTATAGTCTATGCCCGCAGCCAATTGCTGACACCGAAGTTGTTGAGCGCACTCTAGTACGCTAGACACGATATTTGTATCACCAATAACCACTTTGCCATTCTGGCGAAAGATACCGGCTTTTTCTCTGCCTATTTGGGCTAAATCATCACCTAACCAGTCAATATGATCGATGGCAACGGTGGTCACTACACTCACGTCAGGTTCAACAATATTGGTCGCATCTAGGCGGCCACCGAGGCCAACTTCCAGAATAACGTAATCGAGACTATATTCAGCAAACAACCAAATAGCGGCTAAAGTGCCAAATTCAAAATAGCTTAGGCTGGTATCTTCGCGTAACGCTTCAATCGCAGTAAAAGAGCGACAAAATTCGCGTTCTTCTGGCAACTGACCATTGATACGAACTCGCTCTCGGTAATCCAAGATATGTGGAGAACTATAAACACCGACTTTATAGCCTTGGGCTAAGAGTATTTGTTCTAATAGTGCACAAGTTGAGCCTTTGCCGTTAGTACCCGCAACGGTAATGACGGTGGCCTTTGAATGACATAACTGCCCGCTACTGGCTACCTTAGCCACTCTTTCAAGCCCTAAATCTATAGCACTATGATGCTGAGTTTCTAAATAACAAAGCCAGTCTGTAAGAGACCGGCTTTGTGCAGGTGTTGACTCTGGCATGTTATTCTTTTTCGTTAGCCGATAGCGCTTTGCCTAAATCTTCGGTAGGTTCCGCAGTTGCTACCAGCACTTCTACTTCAGCCTCAACAATGCCCATCATTTTTGACACCAAGCCAGCAATTCGATCTCGCATATTGCGACGGTCAATGATGATGTCGATAGCGCCTTTTTCTAAAAGAAACTCACTGCGTTGAAAACCTTCAGGTAATTTTTCACGCACGGTTTGCTCAATCACACGCGGGCCAGCAAAACCAATGAGGGCTTTTGGTTCGGCAATATTGATATCACCCAACATAGCAAAACTAGCAGACACCCCACCCATGGTAGGATCGGTTAACACAGAGAAATAAGGTAAGCCTTTTTCGCGCATTCTAGCCAAAGCAGCAGACGTTTTAGCCATTTGCATTAACGAAAACAAGGCTTCTTGCATGCGCGCACCACCACTTGCTGAAAAACAAATAAGCGCACGATCTTCGGCTAAGCACTTATCAACCGCAGCAACAAATCTCGCCCCTACAACTGACCCCATAGAACCGCCCATAAAGGCGAATTCGAAGGCACAAGCAACAACCGGTAAACCTTTCAATTCACCTTTCATTACCACTAAGGCATCTTTTTCACCGGTATTACGCTGTGCAGCAGCGATACGGTCTTTATATTTCTTACTATCTTTAAATTTAAGTTTGTCACGCGGCTCTAAATCACCGGCCAACTCTTCACGGCCATCCTGATCGAGGAAAGCTTCTAAACGGTCACGCGCACCAATCCGCATATGATGGTCACACTTAGGGCAAACATTATGATTACGCTCGACCTCTGCACGGTATAAGGTTTGCTCACATGATGGACACTTAGTCCACACACCTTCTGGAATATTGCGTCGCTTAACAGAAGCACTTTTGCTTTTAGGAAGAATTTTCTCTAACCAACTCATCGGGAACCTTACTTCTCAGTAGGCGTTCATAACGCCGTAATAACAGAATGCATTGAATGGCCGCAATTAAACCACAATTGGCCACACTTTTTTACTTAAAACTGGTCTAACCCTTAATTCTCGTACAGTTTTTTTAACTCGCTGGCAAAAATAGCGGGCCAATAGGCAACTGTGGCAAATTAAATTCGCTAGGGTAATCGACTTGCACTAAATACAAGCCCCCGGCTTTAGCGGTTGCTGCAGCTTGAGAGCGGTCTTTTAGGGCCAGTAGCTCCGCTATCCATTCTACCGGGCGATCTCCTTGGCCAATTTTAATTAAACTGCCCACTATATTTCGCACCATATGATGAAGAAAAGCATTGGCTTTAACATCGACCACTACGTAGTCGTTATAACGCGTTACTGTAAGGTGCTCCATTCGACGGCGAGGGCTGTGACTTTGGCAGTGAAGAGCCCGAAATGAGGTATAGTCTTGCTCACCTAACAAGGCCTTACCTGCTTGCTCCATCAATTCTATATCTAAAGGCTGATGATAGAAACTCAAGCCTTGGCCTAAAATAGCAGGCCGAAAACGGCCGTTATAAATCACATAACGATAGCGACGTGCTGTTGCACTAAAGCGCGCATGAAATTCATCACCCACTGGCTGAGCCCAACGTACTGCAACATTTTTGGGGAGATTAGCGTTTACACCTAAGGTCCACGCTGCCATTTTACGTTCAACTGGCGAGTCAAAGTGGACAACTTGACCGGTAGCATGCACACCGGCATCGGTCCTACCTGCGCACTGAACCTGGATCGGGCAATTGGCCACAATAGATAAACTTGACTCTAACTCTTGCTGAATAGAGCGAACGTCTAACTGACGTTGCCAACCATAATAATCGGCACCATCGTATTCGATGCCTAAAGCGATGCGCATAAAAAACCACTAATAATGTCTGTTGCCGCACATGATAAAAAAATGGCGGTATAAAGTCACCGCTTTATCTTTAGGTGAGCGTTTTACAAGGAAAAGAAATAGTGAAAGGAGCTTGCTGTGGCCACGATTTGACCACAGCAATAACAATTAACTAAAACGAGCTAATAACTCCTCTGCTTCTTGTTTCAGTTTTTGATCGTCACTAACCAACACTTCTTGGAGAATTTTTTTAGCTCCATCTTGGTCGTCGATCTCTAAATAGGCTCTGGCGAGATCCAATTTTGAAGCCAGCTCGGCATTCATATCAACGTCCACAGACTTGCCTTCAGGTAAAATATCTGGGAACGAGTCAAGCTCAACATCTAAGCTGGGTTGGTCGTAAGGGTCGGAATCATCACTAGCCCCTTCGTCGGCTTCATTTAATAACATATCGATATCAACAAACTCTCGCTCTTCTATATCACTTCGCGAAGGAAGGTCATCGGATGCATTAGGTTCGGCTGATTCATTAAATGCATCACTGCCAAAACTGGCAAACATACTGTCAATGTCGTCATCAGTAACGGGGGCTGAATCGTCTTCATTGGCTTTTTCAAGCTCTGCTAGCTCGGCGGTGTCGTCATCTTTCGGTGTTAAATGAAGCTCAGACACATCGGGTTCGGTTGTAGGTTCTTCATTGTCAAGCTGACTAGCAAAATCATCAGCTACCGCACTCGGATCGTCTAACTCGATGCTAGATAAATCAACGACATCGTCATCTAAATCAAAGCTTGCTGACTCATTCTCGTCACTACTAGAGGCACTTTCAATGGTATCTTCAAGTTCTGCAGTGAGGTCTTCAAGGCTACTTTCATCAGCCGATAAACTGTCAAAATCATCGTCTTCTGTTGAATCTGACAAGTCGATATTGTCGAGGTCAAATTTCTCTTGTTGACTGACCTCTGATAACTCAGCTTCCATGTTTTGTTGCTGCTTCAAAGCATCTTCAAATGAAAGCTCATCGGCATCATCAATGTCATCGCTACTGGATACTTCAAACAAGTCTTGTTCATCGTCCATCGACAATGCAGCGGCTAAATCATCGGCACTAATCACCGAGTTAAGATCGTCTTCGACTTGTTCATTACCAGCCGGTTCTGCATCATCTAAAGATGGCACTAAATCATCGGACTCAAAGGCATCTAATGCTGACATCTCACTGTCATCCAATGAGATTTCAGGTATTGAGTCTTCTTGAATAGCGGCAAAATCTTCGAAACTTGCTTCTTCAATCTCGGGCTCTAGATCATCGACGTCATCTTCAAAGCTGTTGGTTTCGGCGAGGGGTTCGTCAAGACTTAGGTCCGGTTCACTGTCGAATTGGTCATTTTCAAATTGCTCATTCAAGTCTGGAGCTTGTTCATCTTCAGGCTCTAGGTTGTCACTAAACAACTGTGAGAATTCATCATTTTCATCGTCCATCAAATTGAGGGTCGATTCTGCCATTTCTTTATCTTGCTCTTCTAGCTCACGCTTCGCCTTACGCCTAAACATCAAAGTAATGACTAGGGCAATAAGCAATAGAGGGATAAAGATTGCTAAACCAATGTTCAATGGCGATGACAAGAAACTAGATAATCCAGAAGCATCTTTATTCATTTCAGATTCTTCTAGCTTTGGTTTTTCCAATAATTGCAATATTTGGGTTTGATTACGTCTGTTTTCGTTGAGCTCATCGCGAATACTGGCCAGTTCATCGCTTAACTCTTGAATACGCATTTTCATTCGATGGTTGACTTCAGCCAGTCCTACCATTTGTTGGCTAGACTCGTCCATCTGCTGTTTTAACACATCAAACTCTTGACGTTTTAACTGCTCTAATTCATCGATTCTCGATTCGAGCCTATCGCGAAGCGTATCTAAATTTTGTTGAGTTTGTTCTAATGCCGCAGCATCAGCAGGTTTAGTCACTGCTTGTGTGGCAGCTGGCGCTACAGCAACCACCGTCGTCGCAGTAGTTGTTGCTGGGGGAGTTGTCGCTACCACCGCCTTTTTCTTCGGTGCAATAGCTGCTACGGCCATCTGATGGCTTACCGACTGAGCTTCATCAAGTGTAGGTAAGGTAAGATAACTGCCATTAATAACCGAGTTTACATTACCGTTATTAAAGGCTTGAGGATTTTTTTGCAAAATCGCATACATCATTTGATATACGCTAACCGAGCGAGAAGGTCTGTTTAAACTAGCAATAGCCCATAACGTGTCGTTACTTCTAACTGGCCCATAGACCTGCTGCTCGGGCTCACCGACCACTTCGTCTGGCCCAACAAGCTCCACATAAAAGGTTCCATTTTCTTGACCAATTGCTGGGTTGAGAGTAGTGAGCGATATAACAGCTGACAACGCAACGAGGGAAATCTTACGCCCCATAGTTTTTCCTTGTGTTCTTCCGTTAGACTGAATAACTTCAATCCGTTGTTATTGTTGTAATATAACCAGCTAACAAATTGCGATCTAGCTAAACTATTAACAGTTTACACGTAGATCGCATTTTATTGCGTTTTTCCTCAGCTAAAGTATCGGCATCTCTCCAATAATCTAAACCGCTAATTCGCTTAAATGTATTGTTTCACTAACGTTTCTGCGATTTTGGCTGCGTTTGCCACTACCCCAGAGAGCGGGTTATTCGCCATCAAGGTCAAATTAACACCACTTTCAGTGTTTGGATTTTGACGTAGTCGACTTAATACCACTGTGTCATTGTTAGCGATATTGCTCACTGGAGTAACCATATCTTGTTCAACCAATTCAAAGGCTGGATGATTACTTAACCACTCTTTAATACTGAGAAGGTCTAAGGAGTATGTCGCATAGAGGTGCAGCGCTAAACTATCGCCATAGAAAACCGGCACATGCTGTGCACTCACATTTATGTTTAACTCAGGACTTTGCAGCATGGCTTTAGATTGCTCTGCTAAATCGGCTTCAAATTTCCCCGTTCCGTGAAGAGACTCTTCTCCTTGCTCGGGCAACAAATTAAACGCTAATTGTTGGCTAAATAATTTGGGCTCTACCGGCAAGCCATTAAGTAATCTAGCCGTCTGTCCTGCAAGTTCATCCACACCGGGCTTACCTTTATTCGCAGCGCTTAGCATGGCGTTCACTTCAACCCGTTCTAGCTCAACGTCTTGCTGAATAATATGCAACAGAAGTGACAACTGGCCAGCTAGACTAATTGGACAATTCAACCAACGCTCGGTTAAACCCTCTGCAATTTGCTCTGGGTTTACCTCTGCATGAACCCAGCTTAGCGCGTTTTCATTAGCATTGACCATGTCAATCACAACACAACCCAACTGGCGAGCCTGCTCAGCGATATCGATGGCTGCTTGTTCAGTTGATAGTAGCCAAGCCACACTCACCTCTGACCAATTAAGCATCGTTGCATCGGCTGAATCAAGGGTTTCGCCTTGCCATTTTAGCCCCCCGCCTAAATCCTCTTGATCATCATCTTGTTCAACAATGTCAATATTAATAGGGAATATCTGAGCTGCCGGAAACTCGCGCTGCTCTAACAAGCTTAAAAGTTGCTGGCTTTGTTCACTCTCAGCGCCAATGATTGCGACATGATGAAACTGTTGCATTATTTGTTCTCTCGAAGGTTGAAACCAAGCTGGCTTAAAGCGGCTTGATTATGTTGGTTGACCACCTGTAACACCTTAAATTCTCGGCGTTGCGGGTAAAATTTTCTTAATTTATCAAAGCCCTGAGGGTTTGAACCGTACAACCTAAATCGTCGGTCGTCGGCAAATATGTCATATACCAGTTGAGTGAGTTTAGTCAGTTGCGCTTCACTTAGCTCACCATTAAGGCTTATTTCAGAGAAGTCAGCCACAGGTAACAATTGCTGGCTAATATCATTGCTGTTAAGCCCCAACGCTTGACACATGGCATGGTAAATCATACTGGTACCACGCATTTTTCCTTCAAGGCTATAGCCGGCAATATGTGGAGTCGCGATAAACGCATACTGAACCAGAGGCTTAACTATCGTCGGCTCGCCTTCCCACACATCTAATATCAGCAGCGGTGCTTTGCCCGACTCGGCCAAGGCTAACAAAGCGTTGTTATCGATCACTTCGCCACGGCAAGCATTAACCAAAATTTGTTCTGCCGACAACTGAGCTAAAGCGGCTTTATCGAATAAATGGTAGGTAGCATGTTCACCACCTTTGGTTGAAGGTACATGTAAACTGATCACATCTGCGGCTAATACTTGCTCGAAACTGACAGAACCGTCACATAAGCCCTGCTTTGCTAAAGGGGGATCGTACAACATAACGTTCATACCTAAAGCGGAGGCCCGCTTGGCCACTTGGCTCCCTGTATTACCCGCACCAACAATGGCGATGCTTTTACCGACTAAACTAGATTGCTGATGTTCAGATGCCGCCAACAATGCGGTTGTGACATATTCCCCCACTGCAACGGCATTACAGCCAGGCGCGCTAGCAAAAGCGATGTGATGGCTGGTGAGGTAGGCTTGGTCGATATGTTCGGTACCAATGGTAGCCGTTCCCACAAACTTTAATTGTTGGGCTTGACCCAATAGCCGAGCGTTCACTTTTGTCACTGAACGCACTAACAAAGCGTCAGCACCCACCAGTTGTTCTGGCGACATCGTTCGGCCATCCACAGCGATAACATCGCCATGTTGGCTTAAGATTTGTTGGGCAAAGGGAATATTTTCGTCTACAACTATTTTCATAGGCTAGGTGATAAAAGCTATGCTGAATTTCAAGGTCGGCAATCTTAACACGGGTAACAAATTCGATAAAAAAAAAGCTGCCTAAAGGCAGCTTTTTTTAAACAAACTTGATTTAGTCTTGGAAACGTTCAATAACCAGCGTGGCATTGGTGCCACCAAAACCAAAGCTGTTAGACATTACGCGGTCCAGTTTAGCCGTTTGGGCTTGGTTAGCCACAATGTTTAAACCTTCCGCTTTTTCATCTAAGTTGTCGATATTAATGCTTGGCGCAACAAAATCATTTTCCATCATCAACAATGAATAAATGGCTTCATGCACACCAGCAGCTCCTAAGGCATGACCCGTCATCGCTTTAGTGGCACTGATTAATGGGCTATTTCCGCCAAATACTTCTTGAATAGCGCCCAATTCTTTAACGTCGCCCACTGGTGTTGAGGTACCGTGAGTGTTCACATAATCGATATCACCCTTCAAACCCTGCATGGCTTGACGCATACAACGAACTGCGCCCTCGCCTGATGGTGCCACCATGTCGTAACCGTCAGAAGTTGCGCCGTAACCTACAATTTCACCATAGATTTTAGCACCGCGAGCTAAGGCATGCTCTAGTTCTTCAACTACAACCATACCGCCGCCGCCAGAGATGACGAAACCATCACGATCAGCATCATAAGTACGTGAGGCAAGTTCTGGGTTATCGTTATACTTGGTAGACAAAGCACCCATAGCGTCAAATTCCATCGCTAAAGTCCAATGCAACTCTTCACCACCACCCGCAAATACAACATCTTGCTTACCCAGTTGGATAAGTTCAAGCGCATGGCCAATACAGTGTGCGCTTGTAGCACAAGCACTACTAATTGAGTAATTGACACCTTTGATTTTAAACGGAGTAGCTAAACACGCAGAGGTAGTGCTCGACATCGTTCTTGGTACCATATAAGGCCCAACACGACGCACACCTTTTGCACGCAAAATATCTGCAGCTTCAACTTGGTTTTTAGACGATGCGCCACCTGAACCAACCACCAAGCCTGTTCGCTCGTTGGATACTAATTCATCGGCAAGGTTTGCATCGTCAATAGCTTGCTGCATTGAAAGATAAGAAAACGCCGCGGCATCACCCATGAAGCGCATTGTTTTGCGGTCGACATGTTCTGCAGGGTTGATTTTGAGATCACCCCACACTTGGCTGCGGAGTTTTAGCTCTGCAAACTCAGGCGAATGGGTAATTCCCGATTTACCTGCTTTAAGGGATGCTAATACTTCTTCTTTATTGTTACCGATACTAGATATAATGCCTAGCCCGGTGATAACTGCTCTTTTCATCAGATGGTCTCACGGGTTGTATTTGCTGCTATGTTACCGATTTTGCAGCCTAATCTGGTCGGATGAGAGTACACGTGTACGCTTAAATTTTCTAGTAAAACTCGAGGTTAAATTTTGTCTTCAACGGATAATGTGAATAATGCCACAACCGCCACCATACATTGGAACCCTGAAGGTACGCCTGTGGCGACCGATTACGACGATGTATATTTCTCAGTGGATAATGGTTTAGCTGAAAGTCGCTATGTATTTATTGAACAAAATCAATTATCTGAAAGATGGCTAAACCATCCAAGCCCTTGCTACACAATAGCTGAAACTGGATTTGGCACCGGCTTAAACTTTCTTGCAACATGGCAGCATTACCAACAGCACTTAGCTGACAACCCCAATTCAGCAGTTAAAAGACTGCACTTTGTTAGTTTTGAAAAACACCCCTTAGCACTAAAAGATCTAAGCCAAGCACTCAAACAGTGGCCCGAATTGGCGGAATATTCAAAACAATTGATTCAATTTTATCCCGCGATTATGACACTCGGGTGTCATCGCATAACTTTTCACTCGCCACTACCTATAACACTCGACCTATGGATTGGTGATGTGCATGAAAATATGCCTGAAGTTCCAAATACTCGAAGCGGCTTGGTAGATAGCTGGTTCCTTGATGGCTTTGCCCCCAGTAAAAACCCCGACATGTGGTCACAACAACTGTTCGACGGTATGGCAAAACTATCAGCCGCCAATGCCAGTGTAGCCACTTTCACTGCTGCAGGCTTTGTTCGAAGGGGATTAATCAGCGCAGGATTTGCAGCCAAAAGAGCCAAGGGCTTTGGCCGAAAACGCGAAATGTTAGTGGGTCAATTTATAGGGCCGAAGCAACCGGCAGAGTTACATCAACGTTTATATCATCGAGTGGCGATAAGACCCGGTGAAAGTGTTGCTATTATCGGGGCTGGAATTGCCGGTGCTAGCCTCGCTTATGCACTGGTTAAGCGCGGTATAAAGGTCACCATATACGATCAAGCTTGCGCCGCTGCGGCCGAGGCATCGGGCAATAAACAAGGGGCGGTTTATCCCCTTCTTAGCCCAAACCAACCCAATGTTAGCGAGTTTTTTCAACATGCTTTTAATTACCACCGCCATCTTGCTGACCAATTAGAACAACAAGGCTATCCGCTAGATCAGCAACGCTGTGGCTTACTGCAGCTAAGTTACAATCAAAAAGCGGCGCAAAAAAATCAAAACATACTGGATGCAGCCTACCCAGTAGAACTGGTGCACTTAGTCAGCAGCAAACAAGCCAGCTCACTGGCGGGGGTAAGCTTAAGCAATGAGGCCCTGTATTACCCTCTCGCTGGTTGGGTCAACCCCAAACAGCTTGTAAATACTTTACTCAAGGTCGCCAGCCTTAGCGGCTTACTTGACATCCAGTATCAACAGCAGTTAGTTGCTATGAATACTACTGAACATCATGTAGAGCTAACCTTTAAAGAGGGTCTTCAGCAACACGACAACGTGGTTTTCTGTCAATCACATTCGCTACTAGAACTCGAGCAAGCTAAGCATTTACCGCTAACGCCGGTGCGTGGACAAGTCAGCCATATAGACAGTAACCCGAAAATAGGCGCGCTAACAAAAGTGCTCTGTTATGAAGGGTACTTAACCCCTGCAAGTCAACAACAACACTGTATTGGAGCTAGTTACGTAAGAAATGGGGTCAGTAAAATAATGGATGAGCAAGAAGGGTTAGACAATCTACAATCCTTACAAAACTGCCAAGCTCAAGCTTGGAATCAACAACTCAGTTTTGCCAAAGTGGCAGGCCGAGTTGCGATCCGTTGTGCCGTAAGAGACCATTTCCCTTTGTTGGGAGCACTGCCTGACATTGAAAACATTTATGCCCCACAGTATTTACAGCAATGGCAACAGCAAACACCGCCCTATTATGAGCGTTGCTTTATTGCCGTAGGCTTTGGCTCGCGCGGTATCTGCAGCGCGCCGTTTGCAACCGAACTATTGGCAGCTCAGCTTTGCGGAGAAGCAATCCCGCTAAAACAATCTAGCTTAGACAGCTTACATCCGCATCGATTTTGGAACCGACGATTGATCAAAAACCGCCCCTTAGAGTTAAGGTACCGTTAAGCCTAGTGAGCGACCATAACGAGTTTTACGCTGGTAAGTGCGTATTTTTTGCTGCGCATTCGCCAAGGCAGCGCGCCCTTTGGCATTAATTAGAGCTTCCAGCTTTTCACATTCAGGGGCATTCAAGCCCCTAGTCTGCTGCACAAACCTGCCAGCGCTTTGCTCAATAAGGCGGGTAATTTGTTGGTGATATTGCTGAGCGGCAGCAATGTAAGAGATCCAAGACTGCTGAGCGCCAAACTCAGCCTTGCTTTGGCTTATCCAGCGCGGCATGATTAAATCAGCCGTCAATTCTAAATCTGGTTCTAAGGCTTCGCAACGCTGATCCCTCACTTGAACTCTTGCTGTCCAAGTGAAGCTATATTCAGCTGCGATGCTGTATCGGCGCCCTTGCTTTTCGGGACCTTGATTATTTATTTGAGCCCTAAGTTGGCCCATATCATGAGCACCCACATCATAATACTCAATTCGACTTTGTACTGACGCCGCTTGGCCAATGGTCGAAAACAACACGCAAACAAGCATTATTCCGTGTTTAGTCCATTTACCTGGTTTCACATTCGACCCTCTGAATAATCCATTTCCGTTTTCAGCTAGCTTGAGCTAGGTTTATTATATACTGAATTGTAATTTGATTTCGCAGTTTGCGGATAACGTAATCTGCAATGAACTTTAACGAATAATCAATGACTTCTCGACTAAACTTACCTTTATGGTTAATAACAAAACTGTTTTTGTGAATTACCTCAAAGCGCCGTAGACGAAAAGTGATTATTTTTTATTAACTCTTAGCATCACAGCGGTTTACCTTCATACTATGCACTCTACAAGGAGAGTTACTAGTAAATTATGCCCTTACCGATTCTAATATGCGATGACTCTAATCTCGCAAGAAAACAAATGGCACGAAGCCTCCCTCCGGGATGGGACGTGGAGATAAGCTTTGCTGAGAATGGTCAGGAAGGTCTAGCTTTGATCCGAGAAGGCAAAGGGGATGTGGTTTTTCTTGATTTAAACATGCCCGTTATGGACGGCTACGAGGTACTTGAACAAGTACAAAGTAACGACCTTCCGGCACTTGTCATTGTCGTGTCTGGTGATATCCAACCTGAAGCTCACGCGCGAGTTAAACAACTGGGCGCTTTAGATTTTATTAAAAAGCCAACCAATAAAGCAAAAATCGGCGAAATTTTGGTTGCTTATGGCATCGTAGAGTCACAGCAATTACTCGAACTCGAGAATGATTTAGCCGCTCTCGATAAAATGCCTGCACCAGTCAACGATACGCTTAGCCCTAAAATTGTCGATTATCGAGACCATTATCAAGAAATCGCTAACGTTGCTATGGGTAGAGCGGCAGATTTACTGGCGCGTTTACTAGATACGTTTATCGTGTTGCCCATCCCTAATGTAAATATCCTTGAAACCAGTGAATTACATATGGCACTGAGTTCAGTCGAAGAAAACGAACAAATGTCTGCGGTTTGCCAAGGTTTTATCGGTTCAGGGATCGCCGGCGAAGCCCTATTACTTTTCCATGACTCTAGCTTTAGCGATATGTCTAAGCTAATGAACTATCAAGGTGAACTAGACGATAACGGTCAGTTAGAAGTATTAATGGATATTGCCAATATTCTGATAGGGGCTTGTTTGAAGGGCGTCTCTGACCAACTTGATCTTTCATTCTCTCAAGGGCATCCCGTTGTTTTAGGGCAACACTGTAACATTGGCGACTTAATCAATAATAATACCCATCGTTGGCAGAAAACCTTAGCAATTGAAATCAACTACACTATCGAAAAGCACAATATTCAATGTGATTTATTGCTGTTGATTACCGAAGATTCTTTGCCAACACTTAATAATAAAATTTCTTACTTATTTGAGCATCATGAGCCAACACCAAAATGAAATGAATGAGTTCCACTGGATGCTAGACATGATACAAACTATCGATGTCGGTTTAGTGGTGCTAGATAAAAACTATCAGGTTCAAGTTTGGAACAATTTCATGGAAGCGCATAGCGGCTTGCGACCTGACCAAGCTCAAGGTAAAGGCTTGTTTACCTTATTCCCCAACTTACCTGAAGACTGGCTGAGACATAAGATTGATTCGGTTTTTTTCTTAAAGAATCGAGCCTTTACTACTTGGGAGCAACGCCCCCATGTATTCCCATTTAAAAACTACCGCCCTATTACAGGCACGGTAGATTTTATGTATCAAAATATCACTATTATACCGCTTACCTCATTAACCGGTATTGTCACTCATATTAGTTTAATCATTTATGATGTTACCGATAACGCGGTTAACAAACTCGAAGCGATAAAAGTCAACGAAGAGCTAAAAGTTCTGAGCCGCACCGACAAGCTAACTCAGCTTTATAACCGAGGCTACTGGCAAGATCGGTTAGAGCAAGAATTTAATCGCTCGGTACGTAATACCAGAGCAAGCTCTTTAGTGATGTTCGATATTGACCACTTTAAAAAAGTCAATGATACCTATGGCCACCCTGCCGGAGATGTCATTATTTCTTTAGTGGGCGATACCTTACGCAAGGTGATGCGTAAAACTGACATCGCTGGACGCTACGGCGGTGAGGAGTTCGGGGTTATTCTCACAGATACAGATTCTCAACATGCCAGCATATTTTGCGAGCGCTTGCGAGTCAGTATTGAGCAACTTAAACCGGTAATCGACGGTGTTGAAATCCCCTTCACTATTAGTTTAGGCAGCGCAGAACTAAACGAGCAAACGGCCAGTGCCAAAGAGTGGTTAGCTAAAACAGATCAAGCGCTATATAAAAGTAAGCATAATGGACGTAATCAAACCAGTTTATACCAACCCTAATAATGCGTTGGCTCTATAGGGGGGCTAAAATAGAGCCTATATAGGCAGGGTATTAAGCTGAGAAGTGACTCGAACATCTACACATGTATCGCGTGTTGAATTTTGTGCCAGAGAAGAGTCACTCACCTTCATTTGGATTGTTTCTGTTTAAATCAGCTGCTGATAAAGTAACTCAAATTGCGGTAACACTGCGTCTGCCGAAAAGCGCTGCTTTATCGTTCGCTTTGCTTGCCGCGCAATGGCAGCCTGCATAGATCTATCTTGATGCCAATCAACGATACAGGCTTGCCAGCAATCAAGATTAAAACCACTAAATAAAAAGCCATTAACTTGGTGCTCAATTAGCCGGCTCAGCCCCCCAACATTAGTCGCGATTACTGGGATACCTCTGCCCATCGCTTCTAAAGCCGCCATAGGTAAGCCTTCATTACGCGACGGCATACACAATAAGTCTATGTTTCGCCAATGTAATTCCATGCTATTTTTTTGCCCATGGAATACCAAATTGTTAAGCGCGAGGACATCTTCTTTGGGTCGCATCTCGCCTTCACCAAACACCACAAAATCAAACTGTGGTAAGCGCTTAGCTAACTGATAAAATCGGTCAGGCCCCTTAACTGCTGTTAACCTTCCGACAAAAGCAATGGTAGGTTTCTCTCGCTTAGACAACTGGCATACTGCACTCGCAGGAACATCAATAAAGTTATCGATAACCTTACTAGGCGCGCCAATCCTATTCGCGATATCTGTACTTATCGCGACCCGTTTATGCGACAGTAACGCGCTATAACGGTCTATAAAATCATAAAGTGCCATTCGCCCTTTGCTTATCTCACCCGCATGAAAACTAGACACCAATTTTAAGGGTTTAATTAATCTAAGCATTCTACTAATGATGCTCGCTTTATAGCCATGGCTATGAATTAAACATGGTGGATAGTCGTTCATAGCATGCATGATTGAACCGATGCTTCCATCTAACATCACCCAAGCAATGTGATGTTGGTTTAACAATTCTATCATTGGGTGCTGTACTTGGTACGACTGCCAAAAAACCACAGACACAGAGTGATCTCTTTTCGCTAAAGCCAGAGCCAAATTGGCAACATGGGTTTCTATCCCCCCAACCGCTTGCGAGTCTATAAAAAGCCAAATGCACTGCGGCTTTGGGAGGGCAACACTGGTGGTATATGGACGCATAAATCTGTTCTCAATTTAAAAACTAAAGGTCAACGCCTGCAAGTTACTACCGTTCAGATCGAGCGTTTGTCTAGTGCTGCTCATATCTCCGGATGAAACCTGCCATACCTCTGCAACCAAATAGGAGGCATGAGCGGGTAAGCTAAAATACACGTCTGACTGCGTTTGGCTTATCTGGCCACGCCACAAACAAGAGTCATAATCCACCGCGTTCTGTTCAGCATTTTTCCACTGAGTACAGATATTTAGGTAGGCTCTTTCAGAAGCTTGATAAGGATAATAAACCGTAAGTTGTATCTCTTGTTGATTAGAAAAGGTAAAGCTTTCTGCGACTTGAAGCTCTTCCAGTCGAGTGACCACTGGCTCTGGGCTCGGCGCTACAACGATCTCTTCAATCGGCGGTGTATCTGGCACAGGGTTTGATTCGGTACTATCAATTATTTCTGCCGCACCGCTGCCACCGCCACCACAGGCCAATAACAATGAACAACTGGTCATAAGTGCAATACAACATGCTGTTTTCTTAATCGGATTTATTAGATTCTTGTTCATGGTTTTAGTCCTGTTCTTGGTAGATTAAATCGCTACGAGCGTTTTCTAATAGATACCATTGGCTATTTTCTTGGCCTTCACTTTGCGCATATTCCAAAAACAGCGGATAGGCATCACCAATGCTGATTCGTTCAAAAGGATACTGCCAGTTGTAAGGCACTATGATTGCCCAAGGTAAGCCATTTTCATTTTGGTAGTAACTGCTCGCCGACGGGTTGGAGACATCATCAAAGCTGCCCCACAAGCTATCGCTAGCCATAGCTGTAGGCAGTTGATTCTTAACGTGGATTTCTAAGCCACGACCCGGAGAGCTTGCAAAATAAGGCGCTCGACTATGCTCGGTAGCATAAATAAAGGGATCAAAAGGAGCACTGGGTAATGAGCTTGAAGCTAGCCCCTCCAACATCGGTAACAGTACTTTAAAATGTAATTGACCAACGCCACGACAATCTGCTTGCGTTTTATAAAAATCACATTGGTTTTGATCATTAATATAGTCACGTACATCACTAGCAATAATGGCGGTTATATCGCTAGTATTCGCGTCTAGCACACTACTTGGCTGCAACTCGCCGTTGATTTCATAACGAATGGCGGCGCTGTCTACCAAAGATTTATCAATACCTGGTATGCGTATAGCAAAGCCATTATGGAAGCTAGCCCCCACCGCTCTTACTTCGCCTTGTAACTCAATACGCGCGACATCGCCATTGCTAAAGCTGAGTACTTTGGTTTGCAAATTAACCACTAAGTCGTTGAGGTCGTAATCGCCAGCTGCTGGCCAATTGTCTTCAAACGCTACGGTGGCATAACCATCGGCACTGGGGTAATAACTCACTTGCGTTGCCGAGTCACCTACATATATCTGAACATCTTCCACTTCACCGTCAGGTGCACCGCCCGTTGCGGCATTGCCACCCGCCGAGCTAATTCGAAAACGCGCCCAACGGTCTCCACTTTCGTAGCCTTCAGGCACCGTCACTAACAATGATTGAACCCCAGCGACGACGGCTTGGTCAGTGATAAGCTGTTCGTCTAGATCAAATACACCGTTACCGTTTAGGTCAATCCAGGCGCTTAAGTAACCGCTGGCCGAGCTATCAACTTGAATCACAAAGTCTAAGCCTACTTGCACATCAGTCACAAAAGCTATGCCATCTTCATCATCAAATAGCCGCGAGCTGTCATCACTTTTGGGGTAAACATAAGCATCAGCTTCACCATCGACGTAGCTGCCTAAGCGAATGCCACCTTCCACCAATTGATGCCTCGCTCCATTGCTGGCTAAAGACGTGCCAAAACTATCGGGGGCATCACCAAAATCAATCGTGGCATCGTCGACAGCTACAATCGGTGCAATGGCACAACGCGCGCCATCGTTATTGCTTGAAGCTGGCCCCTGAGCATACAGTTCAGCCGTGGGCTGGGCTTGAGCAATATCAATTTGAAATACTAGCCCATCGTTATTACGGCTTATATACAAGTTACCGTCTACATCGAAATATACGGCGCCAAAGGTGCCGGTTTGCCCTACATTGGCTAAGTTTTCACTGGCCCCTGTACTGGGATTCACTTTCCATAATATGCCTCGGTTATCTACGCTATATAACATCCCATTATCTGGATGGAACGCCATGTCGAAGATGCGTAGATTTAAAGTACTACCATCAACCACCCTCTCCATTTGAAGATAATCAGGAGCACCTTCATCAAGCGGAACACGATATAAGCCACGCGAAGAGCCACTGCTATAGAGATAGTGGGCATTATTGTCTACTGCCACATCACCCACATAGAAGTTCACATTGCTATCAATGCCATTCCAGTTTAATGCTAAGGGCTCTACTTGGTAGTCGTTACCGATTCTTGCCAAGGTTCCATGCTGATAACTCCAGGCATATAAGTAGTCATCATGTAGGTTAAAACCAATAGCATTTAGCTTACCGCTGGTGCCCATATCGGTAGATAATGTTTGATAAAAACCAGTGGCGAGGTTTACACCAAATAACTGAGCGACATTTTGTTGAACTAAAAATGCTTGAGTGGGGCAACTTGAAAATGCAGCACCGTAACTACTCAACGGCGAGCAGATAACGGCAAAAGCCAGTGGTTTCCATAGTTTCATAATCAATCCTATCGTTTAGGGGACAGTGCCAATTACTCCTACTCAGCAAAAGCTAGGCCAAAAATATAACCATATGATTTTTATGAACTATTAGATAGGTAAAGAATGAAATAAGCGCCCATTCGCAAGTTGCAAATAGGTGATGACACAGTGAGGTATTCTCGAAAAGAGCAAGGCTTAAAGTAAAAACCAGCCATACTCATCAGCCTAACGCTAACCATGTTAGACCTACAAAAAAGCCCTATTAAAGGGCGTTATTTACAGATGACTACTCGCCATAGGGCTTATGATACTTCAGCCTCTTCCCAAGCTTGTTTCTTACGATAAATGGTTGAAGGGCTTACATCTAATAACTCAGCGGCTTTGGGGATATTGCCATCACAATGATCAATGGCATGCTCTATCGCCTCTTTTTCAGTGATCCATAAAGGTTGAATTTGATATTGGCTAGTCCCGGCGAGTTGCGCATTATTGCTTAGGTCCTCTAACTCTTCTGCATGGCGACCATCTTTGCCAATGGTACCTTCGGGTACAAGTACATTAAGAGGAGGGGGAAGCTGGCTGGCCAATACCTCTTTTCCATCATGTAATACGCAGATGTTACGAATAACATTCTGTAATTGGCGTACATTACCGGGCCAATCATAATTGCTCATCACGGTGGCGGTAAGACTAGAAAAACGACGAAACTGTTTCCCCTCTTCTTTGGCATAACGACGTAAGAACTTTTGAGCGATGCCTGGCACATCTAAACCGCGCTCGCGCAAAGGGGGAAGATGGATCGGCACAACGTATAAACGATAATAAAGATCTTCTCTAAAACGCCCTGCTTGCACTTCCTCCCATGGGTCGCGGTTTGTGGCGCATAAAAAGCGTACATCCACCTGCTCTTCTTGGCTTCCACCCACCTTTTGAAAACGCCCCGTTTGCACAAAACGTAACAGCTTGGTTTGCAAATCCATGTCCATTTCGCCGATTTCATCTAAGAACAAGGTACCGCCATGGGCCTGTGAAGCGGCCCCTGCGCGCTGTGCTGACGCTCCGGTAAAGGCGCCTTTAACATGACCAAAAATTTCGCTTTCCATTAGATCTTTAGGTATCGCACCGCAGTTGATCGCAACAAACGGCTTTTCAGCACGCTCTCCTTGTTTGTGAATTGCTTCAGCGCACACTTCTTTACCAGTGCCACTTTCACCGGTAATAAACACTGTGGCTTTGCTAGGTGCTACCGCTTCAATCATTCGGTAAACATTCTGCATCGACAAGCTCGCACCGATAAAACCATGAAAACTGTCGCGACCAGCGTCAGCTTGGTAGTCTTCGACTAGAGATTTGAGTTTGTGTAAGTTGAGCGCATTATTAACGGTTACCTTTAAGCGGCTCGCATCGAAGGGTTTCTCAATGAAATCAACCACGCCCAAACGCATAGAATCAACCGCTATATCTACCGAACCATACGCGGTAATAATAATCACCGAGGTAGGCAGGCTACGTTCCACCATCCATTCTAGAACTTGCATGCCTCCCATATCAGGAAGGTTTAAGTCCAGTAGCATCACTTGTGGTGACTGCTTAGACAAAAATTCGATGGCAGCACCGCCAGTGGCGACACGTTCCAACTTTAAGTTTTCTTTACTAAGATACGCTTTATAGGTAGCGGCTAATGTTTCACTGTCCTCTACCAACAACACCGAGGCTTTTAACTCAGTTCCCATAGTATCTCCCTAGGCTATGCTATTACTGTTTTTTCAAACTGCTTAATCGCGGCAATAGTTTGCTCTACGGTGTTAGCTAATTTTGGTATTTGTTCATCTAAGGCCTTCAGGTCAGACGCTTTGCCTGCAAGCTCTATGACCAACGCTAATTTGCGTAAACGTTCACCGCCAAAGGTCGCCACGTTTCCTTTCATGGTATGTGCGGCTAGCGTTATATCATTAAAAGCCCGCCGTTGATGTGCATGCTGAATACTGCTTAACTGCTGCTCGGTTTCTTGATACAGCAACGATAGCATTAATGGCAATGCTTCGGTGCCAGCATCTTTAACCAGTTGATTCAGTACCTGCCTATCAAGTAGCAACGATAAATCTTGTTCGGGTTCAACCGACACCAAGTCTGAAGAAGATGACGCGATAAGCATCTGTTCATCTTTAAGTTCAATAGCTTCAGATCCATCATCACTGCCTAAACGAGGTTGAACTGGCGCTAATATTTGTGGTTTATCATTAAACCACTGAACCAGTTTAGCCCTAAGTAAAGGAATGTCGATAGGCTTGGTGATAAAATCATTCATACCTGCAGTAAAACAGGCTTGCTTATCTTCGGCAAAGGCGTTGGCGGTCATCGCTAGGATCGGAGTATGTTGATTAGGCCCTTCCATTTCCCGAATATTTCGGGTGGCAGATAAACCATCCATAACTGGCATCGCCATATCCATAAGGATGACATCATAGTGGTTCTCAGCACAAAGTTCGACGGCGATTTGACCGTTTTCAGCACAACTCAACTCTTTAACAAAATCCTTTAACACCTGGGTGACTACCGTCCGATTCATCGCGCTGTCTTCCACTAACAACACGGTTGCGTTGTTAGCCGAACGGTCACTCGGCACGGGTTGTTCGAACGCCTCATCAAGTTGAATTGCAGGGGCATGTCGCCCTCTAAATGGAAACTTAACAGTAAATGTTGTTCCCCGCCCTACCTCACTGTCCACATGAATCTCGCCCCCCATTTTCTCAACCAATTGACGAGTAATGGCTAAACCCAAGCCTGTACCAGAATAGCGTTTACTGACACCACTTTCTACTTGGAAAAACTCCTCAAAAAGGCGTTCTTTATCTTCCTTCTCAATTCCAATTCCCGTGTCTTTTACTAACAATTCGATACCATAAGGATGGGTGGAGCTTAAGGCTAAAGTCACCCCTCCTTCTTGGGTAAACTTAATCGCATTCCCCATCAGGTTAAATACAATTTGTCTAAAGCGGAGCGGCTCTCCAAAGTACTCAGGCAAGATGTCATCATCAATGTGCAGTTCAAACTGCAAAGCTTTTTGCTGAGCGGAAGTACTAAACAATTTGACTATACTATTAAGCGTTTCTGATGCCGAAAACCATTCATTATTAAATTCAAGTTGCCCTGCTTCAATTTTAGAAAAATCAAGCACATTGTTCACTAAAGCCATTAAGGTATGGCCTGCTTCATTACCTGTATCAACAAACCCTTGTTGCTCAAGGCTAAGGTCAGTTTCTTTAAGAATTTGATACATATTGATGATAGCGTTTAGTGGGGTGCGAATCTCGTGACTCATACTGGCTAAAAACCGGCTTTTAGCCAGACTAGCCGCTTCGGCATCATGCTTAGCGCGCTCAAGTGATTTTTCAACGGCTTTTTGGGCACTTAAATCGGTAAAATGAGCGACATAATGGCTCAGCTTACCCTCGTTATCTTTGACTGATGAGACACTTAGCCACTCAGGTAATAAGTCACCATTTTTACGTCGATTAACAATTTCTCCTGACCATTCGCCGCGCTCTCTAAGGCTGTCCCACATGTCGTCATAAAAGTCTTTGCCGTGCTCGCCTGAGCTTAAAATGGAAGGTTTCTGACCGATAGCTTCTGCTTCTGTGTAACCGGTTATTCGAGTAAATGCGTGATTAACTCGCACGATTTGAGCATTATGGTTAGTGATAAAAATAGCCTCATTGGCATCAAACGCTTCTGCGGCCAGCTTCAACTCTTGCTCAGTACGCTTTCTATCGGAGATATCCCGCATAAAGGCAGTAAAGATTGTATCATCTCCCACCTCTACCGAACTTATGGTCAACTCAGATAAAAACTCATGCCCCTCTTTGTGTAATGCGGGTAGCTCAAGTCGTTGCCCTAGTACGGGAGCTTCACCGGTATCTCTATAATGCTGCATGCCTTTTCGATGCATTTCTCTAAAGGCTTCAGGCACAATAAAACTAGCCAGTTCTTGGCCAACAATTTCATCTCGAGAAAAGCCAAAGATGCGCTCTGCACTTTGGCTAAACTCCAGCACATAGCCATGTCGATCGGTAGTTATTACCGCATCCATGGCCGAGCTAATGGTAGCTTTCAAGATAGATTGGTTTTGCTCCAGCTCAAGCGCTAACTTCTCTTGCCCTTCAATCGCTTCTCTAAACTCAATATGCGATTGCTCTAAAGCCGCTGACATTTTATTAAAGGCGCGAGATACCTCCGATATTTCATCTCGGCCTTTTACCGCGAGCTGAAAACCAGGGCCGACTTGAGTGATGGTTTTGGCAGCATCTCTAAGGCCAGCAAGCTGACGAGTTAAATAAGTGCCTAACAGAAAAGAAAACAGCGCGACTAACGTAATCTCTAACAGAGCAATGCTCACCCCAAAAGAGCTAGCCTCCGAAATTAAAGCAGGCAAACCGTGATCATAAATACCAATTTGTATGTGACCATATAGCTTGTTGCCAATGATGACTTCAGTGTCGGTTTCAAAAATTTTGTGCGCATTATCAAAGTCGGCGTGTTGTTCAGTGTTAGCGGGCGGCTCTGAGCCACCTTTAGAGAGTAGTCGTTGGTTCTGGTCAGTAATGATGACATAAGCGACATCTTTCTGAGCAGAAAATTCTTCGGTAAGGCTATCGAGAGTCGCTAAATCGGTAGTAATAATGGCGTTTTTAGTTGTAGAGGCAAACAGTGAAGACATCATGCGGCCATGTTGCTCGACCTGTAACTCGTTAGAGTCATATAACCAGCCAATACTACTATAAACCAGTACGCCCAAAAGCACTGACTCTATCAGCGCTATACCCACTACCGTTTTCGCTTTAAAGCTAAGATTCATCGCGCCTATTCATCCTTGTTAACAAGGCTGGTCAATGATGAGTATCACCTATTTTAAGTTGCCTCACATCATCCCAATCTTTGTCTTTGGCTAATACAAAACCTTTCATATTTAAGTCTTTCAATAAGACTTGCTGTTCTGGTTTGCTGTCCATTTCAAGCATTGCTCGTTGCACACTGAGCACCACCGCTTCAGGCACCCTTGGATGAGCAGCAATAGCATGAGGTGTAAAATCAGGCGACTTCCACAACACTTTTAGCTGCTCAGTGATGGTCGAATCGCTATTAGCAAAAGTGCGAGGGATCCCGCCACCAGCTGGATATAAACCCGCCGCTACCACTCTGTAAACCGAATCATGAGACCCCACATACTTGGGCGTAAAGTCGACCCCTTGTTGAATCAAATACCCTCTAGTCACCACGCTCGCGGCAAACGCTCGAGGTGCAGGAAAGGCTAACGTTTGGTCATTGAGCTGCTGAACACTAGTGACATTAATATCACTATCAGCTCTTACCACTATAATACCATTTAGTCGTTTGTCTTTAGATTTCGCAAATGCCCGATAACCAGGATGCGCGGAATAGACCTGATAATGATAAGGGTTCATGTAGGCAAAATCGTATTCTCCACTGGCTAAACGCTTCTCAAATTCAGGAATACTCGGTGCGGTTTTAAATTCCACTTGGTAATGGCTTTCAACACTAAGCGCATCCAAAAAAGGGCTCCATAGAACAGCCAAACGCGTCGCCGATTGCTGAGGCACCACCCCAAAAGTGTAAATTTTTGGCGCTGCTTTCACTTGTAAAACCACAAAAATAAGCAGTAGCGCGATGACAATAAGCAGGGTTGCCTTTATCTGTGTTCTTCGCCGAGCTTTGTATTTTTTACTTTTCAGCTCCAGTATTTCAATATCCGGCTTTTGCTTGCTCAATTTGCTCCTTACTCCAGTTAACGCTTGTATAGTAAAAAACATATCACACCCTTATTGAAAGTAGTTGAGAGTTAATAAGTATTCTTTGTACATATCGCTTGAAACGAGGAAACAAAACAGTAATACGTGAGGTTTCTCTCAATAATTCTGATTTCAAACTAGGGTTAAAGCGATCGTTCATCACAACCCCAATCAACCTCACGTCATCAGTACGTAAGTCAGCAATCGCCGATTCAAAAGCCGGCCGTGAGGTTAACCCAGCCATCATGGTTATAATGCTGGCATCACAGCTTGATAAGGCTCGCTGAGCAGAGATATTACCGCCATTGTTTTGATTAACCGCAGATGTATCAACCAGCACCAACTGATAGCTTTCTTTCCATCGCTCAACCCACTGCTCAATCACTCCGGGCTCTTTAAGGGAAAGCAATGAAGCTTTGTCGTTTGGACTAGGTAAATAATCAATCCCAGTGTGAGGGTCTTTAATCACTCCTTGTACCTTTCCCCTATCCCAGCCTAAATCAAATAGCGGTATATCGAATTGTCGAGGGTGATGCAGATTGAAATCGACCACCAATACCCTGCGATTAGCCGCTGCGGCCCGCCTCGCTATGGCATCGACAAGGGTTGACACACCTTCTTCCGGTTGCGCTGAACTCACTCCAATGCAAGAGCTTTGTGCCACTGGTAAGCGTTGATACACTCGCTCTAACTCTTGGTAATTCGAAGGTAAACTAATCATAAAAACCCCAACAGTGCGCTAATTGTTACAATTCTGAATACATCTTCCATACCTTGGCGAGCCTTATGCCAACCACTTTCTTCACGTGATGGGATGTACACCGTGTCACCAGCTCTAATCACCGGCAGCATGCCAAAGTCACCGGTTTTAGAGAACTCGAGCAAATTAAACGTACGAGCTTGGTCTTTACAACAAGATAAGTTAACCACGGTGATTTTTTCAGGAAATCCATCATTGTCGACACCGCCGGCTTCAGCTAACAAATCTAATAGCGTCATATCATCGTTAAAGCGGTAACGACCAGGTTTGTTCACTGAACCTAACACTCGAACAGTGCGTTCTTTTTTCTCTGACAACCAGTTACGGTCTTTTTCAGGGATGTAAATCGAATCCCCTGGAACCACATTAGGTAACAAAGATTCATCTCCCGTTTCAAAATACATCGCTAAATCTAATTTTGAGACTTGCGCATGCTTACCATTACGGTGGCTGATTCGCACATTGCTAATATCAGCTTTTTCCGAAGGGCCATCGGCTGCAGCAAGAATATCGAGGAAATGCATGCTGGGGTCAAAGCGGTAGCGGCCGGGGGCGACTACTTGACCAAATACATAAATAGAGTCTTCTGAACGCTGGCGCACCCATTGAGATTTATTATCACTTGGGTCATCAGGCAATTGCGGCACCATAATGGTTGTACCAGCTACGATACGGGGCATACGTGTATTACTAATTTCGCCGTTTAGATACGCATTTAAGTCAAAGTTAACCGAACGAGTACTGCCGTTTGCATCACTAAATAATACGGTTATTTTCGCCATATCAGCGTTAGGTTTAGGGCCGCCAGCGTGCGCTAACAAATCCATGAGATTCATTTCGTTGGCCCATTCAAAACGGCCTGGACGGTTTACCTCTCCCATGACTTTTACTGCACGATTAGGTGAAACCTTGGTCCATGATTTCTCATTTAAATCGGTTTTTTCTGGGATGAAAATCGCGTCGCCAGCGGCAATTTTTGGCAATTTGGCGCTGCGACCTTCAGTAAAAGACTGTAAATCAAAACGTTCTACTGAACCGCCTGCCCGAATAATTCTAATTTGACGAGTTTCAGCAAACCGCGTTGGGCCACCCGAATTAGCTAACACATCTAAAAATCCAGCATTTTTATTACCTTCATAAGCACCAGGTTTAAATACTTCACCCATTACATAAACGGTGTTAGCACCGGCTTTAATCTCTTCTTCTTGCTTAGGCACAAAAACTGTAGTGCCAACGGTTAAGCGGGGCATCATATCGCTATCGCCAGTGTCCAGATAACGCTTTAAATTGAAAAGCTTAGGCTCACCATCAATAATAACGCGAATTTGTTCAACACTGGCATAACGCGTCACGCCCCCGGCACGCATCAACATATCTACCAATGTCGCTGACTCTTTAAAAGAAAAGCTGCCAGGGTTATACACTTCACCAAATACTTTTACAGCGGTGCGATCTTCGGCGGCATCACCTTTATCATTAAGCGCCTTAGGATCAAAATCGACTGCTACATTACCTATCTTGGGTGATGCCGGAACAAACAATACATCCAAAGACTCCAGCCTTGGCAGTACCTTTAAATCACCAGAATCCAAGTAACGCTTGTAATTGAACACTTCTGTTTCATCATCGCCGCGGCGCAGTTGCATGCGATCAAGTTGTGCCCCTGAGCGTAAACCTCCAGCAGCTTGAATAGCCATTTGTACGCCAGCACCCTCGGCTAATACTACTTCACCGGGTTGGCCAACAAAACCTAATACACTAATCCGAATACGTCGCTCATCGAGCAGAACTTTTAGGCCTGCTAAGTCGCGATACGCTTTAGATAGCTCGCGTCTAATTTTTTCCTGCATTTGCTGCTCAGTAAAACCAGATACCATAATCGGGCCTACTTCTGGCAATATCAGCCGACCATTTCGGTCCACTTCAAAATTTTTGTCTAAAGACGCCTCACCAGGTAGGATAATTCTAATCACATCGCCCGCTTGCACTTGTGGGTTCGCTGCCGACGCGGTCACGCTAAACACAATACTCATTACCAAGCCCACAAACATCCATGCTACAACGATAAATTTACAAAGCTTTGAAGTACTCATGGTTTGCTCCTTACTGTGCGCTTTCAAAGCGCTGAGCGAAAATGTTGGTTTCGGCGTCGATAACACTAATAGTGACGCGGCGGTTTGAGTGACGAATGGCATCGGTTTCGCCTTCTGAATAGGGTTGAGAGTCAGCAACAGCAGCCAATTTAATTTGCTGTTCGTTCATACCAAGTTCTGTCATGTAGTCTGCAACCGCTTGCGCTCTGGCTAGAGACAAACGCTGTTTGTACTCGTCATCACCTTTACTATCACTATGACCGGTAATAATTAGCGCTACTTTACTGGCCGCAATAATCGGCGTGAGATTAGTGAGCTGATCTTTATATGCCGGAGTCAGCTCACTCGAATCAAAAGCAAACTGGTTATTACTATTTAAGGCGTCGCTAATGCTTACCATCAACTGCGAAGATTGAATATGACCTAGACGATCAGTTTGGCAGGCGCCACTTTCGGTAACCCGATCAAGGCGCTGCTCTAACATGTTTACAAAGTGTTGTTGAATCTCAAGATCATTGGCAGCATCAAAGGTTAACCCCCCTTCTAACTCACGCACTATTCGCTGCTGTTGCATCCGCGCTTGAGTGACCGATGCAGGGAAACATAACTCGGCGCCTTCTAGGATTAACAAATCTAATTGATGTTTAACTAATACTGACTCGAAATGCAGGCCATGCTCTGGACCCAGTTCTCTTAGGTCAGCGGTACCCGTATCGCCGTCTAACCATGCTAATAAACCTAATTGATGCTCGGCAAAACCGCCACGCCCTTGCTCTGGCCAGCTGCTACACGCTGAGGTCATTAATAACAATAAGCTGATGATGATGCTACGCATGATAGGCTCCTTGAATACCACTTAAGCGGCAATAGACGTTAAAGAGTCAACGTGCTGAGTTTGACGAGGAAGGGTATCCATCATGGTAATGATGTGGTTTACCCGTAACATAGTGAGCAAATCTCTTGGCTGTTGCTTGGCGCCCACCAGAATTAAACGGCCGCCCACCGACTTGATACGTTTAAACATAAATACCAAGGCCCCCACTCCTGAGGCGTCCAGAAAATCAACCTGCTGCATATTCACAATCACTAGCTTGCTAGCTGCACTGTGGCAAATATTTTCAAATTGGTTTTTATGCTCTGCACATGACTTGGCATCAAAGTTACCGTCAATAGATGCAGTAAGGTCACCGAGGTCTGAAGTAGTAAGTTGCATATTCATATTTAGCTCCACAATTCTTGATTATCAAGACCTATAAAGCCAAATCTATGCCACCATTAAAATATTGATTAATTACAATAACTTAAAACAGTAAGAAATGAAAAAAGACGTTTATTTTCAGAAAAGAAAATCGTATTTCGCAAAATGCAACAGCCTAGGTTTAAAGTCTCGCTAAGCATGATCAGTGCGCATCAGCGGATTTTTCTGACACTAGCACTATCGCTGATAGGATTTAAGAGGATTACCCGCAGCCAACCTAGTTTATTATTGCTTGGCTCAGCGGTTCAGGCTTAGCTAATAAACGGTTCAGTTGATTTGCTTGCACTGGCCTAGAAAAGAAGAAGCCTTGATAAACTTGGCAGCCATTACGGTTCAGAAAATCTAACTGCGCTTGAGTTTCTACGCCTTCAGCGACGGTGCTTAAGCCTAGGTTATTAGCTAAGTTAATAATAGTAGAACAAATTTGAGCATCTTCTATCGTGGTTGCACATTCATCAACAAAAGAACGATCTATTTTAAGCACATCAATGGGTAAGCGTTTTAAGTAATTAAGTGAAGAGTAGCCGGTACCAAAATCGTCTACTGAAATTCTTATGTTTAGGGCTTGTAGTTGCGACATCACTTCAATACAGCGTTCAATATCGGTGAGTAGCACCCCTTCGGTTATTTCTAATTCCAAATGGCTGGGGTTCACCCCATAACGATGACAATGCTCTTGTATAAACGACACCAGCTGGCCTGAGACCAAGTGTTTACCGGATATATTCACCGATATGGGCACTTGTCGTATGTTTTCCTGCTGCCATTGCTGTAACAAGATCACCACCTCAGTGATAGCGAACTGACCCAACTGGATCACGAGATCAGACTCTTCCGCTAACGGAATAAACTCACTGGGCGAAATGCTCCCTTCTTTAGGGTGAGACCAGCGCATCAAGGCTTCCAAGCCAACCACCTCACCATCAGCGGTGACTTTAGGCTGATAAACCATAGAGAACTGTCCTCCGCACTCTATTCCTTTGGCCATTTCTTGCTCGTAATCGAAGTTTCTGGCAGCCTTGTGAGCCATTTCGGCTTCAAAAATTTGAAAGTTGTCTCGGCCCCGTTGCTTAGCGTAATACATCGCTATATCGGCATGTTGAATTAGCTGTTCACTCGTCGTTTGGCCAACAACTGCTGGCGCAATACCAATACTGGTAGGAATGTTTATCATTCTGCCCTCAAGCTCTAAAGGCTCTCGCATCACCGTTAAAACCTCGTTGGCTTTAGACCTTGCCAACTCAATGCTTACCGCTCCAGAAAACAACACTACAAATTCATCACCGCCCCAACGGGCTATAACATCGGTAGATCTAGTTACACTAATTAAACGTTTAGCCACTTCACAAAGCAACTCATCTCCAGCCTTATGCCCTAGGGTATCGTTAATTTTCTTAAAACGATCTAAGTCCATAAAAAATAGAACGATATCTTCATTTTTATGGGTAGCGCGTTGAATAACGTCTTGTAAACGCCCCATCAAATAGGTTCGATTATACAAGCCTGTTAAGGGGTCACTATAGGCGAGTTGTTTCAACTTATCTTGCAGTTTAAGTTGGCGGGTTACATCACGAATATGTAAGGTAAACTCATTTTTTATCTCACTGCCCAAGCTGGCCCCAGTAATCACAATTTCTGCAGGAAACTGGTCACCAGAATTACGGTGCAGGGTAATTGCGTTTCGCCTGTTGCGGAGCAAACCTTGCGAAGTAGAAAACCGATGTTGTAGGCTAGCTTTTACTTGCTCTTGGTCTTGCTCTAAGATAAATAGCTGAATAAAGCTCTTACCGCTAACTTGTGATTTTAGATAACCAAAAGTACGCTCTGCGGCAGGGTTAAACTCGATAATCCCACCCAATAGATCTACGGTAATGATGCAATCCATCGACGAGTCTAAAATGGCACTTTTTCTTTTTTCACTGGCACGAAAGTCATCTATGGCATTATCACGTTTGGATATTTCCACGCTGACTCGTTCGATAACTTGATTATATTGAGTGGCTATTTGTCCCACTTCGGTAAATGGCTCAACCGGAACGGGCTCAGAAAAGCGCCCTTGTTGTTGTTGGTTATTCATTGAACTTAGTAAATCAATCAGCTCGGTGGACGCTCTATGTTCACTGACATTCATGCCTTTTAGCTCATCTTCTCTCGATACCCTTAAGGGGAAAAAATGATTCACTGTATACAGCAATATAAAGCTTAAGCCAAAGCTATACACCCCAATTGCACCAATGCCATACAACTGTGCTGTCACTTGTTCAACACGCGTTAATCCCGTAGCTAAGGTGTCTAAATTAGCAAACAGACCCACAGCAAGAGTCCCCCAGACCCCAGCAAACAAGTGCGCAGGCACAACACCTAAAGCATCATCTATTTTGCAGCGTTCAATAAGACGGGTGCCGACATATAACACCACCCCAGCAACCATGCCTATCATGACGGCTTGTTTTGGCGATACGGCATGGCAACCCGCTGTGATAGAGACCAAACCGGCTATTACACCATTTAAGATAAAGCCCACATCAACATAACGTTTAAACCAATAATGACAGACTGAACTAATCAGCCCACCAGCAGCGGCCGCTAAGCAAGTATTAAGAATAATGCTAGGAATTTGGTCACTAAACAATATAGTGCTACCACCATTAAAACCAAACCACCCCAACCAAATAAGCAAGGTACCTAACACTGACATCGGTAAGTTATTACCTACCGGTAAAGATGTAGCACTATCAAAGCGACCAATTCTTGGGCCTATAATCAGTACCGCTGCCAATGCGACATACCCGCCAACAGAATGAACCACAGTAGAGCCGGCAAAATCGACAAAACCTAAGCGTTCCAACCAGCCCAAGTTTGTGCTTATGTATATCGACGCCCAAGCCCAATGGCCAGCAACCGGGTACACAACTGCGCTGATAATCACACATACAGCGATGTAGCCCATAAAGGACATACGTTCAGCTACCGCGCCCGACAATAGCGTTGCTGCAGTACCGCAAAACATCATTTGAAATAGGAAAAAGCTAACTTGGAAAGCCGATTGCTGCTCGCCCACAAAAAAATCGCTCAGGCCTATCCAGCCCTTAGATGACTCGCCAAACATCAACGCAAAGCCAAACGCCCAATAAATAAGCGCAGCGATAACAAAATCAGATATGTTTTTCGCAGCGACATTAATACTGTTTTTACTGCGAATTTTGCCGCTTTCTAAACACAAAAAGCCTGCTTGCATTAAAAACACTAAGGTTGAAGCAATCAGCAACCATAAGTAGTCCATTACATATCCCCATCGAGAAAGATGTTTGCTTTAGGTACACGAAAATACAGCTTCCAGCTGGTATTTTTAACACCATGTCTTTTAAAACAGTTTGTTCAGTATCCATACAACAAGACTGTTTAGCAAGCCAAAACACCTTCACACCTATTGGGTAAGCGTTTGTAAAGACTAACAATAATTAAAACTTTATGGGTAAAACCATTGAACAAACAAAGCGATATTGGAGCAATCAACTACAATTATCTCGGAACCGTAGCAAAACCCTGTTTTTCTACGGGTAGCCCATCGTTAACATCGACGATTTCACTAAATAGGGTGACACATACTTACTGATTAGTTCAGCAATCACTGGCTATATTACCTAAGGGTAGACATTAGCCGCGCAAACTATTGCCCCTTCCCTGCCACCACTACCCATACGGTTTTAAGTAAAACGCTAAGGTCTTGATATAACCACGTGCCACATTGGCTCAGACTTAATGCATAGCAGTGATCGTAAGCCAACTTTTGCTTCACATCTTCAATGCTGGAGTCATAGGCCAAGTTGACTTGAGCCAAGCCGGTAATGCCAGGCTTTAAGCCTACGGTACGCTCGCTGTAGTAAGGGATAGCTTGCTCTAAAGAGTGGTAAAATACCGGCCGCTCGGGACGAGGCCCCACTAAAGACATCTCGCCTTTAAGTACATTGATGAGTTGCGGTAGCTCATCAATACGGGTTTTACGCAAAAACCGCCCTACTCGAGTTGTTCGATCATCTCGCTTGCTCGCCCATACCGCACCACTGTTTTTTTCCGCATCGGCTCGCATACTTCTAAACTTATAAATTTCAAATAATTGCACTACTTTGTCAGAAATCAGTCCGACCCGTGTTTGCTGGTAAAAGATAGGGCCTTTGCTGTCTAATTTAATCGCTAAGGCTACCAACGGAAACAAAGGGCTAAAAACAACCAGCAATATGCTCGAGCCAATAATATCAAATGCTCGTTTACCCACCATCACAGTGGGGCTAACAAATCGAAGCAAGTATTGGCGCCTCACCTTCTTAGCTAGGTACTCAAGGCAGCCAAGCATGCTAGAAAAATGCCCCTCCACCAAATAATTAAGGCTAGCAATTGCCCTAGGCCAAACCAGACGAGGTAAAACTCTCGGTAGCATAGCTAATACGTAAGCCACTAACTGTAATAGAAATAGTACCGCAAACAATGGAGCCTGCACGCCTAGCAGCATGGAGCCAAATAAGCTGGTTAACATAAATACCGGAATGGTCACACGAAGTGCTTTGCCCGAGAAAAAAGTAAATGCAACACCTCTAAAACGGGGTAATAACATGTGGCGCAACCGGATAAGCTGTTGTAAGTTACCGGCGCCAATACGCTTCCTGCGACTGCGGTCTTGATTATCTGAAGCGTGTTCAAGCTCTAGCGCGCGAATATTTGGCTCATATACCGCTCGATACCCCTGTGCCACAATATCCATTGGAATAACAAAATCATCATTGATGGTGTCTTCTGGCATAACTCGAAATAACGATTTACGAATCAAATAAAACGCACCATGAGCACCCAATGGCGCCCCCATGTCAGCTTCACAACGTTTCACTTCACGCTGATAACGCCAATAAGCTTGCTCTCCTACTGAACCGGGACTAAGTAGGTGGTAGTAACCACAGACCACCCCTACCTCAGCTTGGCTAAAATGACTTGCGGCAATCAGCATTGCGTCAACCGAGATGAGCGCAGAAACATCTGATAAAGCCACAATATCAGCCTGACTTTGCCTAATATGCTGATTGAGCACCGCCACCTTGCCCTGATTGTCTGTTTGTTCGCATATTTCGATATCAAAACTGCAAAAGCTCAATTCTGCTAAACAGGCTCTTGCGACGGCGGCAGTATTATCACTGCAACCATCACATATCACCTTAATGCTTAAGCGGTCATCGGGATAATCTAGCGTAGTCAGATTAATCAATTTTGCCGCAATATAATCTTGTTCATTGTAAGCTGGAATGAGTAATTGAATGGTCGGCAATCGCGCATCGGCTTCGCTGTGATGATAATTGCGTACCACACTAACAGGGCTTGCAGCTTCTGTTTGCTTATTCCCTTTACTGAGTAACTTAAGTAATAGCGGGTAAAGCGCGTGATGATAGACCACCAGAAACATCGCTATTAACGTAATCCAAATCAATGCATTCATATCCCCTCTCCTTTTCTGCTTAAGAGTAACGGTGACGAAGCGCCGCGTAGTTACGCGCCGTGGTGCGTAAATCACCGCATTGCTTAACAAACTGGCGAGGATTACCAGAATTAGGCATCTCTAGTTTTTTTTCTAAAGCTTGGGCCATTGCAAAAGCACTACCGGGCTCAACCAAGGTCCCTGTGCGTGGGCAAAGAGCTTCGGTAGACGCACCAACATCTGTCACCACCGCGGGAATTTCACAAGATTGCGCCTCCAAGATAACCAATGACAAACCCTCAAAGTAAGACGGCAAACAGAATAGGTCTAAGCTTTGATAAAAAGTAGGCATCGCTTCTACCGCGCCCAAAAAATGAACCCGCTGCTGTAAGTTTAACGACCGAACTAATTGTTCTAAATGTGGTCGCTGACTGCCATCGCCAGCCAACACAAGATCAACGTCAGGAGGCAAAAATGTTAAAGACTCTATCAACACCGCCTGGCCTTTTTCAAGCTCTAAGCGCCCAGCACAACCAATCATTCGACGCTCTTCAGGTAATCCCATTTTCCTACGTGCCGCTAGTTTATTACCGGGTGTAAAGTTATAAGTATCCACGCCATTTTTAATCACTTGCACCTTTTCATCATCCACCCCTATAGCAGCTTTTAACTCTCCTGCGACGAGGTTGGCATCAGCAACCAGCATTGGTTTGACCCATTTCAGTACCAGCGCCTGTAAAAGACGGCGACGCTGCTGGCGTAGGTGCCATGCGTCGTGCTCAGTATGAATAAGCACTTTGACGCCCGCCAAGCGGGCTGCAATGCCGCCATAAATTAGCGGCCCAATATGATGGGTATGCACCACTGGCACGGCCCATTGGCGAAACAAATTTATCAACTTCCACAAGGTCGCAAAATGAAAACCGGGCTTTTTATCCAAGAACATCAATCGGGAGGCATAAGGACGTAAGCGCGGCCAAGCTGCTAGCGCCTGTTCTTTGTTCCCTTCCAGAGAGATAATCACCCCTTGCTCATGTGTCTCTTCCATGCGTTGTAAATCTAACGCCATAGTTTCAATACCGCCGGGTTGCAAATGTTGAACGACTTGGATCCAAATGCTCATAATGTAATCCTTTTTAATGCGATTCTTTAAGCGGTGGAATTCGGCTTAATACCGATACTCCCGCAATGTCTTCAATGTCTTTAATAGTGCGTAAACTTGAATCGGTTAGCTCTGCAATCACCGCTAAACTAATGCCAATGGCAATGCCTCCAGCTAAACCTGCAACTACAAACATCCACATGGGTAATGTTGCTGGGCCACTAGGGGTATAAGCTCGGTCAATAATTTTTATCCGGTCAGCTTGCTCAAATACCCCCAACGCACCAGTAACTTGGGCCATTTCATAGCGAGTGAGCAGGTTTTCGTAGAGGCTACGTTGCACCCGCAGATTTCGATTTAAGATACGAAGCTGCTGCTCTTGCTCACCCACTGAACCAATTTGTTGCTGCAATGAATTGGCTAAGCTGCGTAACTGCGATACCTCTTCGGCCAAAGCGTCTACCCGTTGACGAGCTATCATTAAGGCCTCTACCTGCACAATCAACATTTCACCATTGGACTCAGTAATCGAGATTTGCTGTTGGAGTAACGCCGAGCTGTCGGTATTGCTCACCGCCGATTCTGGTAGCGCCAACACTTGTTCACGCTCCTCTTCTAGATGACGTAAGGTACGTTTGATAGCCAGCACCTTAGAGTGCCCCTCGGTATAACGAGACATTAAGGTCGCTAACTCAGCCCGATTTAGGACAATTTGCTCCTCAAGACGCGTCACTACCGGGTTTGTCCGTGAAAGCTGTTGATCTATGCTACCTAAACTTTGTTTCGCCCCTGCTAATTCAGCTTCGCGCTCAATCAACCGCTGACGTATTTGTGATAAGCGGTCCATATTTGCGGCATGTTGTTCGGGCAAGCCATCGGCGTGCTCGGTGCGATATGATGCCAAGGCTTCTTCGGCTTTTTCTAGTTCTAAGCTGCTAATGCTTAAGTGCTCACGCAAAAAGCGCTCAGAGTCTTGGATTGAAGAACGGGAAGGCGCCAGTAACTGCTCGATGAAATGTGTTGAGACTGTTTCTAGCAACTCACTCATGCCCTGAGGATTAGCTGATTTATAATCGATCCTAATTAAATCTTTACCCACTTGGCGTACGGTTAGTGCTGATGATAATCGCTTAATTACTTGCTCTTTGCGTAAGGGACTATCACTCTCAAACATCAAACCTTGTTCTATGGCCACTTCACTTAAAACATGTCGGCTATGTAATAAGGTGGTTAAGGCTTCCATCCGTCCTTCAACGTTGGCAGATACAGCTAGGTCTTCTAAAAATGGATTTAAACTGGCAGTTTCCTGTACCAACATACTCGTATGCGAGGCATATTGCTTATCAGACATTAGTGATACTAAGGCACCAGCAATAGGCATAAGTAATATTGGTAAAGCAATTAAATAACGTCGACGCCACAGCGCATCAACGATTAAATAAATTCTTGGTAGTAACTCGCCCATTGTATTCTCCACTTTATTCAAGCCTTGAAGTGCGAATTTCGTACCATTATTTTTTTATTCTTAGTATCAGACACTTAGAGGAAATGTTAAGCAAACATTTAGTGCTCTTTGCAATTTGCAAGATAAGCGATAACCGCAAGGTACATTCAAGAAATATGAGCGTGACAAGGAGGACTTGCCTAGCACAAATCTACATACGCCGCTTCACGGATAGTCGCGAGGGTGACTATTGAAGGTATTTCTCAAAAATCATATCGTAGCTGCCATCTTGCTTCATTGCTGCGAGCGCCTTGTTGTATTCCCTAATGACGATGGAAAAGTCTCGTTTTTTAGTGAATGCTAAATAACTAGGAATGGCTTCTATAGGAGGTGATAACTGCTTTATTCTATGCGCTGCGCCCAGTGTTTTTGCAGTACTAAAAACCACATGCCGATATGAGGGTATCAAATCTACTCGACCAGCCAGTAGTTTTCTAAGATTACTTTTTGAGCTTTGAGCTTCATCAACAGTCTTAAATAAGCCCTGCTCTAAAGCAGCATCAAGCCTTGGACCGTAGCTAGTTGCATTGATGATGCCGATTGAATTATCTGCCAATTGTTGAAGGTCACCATCATAGGTGATGGTCGAATCAATTGAGACAAACAATGCTTGAATCTGGGTTATCAGTACTTCGCTAGTGTAAGTGAGGTATTTCTGTCGTTCATCAGTTAAATACAGGGAGAAGATGCCATCAACAGTGCCTTCTTGGGCAGATTTCAAACACCTGGCCCAAGGCATTAGCTTAATGTCAACGGTGTAACCCGCTCTGGTAAACGCTTGGTTTATAACATCCACTAAAATACCGGTTTGTTCACCGTTTTCTAGATATGAGGTTGGGATACTGCCAGCGGCAGCGGCAAGCACTATTTTTTCGGCGTAAACCTTTTCAGAATGAATCAGTAGCATTGACAATACAAACAGCAGAACTTTAAACATGAGGTTTGCCTTTGGCCACCCAACAAATGATGTTCTTATACAAAGACTTTAAGACATACCACTGATTTTACAAGCTCATCGCCAATTGAGTACCACAGGGCAATTGGTAATCGGTATTTCGGCCCTTACAGCGGTAGAGAGCATAACACTTGGACCGGCCTACTATAGGTAACACCAGCAAACCAAACCCTAAGCAACATCACCACGATATTTGTCATATTGGGATATACGGAGTTGAATCATTTGTGCGGGGTCTAACCTATCCCTATTGATTAGGCCCCCATTGTTAAGCGTTAGGCCATCAGCCTAATCTCTTCGAATACCACAGCAGTCGAGTCGACAGTACTCCTCAATATAGAGTCATTTCTTAGATGCCAGGACTTCCTCTAACTCAAGCCCCGTTAGGCTATGAATTGTGCGCCACAAGTAATAAAAAATAGCCATCATCATTACCATCGAGGGTAGCGCTATCATCGGGTAACTATAGAGAGTTAACTGGCCAAGCTGTTCATTAAATGCCGACGTTCCAGCTGGGCTAGTCACTAGCCATTTGGCGAGGATATAGTTCATGCTTGCCGAAAAGGCGAAGGAGCCGGCGACAAAATAGGTGGCCTTTAGTAAGCGGCTTTCAAAGGCAGCACTGCTGTTATGTTCAGCTAAACGTTGTTGGATTTTTTCCACATCCATAATATCAGGGTTAAACAGCAAGGTTTTAACCAAAGGATAAGGGGTAAAGGTAGAGACTAAAACGGCGATGCCTATTACCGCGGGTATAGCCGCTTCTTTAATCGCTAACCATTTTGTATCGAGCTCAAATAAACCAATCCCCCCCGTCAACAAAACACTCACCAAGCCTAGTAAAGCAATGAAGTTAAATTTTCTATATCTGATTAGCTCAAAAAGCCCCCACCCAAGAGGGAAGGCCAGCGCAGCAATCAAACCTCCACTCGCGCCTAAGGCATCGTCGCCACTTAATTTCATGAGTATAAAAGACGGTAAAACGATACTGACGATGAGATCAACTAAAGGACGAGGCTTATGCGTAGGAGAACTTTTCATGGCTTCTATATGTTGTTGCAAATTGAGTTGAAAGGTTATAGCGAATTATGAGCAATGAAACAACCAGCAAATAGCGGCTGATTTTTCATTTAAGCACTCATTGTCATGCAATCCTGCGCTACAGACAAAGAAAAACGTGATGCCCCACGGCTGGTATTCTCTGTAGCCTACAGCTGCTTAGCTACGTCAAAAAATGACTATCAGTTACCGCTAGTCTTTTTTATCAAGGGTGATTTCAATGGTTTGACTATTACCCGCAAACCATTTCTGAACATACAATGAGCCCAATATAGGCGCCGTTCCCTCGTCGGGGACTTCCTTATAGCGAACGCTGTTTTTAGTTTCTTTCTCGATTTCAAACCTTATCACTTTCTTTGACATTGGTGTTTCTCATTAAGTTATTTTATGTCTAGACAATGGTCTCTAGCTTAAGTGCTCTCGCCGCCAGAGCCAAACGTTGTTGAGTATTTTTTAGTTTTGATACCAACGTAGGCCCTAGCTTATAGCCGTTCTAGCTCACCAGCTTAAACTTGCCTACATTGTTTTCTTGCTGATTAGATAACGCATTTAGGCGCTGCCCATCGGCGGCTAACCCATCTAAGGTCAAGCTATTTTGTTTTGCTTGTGCAGCTAAAGAGCCCATTTCAATGGTGATTTTTTCAGCGCCTTCGCGTTGCTGCTCGGTGGCGGTACTAATACCGTGCGACATATCTCGCAACTTTTGTATGTCGCTACTAACCGCGCTAATAGCTTGTGACAAGTCACCGTTTAGATGCAAGGTTTCACTCATCTTACTGCGACTCTCACCCATCAATTGCATTGACTCACTTGCTTGATTTTCTAAACGATTCATCACTTTAGAAATTTGTTCGGTTTGCTCGGCGCTACGCTGTGATAACAATCTCACTTCATCGGCGACCACCGAGAAACCGCGACCATATTCACCAGCTCGCGCAGCCTCAATGGCAGCATTTAAGGCGAGTAGATTAGTCGCATCGGCAATTGAACGAATGACACCCAACACCGCTTTTATACTTTCTACATCGTTGAGCAAGTGCTCCATTGCGTCATGGGTACTATCAATATGCTGACTCAAGGCTTGAATAGTCTGCTGGTTATTTTGCATGACCGTTCGGCCCTTTTTAAGTCTATCATCTGCACTTTCTGTTTGATGAAATGAGTCACTGGCAATACTAGCAATGGCTTGGCTAGCCTCAGCCATTTGCGCAATGGCGGCACTAAGACTTTCTAAACTGGTGTTCTGATTATCGGTTTTACCTTTAATTTCACCAGTAATGGCAACATTACTGGTCGCCATGCTTTCTAGCTCGTTGGTGACGAGCGCAATTTCTGTCAGTGAATGATTGGTATTGGCTGCTACCTCATTGACCCAGCCAGCCACTTTGGAAAACTCGCCATTCCAGTTATTTTGCATATGTAAAGTAAAGTCACCTTTAGCCATCGCCCGAGTCACCGTAGCTAAGTCATCAATGGGCCGCTTAATTAAACGGTTAATCGAAATACAAGCGCCAAGCGCTACCAACAATGCGATTAAACCTGCAATAGTGGCACTTAAACTCACTGTGTTTACCAGCATTTCTGCATCATTAACCATGGCACTTGTTTGTAGATCGATTCTCCCGACTAATTGTTTTAATTCATCAATTTGACCGTTTATCTCAGCCTCCAAAACAACCCGTTTGAGTCCTACTCGCTCAACACTTTGCTTATTGCTAAAAATACGTGACAGCAGGCCTTGATCTTCTTTGATATGCTTAGTTATAAATAGCCAGTTTCTTTGGATGTCGGCATGACTAGATATTTTGCCCACTTCAATTTCTAAGTCAGAAAAACCAGCTTCTAATCGCTTGGTATTTTTTCGAATATAGCTAATTAGTTGACTGACAGTATCGGGGTTATCTACTGAGGCTAACTCAAAAGCTTTTAACTGTACCCGTTGTGAAGTCGCCATGAAGCTGCGATAAATATCTCGTATGTATTGATCCTCTAGCGCATAAGCTTCTACTTGATAACCAATATCGTTGTATAACTCGGTAGATTGCAAAACAAACTGATTAAAAATTTTTGTTAATTCTACATCTTCAACATAACTTTGGGTTAAGGCTTGATAAACTTGAGAGAGCTCTTGGTCAAGCTGAGTAAGCATTTTCAGGGACGCCGTAAACGTCTCAGCATTACCGTTTTGGCCGTGGCTCAATGAGGCTTGTATCGCTTGCTCTAGCAGGTGTTGGGCACTACCTCGCTGTTGTTGCCATTGTGCAAAAAGTTGATCCAACTGTAATTGATCTTTAGAGGTTAAAATAGCGAGCACTAAATAATTCATTTGCAAATAAGACGCCTCAACATCAGAGGCATTTTGCAGGGCAACCAATGAAGAATTAGCCAACTCTTGATTACGGTTTTGAATATTATTTAAACCAATAACGGCGATTAAAATTGCCATCACAAAGGTAGTCGCAATAATGGCAACCACAGCGACCACCTGCCTAGCGATAGATATCGTTTTGAGGCGACCAAAGAAAGCCGATGATTGAAAATTGCTAAACATATTGCGCTCCACTAGCGATGATTCAAAACACTTCCCAGTGTATTTAGGGCTAACTTAGCGATGCAAATTCCTTTAAGCAATCCTATTTAAGCGCTTTTATGTTAATGATCAAAAAATACATATTCACTGATAACAAATTGATAAGCATATTTTAAGCTTTTGATTTTAAAGATCAAAAATAACACAGGCGTTTTTTGGGGGACGAAAACTAAACGAATACTACCGATAGAACAAACCAGCTTATTAGCAAGAGAAGTGTGGGCGTTCTTTTATTCGGCAACAGACAACTACTGATTTAATACTTGTTCAACGTTCCTACAATATTGTTGAATAGTTTCTTCTGCATTTAATTGCCCTGTAGGTTCCTGCGCTAAATGTTGCATTAAGTCTTTTAAGCAAAGCACAATAGTACAATTTCTCCCTAGCCGTTTTGCTTCATATAAAGCCACATCAGCCCGCTTTATAGATTCCTTAATATCTGAATTTTGGCACAACTGCGTGATACCAAATGAAGCCGTTACACTTAGCGGTTTACCTAAATGGGTGATAACAGAATTAGCGAGCTTTATTCGGATCCTCTCGACGGCTTGCGTCGCTTCTTGCAAGCTCATATCAGGCATAACAAATAAGAACTCTTCTCCACCAAAGCGAGCCACAGTGTCGTTGCGCCTTATAGACCCATTAAGCACAGCTGCAGTATGCTCTAAAACCACATCGCCAACATCATGCCCGTAACTGTCATTGATATCTTTAAATCTGTCGATGTCGGCCAGCACAATACAACAGCAGGAATCTTCAAGGCCTTCTAGCCGCCGCTTTTCGTTAGCTAAAACAACATCAATAGTTCGTCGGTTTATCAGCTTGGTAGTGGTATCAAATTGATACTTATTCACCAAAGAAAATTCAAAAATGTCTAGTACACTCGCAACAAAATCATCTTGGCTTAGATGAAAGTCTTCGAGTTCTTTAGCACTCACTAAGTCATTTTGAGCAAAAGAAGACAACAGCCTAGCGGCCGATTTATGCAAGCCCTGATGAACATGATCTAAATGTCCGAAGGCATCAGCTTGAATCAAATTATCTTGTGAAAGCTGCCACAACCAGCGACCGAACTTACAATAATGGTGGGCGTGTTTATCAGTAAATTCAGGATCGACTAATACCTGGCGTAGCACCAACGAAGCGCTAATTTTGTGAGCCCATCGTCGATGCGCTAACAAGGCGTCTTTAATATCATTAGAGGGCACCCCAAACGCTTTTTTCTCCACACGCCCGAGTAAACTTTGGTGCATCACCTAGATCCTTCTTTACGTTCAAACTACCAGCAAGTAAGACAGCCTTGTCTTAATGGGGTAACAGTTATCCTGCTGTGAAACTAAATTATAGTAGAGCATTGATAACAAACTGTGCTTTACAGCATAGTTAAACAAAACTAAAAAACAATAACGTCACCCAAACGTAGCAACACCGCTATAGTCCATAACAAACTGATACTGTTAAATTTACGCTTATTTATTCACTTAACCACTATACCCGTCATAAGTATGTAAACGCCTTTAGCCTAGTATAGTTTTGGTGGCTAATGTCGTTTCTTGGTGTTGCTCCGGATGACGAGGCACCAAAAAAGAAAATGCTAAAGACGCTACCGCGATAACCGCCCCCAGCCAAAAGACCAAAGACGGCGAATACAACCAAACCAAGCCCAATAGTGCCGGCAATATCACCGCCGCAATATGATTAATGGTAAAACTAACCCCCGCAGAACTGGCAATATCGGCTGGGTCAGCAATTTTCTGGAAATAGCTTTTTATGGCGATAGCCATAGCGAAGAACAAATGGTCAACAATGTATAAACCGGCCGCCCACTCTGCCTGCTCAACTAAGGCATACCCTGCAAACACAAACACTAAGCCTGTGTATTCAATCATCAAGGCGCGGCGCTCGCCAATACGCCCAATCATCTGACCTATCTTTCCGGCAAACAAGATGTTTAATACTTGGTTAGCTAAATAGAGCAAAGCGATATCAGACACCGAATAACCAAATTTTTCGACCATCAAAAAGCCAGCAAATACCACGAAGATTTGTCTACGAGCGCCACTTAAAAATACTAAAGTATAAAAAAGCCAGTAACGCTGGCGCAAAATCAACCGTTTATGTTGTTCATGTTCAGCGGTGTAATGCGGAAAACGCAGCGCAATAAACAATACGGCTAATATCGTCATACCCCCAAACATCGCATACAACGACACATACTCGAAACGACCATATTCTAGCAATGACCATAACAAGCTATAGGCCAATACTGCCGCTGCGCCTTTTACTGCAAGTGCTTTCCCCATAAAAGCAGGCGTTTCGTCTTTAGGGATCCACTGTAAAGTGAGCGATTGGTTTACCGTTTCGAAATAATGAAAACCTATCGACATTAGCACCGTTGTAAAATACAAACCGTAAACGCTAGGGAAAAAACCAGTCAGGGTAATACCAATGGCTAATACCAATAAACTGAGTAAGGCAAAGGTCTGCTCTTTTAATATCAACAATACAAAAATGGCGGTAAAAGCCAAAAAGCCTGGGATTTCACGCAGGCTTTGCAAGATGCCAATTTCACGACCAGTAAATTGGGCAACTTCAATAGCAAAGTTATTGAGTAAGACCATCCAAATAGAAAAACTAAATGGCATCAAAAATGCCATCATCAACAAAAGTTGCTTCTTAGAACGTTGCATCATAATCCTTGGTATCTAATAAAGAAGCGTGCTTAACTAAGCTCAGAAAACGCTAAACGAACGCCAAAACCAGCAAACACCCCACCTAATATTCGGTTTAACCAAGTTTTGGCTCGCCTGCTGGTGTGTAATCGCTGGGATATAGACGCACTTAACCAAGCTAAAATATGCCCCCAAATCATCGCGTTTAGATTAAACACTAAACCTAAAACGACAAATGCTAAGGCTTTATTTGGCTCTGCAGCATCGATAAATTGAGGAACAAACGCTAAAAAAAACAGCGCGACTTTAGGGTTTAAACTGTTGGTAAGAAAGCCTTGGCGAAAGATTTTTGAGTACTTACTCGCCGAGAGTTTAGTTGGCAGCTGATGTGGCTTGTGACTCAAAGCCATAGCAAACCCCATATACAGTAAGTAGATACACCCCAACACTTTAACAACGGTGAAAGCCATAGCTGAACTAGCAAGAATGGCCGACAAACCAAAGGCGGCCGCGCTAATATGCACAAATGTACCCGCCCCAATACCCAAAGCGGCTACCGAACCAGCTTTAAACCCCTGACTAGCGCTGCGCGCCGCAATATATAATGAATCTGGGCCAGGTATTAAGTTTAGTAATATTCCTGATACCACAAACAACCAAAACTCGTTTATCCCTAACATTACACGACTCCGTTAGCGTTCTCGCCCATTCGCTCAAGCAACAAGATTAACATGACGATTTATAAACAAACTAAGAAAAAATGCCAGAGCAACATTTTTAGCTAGCGATATTTTACAATACCCGTTTTTACACTTAAATAGAGGTATGCCGCAGCACTTATTTTGTCTACAGATACGCCCTCTAAACCAGATAGTTTGTTTATCAAAACGCTGGGACAGCAATGATAATAAGAAAACGGCTCTCTCAATGGACTCTCAGGCGCCAACGACAGGGGCCTGAAGTATTACACCGCAGCACCCTGCCTAACTTCCACACTGGTTGGAATACCCGAAAAGCTTTAGAAAAATACGAATACTGTATGCCACTATATCGCGATTTGAGCATATAAAGCCTCCAGAAAAAGCCTTAAGCACCTACACTTAAACTAGCGACTAATTAAACCCAAGCTACGTAAATAGGCGCTTAGGAACTAACAGATAACAGCTCCGCCCTCAGCCCGTGAACCAAGGATCACAGCATGGAATTTAAAGATTATTATAAAATTCTGGGCGTAACAGCTGATGCGGATAGCAAACAAATTAAAGCCGCCTATCGAAAGCTGGCGTTAAAACACCACCCCGACATGAGCGCGGTGGAGGGAAGCGAAGCCAAATTTAAAGAATCCGCCGAGGCGTATAAAGTACTAAAAAATCCCGAACGCCGGGCTGAATACGACGAGTTGCGTAAATATGGTCAACGTTCAGAGCAAGAGTTTACCCCTCCCCCTGGTTGGCAAACCAATCAACAAGCACACGCTAATGAGCAGCAGTTTGACGGCGATTTCTCAGATTTTTTCAACTCGATATTTGGCCAGCAATCTTCCCATTCTCGTCAACATACAAGAGCCCCGTCTGGGCATCAACGCGGTCAAGATGTAGAGATTGAACTTCCAGTATTTTTGGAAGAAACCATTCAACAGCACAAAAAAACGGTTGAGTACCAGTTGCCGCATATTCGAAATGGTCAACTTGAGCACATTGATAAACACCTAAAGGTAACGATCCCCTTGGGGGTAAGTGATGGAGAGAGGATCCGCGTTGTAGGTCAAGGCAAGCCTAGCCCCACCGGCGGTAAGGCAGGCGATTTATATCTGCATATTCGCCTAGTGCCGCACCCCTTATTTGATGTGCAAGGTCATAATTTGCTAGTTTCACTACCGCTAGCCCCTTGGGAGGCAGCCCTAGGGACTAAAGTCACCCTGCCAACCTTAGAAGGAAGAATCCATTTATCTATCCCGCCGAATACCCAAGCAGGTAGTAAGCTGCGCATAAAAGGCAAAGGCTTAAAAACCAAAAACATTAATGGCGATTTGTTCGCAGTGGTCAAAATAACGATGCCTTCCGAAGCCAATCAACAAAGCCATCTATGGCAAGAGCTCGCGAAAAACAGTGATTTCAATCCACGTTCCGAGTGGGAGGTCTCTTCATGAGTAACACCTTATTACATATTTCTTTTAGAGAGCTTTGCCAAGTAGACGGCCTAGAAAGTGACCAGGTGATTAAGCTTGTTGAATACGGCATTGTTCAACCAATACAAGGTAATACGCTAGATGCTTGGGTATTTGACGCCAACAGTGTGCACTGGATTAAAAAGGCCGTGCGTATCTATCACGACCTTGAAGTAGACTGGGTAGCCGTTGCCTTGGCGGTAAATTTAATGAAAGAAAATGAAGCGTTAGCTAAACAAAATCTAAGCTATCAGCGGCAACTCGCGCGACTTATAAAGCCATAGTGCAGGCCTTCATTAAAGCTATAAACCAAACCGCCAACACTAAGCGGAATACAACTGCACGCAGTTTCGCCCTTGATCCTTTGCTAAGTAGAGTGCTTTATCAGCTTGCTGTAACAGATCTTTAAGTGTTTGCTCATGGTGTGCCGACGCCACTCCAAAGCTAGCAGTGCAGGTAAATGAACGCTCGCCAACAATCGGAATTAGATGCTGTGATACCTGCTCTCGCATACGTTCTGCGACGTTTTTAGCTTGCTCTAAATGGGTGTTGGGCATGGCGATAACAAATTCTTCTCCACCGATACGAGCGAATAAATCTTGCTCCCGACAAATCGCCTTAATCTCTTTACTAATTTCGACTAAGCACAAATCTCCGACTACATGTCCGTAGCGATCATTGATATTTTTAAAATAGTCAAAATCGAGTAATACTAAGCTAAAATCAAGGCGTAATTTTTGCGCTTGCTCTAGCATATTGTTGCCTTTAGAGAAGAAGCAATGACGATTAGCCAAACCGGTTAAAGAATCAGTTGCGGCCTGTTGAGTGAGTTTTTTCTCGTTGGCTTCTATTTGTCGCGCGAAGATGGTTAATACGAATACCACTTCAATCATATTCACCAATATAACCGACTGATACAACAAATGATTAGTGGCCTCATCCAATACGATGAGTGGGTTTAGGTTTACGGTATTTTCACAGTATAAAAATAGTCCGACTGAAGCGGCACTTAAAGCCAACATTTCGCGACGCTGGTTAAGTTCAAATAACAAAAACGCCCCCGTTGGTACTAGAAAATAGTAAAGATGAAAACCACTGGCGTTGGTAACATACACGTTAGTGCATATTAATAAATGCACCATCAATACCGAAAAGAACCAAGTTTTCGCCCCCGACACATGCCCTTTACGCATAAAAGCTAAGGTAGTTAAATAGGCCAAGGTGAAGCCAAAGTTAATTAAAGCAACCTGGGGATTATCCAGCAATAACCAATAGTTTATTGAATACAGACCCGAAATAACGGTCGTCAATAAGCTAATAATATTGGTGAGTTTTATCCGGCTAACAGCTGAAAATGATCGCCCTTGGGCCCCCACATTTATAAGTGTTCTAATATCCATATTAATCTTCTGAACGTCCCTTTGCGCCATCAGCGTAACATAGAAATAGGCGACAAAATGTTTGATGTCGTGTTTTTATGAGCTGTGAATAAGCAGTCAATGTCGCCAATAATTACGTTAAAAGTCAGTAAAGTGCGTTAAGTTTTGATTTTTAGATAATTACAAGCAAGTACTACCGCAGCGACTGAGTAATTAATTAGAAAAATAAATTATTGGCTACTTGGGCATTTCTACACGCAAGTGTCCCTGTTGGGCTTGGCTTAGATCCACCTCAAATCGTTGCGGTGACCAACCGTGTACTTTATCGCGGGCTTCGATGAATACCATTGAACCCTGCGCAGGGTGTGGCACATTATTTAAACTGCGAGTGAATGGCTGCTCGTTAACATGCGGGTGCAGCAACTCTCGTTCGGCCAATACTGTGCCTTTGGTATCCACCACCCGCCACATATTTGCATAGTGATCCCAGCCACTATCCTGATGTAATAGCGATACATCTACCTTCCAGCTACGCTGGCCATCTTGAGTAAATTCGGCGGCCACAATGGTGACATCGTTGGCAAATGCAGTAGTGATTGAAACACTGCAAAGAAAAGCCCCCACCAAGGTCACACCGCGTACCTTAGATAAATAAATTCGCATTGCTCTACCTTATTGAGTGTTTCACTCTTTTCTTCACCCTAGCAGCTAATCACCGAATTATGTAGTAAAGCTTGTAAAGTGGTTTAGTTATCGCCGACTAACCATTGCTCTGCGAACGCCACTTGATTCATATCAAAGGCCTTAATGGTTAAACCAGGTATCAACTTACCTTCTAACTCGCTGATAGTTTGCACCCATTGTTTGTCGCACAACACTGCTGCACGATCAAATTGACGAATCATCTTAAACATCTCAGGAATACGAGAAAACTCAACGGCTAGTGCGCTTAGAGTAGGCACCGCAAATTCTTTTATGCGATATAGCATTAGACCCTTTTCAATGCCTTGCGCCTGAATGCTTAGTTCATCTAAAGCAGCTTTCATTTCTTTACTGTCTAGCTTGCCGCCGAACTCTATATCTAAGCGATTATCTGCCACCCTTGTTACTGTAAACATCACTATTCTCCAAGGCATAAGTACTATTTATGATGTAAAGATAGCCGTAAATGCCCAGCCTAATAGTGCGCTAGATCAGAGTTATGAATGTTTGAAAGTTGATTGAGTTAAAACACTTAACAGTAGAAAATCGCTAACCAAATAGTGGCGCCATGTTGCGCTGTTTTAGCCACTTTATGTTTAGTATGTGCAGGGATCGTGACATAGTCACCTTTAGCTAAGTGTAACGCTGTGCCATCTTCAAATACCAAGATGGCATTACCCTCTAATACCACCACCCACTCATTCTCAGCTTGGTCATACCATCCTTGAGCTGGTGAACGCTGTCCGTAGGACACAATGCGCTCTACTCGAACATTTTCACCACTAAGCAAGTCACTAAAATGTTCGCAACTCACGTCATCAGGAAGGTTGGCAAAAAGATTCAACATGGCAGTAGCCTCTTAAATTAGACCTGCTAAATAAGCCAAGAGAATGAACGCGTTAAGAAAGTCATTGCTTCGCGATCTACTATCACCCCGTGAGCCATCACAATAACGGTAGGTTTCCAGCCGAATATCACTGATAAGTGCTTGCGCGCTGTAGTCTTTCCAAACATAAAACTTAAGCGCCAATCTATCGGCATTTTACCGTTTGGCGCTAATATCCCTGTTGCTTTAGCGAGCACTCGCTGCCAGTAACTAAAGTTGTCGCCAGAGAAATTTTCAATTAAGTCGGTCACTATCAACGCACCCGATGCTCGGTGAAAAAACACGCATTCTTCCATAAAGGGTGATCCGGTAAACAGCACTTGATCTAACTCTTCCGACCAAGGCCACAATGGCTGTTCGTTAAAAGAGGCATCAAACACTAAATCACTGCGTTTTTTGATCAGCTCAGGTGTTCCATAGCTCTTCGCATTTGGATAGGCGGCTTGCCAGTCGGCCAAAAATAAATGATGTAAGTGATTGGGTGCAATAAGATGGCTGACCCTACCCAGTTGCTCGACTTGCGTTTGAACATCCTCAGTCAGTTCAATTGGACTGTGCACCCATAAGTCACCATTAGCTAAGCGAATCACTGTCATTCTGGTGGTGTAAGGTAAGCCCAAAAACGGCACCGCTTTACCATTAAAAATCCATACCTTATCGGCAAGACAGTCCATTTTAAATCCTCAATAAGTTCTCACTAGCAATGCGCATTGAAAGGGCTTAACGCCCCGTTTGGCCTAGCTTTTCCCTGTTCCTTACCTTGCTATTTTAGCTCGTGAACTACAACTGCGCTGTAACCACTAACGCGGTGCTATAAAGGGTTTTCTCGTAATACCTTTTTTAAGCTTTTTAACAGTAAGTGACTGCTAATTTCGCTAACCGCCACCCTAGAAATCAGTACCCCTAAGAAAATGGTCACCATCAGCACCCACACTGGATAACTGAACAACAAATAGCTAGCCACCGGCAAAAACAATATGAAAATCATACGTATTAATACGGCTATATTAGTGAAAGTAAGAATTTTAAAGCCTGAGCAAGCGTCATCATGAGCTTGCTCAAGTAGATCAAATTGCTGTTCTCTTTTTAAATGCGAAATTTCGCTAAAATAATCAATGTAGGCTTTTATATTCATAGTTACTCATGTGCGTGAACGCTAACTGGTGATAATGCCGCATTACCGGCACAAGCCGATACTGTTGCTTGTTGTGTATATTCTTGCTTAATAACGATGGTACCTGCAATAAAATCATGAAGCGCACGTTTACGTTTATTACACAGTAAAACCAAAAACTCACACCATATCCAGCCCTCGCTGGCTAGAGACACCGCCCCATGCCATGCGGGAAATGAAAGGAGAATATACTCATTACGCTCCATCCAACCAGCATTCAAATAGATATCTGGGTTAACCTTCGTTAGCGCGACGATATGAGCGACTACGATCAAAAAAGCAAACAGCAAATCCACAGAAGATCTTAGCAAAACCTGCTTAAAACCAATCTTTCCACCATCGGGTAACGTAATTTTGATGCCAACGGCAATTTTCCCAAGAGTTGCAGCAAATTTGTAGTGAAAAATAATCGAATACACTGAAAAAAGTAGGCTTGAAATAATCAATGTTATCAAGGCACTCGTAAGCGAAATCCCTTAGGTAAAATGAAAAATCACCAGAAATGGAACGAAAACAAGGGTGTCAATAATCGCAGCGACCAAACGTTTCCAAAACCCAGCGTAAACTTGATCGTTGTTTACTTTTAGCGGCAAGAACTCCATGACTTATCCTTAATCAAAGCGGCGTAATATCCTCGCTTGTAAAAAAATCCCTTTCAAATAAGCGATAAAGATTAACATTGAGCCCCATGAAAATCAGCTGATTGGCGCTAAAAGTGACAAATAAGTCAGAATAACAAGAAGGTATCGCAAGATGGGGATTTCAGCTGCTTGTTGATTAGCCCGCCCTACTCACTATCAAACCATCGGCCGAGCGAAGGCAGCAAAGGCGTACAACATCCTTCACTAACTGTTTGTTATAGTGAAACTAAAGCTAAATAGTGTTCAAACAACGTACAACTTAACTCGACATTGGTCACACTTTTCTTTATAGTGCGCCCCCTTATACGCATACCTTTGCGTGCTTGCTTCACGGCTTCATTGACCATCTCAGGATTACCTTTTGATTTCTACCGCAAACATCACCATGCAGTTTGGCGCTACGCCTTTGTTCGAAAATATTTCAGCCAAGTTTGGTAACGGAAACCGTTACGGCTTAATTGGCGCTAACGGTTGCGGTAAATCAACCTTTATGAAAATCCTTAGTGGCGAACTGGCACCCAGCTCAGGCAACGTGTCTATCACTCCAGGTGAAACAGTAGGCACACTAAGCCAAGACCAGTTTGCTTTTGAAGAGTACTCGGTCGTTGATACGGTAATTATGGGCGACACAGCCCTGTGGAAAGTGAAGCAAGAGCGTGACCGCATTTATGCCCTGCCTGAAATGTCAGAAGAAGACGGTATGAAAGTAGCCAACTTAGAAACTGAGTTTGCAGAAATGGACGGTTACAGCGCTGAAAGCCGTGCTGGCGAAATCTTACTAGAAGCGGGTATTGCCGAAGAGTTTCACTACGGTTTAATGGCTCAAGTAGCACCAGGTTGGAAACTGCGCGTACTGTTAGCCCAAGCTTTGTTTGCTAACCCAGACATTTTGCTACTCGACGAACCTACTAACAACTTGGATATTCATACCATTGAATGGCTAGGCACGGTGCTTAACCAACGTAAATGCACTATGATTATAATCTCGCATGACCGTCACTTTTTAAATTCAGTATGTACCCACATGGCCGACATTGACTACGGCGAGTTGCGCGTCTACCCAGGTAACTACGAAAAATTTATTGAGGCTTCATCATTAATTAGAGAGCAATTGCACAGCGAGAACGCTAAAAAGAGTGCAGAAATCGATGAACTACAAGCCTTTGTAAACCGCTTTTCTGCTAACGCATCTAAAGCGAAACAAGCTACCTCGCGGGCTAAACGCATGGAGAAAATCACGTTAGACGAAGTTAAATCGTCTAGCCGCAGAACCCCATCAATTAGCCTAAGCCAAGATAAAAAACTACATCGCCAAGCCTTAGTGACCGAAAACCTAGGCCATGGCTTTGAAGATGAAACCCTATTTAACAACGGCAATATTATTTTGGAAGCGGGTGCCAAACTAGCAGTAATTGGTGAAAACGGTGCGGGCAAAACCACTTTTTTACGTTGTTTAATCGAGCAACTTCAAGCTAACAACGGCACAGTAAAATGGTCAGAAAATGCTGATATTGGTTACTGCCCTCAAGACAGTACTAGCGATTTTGATAACAATTTAAACTTGTTTGATTGGATGTCACAATGGCGCAGCGCTAAACACGACGATTTAATGGTGCGTGGTTTGTTAGGACGCCTACTGTTTACCGCCGACGATTTTAATAAAAAGGCCAAGGTATGCTCAGGTGGAGAAAAAAACCGCTTGTTGTTTGGTAAATTAATGCTACAAAACCGCAATGTACTAGTGATGGACGAGCCGACCAACCACTTAGACATGGAAGCGATTGAAGCCCTTAACAGTGCCCTAGAGCTTTACGACGGTACGCTTATTTTTGTTAGCCACGATCGTGAGTTTGTATCATCATTGGCTACCCGCGTAGTAGAAATAAAAGATCAGCAAGTGGTTGATTTTCAGGGTACTTACGAAGAGTACTTGGCCAGCCAAGAACAACAGCTAAAAGTCGCCAATGGTTAAACCTTATTTGGCTTAATGGTAGCGCGCTCTACTAACAAAAAAGCTCAAGCATTTCGCTTGAGCTTTTTTGTTATTCATGGTCAGCAAAACGGCTAATGTGGCAGTTAATAAGACTCACCAAATACTATCGCTTGCTGAGTATCTAACCACAAAGGGTGCTTAAACATTGCCTTAGAGAACAAACGGCTCTGTAGGTGGCGGTTTAACCAAGCTTGTAAATGGGTATACGGACCTTGTAAGTAAAGCTGGCGATTCACTTTAGAAAACTGCCGAACAAACGGTAATAAAGCGTAGTCAAGCAAACTGGGGTGCTGGCCCATTAAAAAGTCCTGCTGGCTTAAACGCTGGTCTAGCTGCTGAATGAACGGTTCGCACCGCAACCTGCAGGCTTCCAAATCTTGGTGATGATAACGTTTTGCGTCTTTATAGTTCTCTAAATCAGGTTTGAAATATTGGTCATTATAGGCAATTAAATTAAGCATTTCTGGCAGAGCATCAGTTTGCTGGGCATACAACAAATTTTCAGGGTCATTGCGCCTTAGCGCCCACAACATGATGTCGAGGCTCTCATCTATAACCTGCGACGGAGTATCAAGCGATTCGCTGGTCGACTCAAGCACTAATACTGGCACCGTGCCTTTGGGCGACACAGCTAACATTTCATCTGGTTTATTCTTCATTACAATTGGCCGTAGTAACACCGCTTGTTTAGCCAACAAAATAGCTAACCTTGCTCGCATGGCATAAGGGCAATTTTGCAAAGAATATAGAATCGGTAGAGTCATGATTAAATACTTAAAAGGTCGCTTACGCTGAGTAAACGCATCTATTCAGATAGCATGTATAAAACTCAACGGCATTATTAATACCTATGCTAACAGTTTAGCCTTATCCGCGCATTGTTGACTCTCCACAGCGCTCAGCTCAATAAACACAGCCATTAGAATAACCCGTCAGTATAGGGCTATTCAGAAAGAACCTAAGCGGCACCAACAAACAGAGTGAAATGACCCGCCAATAAACTGTGAAAGGTATGCTTGAAGCTCACGTAATCAAACTGCTCAGCCTAAACAGCTCACTTATTCTGAGTCTGGAAATAGCGCCGTCAACCACAGCTCTAAAGCGTCGGCTTCATCACTACTGCCGTTAATTTTTACTAGGCCAAAGTGTTTTGCCTGCCGCCATGACAATACATTGGAAGCTAAGGCATCCAATACGTCCAAATCTGTTATCAACAATAAATCTTGCTCGGTAATCGATGACTCGCGCGCTGAAATAAGCACTCCATTTCCAACTGTAACGTCACTGTAGTGCCCTTTTGTCGCTTCAAAGATACTAAAGTTCTGTTTATTTTCATGGGGCTTATTGAGCGCTTTTTTAAAAGACAACAACTCCACATTTTCAGCCTTATTCACATTCCCTAAAACATTAAATTTTCGTATATCAACAACATTGCCGAACACCTCTAAAGAGCCCGGCTCCGAGACAAAACTAAACCCCGTGCCCTGATGCATACCACAAGCATTAGCATTGGGTGAAGCGATCATAAGAATAAGCAGTAAGTGTTGTAATTTCATAATTATTACCTCAGCGGCATGGTGTTAATGGATTTGGTTAACGTTACAAGTAGAGTAAAACAGCGATGTGTCGAAGAAGCTCTGCAAGCTCAGAAAAAGGGACCATGTTGGTCCCCTTTATTGCCTTAAACTTCACTTAACAATGCTTAATCAATTAAAATTAATCATCGCTAACAGACATTTAGCGAACGATAAGCATGAGATCTTTTGGTGCCGTTGGTTTATCAAAATAGCTCATGAACAGACTAAAACCTTGAATGTCACCATTGCTAAATACAAAGTCTCCAGTCTGTAGATTTTTACCTATAACTTGTTGCGCGTTTGGACCCGCCATCAAGATTTGGTTTAGCACTGCACGGCTAGTGTTAATTTCAACATCAGCGCCTTTTATTGCAGTGTCATGCAATTGAGCAATACCATTACGAATTTCAATAGTAAATGACTCCTTAGTATCTGCAAACTTGTAGGTCATTGCCATTTGCACGTCTAAGGTGTTCTCAGCGATAAGCGTAGATGTCATCATGTCAAAGATTTGCTGGCTTGGCAGTGCCGTTAGTACATCTACCGATGCAAAGCTAATCATGTTTGAGAAGTCACGAGTACCTTCTAACTCTGCAGCTGCGTTTAGACCCCAGTTACGCCAGTTGATGTTTACTTGATCTGCAGCCCACGCTTTATAAGCAGACGCTTTCAGTTGACGAACTTCTGTGTCGTTTTTATTCACGGTAATTGGATAAGACAAAATCTCAGCAGCAAAGGTGTAGTTCTCAGCGTCGATTGCGGCCTTAGCAGTCTGAATAATATTGTCGCGGCCACCCATAATTTCCACGAATGCTTTAGCGCGTTGCTGGTAAGCCATTGGCTCTAACTGCCATGGATCAGCTTCAAAGAAACCGTTGTAACCCACATAAATCTGACGAACAGCATGAGCCACTGTACCGTAATGCTCACCTAACCACGGGTGCTCTGCTAAGTGCTTAGGTAGCTTAACCACTTCGACTAACTCATCTGGGGTCATGCCTTTATTCATGAAACGAATCGTTTGGTCATGAGTGTACTGAATCGCATCTCGGTAAGCGGTTAATATGCCAGCGACGGCTTCTTTACCTTCTACCGGACGGCCATGAGAGTTAATCATTATTTCAGTATCAAATTCACGCATAACATCGATACCCTTGAACCACATCGCAGGATCACGGAACTTAGTACCACGGATAGTATGAAGATTAGGGAAGTTTTCGCCTTGCAGTACTTCTGCGGCATGTAAAATCTTCTGCTCTGGCAAGTAAACCACTACTTCATCTTTGGTTTCAGACGGCACATTAACAATTTCTAGTTTAACGCCTGCAATGGTGATATCTAATCGGTCTTTAAGTACTACGTTTGGCTCAATGAACGAAATATCTCCTTGCATGAAGCGAGGACCCAAACCATCGTTTACTGTACCGTGTTCGCCTTCCTCAACGTGCTTAGCGCCAGTATAAGAAGTACGGTGCCCAAACAATGTACCAAGGTTAGAAGACCAGTTAGCGACTGCCGCAGTTAAGCCTTCTTGAGCGATAATTTTAACATCGCCAGACTCAACTTCAGCATCGGTTGCCCATGCTCGCACACCTGAAATGTGGTCGATGTGGTTATGCGAATAAATAATAGCTTTAACCGGCTTATCAGTAATCTTGCGGAATTGCGCCTTTACCGACTCAGCCATTTGAACCGACTCGCCTGGATCAACAATAATAATGCCATCATCACCTTCGATCATAACCGGTGTATCTAGGCCAAAGCCGTAACCTAGGTACACATTATGATCGACTTGGATAATCGCTTGGTCCATTTTACGGCCATGTTTAGTCAGGCTTGGATGCACGTGTTCTGACTCTGCGGTGTACGCCAAAGATTCACCGGTTGTAGACAGCACTTTAATGCGCTCGCCCTTGCCCCAGAACAAATTAGATTCATGTTCGAATAACGTCTCACTCTTATAGCGAGCATTAAGATCGATATTTTGGTACTGAGCAGCAGAGCTAGTTTGCAGCTCTTGACCAACTGTTGATGCTGCTTCTGTAACTGGCGTTGCGGCAGCAACACTTGACGCAAATAGCGTACTCGCTATGGCTATTGGCAGAGCCATTATCTTGAACGAACTAGTCATGGTGACGACCTTATATTTTGTTGCAAACAATAGAATTTTTTAATGGGGCTAATAGTAGACATCTATAACCAACGGAACCACAGGCTAAAACGAATTCAATTCATCGTAATTACGATGAGTTATATATCTATCTATATTTCTATTTCTATTGCAGCACTGCCCTTCTCACCCTGCTATAATTAACTTAATCAGCATTGTTCATTCAAAAGCTAATCAATTATGGTTTGTTGTAGAGCTGAGTAAAAAAGGTGAGAATAGTTTTAAACATCGTTTTTACGATGATTAGAGTAGCTTTTAAGTTCACACAACATTGGTACACTAAGAGCAGTTAGCGATGAACAACGATATACCCAATTTTAATTTACTGGCGATATTTGCTGCCGTGATGGAACAAGGTAGCTTAAGTAAAGCGGCTAAACACTTAAGTACCAACCAATCTACGATCAGTACCGCCTTAAGCCGATTGAAAAAACAAATAGGCCAAGATTTGTTTATTCGAAGTGGTCGAGGAGTCGTGCCAACGGCTTACGCCTCTAGCTTATATGCACAGATTCAACACCCCATTCAGCAGCTCAATCAGGTGTTTCAGGCTATTGGCGATTTTGACCCAGCAGTATCTAAACGCCAATTTGTGATGACGGCTCCAGAGCACCTGCAATGGATTTTACTCAATCAATTTGCCAACAAAAAGAACAAAGACATCCGTTTAGAGATTTTCGACCAACCCGATGACGATGAGAAAATGTACGATGGATTGCTTACCCAACAGTTTGACGTAATGATTGATATTTTCCCTCCCAGCCATCCCAACATTGAGTCTCTGCAGTTATTTGAAGGGGATTTTGTGATTGTTTGCCGTAAGGGCCACCCTAGAATTGAGGGTAAGCTCAGTGAGTCTCAGTACATGGAAGAGACGCATATTCTTTTAGAAAGAACCCGAAACAAAGTACGTAGCTTAGGTCACTATACTACGATAGATGTGAGTCAACGAAAGGTCGCTTATCATGGGCGCTCACTATTCAATAACCTCGTGTTATGTAGTCAATCTGATTACATAACAGTAGTGCCTTTATCGATGGCCCTACAGTTTGAAAATCACCTGCAACTGCAAGTATTCAAACCACCTTTTGAGTATAAAAAGGTCTCTAACTACCTCATTTGGTTAAAAAAGCTAAATCACGAACCAAGCCATAAGTGGTTTAGAAACGAGTTAATAGACATCTCAACAAAAATTGTGGCTCGAATGAACAATACATTTTGAAAAACCGCTTAAGCGAGTCTCTGTCTACATGGATAAACCTTACCCCACGCATACACTAAATGTTTACTTATAAAAGACACAATGACTTATGGTTTTTGGATATGATATAGGCAAGGCGATAAATACTAGGTGTTACTCATTCAGGGAGGAATTGTGCTTAGATCGTTAACGTTCTATTGGCCCTTGTTGTCTTTCGCAATTATCTTGGCCGCATTAAGTAGCTATTTGGGGAGTATCGATGAGCCTAATTGCAACGTTTTTTTTGGGTATAGCGCTTCAATATGGTCGCTAATAATGTTTTGCTTCGGTTTTCCATTATTGCTAGCGGTTGGCTCCGCCTACAGCTTCTATGCTGGTTGCTACTCCCTTAAGCAAGGGATCTATCCGCCCACCAACGTTCCTTCTCTGGGCATAAAAGTCCAGACGGGGTGGACCGCTAAACTACGAGCTTTAGTCGCCTTGTTATTTCCCATTTTAGCGGTGGCAATTATAGTGCTAGGTATCCATACCTTTGACGACGTCTTAGGCAGTCAAAGTTTACCCACATTACAAATGAAACTTGCGGGTAAGTGTAGCTAGCAGGTAAGCTAGCCAAGATATCGAGTTTAGTAAGTCTGTCATTGTCTTGTTTAAAAACACCTCGCTTACCCGTTCGGTGCTTTACCCTTAGCTCATTGCTTATTAGGAGTTATGTTATACATGGAAGCGCTATTTCGTTTACTGCAAAAATACGCAACAGGAAAGATCATAAGCGGGTTGTTTGTATTAACTATGTCCGTTTATATTTCAATGCTGGTTTATTCGATACCTGCTGTGTCGGCATACTCTCCAGGCATGGCACTCTTTGATTTATCCCCTTCCGGCTACTCATATACTTACGCAAATGATTTGTTAAGCTCGTTAGGAGAAGAAGGACGCCACCTTTATCTGTCGGTTCAGCTACCATTAGATTTTATTTATCCAGGCTTATTCTCTATTACATACTCATTGTTGCTTGTTTGGATAATTGGCAAAACACAGGCAGAAAATTCAAAAATCCGCTACTTTGCATTGGTGCCTTTTATGGCGGGTGTATTCGATTACCTCGAGAACATATTCATTATAAAAATGATAAGCTCTTTCCCTGATTTACAGGTCTCATCAGTAAAAATTGCCAGTGCATTTACTCTGCTTAAAAGCAGTTTTACGATGGCATTCTTTGTCTTGTTAATTGCTGGTTTTGCCGTGTTATTGAAACAAAAGCTGTCAGCGTCTGATTAGTGGCAGATTGATTTAACGACAAGTCGCAGGGATCTAATGTTGATACTTAAACCTGGTCAATCTCATCGCAAGCGCTAATACGCCTCGATGTTAAGCAATATGGCTGTTGTCATTGCTGACTCATTGGCGTTTAATCATCAAGCTGTTATTTAACCGTGAGCTTCACAGTAAAGACTTACATCTCAATAGTTCATGGCCATGTAGGCCAACACAAAGTACGCTTAGCCGCTTTAACTCAGTCAGTTTCGTCTGGCAAAGTATCATCAAATGCTGGCTGCGAGGGAGTGCAAGTGAATCGTCAAGGAGACAATATTGAACACCAAGCAATGTATGGCCTGCAAAGAAGACATTTTAGCGGAAGCGCTTAAGTGTAAACACTGCCAACAAATTCAGACTAAAGCGGCAAATTTACAAAATAAGCCCGCTTTTAACTACTTAGTTATAGCTATGCTTGGCGCCTTCATCGTCTGGATTTTTTATTACATCATTTCAATGTCTATAAAAGAGCCTACAAAGCCAACATTTGAGATAAGTTCAGCAGAATTTCTGTTAACAGAGTCTGAGGGGGGCCTGAATATACGCTGTATTGGAGAAATCAAAAATCCTACACTTAAAAGGTGGGATGACTTTTCACTACAAGCAGAATTTAAAAATGCTGAAGGGAAAGTCATTGATGTTCTTTACTCTGAACCTCAAGTAACTATTTACCCACAATTTAGCTTTTCAGGCATGGTGTCTGGCGATGCTAGCGCATCAAACGCTGAATATGACTCCTGCGAGTTGGTAGTTGTTAACGCATTTGATTACTAACTCGACCCACATAACAGTGGTGTTAACCAGCCATTGTTTTAAACGACAAGGAGGCAAACCCTAACGTGAAAATCACCCTGCTTATTCTTTCAATGGCATTTTCAGCTATTCAAGCATTGCTATGTTATCTGTGGACTAGAGCAGAAGACAATGCTGCAGATCAATTCCGTCAGTTTATAGATTCAATATACAGTGAAATACCGCCATGGACAGAAACGGCATTTTCGTTAGGTAGGTGGTGGTACTTAAGCGCAATAGCCTGCGCAATGATGGCGATATACACCTATTGGCAAAAATCATCATATATGCACCTATTTCCACCACTGTTAATGGCTATTTTCGGCACTATCGCAATGCTTTATGCTATGTACCCAATCCACCTGATGCTTTTACACGCCCCTTTCTAATATTCGAAGCCAGTATAGTTACTCGGTGTTCGGTGTTCGCTGTTTGAAATGGCTTTTCAGATGCAATCTCTCTTTGTTTATCAGGGCAACGTCGATATGCGAATAGCCATATCAGGCGGCACTATTCCTCGACCATGATTTTCTCCTTACTAAATCCAATGTATTCGCATAGCGAAGAAATTAAACCCGTGTTGGGCAATCTCACTTAGGTCGATCTGCGCTCAACATATGGTTGACATAGTCAACCATATAAATTAAAGTAGACTTTATCAACTAAGTTGAACTGGTTTAAAGTTTGGAGCATAACAATGAATACACCACTAACAGTATCCACCCCGGAGTCTTCCCAAAAGACAACACCACTGATTTACAAAATTATGGTGGTGTTAGTAATGATGTCCTTAATGGGGGGCACGTTAACCGGTGTCATGACCTACATAAACCTTGGTTATACCGACACGTTCTTTAATGATTGGCTGAGCTCATTTCTGCTTGCAGCGGTAACGGTAATGCCAGCAGGTTTTCTAATTATGGCCTTACTAACAAAACTCATTCAGAGCCTACTACCCGATACAAAAGAGCAAACCCGCAATCTTGTAATTGGCATATCGATGGCTTTAATAATGGAGTCTGCAATGGCCTTTTCAACCACTTTAAACAATGTGGGTGTTGCTGACATGTTGATGTTTATCGAAGCCTGGTGGAACGGCCTTTTAGCCGCATTACCAGTAGCCTTAAGCCTTATGTTGGTTGTTTCGATGACAGTAAAACCCAAAATAGAGAACTTTTTAAAAAGCTAACTCAGCCGACATCTATTCACCTATTTTTTATTACTAACAAGGTACTACACATGATCGCTAAAAATAAAAAAGACCGATGCTACCGTTTCACCATTGAAGAAGTTAATGCAGACCAAAAAACAGGAAAAACGCTGCAGTTCGACCTTCAAGACAGAGAAAACTTATTTGATGTGGTGGAAAACCTAAAGCAAGGCAGCGGATTAGAACCGTCACTGGCGACTAAAGTCGGTGTAGCCTTGCGTTTGCTAGGCCCAGTAATGATGCAAAACCGTAAACACCCGTTGTTTATTGATTTTATGCCTCACTTCAAAAACTTTATGCACAATCTAAAAAGCACGGTAAAAAGTGCGGTGAAAGAGAAATAGTTCAGGTGATGATTAACGACCACTCGCACTGGCAGGCCATTGGTCGCCGCTGGTCGATTTTTATCCTAATATATTTATAAAGTAAGCCTTCACTGCCACACTCAAGTCAGGAACAAGAGGAAAACAACATGAAAATAGCCATCACTGCAGCAAGTGGTCAGTTAGGGGCGGCAATTGTAAAAGCCAGCGTAGCATTAATGTCTAAGGAAAACGTCATTGCTCTAGCACGCACTCCTGATAACGCTAAACACCTTGGGGTAGAGGTGCGTGCTGGCGATTACAATAATCCCGAACAACTTGAGCAATCGTTACAAGCTGTGGATGTATTGTTATTAGTCTCAGGGATGGACGCGCCTGAAAAACGAATTGCTCAACATAGAAACGTTATCCAAGCGGCAAAAAATGCAGGACTTAAAAAGATCGTTTATACCAGCGTTCAAGGCGCTGAAGAAAATACCGCCTTTTCTCCTGTAATTCAAAGTAATCGTCAAACCGAGCAGGATGTTCGCGACAGCGGCTTAGAATGGGTGATAGGTCGCAACGGTATCTATATCGAACCAGACATTGAATATATCGATAACTACAAAAAAGTTGGGGGCATTTTTAATAGTGCTGGCGATGGAAAATGCGGTTACACCACTCGCACCGAGTTGGCTTACGCTTACGCGCGAATGCTGACCCAAGATAAGCACAACGGACATACTTATAACTTGCATGGCGATTCAATCACTCAGTATCAACTTGCTGATTATATGAATTTAGCCTTTGCTAGCCACCTGACTTATCGTCCAATGAGCGTTGACCAATATCGCCAAGAGCGCATCGAGGAATTGGGGGACTTTATCGGTAGCGTTATCGCAGGTATTTACCAAGGAATTAGTGAAGGTAAATCAGATAACCCAAGCCAGTTTGAGCAAGCTGCCGGTCGGCCGCATATCACTTGGGATGAATACTTTAATCAACTAAAATCAGCGGCTAACTCGCCCCACCAAACAGCCAACTGAAACACCATGACCCAACTTATATTGAGGGGGGTTATCCTTGTTCCATCAGCGGATCTTGATGCGGTGAACGCTGAGCCCATCAATCACCTGCGCTTAACCCAAGCTGAAGTAGGCTGCGTCACATTTGAAGTTAGCCAATGTGAAATTAATCCGCTGCGATTTGAGGTGTATGAAGTGTTTACCGATAAAGTCGCATTTGAGCGTCATCAAACCAGAGTCAAGGCTTCAAAGTGGGCAAAAGTATCGGTAAATGCTGAGCGTCACTACCAAATCATTGGAACCGAGTCCCCCGCTGGCGGTCATTTCAGCGAGGGGGTTCTGCGAGGAAGTATATAAGCGAGCTTACAAACCTTGGCTATACTGAGCATTGGTAGAAATGCTCACTATTTCGCTAAGCTGTTGCTGGGCTTGTTGGTCACCCTTCAAGAACGCGTCAAACTGGGTCACTAGAAAGGCTTTATCTAGCTCGGCTTTGGAGCCAGCCCCAATGTTAGTAAGGTCTATAAAGAACTCGTCAAACTGCCCAGCCAAATCACTCACAATATCAACGTTTAAAAACTGCTCGTGGTTGTAAATACTTGGGTAACCGCCCTTTTGTTTATCAACCGCAAACGACACACCTTTAACGTTAGTGATAGTAGTGGCTTTTTCGCACTTAAGCATACAGCCGTCTTCAATACTTGGTTTTTTACACCCTACGGTTTGCTGGAAGAAACATTGCCGGCTAGTCATCATTAAGATGGGGTGATAAATGCTATAGAGCATTTTGAAGTTATCGGGGCGAGTAATATTTCTAATTTGCATACGATTAATTTCGTTAGAAATAAACGCGCCCGCACAATTTAGTTCTTCTTTTAATGTAAGCAAAGCATAAGAGTTAGTGGTATTTAAAAACGGACCCGCAATCCACTCAATCCCCATTTCATAGGCTTTAAATGCTACGCCGGTATTGTTGCTCACAATCCTCGCTGGGCGAACTTGCTCCAACAAGCGCACCGCTTCTAGGTAATCTTTACCAATAAGTACTGCAGGAAACCACGGTATTAAACGTGGGTTTCGTAAGAAAATATCAATGAATTTATTACAGCCTTTCTTAAAGCTTTCAGGCAACTTGAAGTACACATCAGACGAGGTTAGCTCACATAAATGTAAGTCTTTCTCATCAGCAATCAATATCGACATACTAGGCTTGCCAGTATTTCTTGGGTGCTGTTCTAGGGGGGGAACTTCAACTGCAGGCACCACCGCCACTGAGTTATTCAACAAAAATGCAGCTTGATTCTTTAACTCGGTTAACTCTCTAAATGGTAGGCTTAAATTCTCGCCTAGTTCACGACAATCAAATTCTTCAAGACTAAAGTCGTTACTAGCGAAGTTTTTGAAGCGTTTTTCTAACAGCGCTTGGTCAAGCGTTTGTTTGCCTGCAACGGCTAATGGTGAAGGCGTTTCTAGCTGATGTACTTTATCGTTATCGCCAATGGTCATGGTTAAACGTAAGGGCTGATTTAAACTGCCAGAAAAAGCCATTACCAAGGGTTGCTTCGCAATACTTAAGTATTTTATTTTCTCGGCTAACTCTTCACCGATTTCGTTGCGCTCGGCATGTAGCTCTTTTTTCGCTTCTTGAATTTGCACTACCGAAATAGCATTGTATTTATCTACTGCATATTGCGGGCTGTGGTCACGCGGATTGTCGATAAACATGTCTTTGGTAAGATGACCGTGTAAAAAAGAGTTGGTGAAATCACGGTTAAATACTCGATGCAAGTTTGAGTCGTCCGCTAATAACTGGCCGGTTGCTACAAATTTATCGATTTGTTTACGCCAGCTGTCGACGACAGTGTAAACGTAATGAGCACCTTTAATTCGGCCTTCAATTTTTAGCGAGTCCACTTGCGCGTCCACTAACTGCGGCAAATCAAAATAAGCAGAGTTATCTTTTAAGTTAAGCGGGAAGCGGTTACCAGCGTTGGTAATTTCGTACTCATCTCGACACGCTTGACTGCAGCGGCCGCGGTTCCCAGAGTTACCTACGCTCACAGAGCTTGAGTAACACTGACCAGAGAAGGCAATACACAATGAGCCATGCACGAACACTTCGGTTAAAACCTCGTGCTGGTGCGCTAATGCGGTAAGCGTTTTTATTTCGCCAAGGTTTAACTCGCGCGACAAATTAACCCGCGAAGCACCAATCTTGGCCAAGAATTCAATTTGGCCTTCATTGTGCGAAGTAAGCTGAGTAGAAGCATGTATATCCAAAGTGGGGAAATACTTTTTAACTAAATTGAACATTCCCAAGTCTTGAACAATGATGCCATCGATGCCCGAGTTAACAAGCTTATTCAACAACTTAACCATTTGTGGTATTTCGTGTTCAAGAATCACCACATTGAGAGTTAAAAACACTTCGCAGTCGTACTTATGTGCTAAGCGTAAAATACCCAATAAGTCGTCGAAAGAAAGATTAGATGCTCGGTTGCGGGCATTAAAGGTATCTAGACCACAATACACTGCATTAGCGCCCGCGATTACCGCCGCTTTGATGGCTTCTACATCACCACCGGGGGCTAATAACTCTATCTTTCTGCTCATACGACTACACTCACTTAAATACTTGGGCTAACTTGACTGGCCAGAATAGCGCGCGATTTTAACGGCTACAGAACATTAATGCTACAGTTAACCAACCTTAATTGGGGTTGGCGAGCTGAAACCTGCGTTCCGGGCGAAGCCGTTGACGCCTCCCAAGGCCTGGTTATTTTTAATATGGCTAATGGCTGGTTTAGGCAAAGTCAGTATCCTCAAACACTCGCTGTTGATTTTTTCAGCAACTAAAAAAATGCGAGTGCCATAGCTTACATTTAGTGATGAAAGCACTGTTATTAGGCTACGCTTTACCGTATGTTTGATAGCATATTTTAGATACAGCGAGACCTTTAGTGAAAAAGTATAAACACGAAGCACAGCTTTTAAAGAAGGCCATACAAATTGGTGAGGTATACGCCTTACAACGCGGTTTTGCTAAGTTCCCTCCTGGTATTTCAGAGAAAGACAAGGTAGAGGCGCTGTATATGCTGCTAGCCGAAGATAAACGCTTAACTCCACTGCCTAAAGACAAAATCACCGGTCCTGAGATGCGCCACAAGTTAGTACTTTGGTTAGCCCATCAATTACCTAAAGATCATGAATTACTCGGGGGCTGAGCCCTTCAGTGCACCATAACAACACTAAAACAGCACTATTTGAGTGCTGTTTTTTATTGGGCTGCCCTGTAAAGAGATTAATGGGGTCGACATCGCTTACTTCGTGCCCTGCTCGGCTAACCAATGCTCGGCAATTTGCTCTCGCGTGGCGTACCACACTTCTTCAAACTGCTGGGTATACTGAATAAAACGTTGCAGAGCGGCCAATCTCGCTGGGCGGCCAATAATTCGGCAATGCAAGCCAATACTGAGCATTTTGGGCGCGGTTTCCCCTTCAAAGTAAAGAACGTCAAAAGCATCCTTTAGGTACTGATAAAATTGTTCGCCACTGTTAAAGCCTTGTGGCGTAGCAAAACGCATGTCATTGGTATCTAGCGTATAGGGCACCATTAACAGTGGTTTACTGTAGTTCTTATCCCAATAAGGTAGGTCATCGGCATAACTATCAGCGCAATACAAAATGTCGTTTCGTTCTGCCAGTAACTTCAGGGTATGAGGGCTAGTACGGCCGGTATACCAGCCTTTAGGCTTAGCACCCGTGAGTTGCTGATGAATAGCAATAGCTTGCTCCATATGTTCTAGCTCTTGCTGTTCAGTGAAATCTTGGTAATGGATCCAACGTAAGCCATGACTGGCGATTTCCCAGTTGGCGTCTAGCATGGCAGCAAGCGCCTGCGGATGGCGTTGCAAGGCCATGGCTACAGCGAACACCGTCACCGGAATATTGAGTTGAGTAAATAATCGATGTAAACGCCAAAATCCTGCTCGGCTGCCATACTCATAAATCGATTCCATACTGAGGTGGCGGTCTGGGTAGGCGGTAGCCCCCACAATTTCTGACAAAAACTGCTCTGAATGAGTATCACCATGCAATACGCAATTTTCACCGCCCTCTTCGAAGTTAATCACAAATTGTAAGGCAATCTTGGCGTTATTTGGCCAATTAGCGTGGGGCGGGTGTTGTCCATATCCGACTAAGTCACGCGGGTATGGGTTGTTAGGCTGTTTTTTATCGCTCATAGTTATCCTTACGCCACCAATTGCTTGGCTAATTGGTGGTGTTTTGCTTTAAGTTGGTTTAGTTGCGCGCGGGTGTCATCGCCATTTTCAATAATCCATTTACCCGCCACCATCAGTTTGTTCACTTGGCTAGCGCCACACAAAATCAGGGCTGCCAATGGGTCATGAGCACCGGAAAAATTGAGCCCATCCAGCTTATACAGCCCTAGGTCTGCTTGCTTGCCAGGAGCCAACACGCCAATATCTTCACGCCCCAGCACTGCGGCACTGCCTTGAGTCCCCCAGTTGAGTACTTGATGGTGGGTAATTTGATCGGCGCGATAACGCAATCGTTGCTGCATTAATGAATGACGTAATTCTTGAATCATATTAGAGCTGTCATTAGAGGCTGAACCATCCACTGCCATACCAACATGACAACCCGCAGCCGCTAAATCTAAGGTGGGACAAATGCCCGATGCCAACACCATGTTAGAGGTGGGGCAATGGGCGATACCAATCTGTGCAGCACCTAAGCGTTGTATTTCTGCTTGATCAAAATGGATGCCATGAGCCAACCACGTTTGCGGCCCCATCCAACCACAATGCTCAAGGTAATCTACCGGGCGCATACCGAGTTTTTGCAGACAAAAATCATTTTCATCGATGGTTTCACCTAAATGGGTATGCAGCCGAACCCCTTGCTGCTTAGCCAACAAAGCCGTTTCTTTCATTAGGGATTCGGTCACTGAAAAAGGCGAGCAAGGCGCTAATGCCAATTGCAGCATACTTCCTTCGCTGGCATCGTGATAAGCCTTGGTGAGCCTTAAGCTATCATCTAAAATTTGCTGTTCAGTTTGCACCACTGAATCAGGCGGCAAACCGCCATCTTTTTGTGACAAGCTCATGCTACCCCGGGTTAAGGTGGCGCGAACACCTAAACGCCCAACAACTTCAGCTTGAATGTCTATCGCCTCGCTTAAGGCATGGTTAAACACGTAATGGTGATCGGCCACCGTGGTGGCACCACTTAGCATTAATTCCCAACAGGCAATTTCTGTCGCCAACTCAATATGCTTGGGTGTCAGTCCGCTCCAAATGGGGTACAACGTTTTTAACCAAGGAAACAAAGGCTGATTAATTGCCGCCGGTAAACAGCGCGTCAACGTTTGGTAAAAATGGTGGTGGGTATTAATTAAGCCGGGGAGCAGCACCATGTCACTAGCATCGAGTTGCTGGTCGATGGGGGTAATCGGTTGTTGCCCTGCTGCGACACATTCAACGATGGTGGTACCTTTAACCACGACCCCACCGCGTAAATCTCGCTCTGCGTCGGCCCCTGAAATAGCACCACTAAATACCGCTAATGGGTTTTTTATCCAAAGAGCTTGGTTAGTGCTTGGTTTATTAGAAGGCATTGCGTTTGTCTATTTCCTTTAATAACTTGTCGTTATAAATATGCTTTAACCAACAAGCAATTTCTTGACCAACTAATCAAGTTAAATCAGTATTAATAACACTCACTTTCTAACGCTAAACCTTAAGCCCTAGACCTCGAACCACAATATCAATCAAGTTTTGCTCTGCGCTAGCAAACTCTTTATTACTTAAGGCCTTGCCATGAATCAGCCGGATCTCGGTATCAAAATCAGCGTAGAACTGGGTAGCCCCCCAAATCAGAAACAGTAGATTTAACGGTTCTACGGCTTGTATTTTACCTTGGTCAATCCATGCTTGAATAAGCGTAGATTTTTGTTTTGCCCATACGACAACTGGCGCTTGCAGTTGGTCTTTTAGGTTTGGTGCGCCTTGGATAATTTCCATCGCGAAGATACGCGAGCTTTTAGGGTGGCTGCGGCTATAACGCATTTTTGAGCGAATATATGCGCTAATGGCAATCGCGGGGTCATCGTCAGCGGTGGTGTTTTCAAAAGCATCGTTCCACATTGCCAGGATATCTTCGAGCAATACCGTATATAAGCCCTGCTTAGATTTGAAATAGTAAAGAATATTGGCTTTGGGTAACTCCGCCCTGTCTGCAATGGCTTGCAACGATGTGCCTTGATAACCGTGTTTCACAAACTCGTTTGTGGCCGCCTTTAAAATGAGCTTCTCGTTCTTTTTTCTAATGGTGCCGCTTTGAGCTGTCGTCGCTTTTGCCATGCTTATTCACTCTCCTTGTTGCGGTGTATCTGTTATATAGTCCGTATATAAAGTTATTATTAAGTATTAATTGGTAAATCACTAGTACTATGTTTGTTTAATATAAAGCAATATTTTGCACCAATATGTCACAAAACTTGCCATACTACGCACCAATCGAGCACAACAAATATTCAACAAATGCAACTTTTACGCTACACCTATAAAGTTGAACAAGTGGTCAGATTTATGCATTGTTTTTTAGGATTGCATATTACCCAGTGCTCAATCAAACGATTGAACATGGCAATGATATTGACTTAAAGAAAACCATACAGATATCGAATGGACTCATAATGAAACAACACGAACCATTGTTAGCGCTATGGCAGGTATCTAAAAGATACCCCGGTGTATTAGCCAACGACAAGGTAAGCCTTAGCTTAGAAAAAGGTGAAATTCTTGCCCTGCTGGGTGAAAATGGCGCTGGTAAGTCGACCTTAGTAAAAATGATTTATGGCGTAGTACAAGCCGACGAAGGCGGATTATTATGGCATGGCAAGGAAGTTAAAATAAGCTCGCCCAATATGGCTCGTGCCATGGGCATTGGTATGGTCTTTCAACATTTCTCAGTGTTTGAAACCCTCACTGTGCAAGAAAACATTGAATTGAGCCTAGACGCTGGGGTCGTGAAAGACAAAGCGGCCTTACGCGCAAAAATTGTTGAATTAAGTGCCGCCTATGAGCTAAAAGTAGACCCTGACCGTTACGTACATAACCTCAGTATTGGCGAACGTCAACGCTTAGAAATCCTGCGCTGCTTAATCCAAAACGTAAAACTACTGATCCTTGACGAACCAACATCGGTGCTTACACCACAAGAAGTAGCCGGTTTATTTAAAGTATTACGTACCTTAGCCAGCGAAGGCTGTAGCATTTTGTTTATTAGTCATAAGCTAAAAGAAGTGACCTCTCTGTGCGACCGAGCGGTTATTTTACGCGGCGGTAAAGTAAGCGGTGAATGTGTCCCCGCCAATGAAACGCCTGATTCTATCGCTCGCATGATGGTAGGCAGTGATGCGGTGTTATCAGAGCGCTACGAGAAAACCATTGGTTCTGATGAACTGTTAGTGACAACTAATTTATCTGTTGAACCGACCAATCCTTTTGGTACTGGACTCAACAAGGTAAATCTTAGCCTACACAGCGGTGAAATCTTAGGCATAGCAGGAGTTGCAGGCAACGGCCAAGAAGATTTGCTGGAAGCACTAAGCGGAGAAGATACTCGAGCCGACGCTGCCAGCATTATCATGAACGGCCGTAAAGTAGGTAAATTAAACGCCGGTGAGCGACGCTTGCTAGGCATGAGTTATGTGCCGGCAGACAGATTAGGCCAAGGTGCGGTGCCAGATATGAGCTTGGCCGACAATACCCTGTTAACCAGCGCGCGCAAAGGTTTGGTTAAAAAAGGCCTGATTTTGCCTCACAAGGTACTGGAACTTGCCAAGTCAATTATTCACCACAATGATGTTAAATGTCATAACGCTCACTCCCAAGCTAAAAGCTTATCAGGGGGAAATTTACAAAAATTCATTATTGGTCGAGAGGTCGACCAAGACCCACAAATCCTGATTTGTGCTCACCCAACATGGGGAGTAGACATTGGTGCAGCAAGCTCAATTCATCGCCAATTAATTGAACTGCGCGATCGCGGCGCAGCAATATTAGTGGTCTCAGAAGATATCGACGAGTTATTTATGATCTCAGACAGAATAGCGGCGCTTTACGAAGGGAAAATATCGCAGGCGGTACGCACCGAACAAACCAATATAGAACAAATAGGTAAGTGGATAGCGGGTGGCTTTATCGATCACGACACCCCAGAGGAGGAGCAGCAACATGCTTAGAACTCAACCACGTTTAGAGTCATCTAAATTAATGTCTTGGATGTCGCCAGTAATTGCGATTGTGTTAACCATGCTCGTCTCCAGCGTGATGTTTCTGTCGTTAGATATTAATCCCGCCACAGCATTTAGAGTATTCATTCTTGATCCGCTTAGCGATAGTTATAACTTGGGTGAGTTAATGGTGAAAACCACTCCCCTACTATTATGCGCAACCGGTTTGGCCCTTTGTTATAAAGCCAATATTTGGAACATTGGCGCAGAGGGGCAGCTGTTAGTAGGTGCCTTAGTGGGCAGTTACTTTGCGCTGCAAGCTGGCGACGATAGTGGCTATGGTTGGTTAGCCATTACCCTTATTGCCGGAGCTATAGCCGGCATGTTGTGGGCGGCTATCCCTACCTTGTTACATCAGTTATTTCACACCAACCTTATTCTTACTACCATTATGCTCAACTATATCGGCTTGTACTTGCTGCTTTGGGGTGTACACGGTCCATTAGTCGACCCTGATGGCTTTGGCTTCCCCGAATCGGCTATTTTTGCTGATTCTGTATTGCTACCTACCATTATGGAAGATGGCCGAGCCTCAATCAGCATTATTTTGGCGGTTATCTTTGCCATTGGCTCCGGGATAATTTTGTACCGCACTCTACCGGGGTTTCAATTAAGAGTGTTTGGCTCTGACCAACCAGCGGCACGTTACGCAGGCTACAGCAGCAAATTTATTATCTGGAGTGTCATGTTAAGTGCCGGCGCTTTGGCTGGATTTGCAGGGGTTGCCGAAGTGACCGGCCCAATTGGTCAGCTTATCCCGCAAATTTCTCCTGGTTATGGTTATGCGGCCATTATTGTGGCTTACCTTGGCAGGCTAAATCCCTTTGGAATTATTTTCGCCGCCTTCTTCATGGGTACCTTATACATGGGTAGTGATTTAGCACAAATAGAGCTAGGTATGCCCACCGCGATTACCGGGCTTTTCCAAGGGATATTGCTCTTTTTCTTGCTCGCTTGTGACTTCCTGATTAATTACAAAATCATTTGGAAACCCACCACCCGCGTGGCACAAAGCAGTAAACCAACGGCCACCGAAACTAAGCAAGGAACAGCCTAATGGATATGGAACTTTTTCAACAAATCTTAGTGGCTGCGATTAAAACCGGCACGCCACTATTACTGGTCGCCTTAGGCGAATTAATCTGCGAAAAATCAGGGGTACTCAACCTAGGTCAAGAAGGCATGATGTTAATGGGCGCAATGGCAGGTTTTGCTGGCGCGTATTTTAGTGGCAGTTTAGCCTTGGGTTTATTGTTAGCGATCATCGCCGGAATGACCATGGCAGCCATTTTTGGTCTGTTATCCCTCAACCTCAATACCAACCAAGTGGCTACAGGCTTAGCCTTAACCATATTTGGAGCCGGTTTAAGTGCCTTCTTAGGCGTTAACTTAGTGGGCTCTACCGTGGTTGGATTTAAAGCGATTGCGATCCCTTTGCTTAGCGATATTCCCTTTATTGGTCCGCTATTTTTCAATCATGACATTTTAGTCTACGGCAGCTTTGCTTTAGTGGGTATTTGCTGGTGGGTTGTCAATAAAACCCGCGCCGGGCTAACCTTACGCGCGGTAGGTGAAAACCCCTACTCAGCGAATGCCCTGGGTATAAAAGTAATTAAAGTTCGCTATATTGCGGTATTAGTTGGCGGTGCTTTTGCCGGCCTTGCGGGCGCCTATATGTCATTGTCATACACCCCAATGTGGATGGAAAACATGACCGCGGGCCGTGGTTGGATTGCACTATCGCTCGTCGTATTCGCCTCATGGCGAGTGGGTTACTTAATGGTGGGCGCGTACTTATTTGGTGTAGCGTCTATTTTGCATTTAGTGATGCAAGGTATTGGTTTTACTATATCACCCAACCTATTAGCTATGCTGCCTTATGTAGCCACCATTGTAGTAATGGTGATTATTAGCTCTAACCCATTGCGTCAAAAACTCGCTGCACCGATGAGCTTGGCTAAACCCTTTGATTCAAGGATCCACTAAACCCTCATTTTAGTGACACGTAAACCAAGCTGATTCACCATCGGCTTGGTTTTTTACTTAATCAAGTGGCTTACACCGTGACTTTTTCGCGTATCATGAGCTCCCCATGTTAGGAGGCCCCCTACCTTATGTCCTACTCGTTGTACTTGGCTCATATCAATGACACCCATTCACACTTTGAATCGTCACTATTGCACTTCAAGCTCAAGCTTGCTGACACCGAGTATCAAATAGATGCCCATTGTGGCGGTTATGCACGAATAGCTTCCGCAGTTAAGGCTCAGCGCCAATTAGCCAAGCAACAAGGTGCAGATTCATTGCTACTGCATGCTGGCGACAGTTTTCAAGGCAGTTTATATTTCAGTCAATTTAAGGGTTTGGCCAATGCTCGTTTACTTAATCTATTGGCCCCTGATGCCTTAACGATTGGTAACCATGAATTTGATTTAGGTAATGCCCCCGTTGCGCAGTTTATCGAGCAAGCTAACTTTGCCTTACTGGCAGGCAACATGGACCTAAGCCAAGAGGATCAAAACAAAGCCCATCCTCTCGCCCCCCATAACAACCTCTATCGTTTTGACAATCAGCGCCAAATTGCTCAATACCTGCTTAAACCCCTAGCAGACAAACAGTTAGCCATTGTCGGTATTACCCATGACCAAATGCATAATATTGGCTGCCCAGACGCCGATTGCCATTTTCTCAATGCCATACAAACCACCCGAGCCACCATCGAGCACCTCCACCAACAAGGGATTAATCATATCCTGGTACTGAGCCACCTGGGATACCACGGTGATGTAGAACTGGCTAAGGCTGTTGATGGCATAAGCGTGATTGTCGGCGGACATTCGCATACCCTTACCGGAGATTTCAGCGAGCTTGGCATCAGTTCTACTGAACAAGCGCCTCAATGGGTTAATGATTGTTTAATCTTGCAAGCCGGAAAACATGCCGAATCAATAGGCCTAGAAAAACTGACGTTTGACCATCAAGGTAAAGTAACTGGCTTGACTGGCGGGGTGTCATTTCTACTCGCAGACGATTGGCAAGCCTTTGCCAATGAGCAAGTTGTAAGCAACGAGCTGCGCCAACAGATTAATGACTATGTCAGCCGCAGCCATTTATTTAGTCATTTCCCCGAAGACCCGCAAATTAAGCAAATAATTGACCGAGATTATCGCCCTGTGGTTGAACAAATGCGCGAGCAAATCATTACCACTTTGCCCACACCACTGCTGCATACTCGACTACCTAATCATGATTACCCCTTAGGCAGTGAAGTGTCTCCCTTGGTATGTAAAGGCTTTTACCAAATCGCCAACAAACATAGTCCTACAGATTTTGCCTTACACAATGCCGGTGGTGTTCGTGTATCACTCAAGGCAGGGCCACTGACAAAAGCAGAAATTTGTGGTCGTTTACTGCCCTTCGAGATAGCCTTAGTCAGCTATTTAATCAAAGGTGAAGATTTAGCCAGTGTGATTGAAGGTGCCATAGATAACGCCTACAACAATGGCATAGTAGGGACTGGCGATGGCAGTTTTCCTTATTTCTATCGGCTACGCTATCAATACAATGGCGAGCAACCTCAAGGTCAGCGAGTCAAAAATATTAAGATATGTCAGCAAGGCGAGTGGATAGCGGTAAAAGAACAACACGCCTATCGCGGTGTATCATCGGCCTACACGCTTGCAGGCAAAGAAGGCTACCACGCCTTGCTTAATTCTTGGGACCACCAAGATCTGGCCACCAGCATGAGTGACAGTTTTGTTGAATATGCTTCTACACTCAACGCGCTAGCCTAGTCAAGCTCACACAACAACGAGATCTTGAACAGTTCGTTAAATGTCACCATAAGTACTAATATTGAAATGTTTAGTCTATCGAGAGAAACAGCATGCTCAATAAGAAAGGAATTATCTGGCCTGATTACTATCACCCTAAAAACTCTCAAATACATATTAAAAATCAGCTAGATATATCAGCCAGCGCTGAAGAGGTTTGGCATTGTTTAGTTCATGCGCCCTGCTGGCCAACATGGAAACATAGCTCAACCTCAGTTCAAATCATCAATGGCGATGGCATTGAATTGGCTAAAAATGCTCAATTTTATTGGAAAACCAAAAGAGCAGCATTCAAATGTACTGTGGTTGAATTTACGCCTCATAAACAACTTGCCTGGAAAGGAAAAATGGGTGCTGTAGATATGTATCATGCTTGGTTAATTGAGCCCACAAGCAAAGGTTGTCGAGTTATTACCGAATCTACTCAACGAAATGGTTTAACTTGGTTAACTAAGTATTTTATGTCTAATCAGTTTAGGACTTACCATCGACATTGGCTCGAAGAATTACAAGAACAGCACCTAAAGCAATCAACCGTTGGCACCTTGAGTAACAATTAACTCATCACATGAGTCTCGCAAACAGCCAACGTCACGAGTGATCCCATAGTGCGATTAGCCAATGATTTAGTCCGTTTTTCAACATTGCTGGTTGATACTAAATACATTGACGTTTAGCTCACTAAGGCTTTTTACCACTGTTGTTGGCTCTATTCCCCAAGGGTCAAAGATGGCCTGTTCACTGCGCTGCACCCAAGCTGAATGCATCCCAAAAGAAATAGCACCGATAACATCAAAGGGGTTACTCGAAATTAACCATGTATCGCTCGCTAAGGCTTTGGCTTGTTGCAAGAAATGGCGATAAACCGCAGGGTTAGGTTTAAATGATTGAAGCGATTCGCAGCTTACCACGCCATCAAATAAATGCTTAATGCCGGCACTCTCAAGCAATTGTTCAACTGCTGCTAAGCTACCATTAGAAAACGCATACATTTTGATATCACTGTCTTTCAATTGGCTTAACGCCGCTGGCACATCGTCAAATGCAGGTAGGGTTTTGTAAGCATCTAAAAGTTGCTGTTTTTGGGCTGTGGTTAATGCCGCCTTATAAAAGCGGCAAGTGTAATCGAGGGCATCTTTAGTACATACAGCAAAGCTTTGATAATGTTGCATTAAGCCGCGGCGAAACGAATACTCTAACTGCTTATTTCGCCACGTTTGAGAAAACTCAGTGACATTTTTTACCGCAAGCTTTTCCAGCAAGCAGTCAATGCCATGCGTGTCGATGAGTGTGCCGTAAACATCAAAAGCTAAGGTTATAGACATTGCGCTCTCTCCTTAGTGATAGCGGTTACACAACAGCTGTTTAGCCCATATAGTGTTAGCTAATATAACGCCATGCTAAACACATTGATACTAAGAACAAGATGAGTGCTGTAAACATGCTATTCACAAGCCCGAGCCAATAACCGATTTTAAATAAGGTTAATTGAGGTTTGAACTACTTCACCAACACTGGCGCATCGTAGTTCTCTGGCTCATCGCTATATACGCATACATTGGCATCTTCAACAAAACCGCTTTCTGCAACGCATTGGGCTTGAAAAAAGTCTTTAATTTCTTGGCGCTGACAGTGCGCTTCGAAGCTATCTTTATCGGCCCAAATTTCTTGAAAAGCAATCGGGTAACCAGTACCAGTAGCAAAAGGGTTATCAATTTGGCGTGTTAGCGTGTATTGGATGCAACCGTCTTCACGGAGTGTGTTTGGCTCTAGCCCTTGCAGCACTTCAAACAGCTGGTTGAGTTTGCCCGCTTTGGGTTTAAACATAGCGATACAATAAATTTTCTTTGACATGTAAGTTCCTTAACAGAGAAGTTTGGCGAGCATCGCTCGCCAATTAAGGTCCATACTAAGGCATTCAAACCACTGCATAGGCAAAGTAGATCAAATGCAGTGGCGATTTAGCCTGAACACCAAGAAGAACGCTTACTTAGTGAAGAGTTTAAACGTTTAGTATCCAATTAACAGGCTTTATAAGGGGCTAATTGCATCGCTAACAAGCGCTTATAAGCTAGCTGTTGGCGAATCGCTTGCGGGCCTTGGCACCAATTGTATTTAAGCGATTCCCACAATGGGTCGTTGGCGGCTAAACCTAAGCTTTGCAAAAAACGACTATCAGCCACTACAAATTGCTTTTTATAAGGTAAGACTACGCCCCCTTTTTGAGCTTGTAATGTTAACGCTTCTTGGTAATTAGCACACCAATGGTTAAGCAGTGTCATGCTCGCTTGGGCATACCAAAACTTACCACTATCTTGTTGCTCAGTTAACGATTGCTCACAAGACAATATGGTTAAGGCGTGTTGCCAATCATTAAATCCGCTTTGGCGAGCCACAAATAATAAGGCGTGTTTAAGCTGTGGTATTTTGCCTTTACTTAGTGCAAGTAAAGGCGAGTTAGCAGTGGGTTGCTGTTTAAGCAAAATTTTACTGCGGATCTTAAGTTCTTCAACTGGGGATAACATCTCTATGTTCCTAAATAATAGTCTGTTCCCCGCAAAACAATATTCAGAATGACATACAGTGTCTTAATGAAGTAATAATAAAAGTTAAGGGTGAGTTCCTCTTGGCGGGCAGGCGCCCCTTAGCACCTGCCGCAATTTTGCCAAAAGCCTAAACATTAAGCAACGTTTAAAAAGCCAACCCGGCCTTTACGCTGCGGAATGTTGCGCAGCTTTGTCGACTTTAGCCACTGTCTCACTGCGTTCTTCTGGTAACAGTAAGCTAAGTAAAATTGCCGTTAAACCACCCGAGGTAACCGCCGAACCAAAGATGTTTTGTACTAACTTTGGCGCATGCTGCAGGAGATCAGGCACCATGGTAACGCCTAGCCCAACACCAAACGACACCGCCATGATCAACAGTTTTCGTCGATTTAGCTCATCGCTGGCTAAGATTTTTATGCCTGCTGCGGCAACAGTACCGAACATAACCAAGGTCGCGCCACCCAATACAGGCTTTGGGATCTGCTGCAGTACTGCGCCCAAAATAGGGAATAAACCAAGTACTACCAAAATGGCGGCAATATAAAAACCAATATAGCGGCTGGCAACACCGGTAAGCTGAATAACCCCATTATTTTGGCTAAAGGTGGTGTTTGGGAAAGTATTAAAGGTCGCGGCAATCAATGAGTTTACCCCATCAGCAAGTACCCCTGAGCGAACGCGTTTTAAATAAGAATCGCCCTTAATTGGCTGTTGCGATACGGCGCAGTTGGCGGTGATATCACCCGCAGATTCAATCGCGGTAATGAAGTAAATAATCGCTACTGGCAAAAATGCCACCCAATCAAATGAGAAGCCATACTTAAACGGCATCGGAACACTAATTAAAGGCTGAGACAGTACTGAAGAGAAGTCGACTTTACCCATAAATATTGCAATAACCATCCCTACAATTAGGCCAATCACAATCGCAGATAAGCGTAACCAAGGATTAGTAGAGCGATTCAATACGATAATGGTCAGTAATACAATGGCGCCTAAACTTAGGTTCTGCATACTGCCAAAATCAGACGCTTTAAAACCACCGGCCAAGTCAGTCATACCGATCTTTATCAGTGAAATACCGATAATAGTTATCACGATGCCGGTAACCAATGGAGTGATGATTCTCTTCATTTTTATCAGTACTTGTGACAAAAATATCTCTATAAAGGCACCTAAAAAACAAACGCCAAATATCAGTGATAAAATTTCTTCAGGGCCTCCACCTTGGCCTTTAGCAATAAACCCTGCAGCCAATACTGAACCTAAAAATGCAAAGCTAGTCCCCTGCACACAAATCATCCCAGCCCCTACCGGGCCGATTTTTTTTGCCTGAATAAAAGTGCCTACTCCCGACACGATTAACGCCATGCTAATTAAGTATGGAATATGCTCACCTAAGCCTAATACTCCACCAATAATTAACGTTGGCGTAATAATACCCACAAAACACGCCAGTACATGTTGTAAGCCTGCAAAAAAGGCCTGTGCGGCTGGCGGGCGGTCATGCAATTGATAGATCAAATCCTTTGATACTGCGGTCTCATTATCGCTACTCATACTCGCTCCCTGTCTATATATCCGTTATGCAACCAGAAAAACCTGACCACAAAGTCAGCTTAATTAGGCAAATTGCCTGCCAACCAAGTTAATCGCTATTGGGAACATAACCACAAAACACCACAAGCAGCGGCTTACAAACAACAAATCATCAACATATCGCTTACATCAACTATGATTAATTGACGTCAAAAGCGAGCTATAATGCTTAGCCTTGGTGCGAGCACTTAACATCTTGCACCATTAAGTAACAAACTCAAATCGTGGCTTTGCTTACAATTAGGATATCTAATTACAACAAAGCTTGTGTTAACGTGGTTTTTTGACTTAAATCAAAAAACATGACCAAGTGGCCAGCTTTTTGCTACCACTATCACAACCCTAAACGCCGATATAGAGAAACGGAGTTCTTAATGAAACTAAATAAATGGATAAGCGCAGCCGCCTTTGCTGTAACTAGCTTATTAATCGCCCCAACCACCATGGCCGCTGATGAACCACTAAAAGTGGGCTTTGTGTATGTAGGCCCTGTAGGAGACCACGGCTGGAGTTATGAGCATGACCAAGGTCGCATTGAAATGGAAAAACATTTCGCGGGTAAAGTATCAACAACCTTTGTAGAAAACGTGCCTGAAGGTGCTGACGCCGAGCGCGTGATTACTCAACTAGCCAAATCAGGCCACGATGTGATTTTCACGACCTCATTTGGTTTCATGAACCCAACGATTAAAGCAGCGAAGAGATTCCCTAAAGTGCGTTTTGAGCACGCCACTGGCTACAAACGCTCTAAAAACGTATCAACTTACGTATTGCGGACCTATGAAGGTCGTTATGTGTCGGGTATTGCTGCAGGCATGGCCACCAAAACTAACGTGATTGGTTACATAGCCTCTTTCCCAATCCCTGAAGTGATTCGTGATATTAACTCTGTTTACTTAGCAGCTAAAAGTGTAAACCCAGACGTAGAGATTAAAATTGTTTGGGTAAATACTTGGTACGATCCAGGTAAAGAAGCAGACGCGGCCAATGCGTTAATGGATCAAGGTGTAGATATTATCTTGCAGCATACCGACAGCCCAGCTCCACTTATCGCTGCAGAAAAACGCGGTAAAATGGGTATTGGTCAAGCATCAGACATGAGCCACTTCGCCCCTACTGCACATATGTTCTCAGTACGTGATGTGTGGGCACCTCATTATATTCGTACCGTTCAAGAAGTGATGGATGGTTCTTGGAAGCCTGAAGATTACTGGGGCGGTTTTGCTGAAGATATCCTACAAATAGTGTCGGTCAATCCTGCGCTTAGCGATGATATTAAAGTAGCGATTAGCGAAACAGAAGCGAAGATAAAATCGGGTGAATTCCACCCCTTCACAGGCCCTATGAATAACAACCAAGGTGAAGAAGTTATTCCTGCTGGCAAAACCCTTAACGATGAAGAGTTAGCCGGAGTCATGTGGTACGTAGAAGGTATCGACGCCACCATTCCTAAGTAAATTGACTTTTTTGACTTATATAGCGCTCTCTAAGCCTAGCGTGAGAGCGCTAAAAACTCACTAAACGAGTACCCGTATAATCATCCAGGATGGAACAATATGACCTTAGCGTTACCTATCATCGATATTAGTGCCTTACATAACGATGACCAAAGCCAATGGACAAGTGTGATCAATGCTATTGATAAGGCTTGTCGAGATACGGGCTTTTTCTACGTTACCGGTCATGGCATTCCTGCTGAACAGTTTAGCCAAGTAAAAGCGATGGCCGAGCAGTTTTTTGCGCTACCTGAATCAATTAAACAAACCATTAATATACAGCATTCAAGTAACCACCGCGGTTGGGGACAAGTCAGCGCTGAAAAGCTAGACCCAAATGGACCAAGTGATTACAAAGAAACCTTTGATATGGCCTTAGATTTAAGCCCCTATCATCCGCAAGTTGCACGTTGTAGCCAATTATATGGGCCAAATCAGTACCCAAATCTTGACGGCTTTATTCAACTGATGCAGCAACAATATGAACTGAGTATGCAAGTTGCACTCAAAATACTAAAAGCAATGGCACTCGCATTGCAACTGCCTGTAGATTTCTTCAGTCAAAGCTTTGGCTGCCCGGTAAGTGTATTAAGACTGATTCACTACCCACCACAGCAAGGCCAACAAAACGGCGCAGGGGCACACACCGATTACGGTTGTATTACCTTGCTGTATCAAGATCAAATTGGTGGCTTGCAAGTACAAGATCGCAACGGCGAGTGGTTAGACGCAAGCCCAGTTGAAAACAGTTTTGTGGTAAATATTGGCGATTTAATGCAGCGTTGGACTAACGATTGTTATAAATCGACGCCTCACCGTGTCACTAGCCCAACTCAGCAAACGACGCGTTTTTCTATGCCGTTTTTTGTAGAGCCTGACTTTGATACCAAGGTGGCGACCCTCGCCTCTTGTTTAGCTGAAGGTGAACAGGCTCAGTACCAAGACGTCACGGCGGGTGATTGGATATTGTCGCGCTTTGCCGATACCTATGCTTATCGCAGTGAAGATCAAACCGTCGACTAAATAGAATAAAAAATTTGGCCAAAAAGCTGACCGAACGGACAACTTAATAAGGCAGGCAGGAGAAAATATGTTACAGCTAATGATTAATAATCAGGTAGTTAGCTTAAGCCAACAAGCAGCAGATACCATGCTACTCACCTTTCTGCGTGAGCATAGTGGTTTAGTCGGCACGAAAGAAGGCTGCGCCAGCGGTGATTGCGGCGCCTGCACCGTTGTCATGGTGAGTAACACCGCATCAGCTGAGCTCAGCTATAAACAAATCAACAGTTGCATTACCCCTCTGCATTCCTTGCATGGCAAACAAATTATCACCGTTGAATATCTAAAACAGGGACAAAACCTGCATCCTGTTCAACAAGCCATCGTTGACCACCACGGTAGCCAATGTGGTTTTTGTACTCCCGGTTTTGTCATGTCGCTGTACGCCTTATCTCGTCAACACAAGCAACCTGAACACCCTGAAGAGTTTTTAGCTGGCAACCTATGCCGCTGCACCGGTTACGGGCCGCTTATAGAAGCAGCTAAACAAGTGTCGGCCAATAGTCACTCACAGCACGATCATATTCAGCAACAAGAATCGGTTGTGCAACATTGGATGGCCGAGTGCCCTAAGCTTGAAAGTGAACAATACTGGCAACCCCATTCTCGAGCAGAACTGGCACAAATACGACAAAACCACCCCGATGCTAAATGGATAGGCGGTGGCACCGACTTAGCCTTAGAAGTGACTCAGCAACTGAAAAGCATCGAGAAGATCATCGATCTTACCGCCATGCCTGAACTTAGCAGCATAGAGCGGATTGATGGTGGATGGCGAATAGGTGCAGCCGTACCGCTTGATCAAGTTCATCAATTCATGAAACAACACTACCCAAGCACCGATGAGATTTTTGCACGACTAGGCAGTATCACTATTCGCCACCGCGCCACCTTAGGCGGCAGTTTAGGCAATGCCTCACCAATCGGTGATATTGCCCCACTCTTAATTAGCCTTAGCGGGAAAATTGAAGTCGACGACGGCTGTAATATCGAAGTACACGCACCTGAAGATTACATCACCGGTTATCGAGAAACGGTATTAAAACCACAGCAATGGATCAGTGCCGTTCACCTACCCGATTTGGCACCAGAAACCAAACACCAAATTTACAAAGTAAGTAAACGCTTTGAAGATGATATTGCCACCGTAGTATTAGCCGTATCACTGCAGCTTGATGAGCAGCAACGGGTCAGCCAGTGCATTATCTCCGCGGGCGGCGTAGCAGCAAAATCAGTACGATTAAGTGAGTTAGAGCAACACCTCGTTGGCCATGTGTTCACCAGCGAAAAGCTCAAACAGCTGCAGCAGCAAGTACCACTGTATATAAAACCGATTGACGATGTACGAGCCAGCGCCGCTTACCGAGTATTATTGGTACAAAACCTGCTGAAACGTTTCCACTTATATTGCAATCAATTACCAACGAGGTTGCCCGCTTATGCGTAAACTCACAACTCAGCAATTGCACCAACAAGGGCAAAGCCAAGTGGTTGGGCAATCAGTTAAACATGAAAGCGCAGCCAAACAAGTGGCTGGTGAAGCCTTATTTGTTGATGACCAAATCACCCCTGCGGGTTGTTTGCACGGCGCGGTAATAACCAGCAGTATTGCCAAAGGTAAGATTAGCCAACAACAATTAGACCAGCTAAAACAACACCCCGAGGTAGTCGCCGTATTGCGCTGTAGCGACATTCCTGGGCATCAAGATATAGGGCCTATTTTCCCAGGCGATCCACTGCTTAGTGACACTGATATTTCTTATCACCAACAACCACTCGCTTTAGTGTTGGCAAACAGCCATCAACTCGCGTGGAAAATTGCCCAAGACGCCAGTCAACAACTTGTCGAGTATGCTGAGCCAGATAGTATTTGCTTAAACGCCGAACAAGCCAAAAAAACAGCCAACCCAAGTCCTACGGTAAGACCAAGCCATACAATGGGCACAACAGTGAGTGATGCTGATATCGCCACTAGCCCATTACAACTGAGCGGTGAGCAAAACATCGGCGGCCAAGAGCACTTTTATCTAGAGGGGCAAGTGAGCCTTGCTGTGCCTACCGAAGACAGAGGCATCACCTTATATACCTCTTCACAGCACCCCAGCGAAGTACAAAAACTTATTGCTGAAGTGTTAGCAATTCCTTTTCACCTAGTCACCGTAGACATGCGCCGCATGGGGGGAGGCTTTGGCGGCAAAGAGACTCAAGCCGCTCAGTGGGCCTGCTTAGCCAGTTTAGGTTGTTGGCATACAGGCAAGCCGGTAAAAATGAGACTGCCTCGCAGTATAGACATGGCTGTCACCGGTAAACGCCACCCCTTCTACAACCGCTATCAATTAGGCTTAAGTACTGACGGTCTCATTGAAAGCGCCAAGTTAGAAGTAAACGGGCTTTGTGGCCATTCACCTGATTTGTCTGACGCCATTGTAGACCGAGCGATGTTTCATAGTGACAACGCCTATAGCCTTAACAAAGCAGAAGTGGTTGGCCATCGTCTAAAAACCGACACGGTGTCCCATACTGCGTTTCGTGGTTTTGGTGGACCACAAGGGATGATACTCATTGAACAAGCCATGCAAGATATCAGCATAGCTACTCAGCAAGATGCCTTAGATGTTCGTTATAAAAACTTATACAACCAGCAACACCACACGACTCACTACGGCATGGAGGTGGAGCAACATCAAGCAATGCTTGAGCTAATGCAACAATTGGAAAGCAACGCCAACTATCGCCAGCGCCGCCAACAAATAAATCAGTGGAATAGCAGCAACCCCACCTTTAAAAAAGGCTTGGCACTTTGCCCGGTAAAGTTTGGTATTTCATTTACAGCCAAACACCTTAACCAAGCTGGCGCATTACTGCACATTTACACCGATGGCAGCATACAGGTAAATCACGGCGGCACCGAAATGGGCCAAGGTTTACACACTAAAGTACAACAAATTGTCGCTCAAACCTTGGGAGTTCCGGTTGACTATGTATTAGTCACGTCAACCCGCACCGACAAAGTGCCTAATACTTCACCCACGGCCGCGTCTTCAGGTTCAGATCTTAATGGGATGGCAGCGCATATTGCCGCCACTGAATTAAAACAACGCCTAATCGATTTTGCCCAACAGCAATACCAGCTAGGTGCCGAACAAATTAGCTTTAAAAACGGACAAGTCCAGCTAGGTGATGATTCGCTAAGCTGGGGAGAGCTTGTTCAAGCTGCCTACATGGAGCGCGTTTCTCTGTCTACCACCGGTTTTTATAAAACCCCAAAAATTTGGTACGACCGAGAGCAAGCGCAAGGCCGTCCGTTTTATTACTTCTCGCTAGGTGCGTCGGTCAGTGAAGTCACTATAGACACCCTAACCGGAGAAATGAGCTTAGACAGAGTCGATATTTTGCACGATGTAGGCACCAGCCTAAACCCTGCGATTGATATTGGCCAAATTGAAGGCGCCTTTATCCAAGGCTTAGGTTGGTTAACCACAGAAGAATTAGTCTGGAATGAACAAGGCCGTTTGTTAAGCCAAAGCCCAGCGAACTATAAGATCCCGACCATTGGCGATTACCCGAAACAGATGAACATTACCCTGTTCGACCAAGCCAATCCCGAACATAGCATCTATCGCTCTAAAGCAGTCGGCGAGCCGCCCTTTATGTTAGCCATTAGCAGTTGGTGTGCCATTCGAGATGCCATCGCCGCGATTAGCCAACATCAGCTAGTCCCTCAATTAGACGCTCCCGCGACTGGCGAGCGAATTTTAATGGCTTGCCAGCAACAATTTAACTATTTGGAGGGGCAACAAGATGCCGAATTGGTCAAATAGCCTACTGCCCAATAACTGGTTAGATGCCTGCCAATACTTAAAGCAGCAGCAACAAGCATTTTGTATTGCCACCATTATCGCTGAAGCGGGGTCAGTACCCCGTGCTGGCGGAGCTAAAATGGTGATATCTAAGCAACAACAATTTGATACCTTGGGTGGTGGAAACTTAGAACTTAGCGTGATCAAACATGCCCGTGAGCAACTAAATAATGCTAACCAGCAAAGCCAAATAGAACGGTTTTCCTTGGCCGCTGATCTGGCTCAATGTTGCGGTGGCGCGGTACAAGTGATGTTTGAATTTTTCATGGTTGATCAGCCACATATCACCCTTTTTGGGGCGGGTCATGTGAGCCACGCACTGTGCCAAATACTCGCCCAACTGCCCTATCATGTAACGGTGGTAGACAATCGACAGCAATGGCTCGATTCTATCGCCGATTTGGGAGTGAATACCCACTATCACCCACAGCCTGAAGAACAAATAGAGGCCGTTGCTAGCAATAGCTATGTGGTAATTTTAACTCAAGACCATGGCTTAGATTTCAAATTAAGTCTAGCGGCGCTGCAGCGTCAAGACTTAGCCTTTGTCGGTTTAATTGGCTCACAAACCAAAGCCCAGCGCTTTGACCTTCGCCTGCGGGAACAGCTCACCAACCCCAGTTGGGCTGATCAGCTGATCTGCCCAATTGGCTTAAGCGAAGTGAGCGGGAAACTGCCCATGCAGGTAGCAGTGTCTATCTCGGCTCAGCTGATCAGTTTGCTGCAAAGTCACCAGCAGGCACCATCAAATAAGCAGAAAAAGCAACAATGGCAGGTAGGTAACCAATTACGCAAACAATTGGCTGGAGAAATGACAGATGACTAAAGAGGCACTAGAACCCGCACTAGAAACCTTAAACAACTTACCCTCAAGCCAGTTTGTCAGTGAAATGGCCAGTATTTGTACCAGTAAACACTGGCAACAAGGTTTGGCTGAGTTACGCCCGTTTCATTCTAAACAGCATCTTTTGGAGATGACGAAGCAAGCCTTTGCTCCACTCAACGAAAGTGACTGGTTGGAAGCATTTGCTGGCCACCCGATGATTGGTGACCTTGCATCACTACAAAAAAAATACAGCCAAGGCAAGCATTTAAGCCAAGCAGAGCAATCTCAAGTGAGTGAGGCTCAAGCACAAACTTTGCAAGATTTGTTAACGCTAAACCAGCAGTACTTAAGCCGCTATGGCTTTATTTTTATTGTTTGTGCTAGCGGTAAATCAGCCGAACAAATGCTAGTAATGTTACGCCAACGTCTTGGTCAATCTCGCGAACAAGAACTGACTATAGCTGCGCAGCAGCAACAACTGATTAGCCTATTAAGAATGGAGAACTTATTTTGAGTACTTTAAGTTGCCACGTTTTAGACACCAGCCGCGGACAACCCGCCACAGGGATCCCGGTAGAACTGTTTCGCTTTGGCGAAAACCAAGCTTTAGCCACGGGTGAAACTAACCAAGACGGCCGCGTTAAGTTTGACCAGTTGGAGCTAGCGCCCGATTGCTACTGCTTACGCTTTATTACCGAGGCCTATTGCCTTGCCCATTTTCAGCAATGCTTTTTTCCCTTGGCTGATGTGGTATTTAATACTGAGTCGACCCAGCCTCACTACCACATTCCTTTGTTGTTAAGTGGCTTTAGCTACTCAACGTACCGAGGCAGTTAAAATGAAAAAAGCAGGGAACGCACTACAAATCCATCGCGGAAAAATGCTGCATTTTGCTAAAACAACCCTTAATCCCAGTGAACACTATAGCTATATTGAAGATGCTATTTTAGTCACCAGTAATGGGATAATTGAGTATTTTGGGGAAGCCAACGATTACCTACAACAAAACCAGCAATATATTGATTCTGAGCATATTAGCATTGAGCAACACAGCGGGCTGATTATTCCGGGCTTAATTGACAGCCACGTGCACTACCCTCAAGTAGAGATTATCGCCAGTTTTGGTAAACAGCTGTTAGATTGGCTAAATACCTATACTTTTCCCGCCGAACAACAGTTTGTGAATGCGGCTTATGCGCGCGGCCAGGCAGAATTTTTCATGAATCAGCTGTTTGCCCATGGCACCACCACCGCCAGCGTATACGCAACCGTTCACCCGCAATCGGTAAACAGTTTCTTTGACGTTGCCGAAGCCTATAACGCCCGAATGATTTGCGGCAAGGTATTAATGGACAGAAACTGCCCTGAAGCATTGCGGGACACCCCCGAGAGCGGCTACCGAGACAGTAAAAAATTAATCGAACGTTGGCACAAACAAGGCCGCCAACTTTACGCAATAACACCACGTTTTGCCCCAACTAGCAGTGAACAACAACTGGCTAAAGCGGGTCAATTGGCCAACGAACATCCCGATACCTATATTCAAACTCACCTGTCAGAAAACCCCAGTGAGGTGCAGTGGATTAATGAATTGTTCCCTGAGCATTCTGATTACTTAGCGGTCTATGAAGCCCATGACTTAGTCCGAGATAAAGCACTATTTGGTCATGGTATTCACCTTACCGATCGTGAATATATTGCCTTAAGTGAATCCGGCGCAGCCATCAGCTTTTGCCCTTCGTCAAACCTGTTCTTAGGCAGTGGCTTATTCAATTATCAACGCGCACAAGCCAATGGCGTGCCCATCGCATTGGCCAGTGACGTAGGCGGCGGTACGAGTTTAAGCATGTTTGCCAACCAAGCCGACGCCTATAAAGTTTGCCAGATGCAGCAAACCAGCTTGAGCCCGTTTGAGTCTTTATATTTATGTACCCAAGGGGCAGCCCACACCATGGGCATCGACCATCAAGTGGGCAACCTAAACATTGGCACCGAGGCCGACTTTATCGAGTTAGATCTAGCCGCAACCCCGATGCTAGCGCAACGCATTCAACGCAGCACAAATTTAAGCGAACAATTATTTGCCATCAATATGTTGGGTGACGACCGCGTCATTGCCAAAACCTATGTTGCAGGACAGCAAGTTTATCAAAAAGGAATTGAGTTATGTGGCCACAGCTTTACGAATGGTTAGCCCTATTTATTAAATGGTTTCATGTAATAGCCGGGATCGCGTGGATCGGTGCTAGCTTTTACTTTGTATGGTTAGATAACAACCTAAGAACACCACCAGACTGGAAGCTTAAAAAAGGCATTAAAGGTGATTTATGGGCCGTGCATGGCGGAGGATTTTATGAAGTAGCCAAGTATCAGGTAGGCCCAGAGAAAATGCCTAATAAACTGCACTGGTTTAAATGGGAGGCCTACAGCACTTGGATAAGCGGCACCTTATTGCTGTTTTGGATTTACTATCTACGCGCCGACGCCTACTTAATTGACCCGCAAATAATGGCCTTAAGTGCTAGCCAAGCCGTCGCCTTAGGTGTTGGTGGTATTGCTGGTGGTTGGTTACTCTATGAAGGGCTGTTGCGTTCGCCTATTGCTAACAAACCTTTGCTACTGAGCCTAGTGCTCGTGGTATTGGGCGCACTGTTTTGCTATGGCTTTACCCAAGTATTTAGCGGCCGTGGCGCGTTTATTCATATGGGCGCATTAATCGGTACCATTATGGTTGCCAATGTATGGGTTAAGATTATTCCTGGCCAGCGTCAGATGGTGGCGCAGGTAACAGCAGGCGAAGCGGTAGATCCAGCGCCAGGTTTAGAAGCCAAAAAACGTTCGGTGCACAATAACTACCTTACCCTACCGGTGATTTTTTTAATGATCAGTAATCATTACCCAATGATTTATCAGCATCCCCATAGCTGGTTGATTTTGTGTGCAATTATTGGTTTAAGTGCTTGGATCCGCCATTTCTTTAACCTCAAACATCAGGGGATTCACAAACCGAGCATTATCGTTAGTGGCGCCATTGGTTTATTTGTTCTTGCGTTATTTCTAAGCTGGGGTGGCAGCCAAGCCAAGCCCGTGCCGCAGGCCAACGAGTTACTCGGTGACCTAAATGCAACGCAACAGCAAGCAATGGCAATCATCAGTGAGCGTTGCGCCAGTTGCCACAGTCGCACGACCACCGATGATATGTTTACCGCCGCTCAGGGCGGGGTAATGTTAGATACGTGGCAAGATGTAGAGCGTTGGAAAGAACGGATCGTTACCCGCGCCACCGACACCAAAGACATGCCGTTTTTAAACAAAACCAAGATCACCGAGGCCGAACGGCAAACACTTAAGCAAGTGCTGAGCGCGCAATAAGCACGAACACGGGCAGTCTAAAAAGCATCGCATTATTGCGATGCTTTTGGTTTCACTCTATTAACCCACCACCGTCGAGGTAATCGATGGGATAATGCGTGGCTATCCGTCACTGCTTATCCTACTAAAAACCTCATAACACAGTAGCCGTCTATTTTGAGCGCTAGGCTTACTTAGACACTTAACGGAAATGCTATTAGTTAACCAGCTCAACACGATCAACGTCAATCGTGGTAAATCGACCGCTGTCGACTTCACCAATAATCCTTATTTTGTCATTTTGGGTAATGTCCAGTCCGTTAAAGTCTTCATTGTCGATGTCAACTTCAATGTTCCCGGTATCGTCTTTGAATAAGTAATGTTCTGACCCCATGTATTTAACAATATAACCTTCAAGTGTCACTCTGCTGTCATCACTCATCGATTGAACAGACTGAACAGAAGTAATGTTTGATGTTATTTCAGATCCCACAAATCCTGCCAAAGCAGCCGTTGAAATAGTAAGTGTGGAGAGCAAAACTAATAATTTTATTTTCATAGATGTTCCCTTAGGTTTTAAGGTGGCACTGGCTGTGTGGAGAGAATAATACGCGCTGAAACAGGCAAGAACGAACCAGATTCCATTCATTAATCGAATAGATTTAAACCAACCTTTTCTTAATACTTCATCAGTATTGCCTGTGCTCAAAAACATAGCCGTTACTTAAGTCGCAACGATTTGCCTCATTGACCCCGCACCTATCTGAGCCATTGGAGGCATTAGATCTAACCCTTGCATTGGACACAGTACCCAACACCCTGACCTATTCGTTTTATTAATGGTAACTGGTTTCTCCTATTCCAGACAAGCTATTAGTATGAACGGCATGTTCCTACTATTTGAGATTACTTATGCGCACTTCAACCAAATTATTAACAGGTTTACTACCTATCGCCCTTGTTGCTTGTCAATCTGAACCCCAAATCGAGGACACTGCTATTCCCCTTGTTTCAGTCATTTCAGTTCAACAGCAACCTTACTATCTAAACGAACAGTTTATCGGGAAAACCGATGCTATTGCTAAAGTTGACATCATTCCACGGGTTTCTGGCTATCTGAAAAAACGCCACTTTGTGGAAGGTGAAGAAGTAAAAAAGGGCGACTTGCTTTACGAAATAGATGCGACAGCTTTTCAACTTGAAGTGCAACGCCTTGATGCGGCATTAAGCGAGATAACAGCCAATTTTCATATCATCGATAAAAAGCATACTAAAGCAAAATCCCTTGTCGCCAAATCAGCCTTATCTTCACTTGAATTTGAACAATTAGCAGCCGAACGACAGATGGCCCAAGCCCAAATACAGGCGGCTAAAGCGATATTAGAACGCGCTAAACTAGAGCTATCTTATACAAAAGTTTCAGCGCCTTTTGATGGCATTATAGGCGAAAGTAGAGTGAGCACGGGAGCTTTAGTAGGGCCAGATTCTGAGCCCCTAACTCGAATTAATAGCCTTGAATCGGTTTACGTTAATATTCAGTTAGATGAAAAGCGCCACGTAAATAATCTCCAAGAACAGTTGATTCAAGGTAAGCAGGTGGCTAAACCTACCTTCAATTTGCAGCTCGCCAATGGGGCTGATTATGGCCATTCTGGTGAAGCTAACTTCATCGATAACGAAATGGACAGTACTAATGGTGCGATAACCTTTAGAGTTAAATTTCCTAACCCAGAAAATCTACTAGTACCCGGTCAATTTGTTACCGTAACCAGTGTCGATAGCCAACCGTCTTCATCCATCCTCATTCCTCAAATGGCAGTTCAAGAAAACCAACAAGGCCGCTATGTACTGGTAGTCAATGACAAACACCAAGTAAAAGAAAAGTATCTGCGGGTTGGCCAACGAGTTGAGCAACAATGGCTAGTTGAATCGGGCCTACAACTTGGTGAGCAAGTCATCGTCAAAGGCCTGCAATCGGTCAGGCCTGGCAGTATTGTTGAAATAGAAAAACGAGGATAGACCCATGGCCGAATTTTTTATCAAACGCCCTAAATTTGCGATAGTACTGTCTATCGTCATGACAATTGCTGGCCTACTGACCTTGGTCAAAATGCCAGTGTCTCAATTCCCCAACATTGTTCCACCATCCATCGAAGTGTTTGCGGTATACCCAGGCGCTGACCACAATACTATTAGAGATACTGTGGCCACCGTGATTGAACAAGAAATCAATGGTGTTGAAGGGATGATCTATTTGGAGTCAAAGTCCAATAACGATAACTCATACCTGGCTTACGTCACCTTCGAAATAGGCTCAGATCCAGATAAAGCGCAAGTGCTCGTTCAAAACCGGGTCAACAAAGCGATGTCGAAATTACCCGAAGAGGTAAAAAGACAAGGCGTTACCGTAGAGAAAGTCGCTAACTCCATCTTAATGACCGTTAGCCCTTATTCCAAAAACGGTGAGTTCGATAACCTATTCTTATCTAACTACGCCTCGTTGAATATTAAAGATGCCTTATTACGCGTGAAGGGTGTTGGTAAAGTGCAAGTTATCGGCGAGCAAAACTACGCTATGCGCGTTTGGTTAAATCCTGAAAAAATGGCCGCAAGAGGCATTAACGCTTCACAGGTGGCTAGCGCAATTTCAGCGCAAAACACCACGGTCTCAGCGGGTAAAATTGGAGAAAGGCCCAGTGCGGGCAATCAGGTTTTTCAATACACAATACAAACCCAAGGTCGTTTACTCAATGCAGAACAGTTTGAGAAAATTGTACTCGCATCTAACAATGATGGCAGCTTTGTATATTTAAGTGATGTGGCACGCGTTGAACTTGGCGCCGAGCAGTATTCTGCCATCGCCACTTTTGCTGGCAATGAAAGCCCTATTTTAGCTATCTACCAAGCGCCGGGGGCTAATGCCTTACAAGTAGCAGAAGATGTTCGTAATCAAATGCAAAGCCTAAGCGAACGTTTTCCTGATGGGCTCGACTACGAAGTGTCTTTCGACTCAACAACCTTCATCAAAGTATCTATGGATGAAGTATTTGAGACTCTGTACATCGCAGTCGCATTAGTGGTGTTAGTCACGTTCATATTTTTACAAAGCTGGCGTGCAACCATCATTCCGGCCATAGCCATTCCAGTCTCGCTTATCGGCACTTTTGTGGTAATGGCAGCGATGGGGATTGATATCAATACCGTCTCTATGTTTGGCTTAATTTTGGCTATTGGGGTGGTGGTAGATGCCGCTATTGTAGTCATCGAAAACGTAGAGCGTTTAATGGAGGAAGAGCACCTAGAGCCATCAGAAGCCACCTCCAAAGCCATGAAAGAAGTCACCGGTCCTTTAGTTGCCTCAGCGCTGGTGTTGTTGGCAGTATTCGGTCCAGTGTCCATCGCACCAGGTATGGTGGGGCAAATGTATCAGCAATTTGGTGTCACCATCTCAGTGTCTACCATTATTTCGACCATAGTCGCTCTAACACTAACCCCCGCCTTATGTGCGGTGATGTTAAAGCATCAAGAAAAAAAACAAACTGGCTTTTTTGCTGCTTTTAACCGCTCGGTTGATCAAGTCACTCATGGCTATGTTAATTCGGTCAATTTCCTTGGCCGTCGCCTCGCGATGTCAGGCATGCTATTTGCGTTGATTTTGGCAGGTATAGTGATATTGGCTAATAATACTCCGACCGACTTCATCCCGGCTGAAGACCAAGGTTCATTTATGATCGATGTGAACTTATCAGAAGCGTCAGCACTCGATAGAACCGAGTTAATGGTAGACAATCTAGTCACACAGATTTCTGATCTTGACGGTGTCAAACATGTGATTGCGGCAAAAGGCTACTCCTTGCTCAAAGGTGCGTCATCACCAAATTCAGGCATGATGATTGTGGTACTAAACGATTGGAGTGAAAGAAACGAGCCGCAACAAAGTGAATTTGCTTTATTAGCCAAGGCGCAAGCCATCATCGATGCTGATACCGATGTCTCAGGTATGGCCTTTTCGATGCCCGCAATCCCCGGCCTTGGCAATGCAGGAGGTCTGACAATGCAAGTGGAAGATCTTAATGGTCAACCTGTAGAAAAGATGGCACCAGCACTCGATAGCTATTTAGCAGCGCTGAATCAATCCGATACGATAGCAATGGCCTTTTCAACCTATAGCGCCAATGTGCCGCAGCTTTACCTTGATATCGATAGACAAAAAGCCATGGCATTGGGTGTAGATCTAAATGAGGTCAATACGACCTTATCGGCAATGATGGGTAACTTATATGTCAATGATTTCACAAAGTTTGGTAAAAATTATCAAGTGAATTTACTGTCAGAGCAAGAGTTCCGTAATGAAGAAAGCGATCTGAGTCGCCTGTATGTAAAGTCTGAAAGTGGCAGTATGGTTAAGCTGGCCACCTTCGCCAGCTACCAACCACTGGTTGGCTCAGACAACACCGCGCGTTATAACTTGTACAACACAGCGCAAATTCTCGCGATACCCGCTCATGGTTATAGTTCTGGTGACGCCATTACAGAAATGGAGAAGATCGCTGGCGAAATACTGCCTTCAGGCTATGCCTACGAATGGACAGGCATGACTTACCAAGAGCTTGCCGCTGGTGATGCGACTCTGTTTTTATTTGGTTTAGCGCTGCTGTTTACTTACCTCTTTTTGGTTGCCCAATATGAAAGCTGGTTAATTCCTGTCGCTATCATTTTGTGTGTACCCACAGGCTTGATTGGTGCATTTTCTTTAGTTTATGCCAGCGGTGGAACCATTAACCTGTATACCCAAGTTGGCCTAATTTTACTTATAGGTATGGCAAGTCGAAATGCAATTTTAATTGTAGAATTCGCTAAAAGCCTAAGAGAAGAACAGGGTTTATCGATTATTGAGTCTGCCAAAAAAGCCATTGCTCTGCGTATTCGAGCGGTATTGATGACCGCCTTTTCATTTATCTTAGGGGTATTACCGCTGGTGGTAGCCTCTGGCGCCGGCGCAGCCAGTCGCAATGCGCTGGGCTTAACCAGCTTTGGTGGCATGTTAGCAGCAACCCTGATTGGTTGTATATTTGTACCGGTTTTTTATATTGCCTTACAACGTTTACGCGAAATCAGACACGTTAAGAGTGAACCCTTAGCGATGTTAGATAAGGAAATAGACGCTAAAAGCTAAGTAATCACCACAATAAAAAAAGCATCGTATTATGGCGATGCTTTTTTATATCCAAAGAAAACCGTCGTTCATTAAAGCTTATCAGTGACTTGTTTGGCAGCATCAATGAAACATTGCATGGCTGGGTTTATGGTTTTACTGCTCAAATGTATTATTTCGCTAAACCAAAGCTCTGTTCTGGCATCATCAATATTAAACTCTTGCACTTGACCTGATTCGATATAGCGCTGCGCTAGGTAACTAGGCATCATGGACCAGCCCAAACCGGCAGCCACCATCTCAACAATTTCATTGGCATTATTGGCAACCAATACGCGATTGCTGATTTTATGAGTACCTTCTAAACCAGCTTCTAACATAAAGTTATGCAAAATTTGTGGTGTTGCTCTGACGGTTGTGATGTCGAGCGAACGGTTCATTATCTTTATCTTTGCCGAGATGATATTAATCAGTTCGAAGGCAAAACTGCGGCTCAAAGTAAAGTCGGCTGAAGTATTCATGCTAGTTGCGACCATGCCGACATCTGCCACCCCTGAACGCAACCAAGAGCGTATTTGCATAACATCGCCATTAAGCACTTTTAGATTAATACTAGGAAACCGCTCAAGCACTGCCTGATAGCAGGCGACTACTTCGGGGCAGCGTAAAGTGTCATCTATGGCCACTGTAAAGTGGCTAGGGTGCTCGGCTAAAACGCTATCTGCTTTATTCTGAAACTGCCCTGCCTCAACGAGCACCGGCTTGGCAAAGTCATACATATCTTTACCGCGACCAGTGAGAATAATACTGCGTTTACTGCGCTCAAATAGTTGAAAACCCAAATCAATCTCTAGATTCGCCACTAACTCACTAATCGTAGAAGAATGTTTGCCAATATTGATGGCTGCACCACGAAAACTCCCCTGTTCGACCGTCTCAACAAAAGCGCTTAACTGGTCTAGTGTAAAAGCCATGGTTACCTCTGATTGATGCTATTTGCTGTTAAATTTGAAACTTAGCGTCACTATAAAGGGGAACCCCCTCTCTCAGCAATTATTGTTTATGCCATATCCCCATTAATATTACCAGCGTCAACCAGCAAGCAGTAATCACAAACTCAGCCTGGTCATCTTAAATTACCAATATCGAGGTTATTATGAAAAAAACAATATTAGCACTAGCGGCATCGGCATTGATGTCTGGCGCAGTATCCAGTGTGGCGAATGCTTGTACAACCGCTGTTTATAACAATCAAGAAGTCGCCATTTCCATGCGTACCATGGATTGGTTTGGCCACGATGACGCTAAAGTAGTCGGTGACGGTGCCGGCATTGAACGTCGTTACGCTCAGGATAAAAATGCCGTAACAGCGACGAGCCAATACGCAGCATTAAAAGTTGAAAGCTTCTTACCTAAAATCACCTCTGAAGCCATGAACGAAGCGGGACTTGAAGGTCGCTTATTGTATTTAGGTGCTACCTACACATCCTACCCTAAGCCTGCCGCAGGCAAGGAAAATGTGAATGTATTGTCGGTGCTAGATTGGGCTGTCGATAATTATGAAACCGTGCCTGAATTAGTCACAGCCATTAAAGCAATTAATATTATTGATAGTGGTTTGTGTGGTATGCCTCCTGCGAACGATATGGAACATTGCGCTCCAGTAACACCAGGCCACTTTCAATTTGCCGATAAACAAGGCAATACCGCTGTCATTGAGTTTGTCGCTGGCGAACTGAAAATATATCAATCAGAAGGATCGGCGTTTATGTCTAATGATCCTGAGTTCAGCTATCACTTAGTACAAGATGCTGAGCAAATACAACCAGATGCAACTATTCGTCCCGCCGATCGCCGGATGCGCGCCAAAATTGTAGTAGAAGACATGTACAAACGTAATGTTATTGATTTAACGGCGGCCAAGAACTCCATAAAAGCAGCAGCGGCAACGGCCTTTGCAGGTTACGACCAAGTAGATAATACCGTAGGTGATGTTTTCCCAACATTGTGGACCATGTATACCGACCGTAACAACGGTGAATGGGTATTAGACCGTTATGATACTTGGGGCGCTGAGAAATATGACTTTACTATGTTTGATACCAACAAAGCAGAGCGACAAGCATTAGGTATTCATCCAAGTCCAATGTATCAACGTAAATAACAGATAAACGTTTCAGCCAAAGATAAACCTCCTGTCGTAACGGGAGCTTTATCTTCAATGATAGATTTATTCCCACTGACGCTTCAAACGACCCACCACAAACGACCCACCACAAACTAAACACGCCAATATTCAAATAGTTGTTAATATAAAATCAAACTAAAACAGTCTAAGCAAGGCCATATGTACTTTTGCAATTGCAAGCGAGAGTGATAGGCTCAAACTGTTGACAAGCCATGCCAATATTTACATTGGTAATGCAAACCTCAAAAAGTAACACAGTGTTGCAGATATTGAGGACTGCCCCCCAAAACCAACCCTGTACAGCTACATCAGTAAAGCCACTTAACTGCCCAACCATGGTTTCCCCAGCCAGATACAGTTCGATACTAATGGTAAGTATTGAAGGGGAACCTGAAGGTAAAGAGCGATTCACCGTACCCATTGGCCTTGGTGACTTTGGGTTGCTTAAGATTGGCGCTATGCCTGTACGTTGGGGGATTGAGGCGCAATATTACATATTAAAACCAGGCCCCGATGCAGACGATGCGCTTCGCAATGATAGCTACATTCCTTCCCCCCCAAATTGGAATAAAACATTCTGTATTGGCCCCTTCACCATGAACCCATTTAAATAGACCCATGTTGTGCCTAGATTCTGAGAATTCCAGTTATTTATTGATAGGGAAATACTCGGAGTAGGCCTTTAAATCATCTCTAAGCAGAATCACCTAACATGATCTTCTGTCGATACATTGTATGATTTTAATGGATTCCAGATACAACAAAGCCTCCTTACGGAGGCTAATTAAACACGTTTTTATCGCTACGTTATTGGTCAATATTACCCTATGAACACGGGGTAAATACCACTTCGCCGTTTGTTTTAGCTTGGGTGTAGATATCTGCACACATTGGCTGGGTAAACTCAGCAACATCGCTCATGCTTAATGATACTTGGCTTGCGTTCCCTTCGTTGTAATAAGTTACGTCACCGCTATTTAAGTTATAAACGTAAGTTTCCCAGGTTGTATATGACTCGTCATTGGTAGGGTCGACTAAATCTTGCGGTACTTTGTTTCCAAAATCGAACATAGCTTTCATTTTACCGCGTACATCTACCCATTCGGCATTCGCATCTACAAACTTAGTGTTTGCCGTAGCGTACATACCTCGTACATTTCGGTCTGCAGAGCTAATAGAACTAGGGAGTGTGGTTGAGTCATTCATATCGAAATCTTTCATATAAGTTCGGTGATCTTGCTGCAACGGTGCATTGGCCATTACCCGTAAGTCGCTGTTTACATCGCCACGATGCATCACCATTTTCCCGCCTGCGTTTAATTGGAATAATGCAATGTCACCTGATTTATCTTGTACTGAAAAGTGAAAACCATGTTGGTGTCCGCCAATACCAGTGGTCCAAGCTGTTTGAAAGTTGCCTGCTTCAAAAAACTCAACCACTTCTTCTACTGTTGCAAACTGCTCAACTAAGAAAGGAACGATATCTGACATATGTACCGCCGCGCTACCATCGTCTTTTACATCTTTAATAAACGCCTTAGACGGGTTTTGGTATAATAGTGAAGCAGAGAGGCCTTCAGTGTTTATCGCTTCGCCCGTTGTATTATGGAAGGTTTCAACTTCAGTAAATGACATGGTTTGATACTTTACTGTCCAGCTAGCGGGATTCTTATATTCAGGTACAGCTTTAGTCGTACGGCTTGTGCCCACTGGTTGTACTTCAGCGATAGATTGCAACTCAGAACCGCCCCAGTCGTAAGAACGAGCAACCGTGATACCGTGCGAAGGTGTGTCGGCGATTAAACGAGAGCATGCGTTAGATGTACCCACTAAACCTAGTGATGTACTGGCAATAATTGCTAACGTAATGATTGATTTTTTCATAATAATGGCCTCAATGAGTTAAATTTTATACTTCGTGTTTGTGTAATGCGTGTCACCTAGGTACCCATGTAATGGAGGTACCGAGGTGTAATAAAAGCGACTTAGGGATAAATGAGTTAACTAGTTTGCAATCGCATCAACATAGTTGGCTGGATTACCGTAAGCAACGCTTGCTAAAGATCCCGCTAATACGGCGGCGGTTGCTAAGTTTAAAATTGTTTTTTTCATGTTCATCACCTTAGGTTTTAGTGGTTAGCTTGGTTGCTTGCTGCTTTATGTGATGTATTATGTAGGAAATACTGGTTTATTTTAGTTTCATGAGAAAGGGATTCCCGTTCTATGTATTCGTTACGGCAACTACAAGCCTTTGTGGCTACTTGCGAACAAGGCAGCTTTAAGCTGGCGGCTATTGCGTTAAATAAGCGCGCGTCTACCGTTGCAGAGTTAGTCAGTACCCTAGAAGATGAAAGTAATACTCAGTTGTTTGAGCGCCAAACTAGAAAGCTCGTGTTAACAGAATCTGGTAAGCATTTATTGCCGGTAGCAAAGGCCACCGTAAGGGAGGCTTCGTGTTTCTCCGCGGTGGTAGACAACCTACACCAAGCGGTGCCCACCACATTTTCAGTGGCTATTGATAGCATGTTGAGTCATCCCGCGATTAGCCGAAGCTATCAAGTTATTTTGCAGCAGTTTCCTAATATTGAGCTAGAAGTTTTGGTGGGTGATACCTTGCAGGTAGTTGACTGGATAACCACGAATAAGGCTGAGATTGGACTTGTCGCCTCAGCCCTATCTGAGTTTGAAAATATCACCCAATTTACCGCTTTCAATTTCGAATTAGTTGAGGTGGCATCTTCTCAACAGTTTACTCGTGGGGAGGTCGTGTCTAATACTACAATGCGGGAATTACTGCAGCTTCAATTTAAACATCTAGCCCAATTCAATTTAGATAAACGCTATCAAATTGGCCACCGCATTTGTTATGTAAATAACCTGCAAGAGATGCTGAATATGGTATCTGAAGGGGTCGGCTGGGCATTTTTACCTCGAACTATTGCTCAGCCCTGGATAGATGCGGGTAAAATAGTTGAGTTTTCTATTGAAGGTGGCACACCGGTATATTGGTTTGCGGAAATTGTTCACCTTAGCGCAAAAGAGCCCAGCCTTGCCGGTGATGTTTTTATGCAAGAGGTGATGAACTTGAAAACCTTTGAAAGTAATCCGAGTAAATAAAACAATGTGAGCAAGCAGAACAGCACTAATAAGGCAGCAGATGAGTATAGCTGATGTTAATAACCGTTTAGTTTTATGTTTGGCTAAATACCAGCAATGAAAGAAAATACGCTTGCGCGGGACCAAATTCACTACGAGGCAAATAACAGGCTTCTAATGGTGTGTAGATAGGGTTTTTAGCAGGGCGAAAAGTAGGTTCAAACACTTTTAATGTACCAAAGTTTTCTCGTTCTGCCACCAGCGCTTTGGGTAATAACGCAAATCCCATGTCTTCTTCTACCATACGGGCTATGTCTTGAAGCGCAGAGACTTGCCAGGTTTCAAAACTAACATAACCAAATAACTCAGACAGTTGCATTTCATCAAAATACTCAGAGGTGATTTGCCGATAAGTCATTAACACTTCCAATGTTATCGATTCTAAATCAGCGAGGTCTGAGTCGGGTGAACAGACGATTAAACAACCCAGAGTTGGTCAATAGTATTCCCCCCAGTGTAACTGGCGTGGTTGGAGCAGGCACATCGAATGGAACAAAAATAGCGGGGCTGTTTCACTCCGGTAACTGGGATAATGACAATGTGCGCTATTTAGGTGGGTTGTTTACTGCTGATATCAACCTAAAGTATTATGCAAGCTCCAACGCGCTAGGTACTGACCTATCAATGAAGGGGCATTATTTTTTCCAAGAGATTGATTTTCGTCTTGGCGACAGCAACTTTTTTGCCGGCGCTGAATATACCTATATGGCTTCTGAAGCCACCATCGGCATGCCTAATCTAATACCAGACATTAAACCGATGGGCTTTAATAGCAAAGATGCAGGAATGGCCTTGAAGCTATCCTACGACAGTACCGACAATCCTTTTGCTCCCCGGCAAGGCCTAAAAACAGCCTTCAAAGCCAAACGATTCGACCAACAGTTTGGCGGTGACTTTAATTACGATAACTACTCGGCTTACGCCCATGGTTATCATCGCTTGTCGTCAAAATGGGGGCTAAATGTTCGCGCCGATATGAAGAGTGTCTCGAAAGGCGCACCATTTTATGCCAAACCGTTCATTGATATGCGAGGCATCGCAGCAATGCGTTACCAAGCAGACAATACTGCGGTAGCCGAGTTAGAAGTGACTTATGATATTGACTCTCGTTGGACCTTGTTAGCTTTTGCGGGTACCGGAAAAGCATTTGATCATAACGTAGCTGTTACCAATACTAACTTTCAAGGTGCGCAAGGAGGTGGGGTTCGTTATCTATTATCTCGCCAGTTAGGCTTAAGAGCTGGTGTCGATGTCGCCAAAGGGCCAGAAGAATGGGCCCTATACTTTCAGTTAGGAAGCTCATGGTAAAAGCTAACCTGTATGAGTGACTAAAGCCTTGCCCAAAAAACACAACTAAACGTTTGTAGTGATTAACACAATTGCGGTAACAGCTCGATTAAGAAACGCATAACGGGGCCTTGCTTCAAGTTAGCTTTCCAGACTAAGTCAGCCGGGTAATACATAGCTGTACGCTGGAACTCGGGGGCAAACTCAATGAGTGTGCCCGACGCTTGTTTTTCTACCGCCATCTGTTTAGGTAAAAAGGCCCAACCTAGGCCTTGTTCCACTAACCGCACTAAATCGTCTTGATCAAAAGCCTGCCAAGTATCTTGCGATACTTTACCCGAATTTTTCAGGGCGGCGTTTTCTAACATACTAGAGCAAACAATTTGACGCTGTGCAATCAGCGTTTCGTTGTCTACCTCTTGCATATCAGCCAATGCTGAATCAGGGCTGCACACGCAGACCCATTCAATTTGCGCTATAGACACGAAATCTAAGTTATCGGGCACCGCTTTAGAAGCCAAATGTACTCCCAGTTGCACCTCTTCATTTAATACAGCGTCGTTCAAATGTTGCCCCGACAGTTTTAATAGTTGCACTTGAGTATGAGGAAATTTTCTGGACATTTTTTCCAAGGCAATATCAATTACGGTTAATGGAACGATAGGGTCAATTGCAATTTTAACGATGTCTTCAACTTCGTTCACTGCGGCTTGCGCATAACTTTGTAGGCGTTCAGCTTGTCGCATTAACACTTTGGCTTGTTCATACAAACGCTCTCCTTGATGGGTCAAACTAGGGTACTTACTGCTGCGGTCAAACAAAGTAATACCTAAATCAAGCTCCAAATTATTAACAGCAATGCTCACCGAACTTTGGCTTTTACCAGTATGGCGCGCTGCAGCAGAAAAAGATCCTTTTTCTGCTGCGGCAATAAAGGCTGATAGTTGTTCAAGATTAAGCATAGTGGCTGCCCCTGCTTTTACTATTCGATTTTCGAATAATAGCCAACTCGTCCTATAAGAATAGATTGATGATAATGGCAACGTCAATCACTAATTATCAAGAGAAGAAAATTATGAACAAAGCAATGATTGTTACCTTATTAACCTTAAGCGCCAACGCAGCGTTTGCTAACGATAAAATAGAAGAAGAGATTAACTATGGTGACCCTACAGCAAGCTTTTCAACTGTTGGCCTTAGCGCCAGTGAAAATACCACTCAGTTAAACGGCATGGCAGGGTTTGGCAAAAACATTTTTTCATTGGACTTAGCCCGTGACAATAAAAGTGGCGATTTAAATTATCGTGGTCGCTATTTTCATGTGACCGACGGCTTAGGTTACTCAGTAGATGTACTTGGTGATAAAGATAGCACCACCGCATTAGCTGGAGCCATTTACAAAATGCAACTCAACGACAACATCTCCATATTCCCGATGGCGTCTCTGGGTTATACCTCTGGAAACAAATCAAATGTACCTGATATTGAGTTAGCGAGTAATGACAAGCAACAACAAGAAGGCTCCACCTTAGGTCAGTTAGGTATTTATGCCATGTATGCCTTTGATAACGGCAACTGGCTCTATGCCAATCCAAAATCAACTTACCATGTTCGTCATAACGAATTTATCAATCAGATTGAAATGGGCGGTGGAATAATGGTGACAGACTATGCCTCTGTTGGGGCAAAAGTTGAGTATACCGCCGAAAACAAAAACCTAAGATTACAAGCTGATACCGTCGTTTGGTTACAAGGTAATGTGTACTTTTAAATCACCCAATATTGCCAAACAGCCCGAGGCTATCGATGAAGGTATGACTAAAACTAAGCCTGACTATAGTTATGTCATGCACAACATTTGCCTGTAGCGAAATAACGCCTGCATCAAATGGCAGTGTTACTCCTCGGACTGGTGTTCCACCAACACCCGGTGAACAATGCCAACCGCAGGCTTATTGGCTGGTTAAACCTGAATACTGGCCAGTTGTGTTTTGAAGGAGAGTCAATGTGAACGAGGCTTTATTATCAGAGGGTCACCAATAAATACCGAGGAAAATACGCTAAGGGAGAGCTGGTTTAGTCAACCAGCGCCTACTAATTTAGCGGCTATATCTATTCGAGCTTTAACGCCGGCACAATCACCTAGGGCTTTAGCCATTTCCCTCGCCTAAGCCCGCTGATCTTTTGTCAACTAGCATCACTATTTAAAAAAGACTGTAACAAAGATTTGATCAACTACGCGGTTTCCCCGTATAACAAACAAAGAGAATAGAACCACAATATTGGGAAAACATGGATTCTGTAACACAAATTGCCCTTGGTGCCAGCATTGCCGCCGCTGTGGGATTAAAGCCTTTTGGCCGTAAAGTATTACTGGTAGGCGCGTTGTTAGGCACTCTGCCCGACCTAGATGTTTTTATTGATTACGGCAATGCCATTGATAACTACACGCAGCATCGTGGATTTAGCCATTCGCTGTTTGTGCTTACCGCTCTGTCGGTGTTGCTCTATTTTATTATGCTGAAACTAAAGCCCCCTTTGCGTCAGCATAAACTGGCGCTATTGTTAGTGATTTTGTTACCGCTAATCACCCACCCACTATTAGATACCTTTACCACCTACGGCACCCAGTTATTATGGCCTATAAGTTCGCCGCCCATAGCTTGGCATAGCATCTTTATCATCGATCCCCTCTACACCTTACCACTGTTAATCAGCGTGATTTTTTTATGGTTTAGCGCCAATACACAACGCTGGTTAAGCATTAATAAGGTCGCCTTAGTGGTGAGCTGTGCATACTTAGCCTGGGGTCAGCTATCGCAAACGATAATTACTGATAGAGTAAAGCAAGACCCGCTGGTACTAAATAGCCCGCTACTGGTGATGCCAACCCCCTTTAACACTATTTATTGGCGAGTGATGAGTTACCAAGAAGATAATTATTACGAAGCATTCACCCACCTTGGTGACAAGGCGCCATTGCAGTGGCATCGCTACGCCAATAACCGCTATTTAGTGAAAGACTCGCAACCCGACTACTTGCCTCGTTTAGAGTGGTTTAGTCACGGATGGCTACGTTTTGATGAACGTGACGGGCAACTTCAAATTACTGATTTACGCCTAGGTGTTGCCGGTTACCACCCATTTACCTTTGTGATTGCAGAGCAAGCAGAACAGCAACAAACTCTGGCTAACTGGCAAAGTATTGAACCCTTGCAATTACCCAGAGCAAAGGTAAGCCAACAACAGCTCCTTACCGAGATGAGGGACAAACTCGGCCTAACTTTTAACCAAGAATAGGCGGCAGTAAACACGGTGTAGAAAACGCGCGCACTCGCCTGCTCCCTATTGGCGAACTAGCACCCCACAAGCTGAACATTTTGTGATAAAACGGCGCATATTAAGGTTAAGCGCCGTTTTATGCCATTTTCAGTTAAACGAGTAACGATCTATCGTTAATAGATCATACTCTGAGAAACCCTAAGCTGAGTGTTCAGCGTTAACCACTCAAGGTTTACTTAAGGATTGTTTAGGGTTTAAAACTTACGAGCTGCCTACTTCCGCACTGCCGACTCAATCATTCCAATTATTTATCAAATGTATAATGTTTGATAATTTCATTTAATCCAAAGGTCTCCCTATACTTCTCCCATCAAAACAAACAAGCAACGAATTAACGAAAGCGAGAATATTATGAAAATGAGTCATGTAGGTATTATGGTTGGCGACATGGACAAAGCGGTTGAGTTTTATACCAACGCATTAGGTCTTGAGATTGTGATGGGCAAGTCTGAAGTCATCGAAGAGAAAGAAACAGCCATTGGCAGAATGTGTATCGCTGTATTTGGCGACGGTTTTAAAGGCTTTAATATCGCCCACCTTGTTACTCAAGATGGTATTGGTTTTGAATTGTTCGAAATGAAAGACCGTGAAGAAAAGCACAATGTTGATTTCACTAAAATCGGTATCTTCCATTACTCATTAGAAACCACTGATTTTGAAGGTGTGATTGAGAAAGTGGAACAATACGGCGGAAAAGTGAGAATGGATATTATGAGATATCACCCTGAAGATGATAGCCGCCCTTACAAAATGGTGTATTTAGAAGACCCCTTTGGTAACCTTTTTGAGCTTTATTCACATACATACTCTGAAACTTATTCTTCTGAGTACGAATAAAACTAGCTAAGCGTTACTGACTGACCGTCACTAATTAAAATGAAGCCTCCTAATTTAGGAGGCCTTTTTGCATGCTAAGGATACAATAACCAAGTTTGTCTGCGTGCCGGCTGTCGGTGATTGCTCGGCTATTTATCTGCCGAGAAAATGCGCTTCCAATCTTGTTTCATATCCACAATGGTCCACGATTTAGCTAGCGCTTGATCTAGGCCTTTGTCAAATTTACCAATACTAGATTCTCTGTCATAAGCCCACTCTCGCTTTTCATCAGTATGGTGAACATACAGTGCAAACCGCGCTCCCTGTCCAGCGGTAGTCCATTGTAGCATTTGTAAATCACCGTCAGAGTTACCAAACGCGGCAATTGGGCGTCTGCCAATTTGCTGGTGAATAGCGACCACTTTGCCTTCTTTATCATCATAGAAGTCCAGCGCTGGTTGACGCACAAGCACCGGCGCTCCTTCTCGCATCTCAAAGGCCACTTTTATACTGCTACCGATGACCTGCTCAGGAGGGATACCATAAACCTGTTCAGACCAAGGGCGCATAAATTCGATGCCCCCGCCAGATACAATAAAAGTTTTAAAATCATTAGCTCTAAGGTAACTCAACAATTCAAGCATGGGCTGATAAACCATGTCTGTGAATAAGCGTTGAGTATCAGGATGCTTGGCGGTCGCAAGCCAGTCTTTAACAATCACTTCGAATTCTTCGGTGGTCATACCTGCATGGCTAGCCATGACGATGTCGAGAATCGCCTGCTCGCCCCCCGCTATAATGCCTTTCATGTCGCCTTTAAGCACAGAAGCAAAGGGCTCGGTGGTATTCCACTCTGGATGTTCTGGAGCAAGTTGCTTGATACGATCAAGGGCGAAAAATAGTTGAAAGTACATGGGTTGCTCTGCCCATAGCGTCCCGTCATTATCAAATACAGCAATCCGTTCAGCCGCTGGCACAAAATCCGGCGAATCGGCCATTACAACCTTGTTTACAAACTCGATAATTTGTTGCTTAGTTTTCCCTTGGTTCCATGAGCTAAGCGGCTCGGTCGTATCCGCCATCGTTTGACCGATAAAAGCCAACACTAAAATAAACAACAATGTCATTGTTTGAATCGTTTTCATTGTGTCCCTTCCATGAAAATAAATATATCAGTAAAATTACCCCTCACAACTATGGAAGCTAAACCGAAAACCTGCCACATATTTGGCTAAATAGTCACTGCGGCCTGTTTTCTTTTGGTTGTCATACTGCTCCCCCCGCCATATTTTTTAACATCGTTCGCATTAACAAACCAGTATTGGCGAAAACAGCAGCGCTTATCACGGACTATAATGGAGGGTTTGAAAGTGGCGAAAAACCAATCTAATTATTAAATTAATTATTTATCACTAGAAAGTCCCCCGTTTACTGCTACGCTTTTTGTGTGCTTTTAATACAGGGAGTGTGTCACAAATGCTAAAAACCTTAAGAAGTGGCTTTACCATATTATCTATTGGGGCTTTGGGTTTGGCATCTGCCAGCCTAATGGCTGCTGAAAAACCCAATATTTTGGTGATATGGGGCGATGATATCGGCCAATCCAACATCAGTGCTTATACCTTTGGGCTTATGGGTTATAAAACCGCCAATATCGACAGCATAGCGAAAGAAGGCATGATGTTTACCGACTACTATGCCGAGCAGTCTTGTACAGCGGGACGCTCAACCTTTATTACCGGTCAAAGTGTATTACGCACAGGTCTAAGTAAAGTGGGTTTCCCTGGGGCAGATCTAGGCTTACGAGCCGAAGATATCACTATTGCTGAAGCCTTGAAACCCATGGGGTATGCAACAGGCCAATTTGGCAAAAACCATTTAGGCGATAAGGATGAATTTTTACCCTCAGCCCATGGTTTTGATGAGTTTCTTGGGAATTTATACCACCTAAACGCCGAAGAAGAACCTGAAAATATAGATTACCCAAAAGATCCTGAGTTCCGCAAAAAATTTGGTCCTCGTGGCGTCATTAAGTCTTCCGCCGATGGGAAAATTGAAGATACCGGGCCCTTAACCAAGAAGCGCATGGAAACCATCGACGATGAAACCGTTGAAGCAGCCATGGCCTTTATGGAAAAAACCGTTAAAGCCGACAAACCTTTTTTTGTTTGGTGGAACGGCACCCGGATGCATTTTCGTACCCATATCAAGCCTGATTTACAAGGTAGTTCAGGTATAAGTAACTACGCCGACGGCATGCTTGAACATGATAGGCATGTAGGCTTACTACTGAAAAAAGTAGATGACTTAGGAATTAAAGATAATACCATCGTCTTTTACTCTACAGATAATGGCCCTCATATGAACAGTTGGCCTGATGCAGGCTTAACACCGTTCCGTGGTGAGAAAAATACCAACTGGGAAGGCGCATACCGAGTTCCGGCAATGGTACGCTGGCCAGGTAAGATTAAGGCAGGCGAAGTTTCTAACGAAATCATGCACCATATGGATTGGCTGCCAACATTTGCCGCTATTGCTGGTGATGACAAAGTGAAAGAAAAATTGCTTAAAGGCCACAAAGCCAACGGCAAAGAATTCAAGAATCACTTAGATGGCTATAACTTCCTGCCTTACCTTACGGGTGCAGAAGAGGCTGGCCCGCGTCAGGAAATATTCTATTTTTCAGATGACGGTGACCTTACTGGATTACGCTATAACAACTGGAAAATGGTATTCATGGAGCAGCGCGCTCAAGGTACCTTGCAAATTTGGGCAGAACCGTTTGTTGAGTTACGCGTACCCAAGATCTTTAACTTAAGAATGGACCCATACGAAACCGCTGATCGCACCTCAAATACCTACTGGGATTGGGTAATAGATAGAGTGTTCTTACTTGTTCCTGCGCAAACTTATGTAGCCAAGTATTTAGCAAGCTTCGAAGAATTCCCTCCACGTCAAAAAGCAGCTAGCTTCAACTTGTCTCAAGTAATGGAGAAACTGCAACAGCCAGGGTCGCATTAAGTCGTACTAACATTAACAAAGGGCGCACTGCGCCCTTTGTTATTAATGGTTTACATCGTTACACTTAAACACTTCTAGTCGTCATCAGTGATGTTTCCTATTGAGCTCTTTATGTATCTTTTAAAACAACTCGTTACGCTTTCCTTACTCTTTATCAGTTCAGTTGTTTTAGCCCAAGAATACATCGGCAATGAAAGCTGCGCTGAATGCCATGAAACAGAAGTAGAAAATTGGCAGCCATCCCATCATGCCAAAGCAATGCAGCCCGCCACCGAAGCAAACGTACTCGGCAACTTTAGTAATAGCCGTTTTGAATCGGAAGATGGTTGGACAGTTTTCAATTACGACGAAAATGGCTTTTACATCGAAACAGGCCCCACTGGAAAAGCTGGCATTCGTTATCCTGTGCCTTATGTGTTCGGCTACACACCACTTCAACAAATTTTAGTCGACATTGGCACTGGTAGGCTACAAGCTTATACCGTTGCTTGGGACTCCAGAACCAAAGAACAAGGGGGTCAACGTTGGTATAACCTATATCAGCAGGCCCATACACCAGATACACCGTTTTACTGGAAAAGCCAGTTTAACAATTGGAATGCACGCTGTGCTGAATGCCACTCTACAGAGTTAAAACGCGGTTACAATGCCGCCACTGATGATTACAACACAACATGGAGTGAAATCAATGTTAGTTGTGAAGCTTGCCATGGCCCAGCATCAAGGCATGTCACACTCAAGAAGGCCGAAGACACGGGTGACTCCACCAGCCTCATCGCCAACTCAGGCTTTAACCAGCCTTTACATAAGCGCAGCCACTGGTTATTCAAAGAAGGGAAAACCAGCGCCGAGCGTTATGAACGCTCTCCCATTTCCTTAGATCATGGTCAACCAGACCAATGCGCTGCATGCCATAGTCGGCGGGTAGCCCTCACCGATGGTGCAGGCCCCCATAATTTTACCGAGCATTACATACCAAGACTCGCTGTGCCTGATTTGTATCATAATGACGGTCAAATTTTGGATGAGGTGTATGTATATGGCTCATTTAGCCAAAGTAAAATGGCGGCAGCAGGGGTGGTTTGCACAAATTGCCATGAACCACACAGTGGTAAAGTGATAAGCCAAGACAATAGTCTTTGTACTCAATGCCATTCACCCAGCAATTTTGATACTCAAGAACACACTTTACATCAAGCAGGCTCTGAAGGTGCGGTATGTATAGATTGCCATATGCCTTCACAACGTTATATGGGGGTGGATGATAGACGAGATCATGCTTATCGCGTTCCTAACCCATGGGTAAGCGAGGCCTTAGCTTCGCCAGATGTTTGCCTTAATTGCCACCAAGATAAAGATACTCAGTGGTCTCAGCAACAATTGGAACACAAAAAAGCCAAAGTATTCGCTGACTATAGCGATATAGGCCCGGCTCTTTTACTCAGCCAATTAGCCCCTCAGCGGGGGCAAGAAAATATTGCTACCCTGGTGCTTGATGAAAGTTTACCCGCCATGCGCCGCGCGGTATTACTTAGCCACCTCGATGTTAGCCAACCGAATAACATGGCGGTATTAAACTCTGCGGCCAATAGCCCCCAAAGTTTAGTGAAACTAGGTGTATTACATGCGCTAGAGTCAGCCCCCTATAACCTCCAGCTTCAAATCGGTTTTGGTTTACTTTATGACGAAGATAAAAATGTTCGCTTACAAGCGATTCGCTTATTAGCACCAGCATTTAGGCAATCATTACCAGAAAAAGCACAGCAACCCATGCAAGATGCCTTAATGGAAGCGGTAGTCACCTACCAACAACAACAAGATTTGTTATCGGCGCAACTCGCCCTAGCCGACTTAGCTTATAAAGTCGGTGACACTGAACAGGCCACCATCCAATACATCAACGCCCTAAAAATCCAGCCCAGCTTTTTGCCGGCTAAGCTAAATTTGGCCAGTATTTACCGTGAAACTAGTCAACTAACAAAAGCCCAAGTGTTGTTACAAGAGATCTTAACCATAGAGCCCAAGCATGCTATGGCTTTACATAACCTTGGCCTAATTTACGTTGTACAAAGGCAATGGCCAAATGCATTATCTGCACTAAATATGGCTTCAGAGCTTGAAAATGATAATCGCCGTTTTGCCTATGTTTACTTGCTTGCCTTAGAAGCGAGTGGCGATATAACCGCAGCCAAACGACAACTTGATAAACTAGAATTAATGACCCCTGGCGACCCAGCTCTATCTGAAATTCGAGCTCGCTTAAAGTAAACCAGGCGGGCTAATCCAAACTATTTTTGGTAATAGCCTTGAATAAAAAAATCTCAAGCAAACCATTATAACGCTATAAAGCCATTATCTGCTGCCTAGCGTTACCATCATAATCGCCGATCTTAGAACAAAATTAATGGTTATATATTGAACAGACAGATGAATATTGCGCTACTTGAACTAAACTTAAATGAGCTTGCTAGATTCATTTAACTTGCCGTAAACGGCTTGGGGGAATAGCAATGGACAAACTAAGTCACGAATATATCAAATATGGTCCGTGGATGATGGAGGTGAAAGAACCTTTAGACATCCCTCCACAATTTGAAAGCTATCAAGATCAGATACTTGCCGCTAGCTATTGTTTTAAGGTGCCAATTCACGGTACTCGACGCGATTTAAAACCCGGTATGCTGCTTTATGACCAACTGGTTATTTTGGAGCAATCAACACTCACCTTACTAAGCATGGACAAAGGTGAGCTGCGCATACAAAAAGTAGATTACAGTGACATCGACTACATCGCCCATAGTGGTGATTTGCTGTTATGCCACATTCAGCTTTTTTATGGCCAAAGCCAAATCAGCATTAACTACAGCCTCGTATCTATAGACATTGCAGCCAAGGCGGTACACATCATTCGTGAAGCGATGAAAAGTACGGGTAAGCCATTTTCTTTGCCAGAACAGTTACCGCCGAAGCAATCAAAAAAACAGATCTATGAATACTTTTTGCAACGCGAAGCGATTAAGGAGCCGGTATCAATATTGGGTTTTCAAGCCTCTCGCACTTTAGATGATGCGCCAATTAAGGGTTTTCATCAGTTTTTAGCGCGGATCTTAAAATACAAAATGCAAGATGTGCTATTCATGACCGATGCTTACGATTTGATAATCTCAAATTGGGGGACCGATATTATCCGTGAAAAAGATACCGATTATCATGTAGAGCATTTGTTTATTGCTTGGCCGAAAATAAGCGCTATTAGCTTGCAGCCTCACCCTCACTACCCTTATTTGAAATCACTGCAGATTGAAACTACATTTAAAACGTTTTCTTTCTCAGTTGAAGAAGATTTCTCGGCCGTTCCGCTACTAGAGTATTTTGAAACTGAAATAGCCGCCGCTCATGCATAAGCAAGCCATGTAAGCACTCACTAAGTTGACAACAGCTGAGTGATTGAAAAAAAACCCACTTCTTTATGGTGGGTTTATTTTTGCTGATTAGGGCCTTTTTCCATTTAGGCTGCGCCTACCCCGCTCTCTAAGTCTGTCGATTCAGGTGTTCACTTTACCCTGAAAGGGCATATCGCCATGGTAAGCAAATATTTATCAGACCTTACAGGACGTCATACAATGACACAGGCCAAAATTACTTTATCAACCAATTAAGCCAAGATGCTCAACAGCGGCGTTTTGAAGATAGCATGGCAATTATCGACGCAAACTTCGAGTTTACGCCAAGCGCCTTAATCAATGGACAACAAAGCAATACAACTGGAGAAAACTCGGGTTCTTGTAAACTGTTTGCCTTTGCTCAAATACAAGGATTAGACCAGCAACAAACCTGGCATTTATTTGGGCAGTATATGCCGTGAAACTAATCTGCTAAGCAAAGCCCAAGTACTGTTACAAGAGATCTTAAGTATAAAACCAAATCAAGCTATGGCTTTACATAACCTTGGCTTGCGTTACGTAACACAAAGACAGTGGCCAAACGCTTTATCTGCATTAAATCGAGCGTCAGTTCTTTGAACATGGATCACTGTTAGAGCAACGGTATTAGACATTGATCGCATTTATTAACACTCAGTTACATTTGTATTATTAAATTATGTATATTTAGAATTCATTAGATTTGAAAACACTATCATATAGCGTTTCAGATGATGTGGAAACGGAGACAGCTGTTATTTCCATATCAATACACAGCATTAAATTGATTTTATATTACAAAATATAGGGTTAATTTATACAACAATAGGTGAATGGGTAAATGAAACATATCTATCTTAAAAGCTTGTTAGCAACTTCAGTTTTCTTAACAGTAGGCTGTACGTCAACTTCTGCTCCTGATTCTGTTGAAAAGTTTGCCAATAATAAAGAAACGGGTGAAGCGCTATTAACTCCAGTAGCCATTACAGCAAGCAGCCACGATGGTAACGGCCCTGACCGTTTAATCGATCAAGACATTACAACGCGTTGGTCTGCAGCCGGTGATGGCGAATGGGCAATGCTAGACTACGGTTCAGCTCAAGAGTTTGATGCCGTTCAAGCCGCCTTTAGTAAAGGCAATCAGCGTCAGTCTAAATTTGATATCCAAATGAGTGTTGATGGTGAAAATTGGACCACTGTTTTAGAAGGCCAAGAGAGCTCTGGTAGAGCCCTTGGTTTAGAGCGTTTTCAGTTTGAGCCTGCGGTAAATGCTCGCTACGTACGCTACGTAGGACACGGCAACACCAAAAATGGTTGGAACAGTGTAACCGAACTCGCAGCCGTTAACTGTAGCATTAACGCTTGTCCATCAAGCCATATCATTACTAGTGCAGTAGTTGCAGCTGAAGCTTCAATGATTGCAGAAATGAAAGCAGCAGAGAAAGCACGTAAAGAAGCGCGTAAAGACCTTCGTTCAGGTGATTTCGGTGCGCCAGCGGTATACCCTTGTGAAACCACTGTAACATGTTTGCGTTCTGAGCTTCCTCCAACTCCGGCTTTACCAGAAACGCCACTAGCAGGTAACGCGCCAAGCGAAAACTTTGACTTGTCTTACTGGTACTTATCGCAACCTTTCGACCACGACAAAAATGAACGTCCAGATGACGTGTCTGAATGGAACCTTGCAAACGGTTATCAGCACCCTGAGATTTTCTATACAGCAGACGATGGTGGTCTAGTATTTAAGTCTTATGTGAAAGGGGTTCGTACCTCTAAAAACACCAAGTATGCGCGTACAGAGCTTCGTGAAATGCTACGTCGCGGTAACATGTCTCACAAAACTAAAGGTGTGAACAAAAACAACTGGGTATTCTCAAGCGCTCCAGAAGCAGACTTAAACGCTGCCGGCGGTATTGATGGCGTTCTAGAAGCTACCCTTAAAATTGACCACGCCACCACTACTGGTGCGGCTAACGAAGTAGGTCGCTTTATTATTGGTCAAATCCACGACCAAAACGATGAGCCAATTCGTTTGTACTACCGTAAGCTACCAAACCAAGCAACAGGTGCTGTTTACTTTGCACATGAAAGCCAAGACGCCACCAAAGAGGATTTCTATCCGCTAGTCGGTGATTTAACGGCTGAGGTTGGTGAAGATGGTATCGCGCTAGGCGAAGTATTTAGCTACCGTATCGAAGTTGTTGGCAACACCATGACTGTTACCGTTTCTCGAGAAGGCAAAGAAGACGCAGTTCAGGTTGTTGACATGAGCGACAGTGGCTACGATGTGGGTGGTAAGTACATGTACTTCAAAGCGGGTGTTTACAACCAAAACATCTCTGGTGACTTAGATGACTACTCTCAAGCAACCTTCTACAAACTTGAAGCATCTCATGATAGTTACGCTGAGAAATAAGCTCTAGTTATCACTTCTGTTTGTAAACAAAGCCCCCGCTCTAGAGCGGGGGCTTTCTATTTGGCTTCCACATTGGGAGACTTTACTCAACAAGGATTTATACAAAAGATTAGCTTGCTCAACTCCTCGCTTCAAGCATCAAGCTATTGAATAATTAACCTGACCAAATCATTCACTGCTCTGTTTGCTAAGTCGTACAATTTCGCTGTTCACTTGACCCTATCGACCCATATCACTAAGGTAAGCAACTATTTATCAGACCTTACAGGAAGTAACATCATGACACAGGCCAATATTGCCCGCTTTATCGACCAATTAAACCAAAACGCTCAACAGCTGCGTTTTGAAGATAGCATGGCAATTATCGACGCAAACTTCGAGTTTACGCCAAGCGCCTTTACGAACGGCCAACAAAGCAATGCCGCCGGTGAAAACTCAGGCTCTTGCAAAGTGTTTTCTTTTGCTCAAATACAGGGTTTAAACCAGCAACAAACTTTACACTTATTTGGTCAGTATTACCGCGATGTAGTTGCCACTCCCGACGCTGAAGATCACCAAAACATTCGTCAGTTTATGTTATCAGGCTGGGATGGAATTACCTTTAGCCAAGCAGCACTTAGCAACAAATAACGCAGTCTGGCGCGTTACTATCTGTACTATACAGAACATGGTGCTAGCAAAATTGCTAGCAGCAATTAGCACTGTGTTTGATTTGCTATAATGACGGTTTTTTTGCCTCGGTAATGATCATAAAAAGCCTGATGAGACGATTTAGAGAAGGTGTCGGTTCTTTCTGAATATTGCGCTATCCAGCTAATCAGCATATCCAGATTATTGTCTTGCGCCTCTTTAGATTCATATTTATGCGGCTCCCAAGGCCTCGCTTTAGCGTTTGCAATGCAGTCTTCAATGGGTAAATTCATAAATATAATTTCATTGGAATACGCAGCCACCAGCTCCAATAAATCGCTATAGCAGCCTTCAATAACCCAAGCTTGGTGTGTATCAATGAAACGCCGGATCTGTTGCCAACTGTGCTGCAATGGTTGCCTAGTTGGAGCTTGAGTTGCCTGCCAAGCAAGCGTATCGAGATCTAGATGCGCCAATTGTTCAGCATCACACAGCGCTTTAGCTAAGGTTGACTTCCCCGATCCGGAGTTACCAAATATTAAGATTTTTCGCACAACAGATCCTTACTCTATGTGTTTAACTTAAGCTGTATTGATAAAACTCGTTAGACGCGCCAACAACAGGGGGTTGCCGTTGAAAACCCAGCTTGGTCAGTAGCTTTTTAGAGGCCATATTATCGACCTCTACGCCTGCCAACAAGCGTGTAAAATTACAGTGCTGGCTGGCCCAAGCGACTAAGCCCCTCAGTAACTCAAAAGCCAAACCTTGTCGCCAGTATTCTTCTCCCAACAAATAGCCAATATGCGCAGAACCCGAGCCGTCCTCATAAATGAAGATAAAGCCGATAATGTGTTGATGCTTAGTGCTAGTCACCACCAATAGGCGACTTGCTAGGCAAACTTGCTTAAACCACTGTTCAGCATGCTTTAGTGTAGTTATACCTTGGAAATATTGAGGCAGGGCTGCGACCACTGCGGGGCTCAACAAGTCAACAGCGCGCTCTAGCAATGGCTTCAGATAGTCTTGGGCTAAGCAAGTGCCCACTTCTTCTACCCTTAGCCTTTCGGTTTCAAATAAAAACACGGGGAAACCCGCAGTTTGATTCATGAATCCCCCTCTTTGACCAGACCCTGTCGTTTAAACCGAGAGTAACAGTGTGCTAAACAAAAGCAAAAATCTTTGCCACAATCGGCTTCAATTGATGATTAAAGCGGCTAGACTTTAGCTAATGTTCAATATTTGTAAGCGTTAATGAATAACCAAGGGGATCAGTGTTGTCTATGTCGTTGTTTCATCTCAAGCATGGCTTACTGCTACTAAGCCTATTTAGCCCCTTAATACTCGCGCAAGATAACCCTTGGGAGCAAGCCACTAGCCCATACCAAGGGCCGGCAGCGGCTATTGGCAGTTATGCAAATGGTTGCTTAGCCGGCGCCGATGCTTTGCCACTGAACGGTGACGGTTACCAAGTAATTCGTAGCCAGCGACAACGCTATTATGGCCATCCCAATTTGCTTACATTTATCAGTGAATTAGCCAAAAAACTTCAAGCAGAAGGGATCAACAATATTCTAGTGGGCGACATGTCTATGCCAAGAGGAGGACAATTTAACGTTGGCCACAGCAGCCACCAAATTGGCTTAGATGTTGATATCTGGTTAAAGCTTGTTGATGCGCCACTTTCTGCTTCACAATTGGCTAAGCCCACAGCAGTTAGCGTAGTGAACCCACAACAACAAGCAATAAATCCAAAGACCTGGCGCACCGAGCACAAAACCATGCTCAAAGTGGCCGCAGAAGATGAACGCGTCGCGCGCATATTTGTTAACCCTGCCATTAAACAGCAGCTTTGCAACCAGCGAACTGAAGCCGATGACTGGCTACAAAAAATTCGTCCTTGGTGGGGCCACAGCGCGCATATGCATGTACGCTTATTATGTCCCGACGGAGACCAATACTGTAAAAACCAAAAGCCAATCACCAGCGGGCACGGTTGCGACGAATTAGCTTGGTGGAAAACTCAGCTGAGTAAAGCGGCTAACCATCAAGCTAAAACCAAAGCGAAACCCAAACCCTTGAAGAAAAAACCCGAGCAATGCGCGCCACTAAGCCAGAATCCCTCTAGTATAGCTATGCAGTAAAATGTAAAACACTGACTGTAAGGCGTTGACGTTCAATTAGCGACTCAGCTTTGAAATGTAGGCAAGGTTTCGGTAGCGCTGCTCCCAAGGTAAGCCATAGCCAACCAGCAAATCATCACTGTCCATTTCAAAAGCAAAGTGTTGGTCTACTGGTATGTCTACTCGACTGGGTTTAACCAAGAGGGTTGCGATAGACAGCGACTTTAGCGAAGCTTGATGGGATAAATGCGTGACTAGCCGTTGCATGGTACCGCCTGATTCAATGGCATCATCAATAATAACCAAGTGCTGATGGCTAATGCTTATGTTTTGTTGATACACAATCTTAGCCTTGTTATTACGCTCTCCAGGGGTATGTGGACAAGAGATGTAGTCCATACAAATGTCGAAATTGAGCAGCCTGACTAAGTCAGCGGTAAAAAGAATACCACCCGGCACCACGGTAATGAGCACAACGCGCTCGCCTTGAAATTTTTGATTAAGCTGGGCTGCGACATGCCTAACCCCTTCGGCAATTTGTGCTTGGCTAAGCACCAATTCGCCAACATGCTGTTTGCTCATAACATTCTCTATTTAGCCGACAATAGGCCTTGAGGTGAAGGCAAACCGCCAACTAGCACACCCCATTTAGCCGTTTACTGGTGAAGCGAGTATACAAAACAGCTTAACCAACAAGCCGCTAATCATCGGTAAGCACACCATGGTTTATTTGTTGCTTTGACCACGCTTGCATATGCTTCTCAAACAGACGCTCAAAGGTTTTAAACTCGGTTAACTGGGAGACGCGCTCACTTAAATGGCGCCTTAAAGATTCACTATTACAGCCCGATTGTTTAGAAAACGTAAAATAAAGCCCTTCAACCGATATAGGCTTAGGTAACGGAGTCACTTTACCCTTTAGCCCAGCAGATTCTAAAATGGTTAAGCCTTGGTATAACTCGTAAAGCACGTAATCAAAGCGGTCGGCTAACAACATAGCAAAGGACCGCTCTGCGGTAGCACTGGTAAGGATTTTTAAGTTATCTTTAGCATAGGCATCAAAGGCTTGACCAAAACTATTGTTCACTAAGGTACCGCCGCGCCGTTCGAGTAAGTCTTCCCACTTTTGGTAATCAAACTCATGTCCTGCTGTGGTCCATACAACACTGGGCACATCAGTAAATTGAGGAACAATATAATCCATATAGGTTTGGCGTTGATCGGTGAGAAATGCACCCGCTAACATGTCAACTTCGCCATGTTCAGCTTCTTGTAATGCCCTCGCCCACACCCCTCTGTCTCGCGCATCGACCTCAATACCGGTGTCCATTAGTGCCAGCTCGAGTAGCTCAATGGCTAGCCCGGTTAACTTGCCCGGATTATGTTGATCTCGCCACAGGATGGGAGGGTACTCGGCATTTCCCGTAACAACCAAACGGTTGCAAATAGATAACTCAGCTGAAGCAGAGAAAGAGAAAGAAATAGCCAGGAGAGAGGCGAATAAAATTCGTTTAAGCAGCAAAGACCATCGCATAGGCATCCTTAATCGTTAAGCCTTATTATTAATCCTAGCTGTAAACATTAAGTTCGCAACTTTCGCCTCTTAGCCTTTGCGAAAGTCCACATTAACAAAAAAGGTCAGCGCTCAAACTTGAGTTTATTGCTCACTTGGTGTCTGTTTCGCTTGCTGCCAGGCTTGTTGGCATAGTTCACTGCCGTTGGCATCTAAGGGGGCTTCGACTATCCAGCGCAATGGTGAAACCACCGGACTAGTAACAAAACGAAGTGTGGTACCGAGTAAGCCTCCATTGGCTACCCCCACGTTGAAGTCTTCAAAGCTGCCACTCACTTGAATGGGTGTAGCTAAACCAAATATTTGCGCTCGCTTGGCTTGTGGCCTTAATACCATGTTGACTTGTTGCTGCTTAAAATCGATCGACGCTTCACCCAACACTCGCATTCTTGAAGTATCGGCCAACAAGACATTTTTAGTTAGCTCGCCATGATCACCATCAAACACCGCCACCACACAATTGAGTACTGATTTTTCAGCGTCATCAAGCTCTGGCACCACCGCGCTGGCCAAACTCACCGCCCATAAATCGAGAATGCCAGCTTCAAAATACTGCGGCCATATAGCAAAACCAACTTGACCATTAAGATCGGCAAACCATTGCTTGGGGTTAACAAACTCACTATTTACCTCAAGGTTTACGCTTAGCGTACCGCCCATCTTCGTTTCCGGTTTAATCCGCCTTGCGAGGAGGCCATAATCAAAGTTCTCAATGGAGGCCTTAAGCTCACTATAAAAGCCGGCGTTGGAGGGGCTTAGTTCGGCACTGACATTGAGCTCTCCACCGGGTAAAGCGATCCACAAAGGGTCTAAGCGAAAACGCTGATCTTGCAAGCTCCAATACAGTTTTCCTTGGCCCAGCCAATCTTCGCCTGATTGCACTTTTTCTACATCTAAACGAAACTTAGCGTTTAGCCGCTTAAATAATTCTTGGCTCAACAACGCTTGAGTCGCTGGCGCAGGCTGTTGATTAACCGCCGTTTGCTGGCTGCTATGGTCTTGCTGATTTGCGGCTGGCTGTTGGTCTGAATTATGGGCCCAGCCTTGCCAACCACCGGTTTTAAAATCGTCTAACTGGATATTGTTAGCGCTTACCGCCAGCTCTAACAGTGGTTTATTACCACTAGTGACTAAACTTGCCCCGCCGGTTAATTCACTGCTCGCGATGGCAAGTAACATGTCATTTATGGCATATCCTTGCGGACTAAGCACCAACTCACCCGCTAGTTTTATGGGGCCAAAAGGGGGTAGTTCAATGCCATGTAAACGGTCTAACTGGCTGAGTTTTGGGCTGCTCAATTGCACCGCTAACGTGAGGTTCTGCGCCGAGATAGGCCGCGGTAAATTGGCCTGAGCTGATAAAGCTACTTCGGCTAATTCAAGGGATAAATGGATCGGAAGCGCACTGGGCTTTTGGGTAAATTCGCGCAAACTTAAGGTGCTTAAAGACAGCGTTAAGGGCAATTGCTTTAGTTGCCCAGACAGCGCGAGAGTAATCGGTTGTTCAGGATTTGCCGTTAAACTGCCCTCGCTTAATTCAACCCGAGCGCTGGCTTGAGTATTTGGGTCGACTAATAGCCAGTAGCCCCCCTTTAGCTTGGCACTAAACTGAGTACTGGCAAGCAGTTGTGCAACATTGTTACCGCTTAGAGAGAGCGCAAGCTCAGCGCTATCAAGCTCGATTTTCGCTTGCTCAGCAATGTTAAATTGTTTGAGTATTTGCCCAACATTAGGCTGTTGACTCGCGATTGTAAAATCCAATTTTAGTGGCGAAGCACGTAAATCAAGTAAAGCGTTCCCGACAAATTTGCTATCGGCGAATTCGGCACTAAAAGGTGCTTTCTGTAGCCACCCATCTCGCGCGACAGCAGTTAGTGTGAGCTGTTTAAGTTGATGCTCTCCAATCAGCAGTTGCTTTATATTTAGCGCTAAGTCAGCGTCGTGAATCGACCAACCTTTAGGCAAAATTGGCAGGCGAATGTCTATGCTATTTTTGGCCACTGTGGCGGCTTGAGCGTCAAGCTGGCTTGCATTTTGGGCTACATCGCCACTGGGCATTAATGCCATTAGCTGTGCGACATCGATACGCTGCCAGTTTGATTTGATGGTCACCAAACCTTGCTCGGTTTTAGCTTCGCTCCAAGAGGCTTGTAATTCACCTTGGCTATCAGCTAATTGTAAGTGACTTATATTTAACGAAGACTGACCGCGAGAAGCCTGCAGTTCTAGCGCTAGCTTGAGCGCGCCTTGGGCATTTGTGTCAACCCCTAGCCACGGACTTAATAAGCCAATACGTTCGCCTTCAGCGTTAAGGCTTAAACTTGCTCCTTGCTGCCATTGACCACTGGGTAACTCACCCTTTACCTGCAGCTCAATGGCCGGAGAGTGTAGCTGCATATCAAGCCGCCACGGTTCATTATCTAACATCGCCCGCAATGGGCTCGCATGTAGCACCGCGTTTACCGGAATATCCAGCAAGATACCATCGAGCTTAACCAACACCTCACTCTCTACACTGGCGGTTAAACTAGCGTGCTGAATATTAAGTGCAGTACCTGCAGGCAATAACATCTGGCTGTTTTCAATGTTGTAGTCGAAATGACTATTTGCCAACAGCTCAGCAATGGTGGTGCCATTGGCGTTAATTTTGAGTACTGAACGGCCAATATTGCCGCTACTGCCTGCCAGCATCGGTATACGGCTAGCTAATTTATCTAAAGGGGATTTTTTTGCCACTAAGCGCATCGACGTCTCTAAACGCTCATCATGGATACTGGCTTTAAGGTTGCCGTTAAAACGAACATCGTCTATCACTGCTCGCAGGGGGGCTTTGAGGCTTTCACCTTCAACTTTTAAACCTATGCTAATCGCGGATACTTCCAGCGGTAAGCCTTCAATACTGGCAACTTTTAACGATAGGTCAACATCGGCTTGATTTAGCCAATAACGAATAATCTGCAACAAGGGCAAGGATTCAGACTCTGAGGCTGCTGTACTCGCCAGCGGGGCCTGAACAGGTTTGCTTTTAAGCTCAGCTTTGGTGCTTAACATATCATCCTGAGCCAGCGCTAACCAAGGGCTTAAGTCAATTTGGTCAATGTTCAAATTGCCGTTAATTTCTAGTGGTGAATCACCTTTCAAAGTCAGTTCACCATTCAAATGACTAGAGCCCAAACTGGCATTCATTGGCGTGAGGCTATATTCACCGGGCTTTCCATCAAAACGTGAAACAAGTGTAATCGGTGCCAATTGGGCAAATTCATCGCCTAACAAACGCGCGATAGAGTCAGGATTTTGCCAATCGAGGCTGAGCTCTAGGTGGCTATTTTGATCGCTTTGCGGGGCAATCTCCCCACTTAAATTTAGCTGAGCGTCGGCCACTTGCATGTTAAGCTCAACATCACCGGCCCGCCCTTGCAACAGCGGCTCTAATTGCCATCGAGACTGAAGAGCATAGGTCTCATCGAGCATGCTACCAAAGGCTGTCATGGCCAAGGTATCACTGTCTGGCGAGGTAAGTTTAAGCTCATCTAGGCGCCAAGTGACTAAGGCTTCGGCCGCTTGGTTTTGATAGCTAATTTGTGCATCACTAATTAATATTTGCTGATTAATATCAAAGCTATAATTTATGCCTTGCCAGGAAAAACTGCCGCCCTCTTCCTCGTGAGAACTCTGGTTTACAGATGGCGCTGCTTTGGCCTTATTTGGCTGGGTAAACTGCCAGTTGTTTTCACCACTGTCGTTTCTGATTAGCGCTAAATGAAAGCCATCGAGTAATACTTGCTCTATCTGTAAATGACGGTTGATTAAGGGGAGCACTCTGAGTTGCGCACTGGCTTTACGAACCTGCGCAAAGTAAGGTTGGTTAAATCCGCTAGGATTAGCGATGTCAATCTGCTCAACGGTAATCGCAGGGATAAATGACAGCTCAATACTGATATCACCAGTGATGCGAACATCACGTTGTAACTGCTCACTGAGCAAGTTAGTCAGCAACTGGCGGCTATCGCCAATTTCTAGTTTGATGCCAACCACTAAAATGGCAATTGGCAGTAATAAGATTGCCAACAACACGCTTGTGCTAATTAGGCTTCGCTTTACCCATCGCTTCATTTTCATGACTTATTTCACTAATGTTCATTGAGTATAAACCAGTTAAGCAGTAGCGCTAATAACTTGAATTTTTTAGCTATATTGCAGACTTATAAACAAACTATAGTGCTTGGTTGGCAATTTGATCATGGCAAAAGATGAAAAAACTGAAATGTGCAGAAACATCATCATTTGCCTAAGCTTGTGCTTAGGCAAATGAGTGGTTTTTAGGGTTGTGCAGGGATCAACGCTTCGATTAAAGCGGGGCGCCATTCGCCAACCGCAGGGTCATAAGCGCCAAAGCCAGATGCATATTCCCAGTAAGCCCAACTAATATCACGCTTCTCAGCTTCACGAGCAATAAAGGCTGTCCAAGCGCGTTGGTGGTCACCTTCGGAGAATTGTGAAAACACCCCATATTCACCCATGAATATCTCAAAGCCTCGACCTGCTTGTTCATTCCATGCGGTAACGCGGTCAAACAAGGCGATCAATGGTTGCTGGTCCGCTTCGGTACCTAACCAAGGTGTACCAATCCAATCATTTGCACCTTGTACCCAACTCGCGCCTTGGTGAGTAAAATGGAAAGGTTCGTAGTAGTGGACCGTAATAATGGTGTTATTGGCGTTCACACTCATAGGCAGGTTTAGCTTCGTTAAGCCATCGGGATGGCCCCAATTAGCGGTACCAATCATGATAGTGCGTTGCTCTGTACCATTGTTTTGCTGATCGGCCATATCCGTCCATATCAGCTGAGTCAGTCTGCCTATGATGTCATTCCAGTCATCATAACCAATCGTGCCGTTAGGTTCGTTAAGTAGCTCAAACACTAAGCTGTCTGCATCATAAGCATCAAGGGTAAACTGACTACTGATTTGCTGCCAAATACCGACTAAACGTTGGATATGCGCTTCTTGTTTACTCTCAGTATCATTCATCATTTCTTCATAGTGATGAACGTTAAGTACCACTTTTAGCCCCGCCGCTTTTGCCCAATCAACCACTTGTTCTACCCGCGCCATAAACGCTGCATCAATTTGATACGGTGCGGTTTCACTAGCATGATTAGACCAACGCACAGGGATACGCACGGTTTTAAAACCGGCATCAACGATAATCTGTAAATCTTGCTCAACCAACAAGCGACCGTCTGTCCACTCACCTTCATTGGGCGCTTCTAAAAAATTGCCTAAGTTTAGTCCACGGCCTAACTGCGTTTGCGCCATGCCACCACTGCTATTCCAGTCATACATATCGGTGTAATAGCTGCTATCGAGTACCACGCTCGCATCACTAGAAGCGCCGGTTGATCCGCCGCAAGCACTGAGCATTAAGCTAGCACTGGTAAACAGTCCCACTTGAATAATTTTCTTTAGGTTTTCCATGGCATTACCTTCCTATAGCTGAGCATATATTAGACGCTAGGCTAGCCGATACCAAGGTTGATAAATAGCCATGATGATGAGCAATTGAAGATAACATGCAGGCTCTCACAGATAATTTTTTACAATGCCCGCTAGCCCTGATTTGTTTCACCGCTTTCATACTGAACTGCGAAATAACATCAATTGACCAAAAACATTTCAGTTGAATTGTTTTTCTACAAATAAAAAGCAGCCTATAAGGCTGCCTAGATTGAACTCAACAAGATTCGCTTGCTTACAATTTTACCGCACTACAAAAACTTACATCAGCCTGTTTAGTCACCGGATCAAAGCTATGGTATAGCTCAAAGCAAGGGCGATTATCAACACTCAGCTCTGCCTCAACCACTTGATTCATCAGTTGTTGCCAAAACAAAGGGTACTGGCTAAATTCGGTGACCGTTTTACGTAAGGTGGCATATCCTCCGCTTGCGAGAGTTTGTATCTCAATACCTGCTGGCGGTTTGGTATCGGCAGGCACCGCAATGCATATATCAGTGCGGCATTTTTCTGCCGGGGTGAGCTCAGGGTTATCATGATAAATGAATAGCGATTCGCCCCGCGCTAAGCCCATTGGTCCAGCCCAGCGGTATAACTTCTCGCTAGCAACATCGTAGCCTTCGCCGTAAGGGCCAGTAACTCTAATATAAGCTAGCGTTTTATTGTCAAATTGTTCGGTTTTCATCGACACTCTCCTTGGTTGATTAGCTGAGCTAGCATAGAGTTTATCTTCGCTTGAGGCGTGTCCATTATTGCGCAGTAGGTGTCCAATCTTGCTGTCTCTCAACAATTGATTGTAAGTGGCTAAGTTTTCGCAGTTTCTTACCGCCGAAGGGCTAATAGCAAAATACCCTCGAAACGCTTTGGCCAATGCTTGCGAACTAGAAAAACCAAAATCCAAGGCCACCTTGGTAACGGGTTCTTTATGGTAAAACAATTGATTGGCGGCTTTTTCCAGTTTTAAGCGGCGAATAAAATCAGCCGGCGTTTCATCGGTTACCGCTTTGAAGATGCGATGAAAATAATAGGGCGACAAATGCGCCAACTTAGCCACTTCATTAAGGTTTAAGTTTTGGTCGACATTTTTCTCTAAGTAACGAATCACCGGTGTGAATTTTAGCCGGTAATCAGTTTTGCTCATGAGCAACCTGCTGATTATCATAGGCTGCAAGCTGTTGATACAACCAAGTGCCCGACTCTACTTGCTGGCCATCACTAAAACGAATCATGTAAGGTTTGCCGCTAAGCGATGATTTACTGGCCAGTTTGTCGATGAACATTTCAGCCGTCCACTTTTCTTTGCTTGGGGCAAACCAACTATTTTGCGCGCGCTTTAACTTCATACGCAAATGCGCCCCCGCTTCTGCAGAATCATGTTCTGACCCGTTGCGAGTGAACACCAAATCGGTTTGCTCTATCGCTTGCAATAAAGCCTCTATGCGCACTTGTTGCTTAGGCCAATTTTCGCTTTCAGCTTCAGCGCTTAAGGCTAACTGGGTTTGAAGACCAAACCACAAAATCAGGGTAGTGAAAAACCATTGTTTGAATTGCAACTTATGCCACCGTTTTTACTTATTGCTTATTCCGTAGTCTATGACTCAAAAGCGCTAAGCTCAAGCAACAAAACAAGCATATGAATCAATCAGTAACTTAAGTAGACTAGAGTTAACAAGGCATGGATATTCATTCAATTAATGACTATTATTTTGCTGCGATACCAACTAATTAGCTAATGGAGCTTTGCTGAAATGCATTATTTTTGGGTACCATTTTTACCCATGTTGGGGATTATTGTTCCCTTACTAGCCAATAAACTCAGCCGCAGCGCCTGCGCACTAGCTACCGCTTTACTGCCGGCGTTAGCCCTTTGCTTAATTTTGCTCGACTTACCCGCGGTATTTGCTGGCCAGTACTTTAGCCAGAGCATTGAGTGGATCCCGCAGTTGGGTTTGGCTTTATCATTTCGCCTTGATGGTTTGTCTGCATTATTCAGTTTGCTGATCCTAGGCATTGGTTTGCTGGTGATTTTGTATGCCCGCTATTACCTGTCAGAAAAAGACCATATGGGGCGTTTTTACTGCTACCTAATTATGTTTATGACAGCAATGCTGGGCATTGTTATGTCAAACAACATGCTGCAACTTTGGTTTTACTGGGAATTAACCAGCATCAGTTCGTTTTTACTGATTAGTTTTTGGTCACACAATAGTGATGCACGTAAAGGCGCCAGAATGGCGCTCACCATCACGGGGGCCGGCGGTTTAGCGTTACTCGCGGGGATAGTATTGTTAGGTCAAGTGGTAGGCAGTTACGAGTTAGACGTAGTGCTAAATAGCGGTGAGCTAGTAAAACAACACCCTTATTACTTGGCTATTTTAAGTTTATTTTTGATTGGTGCATTTACTAAATCAGCCCAATTTCCGTTCCACTTTTGGCTACCGCATGCAATGGCAGCTCCTACCCCGGTAAGTGCTTATTTGCACTCGGCCACCATGGTTAAAGCAGGCATTTTCTTACTCGCACGTTTTTACCCGGTACTCGCGGGCACCGAAGTCTGGTTTGCGGTGGTATCACTCACTGGTTTATTTACCTTATTACTCGGTGCTTACTCAGCATTATTTAAACACGATTTAAAAGGCCTTTTGGCCTACTCAACCATTAGCCACCTTGGTTTGATAGTGTTGTTACTGGGTTTAAATACCGAGTTAGCCGCCATTGCTGCGGTATTTCATATTATGAACCACGCCATTTTCAAAGCATCTTTGTTTATGGCCGCCGGTATTATTGACCATGAGTCAGGTTCGCGAGATATGCGCAAACTAAACGGTTTATGGAAATACATGCCTATCACCGCCACCTTAGCGATGGTCGCTTCGGCCGCAATGGCTGGCGTGCCGTTACTCAATGGCTTTTTATCAAAAGAGATGTTCTTTGCCGAAACCTTAGACCAAAGTATTTTAGGCTCAATGTCTTGGCTTATTCCGGTACTGGCGACAATCGCTGGGGCCTTTGCCGTGGCTTACTCTCTGCGCTTTATTCATGACGTATTCTTTAACGGTGAGCCAAAGGGTTTAACCAAAACCCCCCACGAGCCTCCACGCTATATGCGGGTTCCCGTTGAAATATTAGTGGCGATTTGTTTACTGGTAGGTATGTTCCCTAACTACACTATTGGTCCGCTGCTAAATAGCGCATCATTCGCGGTGCTCAATCATCCGTTACCGGAATATAGCCTGGCCGTTTGGCATGGATTTAATATTCCATTATTAATGAGCGGACTGGCGATTGCGGGTGGCCTAGCCATTTACTTAAACCGTAAACCCTTATTTAAATTTGAGGGTAAATTCCCAGCGATTGACGCCAAAGCAGAATTTGAAGGCTTTATTCAAATCTGTGTAAGATGGGCGCAAACAGTTAATAGTAAGTTGGAGACGGGCTCGTTACAACGCTATGCGTTTTGGCTGTGTTTCTTCGCTTTATTGCTCATCGCCCCGCCCTTGTTAGATCTAGACACCACCAGAGGTAGCTTGCCAGGGCATGCGATTAATGGCGCTTTGATTGTAGCGGCTATTTTATTAATTGCCGGTTCGCTAGCCACCGTTATTTGGAGCCATTACCGCCTGATTGCTTTGTTAATGTTATCGTTAGTGGGCTTAGTCGTATCAATTACCTTTGCTTACTTCTCGGCGCCCGACTTAGCTCTCACCCAGCTTTCGGTAGAAATTGTAACGGTAATTTTATTATTGCTGGCACTCTATTTCTTCCCACAGCATACCCCAACCAGTAAAAGCCGCCCTAGTCACTTTGTTCGTGACTTGGCTCTAGCCTCTTTAATAGGCTGTATTATCGGAAGTATTTGTTTTGCTTTAATGACCCATCCTTTAGATAGTATTTCTGAGTTCTTCTTAGCCAATGCTAAAACCGGCGGTGGTGGTACTAACGTGGTTAACGTTATTTTGGTCGATTTCCGTGGCTTTGATACCTTTGGCGAAATTACCGTGCTTGGCATTGCAGCATTGGGGATTCATAAACTGATTGCTCGCATGCGTTTATCAATGCGTACTAAAGATCACGATGGCCGACTATGGGCCAAAGATAAATACCCGATATTACTCTCTGTGGTATCGCAAAGCTTGTTGCCGCTGTTTCTGCTTATTTCTGCTTACATCTTTATGCGCGGGCACAACCTACCAGGTGGCGGTTTCATTGCAGGCCTGATTACATCAATTGCCTTAATTCAACAATACCTTGCACACGGGGTTGATTGGATGGCTAAGCGGGTGAGTGTTAGTTACCACTATATGATTGCCCTTGGATTAGTGACCGCGGCGTTAACCGGCTTAGGTAGCTGGATGTTTGGCCGCCCATTCTTAACCTCTTGGTTTGAATATGTATCACTCCCATGGATAGGTAAATTTGAACTCACTAGCGCCTTGGTCTTTGACCTCGGGGTTTACTTCACCGTCATCGGCGCAACTCTGCTTATATTAGCCAGCCTTGGCAAGCTAACCACCAAAGAACGACTCACCGTAGGAGAAAGATAATGGAACTAGTCTACGCCGTGTGTGTCGGCTTCATGAGTGCCTGTGGCATCTTTTTAATGTTACGAGGACATACATTTACCTTGGTGATTGGCCTTACCTTATTGTCTTACGCGGTTAACCTCTTTTTGTTTGCCAGCGGTGGATTAACCATAGGTGCCCCGGCTGTGCTCAACGGCAGTGAAAATTACGCCGATCCTTTACCCCAGGCCTTGGTGCTTACCGCTATTGTGATTGGCTTCGCTATGACCGCCTTTGCGGTAATTTTAGCCATGCGCGGTCGCGCCGACTTAGGCAATGACCACGTAGACGGTGAAGAACCTTTTGACCGCTTAGCGGCGGAGGAAAAATCCTAATGAGTTTGTTTGACCATTTAGTTATTTTTCCGGTTTTAATACCCTTTTTCGTCGCGGTTATTTTGCTGTTCCCAAGCTTAAGTAACTCCCTAGCTAAACAACGGGTATTGTCCATTTCGGCCAACATTTTAATGGTAATTGTTGCGTTGGTGCTGCTCCTAAAAGTGAAAGACCAAGGCATTCAAGTCTATGCGCTGGGTGATTGGTCTGCGCCGTTTGGCATTGTATTAGTGGCCGATGCGTTCTCGGTGTTAATGGTAAGTTTAAGTGCTATTTTGGGCTTAGCGGTCATCATGTATGCCAGCGCAGGCGAAGATAAAAATGGTGCCTTTTTTCACCCGCTAATTATGTTCCAACTCATGGGGATTAACGGCGCCTTTTTAACGGGCGATGCCTTTAACCTATTTGTATTTTTCGAAGTATTGCTGATTGCCTCTTATTCACTCATGATCCACGGTGGCGGTAAACAGCGCATTCAGGCCAATATCCATTATGTATTTCTTAACTTAATTGGCTCATCGCTGTTCTTGTTTGCTTTAGGTACCTTATACGGCACCTTGGGTACACTTAACTTTGCCGATATGGCCGATAGAATTCCACAATTGTCGAGTAACGAATTGCTAATTACCCAGTCAGGGGCATTATTGTTACTGGCAGTATTTGGTTTGAAAGCAGCCATGCTACCACTGCATTTCTGGCTACCTAAAGCTTATGCCAGTACCAGCGCGCCAGTGGCTGCGTTGTTCGCCATTATGACCAAAGTGGGCATTTACAGTATTTGGCGGGTGCATGGCGTTATGTTTGGCGACCAAGCAGGCGAGTTAGCCAATATCGCTTTACCGTGGTTATGGCCGCTAGCTTTATTAACCATTGCCATTGGCGCTATTTCAGTACTGGCCAGCCAGAGTTTACGAGTGCTTTGCAGTAACTTGGTGATTGTATCTGTAGGCACCTTATTGGTGACCATTACTCTCAATACGGTACAGGCCACTACAGCAGGCATTTATTACTTACTACATAGTACCGTGGCGTGTGCCGCGATGTTCTTGTTGGCGGGATTAATTCAGCAACAACGTGGTAAAGCGGAAGACCGTTTTGTAACCGCCCGAGCCATGCCGCAAGCTGGCATTTTGGGCTTTATCTTTGCCTTATTGGCAATAGGTTTAATTGGTATGCCTCCGCTGTCTGGGTTTGTTGGCAAAGCCTTGATTTTGCAGTCTGTCACCAATGCCAGCCAAGCAATGTGGATTTGGCCACTCATTTTAGGCGCTGGGCTGATATCTTTAATCGCCTTATCACGGGCTGGAACTTCATTGTTTTGGCGCACTAATGGTGAAAATACCACGGCCCTAAAAGGTCACCCTATTCAGTATTTAGCCATTGGCTTATTGGTAGGTTTACTGCCGTTAATGGTGATTTTTGGCGGGGCTGTCAGCGATTATGCACAATTAGCCGCAGAGCAACTGAAGGCAGGTTTAAGCCTGCAACAACTTAATGAGGTAGCCAAATAATGGATAAAGTGCGTAAGTTTATTTGGTTCCCCACCCCTTACCACAGCTTATTGCTATGGTTAGTGTGGCAAATTTTGCATGACTTTAGTCGTGGTCACATGGTGTTAGGGGCTGTGTTTGCCATAGTTATCCCGTGGATTGTTGCGCCACTCAGCGAGAAAGAGCCGGTAGCCCAAAAACCTCTCAAAGTATTGGTATATACGTGTCGTTTAGTGTTTGACATTGTGGTCTCTAATTACGATGTGGCGAAGCGGGTATTACAAAGTAACCGCAGTTTACAACCAGCGTTTATTGCCGTGCCATTAGCGATTAAAGAGCCTTTGCCTCTCACTATTTTCACGAGCAGCGTTTCACTCACGCCCGGCACGGTGAGTGTAGAGTTATCAGATGACCGACAATGGCTGTATGTACATGTGCTGCATCTTGAAGATGAACAGCAATTAATAGACCTAATCAAGCAACGCTATGAAGCGCCTTTGAAGGAGATTTTCGGATGTTAAGTTACGCCACACTGATTGCTAGCGGCTTAATTTGTTGTGCTTTAGCGTTAAATGCTTGGCGCTTGATTATTGGCCCCACGACACCCGACAGAATTATTGCCGTTGATACCATGTACATAAACAGTATTGCCCTGATCATCTTGTTAGGCCTTTACCAAGGCTCTGCCAGTTATTACGAAGGGGCATTATTGATTGCCCTACTTGGCTTTGTAAGTACCTCGGCTTTTTGTAAGTACTTGCTGCGCGGCGATATTATCGAATAAGGAAGCCAGATGTCTGTATTATTAGAAATAGTGGTGAGTGTTTTATTGGTGTTAGGCGGTATTGTTATGCTGATAGGCTCTATTGGCTTGGCAAAATTTCCGGATTACTTTACGCGCTTACATGCGCCCACTAAAGCCAGTACCTTAGGGGTAGGCTGTATCCTCATTGCTTCGATGATATTTTTTAGCGTTGAACTTGGCCATGTGAACCTGAAAGAAGCACTAATAACCATGTTTTTGTTGATCACCGCTCCCGTGGCGGCGCACATGCTTGCTAAAGCGGGCTTGCACTATAAAGTAAACATGAAAGACAATACTCAAAATCAACAATTGGCTAAAAAAGCTTACTTACACCAACGCCCTGACGATGAGTAGCTCTCACCCTGCCGAGTACTTTAACCGCGCCGCAGATAACAACAAACACGCTATCTTAGGCCAAATACAGGCTCGGCTCAGCCAGCACAACACGGTGCTTGAAATAGGTTCAGGCACTGGCCAACACGCGGCTTTTTTTGCCAAAGCCTGCCCACAAACTCGCTGGCAATGCTCAGACCAACAAGCCAATATCTCAGCCATTAGCTACTGGCAACAGTTCTTCGCGCTAAGCCCACAACCAAGGCCCTTAAATTATCAGATTGGTCGAGATAGCTGGCCTTGCCCTTGTGATGCAGTATATACCGCCAATACCGCCCACATTATGAGTGAAGCCATTGCTGAAAAGATGTATTTGGCCATTGGCGAACACCTAAAGCCAAGTGGCGCGTTTTATCATTACGGTCCCTTTAAGCTAGCAGGTAAATACAGCAGCGACAGTAACCGTGATTTTGATTTGATGCTACGCCAGCAAGGTTACGGCGGCTTAAGAGACATTGAGCAATTAAAGCAATGGGGCTTAAGTGTGAAGTTGCAATTAACCGAGCAAATAAACATGCCAGCTAACAACTTGCTGTTGATATGGCAAAAACAACCTTAGAGACAAACTTACGGTATTAGCAAGCATCAGTATCTCGCGGTGGTAAACAACCTGCCCCTTTAGGTAAAACTATCATTTACCCCCAGTCACACTTTCTGTACAGCGCTAAGCAAAGCTTAGCGCCTCAATAACCGGCGCAGCTTTGCTGCGTCCGGCGCCGAAGGCGCGAAGTTGATTGACTTGATAATCATTGAGCCTCCTCCCTAGCAAACCGCATCAGCGGTATGCTTAAGGTGACCAAACCAACAGGAGAAAGCTCAATGAGATTTTATAATAACTCACATCCATACTACTGTGGCATTGATTCTAAAGGGGAAGTTGTCGTCCACAAAAAGATTTGGGGCTGATTAAAAATGACTTGTTACTCATGCTCGAACCCTATATCGGCAATGTCATTGTCGGGGTTGAGTGCATGCATTGCTGGTATTGGGTCTCTGATTGGTGCGCTGAATTGGGCATTGATTTCATTTTAGGTCACGCCCTTTATATGAAGGCGATTCACGGCGGTAAAACTAAGAACGATAAAGTCGATTCTTTTAAAATTGCTACGTTATTGCGCGGTGGTAATTTCCCCATCGCCTACGATAATCCAAGCGAAATGCGTGCTGCTCGTGACTTGTTACGCCGAAGAATGAAGATTGTCCGCCACGGCGCCATGCTCAAGGGCCATGTGGTTAACACTAATAGTCAATACAACTTACCTGCAACGGCCTTAAACCTGAAAAACATCTCGGCAAGACAAACACTACGTGAGCAATATCAAGACACTATCGTGCAGCGAAATATCGACCTGGATATGGCGTCAAATTTCTGGGTGTCCACTATTTTTTCCATAAAGCCACAACTTAGAATCTCTAAGCAATTAGGGCTTTCTTTCTAGTTGATGCTAAGCCAAACAACGCCAGTATTGATAATATAAAAGTAGAGGGCTCTGGAACCGTAAGTTGCGGTTGGCTAGCTGCCGGTTCATACACGATATTATCCATTCTATACCAAAGATGTTCACGGCCAACACCATAATAATCTAGCCCTACACCTGTAAATTCAATTTCGACTTTTGAAACATCGTTGGTGCTAAAATCAATAGTGCTAAGCAGAGGGCTTAAGTCAAAATTGGAAACTGATAATTGATCGCCACTAGTATTGTACAAATAGACATTCAAATTTGTTGCAGTAAGAGTCGTAGAGTAAGCCTCAGCAAACTGAATAGATTGAAGAAACGCAGCATTGTTGAACGTAAAGAACATATTGTTTTCGCCATAGAAGGATTGAACACCACCTCCAAGTTGAAAAAAACCGTCATTGAACGAATATAAGTCGTGGCTAAATTGGATGTTTTCTGCCGTTGCCAGCACATTATCGCTATATGTATAAGACCCAGTAGTAAAATCTTCGGTAATCAGAGTAGCTTTAGCGGTGCTGATTGAGAACAATAGCAATGTGAATAACGTAGTTATAAAATTAGTTAGTTTCATGCTTGAGCATTTCCCTGCTAAATATTGAATATCGATATATAGCAATAAACAAGCCATGTAACTAAAGGTATATTTTTCAATTGTATAGAGCGCATGATTTAACGCGACCAAAGAGATTGTAAGAATATCTGACAAGTATTATTGCTTGTTCAAAAGTAGAAAGCTTATTTTGAATTGGCCTGTGAACTTAATAATTGTAAGCTATTCATATAGTTAAAGTTACAAAAAGAGTATACGTAAGCTCTAGAAAAGGAAGGTGCACCTAGTTATTTATAGTGTGCCACTACACACTTTGATCCCCATAATGGCATTACCTTTAGGGCAAGAGAACCCTTCTGCCATTTCACCGCAAACACCTTCTGCTAAAACGGTGTAGTGAGTATATGGAGTTGTTTCTTTTCCATAACGGAGCTTTAATTTCCAATCACTATCATCACTCATACTTTGCCCTTGAACACTTGTCGCAATAAACATTAACGTGATTAGAGCGAAGAAATTAGGAATATTCATATACATTTAACGCCCGTAACTGCGGATGACTTGAAGTGACGAAGGAACGAAAAGGCGTTCCGACAGATTGCGTTTGTTAAGGCTTTTTTGAAAATGTAGCATTCATTGCATCCAAATAATAATCGAGAAGATATTGTGAATATTTCGAATAAAGCTCTGCCAGAAATTCATGATTTGGCCCGACCACGTCCATACCTCTATCATCGTATGGCAAGACCTCGATGGACTTTTTAAGATCGAATAGATAGTAGCTCGCGGGAGGGCAAGGCTTTATACCTTGGTCACAGGCCAAACTACACCACAGCAGCTTTTTCAATGCACTTGATGGCAAATGGAATGCAATGGTGTGCCAATATTCGTCTTCGTCTGTAGCCCATTCGGGATCGTCTTGGTTTTTCTCCTTCCAATGCTCTTTTTTAGTGGGAGGATACAAACCTATATTTTTAAGCTCTCTAACTACCGGTAGAACCGAAAGTAACGATTTTCCTCCAAAAGTTCGAATACATACCAGTATTTCATCATCGAAAATACTTTCGCATATTTCGAGGGCTTTCCTGAAAGCCAAATCAAATTGCTCTAGCCAATCTCCGCCTTCGGACAACTCAAACCGCAGGCCTCCCGGAATACTATAAAATACAGGCCTTTCAAATGCCTTTCCGGAAAATATTTCTGTAATTCTATGCTCGATATTCATTTGAGCCTTAACGCCGCAGCCACGGGCAAAGGCTAGCGGCTTGCCGCGCTGTGGCCTTTGTCCCCGAGGAGCGAAGCGACGAGTTAGTGAGCTTCATTGTTAGGCATTTTCCGCCAACGCACGCAATTTTTCAGTGAGCTGAAATGGCGCACTAATACCTGAACTATTGATTTTCACGCATTGCCCAGAAGGCATCATGAACAACCCTGTGTTCTCTGACCATCCCTGTATGGAGCCAACCATTACGGCCTCATTCGGTGCTTTGTAGTTGACTCGCCATGCTCGATTCGCTGTCGTAATCGACTGAGGCTGAAGCTGCCCTCTCGATAGCCCTTTACCTTCGAACAAACTCACGGGAATGCCAAATAGCGTAAGCTTCTTGAAGAAGCATCCGTTTGTGCTTTTCAGAAGGGAAACAAGTGCGGGGGGAAATTCCGCTTTAGCTTCGAGGCAAGCCCACTCGATCATTTCATCGGTGGCCGGAGGATAGATTGCGGCAGTGCCGTGATCTACGTGCCAGTTACTAGCGCCGAGATTGCACTCTATTCCGTTGGATTCAAACTCTTCGATGATGTTCATTTAATTTGATGCCTAACGCCCGCATAAGGGGCAGCAAAACGTAGCGGCGATTAGTTAAACTTTGCGAAGCACCAAACTAAATCGCCGCGTAGTTTTGGTGTCCCAGCCGCGCTTTTCAGCGGCGACTTGATGCGTTTGTTGAACGAAGCCGCTCTGCGGCAGAGTGCATAGCAGCAGATATCTCATACTCAATGTTACGCGGCCAATCGGTCGTGATTAACCGGAGTATGCAGCATGAACCCTAGCCAACAACATCGTTATAATGCTTTATATAAACAACACCTTACCAATTTAACCTTACAAGGGAAACGCCCCGCTACCATTGATGCGTATTCGCGTGCGGTACGTCGTATTTCTGCCCACTTTGACCGCTGCCCAGACACCTTAAGCACCGCTGATTTAAAGGCCTATTTTGCTCAACTGATTAGCAGCCATTCCTGGAGCACCGTGAAGTTAGACCGCAATGGCTTGCAGTTCTTTTATCGCTACACCCTCGATAAACAATGGCAGTGGTTAAACATTGTAAAACCCCCTCAAGTGAAACGCTTACCCGATATCTTAAGCCCTGCGCAAGTAGGCTTAGTGATTAGCATGACTCAACAACCCCGCTATCAAGTCTTCTTCTTGGTGTTGTATTCCATGGGGCTGCGCTTGAGCGAGGGCTTACAGTTAACCATTCATGATATTGACAGTCAGGCCATGCACGTCCATGTGCGTGATGCTAAAGGCGGTAAAGACCGCTTAGTGCCCATGCCGCATCGCACCCTTCAGGTTTTACGTGCCCACTGGCAAAGCCATCGGCATGCGCGTTTGTTATTTCCGCGCCAAGGTAAACAGGTGGATGTGCCGATGGATAAAGGCGGTGTACAAAAAGCCTTGAAGCGGGTATTGCGCGATTGCGGTATTCATAAACCCATTAGTCCTCACTCGCTGCGCCATTGTTATGCCACCCATCTGCTTGAGCAAGGCTTGGATTTACGCTCCTTGCAACACTTGCTGGGGCACGCCAGTTTAAACACCACCGCGCGCTATACCCAGTTGACCCAAGTGAAACAATTAGATACGGCAAGGGCGGTGAATACACTCACCGACTCTCTCACCTTAATGTGGCCGTAGCCATGAGCACCTTTATTGATTTACTTCACCAACATGGGGCCAAGCTTGCCCCGCTTTTAGGGGCGGATGCTAAACGGGCAATGTATGCCATGCTGCGCTGTAAAACTGAGCAACAAGGTCAGAGCCATTGGCACTGTGAGCATTGCCCCCATCATGACCAATTGACGCTTTCTTGCGGCCACAGGCATTGCCCGCAGTGCCAACATCATTGCACCACTGGCTGGTTAACTCGCCAACAACATAAGCTGCTACCCACTACTTACTTTATGGTGACCTTTACCCTGCCTTATGAGCTAAGAGCTTTGGCCCGCGTGCAGCCTAAAGCCTTATACCAAATCATGTTCAAGGTGGCATCAAGCCTGTTAAAGGACTTTGCCAAACGCCAGAACAAGGGCGAATTAGGCTTTACCACGGTACTGCATACCCATAGCCGCCAGCGTAATCTGCATCCTCATTTACATGTATTGGTGGCTGGCGGGCGCTATCACGTTGCTAAGCAGCAGTGGCATCACACCAACAAGCAGTACTTGTTTAACGCCTTTGCACTGGCCAAGGTATGGCGAGGGAGAATGCTGGATGCGATTAACCACCACAAGGCGCTGCCTCTGCTCAAAGCGATACCCGCTAAGTGGGTGGTAGATTGTCGCAACGTAGGTTTTGGACTGCCCGCGCTACAGTACTTATCTCGCTACTTGTATCGCGGGGTCTTACCCGATAACGACATCATCAGTACCCATAACGGCCAAGTGAGTTTTAGGTATCAAGATAGCCAAAGCCACACCACCAAAATCCGCACCCTGCCTACCTTGCAATTCTTAACGCTTATCTTGCAGCATGTATTACCCAAGGGATTACAGCGGGTGAGAGATTATGGTTTTTTACGGGGCAACGCCAAACACGTATTGCGGCGCATTCAGTTACTACTGCGAGTGCCTCAACGCGTTAACCTCGCCGCGCTCCAACCCGACAACAACAGCGCGACCCGGCCATGCCCTTGCTGCCAACACCCCATGCACTGCACAGGCATTAGTCGAACGAGCTAGCCGAAAGGCGAACAGTATAAGGATAATGGCAGGGCTTAACACGAGGATGAAAACACACAAAAAATAACAACTTAGCACTACGCCAAACGGGTAAGGGCTTAACGCCGTTGACCCCGTCTTAGCCAAACTCGCCTTGCGAAAACTAACAAGGCCTTGGCCCCGCCAACATCAACACCGTTATTTACTATAGAAGGGAGCATCGGGCTTGTTCAACACCCGAATAAGGTGTCGGCTGCGCGACACCTATTCTTATTCGTTATGTTGCGAACTCCAACAATGCACCCAACACGACGATACCCAAGACTAAAAACACACTTTTTAAAGCTTTCACGTTGTCTTTCCTGGACTCGTCGAACGAATAAATTTGTAGCAAATTACGCTTTGAGTCAATGAGATAAACACCCAAAAGCATAATTAGAACAAAACTCAAAGAGGCCAAGAATAAAATTGCTGATACAAACGCGCACCCGACTAAAGCCAGAACCCAGATTGGAAGAAGTGGCCCCCAAAAGGTCTGCGTTAGATTGTGCTCACGATAAACACTGCTACCGCAGTTTAAGCAATTGAATCTAATGGTTCTGGAAACCAGAATATTTTGAACAAGGTTTAGCTTGTGTTTGCACTGATTCATTTGAATAACCTGAAAGCGACATAACGCCGTTTTAAGCGGAAAATTACTATTGGCTAAAATGTGTGAGGCACGAACAACAGCCAACTGTAATTTGTCCGACTTGAAAACCCTTGTTATAAGGCTTTTTCAACACTGTATCTATTTGCTTTAACTTCGATAATCCCTATATCACCTTCAAAACAGAAACCTGAATCCGATTCATAAATAGACTCAATTTCACCAAGGTATGGAACGTTCTCAGACGTTGTTAAATTTGCTCTGATATTTAAGCCAATAAAACTTACGGTGATTGGGTTCGAATCAATATTATTAGCAAACACCTTAAACCTCCTTCCGTCTCCGACCAAGAGAAGAAACTCTATATATAAGTTTTGATGATCTAAAGTAAATGATAATAAATCAGACTCTGAAAGTTCAGTGAGCTTCATACTTGCCTTATAACAGATAATTAGACTCCCTCCGCTCTCTGCTACGCTTTAGAGTCAAGATTAATATGTTAGGAGTCAATATATGCTTCATTCTACCGTTATTGGTGTCGATTTGGCAAAAAACGCCATTCAAGTTTGTGTTGTTGCTCGCCAACAGGTGCTTTCTAACAAAGAAATGACACCGTCTCAATTTGCCACTTGGTTAGTCAAAACGAAGCCATCTACGGTTGTTTTTGAAGCATGTTCGACTTCTAATTATTGGAAACAAAGAGCGGAGTCTCTAGGTCATGATGCTCGCTTGATTAGCCCACGCCTGGTATCTGCGGTTCGGCAAAGCCACAAAACTGATAAGAATGATGCCTTGGCCATTGTGCATGCAGCCATGCTACCTAACGTAAAATTTGTACATGGTAAAACCCCTGAACAACAGCAATTGCAAACCGTTTTACGATTGCGTGAGCAAACGATTAAGCAAAAAACCGCCATGAATAACCAACTTCTTGGCTTATTGCTTGAATTCAATATCCGACCTTCTCCTAGAATGGGCGGCTTAAAATCTGCTGTAGCCAGTGCGCTCGAAGATGCCGACAATATGTTTACAGCACCTTTACGCGATGCTTTGCATAGTGCTTGGCTACTTTATCAAGCAGTCATTAGAACAATTGAACACTACGATGACGCTCTCACCGCCTTAGTCGACCGCATACCTGAATGCAAAAAACTAATGAGGCTTGAAGGCGTAGGGATAATTAATGCCATCAATTTATATAGCGCTATTGATTTAGCTGATGACCACATATTTAAGTCAGGAAAAGATGTCGCTGCCTGTATCGGGTTAACCCCTGTCCAGCACTCCTCTGGAGGGAAAACCAAGCTGGGGGCAATTAATAAACATGTAAGAAAAAGCACGCTACGTAGCCAACTCGTTACTGGTGCATTTACGTATATAAATAATGTTTGCAAAAGAACACCACGCACAGAAAAAGACGCATGGATACAAGCTCTCGTCGCTCGTAGAGGAAAGAAATGCGCAGCCGTAGCGCTAGCCAATAAAACAGTTAGAACTGCCTATTCAATACTCACCAAGGGAACTGATTATCGAGTTAAAGCACTCGTTGCCTAGTAAAATCAACAACACATTGCTTAATCAGAGTCGAGACAGTCAGTAATAAGCTGAGAGATTTAATCTCGCCTAACAGATTTGACACTCGATACGCGTAATTATCTTTGAGCCATTTATAGAGCTCGTACATAAGTCAGCAATGATCTAGCCATGTGGGGTTGACAGGAGGGAGTCTACATAAGCTTATTAAGAGGAAAAATTCCTTGTTTAAACAAGGAATTTTTCCTCTTATCATACATTTGATAAAAACAAGGTTATCACCTTTCCTAAGCTGTATCAGCCACCTAGCTCGAAAAATAACAAAAACATCAGCATGAAAGTATGCAATCACTTGCAGAAAGTAGGAATTGCAACAGCCTGTATAAAATCACAGTGCTTTATCCACTAAAGTAGAAAAATTAAGGGTACATAGGTTTATTTAGAGTAGTTTTGAAGGAGCGGTAACACGTAACGGGGCAAAAATCTAGTTAGGTGATAGCCCCCTAATTAGCAGAAAATACGACAGCTTTTGGCAAAAACCAGCAAATGGATTAGCAGGTACCCTGTTAGAGGCGCTCACCGTTAGTCTCTTTACGGTACCCCATTACATCCATGCTCAACGAAACCCTTTCGTTGAGAGAGCCGTTGGTAATACGCCTGAACCGCTGGAAGCTCTGGTCTCTCCATTGGTGTAGACAGCCAACGATGGGTAGATAGTCCAATTCCAATGTCAGCCAAACTGAACTCGCTACCGAGTATGAAATCACCTGAGCGCTCGAGCTGTTGCTCGAGAAGCATCATATTTTGATTCCAATTGCGAACGCTTGTGTCAATCGCGGGATCTTCAGAATAAGAAGGATTTTTTCTAACGAGTGCCATGAAGGCGTAGCGCCAAGAATTGTTGAGTTCTGTTGCTTGCCAGTCCATCCATTGCTCTACGTGTGCTTTTGGCTTGGGGGAGCGAGGTAAGAGGTCCCAGCGCTCCATAGAGGAGGCCAGATAACGGCAAATTGAATTTGATTCCCAGAGTACAAAGTCCTCGTCAGTAATGACAGGGACCAATGCGTTAGGATTTAAAGCAAGAAACTCGGCTTTAAGCAGCTCACCTTTTTGGTTACCCCATTCTTCAAGTTCGTAGTTAAGGGCAAGCTCTGAGCAAGTCCAAAGCACTTTGCGAACGTTTATCGACGTTGATTTGCCCAACACCTTCAGCATAGTTCCCTCCGACGGTTAATGACCGTTCTATACCTAACACAGATGAACAAGATGCCCTCTAATAATGAGGTTACAGCTGTCAGGAAAGCTAAGTCAAGCAGAGTCCACAGGTAAGTCAATTCGGTCAGTTCTGAGTAGCGTTGGGGCTAATACGCCCTAGCCTATTTCTGGGCAGGTATGTGCTAGCTATCCACCAGCCTCAACAACAGATGATAGTTAGTCAAACGCTATAAGCAAAAAAGCCAGTCTTAAGACTGGCTTTTAATAATACAATACAATGACTTAGTCTGCGCTAGCAGCTTTGTCTTCGTTGCTGTATATCAAGATGGGGTCACTTTCACCCTGAATCACCGTTTGATCAATCACTACTTTAGAGATGTTATCAATCGACGGTAAGTCGTACATGGTGTTAAGCAAAACCGCTTCAACAATTGAGCGTAAGCCACGAGCACCCGTTTTGCGCTCCATTGCTTTATAAGCGATGGCACGTAAAGCGTCTTCACGAAACTCTAGTTCAACATCTTCAAGCTTAAACAAGGCCCCGTATTGCTTAGTTAGTGCATTCTTAGGTTGGCTTAAGATTTGGATTAAGGCATCTTCGTCGAGTTCAGTCAGTGTTGCCACTACAGGCAAACGACCAATAAACTCTGGAATCAAACCATATTTAACCAAATCTTCTGGCTCTACCTTAGAAAAGGTTTCACTAAGCGTACGTTTATCGGCTTCGCCTTTTACTTCGGCGCCAAAACCAATACCCGCACCGGTAGATGCACGTTGCTCAATCACTTTATCTAGGCCGGCAAATGCACCGCCACAGATAAATAAGATTTTAGAGGTATCAACTTGCAAAAACTCTTGTTGTGGGTGCTTACGGCCGCCTTGAGGAGGTACTGATGCCACGGTACCTTCAATCAATTTAAGCAACGCTTGCTGTACACCTTCGCCCGACACATCACGCGTTATCGATGGGTTGTCAGACTTACGTGAAATCTTGTCGATTTCATCGATGTAAACAATACCACGCTGGGCTTTTTCTACGTCGTAGTCACATTTTTGTAGCAATTTTTGGATGATGTTTTCTACGTCTTCACCCACATAACCGGCTTCGGTTAAGGTTGTGGCGTCGGCCATAGTAAAAGGCACATCTAACAAACGCGCGAGCGTTTCTGCTAACAAGGTTTTGCCACTACCCGTAGGACCAATTAGCAAAATGTTACTTTTGCCAAGTTCTATACCGTCTGCAACATCGCCATTGCGCAAGCGTTTGTAGTGGTTATAAACCGCTACCGCTAACACTTTTTTGGCATGGTCTTGACCAATAACATAGTCATCAAGGTGAGCCCTGATTTCTTTAGGTACTGGTAAAGCATTGCCTTCTTTCTTGGGCGATATTTCTTTTATTTCTTCACGAATAATGTCATTACATAACTCAACACATTCGTCACAAATATAGACGGAAGGCCCAGCAATCAGCTTTCTGACTTCATGCTGGCTTTTACCACAGAAGGAGCAATACAGCAGCTTACTACTATCTCCATCACCCTTGCGCTTATCTGTCATTCGCTAACCTCAAACTTTTAGCACACTCATGTCTTATCTACAGTGTAAATCAAACTGCTGAGAATGCTATTTTCACTATGTTCTTATCTATACAGACCGTGAATAACTTATAACTATTCGCGACGCGCAAAGATATCGTCGACGATACCATATTCTTTTGCCTGCTCGGCGGTCATATAGTTATCGCGATCGGTGTCTGCAGCGATAGTATCAAAACTTTGTCCAGTATGCTCGGCCAACAACTCGTTCATGCGACGTTTTGTTTTGATTATCTCATTCGCGTGAATTTCTATATCAGATGCTTGACCTTGATAGCCACCCAATGGTTGGTGAATCATTACTTTTGCGTTAGGTAGACAGTAACGTTTACCTTTTTCGCCACCCGCCAACAAGAATGCGCCCATGCTGGCCGCCATACCCATACATACGGTACTAATGTTTGGCTTAACAAATTGCATGGTGTCGTAAATCGCCATGCCCGCGCTGATAGAACCGCCCGGCGAGTTAATGTAGATGAAGATATCTTTCTCTGGGCTTTCAGATTCTAGAAACAGCAACTGAGCCACCACTAGGTTAGCCATGTGGTCTTCAACTTGACCCGTTAAAAAGATAACTCGATCTTTTAATAAGCGAGAATAAATATCGTAAGAGCGTTCCCCTTTAGAGGTTTGCTCAATAACCATAGGCACCAAAGCCGCCATGGGGTCGAATGCAGACTGATTAACTTCTTTAGACATTGATGCGCTCTTCCTTAAAAAAAATGGCTCGTATGAAGTACATACGAGCCATTATATGCGAGATACTGGTAACTAAGTCAAATTAGAACTTAGTTAGCACCTTGTTTGTTCATAATTTCATCAAAAGCAACTTCTTTTTCAGTTACTTTAGCTTGATTAAGTACAAACTCGATAGCTTGCTCTTCTAATACTACGTTACGAACGTTATTCATTAACTCTTCGTTTTTAGCGTAGTACTCAAGTACTTCAGTTGGATCTTCGTATGCAGAAGCAAAAGAAGCAATGTGAGTTTTCACTTTTTCGTCGTCTGCTTTTAGCTCGTTAACTTTAATTAACTCACCTAATAAAAGACCAGTGCGAACGCGACGTTGCGCTTGCTCTGTGAATAACTCATCAGGAAGCTCTGGAGCATTTTGAGCGTTTTCGCCAAAACGTTGCATAGCTTGCTTGCGTAGTTCAACCACTTCTTGAGAAACCAACGCGGCTGGTACATCAATGGGGTTGCTATCTAACAAACCACTTAGTACTTGCTCTTTAGTGCTAGCTTTAAGCGTTTGCTCAAGCTCGCGCTCCATGTTCTTACGGATTTCAGCTTTAAGCGCGTCTAGTTCACCAGACTCGATACCGAACAACTTAACAAACTCTTCGTTTACTTCAGCTAGTTCAGGCTTTTCAACTTTATTGATTTTAATGTCGAAGGCAGCCGCTTTACCTTTTAGGTTCTCAGCGTGGTAATCTTCAGGGAAGTTCACTTCAATAGTGAATTCTTCGCCAGTTTTCTTACCTAGAATACCGTCTTCAAAACCAGGAATCATACGGCCAGCGCCCATAGCTAGATCGAAGCCTTCAGCTTTACCGCCTTCAAATTCTTCACCGTCAATTTTACCTACGAAGTCTAGGTTAACGCGGAATTCGTCTTTGATCATGCCCTTAGTTTCTTTCCAAGCGGCCTGTTGCTTGCGTAAGGTATCGATCATTGCGTCAACGTCTTTGTCGTTAACTTCAGCAACTTTCTTTTCTACTTCGATTGCGTCTAAACCCGTTACTTCAACTTCTGGGAAAATTTCAAAAGTAGCAGTAAAGCTAAACTCACCATCTTTAACGTCACCAGGTTGTAGCGCTGGAGAACCTGCTGGGTTTAGTTTTTCTTGAATGATTGCTTCGTAGAATGAACGTTGCATTGCTTGACCAGTTACGTCTTGACGTACTGCAGCACCGTAGCGTTTCTTGATTACACTTACTGGCACTTTACCAGGACGAAAACCGTCGATGCGAGCGCGACGTGATTCTTGCTTAAGCGCTTGCTCAACTTGTTGTTCGATTTGCGCAGCGTCAATCGAAATCGTAACACGACGCTCCAAGCCCTGAGTTGTTTCTACTGAAACCTGCATTTTATTACCTCGGCTATAGTCAGCACCCTGCTGACAATTTACTTACGTAAACAATGGGCATTTAGCAACTCGCCTTGGCGAGACCGCTGTCCTTGGTTAAGGACCCATAATTTCAAAACGCCGCATTATAGCCGTGGTTTTAGCCTAGGTCGAGACTGATCGCTATATTATCCTAGATATCGCGTAAATATTTGCTACTGCGCATACCTGTTTGGGCAAATCCTCACCACTTCCTACGTATATTTTCCACTTAGTCACTTTAGGACCATTTTCATCGTTAAATATTATCCGCGTCACAAAGCTAGTCTTAATACTCTAAAATGCACTAGGTGAACAATTGTAGGTGTTTGTATACTGCGACGATTAGCCAATGTAGTCATCATTAAGGAACGATGAAGAACGCCGGATTCACATTAATCGAGTTAGTAGTAGTGATTATAATTTTAGGGATCCTTGCGGTAACAGCTGCACCTAAATTACTCAATCTGTCTAGTGACGCACGTATTAATACCATTGAACAAATCAAAGTGAGTGTAAAAGCCGCCAATGATTTACTGACGTTAAAATCCTATATGCCTAGCTATGTGGCTCAACAAGTACCGAACCGAGCAGACTTAATTGACGTGGATATGGATGGTGATGGCATCTTTGATGTGTTCAACCCCGACAGCCCTGATGTGCGCTTAAAGTGGCGTTATCTCGACAATACCGACATCACAAAACGTATTGATATTGACGACACCTTTGTATTGCAAGAACAAGGCATTGCATTTACCTACCTTGGTTACGATCGTAACGACAATGGTCAGGTGACTGACGACAACTGTTATTTTCAGTATACCCAAGCAAGTAACGCCACCACCCCGCCAATTTATGCGTTAATCACAGACGGCTGTTGAACTACCGTTTAAAACGCCTTTTAGTTATCGTTGCGAATAGTTAACTCGCATGCTTCCCCTCCCAATTAGAGTGCCCGTCACTCACGTTCCTTAACACAATCAGTGAACACAAAAACAACATTAAAATAACAATTAGATAACACACAAGCTTTTGTAGTGTCTGAATATTTTACACTAATGACAATTTGATCATTATCACCACACAACAACTAATGACAAAACAATCACTTATTAGTGTTGGCCCGTTAGGTGCTTAATAATAACCGCAATAAAAGTAAGGTTAATAATGGAATATTAAATATTAGGATAACGACTATGAATATTTACAAAACGATCATTGTCACAAGCTTATTTGCAACAACCTCTCTTAGTGGCTATGCAGCAGAGATATACTTATCTCCCTTTGGGGATGGAGTCTACACCGGCAAGGCTTCGGCACTAAGCATTGTTAGCGAGTCCCATTCAGAGCTATATAATGGCACCTGCGATACTAACGGTTGCATGCCTAATGACAGCTCCACGTTTAGCAATTCAGGAACCGGTGGTTTGATGGGCCTGCTTCCTTATACTTCGGGGCTAGAGACCCTAAACTTAGGGGAAGATTGGTTATTAGATCTCGAATATCAGGGCTTATCTGGAAGCTATATCGACGGTGTAGCTAACTACGACAACTATACCTCCTTTGGGTTCCACCTTCACAACACAGCAACCCAAGAAACAGTTAAAATTGCAGAGCTCGAACTTGTTGATGGTCATTTAGAAGTAGGTAATAGTCATATTGGTGGTTTTTTCAATTACGACTGGTATCAGCCTGGTGTAGATGATGACCTCACCGAAAACTTTTTTAACATTACAACAGGTGGCATGGATGCTTCAATCTATGAACTTTGGCAACAAGGTGTGGAAATAGCGTGGCGCTGGGACTTCAACATAGCGGGAGCAGAAGAGATGGCTTATCGGGGCGACGAAGAGTTAGCCTCGCGAGAGGTAAGTATCACTGGCGAAATGACAATTCATGCCGTTGATGAACCAAGCACCTTAGCGATATTAGGTTTAGGCTTAGTGCTATTGAGCGGGTTTAGTCGCAGACGATTAAGCTAGACAGGCTTCGCCTAAGCACTACGAACCACAATAATAATGAGCAACACTATTAAGCCTCGTCTTTGCTTTCGAGGCTTAATACAGACCTCGTTGATGAACCAAGGATAAGCGCCGAACTCCCGCCCCTCTAGTCCCAAACCAAGTACGTTGAACTGCGGTCAAATAACAGAAACAAAAAAGCCCCGTCACTGCTGACGAGGCTTAATGCAGACCTCGGTGATGAGCCAAGGATAAGCGCCGAACTCCCGACCCTCTAGTCCCAAACCAAGTACGTTCAACTACGGTTAAATACCAGAAACAAAAAAGCCCCGTCATTGCTGACGAGGCTTAATGTAGACCTCGGTGATGAGCCAAGGATAAGAGCCGAACTCCCGACCCTCTGGGCATATCCGTAAGCGCCAATGCCCTACAAAATTTCCACCGGCATCAAAGAACAAAAAAGCCCCGTCATTGCTGACGAGGCTTAATGTAGTGGTCGGTGATGAGAGATTCGAACTCCCGACCCTCTGGTCCCAAACCAGATGCGCTACCAAGCTGCGCTAATCACCGAAATTTGACTTAGTATGTTTACCAGATTTTCTCTAGTCCCGCTCTTTATGAGCTTCGCGACGATGCACTACCAAGCTGCGCTAATCACCGAAACTGTTTGGTATATTTAAAGCGTTACCCACGCTTACACCAATAATGGTGCGGAAGGAGAGACTTGAACTCTCACACCTTGCGATACTAGAACCTAAATCTAGCGCGTCTACCAATTCCGCCACTTCCGCAAAACTATCTTTCTGCACATCACTAGGTGATGTGCAGAGTAAATGGGGTGAGTAATGGGGCTTGAACCCACGACAACCGGAATCACAATCCGGGGCTCTACCAACTGAGCTATACCCACCACAATCTTTTCATGCTAATTAAAGCATATAATTGGCGCACCCTGTAGGACTCGAACCTACTACCTACGGCTTAGAAGGCCGTTGCTCTATCCAGATGAGCTAAGGGCGCATCTTTAGCGTCAATAAACCTAGTGTAACACTAAGTTTTAAAATTTGGTCGGTGATGAGAGATTCGAACTCCCGACCCTCTGGTCCCAAACCAGATGCGCTACCAAGCTGCGCTAATCACCGATTACCTTGATATTATATAGAAGGTTAAACCCTCTGGTCCCACCCTTTATGTGCTTCGCGACGATGCGCTACCAAGCTGCGCTAATCACCGATTACCTTGATATTATATAGAAGGTTAAACCCTCTGGCCCCACTCTTTATGAGCTTCGCGACGATGCGCTACCAAGCTGCGCTTATCACCGGTTTGTTTAAAGCACTGTTTTGTGCCCTTCAACGGAGGCGAATACTACCCACTTGAATGGTCAGCGTCAAACAGTTTTTTAATCATATTTACCGTTTGGTCACAGCTTAGCCAAATTGAACAATAATCATCTCAAAACAGCGCTTAATGTCACCAATCACCTTATTAACGGCGCGATCGCCGCCTAAGATCTGTGGCCAAATAAATAAAATCGCCACCTTATTTCTAATTGGCTGATTCATGGTGGTTTATTAATCCAAATCAATAGTAAGGTACGACTAAAGTAGTAGTCTCTCATGGTTTGCTAAAAACACACTATTACTGACGTTGGAATGGAATCTCATGAGCGAAGTAGCTTTATCAATCTTAGTCTTATCCGTTGTTGCTGTTTTAGGACTTTGGTTTGGCGGTTTAAAAATACGTGGCGTTGGTCTGGGTATCGGAGGCGTATTGTTTGGAGGGCTGTTTGTTGGCCACTTTATCAAACAATTTGGTTGGCACCTCGACCCACACGCACTGCATTTTATTAAAGAATTTGGCCTTATCCTTTTTGTTTATACCATCGGCATTCAAGTAGGCCCAGGGTTCTTTGCCTCACTGAAAGCCAGTGGCCTTAAACTCAACTTACTGGCGGTAGGCATTGTACTTTTAGGTGGGGTGACAGCGGTAGCTCTGCACTTTATCTTTGATTTACCCCTTAATGTATTTTTAGGCATATACAGCGGCGCGGTAACTAATACCCCCTCATTAGCCGCAGGCCAACAAATATTACAAGAACTTGGTATGGCTACCGAAGAAACCACGGTGCTAGGCTTAGGCTACGCGATGGCCTACCCCTTTGGGATTCTGGGTATTTTATTGTCAATGTGGATTATTCGATTGGCTTTCCGCATCAATATTGACCAAGAAGCTGAAGATTTCGATAGCGCTAAAGGTAAGAAGAAACAAAGCTTACAAGACATTAACGTGATTATCGAAAACCCTAACCTCGATGGCTTAGCCTTTTCTGAATTGAACAAGCTCATTGGTGAAGATTTAGTTTGCTCACGCGTCAAATCGGATGGTGAACTTAAAGTCCCTACACCTGATATGTTAATGCATCGTGGTGACTATCTGCATCTTGTGGGGCCTAGCCGACAAAAACTCGAGCAAGCCACATTGATTATTGGCCAAGAAATTAACGAGTCTCTTTCTACCAAAGGCACCCTATTACGCAGTGAACGCGTGGTGGTGACCGAAGAACGTATATTAGGTAAAAAGCTCAGTGAGCTAGATTTAAAACACAGTTTTGATGTGGTCATCTCTCGTTTGAACCGAGCTGGCGTAGAGCTGATAGCAAATAAAGATACCACTCTACAATTCGGCGATATCTTAAACATTGTTGGCCCTAGTGCCGATATTGACAAGGTTGCAAAAAGCTTAGGCAATGTACGCAGTAAACTGCAACATGTACAAATGCTACCTATCTTTATCGGTATTGGCTTAGGCGTTTTACTTGGTTCATTACCTTTAGCGATACCAAGTTTACCCGCACCACTTAAGTTGGGTTTAGCTGGCGGTCCACTGATTGTAGCAATTGTACTTGCTAGAATTGGCAGTATCGGGCGTTTATATTGGTTTATGCCTCCTAGTGCCAACTTAGCCTTACGTGAGATTGGCATCGTATTATTTCTCGCCGTAGTTGGGATTAATTCTGGTGCCAACTTTATCGAAACATTAGTTGAGGGTGATGGTTTAGATTGGATGTTCTACGGGGCATTTATTACACTCATTCCGCTACTGATCATTGGTTTTATTGGTCGCTATGTTTTCAAAGTCAATTACTTGAGCCTATGCGGCTTAATGGCTGGCTCAATGACCGATCCACCAGCCTTAGCTTTTGCCAATTCTATACACAGTACCTCTGGGGCTTCAGCCTTGGCATATGCAACGGTTTATCCTTTGGTTATGTGTTTAAGGATCCTCTCACCACAAGTCATTGCCGTTTTACTTTGGGTGGCAGCCTAAACCTTTAAGCCTACCCCATTCGGGTAGGCTTTTTTATTTCGACTGGCTAATCTGGTCCTCCGCTGAGGCGAGCGGTTAAAAAAAAGCCATCATTCACTTCAAAAAAATCTGACATTTATTTGTCTATCATGCCAAAATAGCGCCATCGAGAATCGTCAATCACTAGTTAAAGAAGAATCGATGTCTGCACAAATAATTGATGGAAAAAAAATTGCCTTACAAGTTCAAAACAAAGTCGCTGAACGCGTTAAGCAACGTATAGCTGAAGGAAAACGCGCTCCAGGCTTAGCGGTGATATTAGTAGGTGACAACCCTGCTTCTCAGGTTTATGTTGGAAGCAAGCGTAGAGTATGTGAAGCAGTTGGCTTTATATCAAAGTCTATTGACCTTGATGACAACACTGATGAGCAAGCTTTATTAGCCGCAATTGATGAGCTAAACAATGATCCACTTATCGATGGTATTTTGGTTCAACTTCCTCTTCCTCAAGGCATTGATGAAACCAAAATTATTGAACGCATTCGACCTGACAAAGACGTTGACGGCTTCCATCCTTATAACATCGGTCGTTTAGCACAGCGTATACCTGCACTTCGCCCTTGCACGCCTAAGGGTATCATTACCCTAATCGAATCGACTGGTGTTAGCCCATATGGCTTAGAAGCCGTTGTCGTTGGCGCATCCAATATCGTTGGCCGCCCAATGACTCTTGAGCTATTGCTAGCGGGCTGTACAACAACAACCTGCCATAGATTTACCAAAGATTTAGAAGCCCACGTTCGCCGCGCAGATTTAGTTGTTGTAGCAGTAGGTAAACCACAATTTATCCCTGGAGAATGGATTAAACCTGGCGCTATGGTGATCGATGTTGGCATTAACCGTTTGGAGAGTGGAAAACTAGCCGGTGATGTAGAATATGCAGTTGCCAGTCAACATGCTGCTTATATAACTCCCGTTCCAGGAGGGGTTGGCCCAATGACCGTTGCAACCCTAATAGAGAATACCTTAGAAGCTTGTGAGCAGTTTCACGATAAATAGTGCTTAAAGCGAATGTTTGACAAAGCATTCGCTTATTCTGCGGCAACATAATCAAAAGTAAGCTAATTTTAAAAGGAATTGATATTTAGGAATGCCTATGTTGATCCGTTACCTATTACTTTTAAGTTTAAGCCTACCGTTTTTCAGCCGAGCGGATACGGTTACCTTTGTAACGGAAAACCTGCGTCCATTCAATTATGTTGAAGATGCGCATTTAACCGGTATTTCAGTCGAGTTGCTTAGATTGGTTTGGCAAGAGATGGGCCAAGAGCCCCAAGCCATTAAAGTACAGAATTGGGAAAAAGCTTACTACCTGCTTCAGCACCGACCCAATATGGCGCTTTTCTTAACAATGCGTAGTCCGAGGCGTGAGGAAATGTTTCATTGGGCCTGCCCTATCACCACTTCCGATATAGAATTAATAGCCTTAAAGTCTCGAGCGATAACATTAGATACAGTTGATTCAACTTCAAATCTACTATTTGGCGCAATGAAGGCGAGCGTTGGTGAGCAGCTTTTATTATATAAAGGCGTTGAATACGAACAAATTACCCTAACCGAAGATTTAGAAAAAGCGCTGCGCATGCTTAAGCGTGAACGCGTAGATGTTATTGCTTCTGAGCCAGAGGTCATCACTCAAACGGCGATTGCGCTAGGTTTTGATGAAGAGCTTTTTGAATCCGTTTACCGTTTAGGTGAATTAGAGGGCTGTTTTGCCTTTAGCCAAGGTACTAACCCCAATTATTTGAAACGTTTCCGCGCGGCATTGACCAAGGTCACCCAAACCGATCAGTATCAACAACTTCTTGTTAAATACCGTATGTAAAAAGGCAGCCTAAGCTGCCTTTTAATGGACAGGGCTTGAGCGAACTAGGCCTTACGCCAAGTCGTCCCTGATGCACCATCTTCTAATACAATTCCCATTTCAGTTAGGCGGTTACGTGCAATATCTGCTGCTGCCCAATCTTTATCCGCTCGAGCCTGATTACGAGCAACGATTAACGCTTCAATCTCTGCCACTTCGCTATCATGCTCGCCTTGCAAAAAAGTATCGACATCTTGGCCAAGAATACCCAACACCGCACTTAGCTCTAACAACAAGCTGGCGTATTGCCCGGCTAATGCTGGGTCACTGTCTTTAGCTCGGTTAATCTCTTTGGCTAGCTCAAACAACACAGGTAAAGCTTCTGGCGTATTAAAGTCATCGTCCATTGCTGCTTTAAACTGTGCACGATAATCTTGCGCTGCGCTGTCAGTGATAGGCTGTAGCACTACACCCCGTAGCGCAGTGTATAGACGTTCAAGGGCTGAACGAGATTGTTTCAAGTTATCTTCAGAGTAATTTAATTGGCTGCGATAATGGCCGGATAATAAAAAGTAACGCACCGTTTCAGGGTCGTATACTTCCAGTACATCTTTGATAGTAAAGAAGTTGCCCAAAGACTTAGACATTTTTTCTTTATCTACCTGAACCATGCCTGAGTGCATCCAATAATTAACATAATTGGTTTTGTGGGCACAGCAAGACTGAGCAATTTCGTTTTCATGATGTGGAAAGGTGAGATCGGAGCCACCACCATGAATATCAAATACTTCGCCTAGATGTTTCATGTTCATTGCCGAACATTCAATATGCCAACCTGGGCGGCCTTGGCCCCAGGGTGAATCCCACATAGGCTCTCCCGGCTTGGCACTTTTCCACAGTACAAAGTCTAAAGGGCTACGTTTATCTTCTTCCACTTCAACCCGGGCACCCGCTTGCAACATGTCTAAATTCTGTAAACTTAATTTTCCGTAATCGGCATAAGTGCTGACTTCAAACAGCACATCACCACTTTCTGCAAGGTAGGCATGACCATTAGCGATTAGCTTTTCGATAACCTCGATGATTTCTGGCATATGGGTAGTCACCCGCGGCTCAATATCAGGTCGTAACATATTCAAAGCATCGAAATCAGCATGCATCGCGGCAGTAAAGCGCTCGGTTAACGCTTCACAGCTCTCGCCATTTTCGGCTGCCCGCTTTATGATTTTGTCATCAACATCAGTAATGTTGCGCACAAAATTCAGCTCATATCCCGACCAACGTAAATAGCGCGCTACAGTATCAAAGGCAACGAACGTTCGCGCATGACCAATATGACAGTAGTCGTAAATGGTAATTCCACAAACATACATACCCACTTTTCCCTCTACTAAGGGCTTAAAAGCTTGTTTCTTGCGGGTCAAAGTATTGTATATCTGTAACATCTAATTGGTTTCCTGTTCCATTCACTGACTAACACTAGAGCGGGATATTCTAACACCGCCCACTAGGAAAAACAGCCGATTTAAGCGTGGTGACTAGTCAGTACGCATAGGAAAGTTTAGAATCGGTGCACTTACCAAAAAAGGGTGAAAAAATGGTTACTTTACATACAAACTTTGGCGATATCGTCGTAAAACTAAATGCAGCTGAAGCTCCAGAAACCGCGGCAAACTTTTTGGCTTATGCTAAAGACGGTTTTTACAGCGATACTATTTTCCACCGTGTCATCGACGGCTTTATGGTTCAAGGCGGTGGCTTTGCTGCTGGTATGGAAGAAAAAGAAACTAAAGCGCCGATTAAAAATGAAGCCAACAACGGTTTATCAAATAAAACCGGTACGCTGGCGATGGCCCGCACCATGGACCCACACTCAGCGTCTGCTCAGTTTTTTATCAATGTAAATGATAATACTTTCCTCGATTTTAAAGCTGAAACCAGTGAAGGCTGGGGCTATTGTGTATTTGCTGAAGTTGTAGAAGGTATGGATGTTGTCAACAAAATTAAAGGTGTAGACACCGGTAATTTTGGCTACGTTCATTCTGATGTACCACTCGAAGAAGTGGTGATTAAGTCAGTTAGCGTAGCGGAATAAACTTCACGTGCCGACCTATTTCATTTCAGATTTACATCTAAGTGAAGACCGGCCCGATATCATTCGGGCCTTTCTTGATTTCCTTGAACAACAAGCACCTGCATCGGATGCGCTTTATATACTCGGTGATCTATTTGAGTTTTGGATAGGCGATGATGAGAAAACCACCGTTGCTAAACAAGTTGAAACCGCATTAAAGACTCTTACTGCTAAAGGCGTAGCCTGTTACTTTATCCATGGTAACCGCGACTTTATGCTGGGTAAAGCCTACGCTAAGCGTTGCGGTATGATCTTACTTGAAGAGGAGAAGCTGGTTGAGCTATACGGTAAACAAGTACTGATTCTTCACGGTGACACATTATGTACCGATGATGAGGGGTATCAAAAATACCGCGAAGTTACTCAAAAACCTTGGTTGAGAACACTGTTCTTGTTACTCCCCTTATTTGTTCGGCAACGTATCGCCCACAAAATTCGTAGTAAGAGTAAGCAAGCCAATACCAGTAAATCCTTAGGTATTATGGACGTGAATCAACAAACGGTTGAACAACGCTTTGCCCAATATCCCATCGATTACATGATCCACGGCCACACTCATCGCCCCGAGATCCATCAATTAGCACTGAGTGGTACAACACCAAAGTACCGTGTTGTATTGGGTGATTGGTACCAACAAATGAGCGTACTGTGTATCGACAAAGATAGCCTAACGCTTAGCGCCAACAACCAGCAGCAGAAGCTTGAGCTCGGTCAATAAATTCAACTTTAGGCAATCGCAGTTTGCTTTTGCCAAATCCCATCAAAACATCCCAAGTGACTGATTAAAATAGCTTTAGACTAAAAGTGTTAAAATTGTTTATTTAATAAACTACTTGACGACTTAGCAGACATAACGCATAACTTAACTATAAATGTTGCACTAATGTTAATTTTGCGAGGATGCGCCTATGTTATTTAGTCATGTTTGGGGACTAGCTTCACACACAAAAGAAGAATGGCAAGACATTGATAAGCACCACGAAGGGATTGGTGCGAGCTTATCACATTTACTACTAATGGCGCTGATTCCAGCCATTTGTGGGTATTTCTCAACCGTACATATCGGCTGGAAGGTGGGAGCGAATAGCTTCTCTTTGACTAGCGAAAGTGCCATATTCATGTCGGTGGCAATGTATGCGGCCTTAGTAACCAGTGTGCTTTGCCTTGCGTACGCCGCACAATGGATGGCAAAAACCTTTAACACCGATACCAGTTATCAGCAAACCTTAGAATTGTCAGCCTATGTGGCTACGCCTATCTTCATGGTGGGTTTCGCCGCTTTATATCCTGAACCTTGGTTTGTGATGGTGGCAGGTTTAGTTGGGGTAACCTATGCGGTTTATCTGCTTTACACCGGTGTACCCATTATCATGCATATACCTGAAGAGCGCGGGTTTATTTATGCTAGTAGCCTAGTTACCGTAGGCTTAGTCATGCTAGTGACTATTTTAATCGCCACTGTGATTCTTTGGTCGAGCGGCGCTGGTCCAATATTCGCTAACTAGTTCATTAACTTGCAATAAAAAAGCTCGCTATTCAGCGAGCTTTTTTCTATTTCAAACGTCTTCTTTTAGCCGCTTGACTCTGTGTTCTGGAACGGTGTTTACGTACTGATTTTCTGATGCGTTGCGAGCTACGCACTCTATCATCAATCTTTATCACCGTATTTTCTTCCTTGCTTAGCTGCACCAGCTTACGCAAATAATTGACCTGTTCGAGTGGCATCTCTTGCCAACCACTTCTTGGTAAGCCTTTTGGTAGCGGAATTAAACCATAACGGACGCGAATAAGGCGGCTTACTTGCACACCTTGTGATTCCCACATCCGTCTTACTTCGCGGTTTCGGCCTTCACTAAGTGTCACGGTATACCATTGGTTGATTCCTTCACCACCTTGACGCCTTACTGTCGTAAAGGTGGCTTTGCCATCTTCCAGTTCGACACCGCTACGTAAACGGCGGATCATATCATCATCAACATCACCAAATACACGCACCGCGTATTCACGTTCAACTTCAAAACTAGGGTGCATTAAACGATTGGCTAATTCCCCATCGGTGGTGAACAACAATAAACCCGAGGTATTAATATCTAAACGGCCAACCGCTATCCAACGGCCGTTCTTTAGCCGTGGTAGTCGATCAAATACGGTTTCACGTCCCTCAGGATCATTGCGCGAGCAAATTTCACCTTCAGCCTTATGGTAAGCAAGAACACGGCATATCGTATCTTCAACTTTTAAAATTTCTATAATTCGACCATCAACTCGAACTTCAGATCCTTCTTCGATGCGGTCACCCAATTTGGCTTTTTCCCCACCGACACTTACTCTTCCTGCGTCAATGACAGCTTCCATCTCACGACGTGAACCTAGACCGCTGCGAGCCAGGACTTTTTGAAGTTTTTCACTCATATTTTTTATCCGGATGGTAAAGTGCGCTAAGTCTGAAAGCCTTGCGGCAGTTTTTCAAGTAAAGATTGATCTAATTCTGGCAAATCAGCCAGATCTTTCAAACCAAAGTAGTCTAAAAAAGCAGATGTTGTGGCAAATAGGGTTGGTCTGCCCGGTATTTCTTTATGGCCAACGCCACGGATCCAATGTCGCTCTTTCAATACACTAATAATATGGCTGCTCACCGCTACCCCCCGAATAGCCTCAATTTCCCCCCTTGTTATTGGCTGACGATATGCAATAAGGGTGAGCGTTTCGAGCATTGCGCGACTGAATTTAGGCGCTTTTTCAGCCCACAAGTTCGCCAATTGAGAGGCATACTCTTGACGCGCTCGAAATTGGAAGCCCGAAGCAGTTTCTACTAGCTCGATCCCCGAGTCTTGGTAACGCTGGCCGAGTTCTTCCAAAATCATATTAACTTGAGCACGGGCTAAACCCACATCGGCCAATACTGTGGTTTGTAATTCTTTAAGCGATAACGGGCGGGCAGCGACAAATAATGCGGCTTCTACTAGTTTCACTAAGTTGGGTTTAGAGGCCATGGCTAGCAATCTTCCGTGTTAACTAAAATAACTTGAATTGCCATCAACGGCTGGCTTTGCACACACTTAATATAGCCCTCTTTAATAAGCTCTAGTATGGCTAAAAAACTCACGACTAAACCGCTACGCCCCTCAGAGACAGTAAATAGCTGAGAAAAATCCACAAAACGGTGCTCTTGTAACTTGGCCAAAATATCACTCATTCGTTGTCGAGTAGACAGCTTTTCCCGTTTAATTTCGTGATGTTCAAAATTTGCCGCTCGCTGGGCAATGCCACGCATTGCTTGAACGAGGTCATCCATGCTGACTTCTGGGTACACCCATTTAATGGGTAAGTTTTCAGGTACCGCAATCGAAGCAGGGTAAGTATCGCGTTGCTGGCGAGGCAGTTGATCAACCTTATCGGTGGCATCTTTATATAATTCGTATTCTTGTAAGCGACGAATTAACATCGCGCGAGGGTCGTCCTCTTCCTCATCATGTTCTTGTATTGGTAACAGGGTTCGAGATTTAATTTCGGTCAGCAATGCTGCCATCACTAAGTACTCTGCGGCCAATTCCAATTTTAGCAAGCGCATGGCTTCAATATACTCCATGTATTGCTGGGTAATCGCCAATACGGGTAAGTATTGAATGTCGAGTTTTTGCTTGCGAATTAAGTACAGCAATAAATCTAAAGGCCCTTCAAACTGCTCAAGAATAACTTCCATCGCATCGGGCGGAATAAATAAGTCTTCGGGAAAGTCTAGCCACGGTTCACCATTAACACTGGCTAAGGTTAGCTGTTGAGTTAACGACACCTTGACTTGTTTCACTCGAAAGGGCTGGTATCGCCCGCGCCATGGCGTAAAATTTCAGCTTCATCTTCAGATAAATCGATAACGGTAGTAGGTTGTTCACCTAAATAACCACCGTTGATAATCAAATCTACTTGGTGCTCCAAGGCATCTCTGATCTGTTCCGGATCTGATTCGGTAAAATCATTGCCCGGCAAAATTAAACTTGATGACATGAGTGGCTCACCCAAGGCTTCTAACATCGCTAAGGCAATTTTGTTATCGGGCACACGAATACCAATAGTGCGACGCTTTGGATTCAGTAAGCGACGTGGCACTTCTTTAGTGCCCTTAAAAATAAAGGTGTAAGCTCCCGGAGTACAGCTGCGTAACAGGCGGTAAGCTTGGTTACCTACTCGCGCATATTCCGAAATTTCAGATAAATCTCGGCACATCAGCGTAAAATGATGATTTTTATCAAGCTGACGAATTCGACATATTCGTTCTAATGCGGCTTTATCACCAATATGGCAGCCAATGGCATAGCCTGAGTCAGTGGGATATATCACCACCCCACCCTGTTGAATATGCGCTGCCGCTTGTTTCATTAAACGCTGCTGAGGGTTGTCTGGATGAACGTAGAAAAATTGACTCATAAAGGTTCCTGCTATTTCGATAGCCTTAACAACACTTGAAGGCTATTGGCTTTGCCAACGTTGCCAAATCGGTTGGCACTTTTCAGGTAAGTGTAGCCCTCTACCTAACTCACGCCAAGGGGAAGGATGATGAAAATCAGAGCCTTGTGAAGCACTTAACTGATGTTGCTCAGCTAAATCAGCCAACCAAGATAACTGGTCTTTAGATATTTGAGGCATGGCTATTTCGATACCATCCCCCCCTGCTTCGGCAAACTCAGCGATCAGTTTGCGGACCCATTTATTAGACAACTCATAATGGGTGGGATGCGCTAATACTGCTACGCCACCCGCTTGTTGAATAACGGCTACCGCTTCGCCAATGCTCATCCAGTTATTAGGCACATAGCCGGTATTGCCACGGCTCAGGTATTTATCAAATACTTTATTGAAGTTAGCCGCTACACCGCGCTCTATCAGTACTTTAGCAAAATGCGAACGAGTAAGCGGAGCGCTTCCGGCAAGCTGTTTAGCTTGCGTGTATACATCTACGATACCGACTTTATCTAGGCGACGGCTCATCTCGAGGGCACGAATTTCTCGCTTATCTCTTTGCTGCAACAAATTATCTTGCAGGCCTTGATGGGAAGTATCGAGGTTTAAACCTACCACATGGATATCAAAGGCATGCCAGGCGGTTGATATTTCTGTTCCAGCGATAATTTGTAAATGTTTAGCGTTAGCTTGCGCTTCTGCCACTCCGGCAGTGGTATCGTGATCAGTAATAGCCAAAACGTCGACTTGCATGTTTTCGGCTCGCATTACTATTTCTTTGGGGCTGAGGCCCCCATCTGAAGCAGTAGTATGGCAATGCAAATCAAATCGCATTAAATTTCCTAAATTTTTTCTTGACTTGGTTGTGTCATTTACAGTTAACTTAGTTTATCAGAATGACTAAGGATAAACATGACAACTTTTCTTCTAACCAATAAATCTTGGTGGTGGCGCACTCCGAAATAGACGGGTGTGAGTTGTTGTATTTCCAATACATTGTACAGAACAACAAAAAGCCCGCTTAACGCGGGCTTTTTTATATTTGCGCTACGGCCTTAACCAGGAGTAACGAACCATGAGTAACCACCCTAGGGTGCAATTAAGCAATACCCAGATAGATGCTAGTTATGTACATGATCCTCTTAGCCTTTATCAAGAATTGTGTAAAGAAAGCCAGCATAATGTTTTACTAGAATCGAGTGAGATTGATAGTAAGGAAAACCTGCAAAGCTTAATTCTTGCCGATGCTGCATTAAAAATTACCTGCACAGGCCGCCAAGTTAGTTTTTCAGCCGTATCGCTAAACGGTCAATCGGTCATTGCAGCTGTAGCTGATAATATAGACGCCTCACTGATCAGCCTGCACAACACGACCCAACTAGAGCTCAACTACCCTCTCCCCGCTGCCAACTTAGACGAAGATTCACGCTTAAAAGCCAATTCACCGGTTGATGCTCTGCGGGTCATTATCAAACTGTACGGTGAGCTAAGCGATTTAGATAAAGGCGTATTTATTGGCGGCGTATTTGCCTACGATTTCATCGCCAGCTTTGAGCAACTGCAAGATGTTGCCGACAGCACTAACATCTGCCCAGACTACCAGTTTTATTTAGCCGAAACGCTGTTATTGATCGATCACCAAGCGCAAGTTAGCCACATTATTGGCTCTATTTATGACGATGCCGAGCAGACACGAATAAACCAACGTTTGGCGCATTTAGTTGAACTCTGTGAGCACGAAAACCACCAACAAGCCACGCCAGACCTCAACAACTACCAAGGCAAAATTGAAGCCGACATTAGTGACCGTGACTTCTGCCAAAATGTAGAGACCATGAAAGACTACATTCGCCAAGGCGATATTTTTCAAGTGGTACCTTCTCGCAGTTTCACACTGTCTTGCCCTGATAGCTTGGCAGCCTATCGCGAACTGAAAATCACTAACCCAAGCCCTTACATGTTCTATTTGCAAGACAGCGAATTTGTGTTGTTTGGCGCTTCGCCGGAAAGTGCGATTAAGTATTCAGCTGATAGCCGTGATGTAGAAATCTATCCTATTGCTGGCACCCGTAGACGCGGTTTTAATGAAGATGGCTCAATCAACCAAGACCTAGATGGTCGCCTAGAGTTAGAACTACGTTTAGATAAAAAGGAAACCGCTGAACACATCATGCTGGTTGACTTAGCACGCAACGATGTTGCGCGTATTAGTGAACCCGGCACTCGTCACGTAGCTGATTTACTCAAAGTAGACCGTTACAGCCACGTTATGCATTTAGTGTCGCGAGTCGTTGGCACCTTACGGAGTGATTTAGATGCCCTGCACGCTTATCAAGCCTGTATGAATATGGGTACCTTAGTAGGCGCGCCTAAAATTCGCGCCTCTGAACTCATTCGTCAGGTAGAGCAAAAACGCCGCGGCAGTTACGGTGGAGCAGTTGGTTATCTTACTGGCAACGGCGATATGGACAGCTGTATTGTGATTCGCTCTGCATTTGTAAAAGATCAGCTTGCACATGTACAAGCCGGTGCTGGTGTCGTGTATGATTCACTACCACAAGCAGAAGCCGATGAAACCCGTAGCAAAGCAGCGGCAGTATTAAACGCCATTGCTCGCGCCCACGGCTCTACTTTAAAGGACGTTAGCCATGACTCATAGTGTATTTCTACTGGATAACTTTGACTCGTTTACCTACAACTTGGTGGACCAATTTCGTAGCCAAGGTTTAGATGTTCGCATCTACCGTAACCATTTAAGTGCTAGCGAAATTAAACAACACATCGATGACAGCCCTAACCCACCAGTATTAGTGTTGTCTCCCGGCCCTGGCAATCCGCAGCAGGCGGGTTGTATGTTAGAGCTTATCGATTTATGTAAAGGCCAAGTACCGATAATTGGTATTTGCTTAGGCCATCAAGCCTTAGTTGAAAGCTATGGTGGCGTTGTAGGCAAAGCGGAAGAAATCGTTCATGGGAAATCTTCCGCTATTGAGCACGACAACCGTTTAATGTTTAAAGGTTTAAGCAACCCACTGCCAGTGGCTCGTTACCACTCTTTGGTCGCCACTTCGATGCCTGAAGAGTTAACAGTAAGCGCCCATTATCAAAAGATGCCAATGGCTGTTATTAACGAACAAGATAAGGTGGTGGGCTTTCAGTTCCACCCGGAATCAATATTGACCAGCGAAGGGGCCACATTATTGGCCCGAAGCCTAGACTGGGCCATACAACAGGAGCAGCAATAATGCAGGCTATTCTCGAACAGCTATATCAAGGACAAGACCTCAGCACTGAGCAAGCGCAACAAGTATTTTCTCAGGTTATTCAAGGTGAAGTAGACCCTATTGTATTGTCATCCTTGTTAACGGCTTTAAAAATTAAGGGTGAAAAACCTCAAGAAATAGCCGGAGCTGCGCGTGCATTACTCGAAAATGCGGCGCCTTTCCCTAGCCCCAATTACCCGTTTGCCGATATAGTCGGCACTGGCGGTGATGGTCATAACACCATCAATATTTCGACTACGTCTGCATTTGTCGCTGCCAGTTTAGGCGTAAAAGTGGCCAAACACGGTAATCGCAGCGTGTCGAGTAAATCTGGATCATCGGATTTATTAGCCGCCTTGGGAATTAACATTCAAATGAGCCCTGAAACTGCCCGCCGCTGTTTAGATGAACTTGGACTATGTTTCCTATTTGCTCCGCAATATCATGCTGGCGTACGCCATGCCATGCCAGTGCGCCAGACCCTAAAAACACGTACCATTTTTAATGTACTTGGGCCGCTTATTAACCCTGCACATCCCACCATGGAAGTGATGGGTGTATATGACCCTGCATTGATTTCCCCTATTGCTCATACTTTACAACAACTGGGTATGAAAAAAGCGATGGTGGTTCATGGTGCCGGGCTCGACGAAGTCGCTATCCATGGTCGTACTCAAATCGCTGAAGTCAACGGTGATAGCATCACCGAATATACCTTAACCCCAAGTGATTTTGGCGTAACACAAGCCGATTTAGACGCCATTAAAGGTGGCACACCAGAAGAAAATAAAGCGATTACTATCGACTTACTACAAGGCAAAGCCACAGCCGCTCAGCAAGCCGCAGTGGCGGTAAACGTAGCAGTATTACTCAAGTTAGCTAATAAGACGGACAACGTCGCTGAAGGCGTACAAATGGCAATCGATGAAATGGCATCTGGTCGCCCGCTAATCCTAGCAAATAAATTAGCGGAGATGAGTCAGTGAGCCAAGTGAACGAAGCAAAACAAACCACTATTTTAGACAAAATTGTCGCCGATAAAGAAATTTGGTTAGCCGAACGAATGCAGCAACAGCCACTGGCGAGCTTTATTGATGAAGTAGTCCCCACTGACCGAGATTTCTACCAAGCGTTATCTGGCAGCCCAGCTAAGTTTATATTGGAATGTAAAAAAGCCTCACCCTCAAAGGGCTTAATTCGCCCAGAGTTTGATTTAGACCTGATCGCTGGCGTCTATAAACATTACGCGGCAGCTATTTCAGTGTTAACCGATAGCAAGTATTTTCAAGGTGAATTTGACTACGTGACCACGGTGCGACAGCAAGTTCCGCAGCCGGTATTATGCAAAGACTTCTTTATTGATGAATACCAAATTTATTTGGCTCGTTATCACCAAGCTGATGCCATTTTACTAATGCTGTCGGTACTTGACGATAATGAATATAGCTTGCTTGCTGAAGTTGCTCATAAGCTCAAATTAGGCGTATTGACCGAAGTGAGTAATCAGCAAGAGCTAGAGAGAGCCATTGCGCTAAATGCCAAGGTTATCGGTATAAATAATCGCAACCTGCGCGATCTTTCGATCACTTTGGATCGTACTCCTGAGCTAGCTAGGCAAATTCCAGAAGACCGAATCATTATTTCCGAGTCTGGTATCTACAAACATCAGCAGGTTAGAGAGCTATCTAAATACGCCAACGGCTTTTTAGTGGGCAGCTCGCTAATGAGTCAAGACGATGTAGACTTGGCTTGCCGCAAATTAATTTTAGGTGAAAACAAAGTTTGTGGTTTGACCCGCGATCAAGACGTCGTCGCCGCCCATCAAGCTGGTGCGGTGTATGGTGGCCTGATTTTCGCTGAAAAGTCTCCTCGCGCAGTTAGCCTTAAGCTTGCTGAACAGCTAGTTAGTGCTGCACCACTAAATTTTGTCGGGGTATTTGTAAATAGCCCCGTAGAACAAGTAGCTGAGGTCGCCAATCACCTTAAATTGCATGCTGTTCAGTTACACGGTGACGAAGATGAGCAGTATATCGCGCAACTTAAAGATCGACTTACACACAGCTTAGTTTGGAAAGCGCTAGCGGTGGACCAAGAGTTACCGACAGCCCCCAATAACGCCGACAAAGTACTATTTGATAGTAAGGTGGCAGGCCAATGTGGTGGCACCGGCCAAGCATTTGATTGGCAACTATTAGGTGAGCACAGCCACGGTGCGATGTTAGCTGGCGGTATTAGCCCCGATAACATTCAAAACGCCTTAGCTTTTGCCGCTGCCGGTCTTGATCTAAACTCTGGCGTAGAACAAGCGCCCGGTATCAAAGACCCAGCAAAAATAAAAACGGCGTTTGAAAAAATTAGACAGTACTAATCCTACATTGATTAGTAACAGTAGCCCTTTATTAAGAATAAGAGTCGATAATGAGTAAATTAAATTCCTATTTTGGCGAGTTTGGTGGCCAGTTTGTACCACAGATTTTGGTGCCCGCTTTAGACCAACTTGAGCAAGCCTTTATTGATGCCCAGCAGGATCCTGAATTTCTAGAAGAATTCAATCACCTATTGACTGAGTATGCCGGTAGACCTACCCCCCTAACGCTTTGCCGAAACATCACTGCGGGGACAAAAACGAAAATTTACCTCAAGCGTGAAGACTTACTGCACGGCGGTGCTCACAAAACTAACCAAGTATTAGGCCAAGCCCTGCTAGCAAAGCGCATGGGTAAAAAAGAAATTATTGCCGAAACCGGTGCCGGCCAGCATGGCGTAGCCACCGCGTTGGCCTGCGCACTACTTGGCTTAAAATGTCGTGTCTACATGGGCGCGATTGACTGCGAACGCCAAGAGCCAAATGTATTCCGCATGAAGCTGATGGGCGCTGAAGTGATTCCCGTTCATAGCGGTTCGTCAACACTGAAAGACGCGTGTAATGAAGCCCTCCGTGATTGGGCAGCCAGTTACGACACCGCCCATTACTTGCTTGGCACGGCTGCGGGCCCGCACCCTTTCCCCACCATTGTGCGCGAGTTCCAGAAAATGATTGGTGAAGAAGCTAAACAACAGATCTTAAAAGCCGAAGGTCGATTGCCTGATGCAGTGATTGCTTGTGTGGGTGGCGGCTCTAATGCCATTGGCATGTTTGCCGACTTTATTGAAGAAGAAGGCGTGCAACTGATTGGTGTTGAGCCTGCGGGTAAAGGGATAGATACCGATCAACACGGCGCACCACTAAAGCATGGCCGTAAGGGGATGTTTTTTGGCATGCACTCTTTATTGATGCAAGATCCCAATGGTCAAATTGAAGAGTCTTACTCCATTTCGGCAGGGTTGGACTTCCCGTCAGTAGGCCCTCAACACGCTCACTTAAACGCGATTGGTCGTGCCAGCTATGAATCAGCGACTGATGAAGAAGCTTTAAGTGCATTCCAAACTTTAGCGGAAAGTGAAGGAATTATTCCTGCTCTAGAGTCAGCACATGCTTTGGCATACGCCCTTAAGTTGGCGAAGCAAGATAAAAACAAAGAACAAATATTACTGGTGAATCTATCTGGTCGAGGCGACAAAGATATCTTTACAGTGGCAGAAATTTTCGAACAACGAGGAGGCCTATAATGACGCAACGTTACGCTAACTTATTTGAACGCTTAGCAGCTAAGCAGCAAGGCGCATTTGTACCGTTTGTGACATTAGGTGACCCTGACCTTGAGCAGTCATTAGCCATTGTTGATGCATTAATAGAAGGCGGAGCAGACGCTTTAGAGCTAGGCATTCCCTTTTCCGATCCGGTTGCCGATGGGCCAACTATACAAGGCGCGAACGTAAGGGCCCTTGCTGCCAACGTGACCCCACCAAAATGTATCGAAATGATTAAGAGCATTCGTGATAAACACCCGGAAGTCCCCATTGGCTTATTATTATACGCAAACTTGGTTTACTCTACTGGCATCGATGTATTTTACCAAAAGCTAGCTGAAGCAGGTGTAGATTCGGTGTTGGTTGCTGATGCGCCAATTCGCGAATCAGCCCCTTTTAGAGAGTCAGCGAATAAGCACGGATTACAAAGCATCTTTATTGCCCCTCCAAACGCCGATGATGCAACGCTAGCCAAGGTGGCTGAATACGGACAGGGCTATACCTACTTAGTCAGCCGCGCAGGAGTCACAGGCACCGAGACCAAAGCAGAAGCACCAATCGCTCATCTTCTTGAAAAATTGCAACAATATAGCGCACCGCCAGCTTTACTGGGTTTTGGTATTGCCACCCCCAAACAAGTAAAAGACAGCATTGCTGCCGGGGCCGCTGGTGCGATATCGGGTTCTGCAGTGGTGAAAATTATAGAGGCACATCTTGACGATAAACCACAAATGCTAGACTCACTGCGTGAGTTTACCGCTTCTATGAAAGCCGCTACCGTTTAAGATTAGAACTTGCTACTATCAAAAGCCGCTATTTTAGCGGCTTTTTACTATCAGCTAGCACTGGGAAATTATGAAACAGTTTTTCGAGTTTATTCCGCTAATTATTTTTTTCGCCGTTTACAAAATGCAAGATATCTATGCTGCAACACTGGCTCTGATTATCGCAGCGGCGGTTTTGTTAGCCATCTCGTATTTAAAAAATAAGAAAGTTGAGAAGATGCATCTGATTTCTTTCGTTCTTATTTTGGTGTTTGGCGGGCTCACCCTAGTACTGCGCGATGATGATTTTATCAAATGGAAGCCAACCGTTATTAACTGGTTGTTTGGTGTAGTGCTATTGCTTAGCCAGTTCCCGTTTGGTAGCCCTCTCATCAAGAAGATGCTTGGTAAAGAAATGCAATTACCTGATGCGGTATGGGGCAAAGTGAACGTGGCTTGGGCACTTTTTTTTATCGGCTGTGGAACCTTAAACCTTTATATCGCTTTCAACTACTCTGAAGATGTCTGGGTAAATTTCAAAGTCTTTGGTTTACTTGGCTTAACCTTATTATTCACCGTTGCTACGGTAATTTACTTATACAAACATTTACCTAAAGAACAACAAGACTCGCTATCTCAAAAGAAGGATTAATGGCCATGTGGTATGTTATTTTTGCTCAAGATGTAGAAAACAGTTTAGAGAAACGCAAGCTCGCCAGAACCGCCCACCTAGCTCGACTGCAAGACCTGCTCAATGAAGGTCGTTTATTCGTGGCTGGCCCCAACCCTGCCATTGATGCAGAAGACCCCGCTGAAGCGGGTTTTACCGGTTCAACAGTGATTGCCGAATTTGCTAGCCTAGAAGACGCCCAAGGCTGGGCAGACGCAGACCCATACATTGAAGCAGGTGTCTATGACACTGTCATTGTTAAACCTTTTAAAAAGGTCTTACCGTAATTCTCACTGGGCGAGTTATCTCGCCTAGCTTTTCGCGCCTATTTATTCACGTTTTTGTCAATTTCACCCAATTGAGTCATTTGTTATTTAAAAACTTACTCTAGTCTTATTCATGGTTTTATCAAAAAGGAGCGAAACCATGAAAATAAAAACACTGTTACTCACCTTAGTGCTTTGCGTTGCTGGCCTAAATCCACTCTATGCGACTGAAAACACCCAGGCCTTAAACCTTAATACGGCTAACGCTGAACAGTTAGTAACTCTAAAAGGTATCGGAAAAAGTAAATCAATCGCCATAGTAGAATACCGAAAGCAGCACGGAGACTTTAAAAATGTCGAGCAAATAGTGCTGGTACCGGGTGTGGGAGAGACGATTTACCTAGATAACAAAGACAAGTTGTTCGTCGAATAAGGCTGATATATAAACAAACAACTGCGCCCGCAGTTAGCAATTAATGCTAGGGCGTGAACCTGAGAGCGAAAATAATAACAACTCTGTCAATTCGTACACAGTTATGAATTAAGCTAATTTTAATTGTCATTTTCACATGTTAAAGTGCCGTGCATATTTTTAATTTCAAGAGACTGAAATGACCACTAAAGTACAAAAAGCGGTTCTCCCCGTTGCCGGCTTAGGAACTAGAATGTTACCCGCCACTAAGGCTATCCCTAAAGAGATGCTGCCTATCGTAGATAAGCCTTTAATACAGTATGTCGTGCAAGAAGCCATCGCCGCAGGCATCAAAGAAATCATTTTAGTGACTCATTCAAGTAAAAACTCTATTGAGAACCATTTTGATACCAGTTTTGAGTTAGAAGCCACCCTTGAAAAACGGGTTAAACGCCAGTTACTGGAAGAAGTTCGTTCTATATGCCCTAAAGACGTCACCATTATGCATATACGACAAGGTGTCGCTAAAGGCCTAGGGCATGCTATTTTATGCGCTAAACCTTTAATCGGTGATAATCCTTTTGCGGTGTTGTTACCCGACGTCATTTTAGATGACTCAACCTCAGATTTGAAAACCCAAAACCTCGCCGATATGGTGAGAAAATTTGATGATACAGGCTCCAGTCAAGTCATGGTTGAAGCTGTAGCCCAAGAAGATGTCAGTAAATTTGGTATCGCTGATATCAATGGCGCAAACATCGGACCGGGTGAATCGGCAGACATGATTGCAACCGTAGAAAAACCCTCTGTAGATGAGGCTCCTTCTAACTTAGCCGTGGTAGGTCGCTATGTATTATCAGCGCAAATATGGAAAGAATTAGCCAGAACCCCTCCTGGAGCCGGCGACGAAATTCAGCTCACCGACGCTATCGCCAGTTTAATGAAAAAAGAAAAGGCACAAGCCTACTATATGGTAGGGAAAAGCCATGATTGTGGCAGCAAGTTTGGGTATCTAAAAGCCTTTGTCGAATACGGTTTACGCCACCCGGAGCTAAAAGATCGCTTTAAGAAATATTTAGCAGATCTAAAACTTTAATAACTGGAAAATCAGCGCAATCAGTGATAAAAGTATAAACAGGTGTGGAAAACATGCCATCGAAGTCATACAATGAAGAAGTAATGCATTTTTTTATACAGGGAAATTTCATGAAAAAATTAGTTTTAGTTGCAGCTGCGGCACTTGCAATGTCAGGTAATGTTTTAGCTCAAGAAGCCACTGCTGGCGCAGCTGGTGGTTCAGCCGCTGGCGCTACTGGCGTAACCGCTGGTGTAGTTGGTGGTGTTGCTGCTGGTGTAGCTGTAGTAGGTATTGCAGCAAATCAAAGCAATGATTCAACTACGGGCTCATCGACTTCTACTGCTACTTCTACTGCCCAGTAGAGTTAGATCGTAATTGTTAATGGCGAACTTCGGTTCGTCATTTTTATTTCAAACACAACCGTCAGTTCCTCAGACCTTTCACCACGCTTCATCGGCTCTCTGTTACCCTATTCTATTTATTTAACACCGTATGACGCTATAGCCATATACAACGCTCTGTGACCCGCTAACTCATTGTAGAACACACCGACCACGCTTTAACCCCATATACACTTAAATATCGCTGGCTGTTTTTCTCTGGTTAATATTAAGTCTCGATTAAAGCCGAACTGAGAGCTACCCTACATAAGTAATAGGCATTACAATGCCGACTTGTGGAGAGATCATTCCTGCCAACAAAACTTCATCAACAGCCGTTAAAATCTTAGCTACTTGAAATTATTGTTAGTCATTTTCTGAACGCTTAACCCCCTTATTTTGGGAACAGCATACTGGCACATTCTTTCATCTTAACGATACAAACACTGTCACCGATAAACACGCAATAAAAAACCCCGCTATCTTTCGACAACGAGGTCATTTAATAAGCGTTTGGTGGTATCTGTCGACGCTCACATGCTTACCCACGGCTATCTATGGCTATCTATGGCTATCTATGGCTATCGACTCAGCATGGTAGCCTGTGACTACATTTCGGGCATAAAAAAGCCTATCCCTTAGGATAGGCCTTCTCTAAATAGGTGCGCAGCATAGCGGCTTTCACTTCAGCCTGAAAAAGCATGCTTACCCATGGCTATCCATGGCCATCGACTCAGCATGGTAGCCGGTGGCTAAACCTCAGGCATAAAAAAGCCCTGCTCATAGAGCAGGGCTTCTTATTTGGAGCCTGGCAGTGACCTACTTTCACATGGGGAGACCCCACACTATCATCGGCGCAGTTGCGTTTCACTTCTGAGTTCGGCATGGGTTCAGGTGGGTCCACAACGCTATTGCCACCAGGCAAAAACTTGTTGTCTTTAACATTCGAAAAAGCTGACAATATCCCACGAGTATAACAAGTACTCTTGGTCTAAAAAATAAGATATCTATAAGCAACACCACTTGGGTGTTGTATGGTTAAGCCTCACGGGTAATTAGTACAAGTTAGCTCAATGCCTCACAGCACTTACACACCTTGCCTATCAACGTTGTAGTCTCCAACGGCCCTTCAGAGGACTTAAAGTCCTAGTGAGAATTAATCTCAAGGCCTGCTTCCCGCTTAGATGCTTTCAGCGGTTATCAGTTCCGAACGTAGCTACTGGGCAATGCTATTGGCATAACAACCCAAACACCAGCGGTTCGTCCACTCCGGTCCTCTCGTACTAGGAGCAGCTCCTTTCAATTCTCAAACGCCCACGGCAGATAGGGACCGAACTGTCTCACGACGTTCTAAACCCAGCTCGCGTACCACTTTAAATGGCGAACAGCCATACCCTTGGGACCGACTTCAGCCCCAGGATGTGATGAGCCGACATCGAGGTGCCAAACACCGCCGTCGATATGAACTCTTGGGCGGTATCAGCCTGTTATCCCCGGAGTACCTTTTATCCGTTGAGCGATGGCCCTTCCATACAGAACCACCGGATCACTATGACCTACTTTCGTACCTGCTCGACGTGTCTGTCTCGCAGTTAAGCTGGCTTATGCCATTGCACTAACCGTACGATGTCCGACCGTACTTAGCCAACCTTCGTGCTCCTCCGTTACTCTTTGGGAGGAGACCGCCCCAGTCAAACTACCCACCAGACACTGTCCGCAATCCCGATAAGGGACCAACGTTAGAACATCAACACTACAAGGGTGGTATTTCAAGGTCGGCTCCACATCATCTAGCGACAACGCTTCAAAGCCTCCCACCTATCCTACACATGTAGGGTCAATGTTCAGTGTCAAGCTGTAGTAAAGGTTCACGGGGTCTTTCCGTCTAGCCGCGGGTACACCGCATCTTCACGGCAATTTCAATTTCACTGAGTCTCGGGTGGAGACAGCTTGGCCATCATTACGCCATTCGTGCAGGTCGGAACTTACCCGACAAGGAATTTCGCTACCTTAGGACCGTTATAGTTACGGCCGCCGTTTACCGGGGCTTCGATCAATAGCTTCGCTTGCGCTAACCACATCAATTAACCTTCCGGCACCGGGCAGGCGTCACACCGTATACGTCATCTTTCGATTTAGCACAGTGCTGTGTTTTTAATAAACAGTTGCAGCCAACTGGTATCTGCGACTCCCAACAGCTTAGAGAGCAAGTCTCATCACCGTCGGGAGCGTACCTTCTCCCGAAGTTACGGTACCATTTTGCCTAGTTCCTTCACCCGAGTTCTCTCAAGCGCCTTGGTATTCTCTACCCAACCACCTGTGTCGGTTTGGGGTACGGTTTCGTATAATCTGAAGCTTAGAGACTTTTCCTGGAAGCAGGGCATCAACCACTTCATGTCCGTAGACACTCGTCATCAATTCTCAGCCTTAGACACCCGGATTTTCCTAAGTGTCCAGCCTACAACCTTAAACATGGATAACCATCACCATGCTGGCCTAGCCTTCTCCGTCCTCCCATCGCAATTATACGAAGTACAGGAATATTAACCTGTTTCCCATCGACTACACTTTTCAGTCTCGCCTTAGGGGCCGACTCACCCTGCTCTGATTAACATTGAACAGGAAACCTTGGTCTTTCGGCGAGGGGGCTTTTCACCCCCTTTATCGTTACTCATGTCAACATTCGCACTTCTGATACCTCCAGCAACCCTTACGAATCACCTTCAACGGCTTACAGAACGCTCCTCTACCGCACTTAACAAAGTTAAGTACCCGTAGCTTCGGTGCATAGCTTAGCCCCGTTACATCTTCCGCGCAGGCCGACTCGACCAGTGAGCTATTACGCTTTCTTTAAATGATGGCTGCTTCTAAGCCAACATCCTGGCTGTCTAAGCCTTCCCACATCGTTTCCCACTTAGCTATGACTTTGGGACCTTAGCTGACGGTCTGGGTTGTTTCCCTTTCCACGACGGACGTTAGCACCCGCCGTGTGTCTCCCGGATAGTACTTAGTGGTATTCGGAGTTTGCAAAGGGTTGGTAAGTCGGGATGACCCCCTAGCCTTAACAGTGCTCTACCCCCACTAGTATTCATCCGAGGCGCTACCTAAATAGCTTTCGAGGAGAACCAGCTATCTCCCGGTTTGATTGGCCTTTCACCCCCAGCCACAAGTCATCCGCTAATTTTTCAACATTAGTCGGTTCGGTCCTCCAATTGGTGTTACCCAATCTTCAACCTGCCCATGGCTAGATCACCGGGTTTCGGGTCTAATCCCAGCAACTATGCGCGCAGTTAACACTCGGTTTCCCTACGGCTCCGCTATTCGCTTAACCTTGCTACTGAAATTAAGTCGTTGACCCATTATACAAAAGGTACGCAGTCACCCCACGAAGGGGCTCCCACTGCTTGTACGTATACGGTTTCAGGTTCTATTTCACTCCCCTCACAGGGGTTCTTTTCGCCTTTCCCTCACGGTACTGGTTCACTATCGGTCAGTCAGGAGTATTTAGCCTTGGAGGATGGTCCCCCCATATTCAGACAACATATCACGTGTGCCGTCCTACTCGTTTTCA
>NZ_CM134202.1:3345000-4055000 GCF_054112545.1 Agarivorans sp. MS3-6 | reverse complement strand
TCTGTGACTGTCAACCGCTTTTTTCATTCTTTTCCGAAGAAATTTTCTTGGGAGAAGATGACGCGTTTAACCGCCGCTAGTAGAGCCTCAGGCCTTACCAACCCTGACTTGCTATGCGCTTCGCTTTGTAGCGCTGCGTGCCGTGTCAGTGGAGTCGCATTATAGGGATCCGCGTTTTCAGTGCAAGCGTTTTTTGAAGAAAATCAGCAAAAAACTTACCAACTGAACATTTTTCCAGCAAAAAAACGATAAATACTGATGAAACGGCTAATCGATAGCCGAAAAGAAGCCAAATCCCACTAGCTAGAAAGACAATTTAGATGAATACACCTTAACGGGAACTTTTTAGGATATATTCAGCGGCTTCTTTTAATGAAGAAACCGTATATGTTGCAAGTTGAGACTGCTGTTGGTTAACAGGGTAGTTCCCCTTCACAAAGATGCGGTTTGGAATACCCGCGTTATTGCCCGCTTGCAGGTCTGAGCCTTTATCTCCCACTATCCAAGATTGAGTTAAATCTATGTTTAGTTCGTCAGTGGCATCTAAAATCATCCCAGGCTTGGGTTTACGACAGTCACAATCTTGCCGATACGTTTCGTTGCCATAGTCCTTATGATGCGGGCAGAAGTAGATACCATCTAAGTCAACCCCACGGTCCGCCAACGACCAATCCATCCACTCTGTTAATGACATAAACTCTTGTTCAGTGAAGTAGCCTCTAGCAATACCAGCTTGGTTAGTAATTACAACCAATAACCAACCCGCTTTTTTTAATTGCTGCATAGCCTCAATAGCACCATCAATGAATTCAAAGTCATCAACTTTTGAGACATAGCCTGAGTCATGATTGATCACACCGTCGCGGTCTAGAAAAATTGCGGGTTGTTTCATTTATTGTTTACTTATCATTAGGAGCCAAAGGGTAATTCTACAATACAAAACGTTGTATTTGTTGTTTCAATTGTTCAGATTTCTCTTCTAGCTGTTGCGTATCCACTAAACTAGCTTGAGCTCCATCGACAGAATCTTGAGCGATTAAGGCTATGGTTTCTAGGGTCATAGCAACATCAGCCGCAACAGCAGATTGCTCTTCTGTTGCCGTTGCAATAGCGGTAACCATTTCAGTGACACCTTGGGTAGTATCGATAACTTGATTAAGCGCATCCCCAGCACTATGAACCACACGCCTTCCATTGGTCACCAACTCGGTACTTTGATTCATGCTTTGGTTGGCCGCTTCAGTTAGACTACGAATTTGATTAATAATGCGGCTGATCTCTTCTGTAGATTGACTAGTGCGACTCGCTAGACTTCTCACTTCATCGGCTACAACAGCAAACCCTCTGCCTTGCTCACCAGCACGCGCGGCTTCTATCGCAGCATTTAAGGCCAATAGGTTGGTTTGTTCGGCAATACCTGCAATAACATCTGTGATTTTCTCTACCTCGGCGCCCGCAAGGTTTAGCTTGGTGATATGTTGATTGCTGTCGCCAACAGAACTCTCTATGTTTTGCATAATAGCGATGGTATCAGTGACGACTTTTCCACCTTGTTCTGCTACATCACCACAATCTCGCGCGTGATCAGCGGCCTGGGATGTGTTTTGCGCGATTTCTCTTGCCGCAACCGACATTTGTTCAATCGCGGTTGCGGCAGAATCAACTTTTAGACGCTGTTCATTTAGAGCGTGACTAATCGCATCACTTTTTTCGTAAATACGATGACTATTGCTACTCACGTCACTGGCTGTTTGGTTAACTTCAGCTATCAGCGATTTCAATTGTTCTGACATAGCATTGATAGAACCCGTTAACTGGGCAATTTCGTCTTTTCCTTTAACGACTAATGGCTGATTAGCTAAGTCACCTTCGGCTATTTGCATCGCGCGTAAATTTACAGAGGCTAAACTTGTTTTTATTCTTTGACTAAGCCAAAAAACGACTAGACCTCCCAATAACGCTGCCACAAGGGCTCCACCAAATACGACCACGACGATATGTTGGCCTAATGACTTAAGCTCTCGCTGATTTTGTTCCAACAACTGTTGTTGCTGTATGTTCCACTGTAGTAATTGCTGTTCAATATCGCCCACTAAAGGAACCACTTCATTGGCCATACGATGATTGGCAATATTCCAATCTTCAGCTGCTCGTATAACAAATAACTCATCGACTAATGGAACGAAAATATCGACAAGCTCGACAAACTGTTGCCAAAGACGGGCTTGCTCTTCAGTAAACAAATTAGCCGCGGCTTCAACATCCGCGACGAGCAGTTTATGACGAGAAAAATATTCGGCGTATTTTTCTTGCTCATACGAATCGCCAGTTATAATAAAACTTCTCAGGCTGGTTAAAGCATTTGCCAGTTGATTGCGAGCTTCGCTCATATCTGCCAGCAAACGCACGCGCTTTTTAGGGCTGTATAAGCCCGGTTTTGAAATCTCTTCAGCCACGGCGCTGGATACTTGATTCATCGCTTCTTCAGCTAGCGGGGCTATATCAAACAGTAATAAAGCATGAGCAGGCAAGTTGTCTTCGCTATTAGAAATCTCAATAATCTGTTGTTGTAATTGCTTTAATTTTTCAAAATCAACGATCGTTTGTTCAGGCATGCTAGCTTGAGTTAATAGCGCTATTTGCTCTATATTAATAGCAATTTCGCTCCAAGCCTTGTCAAATACCGCTTGAAAATGTTCAGCCCGTTGAGGATCTGAACCGTGAATTAAATACGCTCGTACAGCGCTGACAGAAAGCTGGAGTTGCCGCTCAATTTCTTTACTTTTTGAAACAACAGGGACACTAACTTCAACGATCTGCTGCTCTTTCTGCGTAATGCTAGACAGCTGAAGAAATACAATTGACGCGGAAATAACCATTAATACGGCAACAAAACTAAACGCCGCTAATAGTTTATTTGAAATAGACACCGTTAACTCCTTTAATCGGTTCGGCTAAATGTCATGGTCGACATTAGGTCAACGCACAACGATAGTTAGTGAACCACTTCCTTTATAATCATAAATACCGACACAAGATATAAACTCATTTGGGAAAGCATTTCCAGTGATAATTGCCAAAAATAGGCTAAATCATAGATACAAACGCTTTCACTGAGTTTTCCTTATCAATAACACCTTGGCGACTTGCAGCATATAGCACTTGGAAATGCGCCAGAAGTGTCTAAACAAGAGGGAAAACTGCCAGCCAGACCCTCTTGAGTGTTTAATTATAGTAGCGAAACAAAAAGATATTGTTTTGCATTGTTAGCTAGCAGGCTGAATTGTTATAGTCGGTACTAATTAGGATCTGGCTATTTGTCTAGCCTTAAACAGCTAAATGCCATCGCAAACAGGATTACTATGCATTTTTTTTCTAGATTGGTTCTTTGCTTGTCACTCTCCGTACTCGTAAGCGCATGTAGCGGCAATTATTCTTTTAATAGTAACCTTGATAAAGAGAATTTCGATAACTACATCCCAGCAGCCGATGTGTCAGTTTACCCATCTGACCAAATTGATCCTCTCAGCGCTGAATACTTGGGTATTGTTGAAGGTGTAAGCTGCCAAGAAAAAGCTAACCACGCTCCACCACAAGAAGTAGATGCCCGCAATAGCCTACGAGAGCAAGCAGCTTTGCTGGGTGCAAACGCGGTAGTAATCCAACAATGCTATCCCATCGCTGAGCCTGTGGCTTGCCTTGCCATGCTAAGTTGTTTTGCAAAGGCATATAAGATTTAGTTGTTATGACACTAAGCATTGAACCTTTGGGATATATTCGCTCACCTTACGCTGAGAAGTTCTCAGTGCCTAGGCAGCCAGGCTTGGTTTCCGCCACCACGAGTACACTCGTATTTACGGCCCCTTATAATAACCCAGATATGCTAGCTGATATTGAACAGTTCAGTCATTTTTGGTTGATCTTCGCTTTTCATCAAAATAGCGATGCAGGCTGGAAAGCGAAAGTGCGCCCTCCTCGCTTAGGCGGAAATCAAAAAGTAGGCGTGTTAGCTTCTCGTTCTAGCTTTCGCCCAAATAACCTCGGGTTATCATTGATGCAATTGAGCCATGTGGTGCGGGAAAAAAGCTGCCTTGAGCTACATTTTAAGGGGGGCGATTTGGTAGATGGCACCCCCATTTATGATGTTAAACCCTACCTGCCATATTCAGATAGTGAACCAAATGCTCTGGCTGGCTATGCCCAGAGCGAGCCAACACCAGCACTGCAGATTAACTGGCATGAAGATGCAGAAGAACACTGCAATCTCTTAGGCATAAGCAAAAACCAACAACAAGTTATTGAGCAGGTATTAGCTCAAGACCCCCGACCGGCTTATAAACGAAATAAGCCGGATGATAAAATATATGGCGTTCACCTATACGACTTAAATATTAGATGGCAAGTGATTAATTCTGGCGCTACAAGGCCTCAACTCCACATAATGTCGCTTAGCCATGTCTGAAAAACAATTAGATTACCAACAGCAGCATAAGAAAAGACTTGCTTGGATGCCCTGGCTTTATTACCGACTGAAAGCCAAACATCTCGTTTGGGCTCAGCCATGGCAACAAGAATTACAGCAAACCCTAACTGAACTAGAAACCATCGTATTTAAGAATAATTGTTTTGTCGCACCCGACGCTCAATTGTTTGCCGAACCCGGACGCGATATAACAATAGGTAATAACTCGTTTATTGCAGCGCAAAGCTTCCTCCATGGCCCGATTACTATTGGCCATGATGTCGCTATAAACCATAGCTGTTCAATTGACGGAGGAAAAAATGGCATAGTTATCGGTAATAACACTCGAATTGCTAACGGCGTAAAAATATATGCGTTCAATCATGGCATGCATCCCGACACACCCATTTGGAAACAAAATAATAGCTCCAAAGGTGTGTATATTGGTGAAGACGTTTGGATAGGCGCCAACGCTTGCATCGTTGACGGAGTCACCATTGGTGACCATGCAGTGATTGGAATGGGCTCAGTTGTCACCAAAAGTGTTACTGACTGGGCGATTATGGCTGGCAACCCAGCAAAAATCATCGGCGACCGTCGTGACAAGGCCTGACAGAGTATTGTTAGCCTGTTACAATCGCCGCAATTTATTAGCGAATATGAAAGGTTAGATATGCGTTCTAGCAAATATCTTCTGGCAACTCAGAAAGAAACTCCAAGTGATGCTGAGATTATCTCTCACCAATTAATGTTACGAGCCGGGATGATCCGTAAGCTCGCCTCAGGTTTATATACTTGGCTACCCAATGGTTTAAGAGTGCTGTCTAAAGTCGAACAAATTGTTCGAGAAGAAATGAATGCCAGTGGCTCAATTGAGATCCACATGCCAACCGTACAACCTTCTGACCTTTGGGAAGAAACGGGCCGTTGGGATAAATTTGGCCCAGAGCTACTACGTTTTAAAGATCGCCATTCGCGAGATTTCGTACTCGGTCCTACCCACGAGGAGGTGGTGACTGAATTAGTGCGTAAAGAAATAAATAGCTATAAGCAATTACCACTCAATCTTTTCCAAATTCAGGCAAAGTTTCGTGATGAAGTGCGACCACGTTTTGGCGTAATGCGCTCACGCGAGTTTTTAATGAAAGATGCCTACTCATTCCATCTTTCTGATGAGTGTTTGCAAGAAACCTACGACGAAATGCACGCCGCTTACTGCCGAATATTTGAACGTTTGGGTCTGGAATATCGCCCCGTACTCGCCGATACCGGCAGTATTGGAGGCGCAGTCTCCCACGAGTTCCATGTTCTGGCTGAATCGGGTGAAGATGCTATCGCATTTTCCGATGGCAGTGATTACGCAGCAAACATTGAAAAAGCTGAAGCGCTAGCGCCAGTCGGTGAACGCACTGCACCTAGCCAAGAAATGCATGAGGTAGCCACACCCAATGCGAAAACCATCGCCGAGTTGGTCGAGCAGTTTGACCTTAAAATTGAACAGACAGTTAAAACACTCATTGTTAAAGCTGATGAAGAGTCAGGGCATAAACTGATTGCCTTAATTCTTCGCGGTGACCACGAGTTAAACGAAATCAAAGCGGAGAAACTGGCGCTTGTTGCCGCGCCTTTAGAATTTGCGAGCGAAGAAGAAATTCGCCAAGCAGTGGGGGCTGGCCCCGGATCATTAGGCCCTGTAAACTTGCCGATGCCGATCATTGTCGATCGAAGTGCAGCTCACTGTAGTGATTTTGGTGCCGGTGCCAACGTTGATGACAAACACCTGTTTGGTATCAATTGGCTGCGAGACTTACCTCTTGGTGAAGTCGCAGACTTACGTAACATAGTGGAGGGTGACCCAAGTCCTTGTGGCTCAGGCACTTTAGCTATTAAACGCGGTATTGAGGTAGGTCACATCTTCCAACTTGGAGATAGCTACGCAAAATCAATGAATGCCTCAGTACTTAATGAACAAGGTAAAAACCAAGTTCTAACGATGGGCTGTTATGGTGTTGGTGTCTCTCGCATCGTGGCTGCAGCCATTGAGCAAAATAATGATAAATATGGCATCACATGGCCAGAAGCTATCGCGCCATTTAAGCTAGCTATTGTACCAATGAATATGCATAAATCTCATCGAGTACAAGAAGTAGCTAACAAACTTTATGAAGAAGCGAAGCAACGAGGCATCGATGTATTATTCGATGATCGCAAAGAGCGCCCAGGTGTAATGTTTGCAGACATCGAACTGATCGGTATACCTCACGTGATTGTGATTGGTGATCGCAGTTTAGATAAAGGTGTTATCGAGTACAAAAACCGTCGCACTGGAGAAAAGACAGAAGTAGCCGTTGAAGATATCTTCGAACAGTTCTAGAAAAGCACTTTCACTGTGACTAAAAGCTGGCTTAGGCCAGCTTTTTTTGTCTTAGATGTGTGATTGCTTTAGCAAGCTCCCCGCTATCGCTGTGCTAACATATAATTATGAATCAAAAGGCTACCGTTAAATCCAACCAGAAAGTGGCGCTCGTACTCACCGGTGGCGGCGCTCGTGCCGCCTATCAAGTTGGTGTACTAAAAGCAATTGCTGAACAATACCCAAGAAATCACGCTAGTCCGTTTTCGATTATTTGCGGAACTTCGGCCGGAGCGATTAATGCTACTGCATTATCGGTGTATGCTTCGTGCTTTCGCCTTGGCGTTAAAAAACTTGAGTATATTTGGCGAAACTTCGAATGTAAGCAGGTATTTAAAACCGACGGTTTAGCCATCGCCAAGCAGCTCTCCTCAATCGTGTGTAAAAGTTTACATGCCGACTACAACCAACAGCAGGGCTTTTCGCTACTTAACAACGAGCCTTTACAAGATTTATTAGATGCCTACCTCAACTATAAACGTATCGATAAAAACATCGCAAACCAATACCTGCATGCGCTCTCTGTTACCGCTTCTAACTATCAAGATGGAAATTCATTGTCTTTTTTTCAGGCTGACGAAAAGCAACAAAACTGGCAAAGGGCGCGGCGACTAGGACAAAAAACCCAAATTCATACTACCCATTTACTGGCTTCAACGGCGATACCTTTAATCTTTCCTGCGGCCAAAGTAGGAAAAGATTTTTATGGTGACGGTTCAATTCATCAATTGTGCCCGCTTAGCCCAGCGATTCATTTAGGGGCCGATAAAATACTGGCTATTCACCTAGAACAACAGCGCCACCCTTCCTCAGGCATAGATGCTCCCGCCCCCAACAGTGCTACCATTGCAGGTCATTTATTAGATTCGGTGTTTTCCGATACTCTAAACTCTGATCTTGAACGCCTAGAGCGAATAAACCGCACTCTAGATTTATTAACTGAACAACAGCAGCAGCAATTAGACTTACGGCCTGTGGCAACCCTCAGTATTAAACCCCAATTAGATTTCGAGCAACTGTCACATGATTATTATTCCCACTTGCCTTTTAGTGTGAGAATGATGCTTATCACCTTAGGCATTAAACGCGACAAACCTTCAGCTATTACCAGCTTTTTAATGTTTGAGAAAGCTTACACAAACTGCTTAATAAGTCATGGATACCAAGACGGCTTAAAACAAATTGACAATATTTTGGCTTTTTTAGAAAAGTAATATGGCCTAAAAATTGCTTTATCTTAGATAGCGGCGTTATTTGACGCAATATAGCAAGATATTATCGAGAGTAAAGTAATTATGGATTCACTACAATTAGCACAAAATGATATTGTAAACCCAAGAAAAATATCACAATTTTCTAATAGTGCTGAGTTAAACCCATTACAGAAACTCAGTATTATTGAAGCGCTTCAAGAAAGCCTGTTATTGGAAGATCTACTGCAAAACTTTGCCGCCGCGGCAAGTAGTTACGTAGAGTTTTCGGCATTACGTTTAGTTAGCGATGGCATTCAGCAAGAAGTAAGCTTGTTTGAAGGGCAACGTTACTACCGTAGTTTTTCACTCAATGACAAAAAACGCCCTTTAGGGATCGTAACGTTTACCCGCGATACGCCTTTTCAACGCAACGAAATTCAACAATTACGTCAATTAAGCCAGTTGTTACAAGCACCGCTAAAACATGCTTTGCAAATTTCTCGTTTGCAAGAAAGAGTGAGAAATGATTACCTCACTGGTATTGGTAATAGGGCGCATTTTGACGAATCGTTACATACGTCTATAGAACAACAAACGCGCCAATGTCAGCAGCAACATGGTGGTTTGGTGTTGATGTTACTAGATTTAAACAAATTTAAACAAGTTAATGATACGCTCGGTCACCCTGTCGGTGATCAGGTTTTAATTGGTTTTGCCGACATACTAAAATCAGTAATTCGCAGTGGCGACCAAGCTTTTCGAATTGGGGGAGATGAATTTGCCATGTTACTTCGTCCAGCCACCGAATACTCAGCCCAAAAAGTGGTAGCTAGACTGAATAATGAACTGGCAAATACGCCTTTATTGGCCCAATACGAAGTATCCGCTAGTGTCGGAGTATGTACCTGGGAGCCAGGTCGAAATAGCGCCCAGCTAATACAATTAGCTGATGAGCGGCTTTACGCTAACAAGCTGGCGTCCAACTAAACCTAATGCCTTGGTTATTATCAGCCTGCAAGCTAGCGTTGGTATATAAGTCGCCAATAGCGACTAAACAATCATCGTAAAATACAAAGGGAATGCGATTACGCTGCCAAGATGGCAATTGCGCTTCTTGTAGTAACTTCTTAATACTCCTACGCCCATTATGTTCAGCGGCGACAAAGTCACTCACGGTAAGTTGTGAACGAAATCGTAGCGTAACCACTTCGCCCAGTTTAGGTGGCAATAAATTGCCGCCCTGATACCAACTTATTTTGCTGTGATTTTCCAACAACAAATGTTGGGTACTATTCATGTTCCAAGGTTGATGGTGCGAGCTTTCAATTAAGCATTGCTTAGCTACTAAATAAAGACGCCCTTTAAACCGGCGAACCTCTCCTTCACTGAGCTTTACAGAAACCTTTGCGTCTTGTTTAGCTAGAGACTGACTAACTATTTGACCTAACTGAGCCTGGCTCGGGTACAACCAATCATGGATTGTAAACCAGTGACGTAATAGGTTATTGCGTCTAGCCTCACTTAAGTCATGCAAAGCTGAACAGCTTAATGCGCCATTCTCGCCCACCTGAGAATAATCACTTTCGGCAATCTCAGTCGCTAGCTGATTAGCTTCTTGTAAGTGTTGCACACTACGCTGAGTCGTTTTGAGTATCTGAGGCCAGCGCAGGCTTAAAGTCGTCATAACTTGGTGACGCAAGAAATTGCGGTCATAATCCATAGACTCGTTACTCGGGTCGTCTATCCAAGTCAATTGATGAGATTGTGCATAATCTTCTAATTCAGCGCGACTAAACGCCAACAAGGGGCGAAATAATGAGCCTTGAGCAAAGGGCCTTTGCAATGGCATTGCCGCTAAACCATTCACTCCGCTACCGCGCTTTAGGGCCAACATAAAGGTTTCGAACTGATCATCGGCATGGTGGCCGGTGAGTAGCAGGCTGTCTTTACTGACGATATATTTAGTCAGCGCAGCGTAGCGGGCCTCTCGTGCAACGGCTTCTAGGCTTTGTCTAGCATCGAGTTTGATATTTAAGGCTTCACTATAAAAACGAACCTCAAGCAACGAGGCCTGCTGGCGACAGTGTTCCTGCCAAGAATTAGCTTGTTGTTGAAGACCATGATTAACATGAACAGCAATGACGCTTATATGTGGATTTCTTTTTGCGTAGGCTGCACTTAGAGAAAGTAAAACACTAGAATCCAAGCCGCCGCTATAGGCGACCACCAATTTTCTAACCGCTGGGCTTAAGTGTTTAAAGTGCTTATCAAAAGTAAAAGTAAGGGACACTGTCAGGCCTATTAAACATGCATTGAGAAACGTTCCAGCTCAATGCATGCTTAGAAATTAGCAGTAACCGTAAGACATTAGTCGTTGGTAACGCTGTTCGAGCAAAGTATCAACATCTAAAGCACTTAATGACTCTAAGTCATTGAGTAATTTTACTTTGAGGTTGCGAGCCATTTCAGGTATGTCGCGATGTGCTCCACCCAATGGTTCAGCAACGATATCGTTAATCAAATCAAGCTCTTTTAGGCGAGCAGAGGTGATCCCCATAGCATCAGCGGCGGTGGGTGCTTTATCAGCACTTTTCCAAAGAATAGAAGCACAGCCTTCTGGAGAAATAACCGAATAGGTACTGTATTGAAGCATGTTTACGCGATCACCGACACCAATAGCTAAAGCGCCACCAGAGCCACCTTCACCAATCACCGTGCAGATAGTCGGCACCTTTAGGCCAGCCATCACCAATAAATTTTTAGCAATAGCTTCACTCTGACCACGTTCCTCTGCACCTACCCCGGGGTAGGCACCAGGGGTATCAATGAAGGTAATAATTGGCATGTTAAAACGTTCGGCCATTTCCATTAAACGCAGTGCTTTGCGGTAACCTTCAGGCTTTGGCATGCCAAAGTTACGGCGAATTTTCTCTTTAGTTTCGCGCCCTTTTTGCTGACCGATAAGCATGACGGGTTTGCCGTCTAAACGGGCCATACCACCGATAATAGCTTCGTCGTTCGCGTAGGCTCTATCACCCGCTAATTCATCAAAATCTGTAAAGATATGTTCGATATAGTCGAGCATATAAGGACGATTAGGGTGTCGAGCTAATTGGGCTACTTGCCAAGCACCTAAATCTGAGAATATTTTTTTTGTTAAATCATTTTGCTTTTCTTGCAAACGAGAAATTTCGTCTTGCAAATCAACATCTACACCAGATTCTTCATTTACGATGCACAACTCTTCAATTTGCGCTTGCAGCTCAGCAATAGGCTGCTCAAACTCTAGAAAATTCGGATTCATATAAACTTATTCTTAATTAAATTCTAGGGTGACTTGCTGTTGTCCCAACAATTGGGTCAACGCCTCTATTAAATCTTCACTTGGCGTAATTCGCCAATCTGTACCTAAGCTTAACATGCCACTGGCATGATCGCCTTCATAACTTATCGTCACTGGACAGGTACCGGCACGATATGGCTCTATAACCTTATAAAATCGTTGCCAAAATAATTCGTCAAGCTGGTCTCGACACATACTCAAGCGTAGCTTCTTTAACCAACGTTCACGCGCTGTCGATAAGTCCATAACCTCTCGAGCAGTCATTTTAATGCCTCCAGAGAAATCATCAACGCTGACCTGCCCTTGAATGACCAACATGCGATCTTTTTCAAGTAGTTCTTGGTAAGTATCAAAGGCTTCACTAAAAAACATGATATCTAGACGGGCACTTCTATCATCCAATTGGATAATACCCATCTTAGCACCCCGCTTAGTCATCATTACGCGGGTAGACAATACTAAACCAGCTACGGTAGAGGTAGTGTCCCGACCAGTTGGGCGAATATCTACTAAGCGGCCCGTTGTATAATGACGAAACTCTTTTAAATAGCGGTTTACTGGGTGACCCGTTAAATATAGGCCTAGCGTTTCTTTCTCTCCCTCTAGCCAGACTTTTTCAGTCCATTTGTCTTGCTCAACAAAACTTGGCCGAGTGTCATCCTCTACTGACAATACGCCAAATAAGTCTTCTTGCCCACGAGCCGAAGCTTGAGCCTGCTGAGAGGCCGCTTGCATCGCTGAAGGTAAAGTAGCCATCAGTGCAGCTCGGTGAGGACCCAACTTATCCATAGCGCCAGCCATGATGAGCTTTTCGATCACTCGGCGATTGATTTTTTTAAGATCTAAACGACAGCAAAAATCAAACAAATCGATAAATGGGCCAGATTTTCTTGCCGCTAAAATAGCGTCAATAGGCCCCTCTCCGACGCCTTTGATGGCACCAATACCGTAAACAATTTCTTCATCAGAATTCACCGAGAACTTGAACAACCCTGCGTTAACATCAGGCGGAACAAGCTTCAACTTCATGTTGCTACATTCGTCAACCAAGGTAACAATCTTATCGGTGTTATCCATATCGGCAGACATTACCGCAGCCATAAAATACGCAGGGTAATGAGTCTTCATCCACAGCGTTTGATAAGATACTAATGCATAGGCGGCTGAGTGGGATTTGTTAAAACCGTAGCCTGCAAATTTTTCAACTAAATCAAAAATCTTCATAGCCAACTCACCGTCGACATTATTTTTGATAGCACCTTCTTCAAATACCGCACGCTGCTTGGCCATTTCTTCAGGTTTCTTCTTACCCATTGCGCGGCGTAACATGTCTGCACCGCCAAGAGTATAACCCGCTAGGACCTGAGCAATTTGCATCACTTGCTCTTGATAAAGAATGATCCCGTAAGTAGGTTCAAGAATAGGCTGTAGGCTATCGTGTTGCCATTTTTCATCTGGGTAAGACACCGCCTCGCGGCCGTGCTTACGTTCAATAAAGTTATCTACCATACCTGATTGCAAAGGACCTGGACGGAACAAAGCAACTAATGCAATCATGTCTTCAAAACAATCTGGCTTAAGCCGCTTAATCAGATCTTTCATGCCGCGCGATTCCAGCTGGAATACAGCGGTGGTTTTACAATCTTGTAATAGCCTGAAAGATTTTTGATCGGTGGTTGAAATAGCCGCAATATCAATCGGCGGTTCACCTTTGGCCGCAAGCACCGGATTTAACATATCCAGTGCCCATTGGATAATGGTTAAGGTACGTAAGCCAAGGAAGTCGAACTTAACAAGACCGGCGTACTCCACATCATTTTTATCAAACTGAGTAACAGGGTTTTTACCCTCTGCATCACAATACAAGGGAGCAAAGTCAGTAATAGTAGTGGGCGATATAACCACCCCTCCCGCGTGTTTACCAGCATTACGGGTAACCCCTTCAAGTATCCTAGCCATATCGATCAGTTCGCGAACTTCTTGATCACTATCGTAAAGTTCAGGTAATCGCGGTTCGGCCTCAAAGGCTTTTTCCAAGGTCATGCCTGGATCAGGAGGGATCAATTTTGATATACGGTCAACAAAACCATAAGGCTGCCCAAGCACCCTACCCACATCCCGAACCACCGCTTTAGCGGCCATGGTACCAAAAGTGATGATTTGTGATACCGCATCGCGACCATACAGCTCTGCGACGTGGTCAATCACCTCGTCTCGGCGATCCATGCAAAAGTCGACGTCGAAATCGGGCATGGAAACCCGCTCTGGGTTCAAAAAGCGTTCAAACAGTAAGTCGTATTCAAGCGGATCGAGGTCTGTAATTTTTTGTGCATACGCTACCAACGACCCTGCACCTGAGCCGCGACCGGGCCCCACCGGAATATTATTATCTTTACTCCACTGAATAAATTCCATTACGATTAGGAAGTACCCTGGGAAACCCATTTGGTTGATAACATCTAGCTCAATTTGTAGACGTTCATCATATTCAGGCCGTCGCTTCGCGCGCTCTTCGGGATCAGGAAATAGAAACTCCAAACGCTCTTCTAGGCCATCCCAGGATACCTTACAAAAAAACTCTTCAATTGGCAGCCCATCTGTGGGGAAGTCGGGTAAGAAGTATTCTCCCAAGCGAACGGTAACATTACACCGCTTGGCAATTTCTACTGAGTTTTGTAACGCTTCAGGGATATCTGCAAACAAGTTCTGCATTTCTTGTTCGCTACGTAAGTATTGCTGAGCACTATATTTTTTAGGCCGGCGATTGTCATCCATGCCAAAACCATCATGAATAGCCACTCTCACTTCATGAGGTTGAAATTGGTCTTCTTCCAAAAAGACGACTTCATTAGTTGCGACAACAGGGAGTTGTTGCTGAGCAGCTAGTTCAACTGCCATATGTAAATAATTTTCTTCGTCAGGGCGACCGGTGCGTATCAATTCCAAAAAATAATTATCGGCGAAATACTGTTGATAAAAGCGTAGGCAGCGTTCAACTAATACTGCATTTCCCTTGAGTAAAGCTTTACCTACATCACCATGGCGCGCGCCGGATAATACGATCACCCCTTCGGCATGTTCGCTTAACCACTGCTTATCAATAACCGGTCTACCTTGCAGCTGGCCCCGTAAGTATGCGCGTGATATCAGCATAGTTATATTTTGATAGCCTTGATTATCAACGGCTAACAGGGTTAAACGAAAGTGGTCATCAGCAAACTCTTCAGACTTGACGAAGAAGTCACAGCCAATAATCGGTTTTATACCTCGGTTATGCGCTTCGCCATAAAACTTTACTAAACCACAAAAGTTAGTCTGATCGGTGAGAGCAATAGCTGGCATATTTAGCTCTGCGGCTTTGGCAATAATAGGTTTAACTTTCTTCAGACCATCGATCATTGAAAAGTCCGAATGAACCCTTAAATGGATAAACGCAGGAGATTGAGAAGGCTCTGACAAAGTTAAAGTTCTCCCAAAACACGTTGAACCGGTTTAAAGCTACGGCGATGCTCGGCGATAGGCCCATGCTTAGCTAACATTTCTAAATGCACTGCGGTTGGATAACCTTTATGTTTCGCAAATTGGTAAGCGGGGTGACGACGGTCAAGCTCTGCCATTTCCTGGTCACGGGCAACTTTAGCGATAATTGAGGCGGCACTTATCTCAGCGACCAAGCCATCGCCTTTGACTATAGCTTGACAAGGTATCGATAAGCTTGGCTCACGATTGCCATCAATCAGGGCGAAGTCTGGAACAATACTTAATGCTTCGACAGCCCGAGACATTGCCAGCATGGTGGCATGCAATATATTTAATTGATCAATCTCTTGCGGATTGGCTCGGCCCAGCGCCCAACACAATGCATTGCTCTTAATTTGTTCGGCTAAAACAATACGTTTTTTCTCCGAAAGCTTTTTAGAGTCGTTCAAACCACTAATGGGTTTATTGGGGTCCAATATTACCGCGGCGGTAACTACATCGCCCACCAGTGGACCACGACCGACTTCATCAACACCAGCGAATAAACAAAAACCAGAGGGGTAGATAAACTGTGTCATCACTAACTCCAATGAAGGACAAATATGACTAGTGAATAACTAGCTATTTATTACATCGATAACAGCCTGAGCGGCCTTTTGGTCAGCATTACAACGGATCTGCTGATGCAAGAGAGAGAACTGTTCGAGCAACTTGCTGTTGTCACTTCTCAGCAGGCGACTAATTTCAGCTACAATATTATCGCTAGTACAATCTTCTTGTACATACTCTTTAACAATCATCTCATCAGCCAATAAATTGGGTAACGCGGCAAACTTAGCGTTCACGATCATTTTGGCGATACGATATGTAAGCGGCTTGAAGCGGTATGCAACAACCATCGGACGTTTTACTAACATTGCCTCGAGAGTTGCAGTGCCAGAAGCAAGTAAAATAGCGTCGGCGGCGGTCATCACTGCTCGAGCATGTCCATCTACGATTTTTATATCCAGCTCAGGTGCATGCTCTTGAATTAAAGCCTCAAATTGTTCTCGGCGGCGTTGATTAACCAGTGGCGCCACTAATTGTAAACCGGGAAAACGCTTAACTAACTGCCTTGCAGACTCTAAAAATACAGGGCTTAATAAGCCTACTTCCGCGTGTCGGCTGCCAGGAAGAATCGCCAATACTTTTTGCTTGGCATTTAAGCCCAGCAGTTCGATGGCTGGCAATTGTGGATTAACCATCGGTACTTGATCTGCCAAAGTATGACCCACAAATTCACAAGGAACCTCAAAGCGATCATAGAAGGCCTTTTCAAAAGGCAAAAAGACCAATATTTTGTTGCAGCCTTCTTTAATTTTGAACACCCGCTTTTGCTTCCAAGCCCACACTGAAGGGCTAACATAATGGACTGTTTTGATCCCATTAGCATGCAACTTATGCTCAACCCCCAAGTTGAAGTCAGGAGCATCGATACCAATATAAACATCAGGAGGGGAATTCAAGTAGTGTTGTAGGATCTGCTTGCGTATCTTGAGGATCCTTGGCAACCGGCCTAATACTTCAACTAAGCCCATTACCGAAAGCTCTTCCATATCGAACAACGCTTCACAGCCTTGCTCTTGCATCAAAGGGCCAGCAATACCTGAAAACCGAGCGTTCGGATAGTGTTGTTTAAGAGCGGTGATTAAACCTGCACCTAAAATATCGCCGGAGACTTCCCCGGCGACGATGGCAATATGCAAATTGGCTTGCACCATTAGCGAACAATACCCCTACCATTCTCTTTCAAAAAGTCAGCGAATAATTTAACTTCAGGAAACTGCTCAGCTGACAACTCAATTTGAGTCAAGGCCTCATCCAAGGTGTTACCACTGCGATATAGAGTCTTGTAAGCTTGACGAATCGCCTTAATCGCATCTTTACTAAAACCCCGGCGTAACAAGCCTTCGGTGTTAACAGCAACCGGACGAGCGTAGTTACCCACTGCCATCACATAAGGGGGGACATCTTTATTAACCGCGGCACAGCCGCCGATAAAGGCATAAGAACCGACTTTACCGAACTGATGAATAGCCGCTTGACCACCAAAGATAACATTATCTCCAATAGTAACGTGGCCTGCTAAAGTAGCATTATTAGCAAAAATACAACCGTTACCCACTACACAGTCATGAGCTACATGAGCGTTAATCATAAATAAACAGTTATTGCCTATTTTGGTTACGCTGTTATCTTGAGCGGTTCCACGATGAATGGTTACGCTTTCTCGGATAGTGTTGTTATCGCCAATTTCCAAATAGGTTTCTTCGCCAGCATATTTAAGATCCTGACAATCCTCACCCACCGACGCAAACTGATAGATGCGATTATTGTTGCCAATTTTAGAGTGACCTTTAATAACGACATGTGAAGCAATTTGACAATTTTCACCTATTTGAACTTCACCGCGAATAATAGTAAAAGCGCCTACGGTAGTGTTGGCACCAATGCTAACATTACCTTCAATGATCGCTGTGGGGTGTATACTAGCCGAGCTATCAATCATAACGTTTTCCACCTACTTATAGGCTCTGCGGGCGCACATAATTTCGGCACTACAGACTATTTCATCTTCTACTTTGGCAACACAGTTGAACTTGCCAACCCCGCGACGATCTCGCAATAATTCTACCTCTAGGTGTAAAACATCACCTGGACCTACTGGTTTCTTAAAGCGCGCATTATCAATACCCGCGAAAAAATACAATTCATTCTCGCTAGGTTTAGTGGTTGATTTAAATGCCAAAATACCGGTACATTGCGCCAAAGCTTCCAGAATGAGAACACCAGGAAATACCGGTTGTTGTGGAAAGTGCCCAGTAAAAAAAGGTTCGTTAAAGGTCACGTTTTTTACCGCATGTAAGGTTTTGCCTATTTCAAAATCTAGTACACGGTCAACTAATAGGAACGGGTACCTATGTGGCAACAATTCCATAATATCTTGAATTTCTAAGCGATTAAGTTCTTTAGTCAAAATGTGTTCCTAGGTTAATCCTGAACGGAGCTTTTATTTCGCTCCAAGCTAACAATTCTTTTGTGCATCTCATCAATTTGAGAGAGCCGAGCCATGGATTTACGCCACTTTCGATTGGCTTGAATCGGCATACCCGATGAGAACACCCCTGCCTCAGTGATAGATTTAGTCACCATTGAGTTGCCCGTTAGAGTGACCTGATCGCAGATACTAATATGCCCATTGATAGCCACGCCACCGCCAATTATGCAGTAACGTCCTATTTTAGTACTTCCGGCAATACCTGTTGTCCCAGCGATGGCTGTACCACCGCCAATAGTTACGTTGTGAGCAATGTGTACCTGATTATCAATGATCACATTTGACTCTATAACTGTATTATCTAAGGCACCGCGGTCTATTGACACTGATGCGCCTATTTCGACATTATCGCCGATAATCACCGAGCCAACTTGAGGAATTTTTATCCACTGGCCCTGCTTATTAGCATAGCCAAAACCATCACAACCAATCACGGTATTACTTTGTATTAAACAACGAGCACCAATTTCTACCCGGTGATAAATGCTGCAATTAGCCCAAAGTTTAGTGCTGTCGCCAATAACGGCTTGTTTACCAATGAAACAACCTGCTCCTATTTGAACCCCATCACCTAGCTTAACACCATCTTCGATTACCGCATTGGGGCCAATAGCGACACCACTACCTAGAACAACGTCTTTACCGATAACGGCGCTTTCAGCGATGCCATTAGCACAACGAGGTGTTGTATCTAACAATTGCGCTAACAAAGCATAGCTGACATAAGGGTCTTCACTAATTAGCACATTACCACTAAAAAGCGCCGCGTCCGCTTTGTTTAAAATCAGTGCGCTAGCCTTACAAGCCGCTAACAAAGGCTTGTATTTAGCATTTGTTAAAAAGCTAATTTCTTGATCAGCAGCGTGTTCAAACGGAGCGATACGTTTAATCGTTTGCTCAGTGTCACCTTTAATAGTAAGGCCAAGTTGCTCTGCAATTTGGCCAAGACTTAAAGACATAATTACTTACTCTTACTAACTTGTTGAACCACTAACTTAGTAATATCGAGAGCCTCTGATGCATAAGCCGTAGCGTCTAAAGGTAATACTAAATCGTAGCCTTGAGATTTAGATACTTCAACCACAGCGTCCTGAACTTTAACCATCAATTTCTGCTGTTCTTCAGCACCACGGCGACGTTGATCTTCTTCTAAGTTTTTACGCTTTAACTTGTACTCAGCTTGCATAGTCTCGAGCTGACGGGTTATTTTGGTCACTTCTTGTTGACCAAGCAACTCACCATCTTTTTCACGTTTGTCGAACAAACGTTGCATTTCAGCTTCCAAACCACGCACTTCTTGGACTCTCACTTCAAATTCATCTTTCAGGGTTTTCTGTAAAGTATCGCGTTGTGGTAGTTGCTGAAAAACTTCAGCAATATTAATAACAGCAATTTTAGTCTCAGCTAATACAGCAAAGCTCGGTGCCATAATGGTTGCAGCTAGGGCAACAGAAGCAATTAGTTTTTTCAAAAGTTTTCTCCTAAATCAAGAATTAAAATGTTTGGCCAATATTGAATGAGAAAGTCTCGGAACGATCTCCTTCGTAGCTTTTTATTGGTTTAGCAAATGAGAACACCAGTGGACCCATTGGCGAAAGCCATTGAATAGCAACCCCCACTGATACTCGAATCCTATCTGGGGAAGAATAATCCCCGAAACGGTCACAACGGCTAATACATTGCATTTGGTTATATTGTTCAAAATCAAACTCGGTATCCCATACTGTACCGAAATCTACGAATGCAGTTGTACGGACCTGTCGAATATACGCTTCATCTAAAAACGGAGTGGGGAAAATAAGCTCGGCGCTGCCCACCGCTAAGGCATTACCACCTACAGAGTCATCTGATGCTGTCACATAAGAACTACCATTAGCATCAACAATATAAAGAGCTCGAGGTCCTACGGTGTTAGAACGGAAGCCACGTAACGTTGAATAGCCACCGGCATAAAAATTCTCAAAAAACGGCAAGATTTGATCATTGCCCTCAATTTGTCCGTAACCATTACCATAACCCAACTTACCACGAACAGTAAAAGCCCAATCATGGTTAGTGGTAATAGGGAAGAAATGGCGGGTGTCAAAACTCATTTTAAAATACTGTACATCCGAACCCGGTACGGTGATCTTTGTATCGAATTTTTGCGAAGAACCCGCCGTTGGCATCGAGCCATTGTTTAACGAGTTTCTCGTCCAACCAAACGTCGTATCTAAGGACTGAAAAGTTAATGAGCCATCGTCATTACGGTGTGGTGAGTAAATATCCCAAAATTGCTGAATTTGTGCGTAAGCATTTAATTGAGAAATCTTATTTTGTTCTAAACCTAGACTTGCGCTTAAACGGTTATATTCATTAACTGGAAAACCTAGCGTGCCACGTAGGCCAATGGTTTCGTTGTTATAATCAACAATATCTGCCTTTGAGGCTTCAAAATCCGTGTAATAAAAACGTCCACCAAAACTGACGCCATCTTTAGTGAAATAAGGGTCGTTAAAATTCACATCAAAGTTTTTAGAGTATTTGTTGGTACTAACGTTAATACCGGCCCGATTGCCCGAGCCTAAAAAGTTATCTTGCTGTACCCCTGCCGATAAACTTAAGCCAGACTCTGTACCAAAGCCAACCCCTGCATTAAACGAGCCTGAAGGTTGCTCTTTTACCACAAAATTTATGTCTACTTGGTCTTGCGACCCCGGTATTTTGACGGTCTCGACATCGACGGTTTCAAAAAAGCCAAGTCGACTTAAACGAGAGCGAGACTGCTCGACCAAGCGACTGGATAACCAAGTGCCTTCCATTTGGCGCATTTCTCGGCGCAACACTTCATCTTTGGTAATGGTATTACCGCTAACATTGATTCTTCGAACATACACACGGCTACCAGGATCAACGTTAACATTTAGAACCACCGTTTTGTCTTCATCATTAATCACGGGGAACACACTAACTTGCGGGTACGCATAACCGTAGCGACCTAGAAACTTGGAAAGAATTTCTTCTGTCTTGGTCACTTCGGCGCCACTGTAAACATCGCCAGACTTAATACTGACAAGCCCATTCAGCTCTGCACTCTTATCGAGTAAGTTGCCCGCTAACTCAACTTTTTCCACGCGATAAATGTCGCCTTCGTCAACATTGATTGTAATGTAGATGCCTTTTTTATCTGGCGTTAGCGCTACCTGAGTTGAATCGACTTTAAAGCGAATATAACCACGATCATAGTAAAAGCTATTGATGGTCTCCAAGTCGCCCGCTAGTTTTTGCTTTTGATACTTCTGATCGGCTAATACATTCCACCATGGGGCACGATCGGTGAGGGTCATACGTTTAATTAACTCACCAGACGAAAACTGTTGATTACCAATAACATTTATCTGTTGAATTTCGGCTGATAGACCTTCTTGGAAGTTAAACTTTAAATCGACTCGATTACGCGGTAACGGCGTGACAATCGATGTCACTCGTGCGCTATATTTACCCACACTGTAATAAAAATCTTCTAAGCTTTTTTCAATGTTTCGTAGATTAGTCTTGTCTAACGGCTCACCTATTTTAATCCCTGAGGAGCGCAGCGACTCTTCAAGTTGCTCGGTTTTAATATCCTTATTGCCTGAATACTCGATACTGCTTACTGTGGGTCGTTCAAGAACTTTAAACACCAAGGCATCACCATCACGGTACACTTGAACATCTTCGAAGTTGCCACTTTTGTACAAACGTTTAATGCTGGTGCTAATTTGGCCGCTGTCTACATCATCTCCCACTCGAAGCGGGATCTGTAATAATGCTGCACCCAGAGAAACTCTTTGTAGGCCCTCGATACGAATATCAGCCACAGTGAACGCTGTTTTACTTTCAGCAAAAGAAGACCCTGCGAGACAAGCCAGAAAAAGTCCAACTACCAACTGCATTTTGAACATAAGAAAATAAAACGTCCTATTAATTGTTATAAGCGCATAAAGTCATTAAATACGGCTAATGTCATTAGAGCCATAACTAATACTGCACCAATCCTAAATCCTATCTCTTGCACTCGCTCTGAGACAGGTTTGCCCGTTACTGCTTCAACAGCAAAAAAGACTAAATGACCACCGTCTAAGACCGGCAATGGAAATAAGTTTATAATGCCCAAATTAATACTAACTAACGCGATAAAGCCTAAAAAATAGACTAAGCCATAATCGGCTGTTGCACCTGCGCCTTTAGCGATGGATATTGGACCGCTAAGGTTATCTAAAGAAACTACCCCTGTCACCAATTTACCTATCATAGAAACAGTCAATTTGCTTAAATGCCAAGTTCGTTCTAATGATTTGCCTATAGATTCAACAAAGCCGTAGTGTAAATCGATTCTATATTCTTCAGGGTACTCGGCAATTTCAGGTGCAAGGCCAACATAACCACTGGCATGACCTTGATAAACCCTAGATTCTGGAACCAATGTCAAACGCTGAGTTTGACCATCTCTTAAGACTTCTATTTCCATATCTTGCTCAGGTTTAGCCTGCACAACATCGACAAAGTCTTGCCATTGGTTGAGTGTGTTCCCATCTACAGCCAATAAACGGTCGCCTTTTTGTAAACCGGCGATGTCTGCCGGCTTACCATCAACCACCTGTGACACAGTGAGTGAAACCGCGGGTGAAAATGGCCTTAATCCTAAACTTAAAATCGGGCTTTGCTGCTCACTATCTAACTGCCAGTCGCGGGTATCTAGTTTGACGGTGGATAACAAAGAGGTTTGCGCATCTTTCACCGTCATTTCAATAGAGTCACTACCTAACTGACTCACTAGGACGAAGTTTACACTTTCCCAATCTAAGGTTCTTTCACCGGCAATTTCTATTATTTCTTGGCCTGCCACTAAACCACTTTGGCTAGCGACAGTTGATGGCGCCATTTCCCCTAAAACAGGTTTAACCGCTGGGACACCAATCACAAACATCAGCCAAAAAGCCATTATTGCCAATAGAAAGTTAGCCATCGGGCCTGCAGCGACTACTGCACTTCGCTGGCTTAAGCTTTTGTTATTAAATGCTTGAGCGCGCAACTCTGGGGCTACTTGAGCGACTCGCTCGTCGAGCATTTTTACGTACCCCCCCAAAGGGATTAACGCGACTACATACTCGGTGCCGTCTTTTGCAGTTTTACGCCATAAGGCTTTACCAAAACCAATAGAAAATCGTTCAACTTTTACACCACACCGTCTGGCTACCCAAAAATGACCAAACTCGTGGACAGTCACTAAGATGCCCAAAGCAATAACAAAAAATGTGGTATTCCAAATGATTTCGTTCATGCAAAGATCCTTTTAACTGCTGCATCGGCATGCATTCGCGCCCTCTTGTCGACCTCGAGTAAAACTGAAAGTTCAGTTTCCAAACCGATATAACTCAGTTTATCTAAACAACTGGCTACTACTTCTGCAATTTGGGTAAATTTTATACGCCCTGACAAAAAGGCAGCAACAGCTATTTCATTAGCGGCATTCAAACAGGTGGTCGCCGTTTGACTGTCATAACATGCATCAACAGCAAGCTTTAGACAAGGGTAACGCGCATAGTCAGGGGGAATGAAACTTAACTCGCCAATAGAAAAAAAGTCGAGCGGCTGAACCCCTGATACTTGTCGGTTTGGATAAGCCATCACGTGAGCGATAGGAGTGGCCATATCAGGTTCTCCCATTTGGGCTAAGACTGACCCATCGCAGTATTGAACCATAGAGTGAATAATAGATTGGGGATGAATGATGACATCAATTTGCTTAGGCTGAGTATTAAAGAGACGTTTGGCTTCGATATATTCCAGCCCCTTATTCATCATAGTGGCTGAATCAACCGAGATTTTTTTGCCCATCGACCAATTAGGGTGAGCACAAGCTTGCGCAGGCGTAACCGCAGATAAACTCGCTACATCACTATAACGAAATGGTCCACCAGAACCGGTTAACAAGATTTTACTGATTCCCGAATCAGCTAAGTCACAATGCCCAAGAGACTGTTGAATATTATCAGGCATACATTGAAAAATAGCGTTGTGTTCACTATCTACAGGAAGGATTCGGGCACCACTTTGGCGAGCAGCGTCCATAAAAATAGCGCCACTCATAACCAATGCTTCTTTATTAGCGAGCAATACGGTTTTGCCGGCCTTTACTGCCGCTAAAGTAGGGAGTAAGCCGGCAGCACCAACGATAGCGGCCATCACTAACTCAACCTCAGGCTCAACAGCTAGTTGAGCAATGGCATTTTGATCATTGAGCACCTCACACGATAACGCCAAATCGTGCACCATACGGCGCAATTGTTGATTACTCTCATCGTCAGCCATTACTGCATATTTAGGCGCAAACTCTCGGCAGATATCCACCATAGCAGCTACATTTTTACCGCCGGTCACACCATACAAAAAATAACTATTGGGGTTTTCGCGTAATACTTTTAAAGTGCTACAGCCTATTGAACCCGTAGCGCCCAGAATGACAAGGTTCTTACTCATACTCGCTTACATCCAGTGTAGGAAGAAGAACGCAAATACCGGCATTGCGGCGGTAAGACTATCAATTCGGTCTAGCAAACCGCCATGCCCAGGCAATAAAGTACCACTATCTTTAATACCGGCTTGACGCTTGAACATACTTTCAACCAAATCGCCAACGACTGAAGCCAACACGGTACAACAACTAGCAAGCAATAATATCAGCACCTTCCCTTCAGGGATGTCTAACAACAGCAACGCGGCGATAGTGACCAAACTTGCCACAGCAAACCCGCCGAGCAATCCTTCAATGGTTTTTTTAGGGCTAACATTTTTTGCCAGTTTTCTTTTACCAAAACGCTTGCCGGCAAAATAAGCGCCAGTATCAGCAGCCCAAACCAGCAGCATGACGTAAACAACCCACGCTCCACCCACCAAAGGGTTGCTCTGATCGATATTGCGAAGAAATACCAGCGACCAGAAAAAAGGCAAAAGGATAATGAGTCCAGAGACGATTTTGAAAGTAGTTAATTTACCCCAAATTGTGGCTGATTTTGGATAAGTAAAAAGCAATGCAATACTTCCTAACCAACAGGCGGCGGCTATCGATAACAGGACACTAAACCAAACTGAGTGACTGACGCCCTCTAGAGGAATTTGCCAAAGGCTGAGACCAAATACCAAGGTAAATACGACAAAGAAAGCGGCGCGTATTTTTGGTACATCGGAAACGATTCGAGCCCACTCCCTTGCAGCTAGTAATAGCACTACAGCAAACACCAATGCCAACGCTAATAGTGGCAGTTTGAAAATGGCAGCAAGCGCGAGTGGCGCTAATACCAGCGCGGTTATTATTCGTTGCTTAAGCAAAACTGTCCTCATTATATTGATTGTCTTTCAGCAGTTCCTGTACTTGTTCTCCGGTACAGCCGAATCGCCGTTCACGACTAACAAAGGTAGCCACTGCATCACCAAAAGCTTGCTCGTCAAAGTCTGGCCATAATACATCACAAAAACACAATTCAGAGTAAGCTGTTTGCCACAATAAAAAATTGCTAATACGGTGATCACCGCCAGTACGAATCAACAGGTCAACGTCACCAACAGTATCACAAGCCATAACATCAGAAATATGCTGCTCAGTTATATCTTCAGCTCGTAAACTGCCAGAGGCAACTTTTTGCGCCATTTGCTGAGTAGCATTTAATATATCCCACCTACCGCCGTAATTAGCAGCAATATTAAGAATTAGGCCGTCGTTAGCTGCTGTATCCTGCTCAGCTTGAATGATACGTTTTTGCAGTTTTTCACTGAAACGAGAAGTATCACCAATTATTCTTAGTTGTACATTATTGTTTTTCAGTTTTTTAACTTCGCGTTGCAAAACGGTTAAAAACAAATTCATTAAGCTTGACACTTCGTCTTCTGGCCGGCGCCAATTTTCACTGCTGAAAGCAAATAAAGTAAGAGACTTAATTTCAAGTTGCGTGGCGAAGCTCACTGAGCGACGAACGGCTTTAACACCGGCTTGATGGCCGAACATCCGAAGCTTACCGCGTTGCTGAGCCCAACGGCCATTGCCGTCCATGATAATAGCAACGTGTTTAGGCATTGCCTCTTTCATTGCTAATTGCAGTTCTTTGGGTAAAGTCATACTTACTACTCGTACTTACAAAAAAAAACCGTGTAACAAGACACGGCTATTTTTAACTCAAATAACGTTTAAACTTCCAGCAACTCAGCTTCTTTTACCGCGAGTGCAGCATCAACTAACTTAACCGAAGCGTCAGTGATTTTTTGAATGTCGTCTTGTGCTTTTCTATCGTCGTCTTCACCGATTTCTTTTTCTTTAAGTAAATCTTTAATGTCACCATTAGCATCACGACGAATGTTTCGAATTGCTACACGCGCCTGCTCTGCTTCAGCACGAACGATTTTGATCAAGTCGCGGCGGCGTTCTTCGGTAAGCATTGGCAACGGTATACGAATTAAGGTGCCAGCTGAAGAGGGGTTAAGACCTAAATCTGAACTCATGATCGCTTTTTCTACAGCACTAATTAAACTGGCGTCAAAGACTGTTACGGTTAGCGTTCTTGAATCTTCAGTAGATACGTTACCAACTTGTTTGAGCGGAGTATCGACACCGTAATAAGGCACCATGATGCCATCTAATAGACTGGTATGGGCTCTACCCGTTCTTACTTTAGACATTTGAGTCTTAAGCGACTCAATACTTTTGCTCATGCGAGTTTGAGCATCTTCTTTAATTGCATTAATCACGATAACTTTCCCTACTCTGTTTCAGCTTTATTCGATAAATGATGAATTGTGGTTCCTTCGTCATAACCCATAACAACATTTTTCAAGCTACCTGCTTTATTCATGTTAAACACACGAATTGGCAGGTTATGGTCACGAGCAAGTGTAAAGGCCGCAAGGTCCATCACTTTTAATTCTTTATCTAATACTTCGTTGTAATCTAGTTCGCTGTATAGCGTTGCACTAGGGTCTTTTACTGGGTCGGCAGTATATACACCATCAACTTTTGTCCCTTTTAGCACTGCTTCCGCCTCAATCTCGATGCCACGCAAACATGCAGCAGAGTCTGTAGTAAAAAACGGATTACCCGTACCGGCAGAAAAGATGACTACTTTCCCGGCTTTTAGATTGCTGATAGCATCAGCCCAGTTATAAGAATCACACACGCCGTTCAGCTCGATAGCTGACATAAGACGAGCATTTACAAAATTTCGGTGCAGCGCATCACGCATCGCCAAGCCGTTCATTACGGTTGCGAGCATACCCATGTGATCGCCAACTACGCGGTTCATACCTGCTTTCGCTAGGCCTTCGCCTCGAAACAGATTGCCACCACCAATAACTAAGCCAACTTGGATCCCTAGTTCAACCAACTCTTTTATTTCAAGAGCCATACGGTCGAGTACTTTAGGGTCAATACCAAAACCTTCGTCACCCATGAGGGCTTCACCTGAAAGTTTTAAAAGAATGCGGCGGTATGCAGGTTTAGGATTGGTGCTCATAGCGATGATATTCTCTCAATAATTACAATACAAGAAGGTTGCGGCATGATACCGCAACCTGAAGAACAACTAAAATTACTTTTTAGCTGCGGCGATTTGTGCAGCAACTTCTGCAGCAAAGTCTTCTTCTTTTTTCTCGATACCTTCGCCAACTTCTAAGCGAACAAAACCAGCAACCGTAGCGCCTTTCTCTTTCAAGATTGCACCAACAGTTTTCTTAGGTTCCATAATGAACGCTTGACCAGTTAACGAGATTTCACCGGTGAATTTCTTCATGCGGCCAGTAACCATCTTCTCAGCGATTTCAGCAGGCTTGCCTTCATTCATCGCGATTTCGATTTGAAGTTTTTTCTCTTTTTCAACAACATCAGCTGGAACGTCGTCAGGAGATAAAAACTCTGGCTTAGAAGCAGCAACGTGCATAGCAACGTGCTTAAGTGTCTCAGCGTCAGCTTCACCAGTTACAGCAACACCAATACGCTCACCGTGACGGTATGAAGCAATTGAAGCGCCGTCTAAGTATTCAACGCGACGAATTGAGATATTTTCACCGATTTTAGCCACTAACTGAACGCGCGCTTCTTCGAAATTAGCTTTCAAAGTGTCGATGTCAGTTTTTTCTGCAGCAGCAGCTTCAGCAACTTTTTCAGCAAAAGCGGTAAAGTTAGCATCTTTAGCCACGAAATCTGTTTGACAGTTCACTTCTAACAAGGCAGCAAAACCAGCGCCTTCTTTAATGATAATTGCACCATCAGCAGCAATGTTACCTGCTTTTTTAGCCGCTTTAGCAGCGCCACTTTTACGCATATTATCAATCGCTAACTCGATGTCACCATCAGTTTCAGTCAACGCTTTTTTACAATCCATCATGCCTGCGCCAGTGCGGTCGCGCAGTTCTTTTACTAGGGCAGCAGTAATTGCCATTTGTTTGATCCTCGATTAATTATCGGATAAAACTCAGGGGACAAGCTTGCCCCCTGCTATTCATCAAGCTTACTCAGTATCAATGCTTATGCATCAATTACTCAGCAGCTTCCTCTACGAAACCATCTTCTTCAGCTTGTACTACGATGTCGTCTTGACGACCTTGAAGTACCGTATCAGCAGCTGCGCCTAAGTACAATTTAATTGCACGGATAGCATCGTCGTTACCAGGAATGATGTAATCAACACCATCAGGTGAAGAGTTTGTATCAACTACAGAGATTACAGGAATGCCTAGGTTGTTTGCTTCGCGAATAGCGATATGCTCGTGTTCAGCATCAATCACAAACAATACGTCAGGTAAACCGCCCATGTTTTTGATACCGCCAAGGCTTTTTTCAAGTTTTTCCATTTCGCGAGTGCGCATTAACGCCTCTTTCTTGGTCAACTTTTCAAAAGTACCGTCTTGGCTTTGAGCTTCTAGATCTTTAAGACGCTTGATAGATTGACGTACTGTTTTCCAGTTAGTCAACATACCACCTAACCAACGGTGGTTAACGTAGAATTGATCAGAACGAAGCGCTTCAGTTTTGATAACTTCACCAGCAGCACGTTTAGTACCAACGAAAAGAACTTTACCTTTCTTAGATGCAACTTTCTTAAGAACAGACATTGCATCATTAAACATAGGTACAGTTTTTTCTAAGTTAATGATATGAACTTTGTTACGAGCACCAAAAATGAAAGGCTTCATTTTTGGGTTCCAGTAACGGGTTTGGTGACCAAAGTGTACGCCTGCTTGAAGCATATCGCGCATTGAAACGTTTGCCATTATAATTTCCTCATATGGGGTTAGGCCTCCACACATCCCATTTTACCGACCAAACGCAAGCGTTCAGCACCCCGGAAAACGTGCCGATGTGTGTGTGTGATTAAAAATATTTAAACTATAAATATTCAATTAGTGTCAGCATACACCCTAATTCGAAAACCAGAGTAATTACTCACGGCGCGCTTTATACCATAAATCATAATATTGTTAAAGCTTAGCGCCAAGTTTTAGCTAATTTTAGCTTCTACTACAACTCCTCGCTGCCTTACGGTAAACTAGCGCCATAACCAAGTTAAATACTCAACTATTAGTCCCATGAGCATAGTAATAAAAACCCCAGAACAAATCGAAAAAATGCGCATTGCCGGTCGCTTGGCTGCCGATGTATTAACGATGATAGCGCCATACGTAAAAGTAGGCGTCAGTACAGAAGAGCTGGACCAGCGCTGTCATGACTATATAGTGAATGAACAGCAAGCTATCCCTGCTCCGCTAAATTATCACGGCTTCCCTAAATCGATCTGCACCTCGGTAAACGATGTGGTTTGTCACGGTATTCCATCCGCCACTCATATCTTGCAAGACGGCGATGTAGTGAACATTGATATTACGGTAATTAAAGATGGCTACCATGGCGATACCTCGAAAATGTTTATGGTAGGTAATACCAGCCCAGCCGATAAGCTTCTCTGTCGTGTAACCCAACAAGCCCTATACCAAGCGATTAAAGTGGTGAAGCCTGGGAATAAAGTCAGTGACATTGGTAACGCCATTCAAAAGTACTTAAAAAAAGGCAACTACCGTTACGGTATTGTGGACAATTTTTGTGGCCACGGTATTGGTGAAGGTTTCCATGAAGAACCGCAAATAATGCATTATCGCAATAATGACCGAACCGTTCTTCGAGCAGGAATGTGTTTCACCATTGAGCCCATGATTAACCAAGGCAAAAAAGGCAATCGCGTAGATTCAGACGACGGTTGGACTGCAACGACCTTAGACGGAAAGAATTCAGCTCAATGGGAACATACTTTATTGGTCACTGAAAATGGCGTAGAAGTACTCACATTACGTGAAGAAGAAGACCTACCTCGAATCATTAAGCACTAAATATAACAAGAACACGCTATTGAGGCTAAGTCATGGAAACGACACTCGCATCACCGCCGCAACCAAAAGTTGACGACATATCATTAAAAAGCTGTAAAAGTTACTTAGATCAGCTTCAGGAATATTTAACCGATCAGTTTAATCTAGGCGTTCATGTTGTAGAGCTAGTTCAACTGCGCTCAAGCCAAATGGACCTTTTGTTAAAAAGCTTGTGGCAACATTTCGGCCTCAACGTATATCAAGATCTGTCGCTTCTCGCTGTGGGTGGATATGGTCGAGGAGAGCTTCATCCCCGCTCTGATATTGATATTTTAATAGTAAGCCGAGAAACAATTGCGAAAGAAGCCGCTGACAAAGTCAGTGCTTTTATCACTCTATTATGGGATATACGTCTTGATGTAGGGCAAAGTGTAAGAACGCTGGCTGAGTGTTTAGAGCTGGGCTTACAAGACATTACTATTGCCACCAACCTCCAAGAGTCACGCTTATTGGTTGGCAATAAAGATATTTATACCGAGTTGTGTTTAGCGGTATGTGCCGATAGTTTTTGGCCAAGTGAAGCATTTTTTCGCGCGAAAAAGGACGAACAACAAAGTCGCCATCGCCAATATAAAGGTAATGCCTACTCGCTTGAACCAGACATTAAAGCCAATCCTGGCGGCCTAAGAGATATTCAGACCATCTGTTGGGTTGCGGGTCGACACTTTGGCAGTAGCGATTTAGAGGAATTGACTAAGCAGAATTTTTTGACTCAAGCCGAGTGCCGAGAACTCCAAGATTGCCGCGATTTTTTATGGCGGGTACGTTTTGCATTACATATTCATCTGACAAAAAGTGACGATCGCTTATTGTTTGACCGCCAATTAGCGGTAGCACAATCTTTAGGTTACGCGGGTGACCACAACGCGCCTGTTGAGCGCCTAATGAAGCACTTTTTTCAAACCATTCGTCGCATTTCAGAGCTAAATGAAATGCTACTACAATTGTTTGATGAAGCTATTCTCGGTAATACCGCGATGGACGTACAGTCGGTTGACGAAAACTTCATGTTACGTGGCAACCTCATCGACAGTAACCATGCCTCATTGTTTCTGCAACATCCCGAACAGATCTTAGTGATGTTTTTGCATATTGCTGACAACCCAAAGATTACCGGAATTTATTCCGCTACTCTACGCCAATTGCGTGAAGCAAGACGCCGCCTAACTCACTGGCTACAAGACATCCCCGAATGTCGTCGTAACTTCCGGCGTTTAATGAAACACCCCAATGTTACGGGTTTACCCTTGACCTTAATGCATCGTTACGGGGTATTATCTACCTACTTTCCCGCCTGGAGCCGGATTGTAGGGCAAATGCAGTTTGATCTTTTTCATGCATTTACTGTTGATGAGCATACCCATCGACTAATTACCAAAATTCATTCATTTAACGACAGCAAAACCAAGGATACCCATCCGCTTTGCTGTGAAATATATCCTCGCTTAGAGCGTCCAGACCTGTTGGTATTGGCAGCGATATTTCATGACATAGCTAAAGGGCGTAAAGGCGACCATTCTACCCTGGGCGCGGTTGATGCTGAAGAGTTCTGTCTGGCTCATGGCTACAGTAAGCCCTCGGCCAGAACCGTAGCGTGGTTAGTCAAACATCACCTATTAATGTCGGTTATTGCGCAAAAGCGGGATATTTATGACCCTGAAGTCATCTCCGAATTTGCCAAAGTTGTGCGTGACCAACGCCATCTAGATTTGCTGTTGTGCTTAACGGTAGCGGATATTTGCGCCACGAACGATGACACTTGGAATAGCTGGAAGCGCACATTATTAAGTGAATTATATAACTCCACTCAAAAAGCCTTACGCCGTGGTTTAGAAAACCCGGTTGATATCCGTGGAGTAATTAGAGACAAGCAGTTAAAAGCAATCAAATGCTTAGAGCTTAAAGGCTATTCAGAAGAACAAGTACGTGGTTTATGGCAACGATTTAGAGTCGATTACTTCTTGCGTCACACTCCACAACAAATTGCTTGGCACACTGACAACCTGTGGGGGCACAGTGATGAGGAAGCCCTTGTATTAGTGAGCCGTCGTGCCACGCGTGGAGGCACGGAAATATTCATCCACTGCCCAGATATTCCACATCTGTTTGCATCTGTCGCAGCTGAGCTTGACCAAAAAAACCTCACCATTCATGATGCCCAAATAATGTCTAGCCGAGACGGCTATGTACTCGACACTTTTGTCGTGCTAGACCGAGATGGCGAACCCCTATCATTAGAGCGCGGCATTCTGTTACAACAAACCTTAGCAACCAAGCTGCATGTAGCAGTTCCTATAGATTTAAAACAACGACGGGTGCCACGGCAAGTTCAGCAGTTTTCTATTGCACCAAGAGTAGAATTCTTGCCCACCAAAGGGAATAGAACGCTGATCGAGATAGTCTCCTTGGACAAACCCGGCTTATTGGCTAGAATAAGCGCCGTATTTCAATCATTCAACTACACAATTCATGCTGCTAAAGTATCTACTATTGGTGAAAAAGCCGAAGATTTCTTTAGCATAAGTAATTGTGAACGAGAAAAACTAAGTCCGGAACAAAAGCAACAGCTTAAAAGTATTCTGGAACAAGCACTCAAACAATAATATATAGCAAGCTCAACCACTATTTGGAGACAACCATGTCTAAAGACTTTTTTAGTTACGCCATTGGTGTGGGAAGTAAGAACGCAAATGGCCAATGGCTAGAAGTTTTTTTCCCCGCTCCTGTGTTAAACCCAAGTCATGCAGAAGTCACTCACTTAACCAAAGGCTTAGATTACGCCAATGGCAAACAGAATATCGAATTGGACGATGCCAGTCTTAATATTTTAATCGCCAACGCCATCGCTTTAGACCTTAAGCAACAAGTAACCGCTCTTCAGGCCTTAGTAGGTAGTGAACAACCACGAGTACTCTGCTTACTAAATGAAGACAATGCCGCAGAATCAACCCCTGAAGCATACTTAAAGCTACACTTATTATCGCACCGCTTGGTGAAACCTCACGGTACTGACTTAAGCGGTATCTTTTCAGTATTACCTAACGTGGCGTGGACAAATCAGGGCGCCATTGACTTAGCTGAATTACCTGCTCGCCAACTAGAAGCACGTGCTAAAGGCGAACTTTTGCAAGTTACCTCGGTAGACAAATTCCCTAAAATGGCCGATTACGTAGTACCGAGCGGCGTTCGAATTGCCGCTACGTCTCGAGTGCGTTTAGGCGCATACATCGGCGAAGGTACCACCATAATGCATGAAGGTTTCTGTAACTTTAATGCGGGAACCGCTGGCACCAGTATGATTGAAGGTCGCATTTCAGCGGGTGTATTTGTAGGCAAAGGTTCTGACTTAGGGGGTGGCTGCTCAACAATGGGGACGCTATCAGGCGGTGGCAACATCATCATCTCGGTAGGTGAAGAGTCGTTAATCGGTGCTAATGCAGGTACCGGTATTCCACTTGGTGACCGCTGTATCATAGAGTCAGGCTTATACATCACAGCAGGCACTAAAGTGGTGCTTATTGATGAGAATAAACAAGCCGCTGGTACCGTTAAAGCCCGCGACTTAGCAGGTAAACCTGATTTATTATTCCGACGTAATAGTGTGAATGGTGCAATTGAGTGCTTAACAAACAAGTCTGCTATTGAGTTGAATGAAGAGCTACACGCTCATAACTAATTAAAGGCATTAGCCAAGTGAGTAACTCACTTGGCTAAATATCTCAAAACATCTAAAAAATACCTCCTCAGCGATAAAAACCTTCCTATTTCACAACGCTTCCATAATGAATAAGCTATGCTGCTATTAACAGGCTACGCAGCGTATTGCGGTGATAACTGTTCCAGCATTAGTTAAACGTTTCGTTATGAAGGAAAGTCTATGTACAAAAACCTAAAAAGCATTGGGATCACCAATCCATCAGACATTGAACGCTACAGCCTCCGTCAAGAAGCCAACTCTGACACACTCAAAATCTACTTCCACAAGGAAAAAGGCGACTTTCTAACGCGAAGCGTAAAGTTCAAGTATCCTCGCCAAAAGAAAACGGTGCTGGTTGACGGGGGTCGTGGTACTTATAAAGACGTATCAGAGATCAATACTAACTTACGTTTCATCGTGGAAGAATTAGATAAAATAACGCGGCGTGAACAACAAGAAAAAGATACCAAACAACAAGTATTGGCCGAATTAAAGCATCTTGAAAAAGTAGTGGTAAACAAAATTGCGGAAATAGAGGCTAAACTAGAACGGCTTTAAACAACTCAACCAACAAAAAAGGAGGCCTCAGCCTCCTTTTTTAGTATTTAAAATACCTTAAATGGTTTGCAAATAAGCTTCCATGTCGGTTTTTAAGTTATCTGACTTAGTACCAAAGATAGCTTGAACACCTTGACCAGCAATCACCACCCCTGCTGCTCCCAAAGCTTTAAGCTGAGGTTGGTCAACAGATTCGATAGATTTAACTTGAATACGCAGACGTGTAATACAAGCATCTAAACTAACGATGTTGTCTTTTCCACCAAATGCATCAACCAAGTTTTTAGACATTTCGCTTTCATTAAGTACTGCAGCACCCGCTGAACTGTCTTCGTCTTCACGACCTGGCGTTTTCAAATCTAGTTTCGCGATAACTACACGGAATACTGTGTAGTAAATAGCCGCATAGCCCAAACCAATTATTGGGAACAGCCACATTTTCTGAGAGTTGCCAGACAATACGATGAAATCAATCAAACCGTGTGAGAACGAAGTACCATGTACCATGCCTAACGAGTTAGTGATTACAAAAGCTAAACCAGCTAGTAGCGCGTGGATAACGTAAAGAATTGGCGCTACGAATAAGAATGCAAATTCAATTGGTTCGGTAATACCTGTTAGGAATGAAGTCAGCGCAGCTGAAATCATAATACCGCCAACTTTAGCGCGGTTTTCAGGTTTAGCCGCGTGCCAAATAGCAATAGCAGCAGCAGGTAGTCCGTACATTTTGAACATGTAACCGCCAGCTAATTGACCAAAGCCATTACCCGCAGCTCGTGAAGCTTCGTCGGCTTGTAAGTAACAAGTTAGTACGCCGTTAACCACATCACCAGCAGCATTAGTACATTGGCCCGCTTCGAAGAAGAAAGGTACGTTCCAAACATGGTGAAGACCAAATGGAATCAATGAACGCTCAACAATGCCGTAAATACCAAAGGCTAAGGTTGGGTTTTGTTCTGCTGCCCAGTGGGAGAATACTGCGATGCCATTACCAATAGGAGGCCAAATAAAGGCAAGTAACACACCTAAGAAAATGGTCAAGAAACCGGTAATAATAGGTACACTCCGCTTACCAGCGAAGAAGCCTAAGTAAGAAGGTAACTGAATTCTAAAGAAGCGATTAAACGCCCAACCAGCTACACCACCCGCTAAAATACCGCCAAGTACTCCAGTATTGATGCTTTCTACGCCCATGACTGGTGCCATAACAACCAGTGTTTTTTCCATGATGGTGAAACCAACAATAGATGCTAGCGCCGCAACACCATCATTATTGGTAAAACCTAAAGCAACACCAACGGCGAAAAGAAGCGCCATGTTACCGAATACTGCGTCACCCGCATTCATCATTAATTGTGAAACAATAGAGGGTATCCAACTGAAGTCAGCTGCGCCGACCCCAAGTAAAATACCAGCAACTGGCAGCACGGATACGGGTAGCATCAGTGCTTTACCTACCTTTTGCGCTTGCGCAAATAAATTATTAAACATAGTAAGCTCCTAGAGGGCTGTTAGTGTACTGAATATAGCCTTAGCCAAAAATATCAAAAAGGCTAATTAATAACGCATTTTCTTTAATTATTATGAAGTAACCGCAAACTTGGCCGTATTACGATTTCTAGGCATAGTTTATGCCTACTAGCTGGATAAAAATGCGATTCAGCACATGTTAAACCCCTCTTTTTGTAACACTTTGTAACAAGCTATATCCCCCCAGATACGTTGCTGTCTATTGGTAACAAATCAGCTCTACTAAGAGGGCTTTTGCAATAATTTGTATCTACTGATAGCCACTCTGTCCAAACCATCCGACTTTAAAATAAAAAACCACAAAATAAATAAAACAAAGCACAAAAAACCGCCAAAACAAAAAATAAAAGAACATGAAACGGTTTTCACGCCATTAGTGTGATTCAGTTCACAAGACAAAACCGAAATCTACTGAGACAATGCGATCGACATAATGTTCCATAGGAATTGGATTTTACAGAACAGGGTGCTTATTTATGTCCATATTTGGAACTTAATACACATAAGGTTTATGTAATGAAACTAAAAACACTTTCAATCGCCATCGCATCTGCAGCGATGTCAACTCAAGCAATAGCAGCAACGCCTGAATTTCATGGTTACATGCGCTCTGGTATTGGCGCAACCGGCTCTGGTGGCGAGCAAATGTGCTTCCAAGCGAACGGTTCTCCGTACAAGCACCGCTTGGGTAACGAATGTGAAACTTATGCAGAAATTGCATTGTCTGCTCCACTCTATGAAGAAGGCAACAAAGCAATGGGTGTACATACCCTACTTGCTCATTCTGTAGATCAACGAAATGATTGGGAAGAAAGCCCATCAGCAGTGCGTGAAATGTATGTATCAGGCCAAAACATGGTTGAATCTTTCGAAGATTCAAACCTTTGGGCTGGTAAGCGTTTTTATCAACGTCGTGACGTACACCAAATCGATTACTACTACCTAGCCAACGCAGGGGCAGGTGCCGGTATTGAAAACATCGACGTAGGCTTTGCTAAGCTATCTGCGGCTTGGGTACGCAATACCTCTGAAGCATTATTTGATGCAAACGTTGCCGGCTCTGGCCAAACTATGGCTGATTTCTCTGGTAACAACTTAGATTTACGCCTAGACGGTATCTCTACTAACTCAAACGGCGAATTGAGCTTAGTAGGTATTTACGGCATGTACTCTGAAGCGGCTGACCAAGATTTCAACATCGAAAACCAAAAAGACAGCGGCGTGTTTGTTATGGCTGAGCACACTCAAGGTGATTTCTTTGGTGGCTTTAACAAGTTCTCTGTATCTTATGCAACAGATGCTATGGCAGGTATTGGCGCAAGTGGTCAACTTCGCGGATTTGGCTACGAAAATATGGCTAACGAAGGTGATGATCCGGCTTACCGCACCGACAGCAATGAAGGCAGCTGGTACCGCTTAATGAACTGGGGTGTGGTTGATTTAGGCGAGTCAGCAGCCCTGTCTTACGTAGTTAACTACGAAAACTACGACAAAGATGATAACAAAGGCTCTACCTTGTTCACTGTTGGTGTTCGTCCTCAGTACAACTGGAGCAATAACTTATCTACTATCCTAGACCTAGGCTACGATGTAGTTGAATTCCAAGATGCAGCTAAAGCTATCAATGGCGACGAAGACAATAAACTGGCCAAAGTAACCATTGCTCAACAGTGGCAAGCGGGCCCTAATGTATTCGCTCGCCCCGCTTTACGCGCCTTTGCTACTTATGCTAAATCAGATAAAAATATCGCTGATACCAGCTCGAAAGATGAAGTAACATTTGGCTTCCAAGCGGAAGCTTGGTGGTAAGCTAGACACATTAACATGCCTATTTAAAGCTCTCTCTGAGGGCTTTTTTTATTATCACTCCCACCCCAATAAACCTCCCTATTAAGACCGATTAAATCACCGACAACAACTCAAGGTGAAACCCGCTAGCCACGCACGTACAACATGCTATAACCCTAAGAATCAGCTTACACGACCACCTAAGCGCACCATGAGCCTATTCGTTACACGCATAAAAAAACCAGTCTACGACTGGCTTCTTAAACAATGAAAATCTGCAAATCTAGTTATTTTTTATCGCGTCAATAAATACGTTTCTTGCTGAGCGAGAGCCTGCATACTCGGCTTCTTCAACTAACTTAAGGGCTTTATCAATTTCACCTTGCTTAATCATATCTTCAATCAGCTTATTATAAAATGCTTCTGTCTCAGGCAGCATCGCCTTCTTTAGGTTATTAGATTTCTTCGCTGGCTCTACAGAACTTGCGACAACCGCTGCCCCAACAGCATTTGATCCTTGAACAGTATTGGATCCTTGAACAGCCACAGGTTCTACTGATGCAGGCTGAAGCTCCGAATTCTTTCCACCAAACCATGCTTCATCAGCAAAAATACCTTTAGATAAGTCGGGGTTGAAAGTGACGTTAACCAGCCCTAGAGGTGAATGCGGTATAAACGGATCGGGTAAACCGGGATCAGCTTTAGCTTGTGCCTTTGCTCGCGAACGCTCAGGATGAACAATCTGGGTACTTTCAAACAGTGATTGGTCAGTGGTATATACCACCATGTAAGCCTCTCGAACTCGGTCACTTCTTTGTTCAGTGCTTACCCTAAAAGTCCCGCTCAACATATTACCGCTAAAACCTTTTAACTCTTTATATTTGAATGCATTAGCCGGAATAACTCGCGTCACTTGGAAATTTTCATCAAGAAGAGCCACTGATGGGGCGAATAGTGTTTCGCCTATAATACTTTCAATTTTGACCGGCACATTGGTATTTAATATAGGAAGTTTGTAAGCCAGAACGAAGCTTTTTCCTGAATTAAAAGCAAAGGCTTGTCGGTTGGTGTCGATCCCTTCTTCAGCTACGTAATCAAAAGTCACAGCTTGATAAGATAATTGGCTTAGCTGCTCACAACATACAGGAGCGCCCTCTAGGCTGACGATTGCTTGTTTGGCATTTCCGAACAAATGACGTGTATCGCTACTCATATCTAATAAGTCACCGGAGCTACATGCCGTAAGCCCTAACAATGTCGCGCCTAAAACAACACCTATTTTTTTCCGCACTTCAATCTCCATCGAACCAAATAAAAAGACCCCCAAAATAATGCATTTTGAGGGCCTTGACTAGCATACAAATTTATTTAACTAAATTTATATGGCTTACCACCAAGCTTCAACTTGTGCGCCGTAGAAAGTATCGTTGTTTTCTACTACGCGAACGCCCATCCAGCCGCCGTCTTCACCAGTACCATCGCTGCGCTTGTCGCCGCCGTACTTAGTTACGAAAACACGGATTTCAGGACGAGCCCAGAAACCGCCTTTTTCTTTAAGAGGTGACCAAGCTTGCGCTAAAGTAACTTTGTTAATTGTAGAGCTTACGCTTTCCCATGGGTCTTGTTGGTTGTAGTAACCAATTTCGATTTGGGTGCTCATAGTATCGTTCCACAAGTAACGAGGACGTAATGTAGCACCGTAACGCTCACCAGGTCCTGCATCACAACAGTCATCTTCTACTTTAGAGTAGAACACTGAGTAGCCCATATCTACATTACGGCTAAACGCGTATACACCGTGGTCGATTAAGCGCCAAGATTTACGGCCAAGTTGAGCATCACCGCCGTTGTCGTATCCACCGATGTTGTATGAATCACCTAAGTGGTTATTCATACCGTAACCAGCCCAAGCGAAACCTTCAGTGTTGTATTGTGCAACAACTTTGTTGAAGCCACCAGCGTAACCTAAGTTCCACTCAACAGTACCACTGAAACCAGTTTTGTTGTTCCAGTTACCGTCATTAACGCCAGCTTCTTGTGCATCGCTTAAGTTAGCTTTGCCAACCATACCGATGATATCTAAAGAACCTAGACCAATACCTACGTTATTCCAACGAAGATCAAGAATAGGGGTAGATGCCATAGTGTTGTTAGCGTCAGCGCCGCCAGATACGTCATGCCATTTAGTATGACGAACAGCAACAGCAATGTTACCTAAGCCCACATCGATTTTATCAACACCAAAACCGTAACCAGAACCGTTTACGTAGTACCAATCGTTTACGTGAACGTCTTTACGGCCGTAGTAACGGTTACCCGCCCAAATTTCAGTGCCGCTAGCCATTGCATATTTAGCATAAGCTTCACGGAATGACATACGTTGGCCAGACCAAGGAGAACCGTTTTCAGAAGCTCCATCAGTTACACCCTGCCAAGAGTTACCACGGGTATCAGTACCGCCTTGCCAATCTTCGTACGTACCGAAAGCTAACAAAGTATGAACAGAGAATTTTTCGCCGGTAGGACGTTCTACAACGTTTTGGCTAAAAGATAGCTCAGCGTAAGTATCACACTCATCACCCAAACGACCTACTACGTGAGCGTTTGGACCGCCAGTACCGTAACAGCGCTGTGAACCACCGTCAGCATTCATGCCAAAACCAGCACGGAAGTAACCGTTAAAATCAAGAGCGAATGCACTTGAAGATACTGTTGCAGCTGTAATTGCAATAGCAAGTGTTTTCAGTTTCATAATCCTTTCCTTTTCCTTTAGAACTACCAAGTCCCTTACCTTTATTTAGTAAGAGCCAGCGGTGCATTTATATTCGTGCTTATATCCGCTAACTGAGGAGGATTATAGGTAGCTAAGTTCAGTTCAACCTTGAACTGGCTCACAGTTTGGTTGTTATGAAAATCGCTTGAAACCCCTGCTTTTCAACAGTAAAACTTGTTCTAGATCACAACTCACCAACACCACAAGAAAGACCATGAAAACGCTCTCAATCACAAAGAAAACCCTTTCAGTAGGTGAATTACCAAAAAAAACCAAAAACTAGGCTAATATTTAAGGTTACGATGCTAAAAATGTAATTTTTTTACACGGCAATGAAAGCCTTTTCAAAGTTCAATTCCTATACCAAAAATGTGATCTTGATCACCAACAAAAAGGGAACTAATTCCAAGACATTAATTGAAATAGGCTTTTCCAGCGCTGCGGAAGGGGGCAATCGATAAGAATTTGCTGTTGTGTGTAGGGTTGAACAAAGCCAAGTTGCTTAGATATTAACCATAAACCTGGGTGACCCAATTGTTTAAACAAGCGGTTGTGTTTTCCGTCACCATAGGTGGTATCACCAATAATATGATGACTTAAGTGATGCATATGCCGACGCAATTGGTGTTTTCTTCCAGTTTTGGGTTCTAAGCTAAGCAAGCTATAACGTGATGTAGCAAACTTTCCTGAGGGGTAGTCTAACTCCGCCAGTTGTAGTCCTTTATACTGAGTAAACGCCGACTGAGCGGGTTTATCTTGCTGTGCTTTAGCATCGACCATCTTATCGAGTTTTTCTTTAAGCGGGTAATCTAGATCATGCACTCCTTCTATATAGCCTCTTACTACCGCTAAATATTGCTTATAGATGGTATGTGTAGAGAATAGCTCAGACAGTTTTCTGGCCGCTTCTGAAGAAGTGGCCATCACTAACACTCCGCTAGTGGGTCTATCTAAACGATGCACTGGATAAACGTAGTGCCCCAGCTGATCCCGTAAAATTTGCATGGCAAATTGAGTGGCTTCTTTGGCTATCCAACTACGATGCACCAATAAACCCGCTGGTTTATAAATGGCGACGTAATGTTCGTCTTGAAACAATATGTCTAGCTCATCAGGAATAACTTCGATAAGTTCTTCGCTCAATTCAGTTAATTCAGTCATTTGTAAAGCTCTCGTCAAGTGCCGTCAATATGGCCAACAGTGGCTGGGTATCAAAATCAGCATCTCTTAATGCCTCTTCAGCATAGGGGCTAATCTCAAGGGTTTGAGGCAAGGGCTTACCTTCAGTAATCAAAATGCGTATTCGTGGCAGAAAAATAAACTGTAACCATTGGGGTAGGCTCAGGCTACCGACACTAAAAGGTAAGGTACTCTCTAATGCCTCAGGGGCCAAAGGCGCGCTTTGCCAGACTGCGTTGTTACGTAAACATTGTTCCAGTTCATCTAATAGTTGCAAGATTGGTTTACTCATTAAGCGGAATCTTTGAAAAAGGGGGGATTATATCATTGCTAAGCGAGCAGTGGCATGCCTGACTATTATTGCCCTCGCCCCTATAAATGTGGATACTGACGGCCAAATTGATGACTGAAGCAAAGAATATGGACAAAATAACTACCTTAAGTGAAATCCTTCAGCTGTCGGGCAGTGAATTGCGCGTTTATGAAATGGGCCGACAAATACATCACATCACCAATCAAGATTTTTATCAGATTGAGACAGCGCAACGGCCCTACCCTGCGCCCATCCAACAACACGCTCGCTTTGCAGTATGTTTTTGGCAAAAAAATCAATCAACTACACCGTATATATGGTTTTTGCAACTGCCGGTTGATGAGCAAGGTTTTATCAACTTAGGTGCTCGTGATCAGTTTATTCAACTGGTAGTAGAAGCCATGGGGCAAGAGCTAAATCGCACTCCAACTGAAGACCAACAACACGCTTTGGCTAACAACCAATACATCTACAAGCCTATCGAAGAAAAGCTCGCTTTCTTTAACGCACTGTATAAAAAAGATAGTCAATTAGCACCGTCGGAGCATTACCTAAGAGTTCGCCGTTACTTAAGCTGCGATGGCAATTGGGCTGATTGGCAAGAACTCGCCTTACAAGGCCTCGCAGATGTTGTTGCTCGCTTAGATAGGGACGAAAATAGTACGCTTTTAGCCGACGCTTTTGAGCACTTACCCTTAGAGGTAGCCAATAAAACCTTGGAGTTACTGGAGCACAGTAGAATTGACCAACAACTTAGCCATTGCCTTGCCAAGCTTCATGCTCAACACCTTGCCGACAACGAAGAACTTGCTAGTCTTTATTTACGGGCTTTATCTGGCTCAAGCGTTAAGCCTTTGGTTAACAAAGCTCTACTAGCCCAATTAAAAAACGCCACTTCTATTCATAGCTTTATCGCCATCGCCGGCCGTTTATGGCAACAGCTAGAAGACCCAAAAATACTCAAGATATTTTTGGAAGCTATCGCCAAGCAGCAAGACCCTGAGTTGTTCCAACAAATTTTTGCTGACTTAGTGTTTATTCCAACACTCCGTAGTTTTGTATTAGCACAACTAAGAGAGCCGACCAATTCAGCGACACTGCAAGCCGCCATTGAGACACTATTGCAGCTGTACCACTCGCCACGTCATCATTGAGGAAATCAGTATGTCGAAACAAGTTGTTCTTTTAGCCATCAAGTCACTCATCGACGATAATAAGCAGCCAACCCTAGCACTGGTAAAAGGTAGGCTTAGCACTCGCCAGCCTATGCCTATCGTTATCGAAGCGCTCAATGCTTATAAACGCGATCCGAGTATCATTGAGACACTTAGCCCGCTGCAGCCAACGCTTAGCCCATCCAAATCGCCCTCTCTAGAAAAGCGAGTGGATGACTTAGAAAGCCAAGTTGCTTTGTTACTTAGACGCCTAAGCCAATTAGAAGCCAAAGACTAACCATGTATTTAAGCCTTGTTGAATTTGAGTGTTACGCCGACACCACCATTAGCCAAGCTGAAAAAGCCATTAATCAAGTGCTCGACTGCTGGCGCTACAATGGTCAAATTATTGGTAGAGAATTCCCAGTGGTATTAAAGGAGGCGACTTTTGCAACCAGAGTTGTCTGCCCCGAAGCGGATAGCTTGTTAGAACGCTACCAAAGCTCCCAAGTTAAGCGCGCTAAACTGGCCTTAAGTGATGTAGGCTTACTAAGCCCGAAGGTAAAAAGCCTTGGCAGAGACATAAACTCTGATGATAGCGACCAGTGTGAATCTCCCAGTTGGCTGGTTTTATATACCAACTATTTGCAGAGTTGCTCGCCGGTGCGCTGCGGCGACCACTTTACCCCAGTCCCCCTTTATCATTTACCCGCGATAGCCAACGGTGACCAAAAACAACTGATAAAGTGGCAAGAAGATTGGTCTGCCTGCGATCAATTACAAATGAATGGCAGCATACTTGAATATTCGGCATTGCAAGAAATGAGTAATATCACTAGCCGACTCTATCAGCGCGGTAGTGATTTATGTAAACGGCTAGAGTATCTAACAAAAGTGCCCAGTTATCTGTATTTATACCGTGTAGGCGGTGAAAGCCTAGCGACTGAAAAAGCCCGTTGTTGCCCAAAGTGCAATCAAGTTTGGCTTTTGCAAGAAACCGAACACGAAATATTTGATTTTAAATGCGACAGCTGCCGCCTAGTATCGAATATATCATGGGATTTTAAGCGTTAACTCGTGCTTACTTAGCTAAGCTGAGCTGCGCTAAGAACTCTTCCAATGTGCTAGCCAGCACACGGTCAACACCTTTACCTAATTGCTCAAGCACTATTTCGCCAGAGTTATTGTTAATACTGACCACCTGCATTTCATCTTCAGTACTGGCAATGAAGACCGTTTCAGCTTGTTTCAAACGACGTTGCATTAAAACATGGCCAATGATGTTTTCTAGTAACATATCAAAATCTTGATCGTTCCAGGCTTGCACCAGTTCAATGGTGTTGTCTTGAAAATCGACCGCAAGTATTTCTGAGAAATAGTCACCATAAAACGCTTTGATACTAGGGTGGATCTGGAGCTCTAATGCTGCTTCTATGCCAGAGAAATCACCAGCAATATCTCGGATTACAGGGTGCCAAGATACCACTTGTGATAAGGGCTCACCGATAATGCAAGGAGACAACCACTTCGCATCGTAGTCAACTTGCGGATAGGCAGTATTTTGCCATTGGCGCTCAAACTCAGAAAAAATTGTAGCTAAAGGCTTTGATATCAGGCTGCTCATAGATGTGTTTCGATTAGAATTGAGATAGACTAAGCCTAACTAATTAGACGTAACAACACCATGAAAAAGAAGCCTTTAAGTACCTCTGAACAGCTCATTAATAGCTTAAGCCTCGGTAAACCTACTGACTATATAAGCCAATACTCTCCTGAATTGCTGCAAGGCGTACCAAGGTCATTAAACCGTCAGCAAATTAATGTGGATGAAAAGCAGCCCCTGCCCTTTCAAGGCTATGATTTATGGAACCTCTACGAGCTTTCTTGGTTAAATGAAAAAGGCTTACCGATTGTCGCTGTAGCGGAGGTAAAAGTGGCCGCGAGCTCGCGCTGTTTAATTGAGTCAAAATCTTTCAAACTGTATTTGAATAGCTTCAATCAAAGCCATTTTTCTGATGTTGCCGCGATTGAAAAAACACTTAGCAAAGATTTAAGTGCTTGCGCTGAGGGCGAAGTTAGCGTTCAACTATTCGATATCAATAGCCTAATAGACACAAGCCCGCTACCGGGAAGCAATATTGACGCTCAAGATATTTCTATTTCAAATTACCAGCTCACTCCATCTTTATTAGAGAATGCCGCTGATATTGAAGCGCCAGTGACAGAGACGCTTAACAGCCATTTACTCAAGTCAAACTGCCTCGTGACTAATCAACCAGATTGGGCAAGCGTCTATATTGACTACCAAGGCCCTAAAATTAGTCAAGAAGCACTATTGAGATATTTGGTATCATTTCGCCAGCACAATGAATTTCATGAGCAGTGTGTAGAGCGGATATTTTCCGATATTAACCTTTATTGCAAACCCAACTATCTAACCGTTTATGCGCGTTATACACGTAGAGGGGGTTTAGACATCAACCCTATGCGCAGTAACGACCCCAATGCCTTAGGCAAATTAGGAAACTGGCGCTTATTGCGTCAATAGAGTGGGAATCAAGTTGAACTACACAAACTATATTTGGCGTATTTTGGCGCTAGTTACTTGTTTTCATTCTCTGAGTGCCTCTGCCTATGAGTACGGTTTTGTTCACGTGCCAAAAGAACTAGAACCATTACGCCAACAACTAATTGTTAACCCTCGTGTTTGTTTAAAGCAAATAGAACAAAAACTTGAACAACAAAAAAGTTTAGTCCATCAAACAATTGAAACAAAAAACATTACCTTGTTGAGTAATCAAATAGGCGCACTGTGTGCTTATCGAATAGATAACATCGATTTAGCTCAACACTACATCAACCTTGCTATCGGACTCGCCCAAGAGCAACAACATCAAGCTCATTTAACGCAAGCCTATATCGTAGCCGCATTAATATTAAGTGAAGACCCTAACCGTAGCTCTGAGGCGGAGTCGTTTATCGAACTGGCCAGTGTTAATTTAGAGAAACTTAAAATCTTTCCATTGCCCAATATGCGCTTTCAATTGCAGAAAGTCATCGCACGTTTCATGCAGAACCAAGGAAAAAGTAATGAGGCAAAAAACTATTTATTAAAAGCAAAAGAAGAAGCTTATACCAGTAAATCGGTAACCTTGCGGGCTTGGTCAGAAGCCTTACTTGCAAATTACTACCTCACCAATAATCAACCTGAACTCGCTCTTAATCACTTAAGTGAAGCCGATTTGGATGATCTAGCTAAACCCACTAGCGAATCTCTGTTTCTAAGTAGTAAAGTAAAAGCCAATATCGCTAAAGTTTATTTGGACCAAGGTGAACTAGCCATTGCAGAACAGTTTCAACAAGATGCGATAGCCCATGCTGTTGAGTTAGGTAATCCAGACCTACAAGCAGAAGAGATCGCCACCTTGGCAAATATGGCCGAGCTATCAGGAGACATTGATGCGGCTTTGGTGCACTACTTAAATGCAAAAGACATCGCAAAATCAAATGGGAATATTCCACTACTTGCTCAAATAGAACTTCGCTTGGGGCAAACATATATGGAGTTTTCTGATTACACCCCAGCTTTAGTTCACCTGCAAATTGCTCGGCAGCTCTTTAACAGTATTCACAAACCGAATGAAGTATTAAGAAGCTTGTTGTTGTTGGGCGAGTTACACATTAGTAATCAAGAAAATGGCTTAGCTATCTTACAATTAGAGAAAGCTGAAGCTTTAGCCAATACTATGGGGCTAACCAGTAGCCATAGTAAGGTGTATAAATTGCTCACCCAAGCCTATGAAAAAAATGGTAATTACGCCTTAGCGCTTGAACAATTTAAGATTTACCACAGTTTAAATCAGCAGTATCAACAGATCAGAAACGAACTAAAGCGCGAACAATTCAAACAACACTACCAATATATTGAGCAAGCACAACGCCTATCAGATCTAACCAGAGAAAAAGCGATTGCCCAGCAGCAAAGTAGTTTTCAACAGCTGATCCTCGTTTTAGTGTGTGTGTTTGGCATAATGCTACTGTTTCTATTTCTAGTCACCAGACAAAAATTGTTATTAAGAAATGCCTCGGTTAACGGACTGACGCAGCAGTTAAACCAGCACCCAGTTACCGGCTGGCAGCAACTTGCCCACTGTGATGCGCCTTTAAATGGCCTCCCTTCTGTGCCTGCGCCATCAGCAAATAGCACCTCAATATTATTACTGTTATCGATTGAGCTCCTAAAGACAGAATCACAGCACACCCTCGGTTTTGAGCAGCGACGAATACTGATTAAAGATTTTGTTGACGCATTAATGTTAAGCATTGAAGAGAACTATCAACTAGGTCATGTCAACGACCAGCAAATGTTACTGCGCATTGAGCAACACCAACGTTCACCACAACAACTTTGCGAACAGTTGATGTTACACACACAAAAATGTGCTCAACAGTTGAAAATAGAAATAAAGATTGCAATCGGAACCTGTGTTTCACCATTTTTAACTAAAGCTAAAGATGCCATTGACGATAAAGGAATGACAGAAGTTGTATGGTTAGCCTTAGAAGGCGCACAACAGCTTTATGCTCATACCCAAACAAACCAGTGGGTAGAGTTAACAGCAATGAGTGGCTCCCACGCGGCATTTTTCTGTACCAATGTCACTCAAGATGTAAAACAAGCAATAACGAAGGGCTTAGTAAAAGTTAATGCCTCTGCTGATAAAAACCTAATTAACTGGTAAAGATTGGCAAACATTAACTATAATATTTGCTAGTTCAGCGTCTGTCGTTATCGCAGATCTCATGGTATGCTAAATCTTGTTGTTAGGCATGCTAGGAAGTATTAATTTCTACGATGAGCGATATCATCACAATTAAGAAGCGACTCGCATTGGTGAGAAATAACTTAGACAATTCCAATAAGAATGCTTCAGGTATAGATGCAAAGGTTAGAATGGATAAAAAAGCAGTAAGCCAGCTAATTTCGCGCCTATCGAAAATTTGTTATGGTCTAGACGAGCAACTCGATCAAAAACTTCAACAACTCATAGAAGAAGTTGAAAAAAATGATGATTTGTCGGCTATTTCTCAATACCAAAATGAATTAGATGGGTTGTTTAAGCAACACAGTGATACCTTAAAAACATTACTCGCGCACAATCAACGTATAATCAAAACATCGGGCGAGTCACTCAAGCGAATCAATGGCCTTCCCCCGCAGTTGCGTCGTAAGCTCACTGATTTCTTAGAGCAAGATCCAGCCTATACGCATAACGATAACCAACAGCGTTTAGAGCAGCTACTTAATTATTATTATCAAGCACTACTCAATAAACCTATTTTGGGCGCCGCACCAACATCGGGTGACAACGCCGTATTAAAGCCTAAAGAAAGTATATTAAATCATCGCTTACACAAGCGAATATGCGACGATTTACAACGCCTAATAACAGAACTAGATTATTCTGGTGACGTGGGTACTAAGTTAGGCCAAGTTCGCTCCGACTTGCTGGTTGGTATAGAGCCAGAAGAACTACCTAGCCTATGTATTAAAGTCATACAACTGGTCATAGAGGGCAGTCGTGAAGAACGTAAAGCCTCTCAAGAGTTTTTGTACTCTTTAAATGAAAGCTTAGGAGGCGTTCATGACCAGTTTAACGACTCGTTAACTCAGTCAAAATTGGTTTATAAAGAACAAAAACAAAGCGATGGTCAGCTTAAAAGTAAACTTTTGGAATTAGGTGCTGAAGTTCGCTCCAGTAATGATTTAGATACCCTTAAAAGCTCTATACAAAGCCGCCTGATTCAAATTGCCGATGTCTTTAAAGAGAAAGAACAGCTAGAAGAACGTACTACGGACTTGCTAGAGCAACTAAACGGCGTGGAACTGAAACTACGCTTGGTACGTGAAGAAACCCATGAATACAAGAAACGCTTAAACGCACATAAGCATAAGTTGTTTATAGATAGCCTTACTCAGGTTTATAACCGGGCCGCTTTAGACGAGCGTTTAGAGCTAGAATATAAACGCTGGAAACGCTATGGCTACAACCTGGGTATGGCGATTATCGACATTGACCATTTTAAGTCCATTAATGACAAATTTGGTCATATGGCTGGCGATAAAGCCCTAAAAGTGATTGCTAGGGCTTTGCAAAACAACCTTCGTGACACCGACTTTTTAGCGCGTTTTGGCGGTGAAGAGTTTGTACTGCTAATGCCAAATATTTCTCCTGATGCCGTCATGGTACCTTTAGATAATATCAGGGAACAAATCAAAACATTGCCGTTCAGGTTTAAAGACCAGCAAGTATCGATAACGGTTTCCATTGGTGCGACTTTATTTAAAGAAAGCGACAAGCCCTTGGACGCCTTTGAGCGTGCTGACCAAGCACTCTACGAGTCTAAGAGCAGTGGTAGAGACAAAGTTAACATAATCAGCTAGTTAGTTGAGCAATTTGTAAAATAAGTCATCGCTTACATCACACCTCACGCTATACTGTAATAAGCAAATAGCTTTTAATCAGTGAGGTGTTGATGATTACCCATATAAATCCCGTAGGCAGCATGAACTTGTTGTCTCAGTTAGAAGTAGACCAACTCACCTTAAGCGCTTCAAAAGATATTTACCTTCTCTATAGAAACTGTAGCTTAGCAGTACTCAATTCTGGCAGTAAAACTGACAGTAGCCGCGAAATGCTTGAACGCTACCAGAGTTTTGAAATCAATGTATTAAGTCGTGAGCGTGGGGTAAAGTTAGAATTAGCCAACGCCCCAGAAGAAGCGTTTGTTGATGGTGCTATTATTCGCGGAATACAAGAGCACTTATTTAGTGTTTTGCGTGATATATTGTACGTCTCGAATCAACTCAAAAAGCAATCTAACTTAGATTTAAGCCAATCTTCTCACATCACAAATTTAGTCTTCTCAATGCTGCGTAATGCTAGGGTTATTCACCCTAAAGCAGAGCCAAACCTGGTTGTGTGCTGGGGTGGTCATTCGATAAACGAAATAGAATACCAATATACTCGGGAAGTCGGCAGCCAGCTGGGCTTACGAGAACTTAATATTTGCACCGGCTGTGGACCAGGTGCCATGGAAGGACCAATGAAAGGTGCTGCCGTTGGCCATGCCAAACAACGTGTTAATGATGGCCGCTACATAGGCCTAACAGAACCGAGTATTATCGCCGCTGAGCCACCCAACCCAATCGTAAACGAATTGGTTATTTTACCGGACATAGAGAAACGATTAGAAGCGTTTGTGCGAACCGGACACGCCATTGTTATTTTCCCCGGAGGGGCAGGCACTGCAGAAGAATTGTTATACATACTTGGTATAATGCTTCATCCCGAAAATGCGCGCCAACCGCTACCTATTGTGTTAACAGGCCCTAAATCTAGTGAAGAGTACTTTAGAAGTATCGATAGGTTTATAGGCGAAACCTTAGGGCCTGAGGCTCAACAGCGCTATCAAATAATCATTGACGATGCCGCTGCAGCTGCACAAGTTATCAAACAAATGATGCCTAAGGTAAAAGACTACCGTCGAGCCATTGGTGATGCCTATTCTTTCAACTGGAGTTTGAAGATCGACAGCGATTTTCAGCAACCCTTTTTACCCTTACACGAAAATGTAAAAACGTTGAACCTACACTTCGACCAGCCACCACAGCAGCTGGCTGCAAATCTGCGAAGAGCCTTTTCAGCAATTGTAAGTGGTAACGTGAAAGATGAAGGCATCAAGGAGATTGAACAGCACGGGCCATTCATTATTGACGGAGACCCTAAAATAATGAAAATGATGGATAAATTATTACAAGACTTCGTTAGCCAACATAGAATGAAACTACCAGGCTCACATTATGAACCTTGTTATAAGATCAGTCAGTCTTAAATGTTGATGGCTATTACAGTGAAAGGAATACTTAGTGCCTAAACAATTGGTGATTATTGATGCACTAAATTTAATCCGCCGGATTTACGCTGTGCAGCAACAAAGAACACCTAACGCTTCCTTAGAAAAAGCCACCGAACAGGCCTTGTTAAGCGCCTGTAAACGGATAATATCAAGTTTAAAACCTTCCCATATCATTGCGGTATTTGATGGAGAAAAATCGACTTGGCGGGAGAATTTATTCCCCGCCTACAAGCAGAATCGGTCCCCAATGCCAGAAGCCTTGGCTAAGCAATTAGAGGCGCTAAAAGACCACCTTCTAGATATAGGCATCGATTCTGTTTCTGCCGCCAACGAAGAGGCTGACGATATCTGTGCAACTATAGCCAGTAAAGCGGCTACGGCACACTACCCCGTCACTATCGTTTCTACCGATCGCGGCTATTATTCTTTGTTAACCGCTGGCGTATATCTATACGACTACTTTAAACGCGAGTATGTGTCGGTGAATATGGTCGAAGATAAGTTTGGAATAAAAATAAACCAACTCACCGATTATTGGGCTCTTGTTGGGATTAGCGGTGTTAACGTGAGCGGAGTGCCGGGAATTGGAAACAAAGGTGCTCAAACACTGTTAGAGAATTACGCCAGTACGGCAGATATTTTAGCGGAAACCAAACCAAATAAGCTGGTAGCTAAAGTTCAAGCAAACAGTGACAAGTTGCTGCTTGCTCAGCAACTGCTCAGCCTTAAAACCGATTTAAAATTAGGCTTTTCACTAAAACAACTTCGCTATCAGGCCGTTACCCAACAAAGCTAAGCCCTCGCCTCATCCACGACTCCTCCCTAAAAACCTGCGTAAGCTATAGGGAATATTGGATATTCCAAAAAAATGTATCGTTTTATATAAGCTTGAGCCGATCATATTAATTGAAGGCAAACGCTAGATGTCTAATAATTCGACTCCAACAGAATCCAGCAGATCGCTGCGAGAAAAATCGGCATGGTCCGCAAAAGCAACCCTTAGTTATATCTCTAAGCTAGTCATAGCACTATGCGTGCTAGTGGGTTCTTCTCTATTACTTTCAAAACTTGCTACTATCCACGGTAAGCAATTGCCCGAAAGCTATTTTTCTCAAGGCTACCCCTCCATATTAAAGTTGCTTGATTCCGAAATATTCATGGGTTTTGTATTTTTTGTTACCGTCGCGATTCTTGTGTATCTAGCCTACTTATTTTGGTGTTTGCACGAAGTGGCTGTCCATAAAGCCGCAAAAATGTCGAGCGCCCATACTCAGATTATTTTTGCACTCTCCTTATGTGGTCTATTCATCGATAAAACATGGTGGGTGTTAGCCATTATTATCGCTTTTGCTCGGTGGGATGTATTAGCAAGAGAGCTATCCAACATCATACGTAACGGACGCGCGATGACTAAGCGAGTTGAGGAATAAACCATGAAAGAAATAATGCTCCCCTATATTTTAATCTGTTGGATCCTAGTCAAAACGGGTGTTATTCAGTGGACCCTGCGTAACGCAGTACTAACGGTAAGCATCGGAGTTTTGCTAGCAGCGGCCCTCTTTACTGCTCACCGGTTTTGGTCACCCGCCGATCTTACCGACAGCACAACAGTGAAGGCCCCACATGCTGTATTAAGCCCGCTGATTGGCCAAGAAGTTGAACAGGTATTCGTAGAACATAACCAATTAGTGAAAAAGGGAGACCTGATTTATACCCTTAAAACGGAAGATACCGCGTCCCAGGTCGTGAGCCTACAAGCGCAGAAGAAAGCAGCCCAAGCGGAAATTCTAGCGCTTATTTATCAAGTTGATAACGATAAGAAGAACCTACAACGTTTAGAAAATTTGAGTGAGTATGCTCAAGAGTATCAGCGGGACGATCTAAGAACCAAAATTGAACAAACTGAAGCCAATGTTATGTCGGTTAAAGCGCAAATATTAAACTTAGATGCGCAAATTACCACCGCCAATTGGCAACATGAACGTCGTGAAATCAGAGCCCCCTTTGATGGTCAGTTATCAATTACTAACATCGTAAATGGAACGCGTGTCGGTAACATGCACTTATACGACACCAACAAAAAATTTGTTGAAATGCGTATTGCAGACCAAACTTATCGCGGCATAGAGGTAGGTCAATTTGCCGAATTCTATGTTAACGCCTACCCAGGGGAAATATTTCGCGGCCGAGTACACAGCTTAACCACCGGTACCGGTGAAGCTCGAGTCTCTGTGATAAACGGCTCACAGCAAGTTCGTCGGCACGTTGGTAACAACATGGGCTCTCATGGGCGCACCATCATCATCGAGTTTGATGAGCCTGAAGGATATAATGTACCGATTGGCGCAACAGGTTCAGGTTGGGTTTCAGCAAATAAGCCACACCCCGCTCTTGGCTTTATGGACATTATCGGTGGCGCAACAGTCAGGTTAAAAGCCTTTAAGTCCTACCTGTCTGCGATCTAAGCCCGGTAACAATACTAAGCTAACGTGGTTAACGCTAGCTTAGTTGCCAACCTTAGAGTGCAGTAAATCATGAGTATGAGCCTCAATAATTGATGTGATCAGTTCTGATAACCATTGGGTTTTAGCTGAATAACGCAGTGAAGCCTTGATAATCAAAGCCACATCAAGATTCAAAGGGTGCTGCTGGCTTTTTTCATAATAGGGTTCGTACTTAAGAGTGAAGCAGGTGTCCATCAGTTGATCCATCAGTATGTGGCTATCAACGATAATGCCGGCCTTGATAGTAGGATCAAGTTTTTTAAAATGATCCTGATGTTCGTTCACCCCAGAAATAATAAATTTAACGTATTCACCCGTTTGGTTGCCACAAAAGAACCCCGCTCCTGAGTGAATTCTCTTCTGATAAAAAGATTTCGGTTTATCATTGATAATATGTATGCCTAAGTCCACATCTTCAAGCAGAATAAGTGATTCACTGTTTGCGCCCCATTGCCTTAGTTCAATGACTGCTTGGGTTTGCGCTCTAATCGCATCGATGATGTTTTTACCCAAGGTAATTAAGTAAGGCTCAACGATGTGTAGGGTAATTTTACTTAAGCTAGAAGGGTCAAACTCATCAGGTTCTAGCGCAATATCTAAATCCACTAGAGCGCGCGTTAATTTAGGCGTAATAGACTCGGCATAACTGGTAGCTTGTAAATAACCGGCATGTCTTACAAACAAAGGGTCGTCGAGCTCTTCTCTTAGTTGGGCAAGCACTTTAGATACATAGGACTGCGACCGCCCTAACTTAAGTGCAGCTTTGGTGGCTGAGCGTGTTTGCATTAATGCCAAAAAAACATGTAACGCATTTAAATCTTTCATTTAAACTCTGCTTATCCCATAACAATGCGTTAAAACTACCTCAAAAAGCCTATTTGACGAAACTATTCGTGGCACCGTTAACATCTGCAATTTACCTATCTCAGTAACAAACAAACTCGGCAATCCGCCATTTTGCAAAACAGCTTATCACGTCATTCGCTATTTGGTAGCGTCTAAGCCCCCAAAATGGGCTACATAAGAACTCTAACTAAACAACCAGCGATATCATCCGCCCAAAAAAACCAGCATTCAAAGCTTCACATTAGCGTCAGCTAATACCTTAGTCTAAGCGAAATCCTTTTGAGTATTGAGTTAAATAAATGTAAACTCTGTGTTGCCCAAACCATACATGCGTTGGGTAATAACACGGAGTGTTACCTCCTCCCCTTATATAATAAAAATGCCTACGAATTAGGAAGATATATGTCAACAAGACGAATCACCGTCATACCTGGAGATGGTATTGGACCTAGTATTATCGAAAGCGCAATCGCAATTATGGACAAGGCCGGTTGTAATTTCGAGTATGATTTTGCCAACGCAGGCCTCGCTGCTTTGGAAAGCGATGGTAGCTTACTACCTGAAAAATCACTGCAGCTAATAGAACAGAACGGTATTGCTCTTAAAGGCCCGTTAACCACTCCAGTTGGTACCGGCTTTACCTCTATTAATGTATCAATGCGTAAGCACTTTGATCTTTACGCAAATATCCGCCCTGTGCGTTCCTTCGTTGGAACCAAAGCCCGTTATGAAAACATCGATATCATTACCGTTCGCGAAAACACCGAAGGTATGTATTCAGGCGTTGGCCAAAAACGCAGTGAAGACGGCGACAGTGCGGAAGCCATGAGTATTATTACGCGTGATGGTGCTGAGCGTATCGTAAAATTCGCTTACGAATTAGCGCGTCGAGAAGATCGCAAAAAAGTCACCACTATCCACAAAGCTAATATCATGAAATCAACATCGGGACTCTTTCTCGAGGTTGCGCGTGAAATCGCTAAGCAATACCCAGATATTGAATCTGAAGAAATGATTGTAGATGCGGCTTGTATGAATCTAGTGATGTATCCAGAACGTTTTGACGTAATGGTTACCACTAACTTATTTGGTGATATTTTGTCAGACTTATGTGCTGGCTTAGTGGGCGGTTTAGGTATGGCTCCTGGTGCCAATATTGGTGAACGAGCGGCAATATTTGAAGCGGTACACGGTAGCGCACCTGACATTGCAGGGCAAGATATTGCTAACCCGACGTCGGTCATCTTAGCCAGTATTCAAATGCTTGAATACTTAGGTATGGAAGAACAAGCTAACAACATTTTAAGTGCTGTTAAAGACGTAATATCAAGTGGAGATAGAACCACTCGAGATTTAGGCGGCACAGCAGGCACTAAAGAATTTACTCAAGCGATTTTAGACCGTTTGTAAAGCGGCTAAAAACACTAAAAGGCAGCTTATCTTAGCTGCCTTTTTAATTGCCGCCCTATACAGTACAGCTATATATATGCCCCTAACATCTAAGCATTGTTGCTACTTAAATCTGACCCTATGGTGACTAAGATAGCTATTACCGACTACATGAATTCTTCGAGGGCAAAACCAAACATAGCCAGCCAAGAATCATCACTACTCCGCCTAACGGTGTAACAGGCCCCAAAAACGTCGCCCCCCAGAAAGCTAAACCATATAAGCTACCAGCAAACATCCAACTACCCACCAACCACAAGATGGCGCAGAGTCGGTGCTGATTGAATATCGCGAGAGCAGCCACTAAATGGATCAGCTGATAAGTCACGCCGGTTTCTATCCAAGAAAGTTGCGCCTCTCCTAAGAAGCGGCTAAAACCATGCGCGGCACCTGCTCCCATAACCACAACAAAAGCGCCAGTAAGCCCAACAAATAGGCGCATTGGCCAATTAAAGCTACGAATACTGTTCATTCTGTCTCAATCAACCCTTCATTAACAAACTCTTGTTGCTCTTGTTCTACTAGAGAAATCATCCATTCTCGAAACGCGACTAATTTTCCTTGCTCTGCTTGGCTAGGTTTATACACCATGTAATAGGCGTTTTTACTTAACAATACTTGCTCAAACGGACATATCAGACGCCCAGCTTCAATTTCAGGTTTGGCTAATACACTGTGACCTAAAGCCACACCTTGACCATAAACAGCCGCTTGTAACACCATAGTAGAGTGGGAGAAAATCGGCCCATGGTTAACATTCATTTGACGTAAACCCACCAGTTTAAACCACGCTTTCCAATCACGACGAGCGGTATCGTGTAACAAGGTATGGTGTTGTAAATCTTCAGGCTTGGTTAGGGCTTTATCCCCAACAAGTAGACTTGGCGCGCATACTGGTACCAGATATTCAGTATGAAGCTTATCAGCCCGTAAACCTGACCAATTACCTCGCCCATAATAAATAGCGACGTCTACATCTTCGGTTAATGAGCCTTCATAGAGATCGACAGCTTTAATTCGCACATCAATATCTGGATGCATCTCACTAAATTGAGACAAACGTGGCACTAGCCATTGAATAGCAAAGCTAGGTTGTAAACTCACTGTTATCGTCCCTTTAGCGCCACGCGCTAACAAACGATCTGTTGCCTCAGTGAGAGAAATAAAAATATCTTTAATATCTAAAAAATAACCTTGGCCTTCTTCTGTTAACAGTAATGACCTGTTTTTTCTACGAAAAAGTTTCAAGCCTAAGAATTCTTCTAAGGCTTTAATTTGGTGACTTACTGCGGCCTGAGTCACAAATAGCTCTTCTGCGGCGCGAGTAAAACTTAAGTGTCTCGCAGCAGCTTCAAAAGCCTTAAGGGCATTCAGTGGTGGCAAACGACGCGCCATATTTACATCCTATTAACGGATAAGTTTTTCTAATCTATGGGCATTATAAATTATCTGTTGTTGAACAACCAGTTGCAGATTACTATGCACACGCAATCAAGCGAAGGGGTCTGACACAGCGCCGTATATCAAGGTGTTATGTCAGGCCTCTTTAAGTAGTTACCGGATTTGTAATTACTTTGATTGCTATGTTGTGTTTGCATTTGTCAGCCTTTTGCTGACTTCCCTGTTTCTTATTTTGACCCTGTCTGTCAAAAAGAATTTCAAGCCACTGCTTTAGCAGTGGCTTTTTTTTAACTAAAAATCATAAAGATAAGAGCAATAGTCAAAATAGCAACAGCATTCACTTTCGATACTGCTAAAACTTAATCATTAAAAAAAATAATCTTTGATTCCCAGCACAAAATAACTCGCTACAAATTAACTTCACTAGATAGTTGCTTTTTATGTTGATACTGATAATACACCAAGCAGACCAAGCCCATGCCCAACATCGGTAGCGCACTGTAGTTAACCACTTGCCAACCCAAGATTTGTTCTAGCCAGCCTGCTGATAAAGCAGAAATCGCCACCATCGAAAATACCAAAAATTCATTAACTGCCTGTGCTTTCGCTTTTTCACTAAGCTGATATGACTGAGTTAACATCTGGGTGGCACCAATGAACATAAAGTTCCAACCAATACCCAGCAAAGTTAAAGCAACAACAAAATGCTTGAAACTGGTTCCCAATAAATTGACCATTACACAGCCAAACATTAACAACAAACCCAACAACATGGTAGGGAACAAACCAATGCGCAATATTAGCCGACCAGTAAAGAATGAAGGCGCAAACATGCCTAGTACATGCCACTCAATCACACTCGCTGATTGTGCAAAGCCAAAACCGTGGTGATGCATTGCCAACGGTGTTGCAGTCATCAAAAGGTTCATCACAAAGTAACTGACGACAGCCGCCATCACCGCTACCACAAAGCTTGCCGATGTTATCACTTCGATTAATGGCCTAGCCGCTAAGTGATTTTGCTCTGCTAAGCGTGCCTCTTTAAAGCGAATAGTTAGCAACAACAATAAGGCCATAATGTATAAAATCAGCAAAGCTAAAAAAGCACCAATAAAGGGCTGCTGCGGCCACCAGTCTTGGCTATAGATAGCTAAACTTGGGCCTATAATAGCGGCGATAACGCCACCAGCCATAATGGCAGAAATAGCTCGAGCTTGTTGGCCTTGGCTACATAATTCCACCGCAGCAAAGCGATACAGCATGCCAAACCCAATACCTATACCGAGTAAGAAGGTAGCGCAGCAGAACAATGAGAAACTTTGCTGAGTAAGGGCGAAAATGGCTAAGATTGCACCGGAAATACCAATCAAATTACCAAGAACAAAGCCCTTCTTCCGTCCAGTAACTCCCATAATCAACGAGGCAGGAATCGTCGCCAACATCAAACCCAGAAACTGCATAGCAACCGGGAAAGTCGTCCAAACCGCAGACGGCGCTATCTCTTGACCAATTAAGCCCGTTACGGCTACCAGTAATATATTACCGGTAGTTAGCAAGGCTTGGCAGATTGCCAGTATCCATACAAATATGTTCAACAACGCTATCCTGTAGTTTCAACACTAATCATTTACTGAAGAAATAGGTATCTAAATAGTGTCAAATAGACGCCATCTTATGCAGTTTGCATTTAACAACTGAAATCAAAGAAACTTAGGAAAACACAATTCATCACCTAAATCGATATTTTTAATGGCTTGCATCGCAGTGTGATTTAAGTTGAGTATTTTATATATAGACTTGACATGTTCTGTTTTGCTAACACCAGGAATGGTACAGAATAAGTCATCGTTGCTGTACGCATAGGCAATGGCTAATTCGCTAACAGATAAGTCCATTGAGTCGGCAATAGGTGCTATTTTTGAGATTTGTTTATGGCACCACGTTAATAAGTTTTTTGAGGTAGTTGTGAGCGCACATCAGAAAAATAATTAGCGGGGCCATCCCTAAGAAAACTTTCAGTTATTAAACCTCTAAAAAGTGGGGAGCGACCAATAAAGCATTGTTTACGTTGCCTCAATATCTTAGCAAAATCAGTCTCAAAACGCCTTTCGAATACTGAGTAACTCCACTCAGAATAATGTCCAAAGTCGGTTTCAGAGGCAAATTTTAAAACATCAAGGGTACTAGCACTTACACCAAAAGAACCGATAAGACCTCGCTTAGCTAAGCTGTCTAAAACGCCTTTCAACTGTGGTATTAGACCTCTTTTTTGGGGTTATGTAATAATAAAATATCAAGGCAACCAACTTGGAAACGCTCTGGGAATTTATTTTCTTTGGTTAAGTAACTACACACTCAAATGATCGGTAACCGCTCGCAAAAATATACTGACAATCAATTGCGCTTGGCAAATTGTCAGCTTCTATACGAAAATACGCTCAATATGCGCCATGTGATTGAACAGTTATCTTAGAGTATTTCTAGGAGATACTTTGTATTTGTATTTGTTTTCGCTGATGCTTACCGATTAGCTGTTTAAGTCGTTAGCACAAAAAAGGCGCCCTGTAGGCGCCTAGTTTAGAGTGAGAATTTTATTCCCATTCAATGGTTGCTGGCGGTTTACCTGAAATATCGTATACCACACGAGAAATACCATCAATTTCGTTAATAATTCTGTTACTCACATGCCCTAAGAAATCGTAAGGCAAGTGTGCCCAGTGGGCCGTCATGAAGTCGATAGTTTCTACCGCACGTAGCGAAACCACCCAATCATATTTACGAGCATCCCCCATAACGCCTACCGAACGTACTGGTAAGAACACTGTAAACGCTTGGCTTACTTTGTTATACAAGTCATGTTTGTGTAACTCTTCAATGAAGATAGCGTCTGCACGACGTAACAAGTCACAGTACTCTTTCTTCACTTCACCCAATACACGGACACCTAAACCAGGTCCAGGGAATGGGTGGCGGTAGAGCATATCGTAAGGCAAGCCTAGCTCTAAACCAATTTTACGTACTTCGTCTTTAAACAACTCACGTAAAGGCTCTACTAAGCCCATCTCCATATCATCAGGCAAACCGCCCACGTTATGGTGAGACTTAATCACATGAGCTTTACCGGTTTTAGAAGCCGCTGATTCAATAACATCTGGGTAGATAGTGCCTTGTGCAAGCCACTTAGCATTTTTCAGCTTTTTAGACTCTTCATCAAACACGTCAATAAAAACGTGCCCAATAATTTTACGTTTCTTCTCAGGATCGCTCTCACCAGCCATCGCATCCAAGAAGCGATGCTCAGCATTGACATGAACAATATTTAAACCAAAGTGGTTACCAAACATATCCATAACTTGCTGGCCTTCGTTTAAACGAAGCAAACCATTATCTACAAATACACAGGTCAACTTATCGCCAATAGCGCGCTGAATAAGCATCGCTACTACAGAAGAGTCTACACCACCACTTAGGCCAAGAATCACTTCATCATCGCCTACTTGTTGCTTAATTTGAGCAACAGCATTTTCGATAATAGATTCCGAAGTCCACAATGCATCACAAGCACAAATGTCTTTAACAAAGTGCTCTAACATACGCAAGCCTTGGCGCGTATGGGTGACTTCTGGGTGGAATTGCACCCCGTAGAATTGTTTGTCTTGATTCATCATTGCGGCAAACTCACAACTTGGTGTTTGTGCAACAGTGGTGAAACCGTCTGGAATAGCCGACACTTTATCACCGTGGCTCATCCAAACATCAAGCAGCGCATTGCCGTTTGATGCAACGGCATCTTCAATCGCTTTAAATAATGGGGAGGCAGCTACAACTTCTACTTGAGCATAGCCAAATTCGCGCTCGCCCTCTCCTTGTATAACCGCTCCGCCTAATTGCTCAGACATGGTTTGCATGCCATAACAAATACCTAATACAGGCACACCAGCGCTAAATACATATTCAGGCGCACGCGGCGAATTGTTTTCAGTAACACTTTCTGGGCCACCGGCTAAAATAATGCCGTTTGGGGCAAACTCGCGAATGTCAGCTTCGTCTACATCCCAGCTCCACAACTCACAATAAACACCAATTTCGCGAATACGACGCGCGATAAGTTGGGTGTATTGTGATCCAAAATCTAAAATTAGAATACGATGTTCGTGGATATCTCTGCTCATAATCACTTACTTTAATTTGGCTAATAGAACTAAGCGCCTTTCGGCGCTTAGTAGAAGTAAAACGGTTTTGGCTTAACCCATACGGTAGTTCGGAGCTTCTTTCGTAATGGTTACGTCATGTACGTGGCTTTCGCCCATACCAGCACTCGTCACCCGAACAAATTCAGCTTTAGTGTTTAATTCGCTAATAGTAGCGCAACCGGTTAAGCCCATACATGACCGTAAACCGCCCATTTGCTGGTGAATAATGGCTTTAACTGGGCCTTTATAAGCTACGCGACCTTCAATACCTTCTGGTACTAATTTGTCTGCCGCATTGTCGGTTTGGAAGTAACGATCAGATGAACCTTGAGACATGGCGCCTAATGAGCCCATGCCACGGTATGATTTGAACGAACGGCCTTGGTAAAGCTCTATTTCGCCTGGCGCTTCTTCCGTACCAGCAAACATGCTGCCTACCATTACACAAGACGCGCCTGCAACTAAAGCTTTTGCAATATCACCAGAGAAGCGAATACCACCGTCTGCGATAACCGGAATATCACGACCTTTCAGCGCTTCTACAGCATCAGCTACTGCAGTAATCTGTGGCACACCCACACCCGTTACGATACGTGTTGTACAAATTGAACCTGGGCCAATACCTACTTTAACCGCACTTACACCGGCATCTGCCAAAGCTATAGCACCAGCGCCTGTTGCAACGTTACCGCCAACAATAGGTAGCTCTGGGTATTTTTCGTGAGTGGCTTTAATACGATCCAATACGCCTTGCGAATGACCATGAGACGAGTCAATTAATAATACATCTACGCCAGCTTCAACCAAGGCGTCTACACGCTCTTCGTTACCTGCGCCAGCACCGACAGCAGCGCCAACACGTAAACGACCAAAACTATCTTTACAAGCGTTTGGCTTACGCTCGGCTTTCTTGAAATCTTTTACCGTAATCATACCGGTGAGTTTGAAGGCTTCATCAACCACCAACATCTTTTCAATGCGGTGTTCGTGCATTGCCTTTTCTACTACATCACGTGATGTGTCAGTAGTCGTTACCAAACGTTCTTTAGGTGTCATCACCTGAGAAACCGTTTTAGTAAAATCTGTTTCAAAACGCAAATCACGACCGGTAACAATACCCACCAAATCATTTGCTTCTGTGACGACAGGGAAGCCAGCAAAGCCATGAATTTGGCGAAGCTCTGCAATTTGACCCAGCGTTAACTCAGGTGTAACCGTGATAGGTTCTAGTACGATACCTGCTTCAAACTTCTTCACTTTACGAACTTCGGCAGCTTGCTGTTCAATGCTCATATTTTTGTGAATAAAACCAATGCCGCCTTCTTGGGCTAAGGCAATAGCAAAATTCGCTTCAGTGACGGTATCCATGGCTGCAGACACCATTGGAATACTTAAAGAGATATCTTTCGTTAGACGAGTCGCCAAATTGGCGGTATTTGGAAGTACTTCTGAGTGGGCAGGAAGTAGTAGTACATCATCGAAGGTTAAGGCTTCTTTGGAAATTCTCAACATAGCAACATTCGCCTAAATACAGTTAATAAAGGGATAAAATATTGCGGTCGGATTATAGGTATAAAGCTGGCCAAGGTAAATTGAAAAATGTTATTTTCTTACATTATTTTCAAATTAGCCTCGAGTGCACTGATGCAAACCAATCAAATAGCCGCAAATATCCTCAGTGTAAGTCAATTAAACCAGCAAGTTAGACGATTGTTAGAGCATTCTCTAGGTACTGTTTGGTTAGAAGGTGAAATCTCTAATTTTTCAACACCATTTTCGGGACACTGGTACTTCAGTTTAAAAGACCATTCTGCGCAAGTTCGCTGTGCCATGTTTAAAAACAGTAACCGTAAAGTAGTATTTAAACCCGAAAGCGGCATGCAAGTATTACTCAAGGCAAAAATCACCATGTACGAACCACGTGGTGACTATCAACTGATTGTTGAAGCTATACACCCCGCAGGGGATGGCGCCATGCAACAGGCTTACGAACAGCTCAAAATGAAGCTAGCCGGCGAAGGCTTATTTGCTGAAGCCGAAAAGCAAGCACTTCCAGCATACCCCAGTAGCATTGGCATTATCAGCTCTGCATCCGGGGCCGCGCTGCAAGATATTTTGTCGGTACTTGCTCGCCGAGCGCCAGCTATTCGGGTGATAGTTTATCCTGCATCAGTTCAAGGTGAACTTGCTGTCCCGCAGCTTATAAAAATGATACAAATCGCCAATCAACGTCAAGAAGTCGACTTACTGGTCGTCGGTCGAGGAGGCGGTTCTAAAGAAGATCTTTGGGCGTTTAATGATGAAGTGCTAGCCAGAGCCATTTTCGACTCACATATTCCCGTAATATCCGCCGTCGGTCATGAAGTGGATGATAGCATTAGCGATTTAGTGGCTGATGTTCGAGCCGCCACCCCGTCAGCAGCTGCAGAAATGATAAGCCAACAAGCCACTCACATTGCTCAAGGCATCACTCACTTCAAGCAACAGTTAGTACAGCTCTCATTGCATGAATTTAGGCGTCAGCAGATTCGCTTAGTCCAACTTGAGAACACACTCACAACCTTATCCCCACTGCACTTATTAGAGCAACAACAGCAGCGTTTTGATGAACTTGAACACCGTTTAAGGTTTGCCATTTCTCAGCAGCAGTTACAAGGCCGAGAGCGTCAATCCGGACTCAAGCAGCGTTTAAAACACGCTTTATTGGAGAGAAAGATCACTCAGCAGCAGCAGCGAATAGATGAGCAAACAAGACGCCTTATTAGTGCCAGCCAAACAACACTGAATCAGCACCAACATCTGTTAGCAGGGGCTTGCCGCCAATTAGATAACTTAAGCCCTTTGAAGGTCTTAGACAGAGGTTTCAGCTTAGTTACTCACCAACAACAGCTAGTCAAACAAGCGTCGCAGCTAAAAGCAGGCGATGTGATAAACGTGAAGTTTTCAGATGGCAACCTAACAGCGACCGTAAACCACCAGTAATTGTTGTTTTAAACACTCAGCTCACATCTAATGAGTGACCCATCAAAATAAATGGGTTTTTAAAGAAAATTAACTTAGTATTACCCAGACTAAACGAATACCTAGTTAGTTTGCAGTTCAGAACAAGTGACGACCAAGCCCAACTAGAGGCGCGGCGCATATTCTTGGTAATTAACTAGCCATTAAATAAACAAAATTAGCAGCAATACTATGAACTTACCGGATAGCAACAAGGAGCGTGAGCTAACCAGCGTCGATAATAGGGAACAGCTAATCGGTATGATATACCGAGCAGCAGCAGAACCTGAATATTGGCCAGACTTGCTTGAGCACCTCTACATGATGCCAGAACTACAGCGTTCTGAAAGTAACGACCCTTCGTCAGCAAAATTAAGCCAAATGCTAGACGCCGTCTCTCCACAACTATCAATTGTCGAGAGCCAATACTCGCAGCGCAATCAGCTGTTATTAGAGCACTTTAACCAAGCCCTCAATATTGCCAAGCGCATTTATCAACTTGAAGAAAAAAATCACTCACTTAACTCTTTACTCGATCACATACCGGTGGGGGTAATTTTAGTAAACGCTCAAAGTGAAGTGTTGCTGACTAACGAATTAGCAGAAGAAACCCTTCAATTAGGCCAAGGCTTATATCAAAAAGATAAAAATTTGGTCACCCAACAGAGCGAGTCAACTCGATTACTCAAAAAATACATTGAAGAACTCTCTTCATTGGGACCAAATGAATCAAGCAGCCGTGGTTTACCAATACAAATTGATGGCGAAACTGAAGTTCAAACCATGGTGATTTTAAGCCCCGTAAATCACTTACAAAACCCCACCCTAGAGCGAAATGCCAGCGTGGTGGTATTTATTTCACCTTCTCGTCCCGACGTAGAGCTTGATCTAGGCGCCTTCGCCGACGGCTACCACCTTACCCCTAAAGAAGCGCGTATAGTCAATTACATCGCTCAAGGCATGTCGCCTCCCGATATCGCTGATAAAATCTTTGTTAGTTACAATACCGTCAGAACACAATTAAAATCGGTATTCAAAAAAACAGGGGTTAGTAGTCAAAGTGAGTTAGCTAGCTTAGTGTTAACAGGACCTTGGGGAATGTTATCGCAAAATAGTCGCCATTTTGGGTTTTCTGAAATACAAAATAGCGACGCTAAATACTTCACCTTAGCGGATCAACGAGTGCTTTGTTATCAAGAATACGGCGACCCTAATGGTAAAGCGTTAGTCTATTGCCACAGTATTTTAGGTTGTCGACTAGAAAATTTTTTCGACCAAATTGATATCGCTAAGCAATTAGGTTTGCGTTTAATTTCTGTCGATCGTCCGGGGTTTGGCGGATCAGATTATTGCGAAGGCTACAGTTTTTTAAAATGGGCTGAAGATCTAAACGCACTGTTAACCCATTTGAATCTAGATAAAGTGGAACTGGTTGGTTATGCCACGGGCGGGGTGTACGCCGCTTGTTGCGCCGCGACGATACCAGAAAAAATTAGTCACTTAACAATCATCAGCTCCGGCGACGCTCTCACCTTCGACAGCGATTATCAGGCCACAGCAAAGCTCTACCGAATGCACATGAAGCTAGCCCGCGACTTTCCAAGCATGCATCGTTTATTCACCAATATATTAGACAAGGGCCTGCATAAAGACCCGAATAAGTTGTTTAAAGTGTTGGCGCGTGATTTGGAAGGCACCGACGTTGAATTGTTTGAAAGCCCGCAATTCAAAGATAAGTTTGGCCGCTACTTGAAGGAATCAAAAACTCAGGGCGGTAACGCATTTTCTGATGAAGTCCGTCAAGTCATGGCCCCTTGGGGGTTCAACATTGAAGACGTTAAGCTTAGCACTCAGCTATTTCATGGTGAGCAAGACAAGCATATACCATTGGTGTTAGCAGAGCGCTTTGTCGAACGAGCAGCAAATGCCAGCATCACCGTGTACCCTGATCAAGGCCACTATATGATCTATCGGCAATGGCCTAATATCTTAGAGGCTATCGCCAAACGTTAGCCTGCAAAAGTACTAGGTGGCCATAGGCCACCTAGTACTTATTAACTGATGGCTTCAAAGCGGCGAATAACCGCACGCTTCGATTTAAGTTCGTTACAGCTATTACAGAAATAATCCACCGCACCGCACGCCTTCAGTTCCTCTAATTCTACATCACACTTGTCACAGTGCACCCGTTGCAAAAATTTATGATGACAAGCGCCACATACCCAATGATCAAGCTCGTGTTGTAATTCGCCATCACATTCAGGGCAAGCAATTTCAATACTCATAGCTAACTCCAGTTATTTCTTTTTGTACTTACTGACACTTTGCATTTTTTTACGGCGACGTTCTTGCGCAATAGTCAATTTTGACTTCTTATCAGAGAATGGGTTCTCACCTTCTTTAAATTCGACTCGGATCGGTGTCCCCATTATTTCCAATGCTTTACGGTAGTAGTTCATCAAATAGCGTTTGTATGAATCAGGTAACGAGTTAACTTGATTACCATGAATCACTACGCGCGGCGGATTATAGCCACCGGCATGAGCATAACGTAACTTAACCCGACGCCCCCGCACTAGCGGCGGTTGGTGGTCATCTTGAGCCATTTGCATGATACGAGTCAGTAATGACGTAGACACGCGCTTGGTCGCGCTGCTATAAGCCTCTTGAACCGATTCGTAGAGATGACCGACACCTGTACCGTGTAAGGCTGAGATGAAATGAACGCGAGCAAAGTCGATAAAACCTAAACGGCGGTCTAATTCAGTTTTTATTCGCTCTTTATGATCATTATCTAAGCCGTCCCACTTATTAACAGCCAGTACCAATGCGCGACCCGCATTAAGAACAAAACCTAGCAAACTTAGATCTTGATCTGAAATACCGTCTTTAGCATCAATCACCAACATCACAACGTTGGCATCTTCGATCGCTTTTAAGGTTTTAATTACAGAGAATTTTTCTACCGTTTCGGTCACTTTCCCGCGCTTACGCACCCCAGCAGTGTCAATCAAAATATAATCTTGATCCTCACGCTGCATCGGAATATAGATGCTGTCGCGGGTGGTTCCAGGCATGTCGTATACCACCACACGGTCTTCGCCAAGAATACGATTGGTGAGTGTAGACTTACCCACATTCGGCCGGCCAACAATCGCCAGTTTAATCGGTAAGTCTGCAAACTGCTGGGCTAACTTATCAAGCTCAGATTCACTCAGCTCGCGCTGTTCATCGAGTTCAGAATCGGGTTCTTCACTTTGATTCTCTAATTGCTCAGTGACAAACGGACGTAATGCCTCTTCAAGTAACAGATTTACGCCACGCCCATGAGCGGCGGCAATATGATGAACTTCGCCTAATGCCAGCGCATAAAACTCGCCACACGCGGCATCTGCGTCGATGCCATCGGTTTTATTAGCCACCAAGAAAATTTTCTTTTCTTGCTTACGTAAGTGGTGGGCAATCGCCTCATCGGCCACGGTCATGCCCGAACGCGCATCCACTAAAAAGAGCACAGCATCAGCTTCTTCAATCGCTTGTAACGATTGTTGAGCCATCATTGCATCGATCCCTTCTTCATCGCCATCAATACCGCCGGTATCGATAACAATGAACTCCTGCTCGGCAACTTTAGCTTGGCCATATTTGCGATCACGAGTTAATCCGGGGAAATCGGCAACCAGTGCATCCCTACTCCGTGTAAGGCGATTAAATAATGTAGATTTGCCAACGTTTGGACGTCCCACTAGGGCAACAACAGGAAGCATAAGGGCCTCTTTTTATGAATATATGACATGACAAAGGCTCATGGTTAATTAACCATGAGCCTTTCATACACGATTATAACAAACTTAACTGCGATCTAGCGCAATTAGCTTACCATTTCGTGCTTGTATGATAATTTTGTCGGAGGTTACCACAGGTGCAACATATAAGCCGCTTTTATCTACCAACATTTTACTGACGAATTCGCCGTTATCACGGTTTAACCAGTATAAGTAACCCTCGCTATCGCCGACCAATATATAGCCGCCGTCTACCGCCGGTGCGGTCACGATTCGATACGATAAGGCTGTTTGCGTCCAACTTTCAACGCCATTACTGCGCTCTAAGCCGTAAACATTATCGCTAGCATCGGTTACATACAGATTTAAGCCTGCTCCGGCTAAATTCTGGTAAGCGGAATAACTGCGTTTCCACTCTTCTTCACCGGTACGTAAGTTAACTGAAACCAAGTTACCATTATAGGCCACGGCATATAATTGTGACCCCACTAAGACAGGTTTACTATCAACATCAACTATGCGGTCAATTTCAGTTGAACCTTTAGGTTGCGCCAGTTTGGTTTCAAACAATAATTGCCCGTTCTCGAGCAAATAAAGACCAATCTTACCGTCACTGCGACCTAGGATAATAGCGCCATTAGAAATAATTGGCGGCGCTTTACTGCGTAAAGACAAAGCAGGCTGATCAATTTTCGAGTCCCACTTAACTTCACCACTGTGCGCATCAAGAGCCACTAAATGGCCATTGCTGGTCATTATAACCACGACGCTGTCTTCAACCGCAGGGGTTGAGATAACTTCACCCGCAACCTTGGCTTGCCATACTATATCGCCGCTTTCAGCATCTAGCGCAAATACGTCAGCATTTTCAGTGCCAAGGTAAATTCGTTTATAAGCAGCAGTTAAACCACCTGAAATACGAGCATTTGGCGTATTTCCAGAAAACTGATTGTTACTTTCAACTTTCGATAAATCAGTTACCCAAAGGCGCTTTCCTGCTAAACCGTATGCGCTAACTTCGCCAAAACGAGCAGCGGCAAATATACTGTCATAGGCCACGACCGGTGTTAAAGCGGAAAAGAACTGCTCAACCCCTTTACCAACCCGAGACTCCCACTGCGTAGCAACGGTGAACTGATTAGCAAACTCTGGGACCGGTGCCATTTGCACAACATCTTCTTCAGTGTTGAATAAAGAGCACGCCGATAAACCAAGCAGCAAACAAGCTAAGCTAGCACCACGCCACGCTTTAGCCATTAGTAGCCTCTACTTGTGTTAAATCGTTCAGTTTCATATTTACACTTGGGTCAACTTCACTAGCACCCGCCGCAACAGCAGCTTGATAAGCTTGGCGCGCCAAATCGGTGTCGCCTTGCTGGAGATAAATATCCCCTTTAATTATCTCAACCGTCGCCGTTAACGCTGGCTCACTAACTAAAGCTAAACTCGCTAAAGCATCTGTAAAAGCCGCTTGCTGAGCTTGTACCCGGGCTAAGCGTGTATAAATTAAGCCTTTCAGCTCTTCAGGTGCGCCCTCTAAAGCTAAGTTCAGCTGGGTTTGCGCTTGTGTAAAATCTTCTTTAGCCACTAATTCTTTAGCTAAAAGTAGTGATGCAAACACCGAATAGTTTTTGTCGCCCTGATTAGCCGCAACATAATTGGCTAATGGAGCGAGCTCTGCGGTGTTTCCCGCCACTTGAGTCACAACTTGCTGATAAGCATCAGAAGCGGCCTCTTGCTGAGCAACTTGATACTCACCAAAATAGCGCCAACCAAACACTGCGGCTAAACCCAAAACTGAACCGCCAATCACTGATGTTCCGTTTTTCTTCCACCAATCTTTAATGGCTTGAACTTGCTGTTCCTCAGTAGAATAAATGTCCACTGTGTCTCCTTAACTAATCTAATACGGTATTAAGCAAGGCAACTAACTCATCTTGAGCCACGCATTGCTGTTGAATATCTTGTCGTAAGTACTTCACGGTAACTTGTTGGTTAGCTAACTCATCTTCGCCGATGATTAATGCTACTTTAGCGCCCGATTTATCGGCCCGCTTAAATTGCTTTTTAAAGTTACCACCACCACAGTGACTCATGGTCCGCACCGAGGGTAACGCATCTCTTAATTGTTCAGCTAATGAAAACGCCGCCCCAAGTGTCCCTTCTCCAGCATTGATCACATAAACATCGGCAGTTGATGGTAATTCACCCAACAAATCCAGAGTTTCAAGTAACAATACCAAGCGTTCCATACCCATGGCAAAACCAACGGCTGGTGTAGGTTTGCCCCCCAATTGCTCAACCAAGCCATCATAACGGCCGCCAGCACAAACAGTGCCCTGTGAGCCTAAACTATCCGTGACCCACTCAAATACTGTGCGATTATAGTAATCAAGCCCACGCACTAAGCGCGGGTTAAGCTCATAGCCGATGCCTGCATTATCCAACAAAGCACACAGTTGTTCGAAATGAGTTTTACTGTCTTGATCAAGGTAGTCGGCTAAACTTGGCGCGTCAGCCAAAGCGGCTTGTACTTCAGGGTTTTTACTATCTAATACCCGTAGCGGGTTATCATACATTCGGCGTTTAGATTCTTCATCTAAGGCGTCTTTATGTCCTTCAAGGTAAGCAATTAAGGCTTCGCGATAATTAGCTCGGGCCTCATTTGAACCCAAACTATTGAGTTGCAAAGTCACATGTTTTTCAAGGCCAAAAGCCTTCCAAAATCGTGCAGACAACAAAATAACTTCAGCATCAATATCAGCACTAGCCATACCAAATGCCTCAATGCCTAGCTGGTGAAACTGACGATAACGGCCTTTTTGGGGACGCTCATGGCGGAACATTGGTCCCATGTACCACAAGCGCTGCTCTTGATTATATAGCAGGCCAGCTTGATTACCCGCGCGAACACAACATGCTGTCCCCTCTGGTCGCAGCGTTAAGCTATCCCCATTGCGGTCTTCAAAAGTGTACATCTCTTTTTCCACAATATCGGTAACTTCGCCGATAGAGCGCTTAAACAGGTTAGTGCTTTCTACAACAGGCATTCGAATTTCGTTATAAGCATAAGCGGCGACGACCTCGCGAATAACCGATTCCACTTTCTGCCAAGCGGGTGTATCACTTGGCAAGCAATCATTCATGCCACGTATTGCTTGTATTTGTTTTGCCACAATAATCTCGAATAAAACAGGTCAATAACTACTAAAGACCCATGATTATAGGGTCTTTAGCCATCTAGGTAAATTTAATCTATTACTGTTAAGCTATCAGCTGATGTTTTTCACAGCTATTCTTGAACGTATTTTTGCTTCTAGCGCATCAACTAAGTTGTCGTTATCAAAACGTTCTTTTTGACGGACGCCATCTTGGTAGAAACCACTTTTATTTTGACTGCCTGTAATGCCTAAATCTGATATCAACGCTTCACCGGGACCATTGACGACACAACCAATAATCGATACATCCATGGGTTCTACGATGTCTTCTAAGCGCTGCTCTAAGGCATTCACCGTTGCAATCACATCAAATTCTTGGCGTGAACAGCTTGGGCAAGCGATAAAGTTAATCCCACGAGAACGAATTCGTAGAGATTTGAGGATATCAAAACCAACCTTTATTTCTTCAACTGGATCAGCAGCCAGCGATACCCGAATAGTATCGCCAATACCTTGCGATAACAGCATCCCTAAGCCCACTGCAGATTTTACCGAGCCACTGCGTAAGCCGCCAGCTTCGGTAATTCCAAGGTGAAGAGGCTGGTCAATACGAGAAGCAAGCCCTTGGTAAGCACCTACCGCAAGAAATACATCCGAAGCTTTCACACTCACTTTAAACTGGTCGAAGTTCAGCCTATCTAAAATATCTACATGGCGCATCGCAGATTCAACTAATGCTTCAGGGGTGGGTTCGCCATACTTTTCTTGTAAGTCTTTTTCTAAAGAACCGCCATTCACGCCTATACGAATAGGAATATTTCGGTCTCTAGCTGCGTCAACAACTGCGCGAATACGTTGCTCGTTACCAATATTACCGGGATTAATTCGGAGACAGTCAGCACCGTACTCAGCGACTTTTAAGGCAATTCTGTAATCAAAATGGATATCGGCAATAAGCGGAATATTCACTTGTTGTTTTATGAGTCTAAATGCTTCGGCTGCATCCATCGTTGGTACTGATACACGCACAATATCTCCACCCACTGCAGCGATACGGTTGATTTGATCAACGGTAGCCTCTACATCAGTGGTGCGAGTGTTTGTCATTGACTGGACGGAAATAGGTGCATCACCACCGACAGGAACATTACCCACCATTATTTGCTTAGATTTACGGCGTTTAATTGGGCTTGGCTGGTTCATAATAATCGCGACGTCTTAAATTTAGTTAATTAGGTATCTTCATACGGACAACTTTACCGTTTTTAAATGACGATAAGTCTATTTTATCTTGGCCATAATTGACGCTAACCCCAACAGAAGTGCCTAGCACGATACTATACGGGGCCGGGCCGGTTACTGATAGTTTGTCACCCGCCTTCTTAATCGCCGCGACTAATCGCTTACCTGTTGCATCACGGATTTCTACCCAGCACTCTTTTTCAAAACTCATGCTAAGCGGTAAATCAGCCACTTCCGTTGGTGTTTCTACAATGACTTCGGCTGGTGTTTCTACTATGACTTCGGCGAGGGGCTCAGCAACCGTTTCAGCGGGGGCATCAAGCTCGCTGGCTTGGCTCGGTAAATCGGCAATCGCTGCTGAATCAGCATTCGATGGAAGGTCTAGAGGCGCATTGCTGTCTTCGTTAACAACCGTCGGCTCAAGCGCGTCAACTGCAACGACAGACTCAGCCTCAGAACTTGATAAGTCAGCGGTTAGGTTCACTTCAGCTACTGGCTCTGAAGGTTGAACATCGGTGACGGCATTACTGCTAGTTTGAGGAGCAAATTCTTCTTGTTGGTTTTTCTCTTGCCACCACCAAATAACCAATAAAACAACAATCCCAAAGGCGACAAAATAGGTAAACTTCATTAATCGGCTATCATGTGTCTCTTGCTTAAACCGGCCAGAAAAACTCTGCATTTCAGTACGCTGTTCTTGGGCGTCATTTAAGTGTGCGTAACTAGACAGAATTAACTCTTCAGACACGTTGACTAGTCGAGCGTAACCACGCAAATAGCCTTTGATAAAAGTTACCGACAAGCCACCATCAAAACTGTCTGCCTCAATGTCTACCACCACTTGCAGGCGCAGTTTCAGCCTCTCTGCAACCTGATTCTGGCTCAGGTTCGCGGCGACTCGTGCTTCCTGAAGCATCTGGCCAGGACTTACAACTTCAATATCTTCACTGAGCTCAGTAGGCTCTAATTCAATTTTAGTAGTCATTGGCCATATATCGTTTAGTTTCTTCTGATTTAGGGAATTGTTGTTGCAAAGTTAGTCCCCAGCGGGCCTCTTCGGCGAAATTGTCAGCGGCACTTTCTACTCTGATCCAAGCAAAAGCACTTTTAGCCGTTGTTTCTGACATACTATCATAACGTTGTAAGTATAATCTGGCTTGCTCGGGTTTATTTTGCTGGAGATAAACCTCACTGGCACCAAGCAAAGAAGCCGGTCTACGAATGTTATAAGCCAAAGCACTACTGAAGTATTCAAGCGCTTTATCCAGATGCCCAGCGGTCAACGCACACAGGCCAGCATTTTCATTAGTACCCGCTACTTGAACGTATTCAGGGTTAGCCAAGGCCTGGTTAAACAAGGCATCGGCTTCTTCATAGTGCTTCTGTTTACACAACATAACGCCATAGTTATTCAACACATCGCCATTGTTTGGCGCGATTGACTTAGCTTTTTTATAAGCGTCTAAGGCTCTATCAGGCTGTCTTACCTGCTGGTAGAAGTGTGCTTGAGCAATATATACGTCAACGAGGTTAGGGGCGAGTTCTTGAGACAATTCAAGGTTTCGTTTTGCTTGCTCTGCATCACCAGCTTCTAGATAGCGCAAGGCCAAACTAATGCGAGTTTTGGCCGCAGCATCTTTATCAAGTTGTTTATCTTTATTGTTTACTTCTTGGCCATTCACTCGGGTTTCTGTGACACAACCTGTCACAGAAAGCACTACCAAAAACAAGTACAACCAGCGTTTCATATCCGTCCTTCGATAAGGTTAGTTATTGAATTGTGACTGAAATTTCTTGCTGTTGCATCCGTTTTCTCATTGTTCTTTTGGTTCTGTCTACGACATCACCTGCTAACTGACCACAAGCTGCATCTATATCATCACCGCGGGTTTTACGAACCACTACTGTTGAGCCATATTCCATCAACACCTTACAAAAACGATCAACCCTACTATTGCTAGGCTTGGTAAAGGGTGAGCCGGGGTAAGGATTAAATGGGATCAAGTTAATTTTACATGGTGTATCGCGTAAAACTTCGGCTAACTCATGCGCTTGTTCCATTGAGTCGTTTACACCATTTAGTAAAACATACTCTACGGTTACCTTACCGCGGTTGGCATTCGATTTGTCGATATAGCGCTTAACCGCCGCTAAAAACGATTCAATGTTGTATTTATCATTGATTGGCATAATTTCACTACGCAGCTTGTCGTTTGAAGCGTGCAAAGAAATTGCCAACGCCACGTCTATTTGGTCACCCAGTTTATCAAGGGCTGGCACTACACCAGAAGTACTCACCGTGACTCTTCGCTTACTTAATCCATACCCGTTGTCATCTAACATGAGTTCTAAAGCAGGCACCAAGTTATTGAGATTAAGCAAAGGCTCACCCATCCCCATCATTACCACATTGGTAATAGGTCGCTTGCCCTCAATGCCTTTATGGCCAATAACTTGAGCTGCGCGCCACACTTGACCAATAATATCAGATACTTTTAGGTTGCGATTGAACCCCTGCTGACCAGTAGAGCAGAAAGTACACTCCAAGGCGCAGCCCACTTGAGAAGACACGCATAACGTCGCACGGTCTCCTTCAGGGATGTATACCGTTTCAATTTCTTGACCAGCAACTAACATGGCCCATTTAATCGTGCCATCAGCACTGCGCTGTTCGGTGCTTATCTCTGGTGCTTTTACTTCAGCAACCTTTTTAAGCTTCTCACGCAATACTTTATTAATATTATTCATTTGATCGAAGTCGTCTACACCAAAGTGATAAATCCACTTCATTACTTGATCAGCACGAAATGGTTTTTCTCCGATCTCTGCGAAAAACTGACGTAATCCATCTCGGTTAAAATCAAGTAAATTTGTTTTTGTTTCACTCATCGCTTAACTCCACGACTGACCATTTAAAAAAAGCGCCGAATTGTACAAATTATGACGGCAAAATACCAGTTAAACTCGGTATTCAGGGCCATTTGGCAGCTATTGATGTAATACCTTTTATTCAGCAATGTAAAAAGGGGCCTAAGCCCCTTTGGTTCTATCTTGGACAAATTTCATTGTCATCAAAGAAATAGGCTATTTCTCTTGCGGCAGATTCGGGGGAATCTGAGCCATGAGTACCATTAGGCGGCATAGCCGTACCAAAATCATGACGCAAGGTACCGGCAGCAGCTTCCGCTGGATTAGTCGCGCCAAGTAGATCCCGATAGCGCTGAACGGCATTTTCACCTTCCAACACTTGTACCATTATTGGACCCGATGTCATGAATTCAATTAACGGAGCATAAAAAGGTTTTCCATCATGCTCGGCATAAAAACCGGCAGCTTGCTCTTGTGTTAAATGCAACATTTTAGCTGCGACCAACCGTAAACCTGCAGATTCCATACGGGCATAAACTGCACCAATGGCATCTTTGGCCACAACATCAGGTTTAAGTATAGAAAAAGTCCGTTCTAACGCCATTTACTCGCTCCATTGTATAAATAATTAATACCAATCAATTGATATCGTTATCGAATAATAAGTTAGCTCTACTCGCTTAACAACCTAGAAATGGTGCGAATACCATGACCTTTCGCACCCGTTGCCCAAAGTGCGTTGGCTGATTTTTGATATGAACCAGATAAATCAAAATGTAACCAATTTTGTTCCGCATTTTCAACAAAGTGCGCTAAAAAAGCTGCTGCGGTTGAAGCCCCGGCCATCCCTTCGCCAGATGAAATATTGGCTATATCTGCAAACGCAGAACCAATTTGCCCCTTATGAAAAGGCTCAAGTGGCAACGGCCACGCTTTTTCGTATTCAGCTTTAGCGGCCTGAAGGGCCTGATGCACCATCTCATCATCAAACCCAAATACGGCGTTGTAATCGCGCCCTAAAGCCATTTTGGCCGCACCGGTAAGAGTAGCGGCATCGATAATTTTGTCAGGCTTAACTTCACTAGCGGCAATTAAACCATCGGCCAGCACCAAGCGCCCTTCAGCATCGGTATTTAATACTTCTACAGAAACACCATTTTTGTAGGTAATAACATCACCAAGCTTGTAAGCTTCGCCAGAAACCATATTTTCAGCGCAACATAAAAACAGCTTAACGCGCTTATTCAGGCCATTGGCAATCGCCAAACCCAAGCCCCCCGTTACCGTTGCCGCGCCTCCCATATCGCTTTTCATAATTGACATGCCATCAGAGGGTTTGATGCTATAACCACCAGAATCAAACGTAATACCTTTGCCCACTAACGCGAAGGCTATTGGTTCGTCAGGCTTACCAGAGGGGTTAAAGTCAAGCTGCAACATCGCCGGCGCTCGGCTACTGCCCTTACCCACTTGATAAGTACCAACCCAACCCTCGGCTAATAAGTCATCCCCCGAAATAATGGTATGGGATACACAATCGGGCGCTAAAGCGTTTAAAAAGCTTGCTGCTGACTCACAGAGACTTTGCGGGTAGATTTCAGCGGGACCCAAATTTATCGTTTTGCGGGTCCAATCAGCTGAAATTTTAAGCGCATTAAAACGCTGTAAGTCTGCGTCGCTAAGCACCACTACATCAAGTTGATTGTCTTGCTTGGCATTGTAATAGCCTTGATAAAAAGCCCAGCAGGCTTCTAAGTCCCAACTATCACCAATAAAAGAAAGGTGCTTTAAGCCTTGAGAATCTAATTTACGCGCGGCTTTTTGAATATCTTGTAGGCGGGATGCGCCTTGCGAAGTAACATGCACATTAACTTGATTCGCTTCAAAGCTGATCAGGGCGTTGTCGCCCCATTGAGCAGCAGCGGGTTTTGCACATAATACTAGGTCCATAACGGCGGTCATCAATACTTCCTCATGTTACTCATTGACAACAAGCCACTGGAATTTAGTCTAGTTCATCCATCCAGGCTAAAATAATTGCTTCCAAAATGCGCTCATTGCTATGTTGGGGTTCATCTTCAAAATCGTCCAATTGACAAACCCATTGGTGTAAATCGGTAAACCGAACTTGTTTTGGGTCCTGCTCAGGGAATTGCTCGGCCAGTTCTATCGCAATTTGCTCTACATCTATCCAACGCAACCCCATAGCAAGTTTCCTTAATGTTGTTCAGACACCATATTAATCGTGTATTTAGGGATTTCTACCACTAAATCTTCATCGGCTACTAAAGCCTGACAACCAAGTCGAGATTCAGGCTCTAAGCCCCAAGCCTTGTCTAACATGTCATCTTCGAGCTCGTCGCTTTCTTCTAAAGAATCAAAACCTTCTCGAACAATCACGTGGCAAGTGGTGCAGGCGCATGATTTTTCGCAGGCATGTTCAATATCGATACCCTCACGCAGTGCGATATCTAGTACGCTTTCACCTTCTTTTGCTTCTACTACAGACCCTTCGGGACATAAGTCTTCGTTGGGTAAGAAAATCACTTTAGGCATCTTAAATCCTATCTACTTGCTGGCCGGTTAAAGCCTGTTTAATCGAATCATCCATTCGCCTTGCAGCGAAGTCTTGACTAATACTATCGAGTTGCTTAATGGCTTGCTCAATGGCAGGCACCTTATCAGCAGCCGCTACTGTCGCCAACGCTTGCATCGCTAGCTCTATTTGCTGACGCTCTGTTTCGTCTAACAAGCGAGATCCACTTTCAGCGAGGGCTGCACTCATATCTTCTATGAAACGCGCGGCTTCCACCTGTTGCTCGCGTAACATCCGCATGCTGACATCATGTTTAGCGTTGGTGATAGAGTCTTTAAGCATTCTGGCCACTTCTTCGTCGGCTAAACCATAAGACGGTTTAACTTCCACCGACGATTGAACACCGGTTGATTTTTCCATCGCGGTAACAGACAGCAAACCATCGGCATCAACTTGAAAGGTCACCCGAATATGCGCTGCACCAGCAGCTAAGGGAGGGATCCCTTTCAGCGCAAACTTAGCCAATGAGCGACAATCATCCACTAACTCTCGCTCGCCCTGAACCGCGTGAATAGCCATGGCTGTTTGGCCATCTTTAAAGGTTGTAAATTCTTGTGCGCGAGCAACCGGAATAGTGGTATTGCGCGGAATAACTTTTTCAACCAAGCCGCCCATGGTTTCAATACCCAAAGACAACGGTGTGACATCAAGTAGCAACAACTCGCCGTCTTTTTTGTTACCCACTAATGTATCAGCCTGAATAGCAGCGCCTAAGGCCACCACTTGGTCTGGGTCGATGTTAGTTAAAGGTTGCTTACCGAAAAAGCTGGCCACATCGGCACGTACTTTAGGCACCCGCGTAGACCCGCCAACCATAACCACATTACCAACATCTTCAAGCTCAACCTCGGCGTCACGTAAGGCTCTACGACACGCGCGAATCGTACGCTTAACTAACGCTGCAATGAGCTCATCAAATTGATCACGGGTAATCGCCCCCTGCCAGTTTACGCCATCAGTGGCTAGGCTAACTTCGGCTTGTTGTTGATCAGATAAACTCACCTTAATTTGATTAGCGACGCGTGACAACTCGCGCTGCAATTGCGCAGATCGCTGACCGGTAATTTTGGCCTGCTCAGCGATCCATTCAACTAAAGCGTCATCGAAATCATCGCCACCTAAAGCAGAATCTCCGCCAGTGGCTAATACTTGGAATACACCTTTTGATAAACGCAAAATTGAAATATCAAAAGTACCACCCCCTAAATCATAAATAGCAATAACGCCTTCATCACCGCTGTCTAGCCCGTAAGCAATCGCGGCAGCGGTAGGTTCGTTGAGCAGACGTAATACATGTAAGCCCGCTAACTGAGCGGCGTCTTTAGTACCTTGTCGCTGGGCATCATCGAAATAGGCCGGTACAGTAATCACTACGCCGTCAGGCTCACCCTGCAACGACTCGCTAGCACGCTTGGCAAGGCTTTTAAGGATCTCTGCGGACACCTGAATAGGATTCACAATACCGCTAACCGTTTGGATTTGCGGAGAGCTGCTATCCGCAAAAAGATAAGGTAAGGTCGAAGTATCTATATCTGAGCTCGCCTTGCCCAACAAACGTTTCACTGACGTAATGGTATTATGTGGATCTGTAACTGCCTGTGCTCGAGCGGCGAGGCCAACATCAATACCTTTATCGTGATAACGCACAACCGAAGGTAATAAGGTATTGCCACTATGGTCGGCTAAAGTAACAGATTTTCCGCTGCGCACAGTAGCTACAAGAGAATTAGTAGTACCTAAATCGATACCTACTGCTAATTTATGTTGGTGAGGAACAGCCGATTGCCCAGGCTCTGCAATTTGTAGTAATGCCATATAGATTAATAATCTAAGATTTTCTCTTCGAGTTGAAGCAACTGCTGTTGCAAACGTGCATAAAATTTAAGCTTACGAACTTGATCGGCAGCAAAGGTAAAGTTTTGCTCATTGTAGGCTTTTTCAAAGCTTGAGCTCAAGTCACTTCGCTGTTGCTTGAGTTGTTTGGAAAAGTCATCAATAGCTTGTTCAGGATCAGCAGCGTTTTCTATTTCCGCCAACTGCTCCCTAAGCGCCATTTGACTCATCAAAAACTCAATGTCATTAATCGTCTGCTGTTCGCCACCTAGCTCAATGCCCTGCAGACTCAGTAAGTATTGAGCGCGAGACAAAGGATCTTTCAATGTTTGGTAGGCATCATTTATTTGCGCGGCTTTTTGCATAACCTGAACTTGATTTTCAGTTGCATCAGCAGCGAAATTATCCGGATGGTATTTCTGTTGTAACTCTCTATAAGAAACAGCTAAACCTTGAAGGTCTAGCTGATATGTTGTGCTTAGAGAGAATAATTCAAAATAATTCATAGCGTGTTCCATTTAGACGCTAAAACTCTCTCCGCAACCGCACTCTCCGGATACATTAGGGTTATTAAATACAAAGCCTTCGTTTAGACCTTCTTTAACAAAATCCAACTGAGTTCCATCGATATAAAGTAAGCTTTTTTCGTCAACAATGATATTTACACCGTGACTTTCAAACACTTTGTCATCCTCAGCGAGCTGGTCAACAAACTCAAGAATATAAGCCATTCCGGAGCAGCCAGAGGTTCTAACACCTAAGCGTACTCCAGAGCCTGAGCCACGATTACCTAAGAATTGGCTAACATGGGTTGCTGCTGATTCGGTCAGTGATACAGCCATAACGGATCCTTAAAACTACTACGCGTTTTTCTTCTTATAATCTGCAATCGCTGCTTTGATTGCGTCTTCAGCTAAGATTGAACAGTGAATTTTCACCGGAGGTAAAGCCAGCTCTTCAGCAATATCAGTGTTTTTCAACGATTCTGCTTCATCTAAACTTTTGCCTTTTACCCATTCTGTCACTAGTGAGCTAGAAGCGATAGCTGAACCACAACCATAAGTCTTAAAACGGGCATCTTCAATAATACCGCTGTCGCTAACTTTTAGTTGTAACTTCATTACATCGCCACACGCTGGCGCGCCAACCATACCGGTACCGATATGACTATCTTCTTTGTCTTCAAACGCCCCAACATTACGTGGGTTTTCATAGTGATCAATTACTTTTTCGCTGTAAGCCATGATACTTCTCCAAATCCGTTAAATATAGTGCTTAGTGATGAGCCCACTCGACCTGACTTAGGTCAACTCCGTCTTTAAACATGTCCCACAGTGGAGACATTTCGCGGAGGCGCCCTATTCCTTCATTAATAACTTTAACTGCATAATCAATTTCTTCTTCAGTAGTAAAACGACCAAATGAGAAACGAATAGAGCTATGTGCTAATTCATCTTCAAGCCCTAGAGCACGTAGAACATACGAAGGTTCTAAGCTGGCAGAGGTACAGGCAGAGCCAGATGATACGGCTAAATCTTTCAGTGCCATAATCAACGATTCACCTTCAACATATGCAAAACTCACATTTAGGTTGCCTACAACACGCTGGTCAAAATCACCATTAACGTAAGTTTCTTCAATATCTTTTATGCCAGCCCAGAAACGGTCACGTAATGCGTGAACATGTTCGTTGTCTTTAGCCATGTCTTGTTTAGCTATCGCAAAGGCCTCACCCATACCAACAATTTGGTGGGTAGGCAGAGTGCCAGAGCGCATGCCGCGTTCATGTCCACCACCATGCATTTGCGCTTCTAAGCGAATACGGGGTTTACGTTGAACATACAGAGCTCCAATACCTTTTGGACCATACATTTTATGTGCTGAAAACGACATCATATCTACTGGCAAAGCGTGTAAATCAATGTCGATTTTACCTGCACTTTGCGCAGCATCGACATGAAATAAAACTTTACGTGAGCGACATAATTCTCCGATAGCATTGATATCTTGAATCACGCCAATTTCGTTATTCACGTGCATGATACTAACCAGCACGGTATCTTCGCGCATTGCCTCTGTTAACTTGTCTAAGCTAATTACACCGTTACTTTCTGGCTCGAGGTAAGTCACTTCAAAGCCTTCACGCTCTAACTGGCGGCAAGTGTCTAATACAGCTTTGTGCTCAGTTTTACAGGTAATAATGTGCTTACCGCGTTTATTGTAAAAATGGGCAGCGCCTTTGATTGCTAAATTGTTTGATTCAGTCGCACCTGAAGTAAATACGATCTCTCGTGGGTCAGCATTTACTAACTCGGCAATTTGATTACGAGCCACATCAACAGCTTCTTCTGCTTGCCACCCAAAACGGTGCGAGCGAGAAGCCGGGTTTCCATATATACCGTCGACACTTAGGTATTGCATCATCTTTTCAGCTACACGAGGGTCAACCGGTGTAGTGGCTGAATAATCCAGATAAATTGGCAATTTCATTAAAGCTCTCCATTACTACTCTGCGCTAAGCGAGCATCATAAACTAATTTGTATCGTGTTTGAGTCGAGTTTTTTAAGCTGATCTTGTCCTTGAGCAACATTCACTATTTGTCGCTCACGCATCAGTCCGCCCAAACTTATATTGTCGAGAAAATCGGCAATACGTTCGCTCAAGTCATTCCACAGCGAGTGGGTCAGGCAAGGCTTACCGCCTTGACAATTTGCGGTACCGTGACAACGTGTTGCATCTATCGACTCGTCAACCGCATGAATAACCATACCCACAGCGATATCGTCAGCATCCATACCTAGCCGGTAACCACCGCCAGGGCCGCGAACACTGCTTACTAAGCCATGTTTGCGTAATTTTGAGAAAAGCTGCTCTAAGTACGACAGTGAAATACCTTGTCGCTCAGATATATCAGCTAATGAAACCGGACCGTCTTCCATATGAAGTGCCACATCCAGCATCGCTGTAACCGCGTATCGTCCTTTAGAAGTTAAGCGCATATTCAACCATTTATTGCGTGAACTTGCCCACAATCTTTCCATATCCGACTATTTTAGTCAAGTATAAAACCTTGTAACTTACTCAGGATTATTTTTCGCTTTTTTCGATATGCTTATCAAACGCAGTTAAGATCCCACGCATAACGTTAAGCTCTTGTTTTTCCATGCGAATTCGATTAAACATACGGCGTACTTTCTCCATAACTTTGCCCGGATGAGGTTTAATTATAAATCCGCTGTCAGCAATGCTTTGCTCAAAATGTTGGTAAAAACGCTCTAAATCATCAGCGTGCGGGTAGTCTTCGACGACATTCTCAGGATGGGTATTTTCTAGATCTAAATGCGCCATACGCACTTCATAACTAATCAACTGCACAGCCATCGCTAAATTTAGAGAGCTGTACTCAGGATTAGCCGGAACACAAACATGAAAGTGGCACTGCTGAAGCTCAGCGTTGTTTAACCCGCTGTTCTCACGCCCAAAAACAATAGCTACATTAGCCGTTTTGGCTTCGCTAGCTAATTTAACGCCTGCTTCGCGGCCGTCTAGCATTGGCCAATCTAAGGTGCGCGAGCGAGCACTGGCGCCAACCACCAACTGACAATCAGCAATAGCTTCAGCTAAATCATCAACAATTGTGGTACCGCCTAATACATCCGACGCCCCTGCCGATAGAGCAACTGACTTCCCATCTATCTCCGCTTCTGGTGCCACCAAGTATAAATGGCGTAGGCCCATGGTTTTCATTGCTCTGGCTGCTGAGCCAATGTTGCCACTGTGACTAGTGCCAACAAGCACTACTCGAACATTATCTAACATCTGTTGAATTTCACCCTAGTTTTGATGCGCAAGATTGTAACATAGCGACCCGACTAGCATCTAGATTGGAAAAATTTTTAATACACTGTCTATAATAAATTGAGTTTAAATTGAGTATTCACTATAATCCGGCGGTTATTAAATGTTCTTTCTACAAATTGGTGGTAATTCATGCATGCTATGCTAAACATAGCGGTTCGCGCTGCGCGAAACGCAGGTAAAGTCGTAACTCAAGCTTACGAACAGTTAGACAAGGTTGAAGCGACCGCTAAAGGCGCAAACGACTACGTAACGAATGTGACATCGGCTTCTGAAAAAAGCATTATCGATACGATTCGTAACGCGTTCCCAGAACACTCGTTTGTTTCTGAAAAAATAGGTTTAAGCAAAGGCACGGATGACGAATATCAATGGGTAGTTAACCCACTGGATGGAACCACCAATTTTATCAAAGGTATTCCTCACTTTGCTATTTCAATCGCCTTACGCGTTCGCGGTAAAACCGAACACGCTGTCGTTTACGATCCACTACGTAACGAGCTATTTGCCGCTTCTCGTGGTAAAAGCGCCCAATTAGACGGCTACCGTTTGCGCGTCAATAAAGCGAAAGACCTAGAAGGTACCTTAATCGCAAGTGGATTCCCGTACCGACGTAAACACTACACCGAAAGCTACACCGCTATGTTTGGTGCTATCTTCGCTGAGTGTGATGACATTCGCAGCAGTGGCAGCCCAGCTTTAGATATCGCCTACGTGGCCGCAGGGCGTTACGATGGCTTCTTCCGACTCAATTTAAAACCTTGGGAAATCGCAGCTGGCGAGTTACTAGTGCGTGAAGCGGGTGCCATTGTCACTGACGTAGCAGGTAATACCGACTTCTACCAAAGTGGTAATGTTGTATGTGCTAATCCAAAAGTATTAAAGCACATGCTTTCAACGATTCGCCCACACCTAACGGACGCAATTAAAGGCTAGTTACTCAGCTTTAATTGTTAACGATAATAGAACCAGCAGCCTTCACTGCTGGTTTTTTTATCGATAAATGATACCCATTCTATAAACAAGCTAAGCATCTTTAATTGAATGAGCATTAGCCTTCAATCATAACTAAACCTAAAAGACTAACCTACCCGGCCAATATCTTAGGCACCACCCGGCTCGCCAGTGAAATTAACCAATAAATCTTCGTCAGTGACTATCGCCTGACAAGCTAAACGATACTTTGGCGGCAAGTCACTAATAGACGCTCTTTCAGCATCTTTATCCGAAAGCTTGCCGATACTTTTTAGCCCTTCACGTTCCTTATCGGTAAGCATTGCGCCTTTTACGCGTTCACCATCTAAATGCGTGACTTCAACTAAACATGAGCCACAACGGCCGTCTTTACATTCATGGGGGATCTTCACGCCATTGTCTTCAGCTAAGCCTAACAACGCATCACGTTTACCTGCAACCGCGGTTACTTTTTTGTTTTTGCGCATAACCGGGGAAGAGAAATATACGGTAGCCATATTGTTTTCCTTTATGTAATGATAAGTATTCAATTTGACTGTCACTATGTTCAGTTAAAACCTAACCAGCATGATGCTATCAAGCGTCAAACTATAGATTTAACCAGCGGCAAGTTGGCTAGCAGTCACTAACACACAAATAGTCAAATTGCTTACCCGCATTGCAAGTGCTAAGCCAGCACCATCAACCCCCGCCCTTTAAATGATGCGGTAAATCACGCGTTGGCCTTGCGACACAAAGAAAACAATACGCATAATAAACAAATAGTTGCGTTAAGCTAAGGCAAGAGATTTAAAAGTCACCGCGCTATCAGTGCTAAACCACCAAAGTTCAAATTAGTGCTTAGCAGACAATTTGCTTTAAATACGACAATTTTCAACTATAGTTGATAACGATGTCATAAATCGAATAGTGCTTACTTACCGCTTTTGAACCACACACAAGAGAGAAAACACATGCGAAGCATCTGGGTATTTTTACTCGTTTTATATTGCCAACATAGCTTAGCCAATCAGCTCACCCAGCAGCAACTAAATGCCTGGTTTACCGCAAGTAAGCAGTTACAGCCCATAATAGAGAAAATTGAACAAGACAATACCTTTCAAGACATCAGCAACCCTAGTCAGTTTGCTGAAGAAATGGCGAGTCAACTCAAGCATAGTAAAATGAACGCCGAAGTCAGCAACATTTTGGCAAGCAACAACCTAACCATAGATACATGGGCTAAAACAACCGAGCAAGTTGTATTCGCCGCTATGGCAGCTAGCGCCGACGGCAACGAAGCACAAATACAACAATACAAAACCATGAAGCAACAGCTGCTGGATAATCCAGATTTAACGAAGCAGCAAAAACAAGAAATGATGTCGATGTTTGAAGTGAGCGACTTGTGGATTAACCAATTAGAAGCGGTACCACAAAGTGATATAGACTTGGTTAAACCTATGTTAGATAAGTTTAACCAAGAGCTAGGCTGGGAGATGGAAAACTAGTCAGCGCCTAGGTCAAAGCTATCAGCGTCCATTTCGGCGCGCTCTAACTGTAACTCTAGAAAAGCAATGCGTTTAACAAACGTTCCTAATAAGGCATCTTTTATTGCCAACAATTCGGTTAACTCGCTGGCCTCACGCCACTCAGGGTGCTCGCCGGCCAACTCTGCGTTTTCAAAGGCTAGTTCAGCCTCGCTTTGCTGTAAAAAATAATGGCTTTTTTCACCTATATCAAATGAATAGATCATTACTGGATTAGCTTCTGTCACCTTTATGCTTCCTCTAATGGATAGTTAGCAAGTGTCCAGCCTCTAATCCCGCCATCCATAGAGATAACATTGGTATACCCCATCTTCACTAAGTTATCAGCACTCAGCGCTGAGCGAAAACCACCTCCACAATAAATCACTATCATACTGTCAAGGTCCGGAATGGCTGTTTCAGCATCACGCTCTAACACGCCGCGCCCCATATATTGAGCACCAGGAATACGGCTTTTTTGCCATTCATCTTGTTCGCGGTTATCAATCAGCTTGAAATCAAGCCCTTGGTCTAACCATTGCTTAACTTGGTGAACATCACATTCTTTAATACGGCTACGGCAATCATCAACTAAAGCCAGAAAACGCGGATTATGGGCCATGTATCTCTTCCTTAATAGTAAAAAACCCGCCGAAGCGGGTTTAGATAGTTATGCGATAGGGTCTTGGTCAGCACCTTCTTTTTCTTCGATCTCTTTGGGCATAAAGTCTTCTTTCTTAATGCCTAAATACAATGCCAGCGTACTAGCAACATAGATGGAAGAGTGAGTACCAATGAACACACCAAACAATAATGCCGTAGCAAAGTTATGGATCAGCTCACCACCTAATACGAACAACGATATGAGCACCATAATTGTTGTTAACGAGGTGACAATTGTTCGATTCAGGGTCTGGGTTAGCGACACATCAATGATCTCTTCAGGGTCGCCTTTACGCAACTTACGGAAGTTTTCACGGATCCTATCTGATACAACAATTGTATCGTTCAAGGAGTAACCCACCACCGTTAATAGTGCGGCAATAACCGTTAGGTCAAACTCTAACTGCAAGAATGAGAACAAACCCAAGGTTGCAATGACATCGTGTGCTAAGGCCAATACAGCACCTAGCGCCATCCGCCACTCAAAACGCATAGCCACATAGAGTAAAATACAACCTAGTGCAGCAATAATGGCTAAGCCACCTTGCTCGGCAAGCTCCTTACCTACAGTAGGCCCTACGTATTCGATACGGCGCATTTCAACGTTAGCATCAACTTCTGAACGCAACAAACCCATAATGCTATCGCCAAGGTGTTGGCTATCAACACCTTCACGCGGCATCATGCGCAGCAGAACTTGAGTTTGTGAGCCAAAATATTGCGCTACAATATCCGGGTACTCATTATTGGCCATAACATCACGAACTTGATTAAGGTCGGCAGCTTGTGAAAACTCCACCTCAATCAAAGTACCGCCAGTAAAGTCCAAGCCCCAATTAATTTTGTTAATCGCTAAGCTTGCAACCGAAGCCACCATCAGCAAAATAGTAAACCAAATAAATGGTTTACGGTGCGACATAAAAGGCACAGTGCCTTTAGGTTTAAATAAATAAAACACGTCGTTGCTCCTAGATAGACAACTTGTCTATTTTCTTACCGCCCCAAACAAGGTTAACAACCACGCGGGTGCCAACAATAGCGGTAAACATCGAGGTGGCAATACCAATAGCTAGCGTTACCGCAAAGCCTTTTACAGCACCCGTACCAATCGCAAACAAAATTAACGCGGTAATGAAGGTGGTGATGTTAGCATCAGAAATGGTTGAAAGCGCGTTGCTATAACCGTGGTGAATCGCTTGCTGAGGGCTTCTACCGTCTTTTAGCTCTTCACGAATACGCTCAAAAATCAACACGTTGGCGTCAACGGCCATACCCACGGTCAGTACAATACCCGCCATACCAGGCAAGGTTAAAGTAGCCCCAGGTATCATTGACATAAAGCCGATAATCATACCTACGTTAGCAATAAGCGCTAAGTTAGCGATTAAACCAAACTTACGGTAGTACAGAGGCATAAACACCAGCAGTGACAACAAACCCACTACGATAGCCATAAAGCCTTTGTCGATGTTGTCTTGGCCTAAGCTTGGGCCCACGGTACGTTCTTCAACAATTTGAATCGGCGCGATCAAAGCACCAGCACGCAATAGTAAGGCTAAGTTTTGCGCTTCAGAAGGAGAATCAATACCAGTAATGCGGAAGCTGCGACCCAGTCGTGACTGAATAGTGGCTACGTTAATCACTTCTTCTTGGCGTTCTAACTGGCTTTTACCTTCAGCATCTTTCTTGCCAGTAGGCTTATACTCAATAAACAAGGTTGCCATCGATTGGCCCACATTGTCTTTGGTAAAGGCAGCCATTTTACTACCACCTTGGCTATCAAGGCTGATATTAACCTGCGGACGGCTGTATTCATCAAATCCCGATTGTGCACCCACAATGTGGTCACCGGTCAAGATAACTTGATTACGTAACACCACTGGTGAGCCATCAACTCGCTTAGCCAGTTGTGAGCCCGGAGGCACACGACCTGAGGCCGCATCACGTAAATCAGCGTCAGTATTTACCATTCTGAATTCTAGAGTAGCAGTAGCGCCTAAAATTTCTTTAGCGCGCGCTGTGTCTTGAACACCCGGTAACTGAACAACAATACGCTCTGAACCTTGACGCTGAACCTGTGGCTCGGCAACACCTAGTTCGTTAACTCGGTTACGGATAATGGTGATATTTTGCTGCAAGGCATATTCGCGTGTTTCTTTTAGCTTCGCTTCAGTCATCTTAGCGCTTAAGCGAAATTGATCGCCTTGGCTAACATCACTAAATTGATACTCGTTATATTTACGGTCTAAAAAGCTAATCGCTTTATCAAGGGTTGCTTCATCACGGAAACGAACCACCACGGCGTCACCTTGCGAGCGAACACCAGCGTAACGTAATTTTTCTTCGCGAAGGTCACTACGAAAATCTTGAATCATGCCCTCTTGCGCTTTGCTTATCGCCGCGTCCATGTCCACTTCCATCAAGAAGTGCACACCACCGCGTAAGTCTAAGCCAAGTTTAAGCGGCGCTGCGCCAATAGCATCTAACCAACCAGGGGTTGCAGGGGCTAGGTTTAAAGCCACTACAAAATTATCGCCGAGTAGATCATTCAGCATCGTTTTAACTTTAAGCTGGTCGGCATCATTGCGTAAACGCACTAAAGCTAAACCATCTTCAAAGCCAACCGAGCGAAAGTCGATAGACTGTTCGGTAAGGTAGTTTCTAATCTCATCCAATTGGGCAAGCTCAACCTGAGCGCCCCGAGTGCCGGATACTTGTACGGCTGGATCCTCACCGTATAAGTTTGGCATGGCGTAAAGAAAACCGATGGCAATCAAACCGATTACCATCATATTCTTCCACCAAGGGTTTCTGTTTAACAAAATCTTATCCCTAGTGACCTAGTGTAACTATAAAGACTTCAGCGTGCCCTTTGGCAATACCGCTGAAACAAAGTCCTTTTTAAGTGTAACGGTAGTGTCATCACTTAGGCTTAACTGGAAGTAGTCGTTCTCTTCAGAAATCTTAATGATTTTCCCGACCAAACCACCCGTTGTTAGCACTTCATCACCTTTAGACAATGAAGACATAAGGTTTTTATGTTCTTTAACACGCTTAGATTGCGGACGGTAAATCATGAAGTAGAAGATTACCGCAAAGATAACCATCATAAAAATCAGTTCCATACCGCCACCGGCTGGTGATGCTGCGCCGCCTTCGGCATATGCTGGAGAAATAAATAAGCTCATTGTTACCCTCATTAAAAATTTAAATTTACGAAAAAAGACACTACTGTCTTATTAAATGGAGACTGACCGAGCAAAAACAAGGTGTTACTTGGTCAATCGGGTATTATTCCACCAACGGTGGGACATCTCGTCCCAATTTGGCGTAAAAATCTGCTACAAATTCGTCTAACTTACCAGCAGCAATAGCCTCGCGTATGGCTTCCATCACTCGCTGGTAGTAACGCAAGTTATGAATGGTATTCAAACGAGCGCCAAGGATTTCATTACACTTGTCTAAATGATGCAAGTAGGAACGAGAATAATTTTGACAGGTATAACAATCACACTCTTTATCTAGCGTATTAGTGTCTTCTCGGTGACGTGCATTGCGAATTTTAACCACACCTTCACTGGTAAAAAGATGACCATTACGTGCGTTACGGGTTGGCATTACACAATCAAACATGTCAACACCACGGCGCACACCTTCGACCAAATCTTCAGGTTTACCTACGCCCATCAGATAACGAGGTTTATCTTCTGGTACCTTGTGTGCAACATAATCAAGAATGCGATGCATATCTTCTTTAGGCTCACCCACCGCTAAACCACCGATAGCATAACCGTCAAAGCCTATTTTTGTTAAGCCTTCTAAAGATACATCGCGTAGATGTTCGTAAACACCGCCTTGAATAATACCAAATAGCGCGTTGTTGTTTTCCAGCTCATCGTGACGTTGGCGTGAGCGAGCAGCCCAACGTAAAGACATACGCATCGACTTATCCGCTTCAGCTTCTGTAGCAGGATAGGGGGTACACTCATCAAATATCATGACGATATCCGAACCCAAATCATTTTGAATTTCCATTGATTTTTCAGGGGTTAAGAATATTTTGTCTCCATTCACTGGATTACGGAAATGCACACCTTCTTCGGTAATATCGCGAATATCACCTAAGCTGAAAACCTGAAAACCGCCAGAGTCGGTTAAAATTGGACCCTGCCAGTTCATAAAATCGTGCAAATCGCCATGCGCCTTCATCACCTCTTGACCAGGGCGCAGCCACAAGTGGAAGGTATTGCCTAGTAATATTTCAGCGCCCGTGGCGCTCACTTCTTCCGGCGTCATGCCTTTTACGGTACCGTAAGTGCCTACTGGCATAAACGCCGGCGTTTCTACACTGCCGCGCTCAAACACCAAACGGCCACGTCGAGCCTTGCCATCGGTTGCTAATAATTGATATTTCATGTGTCACCTCAGATCGGAAAAACAGTCCGACTGTAGTTAAGTTATGCGTCTTTACGAGTGATGAACATCGCATCACCGTAACTAAAGAAGCGGTATTGATTGTCGATAGCAGCTTGATAAGCGCCAGTAACATTGTCTTTGCCGGCAAATGCCGACACCAACATAATAAGGGTTGACTCTGGTAAGTGAAAATTGGTCACCATTGCGTCAACTAATTCAAACTGATACCCAGGATAGATAAAAATATCGGTTTCAGCGGCATACGCTTGTAGTGCTTGGCCTTTAGCTTTAGCATCTTTTGCCGCACTTTCTAACGAGCGAACAGAGGTGGTACCCACCGCAATCACACGGCCACCAGCAGCCTTGGCTTTCGCTATTTTAGACACGACCTCTTGGCTGACTTCGGCATATTCAGAGTGCATAACATGCTCGTCGACTGAATCCACTTTAACAGGTTGAAAAGTGCCCGCCCCCACATGCAAAGTAACAAATGCCGTATCGGCACCCTTGTCTTGAATCTGCTGCATCAAGGCATCGTCAAAATGCAAACCAGCAGTAGGCGCCGCCACCGCACCTGGCCTTTCGTTATACACAGTTTGATAGCGCTCTTTATCCGCATCTTCGTCAGGGCGGTCAATATACGGGGGCAGCGGCATGTGTCCATAGGCTTCAAGCAGCTCTAAGACTGTGCGGCTGTCGTCAAAGCGTAATTCGAACAATGCATCATGACGCGCCAGCATGGTTGCATCAAAAGCATCAGCTAAGCGCAACTCTGTACCGGGCTTAGGTGATTTAGAACAGCGAACATGAGCTAAAACTCGATGATCATCTAATACTCGTTCAATCAACACTTCCAGCTTACCGCCAGTGACTTTTTGGCCAAACAAGCGTGCAGGAATAACTCGAGTATTATTAAATACCAGTAAATCGTTTGGTTTAATATGCTCAAGCAAATCGGGGAATTGCTGATGTTTAAGCTCTCCAGAATTACCATTCAAATACAGTAAACGGCTATCCCGGCGCTGCTGTTTTGGATATCGAGCAATCAGCTCATCAGGAAGAATAAAAGAAAAATCGGCAACACGCATGGGACTAATAACTCTGTGGGATTTTGATTAATTTACAAGCCGGCAATTTTAGAGATTGCGTCCAGTAATAGCAAGGATTAGCGCCGCAAATGCACGTTTGATAACTTTCTACGCAACAATAGCAATGGCAAGCCTATCAGTATCAACCAAAAACTAGCTCCACCACCAGAAGCCCGCGGCTCAGCTTGGGTACATTCAAGACGACTATCCCCCGCCAAACTGGCAGTATCAGTAATCCAAAGACACACTTTACCAATATCGGTATAAACACCGGGCTTATTTTTACAAGCAATCGATCCCCAACTCACCAAGCCTAGTAAACGAACACCGTTTGGCTCATTAATAATTACCGGGCCGCCACTATCTCCAGAGCAAGCATCTTGATTGGTGCCATAGGCACAAAACATACGCTCAGTGACCGTAGAGCTTGGCCAAGCTTCGGCGCATTTTTCAGCGTCATACAAGCGCAAAGCGCCTTGTTGCAGAACCTCAGGGTATACAGAATTTAGCGGATCAGTATTAATACGGCCAAAACCGAGCAGCGACATTAATCCTCCAATATTAACCGCATCCTTCACTTGATTGGCATTAAGTACTGGCGCGCTAATGGGTTGAGCAGAAGCTAAACGTAACAAACTCACATCATAATCGTAAGCAGCGCCAAAACTGCTGGGGCTAACATATAGCGGATGTTGGTAAATCTCACTCACCGAAATAGCTCTTGAATGGCTACTTGTTACCCGTTGTTGAACACCTAGCACCACACTCACTTGGGACGGGTCGATGTATTTGTCTTCACTATCAGTTTGATAGGTACAATGTGCAGCGGTGAGCACCCAATTATCAGCGATTTGTACCCCGCCGCATCGAGAATGGCCAACAAAGACCTGGGCCATCCAAGGGTAATTCTCGGCAGCATCATCTCCGCCGACCACCCGCGGGCTAACCGACAAGTCTGTTTGGGCATGGGTAAAATATGACACTACTAAGGCTAAGCCTACAAAAAACTGTTTTATCGCCATGATACTTAGGTACTCAGATCTAACTCTGGATCGCGTAAACGCACCGGCTCAGGGTCACCCAAAAAATGCGGTTGAGCGTTGAGAACATGTAAATCAATCAGGGCTTTAGCCCGAGCCAGCACTTCGCGTAACCGCACTCGCCAATGAAACTCAGATGGGGCATCATCAACCACATAACCATAGGCTTCAATGCCATATTGATTCGCGATATATAAAGCCCGTTCTACGTGAAACTGTTGAGAAACAATCACTAAAGCTTGCTGCCCAAACACCGCTTTTGCGCGAACCACCGAGTCAAAGGTTCTAAAGCCTGCATAATCTAAAGCAATATGCTCACGAGGTACGTTCAAGCGTAATATATCGTTTAACATAGTAATGGGTTCATTATAGTATCGTGTGGCGTTATCACCACTGAGTATTAGCCCGTTTACCTTACCCGTATGATAAAGCTTTGCTGCCGCTTCAACCCGAAATTGGTAATAGGCATTAAGACGTTTACCTACATATTTGCTGGTACCCAGTACCAATGCAACCGGTTGTGCGGGCACGCGGTCCATATCTCGATACCATTGGCCAGAGACTTGCTGAGAGATGTAACGGTCGATGGCCACGAGGCAAAGCACCACGACGATAACCATCAGCAACACTACGCTAAGGAATCGTTTCAATGCTTAACCTCCGTCCAATTACCCCTAATGGCCCATGCTAGCATAGCCACCTATCGCAACCAAATTAGCAATAGCGAACACACTAAACAAGTGAAATTAAAACGCTTTATCCATGCTGGCTGCATTTCGTAAAATTATGTAAAGTCGATTTACAATACCCACTAAACTATTACATTTATCCGCATAAAAATTAATGGTATTGCGTAATGATTATAAAAAACAATGAAACCCAATTTGGTTTAGTGAGTAAACTGATTCACTGGTTGATGGCTGGGCTATTTATTGCCTTAATCGCTATCGCTTTATATATGGATTACCTTCCTAGAAGCCCTGAGAAATTCGAACTTTTTGCCCTGCACAAAGCGTTAGGTGTCCTCGCCTTAGTGTCGGTTTTCGCCCGAATTGTTTGGCACAGGGTAAGTCAGGTTCCAGCGCCGATAGCCGAAGGCTTTAAGCTTAAATTAGCTCACCTAGGTCACATTGCTTTGTACCTGCTGATGCTAGTAATGCCAATATCAGGTGCTTTAATGTCTGTGTCTGGCGGGCATGACATTAACTTTTTTGATTGGTTTGTTATTTCTGGCTTCAGCGAAAAAAGTGAAGGTTTAAATGAAATAACCGGCCTGATCCACCACTATGGCAGTAAGGCGCTTTACGTTGTTCTGGTTGGGCATATTGCTGCAGCCCTTTACCATCACTTCATAGTGAAAGACGATACCTTAAAACGAATCACCTCAAAATAGCATCTACGCGAGCTAATGGTTATAAGGCCAGCCGTTTACTGGCCTTTTTATAAAAGACCCGCCAGCCACTCCAGCTCGGCAATTCCCAGCGCTTTGGCCCGCCTTTTCTTGTCCCCGAATGATAGTGAACAATCACTTGCTTAGAACGCCCAAGATACTCAACATCCAGTTTTAATTCGGCTAACACTAAATGCTGCGGAAAACGCTGCTGAAAATCGTCTCGATGCCATTCAGGTATCCCTGAAAAATGCATATCACTAGGCTCTATTAGGGTTAAATCTTCAGCATTTTCAACCCCAAGCTCACATAGATGTTCACAGACCCAAGTCAAGGCTTCAACGGGTTCCCCCTCACCGCCCCCATGTTTTTCACCAAGGCTAGTCCATAGGTTCCAAGCATCTATGTCTTGCTGCAGAGTTAATTGCTTAAACCTCGCTTGCCTATTTGCCAGTAAGCGCATTGCTAAACCACGCCGGTACTGCTCAGGGTTAGCCGCCAACAATTCAGTGCCAATCACTCTACCAGCGTATACGCGCTGCATAGGCTGCTCGCCCTGATGATCAATATTTCCGGCAGGGGCAAGTTCGCCAAATTTGTGATCTACCAGCTGCTGATTGGTCACCGGCGCTAAGCACAAACCAATATTGATCAGTTGCTTAATTCCGCGTCCGGGCATGCTAAATACATCAAAAGCTATCGCAGCAACTTGCTCATCAGCCAACAGCGTATCTCGACCAAGTTGTAATTCGGCAATACCGTTCCCCATAGCGTCTGTGCGTTTTTCTCGGCGTAGATACACTAACTCTTTAGCCCCGCTCAAGATCGCCGAAATGAGTGCATTACGATTATAGGGTGTGGCTTCAAACAGATCAGTCAAGGCCATCACGCTACGCAGTTGCTCGGCTAGCTCTTGAGCTTGCGCTAAGGCCTCTTGATTAATATTTAGCTCTTCAGGCCAAGCTCTGCCCCGCACTAAATCTAACAACATGCTCATATCGCAGTGCTGCGGTTGCCATTGATTAAGGCGCTTTAAAGCATGCTCCGATTTTGGCCGTTGAAAAATCGCCTTATTAATACTTAAAGCGGCAGCAAGATCTAACATGGCCTCTCGTTCTGCGGCCTCTGGCATCAAATTAACGAGATGAGCAAAATAGCTATCAATGGGCAAAGTAAGTAGCCGCTTACCGTGATCAGATAAACGTTCTGGGCTGGCCAAAGCTTGCATGCTAGTTAAACGCTCTGTCGCTATTGCCAATGATTTTTCAGGCAGCCGCTCTAAAAAAGACAGCTGCGCCAACGCGCACTGACAACTGGCGGCAAATAACATTGGCTCTAGTAATTCTTCACGCTGCATCTGTGGCGGGGTTACCGCCTCTAAGGGCGCAAACTCTCCCCATAGACGATAACAATGCCCCGCTCTAACCCGACCCGCACGCCCACGCCGTTGCTCTGCACTGGCGCGTGAAATGCGCTCTAAACTTAATACAGTACGGCCAGCACGTTGTTTAGTGCGCCGCTCTAGGCCGGAATCGATCACACTGCTAATACGTGGAATGGTTAAGCTGGTTTCGGCCACGTTGGTCGCCAAAATTACCCGCCGTTTAGCATGCTTGGTCGAGTCATCCAAGATATAACGGCGCTGCTCAGCACTAATAGTGGCGTGTAACGCTAATACTTCAGCGTCTACATGTTCCAAACTGGCTTGGCAGCGTTGAATTTCTCCTCGCCCCGGTAAGAATACCAAGATATCGCCATCATCTTTAGCCATGGCTTTATTGACCGCGCTTTGCACCGCATCGCAAATGCGCTGTATATCGGGGAGATGATGGGACTCTCGCGCTTCATAACTTAGGCTCACAGGGTACTCACGCCCTGCCGCTTTAAGCGGCTGAGCGGCTAAGTATTCACATAGCTTAGTCCCTTCTAAGGTGGCTGAAGTAACCACCACTCTAATCGTGGTTTGTTTCACTAAAGCCAATAATAAGTCTGAATCCCAGCGACGCTCATGAAATTCATCAATGATAATCACCGCGTATTCACTCAGTTGGTTTTCAGCTAACCAGCGTAAAGCAATACCTGGCGTAACAAAGGCAATGTTGGTGTTATCCCTTACCGTAGAATGAAAACGGATTGAATAGCCCACTCGGTAGGGTTCGCCCACAAGATTAACTTGCTCGGCCACATAACTGGCCAACGCCTCACAAGCTATACGCCTAGGCTGCACCACCAGCACTTTTCCTAAGCCAGCAGCCCAGCGCGGTAAACGCGTCGATTTACCCGACCCAGTAGCGGCTTCAACCACGAGGTGAGTGCGTGCCAACTTTTCAACAAAGTCGGCCTGAATAGCATCGATGGGTAAGACATGTTCAGAGGACATTTAAGCTAGCAACAGATAAATAAGCTCGATGATAGATTTTTATTGTTACTCAGCAAAGCAAAATCGCCAGCTTATTCACATAAAAGTGAATAAGCTGAGGGCCTAAATAGACAAATGACAATTAACTTTATAAAATGCTGAAAATAATAATAAGGCATTGAAATAAAAAATATTAACAGGGAAAGTTATGTCATCTCACCATAAAATCGCAATCAATAGTTTACTTGTTGCAGCCACCTTAAGCCTTAGTGCTTGTAATAACTCAACAGATAAACTCTCAACAGAGCAAGTGAGCGAAAGTGTATGGGCAAGCCATGTGCTTACCGGAACCTCTCTTAACGAGGCAAACTCCCATTTTTTTATCATAGACACGGTCATTGCTGCCTTACAAAAAAAAGTGGAAGACCCAGACCTTACTAGCATCAATTGTTGGCCGGGGGATAAATCAACCGATAATCCCAGTATGCAGCTATCACTAACCAATGATATTTTTAGCGTATCTTTCAACGGGTGCCTATTCCATACAAATAGAGACTTCCTATTTAGTGTGACCGGAGATGTTTCTCTTAAACTGGACAAGATAAGCTCCAATGGCTTCTTGTTAGACTTTACCGGGCAACTTAATGCTAACAATTTAGGTTTTTCATACTCTAGCCGTAAGCTCATCAATAACCATACCAGTTATAGCGCTGAAATAAGTCAATATAGTAGTAATGAGTATAATTCTACTACTGACATCACTTTCACCTCGCCTCTAGTGTTAAACACTGAATCGTCCGAGCTTCCAGATACTGTAACTTTTGACGAGCTAAGTATTCAAAGACAACTAGACTATCGTATAGGTCAATATACCGCGAGTTATAATGGACAACTGACAACGGCTGATTACAAAGGGATTAATCACGTCACCATTAGCACTGTTACGCCAATTACTCGGATACGTAATCGCGTAATAGCAGGTGAATACGAATTGACTGACAATCTAGATTCAGTGATTAATATGCAATTAGAAGAGACTACAGATTACGCCGTTGAAAACTATCAGCCCAGTTACACAATAAGCGCAGACGTTGAAAACTACGGCCCTTATGTCCGCGAAGCGTCAGTAATCTATCCCGTATTTCCAGAGAACCACGACAGAAAATTAAGTTTCACGGCTCAAAACCGAGACTTAAGTAAATTCGAAGCAGAGTACTACTCTGGTTATTTTACTTCAGCTGTTGGGCTTGATAGCCCATTTTGTATTCAAAGCCTTTCCAAACCACTGATTATTTCTGACCCCGAACAGGTAGCAAAAATAGCAGTTATGCCCTTGCTAACAGATGTTCAACAAATAAATGTCTACGTTACCGATTCGGATGATTTACCCCTTTCCCCCAGCTTATATCGCGTAAGTTTAGAAGGACTTTGGTTGAGGATATCATTTCAAGAAGGCGTGTTAACTAAGCCATTTTATAGGGCTACTATCACTGATACATTTGGGCACGAGTTGTGTAATGGCTGGCCTTTAGCTGACGCGCAATCTAGTTATTAATTAGCTATTGCTGGCAATTTACCAGTATTTTGCTAAGCAATATTTGCATACTTAAGGGGGCTTAGCATAAGCTAAGGCCCTGTTCGCAAACGTTGTTTAACGGAATTTATATGAAATTTTCAAAACTCGGAAGTAGTAATTTGTCGGTGTCACGGGTGTGCTTAGGCAGCATGACGTGGGGCCTACAAAACAACCAAAGCGATGCTAATCAACAAATTGACTATGCCCTTAGCCAAGGGGTTAACTTTATTGATACCGCAGAAATGTATGCCGTGCCGCCTTCAGCAGAAACCTACGGTAAAACTGAAAGCATTATTGGTAACTGGCTAGCGGCCAATAAACAACAGCGTAAAGACGTAATACTCGCCACCAAAATTGCCGGTGCTGGTTTACCATGGGTACGTAATGGTGGGCCAATTAATGGCGATGCGGTCGTTGCAGCGGTTGATGCTTCACTACAAAGATTACAAACCGACTATATCGATTTATATCAGCTCCACTGGCCAAATCGGCCAACGCCACATTTTGGCAAACATTGGCCAAACCAAATACAGCCAACTGAATTAGATGCCGCCGATCATCAAGCGCAAATGTTAGATATTTTGCAAGGCTTACAGCGCTGTGTTGAAGCAGGAAAAATTCGCCACTGCGGTTTGTCCGACGACACCACTTGGGGAATTAGCACCTATTTAAAATTGAGTGAACAACATAATTTGCCGCGCATGGTGTCGATACAAAATGAATTTAGTTTACTGCATGCTAAAGACTGGTCATATTTAATTGAGCACTGTGTACAGGAAAACATCGCCTACCTGCCATGGTCTCCCTTGGCCAGTGGCATGTTAAGTGGAAAATACGCCAATGGCGCGATTCCGGCTGGCAGCCGTTGGACCTTTATGCAACGTAACGGCATTTTCCGCGATACCAAACTAGCCCATGAAGCGGTGGCAGGCTACGCCGAAATTGCAGCTCAGTACGGTTATACTCCCGCGCAACTGGCACTAGCATGGTGTGACCAAGTCAACGGGGTAAGCTCTACCATTATTGGCGCGACATCTATGTCTCAACTGGAAGAAGATATCGCGGCGTTTGCCAAGCCTCTGAGCAGCCGAGCCTTAGCTGATATTGCCGAAGTCTTTAAACGTTACCCGGCACCTTATTAAATAGCCTGTCATTAAAGAGCGCCTTACTTGAGGGGCTTTTTATTACCAGAACAGCTAACTAAGCAAGCCTAAACATATACAAAAGCCACCTACCAGGTGGCTTATTATTAAGACAACTGTTGTTGTAGCTTTTCGGCCAAGCGCCCCATGTTTTTAGTCATACCGTAAAGCAACCAGCCATGCCACGGCGCAAAGAAATACCAATAGACTAAACCCCAAAAACCTGCCGGATGCCAGTACAGCGCGACTTCTAACTTGCTGTTGTTTTCATTTATCGGCTCAATGCTAATTTGCATACCTCCACCGCCAGGGGCCTTCATGCCAAAACGCATCACCAAACAATCGTTTTCTTCGGCACTCAAAATGGTCCACGAATCAACCCGATCACCGACTTTTAACGTTTCATCATCACTTCTGCCATGATTGCGCCCGCTACCGCCAAGGGCAAAGTCCATCCACTCGCGCATTGCCCAAAGGCTATTTAAATAAAAGTATCGATGTTTGCCACCCAATAAGTTAATCACTTGCCAAATGGCTGCAGGAGAAGCTGCTAACGTCACGGTTCTCTTGGCGGCCTTGGCATAAAAGCCATGCAAGGAAGAAAAGTTACGAAAGGTAGGTACCCCATCTTGCCAGCGCTTAGGGTAAGTGTGCACTTGCTCTTCTGTTAGCAGCATTTCTATAGCTTGGTCGAGGCCAATTAATGACTGGGGGATCAATGCTCGTAATTCATCAGGCTTAGCTTGCAATTGTTCTGCTAACCCGGCGATTAGCGCTTTAGCCAAACTTTGAGGCACCGAAGTAATCACCCCTAGCACCTGGCAGGCTAAACCAATTGGCAAGCCGGGTAACACTATAATTTTTATCGACTTGTTTAAATGTTTAGCAATTTTGAGCATCAAGTCTTTATAACTTAACCACTCTGGCCCAGCCGCATCTAACACCATACCGGCGGTTTCGGGCATATCGGCTAGTTTGACCAAATAGTAAAGCACGTTAACTAGAGCAATAGGCGGCGCTTGGGTATCGATTGCCTTGGGGACTAAAGCCAGCGGCATGTGGCCGACTAAATCGCGCATCACTTCAAAGGCAGCCGAGCCCGGTGCGATAATAATTCCAGCGCGTAATTCAGTGACTGCTACTCCGCTGGCTGCTAGGGCTTCACCGGTCGCGATACGCGCTAGCATGTGCTCAGACTTAGGCTGAGCCGACACTAAGCTGCCCATATAAATAATCCGAGAAACGCCTGCGTCACTGGCCGCATTAGCCAAATTTTTCGCCGCTACAGCCTCTAATTCACTATGAGCTTGTCCATCACTCATGCCATGCATTAAGTAATACACCAGCTCAATACCGACCAAGGCGTCAGGTAATGACTTTGCGTCCAATAAATCTAAAGTGAAACGAGGGCAAGCTAGCTCTGGCCAAGGTACTTGTTTTTGCGGGTCGCGAGAAGAAACAATAACCTCATGGCCTGCCTCAACCAAGGCGGGTACTAACTTTCGACCAATGGTACCCAAAGCGCCAATCACTAATATTCGCATCGCGATCCTTCCCTTTCATTTGAATAACGCTAATCGTCTTCTCTAGAGTAGACGATTTTGGCTACGCCGCGTGACTAAGTAACTAAATGAATAAGCGTTTAAAAACGATTCGCCGCTAATTTCTTAAGAGAAAGACAATACCGTTTCGGTTGATTGGCGAAACTTGCCTGGTGACACCCCCATTACCTGCTTAAATTTGGCACAAAAATAGGCGCTATCTGAAAACTCACACGCATAGGCAATTTGCGTAATACTCTGTTTACTGTCACTAAGCATTGCCACCGCCGTATTGATCTTGCGTTTAAGAATGTAATCTTTGTAGTTTTGGTCAAATAAAGACTTAAATACCCGAGAGAAATGATACTTAGACATACCGCATATATCCGCAGCCTGCTGCAAGCTTAAATTAAGGGTTTGCTGGTTCTCTAAGTGATGTAACAAAGGAATTATTTTAGACAAACCCTTGTTTTCTCGAAGCGCTACCGAAGCTTGCTCTGAGTTAAATAGCGCGCCTTGTCGCTGATGAGCCAAAAACAAGAAAATGGTTCGCAATAAACTGTAAGCTAGGTTTCGCCCTTCGCTGTCTTCATCAACACTTTGTAACCATGCAAATTGGCTATGCAAAAAACTGGCTTGTTGCTCGTTTAATTGAATCACCAAGGCTTGTTCTAATTGCGAGCTAATATCTAGTAGGTTGAGCTCACTAAACAAATAGTGTTCAAACTGCAGCAAACTAAACTCGCGTTCAAGCCCTTCCATTTCCATTTCATGCATGCCCAACGAAGGAATAAATACCAAGGCATTGTCACTTAATTCTACGGTCTGCCCATTTATTCCTACCTGCCCTGCTATTTTCTTAAACAGCATAATTTCACCCAACATATGGAAATGGGTAGGAATAACTAACTTAGGCTCTTCAATGATATGAAAACGCCTAAGGTAGTAAGGCTTACCTTGCGGAAGATGGATGTTTTCAAAACTGAGAGCGTGCGCGGCCATAATAGCAATAATTTAATATAAAACAGTCTAAACATTACATATTAGCCGGCATTAAAGCAATAAATTAACAGCACTAACTTCGGGAGTGATTATGGCGACTATAACTAACCCTATTCTTACAGGCTTTAGACCTGATCCATCTATTATCCGCGTTGGCGACGACTACTATATCGCTACCTCAACCTTTGAATGGTTTCCAGGCATTATGATTCACCATTCAAAAGACATGGTTAACTGGAAAATCATTGGCCATGTTCTTAACACCGCAGAGCATCTTGATATGCGCGGTATGGATAACTCTGAAGGCGTATATGCGCCGGCTCTAAGCTACGCCGATGGCAAGTTTTGGTGTTGCTTCTCTAATGTTCACTCTTGCCGAGGCGGTACGTGGATGTCTACCCCTGCGTATGTGGTCAGCGCTGAAGACATCAAAGGCCCGTGGAGCAAACCGGTTTCAATTGGCAATTACGGCTTTGATCCCTCGTTATTTCATGACGACGATGGCAAAAAATATATGCTAAATATGGTGTGGGATGGCCGTAAAAACACTGATTTCTTTGGGGGTATTATTTTACAAGAGTTTGACCCAGAGAAAGGTCAGTTAGTAGGTGATGACAAAATTATTTTTGAAGGCACTAAGCTGGGCTGTACCGAGGGCCCACAAATTCTAAAAAAAGACGGTTGGTACTACCTAATTACCGCAGAAGGCGGAACGTCTTACGACCATGCAGTGACCGTTTGTCGAGCCAAAAATGTGTGGGGACCGTACGAGGTTCACCCACATAACCCTATTCTTACGTCTCGCCATCAAGATGATGCCGAATTACAACGTGCGGGCCATGGCTTCTTAGTTGAAACCCAAAACAATGAGTGGTTCCTATCGCACTTATGCGGCCGCCCCATCGCCGATCCCGACAATCAAGCGAATACTCTAAAATACGGCCAAGGTCGCTGTACCTTAGGGCGTGAAACAGCATTACAAAATGTAGAGTGGCGTGACAACTGGCCATATGTGGTGGGGGGGACCACACCTCGCATTGAAATTCAGGCGCCTAAATTAGCCGCTCACCCTTGGGCTGAAGAAGCCAGTCGAGATGATTTTGAGCATGCCAAGCTGGCAGTTAAATACCAGTCATTAAAAGACCCCTTTGACGAATCGTGGTTCTCTTTAACTCAGCGTCTAGGTTATGCGCGCTTGGTTGGCCGAGATTACCTATACTCTCGCTACAATCAAAGCCTATTAGCCCAGCGTTTAACCGCATTTAATTGCATCAGCGAAACCGCAGTAGAATTTGAGCCCAAATCGCCAAGACAAATGGCCGGTTTAGTGGCCTACTATTCGCGTGGCGGTCATTACTTCTTAAAAACCTCAGCCAACGATGCGGGCCAACAAACCGTGCAACTAGTGGGTGATATCAACGATGAATATCAAGAATACACCGACGAAATACTCGTTGGCACTTGCCAGCGCATTTATATGCGCCTAGAACTGGACACGCAATGGTATCAATTCAGCTACTCATTAGATGGTAGCAACTGGCAAAAAATTGGCCCTACCCTTAACGCGACCTTTTTATCTGATGAAGGCAGCGGTGACATCTTTCGTTTCACCGGTAGTTTGCTAGGTTTATTTGCCTGCGACTTAACTGGCAAGCATATTTCCGCTGATTTTGACTACTTTGAATACAAAGTTCTAGATTGACGCAAGCTGGTTAGCAACAAAAGCAGCGCACTGGCCAAGCTACTTGGCTAGTGCGATCTAACTCTTACTTTTTCTCTTCCACATCAATTTTGAATCTCTAAATTGATTTAAATCAGTATCTTGCTAGCAATAGAACGCCACACTCACTGCATTATTTTTAACCATTTAGCAGCAAAATATGACTTCAAAAATCCGTTTGTTACTCGCACCATCTTGCTTTTGCTTTCTGCTAAGTGCTGCTCACTTCTACCATGCCCAACAACACATCTACGTTAGCCTTTGTATCATGGGCTTTTTTAGCGTACTTATTCGCCATCCAATGTGCTTACGTTTCAACCAATTAGCTATGCTACTGCTCACTGCTGAATGGATAAACACGCTGGCCGAGATATATGTGCTGCGTAGCGCTTATGACCAACCATGGATGCGCATGGCAGTGATTCTTGGTCTCGTCGCGCTATTCCACTTTATTAGCGCTCTGCTATTTCAACACCACCGAATTCGCCGCTACTTTGGTTACCCAAGACAATATTTGTTTCGTTAAAAACGCTGGCTTCATGCTCGACAATACTCGCCATAGAGTTAAGCAACAGCCTCAGCTATAATCGGCCTCTTTTTATGCAGGCATCTATTCTAGTGAATCGTTTTTTATCTCTTTATGCCGAGCGAAAAGCCGCTGCAACGACCACATTTAAAGGCAGAGGCGCGCGCCGAGTCCGTTGCGAAACATGCCAAATGCCACAACAGCATTGTTTCTGCGATCAAGCTATTCTGCAAACCAGTCACTGTGGTTTTGCCTTATTAATGCACAATATGGAAGTGTTGCGCCCAAGCAATACGGGCCGTTTTATCGCCGACATCATTCCTGATACCCATGCATTTATTTGGCAACGAACCGAACCTTGCCAAGCCTTACTAAACTTATGTCACCAACAACAATGGCAGCCTTACGTGGTTTTCCCTGCCCATTTCAGTGAGCCGCAGCGTGTTCATCATGACATTGCCCCCCCGCAAGGCCAAAAACCCTTGTTTATTATGCTGGATGGCAGCTGGCGAGAAGCGCGAAAAATGTTCCATCAAAGCCCTTGGTTAGATCAATTTCCGGTGATCTCGATTAACCCCGAGCAAGCTTCACGTTATGGCTTGCGCTCTAGCCCGGTAAAAGGACAGTGGGCCACAGCCGAGGTGGCGGCTCAGCTTTTAGCGATGAACGGTGAACACAATAATGCCAAACTGTTAGAACAGCGCTTTAAGGCTTTTACTCAACAAACTCTCGCAGGAAGAAATCATCAGTAGGCTTTTTCACCAGTTATATGCCATTTGCCCGACATTTTAGCTAACACTTTCGTGAGTTAGCTCACGCCGTTGAAAACGTTATCAAGCAAAAGCCATTTTGCTATTATTTGAGACTATGCCAAATACGTAAGTTGTTGTTATGATGTTTCCCGCTTGATAAGACAGGGCATAATTTATACAAATTATGAAGCTCTGCAAAGGCAAGCAAACTAAAAAATAGAGTATTATTTCAATTGTTCAGGAGACACAATGTCTAAAAGCACTGGTACCGTTAAGTGGTTTAACGAAAAGAAAGGGTTCGGTTTTATTTCTCAAGAGTCTGGCGCAGATGTGTTTGTACACTTCCGTGCGATTCTTGGTGGTGGATTTAAATCACTTGAAGAAGGCCAGAAAGTAGCATTTGACGTTGAAGACGGTCAAAAAGGCCCACAAGCGGCCAACGTAGAAGTTGTATAAATAACTTCAAGAAGCATAACCATGGGATTGGTTGTGCTTCCTATCTTCCCCCTGTTCTACGCTAAGCTAAATCCATAAAATAGATATGTTGTGGCCCCGCTGGTCCTCCTTGATACAACACTCCACTGTCTTCAAAACCGCAAGCTAAATACAAAGCCTGAGCAGCCTTATTACGGCAATTTACTGTTAATGCGAGTTGTTGCTGTTGAACATTTAATGTCGCCAAATACCGTTTTAGCTGCGCCCCTGCAGCAAAGCCATAACCTTTACCTTGATCGTTTTTCCCTACAAAAAAAGAACGCAATAAGCAGCCTGCTGAAAGCGCAAATACATCTTGATAAGGATAGTCGCTATCTATGACAAAGAACCCCACCACCGTCTGTTCGACCAACATGACATGCGCGCTTTGGCCAGCGCTTAACTCTTTTAATATTTGAGCAATGGGCTTAACAAAATGTTGTTGCTGATCGGCAACTCGCAAGGCCATTAAGGGAGATATATGCGCGTGTGACAAGGCTTGTAATCTAACTAACTCAGTCATTCAATACTTGTTCCTTAAGTGCAGCCTCGCGGCCCATCATTAAGTGTTTACGGTCTACACCCCATCGGTAACCGCCTAAGGCGCCATTGCTACGGATCACTCTATGACAAGGAATAATAAAAGCAATAGGGTTTTTAGCCACTGCACTCGCCACCGCGCGGGTTGCATTAGCAGTGCTGACTTGCTGGGCTAAGTGTTGATAAGAGCACAGCCTAGCAAAAGGTAGTTTTAATAAAGCCTGCCACACCTGCAACTGAAAATTAGTCCCCTTAAGCCATAACGACAAGGGTTTTTGTTTATCCTGATACGGAGTAAACACCCGCGTTAATAGACTTTGGCTACGCATATTATTGACCTCTAAATTGGCCTTTGGCCATGCCTTAACAAGCTCTTGCAAAGGCGTATTATCGGCATCCGCCTCACAAAAGCTCAACTGGCAAATGCCACGCTCAGTGCTGGCTACAAAAGCCCAACCAAAAGGAGTGATCCCCCAGCCATAAACAATGTTCAAGCCTTGGCCTAGGGTTTTAGCCTCGCCAGGAGTGACCGCTTCAACATTAACAAATAAATCGTAAAGGCGGCCACCACTCGATAAGCCCAAATCGTAAGCCAGCTCTATCACTGAGCTCGTCTCAGCTAACTGCTCACGCGCCTTTTGCAAAGTAAGATATTGCAAAAAACGTTTAGGCGATACACCTACCCATTGGCTAAACAAGCGCTGCATATGTGATTCACTAAAACCAACGATTTTAGCCAAATCGGCTAACTCAGGCTGTTGCTCTTGGTGATCAATCAAATAGGCCATGGCTTGGCTGATTTGTTGATACTCTCGCTGAGATTGCAAAGACCGCTGCTCCATTGTCACTCCTTATTTGCTTTGCCAGACACTTTAACTGAATACCCACTCCAGCTCGACCCGATAATGGCAAAGTAACAAAAATGGGAAACCATGGGGCAATCTAATTGGCTTGCTGCAGTTGTAGCTCTGTTTGCAGAATGATTTGCGCGACTTCACCGGAGGCAATCAGCTTTTTAAGCTCCTCATCAACCAAAGGCACCAACTCTGCTCGGCTTTCGTGAATGTAGTGATATAAAGGAAAAAACGCTAAAGGGCGCGAATAACTTACTTGCTTTTCCACTCCCATACGCTGTAGGGCAACGATTCCATCAAGCTTATTGGTTAATACCAAATCGGCACGCTGTTTAAGCATAAAACCCAACGCTTTATCGGTAGAGTCTAGTTCAACAACTTTATCTGAGGTGGCGGTAAGATCAGCACTATGTTTCACCCCCCGTACAATAGCGACTTTACAGTTAGACAGATCAGATAACGTCGCCACAGAAGCCTTCTTTGTGCTTAGATAAAACGCCGTCGACTCTAACGAATAGTAAGGTGTGGGAACTCTGATCATATTGGCGGTTTGTTCACCGTAACTCCAAACTCGCATGACTTCGCCGTCAACTAAACCGTTAACCGCCGCAGACTGCGCTCGTTTAGCTGGCAGACTAGATACCTTTAGGCTTATGCCCAGTTTGTTATATACCGTATTTAATACCGCTATTCCTACCTTTTGCTCAAACAAATGCTCTATGGCAGCAAAGTGAACCGATTCCGTCGCCTTAAGTGCACTGCTAGCGGTAAGTAAAACCACAGCCAAGCTTAAATTTTTAAACACATAACCCCTTTACAAATAAACTGCCCAACCAGCTAATACCTCACTTAAATTCTAGACCAAGTAATCGATGTTAGTTTACAAAAAAATTGGCCTCTCGCCAGCAGAGACACTCCGCTAAAACCATTTAAGGCCGAGTGAACAAACGAAACGGAATTTACTAGTAAACCGCCAAAAAATGCTGCTATTTTGTTTAGCGATAAGCGCTATAATACTGGCAAAATGCAGTATAAGGTTCGGTAACGTGTTTAAACCCAAAGCGGCTAGTTGGATTAGTTTATATTTCTCAGGCTTATTTTTTGCCTGGGGCATATTTTTGCCTTTTTGGGCGCTCTGGTTAGAAAGCGAAGGTTTAGACCCGAGTCAAATAGGCCTATTGCTAGGTTTTGGCATGTTAGCCCGTTTTCTGGGTAATGTGTTGCTCATGCCACGAATAAAATCAGCGAAACACTTGCTACCAGGGATCCGCTGGGTGAGTTTTGCCAGCATCTTAGTGGTTGCCAGCCTATGCTGGTTAAATGGTTACTTTTGGCTAACCCTTCTTACTCTGGCCGCTAACTTCTTTATTGCAACGCTGATCCCCTTGGGTGATGCCGTAGCCACCAAATGGGTTAGCCAGTTGAAACTCGACTACGGTCGCGTACGGGTATTCGGCTCTATCGCCTTCATTGTTTCTTCAACCTTATTGGGCATTGGCCTTACGTATTTTTCTCACTCTCTTATTCTTTACGCCACCTTAGGGTCATTGGTGCTTATGTGGGGCTTAAGTTTATTAACGCCTGCGGCACCACTGGTCGATGAAGAACACGACGGCGAGCCGATAAACAACCGTTTATGGGCCGTGCTAAAACAAAAACACGCGCTAAAATTTATCGCGGTAACGGCGTTAATCCAAGGCTCTCACGCCGCCTATTACGCCTATAGCACCCTGTATTGGAAAAGCATTGGCTATGCCGAATCTACCATTGGCTATTTGTGGTCAATTGGTGTTGCACTAGAAATGGCGATTCTTATTTTTGGTAGCAAGTGGTTTAAAAACTGGAATGCCAACCAGATGTTTTTACTTGCTGCAGTGGGGGGCGTAATCCGTTGGGGTGTATTTGGTAGCACCGAGTTTTTATCATTAATGATGCTGTCGCAAGGATTACATGCGCTAACCTTTGCACTAACTCAACTCGCCGCGATTAAATACATCGCCAGCGAAGCGCCAAAATCACAAGCTATTCCCTTGCAGGCTTTGTATTCTGCCATCGCCTTAAACATGGGCACCGCTTTGCTTACCTTTATCAGCAGTGCTTTATATGAACCATTAGGTGCTGGTATTTTCTTAATGATGGCCAGTTTATCAGCCTTAGCGATTCCGTTGCTACTTATCAATGGTCGAGCTGCCAGGCGTAGTGCTTAAGGCGGCGTTTAAGCCAAAGTTTAAGGCAGCAATTGCTATATTAGCGGTATTACTCAGGGAAACTTGGCCGGTCTGCACTTCCCTCTCGCTGCTTGGTTTGCCAATGAGGTGCTATCCAAGTGGCTGAATGTGATGGCGCAAGGGGGGCAATTCCCAAAATGGCATCGGCGGCCTTTTCGGCAACCATAATAGTTGGCGCATTAAGATTTCCATTTGGAATAGTGGGAAATATTGATGAGTCCACAACACGCAGAGCACGGATCCCATAAACCTGACAGTGGCTGTTAACTACAGCCATGGGATCGTTATCAGCTCCCATTTTACAGCTACAAGATGGGTGGTAGGCGCTTTCTACATTTTGCCTAACCCATCGGTCTATCTCTTCATCACTGTTAACATCAACACTAGGTTGAATTTCTTTCCCTCGGTAGCTATCCATAGCGGCTTGAGCCAATATTTCTCGAGTTAAACGAATACAATCACGCCAGTCTTGTTTATCTTGCTCAGTGCTAATGTAGTTGAATTCAATATTGGGCTTTGCCTGTGGATCTGCCGACGTCACCCATATGCGGCCGCGGCTTTGTGGTTTATTTGGCCCAACATGCACCTGAAAACCATGCCCATCAAAAGCCGCTTGGCCGTCGTAACGCATGGCCGCAGGCAAAAAATGATATTGAATATTGGGCCATTTCAATCCGGCGCGCGAACGAATAAAGGCACAAGACTCAAAGTGGTTACTGGCCCCTAATCCATCTTTTCGTAGTATCCAGCGGGCTCCGATCAAGCCTTTGCTAATCAGCCCTAGTTTACTGTTAAGCGTAATCGGCTGGTGACAAGCATATTGAAAATACACCTCTAGGTGGTCTTGCAGGTTTTCCCCCACACCGGGTAAGTCATGCTCTAGCGCAATGCCAGCCTTGGCTAACACTGCTTTAGGGCCGATACCCGACAACTGCAACAGTTGTGGAGACCCCACCGAACCTGCCGTCAGCACGACTTCGCGTTCAGCGTAAATCGATTGAATACGCCCACTAATCTCTATTTCTACGCCTATCGCCTGCTTATTTTTCAACAACACTTTACGGCTTACAACACCTTGTTTAAGGGTAAGGTTTTGGCGCTTCATAGCAGCACGTAGGTAAGCGTTTGAGCTGGATGCTCGTACACCTTTGTCTACGGTCATATGCATTGGGCCAAAGCCCTCTTGTTGATAGCCATTGTAGTCATCGGTTGTGGGGTAACCCGCCTGTTGCCCCGCCTCAATAAAGGCTTGGTAAAGAGGGTTAAGTGTCATGTTATTACCGCTGCAGGTCGCAAGGGGGCCATCGCCTCCTCGGTAGGCATCTTCACCGCCTATCCACGATTCAGCGCGGCGAAAATACGGCAAGCACTCTTGATAGCTCCAGCCTGCTGCACCATGCTCGACCCACTCATCAAAATCGCAGGCATGACCACGTACATACACCATGCCATTAATGGAAGAACTTCCCCCTAATACTCGACCTCGTGGGCAATGTAAACGGCGGCTATCGATCCCGGCTTCAGGCTGAGTCTCAAACTGCCAAGCATACTTATCACTGTTCATCGGATACGACAGCGCCGTGGGCATTTGAATAAAAATACTTCGGTCACTGCCCCCCGCTTCCAGTAGCAATACCGAGTGTTCGCCTGAGGCGCTTAAGCGGTCGGCCAATACACAGCCAGCAGAGCCTGCGCCAACGATAATGTAGTCATAAGTGGTGTTCATGTTGCGTCCTTGTTCAGCGAAGAAGCTGAAAACTCGTATATTGGCACTCGCTAAAATCTCTGATGGTTACGGTTATTCATAAGGGCATTCAAGGTCACCTAGCTCAATCATCACACTCTTGTTTTGTGTGTAGTGATTCAATGTTTCAATACCGTTTTCTCGGCCAATACCCGATTGTTTATAGCCACCAACAGGCATTTCTGCTGGCGAGCCGCCCCAAGTATTTACCCAACAAATGCCCGCTTCTATTTGGGCGATAACTCGATGAGCACGCGAAAGGTTTTGGGTAAACAATCCAGCCGCTAAACCGTACTGAGTTGCGTTGGCGCGTGTAATCACCTCATCTTCATCACTAAAGCGCAGAACCGACATAACAGGGCCAAATATTTCATCCTGAACTTGCGGCATGTCGTCACTACAATCTGCAAAAATAGTTGGCTGTACAAAGTAGCCTTTATCTAGCCCATTCGCTGTTGCGCGCTCGCCGCCGCACACCAGCCGCGCACCAGACGCTTTGCCTGCGTCTATAAAACCTAACACCTTTTCCATATGCTCAGCAGAGATAAGCGCGCCAATTTGGGTCGCCATATCATTCGGGTCTCCAACCTTCAATTTGCTAGTGCGGAGCGCCAGTTGTTCCACAAACTCATCATAAATAGCGTCCTGTACAAACACCCGGGTACCGTTAGTACATACTTCACCTTGGGTATAAAAATTCGCCAACATAGCCCCCGATACCGCGTTATCTAATTTGGCATCCTCAAATACTATCAGCGGTGATTTACCGCCTAATTCCATGGTTATGTCTTTTAGTGTAGCGGCCGCATCGGCCATGACCTTCTTGCCAGTGCCAGACTCACCAGTGAAAGACACCTTAGCAATATCGGGGTGGCGAGATAGCATTTGTCCAACTCGATAATCACCTTGCACCACATTAAAAACACCATCGGGCACGCCTGCTTCGGTAAAAATTTCAGCTAGCTTTAATACCGACAATGGTGTTTCTTCTGACGGCTTAAACACCATGGCGTTACCAGCGGCCAAGGCGGGGGCTGATTTCCACATGGCAATCTGAATCGGGTAATTCCAAGCGCCAATCCCCGCGCATACACCCAACGGCTCACGCCGAGTATAAAAAAATTGTCCGTGCCCTAAATCTTGTTGTTGCCCTTGAATCGCAGCAGCCAGCCCCGCGTAGTATTCAATCACATCCGCTCCCGAAGCAATATCTACTTCAATCGCTTCTTGAATAGGCTTGCCGGTATCTTTCACCTCTAGTGCGGCCAGTTCATCATTTCGCTCTCGCAGTATGGCCACGGCGCGCATCATAATGCGCCCACGCTCTATACCACTCATCAAAGACCACACTTTAAAACCCTGTTGGGCTGACGCTACAGCACGGTCTACATCTTCTGAAGATGCCTGCCCCAGCTCGGCCAGCACTTCACCGTTTGCAGGGTTAAGGGTGATAAAGCTTTCTACTGACGAGGACTCAGTTGCTTTGCCATGGATGTAAAGAGACTTCATGTTCATCAAAATGCCTTGATAATTGGTGGAGTATGGATAGCTAAACCTTAGCTCAAGTAAGGAGCGAGTTGCTTTTCTAGATAGTCTGCGATGAGCGCTTGGGCCTTTTCAGCAGAGATCCCATCAGGGTTAAGTGCGCCTCGCAGCCAAATGCCATCGATTAACGCGGCAATGCCCTGCGCTACAAACAGCGCTTGATCAGCTGGCAACACTTGTTTGAGCTCGTAGCGCAGGTGAGACAATAAGCGCCGCTCATTAACCCGTTGCAAACGATGTAATGAGCCGTCGTGCATAGCCTGCGCCCAAAACGCCAACCACGTTTTAACCACTTTGCCTTCAACTTGATAGCCATCAAAATTGGCCGCAACAATCGCCTTTACTCGCGCAGTAACATTGTTCGGGTCAACAGCGCGAAGATGCTCGATAGACGCCGTAGATAATTGTCGCAATACAGTGCGCATGGTTTCTTCTAATAAACCATGTTTGCCACCAAAGTAATGATGAATAATCCCTGACGACACCCCGGCCTTTTTACTGATCAAGGTGACGCTCGCCCCTGACAAACCCACTTCATTTATCACCGCCATTGTGGCGTCTACCAATTGCGGGCGGCGTATTTCAGGCATTCCAACTTTAGGCATAACGGTTACTCAAATGTTTCTTAATTGAACGTTCAATTAAAAATAAATTTACACGACTCTTGAAAAAAGTCAAAACTTAGTCAATGAGCTAAAGCCTTTTAAGCCAGCCGAGTTGCCAGTAAATTGGGTTTAAACAAGACGTTTTGAGCGGGGGGAAATAGGGAGCCGATACCACTCCACTTGAGGATACATTATGAGCGATAGTGGGGAGTATAAAAATGCCCTGAAGCCAAGGGTTGCTCGGCGCTTGTTTATTTATTGATCAGATATTTTTTCATGCATAGCGATGGTGGTTACCGACTTTACCGAATCTTGAAAGTACTGTTTTTTGACAGCAAGATAAGCGGAATCATTAAAAAAGCGTTCCATCGTTTGCTTATCAGGAAACTCAATGGTGAACACACGATTTATGCTGTCATCCGTTTTTGATTTCAAGACTTCTGCAATTTTAAAATCGTAACCAAAACTGCCACCAAATGAATGAAGTATTGGCATCATATTTTTACGGTATTGTTGGTATTGCTCATCATTAATAACGTCTAACCCGATGATTCTTTCAAAAGACATATTTACTCCAAAGTTCAGTGGCGGCGACGTAACTCAAGCTCTTGCACGTTAACTTGACGCCGATGGCTTTCATTTCAGTTATGTATTACCGAGGCTTTTTACCCATTAAATGGTAAGTACACACCTTATCTAGTTTGACTAAAGCGCCTACTGAGTCAGATAACGACAGCGCCCGACGAATTACTTTGTTAAAGTTTACGCTACGCAAATTACCTGACTGAACAAAGGTACCTTCAAGAGAAAAACTAAAACAAGGCCCAAAATACCTAAGAACAACGAGTCAATCAATAATGCTCCAATTCTTCTCCAAAACCGCAACAACTACATATATGCATCTTCGCCATTTTTTGTGAAGAATTAGCAAAAATAGCTAGGGTGATTAGCTTACTTTTTTTCAGCTTTCACACAGGCAAATAGTACGTCAAACCAGCGTATATCTTCGGGGCCAAGAGACGCAGCTTTATGTCTGGACGGGGTCTCGTAGGTATCTTTGTATACATGATAAACTGCACGCTCAGTTAGCTCACGCCAATGCTCACCATTTAACTCGGGAATACTGCCTGATGCCATATTAGGGTCAGTCAAAGGGTCATGCTCTTCAGCGTCAGTGCGTAAAGCAATCTCCAGCTCTTGAAGGATCGGATTTATCACTTTTATGGTACTAGACTCTGCGAACTGCTTTAACACTTTACGCTCTGCCTGTTTGATCTGTTTACTAAGCTGAGACTGACTAAACTTCTCGCCTACTGGCCTTAGTCCATACTTTGTGAGTAGCACTGTAGCGCTAGGGAGTAAGGCTTTAGCAGCGATACCCACTCCAACAACAGGATTGAAAATCGCAGCTAACCCCCCTACAAACAGCATGCCGTAAGTTAACTTATTATCTAGAGCATCAATATCATCAGCGAGCTTTGCTAAGGAATTGGGCACGCCACCTGACTGCTCAGTGACTAACTCGCGAGCACCATTAAGCATATGCTCGCGTAAACACCCCTCATAATAAGGGTTTGGAAAATGAAATACCCGACGCTTAGGTAAATCGTTAATCTCTGGGACCGAATCTGGAAGATAGCGCATCGTATGCAAAGAAAAACCTACTTCAGACGTCTTGAAAGGAATCACAAAATAGTGCTTCTCATCATACTTCAAATCATATTTTGAAGAACGCTCAAGAGACATCAATACCGGAAGATCACCTATGGCGCCTTTAATAAAGCCTAAACCAGAGCTAACTTCACTTGAAAGCTTACAGCTTGCTGTGTTTAAGAAGCTTTTACCTTTATCCAAATATTTATTCATAATCATTTCTTAAAGCTAACGCCCATATTTTGTGGCAAGTTTATGAGCCCAAAGCCCAATCAAAAGGCAAGACATTTGAGCTTATCGGGAAACTCAAAGGTGAACACACGATTTATGCTGTCATCCGTTTTTGATTTCAATAGTTCTGCAATTCTAAAATCATAACCAAAACTGCCATCAAATGAATAAAATATTGGCATCATATTTTTACGATATTATTGGTATTGCTCATCATTAATAACTTCTAATCCGATGATTTTTTCAAAAGACATATTTACTCCAAAGTTCAGTGGCTGGGCAGTCTTTAAGCATTTCTATCCATTGGTCTCGAATAATTCGCGTTGGCGAGAGCACTAAGATATGTATTTCTAATACTCTTAAGACTTCTAGACCTAATGTTGCTTTTACTGCGCCGGGTGCTGCGACGACATGGAGTCGTTTATCGTCTAAATAGCCGTGAATAGCATTCCATACATAGCGAAACGTTATTTTCCGAATGGCTGCACGAGGTATTTTCATCTCATCATTTTGGTCTATCAAAAATATGGAACTATTCAGGGTGGAAGCGGTGATTGTGGAGATACCACTTTGACGCTATGCCAATATCATATCCATAGGTGAGCGTAACTTGAATCAAGTTCTTGTTAATCGAGTCGGGGTATGTTTCAACTATTGTTTTAGCTAGTTGCTTTGCCATATCAAAATCATCCACATTATTTTCATAGAGAAAAACCTGTGCATTTACATAGGTGGTAGTTGTACCACCTGAATCAGATGAGAAAAAAGTCGTTAACCCATCAGTAACACTAGCGTACTTTACTAATTCGTTGCTATTTATTGCCTCTTGAGTGACCAAGAGACCTTTATAAGGATCAGATGTGACTAAATTTGAGGTAAATGCTGGTACAAGGGTGGCAGTGATGAATAAACCTGTAACTATAGCTAAATGAGGCTTCCATACTGACGGTAAGTCCTCACTGTCCACCCCGACATTTACAACATAAGTTCCCACGGCTAAATCATGTAATGACTGGCGAGTTGCTCGGTTGAAAACATATAAATATAAAATAGAAAGAAAACCGCCAAAGATGATAAATGACAAGGGATATTTCAAATACGATAGTAATGTCTCATTGGTAATTTGCGCACCATTTAGTGAGAATGGAACTGCCAGAAAGCTATACCTCAAAAATGAACGAGCTAGGCTTATTGTTGAGCCTGATGAATCTACAACCATAATGTTTAGTATTATTTTCCCGATTGTTTGGCCATCTACTAAGGCGCTATTCATAACCCCAAAATAAGAAATCGAAATGACAAAACCAATTAATCTTCCCCAGCCACCAAGCTGAACAAAAGTATCTTCAAGAAACCAACCTAAAATCAGACCAAAAACGCCTAAGATCACTGAGTCAATCAATAATGCTCCGATTCTTCTCCAAAATCCGCAAATCCATTTGCCTTGTACTTCTTCCAAACTAAAGTCCTTACTATGATATTTAAAACAATTTAACACTAAGTAGTAAGCAGGTGCTTTCTATTCCATTCAATGAGCATGCCTGAAGGCTCAAAAGCGTGGCCTAGCGAAACCTGTTCTTCTTCGAGCACTCTTCCTTTAACTGATTGTCTACTTTGATGTTTTATTTTAATTTTATCAATAGTCGGTGTTCAACTTTTTGTATAGCAGTTTGATAACGCAGTATGGCAAGTACAACAAGCAGCATACAAAGCCTATAAAAAATCCGAGTGCAATTAATGACACTCGGATGTTGATATCAATAAACCATTGTTCACCAATTAATTACGCTTAACCGATTAGTATTACTACCTAAAGGCTGAAATACTCTCGTGTTAAGTATGTTTATTGGTGTTGTTTAGCCTAGGGAAAATTAAAAACTCCCCGTGGTTGATGTGCCGGTTCCAGTATTAACCGAGTTGTTGCCACCCGATTGCCACTGAATCACATTGCTAGGGTTGCTTTCGTTTCGAATAATACATTTCCATTCTATATCTGTCGATTTAGGTAGCTGGATAGTCGCGGTCCATGTGGGGTAGCTGCTTGGATTGAGTAATACGGCATTAGCTGCTTGCCAATTCCCCAATGCGCTATTGTTACCTACAGCATAAACACTATCACCCATGTTGGTATAACCATTATTACAGGTGAAGCTCACGTTCACATTGTCGGTTGGGTCAATAATCACCGAGTCTACTAACCACATTCTTGCTGAGCTAGCTGGAACGTTAATGGTGTAGTTGTTACTGCTAACTTGGAAGCTTGCTCCGGTAAATACATCAGCATAACTTTTGTCATGATTTAAATTAGCCGCATCAATACTGATGTCTTTGCTATAACCACACTTGTTAATTCCCACTAGGCCAGCCTGACCACGACGGAAAACTAAAGCACACTGATCAGCATACAATACCTCTTCATCGGCACCTTGAACGCCATTATGGAATTTAACCATTGCTTTCAAGTTATCTTGTTTGTAGTCATCTACCCAACGGCCATTATCAACACCGGTGTTATCACTAAATACCATCGGTACACCTTCTTGACGCCCAAGGATATAAGCGTAAGCAAGGTGTTCATTGCCTTCACTCATTATCTGATAGCGGAAGCCGTCATTACTTGGAATATCATGGGTGATAGTAAAGGTTAATGCACGAATGCCATCAATAGCGCCGCCCCAAGATTTAGGGTTGGCTAAAGCCGTTAGGCTACCGTTACTATCAAAGGCATCACGCAGTGTTTTTAATAACGGGAAGTCATAAGCACTGTGTGATGTTTCACGTAAATACGGTTCTAAGAAGGTATCATAATCGGCATTACCCGCTCCCGCACCAGTGATAATTTCACCAAATAGGTACATGTCTTGTTTGATTGAAGCGTCAAAAACTTGGTTAATATGCCACGTGGTCATGTGTTTGGCAGCATCAATACGAAAACCGCTGACCCCCATGTTTTTGATTGCTTGAACGTAATTGCGTTGCTGCTCACGAACATAGTTACTAGGATCTAAATCTGGTAATCCTGGATCACCATTGCCCCCACAAATACGGCCGTTCATAGACTCCCAAACATTGGTCCAGTTAGTAATACAGAAACCCGCGTGAAAATCACCTGGTGTAAATAAATCATTGCTCAAATCACCAAACAGTTTTTGGCGGTTCCAGTAATCGCTGTTGTTCGAATAGTCGTTGAGAGTTTCATAGCCGGGGAAGTAAGTAGAATTGCCGCGCTCATTGGCCATTTGATTAATAACAATATCTGCATAGGTTTTAACACCATGAGCATTCAAAGCATTAATCATGTTTTGAAAGTCTTCTTTATTACCGCGATTATTATCAATCACGCGATAATCTTGGGGCTGATAACGCGCCCACCATTGCGAGTTGCTACTATCAGATTTTAGCGGCGGAGCCACCAATACATTCTTGTAGCCAATCTCTGCGATTTCAGCCGCTTTTGCTGCCACTTCTGAATACCGCCAATCAAATGCATGCAAGATCACATCGGCACTAGCCAGTTGTGAAAACATGGCTAATGAGGTGCCGAGTAGGCACGTATTTATAGCATTCGCTTTTGTCTTATGTTTCATTATTAGTATATCCTTTCCCTTGATTACTATATTGAATGAACACAAAGACCCATCGGTAAAATGCACGTCTACTTTTAATTTATAGTTGCAAAACAATGAGAGCATCAATACATAACTCTGTATTGTGGAGATCCCCACCGTTCCAGCGCAATATCACCAGCCCTTGTGATCAATGTAGAGTGTGTCACTCTTTTTGTTGATGCTTGCTTGAAACCGATACTGATCAAAAAAACATCAACTTTATGTAATCTACTAACTAATAACTCAGTGTCAATCGACTATAAAACAAATGTTCTAAAGTGTGAGCTAACAGTCTGATAAACCTTATATCTGGTTGACATTGCCACTGGGCAAAACAAAGCCCAGTATAATTTTACATGGTCGCTATATTCTGTGGTAACAAGCACCCGCTTAAATCATTAAACCGGCTTTTAAACGGGGGGGGTTTCACCACTCATTTGACCTTAGTGGAATGGAGGCTGCTATTTGGCAACGCCATGTTACTGGCTCGCGTAACCCGCTAAATGAACAAAATTTAATCTTGTCGCATACCAATATTTGCTACATTGAGTCTTACGCAATTCATTGAAAAAACCTGGGCGGCATCGCCTAAACTTGAATCAAGCGCTATTCGCCCCGATATTGATTACTCGTCACACTAAATAAGGCTGTTGCTGCATCCATGAATCATTCCCGATTATCAAGTATTAAACGTAAAGCTGATGATTTGGCTAAATTAAGCATCAACCAGCATCTGCGCTTGGCCGTTACAGGCTTAAGTGGTGCGGGTAAAACGGCGTTTATTACTTCTTTAGTTAATCAGCTATTATTGGGTGCCGAAAACCACCAACTACCGTTATGGCAATTAGCGCGAGAACATCGCTTTTTAGGCGCTAAACGCATCCCACAGCCGCATTTACACTTAGCCAGTTTTGACTACCAAGGAGGTATAGACGCGCTGCAAAGCCAACCACCTTGCTGGCCTTCGCCCACCCATGGGGTGAGCGAAATACGCTTAAAACTGCGTTATACGCCGCAATCGCTGTTATGGCGCAAACTAAACCATAGCGCCACGCTCAACCTAGACATTGTTGATTATCCTGGCGAGTGGTTGTTAGATTTACCGCTATTAAATATGAATTACGCTCAGTGGTGTGAGCATATCGCGCTCAGTTTGAAAGATTCTCGCAAAGCGCAGCTTGCCGAACACTGGCAAAGTTTGGCCCAACAGCTTGATATTCAGCAAAGCGCCAACGAACTTCAAATAGCCGAGATTGCCAAGGCCTACACCGAGTACTTACATCAATGTAAACGTGAATTAGGTATGCATCATATTCAACCAGGCCGCTTTGTATTGCCGGGTGAATTAGCTGGTGCCCCAGTATTGGCTTTTTTCCCCATTTCGCCAGCGCTAGCGGCCGCTAAAACGAATAAAAAAGACAGCACCCTAACACTGTTAAATCAGCGTTTTGAATACTACAAAGAGCATGTAGTTAAGCAGTTTTACCAGCAACACTTTGTTAAATTTGACCGTCAAATCGTGTTAGTAGACTGCCTCACCCCGCTAAACAGCGGCCACGACAGTTTTAGTGACATGCAGTTAGCGGTAAACCAAATACTGCACAGCTTTAATTATGGGCAATCTGGCATCTTACGCCGTTTGTTTTCACCTAACATCGACAAACTGCTATTTGCCGCAACCAAGGCTGACCATGTTACGCCAGAGCAACATAGCCATTTAGTGAGTTTGCTAAGCGAAGTGGTGGCCGAGGGCAAACGCCACGTTAAATTTGAAGGTATAAACACCAGCACCGTAGCACTGGCGTCGATTAAAGCCACTCAAACCGGTAAGGCTCAACTAAATGGCGAATCTATTAACGCTTTAAAGGGCATATTGCAAAGTGATGCTAACAACCAGCAGCCAACTACCCTGTTCCCTGGAGAGGTGCCAAGCAGCTTGCCTAAACAAGATTTTTGGCAGCAGCAAGGTTTCGAATTTAGTCCTTTTCAGCCACCGCAAGCTAACCCTTATAGTGCCTTACCACATATCCGCATCGACCAAGCCATTGAGTTTTTGCTAGGAGATAAATTTAAATGACAGCCCCGATTAAACAGCGCCAAGTGCTTAATGCCGATCCAGAGCTTAAAGCCAATACCAAACCTAGCGAACAAGCATTGGCGGCGAAACAAGTGATGAGCAACGAAGCTTGGCAAGAAGATCCAGAGCCCACCAGCGATGAAGCTCTCGACATCGACTTAAGCCCCAAAAAAACCAGCCCATGGCTTAAATATGGGTTTAGCGCAGCAATTGTTGTAGCCATTACTGAAATGGCCTTAAGCCTTGCCGAATTATGGCAAGCCTCACCGATAAGAGCGGCCATTTACAGTGCAATACTAGCCAGCATTGTTGCTGGCCTATTGGCCATAGCGGTAAAAGAACTGCGAAAGTTGCGCCGCTTAAAGCATTACCAAAAAGAACACCAACTAGGCGAACACTGGCTACAAGCTGATGCCGTAAACGATGGCGACAGCCGCAAGGCAAAAGCATATTGTGAAAAACTGGCCACATTACAGGGCCTAAATGATAGCCAAGAATACCTCACGTGGAAAAATTGGTTAAATGACAGCCATAGCAGCCAAGAAATCGTAAGCTTATACAGCGAAACCGTGCTTACGCCGCTAGATAACCGCGCCAAACAAGCCATTAGCAAATGGGCTGGCGAAGCAGCGGTGCTAGTTGCAATAAGCCCGCTGGCCATGGTGGATATGCTGATTATTTTTTGGCGCAACATAAAGATGATTGAAGCCGTCGCCAAGATCTATGGTATCGAGCTAGGTTATCTAAGCCGAATTAGGCTGATTAAAAAGGTGTTCGCCAATATGATTTATGCCGCCGCCAGTGAAGTAATTACCGATGTTGGCAGCGATTTATTAGGGGCAGAGCTTACCGCTAAACTATCTGGCAAAGCCGCCCAAGGTATTGGTGCAGGCCTGTTAACCGCCCGGCTTGGCTTTAAAACCATGGAACAATGCCGTCCAGTACCCTGGACCTTGAATAACAAGCCAAAAACCAAACAGCTAAAAGGCATGCTGCTTGAGAAGGTAAAACAAAAACTCAGCACCTAATAACATCGAAAGATAAAACTACCTCAATAACAACGGCTTCATCACCGTTTTTAGTTTTAAAGCCCGCACACACTTAACAATAATTTGCTGTGCTTGTGGGCTTGCTAAACAAACTAGAGGCAATGTTTGGGGCAGCTATCGTCGGAGCGATATCTTACAGCGATAAAGCCATCACCCAATCGTCCATTACGTAGCCTTGGCCAATATCACTGCACTGCTCAGCGACTTTAACAAACCCCATTTTTTGATAAGCGGCAATCGTGCCATGGTTGTGTCGGTTCACCGTTAATTCGATACGTTTAAGGGCAAAACCTCGCGCTAAGTCTTGAATAAATGCCATGGCTTGCTTGGCAAAGCCTTGTCCTCGGTATGCTGAGTGCACATAAATTTTACTCAGAAAAAGTTGCTGCTCATTACGTTGTACGCCAATGTATCCGACATTTATTCCTGCCTGCTGAATGAAATAATAGTGATACTGCTCGGCCTCGATTTGTTCAGCCACTCGCTGAGCAGAATGAAAGGTCTCGAGCATGTATTCAACCTGCTCAACGCCAATGATGGGCGTGTAATGCTCTAGCCAAATTTCACGGGCTAACGCGGCGACTTGCTCAATATCGGTCGCACTGTCTACTTTATAAAACACTAATATTTCCTATTACCAAACGCTGTTGCCAAACCCAAGCCGTTCACTATGCTCTCACGAAATCACGATAGCTTCAGCAACTAAGCGCAAACCCACCATTGGTGAATTTAGCTTCAGCAAAAATCTTGCAGTAGATTGATTTAAATTGCGCCAATGTCACATTTTTGCTGTAAAATCGCCGCTTCAAATTACTCATCACGCTCGCTGGCTACTTCAGCCACCAATACTGTCAATTAAGGCCTGCCCAAATATGATTAAACTTATCGCCCTAGATATGGACGGCACACTTCTCAATGACGAGAAAAAAATTACCCCCCGCACTCACCAAGCTATTCAAGATGCCAAACAAGCTGGTGTTAAAGTAGTGCTGGCTTCGGGTCGCCCATTGCAAGGCCTTAGTGCTTACCTAGAGCAATTAGAGCTTACCAGCGACCAAGACTTTGTCATTTCATACAATGGCTCTTTGGTACAGCGTGTGGGGAGCGGTGAAATTATTCACAAAACCACCTTGCTAGGTAGTGATGGTACCCACTTGGCTAAAATAGCTAAACAGCTCGGTGTTTTTGTGCATGCCTTTTCAGCCCAACATGGCTTGATTACTCAGCAGCACAACCCATGGACAGACATTGAATCATCTATCAATGGTATGGAGGTTAGCGAAGTAGACTTTGCCAACTTAGAGGCAAACGACGCACTAACTAAGATTATGTTTGTTGCCGAAGAGAGCGTGCTAGACAAGGCCATTGCCAACTTACCCGCCGAGTTACGAGAGCAGTACACGGTGGTTCGCAGTGCCCCGTTCTTTTTAGAGTTTCTGCACATCAACAGCAACAAAGGTGTCGGGGTTGAACAACTGGCCAAAATTCTAGGTTTAGACGCTTCACAAGTTATGTGTGCCGGTGATGCCGATAACGATCGCCACATGTTGCAATATGCCGGTTTAGCGGTCGCCATGGGCAATGCCGATGAAGAAATTAAAGCCATGGCCAACTACATTGCCCCCACTAATCTTGAAGATGGCGTAGCCGTAGCCATTGAAGAAAACGTGCTGGCAGCATTAAGCACCGTTGCAAACTAAGCAATAACGCTTAGTAAGTCATCGCACCCAGTTAGCAGCTAGCCATTAGCTGCTAATTTATCCTTTAATTCGCCTTATTCCTTCAGCGTTACATTCACCATAGGATTCAATCATAGCCATTTTTTATGCATGGCTTATGACGATTCCCTGCCGTTCAGCTTAGCTGAAGCCAAGTACAACCACAAAGCAACATCAACAGATTGATATTCGACGAGAGACGACAAATCTTAAAATATTCCTTACATATATTCGAAACCATACTATACAATCAGCCAAGAAAGGCCTTTCAGGTAGTGTTAAAAACCACTCTCTCTTAGTGTACCTGCAAACGCGACGTCCTGACGAACAACCAAATAACGGGAATAACAGTGAGCTTTTTAGAAAAACTAACCAAGGCCGAAGCTTATACATCGCAGTTTGAGTATTCCGATATCGAGCTACAACTGCCAGCCAAACAATTGTGCTGGGAATTTAATCAAGCTCCACCCAGTGATAGCGCTAAAAAGGCTGAAATATTATCAAAGCTGTTTGGCACCTATAACAAGATGGCTTTTATTGAAGCGACCTTTCGTTGTGACTATGGCTTCAACATCCACTTTCATGGCATGGCCATTGTTAATTACAACTGCGTTATTCTCGATACCTCGCCAGTAAATATCGGTGCTGGTGTTTGTATTGCACCAGGCGTTGTTATTAGTTGTGCCGGCCACGCTATCGACCCCAAGGAACGTATCCAAGGCATCACCACGTCAGCCCCCATCACCATTGAAGATGAGGTATGGATTGGCGCTAACGCTACGGTATGTGCTGGCGTCACTATTGGCAAGGGCAGCATTATAGGCGCTGGCAGTGTGGTTGTTAACGACATTCCTGCTGGCGTTATTGCCGTGGGCAGCCCGTGTAAAACAATGAGAGCGATTACTGAAAAAGACCGTATAGCATTCAACAAGGTATGAACAACTAGCGAGCCTTAGTAAAAAAAATCTCTAGGTGTCAACTGAGCAACACCTAGAGATTGCTAAAACTAAAATCTTTCGACCCTGCAACTCTTCTCCCTCACCCTTGCTTACCCTTCAACTATCTACCCTACAAAATAAAACGCGCGTTTATTGTTCTTTCTGTCGATAATTTAGTCATCAAACTGCCATAAATAAGTCACTGAACTGACATGTCTAGATAAGCTAATTGTCATATTCCAAGCCTAAATTATTGTTCAAAACAACCGCAGGATTTTGTGATGAGCAATCAAGTAATTGCAGTAAAACAATTGAATAAACACTTTGAAGACAACCATGCCTTAAAGAGTGTCGACTTAAGTGTTGAGCAAGGCGAGATGGTGGCATTACTGGGGCCGTCTGGCTCGGGTAAATCTACCTTACTTCGCCACTTGAACGGTCTAGTAAACAGCGATAAAAACAGCAAAGGTTACATCGAAGTCCTTGGTTTGCCGGTGCAGCGAAATGGTAAGTTTTGTAAAGGCATACGCCAAAGTCGCAGCCAAATGGGTTATATCTTTCAGCAGTTCAATCTAGTGAACCGATTAAGTGTATTACACAATGTGTTAATTGGCGCCTTAAGTGTTACCCCTAGCTGGCGCAGCCTTACCGGTCGCTTTACCTTTGAGCAAAAACGCCAAGCTTTAGCGGCTCTTAAACGTGTAGGCCTAGAGCAATTTGCCCTGCAACGTGTGTCTACCCTATCTGGTGGCCAGCAGCAACGAGTGGCAATTGCTCGCGCTTTAATGCAACAAGCCAAAATCATTTTAGCCGATGAACCCATCGCCTCGTTGGATCCAGAATCATCACGCATCGTGATGGAAATTCTCACCGACATCAATCAACAAGAAGGCATCGCAGTTGTGGTGACCTTACATCAAGTTGACTACGCCAGACGTTATTGCCCACGCGTTGTGGCCTTAAAGCTTGGCGAAGTTTTTTACGACGGTTCAAGTGAACAACTCGATGAAGCCACACTGGCGGCTTTATATGGTTCTAAAGCCGAGCTTAATACCAGCGAAGAAAATGACCTTGCAGTACAACAACTATGGCCACAGATGGCCTAACCCCACTTTATAAAGGAGATAGATGGCATGTTAAAGCTAATCAAGCAGACAGCCTTTGCTACGGCAGTCGTTGCCGCAGCAGTGAGTTCAACCATGGTAACAGCTGCTGAAAAAGCGATGGACACCATCAATTTTGGGATTATTTCTACTGAATCTCAGCAAAATTTAAAAACCACTTGGACACCATTTTTAGAAGCGATGGAACAAAAAACAGGTTTTAAAGTTAAGGCCTTCTTCGCCCCTGACTACGCTGGCATCATTCAAGGGATGCGTTTTGACAAAGTAGACATTGCTTGGTATGGCAACAAGTCAGCCATGGAAGCAGTAGACCGCGCTGGCGGCGAAATCTTCGCTCAAACCGTAGACGTTACCGGCAATCCTGGTTACTGGAGTGTACTAGTGACGCATAAAGACAGCCCGCTAAACAGTCTAGATGACGTTATTGCTAAACGTGGCGAGCTGACGTTTGGTAACGGCGATCCAAACTCTACTTCTGGCTTCTTAGTACCTTCGTACTACGTATTTGCCCAAAACAACATTTCAGTGTCTGATTTTAAACGCAGCATGAACTCAGGTCACGAAGCCAACGCCTTAGCCGCTGCAGCCAAGCAAGTTGACGTAGCGACCGGTAACACCGAAAACATGGATCGTTTAGAAATTACCGCGCCAAAAAAATTCGCAAAGCTTAAAGTAATTTGGAAGTCTCCTCTTATTCCTTCAGACCCTATCGTTTGGCGTAAAAACCTACCAGAAAGTGTTAAAGGCGAACTATACGACTTCTTTATGGAGTACGGCACAACGGGCGACGCAAAAGAACTTGCCGTATTAGAAGCACTGCAGTGGGCCCCTTTCAAAGCGTCTAGTGACCTGCAACTATTGCCTATACGCCAATTGGTATTGTTCAAAAACCGCATCAACACAGAAAACGACAGCCAAATGTCTAAGGCTGAAAAAGCGGCCGAGCTAGCGGTAATTGACGCACAACTCGCCGACCTTAACCGTAAACAAAGCGCGATTACGGCGATGGCTAACTAACATGCATAAAGCTGGGCTTAGGCCCAGTTTTTGTTAGTGCAACTTATCTAGACATGTTGAGAAATAACCATGAATACCGAAGCCGAAATCCTTAACCCCGCTAGCAAACCTGCTTGGTTAAGCTTATTTTTTTGGGGCCTTGCCATCGCCGCCCTAAGCTGGAGTTGGCAAGGCGCTGAAATTGCACCAATGAAGATCTACAACGATGCTGGCAATATGGCCGAGTTAGCCAGTGATTTCTTTCCGCCTGATTTTAGCGACATTAGCTACTACCTCGAAGAAATGCTAATCACCCTGCATATAGCCATTTGGGGCACCATTTTCTCGATTATCTTATCGGTTCCTTTTGGCTTAATGTGCGCCGAAAACGTGGTTCCAGCTTGGATATATCAACCTATGCGTCGCCTAATGGATGCCGCTCGTGCGATTAACGAAATGGTGTTTGCCATGTTGTTTGTGGTCACCGTGGGTCTTGGCCCCTTTGCGGGAGTAATGGCCTTGTTTATTCATACTACCGGGGTGCTTGCCAAGCTGTTCTCTGAAGCCGTAGAAGCCATTGACCCTGGCCAGGTTGAAGGTGTGCGAGCAACTGGCGCCAATAAACTTGAAGAAATTGTCTACGGGGTTATTCCTCAGGTATTACCGCTATGGATTTCCTTCTCTTTGTATCGCTTTGAATCCAATGTTCGCTCGGCCACCGTAGTTGGCATGGTAGGCGCAGGCGGTATCGGAGTCATTTTGTGGGAGAGCATCCGCGGATTTATGTTCCCACAAACCTGTGCCGTAATGATCATCATTGTGGCCACAGTAAGTCTGCTAGATGTTGCCTCACAACGCGTTAGAAAACTGTTTATCTAAGAGAGCTGAATGATGCCGCGTTATCAAGAAATAGCCTTGAGCTTAGAAAAAGAAATTAGCCATGCTTATCAGGCTGGACAGTACTTGCCGCCAGAACAGCGCTTAGCTGAACGCTACCAAGTAAACCGCCATACTCTGCGTCGGGCTATCGACGAGCTAGTGCTAAAAGGCTGGTTATTACGCCAACAAGGTAAAGGCGTAATGGTGCTCACTAAACCGGTGCGCTATCCGCTGCATTCCGGCGCTAAGTTTACCGATAACTTGCTTAACGCTGGCGCAAAGCCCAATAGCCGAGTACTTAGCTTGCTGCGCACTAACGCCAACACTCAGGTGGCCAAGGGCTTGGCCGTAGAATTGGCCAGCCCGATCATTCAACTGAAAACGCTACGTTTTATCGACCAAGTGCCTATTAGCATTGTGTTTCATCACCTGCGAGTAGGCGAACACGACAGTGTGTTAAGCCGTTATCAGCAAGGTTCATTACATCATTTTTTAGCCGAGCATTGCCACATTGAGCTGCGCCGCCAGCAAACCGTGGTGAGTGCGCAACGCCCCAATAAGCAAGACTGCGCTTGTTTGCAAATTGATGCCAGCAACCCACTGCTTACCCTACAAACGGTGAACGTAGATCAACAAAAAGTCCCTTTTGAATTTTCTATTTCTCACATTAGAGCTGAACTGGTAGAGCTCAGCTTGGAGCACCCACTATGACGACCGCAACAACCGTAAACGTGGCCGCCCGCCAGCACTGGATGGCAGTGTTAGCCCAGGCCCCATATCCAGAGCTATCGCGCCGCTGGCAACAGCTAAATCTAGATCCGCAATGCGAGGTGATTCGCCAACCAGAAGTCGGCCTAGCACGACTACAAGGCCGCGTGGGGGGAAGTGGTGAACGTTTTAATTTGGGTGATACCACCATTACCCGCGCAACTGTGCGTTTAGAGAACGGCACCTTGGGTTATGGCTATTTACGAGGGCGAGCGAAACAACACGCACTGCTTTCAGCCATCATCGATGCCTTAATGCAAAGCAGCGAGTATGCCCCCGGCCTACAAGAAACAGTGATTCAACCCTTGGCTGAATTGCAGCTTCAGGCACTACGCCAAACCGCCGAACAAGCAGCTGAATCAAAAGTGGATTTCTTCACAGTGGTAAGGGGGGAAGACTAATGCAACAAATTGAAGCCGGTTTTGACCATAGCGTACATCAAGCCCAGCAGTGTTTTCGCGAAGTATTAAAAGCACTGAGTGAGCCGGGTACCCTTGTGCGGTTAGCGCATCACTCTGGTTTTGCGCCGCTAAATGCCGCTAGCAGCCAAGTCATTATGAGCCTATGTGACCAGCAAACAGCGGTGTACCTAAGCCCTGCGTTGGCAACAACAAGTGAACATAGTATTGAGCATGCAGTACACAACTTAGCGTTTCATAACAGTATTGCCGCTACGCCGCTTGAACAGGCTGACTTTGCGGTTATTTGCGGCCAACAAAGCGTAAATTTACAAGCACTGAAAGCAGGGTGCGATAGCAGCCCAGAACATGGTGCAACCTTGTTGGTACAAACCGAGGGCTTTAATACCGGCCCTGTATTTCGGATAAGCGGACCCGGAATTAAACAACGTCTAGAAATACAACTAGGCCAGCTTAGCGAAAGCCTAATTGATTACCTGCTAAAGCCCAGTCGCCGTTACCCCTTAGGGCTGGATTTTATGTTTTGCCATCAGCAATCTCTCGTGGCTATCAGCCGCACTACCAAGCTGGAGTTAATCAAATGTATGTAGCAGTTAAAGGCGGCGAAAAAGCCATTGCCGCCGCGCATAAGTTGCAACATCAACGCCGCCGTGGCGATAGTGGTATCGCTGAACTCAATGTTGATCAAATTAGCCAGCAGCTAAGCTTGGCGGTAGAGCGAGTGATGACCGAAGGCGGCATTTATGACCGCGAACTGGCCGCTCTGGCGATCAAACAGGCTAGCGGCGACCAAATTGAAGCGATATTTTTGCTGCGCGCCTACCGCACGACTTTACCCTTGCTGGTCACTTGCCAGCCTTTAGATACCAACAAGATGCAAGTGCAGCGTCGAATCTCGGCCACCTATAAAGATTTACCCGGTGGCCAACAACTTGGCCCCACTTATGATTATAGCCACCGCCTGCTCGACTTTTCGCTACTGGCCGAGCAGCAAACTGAACAAACAATAGCTAAGGTAGATACCTGCTCTACTGAACCACCTAATACATTACCTAGCGATAACGCGCCGTTTACCAAAGTGTTTTCTTTGTTAGAACAGCAAGGTTTAGCCAAGCCAGAACAAGATGGCGCTGAAGAGCCCGCCGATATCACTCAACAAGCGATTAGTTATCCCTGCTCTCGCGCTGCTCGATTACAACAACTGAGCCGTGGAGATGAAGGTTTTTTACTATCGCTCGCCTACTCTACACAGCGCGGTTATGGGCGCAACCACCCCTTTGCAGGAGAAATTCGCAGCGGCGAAGTGGCTATAGAGATTTGCCCAGAAGATCTCGGTTTTAGCATAGAAATTGGCAGCATTTGCTTAACCGAATGTGAGATGGTGAATGGCTTTGTTAGCCCCGAAGGTGAAGAACCTCACTTCACCCGCGGCTACGGTTTGGCATTTGGCTTTAGCGAACGTAAAGCCATGGCCGTTGCGTTACTTGATCGCTCACTACAAAGCGATCGCTACAACGAGCCCGCAGTAGGCCCCGCCCAAGACGAAGAGTTTGTATTGGCCCACGCCGACAATGTAGAAGCCGCTGGCTTTGTGTCGCACCTCAAATTGCCGCACTACGTTGATTTTCAGTCTGAATTAGAGCTGCTGCGCAAAATGCGCCAGCAAGGAGAGTAGCCATGACCAGCTTTAGCCAACAAGCGGCCGCACTAAGCCACAATGACCAACAATACAATTTTGCTTATTTAGATGAACAAACCAAACGAATGATCCGCCGTGCCATTTTAAAAGGGGTGGCCATTCCTGGTTACCAAGTGCCCTTTGGTGGACGAGAGATGCCAATGCCTTATGGCTGGGGAACCGGTGGGATCATGCTAAGCGCATCGATCTTGGGTCAAAATGATGTGCTTAAAGTCATAGACCAAGGCGCAGATGACACCACCAATGCGGTATCTATTCGCCAGTTTTTTAGCAAAGTGTGTGACATTGCCACCACCGAGAAAACTGAAAGCGCCAGTGTGATTCAAACCCGTCACCGCATTCCTGAGCAGCCCTTAAACAATGAGCAAATTTTGGTTTTTCAGGTGCCGATTCCCGAGCCTTTGCGCTTTATTGAGCCTCGCGAAACTGAAACTAAGAAAATGCACGCCCTAGAAGAATACGGGTCTATGCAGGTGAAGCTTTATGAAGACATCGTTAAGTATGGCTATATTGCTACCAGTTATGCCTATCCAGTAAAAGTGCATGGTCGCTACTTGATGGACCCTTCGCCGATCCCTAAGTTTGATAACCCCAAATTACATCAATCGGAAGCACTGATGATTTTTGGCGCAGGACGCGAAAAACGTATTTACTGCATTCCCCCCTATACCGATGTATACAGCCTCGACTTTGAAGATCACCCATTTAGTATTCAGCAATGGAATGAGCCCTGCAGCCTATGTGGTAGCCACGATACCTTCCTTGATGAGGTGTTAATCGATGACCAAGGGCAGCACATGTTTATTTGTTCAGATACCGACTTCTGCCAAACGCGGCAGTCTACAGCCCAAGGAGCTAGCCATGACTAATCTAGCCACTATTAAGCCAACATCTCGGCTTGATGACAGCCCACAAGCTACTGTGCTTAGCGATGCACTAAGGCAAGACCAAGCGCTATTACAAGCGCAAAACTTAAGCATGCTTTACGCACCAGGCAAAGGCTTTGAAGCGGTAGACCTAGAACTATTCCCAGGTGAAGTGTTAGCGATTGTCGGCGAATCGGGGTCGGGTAAAACCACCCTGCTCAAAACCCTGTCTGGTCGCTTAAACCCTCAAACTGGTAGCGTTAATTTTCAAGCTGAGCCAAACCACACAGCCGAGCTGTATCAGATTAGCGAAGCTGAGCGACGCCGCTTAATCAGAGAAAACTTTGGCATAGTACATCAACACCCCTTAGATGGTCTGCGCCCGCGTGTGTCGGCTGGCGGCAATATTGGTGAGCGCTTAATGGAGGTAGGCTGGCGCAACTATGCTGAGATTCGCCAAGAAGCGCTAACTTGGCTTAATGCGGTAGAAATAGACCCGAGCCGCATTGACGACATGCCATTAACTTTTTCTGGTGGAATGCAGCAGCGGCTGCAAATAGCCCGAAATTTGGTCACTCACCCCAAATTGGTCTTTATGGATGAGCCCACGGGCGGCTTAGACGTATCGGTACAAGCACGCTTATTAGATTTAATTCGTAACTTAGTCACCGAACTGCAACTTGCAGTGGTTATTGTTACGCATGATTTAGCCGTAGCACGCCTACTAGCGCATCGAATTATTGTGATGAAACAAGGCCAGATCGTTGAGAGCGGTTTAACCGACCGCGTGTTAGACGACCCAAGCCATGCCTATACCCAACTTTTAGTTTCATCCGTTCTTCAACAATAACCGCCTCGCTCATTTAAGGAATCATCATGACACCACTCATGATTGCTAAAGACATCGACAAAACCTTTGTATTGCATAATCAGGGGGCTGCGCGTTTGCCGGTTTTACGCCAGCAAAATGTAGAAATATTTGCTGGGGAATGCTTAGTATTAAACGGCTGCTCTGGCTCGGGTAAATCCAGCTTACTGCGCTCGCTATACGGTAACTACCAGATAGACCACGGTGAACTACTGATCCGCCAAGGCGAGCAATGGTTAGATATGGCCAAGGCGCAGCCACGTGACATTATTGCCTTACGTAGAGCCACCATTGGTTGGGTAAGCCAATTTTTGCGGGTGATCCCACGCTTATCAGCCTTAGATATTGTCATGCAGCCAATGCTAGAAAATGGCATTAGCGAACAATTCGCCAAACCCAAAGCGCAAGCATTGTTAAGTCAATTGAATGTTCCTGAAAGCCTCTGGGGCTTAGCCCCTGCTACCTTCTCGGGTGGTGAGCAACAACGAGTAAACATTGCCCGTGGCTTTGCCCTAGATTACCCGATTTTGTTGCTCGATGAACCTACCGCGTCTTTAGATAAGCAAAATGCCCAACAAGTGGTTGAGCTCATTTTAGCCGCTAAGCAACGCGGCGCCGCCATTGTAGGTATCTTCCACGATATATGGGTACGCGATTTAGTCGCCGACCGCTTACACAATATGCAAAACCCGTCTCAGCTAGCAGGATAAGACCATGATTATCACCAATGTAAATATGATTCTAGAGCACGAAATTGTGAAGGGATCGTTAGAAGTGCGCGAAGGCCGTATTGTAGCGCTAAGTGATACCCAAAGTTCGCATTGCAGTGCCATTAATGGTGATGGGGCCTATCTATTACCAGGCTTAATTGAATTGCATACCGATAATTTAGAAAAATTTTTCACCCCTCGCCCCAAGGTTAGCTGGCCGGGTGGTTCGGCCATGGCTAGTCACGATGCTTTAATGGTATCGAGTGGCATTACGACCGTGTTAGATGCCATTGCCCTTGGTTATATTAATGACCACGGCACCCGTTTAGCCAACCTAGAGCGGATGTTACACACCATTGTAAACAGCCAACAGCGGGGCCTAAATAGAGCCGAACATCTACTACACTTACGCTGTGAATTGCCCAATGCTGATACCGCCAATATTTTTGAGACTTTGGTGGAGCAAGGTCCCGTAGCCATGGTGTCATTAATGGACCACACCCCCGGTCAGCGCCAGTTTGTTGATAGCGAAAAATATCGCACCTACTACATGGGAAAATATGGGCTGAACGAACAAGAAATGGCCAGCTTTGAAGCCGAACAAACAGCGGCTTCAGCGCTATGGTCTGATGCCAACCGTAAACACATTGCGGCCTCGGCGCGTGAACGCGGTATTGCTTTAGCTAGCCACGACGACGCCACGCTAGCGCATGCTGTTGAGTCGGCCGCTTTAGGTTGCTCGGTGGCCGAGTTTCCTACCACGGTGGCGGCCGCCAAAGCCTCACACGAAGTTGGCCTGCAAGTGATGATGGGCGGGCCTAATATTGTGCGCGGAGGCTCTCACTCGGGTAACGTTGCCGCAGCAGAGCTTGCTCGCGAAGGCGTGTTAGATATTCTATCTTCTGACTATTACCCCGCTAGTTTGCTCGATGCAGCCTACCAAGTGGCCAATATGGAAGATAACAACTACGATCTTTGTCAGGCAATTCAAATGGTAAGCCTTACTCCAGCCAATACTCTTGGAATGGACGATAGAGGCAGCATTTTTGAGGGTAAGCGAGCCGATTTAGTGTTGGCTAAACCCAGCGACGATCGCCTTCAGGTGCAACAAGTTTGGCGCGAAGGAGAGCGAGTATTTTGATATTTCCCAGTAACCATGACAAGGAAGCAGCCAGCGAAGCCAAACTGTTCTATTTGGTTGGGCCGTCAGGCTCAGGCAAAGACAGCATTATCAACTCATTACGCAACCAGCTGCAAACCGACAGTAATGTGCTAATAGCTCAACGCTATATCACTCGCCCTGTTGATGGCAGTGGCGAAACTCATATAGCGCTGAGTGTGCCAGAGTTTATTCAGCGTAAAGATAGCGGTTTGTTTGCCATGGACTGGCAAGCGAATGGCTTTCATTATGCAGTGGGTAACGAAGTAAATAGCTGGCTGAGCATGGGCTTTTCAGTGTTATTTAATGGCTCTCGCCAACACATTGATTTAGCTGAAGATCTATTTGGCGAGCGCTTACGGGTTATAGCCTTAGAGGTCAGTCCTGAAGTTCTGGCCGAGCGTTTACGCCTGCGAGGGCGAGAGAGCCAGCTCGACATTGAGGCCCGCTTACGCCGCAATGAGCAATACCAAACCAACCTGCCAAAACAATGCTGGCGTTTAGCCAACAACCGCAATCTAGACAGCACCGTGAGCAAGCTGCTCAAATATATTGAAGCCGAAACCACCGAGTTATATATCCAATGAAGCTAACCTTATTAGGTACCGGTAACGTACAGGCTTGCCCCTTATATGGCTGCGAATGTGCGGCTTGTCAGCAGGCCACCCTTGACCCCGCTAAAGCCAGACATTTGTGTTCGGCAGTGTTAGAGGTTAATGGCCAACAATTATTGATTGATGCCAATCACCCTCAGCTGCAAAGCCGTTTTCCAGCCGGCTCGATTGATGCCATCCTGCTGACGCACTATCACATGGATCATGTACAAGCGTTATTTGAGTTACGCTGGGGAGTTGCTGACCCGATCCCTGTTTATCAACCTGACGATCCCGACGGGTGTGATGATTTATTTAAACACCCCGGTTTGTTGCAATTTCTGCCGCCTAATCAAGCGAATCAAGCGTTCAAGTTAGCGGGTATTAGCATTACCCCGCTAAGCCTAAACCACTCAAAGCCTACTTTAGGGTATTTGTTTAGCAGTGAACAAGGCCGAATAGCTTATCTCACCGACACTTTAGGTATTCCTGAACAAAGCTGGCAACAACTACTGCGCAATCCCCCTAAGTATCTGGTGATAGATTGCAGTGTTCCCCCCTCTCATCGTTCTGGTAACCATAACAATCTCAATGATGTCTTGGCTCTCGCGAGTGCCCTTCCAGATAGCGATTGGATACTCACCCACATCGGCCATGAATTAGACCTTTACCTAATGCAAAATCCCGATTGCCTTAACAGCAACGTGAGCGTGGCTTATGACGGCTTGGAAATCAGCCTTTAACGACGACCATTTAAAGGAGACTAAGATGGCCATTATTGCCCCAGGAAATAACTTACACTCTGCGCCCTCGGTAGCTGAAAGCTCTTCAGTAAGCTGCAGCCAATTAGGCGCTTGGACTGAAATTGGTGAGCGCTGTTTATTGGACAACGTAGAATTTGGCGATTACAGCTACGCGCAAAATGATGTGGATATAGCCCTTTGTGAAGTGGGAAAATTTGTCTCAATTGCCTCAAGTGTGCGCATCAACCCCAGCAATCACCCTTGGTGGCGCGCTAGTCTTCATCACTTTAGCTACCGCCCACAAAAGTATGGTTTGGCGAGCAGCGTTGACGAGCAAGTATTTGTATGGCGCGCCGACAATAAAGTCACCATTGGTCACGATGTATGGATAGGCCATGGCGCGATTATAATGCCCGGAGTCAACATTGGTAATGGCGCCATTGTCGGCTCTGGCAGTATCGTGACTAAAGATGTACCTGCGTGGCATATTGTTGTTGGCAACCCCGCCAAGATATTGCGCCCGCGTTTTGAACAAGCTGATGTGGGCCAGCGTTTAGATAAACTGGCGTGGTGGAATTGGTCTCACCAACAACTGGCCAAAGCCTTACCGCTATTTCAGCAAGATTGCTTAAGCTTTTTAGAACACTATGAAAACCATGCTGCGGCAGAATCGGCTTAATGCCAACAAGCAATCATAAAGTGGCCTTTGCCATTCATGGTATGGCCATCGCTCAAACCCTGCTGTGGGCCAGTCTTTATTATAGTTTTCCGGCACTATTGCTCACTTGGCAAAAGCAGTTAAGTGGATCGTTGGCCGAGCTATCCTTAGCCTTTACTTTGGCGCTGGTGGTATCGGCTTGTTGCTCACCACTTATAGGCCGTTTGATTGACCAAGGCAGAGGCAATAAAGTGTTAGTACTGAGCGCTATTGTTGGCGGCTTAGGGCTAGTGATGTTAGGTCAGATTCAACAGCTTTGGCAGTTTTATTTATGCTGGGCTTTGATTGGCACAGCCAGTGCTGGTTGTTTATATGAACCCTGTTTTGCTTTTTTAACGCGTTACACCGGGGCTAAGGCTAAATCGGCTATCACTAAAGTGACCTTATATGCGGGTTTTGCTGGCACCTTAAGCTTTCCCGTTTGCTTTTATTTAGTCGCTCAAGTGGGCTGGCAGTCGACCACCAGCATTTTGGGTTTAATGATCATTTTAGTGGCGGTTCCGCTGCTGTGGTTTAGCGCAAATACGCTACAAAATGCCCATTACTCAACAATAGAGCCCACAAATAAAAACCTGCCGACAACTGCGCTTTCCAGCCTAAAAACACTGAGCTTTTGGCTAATTGCTAGTGCGTTTTCACTGAGCGCTTTAAACCACACCGTGGTGGTAAATTACCTGCTCCCCAGCATGTATGCTCTCCACTTTACCCCCATTAATGCGGTATGGGTGATGTCGATAATAGGGCCAATGCAAGTGCTTGGCAGAATAGTCATAATGAGCCTAGATAAGCACCTGACTAACCAGGTCATTGCGATGCTGTGTTTCTTTAGCATGTTTACGGCGGCCTGCCTATTGTGGCTATTAGGGCACTGGCCACATTGGATTTGGTTTTTTGTCGTTCTGCAAGGCGCCGCTTATGGGGTCACCAGCATTATGCGGCCAGTACTCACGAAACAATTATTAGGAAGAGAAAACTTTGGCGCTATATCTGGATACTTGGCTGTGCCCTATTTACTGGCTAGTGCGTGTGCACCCTTTTTAGGCGCCTTTGTTTGGCAGATACGCCAACAGCAAGCCATTTTTGCCTTGGTCAGTATCAGCGCTTTGTTAGGCTTGCTGGCGATGACGGCTTGTTGCTTACAACAAGCCGTCAATACGACTAACTATCAGAAATTAACCGCTAATCCTAAGTAAGCGCCATTGTTACTGGTATTGTAGCTATGCGTAGAAATATCTTCATATTGGTAGCCACCAGAGAGTTCGATAGAGCTAACGACCAAATCTGCTAATTCATAGTTAAGACCCGCGCGGAATCGGTTGGCTTTGTAATCTTCGTTAGTCACCGACCATTTCAAATCACTTTCTACGCCCAAACCAGTGCCGGGGAAGCGCCATGCCACTCGGCCAACTGCATAGATTTGCTCGCCATCATCAGAACCAGCTAAAAAGCTATCAGCACTGTCCCAGCTTTCATAACCGGCGCCTAAGTCTAAGTATAAGCCTGCGGTATCAAATAGGTTGTAGTACAACTCCGCTTGGTAACTTGAACCATCTGCCGCATCGCCTTGCTTACGTTTATTTACGCCAATAGCAACATTAGGAATGAGCGGCACGAAGTGCTTTAAACGCAACTCCATATCACCCTGCCACGCAGAAGACGCTTTAGGGTCGGTATCGGTTTGCGCTATGTGACTCGCAAGAGTAAGACCAATAAGATCAGCTTGAACAGGTAAAGCAACAGAAGCGAAAACAGCAGCGCCAACAGCTAGGCGAAATTTCATGGTGAGTCCTTTAACTAAATAACATCGAAGAGATAAGGCGGCATTCTGCCATGAGCTGCCATTTAGGCCAAGAGAAAAACCTAATAAAAACCGCTGATTCGGATTATTAAACTACAAAAGCATAAATTGCATTATATTAGCGTAAGGTCAACATTACGCTGTATATTTTACACACAAAGCTAATCGGGTTTACCACTGATTATGCATATCGTTTAATGCTTGATGCAATAAATCATCATCATTGTCTTGGTTAACCTCATGCTGAGCCATGTTGTCATCATGCATCACATGTTCATCAAGATTGTGCTGCTCGGATTTATCATCATCCAACGGATTTTCAAAGGCATCTGCGTGCTGGGTATCAAACATGTCTGCATCTGGGTCAACCAATGTAGCCGCCATATCAGGTAAATCTGTCGTTAATGGTGACTCGGATGCAGGTGTAATGTCAGCATGGCTTATGCCAACCATTTGTACATAGTGGTCGATGGGCGAGCTTGCCTCCGACTGATTAAGCGGACCAGCATGTATCGGCTGAGTGACGGTATTTTCATCGGCACCGCCAATATGCGATACCGCCTCATCAAATGAAGGTTCATCTTCAGTGATGCTTGCGCTAAAAGTCATTATGTCGTCAGGTGCGTCGTGCATGTCCGCTGCAGGTGGCATAGCCACAGACGTGTCAGGTGTGACGGTCATAGCAACAAGGTGAGTAGACGTTTGATTATGACCGCTATGTCCATGAACATAAGTCACATCTAGATTAACTTTGACATCAACATTTGACGCATGCGCATCATGATAAACAACTTGAAATACATCATGATGCTCTTCTGAAGTAGTTTGCCCAGCCCAATGGCTGCCTCCAGCAGCCTTGTTGCCTGGGGTTGGCGCTTGACTATAAACATAATCAACGTGACCGGTATCAGGGTCGATAGTTAAGGTGCCATATTGGCCATGTAGGCTGGTTGAGGTATGACCCTTACCATCTGTAATTGCCCAACCTCCGCTGGGTAAATTAGGGGTGAGTTGTTGTATTAACGGGGGGACGACCAAATCGCCAGATATGTGCGAGCCAATACTGCCACCGCCTGTAGGTGTCGGTGGCGCTTTAAAGCTCAAGCTCGGTACTGGATTAGCACTATCTCCAACGAATAAAGGACTGTGTATGGATGCTAAGTTACCAGCAAGATCGTGAACCGAGGCGGTAACATCAACCGTGCCTCCCGGCAGTGCTTGCACCTCTACTGCGGTTAAGGAAGTACTCCAGGCGCCATGAGCCACAACAGCTTGGTAGTGATGACCGCCAATGGAGACTGTAACCACTTGTCCATCTTCAACCCCAGACACGGTGCCAGCGATATCAATCGCTTGGTGGTGCTCACTGGCTTCAATGATATTGTCGCTAGTGATGGGGTTAACCCGTATGCTTGCAATGGTATCAGTGCTGTAGTGATGATTATCTGTCGCACTAGCGCTATTACCGGCTGCATCTGTTGTGGTGACGGTTGCACTGATGTCGGTGTGTGCGTTCATTTGACTAGCAGGCACATCGATTGAGAATCGATGTTGTGCATCAACAACGCCTTTAAATATGAGCGTTCCCAGCTTAAGGGTAACAGTATCGCCTACATTAACGTCTCTGCCCACAGTTCCAGTAATCGGCAAGTTACCACTGATTTCTGCCTGATTAAGCACATCATCAGCAGTGATAGGGTCAAGGCTGATGTGTGGCGCTGCTATGTGCGTGTCTAGCGTAAAAGCAATACTGCTGGCTGTTGATGCGTGCCCTGCGCTGTCAGTCTGTCTTACTTGTAGCTGATTCACCCCTTCAATTGGCGAAAATTGAGTACTCCAATTTTTGCCGCCGTCAATAGAATACTCTACCTGCATTCCCGCTGTTTGGCCTGAGATGCTGAGCGTCCCATCTTGAGTGACTAAATCTGTAGCTGAGCTACCGGTATCATTTGCCAGTGCTACCGTTAACGGCGCAATAATGATCGGAGCTTGGTAAGGGTCTATATGAATATCTAAGTTGTTTTGACTATTGTCTGCATAATCTCCATTTGTGTCCGTCACGCGATAGATAAGATTAGGTACTTGCCCACTAAATTGACTGTTAGGGGTAAAGCTATAATCGCCATTGGCTGAAATCGCAATAAGCCCAACACCGGTAATATTGTGAGCTTGCCCTGCTTGAACCGTCACGTATTGGTGTGTGGTTGGATCTTGAAATTGCACATCATGAAGCACTAAGTGTGCGCCATCATCAATATCTGTAGCCCCCTGCAGTAAATTGCCAGTAACGGGGCCGCTGTTCTGCTGAGAATGAGAGTTAAAACTATGGAGGATTGGACGGTCGCTGGTGCCAGTAACGACGACTTGAGCTTGCTGCTGCGATGTTAGCGCATTGCGACCAGCCCCTTGTTGTAGCTCATACTTAATGTCAACTTTTAAGGCGATGCCATTGGCTAAATGGTTGTAGCTATTGTGGGCAGGGTCGACCTGCAAGGTATGGCCATCGCTGGCTAGCATAAAGCCATCGGGTACCTGATTAGTGTAATGAACGCCGTCGGTCGAAAATTGCATGTGGCTCACAGTGCCACTGCTAAGCCCACCGAGTAAATCCAGAGATTTGGCAGCGCCACCTTCATTAACGCTCAAGCTCGGCGTGTCATCATGGCCATGAATTTGCACATTGATGGTATGACTTGCTGTGCCGTCCGGTGAAGTCACGGTAAAGCTTTCGGTCACAACTTGCCCCGCAACCAAGCCATTAGTGGTAGCGAGTGAATTGTCTAAGGTATAAGACCAATTGCCTTGACGATCCATCGACAGATAACCATACTGCCCCGCCAACTGGCTGATTGTGGCAAACTTATCTTCGCCAGTGTCGACATCTGTTAATGTCAGTGTTCCTGAAATTGTATGCTCTTTTGAATCTTCAGTAAGAGTACCTTGTGATACTGCGCTAACTTTACCGTTTATAAGCGCATTATCATTAGTACCCGTAATTTTAATCACAATATCCTGCGGGGTACCATCTTTGCTATAAACTCTATGGGTAACTAAAACCTCTTCATTAGCTGCTAGATGTTGCAGCTTAATGTTGTCAACGTCATAGACCCAGGTGCCATTTTCACTAATGTGTAAATGGCCATTAAAGGGGTCATCAATTTTAGTGCCTGTACCATATCGAAAGCCTTGTTCCCCCGCATCGGGATCATTCACAAAAATGTGACCGCTGACTTCGATTGTCGTATTGTTATTGTTGTTTGCAAACACACCATGATCTTCAAAAACCACTCCTTGCGTAGCCCCTGAAATAGTGGCTGCATCAGCAATGGCGGCTAGATTCATTGTTGCACTCGTCGCAGTAACGCCACCGTGGCGGTCTGTCACATCATAGGTAAATTGTACATCCCCGTTGTAATCTTTGTCAGGAGTAAAGGTGAAGCTGCCATCGGCATTGGTGCTGATTGTCCCATTATCGGCTGTTAAGTTATGCGCTCGCAGCCAGCCGCGATCATTACTGTCGACGTCGCTGGCATAAGCGAGTAAATCATGTTGAGTAAGCACAACTTGTGTGTCTTCTCTGCCTTGGCTAAGTACTAGGCCACTTGTAACGGTCGGTGCATCATTACTACCACGCACAGCGACTGAAACTGTTTTACTGATTTTGCTCCCATCAGTTGATAGCGCTTCAATGGTGAAATGCTCGCTCCACTCATCACCTTGCCCCAAAGCACCTGCTTTTGCTTCATCTACCACGTAGTGCCAGTGACCATCGGTATCAACTGAAAGCTCACCATATTTACCAGCAGTTTGGGTGACAGTCCAACTTACAGAGTCATGTGTGTCAGTATCATGTGCGTGTAGTTGACCGCTGACTTGTGCGCCTGTTGATTGATGCTCAATCACATCGCCAAGATGATTGGGCGCATCGATGACAACGTGATCTTCGGTGCCTTTAATTTCAACAGATAAGGACTGACGAGTGCCATCAGGGGCAACTAAAGTAATACTTTCGTGTAAAGATTCTCCTTCTTTTAAACCTTGAATCGACGGGTTGTTATTATCTCCGTTATACAGCCACACCAACTCCCCTTTATGACTACCGAAGGCATAAGTCTGTAGCTCAAACTTGCCATAGTCGGTTTGAATATCGAGAGGCGTGCCAACTTGCCAACTAACCGTTTTCCCGCCAAATTCAATGTCAACCTGATCGACCTTACTGTCAGTGTCGGTAATCGTCAGTTGATGCCACTGAGTCATTGAGTAACTGTTACCACCAAAATAGCCATAAGAACTCCTCCCGGAGTCCACATCTTCCTTGGCAGAAGCGGTTGTAATTCCACCAAATACCGTATGGTCGTCTATCGCAACTAAACTGGTAGTAGCCCCAGTGTGGGTGACTCCACCGTGTGCATCTTTAACGTCATAGCTAAAGTGCACCGCGCCGTTGTAGTCTTTCTCTGGGGTAAAAGTGAAGGAGCCATCGGCATGATTCAAAATAGAACCGTGATCTGCATGCAAATTATCAATGCTGAGCTTGCCTGCATCATTGGCATCGACATCAATGGTGTTAGCCAGTAAATCTGCAGCGGTTAGGGTTATTTGCTTATCTTCTGTCCCTGAATTAAGTGTTACCAGAGATGAGCAGTAGGGACGGTCATTATCGCCGTGGATAGTGATCACAATGTCATGAGTGGTACCGTCCGCTGACGTGATTGTGACTGTATCGGTTAAGCTTTGCCCCTGACCGAGTTTATCGATTGTTCTGCCTGTTGCATCTTGGCCTATTGAAGCGTAATAGCTCCAATCGCCATTTGTTTGTAATATGACTTGGCCAAAATTACCATGATAAATACCCGTTTGAGCATGAGCTTCACCGCTATCGGCATCGTTGATATTAAGGTGGCCGTCGGTATGGATTTGATCATTCCAAAGCTTGCCAATATTGCCATGTTGATGATCGGGCGAGCGGTCCCCCACAGAGCCATTAGTGACTGTTCCATCGGCAGCAGTAAAAGTATGCCCTTCATGTACATCGCCCGTGCTATCACCGCTAAATGTTGCGGCATCTTGTGAGGCTGTTAAGGTCAGCCCAGCCTGAGTATGGGTGATACCACCATGTGCATCTTTGATGTCATAGTTAAATTGCACTGCACCGTTGTAGTCTTTTTCCGGCACGAAGCTGAATGTACCGTCTTTATTATCGATAACCGTTCCATGATCAGCCACTAAATTGGCAACATCCAATTGACCGATATCGTTATGATCAACATCTGTCGTATTAGCCAGTAGCTCAGACTTACTTAATCGAACATCTGTATCTTCAATGCCGGGGGCAAGTTTAACGGCAGCAGAAACCACTGGTGCATCGTTGGTGCCTTGAACTGTGACGGTAAGTAATTGACTGGCGGTGCCATCGAGAGAATGAACGGTATGGGTCTCTGTGAACGATTCCCCAGCGCCTAGCTTTTGTACTTCATCGATGGAATTATCAATGGTGTAGTTCCAGCCTCCATCAGCGCTAATGTTGAACTGGCCGTGGTGTGCGGTATTGATAGTTTCAGCTTGCAGATAAGATTGGTCGTGGTCTGGATCAACCACCTGTAAGCGCCCGCCGGCATAGAGGTTAGTTGCACTGGCAGGCACAAAGTGTTCTTCAGTGACTTGTTGTGAGGCTGGTAACATATTCGGCATAGAGACATGGATTTGCGCATTACTATCTTCGCCGGTCACTTTGACCATAATGGTCAGTGTTTGACCGTCACTGGTTTTTATTTCATAAGGAAATTGTTTCGACTCGCCAGCGTGCAAGCCCGCGACGAGATCATCAGCGTGACGATTTAATGCGCCTTGTAATCTAAATTGGTATGAACCATCAGGCCAAACAGTCAGATCACCTGGGGCATACCCTTGTCCTATGTATTGCCCACTAAATACAAACTGGGTATTGTCACCAGTATCTGGGTCCACTAACTGTAACCTGCCACCATAGCCGTGTTGCGCGCTATCAAGCGCTTGTGTTTCAGTCATCTGAATAACGTTAGCAGCCAGTGTGGCTTTATCATCTGCGCCGACCATAGTGATTGTGGCGACAGCGGACGTTTGCCCACCATGATTATCATCAATCATGTAATGCACCACGATATCGGCCTTCTCACCAACGCCGAGGTGCTGAAATACTTGGGCATGACTATCAATGATAAGCGAATGGCCATCGCTGGCTACAGTTACACCTTGCGGCAGTGCTCCGCTGCTGCCTTCAAATGAAGCCTGTATCTGGCTAATCGATAACACATCGCCATCAACATCGGTGGCCCCCCCGAGTAAGTTAATTGCATGGTGGCTATCAGTATCTTCGGTTACAGAATCGATGACTGGTACATTATCTGGATTATCATTAACCGCAGAAAGAGTGGTCGATGCGCTAGTATGCGTGATGCCGCCATGGCCATCTTTCACGTCATAGGTGAAGTGCACTTGGCCGTTGTAGTCTTTTTCAGGGGTAAAGCTGAAACTGCCATCGGAATTAGTCGCAATAGAGCCATGATCGGGGTGTAGATTTTCAATCGTGAGCAAGCCGATATCATTGTTATCAACATCAACAGTATTGGTAAGTAACTGCGCTACGGTAATGGTTTGGCGAGTGTCTTCTGTTCCGGCATTTAACTGTACTTCTGACGAGCAATAAGGACGGTCATTACTACCATGAATAGTGATAACGATATTGTGTGGAGTGCCATCACTTGACTTGATTGTTACTGTATCGGTTAGACTTTGCCCCTGACCGAGCTTATCGATTGTTCTGCCCGTTGCATCTTGCCCAATTGAAGCGTAATAGCTCCAATCGCCATTTGTTTGTAATATGACTTGGCCAAAATTACCATGATAAATACCCGTTTGAGCATGAGCTTCACCGCTATCAGCATCGTTGATATTAAGGTGGCCGTCGGTATGGATTTCATCATTCCAAAGTTTGCCAATATTGCCATGTTGATGATCTGGAGAGCGATCCCCAACAGACCCATTACTGACCGTTCCATCAACAGCAGTAAAAGTATGCCCTTCATGTACATCGCCAGTGCTATCACCGGTAAATGTTGCTGCATCTTGTGAGGCTGTTAAGGTCAATTTCGCCTGAGTATGGGTGATACCGCCATGCCCATCTTTGATGTCATAGTTAAATTTAACTGCACCGTTGTAGTCTTTTTCTGGTGTGAATAAATAGCTGCCATCAGGATTAATGGCTATAGAGCCGTGATCTACATGTAAGTTTTCAATAGTGAGTAAACCAGCATCATTGCGGTCTACATCAACAGTATTCGATAGTAGTTGCGCGGCAGTGATAGTTTGACGAGTATCTTCAGAGCCAACATTGAGGGTCACTTCTGATGAGCAATAAGGGCGGTCATTGCTGCCATGAATAGTAATAACTATATCGTGAGCTGTACCATCTTTAGAATATACAGTGATTGTGTCTGTGAGCGTTTGACCATCACCAAGGTGATCAATTTCGGTGCCTCTAGACGTAGAACGTCCTCCTTTAATCCCTATGTTTCCGGCGTCTGCATAATAAGACCAACTTCCGTCTTCTCTTAACATTAAATCACCGTATTTACCGGTGTAATTATATCCAAGACCACGAGAGTTAAAGGTTTCTTCACCTGCATCAAGATCAGTAATTGTCATTGCACCATTTGCATAAAGCGGGCTGCGCCCCAAAAGACTCATACCCGATTGCGCATAATCAGGTGACATATCTCGACCTGCAGTAGCCTCATTTACATCCCCTGTATCAACGCCACCAATGACGGCTGCATTATTTACTCCGGTGATGATAATAGAAAGGTTTTGGGTGGAATGGGCATTATGTTCGTCAGTGATAGTAACGGGTATTGTCAGAGTTTTCGTTGTGCCAGCAGACAATGACTGATAACTTGAATTACTCGGGTCGAAGCTATAACTTCCATCAGAGTTAAATATAAGACCATCAATTTTTGGTGCTGAATATTGCAGTACTGCACCTGTGTCAACATCTTGACCAACCATTTTCCCATGTAGGATGGCACCGCCTTCTATTAAGGAATGTGATTGCGCTGCTATAGTCGGCCTATCATTGGTACCATGAACCGAAAGTTCAATAGTGTGAGCCGTGCCATCTGCAGATCGAATTACGACCGAGTCCTGCTTTACTTCACCTTCAGCAAGGTTTTGAACTTTACGATTATCTAAGGTGTAGGTGTAGTGACCATCTGGTGTTAGCACTACATGACCACCTAATTTCGTGTCATATCCGATACCCTCATAAGTTTGCGGGCCTATATTAGGATCAAAGTGGTCCTGACCTACATCAGGATCATGAATATTTAATTGACCGTTATAATGTAATTTGTAATGAGTATCTATATAACCTCTATCTTCTGTCACACCTCTTAGGTTATCGTCTGTCTGAGCGTCAGTAATAACAGCTTGGTCTGGAGCAGCTGCTAGATCAAATTTGGCTTGAGTACCTACACTACCGCCATGCCCATCGATGACATTATAAGTTAAACGAACTTCACCATTAAAGTCTTTGTCTGGTGTAAAAGTATAACTACCATCTTTATTGTCAGTAAGATGGCCATTAGTTGCATGTAGATTATCGACTTGAAGAATATCTGTGGCGTCTACATCAGTTGCATGTTTTAGTAAATCCGCGGTTTTAATCGTAACAGGTTTATCTTCTGTTCCTGATGCTAACTGAGTCCAAGCCGTTACAATTGGTTTGTCATTGCTACCGTTAATTGTGATTGATATTTGTTGTGACGTACCATCAACCGAATGAACCACTAACGTATCTGTTAATGACTCTCCTGTTTGAAGACCTTGAATAACCGGTTTTGAATTATCTGCGGTATAAGTCCAATGACCAAGATTATTCAGCGTTAAAGTACCGTACTGACCTTGTAAGCTTTCGGCTTGAAATTGCGCTTGGCCGTTATCAAGATCTGTTACTGTTAATGCGCCATCAACGCGTAATTGTCCCGCATGTACCTCTTTATCTTCGGTTAAATTAGCGGTTGAAGTGCCAGCTATGACCGCTTTATCATCACTGCCGTTAATAGTGACTGATATTTGTTGAGAGGTACCATCAACCGAATGAACCACTAACGAATCTGTTAATGATTCGCCTGATTGAAGGCCTTGAATTGTTGGCTTTGAATTATCTGCGATATAAGTCCAGTGACCTAGGTTATTCAGGGTTAATGTACCGTACTGACCTTGTAAGCTTTCGGCTTGAAATTGCGCTTGGCCGTTATCAAGATCTGTTACCGTTAATGCGCCATCAGCGCGCAATTGTCCCGCATGTACCTCTTTATCTTCGGTGAGGCTGGCCGTTGCAGAGCCCGCAATCACGGCTTTATCGTCAGTACCGTTAATGGTGACGGTGACTTGTTGTTCAGCGCCATCAACAGAGTGAACCAGCAGCGTGTCAGTTACCGACTCACCCGTTTTTAGACCTTGAATTGTGGCTTGTGAGTTATCCGCGGTGTAGGTCCAATGACCAAGGTTATTCAGCGTTAAAGTACCGTACTGACCTTGTAAGCTTTCGGCTTGAAATTGCGCTTGGCCGTTATCAAGATCTGTTACTGTTAATGCGCCATCAGCGCGTAATTGTCCCGCATGTACCTCTTTATCTTCGGTGAGGCTGGCCGTTGCAGAGCCCGCAATCACGGCTTTATCGTCAGTACCGTTAATGGTGACGGTGACTTGTTGTTCAGTGCCATCAACAGAGTGAACCAGCAGCGTGTCAGTTACCGACTCACCCGTTTTTAGACCTTGAATTGTGGCTTGTGAGTTATCCGCGGTGTAGGTCCAATGGCCGAGATTATTGATAGTCAGCGTACCGAATTGACCTTGAAGGGTTTCTGCGCTGAACTGGGCTTGGCCGTTATCACTATCAGTAATGGTTAACGCACCATCAACCCTTAATAATCCCGAGTGAACGTCTTTATCTTCGGTGAGGCTGGCCGTTGCAGTGCCCGCAATCACGGCTTTATCGTCAGTACCGTTAATGGTGACAGTGATTTTTTGCTCAGTGCCATCAACGCTGTGGACAACTAGAGTGTCAGTTAAGGCTTCACCGGTTTTCAGCCCTTGAATTGTCGCTTGCGAATTTTCGGCGGTGTAGGTCCAATGACCTAATTCATTGATGGTTAGAGTACCAAACTGACCTTTCAGAGTTTCCGCGCTGAACTGGGCTTGGCCATTGTCACTATCGGTAACATTGAGTGCACCATCAACACGAAGTTGCCCCTGACGAACGTCTTTATCTTCAGTGATGTTTGCAGTTGAAGCGCCTGCGATTTGAGCTTTATCGTCAGTACCGTTAATAGTGACAGTGATTTTTTGCTCTGTGCCGTCAATCGAGTGAACTAACACTGCATCGGTGACAGATTCGCCTGTTTTAAGCCCTTGAATACTCGGCTGAGAGTTATCGGCGGTATAGGTCCAGTGGCCTAAATTGTTAATCGATAACGTGCCGAATTGGCCTTGTAAGGATTCTGCTGAAAATTGGGCTTGACCGTTGTCGACATCAGTCACTGTTAGTGCGCCATCTATTCGAAGTTGGCCAGAGTGAACATCTTTATCTTCGGTTAAATTGGCTGTTGATGTGCCAGCAATCACGGCTTTGTCATCGGTACCATTAATGGTGACTGTAATTTTTTGCTCTGTGCCATCAACAGAATGTACAAGCACAGTGTCAGTTACTGATTCACCTGTTTTAAGCCCTTGAATACTCGGCTGAGAGTTATCGGCGGTATAGGTCCAATGGCCTAATTCATTGATTGATAGAGTACCAAACTGCCCTTGTAATGAGGTGGCAGCGAATTGGTTTTGGCCTGCATCGGCATCAGTGATAGTCAACGCACCATCAACACGAAGTTGACCACCATGAACGTCTTTATCTTCGGTTAAATTGGCCGTTGAAGTGCCACCAATAATGGCTTTATCGTCAGTGCCGTTAATGGTGACAGTGATTTTTTGCTCAGTGCCATCAACGCTGTGAACAACTAGAGTGTCAGTTACTGATTCACCTGTTTTAAGCCCTTGAATACTCGGCTGAGAGTTATCGGCGGTATAGGTCCAATGGCCTAATTCATTGATTGATAGAGTACCAAACTGCCCTTGTAATGAGGTGGCCGCAAATTGGCTTTGCCCTGCATCGGGATCGGTTACCGTCAGCAACCCATCGACTCGAAGCTCTTGTGATGAGACACCGCTATGAACGTCTTTATCTTCGGTTAAACTGGCTGTTGAAGTACCAGCAATAATGGCTTTATCGTCAGTACCATTAATCGTGACGGTAATTTTTTGCTCTGTGCCATCAACCGAGTGAACAAATACAGTATCGGTAACTGACTCACCTGTTTTTAAACCCTGAATAGTCGGCTGCGAGTTATCGGCGGTATAGGTCCAATGACCTAAATTATTGATGGTCAGTGTGCCGAATTGACCTTGCAGCGTTTCAGCGCCGAACTGCGCTTGACCACTGTCAACATCCGTAATAGTTAATGCGCCATCGACTCGAAGCTCTTGTGATGAGATGCCACTATGAACATATTTATCTTCGGTCAGGCTAGCAGTGGAAGTACCACCAATAACGGCTTTATCATCAGTACCGTTAATCGTGACGGTGATTTTTTGCTCGGTACCGTCAACGCTATGCACCAATAATGTATCAGTTAAGGCTTCACCGGTTTTTAGACCTTGAATAGTCGCTTGAGAGTTATCCGCAGTGTAAGTCCAGTGACCTAATTCATTGATTGATAGAGTACCAAACTGGCCTTGCAGGGTTTCCGCGCTGAACTGGGCTTGGCCATTGTCTACATCCGTAATAGTTAATGCGCCATCAGCAGTTAAGTTGCCATGGGATACATTGATATCTTCAGTGATAGAGGCGTAGGTTTCTCCATCTGGTGACGGTGCACCTTTATCCAAGCCTGTAGAAGAACTTAAATGAGCATTTGAAATAACAGCTTTATCGTCGGTGCCATTAATCGTAATCGTGATTTTTTTCTCTGTGCCATCCACGCTATGTACTAACATAGTGTCAGTGAGAGACTCACTGGTTTTTAAGCCTTGAATGACAGCTGAAGAATTGGCGGCTGAGTAGGTCCAGTAGCCATCAGTATCTATTTGAAATTGGCCAAACTGCCCTTGTAATTGCTCACTAATAAATGACGCTTGTTGAGCATCGGGATCTTGTATCTGCAGCAGCCCTGCACAATGTAGCTCTCCCGCTTGAACATTTTTATCTTCTGTGACTATCCCACTAAAGCTGCCGCTAATCGCGGCCTGCTCATTACTGCCCGTCACCAATACGCTAACGTCATGTTTCACTGCTTGACCAGAGCTATCGGTGACTGTTGCAACAAAATGCTCTACGACTTGTTGCCCTTCAGTTAAGGCTAAGGTCGCAGCAGATTTATTATCCAAAAGATATTGCCACTCTCCAGTGGTAGCGTTGATGCTTAAACTGCCAAACTGGCCGTGCGGGTTAGCCAATGCCCATTGCAAATGTTCGTTATGGTCAGGATCAGTCGCCAGCAACTGCCCGTCAACTTTAGCTAATTTATCCATCTCTGCAACGCTGGCATGATGTAAACCCGATATCACCGGTAAGTCGTTACTGCCTTCAACTTCAATCGACACCAACATCTTTACATGCTGATGATTATTGTTAGTGGCAAATACGAGAAATTGCTCGGTATGGTGCTCCCCTTCAGCCAGTGCATTGGTATCAACGCAAGAGTTATTCAACACATAACGCCATTGACCTGTATCTGGATCAACCACTAACTGACCGTACTTACCACTTCCCGATTCTACTGACCAAGTAGCGCTTGCAGATCCTAAACCCGCAATATGTAACTCACCCGATACGGTGCTAGTTTGGTCTTCTTTTACTATTCCACTTTGTTGTTGCTTTCCTTCAGCATGCATGGCTATTGGCTGGGCTGCGCCACTTTGAAAATGCTTGACTTGAGCAATTTGCTTAACAGCTAAACTTGCTTGCAAGTGATGAGGCACAGGCTTGAACTCAGCGTTGTGAAGACTAGAGGCCAGCTCACTATTGCTTAAGAAAGAATGAGGTGAATACCATTGATTAGTGCCAAGTGGCTTTAGTCCCCCACCTTGACCAATGCGGGGTGAACTACCTAGGGCATGTTCTGCAGCAGTAGCCTTAAGATCAAGCGCGGCTCCAGCTGACAGTTCTGAATTATCAGCATCAATTTGTTCGATGGGAGTATGTTGCTCGGCAGCAACATGGTCTGGCTGAGCATCTTCAGCTTGCGGCTCATCTAATAGCGTAAGATCTCTATCAGCTTGCTCGGCACCGGCCAATAGCTGATGAGTTGATTTATCAGCAACTAAATCTTGATTACTTAAGCCTACTGTTTTTACATCACGTAACTCTTTTGCCTTAAGCCTTGCTACATCTTCATCGATACGCTTGGCTTTTTGTATTCCTTTGTCTTTGTCAGCGGGTTTGGCAGCGCTGTTTTTAGCGCGCTTCTCATCAGCATTTCGCGATGATTTATCATGCTTGTCTTGAGTCATAATTTGCCTCGATTAACGTTCGCCAAAGGCTGTCGTGATGTTGGTAAACACCGGTTTCCACAAATACTGGAATACCGTCTTATCACCGGTAACAATATCTACCTCGCCGGTCATACCCGGAATCAATCCAAAACGCTCAGGATCATCGTTAAAATAGGGCTTCTCAATACTGATTTTAACCTTATAAAAAACACCGCCTTTCTCATCAGTGTCAGTAGAGGGCGAAATCCTCTGCACCACGCCGTCTAAAGCACCGTATCGGCTGTAATCAAAGGCATCTATTTTGATTCTTGCAGTTTGCCCTTCACTAACAAAGCCAATGTCACGTGGCGAAAGCTTCGCTTCAATTAATGCTTCTTTGGTGGTGGGTACTATTACCGCCACTGTCCCACCAGGGGCAACAACACTGCCTGAAGACGTAGTGGGTATCGATTGAACAATGCCATCAACTGGCGCTAATACCGTAGTTTGAGATACTTGAGAATCTGAAGATCTTAAGCGAGCCTCAATACCCAATAATTCAGCTTGGGCATCAGCACGTTTTTCGCCCACTTGATTAAACAAAGCCGCGTTTTTTTGCTCTAGTTGCTTAGTTAAATTTGTGAGATTTTTGCTTAATACTTCTTCCTTACCCTCTAAAGACTTAAGCTCGCGGACATATGAATCTAACTTTTGTTGCGCTTCAAGTACTTGGAGTTTAGAGACCACTTGAATACCACTAGGAGACTTCATCATATTGATGGTTTTGCGGGAGGCCGAAATTTGGTCTTTCAAAGCCGGGACTTCATTTTCTATCGCAGCTAGCTCCGCTTTAGATTTAGCGATTTCTGATTCACTGAGCGCTGATGTTGCGGCTAGCTCATCGTTCATCCGTTTTAGAGCCGAAATATGCTGCTTAAGTAATTTAGGGTATTCGCTTTCAAAAGCAGAGAAATCAGCAGCACGTTGCTCAACAAAGGCATTGTAACGCTCCATTCTCAGCTCTAAGTTAGCTTGCTTACTGGATAACTCTTGTTCCAATGATTGGCTATCAATAGCCACAAAATTAGCTAATATATCGCCTTTTTTAACAACATCACCTTCTTCAACACTAACCGAGGCTAATGTTCCACCGAGCTGGCTTTGAATCACTTGCCTATGCCCGAGGGGGACCACTTGACCTTTTGCTTTAGCAATTTCTTCAACGGTGGTAAAAATCGACCATAGCAGCACAGCCAACACTGAAAACGCTATAAATAAGCCGATACGACGGATCAGTTTTCGCTCGGTTGGCGCTTCAATTGCGTCAGTAAATTCATGCTCGGGCCAAACTCGATTAGCCAATTGACGTTTATCCATAATATTACTGCTCCGCTTCGGCATTTTGTTGAGGGATTGGGCCAACGTATACCGCAGCACCTTTATCTAAAATAATGACTTTATCGGCCAGTTTAATTAACTCTTGGTCGTGGCTACTAAATAATACGGTGGCTTTCCCCTTTAAGGCTTTTAACGTAGAAATAAATTGCAGCCTAGCATGAGGGTTTCGATTGGCTAAGGGTTCGTCCATAACTAAGAACGTGGATTGCTTTAACAATGATCTAGCTAAACTGATATAGCTGCCTTCCACTGCCGATAGCATTGCGCTATCCCCGCCAACAATCTGCGTATCCAGTTGCTGATCTAACGAATCAAACAAGGCTTGACCACCAGCAGCTATCAAAGCATCAATCAGTTGTTGGTCGCTGGCGTCAGCTCGCGCCACTCTTAAGTTTTCAGCTAAAGTACCTGGGAACAAGTCAGGTTCAGCGGGACAAAATCCCACCCAGCTTCGTAATAACTCTGGGTCATATTGGCGAATATTCTTACCGTTTAACGCAACATAACCAGCTTGTGCTTCAATCACTCCTATTGCCGATAGCAACAAAGAGGTTTTACCGCAGCCATTAGGGCCAATTATCGCCACTAACTCTCCGCTTTCGATATCAGCCGCCACACCTGACAAAGCGGGTTCCATCTCTGCGGTATATCGCAGAGTAAGATGCTGAAAAGACAAGCTAGGTGGCTTATTGGTATCTGCTACGTCTAGCCGCAATGCACTATTTTCAGTTTGAACCTGCATGAAACGGTCAAACTGTTCGGCAGCGTTTTGTAACAAGGTGAACTTTTGTGAAGAGCTAAAGGCCAGTTGTGCGGGGCCAGTAATGCGCCAAATTAACATGACACAAGCAATTAACGCGCCAGCCGAAATGCTTTGGTTCAATACCAAAAAAATGCCACAAAAAACGGTAACCAAGGCAGTGCTTAAGCTCAAAGCATGTGCCACTGCCGCCATCAGTCCATTGCGGGCTGCATAGCGGAAGTTTTGTCGGCTATTTTCCCGGCACAGTCGCGCAAATTTAGTCGTCCAAGCATCAACGTGGCCAGCAGCTTTTAACTGCAATAGGTTTTTAGATAATTCGTTGAGTACGTTTTGGTATTCACTGGATACCGCAGGAGAAGCACTTTGTATATACCCCCGCATCAACCGCATCACCAAATAAAACACCACCAACATAACCAGAGGCACCAGGACTAACCACCCACTTAGCAAGGTAATCGCTGCCAAGGCTATAATAGTAAACGGTAAATCAATTAACCCTCCTGCCGCAGGCCCCGATAGCACCGTTCTTACTTTTTCAGCGTTGCGCATTCGAGCAATATGATTAGAAATACCCACTCGCGATAACACCGTTAAAGGCATACTTAACAAGCGCTGGAAGGTGAGTTCTGATAGGTCTCTAGCCATACGGTTACTGGCCGACGACATCACTTTGGCGCGAATTAACCGAGCCGCCACTAAAATACTTAAGGCCAATGCTGCTCCCAGCGCGATACTGGGTAATACTTCGGGGGTCTGCCCGCCAATCACTCTGTCGTAAACGGCCATGGTAAATAAAGGCACCGCCAAACCTGTAAGGCTAGACAACAAACTCAGCCAAAATACCGGCCTATACCACTTACTGCGTTTACTGAGTTGCGCGGCAAAAGCTTTAGCCGACGAACCTTGCAGCGGTAATTGTTCAATCATAATTAAATGGACATCATCACTTAATATGCTTGAATCACATGGCTGCCACTGCTGTTCAAACTGCTCTAACACTTCGCCATGACGACGCAACAGCATCGGTGCTTGTCGCTCAGATATCAGAACAAAAGGGTGAGCGGCTTGAGCGACCAATGAAGGGATATGCCGATGCACTGAATAGCCAATGTGATACTTTTTAAGCGACTCAACAAAAGCCACTACATCTATGTGTTGTTGACGGGGGTCTTCAGCCACATTGTTGGCTTGAGAGTATAAACCCAACTGCTGTAACAGCTGAACAAGAAGAGGTTTCAAATCATTCACTTGATTATTCATATTAAGCCCCCCCAGCTTGTGCAACCGCACTCACCGCACCATTTTTATCGATACTCACCAGCACATCACAGTGTTGCTTCACATCCTCAAAATGGGAGGCGATAAGTACGGTCATCGCCTGCTTTTCCTTATTCAACAGCGCCAATAACCGCTGCTGAGCATCGGCATCTAGTGATAACATCGGTTCATCAAGTAACAAAATAGAGGGTTGTTGAGCGAGCGCTCGGACTAATGCGATTAACTTAATGGCGCCTTTATTAAGCATTTGATTACCACTATCGCCAACCCGAGTTTGGTAACCTGCTGGCAATAAAGCGATAGCGGCACTTAAACCAAGCTCATCTGCCACCACCATTGCCTTTGCTTCTAGTTCAGGCCTAAACAGGGTCATATTTTCGAGTAAACTACCGGCAAACAAGGTTGGCCAAGGCGCCAAATAAACCACAGACTGTCGATACTCATCACTATCATGCAGCCTCAGCTCAACGCCGGCAATACTCAGCTCTCCTTCGCTAGCCTGATGAAACCCCGCCAGTAAGCTAAGCATTAAGCTGGCATTAGTCAGAGGGTTTGATTGAATCGCAACGAGGCTTTTTGCTGGTATGGTGAATTGGCATGCTTTTAACAAAGCCCCAGAGGACTGCGCCGATAATTTCGAAAACTCGATTGGTCCACTAGGCAGTTTTTGCTGATAATGATGCTCTCCGGTAAACTGCTCGTTCTCTAAGTCAATAAGTTGCTTAACCTGCGACATAGCCGACTTAGCCGTTACCATTCGAGAGCGTAAACTGATAATGGCACTTAAAGGGGCAACCGCCCTCCCGGCTAAAATGGAGCATGCTGCCAGTCCCCCCGTGGTAAGCTCTCCGTCTAGCACTAATAAACAGCCAAGCAATACCAATACCAAGGTAGTGCCTTGCGATGCACCTTGAATTAGCTCCTGTAATTTTGCGGATAACCAATCTACCCGCTGTTGATTTTGTAAACGCTTGAAATTTATTTCGCGGTAATAAGCAGAAATACCATTTTCCAAAGCCAAAGCTTTAGTCGTAGTTAAACCAGAAAGCACATTGATTAATAAACGAGAGCGTTCGGCTTCACTGAGGGCTAAATCTTCGGTTGCTTGTGCTAATTGCTTTCCTATCAGCACAACAACCAAGCTAATTAAGCCCCAAACAGCAATAGGTATAAACACCAAAGTTCCGCCAATATAGGCAACTAAGGCTAAAAAAATGATAACAAAAGGAAAATCGATTACCGCTAAAGCAGCTTGACCAGAATAGAGGTCTCGCATTCCAGCAATCGAGCTCAAGCCATTAAATATGCCACCTCTGCCTAATTTAGCCACTGGCCCGTAGCTGGCGGCTAACAAGGCTTTCACCGCAGAAATAGTAGTATGTAATTCGAAGTTAGCCGCGGCAGAAGCTAGCAACCAACTACGAACATAGCGTAATACCAACTCCAACAGAATAGCTACCGCCACTCCCAACATTAAGATACTCGCAGTACCATAACCTTGATTAGGCAAAATACGGTCGTAAATTTGCAACATAGCAAAAGGTAAGGCTAAAGAAAGTAGGTTAATAAAGGTAGAAGAAAGCAATACATCAATTGCTGACCGATTTTGAAACAGTAGGCTTAAGGCATACCTCATTTAGCTTGCTTCCTTTCGTCAATAAATCACTCCATGAGTTATTGATAAGCCTAGCAAATAATCTGATATTTTCTGTTTTAGAGTTTTTTTTGTTACTGACAGCCAGACGCCCTGCAAACTTTTATTAACAAAATTGACACACCATGTAAAATAATTCACTATTAACAAGCTCTCTACCAGCTCAAGACTTCAAGCGTGACTGTTATATTGTCATTTAAATCTATTTGTTATTGCTAATCAAAAAGATATGAATCCATCATCCAGCTTAGCTCAAGTATTAGCGTTACCTAGCCAATCACACCACCATAGTCACAACTACTATCAGGTGGTGATCGGGCTGCAGGGGCAAACCGAATTCGACATTCAAGGCCAAGGTAATTTAGTGGGCCCAGGCCAAGGCTGTCTGGTGCCAGCGTGCTCCGAGCATGCCTTTACTGGTTTAGGGCGCAACCAAATTTTAGTGGTCAACTTGCCGCTAAACACCGAACAAGGCCTTCAAGATAAAGTAAATCAACTATTTGAAAGAAAAGCTTATTTTCAACTTACTAATCAATCTCAAATACTCATCGGGGCATTGTGTCATGAGATCCTAAGCCAGCCGCAAGAGCAACTATTGGGTGAAGCCTGTGCCCATACGTTGGTGTGTGTGCTGCAAAACCAGTTGGCGCAAGCGCAAGCAAAACCGCAACGAACGCTGCGCTTACAAATGGATAGCATTGATCGTTACATTCATCAGCACCTGCATCAAAAAATCAGTGTCGCGCAATTGGCGGGTGCAGTTTACTTGGCCGAAAGCCAATTTTACCGTTTATTTGGCCAACAAAATGGCATAACCCCTCACCAATACGTATTACGTAAACGCTTTGAATTGGCCAAACAGTTACTTAGCGAGGAAAAGCTGAGCCTACAGCAAATTTCCGACAGCTGTGGCTTTGCCAGTCAAAGTAGCTTTACTAGCGCTTTTAGTGCCTTTTTCGGTCAGTCTCCCGCGCGCTATAAACGCAATAACAGTTAATACCCATAAGCTGCACCAATAATTTGTATCCCCCTGTTCACTGCTGTTACTTACTACACTTACTGTAGCTTAGCGACCTAAGTCATTATTCGGTCGATTGTTAAATCTTTGCTTGAACAAGTGTTAATCGGCAGAGAGTTTCTAAAAAACTTCGGAGCTTTTCGAAATACGCCAAAGGTAAAGCACTCTACAATCGGTCACTTAATAACAAAGCCGTAACATCCACTGTCCCCTAGCAGAGGATGAAAAACGAGGACATAGCATGCTGAACACCCCGCAACTCGACGCTCATTTCATGACGCAAGCTAGCTTTATTGATCAGCCACAGGAACAGCTTTGGCGGTATATCTCGCCACTTTATTGCATTGACGAATCGACTTGGCTAAATCAGTTATTACCTTTAGCTGAACCCAGCGAAACAGAACTCAGCCAATCTACGGGTTTAGCTACTCAGCTAATTGAACGAGTGCGAGCCGACAAAAATGCGGTACAAATGATTGATGCCCTGCTGTTGGAATACAGCTTAGATACCCGCGAAGGCATCTTACTAATGTGCTTGGCCGAAGCTTTAATGCGTGTGCCGGATGCCGCCACGGCAGATGCCTTAATTCGTGACAAAATGAGCGTGGCCGATTGGAAGTCTCACCTTAAAAACTCTGACTCGTTATTTGTTAATGCTTCGACGTGGGGCTTAATGCTAACCGGTAAAGTGGTTAGCTTAGATCAACCAGAAGCGGGCCAGCCAAGTAAGTTGCTAAATCGACTGGTCAACAAATTTTCTGAGCCCGTAATTCGCCAAGCGATGCACCAAGCAATGAAGATAATGGGTCATCAATTTGTCTTAGGTCGCAATATTCAAGAAGCGCTGAAAAATGGCGAGACACCACGCAGCCGAGGCTTTAGCTATTCATTTGATATGCTGGGTGAATCGGCACTTACCGCTGAAGATGCGCTTAAGTATTATAACGATTACCACCAAGCTATTAGCCAAGTCGCCACTGATAAGCCACAAGCATCTAACGCAAGTCTTGCGCCATCGGTATCAATTAAATTGTCAGCCTTACACCCTCGCTATGAAGCAGCCAATCAAGCGCGGGTAATCAATGAAATGTTTAACACCTTACTCGCACTATTAGTTCATGCTCGCCAACAAGATGTTGCAATTACCATTGATGCTGAAGAAGCCGACCGCTTAGAAATTTCGCTGAAACTGTTTGCTAAGTTATATCAGCATTCTGCACTTAAGGGCTGGGGCAAATTTGGCTTAGTGGTACAAGCTTATTCCAAACGGGCTTTGCCAGTTATAGCGTGGTTAGCGGCCTTAGCAAAAAAACAAGGCGATATCATTCCAATGCGTCTCGTAAAAGGCGCTTACTGGGATACCGAGCTTAAATTGGCTCAGCAACATGGCCACCACGCCTACCCTGTATATACTCGAAAAGAAGCCACTGACGTCAGTTATTTGGCTTGTGCACGCTTGCTGTTAAGTGAACACATTCGTGGCCTGATCATTCCGCAATTTGCCAGCCACAATGCGCAAACCATAGCCGCAATCGCCGCGATGGCTAACCATAATGATTACGAATTCCAGCGTTTGCACGGTATGGGCGATGCCTTGTATCACCATGTAAAAGAGTTGTTAGATACCGATATTCGAATTTACGCACCAGTGGGTAGTCATCAAGATCTATTGCCTTACTTAGTACGTCGTTTATTAGAAAATGGCGCCAATAGCTCCTTTGTTCATCGCTTGGTTGATGCTCGATGCCCGGTGACTGATTTAACGCTACACCCAGTTAATCAATTACGCACCCGCCCTTGCCTACACAATCCACGGATTGTTACGCCTCCACATTTATTCGGCGAACAGCGCCTTAATTCAATGGGTGTCGCTAGCGATATTGAAAGCGAATGGCTGCCCTTTGAGCAGCAAGTGAGTCAATTTTTGGGGCAACACCTTTGGCATGCTCAAGCAATTATTGGTGGCCAAGCACAGTGTGGGGAGCTACATCAAATCCATGCCCCTTATGATACTCAACTCAGGGTGGGCACCGTGCAATGGGCTAACGCCGAGCAAGCTAAACAAGCCATTAGCTTTGCTGAGCAAGCCTACCCTAGCTGGCGTGATACCGACGTAAACCAACGTGCTGCGTACTTGCTAGCACTGGCCGATAAACTAGAACAACATCGCCACGAGCTGGTTGCCCTATGCCACCGAGAAGCGGGTAAAACGGTTTTAGATAGTATTGATGAAATCCGTGAAGCTGTAGATTTTTTACGTTATTACTCGCAGCAAGCCATTACGAATTTTGGTCAAGCCACTGAGCAGTTAAGTTTTAACGGCCACCCTCAAGCGACCCAATACAGGGGGCGCGGCGTATTTGTATGCATTAGCCCATGGAACTTCCCTTTAGCCATTTTTATTGGCCAAATATCAGCAGCGCTGGTTGCCGGTAATACGGTAGTCGCGAAACCTGCCGAACAAAGCTCATTAATTGCCACACGTTGCATTGAGCTGCTGCTGGAAACAGGCTTACCTAGCAATGCTATTCAACTTGTATTAGGCAGCGGAGCGCAGCTCGGCGAAGCCTTAAGCGCAGATCCTCGGATTGCTGGTGTGGCCTTTACTGGATCTACCCCTACAGCGCAAAAAATAAATCGTTTGCTAGCCAAACGCGATGCTATGCCAGTGCCATTTATTGCCGAAACTGGTGGGCAGAATGCCATGATAGTTGATAGCACCGCGCTACCCGAGCAGGTAGTCCGAGATGTTATTCGCTCAGCGTTTGCATCAGCGGGTCAGCGTTGCTCAGCCTTAAGAGTGTTGTATGTACAACAAGATATTGCCGAGCGAATACTGCAGCTTATTCAAGGCGCAATGGCAGAGCTAAGCATTGGTAACCCTGAACGTTTGAGTACTGATGTTGGCCCAGTGATTGATTTAGCCGCCCAGCAAAAATTACTGGCCCATGTCGAATGGTTACAACAGCATGCCCAGCCGATTTATCAAGTGGAGTTATCGCCCTCATGTAACAGCGGAACCTATGTGGCACCCAGTGCATTTGAGATAAACAGCATTGAGCAACTCGACCAAGAACACTTTGGCCCCATCCTTCATGTGATTAAATACCAAGCAAATCAACTTGATAGGGTGATTGATCAAATTAATCAAAGTGGATTTGGGTTAACCTTAGGCGTGCATAGTCGTAATGAAAGCACTTATCAACACATTGAGCGGCGTGCTCGTGTCGGTAATTGCTACATCAATCGTGACCAGGTAGGTGCGGTAGTTGGCGTACAACCCTTTGGTGGACAAGGCCTTTCAGGCACAGGCCCTAAAGCAGGCGGGCCCCATTATTTATATCGCTTCGCCATTGCTGTCGTCACCCCAAAACTAGCCAGCGAGGTGCAATAAAATGACTATGCCAATGGAAGTACTAAGCCAAAGCCTTTCCTTATTAGAAGATTGGCAGCAGCAAAGTGTTACGCAACGAGCCCAACTTCTTGAACGATGGGCACAACGAATAGTAAAACGCGCAGAGCACTTTGCAGCAAGTGCCAGTATGATCCGCTTTCAATGCCAACAAGCATCAAGGATTATCGCTAAGCAGCATCAACTGCAAGGGCCAACGGGCGAGACTAACGAGCTGTATTGTGTTGGACGAGGTAGCTTTTTAATACACGCCGATGAAACCGCAAATACGGTAGCCATTGCAGGGCTAATAAGTGCCGCACTAGTGGCAGGCAATACCATTATTTGCAGTGTTGCGCCAAGTGCCAAGGCCGACCTCGATATATTGCTCTGTGAGCTGTTAAGAGCAGGCTGCCCTGACCGAGTGGCTATCCAATTGGATGCTGACGCCAGTGAGCAACTAGCCATGCAGCCCCAACTTGCAGGCATTGCATTGGCGGCTAGCCAAGCAACTTGCCAGCACTATAACCAGTTATTGGCCGAGCGAGATGGACAACTAGCTCAGCTAGTATACGAAACCGATTTACTCAATTTTGCTCATTTGAGTGAAGCGACATTTTGTTTGCGGTTTATTACTGAACGCACTCGAACCATAAATATTACCGCCGTTGGCGGTAACGCTAGTCTGCTAGAGCTAGGCAGCGGCGATTAACACCGATAAAACCCAAAATGCTCAAAGTAGCAAAAAAAGGAAAAAGGAATGATTGAAAATAGCTTTGCTATCAGTGCCACATTTATAGCCTATCTCATCGTTATGCTATCAATTGGCATTTATGCCTATAAACGCACCTCCAGTTCAGAAGACTACTTCTTAGGTGGGCGCACATTAGGTCCATGGCCAGCCGCCTTATCTGCTGGCGCATCAGACATGAGTGGCTGGTTGCTGCTCGGTTTACCTGGTTACGCCTACGCAGCCGGCATTGAATCATTTTGGCTAGCGGGCGGTCTGCTAGTCGGTACCTGGTTAAACTGGCTGATTTGTGCCAAACGCCTACGCACCTACTCTATAGTGGTGGATAACGCGCTTACCATCCCTGAGTTTTTGGCACGCCGTTTTGAAGACAAATCAAAACTACTGCAGTCAATTTCGGCCTTTTTCATCTTGTTATTTTTCTTGTTTTATACCAGTTCAGGCTTAGTCGCTGGCGGTAAATTATTCGAAACTGTATTCGGTTTAGACTACAGCACAGCTGTCATAGTAGGCACCGTATGTGTGGTCTCATATACCTTATTTGGTGGTTTCTTGGCAGTATCATGGACCGATTTAGTGCAAGGTTTGTTAATGTCAGCCGCGCTAATGATTGTACCAATTGCGGCAATGGAAGGTTCTTTTGGCGATTTAAGCCAAGCCCTTACGCTGAAAAACCCTGAGCTTTTAAACCTATGGACCGATGTTAAAGGCGAACCTTTAAGTGCAATTGCAATCATATCCTTGGTGGCTTGGGGCTTGGGGTATTTTGGTCAACCACATATTCTGGCGCGTTTTCAGGCCACCCGTAGCAACAAAGACATCGGTACTGCTCGTCGCATTGCTGTTAGTTGGACCGCCCTATCTATGGCAGGCGCATTACTTATTGGTTTGGTGGGCACGGTATACGTTGACTCTCACTTAGGTGGCAACATAAAAGATGGCGAAACCATTTTTATGTTATTGGTTAATGCCATCTTCCACCCGGTGATTGCTGGTATCCTGCTGGCTGCGATCTTAGCCGCCATTATGAGCACCGCCGATTCGCAACTATTAGTTTCATCGTCAGCACTTGCCGAAGACTTTTACAAACAAGTTTTCCGTCCACAAGCGAGCCAGCAAGAAATAGTACGTATCGGACGGTTTGCGGTGGTGGCCTTATCGATTGTGGCACTGGTATTGGCCATGAACCCCGAAAGCTCGGTGCTGGGTTTAGTGTCTTATGCTTGGGCAGGTTTTGGCGCAGCCTTTGGCCCTGCTTTATTGCTCAGTTTGTTCTGGAAAGATATGAATCGCAATGGGGCCTTGGCTGGGGTGGTGTTAGGCGGAGTCACCGTCGTAGTTTGGAAGCAACTCAGTGGGGGTTTGTTCGACATTTACGAAATTGTTCCCGGTTTCATCTTGGCAAGCATTGCCATTATTGTTGTCAGTAAAGCCACGGGCGGTGCCGAAGCATCAGTTCAAAAAACACATGATAAATACGAAGAGCAATTAGTTAGCCTAGACTAATACATGTAATACAAAAGAGCAGTATCGCCTATTTGATACTGCTCTTTATGACCATTAAACACCTCTACATTTAGCTAAAAAAACAAATGATACTCAAGAGTAAATCAGCTACGAAAGTCTCGCCCTAGTTTGATCGAAACCACAAATACCCCTAAATTCCCCGCCCTTAATATGTATTATTAAATTATATTAATACGATCACTTTTTTACGCAGTTTTTTACGTAAGATATCCCTGTTTTATGTATCGCTTGAAAAATTTAACAATGAAAAGGACATTCTATGTACCGTAAAACCTGCCTAGCCCTAGTTTTGGGTTTAATTCTCGTTGGATGTAATAGCAGTAGTACAGATACAACAAATCCTATTGACCCTGTAGACCCTGTAGACCCAGTGGATCCTTCAGGTGAGCCTAGCTTCGGTTTGCCTGACGGTGTTTTAAGCACTGAAGATATCAACTGTAGCCAAGTATTCGATTCACTATCAGGCCTCGCAGACGCTACGTCTACAGAAATGGACGCAGGTACCACGCTTTGCCTAGCAGATGGTGAATACAGCGGCGATTTCCAAGTCACATTTGGAGGCTCTGGCACCGCAGATAAGCCCATTAAAATTGCTGCAGAAAACCCAGGGAAAGCTATTTTAAAAGGCGGTGAAGTCGCAATTAACATGGGCGGTAGCTACAGCCAGCTGCAAGGACTTATTTTTGATGGTGTAGAATATGGCAGTAACTTAATTGCCACTCGCTTTGGCACTAACGATTTGTGTTCTGATTGTCGCATCAGCGAAATCAGCATTTTGAATGCTGTAGCCCAAGATGATTACGGTATTTTAGTACATATTTATGGTAAAGATATTTGGTTAGATCACAGCGTTATTAGTGGCAAAACTGTGGCTAACCCCATGATTTCATTCAACCGCTGGGTAGATGAATCATGGGATGAAGAGACTCAACTAGCAGAACTCGCTCAAGGTATCGTGGTCTATAATAACTACATTGCTAACCGCCCACCTGCCGACAATAAGATGTACGCTAGCAGTAGCGACAATGATTATGAAGCCATAAGAACAGGCTTAAGTGCCACCCACCACTACCCTGGTAACTCATTTATTGTTCGAAACGTTTTCGAACGGATCCAAGGTGAAGCTGAAGTTATTTCTAACAAAGGCTCTAACAACGTCATCGCTTACAATACTATTCGCAATAGTTACGGCTCATTAACCAACCGTCATGGTAATACCAATACCATCAGCAATAACTTTATTCTTAGTGAAGATTACCCTTTTGCAGGAGGATTAAGAATTGTTGATGACGGCCACACCATTACCAATAACTATATTGAAAGTGCCCGTTATAAAAACACCAGCCACCATGGGGGGATTGTTTTACTCGGTTATGACGGTGCAGGTGATGGTGATAACGGCTACCAACAAGTTGAAAATGTATACATCGCCAATAACACCATCGTAGACAGCGTTAACAGTTTAAATATTGATGGTGGCAATAAATCGAACCAGCCTAAAGAAGTGTACTTAGTCAATAACCTGATTGACCATGGAATTGGGCCTGTCATCGTTCAGGCAGAAAACGGCATAATGCCCGACTCAAGCCTAGCCGGTAATATTTTTTATGGACAAACGTTCTCTGATGATGACCAAGTCTCACTGGGTACCGAAGGCATAGAATTCTATAGTGCAAACTTAGCAATCGGCAGTGATAATTTGTATCGCCCTTCAGATTCTACACCGGATATCAGTGCAGTAAGCGATTACGACAACGGTGATTTTAGCGCACCGAGTATCGACATGGACGGTCAAACTCGTTCTGGTGTCAGCAGCGCTGGGGCTGATGAAGCACTAGATAGCGAGGTTGCCTTACAAGCGCTTAATTACGCTGATGTAGGTCCAAATAGCTATCGTCTTAACAAACCTGAAGCCATTATGCTTGAAGTTGATGTAGACAACCCAGCGTTTGATGAGGGCTTAGCTAACTGGACCACCAGCGGCGCTGAAATAGTAACGGGTACTGATGCATTTTCACGTGGTGCTAGCGCAAAATTAACTGGTGCGAGTAGCTTGAGTCAAAGCATAGCTTTAAGCACCGACACGCCATATGTTGTATCAGCCTTCGTTAAAGGCAGTTATCAACTGGCCATTGGCGACTTGGTAAAACTATCAGGTGTGGAATCAAGCAGTGATTATACTTGGGTAAGCGCCGAGTTTAATTCTGGTGATAGTACTAGCGGCACGCTAATATTAAGCTTGCCTGAGCACGTGACTACGGCCACCGATCTGGAAGACGGCAACTTAGGCGAATTTCGCAGCAATAGTGGCAGTAGTAATGTTTGGGTGCAGCATGAAGGTGATTCAGAGGGCTTAGGCGATGTAGGTAGCTCGGGGGATTCAGCCTTTACTGACACAGGCTCATCATCTAGCGGTTCTGCCCGAGTTCGTTTCAAGGCATCGGCCAGCAACCACGACTTCACCGCGACCCCAGGCCTATCACAAACCGTTGCTAATATACCCAGCAATACCAACATGTCCTACTCACTTTACTACTGTGATAACAAAGGTGATGACTCATTAAGTACCCTACATTATGGGGTAAAAGATGACTCGGGCATAATAATCGCTGAAGCATTTTCTCATGTTAGCGATTTGGATGACGCTCCACAAGGTTCGGTCAAAACCTGCTTTAAACAAGTGGAGTTAGCGTTTAATTCAGCAGACAACACCACACTTGAAGTGTTCGCGTTTATGCAAATAGATACCAGCAATAGCGATCCTGAAATCTACGCCAGTGAGCAATTCACCGATGATGAGTTGGAAGTACGTCTCGATGAATTTAGCTTAACTTACTTGGCTACCCCAAGCTCAAACAGCGAAGGTTTGTTTGATGATGTTCGCTTAATGAGCAGAGAAGATTAATCGCTTCACTAGGCACAAGTAACACGCATTACACCTTTTGCTTTACTCCCAGAGCAGCCATTACCGGCTGCTCTATTCAGTGGCTTGCTAAATGTTAAGTTAATTAAAAATAAACCTTTACAATTTGAAGTACTAAGGTAGTATCTATCTCGCTCTGTAATTCAGAGTTATTAGTGAACCAAAAGTAAAAGTAAAGCCTCAGAATCTCTTCGTTATTGTTGTTATCCTTAGTGTTTCCCTTAGCTTTATCGTCACATTAAATAATTCAAGCTTGAGCGCATCGCATTATCGCGAAATATTTATTAATTAATATATAAGGGACACAAAAATGTCTAATAAAACAACTGGTCTAGTAAAATGGTTTAACGAAGATAAAGGTTTTGGTTTCATTACTCAAGACAATGGCGGTGCAGACGTATTTGTTCACTTCCGTGCTATCGCTTCTGAAGGTTTCAAAACTTTAGCTGAAGGCCAAAAAGTATCTTTTGAAGTAGAGCAGGGCCAAAAAGGTCCTCAAGCGGCTAACGTAACAGCGCTTTAATTTCAAAAGTAGGCGCAAATGGTGTAATCACCATTTGCGTTACTTACTCGTATTTTTCACTAACCACATTTATACCGTATCTGCGAAAATATAACCATTTCAAACATCTACTTCTAGTATATGTCGCTGCGATTCTTATTCTCTTCGTTATATCATATAAATACATTCATTTAGCGTAAGCATCAGCACTTAAACTCACACTTTAAGTACCCAATATTGTGGTGTCTTCTCGCTGATATTAACAATAAGGACAATTATGGCTCGTTCAACAGGTCGTAAAAGATTTTGGTTTCAGCATAATCGTAAAGAAAGCTACAAAGCCAAATAACAAAAACAAGCTTTAACCCATTAACATTACTTTTTTAACAACCAGCAATACATCTGCGATATGGTTTTTGCCTCATTAACTTAACCCTATAAGTGCAGACCCTCTCAGTGAGAGTTAAGATCTAAATAAACTGATGAAAATCCTCCTCATCATAAGCAACAACTTAGACACAACTCTCGCTCTCTAGTCGCTATCTGCTATCTGCTATCAAATAAAAACACTATAATATCCTGATTAACCTTGAAATAAATGAGGTTCGGTAAAGTAACGAGCGATCAGTTGATTTTGATTACGTGAGCCCGTTTTACGCAATAAAGACTTAATCTGACTACGTATTGTTTCTTTCGACTTATTCCGCAAGCAAGCTATTTCGGCCCCATCGTAGCCCTCGATAAGCAGCAGTAACACTTGCCATTCGGTCTCGGTGAGCGCTTCCATTGCGACATTAACATCACGGCATCTAAGCAAACTTTGCTGCATATGGTAAAGACTCAATTGCTGGTTTGCCCAATCCGTCAACAATGAAAAAAGACTTTGCATATCGTATTGCTCGTTGACCGAAAACCGATGTTCTCGATGACAACTCAATAGCAAGCGGTGACCATAAGCCAAGGAGCGAAAACCAGAAAGGGTATGATTAAAACTCACTGAGGGATAAATCACCTCAAGAAATACCGGGTTATCAATCTTTCTCAGAGGCAAACGTTGCTGCAAGTATTGGAGAGAGCCCCACAATGAAGGCTGTTGTAAGTAGTCGTTTATATAAACATCATCAGCGCGATGCTGCTGATAACACAGTAACTGCTGTTCAGTAAAGCCCCTACTGTAGTTAAAAATAGGTAAGCCAGTCTGATCCAACACCAACAGCACTACACCTTCAATCGCCACTTTCTTTAATAAAGCGTCAGCCAGCCCACTCAGTGAGTTAACACAGAACACCGCTCGATGACGATGCTCAATTAATGGTGATTGAATTAAAGACGCTTTTAACATTTCCCATCCCTAATACAGTGTACATACCATTAAAGCACAAGCCTCTTAACTATGTACCCGCTTCCGCGTAGTCATTTCCCTAGGCAACTGATCTGAATCAAGTTTTATGTTTTTTTAAGGTTTTCATCACCTATATGGGGGATGAAACGCTCTGTGAGTATGTCCTACCCTGTAATCGCCAAGCTTCCTGCTTTGGCAAACTTACTTCGTAAAGGGACAATTATGAAAAAATTTCATCCTCTCGCCTTAGCGGTTGGGATGGCGGTAGGCCTGAGTGCTTGTGGTGGGAGCGATCCCGAGCAGCCAGTAGGTCCGCTTACACTTGAAGTTACCGCTATCGACGGCTATTTACAGCAAGCTGAAATATGGCTCGATTTAAATCAAAATTTTGTAAAAGACGATGGAGAACCTAGTGCCATAAGTGGCCCTGGCGGTACAGCAGAACTCAATATTACCGGCGTAAGCAATCTTGACGACATCCCTGTGGTGGTACGAGCAATTGCTGGACAAACTATCGATGAAGATCAACCCGATACTGCAATTACTAGCAGTTACATGATGTCTGCTCCGGCTGGCCAAACCGAAGTAACGCCCCTTTCTACACTTGTGCATATCACGATGCGCAACGATGAAAGCTTAAGCCTAAGTCAAGCGAGTCAAACAATAGCCAATGATCTAGGGCTAGAAGAAGATACCGTGCTACTCGGTGACTTTATCGCCAATCAACAAGCAGATCTTGCCCAATTAGCTGGCTTGCTGGTAGCCGCTGAACTCATGCCTGCTAGCGCAGCAGAAGCAGCCCAGCCAGAGGCCGTCGCCGAACAGTTTAACGATGTTAAAGACATACTGGCTGATGTGGCTGAGGATGAAACGGTCATTGTGCAAGATGGACAAATTATTAAAGTTACCGACGACGAGGATGACGACAATGATGGAGTAAATGATAACGAAGATGCCTTCCCGCATAACGCTGATGAAAGCGCCGATAGTGATGGTGATGAAGTAGGCGACAATGCTGATGCCTTCCCTAATGACCCTAGCGAAACCAAAGACAGTGATGGTGACCAAGTCGGTGACAACGCTGATGCCTTCCCCAATGACGCCAGCGAAACCAAAGACAGCGATGGTGACCAAGTCGGTGACAACGCTGATGCCTTCCCCAATGACGCCAGCGAAACTAAAGACAGCGATGGTGACCAAGTCGGTGACAACGCTGATGCCTTCCCCAATGACGCCAGCGAAACCAAAGACAGCGATGGTGACCAAGTCGGTGACAACGCTGATGCCTTCCCCAATGACCCTAGCGAAACCAAAGACAGTGATGGTGACCAATTGGGTGACAACGCTGATGCCTTCCCTAACGACCCTAGCGAAACCAAAGACAGCGATGGTGACCAATTGGGTGACAACGCAGACGCCTTCCCCAATGACCCTAGCGAAACCAAAGACAGTGATGGTGACCAATTGGGTGACAACGCAGACGCCTTCCCCAGTGACCCTAGCGAAACCAAAGACAGTGATGGTGATTTAGTCGGTGACAACGCTGATGCCTTCCCCAATGACGCCAGCGAAACCAAAGACAGCGATGGTGATTTAGTCGGTGACAACGCAGACGCCTTCCCCAATGACCCTAGCGAAACCAAAGACAGTGATGGTGACCAAGTCGGTGACAACGCTGATGCCTTCCCCAATGACGCCAGCGAAACCAAAGATAGTGATGACGACGGCATAGGTGACAACGCGGATGCCTTCCCTAATGACGCCAGCGAAACCAAAGATAGTGATGACGACGGCATAGGTGACAACGCGGATGCCTTCCCTAACGATGCCAATGAAAGCACCGACGCTGATAATGACGGTGTTGGAGACAATAGCGACAACTGCCCGCAACAGGCCAACGCCAACCAGCTTGATACTGATGGCGATGGTATTGGAGATGTCTGTGACAGCGTAGAGCCCGAAGTAGCTAGTTTTGATAGTGCCAAATTTGACCAAGCCCTATGGCAGTAGTCGAGAATAATTCAAAATTTAAGGAACAAATAATGAATAAACTAAACACCACACTTACCATCATTGCCAGCGCTTTATTTTTTAACAGCAGCTTCGCCTTGGCCGCTGCTGAACCAAGCGAACTTGTCACCTTTCAAGCTGGCGGAACGATCAAAGCCAGTGAAATGAACGATAACTTTTTGTATCTCAAAAACTTAAGCCTTTCATCTTCTCCTAACAACGGTTTTAGCGAAATAGCGATCAACTGTAGTGATGATGATGATGCCTTGCTTGATTACTTTGCTGAGCCCGATAGCAGCCAACGTTGGATAACCTTGAACTTAAGCGGTACCTGCGCGGCCGATGACAACGGCGAACTGCAAATCACCCGCGACAGCATTATGCTGCAGGGTGGCGAAGTGGCAGGCATGATTAAAGTCGTTGGTAAGCAAGATGTGGTCGTCAAAGGGGTTAACATCTTAGGTAAGGCTAACGACGATCGTGTTGCCTTTATCGACTCTGGCAGCGCGGTTTACTTCGAAAATAATAGCTACCCAGTAAACAGTGAGTTTTTGTCTACCGGAACTTCTTCCATCGTGTATAACGACAGCGTAGAAGGACAGCGCTTCGTAGCAAGCTTATCTTCTCGTTTATTTTTCTTCTCACCAATAGGAAAAGCCCAAGACATTGTATTAGACACTGCCAGTAGTATGGAATACACCAATCTTAGTAGCGCTCAAATGACAGTATTAAATGCCTCAGGATTTAAAAACTTAGGTCAAGGCACGCTCAGCCTCGATACTTTAAACATGGGCACCGGAACGGGTGGACAAGTTTACGATTTAAGTGTCACTAATGAAGTAGATTTGTTTGCCAATGCTGCTCTCGCAGTAGAGAACCAGCTTAGCGGTCCTTTAGTCTACGTAGGTGCGGGCTCATCACTGATAGGCGCTACCGTCATCACAAGCAAAGTGAATATTGAAACTGGAGGCAGCGTTGATGTTGACGTATTAGGAACCCAAGGTTCACCAATAACTGATTTAGAACTAAGAGGCAAATCAGCACTATGGGCTGAAAACAGTTACCTTACTAACGTTTACGCCATGGACAGTAGTATTGATAGCGCCAACATGGTTATCACTGGCAGCCTATTTACCCGTAAAACTAGCATTCTGTCACAAGATAGCTTCACTCTGAGTGGTAGCGCCGATGTGGGAAGTTTCAGTTATTTGGAAATGGCCTATCCGTTGGCAGATATGTGTAATAACTTTAACCATATTAATGTTGAAGCTTGGTCTTTTACCGATCAACAAGGCTTTCCTTATGATTGCCCATAAGCGTTAAGCGAGCAGTAAACGGTAATCTTAAAAAGGCTAAGCCCACTGGCTTAGCCTTAATGTAGTGAGCAAAATGAACAAACAATACAACCTGAATTGTAGAGCACTTCTGATTTACGGAAACGCGGCCTTTGGACACGCCGTTCTAGCGCTGAAATTACAAGCATATGCGTCTGTAATCAGCCAAGTCACTCACAAAGCTGATACAAAATAACTCAATGGCGAAGTGATCCTATCAATCAGCGACTACGTTAAGATATGTATGGGTTAAATTTAACTGGAGCAACGCATGCACCAGCTTCATTATTTACTAAACAGCCACCAGCCAGCACAAGCGATACAGAAATGTTTGCTTGAACTAGGCTTAGACCTGAAACAAATAAAATTTGTGTCTCATATCGAGGCGCAAGTAAGCACCCATCAATTGCATGCTACAGCCTTTATTGAACAAGCAGATATAGTAAGAAAATGTTTGTTAGGTGCCCTATTTGGATTGATTGCAACAGCAATTTGTATCGCAGGGCTATGGTTAAGCGGCTTAATTTCTCTAAACATATTGAGTATTGTTATTATTGGAGTGCTACTGAGCCTCGTTACTGCTTGGCTAGCCGGTATGGTGGCCTTCAACCAAGAAAACCACACTTTAATTAATTACCAACAAGCCTTATTGCCCGGCCAGTTGCTATTAATAATTAACACACCGCCCTGTTATCGCTCTGCTGCCAAAATGTGTATGCAGCGATACGCGCCCTACATTATTTTCGACAACCAGAAGCTGCTCCCCCCATGGCGGCGATTACACTTAATTAAATACTAAATCTTAGCGCTTACTCTTTTTATGCTGATACATTATTTGATCAGCGTCTTCGATAACACAGTCCATCGATGACTGCTGCTCAAAATCTACATCCACTAGGCCATAGCTAAAATTTAAAGAATACTCTACATTCAACTCAGCCACTGTTTGGCTTAACTCGTCAGCAAAACGAGCTAACACCTCTTTGGCTTGATCTAAACGGGTATTGGTAAACAATACCGCAAACTCATCTCCACCTAAGCGACCAAATAAATCAGAATCTCGCAACGAAAGTCGCATCTGTTCTGCCACCAACTTTAGGGCTTTATCGCCTTCAGCATGCCCATATTGATCATTAATCGGCTTAAACGCATCTAAGTCGAAATAAGCCAAGGCCAAGGGAAGCTGCTGTCGTTTACACATAGCAAATGAGTATTTGGCCAGTTGCATAAAACCACGACGATTCGAGATAGCGGTTAGCTCATCGGTACCCGCTAAGTGCAAAACGGCTAACTCTTGTTCAACCATTGCGGCTAAATCGCTCAGCGCTAATAAATCATCAGCGTCGAGACTTTTCGGTTCAGTATCGATGATGCATAAAGTGCCTAACTTATCGCCATTGGGTGCCTTTAAAGGATGGCCAGCATAGAAGCGAATATAGGGGTAACCAGTGACTAATGGGTTATCTGCAAAGCGCTTATCTTCAAGCGCATCGCGAATTTGGAAGGTAGTATTATCTAATATGGCATGCCCGCAAAATGAAATATCGCGTGGCGTTTCAGTGGCATCAACGCCAAAGCAGGATTTAAACCACTGGCGATTTTCATCAACCAAGCTGACTAAGGCAATAGGCACCTTAAATAAGCGCTTTGCCATACGAGTAATACGATCAAAACGTTCTTCTGGCTGAGTATCTAAAACATCTAATTGTTTAAGTGTTTGTAGCCTACTCGCTTCGTTAACCGGTGTATCTGGTGCTTGCATACTATGCTTCTTAATTGGAAATCATGAATGGATAAACGAATAACAACAACATCCATTAATTTAATCTTAATTATCAATTAGTTTTAGTATCTATCTCAAGTTGGAAAATGGCAAGTTTAAGGTTCATTAAAGATAAGTATAACAGCAGGCTTTAGCGCTGAAGTACTCATTAGCGAAGCAGTGCAAATAAATGTATAGCAGAAGTGTTAACCAGCGGGGGCAATCAGTAGATAACAACGAGTAAACCAGGTTACTTAGTACACAAACTTACCAAGTTCCCGGTTCACTCACCGTATTTTTAACCAGTCAGTATTGTCAATATGACACTAACCATCCCCTACCAAGGCACTTCAATGCCCATCGTTTCGATGAGTCTAGCGACTTCTGCCCAAGCAGCTTTCTTTTGGGTCATATCGAGTTCTTCTCCAATTAGAAAATCACGATCTCCAGGTGCATTACTGTGACCTAACAACGCCGCAATCGACATCCAGACATAAGCCTGCTCAGGGTCTTCTTCCATGTTAGTGCCTTCAAAATAGTAAAGACCTAACAGATAAGCCGCTTCTTTATGCTTATTCAAGGCAGCTTGATTATACCAAAACTCTGCCTGACCATAATCTTGCTCGCTCCAATAATGCTCAGCCAATAAAAACTGGGCTTCGCCATCTTGTTGCTTAGCCGCCATGGTTAACCACTGAAGCGCTGCTTCTTTGTTAACGCCTTGGTTTGTTAAGCCTTCGCTATATAACACCGCGGCTTGAGTCATTGCAGGTACGTTGCCTAAATTAGCAGCCTTTAAGTAAGCGGCTAAAGCTGCATCATAATTCTGCTCTACCCCATCACCAGTATGAAGTTGTTGGGCAAGATCAAACTGCTCTTGGCCACAAGAGCCAGAACACACAATCGCAGAGGTTTCGGATGAGTTTACAGGTGCGTCGTTGGTATTGCTGCAAGCGACTAACATCGATGCACTAATACCCACTAAGCAATAGAGTGATTTTTTCATTATTTATTTTCCTTTGTTAACCGTTGCCTAATGACCAAAAAAGACAACCGGCGCAAAGCTACCACACTAAGGCCTATGGAAAATAGTGAATAATTACTTCATTGCGATGAATCAACTTAGCAGGGAAAATTGAAAATAGTGCTATCAAGATCACAAAGTTACTGCTAATCAGCATTAGCAGTAACATGTTTATGCATATAGTGGTTATTTAACGCAGTTATCAAAGAAGGTGACCGTAGCAGGCCAGTCAGAAAACACACCCACTAATTCTAGCTCTTTTTTGAGTACATTTAACACTTCAAACTCAGGGTAATCAGTGTAACGGCGCTCGATTGTCCAAGTAATTAAGTCTAAACCTTCGGCTTTAAGCTGCTTGGCGTAATCGCTCGCTACTACTACTCCATTTTGCTGCTCAAGTAAGGCTGTGTAGATAGGAGCCACAATGTTAATCCCTTTTGCTGCAATCTCTGTAGGGCTAGGTACACCATCAAGCAAGTAAATTAAGTATACTGCTTGCTCACCAAATTCGGGGTTATTGGCAATCCAATACTCTACATCGTCAATCGAAAATGACTGGGCGTATACTTGGCTTGGCTCAACACCAGCGTCGATGTATTCATCTATCATTTTTTGGGCAAACTGTTGTTGGGTGATACCCGCCACAGCGAGATCTTTAGCATCAGGTGTTTTTAGCTCTGGCGCCATTTTCACACCTAGCTCTTTAAATAAAGCGATACTTTCTTTGTGCGACAGCAAAGTACCACTATCGGCGTAAAGATCAGTGCGAAAACTAGGCGTAGCATTCATATACTCTTCCACAGTAGTAGCGGCTGAGTTACTGGCATCCATCTTACCTTGTAAAGACTTATATTCAGCCAAGGTGAAATCTGAAGTGCGGCATTCTGCCGTCGCATCTACACCATTCACACTATCAGCAGGAGTAAATGGTAACGAGCATTTGGCAGCTAACTCAGGCACAGCTAAAACGTTGGTAGTGGTGTGTAAATCTGCGTGTGAATGACGGCAAACCAACTCAGCATCTTTGGTAAAGGCTACATCACATTCAAGCACCCCCGCCCCCATGCGGGCGGCCGCGACATAACTTTCACGAGTATGCTCAGGAAACATTAACGGCGCACCGCGGTGACCAATAGAAAAATCACTCACCTTATAACTGGTCATATCTTCAACACAGGCGCTTAGCGTGTCTTTTAGTTCACCCTCAGCCAACTGGTCAACCAGATAAGCAGGGCGAGGGCCTAGTTGAATTGATGAAATTGCTGCAGACTTAGTCTCAAGCACAGTGTTATCGTCATTACAGGCACTGAGCAGAACAAGCGGGCATAGTAACAAAACCAAGCGGGTGAATTTCATTGGCAAGCATCCTTATCTTTAATTTATCGAGCTAAATTACTCGCTCTCTAGTTAAAGTGGCCAAGGTTGCAATGTGATGAACAATTGATGTTTAATTTATGTCTAGCGTTAATACCCAACAAGCCAGCATCAATCGATGCTGGCTTGTTTGAACGCGGTATCGGTTTAGCGATAATCGGGAATAGAGCGATTCCATGTCACTAGGCGTTTAACACGGGCTTTATTACCCCAATAGCTAGCCAAACGGGGGTTGACCTCGGTCGCCAAGCCCACTTTGTAGTAATAAGCTAAGGTACTCGCCGCAGGTTTAGAGCCCAGCTCTGCTGCTAAAGTAAATAGTTCAAAAGCCTTTTGGTAGCTTTGCTCTACGCCACGACCATAATGATACATCCTTGCCAGTGCCCATATTCCTTCAGCGTTGCCTTGCGCAACGGCTTGTTCAAATAGGCCCTGCGCTTTAACAAAGTCACGTTGGCCAATCACTCCATGGTAATGCAATAAACCCAATTCTCGACTTGCATCAGGGTGTTGTTGATTGCTCGCCAACTGATAGTAATCAGCTGCTTTAGTGAAGTCAGCGTCTTCAAAGGTGCCTCTAGCATTTGCCTTAGCAACCCAATAAGCCGAATCTGCGCGGCCATTCTCAGCCAATTGTAGATGTAAATTCAAACAAATTTGCTGCTTTCTAAGACTGGCACACCAACCATTTAACGATGAATTACTAGCGCTTAGTTCGGTGTTTGCTTGTACTTGAAAAACAACACTCAAGATTAAACTCGAGCATGCCACAAACCAAGTAATAAACGTTTTCATGATGTTTGTCCTTTGGCTACTGATTAGGGGGGTATTTAAGTTCAAAACACCCTTTTTGTGATCAGCTTCGCATTTAACGTGCCAAATATAAAAACCATGCATTTCAAGCAACAAGCAGAATTTAGACGACAACACTCACCAAAATAAAGCGATAAACGCTAGCTTTATGCACCAAATTGGTAATTATTAAAAAACATAATACAAAAATAACTAAACTTAATTGGCCCTTGCAATTTTACGCCACTGCAATGGTGTTTGCTTAAACCACTTCTTAAAACAGCGAATAAATATGGCGGGTTCTCGATAGCCTAACTGCAATGAAATATCACTAATTGATAGTTGGCTATCGAGCAAATAATCAATTGCCATGGTTTTCCTAGCGTCCTCTAACAAACTCGAATAGCGGGTGTCTTTCGCTTTTAAGCGCTTTTGTAGCACCCGCACTTGTACCCCAAATAACTCTGCGACTTGCTCTATGCTGGTACGGCCGTCATAAATAAGCGCCGGTAACAGTTGGTAAATTAAGTCTTCGATATTGTCTAAACGATCTATGGCTGCCGCATTTTGCTTACTTAACTCACGGCTTATAGGAAATACTTGAGCACCAGTAACATGTGACCAGCGCTTATCAAACACAATTCCATTGCTGGGCATTTGGGTTTTTAACGGGCATTTAAGTAAGTCAGACAGCTCATTGGCGTGACTAAAGGGATGGTCCAACCACAGCTCTCTGGGGTGCCATGAGTCACCAAGTAATTGCTTAAAGGTAGAAAACAAATTACACAGCATAGCCCTATACATAGCATCACAATTTAATTGATCGGCAAACTTTAATGAAAACTCTACCCGCACTAGATCGCCTTGCTCACTCAAGCTTAAACATGTGCCGCTAGATTGCGCATTTAAAAAGGCCTGAAGCATAAGTACCATCGCTGCTAAATTTGGCATATGTTGTATTGCTACAGCCACTGCGCCTTGCTTTCTCAACGCTAGGGTTAAACCGCAACGAGCGCTGCCTAAAGGTTGTTCACCGTAGTGATCCACCACAGTGAAAAATTTGGCAATGTTCAATTGATTCACTAATCCGCTATCGCGGCGTAGCACACTGGGAGAGATATCTGCAGCAGCTAATAAGCGGTGTTTATCTAAACCTTGCTGCTCTGCTAATTCAACTATCGATTTAAGCGCAGCTAACTGAAATAGGTACTGTTGCAAAACAAATCCAATCCGAGGACAGATACACTAAGTGTCACGCTTATTCGTAAAATGTCAATTTTATTAGCTGTAAAGCTTAAAATAGCAACAAGTTGAAAGGCCGAGTTGTATTTCACATTGTTGATTATGCTGCCTTGTAATGCAGCACCTACTTAGGAAAACCAATGACAAAATCATTAACTGCAATTTTCGCTATCGCCCTGCTAAACATCACTATTAGTTTCCCTGCATTAGCAAAAAGTGCGGCAGAAGAACGCGCCGAATCAGACCAAATGGTGCAGCAGAGCTTGGCCGACTTTAAAAAAGAAAATGCTGAACTAGCCGGTAAAATTAGTGGCTCAGTTGGTTATGCTGTATTCAGTAACGCTGGCATCAACCTGTTTGTTATCTCAGCAGGCGGCGGTCATGGGGTAGCTATAGATAATGTCTCAGGCAAACGCACCTATATGAAGATGGGCGAAGCTGGCGTAGGTTTTGGTGCCGGCGTTAAAGATTTTAGAGCGCTCATGGTTTTTAAAACCCGCGAATCTTACGACAAGTTCGTAGAGTCTGGTTGGTTATTTGGCGCACAAGCCGACGCTTCAGCAAAAGCGGGTGACAAAGGTGGCTCAGCTGAATCAGAAGGCGCTATAGGTGACGTTGAAATATATCAAATGACCGAAGCAGGCCTATCTTTAGAGGCAACAATTAAAGGAACAAAGTTTTGGAAAGATAAAGACTTAAACCAAGGCTAACAAGCAAGTAGTCACCTTGGAAAGCAATACTCAGCTTGGCAGATTGATATGCCAAGCTTTGTTAAGTTCTAAAGCCCCACACTGCATCTATTAGCTTCACCATAAGTTCTTGAGATACGCCGTTATGATCAAGTTCAGGCAAGTATTCAACAAAATCAGCCCCGACAAATTTATGACTTGAAGATAAAGCAGAAACAAGATGTAAGGCCTCACGGGCACTCAAACCTCCAACATTGGGGGTAGCACATGCTCGAAAAATACTGCCATCTAATACATCGTAATCAAAAGACAAATATATATGGTCAAAGTCAGTCTCTAACTGAGCCATAAGCTTTTGAATAACTGCATTAATACCCAAATTATCGATGTGGCTAATATCATAGTTAGTCATTTTTAAATCACTAATCAGTTGGTATTCGTTAGGCATTAAGTCTCGTACACCGATATAAAAAACATTTTCTGGTTTTACTGCGAGCGCAGAGTCAATAGACCAGCCATGATGGGAATATTGGTTCATTAACATAGCTAAAGGTTTGCCATGTAGATGACTATCTAGGCTATTATTGCAGTCTGCATGGGCATCAACCCAGATTACCGCCACCTTTTTACCCCGCTGCTTCTGATAATAATCCATGGTAGCTTGCAGCGTGGCAACCGCAATCGAGTGATCTCCACCAATAGTTATAGGAGTGCGGCCAGCATGATAACTCTTCATCAGCCTAGCACTTAAAGCACAACAATATTGGTTGAGCGCTTCGAGTTTAGCGCCAGACTCCAGTAAGGCTAATACCGCAGAATCAACCGCTACATCCCCACAATCTTCAATGTCGCAAGCCCAGTTCTGGTTTCTTAGCGCGATCCATTGGCTAAGCCCTAGCCATGACTGCCTGCCACCAGAGCGAAGTCCATCGACACTATTTTGCTTGGTGGTAACACAAGCCAAGTGGTTAAATGGCGCCCCGATAACATCAAAGCTTCTTTTCATAATTTTCCTTTATGACAAACAATGGTGGGCAAAAAGAGGAGATGATAAGTCATAGCTTACCTGCCGCCCGAAACATCAATAAAGGCCCCTGTCGTATAGCTAGATTTGTCAGATGATAACCAAACAATCGCTTCGGCTACATCCTCAGGGGTACCGCCGCGCTTTAAGGGTAGCTGCGCTTTTAGGCGGTCTACCCGATTAGGTTCACCACCACTCGCATGCATTTGGGTATAGATTAAGCCTGGTCTTACGCCGTTGACTCGAATGCCCTGCTCTGCCACTTCCATCGCTAAGCCAATTGTTAAGGTATCAACAGCCCCTTTTGAAGCAGCATAATCGATATATTCATGGGCAGAACCAATCCGTGAAGCAGCCGAAGACACATTAACAATCACCCCGCCCTTGCCTCGATGTTTATAAGACATGCGCTTAACCGCCTCGCGACAGCAAAGGAAATAGCCTGTAACATTGGTTTTTAATGTTCGGTTAATTCTTTCAGCGGTCATGGCCTCAATATCCGTTTGAGCAAATAGCACCCCGGCGTTATTAATTAGCAAATCTATAGCCCCTAGCTGTTGATCTACGATCTGAAAAAGCCTGAGTACTTGCTCCTCTTCTGATACATCCGCCCTGACCGCTATGGCCTTACCGCCAGCTCCTTCAATTTGCGATACCACCGCCAAGGCTGATTGCTCATCCGCCAGATAATTAATACATAGCGAATAGCCTTGTTTAGCCAATTGAATAGCCGTTGCAGCCCCTATACCTCTGCCCGCACCGGTAACTATTGCTACCTTGTTCATCAAGATATTCCTCTATTAGATCAGTGAATCAAGCGCACTAGACGGAATATTCAAGAAGACTACCTTCTGCCTAAAATACGCAATATACGTAAAAACAGATTAATGATATCCATATATAAGGCAGCAGCGCTGTCTACCGCGTTATCATAGGTTTTAGGTATCGCATTTGCTCTTGCCCAATCATAACCAATATAACCACAGAAAATTAACGCGACGATCCAATCCAAAATACCGTGGTGAGTATTAAAAATGAAGATCTCGACCAACTCCACCACAATCACACATAATAAGGCGATGGTTAAAGCACCACTGATTTTTTTAAAAAACGCAGGATACATCGACCCAAGTAACATCATCACAAAGGTCACCAATCCGGTCACTCGTATCGCTTCTAACACGATATCTGGATTGTAGCGACTCACCACCAGGTTAATGATCAAACCGAACGGCACAACCACAAAGTTGTAGCCAATAAAACTCACTAAAGGATTGTCAGATTTGCTAAATAGGTAGATGCCAAAGAAACATGACGCCAAGTAGCCCACAAAAAAGATAATAGGATTGACCGCCGCGATGGATTCAGCGGGAATATTTAATACCATTAGCCAATTGACAAAAAAACCCCACACCAAAGTAGCCCCAATGACAAAATTGTAAAGTGAAGCACTGATTAGTTTATCGGTGGTTTCTGTGCGCTCAAATACACCTACTTCCATTGTTATATCCCTATATTAATGACTTAAAAAATATTTATCATTCAGTCTACCGCTGACTAGCCGCAAACAAGTTACATTGAGTCTCACTGAAACTCATCACCATGATTTTCAAGTGTGCGATACCCGCATTGTTGGCACTCTACATATCTATCCATCAAATCGAGTGAAGCCCCTACCGCACTGGCTGTTCCGCCAAAAAAGCCTTCCATAAAGGCTTTAAACTGCTCCATTTTACTGCTGCCATACTTAGACGGTTTCTGTTTAATGATCTCTTTATGTTCAGTATCTTGGCTGCACTGAGTGCAAAATTGTTTAGCCATGTTTCAACTCCATTTGCTCAAACTCATACAGCCAGAGGTTTGAAGAGGCTGATGATTGGGGTAGTCATTGCTTTGCTGGCAATGTTGTTATATTCATCAGTAGTTTATCGATGATTCAGCAAGATGGAAATTAAATTGATAGTTTTGTTAAAAATAGTGACTAAGCGCAATAATCTCCAAGTCAATGATGTTTGGCGCTATTCGCCTTTTTGCTGCTCCATTTTTTCAACAAAGTCGTCTAACTCTTTACCAGGTGTATGGCTAAACACCCGCTCTAGATGAGTGAGCTGAGTAATTCGGTCTACTCGAAAATTGCGGAAGTCATCACGAAGTTCACACCACGCCAATAATGTCCAAGTGCCGCGCCAGAAGTAAATGGCCAGTGGTCGAATAACCCGTTTGCTGCAATCCGCTTTGGCATCTTGATAGGCCACTTCCAAGTACTCGCGCTGCTGGGCGGCAATACGTAAAGCGTCGAGATATTTGAATTCATCTCTGTCGATGTAAAAATCGGGAGCAAACATTAGTGATTGGTAGGCTTGTAAGCGTTTAGGTAAGACCGCTTCAACTTTTATCATCGCTTGTTTAGCCGCTGACGATATCTCTTTGCCTGCCCAGGTTTGCACCATACGCATCCCTATTTGTATCGCTTCAAGTTCTTGTTCGTTAAACATTAATGGGGGTACGTTAACTTCTTGGCGCAGCAAATAGCCGACCCCCGCTTCTCCTTCTATTGGAATACCGCTTAAGCATAAATCTTGAATGTCGCGGTAAATGGTCCGAGTAGACACTTCTAAGCGCTCGGCTAAATCTTGGGCAGTAGTTAAACGCCGCATCCGCAGAATTTGTACTATTTGAAAAAGCCTGTCTGCCCGTCTCATGCTATTCCCTAAATTATCTACAGTAGCAACACTAGCCCAGCACAACACGCTGGGCTAGCTAAATATTACGCCGCATTTGTTTATCGCTATTCGATAACAACGTCTACTGAAATTTAGACCACAAACCCACTTTATTGCCTTCACTGTCAACAAATAACGCAATGTACCCATGCTCGCCGTCTTTAATGGCGGTAAGGGGTAACAACATTTGCACCCCCGCATCGCTGATCTTATTGACTAAGGGACTGAGTTTTTCACTTAAGTGCAAATATACCGTGCTGCCATCTAGGCTAGGCTTCATCATTTCATGTTTACATAAGCCAATGCTGGCGGCTTCTGGATCTTCCGTTTCTAGTATCGCCATGTCCATATCGCCCATATTCTCGCGACGAAAGTGTAAGTTAAAGTGCTCTGCGTAAAACGCGAGGGCGCGGTCCATATCACTGACGGCAATTTCGCCCCATACTAACGGTGCTACAGCTAACATAACTATCTCCTTGCTAATCCTACTTAAGCCCCCTTGGCTGGTAGGTAGAATCACTATAAAGCCCCCCTACTGACAGCATACTGTCAGTAGGTTTTCAGCACGCGCTTCAAACCACCATAAAACCACCACATTTAATATTTTTTGTTTGCGCTATGAGGCACAAATAAAATGATAAACCTTTGAATAAATGCGGTTTATTTGCAAGAATCCTAGCGATAAAAACATCACTAATGACATAAGGAAATGTTAGTGGCTAAGTATGAATTAGTGAGTTTAGGAGCACAGAATAGCAATAGTCGTGACCACCACTTGGTAGATACACTCTGTAAGGCCTTAGATATTACCCCTTCGGCTGCCCAAAAATATCTTCAAGAAGGAAACGTACTTAAAGAAAACCTGTCTTTAAGTTTAGCTAGAGGCTTATCCGAGGTGTTTACCGAATATGGCTTGCGCGTAGCGATCAGAGAAGTGGCCACTCCACAAACTCGCCCTATCGACCATCAAGAGCAAGCCACGAACAACGCGCATAAACCATCCCCAAAACTAAAAGCTGATTTTGTGAAACTGCTAAACGGGGACTTTCCACGTTCAAGTGTTAGCCGCGAATATCGTTTCGGAATGATATGCACCGTGCTCGTAACAATGATTACGCCGCTTATCTATTTGGCCATGTTGTTGGGTTTAATTACCTTTTCTATCTTTTACTTTTCAGTATTAGTAAACAACATCGGCGATATGTCAGGAGGGCTTTTCAGCAAACTACTACTCATCGTTCCCTATTTCATCGTTAGTGTACTTTTCCTATTCTTACTAAAACCCTTATTTGCGCGTTATCAAGAACCTAAACGTTATCGCCTACAAGCCAAAAGAGCCCCCGCTCTTTTTAACTTGGTTTATGTAATGTGCGATAAATTATCGGTACCTCGACCCGCCGAGATTTGCTTAGATACTGAAGTAAACGCCTCTGCGGGCGGCCTCGATGGTTTACTCAGTTTACGAAGAGGCCAACTACGTTTAACCATAGGCTTGCCCTTACTTACCGGTATGAACATGCGGCAACTCAGCGGTATTTTGGCGCATGAGTTTGGCCATTTCGCTCAATCTCAAGCGATGCAAACTCGCTATATTGTACATACTGTAAATACTTGGTTTCAAAGCAGAGCTTACGAGCCAGACGAATGGGACATAAGGCTAGAGAAATGGGCTGAACAAGAGCACATGCCATTGATGATGAATATAGCCATCTTTGCTGCCCAAACCTCTATTGGCCTTACTCGTTTCATTTTTAGTGCGCTATTTAAACTTAACTTCCGCTTAACTCAATATATGTCTAGAGCGATGGAGTTTGATGCTGACAGCTATGAGAGCCGTTTTGTTGGCAGTGAGCAATTTGCAAAAACAGCCATTGAACTCCGCAAACTCGCGCTAGCGAGTCAAAAAATAGCAGACATCAATAAGCTCGCTTGGAACGACAACAAATTGCTGATAAATATCCCCTTAGCCATTGCTAATCTAGCCAAACAAACCAGCGCTGAGCAGCTCAGTAAAATTGAACAGCAAATCAATCGGGGAGAAAGTACCCCATGGGATAGCCACCCAACAGATTTAGATAGAATTAAATTTGTCACTCGGCGTAACGACAAAGGTATTTTTAGTTGTGAGTTGCCAGCAGACCAGTTAATCACAGAAATAGACACGTTATGTGAGTCTGTCAGTGCCTTTTTCTACACTAGCCAAGGGATCAAAAAACCCAGCAATTATATGGTTAACAACGACCAACTGATTGAAAATGAACAGCATAAACAGCAAACAGCTGAGCACTTAAAAGCGTTTTTTGGTGACATATACAGTGGCCGCTTTTTCCATCTTTCAACCTTGGTGGATAATAAACCTAATGATTTAGCAGACTGTATAAAACAAATAGACAGCCAACACGCTCTGATTAAAGCGCAAGAAGATAAATACTTTAAGCAGTTAGACACCTTAAGGCTAAGTTCGCTGGTAAAAGTTTACTATGAGGCAAACCTTAATGTAGACCCAAAAGACTTTGATTTAGCCGCTAATAGCCGCATTGACATTACCAATCTCATTAGCCAATCAACCGCTAGCATTAAGCAGATGCAAAACGAGTTGAAGCACTTTGATAAGCTATTGCATCATCGTGTTTTTCTGTCGCGTTCATTTATGCCTCACCAGCAAGCGACCCGGCTTGATAGCCTATTAAGTGCCTTGCAGGGCATGGTCAAACTAGAACCTATCATTAACAACCTAGAGCGCTATCACTTTATTTTAGAAACCCTATTAAATGTAGAGGAAGAATGGCAATCAAAAATTCAATCAAGACTGTTTGAACAAACTAAGCGTTGCGCCCTAGAAGTGAACCATTTGTCTAAAGAGGCTAAAAACATCCTCTTAGCCAATCCCAAATACCCTAATCTCGCAGAGTTTATCGAAAGCTGGAGTGGCGGCACATTAGATTACTCGCCAAGCACACCTGTATCGCAATATTTGTTCATCGCCGAGCAAAGCATTAACGCCACCAAGTACCAGTACTATTGGCTATGCGCTGAACTGAGTAAACTATGTATAGAAGCACAACCACAAAACCATCGGCCCTTAGTAGCGACATCCTCATCCGACAGCTTGGTGATGAGCTAATCACCGGCCGCTAGAGCGATGAACCGCCAATGATGACCACTTAGATAACCCCAAAAAACGCTGCCAATGCCTAAAACTATTGATAGTACTTTGGCTGTATACAGCGCCACACCCGCGCCATTATAGTTGGAAGGTGTCGCTCTCATAACTGTGATCTCAAGTTAACATAAGTGGTTAAACATTGATCTAAATCGCCCAGCAAATTGAGCAACAATGCTAAATTTTTAGTAGTTTGCTTTTCTTATGATTTGGTTTGGGTGCTGAACCGCTAAGCTCCAAACACCTTGGCATAACAACGCTTTGACTGTGAATCGCGCGCCAGCGCATTTACTCACAGCCAAGCTATGCCCAAAGATTAAGGACGCGCTATGAAAGCAAAACCGGTTGATCTGTCTACCCCCCCCGACCTTACCCAAAGTCACGGTACTGGCGCCATTGCTGGTCACCTGCCAATCTATCAATCCTTGCTTCCCCCTTGTAATGCAGCTTGCCCTGCGGGTGAAAATATCCAAGCCTGGTTATCTTTGGCGCAACAGGGCGAGTTTAAACAAGCATGGAAAATTCTGGTTAAGGACAATCCCTTCCCCGCCGTGCACGGGCGAGTGTGTTATCACCCTTGCGAAACGGCCTGTAACCGCAGCGAAGTAGACCAAGCCGTATCAGTGCATGCTATCGAGCGCTACTTAGGTGATTTAGCCTTACAAGAAGGGTGGGTACCAGAGCACGATAAACCGAGTTCGGGCAAAAAAGTACTGGTAGTGGGTGCAGGCCCCAGCGGTTTATCCGCCGCTTACCATTTATGTCGTCTAGGCCATAGCGTAGAAATTAGAGATGCAGGCAGCAGCGCCGGAGGTATGCTGCGCTTTGGTATTCCAGCCTATCGCTTACCAAGAGATATTCTAGACGGCGAAATTTATCGTTTAGTCAGAATGGGCGTAACCATTACTCTTAATCACAATGTAAACAATCTACTGGAAGAAAAACAGCAAGGCGGATTTGATGCCGCTTTTGTCGCTATTGGAGCCCACCTAAGCAAAAAGACTGATATTCCTGCCCAACAAGCCAGTAAAATTATAGATGCAGTCAGCTACCTAGAAGCCATTGAACAAGGCACCCCACTAAACTTAGGCCGCAGAGTCGCCATTTATGGTGGTGGTAATACCGCCATGGATGCTGCCCGCAGCGCGAAGCGCCTCGGCGCAGAACCGATAATCATCTACCGCCGTGATTTAGCTAATATGCCCGCTCATCAATTTGAAGCCTATGAAGCGATTGAAGAAGGCGTGCAAATTAATTGGCTACGCACCATTAAAGACTTCTCAAACCAGCAAATCACCGTAGAAAAGATGGAATTGGATGAACAAGGGCGTCCCCAACCCACAGGTAAGCTTGAAACCCTAGAGGCCGACAGCCTAATTTTAGCCATAGGGCAAGAGGTAGATGCTAGCTTGCTAGATAACATTGCTGAAATCCGCTATCACGATGGTGTAGTGGTAGTGAACGCGCAGATGATGACTGGCGCAGAAGGGATTTTTGCCGGTGGCGACATGGTGCCCTCACAGCGTACCGTTACCATGGCAACGGGGCACGGTAAAAAAGCCGCCCGCTGCATTAATCATTGGTTGACCGAGCCAGGTTTGTCCGGGCAAAAGTTATCGGAACAAGGTCAGTTTGAACAAGAAAATTCTCTAAAAAATCAACCATCTAAGCATAAGCCTGAAATTATCAAAGCCGATAAACTACACCTTTGGTATCAAATTGATGCGCCAGCATCAGCCGAACACCAATTGGCGGCCCAGCAACGGGTTGATGATTTTAGTGAAGTCACCCAAGGCCTTAACGCCGAACAAGCCCACTTTGAAGCACAACGCTGTTACTCCTGCGGTAATTGTTTTGAATGTGACAGCTGTTATGGCGCCTGCCCACAACGTTCCATTAGCAAACAAGGTAAGGGCTTAGGTTATGCCATTGATTACCAAACCTGCACCGGTTGTGAAGCCTGCGTGAATCAATGTCCCTGTGGTGCAATGACCATGACTGATGTAGTGGAGAACCAACAATGACAACTAGCATGCTAACCCTAGACGGCAACGAAGCGGCAGCCCGCATCGCCTACTTATTCAGTGAAGTGTGCGCCATCTACCCAATTACCCCCTCCTCCACCATGGCCGAACTAGCCGATGAATGGGCCAACCAAGGTTTGGTCAATTTATGGGGGCAAGTTCCCGAAATCTTTGAAATGCAAAGTGAAGGAGGCGCAGCCGGAACCGTGCACGGGGCATTACAGGGTGGCGCCTTAGCGACCACCTTTACCGCCTCTCAAGGCCTAATGTTAATGATTCCCAATATGTACAAAATTGCCGGTGAATTAAGCCCAACCGTATTTCACGTTGCGGCCCGCTCATTAGCGGCACAAGGCTTGTCGATATTTGGCGACCATCAAGATGTTATGGCGGTCAGAGCAACGGGCTTTGCTTTGTTGGCTTCAGCATCAGTACAAGAAGCGCAAGATATGGCAGTAGTGGCGCATATTGCTAGCCTGCGTAGCCGAGTTCCCTTCCTGCACTTTTTTGATGGTTTCAGAACATCGCATGAAGTAAACAAAATTAACGCCTTGTTTGCAGAAGATATCCGAGAGTTGGTTGATGATAACTGGGTGTGGCAACACCGCGAGCGAGCGCTATCGCCAGAGCGACCTAAAATTCGCGGTACTGCGCAAAACCCCGATGTGTACTTCCAAGCGCGCGAAAGTGTCAATCTTTACTATCAAGCCACCCCAGACATCGTAAGCCAAAGCATGCTAGCACTGGCCAAAATATCTGGTCGACACTACCAACCGTTTGACTACAACGGCGCTACCGATGCTGAACGAGTCATCGTGGTGATGGGCTCTGCCAGTATTACGGTTAAAAAGTTGGTCGATTATCGCTGCCAACAGGGTGAAAAAATTGGCGTGATCACGGTGCGTTTATACCGTCCATTTAGTGCCAAACACTTATTAGCTGTGTTACCGGCATCGGTACAACATATCGCCGTGTTAGATAGAACCAAAGAACCGGGTGCTTATGCAGAGCCATTACAACTAGATGTAGAGTCAGTTATTCACGGCAACCCCACTCGTCGTCACATTAATATCATTGGCGGCCGCTATGGTTTATCCAGTAAAGAGTTTACTCCCGCTATGGTCGATGCGATATTTAACGAACTCAGCAAAAACGACACCAAAACGCGTTTTACCGTGGGGATAAATGATGACCTCAGTAATTTAAGTTTAAGTTATGACGCTAGCTTTGTGTTACCCGAAGATGGCGTAAAAAGCGCACTATTTTATGGCTTAGGATCTGATGGCACCGTAGGCGCAAACAAGAACACCATTAAAATTGTTAACCAACAAGCGGACTATCACGCACAGGGTTACTTTGTTTACGATTCTAAAAAGTCCGGCTCTACCACTATTTCTCACCTGCGTTTTGCTCAGCAAGCAATCGACGCCCCCTATTTGGTAGAGCAAGCAGAGCTACTGGCGGTGCATCAGCCGCAGTTTTTGCAGCAAATAGCGCTAGCAAATAAGCTAAAACCCAAGGGCATATTGCTGATTAATACCCCGCTGAACGACCAACAATTGTGGCAATCATTAACCTATGATACCCAACGCAGCATTGTTGATAAGGCTTTGAAAGTCTATGCGATAGATGCCTCGGCCGTCGCAAAAGCGGGCGGTATGGGACAGCGGATCAATACCATTATGCAGGCCTGCTTTTTTGGTTTAGCGCATATCATGCCGCTAGAAAAAGCCTTTAGCGCGATGAAACAAGCCATCAGCAAAAGTTACCATAACAAAGGCGACAACATGGTGGCTGCCAACCATGCAGTGGTCGATGCCAGCATCGCGGCAATGCGGCAAGTCACCATTGGTGAAGCCGACTCTGAGTTGGGTTTAGCCGCAGCAGTAAGCGCCGATGCCCCCGCCTTTATTAAATCGGTGACGGCCAAAATGATCCGCGGTTTGGGTGATCAAATACCGGTATCACAGCTGCCTGACGACGGCACTTGGCCCAGTGGATCTAGCCAATATGAAAAACGTAATATTGCAGCGTCTCTTCCTCAATGGGATAGCGAAACCTGCATTCAATGTGGTAACTGTGTAATGGTATGTCCCCACGCGGCGCTGCGCTCACGCTTCTACCATCAAGCGTATTTGGAGCAAGCCCCCAGTAGCTTTGAGTCAGCCCCGTTATCAGCAAGAGGTTACCCCGATACCCGCTACACCTTGCAATTATATGCTGATGACTGCACCGGCTGCGGGCTCTGCTTTGAAGCCTGCCCAGTGCGTAACCAGCAACAGCGCGCGCTAAATATGCTAGATAAACCCAGCCAACAACAGCCACTGCGCGATAACTTAGCCTTTTTTGAAAGCTTACCAGTTAACGACCGCAGTAAAGTTGATTTTTCTACGGTACATGGTGTGCAGTTCTTAGAACCTTTGTTTGAGTTTTCTGGGGCTTGCCGTGGCTGTGGAGAAACGCCCTATCTTAAATTAGCCACCCAACTCTTTGGCGACCGAATGTTAGTGGCCAACGCAACCGGTTGCTCATCTATTTATGGCGGCAATCTACCCACTACCCCATGGTCGAAAAACGCCGAAGGACAAGGCCCCGCGTGGGCAAACTCATTGTTTGAAGACAACGCCGAATTTGGCTTAGGCCTGCGCCTTAGTGCCGATCAACAACAGGGACAAGCAAAGCAACTGTTAAGCCAGTGGCAAACTAAAATTGGAGAGGAGCAAGTAGAACAAGTGCTGCAAGCCCCACAACAATTTGAGAGCCAATTAAGAGCACAGCGGCAACGGCTGAATAAGATTAAACGGCAACTTCAAGCCCAAGAACACGCCCAGCCGCTGCTGTCGGTGCTGGACTATTTGTTGCGCCGCTCGGTATGGATAGTGGGCGGGGATGGCTGGGCCTACGACATTGGTTTTGGAGGCTTAGACCATGTACTCGCCTCTGGTCGAGACGTGAATATTTTGGTGATGGATACTGAAGTTTACTCCAACACTGGCGGACAAATGAGTAAATCTACGCCGCTTGGCGCTGTCGCCAAATTTGCTGCGGGCGGTAAAACTATGGCTAAAAAAGATGTCGCTATGCAAGCCATCGCCTATGGCAATGTATATGTAGCAAGAATTGCCCTAGGGGCGGATCCTCAGCAAAGCCTATTGGCCTTTCGCGAAGCCGAAGCCTACCCTGGCCCCTCATTAATCATTGCCTATTCACATTGCATTGCCCATGGCATAGACATGCAAAAAGGACTAGAGCAACAGCAAAATGCCGTATTAAGTGGTCACTGGCCCCTTATTCGCTATAACCCGATACTGCGTAAAGCTGGACAAAACCCCTTTACCTTAGACAGCTTAAGGCCAAGCCTGCCGCTAAGACACTACCGTGAGCAAGAAAACCGCTACCAAATATTAGCCAAGAGTAACCCACAAGAAGCCGAGCGTTTAATTAAGATTGCAGAGCAAGTGGCACAACAAAAATGGGCTAGTTATGAAGAAATGGCTAATCGAGACGCCAGCCATTATCACCCAGATGCCCGCCGCGATAGCTAATCGTGGGGCCTAAACAAAAAAAGGGTGTGACTTTAAAGCCACACCCTTACATATCTTTTTTTTTACTGAGGTAGTAACACCGTATCTACTACGTGAATCACGCCATTTTTGGCTTTCACATCGGCCATCACTACTTTGGCATCGTTAATCATCACGCTACCATTATCAACCTTCACCATGACTTCTTGCCCTTGGACCGTTGCGGCACTGGTAATGTTAACTACATCGGCAGCCATCACTTTTCCAACCACTACGTGATAAGTAAGCACAGCAACCAATTTATCTTTATTTTCAGGCTGCAATAACATTTCTACAGTGCCTTCGGGCAGTTTGGCAAAGGCTTCGTCTGTTGGTGCAAACACTGTAAACGGTCCTTCACCTTTGAGGGTGTCCACTAAACCCGCGGCTTTAACTGCAGCCACTAAGGTGGTAAAAGAACCATTTTCGGCAGCAACATCTACGATGTCTTTTTTCATACCATGATGGTTTGCATGAGACAAAGAACTGAACGCTAAACTCGCCACCACGATAGACAATACTGTTGCGATTTTCTTAAACATTATAATTTCCTCTCAAGACATAATTAAATTTGCTGGGTCGCAAATATTAACGAAGAGCCCTGAGTTTTCGATCACCCAAAAACGAGTCACTAAACATACGGTTTTTAGGGTTTTCTCTTTTTTATTAAAATTTATATATCATAAAAATGTGAAACAACATCATTGTAAAAATTAAATATCGATTTACAATCAGATACTTAACCTCTATTAAGCAAAACAACATTAACAATGTTGAGCACCTTCACAAAGTAAGTGACTTGGGTGAGTAAAAAGGAAACTAAATGAAAAACTCGTTATTGGCTGCGGCTATCACTGTCGTCTTTTTATCTGGCTGTTCTTCAGTACCCATGGAGTCGAGTGAAAAAAACCAAGCCGCTTTATCCTTTAGTCAGCCCGCAGAGGACACCGCTGTAATCTATGTCTATCGAAGAAACACCATGGCGGGAGCGGCACTGAAGAAAGATGTACTAATTGATGACCAATGTATCGGAGAAACCGCGCCTGGCATCTTCTTCTATCATGAAGTGGCAGCAAATACCGAGCATAAAATTTCTACTGAATCAGAGTTTTCACCTAATGATTTACTCCTTGATACTGAGGGAGGTAAATCTTACTTCGTCGAACAATATATCAAATTTGGCGTGTTAGTTGGCGGTGCTGGATTAGAGCAAGTTGATGAAGAGACAGGGAAAAAGGAAGTATCAAAACTAAAGCTAGCCTCAAAAGGCAAGTGTAGCGTTTAACCCCTAGCAATCATTACCACACTGATAGCATAAATGGTCAGTGTGGTCATTACGTTTATAGCGCCTAAGGCTCCCTTTGATTTAGTCTTTCGCTTCACATTCGCTTACTTTCTGTTGTCATCCCCATAGCTTAGCCACCTGTGAGCGCGATGCGTTATTTTGCTGTCTTATCCCACCATAAGCTTGAGTAGATTATTCCGCCTAAACTAATACAATGTTTACCCTAGCAGTTAGTTAGCGCAGCCCAAAAAAGGTCTTTCATGGAAGCTGATAGTTTTTTCCCATTTGCTACGCTTGTTCTCGCCACGGTCACCTTATGTATCGCGATTTCCTCAACACTCCGTTTAGGTACAGTGGTAGGTTTTATTATCGCCGGCATCGCCTTAGGGCCTTATACCCCCGGCTTGGTAGCCGCCACGAACGTTGAACTACTTCAGCAAATTGCCGACTTTGGCGTAGTATTATTCCTGTTTACTATCGGTTTAGAAATTAAACCTATCGACCTATGGGGAATGAAGAGAAGCCTTATAATTCAAGGCTTGGGGCAAGTTTTAGTCACCGCGAGTGTGTTCTCATTATTGGGTTACATTTTAGGCTTTGCTTGGGAAACAGGCTTTACTCTGGGTTTGATTTTTGGTCAATCATCTACCGCAGTAGTGATGACCATGCTTAAAGAGAACAATGAACTCAATACTTCTCACGGCAAAAACATCTTCACTAATTTAATGGGGCAAGACATCAGCATTGTGCCCATCATGGCTATATTTCCTATTCTTGCCCATCAATCTAACCCTGCATCAAACGGTGCGCTATTAAGCACTCTGCTGCTGGTTCTCGTGGTTCTGTCCATTGTAGCTATTGGGCTATATTTACTACCAATTGGGCTACGCTTAAGTGCCAAAGCGCATAGTAAAGAAGGCTTCATGTTATGCCTTTTTGTGTCTATTTTTGCCACCGTATGGATCGTAGATGAAGTTGGGCTTTCGGCTACTTTAGGGGCTTTTTTACTGGGGATTTGCTTATCTAACTCTAGTTTTCGTTTTACGGTAGAAAACATCATTAATCCTTTTAAAGGCATTTTAATGGGCTTGCTTTTTATCTCAGTTGGCATGTCGATAAACCTCGATTTAGTGTTAAGCAACTACCAAGACTTAGTTATTTTGCTGATACTAGTGATTAGCCTTAAATTATTGGTGTTTTATACGCTGGCTCGGTGTGACAGCCAAACCAACGCCACCAGTATAAAGACGGCTTTTGCCTTAGGCCAAGTGGGAGAATTTGCCTTTGTATTGCTAGGGCTTGCCGCAAGTTTAAATGTGCTAAATAGCGCTTATGCCGCACTAGGGATTATGGTTGCCAGCATCAGCATGGTACTTACCCCTTGGATATACAAATTGGGTAATCATCTCGCTAAGCGGGTACTGCAAAAAGAGCAGTCTACACAAGCTGTATCGAGCAAACCGCTTGAAAGCGATGATAGCCAATTAGTCATCATTGGGCTTGATGAAGTGGGCCGGCTAATGGCAAGGCTGGCTAAAAGGGCGCAAATCCCCTACATCGCTTTTGATTCAGAATTTAGCTGCGTTGAAAACGGCAAAAAGCTAGACTTAAACGTGCACTATGGCGACATAATGCAACCCAGTATTCAAGAGCGAGCAAAGCTACAGCAAGCCAAAGCGGTATTTGTGTCTGTGGACCATTCCGGCTCTTTGCGAAAGATTTGTTTAATGTTATCTAAATACCCCTCTTTAGAAACTTACGCGCGAACCAAATCCAGAGCCGATGAGTTTTTCTTAAAAGAGCACGGCGTTCAATACGCCGGTTCTGTCTACATCGAAAGTACCTTATTGAGGGGCCGCGATCTGCTGTTAAATTTTGGCCTTGAAGAAGAACAGGTTTTTCAACTTATCGATGACCTAAGGTCAGATCTATTTGCGAGCGACTACCTAAGCTTTAAAAGCCACCAGTCATAACTTGGTAAATAGCGAGTGGTCATTTATAGGTGCTATAAATGAGTTTGTCAGCCCGCAAGCGGCGAGAAAACCACCTTAAAGGCTGATTAAACAAAACGACCAAAAGCCAATTTTGTACAAAACCTTAGGGGTAAACTACGTTATGATGAGCCATCAATAGCGTTAACACGGAGGTAAGCAATATGGCAATAGAACAAGCACGATATCAGCTTGCCGAAGAGCTTGGCGGTATAGAGATATTAAATGCCCGCTATGAGAAGCAACACTTCTCGCGCCACAGCCACGAGGGCTACACCATTGGCGTAATTAAAACTGGCGCACAACAGTTTTACCGTACTGGCGGCAACCATATCGCCCCGCAAAATAGCATTATTTTGGTTAACGCCGACGAAGTACATACCGGCTGTTCAGCCTCTGAGGGCGGCTGGTCGTATCAAGCTATGTACCCTACACCCGAGCAGTTTGAACAGCTAAGCCAAGACTTAGGCATTAAGCAGCAAGGCGCGCCCTACTTTAACCAAGCAGTGGTACAAGATGCGGTGCTAGCAAACTCGCTGCGTAATACCATGGCAATCCTTGAGCAATCAAGCAACCGCTTGTTACGCGAAAGTATGGTCTATTCTAGCCTTAGCTTATTAATGGCTCGGCACAGTAAAAGCCGCACTGCCAGCCCTTCCCTCGGCTTTGCCAAAAACAGCCTGAGTTTGGTCAAACAGTTTTTAGATGAACAACCTGAAGCCGATATATCACTCACCGAGCTGGCTAACCTGGTTAATCTTAGCCCTTGTTACTTAGCAAAATGTTTTGTCAAATTGTACGGTATTCCACCGCACGCTTATCAAATTCAAGCCCGAATACGGTTGGCTAAACGCTTGTTGCGCCAAGGTCAAAAACAGCTAGACGTAGCACTAGATTGTGGCTTTCATGACCAAAGCCATTTAAGTCGCCATTTCAAACGTGCCTTAGGTATTACGCCTGGCCGCTACGCCAAAGAATTTCAGGCTTAGGCCAGCATCACTTACCAGCATTCACTCAAGGACCATTGTGACCCCAACAGACACTATTCACCACTTATCTTGGTCGAGCAAAGGTAAAGCCTTTGCCAAGGGCACTCTCGCCGTATTGCCCCTTACCATTGCAGTAATCCCTTGGGGGATCTTAGCAGGATCATACGCAGTAGAAGCAGGTTTAAGCCCATGGCAAAGCCAAGCTATGTCGGCAATTTTATTCGCCGGTTCCGCCCAGTTAGTGGCGACTGGAATGTTTAAGTTAGGCGCTAGTTTACTGAGCATATTGCTCACAACGGTATTAATCACTTCACGGCACTTTTTATATAGCATGGCCATGCGCCCTAAAATAAGCCCATTACCCTTAAAATGGCGTTTACTGTTGGGCTATTTACTGACCGATGAGTTGTTCGCTATTGCCAATAAAGACAAAGGTAAAAAATTTGATCCTTGGTATGCGTTAGGCGGAGGCTTAAGTTTTTATATCGGTTGGAACATTGCCTCGGCGGTGGGTATTGTGGCGGGCGCAAGCATTGAAAACCTCGACAGTTGGGGCCTAGATTTTGCCATAGCCGCCACTTTTATTGCCATTGTGGTGCCCAATATAAAACAGGCTTCAGGCTTGTTATGTGTGTTAATTGCCTTGGTAAGCTCGGTAGTATGCGAGTTGTTTGCCATACCCGGCGGCTTATTGGTGTCGGCGCTATTGGCAATGGGTTTAGCCACCGCTTACGCCAAATGGCGAGGAGAGGCGCAATGATTTGGTTGAGTATTTTTGCCATGGCAGCCATTGTATTTGCCAGCCGCTATTTGTTTTTAGAGCCTAAAATTCCCTTACGTTTAAGTAAGACCGCACTGCAATTTTTAAGCTATTCGGCACCCGCTGTGCTTACCGCTATTTTTGCACCTATTGTATTTGTGCGCGAAGGTGAGCTGGCAGTAGGCTTAACTAACCCTTATTTATTGGCGGCGATATTAGCCACGGTGTTAGCGGTATTCACCCGCAACGCTCTTATTACCACGGTACTGAGCATGGCGGTATTCTTTCTTATTAAGTAGCCCACACTGAAAAATGGCCGTTTACTCTGCAAGGTAAAAGGCCAGCGTAAACTGCGCTAGCGCTAGCATTAACTATTTGGTTACTTTTTCACTGCTCTAGCCAAACCAATGCATCTTGCTCTTGTTCAAATATTTTCACTTCGCCGGCGATAAACCATTGGCCTATTTTGGAGGCCCATTCTAACCACTGCTGATTGCCCAGAATGGCGATTTTCTCAAAGCTTTTACCATGTTTTAAACCTAACTTTAAATCATCCCAAGCGGCTCGTAGCTCCCAACCTTCCAATTCGCTGGCATCAAAAAAGCCACGAATACGGGGGTGATCCACCTCGGCCAAGGCAGATTCAAGCATTGGAGTAATTGCTTGGTAGTCTTGATGAGTGAGTTTGCCATAAGCTCGAAATGACACAAGTAAACGCGTTTCTACACGCTCTATACCTACAGTTATACCATGTCGACGAATGCTCATTGTATGCTTCCTTGTTAACGCTAAACTTGCTCTACCAGTATGGTAGAGATTGACACATTTAATCACTGTATTTATCCAAAGCTTGTCTTTTGTCAAAGCCTGAGATAAAAGGTAAGCGCTGACTATTGATAAAATTGAAAGAAAACATCAAAGTAGACAACAAGTTAAAGAAAGAGCATCAACCGACCTGCCGCTTTTCGCTAGGTCGCATTTTTAGAGATAGGAAGCCGATCAGGGCGCCCGCATGAAAGGTTCAATATGATTTAGGCAACAACGCCGCCTTTATCTGCAAAGCGCCAGCTGAATTCCAGCTTGAGCTACCGTTCTCCTGCCCCCGCTGCACCCCGCGTGCGGAACGTTTCATGAAGCATGGCAAAGTAGAGGCCATCGCGAAGCGCAAATAGGCCTTAGTATTTGATGTTTTAGCAAAGAGCGTGCACTATTCTGCGAATGAGCGACAAGCACTTAACTATTCCACTGCCCTCTTTGATTCGTCGAATTGGTGGCGACAATACTAAAATAGCAAAGCAAATGGCCCTAGAATGCGGCTGTTTAATAAAGCGTGTTCGCCGCTCAAGAAACTGGCAACTGATCGGCGAAGAGCCGGCCATTATCAGCTTGAATAACAAGCTTAAAGCGCTAGACATAGAAGCCATGGCTTACCTATACCTAAAACTTGAAGAACACCTAAAGGCCTACCAAGAACAACAAGAGCCAAAACAAGAGAGGCTTAAGCGACTCATTGACCAAAGCCCTAATATTACCCTCGCTGAATTGATACATATCACCGACTGCACCTTAGCCGAGGCTAGGAAAGCACGCTTTGATAGTGACTCGCTGTAAACGTACAGCCATTCAACACGCTACTTTTTGCATTAGCCCCTAGCTTAATTGCCCCCACAAACGCTGCACTTGCTGCAGGGTATTAGCATAAGGGAGTTGTTCGCAACGGCCAAAACCCGCCAATTGGCGTAACTTTAGTTTGGTTGACCAAGGGCTAGTAATCCCGGTTAAGAAGCGGCACGCCATAATTGGGCTCAGACTCAGCATTTTGCTGCCCCCACATTGCGCTTTTAGCGCCTGTAAATCACTTAATATTTGGCTATCATTGATCTCAATAGGGCGATTAGAATAGCTAAGTTTAGCCGCTTGCCCGCGGCATACGCTGCAGTAGCCACATTGCTGAGGGGCGTTGTGATCATCAAAGTAACGCGACAATTGGTAACTTAAACATGAGTCTAATTCGAAAAAACGCACCAGCTGCGCAATACGTTTAATCTCTTTTTGTTGGTTGTCATTAAAGTAATTAGATAAGCGCTCAGCCAAGCTTGCATCGGCGATGCCTGCTGTCTCTACTTGATATACTTCGGTGATTTTCTTAGTTTCTAATTCAATCAAGCCTTGTTCAGCCAAATATTCTAAGGCAGCAACCACCCGTGACCGCTCGGCTTGGTAGCTATGGTATAGACCATTAAAATCAAGAGTTCCCCACACCTTCTTCATCTGTGTATGGCTAAATATGGCTTGAATAAAGGCTAAACGCTCCCCAGTGAAGCGCGCTAACACTGCATTTTTGTCTTGTAAGAATTTGAATCTAAAGTCGGCATAATAAGCATACAGTGGCTTAATTAAGCCTTGTATTTCTAATTGTACTAACAAGGTTTTAAGTGGCAATTGGCGAATATTGGTTAAGCTAGACAGGCTGTTTATTTGTACTTCCCATTGGTCAACTTGCCGTACGGTTTGGCTTTCGCTTTGTATATTAGCTAACAGTGTTTCAATGCTACTTTGCTCTGGCGTATCCCCATATACAAAGTTTTCTACGGTTGTTAAGCCATCTAAATTGGCTAAGGTTAAGCAGTTTGATCGATTGCCATCGCGCCCTGCTCGACCGATTTCTTGGCTGTAGTTTTCAATCGATTTGGGTAAGTCATAATGAACCACAAAACGAATATTGCTTTTGTCTACGCCCATCCCAAAGGCAATGGTAGCCACTACCACTTGCACTTTGTCGTTCATAAAATCATTTTGGGTTTGTTGACGCTGCTCATTGGCAAAGCCCGCATGATACGCCACCGCGTTCAGCCCTTGGCTTTGCAAGTACGCAGCGACCTCTTCGGCGGTGTGCTGTAAGGTGACATAAACAATGCCTGCGCCAACCTGTTGGCCAATGAAGTTAGCTAGCCGCTGATTTCTTTGCGCGCTGCTACAGGCCTCTACAGTTAAATCTAAATTTGACCGATAAAACCCCGTTTGCACAATGTCGCTTTCACCAATGGCAAAACGCTCGGCCATATCTAATTTTACTTTTTTAGTGGCGGTGGCCGTTAGCAACAACACGAGGGGAATGTTTAGCTCTTGGCGATATTGAGGAAGCTTTAAATAATCGGGGCGAAAGTTATGCCCCCATTCTGAAATACAGTGGGCCTCATCAACCACTAACATCGACATCGGTACTGACTGAATAAATTGCCGAAATCGCTCATTTTTAAAACGCTCTACCGAGACCATCAATATTTTAGTTTTGCCGCTACGTACGTCGCTCATCACCTGCTTGCTTTGCTCAGCACTTAGGGTGGAATCTAAACTAGCAGCAGCAATCCCTTTAGACTGCAAAAACTCTAGTTGGTCTTTAATTAAGGCCAATAAGGGCGAAACCACCAAGGTTAGGTGTGGCAATTGCAAGGCGGTAAACTGATAACACAAAGACTTACCCGAACCGGTGGGAAATATCGCTAAGCAGGAGCGTTGCGCCAGTAAACGTTCAACCACTGGTGCTTGCCCATGACGAAAGCTGGTAAAGCCAAAGGTTTGGCTTAACTGGGTTAATAAAGCATCGCTCATTGATATGGTCTCATTGGGTGGTGGCGAATAATAAAATAAGGCTTATGCAAGCGCATGATACAAAGCATGGGCAGCCAAGCCGGTAAGTACGCTAATAGCCACACTTAATAAGGTGCCTAACATTACGTATTCGGTCAGTTGTCGGTCTGATTGGCCGGTTAAATCGCCAAACCGAAAAATCGATTTAGCCGCCACTATAAAACCTATTGCGGAAAATTGATGCAACAGCACACAAGTAAGTACCAAACTACGCTCAACCATACCAATTGCTTGACCCGCCATAGGCAAGTTTTGTGCGGGTTGCTGGGTAACAGGGCTCCAACGCTGCAATACTAAAGCAAGTATCTTAGATGTTGGAGTTAAAATGATCAGATACGCCAACCCAACCACCATCACCTTAGGCTGCATAAGCTGCTGACGAAGCGGCTCAACGATGTGCCAAGCGTGGCTAAGGTCTACCACCAGCAGCAAAAACACCAGCACTTGCGCCAACTGGCTGCCAATAAAGTAACGCGCAGTGTCGGGTAAATAGGTACTCAGTAGCTTAATTAAAAACGAGGCAAATAGTAAGGCGATACTGGCCACCAGCAATTGGCTGCTAGCGCCGACAAAAAACCAAGCAATAGCGGCAAATGTAAGGCTAATGATTAGCGCCCGCCAATATAAACGCGGTGTAGCCAATTTTGCACGGCGAATACTTACCGACCACTGCAAGGGCAAACAATAAAACTCAAGTACTAGGTAAGCTACGCCAACGCTAAGGGCATACTGGGCCAGTTGTTCCATAGTAAAACTCTTCCATAAGTTGTTTAAAATACTGTTTATATTCTTCTAACAGCTGATACTGGCTCTGGTTAAGTAGCTTAGTGGCATTAACCCGCGAGCTATTAAGCTGCTTAGCGAGAGCGGCATGGCTAGGCTCTGGCAAATGCCAATATAGGGCCAGCGCATTCGCTTGTTTGGTGGTGAGCTGTTGAATTTGTAAATCGGCAAACTTGGTGAGCAGATCCATGCGCTGACTAAATACAGGGCGATCACTAAAAATCCCTAAATAGTGCCTTTTTAAACTATCTAAGCCTCGCCCAGACAACACAAAAGCCTCGCCATTTGAGCGTGAAATAAGCTCAGCCAAAGGGTCAATCACACCAATGCCGATACCAATACGCGCATCATAGCTTTTACCATGACTTTGCACAGACCGAAGTGCCAAACGAATATTGAGCGCACACTCTACCGCCACAGTTGGGTTAGTGAGTACCAACTGAAATGCATCACCACGAAATATTTCATAGCGACATTGGTAGCGTTCACTTTGATCCGCCAAGGTTCGGCTTAAGGCGTGTATTAGCGTAGCAAAGTGTTGGCTGTCTAGCTCACTAGAACCGACCAAGTCACCGGTAAGCACTGCGACTTGCTGCATAATTAGCCCCCCACATAAAGTAACCAAATTTAGTTACACTTTAAAATGTAACCTATTTTGGTTACAATGTTAAGTGTAACCGTTTCTCTAACAATAAATATATCAATATCTGACGAACTAAACTGCCGAGCCACGCTAAATCTTCAACATGCGTCATCAATAATATCCTCGCGCCACATAGCCCAATAAGCGCAATGTAAACGCCAGCGGACACTGTCACTAAGGTTTTTAAGGGCTAAATCACCCCGCAATTTTAGCTGTACTACGCTCTAGTCAGTGCTTTGCCACTAAAATACCGTGATTTAATCAACCTTGAGCTTCGCGATGAATCAAGCAATCAAACTGCAGCGACTATTGGCTAAAAAGTCGGCCAGAAACTGCCGCACTGATGGCAGTTGCCCGATAGTTTCAACGATCATCTTCACGGCTATTAGCCGCTTGACTGCTCCCCCTCTAAACCCACACTGCGGGTGGGTTCAAGGTTTCACTCACAACACGCTTTACCGCTGGGCTCGGCCAGCCAGCAAAGCACTGATACCGCTATTCCCCTCTACATAAGTAAAAAAGTTAAGGAGAGCATCATGAACAAACTGTTATTTTTTCACTTTGATGGCACCTGTAACGAACCTGAAGACGGTGACCAAGCCATCCAAGGTTATAAACAAGAGATTGAAGATTGCAGTATTACTAATGTGTTAAAACTACACCTAATGCTAGGTGGTAAGCTAACCAAACAAAACGGCAAAACCAACTTAGGAAACGACAGTTACTCTTTCTACTATCAAGGTGTAGGCACGCGAGGCGGCTTTTTCAAACGGCTCATCAACAAGGGCCTGTCTCCCTCTAAAGGCGATGTAAAAACCATTATTAATGCCGCGCTTAACGACTTTAAGCAACACTATAATCCAGACAAACACCAATACCTGGTGCTGACTGGTTTTTCCCGTGGGGCAGCATTAGCGAGGCGCTTTGCTAAAGTATTACTGGATAAAGGCTACTTAAAAGACAGCGATAAAATCGTCGTAGAGTTGGTGTTTGATACGGTAGCGTCTATAGGCTTGCCGAACACTAAACAAGATGATCGCCCCAAATCTAAAGTGGTATTTGAAGACGGCTTCACCCTGCCTAGCACCGTAAAACAAGCCTTACATTTAGTCTCTCTCGACGATAAACGCGATGCCTTTCAACCCACCTTAATGAACCACGAGAACCGAGTAGAAGAGGTATGGTTTAGTGGTGCGCATAGTGATGTAGGCGGTGGCTATAACTTTGATGGCTTGTCTGACATTACTTTGTGTTACGCCAAGGATTGGATAGAGCAATTAGACTACTTAGCTATAAGCTTGAAAGCGCCAAGCCAAATTGAATATGGGTCATTATTGCCCCCCGGTAAACCTGCGCCTATTGGCCTTGATGACTTGCTAATAGACCCTTGCCCGTTTGGTGTTAACCACCAACAAGAGCAAAATATAGCGAGCATCTTTCTGCATAATGATCGTCGTTGCTGTGTGATTCAACACGATAAAGTAGTGGCCGAGTTAGCGCCTAAAGTACACCTGTCGGTTGCCCAGCGTATTGCAGGGATGAGAGAGTATCGACCCAACTCATTAAAAAATGTTGATCACTACTTAGTGTTTAGCCCTTGGCTGAGCAACCCCAATTTGGCAACCGGTGTTGCAGTGCATGAGTTAGGTTTTTACTCCAACTTAGTGATGGCAAAAACACCGATTACCACGCGAGTCGTCGCACACCGTAAAAATAACCATAGTGGCGTATTGGTTGAACGCGGCCATAAGTACCGAATAAAAGTGCTGGAAGGCCCCCGCTGGAACGACTCCACCATTAAAGAGTTAGACGGTGAAGGCTGGGATAGAGCCAAACAACACTTTAGCTTCTTTAAAAATATACCCATCGCCTCGATGGAACATCGTAAACGTGTTGTGGCTGATAAGGCCCAGTGGTTCACCTTGTGTGGCAATATTGACGAAGACGATAGCAAAGCCTTTGTGATAGGCAATGAAACGATTTATACCGCCAGCGACACCGGAGAATTGTGTTTATTTGCTAATGACCTAGATGGCTTTTACAGCAATAACAGTGGCCATTTACTGGTTAGCGTCGTAAAGCAATAGTTAATCATGGTTAAACATGGCGTAAACGTTACTTGAACAATAAGCCCTGCGACCAATATCCATAAGGATATTGGTCGCCTCAAGCCATATAGGCTGAGATTAACTACATAGGCTTATCTAAATCAAAGCTAAAGCGAGTGCCCTCGCCTAAGGTAGATTTCACGCTAATGCTAGACCGGTGCAACTGCACAATACGTTTGGCAATGGCTAAACCTAAGCCGCCATGTGAGCTGCGATCTTTAGCTCGATTAGCAGCTCGATAGTGGGCATCAAAAATATAGGGTAAATCATCAGCCGGAATGCCAGTGCCTGTATCACTCACGCTAATCTGCAGTTTTTCAGTGTGCGCTACTGGGCTAATCACGACCTTGATTTCATCGCCTTCACTACAATGGCGAATCGAGTTTTCCAGTAGATTAGTGAATACCCGCTCAATTTTTTGAATATCGGCACACGCCAATAATGAGGGGTCTTGCGGCTCAACCCGCATAAGTACCTGTTTTTTCTGGGCTGCAAGTGCGAGTTTTTGAATCACGTCTTGCGCTAATTCGGCAATGGCTACTGGCTCTTCATTGATGGTCGCAGAGTCACTATCTAAATGGGCTAATTCAAATAATTGCTCTACCAAGCTAGAGGTTTTGCGAGCACTGCTTAGCGCCACTTTTATCAGTTGTTCGCCCTCTTCGGGTGATAAATCACGGTGCTTAAGCTGCCAAGTTTCAAGGTAACCCTGCAAGGATGCCAGCGGCGTGCGTAAATCATGAGAAACATAAGAAATAAGCTCGCGGCGTAATTGGTCGGTATCTTTAACCTTTTGATATTGCCCCTTAATGGTGGTGGCCATATCACTAAACGCCGCCCCTAGCTTTTGTACTTCGTCATGCGAATTATTTTGCCAGTGCCCCGCAATGTTAGAGCTTTTCTCTAAACCAACATGCTGAAACTGATCAATATCTTTGGCTAAGCGACGCAGCGGTTTAGTGAGTAAACCAAAAATGAGAAACACCACTAACAGGCTAAACCCTAAGATAAACAATAAACCCAACAGGCTTAACTTCATTATGTGGCTACTTTGTAAAAGCTCGGCCACACTGTCGTAAATCTCGCCACCGATAATGATGTACAAATAGCCTTTAACTTGTGCCCCTTCATGTATTTCTGCCACCGAAAAAATCTTGCGGCGAGAGCTTGAACGCGGATCATCGCCAATAATTGGCATCACGCTATCACCCGTAATAAATTGGCGTATCGGCGTTAAATCGACTTGTTCACGTTTAATTTTACTGGGATCGGCTGAATAAGTGACCACCTTACCGGCGGTATCGAGAATATAAAACTCAAAGCTTGGACCAAGGATCATCATCGAGTGAAAGGCTTGTTTAATTCCTTTAGGGTCTAACTCACCGTCTTTAAACAATTGGCTATCGTGTACTAAGTGTTCGGCTAGTTGCAGGTGCAATTTCTGTTCGATTTCATTTTGGTATTGCTGAGAGCTTTGATGGGCCAAACCCAGTAACAACCCACCGGCAAGAATAAAGCACACCACTACCGCCAACATTAATTTGCTGTAGAACGAACTAATCAACTTAAACATCATTAAACTTATACCCCACACCCCACACAGTGAGTACGTACTTTGGATCAGAGGGATCGCTTTCTAACTTAGTACGCAAGCGATTAATATGCGAGTTCACGGTATGTTCGTAGCCACTGTGTTTATAGCCCCAAACTTGGTCTAGCAACTGGGTGCGACTAAAAACTAGCCCCGGCGATTTAGCCAGATGAAACAGCAAATCAAACTCGGTAGAGGTAAGCTCAACCGCTTGGTCGCTAATTGATACTTGGCGACGAGCCACATCAATCTTCAAATCTTGCAACTGCATAACACTGTGTTGCGCTGGCTGCTGGCTTTGCAACAACATGTCTACTCGGCGCAGCATCGCTTTCACTCTGGCTTGCAGTTCGCGCACACTAAAAGGTTTAGTTAAATAATCGTCGGCCCCCATTTCTAGGCCAACCACCCGGTCGGCTTCCGAGTCTCTGGCGGTAAGCATTAATATCGGAGTATTCAGCTTTTGAGCGCGTAATTGTCGACAAATATCTAAGCCATCCATACCAGGCAACATTAAATCAAGCACAATTAAGTCGTAATCATCTTGGCTAGCCTTGGCAAAACCTTGGCTACCATTTTCACAACTATCTACCTGATACAACATATCGCTTAGGTTCATGCTGATCAGATTATTAATATCGTGGTCGTCTTCGATAACCAAGATCCGTGATGACATAAAGGCTCCTTGTGCTGAGTAGCCGCCACTAATAGCTAGGCCCGCACCATGGTACGGGCATATTTAGCTAACAGTATTAGTTGGTACGGGTAATAACTAACCGACCTACTTGGCCTGCAATTCGATGTTCAGCCATCAAAACTGATTCTGAATCATCTGCTTGAGTAACTAGACCGGGATGACGCGAAACTTTATTCAATACATCGTCTCGTGCAGCATTAAAGCCTTCACCACTGTCGGCAGGCCCAGGAATAGAGCCCATGGCTTCGCTATTCTCTTCGGTGCCCGCATCATACGCAGGTAAAGCATAGCTCATACTGTCGCCGACCATTAAACCCGAAATATCCATTGCATTTAGACCCGTAAAGGCATCGTTGGTATTGACCAACATACTGGCTACCGACAACTTCATATCAACGCTTTCTGACGCGCTAATCATGATGGTTTCGGCATTGCCCGGCATTAATACACCAGCCCCTGTTACCGCCACACGGTCATCGGTGAACATGGCGGCTAAATCAGCGGTGTTGCCACTTTCAGCCATAGTTTCTAAAGGTACGCTCGCCGATAAACCTACCGTCCATAAGCTTAAAGTAGCACTGTGGATCCCCACCATTACCGGTGAGAAGGGTTGCGCTGAGGTATCGTTGTATACGGTGACTTCGTATTCAAGAATATCTGCCGGTTGAATAACAATGGTGTCGTCATCACTGCCGCATGCACTTAGTCCTGCCGCCAATACCGCTACGGCCAAGGCTCTTTTGGTTAATCTTAAGATAGCCATAGATCCTCCTTAATTACTTAACGGTTACAACCACTTTAGCCACAGGGTTTAACCAACGGTGAATACGGCTGTCTACATCACTAATGCCACCCGCTGTATCTCGGTCACCCACATTACCTGGGTGAATATGAATATTGGTATTAGCTGAAGAGCTGGTGACTCCACTTGCGCCAGTGCCACCATTCATACCTGGGTTAGCAGGAATACCAGGAGCACCCGGTGCGCCGCCACCATTAACGATTTCGTCGTTGGCTTCGGTACCCGCATCATAGCCATTCATGTAGAAGGTATAGGTCCCTGCAGCGCTAGGGATCTCCCAGCTATCTACTCCGACAAAACCATCGTTGGTGGGTAGCATCATCGCCACGATGCTTAAGTGGGTATTGGTGCCGGTGTCCATGTCTGTCACCATGGTGTAATCGGTTGGCGCTAATAAGCCGGCGGCTGGGTTTTCTGCTGACACCGCTGAAATACTATTGGCGATACTCACTAAGCCTGAGATGTCACCACCCTCTGCCATCGCTTGTAAAGCTGTGGAAGATGCTTGGCCGACTTCAAATAGATGGTTGTCGGCAGTATGCGCGGTAACTAATAACGGGGTGTAATAAATGCCTTGGGTTAGGTTAGTGATTTTAACGTCTACCATTGCAGCTTGGCTTAAGGTACTTACGGCAATCAACGGCATTGCCAACAAAGATGACTTGAGATCCATGGTTCGCTCCTTTTGCGGTCCTTATTAAACAGTCACAACAAGCATAAGCAGTAGATGTCTCAGCCAATTCACAGAGTTATCACATTTTCATCACGGTGAGATTAATCGTTAAAAAACAACAATATAAAACCAAAATTAATTTTATTAAGAGAAGTAAAAATTAGCAATATGACGCTTAAAGATATGTTCTAACCGTAACAGGGAGCAAGGAGGGAACTGACTAAATGCCGCTTGGGCATTAGCGTTGAGGCTCATAACTCTATTGAGATTTGTGCTTTATAAAAAAACGCCGCTGAGATAACTCAGCAGCGTTTAGGAAAGTCACAGCGAATAATTTGGCTTAGGCTTCGCTCATCAGTATCGCTTCAGATTCAGCGAAATAGTCTCTAGCATCTTTCATATCGCGGTACCGTGGGTATCCAGATTCGTCCTCCCAATTGCAAGAACGTCTTAGCTTTTCAACCCACATCAAGCCTTGTTGCTGCTGGTCTTGAATGTAGTCACTCACAGATGAGTCTAACTGGTTGGCTTGTGAGTAAGATTGCTTTAACAGCTGATTAACCGCGACTTCTCGGCGCAGTTGTTTAGCGTGGTCCAAGTTACAATATTTGAGGGCATTGGGGCCTGACTCCGCCAACAGCGGTTTGCCTTCTAACTCATCTTTAACGATAACAGAATGTAAGCGAACACTTTCTAGATCAAACATCTTCGTCGAGGCCTTGATCAGTGCCGAGTAACTCAACTCTCCTTTATTGATCACCACAGGGTAGTAATTAAAAGAGTGGCCTCCTTTCATAAAGCTTGTTTGTACTTTACTGGTAGCGGCAAGCTGATAGCTACCTTGCTCGTTTGACAGTACCGAATTTACCGGCGCCGAAGAATGGTAAATAGTGACCTTATCTAGGGGGCTAAACGCGGGTTGCTCGCCGGGGGTAAACAGCACAACGGTACCTTTAACTTCGGGGGTTAAATACACCGTTTGACTAGTGGGCGCACAAGCCACTATCTGGCTGAGTAAAATAGGCAAACCGATAAGGGATAGCCGAGCTGTAAATCTACACATCATCCTTTCTCCACGTTTAGGCTGTGATGAATTTGCTTGGGATATTTAAGACACTATAAGGTTGCTTAAACATTTAAACAAAAAATGACTCAATGAATGTTGCACTACTGGTGTATAGAAATATCCACTTAGCCATGAGCAAGACGTAATTTAGTTGGGCGTTGAGCCTGTAGCCTTATTTATTCCCACAAAATGGCGTCTAAAACACTTGGTTATTTTTGCTTAATATGACTACGTAATGCTAAGGAGGCTAGATCAACCTAACTTAAATCAAATCACACTCTTCCTTTACTTTACCTCAAGATCTTCACCTAAATACCGCCAAAAACACCTCTTTAGAGGTATTTTGTGCACCAATCAACAGCAATAGTTGGTGGATTTCGCACCAAAAAAGGGGTGTTTCAACACCCTTGAGCGCTGGCTCCCCCCAACCAAGCACCTAGATAGCTCTATAAACCACTGTTATTTAAATAAAATAAATAAAGTGCTCATGCTAACTCCTTGTGGGCTCAATTGTTGCAAATGAGAACCTATAGATTCAATCGTTTCATTCGTTTCAACAACAATCGCTAAGGAAGCATTATGTTTAAACTAAAATCACTCATCGCCAGTACCGTATTAGTACTGAGTATGTTTGCCAGCACCATTGCCCAAGCCGACCAATTAGCAACGGTGATGGAGCGCGGCGTACTGAAGGTTGCTGTACCACAAGATTTCCCACCTTTTGGGTCGGTAGGTAGTGACTTGCAACCACAAGGCTACGACATAGATATGGCCAGCTACCTTGCTAAAGAGCTAGGTGTAAAGCTTGAATTAGTGCCAGTAACCAGTGCCAACCGCATCCCTTACCTGCAAACCCGTAAGGTTGATTTGGTCATTTCTAGCTTGGGTAAAAATGCTGAACGTGAAAAAGCTATCGACTTTAGTGATGCTTACGCACCGTTCTTTCTTGGGGTATTTGGCGCAGAAGAAATTAAAGTGGCCAGCGCAGCTGAGCTAGCCGGTAAAACCATTGGGGTAACCCGTGGGGCCGTAGAAGATATCGAACTGAGCAAATTGGTTGATGAATCTACCACTATTAAGCGTTTTGAAGATAACAACACCACCCTATCGGCTTATTTGTCGGGTCAAGTTGAGCTCATTGCCACCGGCAACTTAGTCGCAACCGAAATCGCTAAACGCGTGCCTACCCGTAAACCTGCCGCTAAGTTTATGCTGAAAAATTCACCGTGTTATGTCGGTGTATTAAAAGGTGAAGAGGCTTTGGTGGCTAAAGTGAATGACCTAATTGCTAAAGCAAAAAGCGATGGCGACTTAGAAAAGCTTTCACTGGCTTGGTTTAAAACCTCACTACCAGCAGGCCTGTAATCCATTCCACTAATCAACGACCACGATAAATAGAATTGGTATAACTTGGAGACACTAATGAGTTATCAACTGGATTTTTCAGGCTTGCTACCTTACCTACCAGAGTTAGGTAAAGGTTTGCTAACGACTGCTGAATTAACCTTATATTCTACCTTTGGTGGAATACTGCTAGGTACTGCAGGCGCTGCCGGTCGAATAAGCCAAAAACGCTGGTTGCGCTGGCTCATTAGTAGCTATGTAGAGTTAATTAGAAACACCCCATTTATTGTGCAATTGTTTTTTATATTTTTTGGCTTACCGGCGCTTGGGATGAAGCTTAGTGCATGGCAGGCAGGTTGCTTGGCCATGGTGATTAACTTAGGTGCTTATCTCACCGAAATTATCCGCGCAGGCATTGAGGCCACGCCTAAAGGCCAATGGGAAGCAGGGCGAACCTTGGGCCTGAGTTATTGGCAAATATTTAGTCGAGTTGTGTTACCTACTGCCTTTCAGCGCATTTACCCAGCCCTTGTTAGCCAATGCATCATTGTGATGTTGGGCTCGGCAGTGGTGTCGCAAATATCGGTAGAAGAGCTGACCTTTTCCGCCAACTTTATTCAGTCGCGTAACTTTTTAAGCTTTGAGTCTTATTTAGTCGTCACCCTCATTTATTTGCTACTGGCGGTGGCCATGCGCCAACTTTTTGAGTTAGGTGCACGCCGCATGTTTAGAAACCCGAGCTTATAGGAGCCCCAATTATGATGCAATTTACCGATTGGGACATACTGCGCAACTTACTGCTGGCCGCGCGCTGGACAATACTGTTATCACTTATCGCTTTTGCCAGCGGTGGTTTAGTGGCCTTGCTGTTAACCTTTATGCGCTTAAATCGCAATCCACTGCTAGGCGTATTGGTGAAAGGCTACGTTGAGTTGTTTCAAGGCACCCCCTTGTTAATGCAGCTGTTCTTAACCTTCTTTGGCTTGTCGTTATTGGGCATAGATGTCAGTGCTTGGACGGCGGCAATTATAGGCTTAACCCTCTTCACCAGCGCCTTTTTATGTGAAATTTGGCGTGGTTGTATTGAATCTTTACCTAAAGGGCAATGGGAAGCTGCCAGAACCGTTGGTTTAAGCTTTGTTCAAACTATGCGTTACATCATTTTGCCGCAAGCGTTAAAAGTAGCCATTGCCCCGACCGTTGGCTTTTCGGTGCAAGTGGTTAAGGGCACTGCCCTCACCTCGATTATTGGGTTTATTGAGCTCACCAAAGCAGGCACCATGCTGAATAACGCAACTTTTCAACCATTTAAAGTATTTGCCTTAGTCGCTGGGCTTTATTTCTTACTGTGTTTCCCGCTATCGCTGTACAGCAAGTATCTGGAGAAAAAACTCAATGTCGCTGGTTAGTATTGAAAAAATTCATAAGTATTATGGCCAACACCATGTGTTAAAAGGGGTTGACCTTAAAGTAAACGCCGGAGAAGTGATCTCTATTATTGGTCGAAGCGGCTCGGGTAAAAGCACCTTGTTACGCTGCATAAACGGGCTAGAGCCGTTTCAAGGTGGCGCTATCATTGTAGATAAGCAGGCAGTAAGTGAAGACGAAAAACAACTGCGCCAACTGAGTCGCAGTGTGGGAATGGTGTTTCAAAACTTCAATCTCTTTCCCCATATGACCGCCGGTGAAAACATTATGCTGGCCCCTAAATTGGTGCTTAAGAAAACAGCCGAAGAATGCCGAGCCTTAGCTGAAGCGGTATTAGAAAAAGTAGGCTTAGCCGACAAATTTGACCAATACCCCACCAGCATGTCGGGCGGCCAACAACAGCGTGTTGCCATCGCCCGCTCGTTGGCTATGTCGCCAAAGGTGTTGTTATGTGATGAGATTACCTCAGCACTTGACCCCGAGTTAGTGGGCGAAGTGTTAAAGGTGTTAGAGCAACTTGCCGCAGAAGGTATGACGCTAATTTTGGTCACCCACGAAATGAACTTTGCACGAGACGTAGGTGACAGAGTAGTATTTATGCACCAAGGAAAGGTGTGGGAAACGGGCGATAGCAAACAAGTATTTGCCCAGCCACAAACCGCTGAACTGCAAAGCTTTATATCGGCGGTATTGTAAGCGTCACCAGAGATAGATAACGACTAAGCAAAGGATCAACAGAGTTATGAGTAAATTGGTGTGTGCGTTTAATCAGCGTATTGTTGAAAACTATCCGCAACTTTCTACCAAAGCGCGCTTAGTGGCCGACTACCTGCAGCATCACCCCGATAAAGTACTGATACAGTCTACCTCTGAAATTGCCGGTGCGTGCCAAGTATCTAAAGCCAGCGTGAGTCGTTTCTTTCGCCAGTTAGGTTACCAAGACCACCAGCAAGTGTGTGACGAATTACGCCAAGAACGAGAGTGGGGTCAGCCTTTGCTGACCAGTGAACCCAGTGACTCAAGCCAGCAAGGCGACATAGCAGCTATTGCGCAAGTATTTAAGCAACTGGAACAATTAGATTGCGCGGCTTTAGTACAACAAATTAGCGAGGCTAAACGCATTACCATTATTGGTTATCGCAATAGCTACCCGCTGGCCATGCATTTTCGCCAACAACTAATGCAGTGCCGCTCTCAAGTAAACCTGTTACCAGTGCCGGGGCAAAGCATTGGCGAAGAACTGCTACAGCTGAGCGCCGAAGACTTAGTGATTGTGATTGGGATCCGCCGTCGCCCAAAAATATTTGCCGCCTTAATCGAGCAACTACAAGGCTTTAATTGTTTATTGATTACCGACCAAAGCGGCCAATGTTATGCGTCGCAAGTGAGCCAATTATTGGTATGCCCAATGAGCAACCATTTAGCCTTAGACAGCTACGCCGCGCCAATGAGCTTACTCGCTCATTTAAGTAACAAGGTCTATGATTATTTGGCCCACACAGCACAAACCCATAGCAATCAGGTAAGCGAAACTTACCAACACTTAGACGAATTAGAATCACATTAAATAAATACCCGTCTAACTAAAGCGGCGCTTTGGATAGACAAGTTACATGCCAGAATGAAACGATTGACTCAGCAAATCAAAGAGGCAATCAAACGCCTCAATAATCGGCGCATTTGGGCACTAAACATAAACAGACTTGAACCAGTAAGGATAACTATGAGCCAAGTAATTATTGCCCAAGCTAGCCCCAATGCTCCGGCATTCACTCAGCAATTTATCAACCTAGCCGATCACCGTTTAGGCAGCAAAGTAGTCGCCGTTAGCGATGATTTCTTTGCGTCTGCCGATCGCATGCTTAATCATTTACCCGCTGAGTTTTACCCTGATAAGTATGACGATAACGGTAAGTGGATGGACGGATGGGAAAGCCGTCGTCGCAGAGATGCGGACCACGATTGGAGCATCGTAAAACTTGGTGTTAAGGGCTCCGTGAAAGGGATTCAAATAGACACTAGCTTTTTTACCGGTAACTTTGCACCGGCGGTCAGTTTAGAGGTGTGTAACAGTGAACAGTCGTTACCCGATGCCAACACCCAATGGCAAGCTTTGTTACCCGCTAGCGCTTTGGCCGGAGACAGCAGCCAGTTTTTTGAAGTCACTACCGATCAAACCATTACCCATATCAGGGTGAACATTTTCCCCGATGGTGGCATTGCCAGATTAAGGGTATTTGGCTTACCAAAGGCAGACCTTAACAAAGGCGAAAAAATCGACTTAGTGGCCTTAGTTAACGGCGGTCGCGTAGTCGGTTTTAATGATGCTCACTACGGCACCCCAAGCAACTTATTAGCACCAGGTAAAGGGGTAAATATGGGGGATGGCTGGGAAACCCGCCGCCGCCGTGAACCCGGCAACGATTGGTGTATTATCGCCTTGGGGCAAGCTGGCAGCGTAGAAGAAATAGAGATTGCCACGACCCACTTTAAAGGTAATTTCCCTGATAAGGTGTCTATTCAAGCTGCCAATATTAGCGACCCAAATGATTTAAGTTTGATTAGCCAAAGCATGTTTTGGCAAGAGCTATTAACGCCACAAGCCTTAAGCGCTGATCACGACCATTACTTTAAGCTGGTCAATGATCTGGGCAGCATTACCCATATTCGGGTTAATATATTCCCCGATGGCGGTATTAGCCGCGTCAGACTCTGGGGAAAAGCGTAGCCAACACATGGACATAATTAAGCTAAATATTGAGCCTCTTAGCCAAAGCGCCTTTAGCGCATTTGGCGACGTAGTCCAAACCGAAGGCGCTAAGCATTTCACTATAAATGGAGGCAGCACAGAGCGCTATCATGACTTAGCCGATTTGCAGTGCAGCGGTAGCCAAAGCAAAATGATTGCCTCCATCTTTAGGGGCCAAGCGTTCAGTTTACCTTTAACCATAGAGATGATGGAACATCACCCCTATGGCAGCCAACTATTTATGCCCTTGTCCGCTCGGCCTTACGTTGTGGTAGTGGCTGAGGCAGGTCAGCTGCAACAGCAAAATATTCGGGCATTTTTGGCGCAAGGACATCAAGGCGTTAATTACCATAGCGGGGTGTGGCATCACCCCTTAATAAGTCTTGAGAGCAGCAGTGATTTTTTAGTGATAGACCGCAGTGGTAAAGAAGCCAATTGCGTAGAGCAGCAATTAGAGCAAGCTATTCAGTTACACTTAATCAACTAACAGTAGCGGTACACTGCCGCAAATGTTAGTTGATTAGCAAAAGCCAAGCCTAACAACTGACGCTATATTGAAGTTAAGCGCTTAACATAACACCTATAGATGCCTGATACACCTCAGGCTCACCGCTTAAACATTCTGCGACCACCCGTTGTAATAAAAAGGTTTCTCGCTCCACAGACATGCCCGCCTTAGGGTTATTTGCCATGGTGTCTAGATTGTGCTGAATAGCTGCATGGATATTTAGCCAAACAGGCTTCATACCATTGTTAATCTCATGTTCTTCTAAGGCATTGTTACCCAGCTGATGGTCTATATTGCATAGGTAGCAATACGACATCATATGTAAATAGTCGGCATTGTCTTTATGCCAAGGGCGGTATTCTTCGTAGCGGCCAAATGCCTCAATATTGCGAATATTTAAGGCACCGGTTTCTTCGCTTAGCTCCCGCTTTAAACCTGTGATTAAGTCTTCACCTTGGTCAACCCCACCGCCGGGTAAGGTGTAATCATGATAACGCTCGGTATACATCAACAATATCTCTTCTCCGCGCAACACAATGGCTCGAGCAGCAATCCGCTCTAAGCCTTTGCCTTTGACTAGGCCTAAATCAGGGTGAACGGTTGAGTTAAGTAAACGCATAAATACCAAGGCTGAAACAAAAATGGTTGGCGAATTTATCAACTATTTAGCCAACAAGCAACTTACGCGTCTGCTGGCTAAAAAACCAGCACTACAAATGAATGTTTTATTTATAGTTAGTTGTGTCGATAAATTTTACAGTTTTTTGATTGCACCTCACCCATAAAAACCTAAACCATTGAAAAACAACACTTTATTAGAAAGGCACGCTTTATGCTTATATAAACGCGAAAAAGAACTATAAAACAAACGCTTAACTAAACATTTTGTAACACATTTGAAGGAATATACTTGTGCAAAAGACTTCTTTGGCGGTCATCACCGCTGCCAGCCTATTAATGGGCTCTTTCGCGGCTAATGCGACGTTGCTAAATGGCTTCGGCGGAGACGCTGGCTACGGCGAACTTGCCATGCAACCCAATGACGACGGTTCTACTAACAGCCTAGATTTACCGTTTGAAATTAATTATTTTGGTAATACTTATAATAATTTTTTCATCAACAATAACGGTAACATCACCTTTGAAAGTGGTCTCGGTGGTTTTACACCACAGCCATTTCCTATTGCTCAACAGCCAATGATTGCGCCTTTTTGGGCCGATGTTGATACCCGCTGTGATGGCTGCGGTGAAGTATATGTGGGTAGCCCCGCAGATGGCGTAGTGGCAGTAACTTGGGACAGCGTTGGTTATTTCAGTAACTCTGCTGACAAAACCAATACCTTCCAAGCAGTGTTGATTAACCGCTCAGATACTGGCGCGGGTAACTTCGATGTTGAGTTTCGTTACGACCAACTACAGTGGACCACCGGAAGTGCATCAGGCGGCGAAAATGGCTTAGGCGGAACGCCTGCTCAAGCGGGTTATGATGCAGGTGATGGCCAGAACTTCTTTGCACTGCCTGGCTCTTTTAGTGAAGATATTCTAGACCTAGTATCTAGCTCAAATACTGGTGAAGATGGCGTATGGCGTTTTGCTATCCGTGAAGGCGCCTTACCCGGTGCAACACCTGAGAACCCAATTATGCCAGTAGTAGTAGATGGTGGTTGGGAGTTTGATTTTAATGTACAAGCTGACGAATTGGTGTTTATTGACCCAGACGTAGCCGTAGGTTACGACTACATTGTTGACCAAGGTCCAAACATTCAAACAGTAGTATTACCTGCTGGTTTTGATGATGACATGTTCTACATTTGGTTATGGAATGGCCTAGATTGGGACCAAGTCGCTAACGTAGCCGCTGGCGACGCATATGATTTTGGCCTAGGTGGTGTTGACCGCTTCCGTGTTACTGGCATTGATATCGCTAACGAAGTTGACCCAACCAATACCTTAGCGTTTGTTACAGGCTTAACCTTTACCGATACGGGTGCAGTATCTATGCGTCAATTACCTATTGTTGAATTTGTGCCTGGACCAGGATCATCAGTTCCAGAGCCAAGCACTTGGCTATTGGCTTTATTGGCAATAGTGTTATTGTTAGGTTCGCGCAAGCGCTCAAACACAATGCCTGAGACGCTAATCGCAGCGTAAACTCTCGGCCTTAAAGAAAAGGGAGCCTTTCGCTCCCTTTTTTGTTGTTACGGATAACCACATGAAAAAAATAACCTTAGCCCTACTCACCTTTTTCCTTTCATACTCAGCATTTGCTAAAGACTTTGAAGCCTGGACGGTAAAATGTCCTGCTGGTAAGCCTTGCGTTATCACCCAAATGATAATGAAGAAACAAGATAATTCAGCCAACGTGATTGCTGGCGTGAGTTACTTCAATTACCAAGAACAAGCCGTTTTAAAAATACGGATCAGTGCTCAAGCCGATCCAACTAAAGGTATTGGCTTAAAATTTGATGAGCAAAAGCCCTTACATTTACCTATTACTAACTGTGATAAAAAGTTATGTGAAGTAAACGTTATTGCTGACCAGCAACTCATCAATGACTTGCAAAATGGTAAAGTAATGTCTGTGGCCTACTTGCTTAAAAGCAACCAACAGCAAACCGCTTTTCCGGTTATTCTCACCGGGTTTAAACAAGCTTACTCGTCAATACACTAAAAAAAGGCCTCGCATGCGAGGCCAAACACCACAGGGAATGTGGACTGTCAGAAACATTTATTGCTCATGCTTTTTCGCAAAAAATGAAAAGTACTAAGACGTGGCAGCGGCTAAGCTCGGGTAATCGGTATACCCTTCGGCACCGCCACCGTATAAGGTGTTTTGGTCGAGTTCATTAAGCGTAGCGCCCTGCTTAAACCGCTCGGGTAAATCTGGGTTAGCGATAAATGGAGCCCCAAAAGACACGACATCGGCCTTACCCTCTGAAATAGCTTGTTCTGCACTGTCGGCCGTATAGCCGCCATTGGCCATGTAGGCGCCGGCAAAACGGCTGCGCAGCTGCGCAAAGCTAAAACCTTCGCTACTCGCACCACCAAAGTTTTCAACCACATGTAGATAAGATACGTTCATAGCGCTTAACTGTTCGGTTAAGTAATTGAACAAGGCTTGTGGCTCACTCTCAGACATCGAGTTGAAGGTGCCGGTAGGTGAAATTCGCACACCGACTCGACCACTGCCCCATACTTCGGCTACTGCTTGGGTGACTTCAAGGGTTAGGCGAGCTCGGTTTTCAATACTGCCACCGTAACTATCGGTGCGTTGATTACTTCCCTCTTTTAAGAACTGATCAAGTAAATAACCATTTGCCGCATGCACTTCTACACCATCAAAACCGGCTTGTTTGGCATTGATAGCCGCTTGAGTAAACTGCTCAACAATAGATGGCATTTCACTCGTTGCTAAGGCGCGAGGGGTTTCAAAGTCAACAAAACCTTGTTCGGTAAAAGCTTGGCCCTCAGGCGCGATCGCAGACGGAGCCACTGGCAGCTCACCATCTAACTGAAGGCTGGAGTGAGAGATACGACCAACATGCCAAAGCTGTAAGACAATTTTAGCGCCTTTAGCGTGCACTGCATCGGTGATAGTTTTCCAACCCGCGATTTGTTTCTCGCTGTGGATCCCTGGGGTAAAAGCGTAACCTTTACCTTGCGGAGAAACTTGAGTGGCTTCGGTGATAATTAGGCCCGCACTGGCTCGCTGGCTGTAATAATCCACGTTTAACTGCTGCGGTACATCACCCGGTTGAGCAGAGCGAGATCGTGTTAGCGGAGCCATTACCACGCGATGCTTTAGTGCTATTTCTGCCAAGTTTGTCGGTGAAAATAAGTGTTCTAGTGACATAGTTGATCCTTTGAATCGTTAATTAGGTGTGATTCTGCTGCTTGGTTTAGGCGTTGACTAATACACTTTCACCCTTGCGCAAGTATTCGGCATACAGTTGGTTAAAGTCTTCTACTACTGATTTTTGCACCGCAGGCAATGCGAGCAAGCGCTCACCCAAGGCCTTTAAGCGAGGAAAGTCAGCTAACAAATCCTTAGCAAATAGCTGCTTAATCGCGGCAAATCGAGTAAACAAGGGCGCTAAAGCGGTATCGACTAAAGCTAAATTAGCTCCGTTAAAGTAAGCGTGTTCACTGGTAAGCGATTCTAAACGGCTTAGTTTGTCATTTAACCCGAGTAAGCGGGTATCAAAATCGGCTGGTGTTTTAGCTAAGCTCACTTGGTATTGCGCCATCAGTACTTGGCTGGAGTATTCGATCCATGCTCTGTCTTTGGCTTTTTGTAGGGGGTCGCTAGGCATTAACGAGCCGCTGGTTATTTCATCTAGAAACTCGTTAATTACTGCTGATTCAAATAATACTTCTTCACCATATTTTAATACTGGTACTTTTCCCAAGGGCGACAAGGCTAAAAACCAATCGGGCTTGTTGGCTAGATCAATATATTGGATATCAAAATCAATGCCTTTGTGCAGCAAGGTGATTACCGAGCGCTGCACAAATGGGCACAGCTTAAAACTAATTAACTCGATGGTTTGATTAGCTTGATAGGTTTCGTGCATGAAGCTTTTCCTTGTTGTTGTGAAACAAACTCTCATCTGGTCAAAAAATACAACTTCTGTATCCAAACGAAACATAGTATCTTTAGGTAACTATAAGAACGCTTGCTGCGAACTACAAGTACGCACATATTAGATATTTAGTTTCCTAGAGGTGCCTAATGTTGAATTCAGTGGCTTCGAGCCTAGAAAAAAAATCAGAACTTTCTGAAACAGCGCAGCAACACGACTGCCCCGTATCGACTGCCATTGAGGTGATTGGTGGAAAATGGAAGGTTATTATCTTGTATCAACTTCGCGGGAAGACTCTACGCTTCGGTGAACTAAAGCGAATGATCCCCAAAATCACTCAAAAAACCTTAACTCAGCAACTGCGCGACTTAGAAAAAGATAAGCTGATTAAACGAGAAGTATTTGCTGAGGTGCCGCCACGCGTAGAATACACCCCGACTGAATTGGCAGAGCAATTAAACCCAGCCTTAGATTTGTTATGTGCATGGGGAACTCAATATCAGCAAGCTCACGAATAGATAGTCAGCTCGATCACTAAACAGCTTGCTGCATACAGCACCAAATGAGTTAAGTTCACGATTGTTTATTACGAGCTAAATATACAATTTGTAGCTTGAACTCATTAGTCGCAATAGCCTAAGTTGTAGGTACACTGTTCTCGCGGATTTACCAATGCAATGATTAAAGCTAAACACTGTAATTGTGCTGCTTAGCTTTCGCATTTCATTTCACAAAATGTCCTTTCAAATATTCCTTTAGCATTGTACTTAGACGTCCCTGTTAGTTTTACTGAAATAACCACATGATCTTTGCGCACGATATGTAACTGTACATTATCAACAAAACCGTAATCTTTAAGACACGGAAAATTCTTTTGTACTTTGATCAAAGATTCCATATCAAGAAACTCGACAAAGTGTTTTCCTATTACTTCTGCTCTCTCATAGCCTGTTGCTTTTAACCAACCAGGGCTAACATCTATAATCGTGCCACTCAAGTCTAAGGAGTGGACAATACTTTGATCGCTGGATAGGTCCATGCAATGGGTTCTTGTATTGATTAACTGTAATTTGTCGATGCCCATATTCCCCTTACATTATTGATGCAGCCTATAGCTTATAACCAGCCACTGCTGGCATGACTTACATTCCCACTTAAAGTATAGGGTTTATTCCACTTTTCTATCATACGAAGTTAAATTTTTTGATGTACTTACAAACCAGAATGCACAGTGCATTAAGGCTTAATAACACTAATATAGGCCTCAAAAATGGCTTCACCACACTTTATCGCGAGATGCAGCCAGCAAAGCCACCTGAGTAATTACCTCGGCCTGTATTGCTGCTGCCAACACTCACATGTTGTTAGCCAAAACTCGGTGACAGCAAAAACATTAACAAAGATAACAATGCGGTTAACTAACAGATGTTTTCGTTAATTATTCTGGCAGGGTTGCCCACTACTACACTGTCTGCTGGTACGTTTTTAACCACAACGGCACCAGCTCCTACTGTTACGTTGTCACCAATCGTTATATTCCCCAACAAAATTGCCCCCGCAGACAAGCGCACATGATTACCGATTGTTGGGCTTTTGATATCTTGGCTGGCACCGCCTTTTGCTCCAACTGTGACACCATGAAAAATGGTCAAATATTCCCCGTAGACAGCTTTTCTATTTAGCACAATGGTGCCGAAATGAGGTAAAAATAATCCTTTACCTATTTTTGCCGCTCTAGGGATTTGCACGCCAGATAAGATACGTATAATTTTATATATCGGGATGGCACTGTATTTGACTAACTTTACCTTGTGATTAGATAGCCGATAAAATAGAACGACAATAAACGTTGTTTTAAACATTAACCAAATTAAGCGCTTAATCTTCGAAAAACACTCAATCTCATGTTCATCTACATAAACTAAATAATCGTCATGTAATTCTTCCAATCGCTGTTACTCCTAGGGCAAATATAATCAAGCCACACAATATGCTTCGACAAGGAGTAATCCTCATGCTTAACACTGAGTGAATTATCAAGCTAACACTGTTCATCACAACAGGTTAAAATGATAAAAGTTAGACATAAATATATCATGAATTTCATTTACTTAGGAACGCGTCTAGCGCACATTTCAGAGGCTCACATTATACAAAACAAGGGTTCTGTTCCATTGAGCGAATGTACAAGAGATGGCTGAAGCCTCAAGGCTGTACACCCAATGGCATCAGCAATGACAGCGATGAATAAGGTCTGCGTATCAAGTTTAGCAGGCGTAAGTGAGCAGAAAATAGCTAAAGAGACCAAATACCAATGCCAGGACTTTAGCCTCGATGACGACCTTCGGTTGATGACGCTTATTTGATAAGGCTTACACCGGCAATTTCTATCACGGTTTTAGCCTCAGCGCGCTCAATAACTTTTAGTAATGCCGTTTGAATAGCCTCGTCGTTTCTGGCATCGCCCTTACTGGCAAACTTTTGCTCTTGAGCGGCAACACCTTCTTCTGAAACAAAGCCCATCACAACTTCACTGGCCCTAGTTGTTGCTTCGCCAAAATAGCTAAGTGAAATGAGCGGGTAGCCCTGAAATCCTTTTTTAACTCTTTTTGCGATACGTTTTGTCGATTTATCTAAATTCATAATTGGCCTCTACAAGAAATAAAAACGCGTTTTACCCGCAACACTTCTTATACTTTTTAGTACTACCGCAATGACAAGGCTCATTACGTGCAGGCACCTTATCGAGTTTAATCGGCTGTCTCTTATCAAGCAGCACTGTAAGCTCAGTGATCGATTCAACCGCATCTTCACTGCTATCAACCATGACTTCAGCATATAACTGCGCTTCGGCTACCATAGCGTCTACCTCTTGCTTACGGGCCTCACTCGTTACCACTAATGACAGAGGAGACTTCTTACTGCCGGTTTTTAAGCGCGCCTTGGTTTCATAACCATACTGAATATGATTCTCGCGCGCATCTTGGCGACCTTTAAAAAAGAACTTATCTGACATTAGGTATTCCAAACAGCTATAAAATGACAAACGGTGACCAGCAAAATGCTGGTCACCGTTAAAGACCTTGAGTTTAGCATGCTTACCACTGTTATGGGGTAGCCGCTTTAACAAACACTACCTGAACTATGTATTTGACGAAGCGTAAGTGCCACTATCCGCTGAGTTAAATACCCATAAACCAAGGTCTATAGCCAAGCCGGCATGGGCCTTTTACTCCACTTAGCAAAGCCCATTTTTTCTGCTCGATAAAATTGCCGATAAGCACTAATCGCATCCCCGGTAATTTTGTATTCATTAGGCATGGCTTGAGCAAACTCGGTTAAACCGTGATTCATAAATCGTAAATCGTCAATCTGGGCCAAAACCGCCATCGATTTGTGATCAACGGTTTTGTTATAGCGGTAACGATACTCACGATTAAGGGCTAGCGTCAGCTGTTTAAGCCAAATAAAATTCTCGTATGACTGCTCTACCCACAACACACAGGGGTGGTTAAGGTGTGTTGACTTGTAGGGCGTAGTAAAGCCTTTTTTATTTAATGCTGTACATAGCATCTGCACGCTTTCGAGTATCATTTTTACTACGTGCTGATCGCAATGGTATTGAGCGCAACGTTCAATATCTAAGTCGAGTACAAATATGTTCATAAGTTAACGATTATCCCTTTCAGCGCCGCCCATAGGTTGCTGTAGTTGAATATAGATACGCAGTACTCCGCTAAAAAGATTGATGTTCTGACTATTTACTTGTTACACCACCACTAATTAGCTCAAACAACACGTCGTCATAGCCGCAGCGGCGTCGAACCGTGAACATTGTGGTTCAATATTGATAATCCATTGAAAATTAGGATATTCAATGCAACTATCATTAGCCAATGGTTAGCGCAACGTAGCCTGTCACCCCATTCAATGAGTAATGAGGTTCATCTATCAGCGAGGAAAATGGCGAAATTTCGCCATAAGTTACCGTCGCTTCTTACTCTATTGACAAAATGTATCACCCTGTTTGCATCCGTTTTAATCTGTAATAATGCTTAGATTATTCATGGAATTGCTATAAACAATAAGCTAAAGGAACAACAGCATGAGCACAGCCCCTCAAACGATCGCATTTATTGGCCTAGGTACCATGGGGTTTCCTATGGCGGGTCATTTAAGTACTCAGGGTTATAAGGTGGTGGTATACAACCGCACCGACGCCACTGCGAAAGCATGGTTAGATAAATACAGCGGCGTTCAAGCTAACACCCCTGCTGAGGCGGCAGCGATGGCTGATGTTGTTCTTACCTGTGTAGGTAACGATCAAGACGTGAAACAAATCTACCTTGGAGTGAATGGCATTATGTCGGCGGCTAAACCCGGCACCCTATTGGTAGACCACACTACCGCCTCTGCTGAACTGGCTCGCGAGCTAGACAGCGCCGCTAAAGCATTACAATTACACTTTTTAGATGCGCCGGTTTCAGGTGGAGAAGCGGGCGCGATCAACGCTTGTTTAACCATTATGGTTGGCGGTGAGCAAACGACCTTACACCAAGTGGAGCCGGTGCTTAACAGCTACGCCAAGGCAATAAACCTGGTTGGCTCAGCCGGTTATGGCCAAACCTGCAAGATGGTCAATCAACTATGTATTACCGGGATTTTACAAGGTTTATCCGAAGGTTTGCAGTTAGCCAAAGCCGCCAAACTAGACATTAATACCGTTATAGATGTTTTGCAGCACGGCGCAGCGGGTAGCTGGCAGTTAGCGAACCGCGCAAGCAGTATGGCTGATAATCAATTCGATTTTGGCTTTGCCATCGATTGGATGCGCAAAGATTTAGCGATTTGTTTTAAAGAGGCCGAAAAATTGAAGGTTGAGCTGCCGTTGGCCAAGCAAGTGGATGCCGAGTACGCCAAGCTGCAGCAACGTGGCTATTCTCGCAGTGATACCTCGGTGTTGATCAAACAATTTGATAATGAAAATGGTTAATCATTTGGCAAAAAAAAACCTAAGGCCCTAGGCCTTAGGTTGGAGTCACGCGAGAACGTGATGTTTAGCTCAAAAAAAATTATGAAATGGAGCGCGACAATCTAGCACTGATAAATGACAAAGAAGGGAAGTAATTTCGTTGCCTTCATCCATGTAGGGCTGAGGTCATCTTGACTAGCTTCAGCGGCTCAAACTGACAACAAATTTGCTAGTACCCCCTTATACTAACTCATCCCAGCCAAAGTATGAGCAATCCAAGTTAGATGCCTGTAAGCATTACTATACAGATAGCCAATAGCACTGATACGCCGAGGGCTAGCGTCAGCTTTCACTTGCGCCAAATCTCAAGCTAGACTAAGCTCGCGGGCAAGCGTAACGGCCTGTTAATTATTGTCGCTTCGCCACTCTTTAATACATATTATTAGGTATCATTATGACCCTTATCACCGTGCCAGAATTGGCAAAACCTGAAGTAAAAAGTCATCACAAAGCTCGCCACTTGAAAAAGATGGCGATAGGTCCGTTCGCACAAACCTGTGCCGAGATCCGCTTTGTTGCTGATATTGAAAAATTTGATGAGGTTGATGCTGCCTTAGTGAACACTCAACAGCAGCAAGGTTGGGATTTATTCATTGCCTATTTTAATGAGCAATACCACGTTGCAATTAACTTTTTTACTGAGCAAGCAGAACTTGAAAGCGTGATTGAAACCGCTAAAGAAGCGATTGTAAGTGTACTGGGTGACACTGAATTACAGATTTTAGCGGGCGATGCCAACTACGGCGACTGGGATAGCTGCTACGCAGGCTAAGCTTGCAGATATCACTATTGGCGGCCGCCAATAGTGATATCTAGCTTAACTTAGTAGCTCACTTCAACACAGTGAATTTGGTTTAATTGCTTTAAAGCCTTAGAGGTCATTTTCAATGGCACCCAAATAAAATACATCGAAGCAACAACCACCATCACAGGGTCGGCATATACCGCCCAATCAGCAAAGCCAAATTTGTTGAGCATGACAGCAATAACAAAACCAATCATCACCGCCGCACTAATTACACAGTCCATCAACCACTGTTTCGCTTCGGCATCTAATAAAGCCGATTGCTTAGCGCTACGGCTGAGTACCCAATAGGTTAATACGCAGCCCACCACATTAATAAACCCAAACACCAGCGCCAAGCCTGTATCAACTTCTCTACCGCCCTGGCGTATTGCAACTAGTGCAGACACAAAAGAAAACCCACACATTAAGCTAATAGCAAACCCTTTGAACGCCACGACTGCAGGTTCAATCATCGCAGCCGAATGAGGATTACTGTTAAAAAAAGGGTGTTTCTTTAAGGCCAAAGAACCTAAAGATATTAAGGTAAGTAATAAGCTAACCAATGAATAAGCGCCGTCAAACACAATCACTAACGAGCTAGCCCAAATACCTAAACTAATGCCTAGCAGTGCAAATAACAGCGACGAGCAACTTGAGAAGCTTAACAACGCCTTCTCTTTTTCTAAAAAACCAAACATATCACTAGATATGGCGAACTTTACCGCCATAACCTCTACAGATTAAAAAACAGTCGCCATTCTAGTGATGTAAAGTTCCACATTCAAGGGTTTAAACACTAACGTTATAACACATGATGGTAGCGCTAGCGTGAAACACCAATCAACGCCACTGCACACTTATTGGTTGTCTAATATTAAGGCCTTAATTTTGTGCGCTTTTTCAAAATGATCGAGCTGATGAGTAGAGATCCACCAGCTAGCGGCTTCCATAAGTAACTCTGGGTTATCATTCTTGTTGGCAAAAAAAGCATAAAACGATAAACCCACCGTTTCACCTTTCGCGGCGATTTTCTTGTCACACACCGCAAGCATGTGCTGCCTTAAACTTGCTCTCATTTAGCATTCCTGTTTTAGCGATTGCCAACCAGGGGCAATGGCTAAGCCCTCTACACCGGCTAAAACAGAGCAATCTCTTAAGGCTAATTGATACTCGCCGCCACTTAAAGCGTGTTCAGCTGAACAATCTACATTCCACTGACGTAATAAATATCCCGCCAAAGCGGCCCTCACTTCCAGTGTTAAGCTCCCCTCTTCCATTGCATAATCTAACTCAATCGCCTGCCGGTGAGCCAAACTAGGATGAGCGATAAGATTTAACTCTATGATTTGGTTCCATTGCTTATCATAGTCTCGTGCTTCAAGGGTTGAGATAGGCTGATCTAATACCGTTAATTGCGTAAAACGGGTACACACAAAATCTCTAAAACTACCACTAACGCGGTCATACGCACGAACGTGCCAACGGTGGCCGTTATTCACTAAGCTGTGTGGCACTATTTCTCGCGTGCTTTCACCTGAAGATATAGACCAATACTGACACAACAACGGTACTCGGTGATGAATAGCGCGCATGATGGCTGCAATATATTCAGCCTTTGGGTGAACCAACCGCACTGCGTCAAAACAGGTCGCACTAGGCTCTAAAGGAAAAGATAAACCATCACCAAAGCCATGCGATAAGCCGGTTAAGATTGCCTCGGGGTTATGCGAAAATAAAGGGCTGAACTGATCTCGTCGCAAATAACGACGCGCTTTATGATCGAGTAAGGCATTGTTTGGCGCAAATTGTTTGTAGCTTGCTAAGTCGCGGGTGGCAGCCGCTAAGCCCGTTTTGAAGCGACTGATTAAATCAGCGCGACTCACCTCTCCAAAATATTCCAAACTAAAATCAATAAAAGCGAGCCTACTGCGTTGTCCGTGACTTAACTCATTTAGTTCCATCTATTCGCGCCTTTGTTCATCCAGAAAGCAAAAATACTAGCAAGCACTCGCCAAGGAGGCAATCATTTTGATTAGGTATGTTAATTAGTTTGAAGCTCACTGAAATCAGCGTCAACCTCCCACTATTTCACTAATTTTTTTTAACAGTGACGTAAGCTATTTTTTTCAGCTAAACGCCCCATCTCTCAAAAAAAACAAACGCCATGAAACATTCCATCTCTTTTTTATCAACAACTTAGCAAAAAACCATGAACACAAATCACACACCTAGATCACATTCAGTAAAGTTCACGCCAGCCCTGCTCACTTTTTCTTCAGCACAAAATATACACTATTTCTGCTAGCGCCAACAAAAACAACAATGATCAATGGTAAGGATGAACAATGACAGTTTTTTCGACTACGCGCCCACTACTTAGCTGTGCCATCATCGGCACCGCACTAATGCTAAACAGTACCAGCTTTTCCGCGAACGCGGCCCTAAGTAAGCAGAACTTACAAAGCTCTGGATATTGGGGGGGCATTTTACTCCCCGACAACGCCGCTATCAGCGCATCAGAACTCAATACCATTTACAATCGCTTCGTCAATAACTACATCGTAAATGTTGGCAGTGACAAAGCGAGAGTGAAATGGGGTTCTGGCGGTGCACTGCGTGATGGCAGTGGAAATGTCAGTAAAGATGCCTACGCTACCGCATCAGAAGGCATGGGCTACGGTATGTTAATTACCGCCTATGGTAATGACAAAGCCCGCTTTGATAAGCTTTACCGTTTTTACAAAAAGACCTTAGACGATAACAATGCCGACTTAATGCCTTGGTTGGTGTGGGATAACGCATCGCCAGTAACTAATCAAATATGTTATGGCATCGTTGGCCAAAACCAAACTTGCTTTGGCGCCGGTGGCGGCGGCCCTGCTACAGACGGCGACATTGATATCGCCATGGCGCTCTTTGTGGCCGCAGATAAATGGAGCGGAACCGGCATTGATTACCGCGCTGAAGCCATTCACATCGTTAATGAACTTCACGACAACTGGTTACATTGGTGCGCTGATGATGGCGGTACCTGGGTGGTGAAGCCTTATCAAAAATCTAACTTCAACCCCTGTACTGATGAAATAGATGCTTCGTATTCTATCCCTGCCTTTTTCCGTTTCTTTGCTGAAGTCGCAGCATTAGATAGCAGTGTTAAAAATACCAATGACCGCTGGAATTCGGCCGCACGGGATTTATATAGCAGGTTATTAGACAAACAAAAAGCCGGTCCCAATGGCGATAAAACCTTTGTACCCGACTGGATGAAATTAAATGGCAGCGCCGTTACCGGCAGAAGTACCAATTATGGTTCAGACGCCTCGAGGATCCCTTGGCGCGTAACCATGGATTACGCTTGGTATGGCACCGACGCATCGCGAAACTGGACTCGCCGTTTAATTAACGATTTGGTTAACAATGCCAATAACGGAGACATTAGTGGCATTGAAGCCGATATCAGCCAATCCAGTGGCAATAGCGCTGGCTATAACGGTCGCTCGTTTTCAGGTGGTTTTGCGGTGGCGGCTATGCTCTACGACTGGTACCCAGCGAATGCCAATAACTACACCAACCACTGGGTAAACGAAACCCTAAACGGCAGTTTACCGTGGAATATTGGTGCAAACGGCTACGAAAATGCGAACAACGATTACTACGGTATGGCTTTGTCAGCACTATATGCCCTTACATTAACAGGCAATACCTACAAACCAGCGGCCAATTAATGCAACCAACACGACGCTATACGCCATAAAATACTAGCGAGAAAACTTAAGCTGTAAGCCAAAAGTTAAGTGCTAAGTGCTAAGTGCTAAGTGCTAAGTGCTAAGTGCTAAGTGCTAACAGCAAAAGCCTGCGGTAAGCCTGAAACGAGGGCTTACCGCAGCTAAGCGGGCATAAACCTAAGCGCAAACTTAATCAAGCAACATGGTTTCGCCAATCGCCATGCTAACAAAGTCATCGTTTGAGGTTTGCTGCTTATTTAAGGCTTCTAAACGCTCGGCAGGCTCCATCACAGGTTCGGCAGTTAAGGGGTACGTTCCCCAGTGCATGCCTATCGACAGTTTTGAGCGCACATCTTGATGTATTTTCATCGCTTCAGAAACATTCACATGCTGGTCTTTCATGAAATCGCGAGGGGCATAGGCTCCAATCGGAATAAAAGAGAGATCAATGCCATCGGCCCATTGGCCAATCTCTTTAAAATCGTAGGGGTTATAACCGGTATCTCCTGCAAACCATAAGCGCTTGCCTTCTAGCTCTATCAACCAACTAGCCCAATGGGTTTTATTGCGGTCAAATAACCCCCGCGCAGACCAATGCTGGCTGGGCGTTGCCGTTATTTGAACATTCGCAAATTGCTCTGAATCCCACCAAGCAAGCTCACTGATATTACTGCTAGCTACCCCCATGCTTTCAAACCATGCCCCTAGGCCTTGAGGTACAAAATAATGGGTGGAATTACCTAGGTGCTTAATGGCCGCTTTATCTAAGTGGTCGTAGTGGTTATGTGAAATAACAACAAAATCGATGGTGGGTAGATCTTCGGGTTTAAAAGTAAAAGGGACTAAACGCTTCGGCCCGGCAAAACTAAAAGGAGAAACCTGCTCACTGAACACCGGGTCAGTTAAAAAGTTGACACCTTTGAGCTGTACCAAGAAGCTAGAATGACCTAACCACGTCACTTTGCCTACGTCATCATTATTGTTAATTAATTGGGTGTCGACGGCTTGGCGAGGCACTTGATAAGCTTGAGCGGCTTGATCTGCCCATTCTTGCTCACCAAAAAAGCGAACATAGAAAAACTTAAAAGGATTTTTTTCAATCGGTGCAATATGGTTATTTTGATACACTTTATCTGGCGAACTGCAGGCGGCAATAAAGCCCGCGCTGACAACCACTAACAATAAAACCAATAACTTCACTCACAGCATCCTTTGATATTGCTTAACACTAAATGCCACTCTAGGGTGAAAGGCCTAGTCATTGCAATAAAAAAGCGCTAGCCACAGGCTAACGCTTAGACTCCAATCTAACTAATGGTTTAATCTAGTTCATACTCTTGGCTTAAGCTCATCACGCTAACGCGGCCTTTCCCTTCCGCTTTTGCTCTGTATAAGGCACGGTCGGCCTGTTTCAGTAACCAGTCTTCATTTAAGTCAGCGTAAGCCACGCCACCGCAATCAGTAATACCGATAGAACAACTTAAATTGGGTAGGCTATCAACCAATTCAGGCTTGTCAGCCCAAGTAGCTAACTCAGCCTTAAAGTAGTTTTTGTTTTGTAAATTAACTAATAAGCGCTCTGCAGTGTTCTTGGCCTGGGCATGATTAGCGCTTGGAAATACCACCACAAACTCATCGCCGCCCCAGCGCGCAACAATATCACCAGCGCGCATAGTGTGAACCAACAAATTAGCAAATTCTACCAACACCTTATCGCCAACATCATGACCGAGTAGGTCGTTTACAATTTTAAAGTTATCCAAATCGATATAAGCCAGTGAACAATGATAAGTGCCATTTTTTTGTTCAAACTGCCCTAATTCTTGGTCTAAGCGCGCTAACAAAGCTTGGCGATTAAACAGGCCGGTTAACGAGTCTGTCGTCGACATTTTTAGTAGGTTTTCACGGTGTTTAAGCTGTTGTAATTGGCTACCTAACTGGCGGCCAATTAAACTAAGCGTATCTTGATCTTGGCGGTCAAAATAGCGATTACTATTAAAATTACACAGCGTTAACGCACCGTATAAATGCTCATCAACAAATATCGGTAAACAAGCCACCGAGTTATAGGTAGCACGCTTACCATCTTCACCTTTAGAGCAAAAATTGTTTTTTACCCAAATAGTATGGTTGTCTTTAATGTGTGCTAAATATTGTTGGGTTTGCTCATTAGCCAAAACCTTGCCGACATTGGCCCACTCTTCCCACCCTTCTGCGGTGAGGTGGTGAATCATGCCAACTTGCACAGTGAAGTTACCGCATACCAATTTAAGGCTTTCTATAGCCAAGTCCATGGTGCTTTCAAAGCGCTCAGGTAAAGACTGCATACGGCTAATTAGCTGCATCTCGCGCAAACGTTGTTGCACCTGCCGCAGTTGAGTATCTTGCTTGGCATTACGCACTAAATCCTGCAAATTTAGTTGCACAGGCGCTAACTGATACTTACCGATATCTTTGGCGTAAAAGGCTTTACGCTGGTCGATGGTCTGCTTTATACCACTGAAAATTTCAGTAAATCGCGGCAAAATCAATACTTCACACATGGCTAAGCTGTTATTTAATAGGTGCTCACAGTCTTGCCACTTACCTTGACGGCTATAAACTTCTAATAGCTCGGTATTGCATTGCGGCAACAAGCGGCTGTCCATATCTACCACTTCACCCAATAAGGCTGGCGCTTGTTCAAAAATTTGCTGCGCGTCTTGTAAGCGCCCATTTGCTGCATCCAACGTCCCTTGTAACAAGGCTTTTAAAAACTCACCAGTGCCCGAGGGCTTAAACGGTAGGCCATGCATTCGCTCTAAACACTGCTGCGCACGGGCTGGCTCACCGAGTTTAGAATGGCAAAAGCCCTTTAAACTAAATACATCGTACAAGTTACGAAATGGAAAGTGAGTCATTTGCCTAATTCGACATATTCTCACTAATTGTTCAAGCACATCACAGGCTTGCTGATAATCACGGGTACAAAAATACAACCAAGCAAAATTGTATAGCGTAACCACAATTTCAGAGTAATCACCGGTATGGCGGGCAATATTATAGGCGGCTAAATACTGCAGCTGTGCTTCAGGGTATTTTTCTAACAAGGTATTGAAATAGCCAGTGCCGTTGTACATTCTCACCCGCTCACTGGCTTCGCCTAATTCTTCACGAATGCGTGAGCTAACACCAAAGCAACGAAAGGTGCCGTGGTAACGGCTAATGTAGGAGTAAATAATACCTTTACTGTGATAGCTCGCTGCAATGCCTTGGCGATGGCCAATTCGACGCGCCAAAGCCACCGCTTCTTGGGTGAACGACAAAGCCACACTAGAATCTAACTGGTCGTAAAAACGTAAATAGGTGTAATAATTGCGTAAGGCGTACAGTCGTGAGCAATTCATTTCATAGAGTTGTAACTCTTTATCTAGATACTCAAACTCGTCTAATTGTAGTGGCGTTGATGATTTGTCGTGGGCGTAAAAATTAACAAACAAAGATTGGGCCAATAGGTGCCCATTAGACGCCTGCCCGGCTAACTCTAAGGCCGCTTCAGAGCATTGCATGGCTTCTTCAAAGCTTTGTTGCTGCACCAAAGTAACGCTGAGTAAGTTTAATAAATGTACTTTGTTATAAGTCGTGTTCAAGGACTCTTGAAACACTTGCAATAACTCCAGCTCAGAGACCGCAGCGTTGAGTTCGCCCTGATATAACAAAGCCTCAGACAGCGATAGCTGCAAGCTTGCCTTTACCGAAATATCTAAGTCACTACTTTCTAAGGTTAAACGTGCAGCGGCTTCGGCTTCAGGCCAAGCCATAAACGCCTTGTTTTCGGCCACTAAAGTCTGGGCGCTTTTTACACAATCTCGGTATTGCCAATCAACCATCAACGGGGCTTGGCTCGGCGGCACAGCATGTAACAAGGTGGTGTCGTCTAACCAGTCTAGAAAAGCTTCCCATGCCTCGTCATCTTGTCGGTTCGCTAAAGCATATTGGGTATCAACCGATATCATTGCCATTAGCGGGATATTAAGTTTACTGGTGACTAAAGATTTAAACAGCTTAATGGCCGATGCTGACGCAAAGTGCCAACCAGTAAGAACCACGACACAAGGATCTTTAAGTAATAGGCGTACTAAGCCAAGGACCGCCTTCTCTATAGATTGCTGCTCAAAATATAAGTCATCAACTAGCAACATCTCGCTACGCTGATAGCTGTCGCCCTTCAGCATTGAGCATATGTTTTTCTGCAGAGGAACATAATCTGTGACGTGTTGAGATAAGTCTTCAGCGGAGTAGTCAGACTCGGCAAAACGACTCGCTAATAGAGAAAACAACGCACCATAAGGTGAATAAGCACTCAGGTTGTTAAGCGAGATCATATAGAGAGGAACGGCGTGCTGATTGGCAAAATCTGAAGCGCACCGGGCTAAATTTTCAGCATCAGAACATTGGTAAAAGCTAAAACTCGCTTCACCGTGAAGCGCTCTTTGCCAATCGAGCATTAATCGTTTAGAAAAGCTATCTGCTTGGGGCATGGCTACAATCGCCCTCCTAGGCAAAATTTGTACGGCCATATGATAAAAGATTTGCCGAAAATTCTATGCCGAAATGGTCACATAAACTCATTGATATTGAATTATAAAAACAAAATTTGATAAGTTGGTCAATATTATTGTTCGACAAATACAAGCTTGTATATTATACGAACACACCGCCGTAATTAAATGGTAAAAATAATAAGAAGAATGACGTTTTATCACATCAACTTGGCGTAACATTACTACAGGATTTATTGCGAATACACTTCATGCCTTTAACAACAGAACAACAACACAAACTTTGCCAACTCAACCAAGCAACACAGCTTGAACACTGCCATTTAATCCAAACGCTATGGGGCGGTTATGGTGAGTTGTTACGCATTCATTTTAACCAGGCCATACACCCAAGCTTAATTGTAAAAAGTATTAGCTACCCTCGCGAGGCTGACCATCCACGCGGCTGGAATACGCCCTTATCTCATCAGCGTAAAGTGCATTCTTATCAGGTTGAATCGGCTTGGTATCAACACTATGCAAAACACTGCGATAAACGCTGCCCTGTTCCATCACTGATAGACCTAAACAGTAGCCCAGAAGCACAATGGTTAGTGCTAGAAGATTTGCATAACCAAGGCTTTACTCAAGTTAAACAACACGTCAGTTATCAACAGGCCTTGGTATGTATTGGTTGGCTGGCTAATTTTCATGGTCGTTTTTTACAAAGTAATGGCCAACATCTTTGGCCACAAGGTGGTTACTGGCACCTCGCCACTCGCCCTGATGAACATACCGCCATGGCAAATGAACCACTGAAACACGCCGCGAAGGCGATTGACCAAGCCCTGCATAATAGCCACTACCATTGCCTTATTCATGGTGATGCTAAGCTGGCAAATTTCTGCTTTAATGCGCCAGCCACCCGCGTTGCTGCGGTTGACTTTCAATATGTGGGTAAGGGTTGTGGCATGCAAGATCTGGCGTTGTTTATGGGCAGTTGTCTAAGCCAGCAACAGTGCTTTGACCAGCAGGATGAAATACTGGATATCTATTTCGCAGAGCTACAGCAGGCCATTAAGCACTACCAAACCAGCGCCTCACTAACAGGCTTCGATTTTGCGGTACTCGAGCAACAGTGGCGTGCTCGCTACCCCTTAGCCTGGGCCGATTTTCAGCGTTTTTTAAAAGGCTGGAGCCCTGGACATTGGAAGCTAAATGACTACAGCGAGCAACAAACTCAGCTAGCGTTACACTACTTGGCAGAGCAACGCCAATGAATAACCTACCCGTTATCTGCCCGTTCTCAACAGCAAGCATTAAGCACTTAAGCGCGCTTGCGATAAATGCAGCCCAACAAGCTGGTCACTACATTGCTCACTACCCGCGCGAGCAACTCAAGGTAAGCCATAAATCATCAAGCCTAAGCCTCAGCGCCCAAGTGGTTACCGAAGTAGATATTCACTGTGAAAAACTTATTCTGTCTCAGTTAAACAGCACCGTTGAGCAATACCAACTGGCGATATTGGCTGAAGAGAACACCCAACAAACTAGGCTAGACAATCACCCCAGGCTGACTCGCCAAGCTTTTTGGGCGATTGACCCATTAGATGGCACTTTACCCTTCATCGAAGGAAGCGAAGGCTATGCGGTATCTATCGGCCTGGTTAACCAACAGGGCCAGCCACTGATAGGCGTGGTGTATTTACCCTTTAGCGGTATTTTATACCACGCTTATTTTAACCCCGAACTCCACAATTATCAGAGCTTTAAACAACACCAAGGCGGTAAACTGCAACAACATGTTACACAGCAAGGCTTGATGACAGCGCCAGCAGATAACAAGCCTTCACAGCTGCTTTTTTACTGTGATAGAAGCAGCGTAAACCTCGATTATTTTAACTCCTTAAAAGCGCAACTCAGTGCACTTGCCACACAGCTAGCGTATGACAAATTCCAAGTCATCAGCGGTGCTGGCGCGGTAGTAAACGCTTGCTCGGTACTAGAAGATAGTGATGCCATTTACCTAAAATTAGCTAAACGCGCCGACGGGGGCGGCAGTATTTGGGACTTTGCCGCCACCGCCTGTATCGCCTTAGGGAGCCATGCATGGGTGAGTGATAGTTTTGGCCAAACGCTAGCACTAAATCGGCAGGGTAATAGCTTTATGAATCATCGTGGTGTGCTGTATGCCAGCAACTCGCAACTGGCTAAACACATCTTAAAGCTTGACCTAAATCGACAGTTTAGTGATGTGTAAGTCTACGCTCATCACCCGCTAAATAAGCAGGAGAGCCGCAGCAAACACTCGCGTAGATGATTAAAGGCTTAACAAATTTTAGACACATAAATCTATTGGGTGGTCACTGATGCAAAGGTGTTTCGAATCAAAGGATGTATCAAATAGTCAGAACTGCCGCTACTGAAGTGGACTAAAATTATTGATGATAAGGGACTGTCTCCGGTGCCGTGCGAAAAGCCGTTTAGTAAGAAACGAGTCTTCGAATTCAGGCCAAATCATATAGATGCCAGTTTCAGCAACATCATCGTTTTCCTAGGAGAAATCACAGCGTATTCCCTGGAATGGACGTTGAAAATACGAACCGTCATCCTTTCTTAGAAACTTATATCTAACTCGAAAATCCTCAGGCTGATTTCTTCGTGTCTGATAAGGTTTATGAATATCCATTTTGCCTATTGACGTCTTTCGGTTGCGGTGAGGTCACGAATCCGCAACCCGTGCTTGTTAACTGTGGGCAAAGCACTCTTTGTATATTGCCTCATTCCACTCACGACCAAAACCACTTGTTCCAACTAGTGCCTTAGAAAAGCTCTTAGGTTCATTTGCGACAATCATCGCTACTGCCTCTCCTAAGAACATTACAGCAACTGAATCTCCACTAGGTGCCCAATTGAGTTCAAACTGATCGCTAGAAGTTATACGTATGACCGAATTAGGGGACGCAAACTTATTTATAAGGGTTGGCGGTTTACCTGATTCGATTTCTGTGCGATCAAGCACTTCGTTTGGTTGTATTGAGGAGAAAACAAAAGCATCTCTTTCTATTCCTTTACTACTGCACAGATATAGCCAAGTGCTTTTATCTGACTGTTCAATCAAAGCAGTCTTTCCAGAAATCTCATGTGTAGTTTCAATTAGGATACTTTCCAATGCTTAATCCAGTAATAATGCAGTTAGACATAATGATCCCCAGGTGAAAGTGTCGACCTCCTGCGTTTACCGTGGGTTAGTCAAACTAAAGCCACACAGTTAGATGCAAAGTCATAACAGAACAGGAGATAAACATGTCTACATCTAGCACGTTTTTAATAGGACTAGATATTCACAAAGAGGCTACTGATGTCGCTTATTGTGTTGATAATTGGAGAGATGAGCCAGATTTTCATAGCACTATCCTCATCCATATTCGTTTTATCAACAAACTTATCAAAAAATACAAAGGCTTGGCTAGTCATCTTTGTGTGGTTTATGACGCTGGGCTTTTTACATTGAGCTGCTGTTGCTGCAATACTTATCGCGCTCCAAGCCGACAACAATAACAATATCGCTACTCAGCTATGCCTTTGTAGCCAACACCCATGCACTGCACAGACCTTAGCCGAACGAGCTAGCCGAAAGGCGAACAGTATAAGGATAATGACAGGGCTTACCATGAGGATGAAAACACACACACAATAACAACTTAGCACTACGCCAGACGGGTAAGGGCTTAACGCCATTCACCCCGTCTTAGCCAAACTCGCCTTGCGAAAACTAACAAGGCCTTGGCCCCGCCAACATCAACACCGTTATTTACTATAGAAGGGAGCATAGGGCTTGTTCAACACCCGAATAAGGTGCCGGCTGCGCGACACCTATTTTTATTTGTTAGGTCTTTATTTAAGTTCAAGTTGATTCATAAACTCACTTATTTGTGAATCGACATTTACAGTTTCAGGGTACGTAATTCGATATTTATATAGTGACTCACCAACTTGAAACAGATACAAGGAAGAGCGTAAATCCATAAACTCGCCAGCAAACCGTTCAGAATATTTAAACTCAGCAACCATACCTGGAGGCTGTAAGTTGTCTTGTGACAAGTCAAATGGACCTTCAGACGTTAATTCAGCATTACTTTTGTTCTTTAGGATATAGTTTTTTGTGCCATTAAACCTGTTCATAAACAGTTGAAATCTCATACCCTCGACAACGTCATCTGGTGAACCAATTGAAATAAAGTCTGGTGCAGGGTAGCTATAAACAGTTAGTGCGACAGGTGTTGTATCTGAAAAGTAATTGTAAGCAACACCAATATCAGTTCCAGTTTTATTATATTGAGTTACAGAAACAAGTTTAAAGCCAGCCAGAATTTCAGGGTACTCCGTGGAAGTAACACTATGAACATAAGTTCCTTTTGTCTCGATAGTTTGAGGCCTAAAACTTGAGTCTTGAGTATTTGCGCAACTGATTAGCAAAAAGCTTGTTAAAACTATTATAAATTTATACATGTACATCCTTGTTGGTAACAGTGAGACCTAACGCCACAATTTGCTGAAGACTAACAATGGGCGGATTTTGGCCCAGCATTTGGCGTTCTGCAACATTGAGTTGTTAAATGTTTTGGTCAACATATTTCACCACAATTTGGACAAACACCGGAACTTTTTGGATAAAAATATGACTCGCCCCCCTTAGGACACAGAACGGGTTCGCCCATAGGCTTATAAGGCTCAAAACCCATTCTCAAATGATAAATTGCATGTGCCTCTTCGGGAGTACACGCTGTGAACTTGTGTAATAACTTTGCATCCCTACCGAGCAGTTCTTTATCCTGTTACCACTTGATTCCTTCAACTGTAGATAGTGTCACTGACTCTGAATCAACCCAAACGTCATATTCCTTCATACTTTCGGATTCCTGTGACATTTAACGCCTCAAGCATCGCTGGCGTTCTGCTGCCTTGACTTGTTAGCCCTTTCGAACAGTGATTTTCGACATAGCCAAAACACTATAGCTCCTAGTGGGACTGAAGCAGACAAAACCCACGGTGCTGCTAGGCCGCTAGCTATTGCAGATGCACCGAACAACTGAACACTTACTAATTGAAAAGCATACGCGCCATTTGTCCAATGAACCTCTATTGCGCCAAACCCTAGTAGAATAAAGATAACCCATAACCACTTTTTTCGTTCAATAGGCGTACGCATACATACAATTAGAGTGAATAAAATAAAGAGCGGTACTAAAACAGCTGCACACAGCACAAAATACTGCATTCCTGACTTTGAAGACAAACCAAAAGCGTTGAGCTCTTTTTGAGATGTTTCAGTTTGGTATACGTTTAGGCCTATAACTTGATAACCGCTATCAGTTTTCTTCAGTGCAGTATTGGCGAGATTCCAACCGCTCTCGAACTTATATTCGAATGTGAAGTTACCTTGCCATTGCCCCTTAAACACATTGACCTGCGAACCAATTATTTTTACTGACAATGGTTCACCTTGCCTGAAATATCCCGCTATTTCCTCTAGTAGCTCATCGGTAACTTGAGCTTCTAGTTCTGGACTCAAGATGCTTTTGACGTACGTAAAGTCTCTACCTCGTAACTTCGATAAGTAATCTTCAGCAAAGCTGGACTCTTCTTTTGGGATAAACCTTTCACTCAATTCCTCTTGGCTGCAAGAAGAAAGGAAAAGCGTAAGGACTATCGAAATGATTACTATGTTTAGATTGTGCATGGTTTCCTTCTGAGGGCTAACGCCGTAAGCACGGGCAATGGCCAGCGGCTCCGCCGCGTCGTGGCACCAGTCCCCGCGAGGAGTACTTGATTAATTTGTTTGTTAGAGCTCAACAAGCTGAGATTCGCCTTCGAACTCTGATGTAAGGCTATTGGCAAATTCAATTGCATCTTCGACGGACTCGCCCTCATGGCACGATGTAAGAATGTAGCGACGTTCATCAGAACCGTCACCAACAACCAATTCGTCAATGATGTCTTCGACTAGTGAACAATCCTTACCAACAACACCGACAAAGGAGACACCACGTGCTATGAAGTCTTCCACCATGCCACCCAGCTCTTGCTTGTAGCCATTTGGGCAGTGCAGCACGATTTTCTTTTTGTATTGCATAGGGTTAATTGAGCTCTAACGCCCGCAGCTGCGGATGACTTGGAGCGCAGCGGAAAGGTGTTCCGACAGCCTGCGCTTGTTACATGTTTTTGGTTTCATAGATCCCATAGCGAGTTAAATCCATTTTCCTTGATGCTTTTCAGAGTATTATTGTCTACATGATGGTGCGGAATAAGACCCATATAGTTTTTCCCTGGCATTTTGGGCATGAAATCCTCACTTGCGCGATATAAGTTCGTATAACACCATTCTTCGTCACGTTTATGCATTTCTTGCGTAAAGTCTGCCATTAGCTCCTTTGCGCTTTCCTCTGAATGATATGAAAACCCCTCGTGGTCCTCCGAGATATAAAGAGGGTAACTCAGTGGGACGTCTTCAAATTTAAGTTTCGAAAGTTCCCCCTCAGAAATCTTCTGTCGGAAGTCATTCGCATGAGACTCCACCGCAAAGATACCTGCGACAAACTCTCTAAAGTCTTTTGAAATGATGATGTACATTCTTAGTCCATGTAACGCCCGCGTAAGAGGCAGCAAAATTTAGCGGTGGTTTGTTAAACTTGGGCGGAGCACCAAACTAACCGCCGCGTAGTTTTGATGTCCCAGCCCCCGCTTTTCAGGGGGCGACTTGATGTGATTGTTATATGGCTCTGACTATACGCACAAGCCAAACGACACATGCAACGAACAAAAACACCTGAGCAAAACTTACTCCACCGAGCAACAACCAGTAACTCCAGTTGATTACACCCTCACAGTGGATTTCACACTGAGAGTTGTGTTGCCACGAAATATACATGACGACAAATGCCGCAATAAAACCAAGAGTGCACCCAACAATCACCCAAGCTTTCTTTAACATTGGTGATATTCCTTGAATTTATGGCTTTTCTCATAGTCACACTCGCACTTGTCATAGTTAAAACTGCCACCTTGATCCAAACAACGATCATTTTTTAACTCTGTACACGAGCAAGTCATTACCGAAATCATTAGTAGCACTGTGACTTTCATTGACTCTCCTGAGCCATATAACGCTAAGTAGGAAGCACGTGCTTCCTATCCCATTCAATGAGCACGCTTCCTATCATAGAAAGTGTGACCTAGCGCAAAGTCGCCAGTCTGGCGATGCTCTCTCTTTAACTTATTGTCTACTTTGAGGTTTTCTTTTAATTTTATCAATAGTCAGTGTTCAAATTTTGTAGACCTTTTTGACACAAGTAGCTTGAGAAATGTTGGGTCTGTAGATAATCACAGTGAAAAAGTGTGCAGCCCTAAACGTTCAGTTTTCCGCATGTATGGCAGAAGCACTGAGTAAAACGATTAGCTTTGCTAAGGGTGATGGCGGGTGTTTAAGCTGTTATTAAACTACATGCCAAGCAAACAATGGGACAAAATGTGTTTGAGCAGAGAAGCCAGTGCTGCTTAGCTCTGCGCCGTACATTTACATTTTTGAAAAAAAAGCCAGACGATTGTCTGGCTTGTTAGTGGGCAAAAAACTCTTACACCGAAGTGTGTATACAACTTACCGCGTGCTCGTCTGAACCTTCTAGCTGCGGTTTCACATTGGCACATTGCTCGGTAGCCATTGGACAGCGGGTGCGAAATACACAGCCCGACGGCGGGCTAATTGGCGAGGGTAAATCACCTTCTAGCAGCTGAATGGTTTTATTGCGTTCTAGATCGGGGTCTGGCACCGGTACAGCAGACATCAGCGCTTTGGTGTAGGGGTGAGTCGGGTTTTCGAATAACGCCTTCGAGGTCGCCAACTCAACCGAATTACCTAAGTACATCACCAATACACGATCAGAAATGTGCTTAACTACCGATAAGTCATGGGCAATAAAAATAAGGCTTAGCCCCATTTCTGCTTGTAGCTCTTTAAGCAAGTTAACCACTTGTGCCTGAATAGATACATCTAAAGCCGATACTGGCTCATCACAAATGATCATTTTTGGCTTAAGTATTAACGCGCGAGCAATACCAATACGCTGACACTGGCCACCAGAGAACTCGTGCGGGTAACGGTTGATAACGTTAGGCAGCAAACCTACCTTGGTCATCATTTCTTTTACCTGCTGCTTTACCTCGGCTTTACTCAGCTTGGGGTAAAAGGTTTCTAGCGGCTCGGCAATAATATCGCCAATGGTCATACGTGGGTTAAGTGAGGCCAAAGGATCTTGAAAGATCATCTGGATTTGTTTGCGCTTCTCACGTAACTCTTTGTGTGGCAGCTTGGTTAGGTCTTGGCCTAGCCATACTACTTTACCGGCTTCAGCTGGCACTAAGCCAATGACTGCACGAGCAAAGGTAGATTTACCACAACCAGACTCACCCACTACGCCCAAGGTTTCTCCTTGGTATAGCTTTAGCGAGACACCGTCAACCGCCTTTAGCGTGGCTGCGGGTGTCCATGGTAAAGACTTGGCGTTTTTAATTTTGAAGTAAACTTTTAGGTCTACCACGTCAAGTAATAATGGTTTGTCATTCATATTATTGACCTCCCGGTAAATGGAAGTCGTCATGACAGGCGCGTTGTCGATCACTACCAAAGGTGCTAAGCGCCGGGCTTTGTTGGCGACAAATATCACTCACTCTGTGGCAACGTTCTTGGAACGGACAGCCCTGTGGCAATTTTAACAAGTTAGGCGGGTTGCCCGGAATGGTGGGCAATATTGCGCCTTCCGTATCTAAGCGAGGGATCGCTTTTAACAAACCTTCGGTATAAGGATGGCTTGGCTTATAAAATACATCGCGCGCGGTGCCATATTCCATGGTACGGCCTGCGTACATAACTAACACCTTGTCACAAATACCCGCGACAACACCTAAGTCATGGGTAATCATAATAATGGCGGTATTAAATTCGCTTTTTAGCTCGTTTAATAAGGTCATGATTTGTGCTTGTACTGTAACGTCTAATGCCGTTGTTGGTTCGTCGGCGATGAGCAATTGCGGGCGGCACAATAAGGCCATAGCAATCATTACCCGTTGGCGCATACCACCAGAAAACTCATGCGGGTACATAGCCATACGCTTTTCGGCTTCGGGCATTTTTACCGCATCTAACATGCGTACTGCTTCAACATGGGCTTCACGGTTAGTCATGCCTTTATGCAAACGCAATACTTCTTTAAGCTGCTCACCCACTTTCATATAGGGATTAAGCGAAGTCATTGGGTCTTGGAAAATCATCGAGATTTTCTCAGCACGAATCGTATTTAGCGCTTTTTCTGGCAAGTTAAGCACTTGCTGACCGTTAAACAAGGCTTCGCCAGTAATGGTACCGTTTTTTGCCAGCAGCCCCATTAAAGCAAAAGCGGTTTGGCTTTTACCCGAACCTGACTCGCCTACAATGCCTAAGGTTTGGCCTGCGTTCAGTGAAAAGGTTAAATCATTCACTGCAGTTACACTGCCTTCAGGAGTAGAAAACTCTACCCGAAGGTCTTTAACGTCTAATAAACTCATTGTTGTACCCTTGCCCTACCGATCTTTCGGATCTAAGGCATCACGTAAACCGTCGCCTACATAGTTAAAACTAAATAGTGTTACCACCATAAATGCTGCTGGGTATAGTAACTGCCAAATAGCAATTTCCATGGTTTGAGAACCGTCTTGCAGCAATGCGCCCCAAGATGTCATTGGCTCTTGCACCCCTAAGCCCAAAAAGCTTAAAAACGATTCGGTAAGAATCATTTGTGGCACTAATAAAGTGGCGTAAACCGCAACAATGCCCAATACATTAGGGACAATGTGGCGAGTGATGATTTTCCATTTTGACACACCGCACACTTCGGCAGCTTCAATAAACTCTTTGTTCTTCAGGCTAAGTGTTTGACCGCGTACAATACGTGCCATGTCTAACCAAGACACCGCACCAATGGCCACAAACACTAAGAAGATATTGCGCCCAAAAAAGGTCACTAACAAAATCACGAAAAACATGAAAGGAATGCCGTAAAGGATTTCCAGCAAGCGCATCATTACGCGGTCAACGGTTCCACCCAAAAAGCCTGACGTTGCACCATATAGCGTACCAATAAGTACGGCTACAAATGCCCCCATCACACCAACTAGCAATGATATTTGCCCCCCTAATAAGGTACGTACAAACATATCACGGCCCAGTGAATCAGTACCAAAGTAGTGGCCAGTTTCAATAGACGGTCCTTGGTGCATGGCACCCCAATCGGTATCGTCATAGGCAAATTCACTTAGGTAAGAGCCAAACACAACCAATAAGGTAATGAAGACCAGTATGCCTAAGCTCACCATGGCAGCACGGTTACGCATAAAACGCATGCGAGCATCTTGCCACAAGCTGCGGCCTTCAATTTCTAACTTATCAGCAAACTCGCTAAGCGCTTCGCTGTTCTGTTGATTATTTAACATGGCAGCCTCCTAGTAGCGAATTTTCGGGTCGATGAAGGCATAAAGTATGTCTACAATCGCGTTGAAAATGATGGTGAATGAACCAATAAGAATGGTTAAGCCCAACACTAATGAATAATCTCGGTTAAGTGCGCCATTCACAAACAACTTACCAAAGCCCGGTAAACCAAAAATGGTTTCAATCACTACCGAACCAGTAATAATGCCCACAAATGCCGGCCCCATATAAGACACAACAGGCAACAGCGCAGGGCGCAGCGCGTGGCGAGTAACAATGTAGCCATAAGGCAACCCTTTGGCTTTGGCCGTTCGAATAAAATTAGAACTTAATACTTCAATCATGCTGCCGCGCATAATCCGCGCAAAAGACGCGACATAAAGTAGTGACATACCTAGCATCGGCAAAATGATGTATTGCCACTGGCCTCCATTCCAACCACCGGCGGGCAGCCATTGCAACTTAATGGCGAAGATATACACCAGCGTGGGGGCTAATACAAAGGAAGGCATCACCACCCCGGCCATTGCCGTGGACATAATGGTAAAGTCCATCCATGTATTTTGTTTTAGGGCCGCTAAGGTACCTACCGATACCCCCATTAATACCGTGAAGATAAAGGCAATTGAGCCAATTTTAGCTGACACCGGCAAAGCCTGAGCGACCAGTTCATTCACGGTGTAGTCTTTATATTTAAATGACGGGCCTAGATCGCCTTGCGCCAAATTGCCTAAGTAAGTGAAATACTGTTCTAATACCGGCTTATCTAAACCGTATTTAGCTTCAATATTGGCCAGCACTTCAGGCGGTAGTGAGCGTTCACCTGAGAAAGGACTTCCTGGGGCAAAACGCATCATAAAAAAGGTGATAGTAATCAATACCAACAAGGTTGGAATTGCTTCTAGCATTCGTTTTAAGATGAACTTAATCATACTATTTTCCAGCTTCTCTTGGTTGCCGTTACTTAAGTAAGCTTAGTAACAACAAAATAAGGCACCTCGATTAAAAGGTGCCTTATTTAACAAACATCAATTACTTAGCAATGATGTATAGGTCTTTGGTGTAAATTTTGTCTTCAGCGTTGTTCATTGGGTAGCCACCAACGGTAGGCTTAACCAAACGCGCATTTACATAGTGATAGATAGGTGCCAAAGGCATATCTTGTGCAAGCTGCGCTTCAGCTTGACGGTAGTTGTCACCACGAACTGCATCATCAACCGCCGCCATAGCGCCATTCATAAAGCCATCATAAGCAGGGCTATTGTAGAATTGGTCGTTATTACCGTTATTGCTTTGCATCAGTGACAAGAAGGTTGACGCTTCGTTGTAATCACCACACCAGCCAGCACGTGTTACGTCGTAGTTGCCGTTGCGACGGTTATCGAGGAAGGTTTTCCACTCTTGGTTTTCTAGGTTAACTTTAACACCCAGCGTTTTCTTCCACATTGAAGAAACCGCAATAGCGATTTTCTTATGGTTTTCACTGGTGTTGTACAACAAGGTAAACTCAAGAGGTTTGTCTTTGCCATAACCCAGTTCAGCTAACAGCTCTACCGCTTTAGCATTACGCTCTTTTTGTGTCCAAGTTGCGTAATCTGGCGTATCAACTTGTAGGCCAGCTACTTTTTGATGCGCGAAGTTATAAGCCGGTAGTTCACCTTTACCTACGATAAACTTAGCTACCGCATCGCGATCGATGGCATAAGAAAGGGCTTTACGCACACGCACATCATCAAATGGTGCTTTCTTGTTATTAAAGCCGTAGTAGTAAGAACATAAGTAAGGGGTTACTTTCAACGAGTCTGGCTGCTCTTTTTGCATACGCTTAAAGTGCTCGTTAGCCATTTCATAAGTCATGTCGATTTCACCGGCTAAGAAGCGGTTCATATCGGTAACTTGGTTTTCAATCGGTAAGTAGGTCACTTTATTGATAACGGTATTCTCGTTATCCCAGTAGTTTTCGTTACGCGTCATTACGATCTTTTCGTTCACTACCCACTCGGCCACTTTATAAGCACCGTTACCCACGAAGTTAGCGGGTAGTGTCCATTTGTCGCCAAATTTTTCTACCGTTGCGCGGTGAACCGGCTTCAAGGTCGTGTGAGAGGTCATTGCTACAAAGTATGGCAACGCTTGCTCAAGTTTAATTTCTAGGGTGTAGTCATCTAAAGCTGTAACCGCTAACTCGGAGGCATCTTTTTTACCATCGATGATGTCTGCTGCGTTTACCATGGTCGTCATTTCTAGATACCACGAGTAAGGCGCTGCCGTTTTTGGGTCAACGGCACGTTTGAAACTATATTCAAAATCGTGAGCGGTCAATTTATCGCCGTTTGACCAACGCGCATCTTTACGTAGGTGAAAAACGAAAGTTTTGTTGTCTTCAGTTTCCCATGATTCTGCTATGCCTGGAACTAGGTTGCCATCGCCATCTTGGTTTACTAGGCCTTCTAATAACTCACGAATCACGTTAGATTCTGGTACACCTTCAGTTTTGTGAGGGTCCAGAGAGGCAGGCTCTGTGCCGTTACCGCGAACCAATTCTTGAACTGGCGCAAGTTTAGTACCCGCCGGAACATCAGCAGCAAGGGTAGCTGTAGCAAAAGAACCTAAAATTACAGCGCTAACTACGCTACTAATGAGGGTTTGAGCAGTTTTCATTTTCATCTCCATATTGACACATCGAACCAATGCTTAGCCCGCTTGTGAAATTTCCATTCACTTTACATGAATATTAAATCAGTACAATATTCTAATAAAATACACATCAACGCCAGATGCTACACTCGAATTGAAAAAACAACAAATATAAAGTTGCAAAACATCGGGTCAAATAACCGATTATGCTCAAGCAATTAACAGTTTTTTTTGTTATTTCACTAAGTTAAGCTAACCTCTAACAACCATTAGCATTTATCATTAAATGATAGACTAAATATAAAATATGCCTTTTCTTGTAATACAAATACGCATTGGTAAAAAATTTACATCATTTGGTTAAATTTTGTATTAATCACTAAATATTACTGTAATTATTTAGTGATTTTTTTACATTTGTAACTTAGCAACACATGATCTGGATCAAGTGGTACCACTAAAGGGCTATTATAATCGCTAGTGAAAGTTAATTACTAAACCACTAAAGCGGCTATTAATAGTCTTCAAGATTCAGTTTTTGATAGTCAGTAACGGTTTACTAATTAGTTTTAGTTTAAATGAGGAGAACAGGATGCCTGTAGGTAATATAGATGAGTTAAACGCAATGGTTGCTCGAGTGAAGGCAGCGCAAGCTGAATTCGCAACATTCGACCAAGCACAAGTGGATAAAATTTTCCGCGCAGCGTCACTCGCAGCTTCTACAGCACGTATTGAACTAGCCCGCATGGCCGCTGAAGAGTCAGGCATGGGTATCATGGAAGACAAAGTGATTAAAAACCACTTCGCTTCTGAGTTCATTTACAACAAATATAAAGACGAACCAACTTGTGGTGTTATTGACCGCAACGACGAAGGCGGTACTATTACTATCGCTGAGCCAGTTGGTATCGTTTGTGCAATCGTACCAACCACTAACCCAACCTCTACTGCAATTTTCAAAGCGTTAATCAGCTTGAAAACGCGTAACGGTTGTATTTTCTCGCCACACCCACGCGCTAAAAACTCTACTAACTTCGCCGCGAAGCTAGTACTAGACGCAGCGATTAAAGCTGGCGCGCCTAAAGACATCATTGGTTGGATTGATACTCCTTCTGTTGAATTGTCTAATGCATTAATGAAGCACGAAGACATTTCTCTTATCCTTGCAACTGGTGGTCCAGGCATGGTTAAAGCTGCTTACTCATCAGGTAAGCCTGCGATTGGTGTTGGTGCTGGTAACACGCCTGTAGTGATTGACGAAACAGCTGACGTTAAACGTGCGGTTTCTTCTATCTTAATGTCTAAGACTTTTGATAACGGCGTAATTTGTGCTTCTGAGCAAGCTGCAATTATCGTTGAATCAAAGTACGACGAAGTAATGGCGCGTTTCGCTAAATACGGCGCAGCGGTACTAAGCAAGTCTGACGCTGATAAAGTACGTAAAGTATTGCTTATCAATGGCGCACTTAACGCTAAAATCGTTGGCCAACCAGCATACAAAATTGCTGAGCTAGCGGGTGTTACTGTACCTAAATCAACTAAGATCCTTATCGGTGAAGGCCTAGAAGCATCTTACGATGATGAGTTCGCTCATGAGAAACTATCTCCTACGCTAGGTGTGTTCAAAGCGAAAGACTTTGAAGACGCAGTTCGCCAAGCAGGTATCGTGTTAGACATCGGCGGTGTTGGTCATACTTCAGTGCTTTACACTGACCAAGACGCAAATGCAGATCGTATTGCTTACTTCGGTGACAAAATGAAGACTGCACGTATTCTTATTAATACGCCTTCTTCACACGGTGGTATTGGTGACCTTTACAACTTCGAACTAGCACCTTCATTAACGCTAGGTTGTGGTTCATGGGGTGGTAACGCGATTTCTGAAAACGTGGGGCCAAAACACTTAATCAACAAGAAAATTGTTGCTAAGCGAGCTGAGAATATGTTGTGGCACAAACTTCCTAAATCAATTTACTTCCGTCGTGGTTCATTACCAATCGCTATGGATGACCTAGATGGCAAGAAACGCGCACTTATCGTGACTGACCGTTTCTTATTCAACAATGGTTACATTGACGACCTACGCGCTATCCTTAAAGATAAAGGCATGGAAGTTGAGATTTTCCACGAAGTAGAAGCTGATCCTACGCTAACTATCGTTAAGAAAGGTGCTGATGCATGTCACAGCTACCAGCCTGACGTTATTCTCGCGGTTGGTGGTGGTTCACCTATGGACGCTGCGAAAATCATGTGGGTAATGTACGAGCACCCAGAAACTGATTTCGAAGACCTGTCAATGCGCTTTATGGACATCCGTAAACGTATTTACAAGTTCCCTAAAATGGGTTCTAAAGCTGAGTTAGTATGTATTACTACTACTTCTGGTACGGGTTCTGAAGTGACACCGTTCGCTGTTGTAACTGACGATGCTACTGGCCAAAAATACCCATTAGCTGATTACGAACTAACACCTAACATGGCGGTTGTTGACGCTAACCTAGTAATGGATATGCCTAAGTCACTATGTGCCTTTGGTGGTTACGATGCGGTTACTCACGCTATGGAAGCTTATGTTTCTGTACTCGCTAACGAATACTCAGACGGTCAGGCTCTTCAAGCGCTTAAAATGCTTAAAGAATACCTACCAAGCTCTTACAAAAATGGTAAAGCTGACCCAGTTGCTCGTGAGAAAGTTCACAATGCTGCCACTATCGCTGGTATCGCGTTTGCTAACTCTTTCCTAGGTGTGTGTCACTCTATGGCGCACAAATTGGGTGCAGAGTTCCACGTACCACACGGTTTAGCTAACGCATTATTGCTAACTAACGTAATTCGTTACAACGCAACGAATACACCAACTAAACAAACTGCGTTTTCTCAGTACGACCGTCCGAAAGCACGTGCTCGTTACGCTGAAGTTGCTGAGCACTTAGGTTTCCGTGAAGGTAACACTGAAGACAAGCTAAACGCATTGCTAACTTGGTTAGACGAACTTAAAGTTGAAATTGATATTCCACTATCAATTCAAGCGGCTGGTGTACCAGAAGCTGAGTTCTTAGCTAAAGTTGATGAATTAGCGGTTGACGCGTTTGATGACCAATGTACTGGCGCAAACCCACGTTACCCATTAATCAGCGAGTTGAAGCAAGTTCTTATCGATTCATACTACGGTCGCCCGTATGTTGAAGCCGAAGAACGTGAAGCAGCTGAAGCTAAAAAAGCACCTGCTAAAAAAGCGACTAAAGCTAAAGCTTAATCGCTAGCTAAGCGCTAAAACATAAGGCTCCGTTTACGGGGCCTTTTTTTTATTTTCAATTTAGCGCTAAGCTTTGTCATACTATGGCGGCTATAATTAGTTGAAGATGTGTTGAGGGTAAATGTTATGCGGTATACAAAAGCTATTGCGCTTTCGGCTTTGTTGTTTAGCGGTACCAGTTTGGCGGAGGTGTTACCCTTTGAGGCAGAGTATCGTGCAGACTTTAAGGGAATACCTATTGCTAAAGGTTATCGTCAGTTAATCGATTTAGGCAATGATACCTTTCAAATTAAGAGCATCGGCACCGCCCTCGCTGGGGGGTTAAAGTACGATGATACCTCTCGTTTCACCTACCACGAGGGGGATGTGCAAACCAAAGGTTTTGTGCTTAAACAGAGTAGCTTATTCTCTACGACTCACGCCACTGGGCACCCTGACCGAAAAGGCGGCTTAATTGTTGAGATAGATGGTAAACGCCATCATTTTGAGGCTCCTGAAGACGTGCATCAATTAATGGATGCCGCCGGATTCTCTATTCAATTACAAAACGACTTAAAAAATGGTTCTACCGATATGGATTACCATTACAATGTGATTGATGAAGTGGATAACTACCGCTTTACCGTGGTAGGTGAAGAAACGGTAGACACTATCTTAGGGAGTTTCTACGCCTTAAAAGTGGAGCAAAAGAAACGCGAAGGGCGGAGTACTTGGTTATGGCTTGCCCCTGAGCTTGATTACCACTTAGTCAAAGCTGAAATCATTCGTAATGGCAAAAGCTGGGCAACCTTAGAAGCCACCCGCATCGATATCAAAGGCCCTGTAGAACCGGCTATTCCAGCCAATCAAACCGCTAAAGCTTTTTGAACCTAGCGACGTTCGTCCGCTTATAGCAACTCGCATGTATGGCCAAGTATGTACTTGGCCTACTCTGCCACAACAATGCGACTACTATCTTGCTGCTCTTGGCTTTGCTGCCAAAATTGTTCTGCTTGCTGATGGATCCAAGTACTAAACTGCTGAATTTTGTCCCGTTTGAAATAGGGCTCTGGCGCGACCAAGTAATAGCCATATCGCGGCCTTACCTCTACATCACCCAACTTAACCAACATGCCTTGCTGTATATACTTCCACGCTAAGCTGTGCCGTACTAAAGCGATGCCTTGCACTGCCAGCGCGCCCTCAATCACCACATGAGCACCTTGATAAAGTAAGTTGGCCTTAGCCACACTAGAATCAAACCCAGCGAGCTCTAGCCAGTACTGCCAATTCATATCAGGTCTCGCATCATCAATCACGGTATGTTTACGCAAGTCGTTTAGCGATTCAACCGGATGCTGCTGTAGATAAAGGGGATGACACACCGGATAGAGATGATCATCCATCAGCTTAACAGAGCGCAAACCTTGATAATCGCCCAGGCCATAACGTACACATAAGTCAACTTTGTCTTGGCTAAAATCAATCAATGCGTTTTTTGGCATCAACATTACCGATAAATCGGGAAACTGTTGGCTAAAATCACCTAAGCGCGGCACCAGCCAATGTTGAGCAAATGATGGCAGCACCGACAACGATAAGCGACTTGGGTCAGGGTCTTGGCTTATTTGTCTTACCCCGTCCTGCAAGCTAAGGAAGGCTTGTTTTGCATAGTGGTACAAGGTGGTACCTTCGGCCGTGAGCACGACCTTGCGATGTTGCCGTTCAAATAAGCGCACATCTAAACGGTCTTCGAGCTGGCGGATCTGTTGACTCATCGCGGCAGCAGTAACATACAGTTTAGCGGCAGCCGCTTTAAAGCTGCCCATTTCCGCGGCTAAATAAAAATAATATAAGCCTTGTAGCGGAGGCAAACGATCCTTCACTTAAGTATTCCTTAACCGTAAGTCAATTTTAGTCGTTTGTCAGCTTAGCCTAAAATCGCGTAACTTTTAACCGTCAACCGATAAAAGGAGTTAAGTTATGAGAACACTAAACCACTACAACACCAAGCTCACGTCCGCTCACTTAAGTTTAATCAGGCTAAACTTAAGTCGCTATATCAAAAGCTTAAACGCCATGCTGCTACGTAGAAAAACCCGCAAGCATCTCGCGTCACTCCCTGACTATTTGCTTAAAGACATTGGCATTAATCGCAATGATGCGCTGCACGAAGCGAGTAAGCCTTTTTGGAAAGTTTAATGTGGAATGCTTGAGGTTGATAAAAATGTAATGCTTTGTTTTATCAACCTAACTCTACTTTAGTCGCGGCTATACAGCCCGCTGAAGCCCTTTAAACTGCCTTCTAATATGTTTTTTTCATTTATTTTCCGCTAGAATCACCGCACTAGATCACCGTTTGGGTGATCTCCCCTTTGCTACCGCACCAATGGATTTGATGTTTTACGTCTATGGATCAAGTACAGTTTCACAAAGTACCGCCTAATTGCGGTATAAACTTAAGCATTACCACCCGCTTTAAAAAGGCTGCCGATTTCAAGGGTTACTGGATAGGCGTAGACAAAAAGAGCTACATTATTTGCCGTCTTAATGGTGGTGATCAAAGCTCGGGAATAAACATTATCAGCGAAGGCTGTGAAGTGAACGCTCGCTTTCATTGGGACGGCAAATTGATTGCTTTCCGTTCTGAAATTGTGACACTGATTAACGAGCCCGCTCGGTGGATGATTTTACAATACCCCCTCAATGTAATGAGCATGCCGCTGCGTAAGTTTGACCGTTATGAATGCTATCAACCGGCTACCTTACACTTGGATTCTAAACATGTCATTCGGGGGGTTCTAAAGGATATTTCTGAGCGCGGTTGCAAATTTGTCCCAACGGCAGCGCACAAATTTAATATCAATGTGCTTAAAGATAAAAATCTTCAGCTACAAACCCGTTTTCCTAAACGTGAAGAACCGGTACTGTTAACTTGTCAGATTAAAAACACCCCTAATGAACGGGATGAATTTGCTTTAGGCTGCCAGTTTATTCAAGACTATCAAGTTGTCTCTGAACAAATTGAATACCAATTGGTTGATAAGGCTTTTGAGAAAAAACAGGCGAGCGCTTGAAACAAACCCGCTCAACGATCCTGATTACCGGCTGTAGCAGTGGCATCGGTTTATACTGCGCTCAGCAACTGCACGCTCGCGGTTACCAAGTAATTGCGTCCTGCAGAAAGGCTGCCGACGTAGAGCGCTTGAAGCGCTTGGGCTTAAGCTGTGTACAGATCGATTTAGCCCAGCAATCGTCTATCGAATCAGGTTGGAATCAAGCCTTACAGCTAACAGGGGGAAAAATAGACCAGCTGTTCAACAATGGCGCCTATGGCCAACCAGGCGCGCTTGAAGATCTACCAACAGATGCCTTACGCCAACAATTTGAAAGCAATTTTTTTGGCTGGCACCATCTCAGCCGCTTAGCCATTGCCCATATGCTAGAACAACAAGCTGGACGCATCATTCAAAACAGCTCTGTATTGGGTTTGGTCGCCATGAAATATCGTGGAGCATATAACGCCAGCAAGTTTGCCATAGAGGGCTATACCGACACCTTGCGGTTAGAGCTGGCTGATACCCCTGTTAAAGTCTGTTTAATTGAACCAGGGCCTATTACTAGTTTGTTTAGGAAAAACGCCAAAGCGGCCTTTGAACAACATATTGATAGTGATAATACGCGTCATCAACTTGCCTACCAACTGACCATAGACCGTCTTGAGCAAGAAGGACCTAGCAGCCAATTTACCTTACCACCCAGCGCTGTTTTTAAGGCGCTTATTCATGCCCTTGAAGCGCCTAAGCCAAAGGCCCGCTATTATGTCACCTTCCCTACCCACTTATTTGCCATCTTACGACGTATTTTGCCAGTAGCTTTACTCGATATAATTTTAAGAAAAAGCTAAACCCGATATCGGCGGCTAACATACGGTCAAAACGCTTCTTATCGTTTACCGGCACACTGGCGTAGTAGTGACATCCTTAACGATAAAACCCAATGCAGCGATGGATAGAAGTAAATGACGTGCTAAAGTAAGCGTACTTTTACCTTAGCGGATCAGCTATGAAACCTTGGATCAGCCGTTTAAGCTCACTTTTATTAATTCTATCTAGCAGTAACTTACAAGCAGAACCTTCTTTGTGGCTCGCTGAGCAAGGTCAAAAAAAGCTGTATTTATTTGGCTCAATTCATCTAGGCACTGAAGATTTCTATCCTCTTCCGGCCACTTTTATCGATGCCTTTAAGCAAAGCCAACGACTGATTATCGAAACCGACGTCACCAATATTAGTCTACAAGATCAGCAAGCATTAAAGGCCCATAGCCAACAGCCTGAACAGCGATCCCTTAGCCAAGACTTAAGCCCTAAATATCAACAGTTATTAGCTAAGCGCAGCCAACAATTGGGTATATCGGCGGCCATGTTTGACAATATGCAGGCCTGGTACGTGGCGATAATTATTAGCCAACTGCAAATGCAAAGCTTAGATTTTGAACCTCAACTTGGCTTAGACTTACATTTTATAGAACGGGCTGAAGCAAGCAAAACGCCGATAGTAGAGCTAGAAAGTTTTCAACAACAAATAGACGCGCTGAGCAGTCTAGCTTCAATACAAGTGCCTTTATTGGAGCAAACACTGGACGATTTTGAGCAAGTGCCAGCCCTATTTAAACAACTCGTCAACCATTGGAACAATGGCGATAACCAACAGCTATTTGCCTTACTCAGCGATGACCCCATGTTTCAGCATGATGCCGACATGGTGTTAGATAAGATTTTATTTGCGCGCAACCGCGCTTGGATGAAGCAACTTACCCAATTTGAAGCCACCAGTTTTGTGGTGGTAGGAGCCATGCACCTTTACGGTGAACAAGGCCTGCTAAGCTCCTTAACGCAACAAGGTTATTTAATACGTGAAGTTGATCCGATGACAAATTGACCAACATCAATTTGATTATTTATTGAGTAAATTATGCTAATTCTACCCCGCGATATGGAGTATTAGCTATGGATCTATGGCTCGACTTATTATTTGGCAACAGCATTGGTTTAATGTCTATTACAGTGATTGCAATTACGATTGGCTTGATGGGTTTTTATACGTATTACTTCTTGAAAAAAATTCGTCAAAGCGAGCCCCCACAAAAATAAGCAAACGCAGCGGTTGCACCGCTGGCTGCTCTCATCTATAAAGAAGGAACTTCGTTGTTTAGGAGTTTCTTTATGTCTAATGAATTTGATCTGTTTCAGCAAGAAGTCGCTGGAATTAAACCTTTAAAGCAAGATGCGGTAAGCACTAGCGCGAGCAGCTTAAACGAAGCGGCGAAACAGGCTCGTCAGCAGGCGGCTCAGCAAGCTGCAGCCACAAGCCAAGACTATTTGTCACTGGAGAATGTGGTCTTATTGCACCCAGATGATGTGGTTGATTTTAAAAAATCTGGTTTGCAGTACGGAGTGCATAAAAAACTCAGGCTGGGAAAATACGAAATCCAAGCCAAACTAGATCTGCATAAATTTCGTTTAGAACAAGCGCGCAACGAAATAGTTAGCTTTATTCAGCAGTGTCAGCAACTCAATATTCGTAGTGCCTTAATCATTACCGGTAAAGGTCACAACAGCCAACCACCCGCTTTACTCAAAAGCTATGTAAGCCAGTGGCTACCGCAAATTGATGCGGTATTAGCTATTCATAGCGCGCAAGCAATGCACGGCGGAACCGGTGCGATTTACGTGCTGCTTAAGAAAAGCGAACAGCAAAAGCTTGATAATCGCGAGCGTCATGCAAGACGCCTCGCCCAATAAGAATTTTCGATTAAGTATTCGAACAAGGATCTAGCATGACTAAGCAAAGCGCTTACCAACAACTTAGCGACCACTTTCAGCACCTGTCTAAGTTATCTCACTTAAATTCGATATGTGGCTGGGATCAAGCCACCATGATGCCCAACGGGGGGAATCAGGCTCGCGCTGATGCCTTAGCTGAGTTAGCGGTATTGATGCATGAAAAATCCACTCGCCCAGAAATGCAAGATTGGTTGAGCGCCGCTAAGTTAGAAGACTTGACTCCCTTACAGCAAGCCTCATTACGCGAGATGGAGCGAAGCTGGTACAACGATACCGCTTTACCTGCAGACTTGGTCAAGGCTAAATCATTGGCCACAGCCCATTGTGAACATGCATGGCGTGATCAACGTGGCGCGAACGATTGGAAGTCTTTTCAAGTGAACCTGCAAGCGGTGATGCAACTCGCCATTGAAGAAGCGCAGATTAGAGCAGATAAAACCGGCCTTAAACCCTACGATGCTATGCTCGATTTGTATGAACCTGGCATGCAAATGCATCGCCTAGATAAGGTCTTTGGCGAACTGCAAGCTTGGCTCCCTCAACTGATACAAAAAGTAGTTGATAAGCAGGCTTCTTGGCCTACTTTACAGCTTAACGGGCCTTTCCCTACCGAGCAGCAAAAGCAGCTTGGTATGGCGATAATGGAAAAACTGCAATTTGATTTTAACCACGGTCGTTTAGATGTCAGTGCACATCCGTTCTGCGGTGGCGTACCCAGTGATGTTCGCATTACTACCCGTTATGAAGAGGAAGATTTCACGCGTTCACTGATGGGCATAGTGCATGAAACGGGTCACGCCCGTTATGAGCAAAATTTACCCCTAGATTATATCAACTTACCGCTTGGCCAAGCCCGTTCTATGGGGATCCATGAAAGCCAAAGCTTGTTCTTTGAAATGCAGTTGGGGCGCAGCCAAGCCTTTGTAGAACAATTACTTCCGCTGGTTAACACCCATTTATGCCAAAAACAGCCGATGCAGTTAGATGAGCTAAAACAGCACTACTTAACTGTAAAACCGGGTTATATCCGAGTAGATGCCGATGAACTGACCTACCCAGCTCACATCATGCTACGTTACGAATTAGAGCGAGATTTGATTAATCGTGATATATGCGTGGCAGATATTCCCGAGCTTTGGGATCAAAAAATGCAACAGTATTTAGGGCTATCTACCAAGGGGAATTACCAACACGGTTGTATGCAAGATGTGCACTGGCCAGCTGGGTTAATTGGTTACTTCCCTTCTTATTCACTCGGCGCTATGTATGCTGCGCAATTTCATGCAGCTCTAGTAAAGTCGCACCCCGAGACCCCGGCCGCCGTGGCAGCAGGAGACTATTCACAAGTATTTAGTTGGCTACGTCAAAATGTTTGGTCACAAGCCAGTATTCATGACACCGATGAGCTGGTCCGTCGTGCCACAGGGGAAACCTTAAATACTCGCTACTTTGAACAACATTTACATACAAGATACCTATAAGCATGACAAATTTGGTGCTTGGTTTTGGCCGCCAAGCACCGAGTTATAAGCTATCCCCCACGCATTTAACACTGCCAACGATGCACACCGCCCAATCAAGCATTTCTCTGTGACGACAATTGATTCATCAACCGAAGAAAAAAAACAGCAAAAATGTCAGCTATACTTATTGTGATTTAACTCACTGAGAATATTAAATAGCCACTTTAATGAGACGCTTAATGAGTAGATATATCTATATCTTGTTGTTCTGCATAATCTTACAGCCATTGAGCGCCATGGCTGTAGACATCGTCAGATATAATCAAGCCCATTCTGAATTAGACAAACGAGATGCTTATCCGCTGCAAGTGGTTACCGCCGCATTAGAAGCCACTCGCGCTGAATATGGCGAGTATGAAATTGTTTTTTCCCCAGTGCTGTTAAGGCGCAAAAGAGCCTTGCAAGAGCTACATGAGGGTAAGCTTATCAATATCTATTCAGCTCCTAGCTCTCAGGTATGGGAAAGAAGCATAGAGCCGATTTATTTCCCTATCTTAAAAGGCTTACTCGGTTATCGGCGCCTACTTATTCATAATGAAAACGCACACCGATTTGAACAACTAGACTCACTAGAGCAACTGAAACAGCTAAGAGCTGGGCTAGGCCTTCAGTGGACAACAACCAAAGTACTGAAAAAGCAAGACTTTACAGTGGTGACTAGCAGTTCATACGAAGGCTTATTTGGCATGTTAAATCATCAACGCTTTGATTATTTCATTCGTGGTATTAATGAGATTTATTATGAATATGAAGAAAGAGCATCTATATACCCGAATATGATCATTGAACAAACCAAAGCGCTGCATCTACCTTTACCGGTGTTTCTCTTTGTGTCACCCAGTGAACCAAGGTTACGCCAGCGTATAGAGAAGGGTCTTTGGCAACTACATAATAACGGTGAGTTTACCGCCTTATTTAATCGTTACCACGCTGATAATATACGACGTTCAGATCTTAAAAATAAAACGATATTTAAAATTGAAAATGACCAACTTAGCGCTCAGCCCATATACGACAACCAGCAACTTTGGGTAGACCCTCTCGATTACTAGCAATACTATCTAAAGCACTTAGCCTAAGGCGCGTTGTTCAGCTCAATACAGCATCACAGGCCTTGAAGTCAGCCAAGGTGTTTACCAACTGGCTAAATGTCTTTATCAGGGGTAGCGGTGATTAAACTTGAGCAGAGTATTCGTTCAAAACTCATTGGCATCTAATAGCAGCCAATCTTGTGGCTCAACTGGCGATGGTGCGTCAAGCTCTCTAATATGTGAAAAAGTCCAAACAAACATCGCGGAGAAGAAACCTTTTAAGTCGTCTACTTCACCATTTACGGCAACGAGCTTTGTAGGAGGCAGATTACCAATAACATCACCACCAAAAGCCAACAAACTTAAAGAGTCGGCATACAAATCAATAGTAAGCTCAAAAAAACGTGTATTTTCGTTAAAACCTGACGTTTCAAAATTAGTCGCGTTTGGCGACGATATTGTAGAATGGTGATTGTGCGCTGTCATAACAGACCCTATTTACATAAACCAGAGAGTTATTGAGCATCCCTGTTACATAAGTTGACCTTGAAATTTTCAGGTCGAGTCCATCAATTCGGTGCAATTATCGCACAATAAGTATGACTAATACCAGTTAAAACTGAATTTTCAAACAAAACCTCTTAAACTTCACTTTTAAGTCTAAATATTGTTCTGGTTTGGTTATTTGCCAAGCATAAGGCATAATCCTTCATCTTCAATAAAACAGAGTTATAAGCTAACTATGCATAATGCTGAAATTACCGGTTGGGGCAAATGTATGCCTACAACACGCCTAACTAACCACGATTTAAGTACTTTTCTCGACACATCTGATGAGTGGATCAGTAGCCGAACCGGAATTAAAGAGCGTTGTGTCTCACACGTTGATATCGCTGAAATGGCTGCAACAGCCGGCTTGCATGCCTTAGCGGCGGCAGGCCTTAGCGTGGATCAACTCGATGCGATTATTTTGTGTACCTGTACTCCCGGTACGTCAGTGCCCAGTAGCGCCAGCCGTGTACAACAACTGCTTAAAGCTGATAATGCCGCTGTATTTGATATGAACGCTGCATGTAGTGGCTTTGTCTACGGCATGCAAACAGCTTCTGCACTTATTCAGACCGGAGCAATGCAGCGCATCTTGTTAATTGGTGCTGAACGATTAACCCAACTACTTGATTGGACCAAACGCGATACTGCAGTATTGTTTGGTGATGGCGCAGGCGCGGTAATACTGGAAGCCAATCATGACGCTGACAAAGTAGGCTTTCTAGCGGCTAAATTAGGTTGTGATAGTGAAAAACGTGAAATTCTGTCAATTTCTGATTTCGGCACCAATCGCAAACGTTTTTCAGGGGTTGATACACTGTATAACTTCCAGTTTGAAGGCCCTGAAATCTTCAAACGAGCCGTTAAAGGTATGGGCGAAGCTGCGACTAACGTATTAGCGCAAGCCAATATCGCCAACGATGAAGTTAACTTCATCGTACCGCATCAAGCCAATTTAAGGATTATTGATGCCTTGGCTAAACGTATCAATGCCCCTTACGAAAACATTATGGTGAATATCGAAAAATACGGTAATACTTCAGCGGCGACAGTTCCGGTAGCGCTATGTGAAGCCTTAGAACAAGGCCGAATTAAACCAGGAGATAATGTTTTACTCGCTGCCTTTGGTGCAGGGTTGACTTGGGGTGCAGCAGCAATACGTTGGGGTAAACGGGTTACCCCATTACAACAATCTGATGCAAGCCTAAGCCCATGTGATAAAAGCGCGTTAGAAATTATTGCACCTGCGATTGAAGGCTGTAAACAAGCCCGTCAAGCTGAAGCTTAATAGGCCTGATGGCTTACCATTGATGCAGCCGGCTCAACCAGTGTTGAGTCAGCTGTATTTCACAACTTAAATATTGACTGCCTGCACCACTGCCACCAGCCATCATTAAGCGTTCCCAATCACATAAAGCGAGTCTAAAAGAACTGTATTCTAGTTTGGCATTATTTAGCGCATCAACCACCCCTTTAGCGCCTTCACTAATAAACTCTAACTCTGAGGCCTGTTGATTTAACACCACCAAACGTTGCCGAACGAGATGGTCTAATTGAGCAAGGCTGTTTTCCAAGCACTTATTCACTTCAGGCCGAGTTTCTCGCTGCCAACACTTACCGACAATGTCCACTTTAGGTTTATTGGCTTGGACTGTTTTTCCAGCCACTATGCCGGTGTCATTTTGGGTCGCGTACCCTGGCAAACTAAAACCAACAGAAATACTCAGCAAAAGGCTAACAGTTTTGGTATTCAATTTTCACTCCTGAGGGTTGAATTTTCAGACAAGTTACCGAGCCCATATTAATCGGTAACGACATCACTTGCTCAATATCGAGGTTTTCCACCAGTCCAATAATAGTACGAATAACCCCCGCATGAGTGACACAAACCAAGCAGGAATCTAGCGGTAAGTTTTGGCATAGCTGCCAAAACCTGCTGACACGTTGATTAAACTCATTGACCGTTTCGCCAAACTCACCAAGTCGATAATCAAGCAGATTGTCAGCCCAAGCTTGCAAGGCTTGTTGGGGCACATCATTCCAACTGCGCCCTTCCCAAGCGCCAAAATCAAGCTCTTTTAAAGCCCCATCAAATGTCACCTGGTCAACGAGTCCTTCGGCGAGTTGGCTACACCGCTTTAGAGGGCTAGACAGCACAGTAAAAGGCTTATATGGCGTCAGTTTTATCGATAAACGTTCGATGCAAGCTTGCAACTGGACGGGGTCAGCTACGACATCCAGTTGGCCATAACAGTGATTGGCTTCAATCAGCGGTGGGCTATGCCGAACCAATAATACTTTAGCCATACTTAGAGCCAAGCCAAGTTAACAGCAACAGTTATAGATAAGTAAATACCCACTTCGTTTAACTGCTGTTGAGCACCAAGCGTGTCACCGGTATATCCACCTAATTTAAGCTTAAGGTAACGAGCCCATAAAATAGTAATCACTATCGTGCTCACCAGCGCTACCAGTAAAGCATTAAGCTGAATCATCAACGCGGGCACCACCACCCATACAGAAGCCAATAATACATCTTTTATGGCAAGGTTTTGCGCCACCGCTTTGGCTTTGCTGGGCTCGCTAGGCTCTCTTATGTAATTAAGCCGCCAAACCAATAATACCGCACTAAAACGACTCAAAGTATGGGCTAAAAATACCGTAAAGAGTAAGTTAACCGCGCTGAACGACTGGCTTAAGCCTAATAGCGCAGTGAACTTAATGGCCAATATGCAACATAAGCCCAACACGCCATAGGTACCTAAACGAGAATCTTTCATGATCATCAAAATTTGCTCGGGGCTATATCCCCCACCAAAGCCATCGCAGCAATCGGCAAAGCCATCTTCATGAAATGCGCCTGTGGCCCAACAGCTAATCACCATAGACAATAAAACCGCTAAGGGCGCGCCGAAAACAGGCATTAAACCAATAATAACCAGCCCACTGAGTAAGCCTATAAACCAACCAACTAAGGGAAAATAACGCACACAATGACTTAAGCTTGTCGCACTATATTCCACCCATGCTGGTACTGGAACACGGCTAAAAAAGCTGAGCGCATTAAAAAATAAATTTAACTCTTGCTTGAGCCTACTGCTCGCTTTCACGACTGACTCCTGCTGAATCAAACGAAGCCATCTCTTTTAAGAAAGCGGTGGCCGAACATACTAAGGGATAAGCTAATACCGCCCCACTTCCTTCGCCTAAGCGTAATGATAAATCTAAGAGTGCTTTTACTTCCATGCTCTTTAACAAATCCTGATGCGCTTGCTCTGCGCTTTGATGGCAAAACACCATATATTGTTTAGCTAAGGGGTTTATTTGCGAGGCCACTAGCGCAGCCGTTGAGCAAATAAATCCGTCGACTAATATCACCATTCGCCGATGTGCCGCTTCTAAGAATGCGCCTACCATCGCTGCGATTTCAAACCCACCCACTTTAGCCAGCCATTGTAGTGAGTCAAAATCGCCCCTATGTCGCTCTAAGGCTTGTTCTAGCACACGTGTTTTATGCTGTAGACCTTGATCATCTAGACCTGTACCTCGGCCGACACACTGCGCCACATCTAGCTTTAAGCACCCCGCCATTAGGGCCGCAGCACTGGCGGTATTGGCAATACCCATCTCACCAAATGCTAATAGATTAGAGCCATCTCTAGCGGCCTGAGCCACTCGCTCTACGCCAACATCTATCGCTTGTAAGCATTGGCTTTGAGTCATCGCATCGCCATCTAAAAAGCTGTTACTGCCTGCAGCAACTTTGCAACACACAACCCCCTCTTCAGAGATTAATTGAGCGACACCAACATCAACAATTTCAAAGGCCAAATTATGCTGGCGACAAAATACATTTACCGCTGCCCCGCCAGACACAAAGTTTTCCACCATTTGCGCAGTAACCGCTTGTGGAAAGGCGCTCACCCCCTCCATTGCGATGCCATGGTCAGCCGCAAATACAATCATCTTAGGTTTACGAATCTCTGGCTCTAAAGTCGCTTGAATTTGGCCAATTTGGCAAGCGAGTGCTTCTAGTTGCCCTAAAGCCCCTTGAGGCTTAGTTTTACTATCAATTTTATTGTTAAGGGCCTCAGCCAAACCTGAATCTAACGGTTCGATAATAAATTTATGATGCAAAATCAACTTCCTAGCGACAAAAATATGATGCCACTAGCTTAGCCTGTTTGCTTGGCATAATTAACATAAATATCCTGTTACAAACGTTGAGCTTTCCTATACTGAATAATAGAGCATTCATCGGGTAAGATTGGAGAGTATAAATGAGTAGTAATGCCGAACTGTTCATTTTGGATGACGATAACGAACTTGATGTTGATGAACCAGAGTTAGAGCCATGGAAAGTCCTCATCGTAGATGATGACAGTGAGATGCATACCGTGACTAAATTGGTTCTAAACAATTTTTCTTATCAACAACGTAAACTCAGTTTTATAGATGCCTATAACGCCGCAGAAGCCTTTGAATTGCTCAGCAATCACGCTGATGTGGCAATTGCTTTGGTAGATGTGGTAATGGAGAGCGATGACGCAGGCTTACTGCTTATAGATGATATTCGTCAACGACTAAACAACCATCAAATTCGCCTTATTTTACGCACCGGACAACCCGGCTTAGCCCCTATTCGCGAAGTAATTCGCCGTTATGATGTCAGTGACTATAAAAACAAAACTGAGTTAAGTGATGTCAATTTAGATACCTTAATGTGTGCTTCACTGCGTGCCTATCAAGAGATCTCCGAATTACATTCACAACACAACAAGCTACGCGCGGTGATTAACTCCTCTCATCAAATGGCAACGGGTGAAAATGAACAAATACTGGCTCACACCACCCTACATGAACTGCGTAAACTAGCCGCCGAGACCGGCACCAAGCCAGCGCTAATTCATGGCCTTGCGATCAGTTCATATAGAGACCGCTTATGCGTATTAGATAGCATTGGTAAACTCGATTATCTAAAAGATACCCGTCACTTAAAAGAGTTACCCAATCGTCTTCAGGCGCTAATAAGCCAAGCTCAACAAAGCCAGCAGCATAGTTACGGCGACACTAACGCGCTGTTTTTTTTAGCCAACCCTCAAAGTGAGCCTTTACTGTTTTACATTGAAGGTTGGCCACACACCACTCCGCCGCAGTTTGAGCCTTTAGAGTATTATTTACAAAATACCTCGGTACGCTTAGAAAACCGTCACTTACAGAAACAACTCGCCTATGGTCAGTTACAGCTGGTCGAGATGCTTTATCAAAGTATGATGCAAGCTAAACAACGGCCTTGTGATGAACAGCTGGCAATGCAAAGCTTGTGCGAACAACTGGCGCCATGTCTAGCATTAACGGCAGAGCAAATCATCGACTTAAAGGCCTCAGCGTGGTTCTATGACTTAGCAAATGTTGGCTTACCCGATCTACTGCTCAATTGTAATATTCTGAATAGAGATATATGGCAACGCATCGAAGAACACTGCGGGCTACCAGAAAAATTGCAAGATCCTCATGTTCAGCGTGCCATTGATGCGAGCGTCATCATTGCCAATCAATGCCGTGAGCATTGGGATGGCAGTGGCAAACCGCTTGGTTTAGCAGGAGAGCGCATCCATCCCTATGCGCGCATCACGGGTTTAGCAGCATTTGCTCTGCAGCACCAGCAGCCAGCAGAGCTGGCCGAAAAACTGAAACAGGCTTCTGCGGTTAAATTTGACCCTAAATTAGTTCTGTTTGCTTTACAGGTCCTCGGCATTTAGCGCGTTAAATCAAGCAATGTGTAAACTGTAACCAATTTTCAGCTGTGTTATTGCTTGCTTCTTGTTACACTTCGCCCTTAGTCAAATTTGAGGTCTTCCGGTGTTACTTTGCCCCTGCGGCAGCGGTAGTGATTATCATCAGTGCTGCCAGCCTTATATTAGTGGATTATCCACGCCAGCTAGCTGTGAGCAGCTTATGCGCTCTCGTTATACGGCCTTCACTCTTAGTGATGCAAATTATCTTTGGCAGACTCATCACCCCGATTTTCGTCAAGGAACAATGCCAACCGCATTTAACCAAGATGACGTCAATCAGTGGGAGAAGCTACAAATTATACTTAGCTGTGACTTTAGCAACGCGCTAGGCGGAATAGTGGAATTTAAAGCCTATTACCGCGAAAATGGACAGCTACAAATATTGCACGAGCGCTCTAATTTTATCAAAGCGGATAATTGTTGGTTTTATACCGATGGTGAATTTTCGCCAAAGCCTTTGGCCCGCAATTCCTCTTGCCCTTGTGGCAGTGGGAAAAAGCTAAAACAGTGCTGTAACAAATCCTAACTTTAAAACTGAATAAATCGAAAATACAATGGAAAGAAAAATCCTTTTAACTGAATGCCCAGATGAAAAAGGCTTGATTTCAAGCATTACTAACATCTGTGCCAAGCACCAACTCAACATTATCAAGAACAACGAATTTGTTGATAATGACGCCCGCCGCTTTTTTATGCGCACGGTATTAGAAGGCTACTTTAACGATAAGACACTACTAGCAGATCTTGATAGTGCCTTACCACAAGATAGCAGTCGCCGCCTAGAAAGTGCCGGCCGTAAGCGTATTGTCATCATGGTAACCAAAGAAGCGCATTGTTTGGGTGACTTACTGATGAAGGCTGTATATGGCGATATGGATGTAGAGATTGCCGCTGTAGTAGGCAACTACGACAGCCTGCGCGCGCTAACAGAAAAATTCGACATTCCTTTCCATCATATTAGTCACGTAGACCTTAGCCGTGAACAGCATGAACAACTGGTGATAGAAACCGTTCAGCAATACCAACCAGATTATGTGGTATTGGCTAAATACATGCGTATTTTAACGCCAACTTTTGTTGAAGCCTTTAACAATAAAATCTTAAACATTCATCATTCATTCCTGCCAGCCTTCATTGGCGCAAAGCCTTACCAGCAAGCTTATGATCGTGGAGTGAAAATCATTGGGGCCACCGCCCACTTTGTGAATAATGATTTAGATGAAGGCCCTATCGTTGAACAACATGTTATTCATGTTGACCATAGTTACACGGCAGAAGAAATGGCCAAGGCTGGTCGTGATGTCGAAAAAGCGGTATTAAGTAAAGCTCTACAGCAAGTATTAGATGAAAAAGTATTTGTTTACGGCAATCGTACCGTGGTGTTTCGCTAATTAAAGTGCTGCACCTTAAGTGGCTTCGAATAATCGAAGTCACTTAGTACGTGATACATATCAGCGCCTTTCACCTCAACATCGGGTATTGCCTGTAATGGCTTGCTACCTACTCCGTGCTTTAAGCGCGTTAATAGATCGACGTTGTTCATCACTTCTTCAGAGATACCGTCTACGCTATCGTCAGCGTAAGCTGCGTAACCATGTAAGGCTTGCTCTAAACGAATAGCTTCAACAGCCCCACTATGTAAATGCTTACTCCAATTAGCCTGAATATCAAATTCATCAGCTTGCGCTGCTAATGGGCGGTTTGGATGTAATTGAAACTTAGTACGAAGATCCTGTTGAACTTGCTCGTGGGCTTTTTTCTGTAATGAGAACTGCGCTTGATCGCAAACGTTTGGGCTCAGCATACTTAATAGCAAATGAAAGCGAGCATGTTCACCATGGTTGGTACAACGGTTTAAACTATCACCTAGCTGTAACTCATCACATAAGCTGTTACTTCTAATTTGCTCAACTAACATGCTTGCCCCTTTCTAATCCTAATACCGTTATCGGGTACTCGCGGTAAATCTTTAGTAAATACCGAGCAAATGCGCAGATTATAAGCAAACAGTCTACTTAAGGTAAAAATGTCTCTTTTTTTACTTTACAGCCCCACAAGTTCTGGTAATATCCCGCTCCACAAGTAGGAGGGGTTCCCGAGTGGCCAAAGGGAACAGATTGTAAATCTGTCGCGAAAGCTTCGGTGGTTCGAATCCACCTCCCTCCACCATATTGTTAAAAAAAGACACCTTAGGGTGTCTTTTTTTATACCTGCTCGCCCAAGCATCTTAAATAATAATCGCCGTAACTTATCTAAGCCATCCTCACCAGACCCGTATTCATAGCCTTCACAGGCATAACAAGCAGCCCACCCCTTATTAGGTAGGGTGATTTTTCTATTATCGATTAATATTAAGTGTGAGTAATTGAGAAATACCAGCTGGAGAATACATGAGAAACAGGCTAATAGTATCGCTATTGTTAATCGTCTTTAGTGTCGGAGCCAAAGCAGAAGCTGAAACGTTCAGTTATTACTCGATTAATTTCACCCCCGCAGCTTATCAAAGTGATGATGGTATAACCGGATACTATGCTGATATCTTACGTCGTGTCGCTGAAGAGTTAGGCCAAAACCCAATAGATATTAATCTTGTTCCCTACCCGAGAATGGCTCGCATACTCAATAACAACCAAAATGAAGTCATCATCGCCTGCCTCTTCCCTAGTGCAAACTTCAAACCGCACATCTATCAACCCACGTCTGTCGGAACCTTTGAAACAGCAGTGGTAACCTTGCAAAACTCACCGTTAAACTGGGATAGCATTATTGATAAAAGAGTGGCTACGGTGCGCGGTGCCAGCAAAGTGTACGGTGAAAAATTTCACGACTTAGTGCTTAATAACAGCATAAAACTTATCGCCGTAAAGGATTACTACCAAGGTATACAAATGCTCAAAGCGGGCAGAATAGATGCCTTTGCCGGTAACTTATATGCCACCTTAGTGATGGCAGCAGATGAAGATATCGCCTTATCCGAGCCAATGCTTATCAGTGAAAAGCAATCTATGATCACCATTTCTATCGCACCACATATTGAGAATGGCGATCAAATTGTTGCTCAAGTTAGCGACATCGTTAATAAAATGCGAGACAGCGGCGAACTGCAAGATATTATTGAGAAGTACCTACCTAATGCTGAACAGCAACGTTAAACCGCTTATTTGTACCTAGCCTAGCGTATCAGCTGAAGCTTTTTTAATTTTCGGTACAAGGTGGTTCGACTAATACCAAGCTGTTCTGCACTTTTGCTAATATTCCCCTTACAGTGCTGATATACCCGCGCAATATTATCATCAATGCATTGCTTAATATTGGAATTATCGGGCTGCGATGGCTTCGTCATTGCACTTAATTTCAGCTGGAGTGACTCAGGTAAATCATCCCACTGCAAAACATTTTTATGTTCAGACATTAAACAAGCTACTTGCATAAAGTTATCTAACTCTCGCAGGTTTCCTGGCCAGTCATAGCCAAGTAATAAGGCATTGAGTTCACTGCATATCGTTTGCGCTACGCTATATTTACTGTGTAGCTCTGATACCAAGGCATTAATATCTGAACGCTCCCGTAAAGCCGGAAGCACTATTTGTAGACCATTTAATCGGTAATAGAGGTCTTCTCTAAATAGCCCATTTTTAACTTGTCGCTGAAGATCAACATGGGTGGCGGCCACCACTTGAATATTCACCGGATAGCATTGGTTCCCGCCCACTGGCACCACTTCTCTTTCTTGCAATACGCGTAATAAACGGGATTGGGCAGCCAGAGGCATTTCTCCAATTTCATCTAGAAATAAAAAGCCACCATCCGCTTGACGAATTTTGCCCAAATACCCTTTTGGATTAGCCCCAGTAAACGCACCAGCCTGATAGCCAAACAATTCAGCTTCTAGTAAGTCAGTAGGCAGCGCAGCACAATTTACCGCCTGGAGAACCTGCTGAGAACGCCCACTATACTTATGTAAGCGCTTAACAAACTGCTCTTTACCTACACCTGTTTCTCCCAAGATCAGTAAAGGGATCGACTTAGCGATAACTTTATTGGCATGCCACCAAGCTTTTTGCATTCGCGCATCATCTGCGGCCAATAAGCTAGGGTTGCTGGCGTTTTTCACCGATGACACAACCGAATGGGCAGGTTTTAATGCTTTGGTCTGTAAATGCAGCTTTGTCTGCTTATTGGATGCACTTTGGTGCCACTGTTCACCTAGGTGAAAATCAATGCTTTCTCCAATCTTCATTCTTTTTATGAGTTGTTGAGCCATCGGGTTATGACCCAAAATTTTGCCCTCACTGTCCGCGACCACAATGCCCTGCCAACCCGAATCAAGTAAATGCGCTTGTGGCGCAACATCAATACGGTAATGGCTATCTGGAAGCTGGCATAACATGGCCGTTTCCACTTGTTGAGCAAGACTGCTAATCAACAACATTGTTTGCTGATTATGCCGATGTTGTTCGCTGGTAATATCTAACACTGCGACCATTTCTCCCTTAGGTGAAAAAATGGGGCTGGCGCTGCAACTCATAAAACGATGATGCTTAATAAAATGCTGTTCACCAATCACCGATACTGGCTGCTGCATTGCAATAGCTGTCCCTATTGCGTTAGTACCTTTGTAGTTTTCAGACCAATTAACCCCTGTTTCTAAGGCAATATTGGCTAATTTGTCGGCGTACTTTTCTGCGCCCCAGAAATCAATCACAAAACCGTCGATATCAGACAAAATCAACCTGCTAGAGCGATGAGCCATCAATTGCTCAAATAAGGGAAACGCATAGCGGTCAACCAGCTCAATAAGGCCGCGATGTTTATGTAATCGTTGCTGCAGTTGGCTTTTGTCTAAACGTAACTCTTCTGGAGAGTGCCATTCTGATAAGCCAGCGCTTTGACTGCGTGACCAAGAAGCATCAAGAGTAGTAGAAAGTAACGCACGAGCGGTCATAGTACTGTTCCAATATGTAACACATCTACTGTGCCAAAATATAACAGTGTGACACTCCGCCACGAGCACTTACTCGAAGACATCCACACCCCAAAAATCTGTTTGTCTTAACAATCATAGCTTTACATTTCATTAACAATAAGCCAACCCAACTTGGTGCAAGCCTTGCTATATAGGAGTCTAGCGTGTAACACACACGCCAACAATGAAACATTTTAATAACAACTAGAAAAGGAACTCAACTATGGTTTACACACAACCAGGTAAAGCAGGTTCACTCATTACTTTTAAAGAGCAATACGACAACTTTATTGGTGGCGAATGGGTTGCGCCACAAAACAAGCAATACTTTGACAACCGCTCACCGGTGAACGGTGAGGTGTATTGTAAAGTGGCAAGATCAGACGCTCACGATATTGGCCTAGCACTTGATGCCGCTCACGCAGCCCGAGAAAGCTGGGGCAATACTTCAGTAGCCGAGCGCTCCAATATGTTACTGCGCATTGCCGATAGAATTGAGCAAAACCTCGAGTATTTAGCCGTTGCTGAGGCTTGGGAAAACGGTAAAGCTATTCGAGAAACCTTAAACGCTGATTTACCTCTAGTGGTTGACCACTTCCGTTATTTTGCGGGCTGTATACGCGCCCAAGAAGGTGGCGCAGCTGATCTTGATGCAACAACGGTCAGTTATCACTTCCCTGAGCCCTTAGGTGTTGTGGGCCAAATCATCCCTTGGAACTTCCCATTACTGATGGCCGCCTGGAAGTTAGGTCCAGCCTTAGCTGCTGGCAATTGTGTGGTGCTAAAACCTGCCGAGCAAACTCCCGCTTCAATATTGGTATTAATGGAGCTGATTGAAGATTTAGTGCCCAAAGGGGTGATTAATGTAGTGAATGGTTTTGGTGAAGAGGCAGGCCAAGCGTTAGCCATTAGCCCGCGAATAGCTAAACTTGCCTTTACTGGCTCCACTGAGATTGGCCAACATATATTGAAATGTGCAGCGGATTCATTAATCCCTTCTACGGTAGAGCTGGGTGGTAAATCGCCTAACGTTATTTTTGCCGATGTTATGGAGCATGAAGATGAGTACTTAGACAAAACCATTGAAGGTTTACTACTGGCCTTTTTCAATCAAGGCGAAGTATGTACTTGTCCCTCTCGCGCCCTTATTCAAGAATCTATTTACGACAAATTTATGCTGCGGGTTTTAGAGCGAGTAAAAACCATTAAACAAGGAGACCCTCTAGACACCGACACCCAAGTCGGCGCACAAGTATCGAAAGAGCAGCTCGATAGAATTATGAGCTACTTAGCAATTGGCAAAAACGAAGGGGCTGAGTTATTAACAGGAGGGATTACCGCCAACTTAAGCGGAGAGCACAATAACGGTTACTACGTTAGCCCGACAATTCTAAAAGGCACCAATGACATGCGAATATTCCAAGAGGAAATATTCGGACCAGTGATTTCTGTGACTACCTTTAAAGATGAAGCTGAAGCGCTACAAATAGCCAACGATAGTGAATATGGCTTGGGAGCGGGTGTATGGACCCGCGATATGAACTTAGCACAGCGTATGGGCCGCAATATTCAAGCGGGGCGAGTTTGGATTAACTGCTACCACGCCTACCCCGCTCATGCAGCCTTTGGTGGTTATAAGCGCTCGGGGATTGGTCGTGAAACTCATAAAGTGGCTATATCCCACTATCAAAACACTAAAAATTTATTAGTGAGTTACGATATCAATCCATTAGGCTTCTTTTAAGCCTACCAACTCATCACTAAATAAAGAGAGGGAGGCCTCTCTTTGTTTTATAACAACGCAAATACCCCACTACAATCATCTGAGTTAAAAAACGTAACTAGCGTTATGCGATATTGCGCAAATTATCTAGATTTCACAGTGAATTACCTAAAATCACAGTATGAGCCCCTTCTTGGTTCATCTAGCCTAAAACGGTTATGCGAGGTCGTACCATTCCAACGGGTCTCGTAACAAGCTTCAAATTCAGAGAAAAAGCTAACTAAGGTGATTATGACAATGAATATTTTCAGTACTAACAGTAGTGCACTTGTAAATACGGTGAGAGCCCTTGCCTTTTGTGCATTACCTTTAGGTTTAGCATCATGTGCCTCTTCTGCAGACAGTACCGCAAACAACTCAGTAGACATGGCAAAGCCTAGCAAGGCAACAAGCACCGCGCCGGGTGCTTTTTACAGCGGAGAATACCGCAATGCCTTTGTTGAGTTAGGCATCGCTACGCCTGAGCAAGTCACCAAAAAAGTTAACGATACTTACCAGCAGTTGTTTTACTCTGACTCGCGAGATGAAGGCGGCAAAGCGGTATTTTTTCCTGTAGGGGAAGATATGGGCTTTATTAAAGACATTGGCAGTAACGACATTCGCTCTGAAGGCATGTCTTACGGCATGATGATCGCCGTACAAATGGACGATCAGGCCATGTTCAATAAACTATGGAAGTTTTCTAAAACTTACATGCAACATCAAGACGGGTGGTACCAAGACTACTTTGCTTGGCATCTAGAAGCTAAAGCCCCTTTTACCCGCAAAGATAACAACCCTGCACCCGATGGTGAGCTTTATTTTGCCATGGCGCTAATGTTTGCTGAACACCGCTGGGGCGCTGGCGATGGTGTTTTTCAATACAAAGATGAAGCGAATGTGATTCTGCAAGCGATGGTGAACAAGCAAGAAACCAACTCTCAAGTGCCCATGTTCAACCGTGAAGCAAAACAGATACTATTTGTCACTGAGAAAAGCTTAGGCCTATATACTGACCCTTCTTATCACGTCGCAGCCTTTTATGAACTCTTTGCACGTTGGGCTGATGAAGATAATCAACTGTGGGCTGACGCAGCCAAAGTTAGCCGCGACTACTTATACAATGCGTCTCACCCAGAAACCGGTTTGTACTCTGAGTATGCAGCATTTGATGGAACACCTCAAAAAACCTCATTTAACGACATTAGCCACAAATCAGGTTACGACGCCTTTCGTGTTATTGGCAACATAGCCATGGACCATCACTGGTTTAATGCAGACCCAAGACAGCAAGAGTTAGCCGACCGAATGATTAGCTTTTACGCTGACGAATACAAACGTAAAGGTCAAAACTATGCGGTACATGAAATGGATGGAAAAATCGTTTCTGAATGGGGCAGTTCTGGTCAAAATGCCATGAATGGTACCGCGGCAATGATCACTGATAGCCAAGATGCTAAAGACTTTACGCAGCGCTTATGGAAGCAAGCGACGCCAACCGGTAAATGGCGCTATTATGACGGTTTATTGCACATGTTCTCGGTATTACAAATGGCCGGCGAATACCAAATTTACGGACCCACTGACGCCACCCATTAAGCCATCATTCAGCCCTACATAATATAAAAGAGAGCCTAGGCTCTCTTTTATATTTGCTACCTTCATGCCTAAGCAGGTTGACCAGTGGCTGCTAGCACCACTTCACGAATACACACGTTTTGCGGCTGGCCATAAGCGTAAGCTACAGCGTCTGCAATGTTTTGGGTATTTAATACGCCGCCCATTTCTTCTTTCCATACTTCGTAGCCGTCTTTAATTTCTTGGCTAGTGGTATGGCTAAGTAATTCAGTTTCTACTGCACCAGGGGCAATGACGGTTACCCGCACATTATCACCAGCGACTTCTTCACGAATGTTCTCACTGATCGCGTGTACCGAAAACTTAGTACCGCAATACGCAGCATGACTAGGAAAGGTTTTACGCCCAGCAATTGAACTCACGTTGATAATAGTGCCTTGCTGGCGCTGCTTCATGCCTGCTAATACCAAGTGAATACCATTAAGTAAGCCCATAACGTTTACGTCCAACATGGTTTTCCACTCGCTAGGAGCTTGCTCGTGAGCCGCTCCCAATAGCATGACTCCGGCATTGTTTAACAACATATCTACTGGGCCATACAAGGCTTCGGCATCTTTAATTGCTTGCTCAAAGTCGGCAAGTTCAGTGACATCTACTTTACGACAAAGGGTATTTGGCAGGTTTAGCGCTTCTAATCGCTCAATACGACGCGCTACCAATAACAGCGGGTGACCCGCAGCCGACAAGGTTTTTGCACATGCTTCGCCAATTCCAGAACTGGCACCAGTAATAACAACTAAAGGCTTAGACATAAGATTCTCCAATACATAAATAACCCACCACAAGACGCTACATTTGCGCCTGCTGCTTTATTGGCGCTCACTATAGTTCTGCTATATATAGGTGTAAAATACCGTTTTCCTCTGGTTATCATAGGTAATAGTTATGGATGTGCGTTTACTTAAATGTTTTGTGGCTGTTTTTGAAGAGCGCTCGATGACAGCCGCTGCCGAGCGTTGTTATGTCTCTCAGCCATCGCTATCTTCGGCGATTAAGCAACTTGAGTCTGAACTAGAGGTTCAACTATTTATTCGCCATAAGCGCGGGGTTGATTTAACCGACCAAGCCCACCACCTATACCCTTTAGCTGTTCAAGCGCTGGGCCAGTTGAATAAAATGTCTAGCTTATTTGCCAATCTCCCTGCTAGTTTGCCGCTAAAGCTAGCTAACTTTCACGATATTAGCCCCAGCTTGTTGGCTAAGTTCATTGCTCACTGTAAGCAACAACAGCCCTTGTTTAAATTTGAATTATTGGACGTTCAAGATACTCAAGCGCAAGCTCGGTTAAGCCTTGATGTATTAAAGCAGGAAGATGAATTGTTCATTCCACTGTGGGATGAAGATTACGTATTGTGTGTGCCTCAGCAGCACGAACTCGCCAAGCAGCAGCAAGTAGAGATTGCCGCGCTAAACAACTACGACTTTATTGAATGTGTGGCCTGCGAAGCTCACCAGCAAACCTTGAGCCTACTGGCCTCACAAGGTTTTGCAGTAAACCTAGTAGCCAAAGCCCAACATAAAACCCAAGTAAAACACCTGGTCAGCGCCGGTATAGGCATCTCATTCTTGCCTACAGGCGTATTAGAAACCTCAGCCGATTTACAACAAGTTAAGTTACTAGCGCCGCGCATGTATCGCAGCATTGGCTTGTGTATTAAAGCCAGTGCCAGTGCTAAACCTGCGCTGGCCGCATTAATTGATGCGGCAAACACATGGTCAAGCCATGACAAAACGAGCTAATAGCTATCCGCCAGATGATAAACCCGCAAACTACTCACCATTGATGCAAAGTCATCACCCAAATATTTGATAGTTTGCGGCTGATTAGCCAACAAAGTAATGCTTGAATCAGAAAAGCGACCCGGAGCATCACTTTCTAAATGAACAAAAAACGCCGGCTTATCTGCTAACAAAATAATGGTTCTAGTACTTTCATCCACCGCGCAAGAGACTTTAGCCTTAGCTAAAGGTAAGTTTTTGTAGTTATCCCCTACCCAAGTATTTTGAACGCGAGAACCCTCACATGTGAGTGAAACAATCAAAAAGCCTTGCGTACGCCACTCATCAAGTTGCGCTTTAGCACATTGCCACGCTGACACATTGGCATCTGGCTCAAGGCTTAAGGCCAACTGCTCGCTAAATTCCACCTTGCCTTGCCAGTTCACTCGCTGAAGGTACACCTTAATAGACTTGGTTTTGGGGCTGTCGTTAATTATTCGCAGTTCCAAACCCAGCTCATCCTCAATAAAGCTAGGGTATTGAGGAGCAAAAAAACGCTTCGCATGGTAATGAAGCTGCTTCCAACGACCGCTATATTCAATACTCGACCACGAGCTCACGGGCCAATTATCATTAAGCTGCCAATACAGCATGCCTCTGCATTGGGGGCTATTGGCTCGCCAATAATCACAGGCCGTTTTTATCGCCAATGCTTGTTGCACTTGGCTCAAATAAAGCATTTGTTCAAAGTTTGCCGGAAAGCGGAACATCCGCGTAAACATCTCGGTAATAATGCTATTACCACTAGGGTTCTTTTGATGAGCCTCAAAAGTGGGCGAGCAAATATTCCAGTCATCTTTGGGCACAAAACTTTTCACCTCGGCCAATGAAGGCCAAGATTGATAGCCAAACTCAGAGCAAAAACGAGGCTTAATTTGTTGGTAAGCAGAGAAAGATTTACCCGAATGCCAAACATCCCAGAAGTGCATATCGCCTTTACTGTCGTCATGCCACGCATCACCATAATCTAATGCGCCATTACAGGGCGAACTAGGCCAAAATACCCGGCTAGCATCATGCTGTTCTACCGTCTGTTGAATAGCACGATTAAGCCTGTCGTAATTCACCACATAGCGCTCTCGATTAGCTTTGGATTCTGGATACCAATTAATTGCGCCAATCACTTCGTTGTCGCCACACCACAGCACAATGCAGCTATGGTCACGTAAACGTTGAATTTGGTCGCTTAACTCTAGCTGCACATTGGCCATAAAGTCATCGGTAGATGGATACAATGAGCAAGCAAACATCATGTCTTGCCACACCATTAAGCCTAACTCATCACACAGTTTATAAAACTCGTCAGCCTCGTATTGGCCGCCGCCCCAAACCCGTAACATATTCATATTGGCGGTTTTAGCATCAGTTAATAGCTGGCGATAACGCTCTGCTGTTTGCCTAAATGGCATCGCATCAAGCGGGATCCAGTTAGCGCCTTTGGCGGTAATGGGGCAATCGTTAATCACAAAGGTCATCGCTGAACCATGGCTATCGACTCGCGTATCTAGCTCTAGTTTTCGCAAGCCAATTTTCTTCTCAATGCGCTGCTCAGCTAACGTAACTTGCAGCAAATACAAAGGCTGCTCACCATAACCAGCTGGCCACCATAGCTGTGGCTCCGCAATGTGGAATCGCGCCTCCGTAATGGTTGATTCAGTTGAGGGCTGTATTAGCATCTCTTGCTCTGCAAATTGAATATCAATTGGTGAGTGGCAAGATGAGTCATGACTAACCTTAACCAGCACATCCACACTGTTGTCATGCCACTGCTGCTCAACCTGCACAGCTAACAATCGAGCTTGGTTAGTGAACTTAATTGCCACTGGATCGTAGATACCATTCACCATCAAGCAAATCCCCCAATCCCAGCCAGCGTGGCACTGCGACTTGCGTAAACTGTTCATATAAGGAATTTGGTTGTTGCCCATGGAAGATGGGACGGCAAAGGGTAAAGTACTTGCTCGTTGCTTTGCGGCTAAATCAGAACGGGAAAACCGCACTTGTAGCTGGTTACTACCAGCCTTTAAATAAGGCTTAATATTGAAAGACCATAAACGAAACATATTGTCGCATTGCGCGACTAACTGCTGGTTAATATAGATATCGGCAAGGGTATCTACACGCCCTAGTTGTAAATCGATAAAGTCGCTGTCGAGCTGCGAAGCGCTTAACTCAAAGCGAGTAGATAGCGTCCAATTAGCCTCACCCACCCACTGAACATCTGCTTCATTACGGGCTTGGTAAGGATCGCCAATTAAACCCGCCTCAAGTAATACCGAATGGTTATCACCGGGAATCTGGCAAGCTACCTTAATCTCTGGGTAATCAGCAGAACTTAACAGCCATGGTTGGTTTAGGATTATCTGCGTCATTTAAGCACTCACTAAGCATTACAACATAGGGTTTATATGCAGCCTACGTAGTGCAGATACCAGGAACAAGTGATAGAGAAATGCTTTGTGGAAGGTATCAAATATTACCGATACTGGCTGATAGAGTTTCAAGAGCGCTAACCTAACTAACTAGCCTTTCTCTGCTTCTTTACCTGTCGCATTCATTGGTAAAAATACTGCCCTTATATATGTAAACTGCAATTCCTTCTTTCCACAGCTGCGTGCATTCTTCCATGCTGATGTTTTTGTTAATTTTCTAACTAGGTAGCTGATGAAGTTGAGAAAAGGTAATAATCTGGCTTTTATCAAATGAATAAAAAGAGGAAAGCCCTTGTTTAAACGAGGAATTCCCCCTCTTAATAAGTTGTTAGTTTACAGTACTTCAAATGATTCATATCAGAGAAGTTTTCACTTGAACACAATACTATCAATGTCGTATTTGTACTTTTCCTTAAGTTTATGAGGCGGGTTATATGTTCAAAGGTATAAAAGACAATTTCAAAAAAGCTGAAGCAGCTGTAGTTGTTGAAAATTTATTGCAAATTCAAATTGAATCTGGATTCCTAGATACTACGTTGTCAGTAAAGGACCTTGCGAATAAAATGGTTCAGCAAGCTTGGGATCTTAAACCAGACTTGTTGGGCGGTAGATTTGGTACTCGACCACATAAATTATCAGTTGCCATTTTCACAGTTTCTGTTGCAATAATTTCAACTGGGAATAGTAAATCTGAAAGTTCATTAGAGCTACAAAATGCTTGTTTAATAATATTCAGTAACTTAATTAATGAATTAGATGTTAATGGGCGTCTCTATAAACTCACTGAAACTGATGACGTTATTGTTGAGTTGGCTGTTAAAGCTGTAGCTCCGATTATAGACGAAATTAATTCAAGTCAAGCTAATCAAGATTTCGATTCAATCATGCAACAACTTGATGAAGCGGAATATACTTGGGATGAATGGTATCAAGCGTTTGTCCATAATGCTTGCACTGTAGAAGGAAGTGGCATAGTAAAAGATGAAAGTGGTTTAAGCCTAATTGATATGATGGATCACGAACCACTTAAAAGGGCGCATAATGATGGTATTTGTCCTATTAGACATGGTATTACTTTTGCGCAACAATTTGACATAACTAAGTTTGGCATGCGTTAAAGTAAGCTGACAAGGCATTAAGCATCAAATACTATGAGCTGGAAACCAATAACAGAAGTAGATCTTTGGGATAGAATAAATTCCGCATGTGATCGTATGACTGCTGAGCAATCTAAGGTCTGGGAGATTATCAAAATTCACCCTCACAAATGGGTAGAAGATACTTACGGCGCACTTGGTGGTGGCTTTTGGGTCGTTGCAATAATTGGATCGTCGATTGTTTGGTTCAACGACATTGAAGACGGTTTCAATCAATCTTCCTATAGTGAGTTTGGAAAAATTGCTGAGTATTGGTGTAACCAGGACGAATTAGAGTGGGCAGTACAACATGTCATTAATTTACTAAACGAGGGGTATTATTCAGCCGGTAGAAGTGGCCCGCCTAAGCCTGTTACTTAGCAAGGCTATAAACTCTTATTATACCTAACTTAGGCTAATTCAAAGCGCCTTTGGATTAGGCCGTTATTTACAAGCTCCTCGCCAACTTCTTGGGCGTATCAAACAGTCGTAAACAGGCACTCTGCTCGCTCCAGTCCTGCCAATCTAACTCAGCTTCAATCACCGCTAGGCTCGCGGTAGGGAACTTAATTAAGTCTTCACCCGTTAGGTAGTTAACGAGGTCTTCAAAGGCTGGGTTATGCCCTACTAGCGCAATTTTGTTTATTTGCTTAGGTAAGCTTTGAATATGTACCAGCAAATCTGCCCAGCGAAAAGTATATAGGCTGTTTTCACAATAAGTTTGAAGGTCAACTTCTACTTCTCTGCCTTTAAGGTATTGGCTGCGCTGTGCTAGCCAATATTCACAGGTTTGTTGGGCACGCAGTGCTGGTGAGTAATGTACTAATTCAAGCTGAGAAAACTGGCTAGCGTAGTGGCTTGCCATAAGCTGTGCGGCTTTATGGCCGCGCTCTGCTAAGGGGCGTTGTTTATCACTTAAGCTTGGGTCGTCCCAACTGGATTTAGCATGGCGAATTAACCAAAGTTGGCGAGACATACGCTTACTCCTGTACCCCAAAAACAAAAAAGCCTGCAAAGCAGGCTTTTAGCATAAGTGAATAGTTGCTTAAGGGCGAGCTAACATGTCGCCAATACCTATCCACTTGTAAGAGGTTAACTCTTCTAAACCCATTGGCCCGCGAGCATGCAATTTTTGGGTAGATACAGCTACTTCGGCACCTAAACCAAACTGGGCACCGTCGGTAAAGCGAGTAGAGGCATTTACATATACCGCGGCAGAACCCGCAGCATTCACAAAACGCTCTACGGCATTTAAGTTATTCGACAATATCGCATCTGAGTGGCTAGCGTTATGGGTACGCATGTGAGCAATCGCTTCTTCTACATCTGCCACCACTTTTACGCCCAAGGTGTAGCTTAGCCATTCGGTATCAAAGTCACCGTCGCCTGCCGCTTGCAAATCTTTGGCATTTGCTAAGCCAGCCATGGCATTTTCGGTAGCCACTAACTTAACCGATGAATTGTTCATGCAATCGGCCAACATTGGCAGCAACTCGGCAGCTACGTTTTGGTCAACTAACAGGCTGTCTAAGGCATTACATGCCGATGGTCGCTGAACTTTTGAATTCTCAATAACATTGAGAGCAGCAGCCAAATCAACCGAGTTATCTACATAAATATGGCTAATACCAAAGCCGCCAATGATCACAGGGATGGTACTGTTCTCTTGACACATTTTGTGCAAACCAGCGCCACCACGAGGAATAATCATATCTACATATTCGTCTAAACGTAATAATTCGGCCACCAGCTCACGGTCTGGTTTGGCGATGTATTGCACAGCCGCTGCTGGTAACCCACTTTGTTTAAGTGCTGATTGAATCACCTCAACCAAGGCCATGTTTGAGTGGAAGGTCTCTTTACCGCCACGCAAAATACTGGCGTTGCCGGTCTTTAAACATAGCGCTGCGATATCAATAGTTACGTTAGGGCGGGCTTCATAAATAACCCCTACTACGCCAAGCGGCACACGGCGGCGCGATAAGCGCAGGCCATTTTCTAATACGCGGCAATCCATTTCGCTACCGATAGGATCGTTCAGCGAAATAACGTTGCGAACATCGCTAGCAATACCTGCTAGTCGCTCACTGTTTAGCATTAAGCGATCGAGTAGAGCGTCAGATAAACCCGATTGGCGAGCTGCGTCTAAATCAATTTTGTTAGCCGCCAAAATGCTTTCTTGCTGAGCTTCAAGCTGATCAGCAATGGCCGCCAAGGCTGCGTTTTTTTGGCTAGTACTTAAGGTGGCCAAATCAAAGCTGGCTTGTTTAGCCTGTTGACCTAGTTGTTGTAAACTCATTAGATATTCCTATTTCAATACTAAATCGTCACGGTGAACCGCAACTGATCCGTAGCCATAGCCCAGAGTCTTATCTATTTGCTCTGAATGCAGGCCTTTAATTAAATTCATGTCGGTGGCTTGATAGCGGCAAATACCACGAGCAATCTCCAGCCCTTGAGCATTCACCAAGCGCACTGCGTCACCCCGATTAAACTCGCCTTTAATGGCAATAATCCCTTTTGGTAACAGGCTAGAGCCTCGTTCTACTACGGCTTTACAAGCGCCGTCGTCTAATACCAATTCTCCGTGTGGAGGCGGCCCAGCTAAAATCCATTGTTTACGGTTTTCTAGCGGTGTATTGGTAGCAGGGAACCGCGTGCCTACACTTTGCCCTTCAATTAAACGGGTAATAACATTTTCACTGTGACCTGCGGCAATCACTACTTCAATGCCGGCTCGGCCAGCAATTTCAGCGGCTTGCAGCTTAGTAGCCATACCACCGGTACCTAAGCCCCCCACACTATCTCCTGCTAAAGCGCGAATTGAAGCATTAATTTCCGCCACTTCTTCGATGAGCTTCGCCTCTGGGTTGCTGCGTGGATCAGCAGTAAATAAACCGGGCTGATCGGTGAGTAATAATAGTTTGTTCGCTTCGCCTAAAATAGCGGCTAATGCTGATAAATTATCGTTATCGCCGACTTTTATTTCTGCAGTAGCCACGGCATCGTTTTCATTAATGATCGGTACGATGCCATGATTTAACAAGGCTTTAAGCATGTCTTTAGCATTTAGAAAGCGTTCGCGGTCTTCTAAATCAGCACGAGTTAATAGCATTTGCCCGACATGAAGATCATAAATGCCAAATAGGCTTTCCCACGTTTGAATTAAACGACTTTGGCCAACGGCAGCCAACATTTGTTTATTAGCGATAGTAGGAGCAATATTTGCGTGAGACAGTGACAAGTGTTCGCGCCCCGCCGCTATCGCGCCAGAAGTAACCACAATCAGCTGATGGCCTGCTTTTCGCAACAACGAACACTGCCGCACCAACTCAATCATATGGGCGCGATCAAGTTTAGAGGTGCCACCCGTCAGCACACTGGTGCCCAACTTAACTACAATGGTTTGCTTCGACATGCTTGTTTTCTATTCCAACTCGGCTAAAACGCAAAGCGAGTATTCTACCTGATAATAATCTGACGCACAGAGCCTGTGCGCCATTTTTTTTGCGGAACTCTTGGGCTTAAGCTGCCGGAAGAGCCAAATTGGGGGATAAAGACGGAGCAGCACTAACATTCAACTCTAGTTTGTCGAGCGCATCTACCAGCTTTTGGTAGAACACATCTAGAGACTGTTGAACATCTTTTTGATGTTTCCGAGGAATAGCACCTTCCTGCCATTCGCCTTGTTTATCGTATAGCCCATACCAATAATGATATTCAAAACTACTTTCATTAACTCGCAGCTCGAGCCACCAGCCATAAAATTCACGTTCTTCAGCGGCTGGCTTTGAACTAACACAGGTGGCTAGACAGTCAAAAAAATACATCTCTGTACTGCTATGTTCTTTACGAAAATACGGCCCTATGGCGGTAAATTTAGTATTTAACTTTCCATGGCTTGGCCAAGTCACTTCCATGCGCTTAATCTCTCCATAGTGATTAATGTTTAAGTAACGTTTCGTTTACCCATAATGAACACAATTAAATAAAATCACAATTGCTTTTGTAGCCATAGCGTGACCTTGGTGAAGATTTGGTTGTAGTTTTGTAAGGAATCGACTTCTCTTAACATTTCAACTTCACCATAAGGCGATGCCATATTTAGTAAAGAAACATCAGCTTCGGGGCAAATGGGGTCATTTTTTCGCCCTACGACAAACATCGGTAATTGAGTTTTAGGGCCTCCCAGTATTCCTTGGGTTTTTAACGATAAAGGCAAACAACGATAAAATAAGCTTTCGGTGTTGGCTGCATTCACCCCACTTCGGTTAGCTAAGCAGTCTTTATACATCTGCGGTAACGATTGAAAACGTTGGATGTCACTAAACAAACGATCGACCGGAGAACCAATCGTAACCACCGCTCGCAATCTCTCAGGCGCAATAAACGCTAAGCGAGCGGCAACATTTCCGGCAAAGCGATAACCGAGCATGGCGACTCGAGCGTGATCAACCCAAGGCACCTCGGGGAGGTAATCTAATACCGCGAGATGAATGCGGCTGCTGTCCTGCTGTAACTTCCAATTAATACAATGGCCAGCCCCAGGCAAATCAATGCACAACATCGCAATACCAGCAGGGGCGAGAAAACGTTCGAACAGGGGATATAGCTCGGTTTGAATGGTATCTAAACCACCGCTAACTAGTACCACTGGTTTCACCGAGTCGGTATCGGGTAAGTGCAAATAGCAGGACACTTTTTTACCATCAATAGGGATTTCGATGGTTTTACAGACGTAATCACTGTGCTCCATAGCGGATACAAAATTACCATGCGCTAACGCTTGAGCTGTGGCAGCGATATCATCACCTTTGAAATGAGGATAAGCGGCAATAGTGGCACTATAGCTGGCATTCAAGAACTCTTTATACGCTAAGTCTTTGTCCCCCTCGTCGCCAGCCTTTTTTGCCTTGGTTTGATGACGAACAGCGCGCTGAGTCCACTCGTAATTCCAGTTGCCAGGCTGGTAGCCTGCCACGGTATCGAGCAACTCACTGGTGCGAGGTTTATCACTCATCGCTATATTGGCAAATAGTTGCTCTGTTTCAATCGGATCTAAACCTAGCCACGCCCAGTATTCTCTGCGTAACAAGCGATACCAGTTACGCCCATCCTCTTGACCATCAGCGGTAGACTGGGCAGCTAAAGAGTTGGAAACACACGAGGTCTCAACCACATTTATCCGCGGCTTAAACAACACTTCAGATAGATTTTCTTTCACAACAATAAGCCTAAATATTTATCAGTGAGCAAAATATACCATAAAAAAAGGCCGTCACACGGTGACGGCCTTGGTAGTTTAGCGATTTAACTGGCTTTAGAAGAAAGCAAACTTAAGTACAAATACAACAGCTAAAACCCAAACACTTAGCGGAACATCTTTATGGCGACCCGCTAACAGCTTAATGGCCGCATAAGAAATAAAGCCTAAAGCAATACCGTCGGCAATTGAAAAAGACAGCGGCATTAAAATAGCCACAATTGCTGCTGGCGCAGCTTCAGTTAAGTCGGTCCAATCAACATTGACTAGGCCAGATAACATTAGCGTACACACATAAAATAGCGCGCCAGCGGTTGCATAGGCGGGGATCATTCCTGCCAATGGCGAGAACAACAACGCCAACACAAATAACAAACCCACTACCACAGCGGTAAGACCCGTGCGGCCACCCACTTCTACGCCAGCGCCACTTTCAATGTAAGAAGTGGTGCTTGAAGTCCCCAATAATGAGCCTGCAATGGTTGCGCTTGAATCGGCTAATAAAGCTTTTTTCAAATTAGGTAAACGGCCTTTTTCGTCAAGTAAATTACCGCGTTGAGCCACTGCAGTTAGGGTACCAGCGGTGTCAAACAAGTCGACAAACAAGAAGGCAAAGATAACGCTGATCATTGTGACATCTAATGCACCCATGATATCCAACTGTAGGAACGTCGGCGCAGGGTTTGGAGGCATAGAGATGATGCCGCCGTATTGGGTGTAGCCCAGTACGATAGATAAAACCGTGATGGCCAAAATTGAAATCAGTACACCGCCTTTTACTTTGCGGTATTCAAGGCCAATGATTAAGAAGAAACCTAGCGCGGCTAAAATCATCTGGTGTGGGTTTTGGTGTCCTAGGCTAACCAATGTTGCTGGATTATCGACCACAATCCCGGCGTTTTTCAATGCAATAAACCCTAGGAACAAACCAATACCAGCAGCAATACCGACACGCAAAGTTTGTGGGATAGAGTTGATAATCCATTCGCGAACCTTAAATAAGCTCAAACAAATGAAGATAACCCCCGATAAGAACACCGCACCCAAGGCGATTTGCCAAGTATGGCCCATGCCAAGCACAACACCGTAGGTGAAAAATGCGTTTAATCCCATGCCTGGGGCTTGAGCAATAGGGTAGTTGGCATAAAAGCCCATGATGAAACAACCCACTGCAGCGGCTAAACAAGTCGCAACAAACACTGCTCCTTGGTCCATGCCTGCAGCAGCTAACATGCTAGGGTTAACAAATATAATGTAGGCCATGGTTAAGAAGGTTGTCATACCTGCTACAACTTCAGTTCGCACATTCGTGCCATGAGCCTTTAGTTTAAATAATTTTTCTAACATGGTGGTGTATGTTCCTTGGACAAACTCTAGGTAATGTAGGCCACTGCCAAAATTTCCTTTTGTGATGGCAGTAACGATCGCGGGCATTATATTCGCGGCCCAATCAAGATGCCACAGTATGTTGACGCCAAACTGCGCTAGATCAGCAAAATAAACTAAAAATACCAACTCACAACGTTAACATTGACTAAAATTGAACACATATTTGGTTTTTCTACCAACGCTCTTGTTTTATTGGAAGGCACTATCATGCTAGGGCTCAAGGAGCCACGGGGTGTAAAGTGAGTGAATACTTGTTTCTAAACAAATATTCTGCGTAAAACCGATTAAATAGGCTTATATTCACGATTTTGAGCTGATACAGTTGCATTGATTCTACAAATACAGTTTATAAGGTGGCATTGTGTCTACACTATCTTCTCTTCAACCACAGAGTTTGTGGCAGCATTTCGAAACAATCTGTTCGATACCTCACCCATCTAAACATGAACAAGCAATGATTGATTGGGTTATGGCCCTAGCAGCCGAGCACAAGCTTGAGCATTTTCAAGATGCCACTGGTAACGTGATCATCAAAAAACCTGCCACCGCAGGCATGGAAGACAAACAAGGCGTTATCTTGCAAGCTCACCTTGATATGGTGCCGCAGGCAAATAATGATACTCAGCACGATTTTACTAAAGACCCGATCCGCCCCTACATTGATGGCGAATGGGTAACAGCAGAAGGCACCACCTTGGGCGCTGATAATGGTATTGGTGGCGCATCTATCTTAGCCGTATTAACCAGCAGTGATATTGCTCATGGCCCGATTGAAGCACTGTTCACCATCGATGAAGAAGCAGGAATGACCGGCGCCTTCGGATTGCAAGCCGGCGTATTAGAGGGTCAACTACTGATTAATACCGACTCTGAGCAAGAAGGTGAAGTTTACATGGGCTGTGCTGGCGGCGGTGATACTAGTGCCAGCTTCGCCACTGAATACCAAGCAACGACTCCTCAACAGCTCGCCATTAAACTGCAACTGAAGGGTTTAAAAGGTGGCCACTCTGGTTGCGACATTGATACCGGCCGCGCTAACGCTAACAAATTAATGGTGCGTATTGTAGCCGCTATGCAACAGCAAGGTTTTGCACCTACATTGTGTGAAATTCAAGGCGGTAGCTTACGTAACGCCATTCCTCGCGAAGCAAGCTGCACATTAGTTTACAAGGCCGAACAACAAGCCGATTTATCCGCGTTCATGGCCGAACAACGTGAACAGCTCATCAATGAGTTCGGCTTGGTAGAAACAGACTTAGCGCTTAGCTGTGAAGCCATTGATAGACCAAGTCAAAGCTTGACCAATCAACTATCACAACAAATCATCGCCAGTCTAAATGCTTGTACCAATGGCGTAGTAAGCATGAGCCAAACCGTTGTCGGTGTAGTTGAAACCTCGCTCAACTTAGGGGTAATTAGCCAGTCAGAAGAGAGCATTGATATTAAGATCCTGGTGCGCTCATTGATAGATTCAAGTCGTCTTCAGGTAGAAGCAAGCCTTGCCTCACTGTTTAGCCTAACGTCTGCCACAGTAACATTCTCTGGGGCTTATCCTGGCTGGAAGCCAGAAAACGACTCAGTAATGAAAACAGTGGTCCAACAAAGCTACCAAGAGTTGTTTGGCAAATGCCCTAATGTAATGGTGATACACGCAGGTTTAGAGTGTGGTTTATTCAAAAGCGCTTATCCTAATTGGGACATGGCTTCATTTGGCCCTACCATTAAGTTCCCGCATAGCCCCGATGAGAAAGTAGAAATTGCCGCAGTAGAAAAATACTGGCAGCTATTACTTTCAGTATTAAACAACATCCCAGCTAAGGCTTAAACACAGCCTTTTATGGCTCAAACGGCAAAACCAGTTGTGGTGACTGGTTTTGTTGTTCATGGGCTAAACCAATATGTAAACCAATCAAACGCACTGCTTTACCCTTTCCTCTCGCTAGCGCCTCTTCAAATAATTCAAGCAAGGTTGACTCATCAATATGCTGGCATTGCTGCTCTTTCGTGGTTTGCTGAAAATCAGCAAATTTAACTTTCACCCCAAGTTTATTCATTTTGGCTTGTTTTAGGTGATTTTCACTGCGCCTTTTTAGCTCTGGCAGTAGAGCCAATAAACGCTCAATTAAAACAGCTGGGTTACCCTCGTCTTGTGCAAAAGTACGCTCTACTGCTACCGATTTCCGTTTACGATCATTACTCACTTCACGGTCGTCTACGCCTTGGCAGCGCATCCACAGCATATCGCCAAATTTGCCAAAAAGTTGTTTCAGCTTATCTCGCTCTGCACGGCGAATGTCACCACCAGTATAAAGGCCTTGATGGTGTAGCTTCTCAATGCTGACTTTGCCCACCCCCGATATTTTTTCGAGCGCAAGGGTTTCTATAAACTCGCTCACTTGCTCAGGCTTAATCACAAACAAACCATTTGGTTTGTTCATATCGGAAGCAATTTTGGCCAAGAATTTAATCGGCGCAACGCCTGCAGAAGCCGTTAAGCCGGTTTTGTTAACAATGTCTCGTCTGATTTGCTCGGCAATAAGCGTGGCAGAACCATGGCAAGCCTCACTATTGCTCACATCTAAATAGGCTTCATCTAGCGATAATGGCTCTATTGCGTCAGCGTAATCATGAAAAATAGCTTGTACTTGTTTGCTTGCTTCCTGATAAGCCGCCATACGTGGTGGCACCAAAACTAACTTAGGGCACAATTGCAAGGCTTTGTGGGTGGGCATCGCAGAGCGAATACCATATTGTCGCGCAAGATAATTACAGGTAGTAAGCACTCCGCGACCACTTCGCATCCCCCCCACAGCAAGCGGAACGTTGCTTAACTCTGGCTGGTCGCGCATTTCCACAGCGGCATAGAAACAATCCATGTCTACGTGAATAATCTTGCGCTGAGTTGATGCGAATGCTGTCAATGTGGCACACCTTTACTGTACATACAGACAGTGTAAAGTTGATATCGAAAAATGCCAAGCTAGAGAACAACAATATTCACTGCTTAATACGCTAATTAGCTGTAGCTTGAATGCAACAGCTTGAGTAATATTGAAAAACGAATTTCGATTAAGGAAGTCTTAGCTGTGAGTGATGCACGTGTTAGTCAACTGAGTATTTACCCGATCAAATCTACTGCGGGGATCCACCTAAATCATGCTTATGTTGAAGAACATGGTTTAGCCTTTGATAGGCGTTTTGTTGTCTGTCAGCCTGACGGCGTTCAAATCACAGCGCGAACTCACCCTAAACTGGCTCAAATTCATAGTGCACTTAATCGCTCAGGTTTGCATTTACGCGCACCAAATATGCCTGCCTTAGACTTACGCTATGCTGATTTTTCTGATAATTACCGCACCGTAATGATTTGGAAAGACAGCGTGCAAGCACAGCACTGCCATAACAGCTACGATAATTGGTTTAGTGAGTATCTCGGTGAGCATTGCCACTTGGTGTTTTTTGGTGAACAATCCACACGCAAAGTGAAACACAAAGATAGCCAAGTATCGTTTGCCGACGGCTACCCGTTATTGCTCATTTCAGAAGCCTCTTTAGAGGATCTAAATTTGCGTTCTAGCGCTCACCATAGCATGGCGCAATTTCGCCCTAACTTAGTGGTTAAAAATACCGAGGCTTTTGCTGAAGACGGTTGGAAGCGCTTCCGCATTGGCGACGTGGAGTTTGAGGTACAAAACCCCTGTTCACGCTGCGTTTTCACCACGCTTGACCAAGCTACAGGCCAATTTCATCCGAACAAAGAACCACTAAGTACTTTCGCTAAATACCGCCAAGGTGAAGACGGCAATGTTTATTTTGGTCAAAATGTGGTGGCCCTAAACAGTGGCAAAATTAGCCTTTACGATACCATTGAAATATTAGAAACCCGCAAGGCAGACGTTTACCCTGATAATGCAGAGAAACGCGCAGCGCCAGCAACCAGCCAACACCAATGGCAGCAAGGTGAAGCGGTTAGCTTAAAATGTTTAGCAGTAAAACTAGACACTCACGATGTAAAGACCTTTGTTTTTGAGCTTCCTAAACACTTAACGAGTGAATATAAACCAGGCCAATACTTAGGTTTTGAATTTGAGATAAACGGTAAACCCGTGCGTCGTAATTATACCTTGTCTAGCTCACCAAGCCGCCCACAGCGTTTGGCTATCACCGTAAAACGAGTGGTGAATGGCCAAGCATCTAACTGGCTACACGACAATCTTAAGCCAGGTATGAACTTAAACGCCCATGCGCCTAGCGGAGATTTTCATTTAGAGCAAACTCGGAACCAAAAGCTATTGCTGCTCTCGGCGGGCAGCGGTGTGACTCCAATGCTGTCTATGCTTCGCTACTTAAGCGATATGAACATTGAAAAAGACATCGTGTTTTTACATAGCGCCCACACCGAACAAGATCTGATTGCTGAACAAGAGTTAGCGCTGATTAATCAACAACTGGAAAAATGCAGCCTACGTTATACCCTAACTCAACAAGCGAGCAGCCACAGGCAAGGTTACCAAGGTAGATTAAATCGCGGCATGCTAATGGATATCGAAGATTTAGAACAACGAGCGGTTTTTGTTTGTGGTCCACAAGCCTTTATGCAAAGTGCTAAAGAACAACTGTTAGCCTTAGGGGTGCACGAATCAGATTACTTCGAAGAGAGTTTTGGCCAGCAACACCATGAAGCGATAGAAGCCAAAACCGTCAACATCTTATTTGATAGTTGGGATACTTACCTTGAAGGGAATAATCAACAAAACCTATTAGAACAAGCCGAACAAGCGGGCCTGAACCTCAGTTATTCATGCCGCGGAGGATTTTGTGGTAGCTGCAAGGTAATGCTACAAAGCGGTGAAGTAAATGTACTTGAAGACAGCGGCTTAACCGAAGAAGAGAAGCAGCAAGGCTATATTTTAAGCTGTAGCTGTGTTCCCTCTAGCGACGTGTGTATTACTCAAGATTAAATACTTAGTTAGCAACCATAATTAGTCATTATTTTTAACTAATAGGAATACCCAAATGAAGTTTCTTCACACCATGGTACGAGTGAAAGATCTCGATGACTCACTGAATTTTTATTGTAACTTGTTAGGCATGTCTGAAGCACGCCGCTATGAGAGTGAGCAAGGTCGTTTCTCTTTGATCTATTTGGCAGCAGATGAAGATCTAGCACGCGTCAAAGCTGAAGACGCACCTTGCCTAGAGCTAACTTATAACTGGCCAGACGAAGATGGCAATCAAGAAAGCTACAGCGGTGGGCGCAATTTTGGCCATATAGCCTTGGCGGTAGAGGACATCTACGGCTTATGTGAAAAGCTACAAAATGCGGGAGTAACCATTAATCGCCCACCCCGTGATGGCCACATGGCATTTATCGTTTCACCTGATGGGATCTCAGTTGAGTTACTGCAACAAGGAAAATCTTTAGCACCACAAGAACCTTGGGCATCTATGCCTAGCGTCGGCTCTTGGTAAGCCTCGGCTGACCCTTACAGTAACGTTGTAAACAAGGCGATACACGATAATAAAGTGTTTCGCCTTATTATATGGAACGAACGTTCAAACTAGGGTAGGAAACCGCGAGTTTTTTTTGATAAGCTACTAACAATTGTATAACAAAAATCTAAGCCGTATTTATGGATGAAAGCGACAAGATTATCGCCGAATTGCGTGAGCAAAATCGGCAATTGAAAGCCCAATTAAACGAAGCTAAAAATCTGCTTAAAATCTCCCTAGACGATAGTGGCCTAGTGCTTTGGGAGCAAGATGTTCCCAGTGGAAAGCTCAGCCTATATAACGCTGAATATGGAGAGATCTGCGGTATATCGCCGAGTAAACAAGAAGCATTATACGAAAACTGGAAGTCTAACCTTCATCCTGAAGATAGAGAGTTAGCCATTAGCGCATTTGACTCGATGATTCAGGGTGACAACGATGAATACGCGATTGAATACCGCATGATTCACCAAGACGGCAGCACCCGCTGGATAAAAGATCGCGGCACGATTCGAGAATACGATACCAATAACAATCCGCTAAGGGTTATTGGAACCCATATCGACGTTACCCAATTGCGTATTGACCAGCATCGCTTATCTAAGTTGGCCCACCAAGATACCCTAACCGGTTTACTAAACCGACACGCATTTGAGGGCGAGTTTGATAACTACTGCCAGTCTATAGGTAATCAAGGTGGTACCTTAATGTTTATAGATTTGGATAAATTCAAACCGATAAACGACAAATACGGGCACACAGCCGGCGATAGGATCCTTAAAGCTTGCGCTGAACAAATCCAAAGTAATTGCCCTGAGCAAGGCCAAACAGGCCGTATTGGTGGGGATGAGTTTGCCTTATTAATTCCCTTTAGCGACCCTAAAAAGTTAGAACAACTTTGCAAACAATTGTTAGCAAGCTTTAGCCTGCCTTTCAAATACAACCATATTGAAGTCTCGGTAACCTTAAGCATTGGAATGTGCAGCTTTCACCGTCACAATGAAGAGTTTGGCGAAATACTGCATCGCGCCGACCAAGCCATGTATCGAGTAAAACACGATGGAAAGAACAATTATTGTTTATGGGGCACTGACAATTAGTTACTTTGCAAAGCTTTGCAACCACCGTTGTATTGGCGTTTTACGCAATGAGAACAACCCAGCAACTATCACTAAATAGATAACGGGCTCTATCCACCCTGATTTTAACGACCACCAAAAGTGAATCACCACTAATATTGAAATAGGGTAGATAAAACCGTGTAGTTGCAACCAACGACGCCCCAGCTTTTGCTGTAGTGTCTTAAACGAAGTGATACTCATCGCGAATAATAATACGAAGCTCAGCATTCCTAACCAGATGTAAGGGCGCTTGAGGGTTTCTTGCCAAAACAGTGACCAATCTAAGCCCAGGTCTATTAAAAGGTAAGCGGCTAAATGCAGCAAGGCATAAACAAAGACATATAAACCAATTAATCGCCGAAAAGCCAATAAGCTTGGTAGCTTAAAGCGCTTAGACAGCGGCGCTAAACATAAGGTAATGATCAGTATATTTAGCGCACTATTTGCTAAATAGTGGATGATAGCCTGCACTGGATCCCCGCCCCACCAATTATTAATCACCGCCAATATGCAATAAATCAGCGGACTTAATAACAGTAGATGTAAAACTGTACGCGTTTGCCATTGGTGGCTAGCTAACCATCTATTTATCGACTTGTTCACATGCCCCCCTAATAAAAGCGCCTTAAGTCCATATCTTTATACAAATGCGCCACCTGTTCACCGTAGCCATTAAACATTTGAGTATCGATACGCTTGCGCCCCAACAAGCCCGCATCGTCAATTCTACGCTCTGAAGCTTGACTCCAACGAGGGTGATCCACTTGCGGATTAACATTGGCATAGAAACCATACTCGTGAGGGCCTAAAAGATTCCAAGTGGTAGGAGGTTGAGTGGCGGAAAAATGAATCCGCACTATCGACTTAATGCTCTTAAAACCATATTTCCACGGCACAACTAAACGCAGCGGAGCACCATTTTGTGCCGGTAAGGTTTTGCCATACATGCCTACAGCCATGAAGGACAGCGGGTTCATCGCTTCATCTAAGCGCAAACCTTCTACATAGGGGTAGCTAATACCGCCCCCTAAAAATCGATTTTTTTGACCGGGCATTTGCTGAGGGTCGTAGAGAGTTTCAAAAGCGACGTATTTAGCCGATGACAAAGGTTTAACTGACTTGAGCAGATCTGCCAAGCTAAACCCTACCCATGGAATCACCATCGACCAAGCTTCAACACAGCGTAAACGATAGATACGTTGCTCCAATGCCATTTTGGCCATCACGTCATCAAGATCTAAAGTCACCGGCTTTTCTACTTCGCCATCAATGGTAATACTCCACGGTGAGGCTTTAAACTGACGACTATTTTTTGCAGGGTCGTCTTTAGCAGTACCAAATTCATAAAAGTTATTATGAGAAATAGCTTTAGATTCGGGGGTTAAAGCATCACTGTGTAAGGGAGGTATATCAGTTTTTTGCAATGCCCTACGTACAATCGCAGCGTTATTATCTTCGTCATCGTCACTACCAAACCATGACGCAGCATGGCTAGCAGTAGACAGTACACTGCCTGCCCCTGCTACCCCTAAGCCTTTGATAATATTACGGCGTTGCTTGAATAAGTTCTCAGGAGTCACCGCTGATTCCGGCTCTTCCCATTCACGTTTAAATTTCAACCACATAGCATCTCCTTTTTGTAACAGACCACACTAGTGCCAAATTAATTTCGTGACTGGCTAATTTCTACTAGCGATCCGCTTGAGGTGTTGATATTCGCCTACGACTGGTACACCGGTAAGATGGCGACGTAACATATCCATGGCAACTGCAGTGGACATGACTCGAACAACAGAACGAGAACGGTTACTCATTAATAATTGCTGACTAATGCAGTGCTCGCCCTCCGCAAGGGTAAAGCACACGGTGCCCACAGGTTTCTCGTCACTGCCACCGCTAGGCCCTGCAATGCCAGTGACTGATAAAGCGATATCTGCATCACTATGTTTGAGCGCACCTAAGGCCATGGCCTGACTAGTCTCAATGGAAACCGCGCCAAACTGTTCGATAACAGATCCAGCAACACCAATACTTTGCTGCTTGGCCAAATTGCTGTAGGTAACAAAGCCACGCTCAACATAAGCAGAGCTCCCCGCCACAGCCACCAACTCAGAGGCCAACATCCCCCCGGTGCACGATTCAGCTAATACCAGTTTTTTGCCAGCGGCGATCATCATCTGCTGTAAGTGCAAAGCCCAATTGGCTTGATCTTCAGTAAATACGTGCTCCGCTAACTCGGTACGTATTTTTTCAATCAGTCGATCAAACTGCTGCGTTTTAGATGGGTAGAACAGCTTCACTTCAATTGAAGGTCTCGCGGAGCGGTAGCCTAGGCGTGCACCTTTAGGTAATTCTAGTTGATCAAAACGGTCACTCAGAGAAGATTCTGACAAGCCAAAGGTATAAAAACGTTTCACTTCGCCATTAGATTCCGGGTTTAAGGCTTGTAATTGAGGTAGCCACTGCTGCATAACCATTTTTTTAAATTCACTAGGCACACCGGGGGTAAACAGTAGCTTGGCGCCAGCATGCTCAACAATGAAGCCACATGCGGTACCGATTGGGTTGTCCACTAATTCAGCCCCTTCAGGCAGCATAGCTTGCTTGAGGTTACTCTCAGGCATCACTATATTTTGTGACTGATACCACTGCTGTAACTGTGCTAACCACGCAGTATTCAACTGCAAAGGTTTTCCGGTAAGGCTGGCTGCTGCTTCGGCACTTAAATCATCAGAGGTTGGCCCTAAACCGCCATTTACCAGCACCCAGTCACTGCGTTGAGCCGCTTGCTTGAGCGCATCTACAATATCATCAAGCTGATCAGCTACCGTTTGTCGACGACTAAAGCCTAAACCCATTTCATTTAAGACTTGACCACACCAGGCGGCATTCGTATCGGCAATGTCGCCTTGAAGGACTTCATCGCCAGTACTTAGCATCTCAATTTTCATGATTGCCTCCTAAGGTTAGTGACTTGCATAGAATTTTTTAACTGCAACCACCAAGCGCTGAATGTCTTGTTGGTTTACATTTAAATGGGTAACAAAGCGCATTGGCGAACCGGCTGTCATTAAAATGCCTTGCTCTGCTAGCTCGGCAGCCAAGGCCACTGATTGCTGCTTTCGACAGCTGGCATAAACAATATTGGTTTGCACCGCGCTGGCATCACATTCAAGCTCTTCAATGCTAGCCAATTGCTCGGCTAAATACCGAGCATTGGCGTGATCATCCGCTAAACGTGCCACATTGTTTTCTAAGACATAGTGGCCCGCCGCGGCAATAATTCCTGCTTGGCGCATACCACCACCGAGCATTTTACGAATGCGCGTTGCCTTAGCGATAAGTTCTTCACTGCCTAACAACAAAGAACCAATCGGCGCACCTAAGCCTTTAGATAAACAAATAGTAAAGCTATCAAAGGGATCGACTAAGTGACGTTCGTCTTGACCGGTTTTTACAATTGCGTTGAAAATTCGAGCGCCATCCAAATGCAATGCTAATTGATGCTCCTCGACAAAGGGGCGAAGACTAGCAACATAGTCCATCGGCAGAACTTTACCACCAATGGTGTTTTCTAAGGATAGTAAGTGGGTCTTAGCAAAATGAAAGTCGTCTGCTTTAATCGCGGCTTTCACCTTATTTAAGCACAAGCTACCATCTGCGTTGTTTTCTACGGGCTGCGGTTGCACACTGCCCAATACCGCAGCGCCCCCGCCTTCATATTTGTAGTTGTGAGCATTTTGACCACAAATATACTCGTCACCGCGCTGGCAATGCGCCATGATGGCCAATAAGTTTGCTTGGGTACCCGAACTGCAAAATAGCGCCGCCTGTTTCCCCATTCGCTCAGCTGCATAGCTTTGTAAGCGATTGACCGTTGGGTCATCACCATAGACGTCATCCCCCACTGCCGCTTTGCTCATTAGCTCGCGCATTGCTGGGGTTGGCTGGGTGACGGTATCACTTCTAAAATCGCTCATTACTCTGCCTCTTGAATATTAGCCTGCAACCATTTCATCGGATCAGGATAGTGAAATTGATAAGCTAAACTCGCTTTTATTTTTTGATTGGTAATCACTTTAGTGCTGCTAGCGCCTTCTACAAAGTTTGGCGGCGCCAGCCCAAGCTGTTCGGCAGCCAAACTATAAAATACTTGCTTGCTGGGGTGCAGATCAGCACTGGCATTAAATTGTTCGCCCCAAACATCTCGCTTAATGAGTTGGCTAATCAGTCCAATACAATCGCTGCGGTGAATAATGTTAATGGGGCTTAACGGGCCGCTGACGGTTTTACCGGACAAAAAGCGGCCCGGTTTACGATGACCGCCAACTAAGCCAGAAAAACGCAAAACACTGGCTTGAAAATCACGGCTATTTAGTAATTCATCTTCAATGTGTTTCAAGGCTTTTCCTGAAGTACTTTCGGCATGTCGCGTAGTGACTTCATCAACCACCCCTTGTTGAGCACCATACACCGAAGTCGATGATATAAAGAGTATTTTTTTTACTTGCTGCTGTTTAGCAGCCAGTAATAAAGCCTTTATTTGAGCAATGTGAAATTCTGCTGTATTGGTTTTTCGGCCAGGAGGAATGTTTATAAGCAACAAATCACACTTAAGTAATGCGCGAATGTCGTTGGAAAAAATATGTGGAATGAGATCCAATTGGTAGGCTTCTATCCCCTGATCGCTTAGCTCTGCTAGCGCGTTGAGCTCACGCCTAGAGCCGAGCACATGGTAGCCATCTTGCAATAAGCTCTTTGCCAGCGGTAACCCTAACCAGCCACAGCCAACAATACTAATTCGCTTTATCACGTACTTTCCCTGTTAAAGAGTATTAAGGCTATTATGCAGTGAATCGTAGGCAAAAAAAACGACCTAATAAATTAGGTCGTAACAGCAAGTTTTTTAAAGTTGTCGATATTTAGAAAAAGCTAAATAAATCTAACAACCTTATTACAGCGGGAAAGTTTCAATCAAGTCATCTCAAACTCAATCTTCAAATGCGGCTAACAGTTGCACTCGATGTGAAAACGATACCAGAAAACGGTTTCAAGACAAGTCAAAAAAAGGCTGCAAGCAGCCTAGATAGTAATTACTTGAATTAGATCACGATTTATTGGCAGCAGAATCACGAACGATCAATTCAGGATGGAATTTCAAGTCCATTATATTAGGCCCTATTTCTTGACCCTTGGTATCCAAAATATCTACAGCCAACTGCGCTGCTCGCTTACCCATGTCTTCAATGGGGTAACGCACCGTGGTTAGCTTCGGGTGGACAAAGCGTGCATAGTGGTTATCGTCATAACCCACTACGGAAATTTGTCCTGGAATATCAAACCCTTTATCACGTAGTGCTGACAGTGCGCCAGCAACCATAGAATCGTTGTATCCTACAATTGCGCTAAACTCAACGCCACGCTCTAACAACTTATCAACAGCTTGACTGCCCCCCACTTCGTCGGGATAAGCACGAGCAATAAGCTGCTCATTAAGCGGACCTGAGGTTTCTTCCATGGCAAAGCGATAGCCAGACAAACGTTCAACACCATCAGAAAATGACAAATCATCAGTGGTAATGAAGGCGATATCTTTATGGCCTTTCTCTAATAAAAATGAAGTCGCTTTATAACATCCTTCATGATTATCTAAATATACACAGCGATGTTCCAAACCTGGAATTAAGCGATTGATAAAGATAAATGGCGTATCACAGTCAGCCACTTCTCTTAGTTCATCATCACTTAAGGCCATTGAGTGGATAATCACGGCGTCACATTGGCGCTGCAGCAAAATATCAATAGCATGACGTTCTTTTTCAGCGCTATGGTGACCCGACATAACAATGGTGTATCGATCAGAAGCATCGACGATCTCTTCAATTCCTTTCATCATTTGCACAAAGAAAGGACCACCGCCTAAATCACCTACAATTAAACCAATACAATCTGAACGCTTACTGACCAGCGCTTGAGCAAAACTGTTAGGGCGATAATGAAGTTCTTCCATTGCTCTAACAACGGCCTCTCGTTTCTCCGGTGCGACCTGAGCAGTGTTATTAATTACTCGAGATACTGTTGAAATCGACACATTCGCCAACTGAGAAACATCTTTAATTGTGGCCAAATTACTTACCCTCTTATCATCTGTAAAAACAGAACAAAACCTGAAACACGATCTTGGCAAAACTATACCAAGACGGAGCAAAACTTGATAGTGAAACCGTGCTACAGAGTGTAAACTATGATCTAAATTTTTGTATTCATTTTTACTGCTATCGACAATTTTTGTTCGTTGCATCAACTAATTAAGCAAATTGATTATGTCACTCATTAGTAAGTTGCGTTGCGCCTTAACCTTAGGCCAAGGAGTGTTACTGTCACTGCCTGAACCTAAAGGTAATGAAGATCCTTTCACCCTATTTGGAGATTGGTTTAAACAAGCTGAAAAATCAGGCATTGTACTTCCAGAGTCGATGACTATTTCGTCTATCGGAGCCGATGGCAGGCCCTCTGCACGGGTTGTTCTACTGAAAGACTTTGACGAAAAAGGCTTTGTTTTTTATACCAATTACACCAGTAGGAAAGGCCAAGAGCTAGATTTAAACCCAGTGGCTTGTTTAACCTTCCACTGGAACATACTGCAACGCCAAGTAAGAATTGAAGGCCGAGTTGAACGTGTTAGCCATGAAGAATCAAGCCAATACTTTCATACCCGTGGGCGTGGTAGTCAAATTGGCGCTTGGGCCAGCCAGCAGAGCCAAGTGATTGCGCAACGTAGCTTGTTAGAGCAGCGAGTAGAGCACTACAAACAAAAATTTTCCAATAAAGACGTTCCGCTACCCGATTTTTGGGGTGGCTATCGAGTTATTCCCGATAGTATCGAATTCTGGCAAGGCAAAGCCGACCGTCTGCACGATCGTTTTCGTTACACCTGTGACGCCAAAGGCTGGAAAGCTGATCGCCTTAGCCCTTAATTAAGGGCGACCATAAGGGTAATTCAGCTCTTGAGGTGTAAGAAACGGCGTAAGCTGTTGCTTACGCCTATGTTGGTAAACAACTTGATAAGCCAAGACACTTTGCACATAGTGGCGAGTTTCTTTAAAAGGTATCGATTCTACCCAAACATCTGCTGGTACATCGCCTCTTTCAGTCAGCCAACGGCTTACTCGGTGTGGGCCCGCATTATAAGCCGCAGCGGCTAAAATACGGTTACCACTATAGCGATCCATTAAACCATCGAAATAAGCACTACCTAAACGAATATTGTCTTCAGGTTTAAACAATTGACTACGCGATTTATATTTAAAACCAATTTTCTTTGCCGTTTCTTTAGCAGTAGCGGGCATTAACTGCATTAAACCGCGCGCGCCTACTGGGCTTTGAGCCAGCGGATACATGGCACTTTCTTGGCGAGCTAAGGCATACAATAAGCTAGCTTCCACTTGGCGTTTATGCGCAAAGTATTCAAACTCTTTATCAAAGCTTAACGGAAAGCGCATTTCCAGTTGGTCCCATTGTTTAGCCACAATGGCTGCTTGTACTGCTAAATCTTGCCAATCATTGTTTAACGCCAATACTCCTAGGTCGAGCTGGCGTAATAAACTAGAGCGACGCAGCATAGTATCCCACTCGGTTCTCGCAGAATAATACTCTTCAAGGGCTAATAACTCTTTCACTTTGAGAACCACCGGATGCTTGTTTAATTCAATCAAGGTATCGGCACTGGTTTGGTGGCTTTGCTCGGCTAACTGATAAGGCTTTTGCAAAAATTGCGCAGCCAGAAAACCATGATAACTTCTTTCTTCAGATAAACGTTCTAGTGTCGGAGTGGCTAAGTTTGTTTGTCCCATTGCGATAAGTGAGCGTGCCTGCCAGTATGTCCAGCGCTCTTGTTGCTGACTCGCACTAGGAAGCCGAGCGATCCATTGGCTTATCTGCGCCCACTGTTGCTCAGCAATCGCCAAACGAATACGCCGTTCGATCGTGGCTTTATCAGGATTTAGTCTTAATTGTCTGTCAGCCCACTTAAGTAAAGGATCTGTGGGTTCGCTAATAACGCGGCGAATTAAATATCGCTCAACACTGGTATACAAATCACTCGATTGACTTAAGGGTTTAGACCAGCGCTCTAAGTGCTCAACGGCAGAATCTAAGTCGCTGCGAGCCAACTTTCTAATGGCCAGTAAGGCGATAGCTTGGTGGCGGCTAGGCTGCTTTATATTAAGCTGACCAGAGCTAAGCACCTGCATCGGTGAGCGATAAGCATTCGCCAATAATTGCCCATCTTTTTTCTTATCACCAGATAGTGGCTTAGCCAGATACTTAAGTAAGCTGGGCTGATTGGCTTGAAAGCTGAGTAGCATGCGTTGCCAGCGCAATTGATCACTAAGATTGCCGGCTTTCTGCCAACGCTCAAATAAAGCATCACAGGCTTTCGGCCTAGAGCGACCATATAGCCATAAGCTCTCAGCCCCTTTCCATGCCTCTGCCACATCGCCGGTTTGGTGTTTTGCGTAATAATGATGACACTGTAAATCGACACTACTAGGGATTTGAGGATAAAAATCTAGCAAGCTTCGCCATTGTTTTCGTCTGGCTAATTCATACATGAAACGTCGCTGAATGGCATTACTTAAATATGACTGGGGATTAGCGCCAATAAATTGCTCAACCTGCGATACAGGTAAGTTATTGATTTGACCACGCAGCTGGTAATACTGGAGATAATCAGACAGAGCGTAATTGCTGAGTTTGCTCATTTGCTTATCTGCTTGGGGCCATTTCTCTGCACGCTGCAACTTTCTTATATCGTTATAAGCTTGTTGCTGAGAACTTAAGTCAGCAGCTTGAGCTAAGCTCAAACTTCCCCCACAGATTAAACAAACAAAAACATGCCATAATCGATGAAACATTAGCGATGGCGCCTGATCTATTGGACTACTGATATTCAGATTAACGCAGCATTGATTAATCGGCGAGTATATTCTTGCTTAGGCTGCGAAAAAAGTTGCTCCGTTTCCCCTTGTTCTACTAATTCACCCTGCTGCATGACCATTACGCGATGGCTTAACGCACGAATTACCGCTAAGTCGTGGCTGATAAATAAGTAGCTAAGGTTATATTTTAATTGCAAATTTCGCAGCAGGTCTAAGAGTTGTTTCTGTACCGTACAGTCTAATGCCGAGGTGGGTTCGTCAAGGATCAGTATTTCTGGTTTTAATACCAACGCTCTAGCCAAAGAAATCCGCTGACGCTGGCCACCAGAAAACTCATGAGGATAACGATGCATAATCTCAGGCGTTAAACCAACATCTTGTAAGGCTTCGGTGACGCGTTGTTTTAGTTGCTTCTCATCCAAATCGAAATGTAGATTTAAGCCCTCACCAACAATTTGTAACACCGACATCCGAGGGCTTAAGCTAGAGAATGGGTCTTGAAACACAATTTGCATAAAACGACGTAAGGGGCGCATTTTTTTAACGCTATAGTGTTCAATGAACTCTTGTTTGAAGGCAATACTCCCTTCACTATCAGTGAGCCTTAATACTGCTTGGGCAAGCGTGCTTTTACCCGAGCCACTTTCACCAACGATGCCTAAGGTTTCGCCGCGTTTTAAGTGAAAGTCAATGCCGTTTACCGCTTTGATATGATCAACCGTACGTTGCAGAAAACCACGTTTAATCGGAAACCACACCTTGAGCTTTTTTACCTCTAACAACATTTCTTGTTTTGCCTGTGGAAGCTGACCGCGGACCGGCTCAGAATCCAATAACATCTTGGTATAAGCATGTTGCGGGGCGGCGAATAGCGCTTGGCAGTTATTAACTTCCACCAACTCCCCTGCCTTCATCACTGCAACCCGACTTGCATACCCACGTACCACATTCAAATCATGGGTAATTAACAGGATCGCCATGCCTAGCTTCTGCTGAAGCTCCTTTAACAATTCTAAAATCTGCTGCTGAATAGTGACATCTAATGCAGTAGTTGGCTCATCAGCTATCAGTAATTTAGGCTCGGTAGCTAAGGCCATAGCGATCATTACGCGCTGTCGCTGCCCCCCTGACAATTGATGCGGAAAACTCGCGAGCCGTTTGTCGGGTTCAACAATGCCAACCAAGTCCAGTAGCTCCAGCACTCGCTCTCTGGCTTGTTGCTTGTGCATGCCGCGATGTACACACAATACTTCACTGATCTGTTTTTCTACCGAATGTAAAGGATTTAAGGAGGTAAGCGGCTCTTGAAAAATCATCGCGATTTGGTCGCCACGTAAGGCTTGTAACAATTTAACAGGCTGATGCAATACCGACTGTTGCTGGAGTAAAATATCACCACTTACCTCAGCATTTTCCCCCAGTAACGACAACACAGATAGCGCCGTGACCGATTTCCCCGAGCCGCTTTCCCCTACTAGCGCAAGCGTCTCGCCATTATAAACATCAAAACTCACTTGTTTTACCACCGGCTCAGGCAAGCCAAAACACACCGATAGCTGCTTAACTTCTAATAACTTATTCATTTCAGCTACCTAAATTCGTTTCCGTGGATCAAAAGCATCACGAGTGGCTTCACCAATAAACACCAGCAAAATTAATATTATCGACATAGAGAAAAATGCCGTGATACCCAACCAAGGAGCCTGCAGGTTGTTTTTACCTTGTGCGACCATTTCACCCAGTGAAGGGGAACCTGGCGGTAAACCAAACCCCAAATAATCAAGCCCGGTTAAGGCGGTGAGCCCGCCAATAAAAATAAACGGCATGAAGGTAAGGGTGGCGATCATAGCGTTGGGTAAAATGTGTCTGGCCATAATAGCGCGGTCACCAACTCCTAAGGCGCGAGCAGCTTTCACATACTCCAAATTTCGGCCCCGAAGAAACTCGGCTCTCACCACATCCACCAAACTCATCCAACTAAACAGCAATAGTATGCCCAGTAGCCACCAAAAGCTTGGCTGTACCAAGCTGGACAAGATAATCAGTAAAAACATCTGCGGCATACCAGACCATATTTCAATAAAGCGTTGGCCCAATAAATCCACTCGCCCACCAAAATACCCTTGCATAGCACCGACCGCGACCCCAATCACTGAGCTACTCACCGCTAACACCATGGCAAAAAGTACCGATAAACGAAAGCCATACAACAACCGTGCAAATACATCGCGGCCTTGGTCATCGGTACCTAGCCAGTTGATAGAACTTGGTGGTGAAGGCGATGGTACGTTTAGGTTATAGTTAATAGTGTCAAACGAGAAGCGCACTGGCGGCCACAACATCCAGCCTCCTTGTTGCTCGATAAGTTCTTGAATATATGGATCAGAATAATCAGCTTCAATGTCTAAATCGCCGCCGAACTGTTGCTCGCTGTATTCGGTAATAATGGGCATCATCCATTGCTGTTGATAGCGAATTAATACTGGCTTGTCGTTGGCCACAAATTCTGCAAATAAGCTACCGATAAACAGTAATAGAAACAGCCAGAAGCTCCAATATCCGCGACGATTGGCCTTGAACTGCGTCCAGCGGCGTTGGTTAATCGGACTGGCTTTAGCCCGTTTCCACTGTGCAACCAGCCCCATGCTAATGCCTCCCCTCAAAGTTAATTCGAGGATCAATCATGGTATAGGTGATATCACTAATCAGCTTCAAGATAAGACCAATCAAAGTAGACATATACAAGGTGCCAAATACGACCGGATAATCGCGATTTACCACCGCTTCAAAGCCTAATAAGCCTAGGCCATCTAAGGAGAATATTACTTCAATCATGAAAGAACCGGTTAAGAAGATACTGATCAAGGTCGCCGGTAAACTAGAAATAACCAGCAGCATGGCATTGCGAAAAACATGGCCATATAACACGCGATTTTCACTTAAGCCCTTGGCTCGCGCGGTCAGTACGTATTGCTTATTTATCTCATCTAAAAAGGAGTTTTTGGTGAGCATGGTAAGGGTAGCAAAACTGCTAATGACCATAGCGGTTACCGGTAATGCTAAATGCCAGAAGTAATCACCTACTTTACCCAATAGGCTTAGCTCTTCCCAATTGGCCGATGTTAAACCGCGCAGCGGAAACCAATCCCAGTAACTGCCACCAGCAAATAAAACAATCAGCATAATAGCAAACAAAAAGTTAGGAATAGCAAACCCCACAGTCACTAAGGTTGAACTCCACACATCAAAGCGACTGCCGTGACGCACCGCTTTGCGGATCCCCAAAGGAATCGAAATGCCATACACCAGTAAGGTAGTCCATAAACCTAGCGAAATAGACACCGGCATTTTTTCTAGAATTAACTCCACCACGCTACTGTCGCGATAAAAACTATCGCCAAAGTCAAAGCGCAAATAATTACCCAGCATTTCAAAGTAACGCTCGTGTAATGGCTTATCAAAACCGTACAATTGCTCTAGTTCTTTCACTAACTCTTCAGGTAAGCCCTGAGCACCGCGATATTGGCTAGAACCACCTGCACCAGTATTACTTTGAATGATTTCAGTATCGACCCCAGAATCAACCCGTCGCGTGGCCGAGGTATCAATACCTTGAATTTTGGCTATCGCTTGTTCAACTGGCCCACCAGGCGCAGATTGAATGATTAAAAAGTTGAGCGTCATGATCCCTAGCAAAGTAGGGATCATCAGTAATAAACGACGAAAAATGTAGCTAGTCATTGAGGTTTTATTCTACCCACCAGCTATCTAACCCTAAAGCGAATTTAGGATTACGCTCTGGTCGTTTGAGTTTATCCCAATAAGCGACACGCCAAGCATTTAAGTGCCACTGAGGCACAACATAATACGACCACAGTAATACTCGGTCTAAAGCCCGAGTAGCATCAATTAGCGCTTGGCGGTCTTCGGCGGCAATCACTGCTTCAATCAACTTATCGACTACCGGACTGTTCACCCCGATGATATTACGCGACCCGACATGCTCAGCGGCTTTACTCCCCCAAAAGTCACGTTGTTCATTACCCGGTGAGGATGATTGACCAAAGCTGCCTACCACCATATCAAAGTCAAATTGTTGCACTCGATTTACATATTGAGATACATCAACCACGCGTACTTCGGTACTGATACCTATTTTTTGAAGATTACGGGTATAAGGTAAAACAATCCGCTCAAAACTTTTTTGGTAAAGTAAAAATTCAATATGCATTTGCTTGCCGTTGCTATCGACTAACTTACCTTTACTTAAGGTCCACCCTTCTCCTTTTAGCAAGGCTAAGGCTTCACGCATTTGCGGGCGAATATTACCGTCACCACGGGTTTTATCTAAGCTAAACGGTTCTGTAAATAGTTGCTCTGGAAGCTGTTCTTTAAACCTTTCAAGTAAGGCGAGTTCACCCGCTTGAGGCAAGCCAGTGGCAGCAAGTTCTGACGCTGCAAAATAACTATCAGTACGTTTATAGGCGCCATAAAACAATTGCTCGTTAGTCCACTCAAAATCAAACAATAAGCCAATCGCCTTGCGCACATCTGGCTGCTTAAATAGCTGGCGACGAGTATTAAATACGAAACCCTGCATGCCCTGTGGGTTTTCATTTTTTAGGGTATCGGTATGGACTTGGCCCTTGTCAAACATCGGCCCGGTATAAGCAGTAGCCCAATCTTTAGCGCTGGTTTCTATTCGGTAATCTATTCGTCCTGACTTAAACGCCTCTAAAGCCACTGAGGAGTCGCGGTAGTACTCATATTTGACGCTAGCGATGTTATAACGGCCGCGGTTAACCGGTAGGTCTTTGGCCCAATAATCTTTCACTAAGGCATAACTGACTGAGCGTCCGGTATCAAATTTGTCTATTTGGTAAGGTCCCGAACCTAAGGGGATGGTGAGGTCGGCTTTAGCAAAATCGTGTTGCTGCCAAAAGTGTTTTGGAAAAATCGGTAATTGCCCCAAGATGAGCGGTAACTCTCGGTTGGTACCATCGACAAAACTAAAACGAACACTCAATGTAGATTCGGCTACGGCCTCTTTGATACTGCCGTAATAAGCCCGATAGAATGGCGCACCTTTTTCCATCAACAAATTAAAAGTGAAAACAACATCTTCGGCGGTCACCGGCTGACCATCATGAAAACGCGCCTCAGGACGTAAGTTGAAGCGTACCCAAGAGCGATCGTCTGCTAAGTCTATACTCTCGGCTAACAAGCCATATTGAGCAAAGGCTTCATCGTCATTTGCGGTTAATAACGTATCGTATATTTGCCCTATCCCAGCGGCCGGATTCCCCTTTACGATAAAAGCATTAAAAGTATCAAAGGTACCTTGCGCTTCGTGGGTAATCGTTCCTTGCTTTGGCGCATCAGCATTAACATAAGGGAGCTGAGTAAAATCTGCCGCTAAAGCTGGTTCACCATGCATCACCAAGGCATGGGAGCGACTAAATTCTTCGGCATGAGCGGAGCCAAAAACCAAAAGACAAATTGCCGATAACAGCCGTTTCATAATGAGCGCTTCCTTATTTGAATGAATCGAATCATTAACTTACTTATATACCTACTAGTTATAACCGACTCGAAACTAAAAGATAAAGCGCTATTGAGCAAATTTACACTGAAATCACCGAATAAATGACTCAGTGGCATGGCTAATGATAAGTTTGGCTGATAAATGAACTAATATAGAAGAGACAACCAAAAAGAGTGAAGAAATAAACAACACAGAGAAGATTAACAGACGCAGCAAAGGCGAATGGCGATTTAGTTCGCGGTCGAGGTGACCCAGTAACTTGCCTTGTTATCTTTTCAAATGTGCCGAATAAAGCCCTCGGATTCAAGCATTATTGTGTTATTTATCCTACTTTTCGCTAGATAGTCACATTCAAGCTTGAGGAAACTTTAAGGCTTATAAAAAAGTGATCTAGAACTGGTTTTTTATTTTTAGAGATCGTATTCTGAACTTGAAATAATTACTACAGAGTCTTTGGGAGGCTTATGATTATTGATATTACCAGCAAGAATATTTCTATTACCCCAACCATTCGTGAGCACATTGCCGCGCGCTTTGAAAAATTGGAAAAAAATCAAATTCCGCTCATCTCACCAAAAGTGATCATTACCACCGACAACAAGAAGGTAAAAGTAGAAGCGAAGATTAACCTGCCAAACGGACAACTGTTTGCCAGCGATGAGCACCAAGACCTGAGTGTGGCGATTAATAACTTAGGACAGAAATTGGAGCGACAACTGCACCGTTTCCAAGACAAGCCTAATGCCCACCGCTCTAGCCGTTCAGGGAAAGATTTCTTAAGAGAGCCTGCCGAAATTGATGACGGCGAGCCTAATCCAGAGGATGAACAAGCCGCATAAGGCTTAGTTAATAAAAGTAATACCAAGGATTAATCTCTTGGTATTACTTGACTTTAACATGATTGCTTTTTAGTCTGATCGCATGAAAATATTCAACACCCGATTTTTGTTTGGTTTCTTTTTTATTCCACCCTTATAGGGAGGCGGACGGAATTGGTGTAAAAAAGAAAACACACAGAATTCATAAAGCCTCCTTCTTAGGAGGCTTTTTTTATAGACAGGGAATACAACATGGCAGACTTAGAGCAGATCCGAACAAAAATAACAGAGCTCGATCAATCGCTATTATCTTTACTCACTGAGCGTCGCCAACTCAGCGTTGAAGTGGCTAAAAGCAAAATAGAAAACCCCAAAGCTATTCGCGACCAAGAGCGCGAGCAGCTATTGCTGGTAAAGCTGATCAATAAAGGCCGCGAATTAGGCTTAGATGCGCACTATGTAACGCAGCTTTACCACACAATTATTGAAGACTCGGTGCTCTCTCAACAAGCCTTTCTGCAAGGTATTACTAACCCTGATAAACATACGCCGGCGGTACGTGTCGCATTCTTGGGTAATAAAGGGTCATACAGTAATATTGCCACCCATCAATACTTCTCTCGTTACAAAAAACAAATTGTTGAGTTTGGCTGTAGTGGCTTCCAAGACATTGTAGATACCGTTGAATCTGGCCAAGCTGATTACGGTATGTTGCCGATTGAAAATACTAGCTCTGGCAGTATTAATGAAGTTTACGACGTCATGCAGCATACCAGTTTGTCTATTGTGGGTGAGTTATCGATAGCTATCGACCACTGTGTTTTAGCACACCCTAACGCTAATTTAGAACACATCACGACCTTGTATGCGCACCCTCAACCTTACGCGCAATGCAGTGCTTACCTACGAACTTTAGCAAGCACTCGAGTTGATTTTGTTGATAGTTCATCAAAAGCAATGGAAGTGGTCGCCAGCGGCGACGACTTAACGGTTGGTGCGATTGGTAGTCAGGTCGGCGGCGAAATGTATGGCCTACAGGCGCTAAAAACAAACATTGCCAATCAGCAACAAAACTATACTCGTTTCATTGTGGTATCTCGTAAACCGGTCGATGTTGCTGAACAAGTGCCAGCTCGCACGACCTTTATCATGTCTACTGCACAACAGGCAGGCTCGTTGGTTGAAGCGTTATTGGTATTGCGAGAGCATGATATCAACATGAGTAAGCTAGAATCTCGCCCAGTACAGGGTAATCCTTGGGAAGAGATGTTTTATGTTGACGTATCCGCCAATGTGAAATCTGCGCAAATGCAATCTGCTTTGGCCGAGTTAACCCGTTTAACTCGCTATATCAAAGTCTTAGGTTGCTACCCAAGTGAAAATGTAGACCCCACCTTAATTCCGCTCGAAGCGTTAGCCCATCAGCAGATGACCGGCAATGAAGCGCCTAGCTTAATCAATACCGTGCAAGCTGATGGAGCCCTATCAAGTCGTTCTCATAAATCAAGTAACACCGTAGTCCGTGTTGGTGATGTAAAAATAGGTGATGGTGGATTTATTACCTTCACGGGACCAGGCGCGGTTGAGTCAGAGCAACAGATACTCCATTGTGCGGGCGCAGCTAAAGAAAGTGGTGCGGCTGTATTAGCCGCAGGTTGCTTCAAGCCTCGCAGTTCTCCTTATAGCTTCAAAGGTTTAGGTGAAGAAGGGTTAAATTACCTAAACGTTGCGGGTAAAAAATACAAGTTACCCACAATGACCGAAGTCAGTGCGGTAGACCAAGTAGTCATGTTAGCTGCTAAAGCTGATATTTTGCATGTTCGCTCTCGCCATATGAAGAACTTCAACCTATTAAAAGAGTTAGGTAAATCAACGCGCCCTATTCTGCTAGAGCGCAACAATATGGCTTCGATAGATGAGTGGCTGCATGCCGCAGACTACATTTTGGCGCAAGGTAATCAGCAAGTCATTTTATGTGAAGCCGGAGTGAGAACTCTAGAAGGTAAAAACAAGCTTACTTTGGATCTAGGTGCTATTAGCTTACTTCGTCAACGCACCCACCTACCTATTGTAGTGAATCCAGGCGAAGCCGTTGAAGATTTAAGTGCGGTAGCCCCAATGGCTAAAGCGGCCAAATTGTTAGGTGCTGACGGTATCGTGCTTTGCGCCCACCCTTCACCTAGCGACGCCAGTGTAGACGCGGATAAATCTCTCGACTTTAATCAGTTACAACAACTAATGTCAGCGCTTTATTAAAGCTGGTGAGTTAACAGAAAACTACCGCTAAATACGCGGCCTTGGTATTTCACCGAGGCCGCGAATCTTTCCCCCTAAGACAGCCCTACCCACCACCCAGCGACTATCATTGATACCTTCCCCCCCGAAAACTGATTAAAGCCACATTATTTAACCATTCGCTTACTTTTCACCTATATGGGTGATGTAGCAAAACGGACGATTTTATATATTAGTTCAATGGGTTTGACGTCTTTAGATAATGACTAATAAAGGGACGATGATGAACATCTTATATCCTTTGGCTCTCGCCCTAGGGGGGGCGATACTGGTTAGTACTGACCAACGTGAACAGCTTGAGCAGCCAACCATCCCATCAAAACTGGAAATCATAGCCATTGATGGCAAACTCGAAAATGCTCAAGTCTGGCTAGACCGCAACAACAATTTTATTTGCGACCTTGACGAACCTAGCGCAACGTCAAATAAATTTGGCAAAGCTTCGCTCAATATCACCGCTTACCCTGAGTACAGCAAATCCCCAATAGTGGTGATGGCGATTGCAGGCCAAACCATCGATCAACACTTACCGAATAAAACGATAAGCCATTCATACTTGATGTCGGCCCCCGCAGGACAAACAGAAATAAGCCCTTTGTCGACCTTAGTACATTTAGAGATGATAAACCAAGGCGGCCAAACACTCAGCAGCAATTGATCTAGATGCTAATCTATGCCGATTAGGCACCGCTTTCGCTTTATTTTTCGCCCTCATGCCGTTAACGTTATTTTACAATCTGCTTGTCATTTTAATTGGATAACAATGACGTTATGCGTAACACGGAACCGTTACCCGAAACTCTAATAGGCAAAATTTACGATACCTCCTTAAACCCTGCTCAATGGCCGGAGCTATTGGAGCAGCTGGTAGAATACCTTCCTCTACAGGCTCAACAACTTACTGGCGAACACGCCATGTTGGGGAGCGAAGGACAACTAAGTACTTGTGTGGTGCCATCCCAAAACAAAGTGTTAGACGAACTAGTCGCACACCTTGAGCGCAGTGCTCACATTTGCCAACAAATCGCGAAGGGCCAAGACCAGCAGCTTTTGCAAAACAAGCTGTTTGAACAACTCCCTCTTCCGGCCTTGTTGCTTTCATCAACAGGGCAAGTACTGCAAACCAACCAGCAAGCACGTAATACGCTTGAAAAAACCACGTCGTTAAAAGTCAGTGATGCCAAAGTCGTCATGGCGCAACGGCAAGTTCAACGCCAATTTAACCAAGCAATGGAGCAACTGTGCGCTCCAAACCCTAAACATAGCTCGATAAGCTTACAGGTGGGAGAAAGCTTCCAACCAAACAGCATTAGCTTAAATTTATCTCGAGTGGTTGATGTATGGCAGCAAGGTGGCCAGGTTCTGGTGTTAATCGCTTGCGCAGAAGCTTTAGTGGAGGTTGATTTAGACAGTTTCGCTGCACGTTATAGATTAACGCCGGCTGAAGTACGCATCATGGCTCAACTTCTAAAGGAGCGCACCCTCAGTCAGATAGCTAGCAACAACACCATTTCAATCAATACGGTGCGAACTCAACTAAAGGCTATCTTTGCTAAAACCGCTTGCCACCGACAAAGTGAGCTAATAAAACTGGCTTTAACCCATGGTAGCACCAAAACTGCTAAACCTCAGTTAACGCCCAGCTTATTGCAACAACAGCACCTTAGTGCGCCATGTTACCATCAGCAACTGCGCTTAGATGACCGCCAACATGCCTATAGCGATGTGGGCTTAAGCTCTGACTTACCCGTGTTAATGTTTCACCCCAGCACTGGCTCTCGCTTACAACAACACCCAAATAAAAATACAGTATTCGAACAAGGGGTAAGGCTCATCACCGCTGACAGAGCAGGTTTTGGTTTAGCCAGCACAAATTATAAGCCGAGTTTACAACAGTCTGCTAAAGATAGCTTACGTCTGGCTGACCATCTAAAGTTAGATCGGTTTTGTGTTGCCGGTTTTTGCGGAGGAGGGCCTTTTGCCTTGGCGTTAGCAGCATTAGCACCTGATCGGGTGATTCATACTACGCTGATTAGCAGCGTGACCCCTTACCAACCCATAAAACTTTTGCACGGGGTAAAAGCAAGCAACAAGCTGCTTGCCTATATTGGCTTAAATGCACCGAATATAATGCACCCCTTGCTAACCTTTCTTGCTCGTAATGTAATGAGTGACCCTGAGCGCTACTTCGATCAGGTCTATCCATTTTTATGCGAAAGTGATGCTGCGGCCCTTTCTGAACCGGAAGTAACCAGCAACTTTCTATTAGCTTTTAGGGAGGCAATGCGACAAGGACCATCAGCATTTGCCAATGAATTATCTTTACTCAGCCAAGACTGGTCGCTGAATCTGTCTGAGATAAACTCCCCCATCAGTATTTGGCATGGGGCTCAAGATCAGCATGTGCCGATTCAACTAGCTCGCTTACTTTGTAGCGCCCTACCCAATGCAAAACTGCATGAATTACCAGCACATGGTCATTTGCTTATCTATCACTGCTGGGAGCAAGTGCTAAACAATATAAAGCGCAGTGCTAAACGACCCCAAACCTGTCTAGCTTAAGCGCCCCCCTTTTATGCTGATAGCCGCGTTCTAAAACAACAAAGCCCAGTTTTCTACTGGGCTTTGAGAATTAAATGACCTGAAATATAGTTAGAAACGACCGCGGCCACCACCGCCCATTCCACCCATACCGCCCATTCCACCCGGAGGCATCATGCCTTTCATTTGGCTCATCATCTTACGCATGCCACCTTTACCCGACATTTTTTTCATCATTTTTTGCATCTGAGTAAATTGTTTAAGCAACTTATTCACATCTTGAATCTGAGTACCTGACCCCATCGCAATACGACGCTTACGCGAGCCTTTAATAATTTCAGGACGTTTGCGTTCACCAGGCGTCATTGAATTGATGATCGCTTCCATTTGATTGGTTAGCTTATCATTCATTTGATCTTTAACATTGTCAGGAACTTGGCCCATACCAGGCAATTTATCCATCATGCCCATCATGCCGCCCATACTTTTCATTTGTACTAGCTGTTCACGGAAATCTTCTAAATCGAAGCCCTTACCTTTTTGAACTTTTTTGGCTAGCTTTTGAGCTTGGTCTTTATCAACCTTACGCTCTACTTCCTCAATTAAAGAGAGAACATCTCCCATACCCAAAATACGAGATGCAATACGATCAGGGTGGAACGGTTCTAACGCGTCGGTTTTTTCACCCACACCCATAAATTTAATCGGCTTGCCAGTAATATGACGAATCGATAGTGCAGCACCACCACGTGCGTCACCATCGGTTTTAGTCAAGATAATACCGGTTAATGGCAGCGCTTCGTTAAAGGCTTGAGCGGTGTTTGCAGCATCTTGCCCCGTCATGGCGTCAACCACGAATAAGGTTTCTACCGGCGTGACTGCTTCATGTAAGGCCTTTATCTCGCTCATCATGTCTTCGTCAACATGCAAACGACCCGCAGTATCCACTAATAATACATCGGCAAATTGCTTACGCGCTTCTGCAATAGCACCGTTGACAATATCGACTGGATTTTGGTTTTCATTACTCGGGTAAAAAATGGCATCAACTTCAGTCGCTAAGGTCTCAAGCTGTTTGATTGCAGCGGGGCGATAAATATCGGCGCTCACTACCATCACTTTTTTCTTTTCACGCTCTTTTAAGAACTTAGCGAGTTTGGCTACAGAAGTAGTTTTACCAGCCCCTTGCAGGCCAGCCATCATTACCACCGCCGGAGGCTGAGTCGCTAAATTTAGGCTTTCGTTAGAGTCGCCCATAGCCGCTTCAAGCTCTTGCTGGACAATTTTAACGAATACTTGACCAGGACTAAGGCTTTTATTGACTTCTTGGCCCAGCGCACGTTCTTTTACTTTTTTGACAAACTCACGAACCACCGGCAAGGCTACGTCGGCTTCTAACAAAGCCATACGAACTTCACGTAGCGTATCTTTGATGTTGTCTTCAGTTAAGCGGCCACGGCCACTAATATTCTTTAATGTTTTCGAGAGTCGATCAGATAAGTTTTCAAACATGCTATTTCCTGTTGATCATATAGCGAGCATAGTTCAGCCGGCACATTATACCTTAGCAACGAGATTCTAAAAGCTAATTCTAGCTCTAGCTGATTAGGCCGAGTATACTGAATGTCCAACAATCAGTTAGTTAACTTAAAATCATGAATGTATTGGTACTTCCTACCACCATATTTTATCTGTTAGCCGCCTATGTTTGTATTACGGGTTTAGTAAACAAACAAAGTGGCCCGAATAAATGGTTATGGCTCAGCGCAGGCTGCGCCATTGTACTGCATGGCGTTTGGGTTGCTGAACATTTATTTTTAGCCCAAGGGCAAGATTTAAGTATTTTTAATGTGGCAGGTTTAGTGAGCTTGCTGATCGCCATCACTGTCACCTCTTTGACCCAACATTTTAAGTTGTGGTTTATTCTCCCTGTGGTTTATCTGTTCTCGATTATCACCATGCTGCTAGCGGTAATGATCCCCAGCGATTACATTATTCATCTGGAGCTTAAACCCGAAGTATTAATCCACATCAGTGTCGCCTTAGCTGCTTTTACGGTATTGATGATAGCGAGTCTTTATGCGCTGCAAATGGCTTATTTAGACTGGACCTTAAAACGGCATAAACCCGGTGCTATTCACCCGGCAATGCCTTCGTTAATGAGTATTGAGAAACAACTATTTGTGTTGATTCGAGTTGGTGTCATCTTACTGAGTGTTTCACTGCTCAGTGGTTTCTTTTTCTTGACCGACTTTTTTACTGGCGGTAGAGGCCATAAAGCTATCTTTAGCTCTGTTGCTTGGCTGATCTACGCGGGTTTATTGTGGGGTCACCACTATCGGGGCTGGCGAGGCAAGATAGTGGTAATAATGACGGTAATTGCGTCGATATTGCTGTCTTTAGCTTATTTTGGTTCACGCTTTGTTAAGGAAATTATCCTTAGCTAGCAAACTCACCTTGACAGCCCTTTGAGCCAACATATAAATTAGAGGGCTTATACTAATCAAGGATTCTCCTGCTTGGACGACATCTCTACGAGTAGCTTATTATTACTGCTCGTGTTCCTCATTATTTGCTCTGCATTTTTTTCTAGCTCTGAAACTGGCATGATGTCGCTTAATCGCTACCGTCTGCGACATCTAGTTAATACGAAGCACAATGCAGCCAAACGAGTCGACAAACTACTGCAACGCCCAGATCGCTTAATTGGCCTGATTCTTATCGGTAACAATCTAGTGAACATCTTTGCCTCGGCTATCGCAACGATTATTGGATTACGTTTATTTGGTGATGTAGGTGTCGCTATTGCTACTCTTGCCCTTACTTTTGTGATTCTTATTTTTGCCGAAGTCACACCAAAAACCATGGCCGCGCTCTATCCTGAAAAAATAGCGTTTCCTGCATCATTGTTGTTACGCCCGTTGATGAAGCTATTGTTTCCAGTGATATGGGCCACTAATGGGGTTACCAATGGCTTACTTCGCCTGCTGGGCGTAAACCCTGAAAACAAAGATGGAGAGGCCTTAAACTCAGATGAGTTACGCACGGTTGTAGACGAAGCGGGCACGATGATACCCAAGCGCCACCAAGATATGTTGTTAAGTATTCTCGATCTTGAGAAAGTGACGGTAGACGACATCATGATCCCGCGAAATGAAATTGCGGCTATCGACATCAACGACGATTGGGAAAGTATTCTACGCCAACTAACCCAAAGCACTCACACTAAAATTTTGTTGTTCCGCGATACCATTGACGATTCGGTGGGTTTTGTTCATTCGCGTGACGCTTTACGCCTGCTTTCGCGTGAGCAGTTTGATAAGACCTCCATGCTACGAGCAGTTAAAGAAATTTACTTCATTCCTGAAGGCACTCCGCTTAACGTTCAACTATTAAAGTTTCAACGCCGCAAAGAACGCATTGGTTTAATCGTGGACGAATATGGCGATATTCAAGGCTTAGTCACCCTAGAAGATATTCTGGAAGAAATCGTTGGTGATTTCACCACCAGTATCGCGCCCGCACTGAGCGATGAAATTCACCCACAAATTGACGGTAGTTATTTAGTTGAAGGCACGGTAAACGTTCGAGACCTGAATAAGGAAATGACCTGGAAGCTGCCCACCGATGGTCCTAAAACGCTTAATGGGCTGATCGTAGAGCATTTGGAAGACATTCCAGACGCCAATCTCTGTCTTCGCCTCGCGGGCTACCCCATCGAAATTGTGGAAACTGAGAACAATACAGTGAGCCTCGCTCGAGTGATGCCGGCGTTTTACACCAAGCCTAAAGAAAAGCAATAAGGGGTGAAAAACCGCTGAACCGCAAGGTGCTTTATTGCAGCGATAAAAAAACCAGCATACTGCTGGTTTTTTACCTTAAGCAGTCTGTTTACAGCTTACCTAAGATCTCATCAGACAAACCCAGTTGGTCATTTTGGTTTACGCTGATACCGCGATCAATGATGTTCTTAGCAATACTTTTGGCTTCATCCAGCGAGTGCATAGAGTAAGTGCCACATTGGTACTCATTCAGCTCAGGGATGTCGCTTTGATTAGCGACAGCCAATACGTCATGCATCGACGCTAACCATGCTTCTGCTACTTGCTGTTCGTTAGGGCTACCAATTAAGCTCATGTAAAAGCCGGTACGACAGCCCATTGGTGAAATATCAATGATTTCTACATCGGCAGAGTTTAAATGCTGACGCATAAAGCCAGCATATAAGTGCTCTAGGGTATGGATCCCTTTCTCTGACAATATTTCTTCGTTAGGTACGCAGTAACGTAAATCAAAAACAGTAATGGTATCTTTGCTCGGCGTAGACATGGTTTTGGCTACTCGAACCGCAGGTGCGTGCATGCGCGTGTGATCAACGGTAAAACTATCTAATAAAGGCATGATTTTCTCTCTTCATCTCCCAGCGGAACTGGGCTTACATAATTGGATGTATTCAACCAAAAAATAGCCGCCAAAGCCAGCTACTATCTAGATCGTCTTTACACTTATTATACTGTGCCGCATAACGTTTAGAACGTTGGTCTACGGTACCAGCAACTTTCACTAACCATTGTTTTTGTCGATACGTACCGCGCTTATAGCCGCCCCACCCTTCGTGGTAGTTGAGGTACTGATTACGCGCGTCCCATTTAGAAACACCGTTTATGGTGTGTGTTTTGGTGGTAAACCAACCCATAAAATCGATAGCATCATCAAAATTGGTGCGTGAAGACCAAGAGTTACCGGTCTCTTTGACATAATCATCCCAGGTCATGGTTTTAGCTTGGCTATAGCCATAAGCGCTGCTTGCTCGCCCTACCGGAATAAAACCTAACCAATATTGCATAGGTGGCCGAGCATTATGTTTAAAGCTTGATTCTTGATACATCATCGCCATGGGAACATGCACCGGTGTTCCCCATTTCTTGTTCATTTTTTTGGCCGATTTATACCAATCTCGCTTTTCTTCAAAAATACTACACAAGTTTTCAGGGTCTTGTGGCGGTGCGCTACTGCATCCAGCCAAAATAGCTAAACCAGAAACTAACAACACTACCCTGGCAACCCTAACAACAATCATTTCCCTATTTATTGGCATTCTCAAAATACTTCGCTAAAAAGTGATCAAAATCGAGGTCATCACTGGCTTCTATTGCTTGTTGATCAATAAAGCTTTGCTCAGCCATCGCGCTAAAGTCATGAGCTTGCCAGTTAATACTCGAATGACCAAGCATCTCATCGCGATACTGTGCAGCCCATTGCAAGCCTAAGCCACTGTTGTCTTCGGCTTGCTCTTTTAATAACCGCAAAAAGCGAGAAGAATAAGTATTGTCGTTGACAACATCAGCGAATACTTCGTCTAAGGCATCAGAAAAATCACGACTCTCGCGTTGAATATCGAGTAATTCGGCAGCTTGCGCCATCTGAGCGAGCAGCGTGTCGATGTGTTCAGGTAGCCGCTTGGTACTTTGCCCAATGCTAAGCGCTAACTCAGGATTACGCCCCTGAATCGCCACCGAGTTAAAGTTATTTCGGCATTGCTGCAACTCAGCTTGATCCATTTCTGGCGAATCCATTAATACACAGGCGAGTAACAAACTATCAATAACCCGCACTTGTGACTCCGTGACACCGACAGCACTATACGGGTTAACATCCAAGGCACGAATTTCAATGTACTCAATGCCATCTTCTGCTAAAGCTTGTGAGGGAGTTTGCCCAGGCTTGGCCACGCGTTTCGCGCGGATCGGTGCGTAAAGCTCATTTTCAATTTGTAATATATTGGCATTTAACTGGCGGTACTCACCATCCACTTTAACGCCAATTTTAGCAAACTCATCTGAGTGACTACTAACGGCTTTGCGAACACTTTTCACATATTCACTAACGCTATTGTAGTTAACGTATAACGCGTTTTGCGCCGAACTGGTATAACCCAAATCACTTAAACGTAATGAGGTAGCGTAAGGGAGGTATAAGGTGCCACGGCCCATACTCTCAAACGCTAATTCGCTTTCGCCAGCGTTCATAAACGAACCACATAAGGCCGGTGAAGCACCATACAAATATGCCACTATCCAACCGAAACGGTAAAAGTTACGGATTAGCCCCATATAACGCTGCGAGATATACGCTGATAGAACTTGTGTATCACCTTCAACCTGCTGCAGGGTTTGCCAAAACTCTAGAGGTAATGAAAAATTATAATGAACCCCAGAAATAACCTGCATGGCACTGCCATAGCGGTGATGTAAGCCTTGGCGGTAGGCATGTTTCATTTTACCAATATTTGATTGACCATAATCAGCCAAGACAATATCTCGGTCGTTGCCGATATAACAAGGCATACTTAAGGGCCATAAGCGCTGACCATCAAGTTGTTTCAGCGTTTCATGGTGAATATCCGTAAGCCTTGATAACACCTGTTCTACGCTATCAGAAACTGGCGTAATAAACTCGAGTAAGGTTTCGGCGTAATCAGTCGTAATTAAGGGGTGAGTTAAGGCTGCCCCAAGAGCTTTAGGATGGCCATTAGGCGCTAACTTCCCCTGCTCACAAATACGTAATGCTTCACGTTCAATACCGCGCTTTATGCCTAGCACACCGGTATCTGCTAATGCTGCGCTTAATTGCGTCAGCCGAGTCGTAAATTGTTGAGTCAAGTTGAACTCACTATGTTGTTATAACGCGTAATGGGGCAAAGCATAGCGAGTTCACTGGCTTTTTGCCACCATCGGCGTAAGTGCTTTTACAATGCAAGTTCTTGAACTGGCATACCTATTTTCTTTAATTCTGGTAACAGCTGCTGTTTATCCCCCACCACAACCACAATCATTTGCTCAGGCGAAAAATACTTAGCGGCGAGTTGCTGTAACTCTGCTTGGCTAATACTGGCAGTAATGTGGTTCTGGGTGGCGACAAATTCAGGCCCTAAATCAAAGGCCAACATTTGCATCAGAAATGAGGCCTTTTGCGAAGGGGTGGCATAAGCTAGTGCCTCTTGCTGCGAAACCGCACTGCGCATATAAGCCAGCTCTTGTTCGCTTGGGCCGCTCTTTGAGTATGCCGCTAACTCTGAGAGTAATTCTTTAATCGCTGGCGCGGTAGCGTCTTGACGCACGTCGGTAGAAATCACAAAGCTTCCACTGTCTTTAAAACCACCAAAGCCACTACTTACGCCGTAGGTGTAACCCTTATCTTCACGTAAATTGATATTGATGCGACTATTAAAATTGCCACCAAAGTTAAAGTTCATCAAATTCGCTTTAAAGTATTCACCGGTTGCATCGTAAGGCATCGCTGAGCGACCTATACGAATAACCGACTGCACAGCACCGGGTTTATCTAACAGGTAAATAGTATTACTCGTCGCGGATGGTTTCGTTGCCAAAGAAGCTATTTGGCTGGCCTGGCCTTGCCATTGCTGAAGCACTTCAAGTGCCAACTCTAGCTCTGTTTGGCCTAAATTGCTCACCGCTACCAGTTGGCTACCATTGGGTTGATAATGACCTAACCAAAACTGTTTAACATCGTCAAGAGTGATGGACGCTACACTATCTCGGCTACCAGCACTCGAGGTTGCTAACCGGCTACCTTCACCAAAAAATAAACGTTGGCTAGCGATACTGGCCAACCAACTGGGTTGATTAAACTTTTGTTCAATACTTTGTAAATGACGCGCTTTTTCGCGGGCAAATTCTTGTTGATCAAACGCTGGGGTAAGTAAGCGTTGTTGTAAAATATCTAAAGCCTGAGGCAAAGTTTCAGTTAACGAGTTCAGGTTAATGTTCTGGCTATACAAACCACCGCTAAAACTCACCGATGCCCCTAGTTCTTCAAGCTGATCGGCTAAATCGGCGGCTTTGGATTGCTGGGTGCTTTGCATCAGCATTTGGGCAGTCAATTTAGCTAAACCTTCTTTACCTACAGGTTCTGATATGCTGCCACCGGGCATTCTAAACTGCAGTGTAACGGTCGGCGTATGCTGCTCTGAGGTCGCTAATATTTGTAAGCCATTACTTAGCGTGGTTTGCCATAACTCGGGCAGTTTAACCGTCACAGCGGGGCCTGACGCAGGCTCAACACTTCTATCAAACTTATCATGCACTTCACGCAACGCCAGCTGCTGGTCATCAAGATGTTGATACTCTGGCAGCACCCTCGGTTCTGGTTGATAATTGTCTCGCCCAGCAACAAGCTGAGTTTGCCCTTTCGGCACCACACTCATGACTACCCTAGGTTTATTCAATATGTAGTGTTGATAGGCCTGCTGTACATGTTTATCGTCTACATTTTTGAACTGTTCTAGCACTTGGCTGATATATAAAGGTTGGCCAAAGAACGTTTCGCCAAACGCCAGTTGGGTCACCACATCAGAGACACTTTCTAAGCTATAAATGGTTGACGCTTTGAGTGAAGCACGCACCCGTTGTAAATCGTCAGCGTTTACCCCTCTAGCCGCAAAATCATTAATCGCTTGGTCAACCTCACTTTGCAGCTGCGCCAAGGTTAAACCTGCTTGTGGGTTGGCTCTTACATAAATCGACAAGGTACAGGCCATCTCTCGGCAATAGTGAGAGCTACCAGCCGATAAAGCCTTGCCGCTTTCTACTAAAGATTGGTATAGCAAAGAGCTTTTTCCCCCACCCAAAATTTCGGAGAACATATCCAAGGCGACCTCGTCTTCAGCGCCTGCGTATACGGTTGGGTAGCTAATGTAAAGCAGCGGAATGTGCACTCTGTCTTCTAGAGAGATATAACGCGTTTCGTTTAGCTGTGCTGGTTGCGGCTCGATAGGAGGAACGTCAGGACCGCTAGCAATACTGCCAAAGTATTGGTTAATCCAGGCAAGCGTTTGCTGTTCATCGATATCACCGCCAATGCTTAATACTGCATTATTAGGTCCATACCACCGCAAGAAAAACGCTTTTAGGTCATTAACATCCACCCGATTAAGGTCTTCGACGTAACCAATTGGTTGCCATGAATAGGGGTGATCACGCGGATACAAGGCTTCATCAACCCGCTCCGACAACAAACCGTAAGGGGCATTATCAACTCGCTGAGCGCGTTCATTTTTTACTGTGTCACGTTGAATTTCAAATTTCTTCTGGCTTACGGCATCCAATAGAAAGCCCATCCGGTCCGCTTCTAACCACAGTACTTTTTCCAGTTGGTTTGCCGGCACGGTTTGATAATAGTTAGTACGATCTTTAGAGGTAGAGCCATTCATGGTTCCACCGGCTTCGTTAATAATGCGAAAATGTTCTTGGTCACCGACGTGTTTAGAGCCTTGAAACATCATGTGTTCAAAGAAATGAGCAAAGCCAGATTTGCCGGGTTCTTCACGATTAGAACCTACATGATAAGTCACATCTACATGCGCTAGTGGCGCATTATCGTCTTGATATAACAATACGGTTAAGCCATTGGCTAAACGGTATTTTTTATACGCAATTTGAATGTCACTATTATTGGCCTGTGATGCCTCAATTAGCTCAATGCCTTTTGGTAGCAGGGTATCTTGCTTGGAATCTACCTGGGTACACCCCACTAAGCTCAAAATGCTAAGCACACTTAACCATCTAAGCACTATACTGACCTCTCTCTATCTAAAATAATGGCAATTAAATACTGGCTATCGAGCTGCCGATCAGCAATAGCAGAGTGTAACGAATCGTTTTTCCAATCAACATCGCCAACGTACATTGCCAAACGGAAAGCTTGGCAGCGCCAGCAATAAAGCACAATGCGTCGCCAATCACCGGGGCCCAACTCATTAATAAGCTCCAAGCACCGTATTGACTCAACCAAGGCTTTGCTTTGGTTTGTTCACTAATATTAGGTAACCACGTGAACCGTCGATTGCCGTAATTAAATGCGCCCCAGCCCATCGCAAAAGTGACTAAACCGCCAATGGTGTTTCCGACACTGGCCACCACCAACAAACTCAACCATTGCTCTGGCACTTGCGTCGCTAAGCTGAGTAATAATACTTCGGAGCTGCCCGGCAACAACGTGGCCGACACAAATGCACTAACAAACAGTAAGACTAACAATAGAACGGCCTACTCAACAAAATAGTTCGCTGGCCACAAATCTCTTACATCGATGACGTCCATGCCGGCCGCCTGCGCAGCAGCGACTCCAGCGTCAGCATCTTCGAATACTAAGCAAGCTTGCGGCGGCACCTGCATTAATTCGGCACACTTCAAAAAGGTATCGGGTGCCGGTTTATGCTCTGCGACTAAATCAGCCCCAACAATCGCCTTAAACTTGTCGGCAATCCCCAGCTTAGCTAACAGCAATTGGGCCTGTTGCTGACTCGCACCAGTACCTACCGCCATTGGCTTTTTACCGAGGTAGTACTCAAACACCTCAATCAAAGGCGTGGCGAGCACTTCATTATTCACTAATTGGTGGTAATGCTGTTCTTTAGTTTCAACCACCGCAGCAACATCAACATTACTGATATGGGCATCCGCCAGCAGTTTTTCAACCGATAGCCCCGTTGGCATGCCACTCATGGCTAACATTTGTTCGGCGGTATACGGAATATTGAATAACTGTAAAGCAAACTCCCAAGCAGATTGGTGTTGCTTCATAGAGTCGATGAGCGTTCCGTCCATATCAAAAATAAAGGCTTGGTAGTTTTGGTATTGTTGGATATTCATTGAGTACTCTTTGATTACTAGGGCTAAACAACTGCCGATTCAGCCAGCATCATACCAATAACCATAAACAATAGTTTACTAAATTTGGTTTGAGCTAAACTTATATTAAAACCTCATTCAACTCTGATCACGAATACTGGGGGGTTGCTTGATTGTTCTTTGAAGGTTAACGCAGAAGCCGCTTAAAGCGCTTCGCAACATTTGCTTCAGCAGGTAAACTACCAATAGCTCAATTACTTAAGTGGACAGTGGAAATACTATGGTTCGTTTCTTCTTAATTCCTTTGTTACTCACTTTGCTTTGGACACTATTTTTATTCCATTTTGGTTTAAGTTTTAAGCAAGGGAGAAAAGGCTATTATTGGATAATTGGCGTGAGTAGCTTACTCATTGGTTTTTTCAGTTTAATGATTTGGCTTACTCATTAAAGCAAAAAAAAAAGCTTGCCGAAGCAAGCTTTTTAAGTGATGTCATTGCGGCAATTAGCCACCCACTAACGAAAGCAGCACACCGGCAGCAACCGCACTACCAAGCACACCAGCCACGTTTGGCCCCATAGCGTGCATTAGCAGGAAGTTATGAGGGTTAGCTTCAAGTCCAACTTTGTTTACCACACGAGCAGCCATAGGAACCGCCGATACACCAGCAGCGCCAATCAATGGATTAATCTTACCACCACTCATTCGACTCATTAATTTCGCCATCAATACGCCAGAGGCAGTACCAATCGCAAAAGCCACCGCGCCCAAACCAAGAATACCCAAAGTTTCTACGGTTAAGAACTTGTCAGCAGACAACTTAGAACCCACCGCCAAACCGAGGAAAATGGTGACAATGTTAATCAACTCATTTTGTGCAGTTTTGCTCAAACGGTCAACCACCCCACTTTCACGCATCAAGTTTCCTAAACAAAACATCCCAACTAGTGGGGTAGCTGCGGGTAAGAATAAGATGGTGAGGCCAAGCACAGCGATAGGGAAAATGATTTTCTCACGCATGCTTACTGGACGAAGTTGCTCCATCTGAATTTCGCGCTCTTCTTTGCTGGTAAGAGCTTTCATAATTGGAGGCTGAATAATCGGCACCAACGCCATGTATGAGTATGCCGCTACGGCAATTGCACCGAGCAAGTCTGGCGCTAATTTCGACGCCAAGAAAATGGCTGTAGGGCCATCCGCTCCACCAATAATGGCGATAGCAGAAGCATCGGCTAAGGTGAAATTAAAACCAGGAATCACATTAAGCGCAATCGCACCAAATAGTGTGGCGAAAATACCAAACTGCGCAGCAGCTCCCAATAGCAACATTCTGGGGTTCGCAATAAGCGCACCAAAGTCAGTTAGTGCACCAACCCCCATGAAGATCAGTAGTGGGAACACCCCCGTTTCGATACCCACATGGTAAATGTAGTAAAGCAAACCGCCTTCATCATTGAAGCCCGCATTGGGTATGTTTGCGAGAACTGCACCAAAGCCAATTGGTAGCAATAACAACGGCTCAAACTTTCTAACAATTGCCAAATAGAGTAATAACAGGCCAACGGCCATCATCACCAACTGACCCACCTCGAAATTAGCGATGCCTGTTTCAAGCCAAAGCTTCTTTAATCCTTCCACGTTTCGGCTCCTTTACGCGATGCTAAGTAGGACTTCACCTACCGCAACCGCATCACCTTCTTTAACCAGAACCTCATCAATAACTCCGGTTTTAGCGGAACGAATTTCGGTTTCCATTTTCATTGCTTCCATTATCAGCAATACATCACCTTCTTGTACGCTAGCGCCTGGCTTAGCCAGTACCTTGAAGATGTTACCCGCTAGAGGAGCCGGTACAGCCTCTCCTTTGCCACCCGCTGATTTAGCTGGGGCTGCGGCAGGTGCTGCATTAGCCGCTGGCGCTACGCCGTCAATTGAGCCTTCAGGCCCAACATCTACCGTATACAATTGACCGTCTACTCGTACCGAGTAGGTTTCTACTGCACCCGGCTTAACCGCAGCTGCAGGTTTAAGATCATCGGCACTTGGTACCGGTTCAAAGGCTTCAGGGTTACCGCGATTGTCTAAGAACTTCAAACCAATTTGCGGGAACAGAGCATACGTTAGCGCATCGTCAATGACCGCATCAGCCAACTTAAAGCCTTTATCTTTGGCATGTTGCTTAATTTCAGCTTCTAAACGCTCCATTTCAGCTTCTAGAAGGTCTGCCGGTCGACAAGTAATTGCTTCTTCACCGTTTAACACTTTAGCCTGTAATTCAGCGTTCAGCTCGCCCGGTGCTTTACCATAGTGACCGCTTAATATACCGGCAGTCTCTTTGGTAATCGTTTTATAGCGCTCACCAGTGAGAACGTTAAGTACCGCTTGGCTGCCAACAATTTGCGAGGTAGGCGTTACTAACGGAATGTAACCTAAATCTTTACGTACTTTAGGGATCTCAGCTAATACTTCGTCAAGCTTATCGGCCGCGCCTTGTTCTTTCAGTTGACCTTCCATGTTGGTTAACATGCCGCCAGGCACCTGCGCGATAAGAATACGCGAATCGATCCCCTTTAAACTACCTTCAAACTTAACGTACTTCTTACGAACTTCACGGAAGTAAGCGGCAATAGACTCAAGCTTACCTAGATCTAAGCCTGTGTCACGCTCTGTACCTTCTAACATCGCTACGATGGTTTCTGTAGGGCTATGACCATAAGTACAGCTCATTGACGAAATGGCGGTATCGATGATATCAACGCCTGCTTCAATGGCTTTTATATGAGTGGGTAAACTCAAGCCGGTAGTCGCATGACAGTGCAAAGCAATCTCTACATCAGTTTCAGCCTTAAGGCGCTTAATTAAGGTTTCAGCTTCGTAAGGTTTTAATAGACCAGACATATCTTTGATAGCAATTGAGTGACACCCAAGGTCTTCTAAACGCTTGGCAAGGTCTACCCAGTTATCAGTAGTATGTATCGGGCTAGTCGTATAAGAAATGGTGCCTTGAGCATGAGCACCGCAATCTAACGCTGCTTTAACCGCTGTTTGGAAATTGCGAGGATCATTCATTGCATCAAAAATACGGAATACATCCATCCCATTTTTTACTGCACGCTCAACAAAACGCTCTACCACATCGTCAGCATAATGGCGGTAACCTAATAAGTTTTGACCGCGTAATAGCATTTGCTGTTTAGTGTTTGGCATCGCTTTTTTAAGCTCACGTAAACGTTCCCAAGGATCTTCGCCCAAGTAACGAATACATGCATCAAAAGTTGCTCCACCCCATGTTTCTAAAGACCAGTAACCAATTTGGTCGAGTTGCTCAGCAATAGGCAACATATCTTCGATACGAAGGCGGGTTGCTAACAATGATTGATGCGCATCGCGCAATACAACATCGGTTAATGCAAGTGGTTTAGACATTGCGTTAAATCCTCTTTAGTTATTGGGCCTTCCGGTACTGTTGAACAGCAGCTGTGATAGCTGCTAAAACAGTCGCATTATTGGCTGGTTGGGTCGAAGTAGTTGAAGATTGACTAGATTCAGGTAATTCTGCGATTGGTGGGGCAAGTTTAGCTAAGCCCATTACCGCAACAATTAGCAATGATAGAAAAGCGAATACAGAGACCATCCCGATCCCCATCAATGAAGCCGCTTCTATTAACAGCGCAGTCATATCCGTCATAATATTTAATCCACGTCCTTTAAGATTGGCGTAAGAATTACATGCTAACCAATAAAAATCAAACTGGAATTTTGAATAAATATTCAAAACTATAGGGTTGTTAATTTTATATTATCAATGACAAAAACTGCAATAAGCCGGGACATTAGCCTGTATATAGCGAAAGATCCGGCGCGCAACAATCAATTAACAGACCGTTAACACAGCTCAGTCAACAAACATCTATATGTAATTTAGCAGTTTAGCGAAGCCAAAAGTAGCCATTGAGATCACAAGAGTTAGAAATTGAAGATGAATAAGGAGTGAATATTGGATTGCCGTTAGATGGCATTGAATGAGAAGCAGAAAAATGGCGCGCGTGGAAGGATTCGAACCTCCGACCGCCTGGTTCGTAGCCAGGTACTCTATCCAGCTGAGCTACACGCGCGTATTGGGTATGACACAAGCCTAGATGACAATAGGCAAAGCTTCAAATAAAAAATGGCGCGCGTGGAAGGATTCGAACCTCCGACCGCCTGGTTCGTAGCCAGGTACTCTATCCAGCTGAGCTACACGCGCGTTGAAATCGATGGCGGTGAGGGAGGGATTCGAACCCTCGATAGGGCTACAAACCCTATACTCCCTTAGCAGGGGAGCGCCTTCGGCCACTCGGCCACCTCACCTCGACTTCGCTTCAGAAAACCTGCATTGCTGCAAATTTAAGAAGAATGGCGCGCGTGGAAGGATTCGAACCTCCGACCGCCTGGTTCGTAGCCAGGTACTCTATCCAGCTGAGCTACACGCGCGCAAAAACTTGTTGTAACAAGAATGACGAATCATTCCCTTAAATATATGGCGCGCGTGGAAGGATTCGAACCTCCGACCGCCTGGTTCGTAGCCAGGTACTCTATCCAGCTGAGCTACACGCGCACAGGTAACACTCAATAAAAAAAGCTCACATTAACTATGAGCTTTTTAAATAATGGCGCGCGTGGAAGGATTCGAACCTCCGACCGCCTGGTTCGTAGCCAGGTACTCTATCCAGCTGAGCTACACGCGCACAAAACACTTTGTAAACAGTGAAGCGATGCTTCACCTTTTTAATATGGCGCGCGTGGAAGGATTCGAACCTCCGACCGCCTGGTTCGTAGCCAGGTACTCTATCCAGCTGAGCTACACGCGCGTTGAAATCGATGGCGGTGAGGGAGGGATTCGAACCCTCGATAGGGCTACAAACCCTATACTCCCTTAGCAGGGGAGCGCCTTCGGCCACTCGGCCACCTCACCGCGATTTCGGATGCAGATATTACTGCTTCCGAAAATATAGTCAAACCTTTTTTGTCACTTTTCATTTGTTCGTTCAGCTTTCGAACAGATGACTGTATTTTTAGTCATAATAAGTACGAAAATACAGCATACACTGCATGAGCACCGAATAAATAAAAACCAGCAAAATAGTGATCATAGGCTGCAAGAACAGAGCAACAAAAGTCTTACAGACTTCATAAACAACAAAAGGAAGCAAGAGGCTTCCTTTTGTAAAATCTTGCTATAGCGATATGAAACTAGGCGCTAGCATTTTTCTCAGCTTGAATGCGCATGTAAATTTCTTCACGGTGCACAGAAACTTCTTTAGGTGCGTTAACACCAATACGTACTTGGTTTCCTTTCACGCCTAATACTGTAACAGTAACTTCGTCCCCAATCATCAACGTTTCGCCTACACGGCGAGTCAAAATTAGCATTAACTATCTCCTTTAAATTCGTATTCTTGTTCTCTAGCGACTTTAGAAAGCTATTATTTTTTTAGTATTCAGCGTATAGACTAGCTTGTTTCGGTCGCAGAGTCATTATTATTGCTCTAGGTTGTAAGCACTATGCAAAGCACGCACTGCAAGCTCTAAATACTTTTCATCAACCACGACCGATACTTTGATTTCAGAAGTAGAAATAAGTTGCATATTAATGCCTTCTTCACCCAAAGTTTCAAACATCGTTTTTGCGACACCAGGGTGATTCATCATCCCTACGCCTACAATTGATATTTTAGCTAACGAATCTTTACCTTGCACTTCACGTGCACCTAAACGCTCAGACGTGGCTTCCAGTAATTCTTTAGCTTTCTTATAGTCGTTACGGTGCACGGTAAAAGTAAAGTCTGCGGTGTTATCACCCATCGAGTTTTGGATGATCATATCCACGTCGATGTTAGCGTCACCAATAGGGGCTAAAATAGATGCAGCGACAGACGGTTTATCAGGCACACCCAAAATTGTTAAACTCGCCTCATCACGATTGAACGCGATGCCTGAAATAACCGGTGACTCCATTTTATTAACCTCATAACTAATTAAAGTGCCATTACCTTCTGTGAAACTCGATAATACACGTAGTGGAACATTGTACTTACCCGCAAACTCTACGGCACGGATCTGTAAGACCTTAGCCCCTAAGCTGGCCATTTCAAGCATTTCTTCAAAAGTAATGCTTTCTAAGCGGCGGGCTTTAGGTTCAACCCGCGGATCAGTCGTATAAACACCATCTACATCAGTGTAAATTTGGCATTCGTCCGCTTTAAGCGCCGCTGCAATCGCCACTGCTGTGGTATCAGAACCACCACGCCCTAAGGTAGTGATATGGTTTTCAGGGCTACGACCTTGAAAACCCGCTATAACCACTACTTTGTTTTGCTTTAAATGCGCTTGGATGTTTTGGTCATCAATACTGGTGATGCGAGCCTTACCATGTGAATTATCGGTATGCATACGAATTTGGTCACCAGTCATTGACACCGCATCACAGTTTTTCTTCTGTAACGCGATACTTAGCAAGGCAATCGTTACCTGCTCGCCAGTAGATACCAACACATCTTTTTCGCGCTCACTGGCGTTCTCGTCAATTTCTTGCGCTAAACCTAACAAACGGTTAGTTTCACCAGACATTGCAGAGAGAACGACCACAACGTCATCCCCTGCTTCTTTACTGCGGATAACACGATCTGCGACTGCTTGAATACGTTCAATCGTCCCTACCGAGGTACCGCCATATTTCTGAACAATTAGTGCCACTTGCTTTCCTTTTTCCTTAACACTTAATGCTTATTGCTTAAAGCTTCTCTGTTAACCACTGCTTTACCTGCTCGAGCGCGTTAGGTAACCCATCTGGGTTATTGCCGCCAGCTTGCGCCATATCAGGGCGACCGCCACCTTTTCCGCCGACACACTGAGCCGCAATATTCACCATCTCACCCGCTTTAACGCGACTGGTTAAATCTTTGGTTACACCGGCAATCAGACTTACTTTACCGTCGTTTACCGCGCCTAATAACACCACGCCACTTTCCAGTTTAACTTTCAGCTCATCGACACTGCTGCGGAGTGCTTTACCTTCAACGCCATCGAGGAAGCCAACCAATACTTTCACACCGTTGATGGTTTGTATTTGATCTAACACATCATTACTGGCTGCACTGGCAAGCTTGGCTTTAAGTTGAGCAACGTCTTTTTCAAGCATCTTATTCCGGTCGACTAACTGCATCACTTTTTCGCCGATACTGAACTGGTCGCCTTTCACTAAATTGGCGGCCTTTTCCATTTCTTCGGCAATACGGTGTATGAGGTCGATAGCGAATTGTCCAGTTACTGCTTCAATACGGCGAACCCCTGCTGCGATACCCGCTTCGCTGGTAATCTTGAAAAATCCGATATCACCGGTATGGTTTACATGAGTACCACCACATAGTTCGGTAGAAAAATCGCCCATACTCACAACACGCACGTCATCATCATACTTCTCACCAAACAAAGCCATCGCACCGGCTTGTTTAGCTTCATCCAAGTTCATTACCTTGGTAATCACTGGTAAATTACGACGGATCTGCTGGTTAACAAGATGTTCAACTTGACGGATAGAATTCATCGATATGGCTTCAAAGTGCGAGAAATCGAAACGTAAACGTTGCGCCTCTACCAACGAACCTTTCTGGGTAACATGCTCACCCAAGGTTTGACGTAATGCTGCGTGCAATATATGCGTCACAGAGTGGTTTAGCGCGGTATTCCAACGACGACGTGAATCAACTTTAGCAGTAACCACTTTATTCAAGCATAAGTCACCACCCTGCACATACCCCTTATGCACAAAGGCTTTGCCTACTTTGATGGTATCTTCAACCACAAAGCTGCCACCCTCGTACATTAACTCGCCGGCATCACCTGCCTGGCCGCCCGATTCGGCATAAAACGGCGTTTTATCCAACACAATGATGGCTTGATCTCCACCAGCAAGTGACTGCTGAGATTCGCCATCTTTATAGATATCGACAATTTGAACTTCTGCATCTAAGTGCTGGTAACCTAAAAATTCGGTTTCGCTATCGATGATCAAATTATCGTTGTAATCAGTACCAAAATTGCTGGCCTTTTTGGCTCGCTGTCGCTGAGCGTGCATAGCTGCTTCAAACTCAGCTTCATCAACACTCAGTTCGCGTTCGCGAGCGATGTCTGCGGTTAAATCGGCAGGGAAACCGTAGGTATCGTATAACTTAAATACTAAATCGCCAGGAATTACTGAGCCTTTTAGTTCGTTTAACGCTTCATCAAGAATCAGTAAGCCACGGTCTAAAGTTTTAGCGAATTGCTCTTCTTCTAGCTTCAAAACTCGCTCAATAACGGGTTGTTGCGTTTTCAACTCTGGGTAAGCTTCGCCCATCTCTTGAATAAGAGCGGGGAATAACTTGTAGAAGAACCCTTCAGTTGCTCCAAGCTTATTACCATGGCGAACAGCACGACGAATAATACGACGTAATACATAACCACGGCCTTCATTAGCCGGCATGACGCCATCGGCTATCAAGAAACCACAAGAACGGATGTGATCAGCAATAACCCGCAAAGACTTGTTTTCTAGGTCGCTAGTACCAATGATTTTGGCAGCCGCAGCGATCAGATTTTGAAAGATATCGATTTCGTAGTTTGAATGAACACCTTGCAAAATAGCCGCAATACGCTCAAGACCCATGCCAGTATCTACCGAAGGATTTGGCAGAGCTTCCATGGTACCGTCAGCTTGGCGATTAAACTGCATGAATACCACGTTCCAAATTTCAATGAAACGGTCGCCGTCTTCTTCTGGAGACCCTGGAGGACCGCCCCAAATATGCTCACCATGATCATAGAATATTTCGGTACACGGACCACACGGCCCGGTGTCACCCATTTGCCAAAAGTTATCTGACTCAAACTTTTTCTCAGGCGACTTGTCACCGATCCGAATGATGCGGTCTTCTGGTACACCAATTTTGTTGGCCCACAGTGCAAACGCTTCGTCGTCAGTTTCATAGATGGTGACTAACAGCTTATCTTTAGGAAGCTTAACCACCTCGGTCAAAAACTCCCACGCATAGCTAATCGCCTCTTCTTTGAAATAATCTCCAAAGCTAAAGTTACCCAACATTTCAAAGAAAGTATGGTGGCGAGCGGTATAGCCTACATTTTCTAAATCGTTGTGTTTACCACCGGCACGAACACAGCGTTGTGACGTAGTGGCCCTGGTGTAATTGCGCTTATCAATGCCAAGAAATACATCTTTGAATTGATTCATACCCGCATTGGTAAATAGTAACGTGGGATCGTCGTGGGGAACTAACGAACTACTAGCAACGATTTGGTGATTTTTGCTGTTAAAGAAGCTTAAAAATGCATCTCTTACTTCAGCTGAAGTCATCTTCATGAAACTCTTTCCTGGGGGTTTGTAGCAACTCGACTTAGCGGTAAAATGAGGATTACTCGTCGACAAGCGCTTAAAAAGGTGAAACTCTAATTAATCGCGATAATATAGCACGCAGATCCATGCAGGCAAAGTGTTCAACAGTTATTGATGTTTGAGCTCGCTATACAGAATATTGATCAAATCAAATTCAAAACCGCGGCGATAAAGGTAGGCAGTACATTTTTGTTGCAAACTGCGTTCACTAGGAAGACCTTGCTTGTATTTACGCTCAAAGCTTAAGCAGAGGGCTTGATACCAGTCCCAGTCGGGAAGCGCTAACACTTCACTGGCTATGTCTTTTTTAATCCCCTTAGCCATTAAGTATTGTTGCAGATAATTACGTCCATAGCCTCTTTCCAAGCGGGAACGGACTAACTGCATGGCGTAATTTCTATCATCAAGCCACGCATTTTGCAGAGCGTATTCAAGCGCATCTGCAATTTCGCTCTCAGGGTAGCCTTTTTGCTGTAGCTTTAGTAACAGCTGCTGTTGGCTATATGAGCGTCGGGATAAAAGGTCAATTACACTATTAAGCGCACTGCGATTGGTCATAACAAAAAGGAGCCTCTCGGCTCCCCTCTCTAATTACGCTTCAGTATTCACTGGTGCGTCTTCAGTGGTGGCTGCATCTATCGTTTCTTCTACCACTTCAGGCGTCAGCAAATTCTTACGTATAGTCATTTCAATTTCTTGAGCCATTTCTGGGTGCTCCTTTAAGTAAGTAGAAGCATTAGCCTTACCTTGACCAATTTTTTTACCTTTATAGGAGAACCAAGCGCCGGCTTTATCAACCAGTTTTTCTCTTACACCAAGGTCAACCAGCTCACCATAACGGTTAAAACCTTCACCGTACATGATTTGGAATTCAGCCTGTTTGAATGGCGCAGCAATCTTGTTTTTAACCACTTTAACGCGTGTTTCATTACCCACTACTTCATCACCGCTCTTCACGGCGCCAATGCGGCGAATATCCAAGCGAACTGACGCGTAAAATTTCAATGCATTACCACCAGAGGTGGTTTCTGGGTTACCAAACATAACCCCGATCTTCATACGAATTTGGTTAATGAAGATACACATACAGTTAGTTTGCTTTAAGGTACCGGTAAGCTTACGTAGTGCTTGTGACATTAAACGCGCTTGCAAACCTACGTGACTATCGCCCATGTCGCCTTCAATTTCGGCTTTAGGAGTCAGTGCTGCTACCGAGTCAATAACGATCATATCTACGGCACCAGAGCGAGCTAACATATCGGTAATTTCTAAGGCTTGCTCCCCAGTATCAGGCTGTGACACCAAAAGGTTGTCAACATCAACACCCAATTTTTTGGCGTAAATAGGGTCTAAGGCGTGCTCAGCATCAACAAAGGCACAAACTTTACCTACTTTTTGTGCTTGAGCGATGGCTTCTAAAGTTAAGGTGGTTTTACCTGAACTTTCTGGGCCATAGATCTCTACAACTCGCCCCATAGGCAAGCCGCCAGCGCCTAAGGCAATATCAATCGACAAAGAACCAGTAGAAATCGTTTCAATATCCATGGTACGGTTATCGCCGAGCTTCATGATTGAGCCTTTACCAAATTGTTTTTCAATTTGGCCTAGGGCCGCAGCTAATGCCTTTTGTTTGTTCTGATCCATATCGCCCTCGTAGGTGCTTTTAACTATCTTAATGACCAGTAGTATACTGGGTATTCATACAGTATCAAGTTTATTCCAAAAAATTAATAAAAGAGTTTTGCCTATTCGGCTGCCAGCTTTTATCCTTGCTGCTTCGTTTAACCATTACTAAACAATTCGATAAGCCTAATGACTGAAACTAATCTAGAAAAGCACACTCCTATGATGCGCCAATACTTAACGTTAAAGGCCCAGCATCCTGAGATTCTATTGTTCTATAGAATGGGTGATTTTTACGAACTGTTTTACGATGACGCCAAACGCGCCTCAGAGTTAATGGACATATCGTTGACCAAGCGTGGTCAATCGGCGGGTACGCCTATCCCTATGGCAGGTATTCCATATCACGCAGCTGAGAACTATTTATCTCGCTTGGTCCAATTAGGCGAATCTGTTGCCATTTGCGAACAAATAGGTGACCCCGCAACCAGTAAAGGGCCGGTTGAACGTAAGGTTGTGCGAATCATCACCCCTGGTACCGTCAGCGACGAGGCTTTATTAGAAGAAAAACAAGACAATCTGCTGGTGAGCGTGATCAACCAACAGCAACAAATTGGTTTAGCCTACTTAGATATAGCCAGTGGTCGCTTTGTCATTAACCAATTTATTGGTGAGCAACAGCTACAAGCCGAGCTGCAACGTCTAAATCCTGCAGAATTGCTATACCCAGATGATTTTGAGTTCTTCCCTGCCCTGCAAAGCTACAAAGGTTTACGTCGTCGAGGCGAATGGGAATATGATTTAGCCAGCGCCCAAAAAGCCTTGAATCAGCAGTTTGGTACCCGTCATTTAGATGGTTTTGGCGTAAGTGAGTACCCATTGGCCCTCGCCGCTGCCGGTTGTTTGATGCAATACGTACAAGATACTCAACGTACCGCGCTGCCCCACATTAATGCCATTATCGTCGAGAGCCAAAACCAGTTCATTCAACTTGATGCCGCCAGCCGTAAAAACCTCGAGCTCACGCGCAATCTAGCGGGAGGCTTTGAAAACACCCTTAGCTCAATTCTCGACCATAGCTCAACGTCTATGGGAAGCCGCTTACTGAACCGCTGGTTACACCAACCTTTAAGTAACCAACAACAAGTGATTGACCGCCAAGATTGTATTGCAGAAATATTGGCCGCAGATTTGTATACGCCAATCCAAAGCATTCTCAAATCCATTGGTGATATAGAACGCATACTGGCTCGCTTAGCACTACGCTCTGCCCGCCCCCGTGATTTAGCACGCTTACGTAACGCATTTAGTCTTCTGCCAGACCTGCAAAGCGACTTAGCTCATTGCAGCGCGCTCGGTTCAATCGCTAAAAGTATTGGCGAGTTTCCTGAAACACTAAGCCTATTAGAACGGGCAATTATCGATAACCCTCCGGTTTTAATACGTGATGGTGGCGTGATTGCAGAGGGTTACAATCAGGAGCTTGATGAGTGGCGCAACTTAAGTGACGGAGCCACCCAATTCTTGAAAGGCATCGAGCAACGCGAGCGGGAACAAACGGGCATTGCTAATCTAAAGATTGGCTACAACAAAGTGCATGGCTTTTATATTGAAGTTAGCCGACTACATTCAGAGCAAGTGCCAGAGCACTATATTCGCAGGCAAACGCTGAAAAATATGGAACGCTATATTATCGCTGAGCTAAAAGAGCACGAAGAAAAAGTACTCTCTAGCCAAGGTAAAGCGCTAGCACTTGAAAAACAACTATATGACCAACTGCTCGATTTATTATTACCCAGCTTGAGTCAAATGCAGCGCAGCGCACAGGCCATTGCACAACTAGACGTGCTGTGTTGTTTAGCTGAACGTGCCGAAACCTTAAATTACGTGCGACCAAGCTTTACTGACCAAGCCGGTATTAATATTGAAGGTGGTCGTCACCCCGTTGTTGAACACGTCAACGACACGCCTTTTATCGCTAACCCCGTTAAATTGAACCAGCAGCGCCAACTGTTGATAGTAACCGGTCCGAACATGGGCGGTAAGTCAACGTATATGCGCCAAACGGCCCTGATTTGCTTAATGGCCTATATGGGAAGTTTTGTGCCTGCAGAAGCCGTTGAGCTGGGCCCTATCGACAAAATATTTACCCGAATTGGTGCCTCAGACGATTTAGCCAGTGGCCGCTCAACCTTCATGGTAGAGATGACTGAAACCGCCAATATTTTACACAATGCGACGCCACATAGCCTCGTTCTGATGGATGAAATAGGTCGTGGAACCAGCACCTATGACGGAATGTCGCTCGCTTGGGCGGTAGCCAAAGCGCTCAACAAGCTTGAATCTCAAACCTTGTTTGCTACTCACTATTTTGAGTTGACCCAACTACCAGAACTGCTACAAGGAGTGGCAAATGTGCACTTAGATGCTGTTGAGCATCAAGACACTATTGCCTTTATGCATCAAGTACAAGATGGGGCGGCCAGTAAAAGTTATGGCCTACAAGTTGCTGCACTGGCTGGCATACCAAAATCGGTAATTACTCAAGCTAAAAGTAAGCTAAAACAACTCGAAGCCAATGCTCCCACTCCCGCTAAAGGGATTGACGCAGACGGCGACCTAAGCGCTCAATTAGCGATGGACTTAATGCAAGAGACTGAACACCCGGTGCTGACACAACTTAAACACTTGGATCCCAATGACTTGTCACCTAAAGCAGCATTAGATTTATTATTTAATTTAAAGCTCCAAGCTAATAGCTGATAGCTGATAGCTGATAGCTGATAGCTGATTTTAGATAATAAAAAAGGAAGCCTAGGCTTCCTTTTTTGCTTGTTTAACTATTACACTTTAAATAAAGCGTCGATAGATAGGTCTTGTAAAGACAATATGTCTCGAAGGCGACGCAACGCTTCGACTTGGATTTGTCTTACTCGCTCACGGGTAAGTCCAATTTCACGGCCTACATCTTCTAAGGTTGAAGCCTCATATCCTAATAAGCCAAAACGACGAGCCAACACTTCACGCTGCTTACTATTTAGCTCTCCCAACCACTCAACAATGCTATTTTTCATATCATCGTCTTGAGTTCTATGCTCGGGTCCATGCTCGTTTTCATCAGAAATAATGTCTAATAGCGCCTTGTCATTATCCCCACCTATAGGCGTATCCACAGAACTAATCCGTTCGTTTAAACGCAGCATTTTAGTCACGTCTTCAACTGGGCGGTCTAATGTTTCTGCAATTTCTTCTGCGGTAGGTTCATGATCCAAGCGGTGAGCTAATTCACGCGCAGTACGGAGGTAAACATTCAATTCTTTAACCACATGGATAGGCAAACGAATAGTACGAGTTTGATTCATAATCGCTCGTTCAATAGTTTGGCGGATCCACCAAGTGGCATAAGTAGAGAAACGAAAGCCTCGCTCTGGGTCAAACTTTTCAACTGCTCGAATTAAACCAAGGTTCCCTTCCTCGATTAAATCTAACAGTGCTAAGCCTCGATTGTTGTAACGTCTTGCAATTTTAACCACTAAGCGTAGATTGCTTTCAATCATTCTTTTGCGAGCAGCATCATCCCCTCTAAGGGCGCGGCGAGCATAAAGCACTTCTTCGTCTGCGGTGAGCAAGGGCGAAAAACCAATCTCGCCAAGATATAGTTGGGTGGCATCCAAGCTCTTTGATACATCGGCTTGCATGATATCGTCTTTACTAGCGCTTTTATCAACTTTAGCTTTAGTTGCGCTGTTCGTTGAAACACTTTTTAGTTTTACAGCAGTTTTTACTTGGGTCATAGCATAACCTCCCTGAACAAGACCTGATTGCTATTATTATTGTGTGCAATCTAGGCTAGAGTGCCGGTAGATACTTACTTGGATCTACTGACTTTCCTTTGAAACGGATTTCAAAATGTAATCGCGTGTCGGTTGTTCCTGTATCGCCCATATCGGCGATATGTTGTCCTACTGCTACTTGCTGTTTTTCTTTTACACGTAATCGACTGTTGTGGGCATAAGCACTCAAGTAGTCGTCATTGTGTTTTATTATTATAAGTTTCCCGTAACCTCTTAAGGCACTCCCCGCATATACCACTCTACCAGGAGCTGACGCGATAATCTTTTGACCATGACTACCGCGAATATCTATGCCTTTATTACCATTAGCTTGATTTGAAAAGCCTTTGATAACCTTACCTTTAGTTGGCCAAACCCAGCCTTTTACTGGGCCAGTGTGTTGCTTGGCAACAACCTTAGGTGAGGTTTCAGCGTATGCCTTTGTTGACGTTGATTCAAGTTTTTTTGACGATTTCTTAACATCTTTAACTTGCACCTTCGCAGTTTTATGCTTGTTTGTAACATTCTGACCGGACTTAACTCCAGTCGTCTTCAATTTAATAGTTTGACCAACAAAGATTGTGTAGGGCGCTGAGATATTATTTCTTTTTGCCAGATCTTCGGGGTCAAGCCCTGCACGCCAAGCAATCGAATATAAAGTCTCACCTTTTTTAACTTTATAACTGGCAGAACTGATAACCCCACGGTTTTTTTGGTTATAGGTACCTGCGTCAGTAACCGGGGCGGGGCCCCCCTCTCGACTACATCCATGTAGTAAGCTAAGCATTAATAAAAACGTTATATAACGCAGGTATATCATCTAGTTAGCGTAATAGTAAATAAGCTACCACTGCTAGCACGATGACTAACCACCCTAGGATTTCAACGTATTTGCGCAACTGCGCTTCCATTTTAGCACCGCCCCACTTCATTAAACCTGCCACAAGGTAAAAACGTAGACCTCGGCCAACCAAAGAAATAAGCACAAATGGAATAAAAGCCATATTGAGTATTCCAGCGGTTAGGGTAAAAACTTTATAGGGAATAGGTGTGAAGCTAGCGACAAAAACAACCAATACTCCCCAACGTTCAAACCATTCAAAGGCTACTTCCATTTTGTGCTGATAACCAAACGAATTAATCAGTGGCTCTACCACGGGTTCATAAAAAAACTGGCCTAAAGCGTATCCAAGCATTGCGCCCAATACTGAGAAAATAGTGGCTAACATAGCAAAGTGCCAAGCTTTGTTAGGACGGGATAAGGCCATTGGCGCTAACATCACATCTACCGGTATCGGCCAAAAGATAGACTCAATGAAACTCATCCCAGAGAGGTAACGTACGGCATGGCGATGCTCTGACCAGGTCATCACTTTGTCGTATAAGGCACTAAAAATTTTCACGCTAATTCACCATTAATTAAAGGAACAAAACGCACTGGCTCTAAATGTTGTTGAGTAAAACCCTGTGCTTGTTTTTCGATAAGAATAAGAGCTTGTTGCTGTTGTTGCTCGCCAACGGGGATGATCATTCTCCCGCCAACACTTAACTGCTCGATTAAGGCGGAAGGAACAGCGCTGGCAGCGGCCGTAACCAAAATCGCATCAAACGGCCCCTTACTTGCCCAGCCTTGCCACCCATCACCGTGCTTGGTAGCAACATTATGTAAATCCAGTAACTTCAAACGCCTTTTTGCTTGAAACTGCAGGGTTTTAATCCGCTCAACTGAATACACCTGATCCACCAAGGAAGCTAACACCGCCGTTTGGTAGCCAGACCCGGTACCAATTTCCAACACTTTTTTAGGTTGCGTTTGCAGCAGAAGCTCGGTCATTTTGGCAACGATGTAGGGCTGAGAAAGCGTCTGCCCCTGCCCAATAGGCAAAGCCGTATTATCCCAAGCTTGATGAGCCAGTGCTTCGTCGATGAAATACTGCCGCGGTAGTTTTGCAATCGCATTCAATACCGCAGAATTTTGAATCCCGTGCTGACGTAATTGACTTACCAATTTCAAACTATTAGGGCTTTCGCCAATTTGCATTACTCTGCCTCCCAATCCTTGACCCAAGAGTCTAGTTTGCCAATAAAGCTGTGAGCTGTCATATCAATTGTTAAAGGAGTGATGGATACGTACCCTTTAGCAACAGCTGCAAAGTCAGTTCCTTCCCCGGCATCTTGCATCTCGCCAGGTGGTCCCAACCAATAAATGTCATGTCCCCGCGGGTCCTTTTGCTTGACCATAACTTCAGCGCGATGACGGCTACCAAGCCGTGTCACTTTAAAACCTTTAATCTCGGCCAAGGGTAAATCGGGTACGTTCACATTAAGTATTTGATTACTCGGTAGCGCGTGCTCCCTAAGTTGCTCTAATAACTTCAAGGTAACACTCGCGGCGCTATCATAATGCTTACCCTCGTGACCCACTAGGGAAACAGCAATAGCTGGCAGGCCTAAGTTACGCCCCTCCATAGCGGCAGCAACAGTACCCGAATAAAGCACATCATCCCCTAAATTGGCGCCGGCATTAATCCCGGCGACAACAATCTCTGGCAATTCATCAACCAGTTCGTTAATCGCAAGGTGCACACAATCAGTTGGCGTACCTTTCACCGAAATAGTTTGCTCATCCAAATAGACGATACGAAGCGGGTTTTCTAGGGTCAATGAACTGCTAGCACCGCTACAGTTTCGATCGGGCGCCACCGTTAGTACTGGCGCTAAGGTTTTTAATGCGGCAGCCAAGCAAATGATGCCAGGCGCATGCACGCCATCATCATTACTCACTAATATGGTCATTACTTTCGCCTTCACAATTTACAATTTCGCGTAGAATACTGGTGGCGTAGTTACCCGCCGTTAAAAAGAAGCTAAGCACGAGGTCGTTCGCGTCGGCATGATAGCTAAATTGCTGTGGCTTAAGTGCTAAAGCACGACGTTCCATTTTCAGTCCCGCCTCGGACAATCCGCTGACAATCTCCGGATAGCTTGCCAACACAGATGTTTCAAATGCCAATGCCTTATCTAGGCAGGCCAACTCGCCCTTACCGACCATTGGAGCTGATAATTCAATTTCTGCTTGTTCAAAACGTTCTAGAATGGCTTGGTCAGCTTGCTCTGCCACAAAATAGGCATTACTAGTAGCAAACTTCATCACATCACCATCAAGCACCTGCTTAAACAACTGCTGCTCTATCCGCTGACTAATGGCTTGGTTAAACACCAAGCTACGAGCTGCTGACAAATACATGCTGCGCTTTTCTCGACTTTTAACACGTCTGCCTGCAAACATAGCTAACGCGTTATCTATGTTGCTAGCACCGCGACCAAAACGTTGCGAACCAAAATAGTTGGGGACACCTTCGTTGGCTACGTGCTCAGCTCGCTGTAAAGCTTGCTCAATATCAGATACATTACGAAGGCGAATAACAAAATGATTACCCGATAAGGCGCCACGTTTTAGTTTTCGGTTATGCCGAGCAGTAGCGATTACTTTTACCCCTTCACCCAAATTTTCGGCTAACTGAATATTAGCCTTCCCTGGTAACTGAATGCTAAACCATTGGGTGGTAACCGCGTGGCGATCTTTTAAACCCGCATAACTCACCACCTTTGGACTCGCTTCGCAGGCTTCAGCCAACATTTTTGCGACCCAAGCGGTGTTCTCGCCGGTTTTTTCAATTTTCACCATCATGTGTTCACCGTCACCGCTAAATTCAAACGGCAACACTTCATCAACTCGAAAGTCGACCGCCTGTTGCTTTAACTCCCCTGTGCAACAGGGTTTACCGTGCAAATAATTCAGCTCAGAGATGATTGTTGAATAGTCGCTCATTTAGCAAGCCTCCAGTAGAACGACAGCATGGCTAGAAATACCTTCTTTTCGTCCTTCAAAACCCAGCTTTTCGGTGGTGGTAGCTTTAACATTCACTTGACCAATATCGGCCGCTAAATCTTCAGCAATATTTAGCCGCATTTTTTCGATATGAGGAGCCATTTTCGGCGCTTGAGCGACGATGGTTAAATCCACGTTGCCTAACTGGTAACCACGTTGACTAACTTGCGCCATAACTTGTCGCAGTAAAATACGAGAATCAATTCCTGCATAGGCTTGATCATTGTCGGGAAAATGATGACCAATATCGCCTAAAGCCAAAGCACCCAGTAGCGCATCACACAGGGCGTGTAAAGCCACATCACCATCAGAGTGAGCGATAAAACCTTGCTCATAAGGAATCGCCACACCCGCGACGACTAACGGTCCCTGACCGCCAAATTTATGCACATCAAAACCGTGCCCAATGCGAATGCTCATCCTACTACCTCGTTATTTTGTTGTTGGCTTAAGTACCACCTAGCTAACGCCAAGTCTTCAGGACAAGTGACTTTTATATTGTCGCTACGGCCTTCCACTAAATTCACTGTGTGGTCAGCCCATTCCATGGCCGACGCTTCATCGGTGATACTGGCACCTGCCGCCAAGGCATCACAAATATTCTGCCTTAGGGTTTGCACTTGAAACATCTGTGGCGTTAAGGCATGCCAAAGCTGCTCTCTGGATACCGTATGCTCAACTTTACCTGCAGCCCCTCGCTTCATTGTATCGCGAACCTGACAAGCTAAAATGCCACCATGATTGGTTTGTTCAACCGTCTCGATAAGTGTACTGATATCATCATGGGTGATACACGGTCTCGCCGCATCATGCACTAGCACCCAATCGTCGGTTATAGTTTGCAAACCCGCTAATACCGAGTCGGCGCGCTCGTCACCGCCTTGCACAACGCTTACTCGACCAGAATGGGCTATCTCCAGGGCGCTAAACCACTGGTCATCGGGATGCAAAACCACGACTACTTGCGCAATTCTAGGGTGGGACAAAAATGCCAACGCCGTCGTTTCAAGAATTGTTTTGCCCGCTAAGTATAAATATTGCTTAGGAATATCTGCTTGCATGCGGCTGCCAATACCTGCCGCTGGGAGCAAAGCAGTATATTGCTTACTGTGAGAACTCATTAATTATTAATACTCGAGGCCAACCATTATTCAGTGTCAGAGGAAGGAATGATGCGATAGAAGGTTTCACCTTGTTTAATCATTCCTAATTCGTTTCTTGCGTGTTCTTCTGCTGCGTCTAGGCCATTACGTAAATCACCAATCTCAGCCTGTAATACACCGTTTCGCTGGGCCAATTGTTGATTCGCCAACTGCTGCTTAGCTACCTGATCCTGCAAAGAAAAATAGTCATTTATTGAGTTTTTGCCGAACCACAGCTGGTACTGCAAAAGCAAAACAATCAGTATTAGTAGAATTTTAAACGAACGCATGGCTCCTCCCTGACAGAGATAATCCCACAAAGCCGAATGTTACTCCATAAGCACTAAGCGATTTATCCAAATCCTTGGCAAAAAAAATCCCCAAGCACTAAGTGCTTGGGGATTTAAAGTGTAGATTAAGCTAATTTATGAATTAAGCTTGACCTTTAACTTCTTTAAGACCGTTGTATGGTGCTTTTGAACCTAGAGCTTCTTCAATGCGAAGAAGTTGGTTGTACTTAGCTACACGGTCAGAGCGGCTCAATGAACCCGTTTTGATTTGGCCAGCAGCAGTACCAACAGCTAGGTCAGCAATAGTTGCATCTTCAGTCTCGCCTGAACGGTGAGAGATAACAACAGTGAAGCCAGCGTCTTTAGCCATTTTAATTGCAGCCAAAGTTTCAGTTAAAGAACCGATTTGGTTGAATTTAATTAGGATAGAGTTAGCGATGCCGTTGTCGATACCACGCTTAAGGATCTTAGTGTTAGTTACGAACAAATCGTCACCAACCAATTGGATTTTATCACCCATTAGTTTGGTTTGGTGTGCGAAACCATCCCAATCTGACTCGTCGAGACCATCTTCGATAGAAACAATTGGGTATTGTTGAGTAAGTTCTTGTAAGAAGAAGTTGAATTCTTCAGACGTGAATTTCTTGCCTTCACCTTTAAGGTCGTAGATGTTTGCTTCTTTGTCGTAAAACTCAGATGCAGCACAATCCATCGCTAAAGTGATGTCTTTACCTAGCTCGTAACCTGCGTTTGCAACAGCAACTTTAATTGCAGCAAGTGCAGCTTCGTTTGACTCTAGGTTTGGCGCGAAACCACCTTCATCACCAACAGCTGTTGAGTGACCGTCAGCTTTAAGTACTTTAGCTAGGCTATGGAATACTTCAGCACCCATACGTAGGCCTTCACGGAAGTTTGCAGCGCCAACAGGTTGAATCATAAATTCTTGGATGTCTACGCTGTTATCTGCGTGCTCACCACCGTTGATGATGTTCATCATTGGAAGAGGCATAGAGTAAACACCAGAAGTACCATTTAAGTCAGCAATGTGAGCGTATAGTGGTACATTTTTAGAATCAGCAGCAGCTTTAGCAGCAGCTAAAGAAACAGCTAAGATAGCGTTTGCGCCAAATTTAGCTTTGTTTTCTGTGCCATCTAGGTCGATCATGATTTGGTCAAGTTCAGCTTGGGCTAAAGCATCTTTACCTACTAATGCTTCTGCGATTGGGCCGTTTACAGCAGCAACAGCTTTTAATACACCTTTGCCTAAGTAACGAGCTTTATCGCCATCACGTAATTCTAATGCTTCACGAGAACCAGTTGATGCGCCAGAAGGAGCAGCAGCCATACCGAAAGAACCATCAGCAAGATGAACTTCAGCTTCTACAGTTGGGTTACCGCGTGAATCCATGATTTCACGACCAAGTACTTTTACGATATTAGACATTACTAATTTCCTCTATAAATAAACAAACTACAAACTTTCTAAAATTACGACCCGCTAATAGATACTAGCGAGCTTTATTAAATTCGCCAGCTGCTTTAATAAAACCAGCAAACAACGGGTGTCCGTCGCGGGGCGTTGACGTAAATTCTGGGTGGAATTGAGCCGCCACAAACCAAGGATGATCAGGGTTCTCAATAATTTCCACTAATTTCTTGTCTGACGACAGGCCAGTAACCTTAAGACCTTTCTTGGTAATCTTAGGTAACAAGGTGTTATTCACCTCGTAACGGTGCCTGTGTCGTTCGTAAATTTCTACACTGCCATATAAATCAGCAACTTTAGAGCCTTTAGTTAGGTGGCATAGTTGCGAACCTAAACGCATAGTGCCGCCAAGATCAGACTTGCTATCACGCACTTCTACTTTACCGTCTTCGTCGATCCACTCGGTAATTAAGCCGACAACAGGCGCTGAAGACTCTGGGTTAAACTCTGAAGAATGCGCATCAGTTAAACCGGCAACGTTACGTGCGTATTCAATTAACGCCACTTGCATGCCCAAACAAATACCTAAATAAGGCACTTTGTTTTCTCGAGCGAACTGTGCGGCTAAAATTTTACCTTCAACGCCACGCTCACCAAAACCGCCAGGGACCAAAATCGCATCTAAGTCTTTTAGTACATCAGTACCTTTTACTTCAAGATCTTGAGAGTCTACGTATTGAATTTTCACACTCAAACGGTTTTTCAACCCAGCATGTTTAAGTGCTTCATTAACCGATTTGTAAGCATCTGGCAGTTCAACATATTTGCCTACCATGCCAATGATCACTTCATTGGTAGGATTAGCTTCTTCATATATTACTTGTTCCCATTCGCATAAATCGGCTTCAGGGCAGTCAATGCCAAAGCGCTCGGTCACTAAGTTATCTAAACCTTGTGATTTTAATAGCGCAGGAATTTTATAAATACTATCTACGTCTTTCAGCGAGATAACCGCTCGGTCAGGCACATTAGTGAACAAAGCAATTTTAGCGCGTTCATTAGCCGGAATAGCACGGTCACTACGACAAATTAGAATGTCAGGCTGAATACCAATCGAACGAAGCTCTTTCACTGAGTGCTGTGTCGGCTTCGTTTTAACTTCACCAGCAGCGCCCAAATAAGGCACTAAAGTAAGGTGCATGTACATGGCGCGCTCGCGGCCAATTTCTGTACCTAACTGACGAATAGCTTCTAAGAAAGGCTGAGATTCAATGTCACCTACGGTGCCACCGATTTCTACAATCGCTACATCAACACCTTCACCACCAGCTACAATGCGCTCTTTAATGGCGTTAGTAATGTGCGGAATAACCTGAATGGTAGCGCCTAAATAGTCTCCACGACGTTCTTTACGCAATACATCTTCATAAACCCGACCAGTAGTGAAGTTATTACGTTTGGTCATTTTGTTACGAATAAAGCGCTCGTAATGACCTAAATCGAGATCTGTTTCTGCACCATCCTCTGTCACAAACACTTCACCGTGTTGGATCGGACTCATGGTACCTGGATCTACATTAATGTAAGGGTCAAGCTTCATAATGGTCACTTTAAGACCACGAGCTTCAAGAATGGCAGCCAGTGATGCAGCGGCAATACCTTTACCCAAAGAGGATACTACGCCACCAGTGACGAAAATGTATTTTGTTGTCATGTCGAACCTGAGAAGTTGGATGTGTTAAGGGCGTATCTGCGATACTTGGACGGGGGCATAGTATAGCAAAGCCTCTTTAACACCACAATCAATGTCACTCTAACAAGACTAAGTTTTCGTGTTTTTGTTGTAAATCAATTTTTGTAATTTTCTTTCACTTTATCCCACAAAGAATCCATTTCTTGGAGGCTCATTTGTTCCAGCTTTTTACCATCAAGCCTTGCTAGGTCCTCTACAGAGCGGAATCTACGACTAAATTTTTGATTGGCTTGGCGCAGTAAGTCTTCGGCATCAAATTCACAAGCTCGGGCTAAATTTACGCAAGTAAACAACAAATCACCAATTTCCTCGGCAATATCCTGTTGTTTTTTTGAACTAATCGCTTGTTGAACTTCTTCCAGTTCTTCTTGAACCTTGTCAAGCACCGGTTCGACACTTGGCCAGTCAAAACCCACACTGGCACAGCGTTGCTGTAGCTTCTGCGCGCGGCTCAAGGCCGGCAAAGCCATCGGAACATCATCTAATACACTGAGCTTAGTTTTTGCTTTGCTCGCGCGTTCTTTGGCTTTTTCTGCTTCCCAGTTAGCCTTTACGGCAGCTTCATTGCTAAAGGCTTGCTCAGCAAACACATGCGGATGACGGCGGATCAGCTTTTCACATATTCCTTCAACCACATCAGCAAACTGAAAATCGCCTTGTTCATGTGCAAATTGAGCGTAATAAACCACTTGAAACAATAAATCGCCCAGTTCGAGCTTAACCTCGTTGAAATTCCCCGTCTCTAAAGCCAGATTGATCTCTTCTACCACTTCATAGGTTTCTTCGACAGTATAGGGAACGATAGATTGCCAACTTTGCTTTAGATCCCAAGGGCATCCCCCTTCTGGATCGCGTAACCTTGCCATTATGGTCAACAAGGTATCAATTGTATAAGGCGGTTGCAGCATATGGCTGTTAGTATCCCTAAGCTTAACGTAAACGACGCGCTTCAATAATGTGATTGAGCTGATTAATCTTTGACAATACCCGAGACAGGGTTTCTAAGTTATATATCTCGATATCCATATCGATGGTCGCGGTTTGACTCTTGGTATCGGAGTTACTTTGCATGCCCTGCACATTCACTTTGTCATTGGCTAATACTGTAGTGATGTCACGCAGCAAACCACTTCGATCATTCGCAACGATTCGAATCGTTAAGTTGTAGCCTCCCGAATCCTTTCCACCCCACACTGCGTCTATCACTCGTTCAGGTGTGCGGCTGACCAACTCAGCTAACTGCTCACAATCAACACTGTGGATTGAAATCCCTCTACCTTGGGTAATAAAGCCCTTAATTGAATCACCTGGAATAGGCTGACAACAACGCGCAATATGGGTCATTAGGTTACCCACACCATCAACAACGATGGCATCTTTAGCGCGTTTTTTCTTTTGACCGTGATGTTCGGCTTTTTTGGTGATTGTTTCTAAAGCTTGTCGATCAAGCTCTTCAGCCGTAGGTTTATTTAGGGTTGCTTGTAAGTAGTGCACCAATTGATTTAAGCGCACATCGCCAGCCCCAATGGCAGCCAGTAAATCATCTAATGTCTTCACATTAAAACGTTCAACACAGCTTTCAACATCACTCATTTTAAAGCCATGTTTACTTAGCTCGGCTTCAAGTAAGTCTTTACCTACAACTTGGTTTTTATCTTTATCTTGTTTCTTGAACCAAGTGGCAATTTTGGTACGCGCTCGTGATGACTTCACATAGCCCAAATTTGGGTTAAGCCAATCGCGACTGGGACTGGATTCTTTTTGGGTTATAATTTCAACTTGCTCGCCGGTACTTAATTGATAGGTAAACGGCACAATACGCCCGCCAATTTTAGCACCAATACAACGATGCCCCACTTGGCTATGCACGTAATAAGCAAAATCTAAGGGAGTAGAACCGGCGGGCAGGTCGATCACTTCGCCGCTCGGGGTAAATACATAAACGCGGTCATCAAACACTTGCGAGCGAAGCTCTTCAAGCATAGAGCCATTCTCGGCAATATCATCTTGCCATGCGAGTAACTTGCGTAACCAAGCAATTTTGTCTTCAAAGTCAGTTCTACCGCCACTGCCGCCTTCTTTGTACTTCCAGTGCGCGGCCACCCCCAACTCAGATTCTTCGTGCATCTGCTTAGTGCGGATTTGCACTTCGATAGTTTTCCCTTCAGGGCCTACCACCACAGTATGGATTGACTGATAACCATTAGGTTTTGGATTAGCGACATAATCATCAAATTCGCTGGGAATATGATGCCAAGATGTATGAACCACCCCAAGTATTGCATAACAATCTTGAAGTTTTTCAGCAACAATACGAATCGCTCTTACATCAAACAGTTTATCGAAGGATAAATCCTTCTTTTGCATTTTTCGCCAGATACTATAGATATGCTTAGGTCTGCCATAAACTTCAGCTTTAATATTTGCCGCGCTAATATCTTGCTGAAGCTTGTTAACAAAGTCTTCTATGTAGTCTGTTCTGGCAATCCTTTTCTCATCTAACTGTTTGGCAATCAGCTTGTAGGTATCTGGGTGCAGGTAGCGAAAAGTAAAGTCTTCTAACTCCCACTTTAATTGGCCAATCCCTAAGCGGTTCGCTAATGGCGCATAAATGTCTTGGCTTTCTTTCGCCGCCAGCACGCGAATATCTTCACTTTCATTTTTAACTTCGCGCAGGAAACAAATTCGTTCTGCAAGCTTAATTACGATAGCCCGAACATCTCCTACCATCGCCAATAGCATACGTCTTACATTGTCAATTTGACCTGCTGACAAGCTTTTGTTTTGCCCAGTACGCAACACTTTCATCGCGTCCATTTGCGCCGCGTCAAACTGTAGTTTTACGACCTCTTCAGAAAACTGCTGAGCGAGCTTATCTTTAGCAATTAAACCCGACTCTACAAAGGGAAATAATAAAGCAGCTTTAAGGGTTGGTAAGTCCATATTGAGAGTGACTAAAATCTCTACCATTTCCTTACCTTTATTTAGGCAAGAATGGATTTGTTGTTTATCGGCATCGAGTTCGCGGAAGAAATTACTGACTTCGAACAACTTTCGCTGCTCATCACTCGCCACATCTAAACTGGCAACCCATTGATTTTCATCAAATAATAATTGTTGATTGAGATGTGTTTCTCTAACCGAAACCATACGACTTCTCTTCCGTTAATTTTTAGTGCCAGTCAAACCGGTTTCACGCTGTTACCGCGTAAACAGCGCCATTGTTTCTACATGCTCGGTATGAGCAAACATGTCAATGAGTGCGAGTTTGACCAGTTTATACCCTGCTTGATTTAATACTTTAGCATCTCTAGCTAAAGTCGCCGGATTACAAGACACATATACTAAGGTGCTTGGGCTAAGCTTTGCAACCTCAGAAATGGCCAGCTTTGCTCCTGCCCTAGCGGGGTCTAATAATACTTTGCTCACTTTAACATTTTTCCAATGCTTGGCGGTTTCGGGATCCTCTAAATCGCCAGTATAAGCCAATATATTGGTTAAGCCGTTAAGCTTGGCGTTGCTTAGCAGCTGTTCGCTCATCTGCGCAACGCCCTCCACGGCAATAACTTGCTTGGAATGTTGAGCCATAGCCAAACTAAAATTGCCAATGCCCGAGTAAAGGTCAAGCACCACATCTTCAGAACCAAGTTCAAGCCATTCAATCGCTTTATTGACCATTTTTTGATTCATCGATGCGTTCACTTGAATGAAGTCACCCGGCGTAAACGCCAACTTAAGTTGCTGCTCATCCAATTGATAAAATGCCTGCTCGCCACGTAACCATTGCTGTTTGTCAGCTTCCACCAACAATAGGGCAATATTTAATTGCTCCGCCAGGGCGCTTAGACTTGCCACCCATTTGCTCGCTAGCGCTTTGGTTAGCCGTATGCGACACACCACCATCGGTTCACAGTCTATTAAGTCAATGTGACCCAAACCCACAACTTTAGGCCAACTACGTAATGCGTGTTGTAGAGGCACAATCAAACACGATAAGCGCTCAGTGAGTACCATGCACTCGCTGATCGGCGTGAGCTGCTTACTGGCTTTTTGCCTAAAGCCCACTAACCACCCCTGTTTATTGTCAAACCAAGTACTTAAACGGCTCACCCTGCGGTAGTGCCATTCTTGATCTGCCTCCTGCTCTACTTCAGGCAAATCTTCATAAGCCGACAATCGACTAATGAGTGAAGCGACCGCTGTTTGTTTAAATGAACGTTGATCTTGCGCGGTCAAATGCTGGACGCTACACCCACCGCAGTCGCGGTAAAATTGACAACGAGGGGCAATGCGCTGCTCAGCATCAGTTAAACGTTTCAGCAGTTTAGCCGGCCCTGATTTACCCGCGGGTTGAATCTTGATTTGTTCCCCGGGTAAGGTATCAGCCACAAAATAAGTCTCACGCCCGGCCTTCACAACCCCGTGCAAATGATGGTCTAACTGAGTAACCGTGCAGTCGGTAATCGCCTTAAGGCGAATAGATTTTGGTTTTGCTTTAAAAAATTGAGCCATAGGGGGGACTTATTTAACCAGTGAATACAAAAAAGGGTGGGCTTATGTCATCATAAGCAATTGGAACCATGTCATTTTCCCATAAGAAACGTTTATGACCAAGTATGGCTTACGCGCCCGTGTATATATTCTCACCATCATACCCACTTTATTTGTGGGCATCTTGCTGGCCAGCTATTTTACGTTTAATCGTAACCAACAACTAGATAACTTTGTTATTGAGCAAGGGGTCAATGTCATCGAGCCTTTGGCAATAGCCAGTGAAGTTGGCCTCAGCAGGTATAACAGAGAAAAAGTTAAATCGCTGATTAGCGTGACTCATCGCAAGATGTCGCCCCTAATAAAAAGTATTGCGGTCTATGACCAAAATAACCAGCTTTTTGTTACCAGTAACTACCATCGTAATATCCGCCTGTTACAAAGTGATCCTGAACTGCCGCTACCGCAATCTACCCAAGTAGAAATCTATCCGAACCGAATCATTTTGAGGGCGCCGATTTGGGCAGAAGCCGAGGGTAGCTTTGCTGCATTCAGCGATGGTAAACCCGAATTACTGGGTTACATTTCTATGCAATATAACAAAGACCGAGCCTTGTTATTACAGTTTAGAGATACCACGGTTGCACTGTTCATTGTATTGTTTGGTGTGCTGATTAGTGTGTTATTTGCCTTCCAGCTGAGTAAACAAGTAACCCAACCGATTACCAATATGGTCAGTATCGTAGATAGGATCCGCCAAGGCCGTTTAGATGCGCGAGTTGAGGGCAGTTATACCGGTGAATTAGGGCTGTTAAAACACGGTATCAACTCTATGGCTAAATCGCTGGCTGAATACCATGAAGAGATGCACCAAAGTATTGACCAAGCCACCAGTGACTTGCGCGAAACCCTAGAGCAAATTGAAATTCAAAACATTGAATTAGACATTGCCAAAAAAGAAGCTCAGCAAGGCGCCAAAGCAAAATCAGAGTTTTTGGCTAACATGAGTCATGAGCTACGCACCCCGTTAAACGGTGTCATTGGTTTCGCTCGCCAGTTACTCAAAACTCAACTCAACAATAATCAAGCTGACTATTTGTTAACTATTGAAAAATCTGCCAATAATTTATTAGCAATCATTAATGACATTTTAGACTTTTCCAAGCTAGAAGCCGGCAAATTAAAACTCGACAGAATTGAGTTCAACTTCCGCGATACCATTAACGACGTAGTCACCCTACTCGGTCCTAGCGCTCAGGATAAAAATCTTGAACTCAATCTATTGATAGAACCTAATGTACCTGAAGGCTTACGTGGCGACCCGCTGCGCTTGCAACAGGTATTTACCAACTTATTGGGCAATGCGATAAAGTTTACCCATACAGGACAAATAACTGTAAAAATTGGTTTGGTAAAACAGCAAGGGCAGCAAGTCATTCTTCATGCCTTGGTTCAAGATACTGGAATTGGTATATCTAAAGAACAGCAATCACAACTATTCCAAGCCTTCAAACAAGCGGATACCAGTATAAACCGTGAATATGGTGGAACCGGCTTAGGTTTAGTGATCACCCAAAAACTGGTGCAACAAATGGGCGGCGATATTAAGCTCAACTCTGAGTCTGAACAAGGCGCAGAATTTGCCTTCAACATCCACTTAGAGTTAGCAGATATGGTGCTGGGAGCACCATTACCGCTGCAAGCGTTAAATCAACTCTCGGTAGTGCTGTACGAGCCTCATGCCGTTAGCAGAGAAGTCATAGAAGGTTTAAGCCAACAGTGGCAGATGCAATTATTCAGCGCTCGTGATAACCAACAGTGGTCAGAGGCATTAAATCAAAATCCAAGCCACTTAATTATTGGCCATAGTGATTGGCAAAATTTAAACCCCTTATTAAGCAAAATACAACAAGCGGCCAATGAAAACCGAAATGTGATAGTACTGATCAACTCCAGTGATCCTGATATTCACCAGCAAGTATTAAATGCAGGTGCTTACCATTGCTTAACTAAGCCGGTCAATCACCGTAAATTGGCTCAGGCCTTAGTGGGCGAACGTACCGAAAACACTCAACTATCTACTCCAAGTAATGCCGTTCAACGAGACAAGCTCGTTCTTAAGATCTTAGCGGTTGATGACAATGCCGCTAACCTCAAACTTATTTCAGCCATGCTTAACGAGTTAGTGACAGAAGTAGATACCTGCACTAACGGCTTAGAAGCGATTACTCGGGCAGAATCTAAAGCGTATGATTTAATATTAATGGATATTCAAATGCCTATTTTAGATGGCATTAGTGCGAGCCAAAAAATCCGCGAGCAAAGTCATAATCAACAAACGCCTATCATTGCCGTTACTGCTCATGCCTTAAGCGGAGAGAAACAACAATTACTCAGCCAAGGCATTGATGACTACCTCGCCAAACCGATCGATGAATCGTCGTTAGAACAAATCATTCACCGTTGGCAACCTAACGCTGAAACACTGGTGCTTGATCCATCCCATCCCGCGCTAAGCCCTTCTAACAATATTCAGTTTGAAAGTGACAGCTTATCGTGGCAGCTTGCTTTAAACCGAACCAACAACAATCAAGCGCTTGCCATTGATATGCTAAAAATGTTGTTAGACAGCTTTCCAGAGATGCAACAGGGTATCGATCAGGTCCTCAACAAAGCGCTAGAGTGCGCAACGTTCCTTAGCTTGATACACCGTTTCCGCGGGGGCTGTGCCTATAGTGGTTGTAAACACTTAGTGGCGCTAACGGCCACTATTGAGGAAACATTAAACCAGCATGCAAATGTAGACCTTGTAGAGCCTGAGCTGTTAGAGCTGTCCGACGAAATCGCGAAAGTGAAAAAGGCCAGCAAGCAGTTATTTGAGCAGCTCAATTAGCCTATACAGTTCAACAAGCGCTAATGGCCACACCATAAAAAAGCCGCTCCATAGAATGGAGCGGCTTTTTTATTCGGTGCAAACGCTATTAATCGTTTTTAGGGGCTTCGTCCATCAAGAACCGACCCGTCAATACTTGGCCTCGATTACGCTTACAATACCAGTTATAAAACGGGTAGCTAATCAAGCCAAAGATGGCCGTTACAAAAGCGTTACTAAAGGGAGAAATAATCATCGGCAGCAATGCCTGTATTAAATTCCCGCCATTCATGATGGTGTAGATTAACAAGGCTAAACCTGCAATTACACCCACACCAAAACCTACTAAAGCAAGCAGTTTCATTAAGCCAAATAAATCTAGCTGTACTCTATAACGCTCAATCACTTCAATTCTCCTACTTCAGCGCTCTAAAATTACCGTTGCTACGGCATAGTCACGCTCGTCACTAATACTTATAAACTGCTTACTAACACCAAGCTGTTCAGCTAAGGCTAATGCAGCACCGCTGAATATCAATATGGGTTTACCTAAGGGGTCATTGCTTACTTCAATTTGCTGAAAGCCTACGCCCTTAGCGATACCCGTGCCTAGGGCTTTGGCTGCTGCTTCTTTAGCAGCAAAACGTTTAGCTAAAAATCGCGCTGCTGAGCTATGCCCTTCAAAACGCTGCATTTCTGTAGGTGTAAGGACCCTCTTCGCTAAGCCAGAGAACTGCTTACTTTCAGCAATTCTAGCTACCTGCACAATGTCTGTCCCTAAACCTACAATGGCCATTAATCTAGCCTTCAGCTTTACGCGCTTGTACCATCAATGCTTTCATTTCACTGACGGCCTGATTCATTCCTACCAACACCGCACGCGCGATAATCGCATGGCCAATATTTAGCTCGATAACTTCAGGCATTGCCGCAATAGGTTGTACATTATGGTAGTGTAAGCCATGCCCAGCGTTGACCTTAAGTCCTTTATCACTAGCATAACTTGCCGCTGCGGCAATTTTTTTCAATTCACTTTGTTGGGCTAACTCGTTTTCTGCATCTGCGTAATGGCCAGTATGCAGCTCAATAAACGGAGCACCTGAAGCCAATGAAGCATCTATTTGGTCATCATCAGCATCAATGAATAGTGATACTAGAATCCCTGCGTCTTTCAGTTTAGTTACCGCGGCGGTGATTTTATCCAAATTAGCCACGACATCTAAACCGCCTTCAGTGGTCAGTTCTTCGCGTTTTTCAGGCACCAAACAAACAAAGTGAGGTTTGTGCTCACAGGCAATGTCGACCATTTCATCAGTGACGGCCATTTCCAAATTAAGTCGGGTTTGCACAGTCTGACTCATTATGGCTACGTCACGGTCTACAATATGGCGGCGATCTTCTCTTAAATGAATAGTAATGCCATCAGCGCCGGCTATTTCTGCAATACCTGCCGCTAACACTGGGTCAGGATAAGTAGTGCCGCGCGCTTGGCGTAAAGTAGCAATATGGTCAACATTAACGCCTAATAAAATTTCACTCACGAGATTTCCTTTTTCAACAATACGGTTATTTAACCGTTCTATTGGTAACTTTAATTTGTTTAAATAATGCGCGACTCGTTAACTCTCTACCATTTAACAATTGAGCAATGGCAATTCTACAGAATCGTTTGGCGCATACTAAGTGTGCTGTGTTGGTTTCATCAAAACTTAACAGCATCAAAATATCTTCTCGACTAAAACTAGCATTAGCCAACTGAGCAGAGCTTACAAAACCTTGATCTAAACGATACTGATAATGTTGGCCTTCAGCAAGCCTCTCTGGTTCACTTAAGGCAAACCCTAGTTCAGTTAATAGACTTAACTCAAACTCTCGCAAACAGACCTCTAAGGGTTGCTGCTTGGCTAGCGCGACTAAACTTTGTTGGTATTTCTGGTACAAGCAAGGATAGGCGGTATTCTCGTCTAACAAATGGTATAGCAACTCATTAAGGTACAAGGCACTATACAAATGCTCGCCAAACAAAGGAAAAGCTAAACTACTCGCTTCAGCTTGTTTTAGGTTAAGCAATGACCCTTTCCCTGAAAGCTCAACCAGCAACGGAACACCGGGTTGCAAAATGCCTTTCAAGCGGGAGCGCTTGGCTCTTGCCCCTCTGGCGACCACACTCACCTTGCCAGCTTCAAAGGTAAACAACTGAACCAATAAGCTGGTTTCGCGATATGGACGCGTATGGATAACAAAAGCCGGAGTCATCGGCTGAGCAGACAAGTTTTACTCGTCTCCGTAACCTAAACTGCGTAAGGCTCGCTCATCATCAGCCCAGCCAGACTTCACTTTCACCCACATTTCCAGAAACACTTTATTGTCGAACAATTTTTCCATATCTAAGCGCGCTTCTTTGCCAATGGTTTTTAGCTTCTCGCCTTTATTACCAATAATCATTCGTTTTTGACTAGGTCGCTCAACCAAAATCAGCGCGTTAATCTGATATACACCATTCTCTTGCATCTTAAACTGCTCTATTTCTACGGTAGTAGAATAAGGCAACTCTTGACCGGTAAAGCGCATCAGCTTTTCACGGACAATTTCAGCCGCCATAAAGCGAGATGAACGATCAGTAATATAATCTTCTGGAAAAAAGTGCACATTTTCAGGCAGTGTTTGTTGAGCCCAGCCGCGCAATTGTTCTATGTTCTTACCTTGCTTGGCAGAAATAGGCAAAATGTGTGAAAAATCAAATTTTTCACTCATTAACTGCATGTGCGGGAATAACTCTTCTTTATCTTGAACGTTATCCACTTTATTAATCGCCAGCACAACCGGTACTTTTAGGTGGCGCAGTTTACCCAACACCATTTCATCATCAGTTGTCCACTTAGTGCCTTCAACCACAAAAATAACCATCGATACATCACCCAGAGAACTGGTGGCTGCGCGGTTCATTAAACGGTTAATCGCTCGTTGCTCTTCAACGTGCAAGCCAGGCGTATCAACAAAAATAGTCTGATAAATACCAGCGGTGTCGATCCCCAGAATTCGATGTCGAGTCGTTTGTGGCTTTTTCGAAGTGATACTCACCTTTTGACCTAATAGGTTATTCAGTAAGGTAGATTTACCGACATTGGGTCGACCAACAATCGCCACAAAACCACAGCGGGTATCATAATTCATACTAAACGCTCCAAAACAAGTTCAGCAGCTACTTGCTCTGCTTTACGCCTGCTAGTGCTAGTGCCGATAACGGGTTGGTCTAAACCTTCCACCTTACAGCTAACCGTAAATTGTTGATTATGTGCCTCGCCTTTTATTTCGACGACTTGGTAATCAGGCAGTACTTGTTTACGCGATTGCAAAATTTCTTGTAAACGGGTTTTAGGATCTTTTTGGCTCAGTCCTGGCTCAATGTTTTCTAAGCGCTCGTTATACCAAGTAAGCAGTAACTGCTGCGCTTGGTCGGCACCTCTGTCCAAATACACTGCGCCAATAATTGCTTCAACAGCATCGGCTAAAATAGATTCGCGACGAAAACCGCCACTTTTCAGCTCACCAGGGCCTAACTTGATATAATCGCCTAGCTCGAAGGCTCGCGCTAATTCCGCGAGGGTTTTGCCCTTTACTAAAGTAGAGCGCATCGGGCTTAAATCACCCTCTGATACATGAGGAAAACGACGATAAAGCTCATCAGCAATCACCCAGCTTAGTACCGCATCACCTAAAAACTCCAACCGTTCATTATGAACGCCGCCAGCACTGCGATGAGTGAGTGCTAGGTGTAACAAACTCTCATCTTTAAATTGATAACCGATCGCTCGTTGTAAGCGTTCAGGATTTGAACTATTCATTATCTACCTTTACTTAATCGCGCCAACGCGATTGAATCGAACACCCGTTGGTATCCATCCTGGCAATATTGAATCTTCGGCGCGCTCAAATTCAAAGCTAATCCATATAGCTACGGCTTTACCCACTAAGTTGTCATCAGACACAAAGCCCCAAAACCGACCATCCATACTGTTGTCGCGGTTATCACCTAAAGCCAAATAATGGCCGGCCGGCACTATCCATTCATCTTGAGCGGTGCCCGATTGGGGATAATAACTTGATACTCTTTCTGGTCTTGCTGGGTTAACCAATATTTCATGTTCAAAATCAGCTAACTGCTCAGTATAATTTTGTAAAGGAATCACCCCATCCCAAAACTTCCCTTGCTCACCAATACTTAGAGGAACAGCCGCCATTTTGCTACAGGGCTCATCATGGCACTTTGGCTCGATAAACAATTGTTTGTTGCGGTAAATAACGCGGTCACCTGGTAAACCAACAATCCGCTTAATGTAGTCTACCCGGGTGTCCAGCGGGTATTTGAATACCGCAATATCACCCCGTTCAGGCGATCCAGTTTCAACGATAGTACTGCGTGTAACCGGATCTTTTAAACCATAAGCAAATTTTTCCACCAAGATAAAGTCACCAACCAATAGGGTGGGCATCATTGAACCTGATGGAATCTGGAAAGGCTCGTAAATAAACGAACGCAAAATCATTACAATCGCAATGACCGGAAACACCGAGCGTCCATTTTCTATCCAGCTTGCAGGCGCGGTAATTTTCTCTTCTGCGTCACTAGGTAAACTTCCACCAGCAGCACTGCGAGCTTCTTGCAGTTTAAGCTCACGCTGCTTTTCCCAACGAAATTTATCTAAAGCCCAAATGATTCCAGTTATAAAGGTAGCGATAACCAAAATCAGCGGAAATAGTGTAGCCATGTTAGTCCTTTCCAATATGTAGAACAGCTAAGAATGCTTCTTGGGGAACTTCTACGTTACCCACCTGCTTCATCCGTTTCTTACCCGCTTTTTGCTTCGCTAGTAGTTTCTTCTTACGGCTCACATCGCCGCCATAACACTTAGCGATAACGTTTTTACGTAACTGTTTAACCGTTGAACGAGCAATAATATGCATGCCAATTGAGGCTTGAATAGCAATATCAAACATCTGACGAGGAATAAGCTCTTTCATCTTATCAACCACTTGGCGGCCACGTGATTCCGAATGATCTTTATGGGTAATTAGCGCAAGAGCGTCTACTCTATCGCCATTAATCATAATATCAACTCGCACCATATTGGCAGCTTGGAAGTGCTTGAAGTTGTAATCCAGCGAAGCGTAACCACGGCTGGTTGATTTTAGCTTATCAAAGAAATCTAACACCACTTCGGCCATTGGGATTTCATAGGTTAAAGCGACTTGCTTGCCGTGATAAGCCATATTGATTTGCATACCACGTTTTTCTACACACAAGGTAATCACGTTACCCAAATACTCTTGGGGCACCAATATATTAACTTCAGCGATCGGCTCACGAATTTCGGCAATGTTATTGGTAGGCGGCAATTTGGCGGGGCTATCTACAAATAACTCGTCACCGTTGTTCATTTCAACCTGATACACCACGGTCGGTGCCGTAGTAATCAAATCAAGATCGTATTCACGCTCCAAACGTTCCTGAATGATTTCCATGTGCAGCATGCCCAAGAAACCACAACGGAAACCAAAACCTAGTGCGGTTGAGTTTTCTGGCTCATAAAACAATGAAGCGTCGTTTAGGCTTAGTTTACCTAAGGCATCACGGAAGTTTTCGTAATCATCAGAACTGGTAGGGAACAAACCAGCATAAACCTGTGGTTTCACTTTTTTAAAGCCCGGTAAGGCTTCGGTAGAACCATTTTTTAAGGTGGTTAATGTATCACCTACCGGCGCGCCTAAAATGTCTTTAATACCGGCGACAATATAGCCCACTTCACCGGTTCTTAGGATGCCTGTACTGGTTTGTTTAGGAGTGAAAATCCCTACTTCGTTAACTACATGGGATTGCCCCGTAGACATAACGACCATTCTTTCGCCAGCTTTCAACTCACCATTGGTGACTCGAACCAAAGAGACAACACCTTGGTAATTATCAAACCAAGAGTCGATAATCAGTGCTTGCAATGGGCCTTCGCTGTTACCAACTGGTGGCGGAATATCTCGAACAATAGTTTCGAGTACATCGCCGATGCCTAAGCCCGTTTTAGCCGAACATACGGTAGCGTCGGTGGCATCAATCCCTACGATATCTTCAATTTCTTCTGCGACTCGGTCAGGGTCAGCTTGCGGTAAATCAATTTTGTTGAGCACTGGAATGACTTCCAGCTCCATTTCCATGGCGGTATAACAGTTGGCCAAGGTTTGCGCTTCTACACCTTGCGCCGCGTCAACAACCAGTAAAGCACCCTCACAAGCCGCCAAAGAACGTGAAACTTCATAAGTGAAGTCAACGTGTCCTGGAGTATCAATAAAGTTAAGCTGATAGGTTTCACCGTCATTTGCGGTGTAATCTAAGGTGACACTTTGTGCTTTAATGGTAATTCCGCGTTCACGCTCTAAATCCATAGAGTCTAAAACCTGCGCTTCCATTTCGCGCGCGCTCAAGCCACCACAATGCTGGATAAGTCGATCTGATAACGTCGATTTACCATGGTCAATATGGGCAATAATCGAAAAGTTACGAATATTCTTATTTATCAAGGGCATACCTTTGTAAAATCAATGGCGACAAAATTTCATTTCGCCTTTCTTAAAAATGCAGCAATCGTGCATTATATCGTTGACGCGGATACTACCACAATCCGCCAAGAACCAAAAAAAATGCGCTATATTTTCAGCACTCTGTTATTAGCGTAAAAACAAAAAACGCCCTAAAAGAAGGGCGCTGGGATGATTCGCATAACAAATGCTGACAATTATTGGCTTCGTCGAATCATCTTAGGCTTATAACTGGCGTGCCCCATAAAACGTTTTGTATAGAGCTTGACCATCACAAAGCCAATCAACAAGCCGCATAGTGAAGTGATGATCACGACCCCTTCACTTACTTGAGTGGCTTTACCCATTCCAGCGCCGGCCATCAACAGTAACAAGGGCAGTAAATAAACCAACAAGGCGCTATTGAGCATATTTTTTGAGTTTAAGCCCAATTCAATACTATCCCCGACTTTGACTTCTTCAGTGATTTCGACACTTAACTGATGCGTTCTCGTTGGGAACGCTTTTGCTATTGCGCTATTTCCACAATGCTCAGCGCTACCGCAACTGCCACAAGCGCTTTTACTCACGCACTCAACCAACGCTTGGCCTTGATGAAAACCAACAACTTTAGCGGTTTCAATAATCAATTTAGGGTTGTTGTGTTGGCTCACTTGGGGTCTCCAAATAAGGGCCAATCTTCACCGAGTCCGCAATTTTAGAGGCCGTTTCCGGAGGGATTTCACCCACCACGGTAATCTCAACGCCTTTTCTTACTACGGTATGTAAACTGGTGGCCCCTTGACGGACTAACTGCTCACGTAAAGGATTGGTTTGGCCAATGACATTGGCGTAAACAGAGATATCAAATAAACCATCACTGAGCTTTATGTAGTCTACTGATTCAGACAAAATTGCCAGCGAATGTTGTTCTTTTTGAGCAACTTGCATTCCACTCGGTTGCCAACCTAGACGCCAATTAATATCATGAGTCACATCATGAACCGCGTCTTTTCCTGCTACTTTACTGGGTAATTCAAGACTGGCTAACTCTTTCATCCATTCTGTAGGATGTTCAAATTCTGCCAGAGTGACCGCCATGTGCTGTTCAACCAACTCGCCATTTTGATCAACAATATCAAGCCGCAAAGGAAGCTGAGAACTATAATCAATCCAAAAATACAAACCGTAAAGATCAGCTGATTTTGGCACAATTCGCATGACTTGAGCAGGGCGACCTGCCACCCTACTTTTTCCAGCAATGACCAAATCGTAATTAGCCGTTAAACTGTCTATATCTACCGCAGCTAAATTACCGAACATGCCCGGCAAACGGGTTGACGCCAAACTATAAGGGGTTTGTCCCGGCTCAAAAAAAGCCACTGAGCCATCTCGGTAAACGGCTTCATTCGCAGGGCCGTTCAAATAAACCCGGTGCGCAAGCTCAAGACCATCAACCACGCCGTGAATTAATCGCTTTGGCTCTATATGACCTTGGCGCACAGTGATTGACGCTAACTCAAAATTACGTTGATGAAATGACTGCTGATATTCTTTAAGTAGGTTTAAGGCGGTTTGGGTTTGAGGAATAGAAGAAGATACAGACGTTTCTGTATCCTCGGCAAAAACAGAAAAAGATGCCAGTAATACAATTACTGGCATCCAAAATTGGTTAAAACGCATAGCTTATATTTTTACTCTACAATTCGCTGCTGAAAACGATGATCCTGAAGGTACGCACTGATGCGCTTACGTTGCTCTATCACTTCAGCCTCAGTTAACTCCCGAGGTAAAGGATTAGACTGCAAGCTTACCGGGGCAACCGAACCGCCAACAGGTACTGTACTAAATACCGGCAATGGCTGCGTCGCATCACCATCGTTGTACGAGTATTGTTGCACACCAACAATCGCCGCAACGGCAACCGAAGCAGCAATGGCATATTGACCCGCGTATTTAAAGAAACTAACCACTTTACCAGAGGGGGCTTTAGTTTCTGTCACTTGGGGTTTAGGCGCAACAATTGCTGGCTCTTGTTCAAGCGCTTGAGCGATATTGCCCGCGATATCTAAGTCAATATATTTAGGCGTTTCACCGCGAAGGACGTCACCAATCAAGTGGTAATTACTCCACTGTTCGGAATGCTCCGGCTCATTGGCTAACAGTTCTAACAAAGCTGCATCAGTTAATTCATTATCAACCAATGCTGATAGCTGCTCTTTATTTGCCATATTCGTTATCAATCCCCAAAAAGTTACCTGCTTAACAGCGGCTGGATCCGTTTTTCAATTGCATCCCTTGCTCGGAATATCCGTGATCTCACGGTTCCAACAGGACAATCCATAACACTTGCAATTTCTTCGTAACTTAGACCATCTATTTCACGAAGCGTTATTGCAGTACGCAAATCATCGGGTAGTCCTTCTATTGTAGCAAAGACTACCTCTTTTATTTCTTCTGATAACAGCAAAGTTTCTGGCGTGTCAGCTTCTTTTAGTGCTTCTCCACCATCATAAAACTCAGCTTCATCTGCATCTACATCGTTTGCTGGGGGCCTACGCCCTTGGGCAACAATATGATTTTTAGCTGTATTAACCGCTATACGATACAACCAAGTATAAAACGCACTTTCTCCGCGAAAGTTAGGTAAAGCACGATAAGCCTTGATAAACGCGTCTTGCGTTACATCAGGAACATCACCATGATTCACGATATAACGTGATATTAGGTTAGCGACCTTGTGTTGGTATTTTTGCACCAACAAGTTAAATGCTGCTTTATCACCGCGCTGCGTTCGTTCAACCAACGCTTGATCTGTCCATTGCTCTGACATCTGAAGCTACCGTCTCCTTAAATAGGAAGTTTTGGTAACTTTTTTTGCGGCACATCTCTTCAGACTACTTGTTTTCAAAAAAGTTCTCTTTTAACTAAATAAAATTTTGCGCCTCTGTGAGACAGTGCAAACTTGAGTAAGTTTCAGTTAAACTATTATATACTCAAATCTTTTTAAACATCATATAAGAGCGCATCTATGGAATACACTAGCGATGTTCTAATAATAGGCAGTGGCGCTGCAGGCTTAACCATGGCATTAAACCTCGCCGATTATGCCAAAGTCCACGTCTTGAGCAAAGGACCTCTAAAAGAAGGTTCAACTTATTATGCCCAAGGAGGGATAGCCGCTGTATTTGATAAGAATGACAGTGTAGAAGAACATGTCAATGATACTCTTATCGCCGGAGATGGCTTATGTGATGAAGCCGCGGTTAAATTTACTGCAGAAAACAGCAAAAAATGTATCGATTGGCTGATTAATCTAGGGGTTCCCTTCGATCAAGAAACCGCCAAAAATGGCGAGTCTCAGTATCATCTTACTCGAGAAGGTGGGCACAGCCGTAGACGAATTTTGCATGCCGCAGACGCTACCGGAAAAGCCGTTCAACGAACCTTGGTAAGAGCGGTATTAAGCCACCCAAACATCACCATATTAGAGCGTTTTAATGCGGTAGACCTGATAACCCAAGAGCAAGCAGGCAAAGAAAAAGTCGTGGGCGCCTACGTCTGGAACCGAAATAAAGAACGAGTAGAAGTAGTAAAAGCAAAATTTGTGGCAATGGCGACAGGTGGCGCGAGTAAAGTATACCAATACACCAGTAACCCTGATGTCAGCAGTGGCGACGGTATCGCGATGGCCTGGCGAGCGGGTTGTCGCGTGGCAAATATGGAGTTTAACCAATTTCACCCCACTTGCTTGTTCCACCCAGAAGCGCGTAATTTCCTATTAACCGAAGCGCTGCGAGGCGAAGGTGCTTTATTAAAACGCCCTGATGGTAGCCGCTTTATGCCCGATTTCGATTCTAGGGAAGAATTAGCACCTCGAGATGTCGTCGCCCGCGCTATTGATTACGAAATGAAACGCCTAGGAGCCGATTGTGTATACCTCGATATCAGTCACCGCGATGATGAATTTATCGAGCTGCACTTCCCTACCATTTTAAAGCGTTGTTTAGAGCTAGGTATCGATATTCGCACCCAGCCTATCCCTGTGGTACCGGCTGCGCATTATACTTGTGGTGGTGTTGTCACCAACCTTGAAGGCCAAACCGATCTAACCAATCTTTACGCCATAGGTGAAGTGGCCTATACCGGCTTACACGGTGCCAATCGTATGGCGAGCAACTCTCTACTTGAGTGTGTGGTATTTGCGCATGCTGCTAGCGAACACATTAAGCGGCATTTAAACGATGTTCAGCTAACGGCTGAAATAGAACCATGGGATGACAGTCAAGTGAGTGACTCAGATGAAGAAGTGATTATTAATCACAACTGGCACGAGTTAAGACTATTCATGTGGGATTACGTGGGAATTGTTAGAACAAACAAACGCCTAGAGCGGGCTATGCGCCGCATTCAATTATTGCAACAAGAGATTTTTGAGTATTACTCAAACTTTAAAGTAGGCAATAACTTGCTAGAGTTACGTAACTTATTGCAGGTGGCTGAACTGATTGTAGGTTGCGCGATGCGCCGCCATGAAAGCCGTGGATTACATTACAACTTAGATTATCCAGAAAAGCTTGAGACCATTAAGCCTACCATTTTAGACCCTAATACCTTCTACTTAGAAGATAACGAGCTGTAAGCCAACCAAGAAGCAATGCTAGTAAAGTAGTATTGCTTCTGCGTCTATTGATCCTAGCAAAGCATTTTTAGGTTGATTCAAGGTCGCTAGCTTGTTTAGGAAAATTAATAATGAAGCAGAGTTTGCGATAAACATCGTCACTGATGCTATCCGCAAAAATGACTTTAATAGCGAGCTTATCTTGCCGAGTGGCGACCACCAAGCAACAGCCCAAAGCCACTCGAGAATTAGCCAACCACCGATACGCTAGCCACTCGTCTGCATGCTTAAAGGCTAATTGTTCGGCACTAAAACACATCTCTGGCTGATAGTGCCTCCAGTGCCACAACAGGCTTGCAATCGCGACCAAGCAAAACGCCGATAAAGGCAGCAATTGTGGAAAACACCATAGCAACACTAGCTGTAAGGTCGCACAGCTCGCAATAAGCGCTAGATAAGTGCGAGAGCGAGTCGCCGCAAATTTATACTTTGACGCGTTTAAGAATGACATCAACCATATCAGCTAGTTGCTTATCTTCGCATTGTTTGTGACCCATAAACCAAGAGAATAAATCCGGGTCGTCACACGCCAGTAAACGTTTAAACGTTAGTTTTTGTTCATCACCTAAATCATCATAAGCTTCATCTACAAAGGGCATAAATAACACGTCAAGCTCTAACATACCTCGACGACAGGCCCATTTTAAACGTGATTTATTTTCCTGCATGTTGTTCCTTGTTTACATGAGTTACACTGGTAAATACGGCTATCGCCTAATAAATTATCCAGTTATAAGTTGATGAAAGCGTGTCTTCGAAGATACCATTTCAGCAACAAAATTACATCTTAATAAGCTTGACCTAGCTCTCAATGGAAGTCGACTATGTCTCAACAAACATTATGCACCCTACCTCCACTTTTAGTTCAACCTCTTGATCAATGGCACCTTGTCAGAGTCAGTGGTGACGATGCACAGAGCTACCTGCAAGGCCAGTTGAGCTGTGATGTAAATAGCTTAGCGCCAGGCCAACAAACCTTGGCTGCACACTGTGACCCTACCGGTAAAATGTGGTCTGTATTACGCTTACTGCGTCTTCAAAATGACTACCTCTACCTACAACCAAAATCCCTGGCCGAGTCACAACTCAACCAGATGAAAAAATACGCGGTATTTTCTAAGGTAAACATAGAGACAGAATCCTCTTTGCACACTATTGCGGTAATGGGAAGCGAAGCCCCTCATTACATCGCCGCCAAATTTGGCGATGATATCGCCAGCCACGGCGGCCTGATAGAGCAAGGTGTTTGTATACATATTGACGGTCCAAAGCGTCGCTACTTGGTGATAACCGAGTCAGAAAACTGGGGAGCAGACGCCCCAGCAAGTGACTTAGACGCTAATGAGTTATGGCGTGCGCTACAAATCGTTTCGGGCCTTCCGACTCTAGAGCAGGCCACCACTCAGCAATTTATTCCGCAAGCATTAAACTTACAGTACCTTGACGCCATTAGCTTTTCTAAGGGCTGCTATACAGGCCAAGAGACCATTGCTAGGGCCAAATATAGAGGCGCCAACAAACGCGCATCTTTGCGCTTAGCCGGCCATGGCTCAACCGTACCTAAAGCAGGCGATCGCCTTGAACAGCAAATGGGCGAGAACTGGCGTGGTAAAGGCACGGTGTTACAAGCGGTGCAGTTAGAGCCTGGCTATATAGAACTGTTAGCAGTCTTAAATAACGATACCGATACTGAAGCCAAATTTCGTTTAGCCGGAGATGAGCAAAGCTTATATACCATCGCCCAGCTACCCTATAGCCTGCAAGATTAGCGGTTTTTAGTGTGGTCTAATGATAGGAACCAGCAGGAATATGAGTAACTCAAACATTAGCGACTCTCCTTGCATTCGTCAGTGTACCTTAGACGGTGATGACGTATGTGTAGGTTGTTTCCGTCATTTAGAAGAAATTTGTGCCTGGACCACCTTGGATGAAGATGGCAAAAATGCCATTTTGCAACGTTGTGAGCAACGCAAAAGCCAACTGAAGCCTTGGCACTTTAGCGCCACAAAATGCTCCCGTTAACCCTACAAGGTATAAATAAGAAAACAGCGTGGCAAAAGCCGCGCTGTTTTCTTAATCCAATGACTAGCTAACCAAAGTCACCATTCACATAACCACGTGTACGTTCATCTTGCGGAGCACTAAAAATTTGTGCGGTGTCACCGTGTTCTACTAACTCCCCCATCCAGAAAAATGCCGTTTTATCCGAAATACGTTTCGCCTGTGCCATCGAGTGAGTCACAATCACAATGGTGAATTTTTTGCGTAATTCATCCATCAATTCTTCAATTTTATGGGTAGCGATGGGATCCAGTGCGCTAGTGGGTTCATCCATCAAAATAACATCAGGTTGAATCGCAATCGTACGGGCAATACATAAACGTTGCTGCTGCCCACCCGACAAACCAAAAGCAGGGCTATTCAAGCGATCTGCCACCTCATCCCACAGCGCAGCACTGCGTAAGGCCGATTCAACGGTATCATCGAGGATTTGTTTATTGCGGATCCCTTGAGCACGTAATCCATAGGCTACGTTTTCATAAATGCTCATCGGGAAGGGATTGGCTTTTTGAAATACCATGCCCACTTTCATGCGCAAAGCGGCAACATTACGGTCTTGGTAAATATCTTTACCTTCGAGCATAACATCCCCATCAATATGCACATTTTCAATTAAATCGTTCATACGATTCAAAGTACGTAACAAAGTAGATTTACCGCAGCCGGATGGGCCAATCAAGGCTGTTACCTTTCTCTCTGGAATAGGTAAATTGATCCCTTTTAATGCGTGGGTATCACCGTAATGTAAATTAAGCTGTTTAACATCAAACTTATTCATATCAATCTCTTAGTAAGAAGCTTTGTTGAATCGACTGGCGATCAATTTCGTTAGCAAGTTAATGGCTAGCACCAAAAAAATTAACACGGTGGCTGTAGCATAAGCCTGATTCCATTCATTCACAGTGAACAATTCTTGGGTAAGTTTATACAAGTGGACCGTTAAGGTTCGCCCTGAATCTAATACCGACTCAGGGATCCTCGTCACCATACCAGCGGTTAAAAACACCGGTGCCGACTCACCAATGATGCGGCCAGTACTTAAAATAACGGCGGTGACAATACCCGGCATCGCAGAAGGTAAAATGACACGCCAAATGGTGTAAATACGCGAGCTTCCCAAGCCGTAAGAGGCTTCACGATAAGCTTGTGGCACCGCGATCAAGGCTTCTTCGGTGGTGCGAATAATAACTGGCAAGATTAAAATGGCTAAGGTCAGCGCGCCAGACAAAATAGAGAAACCTAAACCTAAGGTAACCACAAAGAAGGTCATACCAAATAGGCCATAAATAATTGACGGTATCCCGGCTAATGATTCAGTACAAAAGCGAATTACCTTCACCAGTTTGCTGCCAGGCTTGGCATATTCGGTTAAATACAACGCCGTCATGATGCCAATAGGCGCGGCAATCGAAATCGATAACACCACCATGTACAAGGTAGAAACAATCATCGAGAAAATGCCCGATACTTCCCCTACGGTGGTGTAAGCTGAGCTAATAAACTCCCAACTTACATGGCTAAGGCCGTTACTCAATATGTGCCATAACATCCATACTAAGAACAAGATTGTCATCCCAGCCCCACCCCAAATAAGGCTTATGGCAGCCAAGTCTTCAATACGACGACGCATTATTTAACCCTCTTACGATTAAGCACTAATAATGTTGCATTCAGCAGCATGACAAAAATCAGTAATACGATACCGGTTGAGTAAAGTGAGCTAGCATGAATGCCTGTTGCATAAGACATTTCCAAGGCTATATTGGCGGTTAATGAACGCGCCGAATCTAACAACGAACCCGGCATTGCGGGTGAATTACCCATCACCATAATAATTGCCATGGTTTCACCTACAGCGCGGGCCACGCCAAGTACAATACCGGCCAAAATGCCAGAACGAGCAGCAGGTAACATCACCTTAAAAATAGTGAACATTGGCGAAGCGCCTAAGGCGTAAGAGCCTTCTTTATATGTCTTGGGTATGGCTCTAATTGAGGTTTCAGTAATCGTAATTACCGTAGGTAGAATCATTACCGCCAACACAATAATAGCCGCTAAGACTGTGCTTCCTGCGGGGATATTAAAGGTGCTCTCTATGGCTGGCACAATAATCACCAAGCCAAAAAAGCCATATACCACTGAAGGAATACCCGCCAATAACTCAACGGCTGGTCGAATCACATTCGCTAACCATTTGGGTGCCACTTCTGCCAAAAAAATCGCAGTCAGCAACGCCACCGGTACACCGATGATCACCGCCCCTAAGGCTGAAACGACCGATGCAACGATCATCGCACCAATTCCGTATAAAGCCGGTGGGTACCAAGCTGTGCCCAATAAAAAATTGCCTAAGCCGGCAAACTGAATGGCCGGTAAACCTTCTTGCACTAAAAAGTAACCAATAGTGACTACCGATAGCACACCAATAAGGGCACTAAGCAAAAACAAAAAATTAAAAAACCTGCCAGCCCAATCAACGCGATGGGCCGACTGGCTCAAAGCATCTAATAGTTGGCTATTCTTCAACTCAAACTCGTGAGCAGGGGCAGCTATTGCTTGATTCATTCTATATTTATTCCAAAATCAACACGCGGCAAAGAGGCGCTCTGTGACGCCTCTTTCAATAATTCTCGAAGGAGAGCTTAGTTAACTTCGATGTAGCCTTCTTCAGCTACGATAGTTTGGCCATCAGGTCCCATAATGAAGTCAACAAACTGTTGTGCTTCAGGTGCAGGCTGGCTGTTTACTAGCAACACAAATGGACGAGCAATCCCGTAAGAACCAGCTTGAATATTAGCTTTAGTGGCTGCGGCACCTTCAATGGCTACGGCAGTAAGCGATTCATCAACTGAACCCAGAGAAATAAATCCAATAGCGAAAGGATTATTGGCCACTAGTGTCTTGATAGCGCCATTGCCACTGGCAACTTGGGCACGAGGCGAGATAGCTGTAACAGTGATGCCATTTATTTTTTGGGTTAAACCCATGATGTCTTCAAATGCACCGCGGGTACCAGAACCTACTTCACGAGTCACCGCAACGATGGGCTGGTCAGCACCGCCGACCTCTTTCCAATTGTTAATCTCACCCATGTAGATTTTTTTAACTTGCTCGATAGTAAGGTCACTGACTTGGTTTGCAGTATTTACCGCAACAGCAATGCCATCCATTGCCATCACTAATTCTTTAGTGTCAGCGTTCAACTCACCATCTTTGACCTCACGCGAAGACATACCAATCATGCTCGTGCCTTCTTTTGCTGCACGAATACCCGCAGATGATCCGGTACTTTGTACTTCAACAACGTCTTTTTGAGTGGCTTGGTATTTCTCAGCCAATACCTCCATTATTCCTGATACGGAGGTGGAACCTGAAACGGTAACGGTATTACTAGCAAATGCATTGGCTGCAAATAGCATTGATGCAGCACTTAAGGCGGAAATGAACTTAATTCTCATAATACTTCTCTATGCGATTGAATAATGACAAACAACTTGTCTAAGTCGAGACGCATTGAAACAAGCAAATATGACACTAAGATTACAATGAGATATTTTAAGGAGGTTTTTACATGATAAAGCAGACAAATAATTGGCAAACAAATATAAAAGCAGGCTAACGCACTAAAAAATACACACGCAAAGAATCCTTTCTCTGCGTATTAGTTAACTATGAACCACGCCAACTACGCACATGACCAGTATCAATGTGAATAAAGCCACTACTTGGGTAGTAGCCAACGCCGCCAAGCCCAAGCGCTAAAGCTTCTTTATGTACTTTAGCTAAAGATACACCTTTCACTTTTATATCAATGGCTTGGCCAGTCATATGGAAACTTTTCTTAGCCACGCCAGATCCGTTACCACGTAACATTTCATTGGTAGCAGGAGAGCGATAACCGGAGATTACCTGAAAGAGAACCTCTCCACCTAAGCGGTCTTGCAGTAAAGCCATTTGCATATACAAGGCTCTATCCATTTCGATCGACTCGTTACGTCTAAAATCACGTAATAAGGTATCTAACTGTTTCACTTCCTTGTCTTGAAACTGTCCATCCTTCCAAAAACACACCTCGCAACTCTCACTGGTATGCAAATTGTTTAAACTAAGAATTCGACTACCCGGTATATCTCTAGATATACTTGAACTTGCATAAGTTTTGGGTATTCCAAGACCGATAAATCCAGCGCCTAATCCCAACAACAACGAACGCCTTTTTAGCTTTCGGTCTAACATTTACACTCACCTCAAATGGATCAAAAAACAATCAATTTGGTGTAAAATACCGACGAAATGGGTGAAAAGCAAACAATACGCTAAAAGTGAAACTTATCAACTAGCAAAAATGCTACATAGAAATAACTTAAGCAACTGTTTAAAAGAGTAATTTTTTAGCTAGAGAGTTGTTTAACACTAGGGTCAAAATTGTAAATATCTTTTCTATAATGAAGACCACCGGTTTCATCAAACCAAGATGTGAAGTAAACCAAATAAACAGGTACTTTTTGGCGTAACCTAACCCACTTAGGCTTCCCTTTAGCCACAATCCTCTGTTTATACGACTCACTATAACCCGCTTGTTTTAGCAATTGCTCCGCTAATACTTCTGCCGCTTCTACTCTTACGCAGCCAGAGCTAAAATCACGTTGAAATTCAGAAAAAAGCTCAGGTGAAGAAGTATCGTGTAAATACACTGCAAACTGATTGTCGAAATGGAACTTGTAACCACCTAAAGCATTGCCAGGCCCCGGACGTTGCCGCATTCGATAAGGAAACGCACCAGTATCCTTAACCAGAGTCCAGTCAACTTGTTCGCTGGGTATCGCTTGCCCGTCATAATCAAACAACTCAAAACGTTTGCGCTCAACATAACTGGGATCTTGACGAAGCTTAGGAATGATATCTTTACGCACAATAGTTCTGGGCACGTTCCAATAGGGGTTTATCACCACACTGCTAATTTCACTAACCAACAAAGGGGTGGCCCGCGAGGCTCGGCCCACCACAACCTTAGACTGAAACAATTCACTGCCTTGATTGATATAACTCATTTGATAAGCTGGAACATTAACCACTATTCGCTGCTGCGCAGACGCCTGCATGTACCCTTTCAACAACTGCTCTCTTAAGAGGTTTTTAGCCAACATTTTAGAGCGGTCAATGGGCTTAAAATTAAGCCAATACAGGGTATCTTTACCCACTATTCCATCCGTTTTTAAACCATGCTGTAACTGGAAACGTTTTAATGCCGCCACTGTTTCAGTGTCCATCAAGGGTAAATCAACTTCCAAAAAATGATTGCGCGGATCAAACTCTAATAAGCGTTGCCTCACTTTAGGCACTCTAAAATCATTAGAACCTAAGCGAATTAACGGCCCAAAGTCTATTGCTTCGCTTGGCACACGATTCTTTTCCACATTCAACCAATGCAACATTTGCTGGCGAAAGCGCAACCGCTCTATATCTAGATCACCACGCAAACCTGCGAGTTGCTGGTAAACCCGCTCATGACTTAAGTTGGCTAACCATGGTTCATCAATGAGTAATTGCAAAGAAAGCTGGTTAATATGACTTAAGGCCATGCTCTGAGCGTAATCTAAGCCGATTAACTGTTGGTAAAATGCCATTAAACCTAAAAAAGCATCCGTATAAAGGCGATCCCACTGTGGGTTACTGCTGTCGATAGCATTGATTTGTGACAACCAAGACGCTAATGCATCCGGTCCACCCGCTAAACTCAACTCTAATAACAGCCATTGTATTTGGTCACGGGCATTACGCGCTTTCGCATATCCATACCAAAGTGGCTGAGGATGAAATTGCTGTATTGATCGCTGCAACTCAGGGTAAATAACCTGATAGTCATCAACATTTGTCACTAAGCGCGACGTATTATTAGGCCAATTTAGTCGGCTTAATAAGCGCTCACCGACTGCTAATTCAGTCGCTTCAGCCGTAGGCTGTTGGCTGTTGACTTGAACCGATCTTGGTTGGCTATTCGCTTGTTTAAAAACATTACTTGGCTGTTCGCTAGGCCCCAGTATATCTACTGCAGCAGCAACATTAATACAAAACAAAGCACTTATAATGCCTAACAACATAGGACTCACTGGCACACCTAAATTAGATACAACACCCTTTAAGCATAGTTTCTCGCTTGGGGTTACAGCATAAAAATACGTGCATTTTTCATGTCGCGTTGACAATAATTAAACTAAGCCATTGAGAACATTTAGAAAGATGAGTTAGGGCCTGCCAAAAATTCCAGCTCAGCTTGACTAGATGGCCTACCTAATAAAGCATTACGATGAGGGTAGCGACCAAACTGCTCAATAATAATTTTGTGTTTAAGTTCAAACTGGTAATTATTTTCTAGGCCCGGTTGGTTAAATAGGCGCTCTGCTTGTTGGTGAATAAGTAAAGACTCACTATGCATATACGGCATATACATAAAGCCTCGTTCATTTAGGCTTAGTTGGCGATCAAACTGTTTTTCAAGCGCTGTTTGCGCTAACGCTAAGGCCAAACCATCTTGGGAAAACGCTGCTGACGAACCTCGATAAATATTCCTTGAGAACTGATCTAATACAATCACTTCAGCCAAACTGCCTTTAGCAGTATCACGCCAAGTAAATAGCTCTCCGGCACAGGCTTGCTTAAGTAAACCCTCAAAACGCTCAGAAATCAGCCGGTCGACCTGATCATCCACACTAAACCATTGCTGCGGTGATAGTTCTTCAAACCAAAAATCTAATACATGTTGAAATGTCATTTAACGCTACCTAGGGTTAAGGGTTAAGGGTTAACAGCCACAATCGCCTTGTATCAGCCACTGGCATTGTTGGTAGTTATCAGCCATCGATATCTGACTCAAATAACCAATAACTTCACAACCTTGTTGCCCAAAAGTACAACCTGGTCGTTCGGTGTTTTCCACTTTAATCGCGGTATTTTGATAACGATAAGCCTGCATACTGGTGGTTCCTGGCTCTATCAAAAATGGCTTAGGCTGGGCCCCCCATAGCTCAATTAAAGCACCTTCTCGCATCATCATTGCTTGAGTACCATCAAGTTGCGTTTGCAACACAATAGCAGGACGAAGCGGAGCCTTAGCGGGAAAATAATAGTTACAGCCACAGCCATGCTGTTGTTGTTTAGCCGGAATGCTGGATAACTCGCAAGCGATAAGCTGAGGGCTAAATAACAACGTTAGCAATGCCGCGATACGCAAAGAGCTAAAAACCAAAGCTTTGTTCATGATTTATTTAAAGGCCTTAATGTATAAGCGCACCGGCGCGAACCAGCAACAATATGTTCGGTCCTTTCTACTTCGCACTCAACAAACAGTTTTTGCAACATGTCTAGTTCAGAACGGCATAATCCTTGGCACTCGGTAGCCGCTACGCAAATCGGGCAATGATCTTCTACAAATAAATAATCTTGCTGTTGTTGTTGCCAACTAGCCATGTACCCCTCATGACTGCGTTTATGACTAAGTAGCTCGAGCTTTTCACCGATATCAGTGCAACCGGCTAAGGTTTGCTGGTAAGTAGCAAAACTTTGCTGCTCACGATGGCTGATCAATTGATCCATACCTTCATCGCCAAACACTTGCTTTACCGCCCCTAATAACTGAACGCTCAAATCGCTATGGCAATCAGGAAAACGACCATGGCCTTTATCGGTAAGCTGCCAATAACGAGTCGGCCTGCCAACCTTAACTTTCTTATCGAAGTGCTCGATTAAGCCCTCTTTTTCAAGGCATTGTAAGTGCTGCCGAACCCCCATGGTGGTAATGGCCAATTGCTCGGCTAACATCTTCACCGTTTGAGTCCCCTGACTTTTAATACGATACAAGATGTTGTCTGTGGTTTTCATTGGCAATTCCTGAGACTTGAATAGTCTCATTATTGTCATTGCCTATAGCTTTGTAAAGCTGAGGCTTTATAAATACCAATAGCTAGCGCTGCGATGGTTCGAATACCTTGACACGAAGTGTCTCTAAGCGCTGCAAAGCTTGCGACATTGAAATTTGTTGGTCTAAAAATTCGACCATTATGTCCATTGCTGGAAGGGCAAAAGCCTTTGGGCTGTCTCTGTCGAAAAACTGCGTAATGCCATGTGCATCGGCCAGCAAGGCTTCTCCTTCCGCAATAAAGCGATCTTCACTCATTGTATGGCCCTGTAATGGGTTAATTTTCCCTAGTTGCTGGTTCAGTTCAACCAATGCACCGTCACTCACTAAGAAGTCTAAAAACCAATATGCAGCAGGGTTATTTTTAGCGTGTTGATGCGCAACAATTACGTCTATGGGGGCTTCTTCATAACGCTTATTCGTACTGATTAGAGGCGGGAAAGCCGCAAACTTCAGGTCGTTTTTCACCCTATCTGGGACAGTGGCAATAAAAAAGTTCCCCATTAATGTTGAGGCCGCTTTACCGCGATACAAAGCCGGAAGAGCTTGCTTCCACCCCCATTGCTGACTATCTGGCACAAAGCACTGGGCGTCAATCGCTTGCTGCCAATAATTAAATACCTGTTTGATCCTAGCATCGCTAAAAGGTATTTCTCCGGCTAATAAAGCGTGGTGAAAAGCCAGGCCGTTAATGCGCAAATTAAGATAATCAAACCATGCGGCCACTGGCCACGACTCTTTAGTCCCTATGGTAACCAAATGCTGCCCCTTGGCGGCCAACTGCTTGCAGGTATTTAGCATGTTCGGCCAGCTATCAAAGGTATTGGGATAATAACGCATGGTAGACTCGCGATAGTAAAACCCCCATTGATAGTAATTGATAGGAAGCGCGTAATAGGCTTGTTCAAACTGCGCAGCTTGCTTAAGCGGCACAGAAAACTGGCGTTCCCATTGCCCTTGCTGCCACCAAGTTGACATATCAAGTAGCAACTGATGCTTGGCTAAACGGCGTAAACGCTCACCACCAAACCAAAAAAACAAATCACCTTCACCATCATTATTACTAAGGATGTCTTCAATATTTGCTTTATAATACTCATTCTCATACACCACGGTGTCTACATCAACTTGCGGGTAACGAAGAGCAAAACGTTCAATTAACTGCTTATACGCTTGGCGCTGTTTACCGCTACTCGGCATTAATACCAGTGTTAACGAAAGCGTTTCAGCGTTTCCTTCAGCTTGAGCAACATCAGCGTTCACACCCAACACATGGCAAAAAAGCACGCCGCACAATATAGCTCTAAATATTCTTAGCTTCGAACTACTCCACATTGCGTCGATACTCCCCAGGAGTTAAGCCTGTTAACCGTTTAAAGGCACGAACAAAATGCGTGCTATTTAAATAAGACAATTCAAAGGCTACATCGTTAACACTTAAACTTTTATCACTTAACAACTGAACAGCAATCTGCAAAAACACTTTTTCTTTAATTGCTTGAAAGCTACTTCCCTGTTGTTTTAACTCTCGCTGCACGCTACGTGGGTGCATCATTAATAGCTTGGCAAAGTAGTTCATATTATGCGCTGGCTGAGGTAGGTATGAGCGCAGCATACCTTCTAAGGTAACACTTAGATTGCCCTGGTTCAGCAATCTTCAGAGATTCATTTTTTTGGGGTTTTAGTGGCGGCATAGCAGTCGCTAGAAACTGTTTGTCTATAGCCATTGCCGTATAATTGTGCCCCGGATGAACCTCACTACGAGCAAAAGCTAAACACTGCTGAAAAACCTCAGTCTGCGCACTTTTTACATATATCGCGTGCGGGTACCACTGCTTCCCAAGCGCAGATTGAACCACCAATGCCAAGCATTTCAAGGCAAACACTTCCAGTTGAGTTTGTTCAGCCGCTATTTGTTGGTGGCTGTAACCCGAACGGCAGATCCAAGCCCAACGACCATGCTCTGGAATACTTAACCAAAAACGACAACCAGAACTAAACTTAGGTAACTCTTCACATAAGGTTTGTAAAGACTGCTTCAAATTCAACTGCCGCTGAACCCGCGTCCCTAATTCCCCCAGATCATCTAGTTGAGTAAACTGAGATGCGGTGTCGGCCAAATGAACAAAGTCATACCGTTTAACAACACATTCAATAAACTTGCATACCAAGCGAGTTGGCACCAGCCCTTGATTAGCCGCAACACTATCCGCTGAAGGTAATTGGCATTGAGTAAGTAACAAATGATAAGGAAGCCGCTCTCTGTCTAGTTGAGTTAAAAAACTCGACAAGAAATGGCTGCTGCATGTGGGTGTTAAGGCGTTATTCACAAACAAGACGCTCTAAAAAACCTCAAGAAAATTGATTTAATATTACCTACAGTTATAGCAGACAGATAAGCGGCCACAAAGTGATTAACATATTATTCACTTATTTGTCGCGAAATGGTCACGTTCATATTTCAAACCTAGCTATGCTATCTGTATTGAAAAGTGTTAATTTCAGGAGTTTACGATGATTCAGGGACAGAAACGAAAATTCGCCGGCTGCGCTGTTTTAAGCCTGCTAATAAGCTTTAGCCTTCAGGCTGAAAACACCAGTAAAATACTGTTTAAAAACGTAAATATTTTTAATGGTACTGACGATAAATTGCTGGAAAATCAGCATGTACTGGTCGAAGGCAATCTCATTAAAACCATTTCAGCTGAGGCCATTAGTAGTGATGGAGCCATGGAGATAGAAGGCGAAGGCCGAACCTTAATGCCCGGTTTAATTGAGGGACACGGCCACTTACAAATGAACGGCACTTCGCTGCCCGATATAGAAAACAATCGCAACTGGGAAGAGCTAGCCGCACGTTCTGCAGCGCGAGCCAGGTCAGCCTTAATGTCAGGTTTTACCACTTGGCGAGACGCTGGGGGTATGGGGGCAGGGCTTAAAAAAACCATTGATAATGGTGAGCTAATTGGCCCACGCATCTACCCATCAGGTGCATTTATTGGCCCAACCGGTTCACATGCTGACTTTCGCAATTTCAATACCCCCAACGAAACCTTCAATGGTCCCCAATCAAGCGGGGCTCGCTTAGGCATGAGCTGTACAGCCGATAGCATTGGGGCAATAAAAACCTGCGCGCGTCAAAATTATATGCAGGGCGCGACTCAAATTAAACTAATGTCATCCGGTGGTGTTGCCTCATCGTTTGACCCTTGGCAACTAAATGCGTATTCATTGGACGAACTTAAAGCCGCCGTTGAAGTGGCCGATGCTTACGGCTCTTATGCCATGTCGCACGCTTACAGTAAAGTATCACTAATGCGTAATCTAGACGCTGGGGTTAAAACCTTAGAGCACGCCTTTATGTTTGATGGCGATGTAGCAAAGGCGATGAAAAAGAAAGGCGCTTACATGACCACAAACATGACGGCGTTTTCACCTTACCTAGGTGAAATTGAGGCGATTAACTCTAACCCCGCATCGGCGCGTAAAGCCAAAACCGCCCAAGCAGCCTTCAAAGATTACATAGACAATGTCAACAAATACAAACCTAAACTTGGCTTTCATGTTGATTGTGTAGGCGGTGTGGCAGCCTGTGAACAGCAAGCCGATCACTCTATTTACCTAAGTGGTAAATTTTTTGGCAACTACTACACCCTACTTTCAATGACCTCAGTAAACGGCGAAATTGTTAAGCTATCAGGTGAAGTATTAGATCCTTACTTCAATGGTAAGCTAGGCGTTGTAGAAGAAGGTGCCTATGCCGACTTACTACTAGTAGATGGCAACCCGCTAGAAGATCTTTCGGTACTTGGTGCCAACGAAAAATGGTTTGATGCGCCAGCGCGTGAGGAAATCAGCACCATGCGCATAATAATGAAAGACGGGAAAATCTACAAAAACAGCTTATAACGAGCCCATTAAGGTAGCCCTTGTGGCTACCATAATGGTGAGGAAAATATGAAGTATTTTTTAATTGTTCTGTTCTGGGTTACCTTTGCCAGCCATGCTCAAATACGAGTCATAGAATGGCAGCAACTCAAACCTGAAATTGAACAACCCGAGATAACATTGCCCAGCATCAACGATCAGCAACGGCAACTGCTCGCCTTAGTCATCCAACTACAAAATGATGACAATGCCCAATCTCAAGAAACGGTGTTAAACGCCATTGCTACGCTAAAACAACAAGGTATCAACGCAGAAGAAGCCTTGAACGCTCGCGCTCAATATATGGCGCAAGCCCAAGTAGCCGCTGAAACCCTTAATACTGAAATTAATGGCAATACAGTACGTATGCCTGGCTTTATTGTCCCCATAGAATTTGATGGTGTAAAAGGCATTGAATTTTTACTGGTTCCTTATGCAGGAGCGTGTATTCACTTACCACCACCTCCAGCCAATCAAATTGTAAGACTGTTTTACCCAGAAGGTTTTGAGATTGAGAATATTCAATACCCAGTGTGGGTAGAGGGCGTAATTAAAACCGACAAACAAACCGATGAAGTGTATTTAGTGGACGGAAAAACCGCATTAACTATGGGTTACTCTATGCAAGCTAAGCTTATCGAAAACTATTACGAATAGGTGCACAGTTGGCACCTAAAATGAATCAATTTATCCCCATAGCTCCCAGTAATACTCAGCGACAAGGAAGTCATATGAATCGCCACAATATTTGCTTATCTTATGGGTCACTTATACTGCTTTCAGCATTTAGCCTATCCAGCGTGGCCAGCAGTAACTTTGGTAGCCCCAGCAGCGTAGACAATACCTTAAGCGATGACTTACACACGGGTATTACAGAAGCTCGCCAGCAACTGCAAGACAATCATGGCATCACTATGGCAGTGGATTATCAAGCATTAGGCATTAAGGCTAGCGATACTTTCCCCAGTACAGACAGCACTGCAGCATCGGGCGTTGCGCGTTTTTATGGCTCATGGGATGCCTACCAGCGAGGAGCCATCAATCAAGGAAGCCTTGTTTGGAAGATTGAGCATCGCCACAAATATACCAATACCGCTCCCAAAGACATGGGTTTAGGCAATATAGGCATGGCAGGCATGATAGGCCCAGCTTATAGCGACCAAGGTTTGCGTTTAACAAACTTGTTTTGGAAACAAAAATTTAATGACGGTAACACTTCACTGATAGTTGGTTTTTTAGACACCACCGATTACCTTGATACCTATGCTCTTGCAAGCCCTTGGACAGGTTTCACCAACTTAGCTTTCAGTACTGGTGGAGCAGCTATCGGTTTACCTGATGACGGTACCCTAGGCCTAGCCCTTGGTCACCTTTTCAGCTCGCAGTTTTATAGTATCGTAGGCATTACCGACGCCAATGCAGACTCAGGAAAACCCTTCAAAGGCTTTGAAAACTTCGTCAACAAACATCAGTATTTCACTAGCCTAGAGCTAGGTTGGACAAGCTCGCAGCAACGCATCTACTTAGATAACGTGCATGTTACCGCTTGGCATTTAGACGGCGGTACTCGCCACAGCGTAAATAACAGCAAAGGCCTTAACTTTTCCGCCAGCTATATGCTTGATAAAGGCTTTATGCCATTTTTACGAGGCGGCTACTCTAAAGGCGATGCCAGTCTGGTATCCAAATCTATCACCCTGGGCTTAGGTCATTTTGGCTTGGCCGGAGAAAAAAATAGCCTTGGGTTTGCGGTGAACTGGGCAGAACCAAACGATGAGTTATTTGGGTCAGGTTTATCAAAACAAATGACCAGCGAACTTTATTATCACTACACGCTTAATCCCTATATTGCCTTAACCCCAGATATCCAATACATCAAAAACCCCGCCCTGAACCAAGCTGTCAGCAGCACTTGGGTGCTGGGCTTACGTGTAAGAGTGCTGTATTAAACGGGTTAAGTAGACTTTGTCTCTACACATAAGCCTTCATCTGAGTTGGGTACTTCAAAGTACTGAGTAACATGATGAAATACTTCAGGCTTATCGAATGCTGCGCGCTGTGGCTGCTCAATGGCGCGTTGCGCAATACGGCTTAAACACAAATCATCGTCGGCCTTCAAATAAATTAATTGATGAGAAGCCTTCACTTCAGACAATAACTGCTTAAACCAAGCGCGCTGTTTTCGAGTATTAGCGGGATAATCCATCACCACATCAGCGCCACTACGTAATATGTGTTGAACATGCGGTTTAATCAGTTTTTTGAGTAAGGCCGAGTATCGTAAATAGTCTTCAAAACTGGCTATCTGCTGCGGATAAAGCACTGCCAACCATTCATCTTCACTGATTAACACCGCCCGATGTTGATCAGCCAACTGCTTCGCATAGGTCGACTTACCCGCGCCCATTTTTCCACAAAAAAAGACTAATTCTCCAACGGTTTGCATATTATATCTCTTCAAATAGGGGAGATTTCACAAGGGCTTAGTTGGTTTCATAACATAAGCAACCTCACCAATGATTCTATCACTCGTTACCACACCAAAAAATCGACTATCGTAGGCATTATCGCGGTTATCACCCACAAAAAAGTAGCTTTTGTCGGGCACTGTAAATTCCCGTTCTACCGGAAGACGGTTACCCAAATTTCGTTTAATAGAATATGAATAATTTCCTTGAGTTTCCTCATACACTCTTGATTCAAAAGAGCTAGCAATCAGCGTGGTTTCTAAAGGAGTGCCATTAATTATAATATCACTGCCATTAATAGAAACAGTGTCACCAGGAAGCCCCATCAACCTGAATACAAAAGGGTTCTGTATATTTGGTGGATAAAAGACGTAGATATTACCTCTTCGCATCAGCGCTGAGTCATCAATATCGCCGTTTAAGAAGCTTAAGCCAAAAGCGCCATAGGTTCCATATCCTGCTTTTTTTACAACAATAAAGTCTCCAACCGTCAAGCTAGGGCTCATCGACGCCGACGGGATAGTAAAAGGCTCAATAACAAATGCTCGGCACAAGGTAATTGAAGACAACACCAGCATATTAACCGCCACTAATCCCCACCATCGAGAATACCAAGAGCGGACTAATACACGTTTAGAATACTTAGCTATCCAACAACCATGAGCCGGACAGATAAGGACAAATGACAGTCCCCAATGTGAGCCATAATACCAATCGGTAACACCAGTAAACGCTGTTAACGCCGCATATAAGAAAAACAGCTTTCCCTTATTCAGGTAAAGAAATACCAAAGGTTGGGTAACAGTACCCAATACAATAACTATCCAGATCTTCGGCTTCCATTCCATGCTTTTATCTTCCCTCCATAATGACTTACGCCCAATATTTATAAGGAGTGAGTAACTACCATTGTCACTCTAGCCCCAAGATAATGAGCCGTTGCCAAGTCACGGGTGTGAACTTCACCATCATCCGATTGCGCAACAACGCCCAACTGGCACCCCAAGCGATAGCGCTCATGTTCGCCATAACCGCTAGCGGTATCTAAACCCACCCACAGCATGCCATGTTGATTGGCGAACGTGACCAAATACTGCAAGGTGCTTGTTTAGTCACCATTCATCGCGCTTTTACAGGTAATGCCTGCTGCACATTTTGCTGCCCATAACTGTTCGCACCATAAGTGACTGGAGGCATCGGAAAAGGTTTAAACTGCGCAGCCGCATGCTTTGCCGTTACATTAGTGTAAGAAAAAAACACCACTGCTATCTTTAACAAAAATGGCTTTCTTATATTTGATTTTCAATGACTTTAGCTGGCGATTCTATGCCTCTGATAGCAGCGCAGTTAACTAATGGCCTTCAGTTAACTACAAAACACTCAATTAAATCAACCTTTACTGCCATCACCACAAAAGGTCTTCCCGCCAATACTCCCGCAGAATGTAAAGAAAATCGAAACCAAGGTGTCAGCTAGTCACGTTTGTTGCCGTTAAACCCACCGAGTCCATCTCTAATTGTTCGCTGATAAGCCCGCACAAATTAGTAGCCTTAGCTGCACTAATTGTTTCATTTAATTGTTATATTTTCGTCATATTTAGGCGTCAGTATTCACGGGCTATCGCACAACGATACTCTTAAATATGACTCTAAAGGAAAAACAAATGAAAAGGATGGTCACTGCAAGTGCCGCTGCTATCAGCGTAATTCTTGCCAGCGCTTCTCATGCTGCCGCTCTTCCCGAATATCAAACAAATAGCGCTTGGTACAGCCAAGCTGCGACCGTAGTAAGTGACAGAGCGACCACCTCTACCGCAAGCACCACAGCCAAAAACGTAATTGTCTTTGTGGGTGACGGTATGGGTATTTCAACTCAAACAGCGGCGCGAATTCTTGAAGGACAAAGTAAGGTTGACAATCAGGGGGGGGAAGAAAACTACCTTAGCTTTGAAACCTTCCCACACACCGCCCTAGCTAAAACCTACAATACCGATCAGCAAACACCTGATTCTGCCGGCACCATGACAGCGATGATGAGTGGCGCTAAAACGAAAGCGGGCATGATTGGAGTATCAGACAATATCAACCGCGGTGATTGTGAAGTCAGCAACGAACGCCTACTTACCGCATTAGAGCTCGCCACTTTGCAAAACAAAGCAACCGGGGTTGTCTCTACCGCACGCATTACTCACGCCACGCCAGCGGCAACTTACGCCCATATTTCAGACCGTAACTGGGAAGCGTCAGTCCCCGAAGAATGTGAAGGAAAAGTCTCAGATATTGCTTACCAACTGATCCATCAAGCGGCCGACATTAACGTGATAATGGGTGGGGGTCGTCGCAACTTCATCCCCGATAGCGTAGAAGGCCCAGAAGGCAGCAATGGGCGTCGCACCGATGGCAACAACCTTATCGAAGACTGGCAAAGCTTTAACAGTAAGGGGCAATATGTTTGGAACAGTGAAGGTTTCAACGCCATTGATACCCATACAACGAGCAAAGTGCTGGGCTTATTTAACAGCTCACACATGGAATATGAAGCAGATCGTGACGACGCCGATGAACCTTCGTTGAGTGCCATGACCGAAAAAGCCATTGAAGTATTACTCAATGCCAACAGCCAACAAGATCAGCAAGGCTTCTTCTTGGTGGTTGAATCAGGTCGTATTGACCACGCTCACCACGGCGGCAATGCAGCCCGTTCTCTGCAAGATACTATCGAGTACTCAAACGCAGTAACCAGTGCGATTGAAACACTCACCGAGGCTGGTGAGTTAGATGATACCTTAATCATCGTCACCGCCGACCACTCTCATGTATTTACTATGGCTGGCTACCCTAAACGGGGCAATCCCATTCTTGGCTTAGTGGTTGGCGTAGGGTCAGATGAACCCAGCCTTGCTAACGATGATAAGCCATATACCACCCTAGGTTACGCCAACGGCCCTGGTGTTGGCGCAAGCTTTGATGCTGGCGTTCGTGGCGACTTAAGCGCGCTAAACACCAGCGCTATTGATTATCAACAACAAGCCCTCGTGCCCACGAGTAGCGAAACCCACGCCGGGGAAGATGTCGCAGTATTTGCCATGGGCCCGCAGTCTTACCTGATTCAAGGTGCGATTGAACAAAGTGTTATTTTCCACGCCATTAACCAAGCAGCCAGCTTGGGTGGCAATGCATACGTTGGTAAGGAGTAAAACCATGAAACTTAATTATTTAGCCTTATCAATGGCGGTAAGCGCAGCCTTAACATTAAGTGCTTGCAGCAATGATGATGACAAGCAAGTGGCTACGACAAAACGTGGCGAGTGGACAGCACCCGTCAATCAAAGTGGCAACCCTGCCGCTATTAACAGCTGGTACAATGCGGGTGTAGATTCTGTCGCCTCAGCCAACAGCGCTTGGCAAAAAGACACCGCTGCCACAGCGCTAAGCACAGGCAAAGGTAAAGCCAAAAATGTAATTTTGTTTGTGGGTGACGGCATGGGCATGTCTACCGTAACAGCCGCGCGCATTTTAGAAGGCCAAATAACTAACCCCAATGGCGGCGAAGAGCACAAGCTTAGCTTTGAGCACTTCCCCTTTACAGGCCTTGCTAAAACCTATAACACTGATGCCCAAACGCCAGATTCTGCCGGTACTATGACCGCAATGATGACTGGTGTGAAGTCCTTCGCGGGCGGCATTAACATTGCTGAAACGGCTAACCGCAGTGATTGCGACAGCTCAAAAGGCAAAGAGCTTACCACCGCACTAGACCTAGCTAAAATGGCCGGCATGAAAGCTGGGGTAATCTCTACCGCGCGTATTACCCACGCAACCCCCGCCGCCACATATTCAAGAGTACCGGAGCGAGGCTGGGAGAATGACACTGAAACAGCCGCTGGTTGCCTAGACATTGCCCAGCAAATGATAAATTACGATATTGGTGGCGGATTAGATGTAGTGTTAGGGGGCGGACAACGTAACTTCACCTTGCCTGAAACAGGTGGGCGTCGCGCCGATCAAGACTTAACACAAGTGTGGCAAACCACAAACCCAACAGGCAGTTACGTGACCAACCGCGATGAGTTTGTTGCTGTAGATCCAAGTAACACCTCTAAACTACTGGGTTTATTTAACAGCTCACATATGGATTACGAAGCAGATCGGGTTAAATATGGTGCAGACAGCGAGCCTTCGTTAGCCGAAATGACCGAAAAAGCCATTGAAGTGATGCAAGACAACGAAGACGGCTTTTTCTTAATGGTTGAAGCAGGCCGTATCGACCACGCCCACCACGGCGGCAATGCTCACCGAGCACTAAAAGATACACTGGCCTTTTCAGACGCCGTTGCCATGGCTGATAAGCTTACAAGTGATGACGATACCCTTATCATTGTTACCGCTGACCACTCTCACGTATTTACCATTGCTGGCTACCCCCGCCGTGGTAATCCGATTTTGGGTTTAGTAGAAAACCAAGATGGTAGCCTACAAACCGCAGCAGACGATAAACCCTATACCACACTTGGTTACACCAATGGCCCTGGTGCAAGCGCCAGCTTTGCAGATGGTGAACGTGTAGACCTCACTGAAGTAGCAGTACAAGGTGTCGATTTTCAACAGCAAGCCATTGTGCCTACTGGCAGTGAAACCCATGCCGGTGAAGATGTTCCGGTTTACGCCAAAGGCCCCGCATCTAGTTTAGTTCGTAGCACCCTAGAGCAAAACGAAATATTCCACATCATGAACTACGCAGGCAACTTGCTAGAGCGCGCCAATGCAGCGCAATAGCATGATTTAAGTAATGTGCAAAACAAGGGGGCGTTGCCCCCTTTTAAGGATCTAAAATGTTTCTAAAAAACGGGTTACTCAGTGTATTGTTGGCTTTTATTAGCAGTAGTGTATTTGCCCTACCTCAGGTTTCAGCAGAATACTCAAGAACCGCCAAACAAGGTTTCGAGCGTAGCACTAGCCGCTTTACTTTTACTCGAGCGGCAGACCACGTAATGACGGTTTACCCACAGAAAAACACCGCAGAAATGTGGCAAAAGCGCAATAACGGGCGTCATCATTTTTATCGGTTTTTTACCGCTGACCAACGCACCGTTTATTACCCTGCCAGTGACTTAAGCAGCCTAAATATCAATCGCTCTTGGCAAAGTATTGAACAGTTGGTACCCGTCAAGTGGTTGGCGGCGCTAAACAAGGTCGATTCACGCCAACAAGATGGCCAAACCATCGAGTATTACCAAGGCAAAATGGGTGACACTTACATAGAACTAGAATGGCTGCCAGAGTATCAATTACCGCAACGCCTACTCACCAAACAAGGTTATAAAAGCCTTGAGATGAAGCTCGAGAGTATTAACCAAGGTAGTCACGAAATAGAGCAGCAACTCGCCAAGTGGATGAAATACCCGTCAATTGATTACGCCGATGTTGGCGACAGTGAGAGTGACCCCTTTCTCGCCAAAATGATCCGCCAAGGCTTTATTGAACATGGCGCATCAGGTGTATACGACGCCAACGGAAATCAAATACACGCTAACCACGCCCACTAAGCGATACAGGCTACTGACAGTATTTGTCGATGCTATCTACAATCTGAGTGCGGCATGTCAGGTTGTAGGTCGTTTCCACTTCCTTAGCGAACTGTTCGTAATGACTAAAACTATTTTCATAGGCAGAAAATGCCGCACTCGAATTTTTTCTGTTGCCGTCGCTGGCGCATTGCTCATGTACACTGTACCAGCGATCAGCAGCCTTCTCGGCTGAAGCTAATACGCTCTGTAATGGTTGATCATTCAGGTCATCAAGCTGGCTCAACTTGTCGGTAAACAAGCGACATATTTCAGCATTAGACATGGTGTAATTCCAAGAGCACACCGCAACATATTGACCAGACAATAGCTGCATATCAGTCAACATTTGCGCATTCGCCTTGGTGGCTTGTTCAAAACCCTCACTTGAACAAGTGTTAGCAAAGGCATAACAAGGCAGTACTAAACCCAGTAGAGCAATCTGTAATCTCTTCATCATTGTTCCTTAACCCTGAAGATATCGCTATTAAGGTATTCTAATTAAACACATTTCTATTAAGTGCTTTGTGGTTAACTATAGTAGCCAACAGCAGAAGTACCAGATACGGCAAGGTTAGAGCTTCGCAACAAGCTGGTTTACAACTCAGTCGCCAAAAATACCGGTCTTAATGCAAAGCATAGCGACAAGATTTACACACCATAACAAACAAAAAGTGTAAACTTATCCACTACATTTAATTAGATTTACCATTTTATATCTGGCCAAACACCCACTATTTGTGATAATTATATAAATAACAAAGCGGTTAACTTTAGATATAAATCAATAGCTTAAAAAGCAAGCACAGCTAAGAAGCTGCGCCATATAAAAACCAAATGTCTAGGGAAAGCAAACCAACAACAGGGAAAAGTAAAATGAAACTTCAAGTTGTAAGCAGAACGCGGCTAGGCTTTGCGGTGCTGCTTGCGTTGCTACTAGTAGTAGCCTTAATTGGCCAGCTAAATATGCGACAACTGGAAAGCCAGTTAGATCAAACGGTGAGCAGGCTTGCCCCCATGGCCGAACAAGTTAATCAGCTGTCAGGCTTATTATTAAACTCAGCCCGTAAAGTAGGGTTACACAGTAGTAGCCAAAATGATCAGCAGTCTCAAGCGCTAGAACAAGAGGTAGCCAGCCTATTTTCTAGCTATAGCCAACGCATCAATTCGCTATCGCAACTGGCGAGCCCCTTTCCTGAAATCATCAACGGGCTCACCACGCTAGACCAGCAAGTCAGCGCGATTAATACCACTAGCCAAGCTCAGCTATCGCTCAGTACCCAGGCGCTGCAGGCGCAAGCAATATTGGCAAGCCAGCGTCAAAACTTCACCAAACAGTGGGCGGGCTTCCAAGACGATACCGAGTTTTTGGTAGAAATGGTTGAAGAAAACGCAGAGTGGGTGGTTACCGGCATGCAGGCAGATGTGGGCGCTTTTTCAGCATCTTTAGAAAAACTATTTTACGCACAAAACGAAGCGCAATTCGCTTCACAATTCAGTGTCATCAACAGCTATTACAAATCGCTACAAGAAAAAAACCAGCAACTCATTAAGCTAGACCCCGACAGTGCCGAAGAACTGGCCAGTTATTTTGCACTGCTCACTCAAGCCTTTGCCAATAACGGTTTGTTTGATAACCTGAAAAATCAACAAGCAGTGATCACTCGCCAAAACCAACAGCTGGTGCAGCTCAATCAACAAACTGATCAAGCCTTAGAGCAACTAGACAGTATCTCAAGTCAGCTTAGCGCCATTATTGCGGCGGCTCACCAACAAGCACAAGACAGCGCCAGTAGCGCGATGATTCAAACCGTGGTGGTGTTGTTAGTTTCAGTATTGGTCACCGTATTAGTGGCGTGGAACGTAAGCCGACAAATTCGCATTCCCCTTGGCCAAACCCTTAGCCAAATTAAACGCATGGTCGATGGTGATTTCAGTGCTAAAGATAACAGCCAATCTCACGATGAATTTGGCCAAATAGCGACGCAGTTAAATCACTTAAGTGTGCAAATGAACCAAGTAGTAAGCCAAATGAGTGACAATGCTAAACAACTAGCGGCGAGCGCAGAAACAGGCCTAAGCACCAGCGAGCATTCCCACAAAATCATTCAAGAACAACAAGACCAAAGCCATCACGTCGCGGTGGCAGTTAGCCAAATGGAAGTGGGCGTAAGTGAAGTCGCAGAGCAAGCCCAACAAAGTCGAGACGACATAGGCCAAGTCAATCAGCTAACGGGGCAAAGCCATCAAGCGGCACAATCTACTTTAAGCACCACCAGCCAGCTACAAACCACCGTCACTCAAGCCAGCCAACAGGTAAGCGAACTGAAACAACAAAGTGATGATATCAACCGTATTGTTGATGTTATCCAAGGCATTGCCGAGCAAACTAACCTACTTGCGTTAAACGCTGCCATTGAAGCAGCACGGGCTGGCGAGCAAGGCCGTGGCTTTGCAGTAGTGGCCGATGAAGTGCGCGGCTTAGCCACTCGTAGCCGCGAAGCTACCTTAGAAATTCTCAGCATGATAGAACAATTGCAAGGCCGCGCTCAGCAGGCCATGGACATGATGGTACAAGGCGAAAGCATGGTAGGCAGCTGTATTGACGAAGCCAAGCAAAGCTCTCAACAACTTGAACAAGTGGCCCAATTATTAAGTGCGGTGCAAGAGCGCAGTGAAGCGATTGCCAACAATGCCCAAGATAAACATAAAGTTGCTGTGCAAGTGGCGAATAATGTAGAAAAAATTGTAGCGCTTAGTGAACTCGCTAGCAGTGATGCCTTGCAAACTCAGCAAGTGAGTGAATCTTTACAACAGCAATCTCAGCAACAGCTAAACGCGCTATCGGGCTTTAAGTTGGCTTAAGCGACGAGTGACACATGGCAATTTAAGGCTTAGATACAAAAAACGCGACCCAAAAAGTCGCGTTTTTTAATGCCTATTTTCAATCCTGAGCTGGCGGCCATTAAAACAGGTTTTGTTCTAACGTTAACAGGCGCTTTTTCAAGGGCAACCCACCCCCATAACCCACTAGCTCACCTTGGCTACCAATAATACGATGGCAGGGGATGATAATAGCCAACGCGTTAGCGCCATTGGCAGTGCCTACTGCCCTCACCGCGTTTTTATTGCCTATCATCACGGCTAAGTCGAGGTAGCTGGCCGTTTCACCATAGCTAACGCCCTGCAGTGCTTGCCATATTGATTGCTGAAAATCACTACCCACCATTAACAATGGAAGGTCAAACTCGCGCCGTTCCCCCAAAAAATACTCTTCTAACTGCTGCTTGGCTTGCTCTAAGACATCGTCTTTTTGCTCAACAAATTCAGCCTTAAGGCCCACTTTAATTCGCTTATCGACAGATTCGCGCTTTGTCCGGTAGCGAAAATCACACAAGCACAGCTGACCAGCATAAGAGCCCAGCACAAATTCAGCGTAGGGATGCTTAAAATACTGAATATTGATGTTCATCGTCGGCCCTCAGAATAATCTGTCAAACAAGCTTACGTTCAATAAGCTGAGATAAAATGATTGTGCCACAAACCGTCACATTAAACTTAACGCTCACCGCCGAAAACCATGCGGCGGTTATTCATTTGGCATTCCCCACGCCCAACTCGAGTTATTGCCGTTTTTCAACTCCCACGAGTCATGAATAAGCGTTGCTGGCTGCGCGCCACTGGCACCCAGAGCAACAAACAGTGGCCTCAGGTGTTCGTCGCGTGGATGCGAGCGCTGCGCGCCGGGGGCAAATTCGCGATAGCGTAATAAGGCCGTTAAATTATGCTGCTGCACCATGTATTGCAGCCATTCTATAAACTCGCTAGCCCACGCTTCTGGCTCGCCATTATATGCCAGCTCGGCCAAATTATGAGTAGCCATACCGGTGGTGATGAGCATGATGCCTTGTTGGCGCAACACTTTCAGTTGTTCGCCCAGCGCCAATAGCTCCGCCAAGCTGGCATTGGTGGGTAAACTTAAGCCCACTACAGGCACTTCTAACTGAGGGTACATCAAATGTAAGACCGACCACGCACCGTGGTCTAAGCCCCGATTTAATGGCTCAGCCTGCGGCAAGGTTTGCTTAAGCAACTGATGTAACCAACTTGGGCTAGCCGCAGGGTAAGTGATTTGCTGCAACGCTGCAGGAAAGCCCCAAAAATCATAAATGGTGTCGAGTCGCTCTTGCTGGGTGAAGGCCACGCCTTCGGTTTCCCAGTGTGGTGACACAATCACTATGGCTTTTGGCGGGCTTAGTTGCGCGGGTAAATCTTGCAAAAACTGCTTCGCTGGGCTTTGCTCTAATACCCGCATCGGTGAGCCATGAGACAAAAATAGAACCGGTGCAAGCTGGCTCATAACGCCTCCTTACTTGGCTTTAAAAACGCCAGTTCAGGGCCTACTGGCACCACTCCATTTGGGTTAAGCGCTTTTACTGAATAATAGCCTTGTTTAATGTGCTCAATACTCACGGTATCGGCAACCCCTTCTAGCTGATAAATACGCCGTAAGTAGCGGTTAAGAAATGGTAAGTCTGCAATCTGTTTTAGGTTACATTTGAACGCGCCTACATAGGCCGCATCAAAGCGCACTAAAGTAACAAACAACCTAATATCTGCTTCGCTTAAGCTATCGCCCAGCAGATAAGCCCTACCATCGGCAAAGCGTTGTTCTAATTCTTCTAAGGCAGAAAATAGCTTAGTTACCGCTTCCTCATAGGCCGCTTGGCTTTGGGCAAAACCAGCCTGATAAACCGCATTATTGACCTGCTCGTATAACCACGGGTTAAGCTGGTTTAATGGCTCAATTAAGCTGGCTGGGCGCAAGTTAACACTGGCATCCCCCCATTGGTCAAAGGCACTGTTAAGCATTTCAATGATGTCGGCTGATTCATTATTCACAATAGTATTGGTGTGTTTATCCCACAGCACCGGCACGGTCGCTCTGCCCGATACAGCTGGGTCGGCCTTGGTATATAGCTGGTGAATAAACTGGCTATGATGGAGGTGATCTTCAGTGGCCCCAGCCAAACCGCCCTGTTCTTTAGTCACAAAGCGCCAGCCTTGATCCGTTAAACGTGGGTCCACAATGCTAATGCTAATGACCTTTTCCAGCTTTTTCAGCTTACGCACCAGCAGTGCTCGGCTGGCCCAAGGGCAGATAAGCGCCACATAAAGATGGTAACGCCCCGCCTCAGCTTTAAAGCCCGCACTACCAGTGCGACCAGCACTTCCATCTACCGTTACCCAATGGCGAAAGCTTGAAGTTTGACGAATAAAGTCGCCGTTCTCTCCGGTTTTTTGATAAGGGTTCCAGGCGGCTTGCCAAATACCATTCACTAACATCATGACTCCTAGGCTCAGATTAGGGCTGGTGAATTATCAACAATTAAGCGGCAACCGCCTTGGTAAAGATCGCTTTAGGTTTAAAGGCAAACGCGCCATCACCCAACAAAATTTGTACCAACGAGGCCATCACTAAAAAGAGTGGGTACTCCCAACCACCGCCTTGGTTTGAAAAAGACCAACCATTACCAGCATGCACCATGAACAAGGCTCCCAACAGCACAGGTATCAGGCCTGCTGCAACTAAGCGAGTTTTAAAGCCCACTAGCAGTGCTATGCCGCCGAGTAATTCCGCTGCAATGGTTAGGTAAGCTAAAGCGCCGGGCAAACCCAGTGAGCTAAAAAACTGAGCGGTGCCTGCTGGGGTAAACACCACTAACTTTAACCACGCGTGGGCTAAAAACATGAGTGCCAGACTAAGTCGTAATAAGGTGGCGGCGTATTGGGATTGCTGATTCATGATGACTCTCCTTGAAAATGATTAGCGCCTAACAAGTTTGCTGGCTTGCAAAAAGTATCGTCTCGAATTAATGTGTAAACAATACCCAAAACTATCGACATATTGTTTACCAAAAGTAAACAATAGGACATAAGCATGAATCAGCTGGCACTCTACACAAGTTTTGTTGCGGTAGTCGAACACGGCAGTTTTACGTTAGCGGCTAAACATTTAGGAAAAACTAAGGCCATCGTAAGCCGGCAAGTTAATCAGCTAGAAGCGCAACTCAACAGCCGCTTAATTAGCCGCACCACCCGCGCCTTATCGGTCACCGAATCAGGCAAAGAGGCCTATCAACGAGCTCGGATTATTCTTGAACAAGTGGATGACTTAAACCAATTGAGTCAGCAGCAAAATGACCAATTGTCGGGACGTTTACGGATTAGTGCCCCGCAAACCTTTGCCGAGCTCAATTTAATGAGTGTATTGCCAAGCTTTATGCAAGCTCACCCCCAGCTAAAGGTAGAGCTGGTACTAAACGACCGTTACGTAGATATTGTTGAAGATGGCTTTGATCTTGCTATTCGCATCGGCCAACTAGAAGACTCCAACCTGATTGCTAGGCAGGTTACTCGCTTTAAGCAAGTACTAGTAGCTAGCCCTCAGTATCTTAGTCACCAGCCTATCTCATCCCTAGAGCAGTTAGCTAAGCGGCCCTGTATTGTAGATAGTAACCGTCGTGGCGGGAACAAATGGCAGTTCAGCCATCAAGGCAAAGAGCACAGCATTAAGGTGAACGCCATACTAAGCGTAAATAGTGCTTTGGCTGCCGCCGCTGCCGCAGAGCAGGGCCTAGGGGTGTGTTTATCGCCAGAGTTTGCAGTACAGCAGCAGCTCGCCAAGGGAAGCTTAGTTAGCTTGCTAGACGATTACAGCAGTGGCGATGTTGGGGTTTATGTGATTTACCCACATCGCCAATATCTCACTAAAAAAATCAGTGCTTTTATTGCCCATTTAAAGCAGCACTGTTAGCCAGCGGTTTAATGGCTAACCTTGGCACTATAGATTGAGTAGAGCAGCGCCAACGACAAACACACGCCAGCCGGAATAAACAAAGACAAAAATGCCAAGTGGGCATATCCATAAGCCCCCAAGGTGCCGCCTGCGATAAAGCCCAGCACAATCAGCACAAATAATAAGGCGCGCCTTTTATCAAAGGGATCGCCCCTCAGCGCAGATCCCAGCATAATGCCCAAGTCGGTAAATATACCGGTAACATGGGTGGTTCGCACAACCGCACCGCTATAGGTGGTGGCCAGCGCGTTTTGCAGCCCACACGCCGCCGACGCTAAATAGATCCCATAAAAAGAATCATGGCTTAACAAGTAGCTTGCACCACATAGAAAAGCGGCTTCTAAACACAATATACCGCTGTAGTTACGCCCTAACTTTAGCGCCCCGCCGCGTAATGAATAGCCTGATATGATGGCGCCAATTAAAAAACTCAGCAGCACGCCAAACAAGTGAAATACATCGCTCAAGCTGGAACTTATAGCGCCAGTACCCAGCAAGGTGGCCGTACCCGATAAATGAGAGACAGATTGGTGCTTAAAGCCTAACAAACCCACCGCGTTAACAAAGCCAGCAATCAACGCCAGCAAAAACGTTCCATATTCTACCCAACGGGGCAATTTAGAAATCACAAAGCTTCCTTAAAAGACGAGGTGGCATTAAAGCCATAAGTCAGCCTAGAGTTTATCAAATAAACTCGCCGTGCCGAAGCAAGCATTCATCAAATAGCCCCGCCATCATGGCGTTAAAAGCGTGTACTTAAGCATCGTTATTAATGAAAAACTTTGTTAAATTAGGCGCCTTAAGTTCGCATGCAGATCCAAGGGTGTAAAAGTGGCACAAGGACGTTTATCTGTCATTCAGGGCGCAAGTTTGCTGGTATCGGCATTATTAGGTTCTAGCGTACTGATTATCCCAGCCCTCGCCGCAAGTGCCTCTGGCGTGTATTCCCTATTAGCTTGGCTGCTAATGATTATTGCCATGCTACCCGTGGTGTTTACCTTTGGCGCACTGGGCAAACGCTACCCGCACGAAAGTGGCACCGCCCATTATGTACAACAAGCCTTTGGCGAAGACGCCGCAAAAGCCATTGGCTGGGTGTATTTGTCTATTGCCCCAATTGGCCCACCAGTGGTATTTATTGCTGGCGCTAGCTACTTCGCCCAAATTTTTGGTGGGCTTGGCCTCCCCCTGCTGTATATCGAATTGGCCATGCTAGCTTTAGTATTTGTAATGAACCTAGCCCGCATCGAAACCTCAGCCAGCGTGCAAGCCATACTGAGCCTAGCGCTAATAAGCACCATTTTATGGGTGTGTTTTAAAGTAATAAGCACCACCCCTTTTCCTGTGGAGCAGCTGCAAAGCACCCACTTTTCATTGAGTGCTATTGGCCAATCAATGGCAATCATGTTTTGGTGTTTTGTGGGCATAGAGGCGATTTGCCATGTGGCCAAACAGTTTAAAGATCCAGAGCGTGATTTTGCTAAATCGGTGCTACTTGGCGTGGGCTGCGCCGCGCTGGTTTATGTGCTGGTGAGTTACGCGGTCGTGGTGATGAACGCCTACGGCGATGAGCAACAAAACTTATTGTCTATTACCCATATAGCCGCCTTATCCAGTGGCACCTGGGCGGCCAGCTTGGTGGCCGCGGTTGGGTTTGCAGGCTGTTTTTGTGCGGTAAATTTATATCTAATAAGCTTTGCTAATATGCTCTACAGTACCGCCGAGGCCAAAGGGCCAAACCACATTTTAAGAAAACAGAGCAACAATGGCTCGCCTATTGTCGCCACCTGTATCGTAATAAGCGCTATCGCCATGGTATTGCTAGCGCGCGATTACTGGGATTTTTCATTCGCTTATTTATTAGAGTATGCCAACGGCCTGTTTGTGGTGATATACCTCGCCGCCGCCCTTGCTGGGGTAAAACTACTGAAGGGCCGCGCCCGCATTGCTGCGTTATTCTCAGCCCTTTTTTGTAGCCTTATTCTCGTGTTTATTGGTAGCAGTGCGCTGGTATGCATTGGCGTATTTTTGCTGGCTTTATTGGTATTTAAATGGCGAAGGCTAGCACTTATTAGCCACAAAACAGTTGCTTAAACCCGCCCTGTAAAGGTGTGAAAGAGATCCCCTCAAAGGGAGATTAAGGCCTCATAAGTTGCACAGTGCTCGCCGCAGTTGCTGCTGGTGACTATTGATATACTCAATATCATTTAAATACGCCACATGATGCAGCTGTTCAATATTCGCAATAAATTGTTGATTACCTTTGTTCGCTTCTTGGCGCATAAAATCAACCAAGGCATTCAAACGCTGCATCATCGCTTCAGGAAGTTGCTCCCGCTGTGCGAGAGACGCGCCATAGCTGTCACAAAACAGTTTGGCCCTCATTATTTGTTCTTCAATGCTACCCAGTTTGTCGTTTTCTTGTGTTTTGAAAGGTGACCAACAATACGTCGAGTAGGCTAAATCCCATATCCGTGGTGCGGGATGAGCGGTATCAAAATCAAATACCCCTACCACCTTATTACCCGATAGCGCCACATTGTATGGGGCAAAGTCACCATGACAAATCACCTCATAAGGTTGTTTGGCTTGAAGCATCCAAACAAGCTCAGCGGGGTCATGGTGGATGAGAAATGAGGCCGATGCGTCATGAATTTTTCGTAGCAGTTTAGCGGCAGACACTACAGCCTCTAAAGAGGCAATGGCCCCCGTTAAAGGGTAGTTATATGTTTTACCTTTAACCAAGCTCAGCTTCTCGTTGGGGCCATCAATACCAATGAATGTTGGAGCCTCAGTGACACCAACATGCTCTAAATGGGCCAACAACTTATGAATAGTAGAACTCCATACATTGAGAGGCCGATAAACCACATCATTCTCTAGATAAATGGCAGACGCCCTGCCACCACTTAGCGCGTTCATGTTTATTCCTTACAACTAAGGCCAACCCAGCGGAAAAAGCGAACGAGTCACTTGCCCGATATAGCCAATAATGAGACTAGTGTAGTTCTGGCAACAAATGAGATGCCCACAAACTTTGCTCAAACTTCGCTTTAAAAAAACCAAAATGCCCAATGCGTTGTGTTCCTATCTCTTCGGGCGTAATACGATTTACTTGTATTGTTGAGGCCGGATAAAAACTATTCAAAGAGTCGATGTTCTTTTTGGACATCAATTCATCATCGGTAAAAGAGAAAGAATAAATGGGTGTAGAGACTAATCGATATTTATCACGTGTCTTTTGGCCTTCAGCACCCACCATGTAATGAGGGTTCAGACACCATTTACGCCATTGATTAATGACTCCGCTGGGTAAATCCCCTACCTTACGCAATCGTTTGCCAGGAAAGTACCCGTAAATTCGGGTCGTTAATGGAACAACAAAAAACCAAAGCCACCATACACGCCATTTTAACGAAGGCACATTATCAAGCCAGTAACCACTTCCGCTGGCAATACTAAAGGCTTTAGTCACAAGGTGGAGATTAGAGATCATGCCAATAAGCTGCCCACCAAGGCTATGCCCAATCCAATAGAGTGGTGTGCCATTTGCCTTGTTCGACATTGCCTCGACCATTGCTGTGCAATCAAAATCCGCCCAATCAGTAATGGTGACTCTTGCATCCCTTAAATGACCCGTTTGAGATAAGCCCGTTCCAGAATAATCAAACGTTGCAACCATATAGCCATGAGTGGTTAACCATGCCGCAAATGGCGCATAAAACGCTTGTGTAACGCCCATTGCCGGCACAATAAGAATGGCACCTTTCATTTCAATATCAGGGAAATAAAAGGTAGAAGACACGGTATGCCCATTCTTAGTGGCTATCACTCTTTGTTCTGTACGTGCCATTGAATTTTATCTCCGATATGTAAGATATTGATTAAAGTGCAACACATACATATGCCCTAGCGATGGCATCATTTTTGAAATACCAGTGACAGTAGAAGGTGTGCAGAGTAAATGAACATGATTGGTCATTTACACCCAAGAGTGAATAGCCACTTGATACTGCTTGGCCTATTGCTTCAACCAAGCAACATAGGCTTGCATATCTTCATCACTGGCAAAAATAACTTGGCGATTATTGCCTCACTGAATGGTGTGCTCCGCCACATCAGGATAAGAAACACGAAGTTTTCGAGCCATTTTATTACCCAAACCAATCAATTTAATTCAGTGTAGGCAAGTTAAAGTGACCCAGCCGTTCGTTATTATTTTATTTTTCCAACCCTCTCAATTTTCAACTCGACTATCCGCCCAATAATGGAATCAATATCAATATATTCACATCGTTCTTGGCTGTATACATTTGACTTTCTCTTATTGATCACCAAATAACTTCCGTTGATGTGTTGCAATGACTTCGACACGAAAAAACTCTCCGCACCTTCAAAGGTAAAAAACAAATGAGAAGGGCTGCTATCCATAAGTATTGGCTTACCCAAACTGAAAAAAATTTCTCTCAATTTTTCCAATTCTTCTGCATTATCCCCCTCTACTCTTTTATGAGGACTCTTTAAAAAAGGCCAGACTTCAGACCAATCAGCCCTACTAGAGTCATACCAAGTAAAGCTGTAATGGTAACCATCTATGAACCAGAAGTTTAAGTTATCAATATAATCGCAAAAGTAGTTTTTCTCATTCACTGGCAAAAATATACTTCCAATTTGAGAATCTATAAATTGATTCTCAATATCAGAATATGCTGCTCGAGAAAACATTAACAAAAAAGATAATATCAATAGTTTCAACTTAGTTACCTACCGCCTTTCCAGCGACTCCTGTAATGTCATCTGCTTGAGAGTATATGAACTGCTGAAAAATAATAAAAGGGCATTGGCGCCACGCCTTAGATACACTACAAATGTTAAGCACTAGCCCTATTTAAAGCGAGGCTGGAAAGCATGAATAATTTCGTGGGGCTTCCTCAGACTCTGACCCTTTTATTCCTTTATTTAACTTAAATTGCCTTCTCCCCCTCTTTATTTGGCTACACTTGCTAGGAGCCCAAACGTAACAAGTTAGGTAGGATATTGAGATACAGTTCAGTTTTCATTGGTTTTATGTTGCTAGTCTTGAGTTATTCAACAACTCTCTTAGCAGAACAGAACTCAGAAACATTAACCATAGCTAGTTTTGTGGTACCGCCCTACATCATCAAACAACCCGATGGTTCCTTGACTGGTATCTTTGTTGAAACCATCAAGGAAGCAGCTAAGCAAAGTGGAGTTCGGGTAGAGTTTTCGCTGAGTAATTGGGCAAGAGCCCAATCAAGAGTAGAACATGGAGAAATTGATGCCATTTGGCCCGTAGTTAAAACCAAAGAGCGCCAAGCTTGGTTGCACTACCCCACTGAGCCCATTAATCAATTCAGGTTTTCCTTGTTCGCCAATGCAGAACGTAATTTTGAGTTTAATGGGGAGCTTGAGTCTTTGTCAGGATTAACGTTAGGCAAACTTAACAATGCTAAAACCCACCCTTTGTTTCACCAAGGTGAGCAACAAGGCGTTTTTTTAGTTAAAGAACGGACCTCATTAACGCTATTATTGCAGGCTGTTTCTCGTAAGCGCTTAGATGGCTTTGTCGCACCTGAAAGGATGGTTGAGTGGCTGATGCGGGAAAGCCGCGTTTACAATGTTGAGCCCCTGCCCACAGCGTTTGGGGTTAATGATATCTACTTAGGCTTGTCAAAACTTAGCCACAAACAAGAGCCATTCACGCAACTCTACCAAGCCGCCAGAAAAATTACGCTCGATGAAACACTATGGATAGAACAGTATTTTCAGCTTGAAGCAAATGATACTGGTCAGCAATAAGTCTCAACCTTAGCGAGTTTACCGTCTTACTCTGTGAGTAATAAAAGGGGGCAGAGTTTGAGGGATCCCCAGACTCTGACCCCTTTTATCCTATATATATCAATAAAAAACCCCTGGCTATAAGGCCAAGGGCTTTTGCTATTTCCTAATTGGTGGGTTGTTACAACCTACCTAACCTACTTAGAACAAGGTGAAAATGTAACCGTGCTTTTACCTTCTGATGCCTGCTTAACGGTATCTGCACACATTGTTTCAGAGAAAGACAAAGTGTCGTTAAAGTTATAGCCAATCTGCTCGCGAGTGTCGTAATTGGTAAACAAGAAGTCACCGTTTTCATGGTTATAAACAAACTGAGTCCAAGATGCGTAAGTCTCGCCGTTAGTTGGGTCAATCAAATCTTGAGGAACTAAGTTACCCGCGTTGAAGGTACTTAATAGCTTACCGCGAGTTTGTGGCCAAGTTTTACCTTCCTCAAATTTTACGTGTGTCGTGTGGAATAAGCCACGTAAGTTACGGTCTAGCGAGCTAATTGATGTAGGCACTTTTTTAGCCGTTAAGTCAGCTAAATCAACCTTAGCAACATAGTCACGGTGATCTTGTTGTAATGGAGAGTTTGCCATAACACGCAAATCTGATTTTTCATCACCGCGATGCACAACCATCTTTCCGCCTTTGTTTAGCTGTAATAAAGCAATATCGCCAGACTTATCGTGAATAGAGATATGCAAACCATGCTCGGTGCCATGTAAGCCATCTTTCCACGCTATTTGCCATTCGTTGTTATTGAACGCGGTGACAGCTTGTTCAGTCGTAGCATAAGTTTCTGTAATGTATGTAATCACATCAATGAAACTAACCGCTGGCGCACCTGTGTCTTGGTAGTCTTCGATGAAGGCTGCGCTATCAGCCATATAAAGCAATGATGCAGCAAGGCCCTGTGAGTTTATCGCGTCAGAAGTCACTCCGCCAAAAACATCGTATTCCATTTGTGCAACCGCATGATAATTAGTGGTCCACTGCATCGCATGCTTATAGCTAGGTGTTTCAGTGCTGCGCTCAATGCCGACTGGGTTAACTTGAGTGGTATTACCCAGCTGTTGACCCCAGTCAAGTGAACGAACCGTTGACATACCATGTGGTGTATCAAGGATGATGCGTGAACATGCATTGGCTGTTTGTGCCATGCCAACCATTGAGATTGCTGTAATTGCAACAAGTGCGATTTTATTTAGTTTGAAGTTTTTCATAAGTAGCCCCAATAAGGTTAGTGACAATTAAGAGTGTGTTGCTCTTTGATGTATTCATTATCGATTAAAACTGCTAATCTCAAAGTGGCTAAGAGTAGGTATTAACCCTCTCTAATAAAGGAGTTGACTATGGCTGTGTCACTAGAGCAACTGCACGCATTTGTTGCTACCGTTGAGCAAGGAGGTGTCGCCCAGGCTGCACGTCATATCGGTAAACATGTTTCGACATTACGAGAGCAGGTTAATAATTTAGAAATTGATACTGGACTCACGTTATTTGTGCGCCATCCACGTTCACTAGAAGTCACAGAGCATGGTGAGCAGTTATATAACTTTGCTAAATCGATGCTATCTGAGGCCAGTCATTTTGACGCTAAGGTTGATAGCTTATTGCAGGGGATCCCAGAAAGGCTCACGATCGCCATCGATACTAGCTTAGTGGAGTCTGCATTAGACAATCAGATATCAGCTCTGCTACAAGCCTACCCCTATCTCAGTTTAAAAGTGTTAAATGGTGATACCTTACAGATCAGAGGTTGGATATTGTCGGGTAAAGCTGATATTGGCATCATGCTATCAACGATTAACGTTCCTACTGAAATTACCCACGCCAATGCTTATAGCTTTGAAGTGATTAGAGTTGTGCCAGCCAGTTGGGAATTACCTAACCCGGCGCAACCAAGGGATTTACGCGATAAACTACAATTAAGTTATTCTTTTTTACAGGATATAGGTATGCGTGATGCCGACGTAATCAGTCACCGCTTTATGTTATGTAATAACGCAACTCAATTATTAAGTTTAGTTAAAGCGGGTGTAGGTTGGGCACATTTACCTAAGTTTGTTTGCGAAGATGCGCTTGCAGGTGGCGAAGTTGTTATCAATCAAGCTCCCAATGAATCCTTTTCAAATTGGAATGCAGAACTGGTGTGGAAGAAAGAAAAAGCCATTAACCCTGCCATGCAAATGTTTATCGAAGCGGTACAGGCTTTACCGAGCCATTAGCATAATCGACTTACCATAAGATGGAGGGGCTTGCCCAAGCCTAATCAAGCCACCCATTACTAACTTTATAATTTACAGTGATATTATTATAGGTGGCTTATTAGTACTCTTTTACTTCGCTTGATACACGCTTATTGTGTTGATAATTCGAGAGATGAGCCTGTGTTCCATGGCATCATCCCCACCACTATTCGTTCTATCAACAAACTTATCAAAAAACACAAAGGATTGGCTACTCATCTTTGTGTAGTTGTATGAAGCAGGGCCTTGTGGGTTTTGGCTATATCGTCAATTAGTTAAGCACGGCATTGATTGTGGTTTACTAGCCAGCGCTATCACAGCTTACCCGCAGAGCTGCCAAAAAAGTCTTGGTTAATTTTGTTATGAAATAGCGATATTTTCATCAGCACGTTTTTTAAATTTTGCTGCTCTAGCTCGGTTAAGCTGTTAATGGCCAGTACGTCGTTCACTTCGCGAAGGTCGGTGTATTCTACTATTTGGTTCATGAAGCGCAGATGCCAAATGTGATCAAAAATATACACCATTTCTTTAAAACTTTGCGGGTCGATTTCTTTTACCGCCGCCAACTTTTTAAGCCTTACCATGGTGTTTGATTCACGGATATCGTGTTTAAGCGCATAGATGCGACAAAAAATTTCCATTGGCCGCAGGCACGCTTTAAGATTGATTGAGGCTTCACCGTCGTGCCTTTCGGTTTTGATCTGCTTAAAACTATTTAACGGAACCTTGTAAGACAGGCAGTTTTTGGCATAAGTGCTTAAAAATGAGGGATGCTGGCGGGTAAGCTGATTAATGTGCTGCTGGATCTGGTCAACCAAGGCTTTTTTGCCATAGGTTGAGCGAATATCAAAAAACACATTTAGCTCTAAAATTGTGCTGGGAGTGGCACTATTGATCCAGCCTTCAAAGTTGTTTTGCCATTCTTCTACGGTTAAACACCAACGGTGATTGGTGGCCATGATTAGCCCTTCACAATAACTGTACCCCGCCTGATTTAACAAGCCGCATACTCTTTCAGCCAGATGCAAAAAATAGCGCTGGGTTGACTTGCGTCGCTCTGGTTCTGGGGCTTCAAACACGATGGCGTTATCTTGATCAGAAAACAGCGTCATGTCGTGACGGGCGTTACTGCCAAAAGAAATAAACGAAAAAGGCACCGGCGGCTCTCCTAGCTCTTCAATACTGAGATCAATAAATCGGTAAATGGCGGCATCATAAGCGCTGCCAATGGCGCGACGCAGGTTATCTGGCCGAGAACCCGCATCAATCATTTCACGGATAAGCTCTGGCATTTGGTTTAGCGATTCAACCACATGGCCTTGAGTATTACTTTGCGCTATTTGCTCAACAATGCGGCTGGTGAGCAGTTGATAGTCGGTGACTTTTTTCACTAGCCCAACACTCCCGCCATAGATTTTTCGGGTAATCGGGCGAAACGAAATAACATGCCCGCTTTTTTCTGAGAGGAATATTTTTGAGGTACTAAGAATTATATCGAGCTGTTTTCCACTTTTGGTAAGCAGTTGCGCTTCAAACTCACTGGCTTCGGCCTGGTGCTTAAATAGCTGTATTAGGTGCGCTAAAACACGGGCATTTTGTGCACAAGCAGGAAACAGCATGTTCCAAATGCTGTCTGCTTTTAGTTCAGAGTCTGAATAGCCCACCATACGGTGCAGCCGATTGTTGGCATAAAGCACTTCGCCATCGGCTTCAAGCATGTAACCTTCATTGGATGATTCAACCAGTGCTCGGTATCTATCTTTAGCTTCATGAAGCGCCACCTCGGCCCGCTTTTTTCTATTTTCAATGGTTCTACTTTGACCAATGATATAAGACATGATGGCCACCAGCCCTAGGGTGATTAGCATAAAGGTGGTGAACAGGGCTTGCTCTAGTTTGTCTATTTCTTTTTGCACGTCATTAAAGTACACCCCTGTACCAATGATCCATTGCCATTGTGCTACCCCATAAACATAACTCAGCTTGGGGGCGGTTTTGTTTGGGTCATCTTTCCACTGCCATAGGTATTCTAGATAGCCTTCTTGCTGGTCTTTTACCAGTTGAGTGAACTCAACAAAAATCAGCTTACCACTTTTGTTTTCACTGTCGGTGTAGCGGGTAAGATCCCTGCCCTTTAGGTCTTGCCTGTAGGGGTGCATGATCATGCGTGGATGCATGTCGGTAATAAAGAAGTAGTCTTTGTTTTGTTCGCCGTAACGCATTGCTTTTACTTCTTCTGCGGCTTTGCTTTGGGCTTGTTCTAGGCTTAGCTCGCCGCTTTCCTGCAATTGAATATATCGCTCTACAATGCTTACCGCCGATGAGGTTAGCTCTTTAATCATCAGCTTTTTTTGGCTCATCATCGACCCTTCTACCTGCGGGACAATCACAAAAACAATGGCGGTGATAAACAGTAAAATAGCCAGCAATGTTGGGATAACAATACGAAAACCAAAGCTGCTAACAAAGCTGTTACCGGGGGTACTGCGATCCGCCATGCCGTTAAAGTAGTCTTCCATCTCTTGGGCACTGAGGATGGAGCCCATTTCTTCGCTGTGTTGGGCGTCGTGGTACTTAGCGGTGAAGGTACCATTTTCAAAATCAGTTCTGCTGGGTAGGTAGCCGTCGTAATCGTCTTTAATGTGGGTTTCCACTACATTTTTTATTTGCTGACGTGAGTATTTTTCGCCAAATTCTTGGTAGGCCTCTTCTAGCGCTTCTTTGCAATGGCGAAAGCGGCGATGGTCGTAAGGGTCGTAACTGGCTATCTTGCCCATGCGCATATAATGGTCAAAGCCATCATGATCAAAAAATCCATCTATCCATTTATGGATTTCTTCGGCTCTTAGGCCAAATAATGTTTCGGTGCGATCAGCATGTTCAGAAATTTTCATATCAGTCGACTATAGGGTTGATTTTACAGAGTAACTTTCAGAGTCACCGCTGTTAGTTTAAGGTGCGCGATATCATAAATACCATCAAAGCCTATACAAAAACAAAGAACAACGACCAATAACCCTATCTAAATCAAAATTAACTCTTTTAAGCTCTTTTACACTCACAAAAATCTAAAGGGATTCTATATTCGGGTGCAAATTGCACCTTTTACCCTTTACGGGAAAATCAAACTGCCATGACCCCTCTTTGAACGCTGCTTGTTTAAAGGTGCTCTGTAACGTCTGGGATGTCGTCTCGTGTTTGCCGAAGGTGAGCATACAGAGCTTAAGTGGGTGCTACCGCGCAGTGTAAACCCCGTAAATACACACAGGAAGTGCTTAGATGTCTAAAAGTAAACAAAAATTTTACCGCGATATGCGCCGCAAGGCCCAGGAGTTTGACAGTAGGGAGGAGTTTCTTAATCACGATCTAAAAATCATGAGCTTTCGTCGCTGGGGCATTCACTTGCCATTTCGTGACTACAGTATTGAGATAGAAGATTGGGTACCCGCCCTTGCCGCAACCATCGGTAAAGTGGTTATGGTTACCGCCATGGTGGCAGCATTTGCGGCTCAGTTTGGCCTTTCCGCCGAATTTGTTGCTGAAAACGTACGTTACGAGCTGCTCATTGCCGGTGCGCTATTTGTTATCTTGTTTTCGGCCATTTTAAACCCTAACGCCAACCTCGCCGGTACTCACGGGCCAATGATTCCGCTAATTCCGCTAATTGCAGCGGCAGGAGGGCACCCGCTCGCCTTGGGGTTAATGGTGTGTGTGTTCGGCTTATTACTCGCCTTTACCAAGGGGGGCTCTAAGTTAATGACCCTTACCGGGGTGGGTGTTAGAGGGGGCTTACTGATTTACCTAGGCGCTGTTGGCTTGATTGGGCAAATCAATAAAACCGAGAGCTGGGCATCGGCCAGCGATCAGGGGTTTATCTCGTTTGCGGTCATTGGCGTTACAGTGTTGATTTACGCCTATTTGGCTAAAGTGAATAAACGCTGGTTGGCGATTCCACTTTGTTCTGCCATTGCAGGTATTGTGGCTTATGTTTTAGGGGCCGATTTTGCCTTTACTACAGAGCCGGGCCTGCCGCACTTTAGCCCTTTTTACTGGTGGGGTGAAGATACCGGTTGGCAACTAGGCTGGCCAACCTTGAGCCATTTTATTGCAGTAACACCATTTGCTTTACTCGCAGTGGCCATGTGGTCACCTGACTATTTGGGTCACCGAGTATTCCAAGAGCTTAACTACCCCAAAGAAGCCAAAGGCGTTTTAATGGACGTAGACGATACCATGATGGGCGCCTCGGTTCGCCAAGGTGTTGGTGCGCTATTAGGTGGCGGTAATCTGGCGTCATCATGGGGAACCTATATGATCCCTGCCGCCATTGCTAAACGCCCGATTCCTGGTGGCGCTTTGCTTACCGGTTTTCTTTGTGTATTGGCATCAGTGCTAGGTTACCCAATGGATTTAGCCATGTGGGAGCCGGTTCTACGTGTTGCGCTAATTGTGGGGGTATTCTTACCTTTATTAGAAGCTGGCATGCAAATGATTCATAAGCATAAAGACTCGTTAAGTGCTGGTATATGTATTTTTGCCTGTGCTTTTGTAAATCCTGTGTTTGGTTGGGCCAGCACCATGCTGCTTGATAACATGGGCTTAATTGGTGACCACGAACGCGCTAAAGAGCTGTCGTTTAAAGACAAATACCTGATCCCAGGTGCGGCATTTGTCATCTGTGTCGGCTCATTGGCAGCGGTTGGCCAGTTGCCGGGTATTCCGGCACTCATCAATCCATAAACGCTTGTAACAACAAAGCCTAGGCCGCTTTACGCTGGCCTAGGCTTTTCTATTCAACTAGGGCTTGTTGTTTGATGGTTTGCAACGCGCAGACTGGTGTTACTGTATTAGCCTTAAAACGTCTCGCTCAGTGAGTCGACATACTCATTAATCATTTAAGAATACCGTATAAGTATCGCCGCGATACTTTTTAGGTGCGGTCTTTTCACGAAAGCCCTTTTTTTCATCAAACCCTTGCACATAGTAATAGTTATCGGTGCCTCTCCACTCGCCATCGTCAGTCATGGCAAAGTAATAAAACACGCGGTTATTGGTGCGGGCAATAGTATTGGTTTCACCAGCTTCAATGTTGTACCACTCTTTAGTGACCCACTCATCATCACTATTTTTATAGCGTATCGCTACCTGCACCATTGAACCGGTTTTATTTTTAAAGGCAATGCGAACCACTTCGGCACTTTGCAAGTATTCGAGAGCGTTTTTATACTTTTGCGCGTGCTCCCAATTTCCTTTCGCTTCTGCTCGAGATATCGTATCTGCAAACTCGTCTTGTACTTTGCTGCCATTGTTAAGTGTGGGGTTGGTATTGGCGCCTTTTTTAACGAGCAGCTTGGCATGTTCGATATTGCCCCCCATTACTGCATAAATTAGCGGGGTCATGCCACTGTCGTCTTTTGCATTAACCTTAAAGCCTTGCTCAACAAGAAATTCAATTTTATCTGAATTATCATCAGACCAACTAAGCCCAACAGACACCGCATGCAATAGGTTGCTGCCGTCGGCCCCTGTGGCAAATTTATTAGCGCCATTTGCCACTAGCAGTTTATACAGCGCTTTAAAGTTATCGTGGTTATCTATCGCCAGAATGGGGCGGTCACCTTCTGCGCTTTTGAAGTTTGGGTCAGCCCCCAGCTCCAATAGAAAGGCGATAAATTCAAGCGACGCATTGCCTTTAATATGTTCATGAAGAGTGGCACTGCGACCAATCACATTGATTTCGGCGCCATGTTTTACCAGTAAGCGGATCAGTTTTTTGTCGTCAGCACTGATTTCATCGTCGTAGTACCGGCCAGGAAGCACAATAGATAGGGCGCTTCGCCCCGCTCTGTCCATGACGTTTACGTCTTGTTTTGAATTAAGTAGCGCTTTTACTTTGCGGTGGTCACGCCGCAATAATGCAAACATGAGGTCAGTGGTGCCGGCTTTCTTCCAAGCGCTCTGCAGTTTATCTAAGGCGGAGCGGGTGCCGTTTAGCGCAACCACAAAGGTACGTAGCTGGCCGTCTTTAAATTTAAGGGTTGTTCTTAACTCTGTGCCTTTTTTAAGCTGTTCTAAAGATTCGCTGTCCATAAACAATTCAAACGAATTGCCGCTGGTTTTGCAGGCGGGTGAACCCTCTATGTAACAATGGCTGTAAGCCGCCAACATACGGCCATCAACGGTGATCTCACCAATATGCACCACCCACTCTTGCCATTCTTTGTAGTCAAACTTTAGCTTGGCCGCACGCTCATCGTAATACACCGCCATGATGCTGCCGTCGATTAAGGTTTGGGTCCATAGGCTGGTAATACCTTGATCATTGGTATTTTGGTTAAACTCCCAACGGGCACTTTTGTCGCTGATTAGCTCTGGAGTTAGGGCCAACGCGTTGTGGCAAAACAGTGCCAACGATACAACCACTAGAAATTTACGAACCACTGTTGCTAAACCATCCATTGTTTAAATCTACCTCGTTGCTTTCCTTTCTCAATTGACACCACCGTTCAATCAAGATCACTGCTATTCAATACACTTGCCTGCTAGATTAATGATTTTCACCGCCTTCACATTGATTTGCCTACAAAGAACGGCTAAAAATCCTCAGCAAAACATCAATCAACCATAAACAGCGTTTGCTGGTCGTTGATACAAAGTGCTTTGGCTTTAGCCTTCTGTAAGCCTTAGAGCAAACCTCGAAACCCTTACTCCGAGCTGTATGAACTAAAGAACCCTAGCTTGGGGTAAAAGAGGGGGATGCAGTACTAGTGCCCTAACAGTAATTGCGGTATTTTTAACGGCATTACAGATGATAAGTCATCAAGGAGAGACATTTGCAGGCTTTACTCATTATAGATATGCAAAATGCCTGCTTTGAAGGCGCTAAGCGCTTTGCAGCAGATCAAGTCATCAAGCATATTAACCAACTGGCATGGTCTTTTAGGCAAAAGCAGCTGCCTGTTATTCATATTCAGCACCAAGACGCTGCCGATTTTTTACCAAACAGCCATGGCTGGCAGTTCATCCCGCAAATATGCCTTGAGCACACCGATTTGGTGATCGCCAAAACCTGCTGCGATGCCTTTATCAATACCGACCTCAGCCTACAATTAGCCAAACTAAAGGTAGAGCACATAGCTATTTGCGGCTGCGCTACCGATTTTTGCGTAGACTCGACCATTAAAGGCAGCATTGCCCAAGGCTTAGCCAGCACGGTGATTGCCGATGCCCACACCACCGCCGATAGGCCACACGCCAGCGCCGAGCAGCTGATTAAGCATTTTAATTGGAACTGGCCACAATTAATTGCTCCCAACCCTCCCCAACTACTGAGCTGCGCAGAGGCGGTCGCTTTACTTTAACGTTTAGCGACCGCATTAAAACCCTCTCAAGCAACTCTATGATAAAAATAAAATGAAGGCTCAATAAGCCAATGAGTGCCCTCAGAAGACAAGCTATTGCTCGCTTATATCAACAATAAAGGTATTTAAAAGGTGAGCTGAAAAATATAACTAATGAGTGTTTTTTGGGTGAAAGTGTAATCTTAAAGCGAAAGCTACATGACTTAGAGTGGTTTCATAGGGGGTTTATTCATGGTCAATGTAAGGAGGCCTAAGCCTCCCTTTTCGCTAAGCTAAGTTAACTTAGTAATGGGTAAGAGCATATGCCAAAGAACGGCCACTACGGCAATCTTCTGGCGCGGTGCCGTACCCTACTAATACCGGAGCGTTGGTCGTTTTAGCAGATAACAACATAGTAAAGAAACGCTCTGTTTCAGCTTCATTCATCAGCGTATCTAAAATGAAATAATCATAATCACATGGCGTAACAGGGTGGTCATTTAATTTAAAATACACGGTACTGTTATTGTAAATCTTTACCCACTGTACAGTAGAGCTAACGTTTGCCGTGTAATCTGCATTTGAAGAAAAAGAGACAAATAAAAGCGTAATAAACGCAAAAACGAATTTCATAGTATTTCCTAGTTCAATCAATTGATACGCAAGCAATCTAGTTTACGAGCGCAAAATAAAAGAGAACTCGATATTCAAGTTCTCTTATTCCTTTATTTCTAGAATACAAAAAATAATATTAAATCAAATGATTATCAACAGCTTGTAATGTGGTGCCACACAAAAAAACAAAGAAATTGGCCTTAAATACTTAAAACCCAATCCGGCTCAAGCTTTCTCGCATCGCATGACCAGATTGCTGCAAAGCGGCGAACGCCTGTTCATCAAGAGAACGTTCAATGAGTCGCTCTGCGCTCATAAGGCCAATAATTAAGCCACTGCCTAGTATCAATTATTAGCAAGCGGGTATAAGCAAAGCCTTGCGAGAAAACCTGGAACTGGGTATGGTCTGCATAAATCGATGACTTATAACCATTATGCCTACTACACTTTATTCCTTTCGTCGTTGCCCCTACGCCATGCGTGCTCGACTCGCCATTGCGGTGAGTAATACCCCTGTACTGCTGCGAGAAATCATCCTGAAACATAAACCCAGTGAGATGCTAGACATTTCACCTAAAGGCACCGTGCCGGTGCTGCAGCTTGAATCAGGCAACGTGATTGATGAGAGCGTTGATATTATGCTGTGGGCCTTACAACAAGCCGACCCGCAAGCTTGGTTAGCGCCAGATTATCCAAGCATGTTGCAATGGATTGAGCAAAACGATAAGCAGTTCAAACCTTTATTAGATAAATACAAATATGCGGTACGTTTTCCAGAGCAAAGCCCCCAAGATTACCGCCAACAAGGCGAAGTATTTTTACAAAAAATTGAACAACAGCTAAGCCAAACACGCTGTTTAATGGGCGAGCAACAAAGCCTTGCCGACATGGCCATTTTGCCGTTTATTCGTCAGTTTGCCTCAGTAGATCTTAGGTGGTTTGAGCAAGCGCCTTACCCTTATTTACAAGCATGGCTAAAACACTTTATTGATTCGGCATTGTTTCGCTCAATCATGCAAAAATACCCAACGTGGTTAGACAGCCAGCAAGAAATACGCTTTCCTTAATAACAGCTATTTTTACAAACATAGTCAATTTGACTGGAGAGCCTATGCCTAATTTCGTTTTTATTGCCGTTAGCTTAGATGGTTTTATCGCTGATAAGGATCAGGGCTTAGACTGGCTAGACAGTGTGCCCAACCCCCAAGGTTTAGATCTCGGTTATCAGCCGTTCATCGACTCAATTGATGCCCTCGTGATGGGCCGACATTCCTTTGAAAAGGTAATGAGTTTTGATTGTGATTGGCCTTACAGCAAACCCGTTATGGTTTTAAGCAATAGCCTTACAAGCCTACCAGAAGGCTTTACTGGCGATGTAACACTAATAAACGGCGAACTAAAGCAATTAGTCAAACAACTCAACCAACAAGGTTATAACAACTTGTATATTGATGGAGGCCTGACTATTCAGCAATTTTTAGCTAATGACTTAATCGATGAAATGATACTGACTCGCTTCCCTATATTGCTAGGTGGCGGAGCGCCGCTCTTTGGTGATTTACCGATGAGCAAAGCGTTTAAACATCAATCAACCAGCGTGCTGTTAGACCAACTCGTGCAAAGCCACTATATTCGCGAACAATAACTGGTTAAAAAATAAACTACAAATGGTAGGCAATTGATGTTTTAATTAGTGCCAATGGGCTTCACTAATCTTGCTTAGTAAGGACTCAGTTTGGCTATTAAATATTGCTATCGCAGGCTTTATTTTGCTGCACTTATCAGTTTAAGTGCGGTGGCTAACTCTGCCCAAAGTAGTGAAATCATTACCCTTACTAACGGAGAATGGCCCCCCTTTACCTCGCAATCTTTACCGCATCAAGGCTTTTACTCTGAGATAGTTCGCCAAGCCTTTGCTCTTGAAGGCTATCAAGTACAATATGAGTTTTTACCCTGGGCAAGAGCTTACATGTATGTAGAACAGGGCCAAGCCGATGGCTCATTAACGTGGGCTAAAACGCCGGCTAAAGGCCAGCAAGTATTATTTAGTGATCCTGTATTTTGGCACAATAAGGTTATTTTTCATTTAAAAAGCGCCCCTTTTGATTGGCAAACTGTGAGTGATTTCAAGGGGCTTAAAATAGGCGCGAGTGAACAATACACCTATGGCTATGAATTTGATTTAGCGGCAGAGAAAGGTGAAATAGATGTAGAATATGTTTCTTCAGATTTATTAAACCTGAAGAAAATGCTAATAAATCGGATCCGTTTGTTTCCCTCCGACGTGCACGTGGGTCATCAACTGATCAAGCAACACTTCTCGGCAGAACAAGCGGCTTTGTTCACTCACCACCCTAAGCCCATCCAACAAACCTACACCCATGTTATTTTTTCTAAACACCAGCCGTCTCGTAGCGAGCAACTGTTAGCCGCATTTAACCGTGGCTTAAAAAAGCTAAAAGAATCGGGCACTTATCAAGATATCATTGATCAAGCAGAGTTAATTACTCATGATTTCTCCGCACCTAAAAACAGCAACGCCGCAGCTAATTAGCTGCGGCGTTGAGTAACAACTTATAGCTATACGCTTAGGCCATTAACATTCGCCACCACATACCGGGTAAGGTAGTAAACCCAGCGGTATAGTGTTTTAACTCGCCGTTTTTTATGACCATTAAAGTAGGCGTTACCGAAATGCCCCACTGTGCACCCAGTTTCGATTGTGGGTCGTTCACTACATTAAACTGATAGTTATGATGGTTTAAGTAAGCTTGCATTTTTGCCTGCTCGCCCGAGCGCAGCGCGACAGTGACCACATTAAAATGCTTAGACAACGTGTTTACTGCGGGGCTCACAAAGTTACATACCCCACACCACGAGCCCCAAAAGTACAGGAGCACCGGTTGGTCTTTACTTAAGGCTTGTAAATCTATGTGTTCTCCCGCTACGCTCAGCGCGCTTAACTGCGGCAGCTCGCCCTCTGGCACATCTTGAGAACGCCACAAATCAACGCCAATACTCACCACAGTAACAAAAAACAGCATGGACAATAGCTGTTTTAAGCCGCTCCAAAGTTTACTCTTCATTTGCCGCCTCCAAGCCTTTTAACTCAAGCTCAATCTGTTGCTTAATTTGCTCATAAGGCACTAAACCAGGGATCAAGCTGTCGCTAAATACCAAGCTTGGTGTACCACCAATGTTCAACTGGGTCATTAACTGCAGATTGTCATCTAAGATTTGTTTAGCTTGTGGGTTCTGCTTAGCGGCCGTTAACCATTGTTGATTGCCAGTAAGCTTAGCGACGTTGGCAATTGACTCACTCGTTAAACGGCTTGGGCTAGCCATCAATTTAGTATGCAAGTCCATAAATTTCTGCGGCTGCTCTAACCATATGGTTTGCGCAAATAACGACGCTTCTTCAGAGCTAGGCCCCAAGAGAGGTACCATTTTAATCACCACCCGTAGCTGCGGAAACTCTTCCACTAACTTCGCTAATGAAGGCTCTACCCGCTTACAGTATGGACAGTTAAAATCGGTAAAATAAGCAAGGGTAATTGTCGGGTTATCACTGCCCATCCATGGGTCATTTGAGTTAGTAAACAAGTTATTGGCTTGCTGTTTGATTACTCCGCTTACGCCTAGTTGCTGTTGCAGCTCTTGGTAGGCTTGAAAAGCTATAATGGCGTCACGCAAAATCTCAGGATCTTGCACCATGGCATCTCGGATCAGCACTTTTAGTTCGGCGCGCTGTTGGTCGCTAAAACTGGACGTTTCAGCATGCCCGTAAGGGCTAAACATGCCGATAAGTAACAGACTAAACAGCCAAGGGCGAAAACGATGAACCGTGTATTGAATCGTCGTGTTAATCATTATTTATTCCTGAATGAGACCAGCGGCACCAGCGGCTTGAGCAAAGGCTTGCTCTATCGCTTGGTGGCTTAAGATTACGGGAAGCGCTATGCCCTCTGGGGCAGCGGGGCCGTATACAATATTAAATGGTACGCCAAAGCGCTGATAGCTTTGTAAAAACTCGCTCACCACCGCGGAGGGCTTTGTCCAATCACCTTTAACTAATAGGGTAGACGGCTGCTTTAACAAACTATAAGTAGGATCTTGTAAGGTCACTCCCACTTTGTTGGCTTTACAAGTAATACACCAATCTGCTGTCACATCAACAAACACCACTTTGCCCTGAGCGACTTGCTGCTGAATATTGCTATGCTGAAGCGGCTGCCATACTAGATCGGTAGGTAAAGCCTTAGCCCATTGTTCACTGGTCATTGCGCCTATTAAAGCGATTCCCCCGCCCAATAACACCATAGCGCTTAGGCTTATCAGCAATACTTTAGCGCCGTGTTGCTTGGCTACAAACAAGATGAATAACAGCACCAATACTGCTATCAAACTCAACACTATTGGCATCGCCACAAAATTAGCCAGCAAGCTTACTAGCCATAAACTGGTGGCTAATAACATCAGTGAAAATATCAGTTTCACCAAGCCCATCCATTTACCCGGTTTAGGCAAGACTTGAGCAAGCTTAGGAAATGCAGCCACTAATAACCAAGGCAAGGCCATGCCTATCGCCAAGGCGGTAAACACAACCACTAAGCTTGCGCTGTCAGCCCCTAACGCAAAAGCCACAGCGGTACCCAAAAACGGCGCACTACATGGTGTTGCTAACAAGGTAGCAAACATGCCTTGTAGAAAGTGCCCTACATAGCCATTTCCACCGATGCTTGCTAGCCGGGTTTGCCAAGTTGAAGGTAGGCTTATTTCAAACGCACCCAACATGTTAAAGGCAAACAAGCTGGTCACTAAGACCATAAAGGCAATAAACCAAGGCTGCTGAAACTGCACGCCCCAGCCCACCGCCTGGCCACTAAACTTCAGCAGCAAGACGAAGCCAGCTAATAGCCAAAACGACACAACAATGCCGGCAGCAGAGGCCATAAACTGCCTACGGATTGTCCCTTGCTGTTGATGAGGCGCGGCAATAACCGAGCTAAGTTTCATGCCAAGCACCGGCAATACACAGGGCATAATATTAAGAATTAAGCCGCCCAATAAGGCAAACACCAATAATTTAAGCCAAGATACCGACTCAAGCACTACCGAGCCTGCACGTACCTCTGCTTGATATTCAAAAGCCTGCTGTTTATCAAAAACCGTTAAGCTCAGTGTTTTATTCAACAGCTGTGGTTCACCTAGCCAATTTTCAGCGCTAAAAAGCGCGCTTAAACCATCTGACTGAGACTCCAAGTTCAGTAACTTGAAGGTGGTATCGGGGTCACCATCTACCACTACTTGGGGCTGCTGCCACGGCGCATCACTAACAAGGTTTACTTGCAGACGCTGTTGGCTTGCATCCCATATAAACTCGCTAGCACTGCCATTAAGCACTAGTGGTACCGCCACTTTCGCTTTGTTGTAGAAGTACATCGCTTCGCTGTCTACTCGCAGCTTGGTTGGTGTAAAAGCCAGCGAAAACGGGTAATCGGTGAGCACACAAACATTGGTACACGTGGATAAGGTGAGTACGCCTCGCAGCGTGGTAGCTTCGGTTAATGAGTTAAGGGTGAGCAGTAGCGGAAAATCGACATTCTGCTGGTACCCATAGGTTTGCAAGCCGAGTAGCGAGAAACGCTCTGGCACTGGCCAAAACCACTCGGCAGATTCAAAGTTAGTAGAGCCTTGCCAACTAATGCTGGGGGCGATCCCTCCCTCACCGGGTGAGCGCCAATAGGTTTTCCAGTCATCAGCGAGTTTCACCTGCAGCACTGCTGGTAAACGCTTGCTGTCGGTGTCTAGTTCTCCGGTTAACATTAGCCGCACTTGGGCAGGCGGGTGCTGTGGCGAGCTTAACCATCCGCTACTTTGACCAAAAGCCAAACTAGATAAACATAAGCTAAATAGCAGCGCTATTCGTAGTAATGTGTTCAATATCATCTCCAAAAATTAAAAAAGTAAACGCGAAAAATGCGTTAGTTTTTACTCTCGAAAATGACACTCTCTAAGATACAGTCGCCGCGGCGGCGGAATACTGGGTTTAACCAATGGTCGGTAGCAAGTAACGCAAAGCACGCTTACCCAACTTAACGACAAAAATAAAACCACCACAAACAGCTGTTCTAGGGTTTGCACATGTTGCTTTAATAAATGTTCGGCAAACTGACAACTCTCATTGCTGTGCAATTGGCTGCTTAGCGGGTCATTGCTAACAAGGTGCGCATTGGGGCAAGCAAAGTTAAGCCCAACATTTTTAGCCACGCACACAGCTAGCAACGCGGCTAATAGCAGTAAACTCACTCGGGCTTTATATTGGCTTTGTTTAAACAACATAATTTGGGTTAACGATGTAATGACTACTTTTTACTGATACCACTGATTGATTACAAGCAAAACCCGTAGATTATTGCGCTTAATGAGATTAGAACAGGAAACCACGCATTAAATTTCCTGCTTATTTAGAGATAGGAGAGATGTTAAATAATGCCATTAGCGATGAGCTTAAGCACCTGCCTACACAGACCTTTTTCAGCGCCAGGCTAGCTCATGCAGGTATCAGCGTTAGACCTGTAAGTATTGAAAGAGGAAGTCACTCGAGCAAGCAGTACTTACTCGAGTGATAAGCACTTAGCTAAACTGCGCCATTTGTTGACGAAGCTCTAAAGACAAGCTTTGCAAATGGGTCGCACTGCTGGCGGTTTGCGCGGCGGTATCCCGGCTATCGTTGGTGAGAGAGCTAATTTGCGATGCATTAGCGGCAATTTCTTGGGACACTTGCGACTGCTGCTCGGTAGTGGCGGCGATGGTTTCAGATTGACTCGCTATCGTTGCCACTTGCTGGGTAATTCCGTTTAGCGCTTCGCCGGTTTTAGCGGCGTGCTCGGTGAAAAACTCGCCGCGTTTTTTACTCTCGCCCATCAAGGTAACAGCATTATTGGTGCTGCTTTGTAATTTACCGATTATATCTTCAACCTCTTTAACCGACTCTTGAGTGCGCTGAGCGAGGGTTCTTACCTCATCGGCTACCACCGCAAAACCACGCCCTTGCTCGCCAGCTCGCGCTGCTTCAATAGCGGCATTCAGTGCCAATAAGTTAGTTTGATCAGCAATGTCATTGATCATCTTAGTCACATCTTGGATGTTGTTGCTCTCTTTGCCCACTAACTCAATGGCTTCAGCAGAAGAATGCAATTGCTGATTAAGTAAATCGATCTCGCTCACCATTCGCTCAACCAACTCTGCCCCTTGCTGACTATTGGTATCAGCAGCCCTTACGCTATTGGCAATATCTTCTACTTGCTCCGCGACTGACGCCGCCGAAGATGACATTTCTTCAATGGCGGCAGCCACTTGGTCCACCTGAGCCTGCTGGTTATCTAACTGCACCAAACTGCTTTCTGCATCTGAATATACACTGGTAGATTTGCCCTGTAAGTCTTCACTGGTAGCGCGAATATTGCCCACCAATACATTAAGCTTGCTCGCCATTTGATTAACACCCGCGGTAAGGCGCTGCACTTCATTGTTAGATTGGTGGTTACCCTGGGCAATTTTAACGCTGACCTCCCCGGCCCCCATACGCTGCATATTAGCGCTTAACTCTTCAATAGGTTTGGTCATACGGCGAACAAATAGGCTCAGTGCAATCACGACAAAAACCGCCAGAGAGACCGATACCAGCAGAATAATAACCAGCAAGTCGTGGCTAGCTTTGGTGACCTCACTAACAAAGGTGCCGCCTAATACCTTCCAGTTCCAGCCGGGTACATCTGCAAATACTAAGTATTTGTCACCCACTGTGCCTTGATACTGATAAGGATATATCAGCCTGCCGCTGCTTTGTTCAAATAGCACGGCAAAAGGTTTATCGCCATTAAAGTCTGTGCGATCGATAATCGAATTTCCCGCTTCAATTTGCGGGTGAAGCAGGTAGTCTCCAAGTAAATTGTTAGGGTTGTTATCTACCACGATGGTGTAACCAGTATCACCCCATTTAATTTGCGAAAGATTACTAAAAATCTCTGTAGTGACGCTGTCGATGGGCACACCAATGAAACTTAAAGCGGCGACTTTACCTTGTTCATTTTTAAGCGGGTAATAATAGGTGAGGTACTCTTTGCCAAACAGTGACACCTTAGCATGATAAGGTTTACCACTGATTAGCGTGCTATATCCTGGGTGATTGGTGCCTAAACGCGTACCAACAGCCCGTTCGCCTTGGTTATCTTTTAGCGAGGTGGCCACCCGTACAAAATCATCACCAGACGCACTAAACAACGTCGCCACTGCGCTAGTATCTTGGGTAAATCGGTCTACGTAGCGGCTATTACCCACGAGTGACGCGCCTCGCACATGCAGGTCTTTTACTTTAAATTGCTGAAAATCTACTTCACGGTTAGCCACTGCCAAGCCATTTACGTAGCCATTACGAAATGAAGCTTCTAAGTCATGCGCCCGCTCTAGGTAAGAAGCAAACTGACCCGCCACCAATGAAGCCACGGCTTGAACCTTAGATTCATGATTTACCATCGCTTGTTCAAACAAGGCTTTTGATGCTTTGTTATAAACCAAACTCGCCATAGCCGCTAAACCCAGCAAAACGACCAGCCCAATGATCAGCTGTAGTTGCAGCGAAATACTTTTATTCCTAAATCCGTTAATCATGTTAACTCCTTTTAACAAACGGGCTGACTAAAAAGTCAACAAGATATCTATAAAAGTAATCTAAATAATTCGATTAGTGAAGTAAACGACCGATTTAGCGGATAGGAGATTTGTTTGTTTTATATCAACAATGGCCCAGCACAGGCACTTTATGGCGGTTTCTTCAATATTTTAGTCCGCGATAAGTGTCACAAAAAGCACTGATAATTTGTTGATGAATTTACGAAAAAAGGTGCAAAGGTAGGCAAAAAAACGTACCAAGCAAGCCTCATTAGGCTTGCTTATTTAACAAGAGATAACACCAACTAACGCCGCTTAGTTTGCCGCGGCTTTAGATATACCAGCTAAGGCGCCAGCCACTTTAGCTAATACCGGCTCACAGCCATTCATTTGATGACGCTTGGCCAAATACTCAGGGTCGTTATAAGAAATCCACACCTTGCCAGCTTCATCTTGCCAGATTAAGGCTTTTTGCGGTAAATCTAGCGCGATCAGCTGTTGGCATTTCATGAGTGGTGAACCTACTTTAGGATTGCCAAAAATCAGCAACTCGGTATCTCTCAGCTCAATATCTACCTTAGCCGCACCTTGCGAATGTTTCACATGATTAAAAACGGTCATGCCTTTTTTCTCAAGGATCTGCAACATACGTTCAGCCGTTTGCGCCACATTATGTTGGCTAGCGACACTGATTACACCATCGCTACTAGCATCTGCTGCGAATACGCTACAACACATAAGCAAAAAAGTTATTGTTCTCAATTTTGCCGCTTGCTCAAATTTCCTCATGCGCTTTCATCCTCATTAATTGGTAAACAACTACAAAACAACCCTTTAGCTGTATTGCAACTCATCAACAAGTCTAGTGCATTATTAAGCTTGCATTTCTACAAGTATGCCTTTAATGCAGGTTGGAGCTAGCAAAACAACAAAAATGAATTTCTATAATTCCCCAATTCATTAGGTATTCGCTCTATTCTCCTGCCCATAACTGCTGGACAATGCAAAGGCCAGCCATAAAGTCACGACTGGAGTGCACGCAATGATCAAATCAAAAACATTTAAACGCACACTACTCGCAGCAGGCATTGGCTTATTAGTGGCGAGCCCGAGCATTTTGGCTAGCACGCTAAGTGCGCAGCTTAGCGCTGCCATTCACCACCACAACATCCCTAATCCGGTTGGTATTTCTAGCACGCTAGAGTCAGTGATTGATAAGCGCCAAGTGGGTGAAGCAATGCCAGCCACGCCTGAATCTACAGAGGAATGGCTAAAGGCTGTAAAGTTCGCGAATAAAGAACCTGCCCAGCTTGCATTAAAAGCGGCTAAAGAGCTCGACGTAAGTGTTGAGAAAAACTCCATTGCAGGCGTAGAGACCTTTGTGGTGACCCCTGCAACCATTAATCCACGCTATGCCGACCACTACTTTATGCATTTGCATAGCGGAGCATTTGTCTTTGGTGGCGAAGAAGCAGCCCTACGTGAAGCAATATGGATGGCAAACGGCCTAGGTGTAAAAGTGATCTCGGTAGATTACCGTAAACCGCCTCTTCATCCCTTTCCGGCAGCCATCGACGATGCAGTTGCAGTATGGAAAGATATCACCAGTAAGCAAGAAGCCAGCAAAACCGTAATATTTGGTACCTCGGCCGGCGGTAATTTAACCCTAACCACCACTTTGCGGCTGAAAGAACAAGGGCTACCTATGCCTGGAGCACTCTTTGCTGGCACTCCCGCTACCGATCTTGCACACACCAGCGATAGTTGGTTAACCCTAGAAGGGCTAGATCCTCTAGGTCGCCGCGCAGGTCTGCTTCAAAGTACTTTCGACTTGTATGCCGCTAACAACAACTTGGAAAACCCTTTGATATCTCCCGTGTATGGAGAGCTAAACAACTTTCCACCAACGCTGCTAATTTCAGGCACTCGTGATTTACTGCTTAGCGATACCGTTCGCATGCACCGCGCGCTTCGTGCGGCCGGAGTCAGCGCCGATTTGCATATCTATGACGGGCAGTCTCACGCCGACTACTTACTCGGGCTAGCTCACAATTTGCCCGAATCAGATGATGCGTTAGCCGAACTAAACGCCTTTTTTAATACACACCTTAACTAAATAGCTATCGAGCCCCGTAAGGGGCTCGCCATTACCTGTTACAAAGGACATTGCTTAATATGACACGCTTAATATTGTTTTTTGCTTTAATAGGCCTTTCATTTTCGGCAATGGCAACTGAACAACAGAACCCAACGCAACGTAGTATCGATTTGTCATCACCTCAGCAAACTGTAGACAGTTTTCTCAACAGCTCGAAACAAGTCATTAGCGCTTGGCGAACCGAACAGTTCAACTCACTAGAAGGGCAACTAGCCTTTTATCAAGCCAGTAAAACTCTCGACTTATCCAGCACTGCCAATCGTAATCGCAACGTGGTAGTGATGGAGAAAATCGTACTATTGAGGGAAATACTTAACCGCCTTGAATTAAATGAATCTACAAAATTTACGCCCTTGCCCGTTGATGAGGGCGGGCTAAATTCTCGCTGGCGTATTGGCGGTACTGACCTAGTCATAGAAAAACAACTTGAGGGAGTAAGAGCAGGTCAATATTTATTTTCCGCCTTGTCGGTGAACCGCTTATCACATCAGTACTACTTGTTTACCATTAGCGAACAACAAGTCTCCAATCATCACGACCTCTATGAAGAGTTCATTTTGAACCCAGGCCCACTCATATCGCGTAGTGTTATATCGGCCCTCCCTATGTGGAGCCAAGAGCTATTCGCAGGGCTTCCAGCATGGCAATGGATGATGCTGCTAGGCTTATCGTTAATTAGTATAAAAGTCACCAAACTAAGTATTTTGTTTGGCAAATGGTGGAATGCCCGATTTGATGATACAGAGCGTCATTGGCAATTTGGCAAGCAACTAGCGCTAATCTTTAACATCCTGTGGATGATGCTCTTTAGTAAAATAATAGATGATGGGATTTGGCTATACGGAATAGTGTATCAGCTTAGCTCAAGCTTAATACTTATCGTTCAGTTCGTGTTTATAGCATGGTTTGTGTTGTCAGTTTTTATCTATTTCGCGATAGTCATTTCCACCAAAAAATATCAAGAAACCTCTCCAGACTCTTCACTTATTCTGGTACTGGCAAAATTACTAGGTGGCATTACCATTGTACTGCTTGGCCTCTACGCACTGGAGTTTATGGGGGTATCGATTTCTCCCATATTGGCGGGCTTAGGTGTGGGTGGTTTAGCCATTGCCTTAGCTATTCGTCCATTGCTTGAAAACTTAATCAATGGTTTAACTTTGTACGCCGATGGCGGTATAAAAATCGGCGAGCTATGTCGCTATGGAGACAAAAACCTTTACGGCGTTATCGAAAATATTGGCTTGCGAGCTACTCGAATTAGGACTTTAGAGCGCTCAGTCATTACCATACCTAACTCTGAATTTGCCAACATGGAAATCGATAATTTAGAAAGGCGAGATAAACGGCGTATGGAGCACGTACTTAGACTTCGACCCGAAATAAGTGTAGAGCAACTGCAAGTATTACTGGTGAATTTACGGCGTGATTTTTTGCGTCACCCCAAAGTAGAAGAAGAGCCAACTCGCGTTAGATTTATGGGGCTAGGAAGCTATTCACTTAAAGTCTCGATCGTACTGTACATTCGCTGCCGCGATCACGATGAGTTTATGGCATTACAAGAAGATTTATTATTTATGCTGTACAAAGCTGTTGATCAAGTTGGCGCAAAACTGGCCTTTTCAACTCAGCACCAATATGCCGGTAAGCTTAAAACTATTGAAGCAGAACAAGTTCTTAAAGCACAACAAACCGTGCAAAAGTGGCATGAAGAGGAAAGCTTCCCCTTCCCTAACTTTAGTTACAGCTACCGTTATGAAATTAAAGACACCTCTATCTTTCCTGTCCCCACATCGGCAGTAAGAAAAGACAGCCAATTCAACTAAATATGTAGGCAAAGACGAGTATATGAATTGCTGAAATACATATACTCATTGCCCCATATAGGCAAAATAGAAGTCAAATATTTATCCTTAACTTCTATTTGGAACAACACCATGACAGCTTTCTTGAAACGCGAACACATACTAATTTTGGGGATGCTACTTGTTGTTTTTCTTAAGCTAGGTGGCGACAGCTTTCTAGCCCCCACTAGCGGCATTGTCGCTTACTCGTTCACTACACTTGTACTGTTCGGTATTGTATTGGCAGCTATCTTTGCGGTAGTTCGTCACTCAGATGCCTTAGCCATAAAACTAGGTGACCCCTATGGCACCCTATTACTGACTCTCTCGGTGATTATTCTTGAAGTTGTGATGATTTCATCGGTGATGTTAACCGGAGATGCTAACCCGGTACTCGCCAGAGACACCATGTTTGCGGTGATTATGGCAGTACTTAATGGTTTACTCGGTATTGGTTTAGTATTAGGCGGGCTGCGTTACCATACTCAAACCTTTAGCCGTGAAGGCATTACCTCCTATATGGTGGCCATTATTCCACTGTCGGTATTGTGTTTAATTTTGCCTAACTTTATTCCCACTAACAGCGCGGGTGCAATGCCGCTCATTTTCACCATCGCACTGGTTGTCGTGTCGATAGCCTTGTATGCTGTTTTCCTCTACACCCAAACTAAAAGTCATAGCTACTTCTTTGTTGATGCTAAAAATGAAGACGAACACGAAGCACACGGCCTACTAAAGAGCAATCTCTATCACTTCTTACTACTCGTGGGCTATCTAGCAGTGATTATTTTGCTAGCCAAAAACTTAGCAATGCCTATCGACCATGGCATTAGCAATCTAGGTGCGCCAGCGGCACTAGGCGGATTAATTGTAGCGCTATTAGTGCTAGCGCCAGAGGGCCTTGGTGGGGTTAAAGCCATCATGAAAAACCAATTACAGCGTGCCATGAACCTATTTTTTGGTTCAGTGTTGGCCAGCATAGCACTCACCGTGCCAACGGTATTAGTGATCTCAAGCTTGATGGCAGAACCCATTACCCTAGGCTTAGGGGCAATTGATACTACCCTGCTTATTGCCACCTTATTGGCCACTTCTGTGAGTGTGGTGAGCGCTAAAACCAACGTGCTTAATGGCGTTTCTCACTTAATACTGTTCACCATGTACCTAGTACTGATTTTTGTATAAGAAGAGGTGCTAAATGCTTGAATTATTGTCGATGATTTATAACAGCGACTTTGAATCATTACGAGATATGAGCTCAACAAACTGGTTATTGTTTTTGCTGTTCATGATCTTGTTTATTGAATCTAGCTTTGTATTTCTGCCACTACCCGGCGATAGCTTAGTGCTATTTGCTGGAACCCTTATCGGTTTAGGCATACTAGATTTTACCAGCACCTTTGCATTACTGAGTTTAGGAGCGGGTTTGGGAACCTGCATCGCTTACTTACAAGGCCGTTACTTGCAAAAAACCAAGCTAATGAGCCATGCTAAGCGAGCAGTTCCTAGCGATACCATGCAGCGGGCAAACACCTTGTTAAGGCGCTTTGGTTTTATCGCCCTGCTGGTTTCTCGCTTTATTCCTTTTGTACGCGTTGTTACGCCAATGCTAATGGGAGCAGCAGAGTTTAAATCTTCAAAAACTGTATTGATGAGCCTTACCAGTGCCTTAATGTGGGTTTGCCTACTGCTACTAGTAGGCAAGTGGATCACCATTAACCCTTTAGTATATGCTTACCAACATCTACTCACTCGGATTTTTATCCTCAGTAGCCTAGTGCTTATGTTAGTGGCGATTGTGGGTATACTGTATCGCCTAAGCAGCCGAGGTAAGCGGATTAAGTCTTTGTAAAAACTATTGATAGCAAGGGATTGCTTTCCTCTTCTTCCTATTGCACTAGCATTGCTAAGCTGGCTATTCGTGTTTACTATCACCCTATTGCGCTAACATTTTTGTAACCAGCAGGGTAAACATGGATAAACAACTGGCCGATCTTGATTTAAATCTCATAAAATTGCTCAAGGTAGTTGTAGAAACCAAGAATACCCACCAAGCAGCCAAAGTTTTAGGCATTTCTCAGCCCAGTGTCAGCCGAGGTTTAGCCAAGCTAAAAGAAATCTTCGGCGAGCAATTAGTGATAAGAAAAGCCCACGGTATAGAGCCCTCGGAGTTAGCAGAAAAGTTAGCAGAAGCCGCCGATGACATGCTGCTGCCTATCAGTAAAGTTATTCAAACTTACCAAAACTTTAATCCTTTGGAGTTTGATGAAGAGGTAAGCATAGCCCTCACTCCAATTTTGCTAGAAGTATTTGGCTCTGAGATCTATCAGGCTTTAGAAAAGGCTCTGCCTAAAGCACAATTTAAGCTAGTTTTTGTTAACTCAAATAGCTTAAATTACCTGCTCAATGCCAAGCTAGACTACATTCTGCAAATCGGCGAACTCAGCTTACCGCAAGAGGTATACTCCCATACTTTAAAAAACGTTAAATTAGCGATTGTTGCAAGAGAAGCTCACCCTGTACTCAGCCAAAGCTCAGAACTTGCCGATATTCACCACTTGCCTATTGTACGTATGGCTCCAGAAAATCAAGGCTCAAAGCACTCAGCTTTACATGAGTATTACGCAGCAAAAAGCTACTCAGCTAAGGTTATCTTAGATACTCATGAAATTGAGTTAATCACCGAAAAACTTAAACGCTCAGACGCCATAACTTTCTCTAGCAGCTTTATCACTTACAATAACCCTAAGCTAAAATGCTATCCACTCCCCAGTAATACTCCTCATAGCCAACGCGAGATATCAATTGTAGGGAACTACTTGCAGACCCGACGCGGTTCGCCACTTAGCCAACTAATCCATCAAATACTTAGCAGCTGTTTTAATAATTTTGAGCAACCCGAGAGCTAAGTATTTTTTCAGCAAACACCGCAGCCAAGCGCTATGAAATGCACATGTGAATTTTTGATATACCGGTGAGCTTTATGACTTAGTCACTAAAATTCTCTTCTTTTTATTAAGAGGAGAAACCATGATAAAGCCTGTTGCGGCGGCCCTTGCCTTAACATTTAGCACCACTAGTTTTGCCGAAAGCAGTTCAAGTAATCTATTTCCTGAAGTTACCTTATTTAACGCTGCAAACGGCGAAGACCAAGAGCGCCTATGGTCACAAACTAAGTTAATGTTTGGGCTTGGAGCAGGCGTAATTGGTGCTTTATACCTAATGCCAGAGTCCGTGACCAACTGGGATAAATCAGAAATAGGCCGCGGCAACATGGCGCAGAAATGGTGGGACAATGTAAGACAAGGTCCGGTATGGGACGACGACCATTGGGCAATAAATTACATTGGCCACCCTTACTTTGGCGGGGTGTATTATCAAGTAGCCCGAAAAAGCGGTTACGACCAGTTCAACTCCTTTCTCTACACCACCCTCATGAGCACTTTTTACTGGGAATATGGCATTGAGGCCTTTGCCGAAGTACCATCTATTCAAGATCTAATTGTTACTCCCATCGGTGGCTGGTTATATGGTGAATGGGCCTATCAAACCGAGCAGCGCATTCGCGCCGGTGGCGGTGAGGTAATGGGTTCTACTAGGTTGGGGAACGCCTCCTTGTTTTTACTGGACCCAGTAGAAAGTATTGGTAAGGGGATTAACCGAGTTACCGGGAATGACACCATAAAAACAGGTATTACTTTTAACACCAGCAATCCAGTGCAAACGCCAAGTGAGGTTCGCGCTAAAGAATCCTACTACGGCTTCACCCTACATTTTCATTACTAATTAACACTAGCCATCTAACAGTCACGGACGACTTGAGTTCACTTTTTTCCACCTTCCCTTTGGTAATAAATCCTAAATAAACTCGGCCTCATTGCTTGCCAATACCATTACTTTCTCACTCATTTAAACCAGCTCGCTTTACTTTCAATTAGGCGTACTACAGCTAAGTAATACCCAACAAAAAATGACACCCAAAGGGTGCCGTTAATGAAAGAATCTAAGCCTAGTTAAAACTAGCTTTCTTGAATTAGCTCAATGCTCAACTCATTACCTAGGCTAGGGTCAGGATTGACTAAAGAATGCGTCAGTCTTGGTAACACAATAAAAAGTAACAACATAAAGGCAATAAAATAGCTTTGTTTCATCATTTATCCTCCAATCTTTAGCCAACTCGGCCATTTCTAGTTGGCTCTATAAGCTGATAGTCAGACGCTTGTAAGCCCAATACTTTTGGCAAGGTGGCACCAATGCCTACCGAGGAAAAGGTGCCTATAACAATCCCGCTAAATAAGGCGGTAGCAAAAGCTTGTAGCGGAGCGCCAGCCAATAACCAAATACAAGCAACGGTTAACAAAGTAGTACCAGATGTCACCAAAGTGCGGGTCATTGTCGACACCAAAGCACGGTTAATTTGGGTATCGAGTTCTATTTTGCTGCTGGCCCGTAAGTACTCTCTTATCCTGTCGCCAATCACTATCGAGTCATTCAGGGAGTAGCCAATCACCGCCAGAACAGCAGCCATTACCGTTAGGTCGAATTCAATCTGTAACCAGGCAAACAAACCTAATACCAGCAATACATCGTGAAAAAGCGCAATCACCGACGCTAAGGCTAGTCGCCACTCAAAGCGGAACGACAAATAGATCATCATCGCCAGCAATGAAGCAAAAATGGCCAATCCGCCCATTTCAAACAACTCGCTGCCCACCTGCGGACCAATAATCGAGCTACCCAACAACTCTACTTGCCAAGCATCAGGTAACTGGCTGTGCCAATTGGCAGTAACCACCTCACTCATCTCTATACCCTGCCGAACAATCCAATGATTGGCGCCAGAATGACTCATTGAATAGCCATCTACCAATAATAGATCTAACTGCTCGGCCATTTGCTCTTGCTCCGGCGGGTAATGAGTAGCTAATTCGGTCACTACTCCGCCAGTAAAGTCGACGCCAAAATTAATCCCTTTTGTGACCAACCCCACGACAGAAGCCAGTACCAAAACCACCGACAAGTTCAAAGCCCCTTGGCGCAAAGCCGTAAGCGAAAAACGGTTTATCCAAGCTTTCATGATGCAAGCTCCTGTAGTTGTCTTAGCGCAGCTTTTCGGCGCCAAGCAAGTTGTAAATTAACCAAAGAGCGCGACACATACACGCCGGTAAACATGCTGGTTAACAAGCCAAGGCCGAAGGTAATCGCAAAGCCTTTAATCGGGCCAAAACCTACCGAAAACAAAATTGCTGCAATAATCAGTGAGGTAAAGTTGGCGTCAAAAATAGTGCTAAAAGCATTTTTGTAGCCATAATGCACCGCCATTTCTTCACTTAAGCCACGGCGCCTTTCTTCCTTTATCCGTTCAAAAATAAGTACATTAGTATCGGTTGCCATACCAATAGTAAGCACTAAGCCAGCAATGCCCGGCAAAGTGAGTACGGCCCCCGGCACCAAAGAAAGCAAACCGATTAAGCAAACCAAGTTAAGCACTAATGCGATGTTGGCAATTAAGCCCAAGCCTCGATACCACACCAACATAAAGGCCAGCATTAAGCCCATCCCAAGAGCAAGAGCCGCAAAACCATTAGTAATATTCTGCTCACCTAAACTAGGGCCCAATAGCCGCTCTTCTACAATAGAAATAGGTGCCGACAAGCTGCCTGCTTTAAGTAGCAAGGCAAGCTCTTGGGTGGCCTGTACGCTGTCCATACCGGTAATTGTAAAGCGCGAGCCTAAATGCGCCTGAATGGTAGCAACGCTAATAACTTTGCTATGCCGCTCCAATACTCCAGCGTCATTTTCTAAGTATTCGGTATAAAGCGTGGCCATTGGCTGGCCAATATTTTGTCGGCTAAAATCAGACATCCGGTTACCACCAGCACTGTCTAAGTTAATCAACACTTCAGGCATGCCAAACTCACTAAACTGAGCGCTAGCATTGCTGATACTTTGGCCGGTTAAAATTGGCCTAGCATTGATGCCGATGGGGTCGCCAGAAGCGTTTTGATGGACATCGCCGTTAGCACTAAGTGAATGAAAGCTAATGGTTGCTGTAGCACCAATAACGCGTTTTGCTTGTGCCGGGTCTTGTACGCCAGGCAGTTCAATTCTTATAAAGTTATGCCCTTGGCGCTGCACTACAGCCTCGGTGATGCCAAGGGCTGCTACGCGATCTCTCAAGGTTTGCAAATTTTGCATCATCAGCGCTTGATGAAAATCTTGATTGCCAGCTAGGTTAATGGTGAACAAACCCGCTTGTTGCTGCCTTACTTCATGCTCAGGGAAGTTTCTTTGAAAGGCATTAAGTGCTGCTATTGTCTGCTCTGCCACTCTAGCAGGGAAACTTAGTTCAAGTTGTTGCTGCTCATTACTTAACACTCGTGCGCCACGCGCACCTTGTTCTCGTAGTAGCGTATTTAGTGCACCTCGTTGCTGTGCCAAAGACTCGTTAATGGCTTGTTGAGTATCAACTTCTAGTAAGAATTGCACACCACCACGTAAATCCAAGCCAAGTTGCAAAGGTGATAAACCTAAGCGCGCTAACCATGCTGGCCCACTAGACTGCATAGCAATAACTACTTCAGCATGCTCTCCGAGATGCTTGCTTAATACTACTTGAGCGTGCTGCTGCTCGCTGGTATTGGCCAGAGTGAGCGTAGCCTGGCTATCACTCACTTCAGCAAAACTTATCTCTATACCTTCCTCATTCAACCACTGGTAAAGCTGAGTACCCACTAGCTCGCTAGGCGCCACTTGCGGATTAGTACTGACTTTAATCACTGGCCGTTCGACATAAATATTGGGTAAGGCATTTAGCACCAAAAAGCCAAGGCTAATTGCGATGCCCAAGTAGTGCCACAAGGAGCAGCGATTAAGGGCTCTTGTCTGTTTGCGCATTTAAATCTCAAAGATTAGGAAGTAGATATGCGGCCAATTTATCGCTAACGAGCCGGATTGAAGAGGTATTTCAGTGATTCATCAATGTTGCTTTTGGCGTCGAGACGTTGCCTCAAAGGTGAACAAAAACGAATCACTCAAATACATCGCCTTATTTGCATAACTAAACAACAATGCCAGCCATTATCCCCTCTTAACAGCTTAAAAATTGAAGCAACAAAACAGAGAAATTTAAATGCAGGTAGAAACTGTTTTTACCGTAGCTGGCTTAACCATGCTGGCCCTATTACCCATGATAAACCCGCCTATGGCTGCCACATTGTTACTTGGCTTAAGCAAAGGGCATGGCAAGGCGTACTTAAGCCAACAAGCCAGGTTGGCCAGTTTATTTTTGTTTATAGCGCTTACTGTCACTTTTTTTATCGGCTCCTCAATACTGGAATTATTTAGTATTTCGATGCCTAGTTTACGTTTAGGCGGTGGACTTATTATTGGTGCAATTGGCTTTAAGATGCTATTCCCAGCCCCCCCCATAACAGTAGAACTCTCGACGCAAGATTCTATTGCTTTTGTTCCGCTCACCATTCCCTCTATGTGTGGGCCAGGAACCATGGCGCTAGTGATTAGTGGTGCGTCTGAAATAGCTAGTTTGCCAGAAGATATTGACAAATTTAGCGTCTATTTAGGTAGCGTAGCTGGCTTTATTGGTGTCGCTATTGTGGCATGGGTGGTGTTAAGCATGGCTTATCCAACACTTAAGTTGCTTGGCAAAAATGGCATCGACGCCTTCACACGAATAATGGGTTTTTTACTGGTATGTATGGGTACTCAGTTTTGTGTAAACGGTCTTACCGAAGTTTATCAAACCATGGAGCTGGCACTGTAAGCCATAATCGCCTACCAAATAAAGAGATAGTCAATGAGTATAAAAGTAATTAAAAAAACGGCCGGTGTGTATAAACAAGCTGGTCTTGAGCTAGTCACCAGCTTTAACCCAGACGTAGATGAATTTTTGTGGATAGATATTTCGGGTGAAGTATCTAAGGAGCTGCAACAGCAGTTAGTTCACCTTGGTTGTCATGAGTTGGCGGTTGCCAGCTACTTCCAACAAAAACAAACAGCCAGAGCCGAAGCATTTCCAGACAGTACCTTAATCTTGTTTAAAGAAGCAATTAGCCTAGCCGATGACTATGAACTACGCGCACAAAACATTGGTATAATTTGTAAAAGACAAATAATTGTTAGCCTACACCCGCAGCCCTCGCAAGCCATTGAAATACTGCAAGCTAGCTTAAGCCAAGAGAACAGCAAAACTACCGAGCACTTGGCAGTAGCTCTGATGCAAAACGTAGTGAAAAACTACTTACATAGATTATTAGATTTTGACCAAGAAATCGAACGAGTAGAAGATGAACTGTTCGCCGGTGATAAAGTTAACAGCCTGAAAAAGCTGCTTAATTATCGATACCATTTCCGCAAACTTAATCGCGTTTTAGAGTTTAATCAAAATGTTGTTGATCGCCTAAGCTCCGATGAACTGGCGTACTTTTCGACAAAATCAACCAAAGACCAACATGAATGGCTAAAACTATATGAGCGTAGTAAGCGCATATATGGTTTGTCTAAAATGTATTACGAACTGTGTGGCGACTTATTAGACGGACATATTTCCATTAGCACTCACGACCTAAACAACACCATGAAAGTACTCACCATGATTACCGCCATCTTTGTTCCCTTAGGTTTTATCGCTGGGATCTACGGCATGAACTTTGAGAACATGCCTGAGCTCGCGTTCACCTATGGTTACTACTTCACCTTAAGTGGCATGGCAGTGATTGCCGCATCATTCTTTGCCATTTTTAAAGTGAAGAAATGGATCTAAGGCGGTACTTGGTCAACAAAGTGCAGCTTAAGTCACTTGGTTTAGGTTATTCACCATAAGCTTTGCTAGCTTCTCAAATTCCTCAATTTGCTGATCGCTCAGGTTTTGACACATTTGGCTTTGCACTTTGCTTTGGGTCTCTTTAATTAAGCTTGCCAGCGCTTGTCCCTCGTTGGTGAGAGACAAAAGCTGGCTGCGTTTGTCTTCTGGGTTGGCGGTTTTTCTCAGCCAATCTTTTTCAATCATTTCTTTTAGCAAACGGGCGATTTGCGCTTTATCGCGAGAAAAGTGATTAACAATGTCGTTAGCCGTGCAATGGTGACTCGCGGCAATAAAACTTAAACAACTCACATGCATTGCATTTAAGCCTAGTTGTTGGGCTTTTAAGCCAGAGCGCATAGCGATTCGATATGCTTGAACCAGAGCAAAAACCGAATCAGAAATTGATTGCTGTTTCATAAGACCTCAAATAATAGTTGACTAAGTCTACCTTTAAAAATATAGTTGATTTTATCAACCTATTAAACAATGTACAAGTCATTAGGAGTAACGATGAAGCCAAAAATGTATCCCGTTCAGGTATCACAGCTTATCCCACTCTCTCCTCACCTACTGCGGATTGTAGTGAAAGGCAGCAGTCTTAAACGCTTTCCTGAATCTAAGGAAGGGGCACATGTGAAGGTGATATTGCCAAACAGCGATAATTCAAAACCTAAAATGCGCTCCTACACCATTCGTTGGTTTAACTCGGCGAGCCAAGAGCTTGCTTTAGATTTTGTAATAAATCGGCACAGCGGGCCAGCAACTAACTGGGCGAGCCAAGCAAAGCTAGGTGAGCACTTAAGCATTGCTGGTCCTGGGCAACTAAAGCTGAGCCAGTTTAATCATCACAGTTATCTGCTACTGGGGGATATTACCTCGGTAAACGCCATTAATGGCTATGTGCCAAGGCTTGCCCCCAAAGCCGACATTAGAGTAATAATCGCCGTTCCCACTCGTGCCGACATTATAGAACTAGACTATCACGCTGCGGAGAACACCCACTGGTATATTGAAGATGAAGCAAGTATTAGCTTTGCAGAGCAAGTGCAAACAATCGCCGCAGGAATGGCTAGCGATAGTCATATATTTATGGGCTTAGAAGCCTCACAGATCCGCTCTTTACGGCCAATGTTGCAGCAACACCTAGGTTTTGATCGCCTAAATACCTTTGCAGTAGGTTATTGGAAACAAGGCGTAGATGCTGATCGCTTTGGCGCACAAAAAAAAGCGGCTCCTTTGTAGCCGCTTCCTTTTACTCTATTGAAGTTATTCACTGAGCCTGTAAATCAATGACTAGCGCTTAGGGCGATTTACAGCTTTCTTCTAAGGTACTTGGCAAGCGGTAGATACGTGATGAATCAACGTCGAGCCCATCCCCCACTATCAGCCAGCCACTTTCAACAGTCACTAACTTCCATTGTATTTGTTGCCAGCTTAACCAGCGTGGTGGCAGCGTAAGTGCTTGCTTGGCATCTTCTGGCAAGGTTTGGGCGAGTTGTAATTCCAACTGCTCAAATGAGTAAGCGCTTAGCGCCTGCTCCACACACTGCAGAACAGCATCGCTTGCGGCAATAGCAACAGCATCAGACATCTCATCACTCGGCAAAGATGAAAATGTAGCTGGCAGCTCCTCAAGAGCATAATGCTGCTCAGCAGACTTAGCAGCAAGCTCAGTTTGCCTTTGTATTGTTTCAGCCTGCATAGTTGGTTGTTGCATTGCCTTCTGTTTGGCTAACTGTCTTCGCTCTTGCTCAAAAGCTTGGGTATCCACCTCTCGCTTACGTAATAGCTTTTCAGCTAGCTCTTGCTTTTGCTGCTCAAGCTCTTCGACCGCGAGTTCATCACGCTGTATGGGCGGACTCATTAACTGCACATTACTTTGATAGCTCATTTCACTGGGCGGCACCATCGTTTCACTAAACAGCCACCAGCCTAACACGCCCACACACGCCAATGATGCTGCATTAGCCCACCAAGGAGCGCTCGCCCAAGAGTAAGAACGCTTGGTTTTGTGGTTTTCATCTAGGATGTGCTCGGCCTGTTGTTTTGCCAAGCGTTGAATGCGTTTATCTAGCAGTGCTGAGGGCTCAAACTTGGCCGTCGCCTGTTGATAGGCTTGATCAAGTTGCTGTTCGCTAGGCTGTTCATCATTTGAATGATGCTTGTTAGGGTCATCAACCATGGTGTTTCTCCAAGCAATCGCGTAGCTGTTGGTAAGCAACTCGAATACGACTTTTTATAGCATCAAAGGAGGCATCTAATACTTGGCTCATTTCGGCTACCGCTAAGCCAGACTGCTTCAACATAAATACGTCTTGCTGTTTGGCTGGCAATAACGATACACAGCCTAAGATGGCTTGCTGATCGACAGCTTGTTGATGCTCTAGTTCAGGCGTAGATCGGGAATGCAGCTGGTCAACATCTTGTTCAGGATGATCTTCATGGCGGTCTTTTGAGCGCCAATAATCAGCCACTCTTCGCCGTGCAATCGTATACAAATAGCCACGAAAATGCCGAGTGGTTGAAGCCGAGTTATCTCGATTTTTTTCACTTGGAAGCTGATAAGCACTCGCTTGGCTGATGATAGACTCCCACACCTCTTGAAATACTTCATTACATGCAGCTTCTGGCATTTTCTGGCAGATAAACGCAAACAAGGGTTGTCGATAACGCTGATACAAACGGTCAAACGCGGCACTGTCACCACGTTGACCGTAATCAAGCATCAGTTGTTCATCACTGACTAAGCTCATGAGTTTGGTTATCAATCCTTGCTGGTAAGGTGACCGGTAATGGTTGCACCGCATACTCAGGCTCTGGCAATTGAACAGGCAAGGCCGAGTTAGATTGCTGAGCTAAGGTATTCGTTAATCTGGCTAACTTAACAAACTCTGCACGATAACCAAACTGATCTTGGCCTTTTCCTGCGTTTGCCCAATCAATAATTGAGGAATAAGACAGATCATCTAATTGTTCGTTACCACGAAGCTTTTGGCCAAAAGCCGCTACTGCGATGGCAAAGCTATCATCAGTGTTAATGTTCGCCAAACTAACAAAATCGTTGTTATGCACACGCTGAGTATATTTAGCCGAGGCCTCCGACTGGGCTTTTTTATAGCGCACTCGTACTTCTACTAAGGCTTCATTTACTGGCCGCTGAGCCATTTTGTTTTGTTTAGCTTGTTGAAATACCAGAGGGTCAATCAAACCGGGCTTACCTACCGGGGTAATTTCATAAATGGCGGTGACACTGTGCCCAGCGCCCATATCGCCAGCATCTTTCTTGTCGTTATTGAAATCGGCACGCGCCAATTGGCGATTCTCATAGCCTAACAGGCGATATTCTGACACCATATTCGGGTTAAACTCTACCTGAAATTTCACATCATGAGCCACGGTATGCAAGCTGCTGCCAAGTTGGTCAACCAGTAGTTTTTGCGCTTCGTGCAGGGTATCAATGTAACCCGCTACACCATTACCGTTGTCTGCTAGCTGCTCCATTAAGTGGTCGTTATAGTTACCTTGGCCAAACCCTATCGTAGAGAACTGCACGCCTGCTTTACGCTTTTGACTAATCCGGTGTTTTAGCGCGTCTATGTCGGTAATGCCTACATTCATGTCACCGTCTGACATTAAGTAAACGTGGTTAATCCCGCCCTCAATGAAGCCTTGCTGCGCTTGGTTATAAGCTAACTCAATGCCTGCAGAACCATTAGTAGAGCCGCCAGCCCGCAAATTGTTGATGGCATTTTCAATGCTATGTTTGTCGCTCACTTTTGTGGCTGGCAAGGCAATGCCTGTTCCGCTGGCATAGGTCACAATGGCGACACTGTCATTTGCTTTTAGCTGATTAAGCATTAACAACATTGATTGCTTCAATAATGGCAGTTTCTCTTGTGACTGCATCGAACCTGATACATCCACCAAAAACACTACATTAGCCGCCGGGCGAATGTTCATGTCCGGTTGATACGCACTCACACCAATTCTAATCAACTGATTATTGCTGTTCCAGGGTGAAGCCGTAAGTAGAGTATTCACCGCAATCGGCTTATCGGCGTTTAAGCTATCTCCAACTTGGCTAGCGTAATCGTAAGAGAAGTAGTTAATGAGCTCTTCTACTCGCACCGCATCTTTGGGTGGCAGCCGGCCATTATTTATAAAGCGACGCATATTGGCATAACTGGCGGTATCTACATCGGCACTAAAAGTAGACACCGGCTGCTCTGCGACCGACACCACCGATAAGTCACTCAGCTTTTGGTAATTTTCAGTATTAGTCGCTTGATGATAATAGGCATCGTTATTGTGATATTGGCTCACCGCCATTTGCGACATTTTGGCCACTTTCGCATTGCTTCGATGGGCTGCCACTGCACTTTCTTGCTCAAGCCTTGCGATAGGATGCACCGCTTGAATTGACGCATCTTGCTGAGGGCGCTGCACTGGGCGCGTTTGCTTATGCGGCTGCTCGGCTTGGGTTTGCTCACTGGTACCGGTGTAGCCACAAGCGACCAATGTAGAAAGCGCTAAGCCTATAGCTACCGAGCGAGCAATCGGTGAATAAACAAAACCAGAAGCAATATAAGTCGAATTTTTCATTATTGAATACCTTGTTTAAGTCAATCTCAACGAGGTAATCGCAGCCAATCAAAAAACGAGGCTAAAAAAATGTCATTATTTTTAGCCTTTTTTAAAACGAAGGCCTAAAGCGCATTAAAAGCGCGATGGCTAGCGCTGTAATCGGGTAATTCCCCAATGCTGACTACTTTTCTCAGTTAACTGCCAACCCGCTTTGCACAAGTAGCGGCGAATATGAAAATTGAGATAGCCATGGCTAAACAACATCACCTTGTTATGCGTTTCCGCTAAACTCACTAGCTGATGCGCCGCTTCTTGCGCTCTGTATTTCGCCTCGCTATAAGACTCAAACGGACCTTTAAAGCCTAGCGTCCACAGCAGACGATTTAGATACAACCAATGAGACGCGGTTAGCACCAAAGGGAGCTTATAACGTGGAATTTCCATTTCACGGTATATTTTTGAGGTTTCTGTAGGCCGCTGATTCAAAAAGATCAGGGTTGATTCCATCGCCCTTTTTAAGTCACTTGAAACAACATAGTAGTCAGAGTAATCACTAAGTCGCTGCGCTTTGGGAAAGCTATCGCTAGCGATCCCAGAGTGATGGTAACGCCGCACCCAACGAACAAAGCCACTGGCATTTACACGCGGATAAACGGCGGCTGAAGGTCTCCCATGTCGAACCAAGAGTATTTCCATAAATACCATTTCCACTAGTCATCTAAATACGTCTACTGGTTAAGCTAAAGGCCAACTAAGCGATGCGCTTTGTGGCCCAAATTGACATACCGCTAAGCCCGAATTTCAGGCTCAGCGGTAGTGATACAAAAAAGTGTATCTTGCAAAAAAAATCAGCCCGCATCTAGCGGGCTGATTTAATCATTCTCAAACACTAATGCAGTTAGCGTAAAGATTTAAACTTTGGTTAACCAAGCGTGGCTGTCTGCCGCTTTGCCCCACTGTATATCATTTAAGGCTTGGCGTAGTTTCAAGGTAGTTTCACCGGCTTCACCATTGCCAACGGTATACTCTTCACCGTTGTGAATTAACGTACCTACTGGAGTCAGTACCGCAGCGGTACCCGATAGAGCCGCTTCACAACCTGGTTTAGCAGCACGCTCTAGTAGCTCTGCTACCGTAAGTTGGCGCTCGCTTACGGTTAAACCAAGGTCACGTGCCAAGGTAAGAATAGAGTCGCGGGTTACACCGTGTAAAAAGCTACTGTCTAACGCTTTGGTGATCACTTCGTCGCCATCAATCAAAATAAAGTTAGCCGCGCCCGTTTCTTGTACATCGCCACCAGGGCAGAACAATACTTGGTCGGCATCTACTTCGGTACGAGCCTTGCTAATGGGCCCGAGTGCGCTGGCGTAATTACCGCCTGATTTAACCATGCCCATATGCGGAGAACAGCGCATGCCATTCTCTTCTAATAATAAACGCAAAGGTTTGGCACCCGCGGCAAAGTAATCACCGACTGGCGATAACAATACATACAGCAATGCTGAGTTAGTCGCAGCGGCCGCTTTACCAATCGCTGGCTCAGTACCAATAAAGGTAGGTCGAATGTACATAGAACCAGGAGCAGCGGGTACTTGGTCAGCAAATTTGTTTACCAGTTCGGTAACCATTTGCTCAAGTAACTCGGGTTTGAAAGCTGGCAAACTCAGTAGGTCAGCCGATTGCGCCATACGTTTTATGTTGGCGTCCATACGGAAGATACACACGCTACCATCTTCATGGCGAAAAGCCTTAAGCCCTTCAAAACAAGTGCTCGAGTAATGAAGTACGTGAGCGCCGGGGTGCAAGCTAATGCTGTCTGACGAAACAATGTCGCTGTCAGTCCATTGTTGGTCTTCATATTTAGCTATTGCCATTTGTGGCATAAAAACCGTGCCAAATGCTGCCATGTTGTGTTCCTACTTATGTTGAGGCCTTATAAAGCCCTTATCTTTATATTGATTGTGGGTATAGCGAAGTAGAAAACTGGAGGTGTTGAACGAGTTCACGCTTTATAAAACCGAGATGCTTGAACGACCAATGCCAATTTTTCCATAAACTGGATCCGCTGAATGGTAAAAGAGTATGTGGTCTTATGCCACTGCGATCAAGCTTAAGAAACCCTCAATCTGCAAATATTCTGTAATAAATTTGGCTAGAGCAACACTTTAACAGGACTAGAGGCTAATTTTCAGGGAAGGATGGTGAGCTTAAAGGCAAAAACCATCCGATAGAGATGCACTCATTTGTATTACTCAGGGCAAGAGCCGTAGTGCGGGGTAAATTGTCTGGATATGCATTACCAATCTTACTTTTTAGGATCTGTTTGCGCCAAAAACGCTTGTGAAAGCTGTTTAAGCAAGTCTTCTTCTGCTAAGCCTTGGCCTCTAATTGCCATAAGCTGCATAGATGCTTTCGACCTACTGTGAGCATCAAATAACTGAGCCATTTGCTTATCTCTTTCATTAACAAGTCGATAAAGCGCTAGATACTTATTGTGAGCGCTCTCTCCAGATTTGTTAATCTGCTCACTGCATTCTAAAAGCGAATCATCGCAGAACTTCTCTATGGCTTTATCTTTAATAAGCTTGAAGATTTTCCAGTCTGCTTCATTCATAACACAATTCCCAAAGATGCGTAACGCCCAAATAACAGGCAAAAAATTGTTGGCTAAAATGGCAACGAAGGAGCAAAAGCCAACTGTTTTTGTCCTTTTAAACGACGAGCTAGCCGAAAGGCGAACAGTATAAGGATAATGGCAGGGCTTAACATGAGGATGAAAACACACAAAAATAACAACTTAGCACTACGCCAGACGGGTAAGGGCTTAACGCCGTTCCCCCCGTCTTAGCCAAACTCGCCTTGCGAAAACTAACAAGGCCTTGGCCCCGCCAACATCAACACCGTTATTTACTATAGAAGGGAGCACCGGGCTTGTTCAACACCCGAATAAGGTGTCGGCTGCGCGACACCTATTCTTATTCGTTATGCGTGACTTGACTAATTTGAACTTTATACCATAATCACCATACTATTTGGTATTTTAAGGTTAAGACAATGGCTAAAAACACAAGTATTACTTTAGGTGATCATTTTGAAGGCTTTATTAGCTCACAAATTCAATCCGGAAGATACGGCTCAACCAGTGAGGTTATTCGATCTGCGTTACGTTTATTGGAAACACAAGAAACAAAATTGCATACATTACGTAACTCTCTTATTGAAGGAGAAGAAAGCGGAGTCGCTGATTACGATCTAGATTCATTTATTAATGAACTTGATAGCGAAAATTCAAAATGAAGCCATTTACATTAACGATTTCAGCAAAAAACGATCTTAAGGATGTAGCTATATTTACGGCTCGTCGTTGGGGAAAAGAGCAGCGAAATATTTACCTTAAACAGTTTGATGATTCTTTTTGGTTGTTAGCGGAAAATCCCGATATAGGTAAAGGCTGTGATGAAATTAGAAATGGTTATCGAAAATTCCCCCAAGGTAGCCACGTAATATTTTACAAACAAACAGGTAGCCAACAAATACTGATAATGAGAATTCTGCACAAAAGTATGGACATCTCCCCTATTTTTGGCGCATAACGCCGCGTTCTAGCGAATCCCCTCATAATTCCTCGGAAATTCAATATAGTAGACGCGCACCCCGTTTTCTCTCCATCATCGCTATGCCACATGCTATTTAAGCTAGATTGACTTAATTAGACACCTTATTGGCGTGCATTAATGAATACAATCAACAAAGTCGTTTACACCTTAAATGAGCCTGACACTAACTGTGCCATAAGCACCTCTGCCTTGAATAGTGCCATCTTAGGGTTAACCGATAAATGTCTAGTGCCCCTGACACTCCAAAGGACTGGATAGCCCAGGCAGCGATAAGATCGCACTAAGAGAGCCTCTATATGTGTTTGCTGTAAACGACGATTTGACAGCTAACTGACAGACGAAGTAGATGCATTTGTTGATTGATTTTAGTTTGACTGCAAGAGCAGTCAAATAAGTTAGGCTCGCCTATTGACTACCCGGAGGCTCATATGTGTTATACGTATTTTACCTTTTAAGCCACCACTCACTCTCTATATCCTTACCAGCAATCCAGCGATACAATTTACGAAATGTTGGCACCGCATATTCGGTTTTAATTTCGAGATCACAAGAAGTACATGTTGAGATGACAAACATAGCTCTGATTAAAGGTCTCTGACGAGATTCAAAATATTCAAAAGGCTCTTCGCTAAATTTAACTCTATGCGACGAACAACTACAGGAGCTACATTTAGATTCTCCCTCGTTATTTTTAAGGTGATTCATAGCAAATTCATGAGCATCTAGCTCCCAACTTGTTGCCGTTGAGCTTGCCCCACAAAATTCACAATACTTTTCATTTGCTGAGTTACCTTGACCACAAGCTAAACAGCCCCATCTATAGTCTGACATTTTCACCTATACGTATAACGCTCACCTCAAAGGAAACCAAAGGCGCTAGCCTTTGGTTTCCTTTGCAGGTGCTTGTTATAACTGTTTTACCTATAGGTTTCAGCATACGGATGATCTCCTTCGAGCCCAAGCCATGGGGATAACTTGGAAAATTTAAGCTCAGATGCCGAAAATTCATAATCAATCTCTTGCTCCTTGCAGTAGTCTCCAAACGAACTAGAGCCAGCTGGATAAACTTTACCTTTGATTTTGACAGTATAAGAAGCACCTGATTTATTTAGTGACATTAGCCCAGACTCGATATATCCAGAACAAGCAGCCCTAGGCCAAGCTGAACCGCCTGAAGTGTACGCAGCTTTAATATTTTGCCCTGAAATAAACTCATAATTAGCAGGGAAAGACGTCGGAAGCCCCGGGATCCAAATGGTTATTTTCTTGAACCCTTCGTCGTCTATAGTCATGGTGTTTCCGTTTGTGTACCACCTATAAGCCAAAATAAAACCATCCCCTTTAGAAAGCCTATGAACATATACATTCATTTCCTCTCTCAGTGTCGAAAGGTCATCTTTGCTTTGTAATTTTTTGTCTAAGTTTGTCAGGTAGTCAAAGTTGCTGAATTGGGCATTTTTAAGGAAGAAAGTGTCTTGCTTGTCTATTGATGCATATATTTCTAAAGCGGCAATTGCCAAAATCAAGAGAATAAATACCCTTCCAACAACCTTTAAAACAACTTTGAATATCTTCATTGCTCGCCTAAGTTATAACAGATAATTAGACTCCCTCCGCTCTCTGCTACGCTTTAGAGTCAAGATTAATATGTTAGGAGTCAATATATGCTTCATTCTACCGTTATTGGTGTCGATTTGGCAAAAAACGCCATTCAAGTTTGTGTTGTTGCTCGCCAACAGGTGCTTTCTAACAAAGAAATGACACCGTCTCAATTTGCCACTTGGTTAGTCAAAACGAAGCCATCTACGGTTGTTTTTGAAGTAAAAATAACAGGACATCCAATTTATCTTGTTGATTAATAATAACCCTTAAGCCAAAGTTTTGGGTGCTTGTTAGATTTTTTGAGGCGTAAAGCAACTAAAGAAACATGCGATAAGATCGTTGGGCTTTAAGTGGCAAGATGCAGCCACCGCTAAGCCCTCAATTGAGCTGAAGAGATGCGTTGGTAGGTTTTATGTGGGCTACGCGAGCTGTCGCAGAGTTGTAATTTACTATGAGTGGCGCACCAGTGCCGGCCTGTTTGGCTAGCATGTTGTTGCAGATGTTTATTTGAGCCAGCCGCGCTAATAAAGTGGCGGTTAAAGTCTTTCACCACACTTAGCCAGTCTTTCTGGTTAATGTTAAGCCGTGTCATTATTGGTAATATATTCGCGGGTATTGCCCCGCGTTTATCGGCGCGTACACAACGGCCTGTCCAGTCTACTAACTCTAGATATTCATAAAGGTTAAAGGGTAAACCGGGGCTGGGGTCACCATGGGCTTTATAACCGGAAAAAGGTAACACCGTTGAGGGTTGTAGGTTTTCTTCTGATTTAGCGGTTTTTAGCGCCTGCATGCGCAGTTGCACACTGGTAAAGTCAGACTCTTCAGGGGTATTAGCCATTTGGGCTCTGACTGGGTTTAAATCTACATAGGCCATACAAGCCAGCACGGCGGCTTCATCTAATAAGGCTTGAGATTTAAAACGGCCTTCCCAAAATCGGCCCTTGCATTGTTCTTCTTTATTCGCTTGGCGAGCTATGTGCTCGTTTAGGCAGCGCATAAACCAAGAGATATCAAATAAGCGTTTACGCCAGTCTTCCAGTTTTTCTATAGACTTAGGGTAGTTTTCATCTTTGGCTTGTGGGTCACTAAGGTATTGCTCTACCACATTATGGCCTGCAAACAATTGCTTCCATCGGGTATTTATCTCGCGATAACTCCACTGCTCTGCCTGCTTTTGGTTGACTCGTAATACCAAGTGGTAGTGATTGCTCATTACTGCATAGGCACAAACCTCAACCGAGAACACTTGGGCTAGTTGAGTAAACTTATCCACTATCCATTGTTTTCGATGCTCAAAGCTTGCCCCTGTTTCCCGGTCTTCCCCACACAAATAGGCGCGTCGAACACAGCGACAAATGCAGTGATAATAAGGCGTGCTGTCTAAACAAATTTGTTGGTCACGAGCGCGAGTCATAGCTATCCCCCTTCTAGTGAAATTAAGCCTAGAAGAGAGAAATTAAATCGTCAAATTTTTGGGTGTCCATTATTTACTGTTATTACTGTTATAACCCTGTTCTCAAATACTCATCAGTACTTCCCAGAAGAAGCTATGAAGGATCAAACTAAGCGAGTAGAAAATATTTAACAAAGCTACCACATAATTTTTTTGCTTAAAACTAACTAAAAATGCATAACCAAACCACAACAGGCTGGATAGATTTACCACATGCAATAGACCTATCGCCATATCAGCCATGGAAGAGTTTTCACCCAAAGTCCACGACAAAAATGAACCATAGGCGGCCATGAAAACAGAAACTAATGCTGTCACTGCATTAACTAAATTTGAATGATTAACCCTCCACACGACAGTAAAAACCAGCATGAATACAACACTGGTAATTGGCATAAATTCAACATAAGCAAAAGGCATCTATCGTACTCAAAGGGTTATAACGCCAAGTTCACTGGCGTAGTTAAGTTGGCGACTTTTTTGGAACAAAAAAGGTGACAGCTTACCGGAGTCCGCGTGCAATTTTTTGTTATGTAATTAATGTACTTAGGTCGATAGGTGTCCTGCAACGGCCCCGACTCCTGTAGCCCATAAACTTTCAACTACTGAGCTTAAAAAAATACGAGAACGAGCTTTTAATGTTTTTACCATAGACACCTCCTTAGTGCTGTCTTGATCCGAAGGAATCAATCTAATACTTACGTAACGCAACAAAAACAACAGAAAGACTACAGAGCCAACAACCGCTATAGGGATTTCACCCCCTCCACCTATTACCCCTATCGGCCTAAATACACTAATCTACTAGCTACCGGACTTATAAAAAGCTCGATTACCAACCTTTTTATATAATAGCTTACCTTTGTCTTGCAAATGACGTGCAAACAACCATCCAGTTTTATTATCAATATCATTACCCTGAGGGTATGCTGACTTCGTTAGTTCCAGCTGGTCTTTGATAAATGTAGCAGGAACCCAGCCTTCGCTAAAACCTGACTCAGAAGACTTAATAAAATCATGGACCTCATCTGACATTTCATCAAACAACTGATGTACTTTTTGTTTAGATGACACACACTCTCCTTTTTACATAACGCCCACATTAAGCGGACTAAAATAGTTGGTTATAATGTGTAGCGAAGCGAAACCTAACTAACTGTTTTAGTTCCGTTTAAATTGACTTGTTAGCTTGTACTGCTAAGAAGCTAGGTTTAAAATTTTCCTATATTCTTTCGCTATTTCAACGGCAGATTCTGCACTTCTTAATCCCGAATCTGCATCTCGTCTGGCGTTTCGCTCTCTATTAGGGTTGTTACCACGAAGATCGAAATCAGGAGAATTTACTTTATCAAAGCGCTGTCTTGCTTCAATCAAACGTGCTTCAGCGTATTCAATATCACAGGCTCTCGAAATGCGGTTTTTATATTCTGATTCTGCTTCAATAGGTGCAGATAAATGTTTCTCAACATCTACTTTTAAGGTTTTAAATTTATCATTACATGAATAAGTCAGAAAAATTGGCTCGCCTACAGGTCTATAATGCCAAGAGATCATCCAACTGCCATTATAATTACTTCGAGAACATTTATATTCAAAACCATTTTTCACATGCACTTTACTCATATTAACCCTTATATATTGGTAAACGTAAATGTAGAACAGCAAGCTAACAGATAATTAGACTCCCTCCGCTCTCTGCTACGCTTTAGAGTCAAGATTAATATGTTAGGAGTCAATATATGCTTCATTCTACCGTTATTGGTGTCGATTTGGCAAAAAACGCCATTCAAGTTTGTGTTGTTGCTCGCCAACAGGTGCTTTCTAACAAAGAAATGACACCGTCTCAATTTGCCACTTGGTTAGTCAAAACGAAGCCATCTACGGTTGTTTTTGAAGCATGTTCGACTTCTAATTATTGGAAACAAAGAGCGGAGTCTCTAGGTCATGATGCTCGCTTGATTAGCCCACGCCTGGTATCTGCGGTTCGGCAAAGCCACAAAACTGATAAGAATGATGCCTTGGCCATTGTGCATGCAGCCATGCTACCTAACGTAAAATTTGTACATGGTAAAACCCCTGAACAACAGCAATTGCAAACCGTTTTACGATTGCGTGAGCAAACGATTAAGCAAAAAACCGCCATGAATAACCAACTTCTTGGCTTATTGCTTGAATTCAATATCCGACCTTCTCCTAGAATGGGCGGCTTAAAATCTGCTGTAGCCAGTGCGCTCGAAGATGCCGACAATATGTTTACAGCACCTTTACGCGATGCTTTGCATAGTGCTTGGCTACTTTATCAAGCAGTCATTAGAACAATTGAACACTACGATGACGCTCTCACCGCCTTAGTCGACCGCATACCTGAATGCAAAAAACTAATGAGGCTTGAAGGCGTAGGGATAATTAATGCCATCAATTTATATAGCGCTATTGATTTAGCTGATGACCACATATTTAAGTCAGGAAAAGATGTCGCTGCCTGTATCGGGTTAACCCCTGTCCAGCACTCCTCTGGAGGGAAAACCAAGCTGGGGGCAATTAATAAACATGTAAGAAAAAGCACGCTACGTAGCCAACTCGTTACTGGTGCATTTACGTATATAAATAATGTTTGCAAAAGAACACCACGCACAGAAAAAGACGCATGGATACAAGCTCTCGTCGCTCGTAGAGGAAAGAAATGCGCAGCCGTAGCGCTAGCCAATAAAACAGTTAGAACTGCCTATTCAATACTCACCAAGGGAACTGATTATCGAGTTAAAGCACTCGTTGCCTAGTAAAATCAACAACACATTGCTTAATCAGAGTCGAGACAGTCAGTAATAAGCTGAGAGATTTAATCTCGCCTAACAGATTTGACACTCGATACGCGTAATTATCTTTGAGCCATTTATAGAGCTCGTACATAAGTCAGCAATGATCTAGCCATGTGGGGTTGACAGGAGGGAGTCTACATAAGCTTATTAATAGGAAAATTTCCTTGTTTAAACAAGGAATTTTTCCTCTTATCATACATTTGATAAAAACAAGGTTATCACCTTTCCTAAGCTGTATCAGCCACCTAGCTCGAAAAATAACAAAAACATCAGCATGAAAGTATGCAATCACTTGCAGAAAGTAGGAATTGCAACAACACTGTATAAAAAAACAGTAACAAGGATTGCTATGAGCTCGCCCTATCTCAGCTATATAGAAGAAAAAATGCGAACTAAGCGCTTTAGAGAATCCACTATTCGTAGCTACCGACAGTGGATAAAACGCTTTATTTTATTTCATCACAAAAAACACCCTAGCGACTTACATAATCATGAAGTTGAGCAATTCCTCAGCCACTTAGCCAATCAAAGGAACTTGGCTCCGCAAAGCCAAGCAGTGGCACTAAACGCTTTGGTCTTTCTTTATAAAGAGCTTGTTAATAAGCCTTTATCACTTCAATTAGACTTTCGCCATAGCAAGCGTCAAGCCAAACTGCCTGTTGTACTCACTCGCCACGAGGTTACCGCATTAATAGATGCGCTTTCCCCACCACACGTATTAATGGCTCAACTCATGTATGGTAGCGGCCTGCGAAAAACCGAAATGTTACGTTTACGTATTAAAGATATTGATTTTGACTATTTCGGTATTGAAGTATGGGACGCCAAAGGAGGTAAGCATAGGCGTGTGACACTGGCAAAGTCACTGGTTGCGGCAATACAAAAGCAAATTACTGTTGCCTATCAGTACTATCAGAGTGACAAGCTAAAAAACGAATATGCCGGCGTATATTTACCTTATGCTCTTGCTAAGAAGTACCCGGCGGCCCCACACGACTTTGCTTGGCATTATTTGTTTCCTTCGCACTCTTTAAGTAGAGATCCCAACGATGGCTGCATTCGCCGCCATCATCTAGACCCAAGCGGTATTCAAAAAGCGCTTAAGGCTGCCAGAATAAAAACTCACATTCGTAAACCCATCACTTGCCATACCCTGCGCCACTCTTTTGCTACGCATTTATTGCAACGAGGTACAGATATTCGCACCATTCAAGCCCAGCTAGGTCACAGTGATATTAGAACCACTCAGATTTATACCCATGTACTTAATATGGGGGCCGATGGCGTGGCTAGCCCACTAGACATGGTTTAAGACAAATTATGCAAAGCTGGTGAAAACTCTATATCTGAATGTTGTACTAAGGTAGGCGTGGTTAAGCTTAGGCCTTGCTCAATGCTGACTTGCACAAAACGTTGTGCTCCCGGGTAAGGTTTTAGCTGCGACACATCCCAAATGATTGAGGCCTTACCTTTAATCCAAAAACTACAGCCGGTTTCAAAGTCTGGTATGTACAAACCCACTCTTGGGTCGGCCACTATATTGCCGAGGGTGTTGAATAAATTGTTACCCGAAAAATCGGGGAACACTAGGCTTGGCATTTTACCGTTACTTCCCTTATGCACATGGATAAAGCCCGGTTTACCGCCACGGTGAGAGATATCCACGCCATCGCTATCTCCACGATTTAACGCAGCAGCTCTAGAGGCGATAAAAAAGGTGTCGCAATGCCTTAACACCTGCTCAAGCACTACATCACTTACTGCCAGCTCGCGAAAGTCTGCAGCCTTTGGCACAAAAGCTTGGTTAAAAACACTTGGCTTTAACTCGCGCTTTTGAATGTACTTGGGACAATTGCCAAAGCTTTGCTGTACCTCAAAACGCAGTGCTTGTTCACTTGTATAAGCCACTAAACCATTTACTCGATTACGCCGCCGAGTAGTCAGTTCCAAGCCCAACAAGCCTATGCTATCACCCACCGACAACTGAGCGACTTGCGCGTATTCGATAAGTGCTCTGGCTTCTATAGATAAGGTGGTGGAATTGGGCGAGCTTACAAAACCTTGCTCGCCCAAAATAGGGGTGGCCCAGGGGTGGCCTTGGTTGTCTAGCACGCCGGCATACAACAAGGGCTGCTGGCTAAAAAACGTGCGGTGCTGCTCGGGCATGTAGGCGCGAATCGCTTTATCGCCGATGGCTTTGGCAATATCCGCTACACCTACCCGTTGCTGCACGCTTAGTTCACCTTGATGAAAAACAGCCATAAACACCTCCCTTGTTGCCGTGAGCTTTTGCTATAAACCCAAATCACTTAAGCTTGGGTGATCGTCAGGCCTACGCCCTTGCGGCCAATGAAATAAGCGTTCTTCTTCACTAATCGCCAAATCGTTAATGCTGGCATGACGGCTTTGCATCAACCCCTTATCATCAAATTGCCAGTTTTCATTACCATAAGAACGAAACCACTGGCCAGCTTGGTTTTGCCACTCATAAGCAAAGCGCACTGCAATGCGATTATCGGTGTAAGCCCACAGTTCCTTGATCAAGCGATATTGTTGTTCTTTATTCCACTTTGCTTGCAGAAAAGCCTGGATGTTGTCACGACCATTTACAAACTGGTCACGGTTACGCCATTGGCTATCTAGGGTATAGGCCAACGCGACTTTTTCGGGGTTACGAGAGTTCCAACCATCTTCAGCCATGCGTACTTTTTGCGCGGCCGTCTCTGCGTTAAATGGCGGCAGTGGTAATCGAGCTTCTGTCATGAGTATTCCTTAAGAGATTAAAGCGCTTCAACTTTTAGTGGTGTGGCCTGCATAGCCACAAAACCGTCTAGCTGCTCTACGTTGTTCAACCAACGAAGAATATTATTGTAACTATCCAATTCAACTTTGCCCTCGGGTGCGTGGGCAATGTAGGAGTAACAAGCCACGTCGGCAATAGTCGCACGCTCGCCGACCATCCACTGTTTTCCTTCAAGCAATACATCGATGACCGCCAACATGCTGTGGCTAGCGTCAATCGTCGCGGCTTGGTCAAACTTAGCGCCAAACACGGTAATTAGGCGAGCACGCGCTGGGCCTTCGGCCAAATTACGGGCAGCTAAGGCTAACCACTGTTGAATTTGCGCCTGTAGATCTCGAGATTGCGGGTTCCAGCTGGGGCCATAGTTATTGGCCAAGTGCGTAATAATAGCGATGGAGTCGCGAATCACTAAGCCATCGTCTTCTAATACGGGGACTTGGGTGAAGGGGTTTATCGCGCGAAACGCTGGCTGCTTATGCTCGCCTTGGGCTAAATTCACTATAACCTTGTCATAAGGGAGCTGTAATAAACCTAGCATTAAGCGGGCACGGTGGGCGTGACCCGATAGTTCGAAATCGTAAAGTGTTAACATGAGATGTCCTTGCTAATGATTAAGTAATCCGTTTAACAGCCCTGTTATTGAATCCCTCGAAATAAGTATACAGGTCTGTCTACCTGGTGATCAATTTAGGAGACAAGTCTGTCTACGTCAACATTTAATTATCGATAATGGCTTAATGAAGGTTTACATTGCAATTAACCACTTGTTTATTAATAAGAAAATAACTTTTCAATTGAAAAGGAAAAACAATGTTTGCGAGCAAAGGAGACAGAGCGGTATACTTTGTGAGAACTAATAGGAAAAGTTATGGCTAGCAGTAAACGCGATCACCTTATCGACACCGCACAACAGTTGTTTTACCAACACGGTTTTCGAGCCACTGGCATCGACACTATTTTGGCGACATCGGGCGTGGCAAAAAAAACCTTGTACAATCACTTTGCCTCGAAAGAAGCACTGATTGTTGCCTGCCTTAATCGCCGTGATCAGCAGCTTTTAGCATTACTCGCCAATAACATTGAACGCTTAGCACCCGCACAAGACTGCCCACCTGCGCTTACTCGCATCATGGCGTTTTTTGATGCCTTGGCAGATTGGATAAATTCAGATGCGTTTTTTGGCTGCATGTTTATTAATGCTTCGGCAGAATACCCGCGCCACGACGACCCGGTTCACCTAGCCTGCACGGAGCACAAAAACTTGGTGATAAAACTCATAGAGCAACAGTTGGTTAAGCTAAAGTTAAGCGATAGCCACGCCACCGCCAAGCAACTGGCCATTTTGGCCGACGGCGCGATTGTAGGTGCGCATACCACAAACGATTACGACTCGGCGATGCATGCTAAAGCTGTGGCACAAGTGTTACTCGCACCCTTTGCAAAGGCAGCCTAACGGCCGCTTTAAGCCAAAGTGCAAAGGCGACGATGCCAACCAGGCTATAGAGGGCTTATGACACCGTTCGCACCTTAACCAGCTGTCTATTTGTCTATTTGTCTATTTGTCTATTTGTAATAGTATTAGTCTCTAAATAATGAGTCCTAAGCACTTTAAAATACAGACAAAAAGCCAGCGTTATCTAAGTGCTCTCAAGCGTAAAAGGGTTAACTCAACATCACTTAGCCCTTTAGCTAAAGCTGACCTAGTTATCATTTCTGAACTTTCACGCTTCTCTCTCTCAATCATCGATTGCATAAATATAAGCAGTCTTATATTATGCTCGGCAATATAATCATACAATAGTATTTTAGGAGTTAGGTATGTCAAAACCAGTCATCGGTTTCATCGGCCTTGGCCTTATGGGCGGCAACATGGTTGAAAACTTACAAAAGAAAGGCTACGAGCCGATTGTAATGGATCTCGACAAAGAAGCCGTTGCGGCTGTTGTTGCTCGTGGCGCAACCGAAGCTTCTTCACCTGCTGAATTGGCAGCAGCCAGTGACATTATTATGCTTTGTCTTACCACTTCAGCTGTTGTTGAAAAGCTAGTATATGGCGACAACGGTATTTTAGCGGGTATTAAAGAAGGCGCGGTATTGGTTGATTTTGGCACCTCTATCCCAGCATCTACTCGCAAAATCGGTGCAGACCTTGCAGCGAAAGGCGCAGGCATGATCGACGCGCCACTAGGCCGTACTCCTGCACACGCTAAAGATGGCTTACTGAATATCATGGCTTCTGGCGACCAAGCTACCTTCGACAAGGTGAAGCCGGTTCTTGATCAGCAAGGCGAGAATGTATTCTATTTGGGCGCTCTGGGTGCCGGTCACACTACTAAGTTGATTAACAACTTCATGGGTATGACTACCGTTTGTGCTATGTCACAAGCCTTTGCCGTAGCTGAACTTGCAGGCGTAGATCGTCAACAACTGTTCAACATTATGTCTACTGGCCCGTCTAACTCACCGTTCATGCAGTTTTGTAAAAACTACGCAGTAGACGGCGTAAGTGACCTAGGTTTCTCAATTGCTAATGCCAATAAAGATTTAGGCTACTTCTTACAAATGGTTGAAGACCTAGGTACTCAATCTAAGATTGCTGAAGGCTCTTCATCTAACCTTAGCGCTGCACTTGATGCTGGCTTAGGTAACGGTAATGTGCCTGAAATCTTCGACTACTTCCTTAAATTAGAGAAGTAATTCGAGTACTGCCTTACTGTGGTGTTTAGGCTGCTTAACCAGTCTCACTGCAGTAGGGTGGCGTTTCAACAGCGCTCACTTAATCTTTATAAGTAACGTGCTCGTCGGAAAACGCTTTTATGTTTAGGTAGAAACCCTTACTTAGCGGTATTTCACCTTTATGTGTACCAAGTACGGCCACTTCATTAGCATTGTGTCGTCCCATTTTATGATGCACTCTAGAAACTCGACCTTAGCTTTAAATTCTGCACTTTTGTTTGTGATCAGCTCTTTCCATATACCACTCAAATCAGCATTGGCAGACTCAAAACTGGTCGCCACAGATAATGATAAATACTGGTGCCATTGACGCCCTGTTCCCCGATAGGTGTGTATTGGTTTTTTCTGCTCGGCAGCGCTAAAAACCTTCAATTCAAACGACGCCACTTTTTGCTTTAACCATTGCTCCATTAACACCTTCTATTTATTAGCATGTTCAAAACACTAAACTGTCTAAGGTACCTTCATAATAAACCAGCTAGCGTTAATGTGTAGGCTCATTTTTATAAGGCCGACGCAATAATCTAGGTACTGTTAGACAACCCTCTTTACCATTAAGTAATGGCCACTAAACTCTGCTGCAGTTGTTGAGCGCTAGCCATATATTATCTACAATGGCGCACTTTTTATAAATTCAGGCCAGCAACATGACCGACACGAACTCGCAACCCGCTTTACCGGATCGCCTCTCAGGTAATCCCCGCAGCCCACATCATGTGGCAGAAATTTTCGAACACGACATTGGTATTCGCTTGAACGGTAAAGAGCGCACCGATGTAGAAGAATATTGTATCAGTGAAGGTTGGGTTAAGATCCCTTCACCTAAAGCCTTAGACCGTCGCGGTCAACCGCTTTTGATAACCTTAAAAGGCACAGTTGAAGCCTATTACTGCTAAGTACTGTAGTGCTTCTGGCTTCCTCTTAGAGCCTAACTGAGCATAGTAAAGTATCAGCAAGCGAAGCAAAAAAGCCTTGGTTATTTTTGCTTCGCGCTAGATGTCTTCTTCTCCCCATCTTCGCGCTATTACAGACTAACACCGGGTTGGTGATGTTCTTTTTTACTAAAAGACTCTTACGCAGCGCTCCCTAACTACTGCGCTTTGATGCTCTAGGGGCAACCATTACTTGGGGCGCATTTTGTATAAATTGCCACTGTCGGCAGTGAAGATAATATTTCCCTGTGGGTCAACCGTTAATGCTCTAATACGCTCGCCCAAGCCTTCTAACAAACGCTCTTCTCCCACTGGCATGCCTTGCGGGCTCATGACGATGCGGTTAAGGTGCTGCAGCTTTAAGGCGCCACTGAATAAATCTCCCTGCCAAGCCGGAAAAGCAGTCCCTGAATATCGGAGCAACGAACCGGGGGCAATAGACGGAACATACACTTTGTGTGGCGAGTTTATGCCCGGCATGGTTTCAGCGTCACCCACCTTTAGCGGCCCCCAATACTCCTTACCGTGCGAGGTAAGCGGCCAGCCGTAATTGGCCCCAGCTTCAATTAAATTAAGCTCGTCGCCACCACGTGGTCCATGCTCTATTGCCCACAAGCGATTGAGCTTGGGGTCAAACGCTAAGCCTTGCGGGTTGCGATGGCCATAACTATAAATGGCGTCGGCTACTTTGCTGTTACCCACAAATGGATTATTACTAGGCACGCTACCGTCTAGATTTAAACGCAATATCGTCGCGGCATGATTCTGAGTATTTTGGCCGTTATCTCTATCACCTCGGTCGCCAACAGAGAAATAGATATGTTGCTGGGCATCAAACGCTATGCGGCTACCATAATGACGGTTAGTAGAGCTAGCAGAGTCAGTGACCAATACATCCTGCCAAGAATTCATTTTCGCTTGGCCAAGTTCATTTAGCTGAATGTTTGCTTTGGCGAGGGTGGTGACCCCACTGCCGTCTTGTGGTTTGCTGTAGGTAAAGTAAAACCAGTTATCAGGGCCCTTAACCACATCTAACAAGCCGCCCTGACCTTGCGCCCAAATGTCAGGTAAACCTGAAATAGTTTGCCACGCTTGCTGGCCTGATTGAATGTTATTGAGGTCAACACTGAGTAACTCACCGTGACGTAAGGTAACCAGTAAAGTGGACGCGTTTAGCCACGCCACAGCCCATGGTGCACCGGGTAATTGAGCGAGCTTATCTACTTGCAGCGTGTAGTCTTTGCTAGTGAATAGTTGCGATTGTTGATTAGCCGAAGTGGACCCAGTAACAGCCCATAAGCAACACAGCGCAACTTTACATAAAAGGCTAAAAATAGATGAGTTTTGCATTACACACTTCCTATAACAATTGTGTTAGCTAAGCCGTTGAACTTATCGCTTAGCTATAGATCTAACGCAAAACAGAAATAGAGACAATGCCTTATTAACTACTCACAAAAAAACCGACAAAAGTCGGCTTTTTTATTGCAGCATTACTGATTTAAGTGTTTACAAAAACACACTGGGTATTTCGTTCGGGTAACGCTCTTGGGCAGGTTGGTTGTAATCAATATCGGTGACACCCAACAAGTTAAGCGTTTGATATAGCGTTTTAGCCACATGACCAAAGGCAATACCAGCGTGGTGCGGGTAGCGTTTTTCTACTAATACATGGCGGTAGAAACGCTGCATTTCAGGGATACCAAAGGCAGCAATTGCGCCAAATGATTGTGGGTCGATATCGAGAATATCGCCTTGCGCAACATAAGCACGTAGCTTGGTATCCGCGGTCGATTGCAAGCGGAATAGCGTTACTTCACCGGGTTTAATTTGGCCTTCTAAAGTACCGCGAGTAATGTCAGGCTCTTTACCTGGCTCCATTAAACTGTGCATGATTTTTTGGAAACGCAGTTGCGAGTTCTTCATGCAGCTTGGTGCGGTGTTGCCACAGTGAAAGCCCATGAATAAATCTTTAGCGGTATAGTTACCCATCACTGACGCGTTTGCCTCAACCATGTCTTGCGGCACAGTGTTGTTAATATCTAACAAGGTGGCAGGGTGATTGGTGGCACAAGTGATCATGTACTCCGACAATGCCCCATAAATGTCGACTTCACAGGCAACAGGGATCCCGCGTTGGGCTAAACGTGCGTTAACGTAACACGGCACAAAACCAAAGAATTTTTCGAACGACGGCCAGCACTTGTTAGCAAATACGCCAAAGGTAGACGCGCCCATATTGGCCGTGTGAAAATCCAGCAACGCTGCTTCATACTGTGCCAGTTTAGGTAACAAATCTGGGTAGGGGTTGTTATCGCCCAGCTCGGTTTCCATTTCAGCAACAATTTTGGGGATATCAGCATGGCCTTCAGCAGCTTGGTAAATATCTAACAGGTCTAGCTCGCTGTTTTCCATGATTTCTACGCCTAGATCAAACAGCGCTTTAATCGGTGCGTTACAAGCGACAAAATCTTGTGGACGAGGGCCAAAAGAAAAAATCTTAAGCCCTTTTAAACCCAAAATAGTACGTGCAACCGGCACAAAATCACCAATCATGTTAGCAACGTCTGTTGCTGTGCCTACTGGGTACTCAGGAATATGTACCGCTAGATTACGTAAACCGGCACTGTACGAGGCGTTTAACACACCACAATAGGCATCACCACGCGCATCTTTAAGACCTGCGGTTGCTTCTTCTGCCGCCGCTGCAAACATGGTTGGGCCAGCAAAGCGCTGCGCCATAATGCTTAATGGGCCTTCCGGGCCAAAGTTACCTAAATAGATAACCAGCGAGTTAATACCTAATTTCTCCGCTTCGGCCAGGGCTGTCACAACATCATTTTCATTCTCGATAATGGTTTGTAGTTGATACACTTCAATGTCTTTTTCAACACAAGCTGCAGCCACCGCTTTACGGCGCTGTTCAGACAACGACAGTGGGAAACAGTCACGGCTAACCGCAACAATACCTAATTTTACTTGTGGGATATTAATCATCACTCGCTCCACGGGTGCTTAGGTCTTTAGACCTTGGTTTTTTAATATCTACAGTGTGCGCGAGAAGTCAGTAACAGGTGAATTGACCCCGATCAACAAAGATCTGGCTTGTGTGTTTGCTACATGGAAAAACCAATATTCGTTAGCATGAAAAACAGTTAACTAAAGCCAATTACGAAATTCATGAAAGGCTAATGAAATATAAAGCTGTGATTCTGCTGTGTGCCAGCTAAAGGCTAAATTGTCGCGCTGACCAATTCACCGCGACAATTTACAGGGCTATGTTTAACGCCTAGGCTTGATGAGCAGATTATTTTGAGCTTCAAGCCAGCTATATTTTGAGCACTATTTTGCCCAAGTATTTTTTCTCTAAGAAGGTAGCTTGCGCCAGCGCAATGTCTTCTAAAGGAAAGGTATGAGCGAGTAAAGGACGTACTTGTTGTTGCTCAATAAGCCGTACCAAATTACCAAATACTTGCGGCTCAATGACAGTACAGCCAAAAAAACTCAGGTCTTTTAAGTAAAGTGTTCTTACATCTAGCTCTACCATGGCTCCGCCAATCGCGCCCGATACCGCATAACGGCCTTTAGAACGAAGCACCTCTAGTAACTGCGGAAATTGCTTGCCAGCGACTAAATCAATCACAACATCGACGCTGTTGGCTGGCACACTCTCACTGAGCTTGTTTTCTCTAAGCAATACTTCATCTACACCTAGCTCACTAATCATTTGCTGTTTGTCTTGGCTAGTGACCGCCAATACATAAGCACCGCGAGCTTTAGCCAATTGAATAGCCGCTGAACCTACCCCACCCGATGCGCCAGTAATAAGCACTCGCTCGCCGGCTTTAACCGCTGATCGAGTGAGTAGATTTTCGGCGGTTGAATACGAGCACGGAAACGAGGCCAGCTCAGTATCAGACAAGTCACTGGTTACCTTGTAGGCATGGCGCGATGCTACCTTGGTATATTCAGCAAAGCCGCCATCACACTCTGAGCCAAAATACCAAGCTTGCTCTAGTTGGCTGCCGTTTACTTCGGTTAAACACGGTTCAATCAGTACCCGTTCGCCGATCCTATTGTTGTTTACCCGTTCACCTACCGCTGCAATATAACCGCAGACATCAGCCCCTTGAATACGCGGAAAACAAAGTGCTTCACTAGACCAACTAGCATCATCAGCGGCATCACTTTTTGAATACCAGCCAATACGGGTATTAATGTCGGTATTGTTTACTCCGGCGGCAGCGACTTTTACCAGTACATCGCCAGCCCCTAAAGGAGGTATCGGAATATCCCTCGCGATTCGTAATTTATCAATATCGCCATGGCCGGTTAGCTGCACGCCACGCATAGTGGTAGGGAGAGACGTCATCGCTGTTTACCTAAAAGTTGTTGCACGGTGAGTTGAGCGCTTTGGGTACTTTGTTTGCCAATAATAGGCCAAGACATCGCGACCCCTTCGTGTAACACAAATAGCTGTAAGGCTAATTGTTCGCAACCACTTAACTCAAGCAATAGAGTCTGTATTTCTTGCTTATGCTGTTTAACCGCATCAATAATTTGCTGATTTTTGGGGTAAGCGGCCAGCGCGCTCATAGACATACAACCATGCGGCGCATCCACACTCATCCACGTTTCAAGCTGCTTAAAAATAGTCATAATAGCGGAAGGCCCCGCCTCTGCCTGCTCAGGTATTAGCAAGCCCATATAACGACGATGGCGGTGCTGCAGCGCAGCAATTACCATCGCCTCTTTTGAAGGGTAATAACGATAAAGTGTTCTTAAACTCACGCCAGAGGCGGCTCTAAGCTTGGCAACGTTTGGCTCGGTAAAGCCAAACATGCTGAAAGCTTTTTCTAAACGCGCAGATATTTGCTGTTGAATCATTAACTTCACCCAGGTAGAACGTTTACTCTACCCGCATTGTAGAATAAACATTCTACCTAGGTCAATCGGACAGTTCCTGTCTGCTACATATAGTAAAAATCAGGCTGTTAATTGTCATGACAAGCACAATTGACTGAGAGGGAGTGATAAGCAAAGAAGCACGAAACCTGAACAACCCCATTACCTAGTGGTAATATTATTGTCCTGTAAATGCCTAAGCGGTTTTTTAGGCGAGAAAAAGTCACAAGCAACTCGTGTCGCGATAGTAGGTTGTTCCCACGCGCCACACAGATCTTTTTGATTGGCTGCTGTTCGGGTGAATTGGCGGCACTGCCCACATTTACTCATGCTCTATTCCTTGAGACTCAAAACTCTCAAGAGACTACTTAAATAACCAAGCTAGCATTTGATATAAATCAGAATATTTTTAAATGGTATTCACTTTTTAGCAGGGCAACACCGCAATAAAGCTAACTCGCCCCTGTAAAAGATCACCGCAAATGATGAGATGTGAGTGATTTAGCCAACAACTAAGTAACGAATAATTCCGTACACATACAAAATAGAAAAGATGATATTAATGTATTTAAGCTGCCGCTCGGTATGCAGCCAAGCACAATAAATCCATATCAAACAAAATGGCAGGCTTACAAATATTGTAAGTGGATACCAGTCTTGTACCGCTGCAACTGTGCTAATTATACCTAATACCAACGCCAACCATTTTAACTCTTGTTCATAATTGGCAAGACTTTTCCCAGTCATTTGTAAGGGTTCCTTTTTAAACTAATTACTTAATAATGTCTTTGCTCATTGCTATGTGACACGAGTGACTTCAGGCGCACTGCTTATGGGCACCCATACCTCTGCCTTGGCCTTAATATCTCGTAGATTTAAATACAACATCGGTAAAACCACAGCAGCGAGCACGAGGTTGGATAAAGGTACTGACACCCAAATCCCTTCTATCCCCATAAATTGTGGCAACAAGCTGAGTAACACGCCAAATAACACCACCAGTAGTAAGGCTGAAGCCAAACTCTATTTGCTCGCAGTGATATTTTTCTCACCTCGATACATAGACAGTAGGCTGCCACCCCCCATGCCAATCATTAAACCTACGCCTATCACTATCGCCAAAATAGGCATAGACATATTAATGCCAGCAAGCCCCTCAGTGCCGACATAGCGGCCAACAAAAATCCCATCAATAACTTGATATAAACCACTCACTAGCATTGCTGCTACCGACGGAATAGCGAAACGCCAAAAAGTGGCACTAACTGATTGTTCGCAAGAGATTGAAATAGATGGCGACATACCATTCACTCAGAATTAAGAACGACAATTATATTTGATTTTGAGATACTTAATAATTAGCTTGTATCCGCATACCGGATAGATAATAAGTAGGGATGGCCATGAATTGGAGTATTGATCAGCTACAAGCCTTTGTCAGCGCAGCCCAATTGGGCTCATTTTCAGCCGCGGCTCGCAAACTAGGCAAAGCGCAATCACGGGTGAGTACTGCTATTGCTAACTTAGAGGCAGATTTAGGCTTCGAGCTTTATGACCGAAGTGCCAAGCTGCCAGTGCTTACGCCTCTTGGCCAACAAATGCTGCCGGAAGCGCAGCTAGTACTAGAACAATGTCACCGACTACAATCACGTGCTTTAACCGCTGCGAATAAAGAGCCCATCTCCTTAAAAATTGCCATTGATGAAGCTATCCCCATTGAAGCCATTCACTCAATGTTTATGCGAATAGGCGAACAGTTCCCCTATTTACAACTTACTGTAACCAACGGCACTCAAGACGATATTTCAGCGGCGATAGAAAATAAACAACTAGATATTGGTTTAATGCTTAGCCAAAAAGCCCTACCCGATAATGTAATGTTTAGCTCTTTAGGTTACGTTGAGTTGGTGCTGATTGTTGGCATGCAGCACCCTTTAACCAAGTTAACGTCAATTAGTTATCAGCATTTGCAAAAGTATCGACAACTTGTTCAATGCAACCGTGAAGGCCTTGGCAGCTCTACACCAATAAGCCCAAGCCACTGGTACGTAGATAGTTTCTATTTAATCAGTGAATTAGTCGCAAAAAACCAAGGCTGGGCAATCGTACCGCAACATATTGCCCAAAATGACTGGATTGAAGGCGCCATTCAAGTGGTTCACTGTGATTCGTTATTGGCAAATATGAAGTTTGAAATAGGCATAGTAAAGCGCTGCGATAGCCCAGATAGCAAACTTAGCACCTGGTTAGTCGCTGAGCTGCTTAAACTAATCAGTAATGATAGCTAATGGCATATCAGCCCCCGCTGCCACTCAATGACCAACTTAAAGAGCGTGACTTAAGCGCTTGCGGTAACTCATGTGTTACTAGTATGAATTACCGCGTCTAACTCAACCTTTTGTGCTGTTGCCTTGCTAAGAGCTCACTGACATTGACCTAAACCAGCCACGCCAATATTTGCGCTAAGTGAGCACTATTTGTTTGCCCCCCAAGCCCCTTGTAAAGCCGCCGTTTTCACATAATCGACAAAAGACCTTGGTGCTCGGCCAAGTGCTTGCTCTACGCCCTGGCATAAATGGCTATTTCTACCGTCCATCACTTCAGTAAACAACTCGCTCATAAGCCACAACATATCTTCTGGAAATTGCTGTTGTTTTAAGGCTCCAACAAATTGCTGCACGGTTAATTCGGTGAATTCTATGGGGCTTTGCTTGGCCTTAGCTATCAGCGCCACACATTCTCGTAAACTCAACAACTCTGGCCCGGTCACTTCAAATAAACGATTGTGTAATGCAGGAGTGCTTAAACACGCGACTGCCACTTCTGCAATATCATCAACATCAACAAAAGGCTCTAACACGTCAGCTCGCGGCAAGGCAACGTGGCCACTGTTCACAGACTCGATTAGAAAGCCTTCGCTAAAATTTTGGGCGAACCAACTGGCGCGCACAACATTCCAGCTTAAGCCGCTATCAATTAGCTGCTGCTCAGCGCGTTGAGCGCCTTCTTCACCACGCCCCGATAGTAATACAATGTGGCGAATGCCTGCTTGCTTGGCCAGCTTGATAAATTCACTGATCGCGGCTTGGGCGGCGGGTACGGCCAAATCAGGTTGGTAGGTCACGTAGGCTGAGTCACAGCCTTGCATGGCCTTTAGCCAAGTCTCAGGGTTGAGCCAGTCAAAAGAAAGTTGGCTTGAACGTGATACCCCGCGCGTCGCCATACCTGCATTTTTTAATAACGTGTTTACTCGGCTACCGGTTTTACCGTTTGCGCCAACAATTAAGGTGGTAGATGTAGTCATTAGTTTGCTCCTAGCAATAGTTAACAAAAGTGGGTGCTTATCCACGAGCTTAGTATTGGCGAAATAAACTAGATGTTTAATACCACTTTGACTACAATTTTTAACTATTCGTCTATATCGGCCGTTTACGCCTATGATTGACCCACAACGTGTTACTCAGCCCCACTTTCCCGAGGCGAACGATCCCTTAGGGGAGATTTTGCATCAACTTCGAGTAGACGGTAGCTTATATTGTCGCTCTCGCCTTTTTGGTCGTTGGTCTTTAGCGATGCCGGTATTACCCGGAAAAATGATGTTTCATATCGTTAATAAAGGCCAATGCTGGTTAAGCCTTGATAATGAAACACCGGTATTACTCACCCAGGGCAGCTTAGTGCTGGTGCCGCATGGTCATGGCCATAGCATGAGTAGCGAGCTAGGTTTAGCGGCTACCCCACTGTTTGAGGCGGGCGTTAAACGAGTTAGCGAGCGCTATGAAACACTTGAGATTAGCGGCGAAGGTGAAAGCACAGAAGTCACCTGTGGGGTAGTAGGTTTTGACCAGGTAGCGGCAATGCAACTGATTCAACAACTGCCGCCTTTGTTGATCTTAGACGAACTAGAAAGCACTAAGCAAACCTGGCTAAATAGCAGCTTGGCGCTGATCACCTCTGAAGCTCAACAACTCAAACCGGGTGGCGAAACCATTATTACCCACCTTGCCGATATTTTGGTGATTCAGTTAATTCGCCACTGGTTAGAGCACTCGCCTCAAGCCAACCAAGGCTGGCTTGGCGCATTGCGCGATAAACAGATTGGCCTTGCCCTGCAGGCGATTCACCACCAGCCAGACAAAGCCTGGACAGTAGACACCCTCGCGCAACAATGTGGTATGTCGCGTTCTGGCTTTTCAGCAAGGTTTAGCCAACTAATGGGAAATAGCGTTAAGAATTACCTTACACAATGGCGTATGCAGTTGGCCCAGCAAAAACTAAAACACCAACGCGTCCCCTTAATTGAGTTAGCCGACGCTCTGGGTTATCAATCTGAAGCGGCTTTTTCACGCGCTTTTAAACGGGTAATAGGCGTACCTCCCGGCAAAGTAGCGCTGAATTAACAGCGCTCGTTTATGCCGCGCAGGTATGCTACGAATACTTAATATAAGCAGTCTCATCTTTCAATTCGTAGGTTCTGGGGTATACTGCGCAAAATTTAACACACTAATACATGGCCTTATTTGAAATCGCTATGTCAAAAATGGAACTTTTCCTTTGAAAAAAATTATCGCAGCCATCGCCCTAAGCACCCTAGTATCGGCCCCTGTTTTGGCAAGCTCTCCCGTTATGTTCTCAACCATTAATGGTTACAACGCCCCTAAATCGGATGCAGTAGAAGGCGTTCGTTTGTCGGTTCTGCATGGACAAGTAGATGAAGTGAAAGGGGTAGATTTTTCAGTGCTAGGCATGTCTGAAACTAAACGTACTACCGGCATTAACTTTGGTTTATTTTTTGGCGGCGCGAAAGTAACAGAAGAGATGAAAGGCGCTTCTTTAGGTTTATTTAACTGGAACACCGGCACTACAACAGGTGTTAACTTGGCCGCAGTAAACATTACTAATGACGTGAATGGCTTAAACTGGAGTGCAGTAAACTACTCAGAAGGCTACACCAAAGCTGATCTAGGCTTCGCCAGTATTTCAGATAAATCTAACTTCCAGTTAGGTGTATTTAACATGACGAAAGAAATTGATGGTGTGCAAATTGGTTTAATTAATTGCGCAGATAACGGCTTTTTCAAATGTTTCCCTATCTTTAACTTTGCTAAATAAGCTCAGTTAGATATATAGAGTAAAACACTATGAGCGTGGCTTAATAGCCAAGACCATTAACCACGCTCATTGCTAAGTGTTTAAATATAGCCCGCCTACATCAGCGGCAATCAATGGATGAGCAACACCAAGACATAGCGCAGCAAACGCCCATCTGAAGCCTCATCATGACTTGGCGAATCATCATAAATAACACTGACAACCCCGATACACACATCTGATCCAACCACTTTTCCCCAGCGCTCTGCTACAGTTAATGACAAGCCAAACAATAATAAGGCACAAAGCATGAGTACTTTCGTAAGAGGGATTCTATGTAGCTGTTTATTACTGATTGCCCCTTCTATTTATGCCGCATTTATCACCACCAATGAAGCCGCGCTAGACGATATCTACTCTCAAGCTAGTTTTGGCAACAGAATTATTGATATAAGAATTGGCACAGCCACTGAGTTAGTTTTTCCTGAACTATTAGATATCACCACGGGTGCTGAAGTTAGCCAACTATTTAACCAACATTTAGGGCCTGCCAATGTGGTTAACTTCTTTTATATCGACACCATTAGCGCCTGTGGCAACTTTACTTCTAGAAGTATCGTTGGTTGTGGTGAGTATTTTGGCAATGATTTTGTGGTGGAGTCTTCATTTGCGGCGGGGCGTTATGGAGGGGAGTTATTGGCACATGAACTGGGTCATAACTTAGGTTTACCTCACTTAGCGGGTAGCTATTTAATGAACCCAGGTTTGAATAATCGCACGCTAATTACCGAACCCGAAGTAACACGGATTTTCCGTAGTCCACTGGTACAAAGTGACGATAGCAGTTTTTGGATAGACATAACCCCTGTATTAATCGTGGCCGAAGCCAGCCGTGTGAGTGAGCCCGTGTCAGCCGGTTTGTTTATGTTGATATTGCTGCTGGTAACGTGGCGCAAACAACAGCTTAGCGCCTTTGCTTAGGTGACACATTAAGTTAAACGCTTAATAATTGTAAGCGTATTAATCTCTCATAAAAACTTGCGGGTCTAGTTATCAACAACAATACTCAATGACTTGTATCTATTGAAGCACTTAATAAACAGACCTACTTGCAACAACCATCGCTTAGCGTAATGAAGGCTAGCATTCGCGCTTATTCAAACCCATTTATCCCCCAACCACCAAGGAAGGCACAATGCGACGATTAATAGTATCTTTTGTCAGTGCGCTAGCATGGGCGCTGGCGCTACCAGTATTAGCGGCAACCGAAGCAAAACCTGCTTCCGATTTCACCAAGAAAGCCAATGCGGCCGTACTAGAAGCCCTACCTTTTAATGACACCGAAGACTTTGAAAACGCTCAACGTGGCTTTATCGCCCAACCAGATACGCTCACCATTAAATCTGCCGACGGCACGGTAGTGTGGGATTTGGAACAATACAAACAATTTATTAGTGTTGATAAAGCCGCCCCCGACACAGTTAATCCCAGCCTTTGGCGAAACGCCCAACTGGTGATCCAATACGGCTTATTTGAAGTTACCCCGAATATTTACCAAGTACGCTCTTACGATTTATCTAACATCACCTTTGTAAAAGGCGATACCGGCTGGATAGTATTTGACCCCCTTATCTCGCCCGAAACGGCCAAAGCAGCACTAGATTTAGTTAACCAAAAACTGGGCGAACGCCCAGTAGTCGCGATTATTTATAGCCATAGCCACATTGACCACTACGGCGGTGCCACAGGCTTAACCACCAAAGAAGAGGTCGCAGCAGGTAAGGTTCAAATCTTAGCGCCGGAACACTTTACCGAACACGCGGTATCAGAAAATGTGATTGCCGGTAATGCCATGGGTCGCCGCGCGGTTTACATGTATGGCGCGCTGCTACCACGCAATGCCAAGGGCGGCGTAAATGGCGGCTTAGGTATGACCACCTCTACCGGGTTAGCGGGTTTATTGCTGCCTACCCACGAGGTCACCAAAACCGGTGAAGAGATCACCATTGATGGAGTAACCATGGAGTTTCAAATGACTCCTGGCACCGAGGCTCCAGCAGAAATGAATACTTGGTTTGGTGAATGGAATGCCCTCTGGATGGCTGAAAACACCACCAATACCATGCACAACATTTTAACCTTACGTGGCGCCCAAGTGCGTGATGCGCTTAAGTGGTCAAGCTTCCTAAACGAAACCATCGAGCGCTGGGGAGATACGGTTGAAGTTAAGTTTCAAAGCCACCACTGGCCGGTGTGGGGCAACGACAACATTGTGCCTTATTTCAAAAAACAGCGAGATATTTACAAATTTACCCACGATCAATCGGTTCGTTTAATGAACCAAGGTTACAACGGTGAAGAAATTTCCGAAATGCTCACCCTGCCCCCAGAGCTTGAAAACAACTGGCCAACTCGCGGTTACTACGGCACCTTACGCCACAATAGCCGCGCGGTGTACCAACGCTACATGGGCTGGTACAACGGCAATCCATCTGATCTGAATAACTTACCCCAAGAGATGGTGGCTAAAAAATACGTTGAATTTATGGGGGGGGATGCGCAGGTATTAGAAAAAGCTCAGGGATCTTTTGATAAAGGAGAATACCGCTGGGTTGCAGAAGTGATGAAACACGCAGTATTTGCCAACCCTGAAAGCCAAGCCGCCAAAGAACTATTAGCCGACGCTTACGAGCAGCTTGGTTACCAAGCTGAATCGGGCCCGTGGCGCTCTGTTTACTTGCAAGGAGCTTATGAGTTGCGCAACGGTGTGCCGAGTGCGGGCGGCACCCAAACTGCCACCCCAGACACCATCAGAGCAATGACTCCAGATATGCTGTTTGATTATTTAGCGGTGCGCTTAATTGCCGACAAAGCGGCTGGCAAGCAGTTCACCATTAATATCGACTTTACCGATATCGACAGCCACCACAGTTTAACCGTAGAAAACGCAGTGCTTAACCACACCCAAAAACAAGCGGCTAAAGCCGATGTGAGCCTGAGTTTAAGCATGCAAACCATGAACAATATTCAGCTTAAACAGCTTAGCTTTGACGACGCCATCGCCAATGGTGATATCAAACTACACGGCGACAAAGCGGTGTTTGATGGCTTCTTGGCCATGCTAGATGAGTTCAATTTCTGGTTTAATATTGTTACGCCGTAACAATAAAGCGGTATTTAATCGCCTAAGGCAGTCGCCATTGCCTTAGGCATCTTCTATTTACCTTGGTTTAACCAATAAGGCACCTTCAGCAACATTAATTGGCGGTGAGTAAAAACCATCTATAAAAACAGTTACTTCACTCTATTTACCTGCCCGTAAATCAGTAATAATAGGCAGAGCCTACACCACTCAATAAACAGTAAGGGAATGATAGGCCACGAATAAAAGCACCTAATGGATGTTCAGCACCATGTATTTACACCTAGGAATAAAAAAAAGAAAAGCTAAACGCATTGCTTATAGCATTGATTACTGCAATTTTTGCGAGAAATCGGTAATCGCCGAACTATGGTCATATCAAGCGTGGCTAGGGGTATTCTGGTTACCGGTCATTCCTCTAGGTAAGCGACACCTCTGGCTGTGTAGCGAATGTAATAACGAAACCAGCGGCCGCTATCGCTCCAATTTACTTTCTAAGCTACTCATCACCCTGTTTTCCTTAGCGGTAACTGGCCTATTATTTCAGCCCGAAGCGCTACAATACAATCACTACGCATGGTGGCTGCGTGGCCTTGCCTGTGCGATGAGCATGGCTTGTGTCATTTGGCTATTTAAGCACAAATCTACGCCAACAAATAAGCAACAGCGAGAAGCATTAGCCCCCCTTACAGAACATAAATGCCACTTTTGTCAGCACCCCTTGTACATAGGTTTAGAAACCAGGTGCGATCATTGTCAGTTAAAGGTTTATCGAAAAATCGCTGATGTAAAAAGGACTAAAAGGGTAAACGGCTTAGCCAACACAGCAAATAAAAGATCTTAGAAAACATTTCGCATATTATTATCCCTTCCACAGGGTTTAGCCAAGACTTGTTATTCTGGGCAATGGCTCCCATTGCTATAGAATAAGACCACTGATTGAAGCTAGGCTGCCTAACTCGCAGTGTAAGACTCAATGGCAACCATCTCCCTAATGTATCTGGGCAATATAAAGGCGTAGCCATGCAAACCCGAACCACCGCAAGTGCAAGCACTCAAACAAGCGATACTAACGCCACAGCAAAAGGCAAAAACCTGCGTATTTTGTTTGAATTAGTCCGATTTATTCGCCCTTACAAGGGCCGAGTAGCAGCGGCACTGCTGGCGCTAATTTTTACCGCGTCGCTCACCCTGTCGGTGGGGTACGGGGTGCGTATATTAATTGATGAAGGCTTTGCCCAACAATCGCTACAACAGTTGGGAAGTGCGATTAAGTTTATTCTTGCGCTAACGGTGTTTATTTCCATCGGCACATTTTTTCGGTTTTACTTAGTGTCTTCGGTGGGTGAACGCGTGAGTGCCGATATACGGCTGGCGGTGTTTAACCACGTAATTACCTTGCACCCCAGCTATTTTGAAACCAACGGCAGTGGCGAAATTATGTCTCGCATCACTACCGATACCACCTTGCTACAAAGCATTATTGGCTCTTCATTTTCTATGGCGATGCGCAGTGCATTAATGTGTATCGGTGCCATCATCATGCTGTTTGCCACCAACATAAAACTCACCCTTATAGTATTAGCCTCGGTGCCGTTTATCCTAGTGCCTATATTAATATACGGACGCCGGGTTAGAGCGCTGTCACGCCAAAGCCAAGATTCTATGGCCGATGTAGGGAGCTACGCAGGCGAAGCTATAGAGCACATAAAAACCGTACAAAGTTACAGTAACGAAGCGCAAGAACGCACGTTGTTCTCTAACGAAGTAGAAAAGGCCTTTGAGATAGGTCGCCAGCGGGTAAAACAACGGGCCATTTTAATCTCAGGCGTGATTGTTATTGTATTCAGTGCTATTGCCGGAATGCTTTGGGTAGGTGGCAGCGATGTAATCAACGGGGTAATGTCTGCCGGTGATTTAGCCGCGTTTGTCTTCTATGCCATTATGGTGGCATCGTCTCTGGCGACTATTTCAGAGGTATTAGGCGAATTGCAACGCGCCGCCGGGGCAACCGAAAGGCTCATTGAAATACTTCAAGTAAACAGCCATATTGTAGCGCCTAGCCAAAACATTACCTCAACCGCTGGGCTAGTGGCCGAAGTTGCGTTTAATAATGTGTCTTTCCACTACCCCTCTCGGCCAGACCAAGCGGCCACCGAGCAGCTAAGTTTAACCGCCGAACAAGGTAAAGTCGTCGCACTGGTTGGCCCCTCTGGCGCAGGAAAAACAACCCTGTTTGAACTACTGCAACGCTTTTACGACCCTCAATCCGGTATGGTGACACTGGGTGGGGTAGATATTCGTCAGCTAGACCCAACAGCGCTTCGCCAACAAATGGCATTGGTGCCACAGCAGCCAGCACTTTTTAGCAGTGATGTTTACCACAATATTCGTTATGGCACCCCCCAAGCCAGCGACCAACAAGTGATTGAGGCCGCCAAAAAAGCACATGCCCATGAGTTTATAATGAACTTACCCGAGGGTTACAACAGCCACCTTGGAGAACGAGGAGTAAGGCTTTCTGGTGGCCAACGCCAGCGGATTGCTATCGCCAGAGCCATACTAAAAGATCCCAGTATATTACTACTCGATGAAGCCACCAGCGCATTAGACAGCGAGAGTGAACACCATGTGCAGCAAGCCTTACAAGAGTTAATGCGTAACCGTACCACCTTAATTATTGCTCACCGCCTTTCCACCATTCAGCATGCCGACCAAATTGCGGTATTGGATCAAGGCCGTTTAGTCGACACCGGCGACCACTTGTCGTTAATGAAAAGCTGCGACTTATACCAGCGCTTGGTAGAGCTGCAATTTAAGCATAATCAATAAAGGCTTAAGAGGGCTTAAGTTTAGGAAGCTATCAGTTACAGCGAACGGAGCCAACCGTGCATTGCTCTGGCTAAAATAAGTACTCGAAGTATTCTGGATTTTGCCTAAACATTAGCGCCAGCAAGGCCAAATACAACACAAAACCTAACCAACCGCTGCGAGTTAACGCTTGTTTATTTAACGTAGTTAAGCGGTAACCGCTTATCATCGCGCTAATTAGGCGGCGTTTTTTGAGGGTAAAACCGAGTATGACCAACACATGTATAGCAACCAATATCAGCAACAGTTCAACGTTAGCATGATGAATAGATCTGATTTTATTCGCCATGGTTTCAGATATATATTGATATAACGGGCCCTCAGCCAATACGTCGTCACTAATAAACAGGCCACTAATAGCTTGTAGTAGCAATACCCCCATCAAGGCAACAATCATATACCCACCCAGCGCAGAGTGACCTAAGTGTTCCGCCGGTTTACCGCGAAGTTCTTGCTTACACTCGGCGAACACCTGCTTAGGGTGAGAGACAAATTGACTAAAACGGGCATTGCTACTGCCTATTAACCCCCAAATAATCCGCGTGACCAGCAAACAGAGAAAAATTAGCCCTAAGGCCATATGCCATTCTGTTTCAGCTTGCTCTGCGCTCCACCAAAGCCCCCCCAACAACAGCACTTGCAGCCAATGATAAAAACGCACAAAGCCGTCCCATACTTTTACTTTATGCACCTTACTCATGGCTGCTCCATACTCAGTGAATACTCAAGGCCTATTAGCGGTAACGCGCTAGGCTTTATTTGTCACAGTCTAAACGAAATTTTTTGTGGCTGTCTTTGGTATGTTGCTTAATACGCTTAAGGGCCGCTTTTATCTCTTTTTTATTGTTAGCTTGCTGCAGCTGTACAAAGTAGCCATTGAGCTGCTCTATCCCATCTAAATACGCTGTATGTTGCATATGGGTTTGATGATCCATTCCTGCCATGTTTTCCATTTGGCTATGGTCCATGTCGCTCATGTCATGCCCCATCGCGGAGTGGTCCATATCACTCTTGTCGCTCATGTCATGCCCCATGGCGGAGTGGTCCATATCATCGCCTTTTAGCTTCATTGGGATCTGCTGCTTGGCTTTTGCTACAGAGCTAAGTAACTTTTCGATTTGCTGTTGCATCAGTGTTTGATCATCTGCTTTTACTGCATCTACATAGGCTTTTAAGTCGTCTTTCATATCTTTCATTACACTGCCCAGTTCGCTGTCTTGACAGTGCTTAGAATGTGCTAAGACCGGTACCGAGAAGATAAGGCTTAAAGAAACGGGTATCGCTAATAATAGTTTTTTCATGGCATTTTCCTTATTGGGCAAGGCGTTTGCGTATGCCCTTAATGTATAGAGTTAATAGTTAATTGAGCATTAATTTACGCAGGCTGAATCGTTTCCAGAGGTAGTACACCGCTGGCAATACCAGTAAGGTGAGTACCAGCGCAGAGGCCATCCCCCCTATCATTGGGGCGGCAATACGTTGCATCACTTCAGAGCCCGTACCTTCACCCTTCATAATGGGTATTAAACCGATGATCACCGTGGCGACTGTCATCATTACCGGTCGCACTCGTAATCCGGCACCATTGATAATGGCCTCGCGCAATTGCTGCTTGGTGATTTGAGCATGCTCTTCTAAGGTGGCTAGCAATGATTGGTTTAAGTAAACTAACATGATCACACCAATTTCTACTGCCACGCCGGCGAGGGCGATAAAGCCAACACCTACCGCGATAGAGAAGTTGTATCCTAATAAATACATTAACCAAATACCGCCGATCATCGCCAAGGGTAAGGTGCCGAGTATTAATAACACTTCACCTACCCGTCGAAACGCCATATACAACAGCAATACAATAATTGCCAAGGTAGCAGGAATCACCAACCGCAAGGTTTCAGCTGCGCGCTCCATATATTCATATTGACCCGACCAACTAATTGAATACCCGGCTGGAAGCACCAATTGTTCAGCGACTGCTTGTTGTGCTTCGGCTACGTAAGAGCCTAAATCACGGCCATCAATATCAACAAAAATCCAACCATTGGGGCGGGCATTTTCAGTTTTTATCATCGGGGGGCCATCTTCCACATAAACGCGGGCAACATCGTTAAGGGTTAAGCGCAGGCCATTCGCCGACACCAGTGGCAATAATTTCATTTGCTCTACGCTGTCGCGATAGCGCTGCGGGTAACGAATATTGACCGGGTAACGCTCTAGGCCTTCAATGGTTTGAGTAACATTCATCCCTCCTACGGCGGTCGTAACAACAGCTTGTACTTCAGCAATGTTTAAGCCATAGCGGGCGGCGCGTTGTCGGTCTATATCTACTTTCACGTAACGTCCTCCTGCGACTCGCTCAGCATAAGCGGAGGCCGTGCCGGGAACCTGTTGTAAAATAAGCTCTATCTGCTTGCCGATATTTTCAATCACTGCCAGTTTCTCGCCAGCAACTTTGATACCAATCGGTGTTTTAATCCCGGTCGCAAGCATATCGATACGGGTTTTAATCGGCATTACCCAAGCGTTGGTTAAACCCGGAAATTGTACTAAAGCATCAAGCTCTTGACGCAGGCTTTCGCTAGTAACTCCTGCACGCCATTGGGCCTTGTCTTTTAAAGTGATAAAGGTTTCTATCATGGTGAGAGGTGCAGGGTCAGTGGCCGTTTCAGCGCGCCCTACTTTGCCCCAAACTCGTTCCACCTCAGGTAGCGTTTTAATCAGCTTATTGGTTTGCTGGAGTAATTCGCGCGCTTTACCAATGCTTATACCGGGGTAAGTGGTTGGCATGTACATTAAGTCCCCTTCGTCTAAGGGAGGGATAAATTCGCTACCAATTTTATTTACTGGATATAAACCCACACCAACTAAAGCCACGGCGATGACCACCACTAATACGGGTGCTTTTAAGCTCAAACTCAGTAAGGGCTTATAGCTAGCGATCAGTAAACGGTTTAAAGGGTTTTTATTTTCGGCAATCACCTTACCGCGAATAAAGTAGCCCATTAATACCGGCACTAACGTAATCGCTAATCCCGCAGAAGCGGCCATGGCATAGGTTTTGGTATAGGCCAGTGGCGAGAACATCTTCCCTTCTTGCCCCTCTAGCACAAACACAGGTACAAAGCTGAAAGTGATAATAAGGAGTGAGAAAAACAGCGCAGGGCCCACTTCTGTTGCAGCCTTGCCAATCACTTGCCAACGGTTTTTATTGGTAAGCGGGGTGCGTTCCATGTGTTTGTGCACATTTTCTATCATCACAATTGCGCCATCTACCATTGCGCCAATGGCAATGGCAATACCGCCTAAAGACATAATGTTGGCGTTAATCCCCTGCCAGCGCATCACAATAAAGGCGATGATAATACCCACCGGCAAGCTGAGTAATACCACTAAAGAACTACGTATATGGAACAAAAACGCAGCACAAACCAGTACCACTACAATAAACTCTTCGAGAAGCTTCTCTTGCAGGTTGTCGACCGCACGCTCAATTAAACCTGAGCGATCATAGGTGGTGACAATCTCAACACCTTCTGGCAATGAGCGTTGCAGCTCACTGAGCTTTTGTTTCACTGCCGCAATAACGTCGCGAGCATTTTCGCCAAAGCGCATCACCACAACACCACCCACCACCTCGCCTTCGCCGTCTAGCTCGGTGAGCCCTCGGCGCATTTGTGGGCCAAGCTGGATATGCGCCACTTCACCCAGTAGTATTGGCGTGCCGTTAGCGTTTAGCTTTAAGGGCAAATTGGCTAAATCTTCAATAGAAGAAATGTAGCCACTGGTGCGCACCATGTATTCAGCTTCACCCATTTCAATAACACTGGCACCGGCTTCTTGGTTACCTTGCTTTATCGCCTGGGTGATCGCTGAGAGCGGCAGTTGATAAGTGCGTAACTTGTCTGGGTCTATTTGCACTTGATACTGCTTAACCATGCCGCCAACGGTCGCTACTTCAGATACGCCCGGTACAGTTTGCAGTTCGTACTTTAAGAACCAATCTTGCAAGCTCCTTAATTGGCTTAAATCATGATTGCCACTACGATCGGTTAAGGCGTAAGAAAAGATCCACCCCACACCTGTAGCATCTGGCCCTAGCGCAGGTTTAGCGCTGGCTGGTAAGTTAGGGGTAACTTGGGATAAATACTCCAATACCCGCGAGCGCGCCCAGTAAATATCGGTACCGTCTTCAAAAATAATGTACACGTATGAATCGCCAAAGAAGGAGTAGCCGCGCACCGTTTTGGCATTGGGTACCGACAACATCGCAGTCGTTAGCGGATAAGTGACTTGATCTTCAACCACCTGAGGGGCTTGCCCCGGATAGCTGGTTTTAATAATGACCTGCACATCTGACAGATCAGGAATGGCATCAATGGGGGTATTTTTAATGGCAAATCCCCCATAAATAACCACCACTAAGGTGAGCAATAGCACCATCGCTCGATTGGCTATAGACCATTCAATGACGCGTCTAATCATTGTGCGTCTCCTGCATCACTGAGATCGTCACTCTCTAAATCTAACCAATCAAATTCATCGTCGTTGTTGGAATCGCTGGCCGTTGCGGTTTCTTCAGCGCCGCTTGCAGCGTGGTTCATACTGCTATGATCCATTTGGCTGTGATCGTCAGAGCTATTCATATCCGGCATCTCATTTTCAGCGAGTTCAACCACTTCTAAGGCCACAATTGGATATTGATTACCTTGCTTTTCTACTTCAACACTAAGGCCTTGACCAACCTGCAGTTGGCTAGGGATGATTGCGGGGTCTATGGGGAAATCCATCACCATCGCGGGCCAATTCCACTCGGGGATTGGCGGATGAGAAAGCGTTAAAGCTTGCGCTTTAATCGCCACAACTTTAGCAACCATGGTAGTGCTAGTAGGCTGCCTATCGGGCGGCCCCATTCGGCTAAAATCAGCACGTAAACTGGATTCTGAATCCAGTAAGAAATGAGCACTAGTAACCACTTTATCACCTTTGCGTAAGCCTGCCAGTATCTCTACCTTGCCACCACTTTCTCGGCCTAGCTTCACCTTAACTGATTGGTATTTTCCATCACCGCGCGCCATCACTACCCGGCTAAAGTCACCACCATGTATCACCGCCTCACGGGGTATTAATAAGCTGTAGTCGCCATCTTCTGCCTGTAGAGTAACTTGCGCGTACATGTTGGGTTTTAGGCGTTCATCGTGATTGGCAAACTTGATGCGTACTTGTAAAGTACGCGTACTAGCATCTAATACTGGGTAAATATAATCGACTTGGCCTTGCCACTGCTCACCAGCAAAGCTTCCGGCTTGCATAACGGCTTTATCGCCTACCCTCACCAGATTAGCTTGAGACTCATACAGTTCAGCAATAAGCCAAATATCGTGTAAAGTGCCAGCTTCAATAAGTTGGGTTGCCGGCGAAATAAACGCGCCTTCACGCACGCCAAGCTTTGATACATAGCCGGTGTCTGGTGCATACAAGTCGATAAACTGGCTCACTTTCTTGGTTTTTTCTAGTTGTTTTATTTGCGCTTGGCTGACCCCCAACACTTGTAAGCGCTGTTTAGTGGCATGAATAAGGTTTTTATTGCCTAAACGAAAAGCGTTGAGTAAATCATCTTGCGCCTTGAGTAACTCTGGCGAATACAGCGACAACAGTTTTTGGCCTTTCGTTACCCGTTCACCTTCTGCTTTTACATACAACTTCTCCACCCAGCCTGAGATACGGCTGTTCATTTGCCACAGTGTGTCTTGATTAAAGCTCAAGCTACCTACAGCCTTAACTTGAGGGCTGAATTTTTCTAAGCTGACAACTTGGGTGCGAACCCCAAGGTTGTTTTCTACGCGAGGAGATATGCTTACCATCCCTGGCGCGTCGGAGCTTGAAGACTCTTCGTAAACCGGCACTAAGTCCATGCCCATGGGTGATAAACCGGGTTTGTCTCGGCGATAATTGGGGTCCATAGGTGCCACCCAATACAGCGGCTGTGCTTGGCCATCCGTTTGGTTTTGCGACTGCTCTGAATCATGCACGCCACCGAGTAGCTTTGATTGGCTAAGGCTGTACCCCCCCGCAAGTCCAAGCGACAAACAGAGAATACCTAATACAAATTTGTTCATGAACATTCCTATTTCGCTTGGTAATAACGCACGTCGGCCAAGGCCTTGTACTTGATACTGGTTAATTGCTGGTACTCTAGGCTTAAAGCCAATTCATCCATATACGCTTTAATCACTTGTTCAAAGTTAAGGGTATTTGACTGGTAGCCTTGTAGTACTGCTGCGGTATTTTGCTTGGCTTGTTCCAATAGCGTGGTTTGGTAACGTTGGATACGTGAATGGGTATTACTGTAACGGGCGACCGCACCATTGAGCATGCCGTTCATGGTGGTCATGAGTATGTCTTTTTCTGCTCGTTTAATGCCCTTACCGCGCTGTGCTGCAATCACCCCTTGGTCCTGGCGTTTATCAGTGAACAAAGGCACATCCATAGTGACAAACCCACTGAGCAAATCGCTGCGACGTGAGCCATCCATTTCAGTAGCACGGCGATGTCCATAGCCCACTTCCACTTTAAACGCCGGTTTATAGGCTTGGTTGGCAATGGCTATTTGATTCTCGGCGACGTCAATACTCTTTTGTGCGGCCTGTACTTTAGGATGTAAACCCAGCAAAGAGTAATGCTCGATAGTGCCATTCATCGCGTAACTGACACTGTCGTCCCAATGAGGTAGCTGCTCTGAAAACGCATCGAAGGCTTGGGCACCTAACCAAGAGGCTAAACGGCCGCGCAAAGCTTGTTCTTGCTGATAAAAAGCGGCAATTTGTTCATCAAATTTATTAAGTTGTAGCTCTGCTTGAATCAGATCTTGGCTTTGTTTGTAACCTAACTCAAATTGGCTTCGTACATGTTCAACATTCTGTTTGAACAAACGTTGATTTTGCTTAATCAATTGCTGGGCTTGATGAGCAAAACGTATCTCAAACCAAATATTGCGGATGTTACGACTAAGCTCCAGCTGGCGATTTTGGGCGAGCTGTATGCTCTGTTCACTACGTTGATTAAAGCTATTAGCGTTGAGGCTTAGGGTATCTCCTCGGCTAAATTGTTGGGCAAGACCTAGACTAACTTGAGTCATGGGATCTTGATCTAGAGCGAAGCTATCGATAGGCAAGTTACCCAAGCCAAGCTTTAACATGGGGTCGGCCAACTGCGATTGAGCAATGGCTTGCGCTGCAAACTGTTGCTGTTGCTGCTGAAACATTTCGGCGGCGGGATCAAGCCGCAATGCTATCTGCTCAGCGTCTTGTAGCCGCAGTGATTGTGCTGATGCATCGATTACAAATAGCATCAACAACCCTGCAATATAACGGGGTATCATAAAAATTCCTTACTAGTGATTTACGGATTTATTTTGTATAAATCAACTAATAAGCGGAGGTCGGTAAAGCGACTCTTGGTGTTTAGTAGGGAAAAAACGAAGATAGCTAAAAGCGGGAGCATCGTTGGCGAACGCAGGTAGCGGAAAGTGGGTAGTTAAACCAAAAGGGGTGGCACTACAGGCGGATAATTCGCATTGGATTTTACATTGCTCGGCGGCGGCATTGTTGTCGCAAACATCAACCGCCACGCGAGCATGGTCCATTGATTGATGGTCTTGAGTTTGCTGTTTAGCGCTAGCTGCCGAATGACAATCGTGGGCAGTATTGATTGCGCTGTGGTGCATCATCATAGTAGACATGAATGCCTCTCCCATCGCCATGGTTGGCGTAGAGATAAGATTGGCAATCAATAAACTAATCAGAAAAAATATGCGCAAAATAACTAACTGATGCAAGATTTGCATTGATAGTAAAGTGTTTAAGGTACACGAGCAAGCCTTTCCACCATTCAGCATCCCCACCAAATTGCGGTATTGGATCAAAGCCGTTTAGTCGACACCGGCGATCACTTGTCGTTAATGAAAAGCTGCGACTTATACCAACGCTTGGTAGAGCTACAATTTAAGCATAATCAATAATGGATAACGCATTTATGCCCCTTTGTGTGTTTCGTTCCACGAAGCATATATTGTGAGCTATAAGTTTAGCGATACGAAAACTAATGGAAGCAAGAGGCACCCAATTATTTTTTGGGTTGTCAGGTAGTGACCTGATTATTACGGTTTAGCGATCAGATCGCGAAAAGGCTAGAAGGTTCGATTCTTTTTACGCAACAACGCCAGTCAGAGCGCAAAAATGCTCATAGAATGCACTCATGTTCACAGAGTAACTCCCGAAAAAGATAGTATAAGATCACTGCTCGAACTGAGGGTCAAATTGAACTGGACTGTTCAAAATATCTTCGCGATCTCACCCTGAGTGACCATATATGTCCTTTTATTTCGGTTATTTAATAATTGACTCGCCTTCCATACTTTCCTTTAGCTTTAAAAAGCGAGTTTGTAATTCTTCATCTTCGATACCTAAGTCGATTATTTGTGAATAAATTTGGTAAAGCGTCTTTTGCTTCCCTTCCTCAATATATGATTTTTCGACAAAGAATACTGCGTCCCAAAGAGAGTTGCCATCATTAGGTAGGTTGTACTCATCCCAAAATTGTTCAAACGTGTAAATAGCCTCAGGATGTCTATTTGATTCAGCATATGTTGATATAAGAATTGTCCACACATCGGTAAAATCTGGAGCTATTTCAAGAGCTTTTTTATAACATGCGGTTCCTTTATCAAACAACTTTCCTGTAGTGGGGGTTTCCCCTTCATTCGTGTAAACCGCTCCGCACCAAAAGTAGGATAATGGCTCAAGAGGATAGTTACTTACTAATGAGTCCGCTAGTATCCTTGATTGAGAGTAGTTTTCTTTATTAAATTCTATTGGAACCCTCAACACATTATATTGAAAACTAGTCTCTTTTTCTGGTTCTGCTTGTGCTTGTGCTTGTGCTTGTATACAACTCAGAGTCAAGAGCATGACTAATAGATAAAAAAAGTGTTTCATTAATTTTCTCTATAATTCTCGATAAATCTTTTAGCGATGTTTCTTTTCATAGCGTCCGGAAATAATGATCCCTAATACTAAACTAAACACTGCACTAAGCAATGCTCTTTAGTTTGATCTTATCCAGCCAAACTGGACACTTCATTGAACGGCTTTCCTATACCAAAAGTTATCCGTATTTATCTAATTTAAGTAATTATACTAAGAAAGTTCTGTCCACTTCCAAGTTAGCAACAAGCTTTGCTTACCGCAGAACTTGTTGCCAAACTAAAGTTGCGAGCATAACACTCATATTTACTAGGTATGCGCAGTGATATGATGCTACTAAGCCTTACACGCTCACTTCATCCACTAAGTACAATATCGATTGATACACCACCCCACTGTGATGCGACAAACCAATTTCGCAGGTTCGGCTATTGCTGTAACCACGGGTGCAGCCCTCTGGCACTTGGGCTTTTAGGGGCGCTAAGGCGGCTTTATTTAGCTCTGGGGTGGTAAAGCCTTTATCGCCAGCCCAACCGCAGCAGTATATGTGCTCAGGTAATATGGCTTGCTCAGCACAATGTTTAGCAATATCGAGCAGCGGATCGTGCATGTCCATGCGGCGCGAACTACAGGTAAGGTGAAGCATTACAGGTTCACTAAGCTTGGCTATCTCTAGCTTGTTAAGTGCGTGTTGGTGAATAAAACCTATTGGCTCATATATATCGAGGGGCTGGCTAAACTGCTCTTTGCTGCGTTTAGCGCAGGGGCTAGTGTCCATTAACACTGGCCAGCGGCCCTGTTCGCTCAGTTGCCAAATAAGCGTTTCTAGCTGCTGTGATTTGTCGGCAGCAATCTCTAACATGCCTTTGCTGTGATAGGGCATGCCACAACATAAATCATCGCCCTTATCGGCCATTATCACTTCAAAGCCGGCTTTTTCTAACACGCTGCAGGTCACCTCTACCAGTGGCCGAGGGTCGATAGCGCCGGCTTGCGGCCCCATAGTTCGCGCCGCACAAGACGGTATATATACCACTTTTTGTTTATGAAAACGGGCTTGTGGTGGCTGGTATTTGGCGCGTGTAGGATAAGCGGGATTCCAAGTGGGCACCTTGCCTGCCGATATGTTGGTAATACCTTTACTGATTGCGCTTACCGCGCCCGACCCCAGTACTTTTTGCCCCAGCTCGGCGGTGCCTAAACCTAGACGGGTCATGGTTGCTACACTGGAAAAATGTTCGGCTGTCCAACGGGCGATGTTTTGGTACTTCGCATATTGTTGCTCGCGTAATTGCCGCACTAAGTCACCGGTATTAATGCCCACCGGGCAACGGTCGGCACATAAACCTACCGCAGCACAGGTATCTATGCCTAGATATTTAAAGTCTTTTTCTAACTCAGCCAGGCGCGGGGCATCACTGCCACTGCGGCGCAATTCACTTAACTCGCGATACAATACTATACGTTGCCGCGGGCTAAGACTTAAGCTACGAGAGGGGCAAACGGGTTCACAAAAGCCACATTCAATACACTTATCTACCAACTCATTGGCGGCTGGCATGGGTTTTAAATTGGCTAAATGCACTTGGCTATCGCTATTGAGGATAACCCCAGGGTTCAGCAAATTTTGGGGGTCGAACAGCTGCTTAATTTGTTGCATTAAGGCTAAACCTTCGGCGCCCCACTCTAGCTCTACAAACGGTGCCATATTGCGCCCCGTACCATGTTCCGCCTTTAGCGAACCTTGGTATTTAACCGCCACCAACTGGCTTACAGCATCCATAAAGCGGCCATAACGCGCCACTTCTGCCGGGTCATCAAAGCCTTGTGTGAATACAAAATGTAAGTTGCCCGCCAAGGCATGGCCAAAGATAATCGCCTCGGTGTAGCCGTGCTCAATGAATAGTTGTTGCAACTCGCAGACCCCATTAGCTAAGCGCGCTACCGGAAAGGCAACATCTTCAATAATCACCGTTGTGCCAGTTTCGCGCACCGCCCCTACTGCTGGGAACATGCCTTTACGAATCGCCCACAACGCGGCGGTTTCATTGGATTTAGTGGTAAATGCTACCTCACCGATGCGAGAGAAACTCTGCAAGCTGCCCATCACTTGCTCACAAAGCTGGTTGAGTTCATCGGTTTGGCTACTGCGCGTTTCCACTAACAAAGCGCATGCATGTTTATCTAAACTGGCTATAAAGTCTGGCATGCCCGGCTTATTGGCTACCGACGCTAACGCGAGGCCATCCATTAACTCCACTGCCGCAACGGGTTGGTCGGCTAACACCTGCACCGCTTTACAGGCAGTATCGCTGTCGGCAAATACCAGCAGCGTTGACGCCTTGTGTGGATGCTCGATAACGGTGTTATAGGTAAGCTCAGCAATAAAAGCCAACGTGCCTTCAGAGCCTATCATTAGGTGCTGCAAAATATCGAAAGGGTCGCTAAAGTCCACCAACGCGTTAAGGCTGTAACCAGTGGTATTTTTCAAGCGGTATTTATGGCGGATTTTGTCGGCTAAAGCTTGGTTTTGTTGGGTGTTTTTCGCCAGCGCTAACAACCCTTCTAGCAAGCCAGCGTGGCTGCGCTTAAAGGCTGCTACGCTATGTGGGTCGCCAGTATTTAATACCGAACCATCAGAAAACACCACCGTGATAGAAGCCATAGTGTGATATGAATTTTGCGCCGTGCCACAGCACATACCCGAGGCATTATTGGCGGCAATACCGCCGATTTTACAGGCATTGATGGAGGCCGGATCGGGGCCGATTTTGCGTTGAAACGGTGCTAAGTAACGGTTGGCATCTGCGCCGATGACGCCAGGCTGTAGGCTGATTTTTTCGCCATTATCCAATATTTCATGCTGGCGCCAATCATCACTGAGTAAAATCAGTACTGAATCGCTGATTGCCTGCCCCGACAAACTGGTACCTGCGGCGCGAAAGGTATAAGGCAAGGCTAGTTGGGCGCAATTGGCCATGACCACTTGTAACTGCTCTAGGTGATTCACCTTAACCACCAACTTTGGAATAAGCCGATAAAAACTGGCGTCGGTGCCATAAGCCAGCGTTTGCGCAGCGCTGGTGATCAGCTGCGTGGGCTCAAAGTGCTCGGCTAGGCGCTCAAACAGTTGTTGGTAAGATCCTTCTAATACAGGGCTAGTTGTTTGAGTCATGGTTTATTCCTGAATCTATTTATAAAAAGTTGCTGGCCGGGAAGATGTTCCTCGGCCAGCAAAACTAAAGTGAATACCTTACAAAGCACTGCTTGCTTCACAGGGCTATTCGCTGATTACCACAATAATAATTAGCTGACTGGGGCCATGGGCTCCGTAGGCTAAGGTTTGTTGAATATCAGCCGTTTTTGATGGCCCTGAAATAAGCAGCACATTGCTGGGTAAACCTTGTGACCATTGTTGCTGCTCAATTAATTGCGGGAAGTTATCAATAATTTGACTGGCTTTAATCACCGCCACATGACAGGGCGCAATTAACGACAAGCTGCGGGGTTCGGCTTCACTCGGTTTAAGTACCACCGTACCAGTATCGGCAATGGCCGCGTCGCAGCCGGTTAACGTTACGCTAGTTTGGTTAAACAGGGCTTGTTTGTGCCACTCAAAGCTTTGTGTAAACTGGCTAAGCGGCACTCGCCCGGCCAGTGCGAGTTCAAACAGCTCTGCCCACTCTCCGCCGCTGCCACGCATGGCGGTTTTCCAGTTATGTTGCTCGGCTAACTCAATTAAACAAGCACTAAGCTGACTGCTGCTGGTAATGCTAAGTACATCGGCGTGCGCCGCCTCTAAACACTGACTAAAGCGCTGTAGCCGCTGTTCAGTTGATTGAGCTTGCCACGGTTGATGGCTGCCTGTAGAGGCCTGAGGCGCTAAGGCACTCACCCCTTTTAAGCGCGCCATAATATGGCTTTTAGCCATAGAATCCGTCATCACCATTAATTTGATCCCTTATTGCTGGCACTGCTTTGGTCTGCTGATTGACTGATAGGCTGTTTGTTAGCCTGTTGTTGACGCTGTTTCATTGCTTGATGGAAGCTCTGCTCGGCCAAGGCAGGTTTGCCTCGGCAACGTGTCCACGCCCCCATTGGTATGGGGATAAACTTAGCTAAGCTTAAAACAAGCGAGGTACAAACGTTGTAAATGGCCGAGTGAGTGCTTAACCATGCCCAAGCGCGCCAGGCAGTATGCTCAACAACACTGGCGGCACTGGCTTGGCCTTTGAGTGAAGGCTGGCCAGCTTCGGTGGGTAATTTGGCATCGCGGCGTAAGCGCTGCAATAAACTGGGGATGGGAATGTTCACCGGGCATACTTCTTCACAAGCCCCACATAAGCTAGAGGCGGTGACTAAGTCACTGGTATTGGCTAAACCTTGCAAGTGTGGCGAGATAATTTTACCAATGGGGCCAGGATACGTGGTGCCGTAGGCATGCCCCCCAACCCGCGTATATACTGGGCAGTGATTCATACACGCTCCGCAGCGAATACACTGCAGGGTTTTACGTAGGGCCTCGTCGGCGTAAGCTTGCGAACGACCATTATCAAGCAACACCAAATGCACTTGTTGGGGGCCGTCTCGCTCTGGTGCGCGGCGAGGCCCAGAGATCATATTAAAGTACGTGGTAATATGTTGGCCGGTCGCGGAACGGGTAAGTATGCTAAATAACGGCGGCACGTCACTGAGAAACTCCACCACTTTTTCGATACCCGTTACCGCAATATGCAACGGCGGCACGGTGGTGGTCATTCGGCCATTGCCTTCGTTTTCAACCAAACACAAAGTGCCCGTTTCGGCCACCGCAAAATTAACCCCAGAAATGCCCACATCGGCTTGTTGAAACTTGCTGCGCAATACTTCGCGGCCAGTTTGAATCAGCTTGTCGACCGATAAGGTGTAGTTAAAGTCTTTAATATGTTGCTGAAATATATCGGCCACTTGCTGCTTGTTCTTGTGAATCGCCGGCATAATGATATGCGAGGGAGTTTCTTCTGCTAGCTGTACAATGTACTCGCCCATGTCACTTTCAACACATTCAATGCCTAAGCTTTCAAGATGCTGATTCAAAGCGATCTCTTCAGTCACCATCGACTTGCCTTTCACCACTTTTTGGCCACCCGCTTGCTGAATTAAGCCCGCAATGAGTTGTTGGGCTTGAGCGGCGTCTTCAGCCCAATGCACCTTAATCCCGTTGGCCTCACAGTGACGCTCTAACTGTTCCAATAACTCGGGTAGTTTAGCTAAGCAACGCTGGCGAATATTCTCGGCATGTAAGCGCAGCTGGGCAAGTTCATCGGGATCGTTAAAGGCATCTTTACGCTTTTGTTGGAGGTAGTCCATTGCGCCACGAAAGTTATCGCGCAACTGTTGATCGGCTAAGGCTTCGCGAGCTTGGCTTTTAAACTGCTTGGCTTGATAGTGTTGAACGCTCATTGCTCGCCCCTTTCATCAGCGGTGCGTTGCCACAAAAAGCTGGCTAAATGCTTACCTTGAAACGAAGCGGCTTCGCCACGATAAGCCAAGTGGCCGTTAATATTGGCCAAGCAGCCCCAGTCGGCACTGACCAGTTGCTTGGCCGATGATTGGCTCAAGTGAGTGGCCTTGTCTTCAACCATAGCTTGGCTGATATCGGCATGGCGCAGCGCAAAGCTGCCACCAAAACCACAACATTCGGTTTCGTAGGCGGCGTTTTTAATTTCCACATTATTGAGCTGCGCAAGCAAAGCCTGTGAGCTGACATGAATACCCATTTCTCGGCGACCGCTGCAAGAGGTATGTAATACCACCGAGGTAGGCTCGCCTTTATCTTGTAAAGTGGCTCGGCACACCCTTAGTAAAAACTCACTAAACTCATACACCCGCTCGCTAAACGCTTGAGCCCGAGCATGCAGCCTAGGGTCATCGGCAAATAGAGAGGGGTAGTGTTTAAACATCATGCCGGCGCAAGAGCCCGACATCACCACAATAGGGTGATCCTCAGGGAACAAGGCTATTTGGCTTAGCGCCACGGTTTTTGCTTGGTCTTGATAGCCTGAAGTATAGGCGGGTTGGCCACAGCAACTTTGTTTTTCGACCCAGATGATTTCTATGCCTTCGCGCTCAATTAACTCAACAGCCGCCATACCGCCATCAGGGTCGAGAACGTCTAATAAACAGGTGGCATAAAAATACACCTTGTTGGGTTTACTTGGATAGATCCGTAATCCTGTTTGGGTCATTCCTTACCTCTGGCTCTTGAGCGATTAATTGCTACAGCGCTATGCTTTAGTCTGTTCATTCTAGTCAAGTGGCGTAAAGCTGGAATCAGACCTTAGTGCATAGCGTGAAACCCAGCACACCCTTGATGTAAAAATTAAACTTTTATTTAACATTTAGCTTACACCTTGGTAATTTATCCATATATAGAAATAAAGAAATAGATTATTTCCAAAAGATGCCAAATGTAGATGACCTGATTTTATTTGCTGATGTGGTTGAACAAGGCTCCTTTAGTCGCGTCGCAGAACAACGCGAACTCACGAACTCGGTAGTGAGTAAACGGGTTGCCCGCTTAGAGAAAGAGCTAGCAGTACAACTTTTATACCGCACCACCCGAAAACTCTCGTTAACCGAGGCTGGCCAAGCCCTATTTGCTCAAGCCAAAAATATTTCACTGAGCGCCCAAGAAGCCTTTGCAGAAGTAGTTGAATACGGAGAAAGCTTAAGTGGCAAAATCAGGATCAGCGTACCCACTATTTCAGGCGAACTATTATTGGCCGAAGCCCTAGCAGGCTTTAGTGAGGCTCACCCAGAAATTAGCATTGAAATGTCGATGGATAACCGCTTTGTCGATTTACTTGAAGACGGTTTTGATATGGCTATCCGTACCGGTAGCCTGCCCGACTCATCACTGATTGCTCGCCATATCATCGACTCACATTGGGTCGTCGTCGCCAGTCCTCGCTATTTACTTAAGCGAGGAACACCTTGGACAGCAGAAGAGCTACCGAAACATTGCTGTTTAAGTTATAGCTACCAAGAGGGGGGCGCCGAAGAGTGGTTATTTCACGAGCACAACAAAACTCAAGCCGTTCGCGTCAATAGCGGTTTTAGCACCAATAATGCGCGGGCTTTGCGTAAAGCAGCCATTGCCGGTCACGGTATTATTTACGTGCCTCGTTGCTTAGTGCATGAAGATTTGGCCGCCGGACGCTTACAAGAAGTATTAGTAGGCCAAGCCGCGAAAGTACTAGGTATTTATGCTGTTTACCCCTTCACCCGCCAACAACCGAAGAAAATAAAGCTACTGATTGAGCACATTCGTAGCCAGTATTTGCGCATCGCTGAATATTTTTAGTGCTTGAAGATTTGGCCGCCTAGCGCTGACAAGAAATATTAGTAGGCCAAGCCGCTAAAGCACTAGGTATTTATGCGGTTTACTCCTTCGCCCGCCAACAACCGAAGAAAATAAAGCTACTGATTGAGCACATTCGTAGCCAGTATTTGCGCATCGCTGAATATTTTTAGTGCTTGAATATTTGGCCGCCGGGCGCTTACAAGAAGTAGTAGTAGGCCAGCCGCTAAAGCACTAGGTATTTATGCGGTTTACTCCTTCGCCCGCCAACAACCGAAGAAAATAAAGCGACTGATTGAGCACATTCGTAGCCAGTATTTGCACATCGCTGAATATTTTTAGCGCTTGAAGATTTGGCCGCCTAGCGCTTACAAGAAGTATTAGTAGTCCAGCCGCTAAAGCACTAGGTATTTATGCGGTTTACTCCTTCGCCCGCCAACAACCGAAGAAAATAAAGCGACTGATTGAGCACATTCGTAGCCAGTATTTGCACATCGCTGAATATTTTTAGTGCTTGAAGATTTAGCCGCCTAGCGCTTACAAGAAGTAGTAGTAGTCCAGCCGCTAAAGTACTAGGTATTTATGCGGTTTACTCCTTCGCCCGCCAACAACAGAAGAAAATAAAGCGACTGATTGAGCACATTCGTAGCCAGTATTTGCGCATCGCTGAATATTTTTAGTAGTTGAAAAGCGGTAAGATTATTGAAAATAATTACATCCTCAGACCAATAGACTTCTATACTTACAAAAAACCGTTGAAATGATGATTTCAGTGAAACAATATTTATCACTAGCCAACTTAGCATTATTGTTTTTCAGCTGTAGCCTTAACGCTGCCGCTACATTCAAGGTCGGCTCGATAGATCTAGATATGGACAACAGCGAAGAAGAGCCATGGTTAGACTATCTGCATGAAGCTGCGGCCAACTTAGATATTACGCTACAAGTAATAGAGTTGCCCGAAGCCCGCGCCCATCATTTGGCGATAATGGGAGAGCTAGATGCAGAGGCTTTTCCTTACGATATCCCCTCACGCGAATCTCCACAGATGATAAAAGTAAATGTGCCTATAGAAACCGCAAAGTTATGGGTGTGGGTACATATTAACCAACAATGTATTAGCGACCCCGCTCAACTTAAAAACCTGCAACCCGTGGGTACCCATGGCATTCCTTATTTCGACATTTTTTATCAACTCTCAGAGGTAGGTTACAGTAAAGTGCCGTCTACTGAATTGATGGTAGAAATGCTCAGCCGAGGCAGAGCTGACTATTTTGCAGCGACCCACGACGCGGTGCATTTTTTATTATCAGAAGAGCAACGTTTACTCATAAAACACTGCCTCGATGCCCCCTATATAGAGATTCAAAGTCACCTCTACTTACATAAAAAGCATCAAGCCATCGTTAGTTTATTTGAACAAGAATTAAATCGAGTAATTAGCCTACACCCCGAACACGATGATTAACCGCGCCCCAACTTTCATATCTTGCCTCATGATTAAAAGGGCTAGAGCCTAGGCGAAACTGCTGGTAGTGTTAGCCTTTCACTCGCTAACATCGCGCAGGAGCTTAGATTTGAGCCGTTCTTCTTTCCAACAATTTCACTGGCAGTCTGCCCAGTTTGGCTACGCTAGTAACGACATTGATGCGTTTTACAGCTTACTCGGTCAGCAAATGCAACGTTTAGGTATGCTAAAACACACTCTCGGTCATATAGAGGCTTACCCTCTCGATTTATACCAATCGCCTGAACCACAAGCAACATTACCTAATATTTTAATTAGTGCGGGCTTCCATGGCGAAGAAGCTGCCGGCCCTTGGGGTATGCTGAAGTTTCTGTCGGCGTTAAACAGTGAGGTATTTAAACAAGTAAATTTAAGCCTATTGCCATTGGTTAACCCTACCGGTTTTAAAGCTGGTCATCGTTTTAACCAGTATGGTGAAAACCCTAACCGAGGTTTTGAATTTGAAGCAGGGAAAGCTTTCGCAGGCGAAGGCACCTCTGCAGAAGGCGTGTTGTTGCTAGCACAACAAGATTTACTGAAACAACTCAGTGGCGATGGTATTTTAACTTGCCATGAAGATGTCTTGCAGCACTGTTGTTACGTGTATTCTTTTGAGCCCCAACAAGCAGCCGCTACCTTTAGTTATGGCCTGCGCGACAGCTTAGCCAAATACTTTAAGTTAGCCGCCGACAATAGCATTGATGGTTGCCCACTAGAGGATGGCTTGATTCATAACCACTACGATACTTCGTTTGAATCTTGCTTAGTGAGATTAGGAGCCAAGCAAGGGGCCTGCAGTGAAACCCCAGCTTTAGAGGACTTTGACCAACGCATCAATGCGAACTGTGCGGTGATGCAACAATTTGTAGCATTGAGCTATTAGCCGTATCTAGCTACTTGGCTAACATTTTAGTTAAGTAGCTAAGCCTTAGTTGGCTTCGTCCTGGTCTTTATTTTGTAGTTCTAAGTGCATTTCAATCACTCCGTCTTCTAGCTCAAACTTCACCCTAAAACCAAGGTGTTTAGCTAAACCTGCCATGCCACGGTTTTGGATCATGGTAATGCCACTTAAGGTTTGCGTACCCATCGACTGATAGTAACGGATGAGCTTTTGCAGCAGCTGTTTGCCCAAGCCTTGGCCTTGCAAGTCACTTCTTACCACCATAGCAAATTCGGCTTCTAGATTATCAGGGTCGATACTGGCCCGCACCACCCCTAAGATAGCGCGGTCATCTTCGGCTAGCTCGTCTACCGCGATAAAGGCCATTTCTCGTGCATAATCAATTTGAGTCAATAAGGCCATTTCTTCATGGGTCATTTGGCCGCGAGCCCCAAAATAGCGTTTATAACGGTCTTCTTCGGTAAGTGATGAATCAAAGGCCAAATGGTTAGGTTCATCTTCAGGTAAAATCGGCCTGAGTAATACCCTGTTACCACTTTTAGTCTGACAGTATTCTTCTAGTTCTTTGGGATAAGGGCGGATAGCCAATCGCTGTGCACCTCGAGCATCCACCGCTTGCAGCCGCATATTTACATCCAGTAAAGTGATATTGTCGCCCGCCGCTAAAACTGGGTTTAAATCTAGCCTCGCGATCTCTGGGCAATCAATGATTAAATTGGATATGCGGGTTAACATGCTGCAAAGCGCTTCCATTTTTAGGCCATTGGGTAGCCTGCGGTCTCTAATTTTTTGGGCTTTAAGTGCTGATATTACCAAGTAACGCGCTAAGCCCATATTGAGTGGCGGTAGCGCCACCGCTGCATCTTTAGTTTCATCCCACTCAGATCCCCCCTCACCTAAAAAGATGGCAGGGCCAAATACCGGGTCGTTAATTACCGCGACTCGCAACTCTTGCGCCCCGGCGGTCAGCGCCATGCGCTGCAAAATCATCCCTTCGACCTTAGCTTGTGGGTACGCTTGCTGTACCCGCGCTAACATTGATTCAGCGGCAATAACCAACTCTTGCTGATTATTAATATTTAGACTGACACCATGCACATCCGATTTATGCAAAATATCAGGAGACTGAACCTTTAATGCGACAGGGTAACCAATCTGGTTAACGCAAGAAATGGCCTCTTCAACGTCATGCACTAACCAAGTGTCAATCGTTTGCAAACCATAGGCTTGTAACAAGGGCTTGGCTTCGTGGGTTTCTAATACGTAAGTGTGTCGTTCCAGCGCTTGCTGCAAGATGAGTTTAGCATTTTGATCAACCGCGGCTTCATCGGTAGTGCTTGGCGTTTCAGACAATAGCTTTTGATTGCGGCGAAATTCAACCATGTGCATAAACGCCCCCACCGCGCCTTCAGGCGTTCGGTAAGTTGGAATACCCGCTTTGGTGAAAGCGACACGCCCGGGGTAAGCGGTTGCCTCCCCCATCCAGTTAGTGAGGATATTAAGACGCCTGGCTTTACTGTCATGCTTTATCACCTCGATTAAGGCGTTGGCGGTATCCTCGGCACCCGCTAATGCTGAGGGAGCATGCATCAGTAACAGCGCGTCTGCCTCGCCACTGGAAGCGACAATATCTAAGGCTTTAGCGTAACGGCTTGGGTCGGCGTCCCCGACTATATCTAAGGGGTTTTGCCCAGACCAAGTCGAAGGCAATACTTCGGCAAGTTGCGCCAAGGTTTGCGGCGAAAAGGTAGCCAGCTTGCCACCTCGCTCCATCAGCGCATCAACCGCTAATACTGCTGGACCACCACCGTTGCTAATAATGGCTAAGCGCTCCCCACGCAATGGATTAGCATAGGTGAGAGTTTCCACCGCGGCGAACAATTCATGTAAGTCTTTTACCCGCAGCATACCGGCACGTTTGAAAGCAGCGTCATACACCGCATCATTACCGACAAGGCCGCCAGTATGTAGTGATGCAGCTTGCGCACCTAAGCTACTACGCCCTGACTTAATCACCAAAATGGCTTTATTGCGCGAGGCCGCTCTGGCTGCCGACATAAAGCGCTGAGTATCTTTTACCGAATCAATGTAAAGCATGATTACCTGGGTTTTAGCATCCCGCGATAAGTAATCTAACAGTTCACCGAAATCGATATCTAGAGCATCCCCTAGAGAAATAAATGACGAGAATCCAATGCCTTTATTATTAGCCCAGTCTAATACGGTAGTGCACACTGCGGCAGACTGAGACACAAAAGCAATTTTACCCGGCTGAGCGTCGGCATGAGCAAAAGAGGCATTAAGGCCAATCTGGGGTAATATTAGCCCTAAGCTATTGGGGCCTAGAATTCGCATGCCATAGCGTTGCACAATCTGAGTGAGCTGCTCAACAATAGGCTGCCCTTTATCATCTAACTCGTCGTCTAACCCACCCGCAGTAATGACCACAGTTTTACAACCAAATTGGCCTAACTTCTCAACCACCTCTGGTAATCGTTTAGCATTAACACACACTACCGCGAGATCGGGACGCTGAGGAAGCTTCTCAATGCTGGGGTAAGCCAATACCCCTAACACGGCTTTATATTTCGGCGTTACAGGCATAACTGGCCCGTTAAAACCCGCGCTCATTAAATTTTTCATGACCACGTTGCCGGGACGCAAAGGCCGATTTGACGCACCAATAACAGCAATGGATTTTGGAGAAAAGAGGTCGTGCAGCTTTCGTTGGCTCATTAGAGAATTCTCAGTCGCTTATTTAGCCCAGATAGAATTAGTGTAACGTCAAAAATAGTAGACTAAACCACTAATAGTTCACAGAATTTGCAGCAAATTTATCCACCAGCCTAGTAAAAATGAATCATTCGCCTGTAATCTTCACTAAAGCTTGGACCAGCATACATTATCAACACAAATAGAAGGCTGCTTTGCAACATAACAACTACAATAAACATAAACCTCATCTAGTTTTTTTAAGTTGAACCGCTTTTTCATACAAAGCTCTGGACAAAAAGCGTTTTTTTATTCATATCTTAAAAATACTCAGCATACTTTAAGGAAGAAGGCATGGCCTTAAGCTCTATTCAAGCCATTAACCATATGACTAAAAATCCGGTTACGGTTAAACCCAGCACCTCATTATTTGATGCCATTGATATTATGCTGACAGCAAAAGTATCTGGAGCAACCGTGCTAAATGATCAACGAGAAGTCGTAGGTGTCATCTCTGAAATCGATTGTTTACAAGCTATCTTGAAAGGGACTTACCATGGCGAAATTGGTGGCATGGTAAAAGAGTTCATGACCGAAGAAGTGGACAGCGTTGGTCCTGAGATGGATATTTTGGCAGTAGCCGAAAAGCTGATTAACGACAAACGCCGCAGGATGCCAGTGGTGCAAAATGGCAAATTTATCGGCCAATACAGTATCCGTAGTATTTTAAATGCCGTAAAAGAATTCAATTTACGCTAAATAGCAAGCCAGTAAAATGGGCAGCTCGCTGCCCATTGCAGTTTAATGAGGTTGGTTTACCACCATTTGAGGTTGCAGGGCTTCAATTTCTGCAATAATCCCCGCGGTGTTCTCACTGTCTGGAATCATCAAGTCTAGCTCAGCGGTAAATACATTTTCACCGGCATCAGGCACACTCATTCGATGGCATTCTAGCTTAGTGACATTGACACCATGTTCAACCAATAGACGAGTGATATCATTAATTAAACCAGGGCGATCTTCTGCGCCAATCACTAATTTCACTTCAGCTGATTTCACTAAATGTGCCGGTTTGCAATCATGGAAGCTCAATTGTAAATCAGGCAGATTGGCCAGATCATCCCTTAAGGCTTGTTCATTTTTCTGAGGAATTTGGACTTTAAAAATGCAGGCAAATTGCCCGTCTAAGTTAATCACTCGACTGCTAAGCCACTTACCTTGATGTGAGTGAGTTAAATCAGCCAAACTATTTAATCTACCGGGTTTATCTTCACCAACAACGGTGACCAAAAATAGAGCGCTCATACATCGACCCCTTACGCTGTAAACCTACTTTAAGTTTATACCAAATGGAGACTAAGGGTGTGAGCAAGCCCGAAATTTACTATGGCTTTTGTTAAAAGCCTTAAGAAATGCTGAATAAGTACAAAAAACTATATTTTTTAATGACTTTTTTGTTGTTTTTAGACAGTAAATCCAGCGAATTCGCTGGATTTATGACTGATAATAACCCCGACCCACCGACATTAAGCGGCTAAATAAGCATTATTTACTGCTATACACACCCACATTAGTGAAGCCCGCATCTTGCAAGTATAGCGCTTGCAACTTACTCATCACTCCACGGTCACAATACAGCATGTAGTGTTTGGTTTGATCGAGGTCGCCAAATTGGGTGGCAAGTTTAAAGAATGGGATATGTTTAACCGCTACATTCTCCATGGCGAACGGCTTAAGTTCTTGCTCTTCAGGAGAGCGTATATCTAACACAACCGCTTCTTTATCGTCTTCTAACTCTGCGATATCAACTTGATGAACCTGTTCATCAGTTTGCTTGGCGATATCTCGAATATCAGTAATTCGCGACTCTTCAACCACTCTATCCAAGATAGCAAAATCGAATTTTTCTTCTTCAATCAATAATTTCGATTCGACCGCTTTAACTGTAGGTTTATTGGAAATAACCCCACAATACTCTGGCATAGTTTCAGCAAAGTCACCGGTACCAATACGCTTAGATATGTCGATGATGTCTTGTTTATCAGTGGCAATTAGGGGGCGTAGAATCAAGGTTTCAGAAACCCGATCAATCATGCTTAAATTGACCAAGGTCTGACTCGATACTTGCCCGACAGCCTCTCCAGTCACTAATGCAGGAATATCTAATTGCTGGGCAACCTTGGATGCGGCTCGCATCATCATTCGCTTAAGCACCACTCCCATTTGGCCGTTATCGACTTTCTCTAGAATTTCGTTTACCACCGGATCAAAGTCTACCGCTACAAACTTAACTCGATGCGAAGAACCAAAGCGTTTCCAAAGGTGATGTGCGACTTGCTTAACACCTAACTCATGGGCTCGACCGCCGAGGTTAAAGAAACAGTAGTGCACCTTTGCGCCACGTTTGATTAACTGATAACTGGATACACCCGAATCAAATCCACCAGAGATTAATGACAATACGCTTTCTTGAGTCGCAATCGGGAATCCGCCTAGCCCCTGGTGTTTAGCTTGCACTAAGTACATCACATCATCGGTGATTTCTAACTTAACCGTAACGTCTGGGTTCTTTAATTTAACCCCGTTACTTTCACAGTGTTGGTTTAAGCCGCCCCCCACATAACGCTCAACTTCAATGGATGAGAAATCATGTTTGCCATTACGCTTAACCCGCACACAGAAGGTTTTATCTTTTAGTCGATCTTTCCAAACATCATGAGTGAGCTCATAAATATTATGCAGATCAGTGAAAGTTTGCTGAGTCACTTCTAAGAAATGCACAATGCCGGGGGTTGAAGATAAGGCTTCTATAACCGCTTGGCGGTTTTCTGCAGAGTCATTACGTGAGGTGACTACCATTCGGTCCCAATCTAAACGAACCCGAATAGTTTCATCGATGGGACTGATTACGTTACGAATATTGCTTTGAAGGATCTTGCTAAAGCGTTTGCGCACCGGCTTACTCTTCATAGCAATTTCAGGGAACAATTTAACAATAAACTTCATAACTCAGCGGCCTCGACAAATTTGGGCGCGAATTATACCGCGAGAAAGCGTAGTGAGCCAATTTAGTTTATAGACCAGAGGGGACCGAAGTGAAGTGATAGATAAATAGTGGCCGCAACCCGCAGGGTTACGGCTCAATGCTGAGCTACTCGGAGACTTGAATTTCTCCAGATTGAGCAGCCTTACCTTGCATAATACCTATTTCAACTCGACGGTTACGGCGGCGATTTTCCAAGGTATTATTTTTCAACAAAGGCTGAGTATCAGCCAAGCCGCTCACGATTAATCGTTCTTCAGCAAAGCCCTTCACTTTGATCAGCTCATGCGCCACTGACACGGCCCGCTGGCTAGAGAGATCCCAGTTAGACCGGTATAGCTCTGACTCGGCTTGCTGGTTGTCGGTATGCCCCGATACGGTAACAATGCCGGGAATATCTTTTATCACCTCACCCACTCGGCGAATTACCGGTCGAAACTTAGGTTGTAAAAATGCAGATCCCGAAGGAAAAGCGCCTTTCTCGCGCACTCGAATAATAATTTGCTGGCCTAGAGACTCAACTTCAATTGCCCCATCTTCAATTTGATCACGTAACTGCTGAGCAATCCGTTTGGCGGTTTGATTTTGTTGGCTTTGCTGTTCAGCTTGGCTTTGGGCCGACTGCGCTTGGGTCGCAGACGCTCGCCCACCCGTTTGTTGACCCGCTGCTTTTTGTTGGCCGCCGGCATCGGCTTCTTCACCATCATGAAACTCAAGCTTGGCCTGCGTCATGTCGATGGTTTGCTGCATGATGGTTTCAATTGGGGTTGGCTCTGGACGGCCAGGGCGAAACTCCTGAGCGATCACCGAAGTCCCTTTAGGGATGTCTTTCACTTCTAGCAGGTTTTGTACGCCAAAGGCGTATTTCATGGAGCCAGCAATTTGCTTAAACTTCATCACGTCCATTTCTGAGAAGGCCAACAACAATACAAAAAAGCACATCAACAAAGACATTAAGTCAGCGAATGTGCCCATCCATGCGGGTAAGCCTTCAGGTGGACACTTGCAAGGTTCTTCCATAGTGCGTTACCTATTCTTCGGTGGTGCCCAAGGAGCGTTTACCTTCAGGAATGTAGTTTTTCAATACCCCTTCAATCACTCTCGGATTTTGTCCATCTTGGATGCCTAATACTGCATCGAGTATCAAACTACGATTCAGCTTTTCTTCGTCGGCTCGAAGTTGCAGTTTTTCACTAATAGGAATGGCCACCATGTTAGCTAAGATAGCGCCATACAAGGTGGTTAACAAAGCTACCGCCATGGCAGGCCCAATGGATTTTGGGTCATCCATGTTGGACAACATCGCCACGAGACCAATCAGCGTACCAATCATGCCCATAGCAGGCGCAACATCACCGATGGCTTTAAAAATACCCGCGCCAAATTCATGCCGTTCGGCGGTAAGCAGTATGTCTTTCTCCATGGTTGAGCGCACCACATCTGCATCATGGCCATCAACCAACATATCTATGCCTTTTTGCATAAATGGATTGCTGATCTCGGCTTCTTCTAAAGCTAAAAACCCCCCTTTACGGGCGGCGTCAGCCATTTCCACAGAACGCTCAATTAAGTCATCGGGTTTGTCTACTTTAAATACAAAGGCCTTAACCGCAATTTTCACTGCGCCTAAAAACTGGCCAAGGTTGTATTTCATTAATACAACAAATAACGAACCACAAAAAACGATCAATACCGAAGGGATATCGATAAAAATCTCGATCCCTCCCCCCATCACCATCGCCATTATTACAAATGCGAAGGCGCCGATAATCCCAATCAGCGTTGCTAAGTCCACTGCCTATTCCTTTTAACCTGTAGCCTAGAGATTCTAATTAAACTAATACTAGTCTACTCCCAAAACAGAATCGAAGGTAATTTGTGTTCCCATATCAATATCTTGACACAGCTAGCTCTTATATATTTATCGACCAAAATAAAAATACTTGAGCCCCAAGTTTGACCTACTTATGTGGCTAAGGTAACTTTGCGCCAGCAGAAGCATCAGAGAGGCCTTGGCTGTGGTTGCAAAAAAACCAGAAAAAATGAAGTTTGAAGAAACGTTAGACGAACTTGAGGATATTGTTCAACAACTTGAACAGGGCGAATTAAGCCTAGAAGACTCACTCAAACAATTTGAGCGCGGGATTAGCCTGGCCAATGCCGGTCAAGCCAAGTTGCAACAAGCCCAACAGCAAGTGGATATTCTTCGCCAAGGCCCAAATGGCGATACCTTAGAACCACTAGAGCAGGAGCCAGCTGAGTGAATTCATGCCTAGCCAGCACAATTGCTGACTATCAATCGCAGATTAATACTTACCTCGAACACGTTTTAGAACAGCAAGAGGTTAATGACCCGCGCCTATTAGCCGCTATGCGTCACGGCTTATTGCTTGGCGGCAAACGGGTTCGCCCACTGCTGGTTTATTTAACTGGGCAACTAAACGGTGCACCGAGCGAGGCGCTAAATGTCGCTGCAGCCGCGGTTGAGTGTATCCACGCGTACTCGTTAATTCATGATGATTTACCCGCCATGGACGACGATGACCTGCGCAGAGGCCAAGCCACTTGCCACATCGCCTTTGATGAAGCCACCGCCATATTGGCTGGTGATGCCCTGCAAGGTTTGGCTTATAGCTTAATTGCCGAGGCTCCCGTCAGCGATGCACAAAAAGTGGCGATGTTGCGAGTGTTAAGCCAAGCCGCTGGTTACAATGGCATGTGTGGTGGCCAAGCCCTAGATATAGCGGCAACCAACCAACAGATTAGCTTGGCGCAATTAGAAACGGTTCATCGACATAAAACAGGAGCCTTAATTAAGGCTGCGGTAATGTTAGGTGCTATTTGCGCCAACATTTCGCACGATGATCACCAACAGGCTTTAGCGCGTTATGCCGATGCGCTAGGTTTAGCTTTTCAAGTACGAGATGACATTTTAGACATCATTAGCGATACCGATACCTTAGGTAAACCGCAAGGTTCAGACGAAGCCTTAAACAAAAGTACCTATCCTAGTTTACTTGGCTTGGATGGCGCACTAGATAAAGCGGAAAATCTTGGTAAAGAAGCGCTTCAAGCTTTAGAGAGTTTGCCTTACAATGGTGAGTTACTCGCCTTATTAGCTGATTATGTCGTACATCGAAACAACTAGTCGTCAACAATAAGAATAATGATAAGCATCTGATATGACACTGAATATTAAAGATTACCCTACACTTGCTAAGGCTGATTTGCCTCCGCAACTGCGCCAACTAGAGCAGCAGCAGCTTCCTGAGCTTTGTGATGAGCTTCGCCAATATCTGCTAAACAGTGTCAGCCAGTCGAGCGGTCATTTAGCCTCGGGCTTGGGGGCGGTAGAGCTAACCGTAGCCTTACATTATGTTTACAACACTCCTTTTGACAAACTGGTCTGGGATGTGGGGCATCAAGCTTATCCACACAAAATTTTAACTGGTCGTCGCGAACAAATGTCGACCATTCGCCAATTTAAAGGTTTACACCCCTTCCCGTGGCGTGGCGAAAGTGACTACGATGTATTAAGTGTTGGCCACTCTAGCACCTCTATCGGTGCCGCATTAGGCATGGCAATCGCCGCCGAGAAAGAACAGCAAGGCCGTAAGGTGATTGCCGTAATAGGTGATGGAGCCATGACCGCCGGTATGGCCTTTGAGGCACTGAACCACGCTGGAGCAATTCATAACGACATGCTAGTGATTCTCAACGACAATGAGATGTCGATTTCAGAGAACGTTGGCGCACTAAACAATTCATTAGCTAATATCTTATCTGGCTCGCTTTACTCATCATTGCGAGAAGGTAGCAAGAAAGTCTTAAGCGGTATGCCACCGATTAAAGAACTGGCTCGGCGTGCCGAAGAGCACCTTAAAGGTATGGTGGTACCTGGCACCTTGTTTGAAGAATTTGGTTTTAATTACATAGGCCCAATTGACGGCCACGATGTGAAGGGCTTAGTACGCACATTAACTAACATGCGTGATCTTAAAGGCCCACAAATCCTTCATGTGATGACCAAGAAAGGTAAAGGGTATTTACCCGCTGAGCAAGATCCTATCGGTTATCACGGTGTCCCAAAATTTGATCCTAGCCAAAATAATCTGCCCAAAAGTAAAGGCGCGGCACCAACCTTTTCTAAAGTGTTTGGTGATTGGCTATGCGATATGGCGGCCCAAGACAGTAAGTTGATGGGGATTACCCCAGCGATGCGCGAAGGCTCTGGCATGGTGCGTTTCTCTAAAGAATTTCCTGAGCAATACTTTGATGTAGCGATTGCCGAACAGCATGCGGTTACTTTTGCCGCTGGTCTCGCCATTGCGGGTTACCAGCCAGTAGTGGCTATTTACAGCACCTTTTTACAGCGAGCTTACGACCAAGTTATTCATGACGTGGCCATTCAAAACTTGCCGGTACTGTTTGCTATAGACCGCGCTGGCATTGTTGGCGCAGATGGTCCTACCCATCAAGGGGCCTTTGATTTAAGTTATTTACGCACGGTGCCAAACCTAGTGATTATGGCGCCAGCCAATGAAGATGAATGTCGCCAAATGCTTTATACTGGTCACCTTCACCAAGGGCCGGCTGCGGTGCGTTATCCGCGTGGTGGTGCTGACAATACGCCAATTAATACTGACATGACCGCGATGGAAATAGGCAAGGCACGGGTATTACGTGAAGGTAAAAAAATCGCTATTCTCAACTTTGGAAGCCTATTATGCAAAGCCGCTCCGGTAGCCGAACATTTAGACGCAAGCCTGGTGGATATGCGCTTTGTTAAACCACTTGATGAGGCCTGTATTCGCGATGTAGTCGCCACCCATGATGTGCTAGTAACCCTAGAAGAAAATGCCATATTAGGCGGCGCGGGCTCGGCGGTGAATGAATTTTTGTTCGCCCAGCAGCTGAACCACGTTAAGGTACTTAACATTGGCCTCCCCGACCACTTTGTGGAGCAAGGCAGCCAAGATGAAATATACCAATTGTTAGGTTTAGATAGTGCCGGTATTCAGAATAAAATAGACCGTTTCTGCCAAAAAAGCTAAACCGCTAATCAAGCACTTTTAAGTGTTCAAACAATGGAAATGGATTGGCGCGATTAATACTCTTGAGATTGATCCGCTGATTTAATGCCCATATTTTTCTCTGCCAATACAGCGGGACAAATACCGCTTCTTGATAGAGTTGCAGTTCTAAGCGCTGAATGATTTCAGCCCGGTTTACCTCGTCAAGCTCTTGCTCTGCCGCAAGAATCAACTGCTCAACGTTCTCATTTTGGTAAGCAGCGCATGAGGTTGTGCTGGACGGTGCGCCACCGTCAGTCTCTTGTAGATAGATAGCGCGGGCAATGCTTAATACGTTACCAGCATCACTTTGGCGTCGGGTTAACACTAAATCACTGGCACAACTGTCTATTGCTTGTTGATACTGCGCTTCGTCTAACCACTGCGGCTTAAGCGTGATATTAACTCTGTCTAGCATGGTAACCAGTTGCGAAACCACTTTGGCTTGGTCTTCAAATAGCAACTTTGGCACCGCCATGGTGATGCTAAAACCTTTGTCATAGCCAGCTTGCTGTAACAATTGGTGCGCCAGTAACAAATTATAACGCGGTAATAACTGCGGATTATAACCAGGCTGGCCGGGAATGCTTAACTGGGTAGACACTAAGGTGTAAGAACCCAATACTTCTGCCAGCCGAGCATTATCAATAGCCAAATTAAGCGCTTGGCGTACCACTCTATTGGCTAAGGCAGGATGCCCTCGATTAAGCTCTATCGCTAACCACTTTAACCCTTCTGTTTGAATAACCGATAACTGTTGGTCTTTACTGAGTAATTCGACATAGCTTTGTGGCACATGATCAACCACGTCTACATCTCGCGAGAACAAGCTAGCCATACGCATTTCAGATTGCTTAATCGGCACCACTTTTATCTGCGTGATATTGCTCCGGGATTTTCGCCAATACGCCTTGTTGATAGAAAATTCGGTGACTATCCCTGGTACATAACGCTCAAGCTTGAACGGCCCAGTACCGGAAATACCGGTGACTTCATCGCTATCATCAGAGGCAAGGTAATGCTGTTTATCCGCTGGGAATATATAGCTCAAACGCTGAATCAATTGTGAGAATGGGCGATATGTTTTCACTTCAAAGGTGAGTTGATTGATAGCCCTTAAGCTTTTTATCGGCGCGAATAGGCTTTTTAAGTGCGATTGCTGGCTAATTTTATCAAAGGTCCACGCGACATCTTCGGCTGTTAGTGGATTCCCCGAATGGAAGCTAATCCCCGATTTGAGTTCAAACTGAATTTGCGTTGGCGAGATAATCTTCCACCTAGCCACTAAACGCGCACCAGCCTGGCCGTTTTGGTCAAACAGAAACAAGGGGTCAAACAGTAAATGATTAACAAAGTTACTACTGGCATCAAGCTCATCAACAATCACACTGGGCTTAGTTTGAAAAGCAGTACCCCAGACCAACGATTTTGCCTCTGCGAATGTCAAACAGCTAACGCCACCAAGCAATAGGGTGAGCACCATCCATCTCAGTTTCGCTGTATCTAGAGCTAGCAATAGCAACGCCTTAGTTCCTCTTTTCGGTAATTCAGCTAAGTTACACGGGATGAAGCAATAAAAAAAGCGGGACAAGCCCGCTTTTTACTGATTTTCAAAGTACTTAGGCTATTCGCCCCTCTTCTAAGGCAAAACATGCCACTTGCGCATTCCCAGCACTAAGCAATACCGGCTGTTCTTGCGTGCAACGCTCATTAGCGTAACGGCAACGCGCATGGAAAGCACAACCTTTAGGCGGATTAAGCGGTGAAGGTAACTCACCTTCTAGCTTAATTTTCTCACGGCGGTGAGCGGGGTCTAAACGTGGTGTACTCGACAACAAGGCTTGGGTGTATGGGTGTTTAGGGTTAGTAAACAACTCTTCGCAAGACGCATATTCAACCGCTTTACCGAGATACATCACCATCACTTCGTCAGCAATGTGCTCTACAACCGATAAATCATGCGAGATAAAAATGTAGCTTAAGCCCATTTCTTCTTGCAGATCCATCATTAAGTTAAGCACCTGAGCTTGCACAGACACGTCTAAGGCCGATACAGGTTCATCGGCAACCACAACCTTAGGGTCGAGCATTAAACCGCGAGCAATGGCGATACGCTGACGCTGACCGCCAGAGAACATATGTGGATAGCGATCATAATGTTCAGGGCGTAACCCTACTTTGCTTAACATGGCTAAGGCTTTTTGCTTGCGCTCTGCTTTGCTCATGTCGCTGTTAATCACCAAAGGCTCTTCTAAAATAGTGCCTACCTTCTTACGAGGGTTAAGCGAACCATAGGGATTTTGGAAGATAATTTGGATTTTTTGGCGCAAAGCTTTGGCAGCATCTTTACCTAGACTAAGAATGTCTTTTCCATCAAAACACAGTTCTCCTGCAGTGGGGGTTTCAATCATGGTCAGTACCCGTGCAAGGGTTGATTTACCACAACCAGACTCACCCACTACCGCTAAGGTTTTACCTTTTTCAAGCTTAAAACTCACTCCATCTAAGGCTTTAACCGTAGCATCTGGTTTAAACATACCGGCTTTCACGTGGTAGTGTTTAGTTACCCCGTTGACCGACAACACAGACTCTTGCTGTTGCGGTTCAGCCTTCTGAGAGTCTAGCGCTGCGGCTTTCATTATCGTGTCACTCATGCGCTTGGTCTCCCTGCGTCATCTAGCGGCGTAAAACAACGAACTTGACGTACGCCCTCGCCTTGCATGCTTGGTCGCTCATTACGGCAACGTTCTGTTGCATAAGGGCAGCGAGGGTTAAGCAAGCAGCCTACTGGGCGGTCAAATGCACCTGGTACCACACCTGGCAACGCATCTAAACGCGCTTTACCTAGCGACGACTCTGGCAGTGAACGCAGTAACGCTTGGGTGTAAGGGTGTTTAGGTTTAGAGAAAATTTCTTCTGCCGGGCCAGATTCAACCACTTGACCCGCATACATAACAATCACTCGGTGAGCAGACTCAGCGACTAACGCCAAATCGTGAGTAATTAATACCAAGCCCATGTTTTTTTGCTTTTGTAGATCGAGCAATAGGTCCACAATCTGCGCTTGAATGGTCACATCTAAGGCAGTGGTTGGTTCATCGGCAATCAGCAATTTAGGATCACAAGCAATCGCCATTGCTATCATCACCCGCTGGCTCATGCCGCCAGACAATTGGTGTGGATAGGTTTTCAAGCGAGACTCTGGGTCAGGAATACCCACTTGGTCTAACAATTCGATAACCCGCTGACGACGCCACTTTTTATTACCACTTTGGTGAATTTTTAAAGCTTCACTGATTTGATACTCAACCGTGTAGCAAGGGTTAAGGCTAGACATAGGCTCTTGGAAGATCATCGCGATTTCAGCGCCAGTGATAGCGCGTCGCTTATTCTCTGACATCGCCAACAAATCTTGGCCTTCAAACTTAAGCGTATCAGCGGTGACCTTTCCTGGGTAATCAATCAAGCCCATAATCGATAAAGAGCTGACACTCTTACCGGAACCGGACTCACCCACGATGCCAACAATTTCACCTTTCTCTACGCTGTAACCCACTTGGTCTACCGCGCGAAAAGGATTCTCTCCATCACCAAATTCAACAGTGAGGTTATTAACTTCTAATAAAGACACGACTAATCTCCTACTGCTTTAGCTTAGGATCGAGGGCATCACGCAAGCCATCGCCCATTAAGTTAAAGGCTAATACGGTTAACAGAATGACTAGGCCAGGGAAGGTAACCACCCACCACGCGCGCTGTACAAACTGTAAGGCATCAGCCAACATGCTTCCCCACTCAGGTTGTGGCGGCTGTGCGCCCAAACCTAAGAAGCCTAAAGCAGCCATATCCAAAATAGCGTTAGAAAAACCTAAAGTAGCTTGCACAATTAACGGGGCTAAACAGTTAGGTAAAATAGTAATAAACATTAAACGCAGTGAACCCGCACCAGCCACTCGTGAAGATATTACGTAGTCTTTGTTTAGCTCGGCAATGGTAGAGGCTCGCGTTAAGCGCACATAGTGAGGCAACGATACAATGGCAATCGCCATCGCAGCATTAAAAATACTTGGGCCCAAGATAGCCACAATCGCAATCGCCAATAGCAGGCTTGGCATCGCCAGCATAATATCAACCGCTCGCATAATCACGGTTTCAATGGTGCCCCTAAAAAAGCCTGCGATTAAGCCAAACATGACGCCTAAGCCTAGAGAAAGGGTCACGACGAGAACACCAATAAATAGTGATAATTGTGCGCCGTGAATCAGACGAGACAAAATATCACGGCCTACATCATCGGTACCTAGTAGGTAAGAACTATTTCCGCCATCTAGCCAAGCGGGAGGTAATAATAGCGCATCACGATATTGCTCAACCGGTGAATGCGGAGCAATCACACTGGCAAATATTGCGATGATTAAAATACAAATAATGAAAACCAAGCCAATCACAGCGCCGGTATTTTGGCTAAAGTAACCCCAAAATTCTTGCAGCGGGGTTTGCACTTGTGGCCCTGTAGTAGCAGGGCTAGTTGTTTGTTCTGACATTAAAATATGCTCCGTTATTTGCTATGACGGATCCGTGGGTTAACCACGCCGTACATAATGTCTACTAGCAAATTAACTACAATAATGATGGTGGCGACAATTAAAATACCACCTTGTACTACAGGATAATCGCGACGACCAATCGATTCGATAAGCCATTTACCAATACCAGGCCAAGCGAAAATGGTTTCGGTTAAAATGGCACCTGAAAGTAGAATCCCCACCTGCAAGCCAATCACCGTAATCACCGGGATAAGCGCATTACGCAAAGCGTGCACCACAATCACTCGCATTGGCGCCATACCTTTTGAACGGGCAGTACGAATGTAATCTTCACCTAACACTTCTAGCATTGAAGAGCGTGTCATACGGGCAATCACTGCCATTGGAATAGTGCCCAATACAATACTAGGTAACACCAGGTGATGCAGTGCTGAGGCAAATGCGCCCTCTTCACCTGATAACAAGGTATCGATTAACATAAAGCCGGTAACTTCATCGATCCAATAAGTAACATCTAGCCTACCGGAGACGGGCGTGATCCCTAGGTGAACTGAAAACACTAACATTAACAGTAGTGCCCACCAGAATATGGGCATCGAATAGCCGGTTAAAGAAAAGGTCATTACCGAGTGGTCAAATATGGACCCTCGTTTCACCGCCGCGATAATGCCGCAGGGCAGCCCGACCAAAATAGCAAATAATGCCGCGCAAGATGCCAATTCCACCGTGGCTGGAAATAGCGTCATAAATTCTTCGGTTACAGGTGTCTTGGTGATTAATGAACGACCAAGATCTCCACTCGCAATATTTTTCACATAATCAAAGTATTGGACCAACAAGGGTTGATCTAAGCCTAATTCGGCACGCAAGGCAGCATGACGCTCAGGTGACACGCCTCTTTCTCCCGCCATGACTTCAATTGGATCACCAGGAATTAGGCGAATTAGCGTAAAGGTTAAAAGAGTAATGCCGATGAAGGTGGGTATTACCAACATCAATTTTTTTATAATAAATTGAAACATAACTACAGCTCTGTGTCTGAAGGAAGGAAAGGGGCTGTTGCCAGCCCCTTAAGGATTACTATTTTAGCGACACGCCATAGAAGTGGTGACCGCCTAGAGGGTCAATCTTAAAGCCTTGAACTTCTTTACGAAGTGGCTTGTAAGCCACTGAGTGAGCGATAGTGATCCAAGGAGCTTGCTCTTTGAAAATCATCTGCGCTTCTTCGTATAGCGGTGTACGATCTGCTTGAACAGAAATCTGCTTAGCTTTCATGATCACGTCATTGAATGGTTTATGACACCACATTGCACGGTTACCGCCACCAACAGCATCACAACCTAGTAATACACTTAGGAAGTTATCTGGGTCACCATTATCACCGGTCCAACCTAGCAATACCGTATCGTGTTCGCCTTGCTTAGAACGCTTAAGGTATTCACCCCATTCGTAGCTAACGATCTCAGCTGTCACACCGACTTTCGCCCAATCAGCTTGAATCACTTCAGCCATACGACGCGCGTTAGGGTTATAAGGACGTTGAACTGGCATTGCCCAAATATTGGTCTTAAGGTCAGTAATACCCGCTTCCGCTAATAATGCTTTGGCTTTTACCGGATCGTAAGAGTAATCAACAACTTTTTCGTTGTAAGACCACATTGTTGGTGGGATTGGGTTCTTAGCGATTTTACCGCTACCCTGGAATACCGCATCAATAATCGCTTGCTTGTTAACCGCTAGGCTAAGCGCTTGGCGCACTTTAACGTTATCAAACGGCGCTTTTTGGGTATTGAATGCGAGGTAACCAACGTTCAAACCTTCTTGGCTTAATAAGTTGATGTCTGGGTCTTTCTGCATTTGCTCAACATCAGCAGGGTTTGGATAAGGCATTACATGACATTCGCCAGCTTTAAGCTTAGCGTAACGTACTGAAGCATCAGGCGTAATTGAGAATACCAAACGGTCAATGGCTGGAGCGCCTTGCCAGTAATCAGCATTACCTACGTAACGAATGATTGAGTCTTTTTGGTATTGTACTTTTTGGAAAGGACCGGTACCCACTGGGTCAAGGTCTAATTTCTCAGGCGTACCCGCCGCTAGCATTGCGTCGGCTTGTTCGGCTGAAAATACCGATGCAAAATCCATCGCCATATTGGCGATAAATGGTGCTTCAGGCTTGCTTAACACAAACTTAACGGTGTAATCGTCAACTTTAACGATTTCTTTCACAAGATCGTTCATGCCCATGCCACTGTAGTACTCGTAAGAACCACCTGACACTTTATGGTATGGATGCTCTGGATCGTCTTGACGTTCAAAGGTGAATACTACGTCGTCAGCATTGAAGTCACGGCTTGGTTTAAAGCCTTTTTTCTGAGTATGGAATTTTACGCCTTTGCGCAAGTGAAAAGTATACTCTAGACCATCTTCAGAAACTTCCCAAGACTCAGCTAAGCCTGGAACAACGTTAGTTGTACCTACTTCAAACTCAACCAAACGGTTAAATATGGTCTTAGAAGACGCATCAAATGTGGTTCCAGCTGTGTATAAGCTAGGGTTGAAACCTTCTGGGCTGCCTTCTGAACAAAAGACAAATGTTTGTGTTTTAGCCTGTGCGCTTACCGCAATCGCACTTGCAACTAGTGCAAAAGACAGCTTCGCTAATCCTTTTTTCATTATCGTTCTCCGTGTGACATCTTGTCATGTATGCAACCGTTATGACTGCATTTTCGGTGTGTTTGCGAATAGACTAATAATTGTTGTTGTTGATAAATCTAGACCCTGTTCTTAAAAACACCCCCATTAAAGGTGAATTTGTGAGCTGAGTTAGATCAAATCAGGTCTTATCCGCTTTTTGCCCGTTATAAACTAGTATTTTTATCTGCCAGTGTAAATAGCATAGACAGGATTTTATAACACAAAATGAAGCTGCCACAGTCAAAGTGATTAGAGATTCGCTATAAGGTCATATTTATGCAAAAAGGAATAAGCTTATGTAATGTTTACATAAGCAGAATCAACTACAATTGAGGGATTAGAAAAAGGAAAATTGGTGAGAATGATTAATTAGGCGAAAACAAACAGCACAACTTGCAAACAAATTGCTGCAAACACCCCTGCTAATACGTCATCTATCATTATACCGAAGCCACCATGAACTTTTTTATCTAAAATTTTGATCGGCCAAGGCTTTAATACATCAAAAAATCGAAATAATACAAATCCAAGCAATACATTGAGTGGTGAAAGTGGCACCGCCAGCATGGTTATCCAATAGCCAACAAACTCATCCCAAACAATTCCACCATGGTCATGAACGCCCATGGCGTCACTGGCTTTTTGGCAGCACCATACACCAAATACGAAAGAAACGAATAGCACCGTAATGTATTGCCAGAGAGGTAAACCTGAAAGAAGTAAATAAAGCGGAATTGCAGCCACAGTACCAAAAGTACCCGGCGCTTTAGGGGCTAAGCCGCTACCAAAGCCAACGGCACAAAGGTGAAGCGGATTACGTAAGTTTAGCTTAGCTAAAGCCTTATCCATTAATGGTTTTCTCTACTTTTTAGGTTTATACAAAGTGATCCCAACCAGCATGTTCTATCTGGTAAGGTTTGTCTTGATAGAGCAACTTGATCTCGCCTTTACCGGGGGCTAACTGGCCAATACACGTATAAGGCACACCACTGTAGGATAGTGAAGTATCTAACGACCCTTTATTAGACTCTGGTACAGTAAAGCACAACTCGTAGTCTTCCCCACCATTCAGTGCAAAAGCAAAACATTGGTCAACGCTAACCGCTTCACACATGGTTTCAGATATAGGGAGCTGATCAAGCTTTAAGGTAGCACTGCAGTTACTCTGCTTCAGAATGTGTTGCAAGTCGTTATATAAACCATCTGATATATCGATGGTTGAGCTGGCGATATCTCTAAGTCCATAACCGGCTAGAACGCGCGGCTGAGGATAGTAGTGTTGCTTTAAGCTTAACTCTAACTGCTGTGGATTAAGCTGTAGCTTATTTTGTAAGTGTGCAAGGGCAAGGCCCGAATCACCCACACTACCAGTGACATATAGCCAATCACCTGGCTTAGCACCATTACGGCGCAAAGCTTTACCGCTAGGCACGGCGCCATGCACAGTCACTGTAATACTCAACGGCCCCTTGGTAGTATCACCGCCAATAAGGTCAACGTTAAAGTATTCAGCTAAATCAAAGAAACCGCGGCAAAATTGCGCTAACCACTGTTCATTTGCATCCGGCAGCGTGATGGCTAAGGTAGCCCAACGAGGTTCAGCCCCCATTGCCGCCATATCACTCAGATTAACAGCTAAGGCCTTATGCCCTAAAGCTCGAGGTGGGATATCTTTAAAAAAGTGTACGCCTTCAACTAAGGTGTCAGTAGAAATGGCGAGATGACTATTTTCAGGGGGCATCACCAGCGCAGCGTCATCACCAATGCCAAGAATAACATCTTGGCGTGATTTGCGTTGCTGGAAGTACTTTTCAATGATATCAAACTCACCAAGCGGTGACTGAGACGACATAGAATTACGACTTGAACTGTTGTAAGCGAAGTACCTTGTCTAGTACGCCATTTACAAACTTATGGCTATCTTCTGCTGCAAATGATTTTGCTAATTCAATGGCTTCATTTATCACAACTTTAGGTGGGACATCTGTCACCATCAGTAACTCATAAACACCAATCAATAAAATTGCATGTTCAACAATATCTAACTCTTCCAACTTGCGTGACAGCGAAGAACTCATCGCCTTATCAAGTTTTTCATGGTTAGCCACTACTCCTGAAATTAAATCAGAAAAGTACGGTACATCGGCTTTACTCATGTCCTGTTCAGTTAAGAACTGATGTTCGATGTTAGCAACGCTGTCCTTGGTCACCTGCCATTGATAAATTGCCTGGGTGGCAAATTGCCTAGCTTTACGACGTGCGGCTGGTTTCACAGAGATATCCTCAAATTATTCTTATATCTGATCAACTAAGTTGATCATTTCTAAAGCACTTAGGGCGGCTTCGGTACCTTTATTACCCATTTTAGTGCCGGCGCGTTCAATCGCCTGCTCTATAGACTCAGTGGTTAATACACCAAAAGTAACGGGAATGTCATACTCCATCATTACTTGGGCTAAACCTTTATGGCATTCGTTGGCCACTAATTCGAAATGGTAAGTACCACCACGAATAACGGTGCCTAAAGCAATAATAGCATCGTATTTTTTAGTCGCGGCGATACGTTTTGCAGCTAGCGGAATTTCTACCGCGCCTGGCACACGTACAACCGTGATATTGTCATCACTTACTCCACCTTGGCGGGTAAGTGTATCCACTGCTCCAGATAATAAACTTTCGTTAATAAAGCTATTAAAACGAGCAATAACAATGGCTACTTTAGCGTTTGGAGTCGCTAGGTTTGCTTCAATTACTTTCATAAAACTGTTGCCTTTTCTTTGAGTCCATCAAAAAAATCGCGCTATTCTAGCACAACTAACTTGGTAGACATGAAATTATCTTATTTCGTTACAAATACGCTGAGTTATTGTTGATCGATGTACTCAAGCACTTCGAGACCAAAACCTGATAGTGCATGGTAGCGTTTTGGAGAGCTCAGCAAACGCATTTTGCTTACCCCCAAATCAGCCAAAATCTGAGACCCTACACCCACGGTACGAGAAGCACTTTTCACCTTTTTCTGATTAGGTGTTTCACCTTTATCTTGTAAGGCAAAGGCTTTAACTTGCTCAACTAAGTTTTCCGCATTGTCATCAGTGCTTAATAAAACCAATACGCCATTTTCTTTAGCAATTTTCTCTAAGGCTTTATCTAAAGGCCAGCTCATTTTACCCGCGCGATCACTGCCCAATAAATCACTAAAGGTGTTATGAAGATGCACCCTTACTAAAGTGGGGTCTTGCGGGGTAATTTCGCCAGCTTGCATAACAAAATGCACTTTTTCATCAATGGTGTCACGGTAAGTAATCAGTTTAAACTCTCCGTGGCGCGTTGGCATATTACATTCTGCGACCCGCTCAATGGTGGTTTCATTATTGTTACGGTATTCAATTAAGTCAGCAATCGTTCCCATTTTTAGGCCATGTTCTTTGCAGAACACTTCTAAATCTGGACGACGAGCCATGGTGCCATCTTGATTTAATATTTCCACAATCACTGCGGCGGGTTCACGGCCAGCGAGGCGCGCTAGATCGGTACCCGCCTCGGTATGACCGGCGCGAGTTAATACTCCCCCCTCTTGTGCCATCAATGGAAAGATATGGCCCGGCATCACGATATCGGCAGGTTTTGCATCACGCGCTACTGCAGCTTGCACGGTACGAGAGCGATCCGCAGCAGAAATGCCGGTAGTCACACCTTGAGAAGCTTCAATTGATACCGTGAAATTGGTGGCAAATTGCTCGGTATTTACGTCAACCATTAATGGCAATTTGAGTTGCTGACAGCGTTGTTTGGTCATCGGTAAACAAATTAAGCCACGACCGTAAGTTGCCATAAAATTAATCGCTTCAGGCGTAACCATATCAGCAGCCATAATCAGATCGCCTTCATTTTCACGATCTTCATCATCCATTAACACCACCATTTTTCCATGGCGTAAATCTTCAATAATTTCTTCAATACTGCTTAGTGACATAGCAAACCTTTCTTACCTTGAGGGGTATTATTCATTATTATATATGCTTATTACTGCTGGCTGCGCCTATCGCATAAAGCCATGCTGCGCCAAAAAAGCAGTACTAATTGTAGATTCTTTATTTTCTTCCGCATAGCCAATCAAGCGTTCAACATAACGAGCAATAACATCCACTTCTAGATTGATTTTTTGCCCTGGCGCCCACTGAGAGATAGTGGTTTGCTCTGCGGTATGGGGAATAATGGTTAAACGCAGCTGCTGTTGCTGCACTTCGTTTACCGTTAAGCTAATCCCATCAACCGTTACTGAACCTTTATGAGCAATGTAACGCGCCAACTCGCTAGGTACTTTAAGCCATATATTAATCGCTCGAGCGCTGGGAGATATATTTACCACCTCAGCCAAGCCATCAACGTGACCACTCACAATATGCCCACCAAAACGATTAGTGGCTAACATCGCTTTTTCCAGATTAACTTTATCGCCTTGCTTACATTTGGCTAAAGAGGTGAGGCTAAGCGTTTCGGTGGAGACATCGGCACAAAAGAAGTCACTGCCATACTCAACGACGGTTAAACAAATACCGTTTACCGCGATACTGTCGCCCAGCCTAACATCAGCCATATCCAAGTGCCCGCAGGCAATATTTAAACGCACATCGCCGCGACGCTTTTCAATACTGCTAATTTTGCCTAGGGCTTCGATGATTCCAGTAAACATTATTGCACACCCTGTGATTGCGGGATCCAGATAGTCTTAATATCAGGGCCAACTTGTCGAGTTTCAAGGCACATCCAAGATTTTAGCTCGCTCATTTTAGTAAAGCCCTTTAGCTCAACTAAGCTATTGGCATCGGCCCCCATTAACAAACCCGCTTGATAACAGATTAATTGGTCAACGACATCAGCCTTAATGAGTGCCGCAGCAAACTGTGACCCCGCTTCAACCCATAAGTCATTTATCTCTGCCTCGGCCAATTGTTCTAACAAACTCAGCAAACCACCCTCTTCATTAAAGGTGAGCTGTTTAGCCGCTGTAAGTTCAGGCTGTAATGCTAAGCCTGCAACCCATAGAGATTGAGGGTGTTGAAATATATTAAGTGTTTTAGGCGCAGCAGAAAGGCGCTGTTGGCGATCAACAATAATCCGCAATGGCTGACGTAAATCTTTAGCTGCCAGTTGCTGCCTTAAACTGCCCAATTCGACATGGCGTACATTTAAACTGGCATTATCTCGCAATACCGTGGCGGCTGTAGATAAAATTGCATGGCTACGCGCTCTTTCACGCTGCACATCGCTGCGCGAATAGGCCGATGTGATCCATTTGCTTTCACCGTTCGCCAATGCCGTTTTAGCATCAATAGAACCGGCCAACTTCAAACGAACAAACGGCCGTTTGCGCTCAATTCGACTTAAGAAGCCGGGGTTTAGCGATCGCGCAGCTTGTTCCATTAGCCCTGTACGAACCTTTACCCCTGCGTGTTCTAAGCGTTTAATACCACGCCCAGCCACTTGAGGATTAGGGTCTACCATGGCAATAATGACTTCAGCAACTTGCAATTCAACGAGCATCGTTGCGCAAGCCGGTGTTCGCCCCACATGGCTACAAGGCTCAAGTGTAACGTAACAGCTAGCCCCTTGTAGGCTATGGCCACGTGCTTTGGCATTCGCTACCGCCTTGACTTCAGCGTGCCCCTCACCAGCTTTTTGGTGATACCCCTCGCCAATTACTTGGCCGTTTTTCACCAATACACAACCGACGTTAGGATTAGGAGCCGTGGTATAGCAACCTCGTTTGGCGAGGCTAATTGCGCGTGCCATAAACTGGCTATCAGCCACTGAAAAATTCACCTATTTTTCCAGCTTCGCAATTTCTTCACTGAATTCTTTGATGTCTTCAAATGAGTGATACACCGAAGCAAAACGCACATAAGCGACTTTGTCTAACATGATAAGCTGCTCCATCACTATGTTACCGATAAACTTGGTTTCTACTTCGCGCTCACCTGTGGCGCGTAACTGTGATTTAATCTTGTTTACTGCTTGCTCTACTTCGTCAACACTAACCGGACGTTTCTCTAATGCTCGCATCATGCCAGCGCGCATTTTTTCTTCGTTAAAAGGTTCTCTTATTCCATTACCTTTAATCACTCTTGGCATCACCAATTCAGCGACTTCGAATGAGGTAAAGCGTTCATGGCATTCCAAGCACTCTCTACGTCGTCTCACTTGATGGCCATCGGCTACCAATCTAGAGTCAATGACTTTGGTTTCGTGAGCAGAGCAAAATGGACAGTACATAAATATTACCTTTTTTAAGCCTAGCTCGATTTTATCTGGTTAGTTACAGAAGGTACAGGCTAGCTGAGATAAAGACTTGCTTACTAGGGGATAATAGAAACCCAAGGGGAGTTAGCTCAATAAGCACGGTGATTTATGTTGAGTAAAACTTTGAGCTAGCTCTCAACTCTGGCCTTTCTCTGGCCCACCTTAGCAATCCAAGAGATAGCTAAGCCACTGAAAATAAAAGCGCTAGATAGATTCGTAAGACAAAGCTGAGCATAGTAGTACTCCCTTACTACCCGCTGATAAATAGAAGAACTATCATGAGCACCAATGTTAACAAAACGTTAAAGGTGAGTTATGAGTAAGGTATTAATTATCGCGGGTGACTTTGTTGAAGACTATGAGTTAATGGTGCCTTTTCAGGCTTTACAAATGGTCGGTCACGAAGTTACTGCAGTTTGCCCTGACAAAAAAGCTGGTGAGCAAATCAAAACCGCGATTCACGATTTTGAAGGCGATCAAACCTACACCGAAAAACCCGGCCACAACTTTACCCTTAACGGTAATTTTGATGATATTGAAGAAGTAGATTTTGATGCCATACTATTACCCGGGGGCCGAGCCCCTGAATACCTGCGTCTCAACGCCAAAGTGCTATCTCTTATAAAGAGCTTTGACGCTAACAATAAGCCCATTGCTGCTGTTTGCCATGGCGCCCAGTTACTCACCGCCGCGGGTATCGCTGCCGGAAGACAGATATCAGCCTACCCAGCTTGTGCGCCAGAAGTGACCGCTGCAGGAGGGGCGTTCGCAGACATTGAAGTCAACCAAGCTATCAGTGATAAAAATCTTGTGACCGCTCCAGCTTGGCCAGCCCACCCCGCTTGGCTTGCACAGTTTAACAAATTGTTAAATTAAGACTAAAGTGACACTGCAATATTTACCATTATGGACCATGATTGAGGCTAGTCTTAATCATGGTTATATCATCGATGTGTGAAATATATTCAGGGACAGAAACGGCCTTATTTGAGCTTAAAGCGCGTTCAGTTAGGCTTGACGGCGTGGTCACAAGCATTCGATTGGAAGCGATTTTTTGGCAGCTACTCGAGCAAATAGCAAACGAAGCCGATCTGAGCTTAGCGGCATTCTTGACGCAAATTTACCATGAAGTTTTACAGCGTGACGAAAAAGTAGGCAATTTCACGTCGCTGCTACGAGTGGCCTGCACCACTTATTTAAACCAAGGTGAGCGATTAGTGCTGAATAAAGCTAAGCCTAAGCAACCCAAAATGGGCAAATCCATTGCCAATAACTACGTTTAAGTAACAATTAGCAGCATAAAGCCACCCCAGATGACAAATTGTATGATCATCAATCGTTTTGCGGTCTGAATTGGATTCATATCCATTGTGTTTATCTCTCATTTTAAATTACCCACGGTGCTGGTAATTTGACTTATCAATTAGGTCTTAAAAACTGAGCAATTTCAGTACCAACTGTCTAATTCTCAGGCTAAAACCCAGCCTATCCCTCCTTGGTTTGTGTTCCTATTCACATTTAGTCTTAATAATCCGTAGTTTTACTAACAAACAAATACAAAAAAGGAGGCATAAAGCCTCCTTTCTTTTATCTCGTCAATCCCTGACGTTTACATGCTTACTTAAGCGTAGACCGGGAAACGCTGGCAAAGTGCTAACACTTGGCCTTTTACACGTTCAATCACAGCTTCATCTTGTAGATTATCGAGTACATCACAGATCCAGCCGGCTAACTCTTTAGAAGCCGCAACATCAAGACCTCGACGAGTAATCGCAGGAGTACCAATACGCAGTCCACTAGTAACAAACGGTGAACGAGGATCGTTAGGTACCGAGTTCTTGTTCACTGTAATGTTAGCGCGACCCAAAGCTGCATCAGCTTCTTTACCAGTAATGTCTTTATCAATGAGATCAACCAAGAATAAGTGGTTTTCTGTACCGTTAGATACAATCTTGTAACCACGCTCTTGAAGTACCGCAACCATTGCCTTGGCATTATCTAGCACTTGTTGCTGGTATTGCTTAAACTCAGGCTCCATCGCTTCTTTGAAGGCTACTGCTTTAGCGGCAATAACGTGCATCAAAGGACCACCTTGGCCGCCAGGGAATACAGCAGAGTTCAGTTTCTTCTCTATTGCTTCGTTGGCGCGAGCTAGTATTAGACCACCACGTGGGCCGGCTAAGGTTTTATGCGTAGTGGTAGTTACTACGTCAGCGATTGGCACAGGGTTCGGGTATAAACCTGCAGCTACAAGACCAGCGACGTGGGCCATGTCTACAAATAGGTAAGCACCTACTTCGTCGGCAATATCACGGAAACGCTGCCAATCAACCACTCCTGAGTACGCTGAAAAGCCAGCAATAATCATTTGAGGTTTGTGTTCTCTAGCTAAACGCTCAACTTCTGCGTAATCTAGTTCGCCAGTTTCAGGATTAATTCCGTATTGAACGGCGTTATAGATTTTGCCCGAGAAGCTTACACTGGCACCGTGGGTTAAGTGGCCACCGTGAGCTAAGCTCATACCTAACACAGTATCGCCAGCTTTTAACAGCGCCATAAATACTGCTGAGTTAGCTTGTGAGCCTGCATGCGGTTGCACGTTAGCATAGTCAGCACCGAACAGTTGTTTCGCTCGTTCAATAGCCAACACTTCAGCTTGGTCTACGTACTCACAACCACCATAGTAACGCTTACCAGGGTATCCCTCAGCGTACTTGTTAGTAAGGTAAGAGCCTTGCGCTTCCATTACTCGTGGACTGGCATAGTTCTCAGAAGCAATCAATTCGATATGCTCTTCTTGACGAACTTCTTCTTTAGTAATGGCTTGCCATAGTTCGGCATCGTAATCGGCGATATTCATATCACGCTTTAACATCAGTATCTCCTGACTCTTTTGTTACATGTTGGTGGGTGATTTTTCGAAGGCGCATTCTAACCTGAGTCCTTTTCAGATCACAGTAAAACTTTTTGCTACAGGTTTAGTTTTATCGAATAAACTTAACATAAACCTTTACGCTAGTTTGAATTCGCATAGTGAGCTTAACGCTGAAATTTTACAATTTTCTAACCGTTTGCTTTGAGCTTTATGAAATAAATTCACGTTAACCTTGTTATTACTTTGCGGTTGAATAGAACTTAAGTGATAATGATTATCATATGCATTTGTAACTTTGGATTTTTATGTTTATTCGCCTTATTAGCTTAATTATTATCTTTACTTCATTAGCGGCCTGTAGCTCAGCACCGACCAAGCAAGCACAACATCTCGCAGCGTTGGATACTTACTATGACTACATCATCTATGATCCAACAAACCAGCAAACGATTGACAATACCGACCAACTTGCCCATTTGCTAACAAACTCGTCGGTGGTGTTGTTTGGTGAGTTTCATAGCCAGCCGGCTATCCATTTAGCCCAATTGCGACTATTTCAATCCCTGTACGCGCAACAGCATGACTTAAGCTTGTCGATGGAACAATTTGACCGCAGCCAACAAGCCATAGTGAACCGCTACCTCGCGAACGAAATTGGTGAAGCCTGGTTAATTAAGCAAACTAACGCATGGCCTAACTACCCGTCTGATTATCGACCTTTGGTCGAGTTTGCCAAGCAACATGAGTTAAGGGTTGTCGCCGCCAATGCTCCCAAAAAGCTAGTGTCTTGCATTGGTCAACAAGGTCAAACTTATATTGACACCTTACCAACAGCCGAGCGCGCAATGCTAGCTGAAACATTTACTCGCGATGACCCTGATTATAAAGAGCGGCTATTTGGCAATGGCCACCATGGCGACCAAGCGCAAGCAGACAACCATTTTTTAGCCATGTTGGCGTGGGATGAAACGATGGCAGAATCAGTCGTCACTGAACTCGCCCACGGCGCAAGTAAACAAGTCATGCACATTGCCGGAAATTTTCATGTCGATATGCAGCAAGGCACTTACTCGCGAATCAAGCAACGATTAAACAATCAAACGATTTCATCCATTGTAGCGATTGACCAAGCAGAGTTTGCGCAGTTAGATGAGCAGCAAAAGGCCCTCAAGGGTGATTATCTCATTGTGGTAAAACAACTACCTATTCGCTATCAGCAGCAAGAGCATCAAATGGCGGAATACAGTGCTATAAATAAAAATAAAATTAATAGCTGCAAAAAGTAGAACTTATGTATCGTAAATTAACTAATGAAACTAACACTAACAACAGTATAAAATTGCATGAATTGTTAATGATATATTGCCAGTAACTCTTAAATCCCTGTATTTACCATGATTTTTTTTCGGATTTAGCAACAAACGCTTGCAGCTTGCTAATATTGAGCCATAATCATACCAGCGGCTCACTCATTGTAGTGAATGGCTTTGCTTAAACGAATCAACGATCTGACATCGGTCGTTAGAATTGAATAAAAAGGACGGACTTACCATGAATAAGCTTTTAGTTGCAGGCGCTATTGCTTCTACTATTTTACTAGCGGGTTGTTCTAACACTACCGCTCTAGAAAACAACGTACAATCATTAAGCGATAAAGTAGACGCATTGTCTAACGAAGTTGCAGCTCTTCGTGCAGAGCAAAGCTCTTTGAGTGGTGACATCAAGTCAGCTCAAATGAGTGCTGACCAAGCGAAAGCAGAAGCAATGCGTGCTAACGAACGTATTGACAACATCGCTTCTTCTTACACTAAGTAAGTTAGAATCGACGGTTTAAAGGTGATACTCAGTATCACCTTTTTTTATCCCTGCTTTTCACCCACAGCCAATGCAATACCCTGCTGATTTTTCAAGGCTTGATTTACCACTGACGAATCAATTCCCGCTTGGGTAATAAACTTAATATCATCACGACTTAGTTTTAGCGACGTCGCTTGCGAAATATCTTCTTGTGAACGGTTTAAAGGCTGATGAACTTCTAATAGGTATTCACCATTCGTTTCGGTTGAGTGTTTGATGGATTGATCAATAATTCGCACCGGTGTTCGCACATTGACCTGAGAAAACAAGTATTCAATATCATGCGGAAACAAACGAATACAACCAGAACTTACCCGTAACCCTACCCCAAACTCTTTGTTTGTACCGTGTATCAAGTACTCGCCATTGCCATAAGCCAAACGAAGCGCATATTCACCTAAGGGATTTTCTGGCCCCGCTTGAACCACCGCCGGCAAAGTAATGCCTTTAGCTAGGTATTCATTACGAATATTCTGAGTGGGCGTCCAGGTTGGTTGCTCTCTTTTTTGGCTTATATGCGTGCTCATTTCAGGGGTTTCACGGCCTATACGACCAATCCCGATCGGAAATACATCAACGACATTAGTATCAGGGCGAAAGTAATACAGACGCAGTTCGGCTAAGTTAACCACTACCCCTTTACGCTCAACATCGGGTAATAAGATTTGCGTAGGTATCAGTAATTCGGTACCTGCTTCAGGCAAGAAAGGGTCGACGCCTTTGTTGGCTGCCATCACTGCCAAAAAGCCCACTTCATAACGTTCAGCGATATGCGCAATAGTCTCTCCTTTGCGCACGATATGCCATTGGTTACCCCCCATTAAGCGATTACCCTCAGCGGGTAAATCGTAAGTTAACGCAGAAACAGACCATGACAAACATAAGACGAAACAGGCAACAAACAATCTTTTCATGAATAACTTTATCCTATAAATGAAATCGCAACATAACACTAAATGGGACTTATTTCGACAAAGTGCTGGTGCTCACAAAGCAACTCGACGGATTTTTTATATAAATCGCTGCAGAACAGCGCTTATATCAAACAACTAAAGCGATTAAGCGCGAGCAAACACTGGCATCCCTTGGCGAAGCCAGTATCATAAGCCTGAAGAATAATAGTTGCTGAATCGGTGTAAACGTTAAACACATCGACAACAAATGAAAAATCTAGAGGAACGGCGAATGGCCCAATTCATATATACGATGAACCGTGTTGGTAAAATCGTACCGCCTAAAAAGCATATTCTAAAAAATATCTCATTAAGTTTTTTCCCTGGTGCCAAAATTGGTGTGTTGGGTTTAAATGGCTCAGGTAAATCCACCTTACTCCGCATTATGGCGGGTATTGATACCGAGATTGAAGGGGAAGCACGCGCCAACCCTGGTACCAAAATTGGTTATTTAGCTCAAGAGCCTAAAATGGACCTTGATAAAACGGTGCGTGAAGTTGTAGAAGAAGCGGTAGCTGTTGTTAAAAATGCCCAAACTCGCCTTGATGAAGTTTATGCCGCCTACGCAGAGCCCGATGCAGATTTTGATGCCCTAGCTCAAGAGCAAGGTGAACTTGAAGCTATTCTAGCCACTCACGATGCCCATAGTTTAGAGAATCAATTAGAGCGGGCCGCCGATGCGCTTCGACTACCAGATTGGGATGCAAAAATAGAGAAGCTATCTGGTGGTGAACGACGCCGTGTTGCATTATGTCGTTTATTGCTTGAGAAACCTGACATGTTGTTACTCGACGAACCGACCAACCACTTGGATGCGGAATCAGTAGGATGGCTAGAGCGTTTCTTACATGATTACGAAGGAACCGTAGTAGCAGTAACTCACGACCGTTACTTCTTAGATAATGTGGCAGGTTGGATCTTAGAACTTGACCGTGGTGAAGGTATTCCATGGGAAGGAAACTACTCTTCTTGGTTAGAACAAAAAGAAGACCGCCTAAGCCAAGAAGCATCACAAGAAAAAGCCCGTATGAAGTCAATTCAAAAAGAATTGGAATGGGTTCGCTCAAATGCTAAAGGTCGCCAAAGTAAGAGCAAATCTCGTATGGCTCGTTTTGAAGAGTTAAACACCCAAAGCTTCCAAAGCCGTAATGAAACTAACGAGCTATTTATTCCTGCGGCGCAACGCTTAGGGGATAAAGTCATTGACGTTAATAACCTCAGCAAAGCCTATGACGGCCGAGTGTTGATTAACGACTTATCTTTCAGCATTCCTAAGGGTGCGATAGTCGGTATTATTGGACCAAACGGCGCCGGTAAATCAACGTTATTCAAGATGATAACCGGTGCAGAACAGGCTGACTCAGGAACCGTTGAGGTAGGCGATTCCGTTCAAATAGCCAGTGTCGACCAGTTCCGTGATGATATGGACGACAAGGCAACTGTTTGGCAAGAAGTGTCTGGCGGTTCTGACATACTAAGAATTGGTAATGTTGAGATCCCTAGTCGCGCTTATGTGGGCCGCTTTAACTTTAAAGGCTCTGATCAACAAAAACGTGTAGGTGAGCTATCGGGTGGTGAACGTGGCCGTTTGCATTTAGCAAAACTGTTACAAGCCGGCGGAAACGTGCTACTACTGGATGAACCAACCAACGACCTTGATGTAGAAACACTGCGAGCGCTAGAGAACGCACTACTAGAATTTGCTGGTTGCGCCATGGTTATCTCGCATGACCGTTGGTTCTTAGACCGAATCGCTACTCATATTCTTGATTACCGCGATGAAGGACAAGTTAACTTCCATGCTGGTAATTACACCGAGTATGAAGCTTGGCTTAAAGAAACCATTGGTGAAGCAGCAGCACAACCTCATCGCATTAAATACAAGCGTATTAGCTAGATTGCTTAAATCAAATGGCTTAAATCAAGTCGTTTGTATTTGCTAATGAGTACAGCGTAATAAGCAAAAGGTCACCCTAAGGTGACCTTTTTTATGTCTGCTCAAAAAACCACTAACTTAAACTATCCAATAGTGCTTTAGCATCTTGGTATTCAGAAAATTGTTGGTCTAGCTCTAAGGCGGCTTTAACTTCCTGTTTGGCCTCAGCATTACGGCCTAACTTAGCCAAGACAAAAGCGATATGATAGCGAATAGCCGCATCAGATGAATCCATAGTATACGCTTCGCGCAGGTGTATTAAGCCTTGGTCTAAATTGCCTCGCTTAACTTCAATCCAGCCAATGGTATCCAGCACCGCAGCGTTTTTAACCCCTTGGTTTACAGCCAAAGCAATAACCTCGTGCGCTTTATCTAAATCACTGGCGGCGTAGATATTAGCCAAATTATTCAAAATGCCAGGTTCGTTGTATAACGCGGGGATCAATCGCAAAGCCTCATAGTGTCGCTGGGCTTTGGCATAGTTTTGCTGCTGCAGATAACTGTCGGCCAATAGACGACGATGCCAAGCTTTTTCAGGGCTATCATCTACAATGCCTTCTAGTTGCTGAAGAAATACCTCGGTCTCAATATCTTGCTTAGCAAGCTGGTAGAGCTTAATCACCGCTTCGCGATTAAAGGCATTTTGCCTAAGCGCTTCACGGTATTCTTTTTGTGCTTGTAGCTTGACGCTTTTACGCAACAGAATATCGCCTTTTAAAACGTGTAGCTCGCTGCTTTCACCAAAAAGCTCTTCTAGATTGGCTACCGTTGTCTCGGCCTCTTCTATTTGCTGTTGAGCCAACTCTACCTTGGTCAGTAACACCAAGGTAGCCATTTGCTCAGGGTCAAGCTGATGAGATTTGATTAAACTGCTTTTTGCTGCGGCTAATTGTTTGGCTTGAATTTGGAGCTGCGCTAAAACAACCAACTTAGCGGGTTGCGCTTTCCACATACTATCTAATAAACCCAGCGGTTTCTCAGCGTCTTGATAACGCTCTAAACGAATTAATACCTCTGCGTAGGCAGATAAGTATTGCTCATTGAGAATGTACTCTCGATTAAGTTTTTCAACTTCACCTAAAGCTAAACTCCACTGCTGAGTTTGCATATAAATATCTAGTTTTAGCTCTCTCGCTACTCTATTGTCTTGTTGATAAAGCAACACTTTATCCAATTGAGCTAAGGCCTCAGGAAACTGCTGTTGTTGGATATGAGTACGCGCAGCTAGAACGCGGCTAGGTGTATGATTATTTTGCGTCTTTAAAACTTGTTCCAATAGCAACAGGGCTTGCTCTGGTTTAGCTTGGTTTTTTAAAATAACGGCTTTATTGAAACGAGCCCCTATATTTTCAGGGCTGAGCGCTAATACATCATCCAAATAGCGCAATGCTAGATCTAACTGTTGTGTTTTAAGATAGTAAGCAGCAATCAGATTTTGGGTATTACTGGTTTGAATGTTTCGACTAATGAGTGCTTCAACAACTTTTTCAGCTTCCGTAAAGTCATCAACTTCTAAGGCCAACTCGCCTTTCAGCTGCAACCACTTTATCGGCGCATCTGCCTCGCTATAAGGTAGGCTTTGCAGCAAGGATAAGGCACGCTCAGATTCACTATTTGCTCGAGCTAGCTCCGCCTCTAAAATCACCACATAATTTGAGTCACTATGATAGGCACGAACTTGGTCAAAAGCTTGTTCAGCTGCACGTAAGCGACCCGCATCAATATACAAATATACCAACTGAACTGATAAGCCTAAGTCACGAATGATGTATTCGAAGTTATCTTGCAGTAACAACTGCAACTTATAAGGTTCGCCTGAACGCAGATAAACTTTAGCCAACATGCGCGTAGCGCCTAAGTCGCTTGGCTTTTGTTGTAAGTATTGACTTAAATACTGTTTAGCTTTCTCATCATTTTGTAAAATAAATTCTGATGCGCCTTGGATGAATAATAGGGTTGTAGTGTCTGTAAGCTCGCCTTTTTCCGTCGCAGAGACCTTTTGGGATAACTCAGCGAGGGTTTGCTCGGCGAGTTCAGACTGTTGTTCATCTGCCAATAAGGTGGCACTGATAAGAATGGCGGTAGGGTCGTTAGGCGTTTGTTCTTGAACTTTCTTTAGATAGTGCTTGGCTTTCTCTATCTGATTACTTTTCAAATGAATCATTACCAGACTGCGCAAAATTTTAGGATCGTTAGGATCTAACTTATAAGCTTTTTCATAGCTAGCCAAAGCCTCACTCAACTGGCCTTGACTCGCTGCAAGCTCCCCCTTTAGCAACCAAGTACGCTCATTAAGCTTATCAATTAACAAAGAACGTTCAACCCATTGCTCAGCCAGTACATATTCTTTTTGGCGCAGGAACAAAGTAGCTAAGGTGTTCATAGCATTTGGTTTATTTGGCAATATCTTTATAGCTTGTTCAAACTCATTTCGCGCTAAGACGACTTGAGAGTTAAGTAGATAAATGCGACCTCGTAATAGCTTCCATTCAAATAGCGTTGCTTGCGAGAACTCGTTGACACGTTCTTCGTAGCCGAGTAACTCTGAAGACTTACCTTGTAACAACAAAGCGTTACCTAACAGCGGCAACACTAAGTTAATATCCGCCCCTAAGTTTAAGGCGTCCTTTAATTGTTTTTCTGCCGAAGCAAGATTGTTGGCATTGAAATAAACTTTAGCAAGTAATAGCTTGGATGATAGGTGTTCTGGGTCTGCTTTCAGGGCGTTTTTTAAGTGAATAAACGACTCGTTTTCATCCCCCAGGTGATAAGCTTTTACCGCTAATTCATATTCATTAATTTGTTCATTGGCTAAAGTAAGCTGGCTAAAGGTTATTAGGGCGAGTGCGATTACGATTTTATTCATTATCAACTTTGATTCCTTGTTACATCAGAGGTTAATCAATTAACCTCGCAACAGTATCTAATGAACCGCAGGTAAAAAAAAGACAAAAAAATACGAAACACAGAGTATTTCGTATTTTTGTTTAAACAGGGAAGTTTAATTTTAAGCTTGGCGCTTCTTACTGCGTAAGGCTAAGCCAAACAGGCCTGCAGCAAACAGCAGCACGGTTCCTGGTTCGGGCACACTGGTAGCAGGCTGTACAGAGTTTCCACTTACTCCAGCTAACTTGAAGCCATCATTGTTACTAGACCAATTTAAGTCGCCAAATATTGGATTATAAGCGCCAATTAACCAGTACTTAGATGAAGCACTAGTAGTAATTGATTGGTAAGCATAAGCATCAGCATTGCTGACTTCAGCTTCAGTAGTCCAACCTAAACCGGCTAAATCTGCCCAAGTCTTCCTATGAAGTGCTGGTGCGTTGTCACCCGAATAAGCTAAAACAGAAACATCAGCATGGCTTGAACCTTGATTGTTACGATCTACGTAATCCTCTTGAGCCCACCCCAGAGTAAACCCAGCTAAATTGACCGCTTCGTCAAAAGTTAACAATACCATGTCAAAATCGTTGCCATAGCTGTCAATTGAATGACCAGGAGTGCTGTTGCCCTCATCTCTATTTTGAGACATCAAACCCCAACGATCATCGTAGGTAAGCTTAGTAGAAAGAATCTGCGAGTCGTTAGGTCGACGTGTATCAGACCAACCTTTAATGCTCAAGCCATCAAGGGTCATCGTGTTACCGTAACCGTTTGAATTGCCACCGCTCAATACACCATCATCAAAGTCCCAGACTTGCTCTGCTGAAAAAGCCGATAAAGATATGGCACAGCTGGCTACTAATAAAATTTGTTTAAACACAACGCCTCCAAATTTAGCATTCTGTAGATAAAAAGATTAACTTACCGCTAACAAAGCAAATATCAAGCCAACAAAAATAAACCTTTATATACAACAACTTAAAAACAAACAATTCAAAAAAAAACGTTGACTGTAAAGAATACTGACAAAAAACGTAGCTTTTAAAAACACCTAGCTGTTAAAAACCCGTAAATACGCTTAAAAGTGTTTCGCTTATACTAACATTACTGTTCAATAATCACACTACCAGTAACGTTCAACAGTAATTTGGCCTGGTTTACGACGTAAGTTTTTACTTAGCCCCTTTTGCTCCAGTATGGCTTGCGCATCGGTGATCATTGCTGGGTTGCCACACATGATCACCTGCGAGGTGGTAGGATCTAATGTTAGGCCAACTTGCTGCTCTAATAGGCCATTTTCTATGGCCTCTGGGATTCGGCTTCTTATTCCACCGGCATGATCTTCACGCGTGACCATAGGCTGATAAACAAACTGTTTCGAGTAGCGCTGCAGGTAATCATTCACCAATGTTTGGTAAGCCAAATCTTTGGCCTGTCTGACACCGTAAACCAAGATGATTTTGTCAAAACGTTGCCAAGGCTGAGGGGTTTCAAGCATAGAGAAATAAGGCCCAATGCCAGTGCCAGTACCAATAAGCCATAAGTGTTTGCCTGCTGGCACTTCATCTAACACCATAAACCCAGCAGCAGTCGTGGATACTTCAATCGTGTCGCCAACAGCTAAACAATGAAGATTAGGTGAAAGTAACCCCTCCTCTACTTTAATCGCCAGTATTTCAAGGTAGTCAGTATTGGGAGGATTTACCAAAGAGTAGGCTCGAGCAACTCGCTTACCGTCGCGCATTTCAGACAGCTTAATAAATTGGCCTGCGGTAAATGGAGAAATATCAGCTTGGATACGCAGGCTAAATAGCTCTTCGTTCCAATCTATACGTTGTATAACCTTGCCCTCTGTCCACATAAAAGCTCCTAATCACTAAGGTGTCAAATCATTCATGTACTGCGATGGTTTCACTTTGATGGTCAACAAAAATCAGTTTACTGGTGTCATATCCCGCCGCTTTAGCCTGTTGAAGCAAATCACTTAGCGTTTGATGCTCTATTTCAGGTGTTCGAGCTAACAACCATAAATACTCTCTACTCGGGCCGGCTACCAATGCATATTGATAGTCAAGCTCATCTAAAACGAACACCACATAAGCACCATAGAAAGGCCTAAAAAATGAAACTTTAAGATGTGCAATATCAGGTGTCTCAACAAAGTGGGCGATACCTTCAGCTTCAAACCACTGATTTTCTTGGGCCGAAAAGCCCTTATTCAATACCGTAACCTGGCTATCACCCCGCAGCGTATAACTGGCAGATACATGGCTTAAGCCACGTTCAAAAGAGTGATCTAAACGGGCAATTTCATACCACGTCCCTAAATAACGATCTAGATTAAAATTGCTGACGGGTTCGATACCTTCGGGCTTACCACTACAAGCCGACAAAATCAAAATAACGCTAGAGATGAACATTGATTTAATCATTTATATTGTCCCATAACTCAAAGCCATAAGGCCGCGATACAACCAATTAGGGTCATAACAAATAGAAACCACTTTAGCGTGCTAGCCGCTGCATTAATGGCAAACTTTACCGCATAGTGAGCCCCAATAATATAACCTACCGCTAGTACAAGACCTGGCAACCATAGCACTTGCCCCCTCGCTATAAACACCACCAAAGCAATACTCGTAAACGCTAAGGTGCACACCAGTTTTAGCGCATTTGCCCTAACTAAATCGTAGCGTAAACTGCCAGCGAGTGCTGCAACCAAAATAAAGCCAACCCCAGCTTGAACAAAACCACCATAAAACCCGGCCAAGCCTAAGCTCCATTTAGCCGACGGCGTATCTTTCACTTTTTTGGCAACCGTGCCGGCCTCAGGTGCAACCACCCCAGGTTTTACTAACATAAGGGCCGCCATTCCAAGCATAGCGCCTAACAATAAATATTTAATTATCCAAGACGGCGCATACGACGCCGCGACAGCCCCCAGCAAGCCCCCTACTAAAGTTGGCCATAAAATGGGAGCGACATCTTGGGTATCTAATTTACCGTGCTTGTTAAACCCCACTACACCGGTTAAACACTGTAAGAAGATACCAACACGATTGGTTGCATTAGCCAGCTCTGCGGGCATCCCCATGACCATTAACGCAGGTAAGGTCAAATTAGAGCCTCCCCCCGCTAAGGTATTAATCCCCCCCGCAAGCACACCAACCGTCAGCAATAAGGCTCCATGCCAAAGACTAAAATCCATAGGATACTCATTGAAATCATTGATTAAACAGACCTTAGCATTGACTCATCGTTAATTCAGTAGGCATTTGTTATCTTTAGTCTAACAACTGTTCTTTTTGTGCAACAATGGTTCAGATTAAGCAAATTAAACAAACCAAGGGTGCAGAAATTTGAGTTATGACTATACGATTATTGGCGGTGGTATTGTCGGTTTATCAACGGCTTGGCAGCTTCAACAACGGCACCCTAAGGCCAAAATACTGCTGATTGAAAAAGAAGCGCAATTAGCGTTTCACCAAACGGGCCATAATAGCGGCGTGATTCATGCTGGTGTTTATTACCAGCCCGGCAGCTTAAAAGCGCAATTTTGCAAGCAAGGCTTAAAGCAAACCATTGCATTCTGCCAGCAGTATGATATTGCCTACCAACAATGCGGAAAGCTATTAGTAGCAAGCAACACCAAAGAGCTACAACGCATGGACGCCTTAAGTCAACGTTGCATTGACAACGGCATCAAAATTCAGCAACTAAATGCGCAACAGCTCAATGACATAGAGCCAAACATCACAGGCTTAGGGGCGATAAAGGTTGAAGAAACGGGCATTGTAAATTACCAACAAATTTGCACTAAAATTGCTGATTTATTTACCCAACTAGGCGGTGAAATCCTACTCTCACATCAAGTGGTAGATCTAGCAGAAGATAGTCAAAAAATCACGATCAGCACCCAGCATAAAACAATAGAAAGCCAATACCTTATCGCTTGTGGTGGCTTAATGGCTGACCGCTTATGCCGAATGTTACAGCTAGATATTGATTTTCAAATTATTCCTTACCGTGGCGAATACTACCAACTTGCAGCCCGGCATAACCAAATAATTAAACATCTCATTTATCCCATCCCCGACCCTGAACTGCCTTTTCTCGGGGTCCACCTGACTAAAATGATTGATGGTTCAGTCACTGTTGGGCCTAACGCAGTGCAAGGTTGGTCGAGAGAGGGCTACAACAAGGGTTCATTTAACCTTGCAGATACCCAAGAAATGTTAACATTTTCGGGTTTCTGGAAAGTGGCCAAACAGCACTTTCGTAGTGGACTAGCCGAAACTAAAGACTCTTTATTTAAATCGGGTTACTTACAACGGGTAAGAAAATATTGCCCTAGCTTAACCATTCATGACCTAAGCCCCTATCCTGCGGGGATTAGAGCGCAAGCCGTATTGAATGACGGCAGTTTAGTGCATGACTTTTTGTTTGCACAAAGCCCTCGTAGCCTCCATGTATGTAACGCGCCATCTCCAGCGGCCACGTCGGCATTTCCTATTGGCGCTTACATTTGCGACAAGATAGACACAAAAAACCACTAGAGCAATTCGCCAGCCAAGGAGCCATTCAGCTAGGCGCTAGCGCCACATTGGTTAGCGCCCAAGAGCTTGTTGACTCAGGTTATAAAGAACATCAAAACCTTCAGGCTCAATTAGCGATGGCAGATATGATTGTGGCAACTAAAACAGGCCTGCATCAAGATACAGACCTACATGCCTTAAATGATTGCTTGCTCGTGCATGGCGAGCAAAACAAGCCGCAGGTTAGCAGCTAGCGCGGTGTTCTAGACCCTAAGCGATTATTAAGCTCTATGAAAAACACCTCTCTCTGTTCAGATTACCTGAATACTCCCCAGCTAATCCCTGCTGAACAATCTACAATTAAATCAAGCGGTGGGCTTGAAGCCGTTTTTAGTAAACAACATACCCAAGATGGGATTATGACTGGCTGGCTTGGCAGTTCCTGTCAGCTTATCGCGTTAACCAAGCCGCCTTGTTAGCTTAATTAGCATCACTCGCGGAGCAGACAATCGTATTAAGCTGATCTCTACACTGGCTGTACGCGAGCAACCCTTAAGTTCTCAACTACTGGGCTGTTGCGGCTATCATTCACTTTAACCACTCGCTCACGCGACTGTTTAGTGCTTAGCTAACCATTGCGAAGCATCAACGATTAATGGAGTACCACATGATAGAAGTAGGACAAACCATACCGGAAGCAGACTTAGCAGAGCTAAATAAAGACGGCATGCAAAATCATTCCACTCATGAGCTATTTGCAGGTAAAAAAGTCGTGTTGTTTGCGGTACCTGGCGCATTTACCCCAACTTGCTCAGAAGCCCATTTACCGGGCTTTATTCGTTTAGCCGAGCAAATTAAAGACAAGGGCGTCGACATCATTGCCTGCGTCTCAGTCAATGATGCCTTTGTAATGAATGCCTGGGGTAAAGCTCAAAATGCTAAAAACATTATGATGTTAGGCGATGGAGATGGCAGCTTAACCAAAGCCTTAGGCTTAGCCATGGACACCGCTAGCTTTGGCGGGTTACGCTCTCAGCGTTACGCGATGATAATTGATGATCTAACCGTTACCTCGGTCAATGTTGAACCGCCAAAAAGCTTTGAAGTCAGTAAGGCTGAGACAGTTTTAGATTTGTTATAAACACAAGGATCAGTAGCAGGCGACAGCGTCGCTTTCTTCGTTAGAAAGGAGTTCTGATTGCGCCATTTAGTTATCGCCTTAAGTTTATTTTCACTGAGCTTTGAGAGCTGGGCTTTTGGTGTATTAGGGCATCAATTGGTTGCTTATATTGCTCAGCAACAACTTAGCCCTGAAACAAACAAACAGGTCGCAATGCTTTTAAACGGCAAATCAATGATAAACGCCTCCACGTGGGCTGACCAAGTCAGGAAAAACGATGCTTGGAAACACACCGGCCCTTGGCATTACATCAATATTCCAAAAGGCAAAAGCTTACAACAAGCCCAGCGTAGCAGCAAAGGCGATATTCTGAGCCAACTACAACTATTTGAACAACAACTAAGCCAAACTACACTGCCACCCCAAAAGCGCCAACAAGCCCTGAAGTTTTATATTCATTTTGTCGCAGACCTTCACCAACCTTTACATGTGGCTTACGCCAAAGATCGCGGCGGCAATACAGTCCGAGTGAAATGGTACGGCAAGACCTCTAATTTGCATCGGGTATGGGACTCACAGTTACTCGACAGAAACGCAATGTCAGTTGCCCAATATGCCAAGCAATTGATCCGGGATTACCCGCAAGCAAAGGTTGAAGAAAGTTACCCGCAATGGCTAAACCAAACCCGTCAGCTGGTGCCCTTAAGCTATCAATATACGACTAAAAACTTGGCTGATAGTTACGCCAACAAAAATCGCCCTGTGGTAGAAGAACAAATAGTTAAAGCCGGTTATCGTTTGGCTAACAAGCTAAACCAACTGTTTGATCCCTCATTTAAGCAATAATTTTAATCCCGGATGATCGCTTTAGCCAGAGCAACGTTATACTCAATATTATGATTAAGAGATGCCATTATGAACAAATTTTCAAGTGACAATATATCAGTCGGTATTAGCAGCTGCTTATTAGGTGAAGAAGTTCGTTACGATGGCGGCCACAAACAATCACGTTTCTGCCGCATAGAATTGGCCGAATATTTTGATTTCGAACCCACTTGTCCGGAAATGGCGATAGGGATGGGTACGCCGCGCAAAACCATTCGTTTAGTACAGAATGAAGATATCATAAGCATTCAAGCGAGTGACGGTAGCTTTGATGTCACTGAAAAAATGAACAACTACGCAGATCGACGCTTACCGCAACTGGGTCACTTGAGCGGATATGTTGTATGCGCAAAATCACCTAGCTGTGGCATGGAACGTGTCAGTGTTTACTCTCCAGCCAAGAACAACGCTGAAAAATCTGGCGTTGGCGTGTTTACCGCAAAATTAATGCAAGCCTACCCTTTGTTACCCATTGAAGAAGACGGCCGACTTAACGACCCAGTGCTGCGCGAGAACTTTGTTAACCGCGTGTTTGCTTACCATGAGTGGAAAACCCTAGAACATGAAGGTTTTTCGGTAGCAAAAGTGCAAGCTTTCCATGCAAAATTCAAGTACTTATTGATGGCTCACAACCCTGAAAAGTACCGTGAACTAGGCCCTGTTGTGGCGGGTTTACGTAACAATAATCAACATGGCTTTGCAGAATACATTGAAGGTTTTATGACTATTTTGAAACACAACTGCAGCCGTAAAAACCACTGTAACGTACTGCAACATTTACAAGGTTACTTTAAACGCGACCTCAGCGCCCAACAGCGAGAAGAGCTTAGTGACCGAATTGATCAATACCGCCAAGGTTTGCTCCCGCTTTTGGTACCTATTAGCTTAATCCAGCATTACCAACGCGAGCATCCAAAAAAATATATCGCGATGCAAGCCTACTTAGCACCTCACCCTGAGAAACTAAGATTACGCTATAGCTTGTAACTAACATGGCAGTGCTGGCTTAGCCTTAAAGCTAGCACTGCCTTTTTAATCTCGTGATTATTACTGCAAATATTGTACTGCGAGTTTATCCAGCTCAGTTTGATTCAAAAAGCCCTGAGCTGCTCCGGCCTCTCCTATTTTATAAGAAGCAAACAACATGGCGCGCTGTAAGGCTGAATGAGCATTGTTATCTTTTAAATAATAATGAAGAAAACAAGAAAACAACGCATCTCCCGCGCCAATGGTATTTACGATACTACGCGTATTCATCGCCGGAAAATGACAAACCTCTGCAGATTGTTTGGTATATAACAGCGCACCTTGACTGCCTAAGCCCATTACAATCACTTGGTTTTGATAACGCTCTGCTATCTGCCAAATAACGCTATGGTAGTCGCCTTTTACCTGCTCATCACTGAGAAACACGATGTCGGCTGACGACAAAAATTGCTGATTATAGTCATCATTGATATCAGCCAAAGTATGCACATCTGTAGCGATTAACTTACCTGCCTTTTTAGCTTTGCTTAACATAGGGCGAGAGAAGTTAATATTACACAGCACGACCGCCTTACTTAAGGCTAGCGCCTTATCAAACGCCAATGCAGAATAAACACGCTGCTGAATATCTTTTAAGTCAACATGAATTTGCCGACGCCCTTGCTCGTCATACAAAATGACAGACTGAGGGCTTTGTTGCATAGACACATCAAAATGGGCATCAACTCCCTTTAGCTGGGCAACCGCGTGCCGAATTTGGTCACCGGCCATATCAGCGCCAATTAGAGATAGAAGATCCACTTGATTACCTAATGTGGCCAAGGCTTTGGCCACATTAAAACCAACCCCAGAAACACTGCTTTGAATACCATCAAATGGATAAGTAACGGGATAATAATGCTGTGGAAATCCCTCTATTTTCAGGGTGGTTTCAATATTTACCAAACCAGCCACAAGAATATTAGACATAACAATAATCAGCTAAACGAATAAGGTTTGAGTAAACTATCATAACTCAATGGTGGAACAAGCTTATTTGGCGCCAGCCGCAGGAGATATGCAGCTGCCTTACCCATGATAAATACTTAACCGTACCTGCTCGCCCAAACCTATGATTAGGTTTATCTTTTGTCGTCTTGTTCATGCCCTGCTCTATACTCTATTTCCTCATCCACACTCAATAATTTCAGTGTTTACTGTGTTAAAATGCACTTGCTCGCAAAAAAACTATACTTACAGGCGAAGCAAAATAAATAAAAAATCTAGACCTCTCAATTTTTAAATTTTAGGTAGAGCATCAACAATGAATAATTTTTTTAGAGTGTCACTAGTTGCGTCAACCATTACTGGATTACTCGCTTGTGGCGGAGATGGAGGCTCTGATATTACCCCTCCAAGCACGGCCAAGGTTTCATTTTCAATTGCCGACGCCCCGGTTGATAGCGCACAAGAAGTGAATGTTAGCTACGCCTCCATGACCTTACTGCGCACCGGACAAGATGATATAGAATTGCCGCTCGAAGATGAAAATGGCGACCCACTAAGCATTAACTTATTAGACTACCAAAACGGCGATAGCTTATTGGTACTCAGTGAGGCTGAACTGCCAGTGGGAGAATACAACGAGTTAATCCTAAACACTTATGAATGCCCACAAAACCAAAATGGTAGCAGCGAATTTTGTAATGTGCTTGAAGATTCAAATGCCGTCATTCCACTTAAAACACCCAGTAATAAGCTACGCTTAGGAAGCTTTACCGTTACTACTGAAGGCACTCAAGCCTACACCATCGACTTTAACCTGCGTAAATCATTGGTGAGTACCGCCAATGGACAGAGTTATAATTTAAAACCACATGGCGTCACCATTATTGATAATACAACCATTGGCTCAATTAGCGGCACTGTAGACCCTAACTTGTTTTCTGCTGGCGAGTGTTTAGCAGATCAAGGCAATGTTGTTTATTTATATACCGCGCCAATAGGTGAGTTAGAAATACTCGGTGATGAATTTGATCCTGAGATAGATACTGATGTTTCAGAATTGGTGCGTGCCCCCTATGCGTCAAAAATGGTGAGCTTAGATGACGATTCAAATGACTATCTCTATAGCTTTGCACATTTACCCGCAGGAGAGTATGTCGTGGCATTCAGTTGTAGTGCGCAGAACGATGACCCTGAGCTATATGACGAGATCATCATCGCTGACCCAATAGGGCAAGCGGAAACAATAACCGTAACTGAAGGTCTAGATACAGAATACCATTTTGTAGAAGCGATTTAGCAGCCCTTGGTAACAAAAAAGCCTGCTTCAAAGCAGGCTTTTTAAACACAGCAGTAAAAAAATTTAGTCTTTTTCGCTTAGCACGATTCCGGTTTTGCTGATGGTAATTAGGCCTTCTTTGTAAAGACGACCAATAGCCTTTTTAAAGCTTCCTTTACTCACGCCAAAAATTGCAGAAATAGCCTGAGGAGAACTTTTATCACTTAAGGCTAAATAACCTTGCTCGTCTTTTAGCTTAGCTAAAATAGCATCACCAATATCAATAGATTTTTGCACGCCGATCGGCTCAAGGCTTAAATCCAGCTTTTGGTCTTCACGTACTTTTTGAATATATCCAGTACATGCATATCCAGCACGAACCCGTTTAAATACTTGATCATAATACAACACGCCCCAGTGTTGGTTATTCACCACCACTTTGTAACCTAGCTCGGTGCGCCCTGCCACCAACAAATCAACTTTTTCGCCACGCTGGTAGTTATGATCAGATTTATCAATATAACGATCCAATTTATTGCTGGCTGCAATCCGTTGTTCGTTATCAAGATAAACATACACCACATAATGGCGATCGACTTCCATAGGCTGTTGTTGCTCAGCAAAAGGCAAAAACAGATCTTTATCTAGCCCCCAATCTAGGAAGATACCCACATCGTTAATATCTTTAACTTGCAAGTTAGCGCACTCGCCAACTTGAACTAAGGGCTTTTTGAGGGTGGCAATTAAGTTGCGCTCATTATCTCGATAGACAAAAACTTGCAGCTCATCACCGAGGGACAAGGCCGCTTCAATTTCTCTAGACGGCAACAGCACATCGCCAAATTCGCCACCATCGAGGTAGGCACCTATGTCAGCTATTTCGATAACAGCCAATTGATTAAGGCGTCCAATTTCTAGCATTTTCATTCTCTTTCTGATTCAACAGACTCTCAGCGAGCCAATGTGCAAGTATAACATGCAAAGAGCCATAAACACTTAGCTTTATTAGCTAAGCCGGTTTCAGTGTATTCACAATAGTAGATACCTGTAGGCTCACGTCTGACTCAATTTTAGTGGCTAATTTATAGGCCGACTCCACCTGCGTTTTCACCGTATTCATTTTAGAAGTAAAGCTGCCTACGTGCTCAGTTTGCTCGCGAATATACTTGCTAGCCTGATGAGCAACTTGCGCAGAAGTTTTCGCCTGCTCTCTTACTTGGCTAGTGGTTTCCATTAACTTTGAGGAAATTAACTGCTGGTGCTCACTGGCTTCTTGGATACCGCCAATGTTTGACTCTAAACTATCCGACGATTGTTTGAGTTGGTTAAGGATACCGGTGATTTCTTCAAGTGACGTTTGGGTGCGCATCGATAAGGTTCTTACTTCATCAGCCACTACAGCGAAGCCACGACCATGCTCCCCTGCTCGCGCCGATTCGATAGCAGCGTTCAAGGCCAATAAATTAGTTTGCTCGGCAATGCCGCGAATCACGTTCAAAATAGCACTAACATCGGTCACGGCGGTCACTAGTGTAGCTAAAGATTGGCGCCCTTCAACCACCGCGGTGCGAGTGCGTATGCTGGCACTTATCACTTGCTCTACATCTTGCTGTGATTCATTCATCGCATTTTTAGTGGCGTTGGCGTTGTGTTCAACATCGCTAGACACTTGGTTTAATTGCTCGGTAAGATCGCGTAATTGCTCCATTAGCAATTGCGACTCAGAGACCTGTAAATCGGTTTGTTCTGAATTTCGATAAACTTGCCTAACTTGCTCGGAAACCGAATCAAGCGAACGAGACACGACTGAAAGCTGTTGGTTTTTTAGTTCTTCCAAGCTTTCTTGTTTACTTAACAATTGATTAAAGAAAGTGGCTATTTCGCCAATTTCAGTGTTTTTTCTACGAACATTTAAACGCTCGATACTGCCGTTTTCAACTAACAAGGCAAAACCATTGCGCAGCTCGCGTAGCGGTTTAAGTACGGTACTTTGCATGACCAACTGCATCACTAGCGCAATCAACAAAATTAAACCCGCTACGCTATACAAAGTAAACTCCACACCATCCATTACTCTGTCACGTAAGCGAATAACGCCTTGTTCTGCGAATAATATTTGTTGAGTAAGCTGCTCTATATCGGCAGTCAGTGCACTGCGTAGCTTCATTCGTTTTTCGATAAGCACATTGGTTGATTGCAGCTCTCGAGGATAACGCAAGCTTAAGCTCAGCAACTCACTTTTTAGCTCTTCCGCTAAATCGCTGGCAGCTTCTTGCTCTCCAAGGGCAAACTCATCAACTTCAACACGACGCATTATTCCCAGCAGCGGCAAACCGTTAATCGCTTCTACGTATTGACGTACTTGACTAAACGCATCGTTGTAAGCTGACTGACTCACCTCACTAGGGCTAGAAAAATAACGGCTGCGTTGCATCGACAAACTGACTAAGGCATTCATTAACTCGCTGCCATGTCGAATGTAAGCGACCGCATCACTGCCGTTGGCGTTAAGTCCGTAATCTACGGTGCTATCGGCCCACCCCAACATTTCTCGCTCTGCATTAATCAATAAGCCTTGTTCGTTGCCACTAAGTTTACCTAATGCTAAATAACGTTCTTGCAGCGCAGTAAGTAACGCATTAAGTAACATAGAAAGCTCGCTAAGCTGTTGCTGCTCAGCGCGTTGAATCAACTCTAATAACAAGGTCTCGGCTTCACTTAACTGTAAAGTGTTTCCCGTATTGAGGTAGTTATTTACTTTGCCCACCAGTTGACTATTGAACTGGGAATTAAGGGATTGGTAGTTTTGTAATTGCTGATTAGACGCAGATATTTTAACTAAAGAAAAATACAAAGCCACAATGAGCACAGCACTTATTGCCAGCAATGAAAATGCTGATAACCTCGAGAATCGTGATACTCGCATAAAAACTCCAATAGCAGATCATTAAATAGGCATCTGCTGTTATCCCTAACGAGAGCCTTATTAGGCTCTAAATTGGGCGAAGATTTTATTAGCGAAACATGACAAGAACATGACAATGACAGTTACACCAAGAAGGAAAATAAGAATAAAATATATACAAAACAAATGTTTATACTTATTTCTTACTTTAGCTTCTGTCAAGGTCTTAAATAAAGCGACTACAATGTGCAGACTATGTGAGAACAGATAAACTACCAACTGCTTTAGAACACTCAACAGCCCTAAATCACAGTATTATCGGCACACATAGTTGTAAGTCGAATAACTCATTTTGATCGAGAAATTGGCACCGTTGATAATGTACAAAAGCAGGCGTATCCCCCAAGCGGTAACCACTTTTGGGCAACCATTCAACATAAAATTTATGCAAAATAGGCAGTAAATCGCCATACTGACCCGATAACTGAAGCGTTGCATGCATTCCCCCTGGAATGGTTAAGCAACTCACCGGCCCTCTTCGTAAAATAGTCTGTTCAAGCGCAAGGCAAGCAACATAATGACAAAGCGGTGCTGGCACAATATCAGGGTTAGAGTGGTATAAACCTAACAACTTATCTTGGCGCCATTCCACACCTTGACCATCAGCCCATACTTGCAGTTTTTCATAAGCTTGACGAATGCTGCGGTCATACCCCTGATGCCTGACATAGGCAACCGTTTGCGCCTCTAAGCGCTGTATAGATATCTCAGGCAAGCTGAGTTGTTCGGCTTGGCGCATCCGCAGCCTAAGCTCTTCAGTCCAACTCTGCTGATAGTTCGCCCGACTATAATCATCATAGCCACCAGCACGCCATTGTTTTGGAGAGCGACCGAAGAGTTTTTTAAATGCTTGAGAAAAAGACGAAGGCGATTGAAAACCGCATTTAAGGGCAGCATCTTGCACTGTAAGCTGAGGCGAAAAAATTAATAGGTTAGCGCAACGCTCCAGACGGGTCCGCTTAATATAGTCATTAACATTTTCACCGGTCACCCACTTAAAGCAGCGATGGAAATGAAACGGAGAATAAGCGGCAATATTAGCAAGCTGTTTGGCATTCATCGGCTCGGCAATGGATTGATGAATATGATACAGCACATCATTGATACGACTTTGTCGATTTACATCGGTATTCAATGACATAACGATCTCTCCAAGCTATTAGCCTCGCAACTCACAAAAAATAGCACAAGTGGACAAGTATTTGCACATTAATACTAACGCTTAATGCCCCTCAGTTCTGTAATCATAAGGCCTTACCGACACCTGATACCAACAACAAAGAGCAATATATGCTACAGCCAAGTAAACGGGTACAACAGACCAAAGAGTCTTACATTCGCAATATACTAAAAGTGATTCAACAACCGGGTATGCTGTCGTTAGCAGGCGGTCTACCAGATGCGAGTCGCTTCCCGCTAGCAATGTTAGAACAAGCAGCCATTGAGCTTGCTAAGCAACCGAGTATCTACCAATACGGTGCGACAGAGGGATTAACAGAACTACGCGAGTGGCTGCTTAACCACCAAGCACTCGCTGAAGACGTCATTGTCACCAGTGGTTCACAACAAGCCTTAGATTTAATCGCTCGTTGCTATTTAAACCCTGGGGACCGAGTGCTATGTGAAACGCCCAGCTATTTAGGTGCGTTACAAATTTTCGACTTGGCTGAAGCGCAAACACTGGCGGTGCGCAGTGAGCAAGATGGTCCAGATGTAGACGATTTAGAAAAAGTATTGGCATCGACACCCATTAAGCTATTTTACGCAGTACCTGATTTTCAAAACCCCAGCGGCCGCAGCTGGAGCTTAAGCAAACGCAAAGCGGTGGCAGAGCTGTTAGCCAAATATAACGTGGCTTTTGTCGAAGATGCTCCTTATCGCGAGTTACGCTTTGAAGGAGAATCCCTACCTACCGTTACTGAGCTGTGCGCAGGCGAAGCCTTCTTCCTTGGTTCATTCTCAAAAATTGCGACTCCTAGCCTGCGAGTGGGTTATGTGATGGCGTCAAAAGACTTATTAGGCCCCTTGAAAAAAGTAAAACAAGCCAGCGATTTACACTCGGCTTTACCCATGCAAAAAATGTTACTGTCGACAGTTAGCCACCCAGACTTTACGCGGCACCTTGAACAACTAACCGCTCACTATTGTTTACGACGCGATGCCTTAGTAGCCGCTTTAGACAAACATTTAGCCCACTACCTAGACTTCGAAATACCGCAAGGAGGCATGTTTATTTGGTGTCGCTTAAAACACCACCAAGCTTATCAAATTGCAGCTGCCGCACTCGAACAAAAGGTAGCAGTAGTGCCCGGTGATGAGTTTTGGCCCGCCAAGCTAAAAGTAGATTACCAAGCTATTCGGTTAAACTTTACCTCGCTAGAGCCCAAGCAATTAGAGCAAGCAGTGATTGGTTTGGCTAAGGTGATGCAACAAATAAACACCTAACATCAAGCGCAGTATTTTTGGTCTGTCGCTGAAGATTTATAATTGTTTGCTGGGATGAGCATTATCTCAGCACCTAATAATAGTCAGTTCAGCTGATGGGCTCAGCGTTGCGATGCAATGTACCTAGCCAGCTTATTCGCGAAGGCACCAAACACTCTATTTTGGACGCTTTGCAAAGCGACACCTCGCAAAACAACGCGGCCAAACAGCCGCCTACTCATGTTATGGCGAATCTTGATCACCAAGGTGAACATCAATATAACGCGCCTTTTTCTTCTCTTTAAGTTGCTGTAGATCGACTAATACCAAACCATCAATACATTGATTAAACTCGGGGTCGACATTGAAGTCGATAAACTGCACACCACCTACAAGGCACAACTCGGTGTATTGCTTATACAAAGTAGGGACCGCTGTTCCCATGGTAGCCAAGGCGCTTTTCAGTTGGGCAAAATCCGTTTTATAGTCCTCACCGGTAAACCTCATATTGATACTGCATGTATTCTGTTTAGCCAATTGATAAGGCTGACGAGAGCAGGCAAAACGCTTGGTGGCGGGAAAGTAAGTTTGATAGAAATGAATCAGTAAGTCTCGTCCCGCTTCAGGCATAGCAGCACTGATGCTCACCGGACCAAACAAATAACGATATTGTGGGTTGCGCGCTAAAAAAGCGCCGATACCTAACCACAAGTAATCGAGGCTTCGTTTACCCCAGTATTTAGGCTGAACAAAGCTACGACCTAACTCAATGCCCGATTGTAAAAAATCACAGCTATCAATATCATATTCAAATAATGACTGGCTATAAAGCGCATCAATACCATGCTCTTCGATTAAACGTTTTGTATCAGTAAATCGATAGGCACCGGCAATTTCTAAGTGTTCGGTGTCCCACAAGATCAAGTGGATATAATTAGCATCAAATTTGTCGGTATCAGTGCGTCTACCGGTACCTTCTCCTACCGCTCGAAAAGACAACTCTCGTAACCGGCCTAATTCCGATAGGATCACTGGTTGAGAGTTACCATAACAAAGGCAAATCTGTTTACCGTCAGGTGTTTCACCAATATGTTCTAATTGCTTTATGGCTTTTTTAAGCGCTAGGCGTTGCTCCGGATGTGCGATAGCGGCTTCTGTTTGAAATAGTCCCTTCTTGTTATTGCCAATTCTATAGAGGTGCTTTTTTAACAACTGAGCTTGAGTTGAGCGTTCTAAACCACTTAGGCCAAAGCTTTTCACGGGTATTTGCTCGCCAACCACCATAGAAAATACCTTATCCCGATGAAAAAATAGCTCCTTAACTAACAATAAAGTAGACAAGGGCCGATAAACAAAGGAACAGAAATAAAACAACTTGCTGTTTTTGGCTTTTACACAAATAGGTAACAAAGGTGTATTCGCTTTAATTGCAATACTCACAAAACCTTTAGACCACTTGCCGTCTTGAATTTTATGGCCTTTCAAGCGCGATACTTCACCAGCCGGAAATATAATCACCGCCCCTTCATTATCTAGCTGATCTTTAATTGCCATCAGCTGTTTGCGCTGACTATTACCGCGCATGTTATCAACGGGCAATAGCAAATCCTCTAAAGGCTTAATGGCAGAGAGCACTTCATTGGCGACAATTTTAACGTCTTTGCGAACCTGACTAACCAAGTGCAGCAACGCTAAACCGTCAACAGATCCAATAGGATGATTAGCAATAATCACTACCCGCCCTTCACTAGGGATCCGCTCTCGTTCATTTTGACTGACCCGATAACTAATGTTCAATTCAGCAAATACTTGGTCAATAAATGCCACGCCTTTCAAATGCGGATGTTGCTCCCCAAACGCCTGAAATTCGTCTTCAAATAAAACTTTGCTGAAAAACCATTTAACTATTGAATAACGTCGCGGATGCTGAGATAAACTGGGGTAATGTTGATTAAGTACCTGCTGCGCTGAAATCATTGTGCTCTCCCTATATTCGCCGTTAGGCTAGAAGTAGAACATGACAAAGTGGCAACATTTTTATGGCAAAAGCATGACAATGCTTCATTAAAGAGTGCAGCTACGCGCTAGACCCACAAAGAAAAATGATAGGGACTATTAATGCAAATAGGCAGTAAAAAACCTCAGGTAGTATTGTATTTAAACTGTGACAAGCCGACGCTACCGAATGACTATCAGCATTTAAGAGGGGCTGAATTAAGCCAAGCAATATTACTTAGCAATAATAATAATTGGCGAAAAATCCTCTCTCTATTCGCTAAATTAACAGCCCCAGATGATGACTGGAGAAGCTACCTGCATAGGCACTTATTAGCGGAACAACAGATTAGTTTTAACCAAGAATTACTAGCGACAGCCAGTAAACACATCATCGCAGGAAAGAGTAATTGGCAACGATTTGGCGCATACTTCCAAGAAGACAGTGCAATACATCAAAGAAAAAGGATTTATTTTTCAAATAACCGACTTTTTACGCCTTACCTAGATTACCGACAATTTCCAAATAGTTTAGTCGCTGATTGCCGGCAGTTACTGTACCCACACTGAGCCAATAAAGCCTAGCCAACTGAAATATATAAACTTAATTAGCCCGCATTTAAAAGACCAAATTAAGCTTGCTGTTAATTGATAAATCCAACAAAAACAAAACCATAGCCGAAATTGCGTCTATTAGCTAGCTGTTAAGTTTGACAGTTTAAATAATAAGCAAGCTGGATTGTACTCATAGCATCATCACTTTAAGGGATAGATGCTCATGGACTTTATTAACGGCGTTGCAGACCAACTTACCAGCTCAACATTTCAGCACCTAAATCACTACCGTCATAAAGTGTTTGTGGAGATGCTAGGCTGGGAATTAGACACCCCTAACGGTATCGAGCAAGATCAATTTGACCGCGACGACACAGTTTACGTGATAGGTAAAAATACCCAAAACAACATTAGTGGTTGCGCACGATTACTCCCCACTACCCAACCCTATTTACTCGAAGAAGTCTTTCCGGAGTTATTAAATGGCTTAGCATGCCCAAAACGAACAGACATTTGGGAATTGTCGCGATTTGCCGCCGTCGATTTCGACAACCCCAATCAAGCACCTACTCAAATGATGTCAAGTGAAGCGCTGGCATTGTTAACGGCCTCGATAGAATGCGCCAAACGACACGGTGCCAAACGCTTAATTTCGGTATCGCCATTGGGGATAGAACGAATGCTGCGTAATGCTGGCTTTCGTTACCATCGTGCAGGCCCGCCTAAAGTAGTAAACGGTTATGCCTTATTTGCCTGTTACATTGATATAACTTAATCCATGCTCATTGGCGACTTGCGGTAGCGACTCTTTATCGCTTCCGCTGTAGTTGCCTGCCAAACCATATCACCAATGGCTTGAAGCAATAACTCATCGTTACAACGCGGGCTAACATCAAAACCATCTTCTTGCAGCTGGATGTTACTACGTGGAAAACCTTTTACTTGGCATTGCATCTGGCCATTCTTCCATTGCCAGTGCCAATCCCAACCAAGAGTGATAGCACACACATTTTCATATAGCCATTCGGTATAGCCACTAAAAATAGCCTGTTCACTATTAAATTCTTCCGCACTGATGTTATCTAAGCCAGAAATAATATGGCTAAACGCGAGCACATTGAGCTGCTCAATCGATAATCTAACCAAACCATCACTACTAGGCACAACCTGATAGCGCGATGATTTGATTGTATTCTGTACACTTGCCTGTGTTTTCATAGTCTTTTTGTTTTATTTATTTGAACTCTCCCTCATCAAATCATTTTGGTGTTTAAGCTTCAATTGTCAACATTAACAGTTGCGCTATACTAGATAACAACTACAAACATGATTATGCGCAATTTTTGCATATTTAGGAAAAGATAACTCGCTGATGGAAGCTTGGTTAGAAGAACAGTTCTGCTTACTTGATACTAAAGGTTCTAGCGACGCCTTTTTTCTCGAACTATCCAAAATAACTAATGCATTAGGTTTCGATTTCTGTGCTTATGGCTTACGCGTTCCCTACCCATTATCTGCCCCACGAACGGAGATGCTTAATAATTACCCCACTATTTGGCAACATACCTATCAAGAAAAAAACTATTTAGAGGTCGACCCCACTGTACATCATGGTATGACGTCACAGCTGCCGATAGTTTGGAGCGACCAAGTGTTCGCTCATACTCCTGAATTGATGGAAGATGCTCGTGCGTTTGGTTTAGAATACGGTTGGGCTCAATCTTCTAGGCAAGCTAACGGGACCGTAGGTATGCTGACACTGGCGCGTTCCTCTGAAATGCTCACGCCCGCGGAATTAGTCCGCTATCGATATCAATTATTGTGGTTAACTCAAGTGGCTCATCATGGACTAGCCTCGAGAATTACCGCTGAAAAACTAGAGATACCTGAATTAAGTGTTCGTGAATTAGAGATGCTGAAATGGACCGCCGACGGTAAAACAGCCGAAGAAATTGCAACCATATTGGGCATTGCCGCCCGCACGGTGAACTTTCATATTAGTCAAGCCATGCGCAAGTTAGACGTAGTCAACAAAACAGCAGCTACAGTTAAGGCTGCGTTAATGGGTCTAATTTAGCCCAACATAGCGAATAAAATCTGCTAAATATCAACACCTCCCTGCGTCACTAGCACTATACTATGCCGCAATCACCATTGTTTTTTAATGCACAAAAATGACTCTAGATCTGGATTTTCACGCCACCCTTTACCAGTTTGGTTTAATCGCCGTTTTTGTGTTTGCGTTAACCGGAGCCCTCGCCGCCGCTAAACGCGAACTAGATATACTGGCTTTTGTATTTGTCGGCATCGTAACCGGTATTGGTGGCGGAACCATTCGAGATTTGTTGTTACGCACTGAGCAAATTTTTTGGATCGCCGACCCTAGCTATCTTAGCGTCTGTATTGTGGCCTCCGTCATGACCTATTTCTTTGCCCATTGGGTGATTAAAATTGACCGGATATTATTATGGATGGATGCCGCCGGTATCGCTTTATTTGCAGTATTGGGCACCAGTAAAGCCTTAAGCTATGGGGTGGCGCCTTTAGTGGCAATTTTAATGGGGGTGATTAGTTCTACTTTAGGTTCGGCGATCCGCGACCAAATGTTACAAACCAAGCTGGTCATTTTTGAACCTGAAATATATGTCACCGCTTGCCTATTGGGTAGCGTAAGTTATGTGACACTCGCTTATCTGGGGTGTAGTGAAATACATAATATTCTACTGTCTAGCGGGGCCGCTTTCTTGCTGAGAATATTGGCGATAGAATTAGATCTTAGATTCCCCGGCTTCACCCTAACTAAACTGCAAAACCGGGAAATTCGTAAACAAAACAACAAGCCTTAAATATGCTCACCAATCGCATTTACATGAAATACGTGCTCAACCCCAGCGATGGCATCTAGCAAACTCTGAGTAGCCGGCGTTGCTATATCCATAAGGGTATAAGCAACATCGTTACGGCTTTTGTTAAGCATGTCGATAACATTAATATCCATGTCTGAAAGCAAGGCAAGTACATTGCTTAAAACTTTAGGTACATTCTCATTGGCGAATGCGAGCCTAAAGCCCTCTGTTCGACTCAGCTTGATATTAGGGAAGTTCACTGAATTGTGAATATTGCCGTTTTCAAGGAAATCTATCAGCTGCCTTGCGGCCATCACGGCACAGTTTTGTTCAGCCTCATTAGTACTGGCGCCTAAATGCGGCAACATCAACACCTTTGAATGATTGAGTAAGGCTAAACTAGGAAAGTCAGTCACGTATTGCGCCAGCTGTTGTTGCGATAAAGCGGTCAGTATGGCGTCTTCATCTACAATCGTTCCGCGAGCAAAGTTCAGTAATACCGCACCTTGCTTAATGGCAGTTAAATTCTCACTATTGATCAAACCTTGGGTATGCTTATTAGCAGGTACATGCAAGGTCACGTAGTCGCTAAGCGCTAATAAGTCTTTTAACTCATCAGCACATTCAACCTCAGAAGATAAACGCCAAGCAGCTTGGACACTGAGGGCGGGGTCAAATCCCACCACTTTCATACCCAAGGCTAACGCGGCATGAGCCACTTCGGCACCAATCGCCCCTAGCCCTATTACCCCTAAAGTTTTGCCTGTTAGCTCAGAGCCAACAAAGCGTTTCTTTTCACCTTCAACCATCAATTGCAACGCTTTGGCATCAAGCTCTGGCGATAACTCACCAATAAAGCTAAGCCCTGAGGCGATATTTCTAGCGCTGAGTAGCATTCCACCTAATACTAGCTCTTTTACTGCATTGGCATTTGCGCCAGGTGTATTAAACACAACGATACCCTGCTCGGTGCAGCGTTGAATTGGAATATTGTTAACCCCAGCACCACAACGTGCTAAGGCTTTTACTTCAGTGGGGAAGTCATAATCATGTAAGTTGGCACTGCGCAACATAATCGCATCAGGCGCAGTTTGCCCTTCGGCAACTTTATAGTGTTCAGCAAAACACGCTAAACCTTGTTGGTGAATATTGTTAATGGTCCGAATATTCGGCATACAGTTTCTCCCTAAACAACAAACTCGATGTTTTCGTGACAAACTGCAGCACGAAAATGATTCACTTATTAATTCAAATTTATAAACACACCTGACGATAAGCCCACGCAAGCCATGGCATAAATCGGCTTAAATCTTCTTGTTCAACGGTTGCCCCGCACCAAATGCGCAAACCAGCAGGCGCGTCTCTATAGGCGCCAATATCAAAAGCGACCTGCTCTTGGTCAAGCAAGGCTATAATGGCTTTTACCTGTTCGACGCTGGCATCCAACGTGAGGCAAACACTGGTATTTGATAAGGTGTCAGACTGTTGAGCTAAAAAGCTAATCCACGAGTTATCATCGACAAACTGCTTTATGACTTCGAGGTTTTGTTGAGACTTGCTGATGCTTGCCGAGACTCCTCCCAACGATTCAACCCATTGGAGGGCGTCAACATAGTCCGCCACACATAACATCGACGGCGTGTTAATCGTTTCGCCTTTGAATATACCTTCAATGAGTTTCCCTCCTTGGGTTAATCTAAATACTTTAGGCATTGGCCAACTTGGCTGATAACTCTCTAATCGTTGCACTGCACGAGGGCTAAGAATGATCACACCGTGAGCGCCTTCTCCGCCTAAGGCTTTTTGCCAGCTATAAGTAACAACATCCAGTTTCTCCCATGGTAAAGCCATGGCAAATACTGCAGAGGTAGCATCACAAATGGTTAAGCCGCTGCGCTGCGGATCAATCCAATCGCCATTGGGAACAGCCACACCTGATGTTGTGCCGTTCCAAGTGAAAATACAGTCATTTTCAGGCTTAGCTTGAGTCATATCAGGTAACAAACCGTAATCACTACTGTAATGATTAACCTGTTCCAACTTAAGCTGCTTAGTCACATCGGTAAACCAGCCCTTGCCAAACGACTCCCAAGAAAAAATATCTACCGCTTTTGGCCCTAATAGTGACCACATCACCATTTCCATTGCCCCGGTATCTGAGCCTGGCACAATACCAACTCGATAACCTTCGGGGAGATCGAGTAGTTTATGTGTTAACTCAATGGCTTCAGCTAATTGCGCCTTACCAATTTTACTGCGGTGTGAACGTCCCAAAGCCTCAATATTAAGTTGGCTAAGTTGATAACCCGGTCTTTTAGCACAAGGCCCAGAAGAAAAATTTGGGCAATTGGGTTTTAACTGCGGTTTCATTGACTATCCTTGTAGGTGAGTGCCATTAGGCAAATTAGAAACTAAGTTGAAGGCAGTATAAGCCAGAGTCTCTGCCTATAAAATGACCTAGCACCAACTTTACACTTCAGAAAAAACTTCAATATTATCAACGTAAAATAAACAAAGACTGAGGCATAAACATCACAATAAATAGCTAAAACCGTGCTTATAACTGGAAATGAGCCAAACTACCTCATTTCAAACTAAAGCGATGACCGGGCACTTTCGCCAGTAGCTAAAGCGCGTTAATATTAGGTGATATAAACAGACCATAGCTGTGAGTTTACCCTGTCTTCTTTTCGTTATTGTCCCCAATGCGCCAAAGCTAGCTTAAAGCACGTCGATATTAAACAATGGGCCTGCCAACAATGTAAATTTAGCTATTTTCATAATATGGCTTCAACCGCTGGTGCCTTAGTCATTTGCGACCAACAATTGCTACTGGTTGAACGAGCTATTAAGCCAAGAAAAGGATGCTGGGATCTACCAGGCGGCTTTATTGAGTATGGTGAGAGCTTAGAGCAAGGTTTACACAGAGAGTTACATGAAGAGTTAGGTTTGACCCTCGATAACCAACAGATCCGCTACTTCGGCTCCTATGCAAATCAATATCGCTATAACGATGTGCTTTACCATACTTGTGATTGCTTCTTTATCTGCACGCTAAACCGTAAACCGTTATTGCAGGCCCAAGATGACGTGGCTGCTTATCAGTGGCATTCTTTAAAAAACCTTCCTTTTGATACAATCGCATTTACTTCAGTAAATCAAGCACTTAAAGACCTCGTCAAATCACCCTGCTAAATAGTTTACAAATCATTCACATTAAATTGATTTAGATCGTCACCTTTTAACCATAACTTTACTATGGTTAATTTGCTCAAAAAGCAAACAACAAGAACTTCTAGCAGGAAGCAACCGAGGGTACAAATATGGATCATCATCCCCGTCGTTCGAGTCGTATTATTACCGCCATCCTCACTATGGCAGCAGCCTTGTGTTTGGTGTTGTCATTTAGCAGTAATGCCGAACCTAAAGCTTTGGTGTTAAAACCCTTTAAACAACTTAGCCAAGAAAGCGCTGAGTGTGCAGGCTGCCATAAAGACAAAAACCCGTCTATTTACGCCCAATGGGGACGTTCTAAACACTACGGAGCCAACGTAGGTTGTTACGAATGCCACCAAGCCAATCCCGAAGACAAAGACGCAATCACCCACGAAGGCCACACGATTGCGGTGATAGTCTCCCCTAAAGATTGCTCTAGTTGCCACACCCAAGAAGTTGATGAGTTTGCTAAAAGCCACCATGCTAAAGCGGCCCAAATCATCGGTTCTTTAGACAACTTTCTTGCAGAAGTCGTAGAAGGCGCCCTTACCTTTAATGGTCAATCACCTGCTGCAGTAAATGGCTGTTGGCAGTGTCATGGTTCAGAAGTAAAAGTATTAGAAAATGGAGATTTGGACCCAACCACTTGGCCTAATACCGGTATTGGTAGGATCAACCCAGATGGATCGTTAGGCGCATGTACCGCGTGTCACCAACGCCACGAGTTCTCCATGGAACAAGCTCGCCGACCAGAAGCTTGTGGTAAGTGTCACTTAGGCCCAGACCATCCACAAAAAGAAATCTATGAAGAGTCAAAACACGGCATTAACTTCTACGCTAATGTGAACCGTATGAACTTAGACTCCGCTAAATGGATTGTTGGTGAAGATTATGATGCGGCCCCTACTTGTGCCACGTGCCATATGTCGGCCACTCGCGAACTTCCCGTTAGTCACGATGTAGGGGACCGGATATCTTGGACATTACGTCCCGCAATTTCTGAAAAAATTGATGCAAAAGCGAAAGCCCAAGGCAAAGAAGTGAAATCTTGGGAAGCTCGTCGCGCCGATATGATGAACGTATGTGAATCTTGTCATACTAAATCAATGATCGATAACTTCTATCAGCAGTTCGACTCTTTAGTTAACTTATACAATGAGAAGTTTGCTCGTCCAGGTAAAGACCTAATGGATGTGTTGAAGAGTGAGAAAATGCTGACCGAAACCGCCTTCGATGAAGAGATAGAATGGACTTGGTTCTACTTATGGCACCATGAAGGTCGTCGTGCTCGCCACGGTGCAGCGATGCAAGCGCCAGACTACGTGCAGTGGCATGGTATGTTCGAAGTCGCAGAGCGCTTCTATATTGAATTAGTGCCTCAGTTCTTAGAAGTAGTAGAAAAAGCTGAACACGCAGGCAATACCGAAGGTGCTGAAAAAGCCCGTGCAATATTGGCAGAAATACTCGAGCGACCAGAGCATGCTTGGTTTAGCGGCAATGAGCCAGAAGAGGTGAAGAAAGCCCGCAAAGAAGCGCAAGCCTCCTTTAAAGCTCGCTACTTAAGCGAAAGCAAATAGCCACTAGGGGGAGCAGCGATGCTCCCACCTTTTTTAAGAGGATGCTGATATGACAGATAAACAGCAGGCAACTCGGTGGCAACGGCTTTGGGCTTGGCTTAAAAAGCCGCTCATCATTGGGATCCCGATTGGCGTGTTTATTCTGGTGCTGGGCTTAGCTACGGTGCAAGGTAGCTTAGTGCTATCGAGTACCAACGAGTTTTGTTTTAGCTGCCACCTAAAAATGGATACCATTGTTCAAGAGTACAAGGCGTCAAGCCACTATGGAGACGGAAGTAATATTGCCGCCACCTGTGCAGACTGCCATGTCCCCCACCCGTACTTTGAAATGTTAAAAGTAAAAATTGCGGCTACGGCAGATATTTACTACATGATGCTTGGCACCATCACTAAAGAAAATTTTGAACAACACCGTCCGGCTTTGGCTGAAACCGTTTGGCACGACATGCAAGCCAATGATTCGGCTAATTGCCGTTATTGCCATCAGGGAGATAATTTCGATTTAACTAAGCAACCACAACGAGCCCGCCTAAACCATCAACAGATCGCGGAACGCGGGGAAACGTGTATAGATTGCCACCAAGGTTTAACGCACAAACGTATCGTTATAAAATAGTTATATAAAGTTAATTAAGTGCTTACAAAGTCTTCTAGGTGATTCACCGAGAAGACTTTTTTTGTTTACCGCTTTACTCATCAGACCTGTCGTGTTAAAAATTTGTAAAAGCTCATTCAAGTAAATTATGAATCATTATTTCCGGCTATTAAGCATGTTTATCCGCCATTGGTTTGGCAGCAAAACTCATCAAGATCCCACCGATGACTTCCTTATTACACTGCGAGCGTTGCCTCTAGACTGCGATGCCAATATGCACCTCACCAACTCCCGCTACTTTAGTTTTGGTGATTTAGGACGGATCGACATGATGTTAAAAACCAAGCTTGGCTCAGTAGCGTTTGAAAAACGCTGGTTAGGCGTAGTTAATGCGCAATCAGTAACGTATATACGACCTATCAAGCCGATGAGCAAAATCGAGTTACACAGTAAATTACTGGGTTGGGATGAAAAGTATTGGTATTTTGAGCATCGCTTTATCGGTCACGGTACGCTGTATGCCAGTATTTTAGTGCGAGGAGTATTTATCAAAAACAAAAAACCAGTCGCTATGACAAATCTACTTTCACTCGTTGATTACCATAAACCCTCTCCAGAACTGCCGATGCGAGTGATTCATTGGAAGCAGTTACTATCGACTAAAAAAGAAGAGTCTGCCCCCATATAGGTAGGCTGTTTTTACCGCGGTACAAACGCATAATGAAAAGTTAAGCTTAGCTGCCATGCTTGCGAGTAAGCTTAACTTATCAACTCACTATGAGCCCATTATTATTTATTAGATGCCCTTTAAGTATACTGCAAATAGTCAGCACCAGTTATCCAAGCTCAGCTGTCGCTAAAGGCGTCACTTTAGCGACCAGTCAATCCACACCTACCTTCATAATAAAAAGTTCTGTATCGGGTATTCAACTAGATATTATTCAGCAAGCAATTGAAAATTATAGTTATAAAATCAATGAACTTATAAACTCAAAGTGTCGTGTAGAGAGAATGATAATACTAAGTGCTGTTGATGCCATCGTTAGTTCGCCTAATAATGGTGAGCACGCTTACTTATCTGAGCCGGTTATTTTTTATCAAAACATCGCCATCAGCGTTAATAATAGACAATTAGCAATAGACAACATCAGCGCTCTCAGTCAATTTAAGCTTATGGGATGTCAAAATACCAAAACGTTTCTTGGCAATGTGCAGGCTAAAGTCGCAGCCTAGAATGATGCTGATACTGAGGTAGCAAACCAACTTGCACCGCTAATAAGATTAAACCGGAGCCAGCTTGATGTCATCATTACGGGCAAGCGTACATTTCATTATCTAAACCAAACGGCATGGCCTCAAGGCACGATAAGGCCTCAAGTGACATTTCATGACGTACTTCCACCTTCGCCTCGAGTCTTAGGGTTTCACCATAAGACGCTAAGAGATCAATTTAATGTGGGGTTAATGCAATTTAACGCTGAACAAGCCCACCTTTTCGAATAGTATTTATAGCCGAGCCAAATAAGTATTATGAAAGAACAAATATAACAATGGGTCCTCTGGTGTTTTTCCAAGATTACAATGAATTACACAAGCACAAAACCTACAATTGATATAATAGTTAGTTTAATGTTAATTAATTTATATTTATTACAACTCCAAAAATAATTAATTAAGTGGTAGAACCACACTGCGCCATAATTTTAAAAACAAGCCAAAGATCACCATTTGATAAAAAATACTTTTTTTTGATAAAATTATCGACTTAAATAAAGCAAAACTGTAATGAGTAGCTAATAATCTAAGCCTGAAAACGTTATCATGAAAACTCTATTTTCGCCTATGAGGAAGTATTCGAAATGTCAGAAAACCGCTATTCCCATGTTTCTAGTAACAGATTAGTGAGACGTACAGTTGGGCTAGTGCTAGCCGGTGGCAAAGGCACTCGCCTTAAAGAACTCACTAACAAAGTGGCTAAACCCGCCGTATCTTTTGGTGGTAAATACCGAATCATTGATTTTACTTTATCAAACTGTATCAATTCTGGGGTGCGTAACATTGGGGTGCTAACCCAATACATGGCCCATGACTTAATTATGCACCTTCAGTCAGGCTGGCAAATTCTTAATCCTGCCCTCAATGAACGAGTATCAATCATTCCTGCACAACAGCGTACTGGCGAAAACTGGTACCGAGGCACCGCCGATGCTGTTTACCAAAACCTAGACATCATTAACAACGACAGCACTGACCGAGTGCTAATTCTCGGGGGTGACCATATCTACAAGATGGATTACTCACGGATGATCAACTTCCATGCAGAAAACGACGCAGATGTTACCGTTGCCTGTATCCGCAAACCGCTTTCTCAAGCTTCATCATTTGGGGTAATGGGTTTAGACCCTGAAGGAAAAATAGTAGATTTTGAAGAAAAACCGGAGCATCCAAAATCTGACCCTAACAACCCAGAGCTAGCCTTAGTCTCTATGGGCATCTATATTTTCAACATCGATATTCTTGATAAAGTGTTGCGCGAAGGTCTATTACAACCGGGCTACTCACATGACTTTGGTCACAATGTTATCCCTAGTATGTTAAAAGACCGCAAAGTTTACGGCTATGTATTTGCGGATCAAGGTCACCCTGGCCGCAATGCCTACTGGCGCGATGTAGGTGACATTGACGAGTACTTCGCGGCAAACATGGATTTGGTAGACCCTAATCCCGAGTTGGATTTATACGACCGAGAATGGCCGATCATTACCGATCAAAAACAACGTCCCGGGGCCAAATTTGTTTTTAATGACGATGACCGCCGCGGCTACGCTACAGATTCCGTATTGTCTGCTGGCGCAGTAGTATCTGGAGCCCGAGTCAACCGCTCACTGCTATCGCTGGACGTTAGAATTGAAGACCATTCAGAATTAGATGAAGTAATAGCCCTTAACGGCGCAGTGGTTGGCAAAAACTGTAAGATAAAACGCGCCATTATCGCTGAAGATTGTATTGTGCCCGATGGTACTATAATTGGATTCGATGAAGAGGAAGATCGTCGCCGCTTTACCGTCTCAAAAGGTGGTGTCACGTTAATTTCTTGTGAGATGTTTGACTAAATGATTAACGCTAGCAAGCACTCTGCTTGCTAGCTCTCACTTTCTAAAAACATTTCAATCAACAAATAGCGTGTCATCTTTCACCTTGCAGTCCACCAACAGCACCACGTCTTTACTTATGTAGGTACTGAAGGTTTTACACATTTCTTTACTACTTGAATCACGATAGATTTTCGACAAAATTAGCTGTTGTGGTTTCACTGAATCTAACGCAATTAGCGCATGGAAATATGGTCGAAAACTCCAATTTGCACCCACAAATTGGTTATCTTCAATAATGCCTTGCTCGGTCACATCAAAATTTGGCGATACTTGGGTGCCGTCTATTTTACAAAGGAAATATCTCAAGATACCGACATTGACCAATTGTGCAGCTAAACTGGCCACCGATTGAACATTTTGAATTAAATGTTTTAAGGCTAACACGCTCGTTTTTACGTTAACATTGTGTTTTACCGTCTCTAGGGTTCGATGACTTTTACGTTGCAAATAACTAGCAAGCAACTGCTTTACCTTAGCTTGGCTATCTTGAGCTGGTAAAAAACGTTCCTCGGCTTTATGAAATAACCAGCCCTGCATATATCTCGCGCCACACTCTACCCCAAAATGAAACTCTTGCTCTGTTTCTACGCCCTCGCAAATCAGTTCGCAGCCCACCCGCTGCACCAACTCTGCAACAGATAACACCACATCTGCCGGTAAGCCTCCTTTGGTAGCATTTTTAAATAAACGCATGTCCAATTTAATAATATCAGGCTCTAAAGCAATAATTCGGTCCAGTTGCGAAGCGCCCGCACCAAAGTCATCAATCGCCACTTTCAAGCCAGCCTGATGATAGGCTTTAACCACGCGCTGTAGGTTATCAATATTACCGCTCGCCTCAGTAATTTCTATCACCACCTTGGCGGGATCAATACCAATTTCGTCAATCATGGCTATGGTTGGGGTGCATATTTTGCTGCTCAACATATCCACCCAATCAGGCACAATATTGAGCGTGAGAAAGCCTTCCTGCTCAGCCGCGGCAAACTGCTCCAAGGCTTGTTTACGAACAACACGGTCAATGTTGCGTCGCTCACTGAGCGAATAACGATGGTTAGAAAACAGCTCGCCAGCACTCACTACCTTGCTATGTTGCTGATGGGTTCTTGCTAGCGCTTCATAACCCGCTATTTGCCCTGAAGGCAAAAAAACGATGGGCTGAAAATGCGGAAAGTAATTGAGTGGCTCTAAAGCTGGTTGATTAGCGAGATTAATTGCCGACTCAATACTAACAACTTTATGATGTTGTTTATCAAAACCCATTATGTTCACTGCAGTTAATCAACGAAAGGTGAATAATAAGCACAAAGCGCGCCAAGCATTGAGTAATTAACTACTCAATGCTAACCGTTTTAATCATGCGCTTAATTTCTGGAACACATGACCCACAATTTGTGCCCGCTTTACAGTGGCGGCCTACTTGCTCTGCACTGTCGCAATCATGCTCAGCAATCACCTCGCTGATGGTTTGTTGACGAACCTGATGGCAAGAACATACGATCTTACCCAAATCGGGAGCTGGGCTCGTTCCCGCCAATACACCTCGACGAATATTGTCCGACATAGGCTGCTGTAACAGAGACTCTAACCAAGAGCTAGAATCCAGCTGACCTTTTGCTGCTGCCGTAAAGCTAGAAAACAACTCCCCTTCCACCACTAGCGCAGAACGATAATGCTGCTTAACCTGATCGGCAAAATCCAAACTTTGTAACTTGGCTTGCGATAACAAGAGTGCTTTTAATTTACTGGCCAACATTGCTGGTTCAGACGTGTCGGCAATGCGGTACAAATAGCCGTCACCCAAACCTTGTTTCACCCAATAATCAACCGGTAACGCTTGGCATTGTTGAGTGGATAAGGCGTTAGCCGTCAGCAATACCGCTTCGCTGGCATATTCCCAGGCGCTGATTTTTACCGGGGTATATTTGCTCTCGGGTTGCCCAGAGATAGGGTCTACTGAACTAGCCACAAGGTTACTTACCAGTCCATCACTGGAGTACTGCGTATTCCAGTGAATAGGCATAAATAGGTAACCCACTTTTTGCCCCTCACTAATACTTAAGCGAACTTTTAGCTCGCCCACTTGGCTATTTACAGTTACCACCTCACCATCACATAGCCCTTGATTGGCCGCGTCTTGTGGATGGATCTCTAATAAGGGTTCTGAAGTATGGCTACTTAACTGCGGCGCCAAGCCGGTTCGAGTCATTGTATGCCATTGGTCGCGCACACGGCCGGTATTCAGTACTAAGGGAAAGGCTTGGCTAGGCGGCTGTAACGATTGATTTGTAACGGCAATCAGCTGGGCTTTACCAGAAGCAGTAGAAAAACGCCCCTCACTAAATAAGCTTTTGTTATCAGTGTTCGTCTCCAAAGCAATTGGCCAGCGCTGCGGGCTCAATTGATCAAAACCTTGCTGGTCTTTACCACTTAAACCGCTAATGTTAAAAAGGCGCTCCCCGGTGTCACTGAGTAAGCCCGATAACGCAGCATGCTCACTAAATATGTCAGCAGAACTTTGATAATCAAATGCGCTGGCAAACCCCATGTTTTTTGCCACTTGGCTCAGCAGATACCAATCAGGCTTGGTATCACCTTCGGCACTTACAAACGCTCGCTGGCGCGAGATCATCCGTTCAGAGTTAGTTACCGTACCATCGCGCTCTCCCCAAGCTGCTGCGGGTAACAATACGTCGGCGTAACGCGTTGTATCGGTTTCAGCAATACAATCTGACACAACCACCAAGGGACATGCCAATAATGCTTCTCTCACTTTGGCAGATTCGGGCAAACTTACCGCAGGGTTAGTCCCCATGATCCACACCGCTTTTATCTCACCACTGCCAATTTTTTCAAATAGCTCCACCGCCTTATACCCTGGCTTTTGGCTTAGCTGCTCGGTTTGCCAAAACTGTGACAATGCCGCTAAATGCTCCGGAACATAGTCTAGATGCCCTGCCAACAAATTAGACAAGGCACCCACTTCACGCCCTCCCATAGCGTTAGGCTGACCGGTAATAGAAAATGCGCTAGCGCCTAACTTGCCGATCTTTCCAGTAGCTAAGTGATTGTTAATAATCGCATTTACCTTGTCTACACCTTGGCTACTTTGGTTTACCCCTTGGCTAAATACAGTGACACAACGCTGATTATCGGCAAATAATTGGAAGAACCGTATTAAGGCTTCTGGCTCTAAACCACAGGTTTGGGCTAACGCGGGCAAATCACCCGCGTCTTCAACCGCGCTCTGCAGCGCCGCTTCAAGGCCTTCAGTAGAGTGTTTGATGTAGTCAGTGTTTAACTTGCCATGCTCACTTAAGTAGGCGAGTAAACCATTAAACAAAGCTACGTCAGTACCACCGTTCAGAGGCAAATGTAAATCGGCGATGTCGCAACTGTCGGTGCGGCGAGGGTCAATCACCACGACTTTTAAATGAGGGTTTGCCACCTTGGCGCGCTTTAAGCGTTGGTAAACAATCGGGTGACACCAAGCTAAATTGGAGCCTACAAGGGTGACTAGCTCAGCATGTTCTAGATCGTCGTAACTCCCCGGAACAACATCTTCACCAAAGGCGCGCTTATGCCCAGCCACCGCTGAAGACATACATAAGCGTGAATTAGAATCGATATTTGAGCTGCCGATAAAGCCTTTAATCAGCTTATTCGCGACATAATAGTCTTCGGTTAACAGTTGGCCTGACACATAGAAAGCCACCGACTCAGGACCGTGTTCGGCAATGATGTGGCTTAATCTTGCAGCAACAAAGCTCAAGGCTTTGTTTAAAGGCTCTTTATGGCCCTTAATATAAGCGTGTTGGAGGCGCCCTTCTTTAATCACTGTTTCACCTAACGCGGAGCCTTTTGAGCACAACAAGCCGCTATTGGCAGGATGCGCTGCATCGCCTCTTACGGTCACTTTTCCATCACTGGCTACTTTAGCTTCTACGCCACAGCCCGTACCACAATAGGGGCAGGTGGTTTTGATCCATTGCTGAGATTGTTGTTGAGACACGCTATATACTCCTCACCGAATTTCTAGGCGAGTCGATCTATTTCGCCCGCATTTATAGTGAGTACATAGCAAGAGACGAACCAATAAAAACAGGGCAAAAACCTATTACTTAAGGAGTAGAAAAAGCCACTATTTAGCCCATAATTTAGGCTACAATATAGCATCAAGCCCAACGCCGCCCTCTGTTGGTGCAACAGATCCCGAATTTGAACCTAAAGCCCCGATATGAGTGTGGCTAAAGTCGCAGTAATTAAAACAAATACCAGGGCTATTACGGCAAATAAGCGTGTCGGTCGTACACCTGGGATAACGAAAGCCCCCCAGCTTGTAACCTTGTGTTATAGGAATTGACTAAAAGATTGTTATCCACAGAGAGAATGAAAAAAGCCAGCGTGATTATTCACCACGCTGGCTGAGTAAGTTATTTGGCGCACATTCAGTTTAAGACCCAGAGAAGTAACACTTAATCCAGTCGTAAAGTATTGCTTGATTAACCGCAGCCTGAGAAATCTCTTTAAACTCACCGGCTGGATCTTGATGGTTAAAGGTAAACTGGTAAGAAATAAACTCAGGGCTATGGTCATGTAAAACCACTAAAATGCGCTTGCCTGTTTTTAGGCAATCTATCGTCATTAAGTCGGCTGGCACACCATTTTTACGCATACTACGGTTAATACCAATGACCGGGTCTATATCTTCAAAATCTTGCTGAATTCGAAAATGCGCGACGTTGGCGATATCCGTTAGGCTCACTAATCGCTGCTCGCTAGCAGAGGCTTGTTTATCGATATTTTTCATTCACTAACCCGCGCGTAAAGCTAAGATAGCCTTAAGGTCTAAAGGTTGAGGATAAGCACAAAATGCAGGGTTCTTTTCTGCAATGGCATGTATCGACATTCGGTCTGCAAGTTCGTTGCCCTCTACCCCTACATGGCCATTAACATGCAATACTTGCAGCTTGCCTTTGAGTGCATCATAGCGCTCGAACATTTCTTGAATCAACTCAAGATTTTTAATCTCACCACTGGCCTTTTTCCAGCCCTTTTTCTTCCAACCCGCAGCCCACTGGGTTACACACTGAATCGAGTATTTAGAGTCACACAAAATAGCCACTCTTAAGCCTTTAGCCAACTCTTTTTCAGCCATAATCATCGCCTGATTTAGCGCATGTAACTCGGCGGTATTATTGGTGCCATTAGGGTTATACAAGCCATACCATAACTCAGCGACTTGATTGTCTCTATATAGCGCAAGGCCTGACCCAGCTTTACCAGGGTTGGGTTCACAACCACCGTCGGTAAATATTTTCACTTCCGCTGCTAACTTATTTACCTCTGCAGCCGTATAGGTCTTAACGGTTTGCCCAGAGGAGCGCTTACGCGCAATGGCAGTGGCTCCAGCTTTAACCGTGCTACTCGCATTGCCACCAAAAGCGGCTTCGGCCTCAGCTAAGGTGGGAAACGATTTATAACGTGCACCCGCAAACTTATCGATGTGGCGTTTACAGGTTGGCCAATCGGTAAAAATGCCTGTCTCACGACCTTGCCAAACTACGTAGTACTTTTTAGCCATGCTGAACTCTCTCTTATATTTGCTTGCTAATATAACCAGCTGGCGCTTAATCATGAAGAGAAAGTTAGTTAAAGCGGCAAGTTATTGGGTGTTGCGCCGCTAGGCTCAATCAAATTAAGCCTGCTTATTTTAACCTAGCAGCCAATCATCGATGGTGAAGTCTAAAGCAACTTGGTATCACCCCAGTCACACTCACTACGCACTGCTTTCGAGGAAGGCATAATTGTTTTTGCCGCGATGTTTTATGGCGTACATTGCGCGATCAGCCAATTTAACCAGTTGTTGAGGGTTATCACTATGCTCTGGGTATAAGGCTATACCAATGCTGGCACTAATACACACGTCCACCGAGTCGATAGTAAATGGGGTAGCGACGGCGTGAATCATTCTTTCGGTAACAATAGCAATAGCATCACGCTCAATAACGCTACTCAGTATCACCAAAAATTCATCTCCGCCGATGCGTGCAACCGTATCAACCTCTCGAACGCAGGCACACAAGCGTTCGGTAGTCATCTTTAAAACCTGATCCCCAGCATCATGGCCAAGCGTATCGTTAACCGCTTTGAACCCATCGAGGTCAACAAATAACACCGCCACCATAGTGTTATTGCGGCGCGCGAGGGCTAAGGCGCTTTCCATACGGTCCATAGACAGCTTGCGAGTCGGTAGACCGGTGAGTGCGTCATGATAAGCCAAGTGATGAATACGTTTTTTAGCGTCTTTTAGCGCCGTAATATCTTCTTTCACCGCCACAAAATGGCTAATTTTACCATTGCGTGTTGTAACCGGTGCTATTGAGGCTATCTCCCAAAATAGTTCGCCGTTCTTTTTACGGTTATGAAACTCTCCCCGCCAAGTATCACCCGCCGAGATGGAACTCCACAACACTGCGTAATCTTCAGCAGCCATTTCACCCGATTGCAAAATACGCGGGTTTTGGCCGATAAGTTCTTTTGCAAGATAGCCGGATTTTTCTGTTGCGGCAGGATTCACGTAGTCTATAGCCCCGTCACTATCGGTAATAATTATCGATGATGCGGATTGCTTCACCGCTTGGGAAAAAATACGTAATTCAGACTCAAGGACCGCATAAGTCAGTAATATTAAGCTTATTGCAATCCCACCGATGATGAAGATACCGCCAAGAAACACGATGGAGGAAGACATACTGGCATGCATAAAAGATTGTCCTGGCGAGGACAACAAAGCAACGATTCCCCGCCCGCCGTGAATAATACCAAATGAAGCAAAAACAATGGCGACGGCGACCCCAGCAGAGCGCCAAGGTACATTTTTCTCACGCAATAAGGTAAACACTATCGCAGCGCAAATCACAACAAAGGCCGCTGAAAGTACTGCAATTCTAATATTTAGATTGGGTTCAATGTAATTAAAATAGTAAAACAGAGCTGCAACCAATGGCAAAAGCCCAAAGTCTAATAACACGATGGGAGGCCGCCCAGTAAAGACACGTAAGCCGCGCAATAGCAGCAGAAACCCCAGCACGTAAAATGAATTGGCCATAACCAAAGAAATAAAATCGGGAATGCTACCGCGCCCGGAAATCAAGATACTGCCGGCGGCAATACAAGACATTCCCAATGCCCAAAAGCCGGCCCCGTTAGCACGAGACTGTGCTCGCCATAGCGCGATCAATGCTACGGCAGCCCCCAGAGAGATAAGAGCAGTTACCACCAATAGCGTTCGGTTATCTAGCATATATATCTTACTACCATGTTAATTCCATTTATTTAATACACCGCTAAATGCAGAACTATAAGCGAATAGATACCGAAGGCTTGCTCATAAACTTGGGAGGTGGCAAATTTTGCAACAATAAGACCCCACCGAGTGACTTAATAACACTCAGCTGCTTTTCTGGGATAGTCTTCAACTTGGCAAATAATATATCACTCACCAAATAACCAATCTACTGAGAAAGCCCGCCCTGCAAAAGAAATAATCGCTAACGCCGAACACGACCAAACCATCAGGCAGAGCTGAAACAGCCCCCCATCGATGGTCGTACTCTAGGCCTTAGAAAAGTAGTTAGGCTTTTTTCAAACGTTGATACAAAGAGTCTTTCAATACCGAGCGATCATGCTTGAGCTGATGCATAGCTTCATCATCGATTGGTGCGCCATTTAACTCCAATACTCGGATTTCTTTATCTAACGCATTGTAGCGTTTAGTATCTTTAGCAAAAGCCTCGTCGCGCTTTACCAATGAGGTAATGGTATCAAGAAAATCAGGAAACTCTTTCGCTAAAGAATGATCTTCACCTAACATAAAAACTCCTTCAAATTGAACTTACAATAAGCAATAGTAAAGTGGCTATTACCACCTGTTTGCTATTTAACGTTAGCAAAAGGTAGAAAAAACACCGCTTTTTATTGGTTAATAACGCTAATGGCAAGCAAGTTGAGCGGCCTATGACAATCTTGCTAATACTGCTGAACTGCAGATGAAAATCAGGGTGAATGCTAGACACTAAAAAACACTTTAGCGCCTTTACCTCACTTTTGGACAAAGCCCTGTACAGTATTTAACTTTACTTGCAGGCCTCCAAAGAGAAAAAGTAACCGATGCCTTTGCCCTAGCTATGAGCCCTTGAAAAACCACACATACCCAGCACAGTAACGCGCGCCAACTAAATCAGTATCTTGCAGATTTAGAGAAAAAATTGTGACCATCAGTGGCTCAAATACTCTCCCCTTAAAAACAAAAAACTCCCTAGCACAAGGTACCAGAGAGTTTTTTTGTAAGTCTAGTTATTGCGTTAACGACTAACTAGCGTCATTCATTAACTTGGTTAGTTGATACTTGGGGTTTATCAACTTCTGTCATTAAACCTTTCATCAGGCTAACACAGCCCAACAAAAGAATAATGGTAAACGGCAGTGCAGCAATAATGGTAATGGATTGCAGAGTTTGAACAGATTCAGTACCGCCAATCCACAACATAAGCATTGCGATAGCACCAGAGATAACAGCCCAAACGACTTTCTGTTTGACCGGTACTTCTAACTTACCCCCCGCGGTCATGCCATCAATAACGATAGAACCCGAGTCTAAGGTTGTCACAAAGAAAACAACAATCAGTACTACAGCAATAACAGAAAGAACATTCCCTAAGGGGTACGCATCTAACATATAGAATAAGCTTAGAGAGACATCGGCAATGCCTTGATCAAGGCCTAGTTGCCCCACCTTATCGATCACCTGTTGAATCGCAACGCCACCGAATACAGACATCCAAGCCGTTGTTACCAATGTTGGAATAAGCAATACACAAAGAAGAAACTCGCGAACGGTACGCCCTTTAGATATGCGAGCAACGAACATACCAAACAGAGGTGCATACGCAACCCACCATGCCCAATAGAACACCGTCCAACCGTGCAACCAAGCGGTATCATCACGGCCAGAAGTTTGGCTTAACGGAAGAATGTTTTTCACATAACCCGTTACAGCGGTAACCAAAGAATCCAACACGGTGGTGAAATTAAAAACAGCAATCAGACCAAGGAATACAAACGCAATCACCATATTCAGGTTACTTAAAAACTTAACGCCTCCATCCATGCCTCGTATAACAGAAACAATTGCTAAGCCCATAATCAACACAATAATGGCTTGCTGAAGATAGAGGTTATTTTCGATTCCGAAAACATGGCTGATACCGCTAGCCGCTTGGGCGCCCCCTAAACCAAGAGAGGTCGCTAGGCCAAACAAAGTAACCAATACTGTTAATACGTCAATTAGGTCGCCCGTTTTACCCCAAACTCGGTCACCCAACAAAGGGTAAAACACAGAGCGCATAGAGAGTGGTAAGCCTTTGTTGTAAACAAAGTAGGCAAGGCTAAGGGCTGTCATGCCATAGATGGCCCATGCGTGTAAGCCCCAGTGGAAGACAGTTGCCCCTAACGCCAGTTCACGACCAGCCTCGGTATAAGGTTCAGCATTTAGTGGCGTACCAAACCAGTTGGTAAAGAATGCCGTTGGCTCGGCAACGCCCCAAAAAATCAGCCCAATGCCCATGCCTGCAGCAAAGAGCATTGCTATCCAAGATGTTTTGGAATAATCAGGAGTTGCCTGATCCCCTCCTAAGCGAATTTTACCTAAAGGTGAAAACGCTAAAATAATGGCAACAACTAACAAGATGTTGGCTCCCCACATAAAGAGGAAGTCAAACTTAGACAGCGCAGCACCCTTAATGAAATCAATGGCTGCTTTTGCATCTGCTGGCGGTAATGCTAGAAGGGTAACAATGAAAAGAATAGACAAGCCAAGTGAGACGACAAAAACAGTGTTATGGACATCCATCCCCCATTTACTGATGTTATCTTGACCCACTTGATAGTCAGTAGATTCAATACTGTACTTTTTTGATTTTAAACCCATAAATTATGATGTTCACATATTCGAATTAACGAATAGTACGACCAACTCCATATCCAATGACAACTTGATTGACTAGCCACGCCATAAAAACATACATGATATAAGTGATTCATGGCCTTTGCTCAACCGCAAGCGGCGCATTCTATCACCAAATGGAGATCCCTTAATTGATGTTAGCCAGTCGCTATCGAAGTTCTCTGTTTGCCAAAAAGGAATAACGGTAAGGCATTGCGAAGTCATCGGTAGCCTAATCAAGAGAACTGATTGATATGTTGTAGCGGGGTTAGACACATTCTGTAACTAAAAAATGGGGCTTAAATCTATCCTAACTAATGCTATCTCGTCTTGGCTGTAAATCATGTTGTGGAACAACGGTGTTGGCCTAAAACCGTAACTCACATTTGGACAAAACTTGTTAAAAACTTTATAGGGGCTGAGTGAACTCAAATAATGTCAGCTATTAAAAATAGCATGCAAAGTTGTGGACAATTTACGTATCCACAACAATTCAACGTTGAAATCGATAGATTCAAAGAAGGTAACTACTGAGTTACTACTCTGATGCGGTCTACGTCGACTTTTACTGTTGTCCAACCTTGGTCTACTTCACCTTGAACAATAAGTTTAGTATCTGCTGTCACAATAATACCGTGCCAATCTTCGTTTTCTATTTCCACAACAATTTGGCCCGTCTCATCACTAAACGTATATAGCTCATGACCAATTTGTTCTGTGATGTTGCCAGTAAGAGTCACATAAGCATCGTCTCTTGCTTCAGACGCAGCCTTAACCGTATCCGGATTAGCAATATTGCCGTTAAAACCAACCGATGATGACTGATTAGACGCATTCGCCTGACCCGAAGAGAACCCACCCTGCGCAAATGATCCAGCACTGGTTAGCGTTACTAGAGTTAACACACTTGAAAGCAATAATTTATTTTTCATGATAAACCTTATTTAATTTAAATAGATACGAAGTAATTCCATATCTAGTACGTCTTGATTTAGGTCTATGCTAATGAGTCTGTAACAAAATGTGTAACTAGAAAGCATTCGAAAAACGAATACAATACGCGAAAATACTATAAATCCATTCTATAAATGTGGCTACTTGGTATAACCAAACCAATCCCTTAGGGCAAGAATGATCTCATCAATAACTTCACGGTGGGGATAATCCAATCTGTAGTACAGCATCAGCTGAAATGACGGATCGATTTCTCTTTTATCAAAATTAAGCGACACCACTTGTTTCGATTGAATCGCTGGGTGCACGATGTATTCCGGAAGCAATGCTATCCCTAGGTCGCTTTTGACCAATGACACCACAGTGTTAGCATCACAACATTCAATCATCTCTAGGCTTTTGAATAAGGCTGTATCGTATTTATGGGTTTGTTCATAGGGAGAAGACCAGATTGACGTTTGCGACAATAACATATCCAATTGTATATTTGGTTCACCACATAAGGGATTATTGGGATGCGCAATCAAAGCCGTATTTTCTTCACCAACCAGTGCTCCACCCACGTTGGGGTAAATGGAATCAGCGACAATACCCAGTGCAAAATCGACGAGTTTGTTATCAAGAGCCAACTGAGTATGAGTCATATCCGTATTTTTAAGCGAGATCTGTAGGTTTGGCCACGATGTTTTCAACCGACTAATCACATCGGCAATACCTTCCCCATCGATTAACTCACCAAAACTGATCGCTAATTTAAGAGGTGTAGAGTCACTGTGTATGGAAAGCGCAAGGCTCTCAAATTTTTGCAGATATTCAATAGCAATCTTTGCTTTGGGAAGTAAAAGTTCGCCTTTTTCACTTAGGACAACAACTAAACCATTACTTTGACGATCAAAAAGCAAATACCCTAACTCGTCTTCAAGTTCGCCTATCCAGCGACTCACTGTAGACGAAGACTTGCCCAACTTACGAGCTGCTTTATTAAATGTTCCCATTTCAGCAGCGGCGATAAAGCACTCAAGGTTGTGACTTGAAAATGTTAGCACTGTTCCATCCTCTCGGTTTCCCATAGCAATACAACCACTCCAAATATGGGTCATTTCGTGCTGCGGGCTATCTCATTATGGTGCGATTATAGAGCACGTCAACACAAACAACTTAATTCAGAGGCTCCACATCAGGTTGCCTTTACAAACGAAGAGCATTTATTATGAAAAAATCAATCTTAGCCACAATTCTATTAGCGACAACTATAGGCTCTATCACATCGGCATCGGCAGCAGATGAAGTGCCTTTATCTAAGTTTTATGAAGGCTACACAGTAGCGGAAATCCCAGCCGATGGATTCCAACAATGGCCTTATTACACATATGCATCGGCACACATTGAACAGTTTTTACGTTATGGCGTACACAAACTACCTGCATCAGTAAACCCTGTTAAAATTGAACGAGTAGGCGGATTTGAAATCTCACCGGAACTACGTAAAGACCTGATCGACACACAAGTTAAAGCATTCGTAGTGATGAAAGATGGTAAGGTGCTAGCTGAGCACTTCGACAATGGCTTTAAGACTGGCATGTTAAATAACTTGCAATCAGCAGCGAAGTCTTACGTTGGTGTTTTACTAAGCCACGCGATTGATTCAGGCAAGGTTTCTCTTGATGAAAAAGCGAAAACGTATTTGCCAGAGCTAGAAGGTTCAATTATTGGCGAGGCCACTATCAGCGAAATGGCTACAATGAACTCGGGCATCGAGCCACTAAGCGACTACCACACACCAGGCTCTAATGGTTACGAGTGGGAAAAAGAGATAGGGCTACAAAACGCAGGTGAGCCAATTGGTCACTTAAATGCAATCAAGGCCGCTAAAGCGACACAAAGCGAGCGTGGCACAAACTGGGATTACACAGACCAAAACTCTGACACACTGGCTCTTATTATCGCAAAAGTCGAAGGTAAGCCATTTGAGCAATTACTTGCTGAGCTACACAATAGCTACGGTGGTAATGATGAAATTCAAATCGCAAAAACATCTGATGGCACAACATCACCAGCATATGGTATCAACACCAGTGCATACGATTATGCTTTGTTCACTAACTATATTGCGCAAGGTAAAGCGGGCAAATCTTTTTACGCAGAATTAAAAGATTCATCTAACGATGTACTTAATGTTACGCCTTTAATTAAAGACGTATTTGCGGCAGCAAGCCCTACCACGTATGACATGCAGTCGTACACAATGCAAGCTGAAAACATCATCTACTCACATGGTTCATTCGGCCAAACGGGTTTTGCTGACTTAGAATCTGGTTATTCTGTAGTGTACTTATCAGATTGGTACACAAATACAGATGTACCAAGTCTACAAAAGCAACTAATCAATGCGGTAGACGTCATTAATGAACTACGAGCTAAATAATATCGATTAGTTAAAAACCATCGCCCGCATTGGGCGATGGTCATAATTGAAGCTCTATCGCCCGTTCTTCAGGGGCAGGTTTCGCCTTTTGCTCACCATTAGCTTACGTATTCCAAAATCAGAATTCTACTGTGCGCTCTGATACCGCTTGCAACTCGTTTCGGTGCAAAAGTGAGTTACCTAACCCAACCCTGAACAGTTTCGAGTGACGACTGGAAGCAACAATGTCTTGAGAGACTATAAAGTGTCTAGAATTTTCAGGCCTTACCAGCTCCACCTAAAGATAAATGGGGAAAATTCATTACGAGTGCCAATATAGACACTCGAATACTTAATGAGGCAAAGATGAGCTAGGTTGTGCACTTTGTATGCTCACCAACGTCAAAGTAATAAAACTAAGCCAAACAAATCCCACCATTATGGCGAGAAACCATCGAGAATAGATAAGCTATTGAATTACAAAAATTACATCCGATTGTGAAAATGACACTGTAAGCAAAATTTACAAACACCAGAAAAATATTTAGCGTAAGGGCTTGCTCCAAACAAACATACGAAATATCATATATATGAATTTTCATATATATAGTTTCAATTATGTTATCAGTGTTATTTCTATGTACTGCCAATGCTGCTCGCTCCCAGTTAGCCGAGGCTTTGGTAAACCAACGCTATGCGCAGCATTTTGTGGCTTATAGTGCCGGTACTCAGCCAAAAGGCATAGATCCAAGAACCCTGCGACTTTTAGAAACACATGGCTTATCAATTGATGGCTTAAGCAGTAAAACCATCCACCAGCTTGATCTTCAGTTACAACAACAGCATGGCCAACCGGCGCGATTTGATTTTATTATCACCCTATGTGATAGCGCTAAACAAGAATGCACCTTGCTGCCTAATGGTGCCGCTATTTTACATTGGAACTTAAGTGATCCAGCAGCCGAACCCGGCACCGCTTTATTTGAGCAAGTATTTAGCGAGCTTGAATTACGCTTAGCCGAGTTTGTCCGTTTTAATCACAACCCCACAGCCGCATTACAATTACCCCCTATCGAGGTTTTTAAGCAATTTAGCGACAATACGCGCTTGCAGATTTTAATGTTAATTGAAGATGAGCAGCGGCTTTGTGTTAATCAGCTGTGTTTTGCCTTACAAGAAAGCCAGCCAAAGATATCGCGCCATTTAGCGCTATTACGCGAATGCCAACTGTTGTCTACCACTCGCCAAGGCCAGCAGGTGTTTTATCATTTAAATCCACTGTTGCCAGAATGGGTGGCTCAAACGCTGTCTACCACACGTATGGCCAACCCCAGTTATATCAATCAGCCTTTATCGCGTATCCGCGAATGGGCTAACCCAGAATTACTCACCCGTTTAATTAATCAAGATTAAGGTAACACTATGTCTTCACATCCTATTTTTGCCGTTGATGTTAGCGACAATGCTCAATTGCTTTTAACCCCCTGCCCGGGTACTAAAGGTGTTGATTTATCTACGTCTTTACAGCAGCTATGTTACAAAAACAGCCCTGCCCTTCTAACCATGATGACCAAGCAAGAAATGGCTGATAACCAAGTGAGCGACCTGCCTAAACACGCGGTGACTTACGATATGCAGTGGTTCCACTTAGCCCTAGAAGACGACACCGTGCCAGACCAAGCCTGGGAAGATTACTTTTTGATTGTATTACCCCGCTTTGTACAGCTCATTAACAGCGGTGTAAGTTTGTCGCTGCATTGTAAAGGCGGCAGCGGCCGAACCGGGATGGTGGCAGCACGTATCATGCTTGCTTTGGGCTTTGAATTAGACGACGCCATCAGCAAGATTAAGGCGGTACGCCCTAACGCATTTACTGTGCCCGCACAGCTTGAATATATTCAGAAATTCGCCAAATAAGAGTAACCGTTAACATGACAATTAAAGTAGGAATTAACGGCTTTGGCCGCATTGGTCGCTTAGCGCTACGTGCCGCTTACGATTGGCCAGAGTTAGAGTTTGTCACCATCAATGATGTCGCCGGTAACGCCGAAACGTTGGGGCACTTGCTAGAGTTTGATTCGGTGCAAGGCCGCTGGAATCATAGCGTTGAACACAATGCAGAAGGCATTGTGATTAACAATAAAACCATTAAGTGCTTTCAAGAAAAAGATTTAAACAACGTAGATTGGTCGGGCTGCGACGTCGTGCTGGAATCTACCGGCGTGCATCGTTCAAAAGCATTATTAGCCCCTTACTTAGCCCAAGGTGTGAAACGGGTGGTGGTATCAGCGCCAGTAAAAGAAGACGGCGTAGCTAACATTGTCGTGGGTGTGAACGACGATATTTTTGAGCCAAACTTGCATCAAATTGTTACTGCCGCGTCGTGTACCACCAACTGCTTAGCCCCTGTCATTAAGGTCATTCAACAGCATTTAGGCATAGAGTCTGGGTGTATGACCACTATTCATGACCTAACCAATACCCAAACCATACTAGATGCGCCGCATAAAGACTTACGCCGTGCCCGCGCCTGTGGCATGTCGTTAATACCTACCACTACCGGCAGCGCTAAAGCGATATGCGATATCTTTCCTGAGCTAGACGGCAAGCTAAATGGTCATGCAGTGCGCGTGCCGTTGGCCAATGCGTCACTCACCGATATGGTGTTTACCCTTGAACGTGACACCACGGTAGAAGAAGTAAACAGCTTGTTTAAACAAGCCAGTGAAGGTGAGCTTAAAGGCATTTTAGGTTATGAAGAAAAGCCCCTAGTATCGATTGATTACAAAGGCGACCAACGCTCTAGTATCGTAGATGCAAAATCAACCATGATGGTCGGCAAACGCATGCTTAAAATCTACGCTTGGTACGACAACGAAATGGGTTACGCCACCCGTACCAGTGAGCTGATCCGTACCGTTGGTTTGGCAGATAAAGGCTAGATAACTCATGATTAAGACGCTACCCCAACAGCTCAAGCAGTATTTGCTAGTAACCTTTAACTATTGGAACTTCACCATTACCGATGGCGCACTGCGCATGCTGGTTGTGTTGTACTTCTACCAGTTAGGTTATTCGGCCATTGCGATTGCTATGCTGTTTTTGTTTTACGAGTTATTCGGGGTAGTGACTAATCTGATTGGTGGTTGGTTAGGGGCGCGGATTGGCCTAAACCACACCATGAATATCGGCTTGGCGATGCAAATTATTGCTCTGTTGGCATTGGGACTGCCCTCTGAGTATTTGTCGATCCCTCTAGTGATGGCCGCTCAGGCGCTCTCAGGTATTGCCAAAGATCTTAATAAAATGAGTGCCAAAAGCTCGATTAAAGGCTTAGTAAAACAAGACCAACAGCACAGCTTGTATAAGTGGGTGGCGATACTCACGGGCTCAAAAAACGCATTAAAAGGCTTTGGTTTTTTCCTAGGTGGCGCACTGCTTAATTCCATAGGTTTTCAATATTCGATGCTGGCTATGGCGGCTGTGTTATTTATCGTGTTGATGCTGAGTTTACAGCTACTAGCAAAAGATCTTGGCAAAGCTAAAAGCAAGCCCACGTTCTCTCAGTTGTTTTCTAAAAGCCGGCAAATCAACATACTGGCTGCAGCACGATTATTTTTATTTGCCGCCCGCGATGTATGGTTTGTAGTAGCACTGCCGGTATATTTATCAGCTAGCCTAGATTGGTCACACATTCAAACAGGTAGCTTTATGGCCATTTGGGTCATCGCCTATGGAGTGGTTCAGGGTTTTGCACCACGTATCACCGGCAGTAAGACAGGCAAGGTGCCGGGGCGAAACTCTGCGCTTAGTTGGGCAGTATTACTCAGTGTTGTGACCGGTGTTTTAGCGTATTTAGTGCAACTTGCTTGGCAACCACAAACCACCATTATTGTAGGCTTGTTAGTGTTTGGTGTGGTCTTTGCGGTGAACTCCTCGTTACACTCTTATTTAGTGGTGAGTTATGCCAGTGATGATGGCGTGTCAATGGATGTGGGCTTTTATTACATGGCCAATGCCATGGGGCGTTTACTTGGAACCCTGTTATCAGGCGTGGTATTTCAAATGGCCGGCATAGCGGCGTGTTTGTGGGTAAGCTTTACCCTATTAGCCATCACGAGTTTGATTAGTATCGGTTTGCCCAAACGAACCCTAAAAACCTAGAAATATAAAACGAACAGCCATAGCGCTATGGCTGACCCTACAAACTAACTAAGCGAGCAGCTATACTCGACGATAATGCCGCCATGCACATGACACCGTAATGACAGGAACGTTGAACATTAAGTATCAAACGTCATTCGTATCAGGGCTCAATTTATCGTTTTGCAATAAAAAACCTCGGCTAAAATACTAAATGCGCATCGCTGCTTGTTGATTGGTCTAGACTAAAAGAGTGTACGGCAAGCTAGAGGGGAAAGTAGTGCTTTAGCAGGCGTGAAATGACCAACCTTGAAGCACGGCTTGAATTATCCAGCACTACAATTGAAATCTAAATGACAATATGGTCGGTTTTTTGTTTAAACCCGCTCTCTCATCGTGTGTGAGAGCTTGATAAAAACAATGGGCAGTTGCTGATATTTAGGATAAATTGCTATATCTCAATATAACTAACAAGCTTGTTAGTTATATTTTAACATGAAACTAAATACCGATTGCTTTGTTGCTTCATATGTCAAATTAAGGTGTATTATCAATGGTTACCGATGACAGCTTGTTCCAAATAGTCAAAGATTTTCCTCCACAAGCTTGGTCAATCAACATTGATAGCAGCAGTTTTCAGTGTCCTAAACAGCTCATTGCAATGCTGGGTTATCCAAACCAATCGGTCATTACCTTGTCTCAGTTGTTTGCCGCTTTTGAAAAACCTCAGCTACTGCTGCTAAAAAAGCACATAACACAGGTGATCGACACCGGTGAATCCATCACTCAAACGGCGGTATTAAACACTTTTAACCACCGTTATATTGCAGAAATCATTATTCATGCAATGCCTAAAGGTAAACACCAAGTTACCGGTACCATAGAGTTAAAACAGTTTTTTCTTACCAAACAACAAGAATTAGAATTTTTAAAAAGCTTATTTTCTAAATCAAATGAAGGCTTTTTAATCGCTGACCAGAACCACTCTATATTAATGGTTAACGCCGCCATGTGCCGCAATACCGGTTACCCAGAGCACGAGTTATTGGGACGCCCAGCCTCGATTTTGAAAAGTGGCCGTTACAATACGTCATTTTATAGAAAGCTTTGGCAACATGTAGATGCGCATAAAATATGGAAGGGCGAGTTACTGGCTAAAAGTAAACAAGGCGAAGTATATGCTCATGAAACGCGCATTCAGCGTATCGACCTGCCCGACAAAAGCCATGTTTATGTTTCATCTAGCCATCGTTTAGAGACCGGCGCTGATTTGTGGGATGAAGATAATCCCGACAGTACCACCAAGGTTCATGTACCGGATAAACAGGCATTTACCAATCAACTCTCCACGGCTTACAAAGCGCTAAACAATAAAGATACCATCATTTGCTTAGTGTTTAGCCTGACTCTAGCTCAACAAACCAGCGTTATGACACAACAATGGCTAACGGCTCAGCGTTTCCATCAGCTAAACACGCACGGTCACTTAGGCATTTTGAACCCAAAGATGTTTGCGGCTTATTGGGTGGTGCCGAAAAAAATGGAGCATGTTGAGCTCACCTTAAAGCAAGCGATAGCGGCATTAGAGGGTGAAAACAGTTACGAAGATATCGGCTTGTCTGCAACCATCCATGCGGGCGCTTCTGTTTTGCAAATTGATGCTTCTTCGCCAGCCCAATTGCTTAGCCATGCTAGCCAAGCTCTTATCGCCAATGCTCAAGGCAATGAGTCGACCCTGTATTACTTTGACCGAAGGCTTTCCAAACGTTTTAGCCGTAAATCTATTTTGGCCACAGAGCTCAACAAAGCGCTAAATGCCAACAAAGTAGAAGTCTATTATCAACCGATCGTGGCACTGCCCAGCTTAAGCATCGTAAAATTTGAAGCGCTATTTAGAATAAAACTTGATACTGACATTCCCTACAGTGTGCAAGAGCTTATCGAGATTGCCGAAGAATATAATTGGATAGACAAAATAGATGCTGCCGTCACGCGGCAAGCCTTGAACGATTTACCGATCCTGCAAAAACACTATCGCAGCGCCAAGCTGGGCATGTCGATTAATCGCTCAGTGGCAAATGACCGCTTATCTCATTGTTGTTTGGAAGACACCTTAAACATCTTTGAAGATAGCGATACAGACCTCAGCTTAATCACCCTTGAACTGACCGAATCTGCTTATTTTGACGATTCTTATTACCACTCTAAATGGTTAGATAAGCTTAAAGCCCATAACATTGCTATCGCGCTAGATGATTTCGGTACCGGCTTTTCTTCCTTCTCTTATCTACGGCAAATACCGGTTAATATTGTAAAAATAGATCGTTCATTTGTATCGGGTTTAAGCGAAGAGTCCAACGAATACTCAATGATTGACATGCTGTGTAAACTCACCCATAAAATGGGCGGTAAAGTGATCGCAGAGGGGGTAGAAACAGAAAAAGAATTGCAGTTATTATCTAAACTTAAAGTTGACATGCTTCAAGGTTATTTGTTTAGTAAACCTATTAGTCTGGCAGATACCTTGGCAAACTCGAGAGATAGAAAGTATCTCCAATTGGGTCAATGTATCCATGTAGAAAAGGTGGTTGACGCACAGATGGTTATGCGTCGAGATATTCCTAAAATTGGCCCTGACGCACAATTAAAAGAAACCTTAGATTTGTTCGAGCAATACTTATCTAGGTATTTATTAGTGATAGAAAATAGCCGTTGCTTAGGAGTATTGCACCTTAAAGATGTGAACGCAGCCATTAGCCCCTATTTAAATACTAAAGGGGAGCAAAATAGAGATTTAGTCACACTCAACAAACGCGTACACCAAGTTATGCAAAAAGATCATACCCAAGTAAATTTAGACACACCGTTTGACCAGCTATTTAAAATATTTGTCAGCAACCCCTATACCGCCATTGCAGTAACAGGGCCTACCGGTGTCTGTTTGGGTATAATCGCTTTACAAGATATGCTGTTAAAACAACAAGACAGTTTATTAGACTTCAACCTCAACGATAAAGTCACGTAAACTGCGCCCTATCAAATACCAAAGAAGTCAATCAGATGGATTATTTAGCCTTAAATAAAGCCGCTTGGGATAAACGCACCGAGCTACATGTAGATTCTGAATTTTATGATGTTGCCAGCTTCTTAACTGGCGCAAGCTCATTGAAGCCCATTGAGCTTGAATTAATGGGAGATGTAAAAGGTAAAAAACTTTTACACTTACAATGCCATTTTGGTTTAGACAGCCTGTCTTGGGCTCGTTTAGGCGCAGAGGTTACCGCGGTAGATTTATCCAGTGAAGCGATCAGACAAGCCAAAGAACTCGCTAAAAAAACCGGGCTAAATGCAGAGTTTATCTGTGACGATGTTTATCATTTTGGTGAGAATACCCAAGCCATTCATGATTGGGTATTTACCTCTTATGGTGCTCTATGTTGGTTGCCAGATATTAACCGCTGGGCACAAGTGGTCGCCGCCAGTTTGAAAGCGGGCGGTAAACTCTGTTTAGCCGAGTTTCACCCGGTGCATGATTTAATAAGCGGCTATGGTTATTTTCACCGCGAAGAAGCCGATTTAGACGAAGAAGGTACCTATACCGAAAACGACGATGGTGAAGTAAGCCCCATGCTCACTTGGGGACACCCCGTCTCTGATGTGGTTAATGCCTTAATTAAAGCCGGATTACATCTAGAACAATTAGATGAATACGATTACAGCCCTTACAACTGCTTTGAAGATCTAAAAGAGCGTAAGTCTGGTGAATTTGTTTATGAGCACGAGCATTATCCATCGCCTTTGGTTTACAGCATTATTGCTAGCAAACCTTAGAGGCTAACAGCCTAGATAAAGGCGCAGCCCGAGGCGGCGCCTTTTCAAACTTGGCAAAAAAGTTAAGGCTGTTTAAAAAGTATCTACATATACCTCTTTTGCTAGCGCGGATTAATGTGCCCCCATTTAGCGGTTTGATTGGCGCGATTGTTAGGTTTAAGAAAGACCCATGCGCCACAAGCAACCACTAACAAGGCGGCTACGCTAAACGCGACGATTCCCGCCCAGCCCCAAGCACTATAGAACGGCTGCATTAATGCCCCACCGCTGGCGGCGCCGACATAGTAACTAATGGTATATAAGGCCGAAGCACTTGCCTTAGCGTTAGTTGCATGTTGGTTTACCCATGCGCTAGCTTGGGCATGGCTAAAGAAGAACCCCATTGATGAAATCACCATAGCCAGTAGCAACACCCAAAGTTGACCACTTAAGCTTAAAACACTGGCGGCAACCATCACCATCAAACCGATCAAAATACAGCTTTTACCGCCGTAGCGTTGGGCAATACGCCCCGCCGAAGATGCCGTAAAAGTACCGCCTAAATAACTTAAAAATAGTAATGAGGTTATGCTGGCAGGAAGTGAGTATGGCGCGTCGGCCAAAATAAAAGTCAGGTACGAAAACTGATTGATAAACACGCCAAAACCCACGCCCCCCACTAAGTAAGCACAGACTAACTGCGAATTAGCTAAATGCTGTTTATAGTGACTTAAACTGTGCAGCAAACGCCAAGGGCTAATGGCTTTAGGCGCTTCAGCGGGTAACAAAAAACACACCGCAATACCCATCAATAAACTTAACATTGCGACTAATACAAAGGCCATTTGCCAAGACCCCAATAGATCAGCGCTCCACCCTCCGAGTAAACGGCCACCAATTCCTCCTAAGGAGTTCGCAGCGATAAAAATGCCTACTGATTTTATTAAGGCATTAGCATTTAACTGCTCCGCTAAATAAGCAATAGCGACAGCCGGTACGCCCGCTAAAAAAAGGCCCTGAAAAAAGCGTAAGGCCACAATATAGTGAAAAGACTCGGGCTGAGCTAAGCCGATAATTAAACTAATACAAGGCACCAATATGATAGAACTCAGCAAAATTTTACGCCTGCCTATCGCATCAGATAATGACGCCAACAACAACAAGCCAAGCGCCATGCCTAACATGGCAGCCGATAAGACGCTGCTAGCGGCTAATGCCGATATTTGATACTTAGTGGCGAATATCGGTAACAAGGGTTGAACCAAATAGAGGTTAAAAAATGTCACCAAAGAGGCTGCCGATACGGCAGCGGTAACTTTCCAAAAACCTTTACTGTTTTGCGGATACTTCATTATGGCGCTCGTTAAGCTTTGATGTACTCATGCTATGCCGACACTACCAATAAATAAAATATATTAGTATTATCGTAACCATAACTTTTGTTTATGAATAGTAGTGAGATGGAACTTCGACAGTTACGGCAGTTTGTTAGCGTAGTACAACTGGGCAGCTTTACGGCGGCTGCTAAACACCTCGGTATTGCTCAGCCAGCGATCAGCGCCACCATAAAAAAACTAGAGCAACAATTGGCGATGCAATTACTGCAGCGTAACGAACGTAAGATCATTGTAAGTGCCGAAGGCAAGGTGTTATACCAACACGCTGTTCAACTCCTTAAGCAAGCCGAAGATGCTGAGCAGGCGATGCAGTCACTTAAAGGCTTAGACAGTGGTACGGTCACGATTGGTATTCCAAGCATGATGGGCTCATACTTTTTCCCTCCCTTATTGATGGGCTTTAAAAGCCAATACCCACAACTTAACTTGTCAGTAGTGGATGCGGGCACAGAACTAGTCAGAAAAAAACTTCTGAGCGGGGAGTTAGATTTAGGCATCGTTGTGACTCAAGATGTCCCCGCAGAATTGCATTGTGAGCCTATCTATAAAGGCGAATTATTAGCCTGTTGCAGCCAAGATAATCCACTTAGTAAACAATCCAGTATCAGCCACAAAGAGTTTTTGGATCACGAGCTGGTGTTATTTCGCGAAGGGTATTTCCATCACAAGGTGATTGAACAAATTAGCCGCGAGCAACAGCAAGTCCCTCAAGTGTCTTTTCAAACCAACCTGATCCCACTGATCAAATCAATTGTCGCCAGAGATTTTGGCATCACAACACTGCTTAGCATGGTGGTACAGCCCGGAGACGCGTTGCACTCTTTAAGTTTTAATCCCCCCTTCTTTCTTGAACTAGGGCTAGCTTGGCGACGCGATGCTTACATGTCGCGCGCCAATCAACGTTTCAAAGATTTTGTACTAGAGAATTGTAGATTAGCTGACAGCTAAACTAAGGCAGCTAATTGCTCTTTAGCGGCTTGCATCTGTTGCTTAGCTTGCTGCTCCCCCATGTTTAAAGCTTCTGCATACACCACCTCAACGTCGCTAATGCCCAAAAATCCCAAAACTAGTTTTAGATGAGGAATTTGAGTGTCGCTAACCGCATCTTTATGCACACCACCGCGAGTAGTCACAATAATCGCTTTGGTATTATTGACCAAGCCGACCGGACCTTGTTCTGTATATTTAAATGTGAGACCAGCACGGGCCACTAAATCTAACCAGTTTTTAAGCTGAGTAGGAATGGAAAAGTTATACATGGGTGCTGCAAGCACCAACACATCAGCGGCTTGCAACTCTTCGACCAAAAGGTTCGACAAGCTAAGTGCTTGCTGCTGGGCTTGGTTTAAATGGTCACCACCGCGTAATGCTGTGGCAATTTCTCCGGTTAACACGGGTAAAGCTTCAGCGGCTAAATCGCGAGCAATAAGCTTGGCACCCTGCTGCAAATAGCGCTCTGATAACTGATCGATTAAAGCAGATGAACTGGAATATTCTCCCAATATGCTCGACTTAAGCGTTAATACTGTACTCATAAGAATGACATCCCATTTAATGACTATTGATTTTGATGAGATGAATTTACCAACAAATAATTAGAACAAAAACCTCAATTTTTCGCCACTAACCTTCGATTTAGTAGACATGTAATCCGAAACTGCTCGCTGCCAATTTCAAATAAACTCGATATACTAAGGCTATCCCCCTCTCAAGGACGAGCCAGTGTCTAGCGAAAAACCCACTCAAAGCCCCATGCAAAAAAAGCTTTACGAAATCATATTTGGTTACAATAGTAGCGCGGGGAAACGTTTCGACTTAATGCTAATTGTGGCCATTTTAACCAGTGTACTGGTGGTGATATTGAACTCCGTTGGCTCCTTAGAACAGCAGTATCACTTTTGGTTTATTACGATTGAAGTGGTGTTTACGGTGTTCTTCACCCTTGAATACATAGCTAGGTTGTACTGCTCTCCCAGCCCTAAAGAGTACGCAAAGAGTTTTTATGGGGTCGTTGATTTACTGGCTATTTTGCCCACTTACTTAGCGCTAATCTACCCTCCAGCTCAAGTGATGCTGCTATTTCGATTGCTACGAATACTAAGAATTTTACGGGTATTAAAACTAGTCCGGTATATGAGCGAAGCCAATGTACTTCTGCGCGCCTTAATGCTGGCTAGACGCAAGATCTTAGTATTCTTATTCTGTATTTGCTTAACCACCACCATTTATGGCGCTCTCATGTACGCCATTGAAGGCCCTGAAAATGGCTTTACCAGTATTCCTAAAAGTATTTACTGGGCAATTGTCACCATCACAACGGTGGGATATGGCGACATTTCTCCCGTAACGCCGCTCGGCCAAGCACTGGCAGCCTTGGTAATGATTACTGGTTTTTCAATTATTACCGTCCCTACGGGCATTGTTGGTGCCGAACTAGCGAATGAGATGCGCAGAGAGCAACAAGCCAACCGCTGCTTGCATTGTGAGAGAGCCGGTCACGACCACGATGCTGACTACTGTAAACACTGTGGAGCAAGTTTATTGGAGGAGTCATAAAACTGTATTACACTGCAATTAAGCTACGAAGCTAAAATCAACTTAGCACAAGGCATGCGCCTGAGCACGAAGAGGAATCAGCATGGCAATAATTGCAGGGCACCGGGGCGTAACCGGTAGCACTCCCGAAAACACCCTGGCTGGCTTAGATAAAGCGGCTGAGTTAGGTTTGGAGTGGGTAGAGTTTGATGTTTTTCTAAGTAAAGACCATCAAGCGATTGTTTTTCATGACGAGAGCTTGGAGCGCTGCACTAATGGCAGTGGAAAAGCGACCGAATACACCTTGTCTCAGTTACAGACCTTAGATGCAGGCGCATGGTTTGCACCGTCGTTTAGCGGTCAAAACATTCCTAGTTTACGCGAGTATCTATTGCACGCTAAAAGACTCGGCTTAAAGCTAAATCTAGAGTTAAAGTACCACCAGCAACCTCGTCAGCAGTTAGTTGAGGCGGTGTTAGCTGAACTGGCGCATTGCAGCTTTCCGCTTAACAATTTACTGATATCAAGCTTTGATCATCAAGTATTGCTATTTTTGCATCACCAAGCACCAGAAATAGACCTTGCGCAACTCTATACAGACATTCCAGAACACTGGTTACAACAGTTGAAAGATATCGATGCCGTTGCTTGTCATTGCGATTATAAGAAGCTAAGTGTATTACAAGCTAGAGAAATCAAACTGGCGGGTTATCGTTTGTCTACATACACTGTAAATGAGCCCTCAGAAATAACCACCTTGATGCCATGGTTAGATATGGTGATAAGTGATTATCCAGAGCGTTTTTTATTAGCTTAGAGTGATGCGACAACGCTTCCGCTCTATCGCAGGAAGCGAAAAATGTCCCACTTAAGTGTCGTCTCGGAACAGCAGCTTAAAGAAACAATACTTGACCAAGTATTGGCGTTTTTATTGGAGGGTGATTGGCAGCAAATCGAAATGAAAAATATTGCGATTCACTGCCAAATCAGCGATCAACAATTAGCGAGTTGTTTTCCTAACTTACAAGCGATTACTTCTGCTGTGAATCTTAGGTTAACTGAAAATTTTATACAGCACTTAGATCTAAGCTCCCGCGAGAGCTTGCGCCTTTCTTGGTTAGATAGCCTAGAGTCACCTCGTTTTAGTGCTATTGTTCACTTGTTCATTGATGCTTCTAGGCAAAAAAGTATTGCATGGCGACTAGCCAATGTAGGTTGGAGCCAATTTACCAATCATGTCGCCAACCATTTAGGTTATCAAGCAGTAAACCAAGACTTACCATGGTTACTGGGTAAGTCGATGCTCAAGTTTATCAATCAACGTAGTCGTATTAATCTAAAAAGTAGCAACACCACTTAGGCGAGTTTTGCCGGCGAAAGGTGGTCTCGTTGGACGGCTATTATTAGAGCTAAATAACACAGAATTTATAAGTCGCTAGGTATTAGCGAATAAATAGCTGCATGCACTGGTTTACCATATTCGACGACTCTCGCTCTTGCTAGACCTTCAAACTGGGCATTGGCTTTGTCTGCCACCCTACGGCTTGCAAAATTGTGCTCAGCAATCACCATTTCTAACCGATTTAACTGCAAGGCATTAAAGGCATAATCGGCCATCAAGCTTACCGCTTCAGTAGCAATACCTGCTCCACTGGCGCTTTCTCTAACCCAATAACCAAGATTGGCCGAGCGATAATTCCACTCAATTCGGTTTATCGCAATGGCCCCCAAGAACGCCCCGCCCTGGTTGGCAAAAATGCCCATGTCAAAAGCGATGTTCTTAGCAATAGCCGCTTGGCTCAAGGCTAACCAAGAACGGCTCTCATCTTCTGGATAATCTTCTTCCATCCACTCTAGCCAACGCTGTCCATTTTCTGCGGTTTCACGTACAGCCTGAGCATGCGCAGCTGCGTCTTCAGGCAAATAAGGGCGGATTAATACCTGTTGGCCTCGCATTCATATCTCCTATTAACTGGCATTCACATAAATATAGCCAATAAAACCCAACCAAGATAAACCCAGTAACGCCCATGGTAGCCATTGACGCTGAGGCGACTCAAGCGATGTTGTTTGAGGCTCATGCGGCACACTAACAGCCACCTTAGATTGTTTTTTACGTTGTTTGTCAGCTTCTCGCATCTTCGCTTTATGCTGTTTTTTGTATTGCTCAATCCCTTTTTGAATACCCGCAGAAATAAGCTTCGTTTGCTCTTTGCTTTGTCCGGGTCGCTGGGTTGCTTTGGCGATACTGTCAGCGGTTGCGACAGTTTCATTTGATATTTGAGATTTATTTGCTTTGGCCACATGCGCTCCTAGGTTTTTGTATTACTTTGAACCAAACTGCTAGCCAAGTCCAAGATTTCACACAACTCTATTAAAACACTGAGTTTTTCACAGAGTAACTATCTTGATCATTTTTTTGAATCACGCTTAAGCGTACACTAAAGAAATTTTTTTATTCAGGGAGAGAAACCAATGAATACCCCTCTACTGGGGGCACAAATGCTACTTGTTGCATTTGGTGCTACTACTTTAGTTCCACTACTTACAGGGATTAGTCCAAACCTCGCTTTGCTTGGTGCAGGTATTGGTACGCTAATTTTTCAATTTTGTACCCGTCGCCAAATCCCCATTTTTTTAGGTAGTTCATTTGCATTTATTGGCCCAATTATATTAGGTATTCAACAATTTGGCCTACCTGCCACACTCAGTGGTTTGATGGCTGCAGGTGTTATGTTCATCATAATCAGTGCAATAGTTAAGGTGCGCGGTGTTAAAGTGATTGAGCGTTTTTTACCGCCGGTGGTGGTTGGTCCCGTTATTATGGTAATTGGCTTAGGTTTAGCAGACGTTGCCGTAAACATGGCCTTGGGTAAAACCGGTGATGGCTCGGCAGTATTAGTAGAACAAGATGTAGCCTTGCTAATATCCTTAGCCTCACTATTCACCACTATTGTGGTGTCTATTTTTGCTAAAGGCATGTTGAAATTAATGCCGATTATTAGCGGTGTGGCTGTGGGTTACATTTTGAGCCTATTCTTTGGTTTAGTTGATTTTAGCTCGGTAGCCAGTGCCGCTTGGTTTACTATTCCTGAATTTGTGACGCCAGAGTTTAATTGGCAAGCCATTTTGTTTATTGCCCCTATCGGCTTGATTGTTACCATTGAACACTTTGGTGATATTTTGGCTATCTCTAACGTTACCGGTAAAAACTTTGTAGAGAATCCGGGCATTCATCGCTCGTTATTAGGTGATGGCTTAGCCACCATTACCGCCGCCAGCTTTGGCGCACCACCCGTAGTGAGTTATGGCGAAGTAACCGGCGCGGTAAGTTTATTGAAAACTTACAATCCTGTGATTATGACTTGGGCAGCGGTATTTGCTATTGGCCTAGCCTTTGTAGGTAAAACAGGTGCCTTACTATTGTCTATTCCAGTACCGGTAATGGGCGGTATTATGTGTTTGTTATTTGGTGCTATTGCAGCCATTGGTTTAAACACCCTGATTAGCAAGCAAGTAGACCTATCTATTCCACGCAACCTAGTGATAGTTTCAGTCACCCTAGTATTTGGGATTGGAGATATGGTTGTTGGCTCAGGGGAGCACACCTTAACAGGTGTTGGTTTATGCGGCATTATAGCGATTATTCTTAACTTGGTATTACCCCAAGAAGAAAAAGCGACAGAGGCATAAGCTGATTACTGATAACTAAACAGGGCCAGCATATTGCTGGCCCTTTTTATTACGAGTAGAGAAACAAGTTAACTAAACATTGATAAATGGGTTTGGTTAAAGTTACTCAGGCTTGGAAATAGCTCCAAAATTTCGTTATCACTTAGGCCAAACCAACTGGCTAAGCTAGCAAAGTATTGCTCGTTGGCCACTTGCGGTATCATCCGGCCACCGCCAACATCATAGGCGCTATCCAGCGCTTGTTCGATAACCGAACCATATATCTCACCACCGTTTACTGCGCCGCCCATCACTAGCTGGTTGCCCGCCCACCCATGGTCGGTACCGTCACCATTCGAGCTTAAGGTTCGGCCAAAATCAGACATAGTGAAGGTAGTCACTTGGTTAGATAAGCCTAAGGTTGTCATAGCACCATCAAACTCTGCCATCGCTTGCGATAGCTGCTGCAACAAGGCTGGATGATTAACATTTTGATCATCGTGGGTATCAAAGCCGCCCATGCCGACAAAAAATACCTGACGCCCTACCCCAAACTGAGATTGTACCGACAAGGTTTTTGCTACAGCTTGTAACTGACTAGATAACTCTGTGTCACTAAACACATCGGTAAACTCATTGGCCCCCGCTAAGGCTTGGTTAAGCTGCTCGGTATTACCCACCGATGAAGCCAATTTGTCACTGTAGCTTTTTGCCAAAGGATGACTTGCTTCACTAAACATTTGTTCTAACTGTTGCCTAAACGCCTGGGTTCGCTGCGAAGTACTGTTGTAAGCACTGACTCGAGTAATACCCGATTTATTCATAGCAAATGGCACCGAGTTAGGCCCTGTTTGCCAAAGATTATTGCCCGACAAAGAGATGTTAGAACCAAAAGTATCATGCTGGTTAAGTAGTTCTAATATGCGCCCACCCCAACCATAATTTAGGCTTTCTTTTTCACGCCCTTGCATCCATGTGGCTTGCTGATCGTTGTGGGAAAACAAATTATTGGGAATAGCCGCGCTCTTTTGCTTGTATTGCTCCAAGGTAATAGGAGCAAGCAAACTCCCCACCCCCGATACCACAGCCAAGTTTTGATTAGTAAAAAGCGGGGCTATAGGAGCCAAAGCTGGGTGTAAGCCTACCCCACCAGCTACTGCTGTAGTTGGGTCAATACTTATAGCATCGGAGACCGCTAAATTCTGCCGGCTATTTAAATACGCTGATAAAGGGTCACCTTGCTGAGGGATCAGCATGTTAAACGAATCGTTGCCCCCCTTTAAGAAAATGCATACTAAGGCTTTAAAGTCACCTGTACTCGCCGCTGGCGCCGCCATACCGGTCATCGCTTTTAGCTGCATGCTAGTTAATGCCGCCATTGACACGCCGCCTTTTAGGCACAGCGACAGAAACTCTCGCCTGTTTTTATAATTCATCTCAGGCTCCTAAAGCTGAATAACATAGTCGGGAGAAACCGACACGGTAAATAACAAAAATGCGACTTGATGATTAATCCCCCATGACGACCATATATCTTGTACTTCGCGCAACGTTTGTCGTTGAGAAGTACTCATCGCCCCGCTATAAAACACAGTATTGTAGTAATCGAGCAAGGCTTCTAAACCTTGTAACTCAAGAATGTTAGCGTGCGCCTGCATACTTAACAAAATACGATTGTCACTAGGATCAGACACTTCTTCTTTAATATTCCATAGAAAATTACCGTATTGATTATTAAACTGACCAATTAACGCGGCATCGTTGGCAATTTGTAACTCTGGTGCCACGATGTCCAAATCCAATAAATCAGCAGGCTGGTAATCGGGTCTAAAAAAGTTAAAAACCGATGGCGAACCTAAAGGGCTTTGGCCATGGCTGTCGTTTAACGACCAAGTGAAATACCAACCACTAGGGCTAGCCGCATCTAACTCACGCCAAAATTGAACAGTGCGTAATAAAGGCTCTCGCACTTTACCGTAGTAGCTTATTACCCCTGAGTTTTGGCGGGCTTCGTCGTCTAACAAAATAGCGCGAACTACTGCCGCCAAATCACCGCGAACACCATGGCCATTGTTGTTAAATACACTGGCTACACGCGCCACGTATTGCGGCGTAGGGTTAGAGGTAATTAAACGTTGGATAAGCTGTTTACCAATAAATGGCCCCACGTTAGGGTGGTTAAATAAATTATCTAACGCTGCTTGCATATCGTCTTCTGGGCTTTGTCCGCCGGCGATGACTTCTCCACTTAATAAGGTTTTGTCTTTTTGCGAGTGGTAATCGGGGTAGGCTTCCATCGGAATCGTATAGTTACGGCTAGGTCGGTTCCAGCGGGCGCTCGCGCCAAATGTCCAGCCGGTAAATACTCTAGCAAAGCCTTCAATTTGTGGTTGACCGTAAGTGGCAATCGTATTGCCTTCGCCATCGCGCTTGGGGCTGCCATCAAGATTTAATTCCGCTAAACCAATAGTGAATAACTGCATCACTTCACGCGCGTAGTTTTCATCAGGGCGAATGTTTAACTCTTCATCGGCTTTTTCGTTGCCTAAGTGACTTAAGTAAGTCCCCATGACTGGCGATAAGGTGACTTCTTCTAGTAACTCTCGGTAGTTACCAAAAGCGTGCTCGAGTAAAATATCTTGGTAATGAGCCATACCTTCTGGTTCACCACGCAACGCATTATTACTATCTGATACCACCAAAATTTCGCTTAAGGCAAAAGCCACCCGTTGACGCAACTGATCAGGCGCATTGAGTGATGCCTTCCACCAAGCGTCCACTCGATTGATTTGATTAGGCTCCTCTCTATCGGGGTAGTTTTTTACCAACGGCGAATGAAAAGTAATCGGCAATTGCATTTGCTCGTCTAACCATTCTTGCTCACTAATACCGATTGCTTGTTCTATCTCAATGCCTTTAGGGCCTAGCGTAGCTTGATGCAGCAAGCGGGCTGCTTGGGCTGAGCTCATTGCTTGTTTCACTTCAAAGCTCAATTGCTGGCGAGTAACGTTGTCTTGCTCATTAGTAATGGCGACTTCAAAAGTATAGGTATCAGCATCCAGAGCGTTATTACTGGCGGGGGTTATTTCCAACTCTAGGCTATCGCTTTGATTAAAGCTGATACTTGGCCCTGCAACTTGGCGCCACTCCACTTTACTAATAGTACCCACACCAGAAGCTTTTGCTTTTAATGTTACGGGCTGGCCCTTACGGGCAGTTTGGCTCAACTCAATATCCACATTAGGGTTTTGAGGTTCGTCCGAGACTGATTCCGAGCCACCACCACAAGCTAACAATGATAAAAGCAAGGTGATACCAACAATACTTCGCATTAACACATCCATGTCATTAATTGATAAACAAACGAATTCTCGGGATACTTGGCTTTAAAATCAACAATTTGATAACAAATAATTCTGCTACGGTGTTACCGAAGCTTTACGCTAAAAACGTAGAGGCTAATAAAATCAAAGAAAGTTGGATTGAAACTTATAAAAACAACCACTTTCAAAAATAAAGCTATACTTTTCTTTAATTTACCTTTTTTTGATAATTAGTTAACCCAATGTATTTGGCATCTTTTAGTCAATTTAACTGCCTGTAAAACCTACCATGTAACTAAATTTGTCAGAATAGCCATTTTATACCATTACAGCCATAGCAGTAGCACACAACCAGCGGTGAGGCATGACATAGTTATGTTAAAGTTTTGCCTAGCGACCGGAGAGCTTAACCAGCGGGCGATAAACTTACCAAAACTAACCCAAACCGTCGCGGTCACCGGATTGACGAGAAAAAATGACAATACCAAGCCTGCGATAGATGGCCAATAGTGTTCACCGGGGATAGCAAAACTAGCCACTGCCGATGAAGTCATCATCCATGCTTTGGGGTTTAAATACTGGAAGCCCAATGATTCTAAAAAGCTGAGAGGTTTCGCCATGCTTTGCTTCGCCAATGTAGATTGGCCTAATATACGGTAGGCCAAGTACAATAAATAAGCACTACCTAAAATTTTCAGCCCCCACTGCAATAGCGGGTAATGCTGAAATACCCAGTTTAAACCTAAAGCCATCAGCAAGATCATCGAAGCAATGCCAACCGGAATTCCCGCCATTTGCGGCAAAGTGCGCTTAAAGCCAAAATTGGCGCCAGAAAAAGTCAGTAGCATATTATTTGGCCCTGGCGTTCCAGCCATAACCACTGCAAATATAATCATTGATGAAAACAAAGCAATATCCATATCCCCTCCAAAATTGTATCGATACAATATAGTAAAAACTGTTAAAAACACTGCCAAACATCTAAGTTACACGCTAATATAGCCTTACAACGGCGTCAAAAGGTTTATTGTCATGATGACAATTTGGAACAAGTTGAATAAAGAAGGAAATAAAGCCGCTCAAATTGTTGAGCAGCTAAGAGAGTTAGTCGCCAGTAGCTCTCTGCTACCCGGAGAAAAACTGCCTCCTCAACGGCATTTAGCCGAGTGGCTTGAAGTCACCGTGGGCACCATAAGCCGAGCTTATACCCAAGCCGAGCAGCAAGGCTTAATTGAATCTAGAACCGGTAGCGGAAGCTATGTAAAAAAAATGCCTGACTACCAACAGCAATGGGGAAGCCTAAAAGGGGATAACCAAAACATAGGCTTATGGCAAAATACGGCGTTTACCCAAGCTAGGGCTCAGCACTTAAGTCAGTTACTGCAAGGCTATAGCCAAGCAGGTGAACAGTTGGATGACTTGCTAGATAACGACTTCAGTCAAAACATCATCAGCCAACGCCAAGCGATGTGTAGTTGGACGAATCAACAAGGTTTTCACTTTAAGCCTGAACAGTTGTTTTTTTCCTATGGGGCACAACATGGCCTACACCTATGTCTAATTGCTATGGATTTAGTCGGTGAGCGCGTTCTTTGCGAATCTTTGTGTTACCCCGGTCTGATTACCTTGGCCAAACAGCTTAAGATTGAATTAAAGGGCCTGAAGCTAGACCAACAGGGGATCTGCCCAATCGACCTGTTGCATCATATTGAAAAGTTTCACCCCAAAGCCCTCTACCTCACCCCGACTTTGCAAAACCCCACTACCGCAATTATGTCTGAGCAGCGGCGCCTAGAAATTATCGAGATTTGTCAGCAACACCAAGTGATCATTATTGAGGATGACGTATGTGGTTTACTGCCAGATCAGCGCCCCAGGTCAATGGTTGAGATTGCTCCCGAGCAAGTCATCTATCTAAATAGTTTTTCTAAAGGAGCATTTAAGGGCTTACGTTTTGCTTATCTACACGCGCCAAAACACCTAAATGATGCACTTAACAGCGCGATTCGAGGAAGTGTGTGGAATATTAGCCCCTTGTTGGTTGATATCGCCATTCAGTGGATCCAAGCTGGCCATGCCGATCAAGCACTTATCGAGCAGCGCCGCAGGGTGAACCAACGGGCCCAGTTGCTTCATCATCATATGGCGGGCTTAGATTACACCTACCAACCAGACGGCTTACACTGTTGGTTGAAGCTCCCCTCTGGGTGGCGCTGCGCCCAATTTGTAGAAGCGGCTAGGCAGCAAGGCGTAGAAGTGGCCTCGGCTGAACACTTTGTGGTTGATAACCAAGCGAGCCCTAACGCTGTTCGTTTGTCATTAGGCCAGGCGGAATCAAACCTTTTATTAGATGAAGCCTTAGCTAAACTGGCCATATTACTAAACAGCGGCCCCAGCATCCCCACACAAATCATCTAATCGAGTAAAGTGGGTGAGAAACTTGCATCTGCGCTAGTCTGTACCTAGACTAGCGCATTATCATCAGCTTTCGTTTGATGCCCTTTCTTATCAATACAGAGACTACACTTTGTTAAGCTATCGCCACTCTTATCACGCGGGTAATTTTGCCGACGTACTAAAGCATTTAGTACAACAGCGAATTCTTACTCATCTCACTCAAAAAGATAAACCTCTTTGTTATATCGATACTCACGCAGGCGCCGGTGCGTATAGCTTAAATAGCCCTGAAGCTAAGAAAAAGAGTGAGTATGAAAACGGCATTGGCAAACTGTGGGACGCTGAAGATTTACCGCAGTTGCTAAAAAACTATTTAAAACTGGTGAACCAACTGCACCCAGAAAAAACCCGCCAGTATTACCCGGGCTCACCGTGGATCGCTAAAATGATGCTGCGCCGTGATGACCGACTATTTTTGCACGAATTGCACCCTAGTGAGCAAGCGCCTTTAAGTAGTTTGTTTCAACGCGATCGTCGCTGTAAAATTCGCCAAGAAAACGGCCACCAAAGCTGTGTGGCACTAATGCCCCCTAAAGAACGTCGAGGCTTAGTATTAATTGATCCGTCCTATGAAGTGAAAGACGAGTATCGCACCGTGGTAAGCACTTTAGTTGAGTCTCACAAACGCTTTGCTTCTGGTACTTATGCCTTGTGGTACCCGGTCGTTGAACGCTTTCGCATCGATAAGCTCGAAAAAGCCTTAATCCGTAGCGGCATGACCAATATTCAACTGTTTGAATTAGGTATTCAGCACGACAGCGATGAGTTTGGTATGACTGCCAGTGGCATGATTGTTATCAACCCACCGTGGACCTTGATGAAAGAAATGCAAGAGGTGTTACCTTACTTAGCCGAAACCTTAGGTGAAAACGGCGAAGGCAATTGGCGCGCCGAAGTGCTAGTAGAAGAATAAAGCCCGCCTGCAGCGCATTTAAGCTGACACTTGAATGCGCGCTATACCTTGATACTTTCTAACCAAGCCAAAGAACGCGGCATTAATAGTGGCTGTTCAGCCTGATATTGCCAATACCAGGCCAAGTCTAACAATGTCACACCTTTTTCTAATAATGCAAATTGTTCAAGACCTAGGTCGGATAGCTCGAGCAATTGCTGGCGCTGCTCAATGCTCACCGGACAGCGTACCGACACGCTGGCTGCATCCCAGCCAAGCATAGAGGTAGCCGCATACTCCCAATCTAATACCAACAGTTTTTGCTGGGGCGTAACGAGCAAATTTTCAAGGTGTAAGTCATGATGATTAAAGGCCGTAGCGCTTGGCCAATTTTGCTGTTCTATCCAACGTAAGGCCCGCTGTCGCCAGCCTTGTGCTTGAGCGTTTGTCACATCACAAACGTACTGTGTTAGGTAACCAAGCATATCAAAATGTGGCAAGCCCTTACCGGCTTTTGGTAGTTGCTGAAGTATCATTAATAGCTGCTGCCAAAGCACTGGTTGTCGCCATTGATTAAGGCTCAATACCTCGCCTTGTTGATAATAATACAGTAAAAAATGACTACTATTACTCAATGGGTGTAACTTGATCGCCCAAGGAACTAAGTTAAGCTGTTGTAATACTTCTCTTTCGCGTTGATAATCCAAGCCATAACAAGGCTGATGCTGATTTAGACGCAATACTAACAGTTCGGTTTGCGTTTTAAGTAACCAAGAATGCTGGTGGCCACCGCTTAAACGGTCGGCTTTCAGTAATGGTCCAAGGTGTAACTCTAGGTAACTTAAGACTGGTTCGGGTAATGCAAAACTCGGCACACTAAGTTCCGTAAGTGGTCACAGAAAAATTATTATCAAGGAGTGTAAGATGAAAAAACTGCTATGGCTAGCATGCTGTGCATTGAGTGTAGTAGGCTTTAATAGCCAAGCTAAAACCGAACTATCCGTATATACCTACCAAAGTTTTGTTTCTGATTGGGGACCTGGACCAGCACTAACTAAAGCCTTTGAACGCCAATGTGACTGCACGATTTCGTGGGTAGGTTTAGATGATGGTGTGGCTATTTTAAATCGCTTGAAACTAGAAGGTAAGCGCAACAAAGCCGATATTATTCTAGGCTTAGATACCAACTTAATCCCTGAAGCCAACGCTATTGGTTCGGTACAAGCCCATCAATTAACACTGCCCCCGCTTGCCATTGACTGGCAAGATAATAACTTTGTACCGTTTGACTATGGCTACTTCGCCTTTGTCTACAATACTGAAAAATTAGCCAAAGCCCCAAGCTCTATGCAAGAGCTAATTAACGACTTTGACGGCACCATTTTGTATCAGGATCCACGAACTAGCACACCAGGTCAGGGCTTGATGTTGTGGATTAAAGCCTTATACGGTGACCAAGCAACTCAAGCGTGGGACAAGCTCAAAACCAAAACAGTGACAGTGACTAAAGGCTGGAGCGAAGCTTACGGCATGTTCTTAAAGGGTGAAGCAGATTTAGTACTAAGCTACACCACCTCCCCTGCCTATCACATGGTCGCAGAGCAAGAAAATCGCTACCAAGCAGCTGAGTTCAGCGAAGGGCATATGAGCCAAGTAGAAGTAGCGGCTATTAGCTCAACCAGTCAAAATGTTGAATTATCTCAGCAATTTTTACAGTTTTTGCTTGGTGAAGAAGCACAACAAATCATCGCCACCAGCAATTGGATGCTACCGGTTAATCCAAAGGCAGAGTTGCCTGAAGCATTTTCAAGCTTGATAATGCCAAAGCCTCTTAGTATCGACAATCAAACAGTCAGTAAACAACGTCAGCAATGGACCAAAGAGTGGCGGAACGCAGTAAGCCAATAAGCCACTTATAATGCCCAAGTTAGCAGCGCTATTAGGCTATGCCGCCACAGCGACAATCGCCTTGATTGTGGCTGTGGCTTTTTATGGTTTAGCCGAACAAGCTAAACAGCTTAGCTGGGCAGCATTTAATGACCCCTATTTATGGCGAGTTTTACGCTTTAGTCTTTGGCAAGCCTTAGCGTCTGCGGCGCTAGCGTGCGTAGGCGGGGTGCTGATTGCTAGAGCGTGGTTTTACTTGCAACCCAAGTCGTTGGCCTGGCAATTACGAATAGCCAATTTATGCTTTGTTAGCCCGGTTATTTTAGTTGTTCTAGGGTGCGTAGGCAGCTTTGGCTCAAATGGATTTTGGCAACAGATAAGCCCATTTTCATGGAATATATACGGATTACCTGGGATTTTAATCGCACATAGCTTCTTGAACATGCCGTTAATTGCCCGCTATTGCTACCTGCAATTTAACGATATTCCTGCCAGCTATTGGCGGCAAGCTAAACAACTAGGCTTCAGTGATTTACAGCGCTGGCGGAATGTAGAGTGGCCACTACTCCGTTCTCGTCTAGCGGGTTTATTTGGCTTAGTATTTTTACTTTGCTTTGGTAGTTTCACCATTGTATTGGCGCTAGGCGGTGGCCCTCGTAGCACCACTTTAGAAGTGGCAATTTATCAGGCTTTACGCTACGACTTTGACCCCTTATTTGCTTTGCAATGTGCTCTGTTGCAATTAATAATCGCCGCCAGTTTAGGTTGGTTATTATTAGGCCGAGAACAAGAAGACGCGCCCCGCCTTAAGCAATCCTATATCGAAAAAATTAACGCTTCTGCTGGCCTCTGTATGTTCTATCGTGTTGCTCTGAGCATCTATTATCTATTCATACTATCAGTAACATTGGGGATTTTAAGCCCACTATTTACACTCAATTGGCACCAACTGCCTTGGGCTCAATGGCAAAGCAGTATTACTTGGTCACTCAGTATTGCCCTACAAAGCACACTATGGGTAACGGTGTTGGGATTTTGCTTATTGGCCCACTACGCACATAACCTCAACCAACAGCGCCGCAGTAAAACCAATCGAATTCAAGAGCTCTTTGCCTCGGTCATGTTACTTGCGCCAGCGATGGTGATCACTACAGGCTTGTTTTTCTTTCTAATTCGACGAACAGATATTGCTGAATATACGCAAGCCCTAGTCGCACTAATCAATGCCTTGATGAGCCTGCCATTTTTTATTCGTAGTTTAAAACCAGCGCTCAATGACTTGGTGAAGCAATACCGTAAACTCAACCTCAGCTTAGCATTGCCAATGTCTAGTCAAATACGTTTTATTGCTTGGCCCTTGCTGCGAAAACCACTGAGTCTCGCCCTGGGTTTATCGATGGTATTATCTTTGGGGGATATGGGTGTCATCGCCTTGATAGGCAGTGTGGATGTCGTCACTTTACCCTTGTTGTTATATCAACAATTGGGCACTTATCAATATGCGCTAGCCAGTGCAACCGGACTGATTATGTTGCTGTTATGCACCAGTATTTTCTATCTACTCGATCGTACCATAGGACGAAGCCCATGCTGAAGATAAACCAACTAAGCTGCCAGCGTGAACAACAGCTGTTTAATTACCAGTTAGACGTGGCGGCAGGAGAAGTGGTGGCCCTTTTAGGCGCGAGTGGTAGTGGTAAAAGTACGCTGTTAGAGCTTATTGCTGGTTTTGTACCCGCCACTTCTGGCGAGTTAATTTGGCAAGGGGAAAACATATTACAACAACCCATTGCTCAACGCCCTGTCACCAGTTTGTTTCAGCAACACAATTTATTTCACCACCTTACTCTTGCCCAAAATATTGCATTAGGTATCGCCCCTTCCCTTAAACCCAGTAAAAACCAACAACAGCAAATTAGTGAAGTGGCTGACAGCTTGGGGATCGCCGATTTACTTCAGAAACGCCCAGACCAAGTGTCAGGTGGTCAGCAACAACGAGCGGCATTAGCGCGTTGCTTAGTCAGGCAACAACCTATCTTATTACTAGACGAGCCTTTTAGCGCACTCGATCCGATGCTGCGTTTAGAGTGCTTGGAGTTAGTTAAGCAGTTAGCAGAACAGTGGCAGCTGGCGGTGTTAATGGTCACTCACCAATGGCAAGACGCCTCAAGAGTTGCCAAGCGTGTAGCCTTTATCGAACAAGGAAAAACTCAGCAGTTTGCTGAAACAGACACCTTACAGAACTACCCGGCCAATAGTCATATAGCCCATTACTTGGCCTGCAGCTGAGAAAGGCTAAAGCTCATGTAACAGTGGCCGATATACTTGTTATTCAAGCTTAGAGGGGGCTTTATCATGCAAGTTAATTACAATTTACAAGCGGCCTCGCTAGAGTCTACTTATGCCGCCCGTACCCGCATAGAAAACACCGCCCCTAGGCAAACATTAAGCGAGTATACCGCGCGTAGACAAATGTCTAGCCCAGGCAGTGCGGTGTATAACGGTAATGACGTTCAGCCAAACCAATCAGCAACTCAATTGCGTGATGGCGACGATGCCAAGCAAGCTAACCGTAAGCAAATTCGCGAAGCGATGGGAAGAAGTGTTGATCAAGCGGCCACTCACATTCGTTTGTATTTTCAGTATATGGATGAAAAAAGTTCTCGCGGGCCACAGCTGTTAGCTAAAGCTTAAACACTTATCCACAGTCAAGAATAAATCGGACCTAGAACCCGTTGGTTTAGCCATCGCCCCTCCACCAACATCCTTCGCTACAACCCACTGATCATTTACGCCTATCAATCATTGAGTCTCTTCTTTTCACCAGTCCCTCAACTTAGCGCAAAAAACCAGCAGAAAACTCATAAATAAATTATTAATTTACAAATAACCACTAATCGGGTTCAAAATTTGCTAAAAGACCTTATGCAGCATTTTTTTGACTTATAGATTTAAGGACTAACTCTTGAACAAGGCAATTTCTACAACTTTTTTAGCCACTTTATTGTTATCTGGATGTGGCGGTGGTGGTGACTCATCAGCACCCAGTGCCCCAAAATACAAGTGGCAAATTATTCAGTTACAAACGCAAAAAGAAAGTGAGATGAAATCTGGCTGTATTATCTATGGAACCTCAGAGACAGATGACAGCCGAGTGATGACCGCCTCCGTTGCGAATACTGGTTACAACATTCTATTTCACAATGCTGATGGCACTATCATTGACGAACACACCATCCCTGCCGCGGATGTTCCCAGCACGGGAATTGTCACCATTAATAGTGCTTTAGTACCCGATGAAGGGTACGTATCTTTAGAAGAACTTGACCGGGACTTTACCGGGCAACCCGATGTGTACATGTTAAGTGTTGAAAAGTCTTTATTATCCGACTCGGTGTTTAGTGTGCGTAGTGCGCAAACGGGCAGTGATTGCTATAAAGGAAAAGACTACCGCACAACGGTTGATACCTCTGACACCGCGGCCTTAAGCGCATTGCAATTAAGCGGTGTTAGCTACTATAAAACCAGTTACTCGGCAGAGTTAGTCGCTGGCAGTGAAATATCGGCACACGTCCCTGTACGCTCACCTTTACCGGCCACTAAAAACACCTTGGTCACGGCGTTCTATGCTAGCGAAAATCAACAGCATACTGACCTCGCCTATTACGGGTTTATTGAGCCACAGTATATTTATGATACCGAAGATAGCGGCGATATCATCTCGGTGGAGCTTACTAGTGAAGACTTACTACCGATGTATTGGCAAGCGGCATCTAACCTTAGTTTAGATGACGGTAGCGCAATACTGGCCATCCACAATAACAATAGCTATCACTGGCAAACCTTATATGAGCAGGTTGACGAATTTAGTATTTTCTCTAATAGCCGCTTAGTCAGCCACTGGGTGGGGCTTTTTTCTGGAAGCACATTAGACAGTCAATGGCAATTTGACAGCTTTGTGGCCATCGACTCAGATAGCTCAGCTGTAAGCCTTGAATTGCCTGATTTGGCATCCATCGATTCGGTTAATTTAAGCAGCAATTGCTCTAGCGAGTACTCCGCGGCCAGCTACTGCTTAGATAATGGTAATAGCTTCAGTAGCGAGCATTTTGCCTTGCAACGTAGCCAGCTACGTTTGCTGTCTCATGCTGATAGTCGCGTTTTTTATCAAACTATTTATGCCCAGCCTAAGGCTGCTCAAGTGGTACTGCAAAGCAGCGCTTCAGAGTTACAAGTTAGTTCGGTAGACCGACTTGAATTAGCCCTGCTTAATGGCGAATTATCAGCAGATAAGCGTGATTACTTCATGGCAAGTTATATGGATAGCCAAACCATTGCAGAAAGCAATATAGTGAATGAATTTAGTGATGCAAACGGTTTGGTCGTCACCCCTGAGGAGCTAGATAATTTGTATCTCAATATGCTAAAGAATACCTCTACCATCTCACACAATGCCAAAACTGGAAGTTAAGCCTTAAGCTTAAGCGTCGCTCAGATAACGCTGACGACGCTTAAGCTTAACCACACATTAATAGGGCGACAATAATTCTACGGAATCTAAGCGATGAGCCAATAGAGTATCTACGTTATCCCCATGCTCAGGATAGTAGGCCCACCCTACTTTTAAACTATCTAAAGACACGCCTTGTAATTGTTGTTGTAGCTGTAAAGTCAGTTTTTCTGCCACGCTGTTGGCCGCGGCTCTGCTTGCCCCATATAACAAAGCAATTAACTCGCCATCACTATATTGGGCGATACTGTCAGAACGCCGCAACTGTTGTTGTAAAACTTGGGCAACAATAGCGCACACCAACGAAGAGTCATTGCTAGAGTAATGCAAAGTGAGAATGGCAAAGGGTTCATGATTGCGTTGGCTTAAACGCATCGCTTGAATCAGCAACTCACGAAATAAAGGGGCAGACAGCAAACCACTTTGCGGATCACGTAGTTTAGTCTCATCGTTAATCACCGGCATGGTTAAGGGTAATACACTGGCTAGCAAGTAATGTTGCTGCTGAATTTCAACCGGCATACCGTGAAGGCGCAACCACTCATCTTCACTATGGCAATAATGACAAACCAGTGCCGTGTTATTGCTTAAGCTAGCATGCATCGCTTGCTGGAAAGCCGACCGGCACCGAATATCAATTTTCTGCAACCATTGCTCTAAAGACATTTTATCCGTTTCATTGGCCACCCAAGGGTAACGTACAGTCACGAGATCATCATTTGGCTGAAACAACCAATAACCACTATCCGTTTCCACAATACTATGAAAAAAGCTCACAAGATCTACATCCGCCACGCCACGTCCTTTTTCAGTGTTTACATAGAGTGTAGCAAAGCTATTCACTTCGCTTACTCGTATTGTTTTGCTATTTAACAGGCACAAAAAAGGCTGAGCATGCTCAGCCTAAATTAACGTTGCTTGATAAGCCTATATCAACTCAAGAGTTTCCATTTCCTTGCGGATGCGGCTCTTGGTGGTGTCAGACAACTCAGTTACGGGTAAACGGCACTCGGCTTTACATTTGTTAAGCAAAGACATGGCGTACTTAGCACCGGCAGGGCTTGGCTCCAAAAACATCGCCTGATGCAAAGGAATCAACTTGTCTTGAATCTCACTCGCTTTCGCATAGTCACCATCTAAAGTGGCTTGTTGCATTTGCGAACATAACTTGGGTGCAACGTTAGCGGTGACAGAAATACACCCTTGGCCACCACTCAAATTATAAGAGACTGCGGTTGCATCCTCACCACTTAACCAACAAAAGTCAGCACTGATTAATTGACGTTCAAACAACGGTCGTGATAAATCACCGGTAGCGTCTTTCACACCGACGATACGGGGTAACAAAGCCAACTTAGCGATGGTCACGGGGCTCAAATCCACCACCGCACGAGGTGGAATGTTATACAAAACAATCGGAATATCGGTCGCGTCATGCAACATCTTAAAGTGTTGGTAAAGGCCTTCTTGATTTGGGCGGTTATAATAACCCGCCACATGCAATGTCGCGTCGGCTCCAGCTTGTTGAGCAGCCTTTGTATATTCAATCGCTTCAACCGGGTTATTAGACCCCGCGCCAGCGATAACAGGTACTCTTCCCTTAGCTTGTTCAACTACCGCTCTTACCACCGCGATATGTTCGTCATGGCTTAAAGTGGGGCTTTCACCAGTCGTACCTACTGGTACAATACCGTGAGTCCCTTGATTAATATGCCATTCAACTAACTCGCGAATCGCCGCATAATCCACCTCGCCTTCTGTAAAGGGAGTAACTAGCGCTACAATCGATCCTCTAAACATGCCCGCTCCATCAACTTACTTCAAAAATAAAAAAACCCGGTCACAGTGGCCGGGTTCAAAAATGTTGTTTCGTTTTAATAACACCCAGCCATTAACCACCCGTTTTTTATTTCGGGCCGTTTATACTTCTTTAACTCTAAAGAAAGTGGCAACACAGTGCAGTCCTTTAACAACGAAAATCTTACTAGCTAGTTTCCTTAGCACGCACTAAAAGTCAAGTAACCTGAAAAATAAATCCATAGTAACTGCGATGAGATAGCCTTTTCTGTGAAAACTTCCTATTATTGCCACCATTAAATACCGTGATAAAGCCTAACTATGAACACCTCGCTACATACCACCAGCCAAGTACTCGCCCGTCATGACAATTTATTTGCTCAACAACACTTAGTTGTAGCAGGTCAGTTAGCCGACAACTACCCTTTATCACTATTAGAACAGGTTGAATCCTTACAACTATGCTGTACTCACTATGGGCAATACAGCTACTACCAAGCTAATCAACACCGTAGGCTCACTAGTCAGTTTTCAGCGACCCCAGTGATAAACCCTGATAGCAACGCCCTGCTGTTGTTTATGCCCAAAGCAAAACAAGAAGCGGCCTACCTATTTGCTCAGCTATTACCGCAACTGCAAATTGGCGCAAGTATTTTTGTGGTTGGCGAGAATAGAGGCGGAGTAAAGAGTTGTGAAAAACTACTTGCCGAATTTGGGGTTAAGATGAACAAAATTGATAGTGCTCGCCGCTGTGGGCTCTATCATGGAGAGTTAACCCAAGCGGCCCCTCCGTTTGTTGCCGAGCAATGGCAATCAGAGTTCACCATTCCCGCTGACGATAAAAGCTTGAGTGTTAAATCTATGCCTGGCGTATTTAACCATGGGAAACTAGACGACGGCAGCCAACTTTTACTTGAGCAACTACCGCCTATGCGAGGCTCGGTGCTCGACTTTGGGTGCGGCGCGGGCGTTATTGGTGCAAGCTTGGCGCTTCGTTATGAAATCGATATCACGCTGCTCGATGTTAGTGCATTTGCTGTAGCTAGCAGCCGAGCAACTTTAGCAGCAAACTCGCTAGATGGAACAGTACTTGCTTCAGATGGATTAAGCGAGGTGGGTCAACGCTTTGATTTTATCGTTACTAACCCGCCATTCCATGCTGGTATTGATACGCAATATGAAACAACTGAAACGTTTCTTATTCAAGCAAAACAGCATTTAAACGCTAACGGCGAATTATGGTTAGTGGCAAATAGTTTTCTTCAGTATGAAGCAATTATTAAGCAACACTTCTCTCGCTGTGAAAGCAAGCTAGATAACAAAAAATTCAAGATTTTGCGTTGTTGCATATAGAAAATCACTATTTTCATTATGGATTTATTAAAACGACTATTCTGCTGTTTACATTAGAGCAAATATCTGGAAACTTAGACTGATTACGTGAAAACGATTTCATAACTTAAAATTTAAATAGAGGTACTAGGTCCCATGGCTGGAATTCTTACAATGATCCTCGCGGGTGGAGAAGGCACACGCCTTTATCCGCTAACAGATAGCCGCACTAAACCCGCGGTTCCTTTTGGGGGGAGCTATCGGCTTATCGACTTCGCCTTAAATAACTTTGTTAACTCTGATTTTTTAAAAATTTATGTTCTCACTCAGTTTAAATCGCAATCACTAAATATCCATTTACGCCAAGCTTGGCACTTATCAGGCATTACTGACCGCTTTATTGACGCGGTTCCCGCTCAAATGCGAGTGGGTAAACGCTGGTACGACGGAACCGCTGATGCCATTTACCAAAATGCGCGATTTATTGAGATAAATGAGCCTGATCACGTTTGTATTTTTGGTAGCGACCACATCTACAAGATGGACGTTCGTCAAATGGTAGATGAACATCGCCGTAAAGAAGCAGACCTAACTGTAGCCGCCATTAAGGTGCCTAAAGAGCAAGCCGACCAATTTGGTATCATCGAAGTCGACGTAGAGGGGAGAATGATTGGTTTTGAAGAAAAACCTAAAGTAAACCCTAAAACCATTCCTGGCGACCCTGACCATGTACTGGCCTCTATGGGCAACTACGTATTTGAACGTAAAGTCTTATTAGAATCACTCTACGATGATGCTAAAGAAGACAATTCTACGCATGATTTTGGCCACGACATCATTCCAAAGCTCTACCCAAAGGGTAATGTATTCGCTTACGACTTTACTCAAAACGACATACCAGGTGAGACAACTAGCGGCTATTGGCGTGATGTAGGTACCTTAGATGCCTATTGGGCGGCTCACATGGACTTATTAGATGAAGAGCCACCATTTTCGCTATACAACCCTAAATTTCCACTGCACACCCATTACCCTCCATTGCCACCAGCAACCTTTAAGGATGTAGGAGACAAAAAAGTAAGTATCAGCCAATCTCTGATATCTGCGGGTAGTTTTGTTTTAGGTTCAGAGGTTAACCGCAGTGTACTTGGTTTCAGAAGCCACGTTCGCCCGGGCTCGGTCATTAGCGAGTCGGTGTTAATTGCTAATTGTAGAATTGGCGAAGGCTGTCAGATTCGTCGAACAATCATCGACAAAAATGCTGAAATTGCCCCCGGAACCATTATCGGAGAAAATTTAGAAGAAGATCGCAAACGTTTTACGGTATCTCCAGAAGGAATTGTAGTGATACCGAAAAACGCTAAAGTTGGCTTTTAATTGACCAAGTCACCTTGTAAATAGACAAGCAATTACTCTAATATGAACTTATTTAAGGCACCCTAGGTGCCTTAATAGTTAAGGAGCTCTCTGTGACAGCCAATCCTGTCAGGATATTATTTATAGCCTCTGAAGTTGAAAGCCTTGCTAAAACAGGCGGTTTAGCTGACGTGGCTAAATCTTTACCTCTTGCCCTAAAGGAACATGGACAAGACGTAAGAATTATCATGCCTTTCTATAAAACCTTAAAGCGCCATGATGAAGCTGAAAAACTCTTCGACTTACGTTTACACACTAATCATGATGACATCGAATATTCTGTTTATCGTTTAATGCTTGAAGATGTCCCCGTTTATCTTATCCAGCAACATGCTTATTTCGAACGGGATCAATTATATAGCGAAGGCGAGTTTGCCTATGATGATAATGGCGAACGTTTCTCTTTTTTCTCTAGGGCGGTTTTTCAAGTCGCTGAAGCACTAGACTTTAAGCCTGATATTTTTCATTGTAACGACTGGCACACTGCTTTAATCCCTTATCTTCTCAAGCAAAAGTATGCCCATCACCCGTTCTTTTGTAATAGTAAATCGGTATTAACTATCCACAATGCCGCATTCCAAGGCATCTTTGAAAAACACCAGTTTCACCTTCTTGAAGGTTTAGCTGATGGCCTAGTTGACCAAATATTGGATGGCTATAATTGCTTAAACTTACTGAAAGCAGGGATCCGTTACGCCGACAAAATCAATGCTGTTAGCCCTAACTATGCACAAGAGCTACTCACTCGCTTAGGCTCTCACGGTTTATGTGACTATTTCGAACAGCGAAGAGCAGACCTAGTCGGCATTTTGAACGGCTGTGATTATTCTGATTGGGATCCCGCTACTGATCACTTATTACCCACCAATTATTCAAGCAGCGATCTCAGCGGCAAAGCGGTCTGTCGTCATACTTTGCAGGTGAAAACTAATCTTGCTCAGATTGATGTGCCGATATTTGGGATGGTATGCCGTTTAACGGAACAGAAAGGGTTCTACTTATTGCTACCAGCGCTACAACAGTTTTTACGTCATAATGTACAAGTTGTGATTGTTGGGACCGGTGATAGTGGCATTGTGGGCGAACTAGAAGCGCTGGAAAAACAATGGCCTGATAAGCTTCGCTTTATTCACGCTTACAGTAATGAACTAGCCCATTTAGTTGAAGCAGGGGCAGACTTCTTCCTGATGCCTTCTCTATTTGAGCCTTGCGGCTTAAACCAAATGTATAGTTTGGCTTATGCGACCTTACCTATAGTTCGCGGAGTGGGTGGTTTAAAAGATACGGTTGTCGATTATGATGAAGATCCAAGCCAAGCAACCGGACATATTTTCTATGATCCAGAGCCAGCAGATCTACTCAATATCTTACGCCGAGCATTGTTGCTATATCTAGAGCACCCCGAAGAATTTCAAGCAATGCGCCACCGCGCAATGAAGTCTCGCTTCCATTGGCAAGAGTCTGTTTGGCAATACGAGGCGCTGTATAATGAAGCGCTAAATGTGAGTCCGGTTCAACAACAATAATATTATCTGTCAGAGTCTAGCGACTCTGACTATTCTTATGTAACCTGAAGACATACATTTATTTGAGGAATTTACATGCGCTTATCAGAGGAAATTCATAACTTTACTGAGTTCCTAGTAGGTGAACAACTACATGCCTTAAACATTCAAAAGCGCTGTGATTTAGATACCTTGCAAGACTTATGTTGCTTGGTACTTAACCGCTTACCACCGCGTTACATCAGGCATGACGTTGATGTACTAAGTGCAATTAGTGACGAAGAACGGGTGCTATTAGTAGAAAAAACTAAGGTAGCGATTGAAGAAGGGCTTAAGTTTCTCGAACAGGACCGTCGTAAAGGCCCCCGCGATTAAGATATTTCAAGTTCAATCGCTGTACAGCCCTTGCCACAATAGACCCCGGGTGTTTTTTCTTGATTAGGTAAAACCACAAACAAAGGTTGCTTACAGCTTTCACACAATTTGGTTTTACCCGCTAGTACTTGTTTAATCACCTGGCGCTGTTGCTGAAACGAGTTAGCACTACGCTTGTTCAGTTCTTTAAATCCTGACATTTTATTATCCCACGCTATTTTTATGCTCACTTTAGAGCCTCAAGGTTTTACTTACAATTGCTAATCACGCGAATTGGCTAACGCGCAAGCCAAGTGCGTAGGCTTGCTCCAAATACACAACTGATTAGGCCCAACAATACGAAACAGGTTCCCATCCATTCTATAATCGTTAGTTGTTCGTTAAATGCCAAACTGGCGGTGAGCATTCCCACCACCGGAACCAATAAAGCAAAAGGGGTGACTGTTGCCGCACTATATTTCGTCAACAAACGCCCCCATAAAGCAAACGCAAGCAGCGTAGAAATAAAGCCGACATAGGCCAAAGCCAACCAAGTAGTCCATTGCGCGTTCAGCAATAATGCTATTGGTTGCTTTGATTCAAATAAATAAGAAAACAGCAGCAAAGGTAAGGGGGGAACAAGGCTTACCCACACCATAAAGTGCAATACATTAACCCCACCCGCTCGTTTCATAAAAAGATTAGATACCGCCCAAGACAACCCCGCAAGTAGCAGTAAGAGCATACTAAGCAACGTTAAATTTTCCGAGCTGTTGCTAAAAAATAACGCGAAGCCACCACAGGCAATGATGATCCCTAGCAGCTGGTAAACGGTGATTTTTTCCTTAAACCATATATAGCTTAGTAAAATGGTGAACATCACCTGTGCTTGTAACAATAGAGAGGCTAAGCCCGCGGAAGCTCCTACCTTCATAGCGATAAACAACAAACTAAACTTTATCACGCCAAGAAAAACGCCAACAGCCAGTACGTTACGCACTGCTGTTTTTGGGAAAGGAACAATTAGCACCGCTGGGATAGCAACAACGGCAAAACGCAGCGCCGAAAATAACACCGGCGGCCACTCCATTAAGCCAAATTTTATAACCGAAAAATTTACCCCCCAAATAGTTGCCACCAACAAGGCGAAAAACACATCCAATGGTTTCATACAATCCCTATCACCTCATAGCGTTTGATTCAGCATTCTCCGCAAAGCTTCAGCCTACTATTGGTTGGTGGCGGGGTCAAAGCTCGCCCTCGCCTTAACGTTGAGCATTCGGCTTTGATCGTCAATTAAATCTTACCCATTACCCTGGTTGATAGCCTACAATAGCCATACATAGACACTTTGAATCCATAAAGCCCAAATATTGATTCAGACTGTAGAGGTAAGAAGTGAGACGTAATGAAAGACTTTAACATTTCGTTTATTCGATTAAATTTTATCAAGCCGATCATTGATGGATTAAAGGCTGAATACGGCATTAGCAGTCAAGACTTAGGGATCCCCGATAAACTGCTGGAAGAACCGCTGTCCTTGGTCCCTCAAACTATGTGTAATCACTGGTTAGAGCTAGCTGAACGGCTAAGCGAAGACCCGCTATTTATGCTTAAGTTATCTCCCTACTTGCGCTTTGAGAATATTCAGCACTTTAACAACTGGGTTTATTATACCCCTGATTTAGCGATCACCTTTCGTCGCATCAACTATGGAACCTCATGTTTGCAGTCAGGTTGTACATTCCACGGTTTGCAATCGGGTCATATTATTAAATGGTGTTACCTTAACCCTTTTGTACACAAGCAAGGGCGTTTGCACGACAGTGTTCGCGTCGCCCTAATGATGGTAAACATGCTACGCCATTATCTTGGTGACAAGTTTGTTCCACTGCAAGTTAACTTAACAGGTCCTACAAGGGACAAATCTCGATTAGAAGCATTTTTTGGTTGTAAGGTAAATGTCGGTACAGCGCAAACCGAAGTGTGGCTTAATAACTCTGTGATCGCGCCCAACAATGAAAGCCAATGGCAAAAGCAAGCACCATTGCGCTTAAATGACGCCCAGTTAGATGAATTAGTGAATATTCCACAACCGCACGACATGGCAAAATCACTCTATTCCCTGATTAACTTCTCGCGCTATTACGGTAGACCGAGTGTGGCCTTTTTAGCGGACTGTTTGGATATGTCTCGGCAACAATTACAACGTCGTTTATTAGCCCATGGCTGGAATTTTTCGTCGATGACTAGCTATGTATTGTGTAATGAGGCCATCCAGTATCTGTTCAAAGGTTATCAGATTGAAGACATTTCAGAGCGCCTAGCATACAGCAATCAACAAAGTTTCTGCCGCGCCTTTAAACGTTTACGCGGTATTACTCCCCATCAATACTTGCAAAGCTTAAACACCCCCCCCGTTAACTAGCGGGGCTCTACTCCACCCTGCCTTGTTTAAACTGTGGTAAGTTGTCACAAATGTCATTCCAATTTGCTTTATTGGCAACAAAGATATGTGCATCGGGTTTTAGCGCAATATCAGTGTCTAGGGTCGCTAAACTAAATTCGATAAACTGGCCATCGTCATTGGCGGGTGCGAAGGTTAAACTGGAACCGCAAGTCCCGCAAAATTGACGAATGGTGCCATTATGAGCTTTATATTGTTGCAGTTTTTCCACACCACTCAACCAGCTAAAGTGTTCAGCCTTCGCCTCGCCATAAGTCGCAAATGCCGCGCCATGAAACTTTCTACACATGCTGCAATGGCAATGCCCCATGCGCGGCTCCAATTGCGTGACTTGATAGGATATCTGGCCACATAAGCACTTCCCTGAATATATCGTCATAACTTTCCTCTAGCAGTAAACAATCGGCTTAATACTTCACTCTACCCCTTAAATCAGCAATTGTTGAGTGAACTTTATTGTGCCACCATTATGTCAGTTCATTTATAGCGCCAGATATAGCGCTAATAACATTCTAGATAGGAATAGCTTCGATGTTAAAAATCATTAGCGATAAGGATTTCTCGACCTTTAGCGACAATGCAAAAGCAGCGCCCCGCCAACGTAGCCACCACAATGTGCACGATAGCTTAGACGCTAATGTACAGCGCCTATTCATCGCTACCGAACCAGATACCTACATGCGCCCACATCGCCATAGCGAAGCCCACAAGTGGGAATTATTTTTGGTCCTGAAAGGGCAATTAGATCTATTGATCTTTAATGATGAAGGCCAGCTTACCCAGCGCCATAGTTTGTCACCCGCCACCAACCGAGCGATTGAAATCCCACCTAACACTTGGCATGGTTATGCTTGTATGCAAACTGGAACTGTGGGTTTAGAGATTAAAGAAGGCGCTTACGTCCCCACTCCAAAGGAAGATTTTGCCCCTTGGTCACCCGCCGAAGGCGATGAAGAGGCCGATCAATACCGTGAATGGATGCGTAAGGCCCAAGTAAAATAGTCACCAAAAACTATTACAAAAAGTGAGCTTTAGGTGACTATGCGGCCTAAAGCTTTTTCAAACAAATAGTCTAATTGGCTTAACAGCATATTCCGTAATCAATAAAAAGCCGCTACTATCAAAGCACTAAACTCAATGTTGCTTGATGGAGTACAGGAAATTTAATGCGCCCCTTTGTTCTGCCGCTACTCTTCAGTTTCGTTCTCAGCCCTTTATTGAGAGCAGAAACCGAGCAAACTGACCTTCCGGACAATATACCGTCGATCAGCGAGCAATTTCAGCACGACTACTTCAGTGCGCTCGATCTTGATGAAGATAAAGATTGGATCCAGCTAGATTCAGGTGAAGTGATTCAAGGAGAGTTAGAAGAGCTATACCAAAAGGAAGCATTGTTCGACAGTGACGAGCTCGATGATCTCACCATAGACATTGATGACATCCACCGCTTACGCACTGCAAAGTGGTATCAGGTAAACTTGCGGGGTTTAGGCGTGGTACGAGGCCGCTTAATGGTGAATGAAGATAAAGTTACTATTGTTGGCAAGGATACGCACCATGCCTCTCGTTACGATGTAATTTCGGTATATCGAGTAGCCGAAAGCGAAGCCGACCGCTGGGAAAACAAAGCCACCCTAAGTGCCAACATAGCGAGTGGTAATACCAATACCCTAGAAATCAATGGTAAGTTAAATAGCGAGCGTAAAACTGCATTAAATCGAACGATCATTACCTATCTTGGGGTGATTTCTGAATCGAACAGTGAAACCACCGCACGTAACCATCGCATCACCTTGTCTCACGATTTATACAAGCATCATGATTGGTTTTTTCGCCCCATTTTGGCCGACTTTTACCATGCGCCGCTTAAAAACATCAAGCTACAGTCCCAGCTGGCCTCACAGGTAGGTTATATAGCGGTGGATGATGACGATAAAAAGTGGGAGCTATCAATTGGTCCATCTTGGCAACAAACGCGATTTCAAGAAGTAAGTTCTGGCAGTTCTGATAAAGAAAGCAGCTTGGGTTTATCTTTTGGCTCTAATTTCGAAATAGATATCACTAAAGATATTGAGTTAACCCACGACTATCAAATGACCTTATCACAACAAAAAACCGGTGGTTATCAACATCACAACTTGGTTAATCTAGCTATTGATATTACCGATGATTTAGATTTAGATATCGACTTTATTTGGGACTATACCGACTCGCCAACAGCAGATGCTGACGACATTACGCCCGTTAAAAACGACTACCGCCTTGTCGTTGGGATTGGCTTAGACTTCTAATGTTTGGGGAGAATTACTCCCCCCATGTGAAAAACAAACCAGAAATTACAATGTTTTGGTTTCTGTAGGCGTAATATCTTCTACTTTTACAGTATTAGCATTAGTGGTATTACTCAGCTTCGCCAAATTTCTAATATGCTCGACACAATATTCCACTGATCGTGCTAACTCTCGCTTTAAGGCATCACCCTTTTCCAGCTCTGCGTAAGACGGCGCTTTTTCTGTATCTTCATACTCGGGCATATTGTTACAAACTTCTTCTACAATAACATTGCCTTTTTCTCGGTCAATTAAGCGCGCATGAACTTGATAACTCACTCGGTAGTTATCCCAATCACTAGGATAGTAAATGGAACTCCAGCTTAGTGTACGTAAATCCAAAATATAATCATATTCACTGTATAAGCTAATTACATTGGGTAATTCAGGCGTGTTTACTACTCGTGAATCATCGTCAATCACTTTAACGCGATAACTATTACTCAATCCATTCGCTAGTTCACGGGCGATGTCTAATGCAGGGTCTTCAACCTTGTTGTTTACAATCATTGCGTTACCGTTTGATATAGCGGTAGCTAAACCTAGTAAGCCAAATTGAACATTCGCTGCCGTTTGTGCAGGAAAATCAAGCACTATGATATATAAATTGAACGCCCCCAATAATTGCATATACAAATATTGGGGGCATTCTATAGGGCGTTTTTTGAGGGACTAGCTTGCTTTAAACTTACGTCGCCAAGCATGTAACAGCGGTTCAGTGTAACCACTTGGTTGCTCACAACCTTTAAAGACTAAATCGAGCGCGGCTTGGTATGCGCAACTATCGGCAACATTACCAGCCATATTTTGGTATAGAGGGTCACCACTGTTCTGCTGGTCAACTAAAGCGGCAATCACTTCAAAACGTTGCTTAACTAACGCTTCACTCACCACCTCATGCTTCAGCCAGTTGGCGACATGCTGGCTAGAGATACGTAAAGTTGCTCGGTCTTCCATTAAACCTACGCCGTTAATATCAGGGACTTTTGAACAACCCACTCCTTGCTCAACCCAACGCACCACGTAACCTAGAATACCTTGAATGTTGTTATCCAACTCGGCAATTAGCTGTTGCTCTGTCCACGTGGTTTCTATCGCCAAAGGCGGGGTGAGTAAATCAGCCAAGCGTTGCTTATTCGATTGGTTCAATTGTGCAACTAGTTGCTGCTGAATACTAAATACATCGACTTGATGATAATGTATGGCGTGCAAGGTAGCGGCGGTAGGCGAAGGAACCCAAGCTGTACTTGCGCCACTTTTTGGATGCGCTTGTTTAGTCTGCATCATCGCAGCCATCATTTCCGGCATTGCCCACATACCTTTGCCTATTTGTGCCTTACCGAGTAAACCACACTCTAATCCGGCCTCTACGTTATTAAGTTCATAGGCTTTAATCCAAGCGCTTTCTTTAATGTCTCCTTTTGCCACCATCGCGCCAGCACACATACTGGTATGGATTTCGTCGCCGGTTCTATCTAAAAAGCCCGTATTAATGAAGACCACCCGTTGATTCGCTTCAGCGATACACGCACTTAGGTTTACACTGGTGCGGCGCTCTTCATCCATAATGCCTAGTTTAATGGTATTGGCGGCTAAACCTAATAACTCTTCCACCGCAGAAAAAACTTGGTTACTAAAAGCCACTTCCTCTGGGCCATGCATCTTAGGTTTCACAATGTAGATAGAGCCTTCTCGCGAATTGCGATAAGGGCTATTTCCGAGCAAGTCGTGCTTAGCTATTAAACTGGTAAACACTGCATCTAGCAGCCCTTCTGGAACTTCATTGCCGTCAGCATCAAGCATCAAATCACTGGTCATCAAGTGGCCAACATTACGCACAAACATCAAAGAACGGCCACTTAAGCTAAAGCCATGCCCTTGGGCATTAATGTAATGACGATTTGGCGCTAACTGGCGAGTGATTGTCTTATTATTTTTTGTCAGCGATTCACTTAGATTCCCGCACATTAAACCTAGCCAGTTTTTATATACCGCAACTTTGTCTGCAGCATCAACCGCAGCAATAGAATCTTCACAGTCCATGATAGTCGTCAGTGCTGACTCTAAGACAATGTCTTTTATGTTTGCGGTATCCTGTGAACCAATTTGGTGCTCAGCATCAAACTGAATCTCAATATGCAAGCCATGCTGCTGAAGTAAGATAACCTTGGGTTGCTCGGCTTCACCTTGATAGCCAGCAAAATGAGAAGCTTCGACTAGGGTGGTATTGGAGCCATCTTTTAAACAAACCAGTAAACCTCCAGACAACACCCTGTAGTCTGTGGCGTCTGTATGGCTACCGTGCGCCAGAGGACAGTGTTCATCTAAGAATGCGCGCCCATAGGCGATCACCGCGGCCCCACGAGCGGGATTGTAGCTTGCACCTGGTGCCAACTCACCGCTTTGGTCAAGTACATCAGTGCCATATAAAGCATCATACAAGCTGCCCCAGCGCGCATTGGCGGCGTTTAAGGCGTAACGTGCGTTCATTACCGGCACCACCAATTGGGGCCCCGCTAATAAAGCCAACTCTCGGTCAACTTTTGAAGTGTCTAAACTAACATGAGTGGGTTGCTCCACAAGATAGCCGATACTGCGTAAAAACTGCTGATAAACATCGGCGGAAAATGGCGCAGGGTGTTGAGCGTGCCATTGATCTATTTGAGCCTGCAATGCATCACGCTTAGCCAAAAGTATTTTATTGTTAGGGGTAAACTGCAATAAATAGCTTTCTAAATCAGACCAAAATGCCGCTTCATTGACACCCGTACCAGGCAATACATCTTGATTTATAAACTGGTACAGCAAACTTGATACTTGAAAGTGTTTTAGTGGTAGATAGTTGGATTCCTTGTTGGTCAGCTTACTCATCAATTGTTCCCTTAATTTATAGTTATTATTTAGCATTAGCTTATGCTTAGCGTTTTAGTTAATGTAACCCTGTATTAAGATAAATTTGCACCCCAAAAAAGATACAAAATAGGTGTCAGGCTAGCATCCCACATATCAGTATGGCTTTACCATTGGCCAAATGTCGCATTTGCAATCATACAACTCTTTGATAACATTTTTCAAACACTTGTTTAAAGTCGTATGAAGCGTCAAACTCAACATACTAAAATTCAATATCTAATACTATGATTTAACTACATAAAGAGGCATGGATTTGCTAGCGCTAATTTCTCGATATTCAACTCAATTACTGGCAAGCTGTGTCATCATCGGTTTTAGCTTCCCTCAGTTTTCAAACGCGCTACTGCCTTATTTACCAAGCGTATTGTTTGGCTTAATGTTGCTCACCATTGTCAGCCTACACATAGGGACTTTAGTAAAAGATTTGTGCCAGGTGTCGGTATGGCTATACGCCCTTTGGCATACTTTAGGGGTTACCGCTTTAGTCATGTTGTTAGTTTGGCTGCTAAACATCAATAGCCAGTTATATTTAGCAATAGCCGCTACCTGCGCCACCGGGTCTTTATTCGCCAGCCCTGCCATTGTGCGTTCTTTAGGTTTAGATGCGCAGCGCTGCATGGCGATGACAATTGCGTCGACCCTTTTAATGCCTTTTATATTGCTGCTCAATGGCTTTATTTTTAGCCGCTTCAGTGGCGCTGAGCAGCTAACACTGGATTTACAGGTATACAGTCAACGTTTAGCGATTTTTATCCTTCTTCCCATCATTGTTAGCTTACTTTGCCATAAGCTAATTAAGGCAAAACTGATTGAGCAAGCCTTGATACGAATTCGCCCTTTTACCATCGTATTGGTTTTTTTCTTTCCTTTGGGCCTTATGGGGGCATTTCGAGAGGTGTTTAATGCCCGTCCCAGCCTAGCATTAGAATATTTGCTAATTGCGAGTAGCATATCCACATTACTATTTGTTAGTAGCTTTTGGCTTTATCTACGACAAGGAAAAGACTTGGCAATAATTAGCGCTATCACTGCTACCAATCGCAATGTACTGCTCACTTATAGCGTTACGGGTAGTTTTTTGGGGGCGGAATATATGATTTATATGGGGGCGATACAGTTGCCTATTTATCTATTGCCCATGTTAGTCAAACTGGCATATCGCTCAAGCTAACCTAGGCTCAATAGAACACCGACCATTTTGGAGATGACAATGGCAGAGCAACAAGTGCTTAGTAAGCCAGCGATACAGAGGGCTCTGAAACACTTACCTAACTGGCAATACCAAGATAATGCCATTTCAAACAACTACCAATTTAAAGACTTTGTTCAAGCTTTTGAATTTATGGGAAGAGTGGCTGATTACGCCGAGCAACAAAACCACCACCCAGATTGGAGCAATTGCTATAACAAAGTAGATATAAGCCTAACGACTCATGAACTAGGCGGGGTGAGTGAACGGGACTTTAAACTGGCTAAGCTAATAGAAGAGCTTTACCAGCAATACTACTAAGCCACCGACGCGCTCTGTTTCGGTGGCAATTAAAAGCTATAACTTAGCCGCATCAATCGGCTTTATTTCAGGCCAGTTTTGGTTAGCATCTACAATCAATTCATGGGTGTTTTCCAACCAGCGCTGTTGTACTTTTTTATCTAGATTCAGGTAAAGTTTACCGTCGACAATTTTCCAAGCATTTGGGTCAGTTTCAAACTTTTTCTCCATGGCTACGCCAAATGCGCAATAACCACCGTATTGCGGTGCGTATTTGGCTGGTTCTGCTTTAAATGCATCTCGATTGCTAGCAGAAGAAAAGTGATAAATGGCGTTATTGTGAGTTGCCGAAAAATCAGCCGTGCCTTGTGTGGGCTGGCCGCTAGAAAAATAAGCTACCGGATCATACCCCTTAATCGCCAAGTCATTACTATCCACGCTGATGCCGACATCAGCGGCAAAACTCAATCCACTAAACGCCAAGGCCGTAACAAGAGTGGTATAACGAATAGCTGCTTTCAATTTGTTCATTGTCTTTCTCCATAAAGTAACCGCTAACTGCGATGATGAAAATTTAACGCCTTAGCCCGGTCTATTGGGATACAATCGTCCGCTTGTTGGTGCGAAAAGTACGGAGTGTTATTGATGGACCATTTATCCACCTTGCTACGACAGTTTTCGGTAACCGCAGGGGTCTTTTACTCTGGTCAATTATGTGGTTTATCGACCATTGAAAATAGCCAAGAGTTGGTGGGTCATATTCATGTGCTCAAACAAGGAAAGCTATCAGTTCAATATGCTAAACAAACAATAACGGTAGACCAACCAAGTTTAATTTTTTTCCCTAAACCCTTAGCACATAGGCTGATAGTCGATGATGAACAACCCGCTGAACTGGTGTGCGCTACCGTAAGATATGGCAACAACACTAGCAGCCCTTTAGCCAATGCCTTGCCTCCACAACTGGTATTAGCGCTAGGGCAACAGCCACAATTGTCTAGCACCATCGAATTACTCTTTGCTGAAGCGTTCGCCCCAGAAGAAGGGGCGCTAGTCATAATGGATCACTTGGTTGAAGTTCTGATCACCCTATTACTGCGTCATCATCTGAATCAACAACAAGCAGATACAGGGATAATTGCTGGTTTAATGCACCCTAAACTTTCTTTAGCGCTGGCCTTACTACACGCTAGTCCAGCGGCGCCTCATTCGATTGAGTCCTTAGCCCAGCAAGCAGGCATGTCACGAACCAGTTTTATGGAAACCTTTACTAAAGTGATTGGCAGCTCGCCAGGGGATTACTTAGTAGATTGGAAAATAAACCATGCTCAGCAACTACTAAAAAGTGGTAAATCTATCGCTTGGACAGCGACGGCGGTGGGTTACCAAAGCGTATCGGGTTTCAACCGAGCCTTTCGGAGTCGAATTGAACTATCGCCCAAACAATGGCTTGAAAAACAACTAAATGAACATTAAGCCTTATTAAACAGCAGCTCGCTAATCGCCATTTTTAGCTTGGGTAACAAGGTTTGCTCAAACCAAGGGTTGGCAGCGAGCCAATGACGATTTCTTGGCGAAGGATGAGGTAGAGGCCAAATGCCCAGCTGGCTGAACTGTTCAAAATTCGCAACTTTATCAGTCAGTTTGCGTTGAGTGGCATTAGGTAGATAAAGAGCTTGCGCATACTGACCGATGAGCAAGGTAAGCTTCACTTCTGGCAACGCAGCCAAGACCTGTTGATGCCAAGTGGCAAAACATATCTTGGGCGGAGGCAAATCCCCGTGCTTGCCTTTACCGGGGTAACAAAACCCGCTGGGGACAATCGCCACATGTTGCGGGTTATAAAAGATTGCCTCATCAATGCCCAACCACTCTCGAAGGCGTTTACCACTCACATCATCCCATGGCACTCCACTTTGGTGGACTTTTAATCCCGGTGCTTGACCAATAATAAGTAAGCGAGCCTCTTTCGAGGCCTGAATAACCGGCCGAGGTTCAAATTGCTTAGCGCATAAACGACAGGCTCGAATGTCTGCTAACAACCCGGTTAGTGGCTGGATTGGGTCAATGACTGCGCCCTTATTCATCGTCGTTCTGGCTTCAGTTTTACAGTCATTCTTTACGGACAAGGGATACGGTGTTCGTCACCCAACTCTTGCATACGTTGCTCCATATCATCAGAAATGACTACTTGACTGCTTTGAATATTCTCTTTTAATTGCTCTAGGTTGGTAGCACCAATAATATTAGAGGCAACAAAGCTACGCTGGTTGACAAAGGCTAAAGCCAGTTGGGCAGGACTAAGTCCGAACTCTTTAGCAAGATCAACATAAGCTTGAATAGCTTTCTGGGCTCTCTCAGAGCCATAACGGGCAAAACGTTTATACAAGGTTAAACGAGCACCTTCTGGCCATTGATCGTTTAGATACTTACCCGTCAACGCACCAAACGCTAAGGGAGAGTAAGCAAGTAGCGGTAGGTTCTCACGGTGCGATATTTCAGCCATTGATACTTCATAGCTACGATTGAGTAAATTATATGGGTTTTGTACCGACACTATTTTTGGCAAATTGTGTTTTTCTGCCAACTGAATGTAACGCATCGCTCCCCAAGGGGTTTCATTAGATATTCCCAAGTAGCGCACTTTTCCGGTTTTTACCAAATCTGCTAATGCTTCTAAGGTTTCAATAATCGGCGTTTGAGCGGCATCCTCGTTATGTGAATAGTTCAATTGACCAAAAAAGTTAGTTGCCCTATCCGGCCAATGCACCTGATATAAATCCAAATAGTCGGTCTGTAAACGATTCAAAGAATCTTCTACCGCCTGATGAATGCTGTTCCAAGTTAACGTCATGTCACTACGAATATACCCGCCACGATCACTGCCAGAAGGTGCCGCGACTTTAGACGCCAAGATAATCTCGTCACGATTATCACGCTGCTTCATATAATGGCCGAGTATGGTTTCTGTATCACCTTGAGTGGTTTGTTGAGGGGGAACGGGATACATTTCGGCGGTATCAACAAAATTAACCCCGTTAGCTAACGCAAAATCAAGTTGAGAAAAAGCCTCGGCCTGAGTATTTTGCTCTCCCCAAGTCATCGTACCTAAGCAAATTTCACTGACGTCTAAAGTAGAGTGTCCTAAACGGCGATATTTCATTACTTATTCCTCAATCGGTTTAATCTAAGCGAATCATCAGTCATCGTAACCCATAATTAAAAGAGATGAAAAATTGTACAATTTTTATCCGAAATGATTCAGAGATCGGAGCTGTGTCAATTTTTCTTTAAAATTTAACACTGTATTGGTGATCTACTTGCTACTTCTTTACTGTTTTTTTAGTTATTATGCTTTCATGCAGCTTAAACAAGTTAATGGAGTAATTGTGCAAAGAGCATCCATATTTATTTTACTTTTCTGGTGTATCAGTACAGTTGCCACTGCGGCTAACGTTACCGTGCACTACAAAAGTACAGCAAACAACTACGATGGTTGGGGCCTACACATTTGGGCTGGCGAAGAAATGGTTAACGGAAAAGAAGTCGGCGCTCGTACCGATTTCCGTTTAAGAAAGGGCACTACGCCCGATACACCATTAATGCCTAGCAAATTTGATGACTTTGGTGTGGCATTTACCATTCCAGTAAGAAACGACGCTAAGCAATTTTCTTACACGCTTACCAATGGTGCTTCACACCATATGGGTGTTGAAGAGTGGAAGTGGATTAAAAGTAAACATGGCTTAAACATTTGGATTGTGGAGAAAGACCCTAAGATCTACACGTCTTTGCCCGCTAAATATAGCAATACGGCAAGCACAACCAAAAAAGCAACAACCACAACAAAAGCTAGCGCGGTATTGCCACCGCCAGTGCCAAAAGCGCCAAAAGCGGCTACCACCGCAACGGTTGCTGCAACTAAAACTGTCGCGAAGCCTAAGCCTAAGCCAAAAGCGGTAGCTAAAAGCACGACTAGCCCAGAAATGAAGCGAACTTTAGCCGTTCTCAAAGACGACTTAAACAAGAAGAATCGAACCATTAGTAAACTTCAATCTGCGTTAAATGATACGCAGAAAATCAACCAGCGTTTACAGAATGACTTAAATAGTAAACTGATTGATTACCAAGCTTTACTACAACTAAATGATAAAGTTAGTAATGAAAATAGAACGCTAACAGCAACCAACCAGAGCTTATACAGCCAGGTGGAGCAAGCTGGTAGCAGTAATGCGGAACAAAAACTGATTGAACGCAATCAGCAATTAGAGACGCAGTTAGCAGGCCTTAATGAGCAAATGCTCGGTCTACAAAAAACCATTACTGAAAACAATGTCGATGTTGGGCAACAGAAACAGCTGCAAGAACAATTCAGCCAGTTACAAACTCAACGCGACGAACTGCGTGAGCAAAACAATAAGTTGAGTGCGCATATTGTTGAGTTAGTACAACGAGCTGAAAGCAGCGGTCAACCTCAGCAGTCAGGAATTGCTTGGTGGTTATTTGGTGCCGTAGTCGCTGTGCTAGTGGTATTGATTGGTTTGGTCTTCGTAGCAACAAGCAAGCGCTATAAAGATTTACAGTTTGATATGGAAGATGCCATCAAGCGTAAAGAAGAAGAAATTAAAACTGAGAAGATTTACGCTGCAGCCGCGAATGAAAAACTACGCAAAGTTCTTCATGGCGAAGCACAACAGCGCAGTTGGGCCCCCCTACCCGACGGCTTACCCGAAAATCTGAAGAAAGATACTGCATAACAATCAAGGCCAGCTAAGCTGGCCTTTTTTCTGCCTAGCTGTAAACGATTTAATGTGTTAATTAACTGTCCATGCCATGTAACGCCGTTTAGCCGAGGAAGCTTTGGAACTGTATATATTCGACTTAGATGAAACCCTAATTGCTGGCGATAGTGGAATGCTATGGCACAAATTTCTAGTGGACAAAGGTCTCATTACAGACAGCCGTTTTCTCGCTAAAGATACAGAGCTAATGAGGCTATACGCCTTAGGTGAATTGCAATTGCAGCAATACATCCAATTTAGCCTGCAACCCATACAGCACCTCGATAAAGCATTTATAGATAAGCTGGTGATTGAGTTTGTTAAACGAGATATAAGCCAGCTGATATATCCTGATGCCAAGCAATTATTAGCTCAGCTAACGGCCCAGCAGAAAACTATTTTAATTATCTCTGCTACCGTCAGTTTCATCGTAAAAGCTGCCGCTGAGTTATTAGGAGTTAAGCACTGTATTGGTGTTGATCTCGTGCTGGATGATCACCGCTACAGTGCTAACATAGAAGGCATTGCCAGCTATAGAGCTGGCAAAGTAATGCGCTTGCAAGAATGGCAAACAGAACAACGCGAGCACTACACTACGTTGTATTTCTATTCCGATTCGATAAACGACCAAGCAATGCTAGAGCATGTAGACATAGCTTACACCGTTAATCCTTGCCCTCAACTTAGTCTTTTAGCTAAACAAAAAGGCTGGCCAATACTAAATTGGCAGACACACCAACATCGAGACTAAGACTGTCAAAAACCGACAGCATCCACCGTCGGCCTAACTAGATATCAGAGCTGGCTTTGGATATAGTTTTCTAAACCAATTTTCTTGATCATTCCAAGCTGTTGCTCTAACCAATAAGCATGATCCATTTCGGTATCGTCGATCAATGTTTGCAACATATTCCGAGTCACGTAGTCTTGCTTAGTTTCACATAAAGCCATCGTGCTTTTCAGTAAAGCGTCTACCTCGTACTCTACCTTTAAGTCGTTCTCTAACATGCTTGGCACATCTTTACCTACTCGCAGTGGCTCTCGCTGAGTCAAATCAGGAGTTCCCTCTAAAAAAAGAATGCGTTGAATAAGTAATGATGCGTGACCTTTTTCATCATCAAACTCATGATCAATGCGCTCATAAAGTTTATTGATCCCCCAATCTTCATACATTCTTGAGTGTATAAAGTATTGATCCATCGCGGTTAATTCGTTCATTAACAGTCGATTAAGAGCATCTATGACTTCACTATCACCCTTCATTAGTCGTCTCCTTCGGTAATTTGCGCCGCTAAATAGTTTTCTATACCCATTTTTTCTATTTGATATTGTTGGGTTTCAATCCAATCTATGTGATCTTCTTCATAACTTAGAATATCTTCGACTAAATCTCTGCTAACAAAATCTCTGGCAGCTTCACAAGCCGCTATCGTCTCTTTGAGGATTGGCAACTGCTCTAGTTGAAAATCCATATCACATTGCAGCATCTCTTCTGTGGACTCGCCGATACGCAGGCTGCCCAGCATATGTACATGCGGTAAACTTTCCAAAAACAGGATCCGCTCCATCAATTTGTCGGCCTGTTTCATATCCTTAATTGATTTTTTGTAGTTTTTTTCATTTAGCGCATCAAAGCCCCAGTTGCGATACATTCTGGCATGCAGAAAATATTGATTGATTGAGGTTAACTCGCTTGTAAGCACCTTATTTAACAAGGCGATTATTGTAGGTTCAGCTTTCATTAGCACGCTCCTTACTCATCAATTATCTAATCAATGAGTATATACCAAGCACCAGCAAACACACATTACATTTACATTCCATCAACTTACGCAACAATAGTGATAATTGTTATCATTTTTATTTACCGCCAAACAAGACGATAATCATGACTTTGAAGCGGCTCACACCATCAATAAACGTTCAAAAAAACAGCAAGCCAGTTTGATGTAAAACAAGTTTTTCAGTTTCTCTACTGTTCGCTATCACTTATAATTTTAAACAGATAAGCACCAAGGATGGCTAAACAAAAAGTGAGGTCATTATGCTATTTCAATTCTTAAAAACCCTGTCCAAAGCTGGCTTAATTGCTATATCCATATTTGTGATATTACTGGTTTTGAAACACTCCGCACAATATACGGTTCAGCTATTTCAAGCGGCTCTCTAGCTGATGTTAATTGAATTACTTCAAGTCTAGATAGTTACCACCTAACTGGCGCATTTGTTGGCTTATCCATAAAATGCGCTGATTGATATAGGCTGAACGCGGCCACAATTGATAGCGATAAGGACTAGGCAATAAAGCCGCCAAACTGGCCGCTTGTTCACGACTTAATCGTTTAGACGAATGCTTAAAGTAATGCTGACTAGCGGCTTCTACGCCATAAATACCAGGCCCATACTCGGCAATGTTTAAGTAAACTTCCAAAATACGAGACTTACTGAGGTTAAGTTCTAGCATTAAGCTGAAACCCGCTTCTAGTGCTTTACGCCAATAGCTTTGACTGGGCCACAACCACAGATTCTTTGCGGTTTGCTGGGTGATGGTACTGGCGCCACGTAGCCTAGAGCCCTGCTGATTGTCTTTCACTGCTTGCCATATCGATGCGAAGTCTATCCCCCAATGAACGGGAAACTTTTGGTCTTCTGCAGCCACTACTGCCAAGCTCATATTTGGACTGATCTCATCGATGCCCCGCCAATCATGGTTAATTTGCTGAGGGTAACTACTTGGAGGGTAAATACTGCGGTGAATTCGCCATGCCCAAATAGGAGGGTCTATCCAGCGCAGTGCTAAAACCATAATTTCAGCACTAATCATTATACCTACAAACAACCACAACAAGCCTTTACCCAGCCGTTTTAGCATCTGTGCAACCATTTTTAAGCGTGTATCACTACGTTAACCAATTATACTAAATAAATGAAGATATTAAGCCGTTCAATCATTTACAACGCGCTAAATATGCGGCGAAATAATGTACCAATAAGCCCAAGCTCAAGCCCCAAAAGGCGCTACCAATGCCTCCTATACTAAAACCAGAAGCTGTAGCAACAAAGGTTATTACAGCGGCATCTCGCCCATTAGGCTGAGCCAGAGCTGTCGCCAAGCTATTGGCTACCGTGCTCAATAAAGCTAAGCCCGCTATCGCCATCACTAATGCTTCAGGAAAAGCCGAGAATACGCTCACCACAGTTGCTCCCAATAAACCGACCGCAACATAAAAAACGCCGGCCCAAACAGCAGCCCAATAACGCCTGCTAGGGTCTTCGTCCGCGTCTTTCCCCATACATATTGCAGCCGTTATGGCCGACAAATTAAATGCGAAACCGCCAAATGGAGCCAGTAGTAGCCCAGTAATGCCGGTCCAAGAGATAAGTGGCGAGATTGGAGGCCGATACCCATTGCCATGCAACGCGGCAATGCCTGGCATATTTTGCGAAGCCATGGTCACGATAAATAATGGTAACCCGACCCCAACCATCGCTTGAAATGATAATACCGGACTAATCCATTCTGGGCGGGCTAAATCCAAACTCAATTTGCTACCATCCAACAAACCTAAGGCATAAGCGATACTACAACCAAGCATTAAGCTAATCAGCATCACGTAACGTGGCAGGGCATAGCGAACCAGCAAGTAACACGCGAGCATGGGCCCAACGAATAGTAATTGGCTCTCAAGAGCCGTAAACAGCTGTAAGCAAAACTGCAACAACACGCCCGCCAACATTGCCGCCGCCAAAGACTGAGGGATCCATTTGATTAGCTTGTCTACCAAACCACTTAAGCCACAAAGTGTAATAAGTAGCGAACTAAATAAAAATGCCCCTACTGCCTCGTTTATCGACAAACCAGATAAACTGGTTACCAATAAAGCCGCGCCTGGTGTTGACCAAGCGGTAAGAACCGGCTGCTTATAATAAAGTGACAAGCCAATGCTACTGCACCCCATTCCTAAACCAAGCGCCCATAACCACGAGGCGATTTGCTGTTCACTTGCACCGACTGCGGCAGCGGCTTGAAAGATAATTACAGCAGAACTGCTATAGCCAACTAAAACCGCAATGAAGCCCGCTGATATATGTGACAAACTTATTAAACGTCGCAAGCTAAAGCCCTCCCTAACAAGCTCAATTACCTTTAACCCACCCGTGCGCTATAACGCACAACATGGACAAGCCTAGCACTTGTGCGCTATAACATACAAGAATTAAATATTAGTCAATCAAAGGTCTTCAAGTGCAAGCTCTCAATCAGTACCTCGCTCAAATGCTAAAAACCAAACGGCAACAAAAACAGTGGAGCTTAACCAAAGCGGCGCAAGAAACGGGAGTAAGTAAAGCAATGTTAGGCCAGATCGAACGCGGTGAGTCGAGCCCAACTATCGCAACCTTATGGAAAATTGCCGGAGGGTTTAATACGTCTCTATCTTATTTTATAGAGCCTAGCTTAAGTGATAGTCAACACTCAGAGGTAAGAAGCGCCGAGCAGCTTCGCCAACAGCCCGCCAGCGACAGCATGTTGGTTGCCACATTATTTCCCTTTGATCCCCATTATGGCTTTGAGATGTTTGAGTTAACCTTATTACCAGGTTATGAGCGCTTATCTGAAGCCCACGAACCTGGTGTCAGCGAGCATATTGTGGTCATTAGCGGTGAAATGGAAGTGCTAATAAAAGGGCAGTGGATACCATTAAGCAAAGGACAAGCAATACGGTTTGCCGGCGACCAAGAACATGGCTATCGCAACCTCAGTCAACAAGCGGTGGTGTTTAATGATCTGATCCACTACTCAGTGAATTAATCACTGCAACGATAAGGCGAGGCCAATAACGGTGTGAGGGATAGGCTAGGCTTAAAACCTGAAACGAAAAAAGCCTGCATAAATGCAGGCTTTTTAAAGGTGGTGCCCGGAGGCGGAATCGAACCACCGACACGAGGATTTTCAATCCTCTGCTCTACCGACTGAGCTATCCGGGCAACGGCGGCTATTAAACGTTTTTAGCCCAAACAAGTCAACCGATTTTTATAAAATTAGCACTGAGTGCTTACAAAGCAAGCAAAGCAGGTGAAATTCACTCAATCTGAGTAAAACTAAACCAATACACCCGCACGTCTCTCAGCGCTTTCAAAGCGCGGTTCTTGTTACTGTTAGAATTTGCCAGTGTAGAAGACTGCAAATCAATTTTAGTGGAATAGAACGGCAACGGCAGTGAATAAGGATTTAACACTCGCTATAGGCTTAACCCTAATTTACACCAGAAATGAAAATAGTCATTTGTTTACAAGCGCTTAAATAGTGAGCCAGCACTCACAAATTGCTATATAGATGACAAAGCTGACTTGCCAACTTAAGCTCATTGTTATAATGTAACGCTCAAATTTGTAGACCTGCTGAAGGTTTACATCCAACTCACTGTTCTCAATCGGAAATTCATGTCTACAGTAGAATACATACAACACGTTAGTGATTACTGTAGCGAACTTAAGCTTAACTTTACGCCTAATCGTGAGGCGGTATTAGCCTTACTACACCGCAGTAATGAGCCCTTAAGCGCTTATGACATTTTGGCCGAGCTGCAAAAACAGCAACCGAAAACTAAACCACCTACCGTTTACCGTGCGTTGGAGTTTTTATTACAGCATCATTTCATTCAGCACTTAGAATCCAGCAGCCGCTATCTGGTTAGCCAACAAGATACGTCTTTTGGGCCTAAGCCGCTATTAATATGTACCGATTGTAAATCAGTGACTCAACTTGATTTATCCAACCAACTAAAAACTGAACTGGATAACTTTGCGGGTAAACAGGGATTTAGTTTGCATCCACAAACTTACGAGTTTCAAGGATTATGTTCTGGTTGCCAACACAGGCAAACACCATGACATTAACTTGCAAAAAGACTCTGTTCATCACCAATAACACTAAAACAACAGCTGCATTAAGACAGTGTGTGATAGGTAATAGATAGTATGTTCAACAGTAAAGCCCAAATGTTTGGCCGACCTAGCAAGCTACCCAGTAAACACTGGCAGCTTATATTGGCTTGTGGTGCTGTCATCACCATAGCCAGTATTTGGCCAACGCAGCAGTCAACAACCAGTAGCTCACGTCAATTGATTGAGCTTCCGCAAAACAGCTTTAATCAAGATAATGACACCCAAGTATTTGAGTTAGCGCCAAGCTCTCGCAAGACGATTGAATTAGCGAGTAAAACGACCCAAACAGAACCCAGTGCTGAACAGTTTAAACAACACGCTGAGCCAAGCGTCACTAAAGAAAATGATGCCCCACAGGCTGCGGCCGAACCCAGTAATGCATTAGAAAATAGTGTACAAACTTACCGCTACACGATAAAAAAAGGTGATACCTTAGGCAAAATCTTCACTCGCTTCAACATTGATCAAACCACCATGTATCAAGTACTAGAGGCCGATATATCGGTGCTAGCGTTAGATACTTTAAGCCTTGGACACCAACTTACATTTACCATTGACCACGATAAGCAAGAGTTACAAGCCTTACAGTTGGCCTTTAACCCTGCTCAGCAAATCGTGTTTAAAAGAGTGGATGCCACCAGCTTTGAATATGAAACCGTCACTATTGAAGGTCAATGGCAAAAACAAGCCATTAGCGGCACCATTGAAGGTAGCTTTTACGTCTCGGCACGCAAAGCAGGATTAAATGCCAACGAAGTCGACCAAGTGTCCCAAATGTTTCAAGACAAGATTCGTTTTTCGAGAGACTTTAGGGCTGGTGACGTCTTTCAAGTAGTAAGAAATCGCCAGTACATTGACGGGGCGCTCACCGGTCAAAGTGAAATAAGTGCGGTGCGTATTTTTAATCGTGGTAACGAATATAGCGCTTACCTATTTAGTAACGGTAACTATTACGATAAAGAGGGCGAAAGTTTAGCCCGCGCCTTTATGCGCATTCCATTAAAACGTAAGCAACGTGTTAGTTCGCCCTTTAATCCCCGTCGGAAGCACCCCATTACTGGCCGAATTTCGCCACACAACGGCACTGATTTTGGTGTAGCTATTGGCACCCCTGTATTAGCGGCCGGTGATGGTGTGATCACTCGCATCGAAAACCACCCTTACGCTGGCAAATATATCGTGATTCAGCATGGTGGTAAGTACCGCTCTCGTTACTTACATTTGAACAAGTTTAAAGTGCGAAAAGGCCAGCGAGTCACTCGTGGTCAAGTGATTGCCGAATCGGGCAATACCGGCCGTTCTACCGGTCCGCATTTACATTATGAATTTCACATCAATGGTCGAGCAGTCAACCCGATGAAAGCTAAAATTCCGTTGGCATCGGCTATCGACAAGCAGGACCGTATCGCCTTCAATCAGTTAATTACTGATATGAACCAGCTAATTGAGTCTAGTTAAGGCCAGCTGGACTATTTAAAACGGTACGTTTAACCAAATCGCTTTATATTGATTGTAAGGGCTAGATAGCTAACATTCAGCTATCTAGCTGCCATAAACCGCCCTCCCTCAGCTTAAAACGAGTCAAACAATACCGTGGCCCCTGTTTCAGCACTGCTAATTAAGCGTCGAAATGGGCTAAACAGTTCACGCCCAGTGCCAACATGTTGGTCTGGTTTACTATCAGCTTGCGACTCTCGTTGTTGTAGCTGTTGCGCGGTCAGCCTGCAATCTAAGATCCCTTGGTTAGCATCTAAATGAATAATGTCCCCGTCTCGCAGCTTACTCAATATGCCGCCCTTTGCCGTTTCAGGGCTTAAATGAATAGCTGAAGGGATTTTCCCTGATGCTCCAGACAGACGACCATCAGTCACTAATGCAACTTTAAAACCCTTGTTTTGTAAGTTAGCCAATACCGGCATGAGTTTATGCAACTCTGGCATTCCATTGGCCGATGGCCCGTTATAACGAACCACCACCACCACATCTTGGTTAAACTCTCCTTTTTGATAAGCTTCTGCAACATCATGCTGGCTATCAAACACCCGAGCAGAGGCTGTAATCACTCGCTGCGAGGCCTCTAAGGCACTGGTCTTAATCACTGCCCGTCCTAGGTTACCGGCTAATACCTGTAAACCACCGCTATTGGAAAACTGCTGATCGTCGGCGGCAATCACTGCATGATCTTTAGAGGCGAGCACTGGCACCCAACTTATGCGATTATCTTCCAAGCAAGCTTGCTTTAAGTAGTCGCTAACCGTGCCGTAAATGGTTCTGGCGTCCATATGAATTAGCTTTCGCTGGGCGAGCAAACGCATTAAGCAGGGAACCGCTCCGGCTTGTTCAAAAGCATTGATATCGGCCGGGCCATTGGGATACATGCGGGTTAATTGAGGCACACAGCTTGCCAGTTTGGCAAAATCATCCCAATTTAGGATTATCCCTGCGCTGCGCGCTATCGCAATCATATGCAGCGTATGGTTAGTACTGCCCCCTGATGCCATTAAGGCCACTAACCCGTTAACTAAACACTTCTCATCGACTATCCGATATAGAGGACGATAATCGCCACTTCCCAAAGCAATCGATACCATGTGGCTGGCGAGCTTATCGGTTAGCTTATTACGCAAATTAGAATTGGTGGGAACAAAGGCGCTACCCGGCAACATCAGCCCCATGGCTTCAAACACCAGCTGATTAGTATTAGCCGTACCATAGAAAGTACATGTTCCCGGCGCATGATAGGCTTTACACTCCATGTCTTGTAGGGCTTGGTCGCCTAGCTCACCCGCTGCGTGCTGTTGACGCATAGCCACTTTTTCTTGGTTAGAGATCCCCGAAGGCATTGGCCCACTAGGCACAAAAGCCGTAGGTAAATGGCCAAAAGCTAAGGCCCCCATTAATTGACCTGGCGCGATTTTGTCACATACGCCAAGTAGCAAGCAGGCATCAAAGCCTTGATGGCTTAAACCAATAGCGGTGCTTTGGGCAATAAGATCTCGTGAGTACAGCGATAGATCCATACCCTCTTGGCCTTGGGTAACCCCATCACACATGGCGGGCACGCCTCCGGCTACTTGCCCGCTATGCCCTAATTTAATGAGTATTTCTTTAATTTGTTGCGGATAGCTCGCATAAGGTTGATGAGCACTTAACATATCGTTATAAGCACTAATAATAGCTACGTTTACCCGAGTAAAATCCAATAGCTGGCCTTTTTGCTCGCTGTTGCACGCTGCTACAGCATGCGCCAAATTGCCGCAGCTGAGACTAGCTCGAGTGCTACCTTGCTCAGCTTGAGCTTGCATTCTCGAGACGTAGGCTTGGCGCAAAGCAAGGCTACGTTGGCGAATATCTTGAGTGACTTGTTGAATAATTGGATTCATTGGTTACGCTCTTGGCAAAGGTTGATGGGCTTGCTCACTCCGCGCAATAGCTGAAATACAACGACTGACTATTTGGCGAACAGAGCCATTGATGTCGGTTCTAAGCACATCAGTTTCTGTTGTAGATGGCACTTCTAAGCTAGCAAATTGACTGGCCAGTAATTCACTGGGCATAAAGTGCTCGCTACGCCCCGCTAAACGCTGGCTAATTAGCTGGAAAGAGCCATCTAGAAAAATGAACACTACCTCATGACCTGCTTGACGTAGGGTATCTCGGTAGTGCTTTTTAAGGGCAGAACACACAATCACGACACTGTGTTGCTCAGCGAGACATTGCCTAGCCTGCTGGCGAATACGATTAAGCCAGGGCTGGCGGTCTTTATCATTAAGCGGCTCACCACGGCACATTTTTTTGATGTTATCACTGGGGTGTAAATCATCTCCGTCAATAAACGCTATGCCTAAGCGCTCTGCCAAAGCTTGACCAATACTTGACTTGCCTGAGCCTGAAACGCCCATGACAATATACACCTTGGCGACGTTAGCTTTCATATCATTTAGCCGCCATGGTTGGGGCTGTGTCAGTGACACCACCTGCTGCTAACTGCACTGTTAAATAATAATGTTCGGCCAGCATAAACCCACTAACGACTACGCCCCTTTCTGTTTGTTTTAAGACTAAATGAGCGCCTTGCGCTGCATTTGGCCAAGTTTGTTGTACCTTGATGGTGTTGTCGCTCAAGGCCTTAGAACGGCTATAGTTGATATGAAAAAACGCCCCTCGAAAGTGGCGAACAATACTCACTTGATGCCAGCGACTCGGTAGCTGCGGACATATACCTAAGCCTTGTTCACACCCCTTTAAACCAAACATTTTCTCTATGGTCTGCTGATAAAACCACGCTCCAGTGCCGGTATTAAATAAGTGACTTGAACGGCCTGCTGTTCGTGGGTATTGATAATATGCGCCGCGATAATAGTTTGGCAGATAAACCGGCAATTGCCCCCGCCTCTTTAGATCGTCTTGATGATTACTGGGGATCATTTTGCGTAATACATCAAACGCTCTATCGGCTTCATCACTGGCGTATAACGAGGCAGCATAGAATGCTGCTGCGTGATTATAGACCGACCCATTTTCAGCGCTGCCAGGCCATTTTTGACTGACCCGACCTATATCATCATGCATTGTGGTAAAGGCTGGCGCACTCATCATTACGCCATAAGGGGTATCTAGCTGCTCGTCAATAGCATGTAGGATAAGTTGCTTTTGCTGCTGGCTAGCCGCGCCACATAGCAAGGCCCAACTTTGAGCATTAAGAAAAATTTTGCCTTCGCTGTCGCTGTTAATGCCAAATAAACGGCCATTATCGGTAATGCCTCGCCCATACCACGCACCATCCCAAAAGTAGTGATTAATCCGTTTATTTAACTGCTCGGCATGCAATCTCAATTTAGTCGCTAATTCGCTCTGTTGCTGTTGTTCACAAATCGGAGCCCATAGCTGTAAGGCATAAGAAATGGCCTCTGCTAACCAACCTGATACGCCTTTACCTTGATAACCCACCATGTTCATGGGGTCACACCAATCTCCCTGAGCAATATAGGGTAAACCGCGTTCATCATTTGCGTCACTTAAAAACAACATGGCTTTGCTCACGTGTTCAAATACACTGCTTTGCACATCTTTATCAACCCAGCCTAAGGGTAATTGCAAAAAGGCATAGTCAGCGGTTTCTTGCAGGTAAGCATTTACTACAATAGACAGCCACACCGGATGGTCAGTGTGCGGAACCTTATTTATGTATTTAAGCTCGGCATCTGCGGTGAGCAATATACCGTCGGGCATCGCCCCGCTGAACTTTTGCTGCTGCAGTGCGGTAATAATGGCCGCTTTGGTAGCGCTAGGGTTTAGATACACCATACCCATCGCATCTTGTAAATAATTGCGGGTTTGCGGATCAGTGGTTAGCCTATTGCTGTCGCCGTGATAAAAGATTTGCCTAGGCAACCAATGATTAACAAAGTGATTAAACTGTTGGTCTGGCGTTTCTACATTTAGGCAGCCTTGCCCTTGGGCTATATAAGCTTGGTAGGCCTGCTGCTCGCCAGCATGTTGATATAAATAGCGTTGAGTAAGGGCACTAATTTCGGCCTTATCTTTTGCTGGCCCAAACAATAACCTTAACGTCTGACTCTGATTAGCAGCCAATGGATAATGAAACTGCATAATCGCCGCTGGCAGCTCGTAATGGGCTTCACCATTGGCTAAATTTCTTCCTGCTTGCAGTGCCGAAGGATTGTGCAAGCCTCCCTCTCCTTCAAACTCACTTTGCGATACTTCATAAAAATCGGGCTGGCGATCGGCAGCCAAGAAGGTGATATCTTTAAAATGTTGGTTTTTGAAGTAGTCTGCTACCACTTGATATGGGGTAACGCTACTACAAACAATAGCATTGAGAGCTGCATCAAAATGGCCGCCCATATTCATCCATGAAGCATAGCCAACCGGAAAATAAGGAATGAGAGACAGATCTCGTGGCTGTTTCGTCAAGTTACTCAGCTTCACTTGCCAAATCTCTACCACATCTTCCTCAGATAAACTTAAGGAAATATCCAACGCAACGCCTAGTTTTTCAAGGTGCCAGCGGATATCGGCTAAACCGGGTTCAAAGGCAAACTTATCTAGCGCAACCTTCATCGGCTCATACGGCGCTGAAAACATTTCACCGCTTTGATTATCTCGCAAATAGAAAAAACGACCAGGATGGTGACTAAAATAAGGCTGTTCAGGCTGCATAAAGCTCTGCGCTGCTAGGTTAGGCACATGGGCATATTTTCGTGGTTCAGGATCCATATATTGGCTCACTGCAAAACCACGGCAGTTCATGTGCACCATCATTTTTCGATTCCATAAGTACCCTGCACTGTTAGGCGCGATGCATGGGTCATCAAGCTGGTAACGTTGCCCATTTTCTATAAATTTAGCCATTTATTGTCCTTCACTATTTTAATAGCGCCATTTCAGGCTTAATTCAATCAGCGCTTGGCAGTGCTGGCCCGCTCTACAAAAACAGGCCTGAAATGTTGCTTTATCTGTCCAGTTAAGCCGTAAGCTTGATTAAGCATTTGCCTACAGGCGCTGCTTGCCATTTCCTCGATGGGGATGCGAACAGTACTCAGGGCTGGCGTGGTATACGCAGCAAAATCGACATCGTCGTAACCGACTACAGAAACCTGTTGAGGAACTTTGATTCCAGCGGCTTGTAACATCGACAAAGCCACTAACGCCACCTTGTCGTTGCCACAAAATAGGGCATCAAAAGTCTCACCTTGGTCTAACAAGTGCTGAATAGCGTGTGCGCAACGCTGATAGTCAAAACTGCCTTCGATGAGTAAGTTGGCAGCTATAGGCTGGCCTTGTTCCGCCAGTTCATCTAAAAACCCTTGCTGGCGAAGGTAGCCATCTTGGGCGCTTAACCGACCACTTACGCAGGCAATATTACGGTGACCCAAGCTTAATAACGCTGCGGCCGCTAATCGCCCACCCGCATAGTGGTCAACACTAAAAGAGTGCCCCGCGAGGGCTTGCACATGGTGATTAATAAACACTAAGGCTGGATAGTGCGCCTGCGCGTTGAGCAGCGCTTCATCACTAATTTCAGGGCAAACCATTAATACACCATCGCATTCTCGATGAATTAGATAGTTAAGATGTTCAAGACGCTCCTGTTGGCTGTTAGCCCCTTCTGCGTTGGCTAAAATCAGGTGCTTTCCGTGACTACGTAGCTCTTGCTCTATACTGCGGAGTATTTTGTGGTAGAACGGCCCAGATAAAGACGGCAACCACACACCAATAATGTTTGAACGACGGGTAGATAGCGCTCGCGCCATACTATTTGGGCGGTAGTTTAGTTGCGCCATCGCCTGAGTAATTCTAGTTTTCGCTTTGTCCGACACGCCCCCATTGCCAGATAAGCACCGAGAGACCGTGCCTACCCCTACCTCTGCTAATTTTGCGACATCTTTGATTGTAGCCACAACTTCCTAGCCTCTTTTGCTTTCGCTGATTGAGAGTAGATTGCGGCAGTTGAATAGGAGGAACAAGCGAAGGAAAACCAAAATGGAACCGATTCCAAATAACTATGAAACAAAGTAAATGTGGGCTCGGTTTGTTTCATCCTGTTGGCTGTTTTCGATAATCAAAATCCTTAGGGTTTAATTGGCTCGCCGATCCATACTCAAACTAAGTTAGCGGGTAAATGTAAAACAAAAAAAGAGCGCCTTAGCGCTCTTCTCTTATCTGCTTTAGAAGGTTTCACCGAACAATCGCTGAAAACGACGTCAAGGCTTCCTGCTTAGTTTCGAACCGTATTAATTACTTAGCGCCATTTCATCATCACATTCATCACAACAAGGGTTAAGTAAACGTTCAGCACAATTAAACGGCTCAATGTGAATGATGACATCGACGACTTCGTCGAGTTCTTGCATTAAATGATCTTTAAATTCTTCTGTAATAGTATGGGCCTGTTCCACACTCATAAGGGGGTCTACTAGCAGATGAAAATCCACCAATATGGCGCTACCTACTCGACGATTACGGATAGCATGCACTTCTTTAATATCTGGGATTAATGCGGCACGGCTTTGAATCTTATGATCTAATTGTTCGTCGGCTTCTTTCTCGGTGATCTCTTGTAACGCTGGCCAGATAATTTCCCAAGCGGCTTTTAAGATCATCGCCGTCACCAGCAAAGCAGCTACTTGATCGAGGTAATGTAGGTGCGGGAAAAAGTAGTTAGCCAGCACTGCAACAGCCACCGGTAACGAGCTTAAAGCATCACTACGGTGATGCCAAGCGTTGGCATGTAACGCACGGCTATTCACCTTTTTAGCTTGAACTAAGGTCCAACGATATAAAGCCTCCTTCACTACAATTGAAATAATTGCAGCCCATAACGCTAATGCTCCAGGATTAGAGGTTTCTTCAGAAAATGAATTAATTGAATCCCAAGCAATGCCTAAACCCACTATGACTAATATGGCTCCAATGAAAACATTGGTTAGGGTTTCAAAGCGACCGTGGCCATAGGGGTGTTCTTTGTCTGCTGGGGCCGCCCAGTAACGAGAACCTAATAAGATGGCTGCATCGGTCACTAAATCAGAGAAACTGTGCACGCCATCAGCCACTAAGGCTTGGCTTCCGGTAATTTTACCTACCGTAATTTTTAATATTGCCAACAGCACGTTGGCAATAGAGCCTATCCATGTGGCTTTACGAACAGTTTTTACTTCAAGCTGTCCCATAATAATGTCCGGTATCAAGCAAGTTAATTGCGCAGTCTACCGATTCTCGACAAAAAATACGAGCAATGAAGCAACACTTAAGCTGATTAACTAATTGATAATTATTACTATTAACGGGATTAGAGCCAATAGAAAATTGAGCGACATTAACACCGCTCACTTTCAACTAACGCTAACCCGCTGAACTTATAGCGCGATATCAACCTGAACCGGGCAGTGATCTGACCCCATGATATCGTTAAGTATGTCGGCATCAGTGACTTGGCTGGCAAAGGCTTCACTTACCAAGAAGTAGTCTATTCTCCAGCCAATGTTACGGCCCCTAGCTCCTGCTCGGTAGCTCCACCAGCTGTATTTAACTTGGTCTTGTTTCGCTAAGCGGAAGGTATCAACAAAGCCTGCTGCAGTTAAGTTATCAATACCGTCAATTTCGGCCTGCATATAGCCGGCACTTTTGTTGTAGTTAGGCTTAGGTCGCGCCAAATCAATGTCTTTATGGGCTACGTTTAAGTCACCGCAAACCAGCACTGGTTTACGGGCTTCTAGGCCTTTGAGGTAGGCTAAAAAGTCGGCGTCCCACTGTTGGCGATAAGCTAAACGCTTAAGTTCACTGCCTGAATTGGGTGTATACACCGTCACCAAAATAAACTGCTGATATTCTGCGGCTATCACTCGACCTTCTTGGTCGTGTTCTTCAATGCCCATATCGTATTCAACATTAATCGGTTTTTCTTTAGTTAAGATAGCGGTGCCTGAGTAACCCTTCTTAACTGCCGAATTACTATAGATGTGGTAGCCCTCTAGCTCGGCTAAGGCTGTCATGACCTGGTCGTCTTGCGCTTTGGTCTCTTGTAAACACAACACATCAGTTTGCATAGAGTCTAAGGAGGCCACAAACTCTTTTTTCATTACCGCTCTAATGCCATTCACGTTCCACGATACTAAGCGCATTCGCTCTTCCTTAAAATAGTAACTAGTAGTGCTCTGTCCAAGCCTAAAGCGCTGGTCACGAGCTAAATATAAGCGCTATTGTAGCAGGCTTAAAGCACAGTAAAAAACCTTTAAAACTTAGTGGATTGCTTAGTAGGCTACTTAACAAATAGGCGTGAGATACGCGCCTTATGTAGCGGCCTACTCGCGTTAACTTACAAAATAATATGCGGCAGGTATCGACTCATATCTTGGGTGACTAAACTACTGTCTTCACGAATAGAGATACCCGCGGCTTGGTCGTCGACCAGCCAAGAACCAATTAAGGTGAAGTTGTCGCCAAACTTAGGCAGTTCATGTAAAGCTTGGTAGATATAACCTTCTTCACCGTAAGGGCCGTGGGTAGTAGCAATCTTATCCTCACCCCGTAATATCGAGATATTGGCACCTTCGCGAGAGAAGATAGGTTTCTTTACAATGCCAGCACTAAAGTTAGCGTGTGATAACTGGTCTTCAAAAAAAGACGCTAATAAATTAGGGTGATTAGGGAACATCTTCCACAGCATTGGCAACAAGGCTTTGTTAGATATGATGCTTTTCCAAGCGGGCTCTAACCAACGAATATTTTGCTGGCCTAAACTATCACCAAATTCTTCGTCAAACATAAATTCCCAAGGATAGAGCTTAAACATCCAGCTAATCACTTCGTCGTTTAGGTTGGTAAAGCGTTGTTGTTTATCAATACCAATGTCTTCTACAAAAACAAAATTGGTCTCTAAACCGGCGGCTTTGGCGCAATCTTCCATATATTGCACGGTACCGCGGTCTTCGTCGGTGTCTTTACAACAGGCAAAATGTAGCGGCCTACCAGGTGTTAAATACTGCAAATCACTAAAGCGATTAATCAGCTTTTCTTGCAAGCTATTAAACTGATCGCTAGCTGGGTTCAGCCGGCCTTGGTCAACATTATCCTTTAACCATAACCACTGCCAAAAGCCACTCTCGTAAACCGAGGTGGGGGTATCAGCGTTGTTCTCGTATAACTTAGCGTCACCTTTACCGTCGTAGCAAAAATCTAAACGAGAATATAAACAGGGCTCGCCGTTTACCCACGATTGACGCACAAAGTCCCAGTGTTTTTCGGGGATACAAAAACGGCGCATCAGTTGTTCGTCGTGCACCACCTTATCAACTACCTCAAGACACATTTGGTGAATTTCTTCGGTAGGCGCTTCAATTCCGGTTTCTATTTGCTCTAGGGTAAATTGATAATAAGCTGACTCATCCCAGTACTTATCACCGTACATGGTGTGGTAGTTAAAGCCGTATTCTTTGGCTTGTTGCTGCCAATTAAGTCGTTCTTGAATCGGAACTCGCAGCACGTTTAACCGCCCCAGCTAGATTTAGAACCACCCCAAGATGATTTAGCAGATGCTTTAGCGCCAAACCCACCTCGCGATACCGTTCTTGTTACGGTAGGTTTGCTGTCATAAGCAGAACGGTTAACTTTATAGCCTCTCTGACCGGCTTTACCAATCACCGAACCGTCGGCGGTAATAATTGAGTCACGGTAAGAGGAACCACGTTGGTTATATTTGTATACCGATGAAGGTCGACTTGTGTCCATCATTCGACCAAACAGATAACCATACATAATCGGTGTGAATATACCGTTACTACTCGCGCGACAGCCTTCATAACCAAAGGTCTCTTCACAGTCCTGGCGGTTATTGTATTTTGGCGCGGTGCGCGCGGCTTCAGCTTCAGCGTTTTGGTAAACCGCAACACACTGCTGCTGATTAAGCGTAGTTTTAGTCACACAGTCATCGACCGACTCAATCACTATCGCATCGTCTTGAGGCTCTGAACAGGCACTCAACATAGCGGCAGATACAGCGACGACCAAGGGTTTAACTAAAAACGAAGGCTTTGCTGCGGGTAGCTTACGCATCGCCGCCAAGTTGATAAACTTAGAACGTTTCATGGCGCCTCCTAGTAGGTCATGCAAGCTGCGTTAAGTAGTCCTACCGATACACTGGTTGCGGCCAACATAATGCCTGCGCTCACTTCGTTAGCTTCAATGCGCGACACAATGCCAGGAATAAACACAAAACGAACAATCACAAATGCAGCAATTTGCGCCACTAACGCAATCACACCCCATAAGGCATAATCAACAAACGAAATTGAGTTACTGGCGGCACCAGACAAAGCCAAAGCAAAGCCTAATACAGCGCCACCAAAAGCAATAGCCGCACTGGTGTTTTTACCTTCTTTAATTAATTCCCACTCATCATGAGGGGTAACACGCACGTAAATAACTTTAAACAACATTAAGAAAATAATTGATGCGGCGAAGTAAATAGCAAAGTTCGCAACAGCGATGAGTAATTCCGACGATTCCATTTTCAGGTCCTTTATCCGTGAATAGTAATTTGAGTGGGTGATACAGTCATGCCAGTGCTTATTACTAAACAACGTTCCAGCGCATCATTATTTAGCACTTCTTCGGCAGACAAAAACAGTGATTCCATCTCTCCATTAGCCAACTCTCTTTCAAACAGCATGGTGAATTGGTCGGTAGTCGAAAAATCACTATTGTCTTGGTAGGTCTTTTCTTCCATATGCACCGGATTATGGTAATCAGTGGTAGACGTCCATACTCGATGATAAGTATGCCCTTCTAACTGATAAGTACTTGCACCAATTTTTGTATTAAGTAGCTGGTCCCATTCGCTTTGGTTAGCGATATCTAAGGTGTCGTAGTAATGGAACATTTTAACATCTACCACATCAGCTTCGCCTTCGCCATTAGCGACCACTTGTAAAAAGCCTTCGTCATCAGTGTAAAAGCGGTACACCGTGGTACCGTCTAAATCAACAATGCCAGCAGATTGAATAATTTGCGTCTCTGCAACTTTACTCGCCACCATGTCTGCCATCACCAAGCGCAGTGCGAGGGCGTCCAGCTCAAAACTGCCGCCCAACTTAAGGCCCATAACGCTAGGCGTACCTGCGTATTTATCTTGTTCGGGTTTATTTCTTTTAAACAGAGACTTAAACATGCTTGTTATCCAATTGTCTTGAAATTAAAACACTCGTCGTCAGTTAAGCGGCGCTCGGCAATATAATACAAAGAGTCGCCTTGGTTTAACTGGGAATCTAAACTCGGGTTGAGTTGTAGTTGCGCGTCGCCAAGCACTTTCAGGCCTATGATAGTAGCTTGTAAATCAGTTTTGAAATGGTGAAAGGCATCGGCAAATTTAATCGGTTCTAGGGCTAAATACTGCACCGAATACTGCGTCATACCGTGGGTAGTATCCAGCAACTGTTGGTGTACTTGGGCAGAACCAGGGTCCATTGCTGAACGCGCTAACATCTCCACTGATACCGAAGGAATCACTTCAACTTTAGGACAATGGCTACGCAATAAATCAGCAATGGTTTGATCTTGTAGATAAGCAGTTTTATGGCAACTGGGATTGAGTTTGGCACAATATAAAGCACTGGTAAGGGTGACGTCATCTTGGTCGGTATCAATAATGATACGGCTCGCATCAGTGATGTTGGTGCGCGCCATCGTCTCGGCATGAGAATAAGAATCGACTTGAGCAAACTCAACTTTACCCGGTAAGGGGTTCTCGATATCACTATCTACACACAATAATACCGAGTCTGAAGAACCGTTAGTTGCCGCGGTTAGCAGTTCAATTAAGCGTAATGTTCTAGCACCGTTCCAACCTATAATGACAGTGTGGTTTGTCAGCTTCAACATGCGATGACCTCGTGTTCCTTTAGTATAAATATCGTTGATAATAAAACCGGCTTTGGTGATAACAATGGCAAAAATACTGATGCCAACAGGTATCACCCATAAACTCACAATTAAGCGCCCTAAAGGGGTAGAAGGGCCAAAATCGCCGTAACCAACGGTAGAAGCAGTCACCACCATCCAATACAGAAAGGTTTCACTGTTTACTAAGGCGTGCTCACCTACCAACAATAAGCTGAAGTATGAGATTAAAACGTACAATAACACCGAGAGGGCTATTGCTGTGCCATTAGCACGAAAAAAAAGCGCCGAAAATAATCGGCGCACTTTATAAAGCAGCACTTATTTTGCCTGTTTTTGGGCCAATATCTGCTTGAGTTTATCACTACCAGTAGATTGACCGCCAGACTCAATACCCGCTTGCTTTAGTTTCTCGTCTAAGCTGCTACCGCTATCTTCAGCGGCGAGTTCTTCTGCGGCAGATAACTCAGCACTGCGTAAAGCCTGCTTCTCTTTAATGCGCTCTAAGCTATCTAAGGCGGTTTTCACTTTAGAGTTAGCACCCACATGGTGTGAAGAACCTGCCACTTGGGCTTTTTGTAAAGACTCTGTCGCTTTTACTTGATCAATTTGAATGCCTAAGCGTTTAACGCTGGCTTTCGCTTTAGCAATGTTTGTTTTAAGCGACGTTTCTGTGCCTAAGTAACTCTTGTAAATTTCTTGCTCGGTAGCGAGTTGCACCTCTAAGTTTGACACGCGCTCGGCACATTCTAAGGCCAAAGCTTCATCAGCTTTTTCACTCGCGGCAATGGCATGCTGAGTGTAAGTATCAATGTCAGCAGAAATGCTCTCTACTTTGGTTTGCGCTAACTTGCGCTTAGCCATAATAGTAGTTAGGTTTCGGTCACAAGCCTCTAACTCTGTTTTCGCATCACGCATTTCTTGATCCAAAATACGCATTGACTGGCTATCAGCAACAGCTTCTAGGCCTTCATTAGTGGCGCCTCTAAGTGCGTTCCAAATTCTTTTTAAGCTCATACTGACGTCTCCAACTGGGTAAATTCGCTATACAATTCGATAAATTCACTAACATTCGAATAAAGGGTTTCAATTTCTTCTATTACTACAGCATCGAGGCTCTTAGTTGAAAGCGCACCAAATGCGGTGTAGTAATCTTTGTCGCCAATGTGCTTAATGCCAATCGCCGACAAGGGCAGTAAATGATGAGTACGTAAAATCAAGTCATTCAGTTTGGCACTGTCTGTTACCGCATCGCAGCCAAATAAAACAACTTCAATAAGCATCTGTTGCTCGCCAATGTAAGCAAAGGCATCAATACCTTCGTCATTGGTGATACACAAACAACCACCGTCATTATCTACTGTCCAATCAGGATGAGCCTGGGCAAGTAATTCAAGTGATGCTGAATTCCACGACATAACGTTTCCTTATGTGTTAGTTATAGCTAACAAATGTAGCAGGTTTGACTCTTGTGTCAAGTTTTACTAACATTCGTTGTATATGATTACAGTCGAATGAGTGTCAAAAAGCGATGAACCCAGAACAGAGTATTAGAAATCGACAAGCCTTGCAGCCTTATAAAGACAGTATTAAGCGATATATTCGATCGGCGATGCAATTAAAGGGGGTTCAATACAAATATTTGTCGGATGAGTTAGCCAAGCGAGACATTGAAATGAAAGAAGGTAATCTTCGTAGTAAGGTGTATGCAGGCACCCTGCCCACTGATTTATTTATTGTATTAGTAGAAATTTTAGACATGCCAACACAGGCACTGAGCGACATCATCGCCAATAAAGACAAATAGTAAAACGATGTTTACTTCATCCACAGCAGCTTATAACCCATCGGCATGTTTAGTTGGTGGAAGCCATCACCGTTAATCGTTCGCTATATCATTAGTGATTGAGCAATCAGCACAATATCGACCTATGACGCTGGTATCTCAAAGTGCATTAAAACGAAAAACTCTTGGCACTATCGGGCCTAAAACCACCTCTATGAGCGGCTGTCTTTGCGCTAAACAGCAATACGAGATCTTATTACCTCCAGAGTGCTCAGCAAATTATCGTCTAATAATGTAAACTATCTTTACAAAATCCTATGGAGTTGTTCTAAACGAGGACCAATGAATACCAATAAAGATAAATATAGTATCGATAATACTGATTACACAGTCGGACAAGATAACGTTCAAAAGTGGGGTTTTGATGTACATAACCCGGTTTTTGGGATTAGTGCTTCCTTGATAGGCGTATTCTTAGTTGCCATATTGCTGGTTGACCCGGAAGTCTCAAAAGCCGCTTTAGACGGGATCAAATGGCAAATCATTGGCGCCTTTGACGGCTTGTTTATGTGGTCAGCCAACATTTTTGTGCTTTTTTGCTTAGCCATGATTGTCTCTCCCTACGGAAAAATTCGCTTAGGTGGCGATGAAGCCAAAACCGATTATTCGATGATGTCGTGGATTGCCATGCTCTTTGCTGCAGGTATGGGAATTGGCTTAATGTTTTGGGGTGTTGCAGAGCCTGTCGCTTATTTCACAGGTTGGTACGAAACACCACTTAATGTAACCGCCAATACACCAGAAGCCGCCAAACTCGCACTGGGTGCGACCATGTTTCATTGGGGCCTTCATCCATGGGCTATTTACGGTGTTGTGTCGCTATCGCTGGCATTTTTTGCTTATAACAAAGGCTTACCACTTTCAATGCGTTCGGTATTCTACCCTATTCTGGGTGACCGCACGTGGGGTTGGCCAGGGCATGTTGTGGATATTTTGGCGGTGCTAGCCACTTTATTTGGTCTGGCTACTTCTCTGGGGCTTGGGGCTCAACAAGCCGCTAGTGGCTTTCACCATGTATTTGGCATGGATAACGGCTTACTGCTGCAAATTGGCATCATAGTTTTTGTGACCCTATTAGCGGTGGTTTCGGTCGTTCGTGGTATTGATGGTGGCGTAAAAGTAATCAGTAATATCAATATGCTGCTAGCACTAGCCTTGGTGGTATTTGTTGCCTTGGTGACCTTTGCAGTATCAATGGGAACCGTGCCTACGACCATTATGGGCTACCTTGAAAACATTATTCCTCTGAGTAACCCGATCGGTCGTGAAGACCAAGCTTGGATGCATGGCTGGACTGTTTTCTATTGGGCATGGTGGATCTCATGGTCACCTTTTGTTGGTATGTTCATAGCGCGTATCTCACGCGGTCGTACTATTCGTGAATTCGTTACCGCTGTTTTAATCGTACCTACGGTTGTTACTACACTGTGGATGTCAGTATTTGGTGGCGTTGCGATAGACCAAATCGTCAACAAAGTGGGCACTTTAGGCGAGCAAGGCCTAACAGAAGTTCCCTTGGCTATGTTCCAGATGTTTGATGCCTTGCCAATGGGAAGTATCTTGTCACTATTAGCCGTTGTGTTGGTATTGGTGTTCTTTGTAACCTCATCAGACTCGGGTTCATTAGTGATTGATAGCATTACATCAGGCGGTAAAGTTGATGCTCCGGTTCCTCAGCGTATATTCTGGGCGACCATTGAAGGGGCAATTGCTGCGGCACTAGTATGGGTGGGTGGCACCGAAGCCATTCAAGCCTTGCAAGCTGGCGCTATATCAACGGCCTTACCGTTCACCATTATTTTGCTGGTGATGTGTGTGAGCTTGCTAATGGGCTTACGTACCGAAAAACGGTTGCGTTAATCGCTTAACCATTACTCTATAAAAGCCGAGTGACGATGAGTCCTCGGCTTTTTTATTTTCAATATTGTGCAGCGGCCGCTCTTATAGCCACAGTTTGTTAATTGGCGTATCCGCGCTGAAATGGTAATTGATCTGTGCTTGTAGCAACTCAGCGGTTGCAATGGCATCAGTCAGCGCATCATGCGGAGGGTAGATGGGCAAGTTGTAGCGCGCTCGGCTGTTAGCAAGACGAATTGAAAATGGTTGAGGCTTTTTAAACCAGTCGATAATCTTTTTTGGTCGAGCTGCTTGAATATCCGCCTCAATTTGCATGGTATCTACCAGTGGAAAAACGATGCCTTCGTTAATCAAGCCACGCAGTGCGGCATGCAAAAAATCACGCTCAATTCTGCGGTAATGCACCACCACAACCTTACCCGCTAACTCATCCAACAATTGCTCTAAAATACGCAGTAAACTAGGCGCTCCCTGCAAATCAGAATGGGTAATGCCATGAATGACGATCGAGTCTTCTTGGAGCTTGTCTTGGGGGGTGACAAACCAATGTTTAGCCTCTCTACAGGCTATTCGTTGTAGCGTAAATGGCACCAAGCCAATGCTAATTATGCTGTTTTTTTTAGCATCTAGACCGGTCGTTTCAAAATCTAAGGCGACAAAATCAATATCCTTAAGCTTTGTTTCCGCCTGGTAAGTGCCCACATTATAAAACTTACGTAAGCGGCTATCTTTGCTCTCCAAGGCCTTGATTTTTAAAAATGCTTGCCAATTTAAAACTTCTTGATTAGTGATATTGGGCATTATTTACCCTGCTGCATACTATTGGCCGTATAGCGAAACTTCAAAAAGTTTTGCGCGCTACTTAATACTAGAAAAGCATCTTTCAAATTACGCCTTTCAAAATCAGACATATTTTCAGGCTCAATATTGTTATCTGGTTCTTGTTCGTTCTCTATGTCTAAGGCTTGATGGCGAATACGCACTAAAGATATCAGCTCCATCGCATGTTGAAGATCTTTACCCTTTGATGGCGGTAATATCCCCGCTTCAATAATGTCTTCTAAGCGATCGAAGGAGTTCTGCGATTGAGAACCTATCGCCAAGGCATGCACGCGAATAAGGTCAGCTAAAGGCGCGGTACCACGTCGCTTCAAGTTAATTGAATTTTTATGCCGACCATCTTTTTCCATTACAAAATCTTTAAAAAATCCGAGTGGCGGTGTGCGGTTTAAGGCATTTCTAGCAAGACAAGCTAGAAAGCGATTGTTCTTTTTGGCTTTTCTAAGGATGAAGGCATTTAAATGTTCAGCCCATTTAGGTCTGCCATAGACACCATTTAGATCGAAAAAAATCGAGCTATTAAGCAGTGCCTGCGGATTGGGGTTATCAATCCAATCAGAGAAACACTCTTCCCATTGGCTTTGGGTTTTTCGAAACTCAGGATTAGTCGCCATGATATCGCCTGTACAATAGGTGTAACCACAAGCAGCTAAACCATCACAAACATAAGTAGCCAGCTGTTTAAAATAGTCACCATGCTGTGACTCCTGATATTGGTCACTTAAAATAATGGCATTGTCTTGATCGGTTACGATTAGTTGCTCATCACGTGCCATAGACCCTAATGCCAAGAAGCAATAAGGCACCGGCGGCGGCCCTAATTTTTCTTCTGCTAACTCAAGCAAACGCTGCTTAAAACTTCGGCCTATTTCCGACATGGCCCGCCCCACCATATGCGAATTAGCATCTTCGTTAACCATACGCACGAAGCAGTCTTTAAGTTGACTCGATAATAAAATCAGATCTTCAATGCTGTTTTGCTGAAAAATACTGCTCACTATTAACAAGCTGTTTTGAGATTCATAGCGAATGATATCGGTAACTTCAATCAAGCCGATGGGTTGCTTATTCTTAAGAATGGGCAAGTGGTGCACGTTATAGCGAAGCATCAATAACATGGCTTCAAAAATATAGGCGTTATGATCTAAAGAGATAAGCTCGGTAGACATCACCTCTACCACTTCGGTATCAACATCTAAACCCTGCGCAATGACTTTGGCGCATAAATCGCGCTGAGTGATAATGCCCACAAAGCTATCCCCCCCTTCATCAGCAAGATTAGGGTTATTAATTAGCGCTGCCGAGACATTTTCTTCAGACATGATTTTGGCCACTTCTTGAATAGTCGTGGTAGATGCCAGCATCACCGGTTCGCCGCTGAGTATAGTTTTCACCTTTGAGGTGGTGAGTGAGTTGGCATCGTCGCTATTTTCTTCAACTGCTTGCTGCAATCGAATAGTCCCTTCAATTTCGACAAAGTCAGCAAACACATCATAGCGCTCACAAAACTCCTCAAAGATATGCTGCGGTATGCAGTACAACAGCGTGTCTTTAATAGACTTAGCGGGAAAACGGACTTTATTGTTAGTTAATAGTCCCATCTGCCCAAATAAGCCTCCTTGATCAAGTCGGTTATAAAGCTCACCAGTACGACGATATATCTCAACGACCCCACTGCGGATCATAAAGAGATCATGTATTTTATGGCCAAATTCAATGATCATGCTATCGGCGCGGTAGTATGAGATTTCGACGCTTTTTGACACTTCGATTAAGGCTTCGTCAGGTAACTTGTCAAATGGCGGGTATTGGCAGATGAAATTTCGAATCTCAAGTAGCTCGACTTTCATTATTCGCTCGATATTGAAGATAGCGTAAATAGTTAACCGTTAGTATATGGCATCTGCGGCTGAGTTGCAGTTAGCTTGGCCCTCAAATCACTATAATTAATGTTCAATTTGCACGCCAAAAGCCGCCGACTAAACCTAAGATAAATAGCGTCTAGTTGGACGTTCGATTGCCTTGTTTTCAACTAATAGAATTAGCCACAAAACAGGAAAAACCAAACCATCAAACCCAAAGCGCCCAATATAGCTAAAGCATGTTTATTCTAAACAAGCATTAACCGTAATGGGCGCGGATATCTGGCTAGCCGCTCTAAGCTTACATCGAGAGCTTTACAAAATAATCTCAGCGAGGACAAAGCCTATCATTACCGAGCTAGCAATGGTGACAATACCGGGCACTACGAAGGGGTGATTAAATACCCACTTACCAATGCGAGTCGAGCCAGTATCATCCATTTCAACTGCCGCCAACAAGGTTGGGTAGGTAGGCAATACAAACAGCGCGCTTACTGCCGCAAACGAAGCAATGGCAGCCTCAGGGCTAACGCCCAACATAAAGGCCGACGGCATTAACGCAGCGGTAGTGGCAGCTTGCGAGTACAACAGCATACTGGCAAAGAATAGAATTAGCGCCAGCATCCACGGATGTCCTTCTAGCAAGCCTCCCGATAGCGATTTAATTTCTTCTATGTGACCCGATACAAAGGTGTCGCCCAGCCAAGCTACGCCTAATACACATATACAGGCGCTCATGCCTGATTTAAAAGTCGCGGCATTAAGTACTTCACCGGTATCTACTTTACAGAACATCGCAATGGCGGTGGCGGCGGTTAACATAAACACCATAATGGCTTCATTACGAGGCAGGCTTGGATTCTCAATTAGCCCTACCGCATCACTAATGGCGGTGGCATAGAAAACCACAGCCACAATCGCAACTAAAAAAATCATTACTGAGCGCTTGGCCCCAGCAGGTAACTCTGTACTAGTGGCATCACGACGGCTCACTAAACCATGCGCTAAGCGTTCTTGATAAATAGGATCGTCTTTTAGCTCTTTGCCCATAAACTGAGCAACAAAGGCACCTATCATACAGGCAATAAACGTAGCAGGAATACAGATCATCAATAAGCTGATATAACCCACACCTTTACTTTCTAACATGCCACTCATCAGTACAACGGCTGCAGAGATAGGTGAAGCTGTTATAGCAATTTGCGAGGCCACTACCGCAATACTGAGCGGGCGAGATGGCCGAATACCCTGCTCTTTTGCCACTTCTGCAATGACTGGCAAAGTAGAAAATGCGGTGTGCCCGGTACCTGCAAATAAAGTCATAATGTAGGTAACAATTGGCGCTAAAAAGGTGACTTGCTTGGGGTTGCTTCGTAACACTCGCTCGGCAATGTTCACCAAGTACTGTAAGCCACCAGCAACTTGCATAGCCGCAATCGCCGCTATCACCGACATAATAATCAGGATCACTTCAATAGGAATAGTGCCCGGAGCCATACCTAAACCTAAGGTGAGTACTAATACCCCTAAGCCACCAGCAAAACCAATACCGATACCGCCTAAACGTGCGCCTATAAATATGGCCGCTAATACCACCAGCAACTCAATTGTTATCATAAATCCTCCCAAGCTCTAATTGCGACGCACTTTACTTCAAACTCAACCCAACCAATAGATGATCAAATCAAACAAACAAGAAAAATCAGACTTAAACACCAAATCTTATTAATTTAACAGACTTAATAACCAATAATTTGGTAAGGGAAATATCATCTGCCGTTAACTTAAATGCAATATTTGTTAGTAAGACTAGCATTAATTATCTGTATGTAATGATTAAATTTTTGACAAAATAATGATAGAAATTTGCCAAGCAGATCCTAATAGCAAACAGAGCCAAAAACTAATTGGTGCCTTGTCGGCTTCACTATTAACGTTAAGTGGTACACCCGCCTTTGAATACTTTAACGAAAGCGAATTTAACGATGAGAAAGCGATATTTTTATTAGCAAAGCGTAACGGGATAGCCATAGCCTGCGGAGGGTTTCGTTATCTACAACCAGGTACTTGTGAAATTAAACGGGTTTACTCGCATCAACGCGGAGTGGGTAAATGGGTGTTAAAAGAACTGGAGATACTAGCGCTGATAAAGGGTTACCAGCACATTAATTTAGCCACCCGCAAAAGTAATACTCAAGCTGTTCAGTTTTACTTAAAACACGGCTATCACTTCACCGCACCTTTTGGGCCTTACGTTCACCATAAGCACTACGTCAGCTTTGCCAAAACTGCTACGGCTGTTCAACAACAATTAAGCACAAAAAAAGCGCAGTTAAATTACTGCGCTTAGTTGGTTTACTAACTCTGCATTAAGAAATGCGGTTAATTAACTTTCTTAACTCACGCATTGGCGTGGGCTCGTCGTCAAAGAAGTTTTGCATTCTCAATAAGGTTAATCCATCGTAACCCGGCGCACGCGTTAAGGCTCGCGCCATTTGCTTCCATCCTTGTTCGCCATAAAGCTCGCCAGCGAGGGCATTTTCACCCATTAGTGATACTTGGCATTCATCGGCGGCATCTGCCATCCAATCAACGAGGTCAGCGGCACGCGAGTAGCCTTCGTAGTCTTTGTTGATCATCTCCAAACAAGTAAAGTGGATTGCAGCTCTAGACTGCTTACCTTCAGGCAACAGGGCTTTAAGTAAACCCAAGTATTCCTGCTGATTAGTGCTGCTTAACGTAGGATGCACAGCAATTAAGCCGGCGGTAATTTCAGCTGCACGTGGTAATTCAGGGTCACTCACTACCCAATGGATTCCTGGGATCTTAATACCAATAGGCACTTGGCCAAACGCGTCATCGTCAAACACACTTAAGGCGTTTTCAAAAATACGACGGCCATGGGCCACTAAGGCTTTGTGATACCAAGTAAGAAACTCCCTCGCCCACGCGTTATGGATATAACGCTTATGACTAAATAGCCATTCTGCATCAGGAATGTCGGCCTGTTCAAAGCTTTCCCAAGTAAAACCAAAGCTACCATTTAGCGCGGCAATACTATGGTACTTTTGCTTCAGATAATTTAACCAATCCTGCTTAGCTAAACGACTGTAACACTGCAAGGTACCGCGGTTAGGGTAATTACCCCAATCATGCGAATTGTAGCTTGGGTAACGTAATTCACCCGCAGGGCCTAAGCTGACGTTGATCTCGTCCATTAAACCGGCTTGGTTTATGTAGTGCTGCTTAAACGCTTCCATAAAGCGCTGGTAATAGGGCATCACAAACTCATCAGCCCATAACGAGACATACTCCATGGAAGCATCGCCCGTTTCTGATACGTACTGTAAATCTTGTACCGAGTTAAGCTGGTCATTGCTTTCTAGCAACCGGCCCCATAACCAAAGCGGAATAGCTTGCATGAAGTCGTCATTCACGTTGCCGCCCGCTTGGTGGAAAGACAAAATCGGCACCCATTGCAAACCTAGGCGTTTCAGCAAGGCCACCACTCTATCGTAGTAACTCCAATCAAACTTACCGGGTTTATCACCTTCTACTAATCCCCACCAAATGTCGGTAGAAATGGCGGTAACTCCAATGCTACGTAACTGTCGTAATTGGGCTTCAAACTGCTTCCAATTCTCTTCGTCGAGCATTTGTTTTTGATTAGCCACTTTAAGGTGAAGCGGACCCATCACTCTAAATTGCTTTTTACCAAGCTGTTTGGTTTCAGCGACTTGATATTTAAACTTGTTAAGTTGCGACAAACGCCCTTTAACTATCGCTTGCTCGTTGAGCTGCGACATATCGTTGAAGATCCAGCCTTGAAAAGCGCTACCGTGAAGTACCGAGTGATACAACTGATCCCAACCAGGGTGACTAGACAGGGCTTGCGGCTGAGCATTTTGTACCAAAGCGGGTATTTTTAACTTACGTATAGCCGTCAGCAAGGCCTGGTTCACCCGAGTAGCATGGCTCGATTCTGCCCCAGTGGCTACAATCAGCAAACGGCCATTAGCCTGTTTATGCCAGAATTCTAATTGCTCAATCTGATAATCTAACAATTGCGGGCGGTCTAGCCATGGCTGTGGATTTACGCCCGTTAAACAACCTAACCAAGGATGGTCGCTGGCAGTTAACTCAGGTAAAGGAAGGTTCAAACATAACTGACTATCAGCCCAGCTGTTAATAAAGCAAGCTTGCGCCTGTTCCAACATGTTACCCACATAGCGTTGCCAGTTTTTGGCATACCAAGTGTTGAATTCTTTGAAGCAAGTATTGCTAGTTTTAGCTTGATAACACCGACTTAGATTTTCGCTAAGTTGCTGCTGCCAGGGGGTATCGCCACCAAGCTCCCACAAACTTAGCCAAGCTTGCTCTGAGCCATATTGCTGTTGCATGTCGGCCGCTAAAGCCGCTAATGCGGTAGGGCTAAAGCTTTGATAAATAGGCTGACCATCGCGTTCGCCCCATGGTAAACAGGCATCACCGTTCGGACCAAGACCCAGCAAAATAGCTTCACAGCGTGGAGCAAACTCACTCATATGCTCAGCAAAACAGCGCATCCACTGACTAAAGCTTTCGATTAAGCCAGCTTCTGCCCACATACTGGGACTTTGGGTATTGTCGCGGCCGTATTGGTTTACATATTTAATCGCATCTGCACTTTGCTCAGCGGGCAACTTAGCCAGCATAGAACCCCAAAACCAATCGGGCAAACGCTGCTCAACGCCTTGTTGAGTATCAGAAGAAAAGAACAATTGATACTGTAGCTTAAAGCCGTGAGAGACTAAATGTGCAGACAAACGCTGCAACGAAGACCAATAAACTTCTTCCTCTAATTGCTCTGCGCTAAAAGGAGCAATGTAGCGCCAATGAACAGGAACAACGATTGCGTCAACACCATTTTGACGTAAGTTACGAAGTTGTGGAGATAAGCCCTGGAGCTGGGCTGCGGTGCAAGAAGCGGCATATTCGGCCAGAGGTAAAGACCCCTTCACCCAAGCTTTGCGCGCTGTTATCGGATTAGCCATTAGTAGCTTACTCTAAAAAAACTGTGCTAGTTATCCCTAGTCCGCTGCTTAACAGCAAGGCTGCAAAGCCTTTCAGCTGACAAAAAGGAGACATAGATCACATTATGTGTATTTGTAGTGTAACCGAAGTCGCCAATTTTCCAAGTTGATCTGAGATAAGCGGCAACGATAAAACCCGCTAAAACCGAAAACCACTTTATAGCCAGCGACGAACCTTGCCACAGTATTGCTGATAGGCTTCACCAAAATGTTCACGAAGCGCTACCTCTTCTGGCTTTATTTGGTATTGGTTAATAGCATAAACAAACCAGGCAATACTGAAAAGACTCAGTATTGCTTGCAGATGCAAGCACCACGCTAACAACAACATGACCAAACTTAAATACATTGGATTACGGCTAAAGCGATAAATGCCGTCAACCAACAGGTGTTTACTCCGTTCAGGATGATGGGGGTTAATAGTGGTTCGCGCCTTAAAAAAACCAAACACGCTAATTGAGGCGATACCACATGCCAGTGTAACAATAGCCCAGCGTAAGCTTATCAGCCACTGCGGAAAATAAATGGCGATAAAATGATGATTCAGCCAGCTAAAAACATAAGCCAAGCCCATGGCCATCATTAACCAAACCGGAGGGGGAATTAAGAGTTGCATGCGTGTTAGCATAACGAAGCCTTGTGTGAGAAAAAAGGATAAGCAATCATCAATGCGAGAACCAAAATGTTTATTCACCTTGCAGCAAGTTAAACATTAGCCAAACAATCTCAAGCCTTAGTTAATCATGCTCTTCAGCTTTTGCTGGGTCAATGTTGCTTGGTTCCGCAACTTGAAAAATGTAATGTCCGCGGCTGGTAATGGCTGAGTGAAACAAATTTTGAAATGGAAACAAACGCCTTTTAAGATAGTAAGTAAAACCTGCAAATACCGCGCTTAGTAGCAAATTTATGATGCCTTCTAACTGATTAATATAAGGCAAACTTTGATAAACCGAAAAGCCTGCAAATACCATTAACAGCAAATAGCCATTTGGCGCATTTTTGAAAATCATAAATATAATCAGCAAAGGGATAAGCGCTGGTAACAACAAGGCCATAAGTAAAGGAACACTCACTTGCTCTGCGGCCATTAAACCAAATACTAATTTACTCAACACCATAAACTGCAATACCGCTAACAATAGTGCTTTTTGTTTAGCATATTTGTTAAGTGCCTCGCTATCGGGTTGGCTGGCTAACACTCGAGTAACTCGGCGTAAATTCCAATCTTGCTCTACCGCATAATCGTAGATTTCTTGTTTGCTCTTGCCTTGGGCAATCAGGTTTTTAATGTGTTTCATTGTCACTCCTCTAAACCACATAATGTAACCGAGTTAAGCAACAAACAACATCTGCTCGCTAGCAAACACAAAGAAGCATAAGTTAAAAAGAAGATCCTATAACAAAGATCGAGCGCTGCCCCAGCAGTTCTGCTGGTATCCGAAAAACCACTGAAGATAGCCATTTTCGGTAAACTTATGCACAAAAGACCAAGTTATTAACATTTGCTGAGCCTGTGTAACCAATCAATCGAATTAATAGAAAATATTCGCTAACTAATAAAAAGCTTATTCTTCAAAGGAAAACATACTAGTAGAACAGCGCTAAGCGCTAATAAAAAGAGTATTAAGTAACCATGATGCACTAAATGCGTTCTTCGACTTACAAAAACTAAGGCCTTGTTATGTTTTTAACTTGCGTAGTATCGCTTCTTAATCAGTCAGTTAAAGCCAAAAAGGGCCAAAGGTGTGTTTTGGGCTATCAAATTTTAAGGCTTAACTGTCAAAACAAGCATACAAACAACTTTCGAATTTTGTACTTATTTTTACGAAGCAAAAAAAGTCAACGTTAGTTGACAGAGAAGCGACAAAAAAGAATTTTTTACTAATTTTGGGTGACATTATTGACGCTGAAATTGATAACGCTGTAAGCCACAGTACAAATAGCATAGCGAATTTTATCCACAGCTTTGTGCACTGTTTTTGTGGGAAAAGCTGTTTGGTTAAAGCGGCCAAAATCAGTTGATTATATCGCTTATGGGTTTAGCGGCAGTTGTTACTCTTAATGGCAAGTGAAAATTCAACAAAGGCATCTATTTTTATTTGTGATGACTATCAGCTAGTCCACAAAATGAATCTTTTTGCCGTCACCATTGGGCTGAGCAAGCGATCGCCGGCGGATCACTTCAACAAAGTTAAGATCTTTTAGGCAGATAAAAATCCGTCACAGTAATTTCACATTTCTCTGAGATACTCGACCGTTTGTCGCTTCAGCCCCATAAAACTTGTTAAACAGCAGCGATTTGTACTTTAAAGCGCAAGCGAGCCTACGTACACTGACTGCAATGCTGTTTTAACCCATAACATGGTGAAAATGTGTTTAGCCCCTCCCCCATTGAATCAGTCCAGTTTATGGGACACCCCGTGTTCGTAAAAAGAGACGATCTGCTAGATAAACGCTTTTCTGGCAATAAAGCACGCAAGTTCTATCACTTCTTGGTAAATGAACAGCCGCAAGTCACTCAAGTAGTAAGCAGTGGCTCGCCACAGGCCAATTCATTGTATTCACTCGCGGCCTTAGCAAAGCTGAAGAATTGGCAGTGTGAGTTTTACGTTGATCATATTCCTAGCTGGCTGCGACAAAACCCTAGCGGTAATTATCAAGCAGCCATCGAGCTAGGTGCTCGTATTATTGAGGTGCGAAACTTACTGGGTAAACAAATAGCCAACCTTGATAACTTTATGCAGCAATTGGTTAAACCCTGTTTAACCGAGCAGCAATTGTTTGTTCCAGAAGGCGGACGCTGTGAATACGCCAGAGAAGGTGTGGTGCTACTGGCGCAAGAAATAGAACAATGGCAGTTACAACACGGTATTGCGCGCTTAAATGTAATGCTTCCCGCAGGGACCGGCACCACAGCGTTATTCCTCAGTGAATATTTTTGTAAGTTTAACCCAAGCATTCATGTGCTTAGCTGCACCTGCGTAGGCGATGAAGATTATTTACGTTTACAATTTAGTCTGCTAAATAGCGATATCAGCACACACCCTACAATATTGCCTCGCGCCAAAAAGTTTCACTTTGGCAAACTCTACCTAGAGCATTACCAAACTTGGCTAGCATTAAATCAGCAAACGGCGATAGAGTTTGACTTACTATATGATCCTATTGGTTGGCAATGCTTAGTGAGCTATCTTGGAGCCCACACTGACAGCACACCAACACTGTATATTCACCAAGGTGGCTTATTAGGTAATCAGAGTATGCTAGCGCGCTACCAACGAAAATATCCGCAGTTAAGTGCTTAGCGCCAATTTAACCAATAGCTGTACTGGAAGTCTTCAGCTAGATTGACCGTTTCTTGATAACTTTCAGTGGGCGTATTTAGGCATTCGGTTCCATTAAACTCTGGTTCTGCCCAGCCGGTATTTTCATCTAAAAACTCCCGAACATAACCCCAACGCCCGCAAGACAGAATGCTGTCATAACCCACATCACGCTGACAGACCACGCAAGTTTCAAACTCAACCTGAATATCTTGCCCTTCTTTACCTAAGGCATCTGACACGAATGGCGTGTCGTAAATGGCCAAGGTAGATGAACGTTTAGGGCGTCCCTGCCAAGGCTTATCTCGATTATCTTCTGGGGTATCATGCACCCCGTAACCATGCTCAAGCGGTGCCGCATCATAAAATGGCTCCAGTAACTGCTTCGGAGCATCCACTTGTGAACGCTGCTCACCATCGAGTAAACGGCGATTTGTGGTGCGAACTTGCAAGATCCGATATTGGCTGCATTGTGCTTTATTATCTAAATCTAGTTCTCCATCAGTATTGGCGAATAGGTGTATTTCTATGCCAACGCCTGTCGCGTTGTCGCGGGCAATATAAGAAGCTTGCTGACGACCGCTGTGGTACCAAGCTTTAGAGAAAACCAGTATACCCACGTTTTGTTGCTGATAAGTCACCGGACAAACTTTACCCACCAGCAGATCTTCGGCCGACGCCGAATGCCCCAATAGCCACACACCCGTCATCATTACCTGTAATAAGTAGCGCTTCATAAAGGCTCCAATTGCAGATTAATCACTAACCATTATTTAAGTGTAGTGGCTTTTATCAATTTCAATTTGGCCGTTCTATTTTTTCATCACTGATATTTTTATGACTAAACACTTGGTTTTAACGCCTCGACAATGGCAAGCTAAAGCCAAGTTGAAAAGGATTGGTAAATCAATGGCTAGAATATCTCAACACGCTCTTAAGCAAGCCGCCCAAGCAGGCATTATTAGTGAGCAACAAGCCGATAGCTTGCACCTGTTTCTCCAGCAGCAAGACAGCCATACTCCGCGTTTTAACTTTACCCATCTGCTGTATTATTTCGGCGGTTTAATTGCCATTGGCGCAATGACACTATTTATGAATCTTGCATGGGAAGGCTTTGGTGGTTGGGGAATCGTTAGTATTAGCTTGGGGTATGCTGTATTAGCCTTAATACTGTGCCAACGCTTAAAAAATCAAGGGCTTGTCATTCCTGCTGGCCTTTGCGCCACCTTTGTTATTTGTTTAACACCGCTAGCGATATATGGCTTACAACAGGCTATGGGCTGGTGGCCGTCATCTAGCCAATATCAGGATTACCATCGCTATATCCAGTGGCAATGGATTTACATGGAAGTAGCCACCTTAGTGGTGGGGCTGATCCTTAGCTGGCATTATCGCTACCCTTTCATGATATTACCTATCGCCGTAACCCTTTGGTATATGAGTATGGATATTGCGGCAATGCTAACGGGGCATCGCCCCGATTACCTATTTAGGGCCTTGGTGTCGCTCTATTTTGGCTTGGCTATGATACTCATTGCTTTTTGGGTGGATATTCGCAGCCGCCACTGTGGTGACTACGCTTTTTGGCTTTACCTGTTTGGCGTATTGACTTTTTGGTGTGGCCTCACGATGCAAGATTCAAACAGTGAACTGGCTAAACTTGGCTACTTTGTGACAAACTTAGTAATGATGCTCTGTGGGGTAATTTTGGCCCGTAAAGTGTTTGTGGTATTTGCCGCCTTTGGCAGCTTTGCCTACTTGTACCACTTAGCCGATAGTGTATTTCAAGACAGTTGGTTGTTTCCAATCTCTCTCACCATTATCGGTTTAGCCATCGTTTACCTTGGGATCCTCTGGCAGAAACACCAACTTAGTTTAAGCAGTAAACTTCGTGCCTACTTGCCGCTTGCTTTGCAGGAGCTGTTAGCCAGTAAAGCGCACTAATTCTAGACATAGTTTTAGCCCTTAAACGTTTCCAACGCTAGCTGAACATTCCCATTTTTCAGTACTGCCAAATGGATTACCTCTTTAGGGTTAAAGCCACTCAGCCATTCGTTTTTTCACAAGAAAAGCTCTTAACAAAACCCACTAACTAAAAAAAACAATCTAAACTTATAGTCAAGTTACGAGGGTATGACTTTGTTTTATTTACTTTTATGTCATTAATAATGAAATGTGTGAGTGGTTATAAACATGAATGTTAAGAGTTTAAGATTTAGGTATTCACTGATATTTGCGGTAAATGCAATACTGCTAATAACAGTATCACTGATCGGATTTAACGTAGGGAAAAGTACTTCTATCAGTTTAGCTACGGTAGAAGAAAACATATTACCAGCATTAGCTTCGGTACTTAATGCTGATCGCGACCTCTATCAAGCCAGGGTTGCCGAACTTGAGGCCATTGAAGCAAAACCTGAAGAGCGAGCAGCCTTTTTGGCCAGTTATCAAGAGAATGCCCAACAAGCCCAGCAGCGGATGCAGAAATTTAAAGATTTGCTGAGTGCTTATCCTAGCGCTACCCAAGGTCTCGATAGCTTTGGGCAGCGATTTAGTCAGTGGGAAAAGCACAGTTCAGAAGTGTTTACCCTACTTAAAGCAAACAATACCAAACAAGCTATCGAATTAAGTAAAGGGCTCAGCCTCAGTAGTTTCGACAGCGTAAGAGATCTTTACAACACAGCGACTGAAGCCGCTGAGCAATTAGCTAATGACATTGAACGAGAGTCTAAAGCCACGGTACATAATCAACTTAATGCACTGAGTATTGTAGCCATTACAGCCGTTATTCTATCTATTTTATTGGCCTATTATGGCCCTAAAATATTGGTTGATTCGATTACACGTATTACCACCCGAATAAACGATATTTCACAAGGTGACGGCGATTTAACCCAAAGATTAGAAGTACAACGACAAGATGAAATAGGCGAGTTAGCAAACAGCTTCAACCAGTTTGTCGAGTTGCTAGAAGGCCTAATCAACAATGTTAATAAGCTGTCTAATGAACTCAGTGAGTCGATAATTAACATCAGTCAAAAATCAGAGCAAACCACAGAAGTCAGTAAGGAACAAAACCAATCGGTCGAAATGATCGCCACAGCGGTGACCGAAATGGCAGCCGCTATTCGCGAGGTGGCTAATAACGCCAACCATGCTGCAGAAGAAGTAAATACTGTGAATAGCCAAACTGAACAAGGGCAAAATGTTACTAAAAAATCCGTAGAGCACATCACCTTACTTTCAAATACCGTGCAAAATGCCTCAGATGTTGTTGAGAGTTTATCTCAAGATTCTGACCGCATTGCTTCAGTGCTAGATGTTATTCGAGGCATTGCCGAGCAAACCAATTTACTGGCGCTAAATGCCGCGATTGAAGCAGCCCGAGCAGGCGAGCAAGGCCGTGGTTTTGCGGTGGTGGCCGACGAAGTAAGAAGTTTGGCCAGTAAAACCCAACAATCAACTGAAGATATTCAGAAAATGATTGAAGCTTTACAAAGTGGAGTAACTCAAGCTGTTGAAGCAATCAACAAAGGATCTACTGTCGCCGAGGGAACGGTAGACTTAGCGAATCAAACCTTAACGGCACTTAATCAAATCCTTGAATCCACCTCTAGAGTGAGCGAGGTATCTGCATCTACAGCGACTTCTACTGAAGAACAAAGCCATGTAACCGAAGACATTGACCGTAACTTAAATGAGCTAGCGGACAAAACTAGAATTAACTTAGAAAACTCTACCGAATCTTTAGCCAACGCCCAAAGAGCTTTAGAGCAGGCTGAATCACTTAACCAACAACTCAGTCGTTTTAAAGTTTCAGGCTAAATAAACAGTATAAAAAAGCTGCACTGAATCTAGTGCAGCTACAGTCTAATAAGACCCAAGGTTTCTGCTTACGCGGTATTGATGCAAAGAGAGTACGACTAACCAATGACTCAAAAAAAAGTATAAAAAAGCCGCACTAAACCTAGTGCTGACACCATCTAATATACTTCTAGCTTAATGCTTACGCGGTATTGATACAAAGAGAGTATGACTAACCAATGACTCAAAAAAAAGCATAAAAAAAGCTGCACTAAATCTAGTGCAGCTACAGTCTAATAAGACCCAAGGTTTCAGCTTACGCTGAGTGTGGAGAGAGTACTTACGTACCAGGGCTGCTAAGCCCCATTGGGTGTAAACCCTGAGCCCTTAGGCTCGTTTTTTATGCCCTTCCTTCAAGTGCACAAAATCTACATCATCAAGCCCCTGAATATCAAAAGCTTGACCAAATCCTTTTACATAGCGACCTTTCACGGGTGATAAAGCAAATAAACTAAAGTCGGCTAACTGGCGTAAGTTTCCCACTATTTCGCCATGGCGTTGCTCTAACAAATCCAATACTTGTTCACGAGGTTCACTATCAACTTGCTTGGCGATAACGTCATAACTTAGCCGCTTTCGCGCATAAATCTGTTTAGTATCAACTTCATCAGCGATCAACATCACAGCGGCCTTTTCGTGAGCACGCAGGTAATCTGCGTGCTTAGATATATCACTGATTAAAATGTAAAATGCTCCCTGATAACTAACAAAAGGAGAATAAGAACTATGTGGAAAGCCATCTTCCCCAATAGAAGCAATTAAAATGCTTTGTTGGCTAGCAATAAATTCGGCAATTTCAGGGCCAAGGCGTGATGCTAAACGTTGCTTCTTATCAATCATAACGATGTGTTCTCTAATTCCGTTAGGGCCATATTCTGTTTCAAAACTTCAAAGCGCTCTACTTGTTTCGGCAACAATACGCGTTTACGGTCCCGCCCTAAATAAATTTTAAAAATGGTGTCGCCATTATCATCAAAAAACTGAAAACAGTAGCTTTCTACCCCACGCAAGGGCTTGCTCACTAAAGCAACACTGGCGATATTTTCAAGTTTAAGGTGACCATGAAGATGGCTTTGCTTATCCATTAGATTGTAATAGCCGTGGCCGGGCTTTCCACATGGAAAGTTGTCTTTTATTTCAAACACCGAACCAGCAACTTGCACGATGGTCGTCATCGGCCCCCAGCTAGGTAAATCGTACATTAACCACTGTAATTGCTCATGTGGCAACCAACATGCCCAATGTTCAGGTAAGTGTGCAACGACTTCAGCTTCACTGCACTTAGCTTGTTGAGCTAGCTGAGCCACACTAAGTTCACTGTGTTGCTCAATTACCTCGGCCAGCGATAACACCATCAAAATCTCCTATCAATCATTGTTACTCTTTTCGTATCTACCTAAACGCAGCAGTGCGTTGGAGTACTTAACTTGAGATTACCTTAACCGACCAAAACACCAAATGCAAATCATTATCATTTGTATTTACAAAGTTTGGATTTACGATTATTCTAAGGCCTGTTTTTAGCATTAATGTGTAAGGGTGAAGAATGAGGAAGCTTAGCTTGGCCGTGCTGATTTCAGCCGCTATTCATGGCTACGTTATATCTAAGCAACCTAAACACGAGGTATTTAGCCCAAGCTCTGGGGGGCAGGCATCTGCACCAAGTATAGCAGTAATGGCAATCAATACTTCAGTGGCAACGGCTAGCCCTGAGCCCACAGAAATTAAGCCTGAGACGGCTGCTGTTAAAACAAAATCAGCCACTAAGCCTCGTTCTGAGAAGTTGACTGAAGCGCCAAAAAAATCGAAGGAAGAGAACAGTGAAAAGCCAACTGACCAACCAAACAGCGACTCGCAGCTTGCCCAATCTCAATCGACGCCAACGCAACAAACAGAAAAGGCGCAGCCAGACCCCATTAAGCCTGCAACAAAGCCTGATGATAAGCGCCAGCCTATCACTGAAGAGCAAGCTGTAAACGCATCAGTAAGCCAACTTGATAGCAAACCTCAATCTGAACAGGGTTTATCGCAAGTTCCTCGCCTGAATAGCCAACCAAGATTTTCTCAGCCCCCTGCTGCTCCCATCTACCCACGTCTAGCCAAAAAGCGAGGCTTAGAAGGAACGGTATTAGTTGAAGTTTGGATTGACCAAAAAGGGCAGCAAACCAAGCAGCAAATATCGAGCAGCTCAGGGGTTAAAAGCCTTGATAAAGCCGCGCTCAAAGCAGTGCAAAAATGGCGTTTCAAAGCACTGATCGTAGAAGGCCAAGCGCAAGCTTCACGTGCGCTTATTCCCATTAAATTTAAACTGAGTTAACCCTATGCAAATTTTATCTTCTGAGCAGCTTTCCGCTGTAAGCAACATTATTACAGCCGAGCAACTTGGTGATTTACGCTGGCCAATTGTATTTTGCTCCATATTGGCTTGCGCAATTATTGTCGAACGCATCGTAACGCTAGCAGTTGTGCATATCTCTAACCATCAGCGAAACTGGTTAAGCCAAGCCACCCATTTACTCGCTAACAAGCAGTCACCTTGCTCAAAGAACGCCCCCTGCTTTTCTCGCTCTCGCTGCTTGGCTCGAAAAGCGATTTGCTTACTGCTGGTGCATAAAAACCAAGCTAAATCACTACGCGAAGAGATTGCAGCGGTGTGGTTACGTCAGCAACAACAAAAGCTAGCTCGTGGGATAAAAGCGCTACACATTTTGGCCCTGATTAGCCCCTTGCTTGGTTTACTAGGCACCGTGTTAGGACTGATTGAAATGTTTGATGCTTTAGCGAGCAGTGAACAAGCGGTAAACCCTGCCATGCTATCGCAAGGCTTAGGCACCGCCATGTACACAACCGCCGCAGGCCTGTTGGTGACAGTTCCCGCTTTAGCTTTTGCTCATGGTTTAAGCCTATGGAAAGAACGCATTATTCATGAACTAGAAACCATGATTAACCAAGCTAACTTGATGCTAGAAGGGGTAAATACCTTAGCTGACGACGCTCGCACTCTGTCAGCTTTTCAGCCTAGCGCTGCGCTAACCCCTAGCCTGGAGCAAGCGTCGGTATGATTCGCTTAGAAGAACAGCATGGCAGCTTTAGCATGGTGCCTGATTTAACCGCCTTGCTGGATATCATCTTCATTGTATTAGTATTTTTATTGTTAACGGCCAACAATCGTGTCTATCAAATGGATATGAGCTTACCCCCTTCTGAGCGGGGCCAAACCCGTTTAGCCACTGAACCTGCGCAGATCCAACTGAGCTTATTTCAAGGGAACCCTATTTGGGGGCTAGGCGAACAACGCTATCAGAGCTTTAAACAATTTGAGGTAGCGCTAAACCAACAGGTTCACAAGCCGGGCACTGCCGAGGAGCAAAAACCCAGTGTCAGCTTAGCCAGTGAACGCCAGGTACCGGTAGAGCATTTATTAAAAATGCTTGAGTTATTGCACCAACTCAATATTGAAACAACCCAAATTTTAATGGAAAAAAACCATGAATAAGCCCCTACTCTCGCCGCTCGGATCCGCTATGGTCGGCTTCGCTTTGTTGTTCAGTAGCACATTAGATGCAAAGCCCTTAAGCCGCGTGATCAGTGCAGGCGCTAACATTACCGAAATCATCATTGCTTTAGATGCCCAGCAGCAGCTAGTCGCTGTAGACTCCACCAGCCAATTACCTAATGGCTCAGCACTGCCAGTAGTAGGCTACCACCGCCAACTCAGCGCCGAAGGACTATTGGCACTGAATCCTGACGCCGTCATAGGGAGTGAGGATATCGGACCCGACAGTAGTATTGCTCAGTTAGAGCAAGCCGGTATTGCAGTACACAAGCTAAATAGCCAATCTAGTATTGCTAGTCTCAAGCAGCGCATAGATCAGTTAGCGAACTTAATGGGGCACCCGCAACAAGGCCAAGCATTGCAAGTAAACCTCGCCGAACAACTCACGCAGCTCGAACACCAAGCAGCTTCAGCCAAGGCGGTTAAGACCCTGTTTTTTATTAGCCATGATGCAAAGAAAATGCTTGCCGCTGGCGACCAAACTACCGCCAATAGTATTATTGAGCTCGCCGGCGCAGTAAACTTAGCCAAGCCTCACATTAATAGCTACAAGCCTTTATCCGAGGAAGCGATTTTATCCTTACAGCCTGAACTATTGCTTTTCAGCCAACGCAGCTTAGATAAGTTAGGTGGCATCGCTGGGGTATTAAAGAGTTTTCCGGTATTAGCTGCAACGCCCGCTGGAAAATCTAAAGCTATCTATGCTATTGATGGACATGCACTAATTGGTGGCTTAGGCTTGGCAAGCATAGATGAAGCGGTGCGACTGACCCAGCGTTTACAATAGCTCTTGTCAGCTTGATGCCCTTAACGAGTAACAATGGCTGCAAGCCATTGTTACTCAATAAAGATTACCTCTAGTCTGAGTAAAGCTCATGTTAGTGTTTTAGTAGGTTGTATTGATGTCTCTGTTTTCTCAAAATTCTTCTCCAGGTTCAGCATTTTCAGTTTGGCTGATGCCAGTGGCGTTACTGTTGCTGCTTGCTACCGCGCTGCTGTCGGTAACTCAAGGACCCATGAGTATCCCGGTAAGCGACGCTTTAGCGGCTTTATTGCCCTTTGAGCTGCACAGTGATGCGCCAGCGCATTACCAACTCGTGGTCACCGGTATTCGCTTACCACGTACTTTATTGTGCATTGCCGTAGGCGCTATTTTAGCCATGTGCGGTGCGGTAATGCAGGGCTTGTTTCGTAACCCCTTAGCCGACCCAGGCATCATTGGTGTATCGAGCGGCAGCGCCGCCGGTGCTGCGATAGCCATTGTGTTATTAAGCATGCTGAACATTCAACTTCCAGAGCTGATCAATACACTTGCGGTGCCTTTATTTGCTTTTCTTGGTGGCTTCATCACTACCATATTGGTATACCGATTAGGCACCACCCCCAATGGCACATCAGTAGTCATGATGCTACTCGCAGGTATTGCCGTTGGCGCTTTGTCAGGCGCAGGCATTGGCCTGTTAAGTTATTTAGCCAATGACCAAATGCTACGCGATTTAAGCCTATGGCAAATGGGCTCATTAGCAGGGGCCACTTGGAGCAACATCATTTTGGCTTTTGCCACCTTAGCGGTGCTGTGTGTGGTATTTATGCGCAAAGCTAAGGCCTTAAATGCACTATTGCTTGGAGAAGCCGAAGCAGGTCACCTCGGCATTCAAGTTCAGCAATTAAAAAGTCAGCTTATTTTTTTCACTGCACTAGGAGTGGGTATTGCCGTATCCGTATCAGGCTTAATTGGCTTTGTGGGTTTAGTGGTCCCCCATTTAGTTCGCATGCTAATGGGCCCAAATCACCAGCGGCTGATTCCTTTCAGCGCTCTGCTTGGCGCCGCTTTATTATTGCTAGCTGACATTATTTCCCGTTTGGTTATTAGCCCAGCCGAGCTACCTGTAGGCATTGTCACTGCGCTAGTTGGCGCGCCGTTTTTCATCTTCTTGCTGCTGCAGCAACGCCAACGAATAGCCTAAGGATTAACATGACAAATTCAATGAATAGTGTTCAGCTAACAAATATTGATCTACAGCTAGGGATGAAGCGGCTTTTTAAACAACTCTCTGTCAGTTTTAGCGCAGGCCAACATACCGCCTTGTTGGGTGCCAATGGTGCGGGGAAAAGCTCTTTATTAAAACTGATTTGCGGTGACAGAACGCAACATGCTGGCGTAATAGACATACTTGGCCAGCCACGTGAAGCCTGGAACAAACCAGCGCTGAGTCGCCACTTAGCAGTGTTACCACAAAGTTCAGAGCTAAGTTTTGCTTTTAGTGTTAGTGAAGTGGTGGCGCTGGGTTTAATCAACAGCAGTTTGAGCTATCAGCAGCAGCAACACGTGATTAAGCAGCAACTAGACTTGATGGACATTTGGCATTACCGTGATACGCCCTACCCCCAACTGTCGGGGGGCGAGAAACAACGGGTGCACTATGCTCGCGTGACGGCACAACTGGCCACAACGCCCATTGAACAGCAAATTTTGTTGTTAGACGAGCCTACCAGTGCGCTTGATTTAAACCACCAGCAAGTATTAATGGAACATGCGTCTCAATTAAGCCAACAGGGCGCTACAGTAATAAGTGTGGTTCACGACTTAAATTTGGCCTCGCGTTATTGCCAACGAATTATACTGCTTAAACAAGGCGAAATATGTGCCGATGGCAAGCCAGAGCAAGTACTCACGCAAGCTAATATTAACCATGTTTTTGATTATGACGCACAAATTTTACGCCACCCAGAACAAGACTTCCCAGTGATTATTTAAGCCTTTAAGCTTAACCCCGCTCATTATTACGGTAAGCCTTGGGACTAAAGCCGGTTAATTGCTTAAAACGCGCGCTAAAGTGAGCCTGTGAAGAAAAGCCCACGTGATAAGCAATCTCAGTCAAACTCAGTGCAGGTTTGCCTAGCAATTGCTTCGCATAGTCTATTCGACGGATACTTAAATACTGATGAGGGCTATAACCGCTGCTTTGCTTAAACATTCGAGCAAAATGATAGTCACTCAAGTCCACCAGCTGAGCCAATTGGTGTAAGCTGATGTTGTCAGCCAAATGCGCTTCAATATAGTCTTTACAGCGTTGTAGCTGAAATGGTGCTAAACCACCAATGGCCAAACTTGGCAGGTTTTTATCTAAGTACTGTTTAGCGATATGGCCCAGCAATAGCTGACTAATTTGATCTAAAGCTAAACGGTCGCCATCATCTTGCCAATTCAGCTTAATGAGCCACTGCTGAATTAAACTGTTTACCGCTTGGTCATCAATAAAAGTGAGGTCTCGCAAATTTAAATCTGCTGCATTTTTATCCCAATTATGTTCAATACTGCGGCTTAAATCATCGTCAGAAAAATACAGGTGAACAAACCCCAGCGCTCCATCAACTTGCCAGTGGGACTCGTGACCTGCTGGCATTAAGCACAACTTACCCGGTGCACCACCGGCGATCTGTTGCTTACCCTGCAGCCGCTTAGTGTTATACCCTCCGCTGACATAGACACTTAGAGTATGGTGTTCAGGTTTAAGGTAAGAGGTGCGATCGTCACAATTTGACCAGCGAGCAAAACCCAATTGCGGCCCCAAATTGACACTGTTATGTAATACGGCACGCGCCTGATTCAAGCGTTCAACAACGTGCCTGCTGTGGATGAGCGGATGGTTTGAATGATTAGATTGCATACCACCTCCTTATGGCTGCCCCTTGCTAGCTGACTAGGCGTGCACAGTCGCGACTGGCAGTGACAGAGCAAATATGAATTTCAGTAATTACTAGTATTTAACCAGCGGTTTTCGGTATAATCCCGCTTCGATTAATTTAAGAGCAATACTCTAGCGACCTTTAGAGTATGAGTAATACGTAGGCACAAATTTCTTTGCTACGTATCCCCCCTTCAAACCACGGACGATAATACCTTGCTTACATACAAGGTGCTTGGGCGACTGCGACTTAACATATTTACCTAACGATTTACCGAGACAAGCTTGTAAATGAAGATATTAAACTTTGCTGCTGCCGCTTTATTAACGTCCTTTTTCAGCTTTGCAGAAGAAGTCGAACAAACTAATTTAAACAATCAGCAATACGACGCGTACTTTCCTATCTGGGCCCAAGAGGCTATCGACTTAGGACATAAGCTACCAAAACCCTATGGGTTTAGCATTAATTATATGAACATGTCACAACCATTAATCGTCGATAATGTGGCGTTTTCCGGTTTAGGTGCCATCGATAACTTAATAGCAATCAACGGTAGTCACGCCATACAAGAATCTGAAACTATCACCCTACGTGGTGATATATGGGTGCTGCCTTTTTTGAACGTATATGGCGTGTTAGGTCAAACAAAGGGCAGCAGCGTGGCCAACGTGCAGCTTGCCTTAGCCGGAAAACCTATTGGCCAACCGTTCGACTTTAGCTTAGAATTTAGCGGTATAACCTACGGGGCTGGCACCACCTTAGTTGGCGGTGTCGGTAATTGGTTTACCTTGCTTGATGTAAACTACACCAACACCGCTCTTGACATACTTGATGGCGAAATAAGCTCGATTGTCGTTACGCCCCGCGCTGGCTATAGGTTTGAGCATTCAGGTCGTGATATTCAAATTTGGGCGGGTGCCATGTACCAAAATGTAGAGCAAACCTTTAGCGGTAACCTCGATGACATTGGTATTAATTTGCCGCCGCCGTTACCGTCTGGTGGCAAATTTGTAGTGACTCAACATTTAGAAGAAAAGTGGAATGCTTTACTAGGTGGCCAAGTATCCCTTACTGAACACATGGATGCCCTAGTTGAAGTGGGCTTTGGTAAACGTAGTAGCTTTATGCTTGGTTTAGGGTATCGATTCTAATGAATAGTAGTTTGCAGCTCAGTCGATGGACAGCGGCTTTAGTATTAGTACTCAGTATCACTGGCTGCTCAGCTCTATCAGTAAAAGAACAGTTAGATAATACGCAACTGACCAACGCGCATTTCACTCAAAGCGAAATACAATTATCTGAAGGTGGTCAATTACGCTACTGGATTGGTGGAAAGGGTCAACCATTAGTCATGCTGCATGGTTTTGGCGGCACAGCCACCACCACGTGGTTACCGATGATGTTAGCGCTCAGCCAGCATTACCAGGTGATAGCACCAGACCTCGCATGGTTTGGTGATTCCGTTAGCCATGGCCCTGCAAACATCACCACCCAGCGAGCGGCCGTTAACCAGCTACTTAGCCAGCTTAGAGTTGAACACTACCATTTAGTCGGTATTTCATACGGTGGCTTAGTCGCCTATGACATGATGGCTAATCAGCAAAACATTCAGAAAGCGGTGATATTATCCAGCCCCGGTACGTTTATTAGTGACCAAGACTTAGCCGAGCTCAGCCAACGCTTTAGCGTTGAGCAACCCGCAGATATTTTTGTACCTGAAAACCGCCTGCAAATGCGCCGCTTATTTGAAGGGGTATTTACCCGTTTCCCACCTCTGCCACACGCGATAGATGAGCAAATTTATCAACGTTACTTTGCCCCTTGGCAGCCGCAAAAACGCCAGTTAATCGATAGTTTACCGAGTTACCGCGATACCTTAAGCCAACAAGTCAAGCCAGAAGATATGCCTCCAGTCTTATTAGTGTGGGGAGAGAACGACCAAGTGTTTACACTTGAACAAGGCAAGCAATTATCACGCTACTTACATGCCCCGATGGTGATTATTCCTGATGCTCCCCATAATATTAGCAACGAATATCCCGATACCGTTAGCCAAGCAATCGAGTTGTTTATTCAATGATGAAGACTATTTCAAATTGTGGCATTAGAAAGCCAAACAGCAGCCCCATAGCCCGTATTGGTGGCATTATCCTTATCACCGTGTTGCTAGCATCGTGCTCATCTAAAGATTGGCAGACCCGCAGCCGCCCTAGCGAACAGGCAGTGGCCAGCGCGTTAGATGAACTGCCTGATATGGCGCTGCTTACCGAGCAAATACCCGAACAATTTAGTTTGGCTCGTATGCCTGAAGACGTGCGCCCTTGCTGCGCTTTTGGCGATCACCAAAAAGTGAAAGTCGGTAGCTTAGAAGTGCCCTTATTTCGTTACGCCAACACCCTCTCGGTAGATGATATTGGTCCTCATGCCTATGAAGCTGGAACATGGAGCTTTCAACGAGGCGAACCCAATGCTCGCCGCAATAGTGAGAACAACGGTCAAATCTACACCCTACGTGGCGGCTTCATTGATTTAGCCCATGTGCGCGATACCGCTGACAATACCATTGCTTTATTTCAGCGTATTTATCCACAATTAGGTGAAGCCTTTAGCATTGAGTTGCCACCAGAAATCGGCCCCAGAGAGTTACGTTTTCAGGCCTTTGATATAGAGCACTTAGCCCCGCAACAGCGCTGGGAGTTAGCGGCGCAACTAGCCGCACGAATGGCCTTTTCAATGGCTAAGGCCCATGAAATAGCCCAGTGGCATGGCTATCGTAGTTGGAAACCTTGGTCGGAAGCGGTATCGGCTTACTCGCCTGAAGATCTTTACTCTAATATGTTGGGGGCAAAAATTGGCTTAGCCCTTGTAATTAATAACTTAACCATGAATAAAGAGTTGTATAACCAACACATGACCCATTGGTTGAAAGCCTCTATCGAACTGCTAGAGCCCGTCTCCAAAGAACAAACCACCGCCTTTTTTGACGTTGTGGATGGACTTTGGTGGGACTCTGAAGAACCTCTGCCTAATAAGTTTATGCTGTTAAAACGCCACTACCTCTTAAACTATCAACAAGTCCCTTATCTGGTGCCACAAACATTGGCTAGCAAGGATGAAAATTGGCCGCTATTGGCGCCATTGTATGAGCAGCAAGCTCCAATGTTAAGCTTGAGCTTACCTGCAATTATCCACGGTATTGAATTGGCTGACGTTAGCGAGCAATGGCTAGAGGTGGCGCCAAACTTTCAAGGCAATTTTGAGCACATCCCTGCTCAGCTATGGCAAAATGGCTTCAGCAATCAGCAATTCATAGAAATTAGCCAGTACAATCAACAACAAGATGAAATAGAACTACAGAATCATATTTCTGGTAAGACTAGCCATCAATGACAAAAAAATATGGCCTTGCCTTAAGCTTATTATTCAGCCTGAATACCTTTGCCAATCAGTCAGCATCGAACCCGCAAGATGATACCAGCCAAGCTAGTTGGGTGGACAATATTCTTGAAAACCTAGGTGCAGATGGCGGTTTTGATAATACTAAAGCTATCGATTTTAGCGTGTTGCCGGGGCCTTTTTACAATCCTGAAATGTCTTTAGGTGTGGGGATCTCTGCGATTGGTTTATATCAAATTGACGAGCAAGATACCGTTAGCCAAACATCGTCTTTGGTGATTAATGGGTTTGCCTCAGTGAATGGCTCTGTAGGTGTGGTCATCGATAACCGCAGCTTTCTAAAAGAAGACCAATGGCGTGTCTATGTGGATGCAGAAATCGCCGATGCGCCCGATGTCTATTACGGTATCGGTTACCAACAAAATCGCCAAGACGATAACCGGGTCAATTTTGATCACCGCCAACTCTCGCTGCGACCGATGCTGCTAAAGCGAGTATCTGAATCAGCCTTTATTGGCGCAGGCTTTGACCTTAGCTATGCCAAGGCCAGCGATATAGATGATGGCGAAAGCTTGGTGGATAGCTCCCTACTAGACGACAGTTCCAGTGCCGTGGGCGCAAGCTTCCAAGCTAACTTCGATACTCGCGACGTGGTACGAAACCCCTATGAAGGTCGACTATTACAACTTGACCTAGGGCTTTATCACCCCAGCATTGGCAGCAGCGACAATTTTCAAACGCTGAGTTTTAATTACAGTGAATACCTACAACTTGGCCCCAGAGACAGCTTGCTAGCTTGGCAATTTAAAAGTCGCTTTACCTATGGCGACACCCCGTGGCACATGTTATCGACCGTAGGCGGGGGGTCGGCTTTACGCGGCTATACAACAGGCCGCTATCGCGATAAACAAATGGTAATGAGCCAAGCTGAATACCGGTGGGACTTACCGGGCCGCCATGGCATGGTATTTTGGCTAGGAGCGGGAGCCATTGCGCCACAACTAAGCCAGTTTAGCAGTGATGAAATTCTTCCAAATGTAGGATTAGGTTACCGCTTTGAAGTGAAAAGCCGCGTTAATTTACGCTTAGATATGGGCTTTGGCGACGGAGAGAGTGGCTTCTATTTTAATGTTGATGAGGCGTTCTGATAAAATCGGCTTACTGATTGTCGAGTTTTCCACTTAGGAATGCTTTGCATTTGGTACAATGAATTTATACACTTCGCCCTCGCCATAGGCAGTAGTAATGGAGCCCATTGATGACGCAACCAACAAAAACTAGCAGCATTCGTACTCGAGTGCCCTTTCAAGTGGGCAGACGTAGTGATATTCCCGCTGAAATGCTCTCGTTTATCGACCTAAACAGCGAAAAAGAACATGTGGCTTTAGTTTTTAAAAATGCCGATAGCCAACAAGCTACGCCATTGGTTCGCATTCACTCTGAGTGTTTAACCGGTGACGTCTTTGGCTCTTCACGTTGTGATTGTGGCGAGCAACTCAACGAAGCGATTGAAAAGATGGCCGAGCAAGGCGGTATTATCCTCTATATGCGCCAAGAGGGCCGTGGCATTGGTTTATACAACAAACTCGACGCCTATCAATTACAGATTAAAGGCATAGACACCTACGCGGCGAATAACCAGCTAGGCTTTGATGACGACTTACGTGACTTTAGCGAAGCGGCGCAAATGCTCAAAGCCATGGGAGTCGCTCAGCTTAAATTACTCAGTAATAACCCGCGTAAACAAACCGCGCTAGAAGAAAATGGCATTACCGTTAGCGAAGTAGAAAGTACTGGGGTATATCGTAAGGTAGACAACCACTACTACCTACAAACCAAAGCCAGCCGCGGTAAGCACCGTCTAAAACTAACTAAAGATATAGTAGCGCCTTAGCAGCATGCTCCTCCGAGCTAGGTAAATAAACGCAGTTATCTGTAAAAAAACCACTCTCACAGCAACATTCTAAAATATTTTTTTACCAAGCCTTGAGACACTGTATTTTTCGTCATATTCGAAATTTACGTTCACGAGGGGTTCACCAATGATCGGTTTTATCTATTTCGCCACAGTGTTTATTTGGGGAACAACTTGGTTGGCTATCGCCTATCAAATAGGCGACGTGCCTATTGCCAACTCCATCATGTATCGTTTTGCAATGGCATCGCTGGTATTAATGATTTTTTTGAAGTTAAGTGGCCGCTTACAGCAGCTTAATTTGAAGCAACATCTCAGTTGTTTATTGCTCGGTCTGTGCTTATTTAGTTGTAATTTTATGCTGTTCTACCATGCTGCACAGTACATTCCTAGCGGCTTAATCTCTATTATTTTTTCTATCGCTACCATTATGAACATGGCAAACAGCTGGCTGTTTCATCGCCAGCGCCCCAGTTTACGTTTGTTAAGTGGCGGAGCGATTGGCATTATCGGTATCGTAATGCTGTTCTATCCTGATATGCGGCAAAGTGATACCGCTGGTCAACAATTATTGGGTTTATTGATGGCCCTAGCGGGTACTTACTGTTTCTCACTGGGTAACATGTTGTCAGCCAAGCAGCAAAAACAGGGGTTGTCGGTCTTATCAGTAAACGGTTACGGAATGGCCTACGGGGCAGCACTGTTACTGTTGTGGGGACTACTTAGTGGTGAAAATTTCGCTTTCAGCAGCGCCCCTCTTTACCTAGGAAGCTTAATCTACTTAGCCCTTGTGGGCTCGGTACTCGGGTTTAGTTTTTACCTTATTTTAGTTGGCCGTTTGGGGCCGCAAAAAGCCGCTTATGCTACCGTGCTGTTCCCGGTCGTGGCTTTAGGTTTATCGACTATTTTTGAAGGCTATCAATGGACACCTTTGGCATTAAGCGGTGTGGCCACAGTACTGCTCGGTAACTTACTGGTATTTACTAAAGGCAATCCATTCCGCCGATGGACAGCCAAACACACGAGTTCAAGCTAATCCCTTCCGCAAACCGGTATAAAACGGCGTGTTTGCGGTGATTTCAACGCCTTCTCTACTTAATATCGAGGCCGTTAAGCCTGTTAAAAACCATTCTATGGTCTAATTAAGAAGATTAATAATATGAGCTATACTGACTAAATTATTAGTCAGCAGGGATTGCGTTCATGCTTAGCTCTATTTCGATTCGTTACAAACTGTTAGTACTGCCACTGCTTCTTGCGGTAGCTATGTTAGGGGAAGTGGTCCTAGTAACGTCCTCATTACAACAAAATAATGCAGATGCCTTGATTGTCAATATCGCCGGGCGTCAGCGGATGTTAACTAAAAAATTCTCCGCCGAAGAACTGTATAGAAGCAGCGCCAAGGAGCAGCAATTTCCAAGTATTCTTAATGCCGATAAAACCGTAGAACTCTACCAACATTCTTTACAAGCCTTGCAGCAAGGTGGGCAAACCTATGCAGACTTAGGTTTGAAAAAAGCAATCAACTTACCCGCGCCATCTCATCAACCCTTTATCGATCAGCTCAGGCTGGTTGAAAAGCTCTGGAACGAACAATTACGCATGGCCTTAGCCTTGCAAAATAGCCCCTCGGCCAGCAATTCTGAAGCCTTCTTGGCCGCCAATCATAAAAGTATGGCCGCCATGAACAAGGCGGTATTAATTTACGCCGATTATGCTGAACACAAACTCAGCAAGCTAATAAACAGTAGTATTAGCTTAGCGGTGGTCATGGTGATATTAAGCTCACTGCTGGCCTGGATAGTGATTCGCGATACCACCCGTCCAATTAACTTGCTGGTGGCGATAAGTCGCAAAATCAGTCGAGGTGACCTCAAGTCATCTGCTGAGCTAAATCAGATCATTAGTAAAAATGAACTAGGCATGTTAGCGCACCATATCGAGTTAATGCGCCAATCGCTGCAGGAAGCGCTGAATGAAATACAACAAGCCTCAAGCAGTATTAATTTGTCATCCAATCAGGTTTCAGAGCTATCGACCCAAATTAGCCAAGCTAACCGTAACGAACAACAACGCTTCTCAGATATGTACGATAACTCGATGTCTCTAGAAGAATCGACCTCAAAATTGAGCGAAATTGCCGCTGAAACCCTCACCATGGTGACCCAGTGTAATCAATTATCAACGAATGCCTCTCACTTAGTGGGTGAGAACATCACGATGATGACCACGACCTCTGAAGAAACCACTAAGGCCAGTAGTTTTATTCAGGAACTTAGCAATACGGCAGAAAAGGTATACGGTATTGTTGATGCTATTCGTGCCATTTCAGAGCAAACCAATTTGCTCGCACTAAATGCAGCGATTGAAGCAGCCCGAGCCGGAGAGCAAGGCCGTGGTTTTGCGGTAGTCGCCGATGAAGTTCGAAGCCTAGCGGCGAGAACCGGCAGCTCTACCGATGAGATAGCCAAGCTGATTACTCAACTCACTGAGGGTGTACAGCAGGTAGTGAATAGCATGGGAGAAGTCACCAGCAAAGTTGAACTGAGCCGAGAAACCTCTCAACAAACTGAACAAGGTATTGTTGAAGTGACAGAAAAAATACAGTTAGTCGCACAAGCTCAGCAAAGCATTGATGAACAAGTCGAACATCAGAATCAGCAGCTTGATATCCTCAAAGAAACTCAGCGAGAACTACAAACTATTATCGAAGAAAGCCACAACAAGTCTGAAACGTCCGCCTTAGTAGCGGGACAACTGGCACGAGTGTCCAGCAATGTTACCGATCTACTACAACGTTTTTCACTCGATGCCACGTTAAAAGCAGAAACCAGGCAAAACAATGAGAAGCGCAGCCACCCTAGAGTAGACACCGGTTTGCACTTCACGCTGAACCAAGGCACCAAACGCGCTCAAGGATTAACTCAAGATATTAGTATGGGCGGGGTGAAAGTGGTTGTTCCGGGTAATTTGGCGCTGCATAGCAAACAGCCGCTACTCCTTAATTTGGCTTATTTGCATAAAGGTAAAAACAAGCAGTTTGATATCGCCGGACATATTATTGAACAGCGGGCCAATGATAAACAAAACCTACAAATACATGTACGATTTGACCAAACAAACGCAGACCAAAAACACGCCTTAGAGGAGATATTTGAAGCGCATGGTAAACAGAGTAATTATGTTAGCAGCAGCCCCCAAGAGAGTTATGTAGATCCTCACACGGACGTGATTCGCTTTAACTCTTAGCGCTATTGTTCACAAGCAAACCAAGCTGTAATGCTTGGCGTTAACTGATGTCTAGCACGCTAAGGTGATTGTCCCATTGCAAAGCTGTTTGCAGGCGTTGTATGGGCTGGGCTTTTTGAATCAACTGTCCTTGGCCGGTCGACGCCACCCAACCTTTAGCATGGGTGGCCAAGCCGCATACATCATCTACTTGCATCAACTGCGCTAATTCTCGTTCAGTTTCAGACCAAACCGCCAGTTTACCGCCACGGGGCGAACTGGCGAGTAACGTGCCATCTACACATTCAATGCTTCCAATATAGTGATTAAACAGAGGCCAATAATCAGCATCGGCATCGAGAGCCATGCAAGGCTCCATCGCATGTTGAGAATAGACAAGAGATCTAACTTCACGCTGAGGGTTTTGCCCCTGACACGCCAACCACGCCGTATCACTATGTGTTGAGTAACAGAGGTGGCGTATGCTGAGTTGGTTATCCGGCAACTCTCTGGTTAATAAAGCTTGGCCCGTTTCGCTATCCAAATAAACCAAGGCTGGGCGCATCGTTTCTAGGTTTAGCTTTTCCCTTCCTTGAGTATGGATCCCCCCAACGGCAACGACCAAGCGCTGCTTTGGCAACATCAATAACTGATGCGGTCCCAAACCTGCTATCGGCCAACGCTGGCTAAGCGACCACCGCTCGGGTTGCTGTTGATACACCAACACTGCCCCTTGGCTGGTATCACTGTCCCCAGCCGTGACATACAACTTACTGGCATCATCAGAAAAACAAGCATGCCCGTAAAAATGCATATTGGCGGGTGGAGTAATATTGCCTAATAGTTGCCCGGTTCGCGGCTCAAACAGCACAATATAATGACCAGGTCTTCGCCCAACACAGGCCGCGAGGCCGTGGTCTTTTTTTGCCAAAGCCACATGATGACCGCGGGCCGGTAAAGCCAATTGGTAAGGTAATTCGCCATTGCTAAACATCGCACTAAGCTGGTATTTATCCTGCTGTTTAGTGCAGCCAAGTAACAAATAGTTATTAGCTCTAGCGCTATCATTGCGCTTAAGAAGTGCATGAGCAACCGCCGGTGCACTAAGCAAACTGGCGCCTAGCGATAGCTGCGCCATTCTTTGCAACAATTTACGACGGTTCAACTCAGTCGCCATCGTTATTATTAAACCCTAACTCTATCGACAGAGCCTGCGGTATTTGATTTGCAAATAAACGGTCTAACTTGGCCAACATCGGTTCAGCCTTAGCCCAATCACTCAACTGAGCGTGTTGATCATTGGGCTCAATAGTGGGCATGGCCTTACTTAAAAGAGCAAATTGCGCTGCGGTTTGCTTGGCTAAGTTGGCATCAATACTGGTTAGGTAAATCGCTAGGTACCGTTGGTAACGTCTCGCTAAGCCAGCGAGTTGCTCAGCTAACAGCTGAGCACTGAGTTTGGCACGCCAAGCCTCTCCTTGATAGGGGCGTAAACGTTGGTGCTTAGCTGAGTAAATTGCCCGCAGCTTGCGCAGCATAATGCTGGTTTGCAGGCGGTAACTGTTCAGTACATCACTGCTTAACTGTTCTGGGCTAATAGTCGCCAGATCGCTAGGTAGGTTGTTCGCTACTTGCTCTGCCGCCTGCACGTATTGATTAACTACATCAGGCAGCAATACGCAACGCTGCTGATCACTAAGCGCTTCGAACAATAGAAACTCTTGGCTACGTAAATTGCTATGAGTACTGCTTAAAGGCTGCTGTCCGGCTAACGCCGCTTTAACTTTACGCCCAGTAGTATCTTTTTTGTCAGGCCAGTAACTTAAGGCCCAGTTCAATTTTAAATCAACCAAAGGGCCAAGTGCTGAAGCTTGTAGCGGCAGATACGCAAGATAATTTTGTCTCCACAAGCTTTGGCTTATTAGTAAGCCATCATCACTTGGTTTGGCACAGTAAGCCGTCACATGTTGTTGGTAGGCACGCGCTTCTGATACTAAGTATGCACTTAAACTCACAATATGTTGCTGCTCTTGCTGTAACCATTGTTGCTGTAAAGTGACGGTATTAGCAATGGCCGAGCTCAGTCCTACCAGCCCCAAAACACCGAGAGTGATTGCTCGATAAAAACACTTATTCATAGTTGGCCTTTTAGAGTGAGTTAACAAAAGCCACCAGCGCATCGCGCTGCTGTAAGCTTAAATTGGCAAAGGCTTGTTTAGCAGGTTCGGCTTCGCCACCATGCCAAACAATCGCTTCAGCCACATTACGCGCACGCCCATCGTGTAATAACTGACTGTGGCCATTGACGGTTTCAGTCAGCCCTACTCCCCATAACGGTGGAGTGCGCCATTGCTGTCCATTGGCTAAGTATTCGCCCCGACCATCTGCCAGTTCAGGCCCCATATCATGTAGCAACATATCGGTGTAGGGGTAAATAACTTGCTCGCTTAAAGCTGGCAAGTTTGCTCGCTTGGCGGTAGTAAATCGGCGTTTATGACAGCTATCACAGTTAACTTGGCTAAATAACTGGTCACCTTGTTGCACCAACTCTTTGTCATTAATGCGGCGCTTAGGCACGGCTAAATGGCGGGTATAGAACTCTACAAAGCCAAGTAGCTTATCACTCACCTCTGAACCATCAGGGTCGACGCCAGAAGTCGCCACTTGGCATTCTTTTTGGGCGGCCGTGCAGTGATCGTTCGTGAACATTAAGCTCGTAATACCAATATCACCATTAAAGGCAGCGGCATTTTGTTGCATTAAATTGGGTTGCCCCGCCTTCCAGCCAAAACGCCCTAAAGTATAAGCTTGCTGCTGTTGGTCCCAGACACGGTTAGCCACACCGCGAATACCATCTTGGTTAATATCATTAGGATCTGCATTGGCCAATATGTCTTGCTCGCTAATGCTTTCTAACAACCCCAAGCCAATCATTGGCGAAGCAATCCGCGGCGAGAACAAGGTATCAGGATGCAGCGGCCCATAGCCTAACTGATCGACAAGCAATTCTGGCTTGCGTAACATAAGTAGGCTGCCGTCACTATAAGTAAAAGCTTGCTTCGTATAGGCAAAACGCACTCGCGCTTCAGGTGCTACCCCAGGAATAGCTTGGTCTTGTATTTGGCCGCCGTAGGTAGGTTCTGGCACCACACCATTTTGGGCTTCCAGTAATTTTTGCTCATCTGTTACTGCCGGAATACTGATCCTCACTAACATAGAAACAGCGTTATCGGCCCCCACCGGAGCAGGATGCCCGCGACCATCTTTGAGGTGGCAATTCTGGCAACCGTTAGTATTAAACAGTGGCCCTAGGCCATCTCTAGCGATCGTCGTCGCGGGGGCAACCACCCAAGGATTACGAAAGAAACTATTGCCAGTACTAAAATTCAAACGCCCTTCAAAACTCAAATTAGCCGCAGGCAAAGAAAACGCATTGTGATCAATTCGGATAGTCGTCGTATCGCCGCCCGGCTTATTGGGGTTGGCAAAGGCGACCATATTGGCGCTTAACGCCGCCACTAAGACCAGCTTACTCATCAACTTATTTTTCAAACTCACTCTCTCCCAAGAATGCTGAAACAAGATCCACGAAAGGGAGCAAAAGCTCCCTATTATAATATTGATGGTTTTTTAGAATTCGTGGTCTGCAGTGTCAGGGTTTAAATTTTCAATGCCTAATACTTTAGCGCTCGCCTCAATGGCGCGAGTTTGCTCAACCAAGGCTAAGATAGTGCCGTTAATTAAGGCATGGCCATCGCTATTATTGGCCGCGATAAGCTGATCAAAGTACACCCCATTTTGTTCAGCACTCGCCACTAACTTGGCCGTTTCGGCCATCGACAGCTCAAACATCATTTTGTTGCTTTTAGCAATTGCCGGATCCTTTTGTTTGACCAAATCATGCAAGCTAGGGCCGTTTAGCATTGAGCCATTTAAGCGCTTAAACTCACCGAAATAGACATTGCTAATACCACGGTTATTGTAATAGTGAGAGTTATGGGTGTTGTCACTGAAACAATCATGCTCATCTTCAGTAGAGTTGGCTTCTAATGCCACCTTCATACGTTCGCCAGCTAACTCACCCAGAGATAAACTCCCCATACCAAACATCACACGGCGTAAGGCTTGCTCGCTCGGCTCTGCCAGCAATTGCTGCTGATAATCACCACCGTTTGCCCATTGCTGACTCATCCATGCTAAGTCATCAACCAATAATTGGGTAACCGCAGCTAGGTAGGCGGCCCGTCGATCACAATTACCGTTGGTACATGCGCTGCCTGAGGCATAATCGGTATAAGCTCGCTCACCCGCGCCAGCATCAGAGCCATGTAAATCTTGTCCCCATAGTAAAAACTCTACCGCATGATAACCGGTTGCTACATTGGCTTCAGAGCCGGCAAGCTCATTTAATGAGGCGAGTAATTCGGGGTTAATAACACTTAAATCAAGTGTGTTTTCGCCCACTTGCACATGGGTATTAGCCACAATATTGGCGGTTGCGCCAGGATTACCCAGCTCATACTGGTAATCGGCAGCCACGTAGTCGATGAGGCCCTCATCTAATGGCCAGGCATTAAGTTGCCCTTCCCAATCATCAACAATAGGGTTACCAAAACGGAACACTTCACTTTGCTGGTAAAAGCGTCGCGCTTCTTTCCACGCAGCCTTGGCAGCCGCTAAGTGTTGCGCTGAGGGAGCAGATATTAGTTGCTGGCTTGCGTTTTGTAAGCTAACAGCGCTGCTGTGCGAGTCGCTAAACACGGCATGAGCTAACTCAGCATAATGAGCGACAACTTGGTTTTGTTTTACATCTGCGTAGGCAATATTTGCCAATAATAACGTCGAGCTTAATACCACTTTAATCAGGCGCATTGTCTTCCTTAAATTTACGCTAATGAGAATACCTATCATTATCTTTACTATTTACAACAAGTAAACAAAAAAAACCTATTTTCTAAAAATAAAGAAAAATAAGGTTTACAGAGGAAGGTTAAAAAAAACGCCTTTTTAGTGTCATTAAGCTGTCATAGTAATTTTGTTAAATGCTCGCGTTCACTTGGTTCAACGACTCAGTAGAGATGAGATATGAGTATCAATACACTTAATGGAAAACAGTTTTGGAAGGTATTACGTAAGAAGGGAATTCCGCCTTCAGTATTTGCAATGAAAGCGAATTGTTCGTTAAACAGTGTATACAACTTAAAAGAGCGCAGCTATATTCCAGCCAAATTCGCTCAAGTATTAGACAGTATTCAGTAACATAAACTTGTAGTGGTTAGTGAACGCCCACTAGCCGCACTCGCTGACCACTCAAGGAAATCTGTGTGGTTAAGCCGCTGCTGTTACCGACATTTCAACTAAAATTTCTTCTCGTGCCATGTGCGCTTGCACACACGCCCGAGCCGGTGGCGTTACGTCACTAATCCATGCATCCCACACTTTATTCATTTCAGCAAAATCATCCATAGTGCGCAGATAAATCGTTACGCTTAGCAGCTTAGATTTGTCTGAACCTACGCTGGCGAGCAGCTCTTCGACTTTTTCAATCGTGGTACGTGTTTGCTCAGCAATGCCATGTGAAGTGTCTTTAGCAACCTGACCACAAAGATACACAGTATTATTATGGATCACCGCTCGGCTCATTCTGGCTTTACTTTCAAAGTGTTGGATAGACATGCTAACTCCTTAATAAAAAGGCTAGCAGTGCTAGCCTTGGTGCAAATAGTAGATAGCGCTAACGCGCTAAAGATAACGGGTAATTGCGTTGCTCAGCCAATTGTTCGGCTAACTCAAGTACCTGCGAATAGCCCAATTGTTGGGTACTTGGTAATTCACTCATCACTGAACCTAAGGCTTCACCATTAAGTAAACCTAACTCAGCAATGTTCTCAATGATTTGCTCTGCGGCACTTAAGGCCGAAGAAAACTTAACAATTTCGGTACGCGCATAATGGGCCTTATCAAAAGAGACACTGGCAGCGCGTAAACTAGGATCGCTACCTGGAATCTGCTGCGCCCCAAATAATGGACGGCCAGCCACAGCGGCATCGTTAAAGCTAGGCAGATAACGCGACATGTGCTTTACCGCCTCAGCAGTGCGCTGCGCCACTTCGTCACTTTGCCAGCCTTGGGTTAACTTGCGAGTCAGTAAGGGACTAAGCTCAGGTTGAGCACTATTCTCGCTAGATTTAACCAAGCCACCTTTAAACAAAGTGATGGTATCGGTCATACCGTGCAGTTGAAATAAACCATCCGGATAAGGGGTTAATTGCGCCATGCCGTTAGGCGTGCCCCGTTCGCCGTGCACAATTAACTCAGGCCAACGGCCATTTTGACTCGGCCAATTGGCCAAATAGGCCGCTTTAAACTCTACCATACGGTGACGGCTTAGCTTAGCCATGTCATCAATACTACCACTGCGGTAACCACAGGCATTTATCAAGTAATCCACTTCGGTACTTTGGCTGCCCTGCTCTGTTTGATAATCTACTCGCCAACGCGGTTTGTCGCCATTAAGTAACTCAACATGGGTAACCTTAGTGTGGGTAAACACTTGGCAATTGTCTAAGCCCTCGCTGGCCAGTTTCACCATGGCAGCAATGCGTAACAAACTTAAGCCGTACTCTTGTACCTGCACAAATGGAAATTTAAAGGCCGATAAATCCAAGTATTTGGCCACTGGGATCATCCAGTCATCCATACTCTGCGGCTGTTGCATCGGTTCGCGTTTGGCCAGTGCTTCAAGTTGCTCACGGCTATACAAGCGGTAGTAATCTTTGGCAGGGCCCAGCTTTTGATTTTGAGGGTCTTGTTGAATCAAATTGGCATAGTGCGCCTGCACTTTTCGCAAGCGAGGCAAGAGCGCTTCTGGCTCGCCAGGATCATTTAATGGCACACTAATCACAGTAGGGCGCAGATTGACCGCGTGAGGAAACACCCGCAAGGTATTAATCGACTGCTCTAGCAACTTAAGACATTGCTCGTCAGATATCTCGCGATATAAATTGCCACCTGCGTGTAAGTGGCAAGCTGGCGGGCCATTAACTAAACTGGGGCCAGCCTCAAACAAGCTAACATTGGCGCCGAGTTCGGCCAATTTAAGTGCAGCCGCTGATCCGGCAATTCCACCACCTACTACGGCGACCTGAAGCGAAGCTGAATTATTCGCTGTCACTGGGTGAGTTTGTATCACTAAATTTCATCCGCAAGATAAAAAAACTATAACGTGATTATTCTAACTGCCGATCAATGACATTGAAATACAATTCAAACAGTTTACACCGAGCTAAGCTGAAGATTTTTGTAGAGAAAGTGAAAGATAATAAAATGGATGGGGTAATTTATGATGCTTGGTGTCGTTATTCTTGGCGCTTGAGTAAAAAATAAGAGAGAGCAAGAACCAAGCACAGAAGTCATTTTAAACGTTTTTAGTGACGTAGCAAAGAGAGTCAAATTGCCCCCTCAAGCTATCGTAGCTTGCATTCTGTTTGCTTGTGATTGCCTAACAATAATGCCTTTCATGTTAGCGCTTATACTGGCTACACTTTAATTGACGGGCTTAATGATTTTGATAATTTCGAGCTAGGTGGTAGCTTCGACGCCAGAGGGGGTGCGTCGATAAAATTAGATGGCGAGCAAGAATTAGCATGTAAAGTTAATAGTGGCTCGGATATCGCTCTGGGCTTTAGCTCCAAACTAGGAGGCAATATCAAGCTACAACTATGGCGAAACTAAGTCTACGCCAGCAACGCACATCAGATATGAGAATTGGTCAGTTCTCCCCAATTCACCGACTATTACTACAGTTTAAGACAGTGACTAGGAGTTGCACAAAAGATTCAAAGTTGGCTTAAGAATTAATAATTCAGTAGAGTCTAGGGGCGCAGCCATCTGGACTATGCGAGTGTTTAAAATAGAAAATGTAGGGGTGGTTAAATTTGGTGCAGATTTCCGATATTGATATGAGGTGTTTCATTAACTTAAAAAACATCCGTAACACTGGGAGTATTGAAATTGAAACAAACTTCGAACATGCTTACTCTATTATCTACTTATCCAATGGAACATATAATGTGTACTCGGACGGTCTTTTAGTAGCAATAGTAACTTATAAATGTATAGTTTCAAATGATTTGACCATCGAGGGAATTTGGGGGGCTAACTTAAGCGAGGCAGCGTGGAAAATAGATGGTTCTATTTTGAGAGTAAACCTTAGCGATGGATCCATCATTGTTAATAATGAGGCTTCATCAACAATATATAAGTCTGGAGGAATACTTGAATTTATAGGTGCCTTCTTTCTGTCTATGGGGAAACATAAAAAATATAAACCTTCCCAAGTAGGAGTTGCATTCGAAAAAAAAGAGCAGTCCTTATTATATTTGATTGGACTTACCCTCAACATTTGCCTCTCGTAAAGAAAAGCAAGGCAACAACAAAAGAAAAAAAGAAAGGACACCCAAGTCTTTTCGACACTTCCAGGAACAGAAATGGCAGCTCCCAACAGCACTTCTAGGCTTTAGTTACACTCCAAGCCTTAGAAATGCTGTAGAAAAAGAAAGGACATCCAAGTCTTTTTACTAAGTGGTGATTATAGAATTGTGGAGGGAGAAATAGACTTGGGAGTTCAATCTCTCGATACTGGCATTGTAAGAGCTGCTGGAGGTAATATCTGGGGAACACAAACTTCTTTTACTTGGGATAAAGGTGTAAACGCCCTTCTTCCAGGCGGTGGTTTATATTACAAGGCGGGTACAGGGCTATCCTAACAGGCGGACAGGACAAATGATTAAATCGGTACGAACTAGCCTAAGGATAATAGTTCCAGTGGTAGGCTTAACCTTTTGGGCATATATCATGTTCTTTAGTCATCTCTCAGACGCAAAAAAACTAGAGAACCATCTGGCTGCTTTTTCACCAAATACTAGCTATCGACTAGTGGCCAATAAAGGGAGCACGGCCATATCCTCTGGGACACTTGATAATTTTTACACTTGTCTAAAAAAGTACAGGTCGCCTTTATCTAAAATTGGAAAAAAAGGAAACACACAACATTATAAGCTGTGGCTCAATAAATTCACATACATATGGATAAGTTCAGTAAACGGTGAGGCGATTTTATTTCAAATGTTTACCAAGCTAGATAATGAAGATAATTTCACCAGCTCTCAAGTCTATGCCATCAATTGCCGGTTAAGCTTATTGCAGAAAAATGCTCAATAAATGGAATAGAAAGAGATAGGATAAAAAAGGACACCCACAATACAATAAAAGGGGTCAGAGTCACTTTATATTTCCTACACTAAGGTAAACATATTGCTTTAGGTGATGAAATGGCTCGAAAGCTTCGTGTTTCCTATCCTGGTGTAGCAGAACACATCATTCAGCGAGGTAATAATCGGCAAGTTATTTTTGCCAATGACGAAGATATGCGTGCTTATATCACTTGGTTAAAACAATACGCCAAGCAGCACAAGGTGGCTATTCACGCATGGGTGCTAATGACCAATCATGTTCATTTACTTTGTACACCTTCAACTATAACGGGCATCTCCAAAATGATGCAGTCACTCGGGCGAATGTATGTGTTGTACTTTAATCGCCGCTACCAACGTTAATAAAAGGGGTCAGAGTCACTTTATATTTCCTACACTAAGGTAAACATATTGCTTTAGGTGATGAAATGGCTCGAAAGCTTCGTGTTTCCTATCCTGGTGTAGCGGAACACATCATTCAGCGAGGTAATAATCGGCAAGTTATTTTTGCCAATGACGAAGATATGCGTGCTTATATCACTTGGTTAAAACAATACGCCAAGCAGCACAAGGTGGCTATTCACGCATGGGTGCTAATGACCAATCATGTTCATTTACTTTGTACACCTTCAACTATAACGGGCATCTCCAAAATGATGCAGTCACTCGGGCGAATGTATGTGTTGTACTTTAATCGCCGCTACCAACGTTCAGGCACTTTATGGGAAGGGCGTTACAAATCCTGCTTAATCGAAAATGAAGCTTACTTCATGCAGGTATGTAGATACATAGAGCTAAACCCTGTACGTGCCAATATGGTTAACGACCCAGCCGATTACTCTTGGTCTAGTTACCAGTGCAATGCCTTAGGCAAAGGCAGTAGCCTATTAACTGAGCATCAGCTTTATACTGGTTTAAGCGACTCACCTATTAAGAGGCAAAGTGCTTATCGTGCGTTGTTTGCTCATCATATCGAAGGAAAGCTTCTCGATGATATACGCCAAGCTACCCATAAAGGCTTGGCGCTGGGTAGTGACAAGTTTAAACAGGACATTGAAACGCTTACGGGCCTGCGGGTAACCGAAGGCTCTCGCGGTAGGCGTAAAGGGTGGCGAAAGCGTGTTAGCTAGATAAAAGTGACTCTGACCCCATTTATTTACTGACCCCATTTATTTTTGCCATTTATTTTGAATAAGATCAGGGTTAAAACATACCAGTTCTTATGTAAATCAAGGCATGTATGAATTAGGAAATAGATTGTATGACTTTTAGGTGGGCAATGTGAAAACAGGAATAAAAAGCAACGTGATTACATTTAACTGTGTAATTGCCTTTATTACTATATTAATAGCGGGATGCAGTGTGAGCGTAGATGAGCTAAAAAGAGAATTTTTAGACGACCGAGTTGCGGAATTAGTTGCTGCTGCCATTAACGGTGACGAAGCTAGTGTTGAACGCTTAATTAAAGACGGTGTAAACCCTAACGAAGAAAGTTGGGACCACCTCACACCTCTACATTTTGCGCAGAAAGCCAATAGCCTTAAAGGCATGGAAATTTTACTCAAAAATGGTGCCTCGCCCAATACCATTAACGACAAATATAAAGCCGAGAGCGTGTTGGCTGTAGCGGTAGAAAAACAAAACTACGCGCAGCTTGATTTACTTTTTAACTATGGCGGAGATGTTAATGCCAAGGTACAAACAGTAAAAACGTTAATCAGTATTCCCATTCTTTATAGCGACTATAAAATGATGAAGTATTTGGTTGACAGGGGGGCCAACATCAGTTTCCCAGTGGAGGACCCTTATCAGTATACCGCATTAGTCGGAGCAGCTAACGTGAGGGATTATGAAATGGTGGAGTATATGCTCGAAAAAGGTACCAACCCGCTAGCGTACAATAAACATGGAAAAAGTTTCGCTTATGTAATTCAAAGCAGGCCGAGCAATTCTGAAGCTCGACAACGTATTTTAGCTAAACTTACCGCCCTTGGGGTTCAATTTCCTTTACCTCCAAGGCCGCAAGTTTATTACAATGGGCCAAATGGTTTTCCAGGAGATTTAACAAAAGAAGAGCTTGAAAAAGGGCAACAAGAAGTAGACCGAGTGCTGAATCTATACTTAGCAATTTTACCTTATTATTTAGGCTTACAAAAAACCGACCTTGAATTACCTAAACCTCTCGGAGAACGCCCGAATGGCCATCTTTATGCGGATAGGATAAAAATAAAAGACTATGATGAAGAAAATAAACAGTACTACCGCGAGGTTGAATTGTTTTTAGAAAAAGTCGATATGCAAAAACAGAAATAAACAAAAAATAAGAAAAATAGGACACCCAAGTCTTTTTGATAGTGATTTTTCATTGGTCATGATCTTCCCCCGATAAAGTAGACACGGGTTACGCTTCCTTTGCTCTGCCTTCGTATTCTACTGGACTTAAGTATTTTAAACTTGAGTGCAGTCGAAATCGATTATAAAAATGTTGTACATATCCTGCTACTTTATCTCTCAAATCCCATTCACTTGTAAAGTGATTCGATTTAATGAGTTCTCCTTTTAAGGTATGAAAAAACGATTCCATTTCTGCGTTGTCTGTACAATGCCCTGGTCGATTCATACTCGGTGTTACGCCGTACTTACTCAACAGTGCTTGAACTTCATGAGCGCGATATTCTGCTCCTCTGTCAGTGTGAAACACCAATCCAGCCTGTGGCTTTCTATTTCTAAAGGCCATTTGTAACGACGCCATCGTTACTGCTGTTGTTTTACGGTGATTCATCGACCAACCAATCACTTTTCGTGAATATAGGTCTATGACTACTGCAAGATATAACCAGCGGTTTCCCTGTCGTATATAGGTTAAATCACCCGCCCATTGTTCATTAACTGCGGTAGGTTTTGGCATATCTTTACGTATGTTTTTAATCGATTGATAGAATCGATGTAGTTTAGCCATTTTAATGTAAACCCTAGAACAGCGTGCTTTCAAGCCATGCTCTCTCATCAACCTAGCCACCCGTTTTCGACTGGTGTAAATTCCGCTACACTTTAACTCCGCATGTACACGAGGGCTACCGTAAGTCTCTCTACTCTTGGTGAATATCTGCTCAATACGATAGGCCAACTGGTCATCAATGAGCTTATGGCGGCTCACTTTTCGTTTACAGAAGGCATAGTAACCAGAGCGAGACACCTTAAGAAATCGGCACATCATGGTGATGGGAAAGCGTTGCTTATAATGGCTTATGAATCGGAATCTCGTCGACTTTCCTCCGCGACGAATCGTTGCCACTTTTTTAGCAAATCATTCTCCAGTTCAAGTTGTTTTACTTTCTTTTGAAGTTCAGCAATTTTTTCATTTTCAGAAAGATTCATGGGTTTGCTTAGTTTTTTCCGTCTTCTATCAGACATGATTTTCCCCTCGCGATAATCCTTTCGCCACCGAGATAACATGAACGGATGAATGTCGAGTGACTCTGCAACTCCTTTAACTGTAGCACCTGCCAAGTGGGTTAATTTGACGGCGGTTGCTTTGAATTCAGTTGTGTATTGCTGAGTTTTTTTACCTGTTTTATAAGCTGGCATAAACACCTCATCTTGTTTGAGTGAAGTGTCTACTGAATCGGATCAACTACATCATGGTATATCAAACTTTTGTTTGTTTTGCGTTTTTTTTAACGAAGATAAGATAAGAAAATAAAAACAAGAAAAAAAGAAAGGACACCCAAGTCTTTTCGACACTTCCAGAAACAGAAATGACAGTTCCCAACAGCACTTCTAGGCTTTAGTTACACTCCAAGCCTTAGAAATGCTGTTATGACCCGAGCTCGCAGTGAAGTACATGGTGCACATTTCTGATGGTTTATTGAGGGGTAAATAGTGAGAGAAGTTTTACAGCAGATATCCATCTGGCTTTTTTTGTCCTGCTGGGTGAGTTTTTTAATCATCTATATTTTTTATCGGGAGAAAAACTCACCTTCGAAAAACAGGTTTATTGCTCTTAACTACAAACATATGGTTGAGCTATGGATCAGGGAAGATAAGAGAGCGTTGGCGTTATTGATATTGAGATCGTCTTTTGTTTTCGTACTATTATGGGTTGCCGCTGGATTATTGGGTTAACAGTTAGTAAAGAGCTGAGTCTAATGCCCTTCCAAGTAGGAGTTGCATTCGAAAGAAAAAGAAAGGACATCCAAGTCTTTTTACTAAGTGGTGATTATAGAATTGTGGAGGGAGAAATAGACTTGGGAGTTCAATCTCTCGATACTGGCATTGTAAGAGCTGCTGGAGGTAATATCTGGGGAACACAAACTTCTTTTACTTGGGATAAAGGTGTAAACGCCCTTCTTCCAGGCGGTGGTTTATATTACAAGGCGGGTACAGGGCTATCCTAACAGGCGGACAGGACAAATGATTAAATCGGTACGAACTAGCCTAAGGATAATAGTTCCAGTGGTAGGCTTAACCTTTTGGGCATATATCATGTTCTTTAGTCATCTCTCAGACGCAAAAAAACTAGAGAACCATCTGGCTGCTTTTTCACCAAATACTAGCTATCGACTAGTTTCCGGTAAAGGTAGTGTAGCCATATCCTCAGGGAAACTTGACAACTTTTACATTTGCCTAAAAAAATACCGGTCGCCTTTATCTAAATCAAGTAAAAAAGGAACTATTAAAAATTATAAGTTGTGGCTTAACAAATTCACATACATATGGCTATCTTCAGTAAACGGTGAGGCGAGTTTATTTAAAATGTATATCAAGCTAGATAATGAAGATAATTTCACAAGCTCTGAAGTCTATGCCATCAATTGCCGATTAAGCTTATTGGGAGCTGTAACGGTCAAATAAACTTGGAGACTTCTTTGGCACTTTTTCTCAAAAAAGAAAGGACACCCATGTCTTTTTGACAATCCCAAACAGCACTTCTAGGCTTTAACTACACCCCAAGCCCTAGAGGTGCTGTTATGACCCGAGCTCGCGCAAATAAAGGACACCCAAGTCTTTTTAATCTCAAACAGCAAAAAGAAATAGGACACCCAAGTCTTTTTGACACCCAAGTCTTTTTGATAATCCAAACCTGCACTTCTAGGCTTAAAATACACTCCAAGCCTGAGGGTTCCCCACGAATTTATTGATGCCTTATCAGCCTCGTTTTCAACCGGACTCCTGCTTAGTATTTTAAGCATATCAATAGCTTGCCGCCTGTATTCTTTCTTAAACGTTAGCCACCTATCTTGATAAGCTCTTAATCCAATCACTTGGTTAGAGAGAACGTTGCGATACTTAATCGAATTAGCTTGATAACGATAGTGTTTACTTGCGAAAAAAGTGTTGGACAGATAGTTTAAGTTGGCTCTGTTGCCGATTATCAAGCAGATGCAGGACTTTCTGTAACAAAAGCTGGGGTGGACATTAAAGCAGAATATGATAAAACGGGCTCCGTATCTGAAGGCAATGCAATATATAATGTGTTATAAATTGGAGGAATGGCCGCGGTTGCTCGGGCGATTAGTGCACCAGTTACATTAACTGTAGGTTTAATTTGGACTGCTGGAAACTTCTTCATTGATGCTGAGCAATAAGAGTGACTCTGACCCCATTTATTTGACCCCATTTATTACCATTTATTAAAAAGCTCAAGAACTGGCTTAAGCTTTTCCTTAGCAATATTTACCTCAATGCTCTAAGGAGCAATGAAATTCAATTCATTGGAATACCGAGTGCCGTATTCATAAATTCCCAAGGCAATTCGTGAATTGCCTAACATTTCTAGCGTTAAAGCTTCCTCTTCGCCTGTCAGCATTTCCTCATATTCTCCCCACTCTCCGCTATCGTTTAGAGCTCTAGATTGATGACTATCTACAGTAAGAACTAAAGAGATACTGGAGGCCACATCTCCATTATCAACAAACTTATATGTTCCCGATTTTATTGACTCTGTCTTGTGGATATCAGTGCCTGCATTAATACAATAAAGGCTATCGTAGCTTGTAGTGCGTAAAGTTAATAATTCTTCTGCAACCGTTAATTCATATGTAGAGGTACTCGAAAGATCAGGATTACATGTGTAACTTTGATTACCCCAAGTGCCGTAATATTGATCTAAACCATAGGCAGCATTAGGGTTGCGCCAAGGGCTTTCTTGATCAATGCTAATATTCACGGGTAACTCGCTAGCATTCCCAGCATCATCTAGGTACTTATTAAAGCTAATAAGAGATAACTCAAGTGGCTGAGTTGCTGATTCACTTCGGTCGACTAACTTAACAATACCAATAGAAGGGCTAAACCACAGCTCTTGTTCTAGGCGTATCTGCTCACTAACGGTAACCCCCAAATCATCAACATCTACTGACACATTAAGCGCCAACCAGTAACTAATATGTAGCGCTTCATAATTACCCGAGGCGGTTACAACCGTATCAATTCCGTGATATTCCCACTCTTGCAAGTAGTCACCATAAGTTGCCCCAATACTTGGGCTAATAGTAACTCCCAAGTCTTTGTATCCGAGATCTGGGCGCTTACCTTCCTGTGCAAATTCGGGTAATAAAAGCACTAGGTTATCGGAAAGGTTGAAATTAAGTTTGTAATTTTTTCCGTCAATAACAAGCTGATCAACGTGGAGGCTCTCAATAAATAGCTCTCCTTGTGAGTAGTTAAAGGATTGCTTAAAGCCACTGTGCTCCCAATTTAAAGTAAAGCGCTCTGTATTATTTGAAGATGAGGCAACACTGGAGCTGGAAAGCTGATAAATCTGGCCGGTATCCACATCAGAATAACGCCAAACAGCTCCACTTTGAGCAGGTAGGTACTGACTAGAAAGAATGGTAGAATCTTCAACAACAGAGTTGCTACCCCCTCCGTCACCACCTCCCCCACCACAAGCAGCTAAATTAAATACGGAGACAACAGATAACAACTTCCAAAACTTCATTTCATAACTTCCTTGTATTTTAAGTTTTCTTTTTAATCTAATAAAACCAATATTTTACATAAAGTCAGTGACTTACTAGGAAATTTTTTCTTAATAGTTGATCTGACACATAACAATATTTAACTTAAGATAGTTTTATATCGCCAAGGTGCCTGATAATAATGTGAGGTTTAAAGCCATAAATACAGCCCAATGAGCCTATTCTTCTCGACGCTGCTCCCTCAATACCTTGTGCCTTGGTATCCGCGAGTTGTGACACACTTTAACGCTCGCAGAATCAATAAACGCAATGCCCGCCGAATGAATAAAACCAATAAAAGGGGTCAGAGTCACTTTATATTTCCTACACTAAGGTAAACATATTGCTTTAGGTGATGAAATGGCTCGAAAGCTTCGTGTTTCCTATCCTGGTGTAGCGGAACACATCATTCAGCGAGGTAATAATCGGCAAGTTATTTTTGCCAATGACGAAGATATGCGTGCTTATATCACTTGGTTAAAACAATACGCCAAGCAGCACAAGGTGGCTATTCACGCATGGGTGCTAATGACCAATCATGTTCATTTACTTTGTACACCTTCAACTATAACGGGCATCTCCAAAATGATGCTGTCACTCGGGCGAATGTATGTGTTGTACTTTAATCGCCGCTACCAACGTTCAGGCACTTTATGGGAAGGGCGTTACAAATCCTGCTTAATCGAAAATGAAGCTTACTTCATGCAGGTGTGTAGATACATAGATCTAAACCCTGTACGTGCCAATATGGTTAACGACAGCCGATTACTCTTGGTCTAGTTACCAGTGCAATGCCTTAGGCAAACGCAGTAGCCTATTAACTGAGCATCAGCTTTATACTGGTTTAAGCGACTCACCTATTAAGAGGCAAAGTGCTTATCGTGCGTTGTTTGCTCATCATATCGAAGGAAAGCTTCTCGATGATATACGCCAAGCTACCCTTAAAGGCTTGGCGCTGGGTAGTGACAAGTTTAAACAGGACATTGAAACGCTTACGGGCCTGCGGGTAACCGAAGGCTCTCGCGGTAGGCGTAAAGGGTGGCGAAAGCGTGTTAGCTAGATTAAAGTGACTCTGACCCCATTTATTCCTTGAAGAAAGAACACTGGCAGCAAGCTATTGATATGCTTAAAATACTAAGCACGAGTCCCGTTGAAAACGAAGCTGAGAAGGCATGAATAAATCCGTGGGGTTCCCTCAGACTCTGACCCCATTTATTTATGTAAATCAAGGCATGTATGAATTAGGAAATAGATTGTATGACTTTTAGGTGGGCAATGTGAAAACAGGAATAAAAAGCAACGTGATTACATTTAACTGTGTAATTGCCTTTATTACTATATTAATAGCGGGGTGCAGTGTGAGCGTAGATGAGCTAAAAAGAGAATTTTTAGACGACCGAGTTGCGGAATTAGTTGCTGCTGCCATTAACGGTGACGAAGCTAGTGTTGAGCGCTTAATTAAAGACGGTGTTAACCCTAACGAAGAAAGTTGGGACCACCTCACGCCTCTACATTTTGCGCAGAAAGCCAATAGCCTTAAAGGCATGGAAATTTTACTCAAAAATGGTGCCTCGCCCAATACCATTAACGACAAATACAAAGCCGAGAGCGTGTTGGCTGTAGCGGTAGAAAAACAAAACTACGCGCAGCTTGATTTACTTTTTAACTATGGCGGAGATGTTAATGCCAAGGTACAAACAGTAAAAACGTTAATCAGTATTCCCATTCTTTATAGCGACTATAAAATGATGAAGTATTTGGTTGACAGGGGGGCCAACATCAGTTTCCCAGTGGAGGACCCTTATCAGTATACCGCATTAGTCGGAGCAGCTAACGTGAGGGATTATGAAATGGTGGAGTATATGCTCGAAAAAGGTACCAACCCGCTAGCGTACAATAAACTTGGAGATAGTTTTGCTTATTTCATCCAAGATAGTAGGCATCCTTCAGCTGCCAGACAGCGTATTTTAGCTAAACTCGCCGCCCTTGGGGTTCAATTTCCTTTACCTCCTTCACCGCAAGTTTATTACAATGGGCCAAATGGTTTTCCGGGAGATTTAACAAAAGAAGAGCTTGAAAAAGGGCAACAAGAAGTAGACCGAGTGCTGAATCTATACTTAGCAATTTTACCTTATTATTTAGGCTTACAAAAAACCGACCTTGAATTACCTAAACCTCTCGGAGAACGCCCGAATGGCCATCTTTATGCGGATAGGATAAAAATAAAAGACTATGATGAAGAAAATAAACAGTACTACCGCGAGGTTGAATTGTTTTTAGAAAAAGTCGATATGCAAAAACAGAAATAAACAAAAAATAAGAAAAATAGGACACCCAAGTCTTTTTGATAGTGATTTTTCATTGGTCATGGTATATCACATAGTACCGGTGTAGGCCTTGGTATTGCTACCGCATCGGTTAGTGGACCTTTAGCTCCAGCAGCTTTTGTCGTCGGCTATGGTGTCGGATATACTCTCAGTACGCTAACTTATAGTTTGAGCGGTTTTGGAGAGACAGTTAATAACTTCGTAACAGACAGCACAAGAAGCTTATCTAACTATCTAAATGAATAGGTAAAATTTATATGTCCATCGCTAATGAGATTATAGAAGGTGCACAAAGAGCACATTCGAACCTAGAAAATAATTTAAAAATGGATTCACTTAAGTGCTCTTTTTTATATTTGTCCCGTAAAGCTCATTTAACTAACAGTATCATAGATGAGAAAATAAGAAGGTTATTAGTTAAGATTGGCTTGATATTATTGAGCTTTGGTGGTGGTGCCTATGTCATTTCTAAATATTACCCCCATGAAACTGAAATTGTTGTCTTCGTAGCTTTCATTTCATGTACCATTTTTTATTTTTTTAAAAAACGACTGTTCTTGAAATCATGCACAACAGTTGAGCTTAGTGAGAGGCCTATTTGGTTTTACATAAAAAGCTTATCGCTTTATATTTCTTGGACGACAACTGGTAAAATAATATTGATTGATATCCTATTGCTATTTTTAGGTTGGGCCTCTTTACTAGTAGTTTTTAGTAAAGAGTATTTCATGTTATCTTCGCTAATTTTTGTGGTAAATTGCTTCATTGCCGTTTCTTTGACATTTATGCTTTTCATCTGCTATCACAAGGGAACAAATAAGTAGAAAAATTGGACACCCAAGTCTTTTCTAAAGTTCAGGAGCTACACCAGCTCTAATATCCCAACAAGCCATAAACTAAAGCCTCAGCTTGACCTGATTTTTAAGGGAGTATCACGAACAAACGACTATATTCTATTAGGAAAGTGCACTTGGGTTGAGAACACATTTATCAATATGGTCCACAATCGGTCCCCCAAGTATGTAACCACACCAGTGTTTATGGGCGTCTTCACTTTCTGTATCGGAAAGTAATAAAAAGGACTAACATCCAAACCTGATAGACAACTCAACTCTACAGTTCGCTATTTATTACGTAGCAATAACACTCTCGCTGCTCTCAGCAGCTTTACTAACTTGATCAGCCCCCCCCTGCATTAACTCCATGCGGTCTTTAAGGTAAGCCGCTTTATTATAAGTATTCCTCATACTGCTCTGAGGTGCTTTAAGCAGAGGCACCCTTGCTCTTGGCATTTAGGTAAGCCCTAGCGCGTAAATGATGATAGGGGCACACCAGGGCTTAAATAAAAAATAGAATGTAAGCACTGATGATGGCGATGAGAAATTCAAGCCGCTTACCTTGCGCGAAGCTAAAGATTTTTGTAGAGAAAGCCAGAAACGAAAAAGGTCAGCTAAATAGCTGGCCTTTAAAATTTGCCTAGGTCGGAGGGATTCGTCTATAAAAGAGCGGTGGCGGCAAGCTTTAGAGACACGACACTCGCTTTCCAGCCCCATTACAATGAGGCTGAATAAGTTCTGGGGGCCTCGAGCTCAAAGCCCTTTTAATGACCGTTTAGCTTAAGTTTAGAGAATGTAACACTATTGTAGTCGCCGTTTTTCTTATCAACTGCGAAATCGCCAGTACCCGCACAACCGGTTCCCCATACTGGATGAGAGTCTTGTACACTACATTGGCCATAAGCGCCTGCTTTGAAGTAGAAATCATCTTCAGCATAACCGCGCGCAAAATCTTTATCATCATAGCCTTTGCTTAGGTCAATATCGTAAGTGACTGGCTTGTGACGAGCAGTTTCAAAGCTTAAGTGCATGATAGTGCCCTCAACAACGACCTTGTAACTAAACTCTTCGCCTAGAGCGATACCAGCTTCACCAGGGTCGTTTTGATTTTCCCAAGTGTTACCCCAAACAGGAAGTGAGATATCGATACGGTTTGAATCTTTTTTAGCTAAGTTACGCTCGTAGTTCCAAAACACCGAACCATATTCATGGCCTGGCAGTTTTTTAAAGAAGATCTTAAGTGGCTCGTTACCATGGCCAAAGCCAGTTTTAGCTTTAATGATTTCATTATGCTTCTTGGCGTGGATCTGACCAACAACGACAGAGTGAGCAGGCCCTTTTTCTGAATGCTTAGCATTTAAAGAAACATGATTTACTTTTAAGCTTGCTTCTAAGGTGCCACCTACAGCACTGTAGCTTTCTGCTTCAGGGTGACTAGTCAGCGCCCATTGATTTAGCTTATCTGCGGTATCAATATGAAACAATGCACCACGCGGCATTTGGCGAAGTTCAGAACGCGCATTTTTCGAGTTTTTAGTGGTAATTGCTTTGTTATGCACCTCAAAAACCATGTTGCCATCGGCATCTAAGAAGAAGAAATCATTGTGCGAGAAACTCATCATCGCAACGCCTTCAATCTCATCCACTCTGCCGTCTTCATTAATGTCTGAAGGGATGGTAATTTTCCAATTACGCATATCAAATTTATCTGCAGGTACAGGGTACGACACCCCATTGTTAGCTAAAGTAGCAATAGGTAAAGACAGTAGTAGAGCACCTGTCACAACGTGTTTTGTAATCATCCTTAAGTCTCCATTATGCAATATTGTAATACATAATAGGCCAGTCAAAATAAAATAAAAGTAAGCACTCTACGTTGTGTATGCTTGCTCACATTTTCTATGCTCTGTTTTTATTTAGCGTAATAAAGGGGGCGGAGTTAAATTAAATTCACTTTTGATTTAACTATATCAATCCTATCGGCCTCTTTCCCTAAGGCTTCATCAGCAAAACCAAGCCCTACGTGAACACAATAGACATTGTTTGCTCTGTGAATAAGTGTGTTGGTTTTCACTACTTTCACCTGATTACACAATAAACCGAATCGCAGGCTTTAACAAAGTAAGGGTTTAGGAATTGATGAGGGTAGCCTGAGAGCCGGAAATAGAAAGCCAGAAACGAAAAAGGCCAGCTAATAAGCTGGCCTTTAAATTTGGCAGGGGCGGAGAGATTCGAACTCCCAACATTCGGATTTGGAATCCGACGTTCTGCCATTGGAACTACGCCCCTGCAACGGAAACGAATTATACATAAGCCAGTTTAAAGGTAAAGCGCTTATATCGCGCTTTTGATTAAGCGAACAAAGAACCAGCAATTTGACTAAAAATCTCGCATTCACGCTGAAAAATCAAACAAATTGGCAACGGTTTATTTTTTAACTAACGCACACTTCCCCGCTCGCCATGTTGCTAATTTGTTAAAATGGCGACAACATCACTCAAGTGGACAGACCTGTAGCTGAAACCCTAACAATAATACGAGCCTAAACATGTTAAACCCAGTAGAAATATACGGATATATTTTTAAACCACGCGCAATCATTGAAGAAGACCAGCAACAAGCGATTAAAACGCTGCTATTTTATTTATTTTTTGGTTTGCTGGTAGGTATTTACAGTGGCTTTAAATGGCAAAAATATGATCACCAAGCGCTGATCATCAGCTCATTAGCACTGATCGTAATCACCTTATTCGCCAGTATGTTATTGCGTTCTGGCTGGCATTATCTAGTGGTAGGCAACCTAGCCTTAAGCGGCATGGTATTGCACGCCATGAATATTGTTTATCAATCAGGTGGCCTGCTTGATTCACCCCACTTATATTGGCTACCCACCTTGTCACTGCTCAGCTATTTGGCGACCAACCGGCTATGGGGAAATATCTGGACCGGGATTTTGTTTAGCATTGGCTTTGTGATGCTGCTAGCAGACTATCAAGGTGCTAGCTTTCCACAAATGCAGCTGCCTGAGCGCGCCATGACAATAGAGCTATTCTCAGGCTTTATGCTACCGCTATTATTACTGTGGATAGGCCAAAACTATGCGCTACGTTTAAAAGATCAGGCCTATCTTCAGGCTAAACAAGCGCAGTTAACCAACCACAATATCGCGCAAGCTTCAGAGCAATCTAAACAGCAACTGCAGCAAGTGGTTGAACACGCCAGTGATAGCTCTACTCAATTGGTCAGCTCGGCAACTAATATGTCTAGCACAGTGCAGCAAATGAACAGCAAAGCTGCCCAAATAGCTCAAAGTTCAGCTGACCAACATCAGTCGATAAATCACATTAACCAACACCTTTCTCAGATGGGTTCGGTGCTGGCTCGGGCCAATCAAGCCACTTTGCAATTGCTAGATTTATCCCAACAAGCCACCGGAAATGCTGAACAAAGCGCGCAAGCAATTAGCCAAACCGAGCACTCGATGCAAAAAATCCTTACTAGCAACCAACAGATCAACAGCGTTACCGAGATCATCAGTGATATTGCCAATCAAACCAACCTACTGGCCTTAAATGCCGCCATTGAGGCAGCTAGAGCCGGAGAACAAGGTCGTGGCTTCTCGGTAGTGGCAGACCAAGTAAGAGAGCTAAGCCAGCGCAGTAGTCAATCTACCCAGCAAATACGTAGTTTGTTGGAAACCTGTTCAGCCGACGTACAACAGGGGCACCATGTGGTTGAACAAAGCGGACGAATTTTGCATAACATTATCACTCTAGTGCAGGATATTTCAGAGGGTGTTGGCCAAATGGCTGAGGTGATGCAACAACAAGCGAATACCGTGGCTGACATAATTGGGATGAGCTCTCAGGTATCTGACTTTAGCCAACATAATTCACAAAGTAGCTCAGCCTTACTCGACAATACCGAGCAGCTAACCGGCATTGCCAATCAGCTGCAGGATATGGCGGCGCAGTTACATCAAACCGTCGCTCAGCAAGAAGCCTAGGTAAACGAGCTAAGGCTTACAAAAGTGGAGCTAACAGTCTTGCGCAGACATTTTGGCTTTTAAAAAGTCACTATGGCTTAAATAAATAAGGTCAGACACTTGGCGAATCAGCGCTTCTTCTTGGGGATCAATAACACCGTCGGCGTAGGCTACTTTCCATAAGGCTTCGGTAAACTGGTAACGGTGCTGGTAATCAAGCTCTTTAACGTGGCGCGTAAAATCAAATACTGAGATAGCTTGATTTGCTTCAGCTTGCGCTTGAATAAACAAATGCTCAGCTTCTTGATCGCTTAGCTCAAACAGACGCTTTATTTTACGCAAGATCACTGCATTCTCGGCATTGCTTTGCTGGCTATCACTTTGGCTTAGCTGCACCAATAAAGTGGCAGCGGCTAATTCAACATTGGGCCCGTTATCATTATCGGTACCATCAACAGTTGCTTGTAAAAATTCTCTAAGAGCCTTAAGCATTGGCCTTCCTATTTACACATATCGAGATAAGCGAGCATAAACCAGCCGCAGAAAAATGCCAAATCAACTGGAAATAATTATTATCAGGAAGCAGAAATGAAAAAGCCTCGTCATAAGACGAGGCTTTAAAAGGATGGTGCCGATTGCCGGAGTCGAACTGGCGACCTACTGATTACAAGTCAGTTGCTCTACCAACTGAGCTAAATCGGCACACTGTTGGTACTGCTGATACGCTGTATCGAGCGAGCGCTATTAAACGGATTTTCGGCTTGTTTGTCAACGTTAGAGGCAAAAAAAAATGTAGAATTTGTTTAAGTGCTAATTTTATATACAAGCTAGCTACTTTTTCAGCACTAAACTCTGCTTTATTCGCCCGCTTGAGCCACTGAAACTTAAGCGCGGCTTTTATAATGCTCGCTGCAATCATAAGCCAACAACGCTGCGATGGCATGCTTCATCTCAATATCCAGTTGCTTGATCCTTTATGGCTTAAATACAACAAAGCAGTATGCTAGTCGTCGATGAATAATTAATACCAACCAACCTATAGAGCTTATGCGCTTAGCTCATCCTAGTACTGCTATGGTTTTTACTGGCGAATACCAGTACCTACTTGACTACGCGCTCATAAGAAGACTTATCTACCGAACAGAGACAGTTTGATTGCAAGACTATGACAGAGCTAACATTGCTAAGACTTCGCACTTTGTTTAGTGTACTACACTGATTTAGGCTGGTAACAATGCCGCTACACTGGGCAAACCTCACGGAGAGAATAGTGGTTAAGAATACAATTTCTATTGCAACAATTGGTGGCGGAAGCGGCCATTTTGTATTGCTATCAGCCTTAAGAGACGCCGACGCGCTAACCATCAGCGCAATTGTATCAATGACCGACAGTGGCGGCAGTACCGGACGTTTACGTGACGAATTAGGTATTTTGCCACCGGGTGATATTTTAAAGTGTGTATTGGCACTTTCCCCCTACCGAGAACTCGCTCGAAAGCTATTACTAAAACGTTTTACCAAAGGTAAACGCCTGGCCGGCCATAGTGCCGGCAATATGCTACTAACGATGCTATCGCAATACAGTGGTTCGTTTTCAGAAGGCATTCAGGGTTTAGCGCAAATGTTAGATGTTGAAGGTGAAATACTGCCGGTCACCATTGATAAATCCACGTTAGTGGCCGAGCTAACCAGTGGCGAGCGGATCTTTGGCGAGAGTGCCATTGACCTGCCACGCGGTGATCAACGCGAAAAAATAGCCAATGTTTTTTTGGTTCCTCATCATGCTGAACAAGTAAGGGTTTACCCACCCGTTATCGAGCGCATAGATAGCGTCAAAGCCATTATTTTAGGGCCGGGTGACTTGTATACCAGCATCATTCCGAATTTGTTGGTACCCGGTGTTAAGCAAGCTATCATCAATAGTCAGGCAAAGCTTGTCTATGTAAGTAACATCATGACTAAGTTTGGCGAAACCGATGGTTACCAATTAGAGCAATTTATTGAAGAGTTAGAGCAGTATTTAGGTCGCGCGCTTGATGTAGTGGTGGTTAACAACCACGAGCCTAGCCAAGAGATGATCACAAACTACAACCTCGAACGCGCCCAAGTGGTGGAAATAGACGATATCGCCCAGCTAAAAGAACGCTATCAAGTTATACACGCGGATCTTATTGACGAAACCAGTACCATTTTAAGGCACGACTCAGAGAAATTAACCGCGGCGCTATTGCCTTATTTATTGGAGCTAGCCCCCAATAGCAATACCATTGCCACTAGTAATGTAAGCATTATGAGAGGTTAAAATAGATTGTTTATCAAGCTGCCCATGGGTGTTCAAACACTAACGTAACTTGATATTCGTCCCCCCAGCAAGTGCAGCATCAGGCATGCGTTGAATTAAATCATCTAACTGAACAAACACAGGCCCCATGGCTGGTTCGTATTTATTCTGCCAATGCCATTGCCAGACTTCCTCGCCTAGCGTCCAAGTAATTGCTTTACCTGCGCCTTGCTCAGCGTGGTAAGAGGAAGCAAATTGCTTGGGCACTTGTTGCAACATCGCATAGAAATCTGAACAAACCAACATAGACAGTTGCTGAACCGACTCGCTCGCTGTGTTGCTACCTTGGGAAGTTTGGCGTAGTGAATAATGGAGGTTTTCACAATCAAGGTTCAGGGTAGTGGTTCCATCAACACGCTGGAAAATGAAGCTCAGTTGAAATGGCGGTGCACTTTTCTCAAAAAAAGCCACCCACACAATAGCAGCTCCAACGAACAGAATGAACGCTCCGAAAAAAGTCGACTTCAGATAACTTTGTTTGTTTACCATCAATTACCGTCCCTGCTTAATCTAACCAGTCGTCCACTCGCGAAGCGCTATGTTGTCTAATGACAAATAGAGCCTATTTCCTTGGTTACTGTTATAAAGATAGGAGATAACAAGCCACTTTAAAAGCCTTTATTTGATAAAACGCTCAATTAATTTAAATTGAAAAGACTGAAAAATAAAATTAGTTAAATGAAATGAAGCGCTTACTAAAAATGGTGTTTTTTCGTTCGGAATAATCATCGTAATCAGAAATAAATAAAAACTTTTATACTGATAAGACCACACATCGCATGATTTTTGCTAAAATCGCCGGTCGCAGAGTTTAGCAAGTGAAAATAATGATCAATTTAAACCAGTATTTTAGTCGTGAAAACAATCAGTTTGTGTTTAGTAGACAACAAGCCTGTGACTTCGCCAAAGGCGTAGCTAACGACTTTAACGCCATTCATGACGCCGATTCATCACGATTCTGTGTTCCAGGTGACTTATTGTTTTCCGTGATGCTGAGTGAATTAGGCATTAGCCAAGAGATGCAATTTACCTTTGCAGGTATGGTCACCGACGGTGTTCCCGTCAGTATTCAGCAACACGATGATAGCTGCCAGTTGATTGACCAACAGGGTAAAGAGTATCTTCAATTAACCCGCAGCGGTGACAACCTAAAAGACCAAGCTATCATTAGCGACATAGTGAAAGACTATGTGTATTTTTCAGGGCGTAATTTCCCACATATTTTAGTCCCTCTTCTAGAAGAGCAAGGCTTAATGCTTAACCGCAAACGCCCCTTAGTGATTTACGAAAACATGAGTTTGCATTTTGACCGACTGCCTAGCAGTTCTCCCCACCTGGAGTTTGCTGGGGGAGAGTTCATTCCAAATGGGAAACGCGGTATCGCCCTGCTTAAATTTACCATCAGTGAGAATGGTGAAGCCATTGGCAGCGGACAAAAGCGTATGATTTTAGGCAGCTTACTGCCTTATGAAAAAGCTGAAAGCGACTTGCTCATTGCCAATTACGATGCCTGTAAACAAGCTTTTATAAAGCGCCAACAAGTTCAATAATATTCGCTGTTTTAAGCAGCGCTACCGATGTTAGCTTCACCAGCCTTTGGTATCGATGATGGCACACAATAACAGCGCCTTCGGCGCTGTTATTTTATATGCGACAGAGGCAGTGCAGTGTGGTTAAACACTTGCTGCAAAACAAAACTAGAGCGAACACCAGTCACCCCTTCTATTCGAGTAAGCTTACCCAATAAAAAAGCTTGGTAATGCTCCATATCTGGAACCACTACTTTTAGTTGATAATCAGCATCGGTTCCAGTGACCAATACACATTCCATCACTTCTTCATAGGCACTAATGATCTTTTGAAAATTTTCAAACCGCTCAGGTGTATGCCTATCCATGGAGATATGAATATAAGCAGTCAGGTTTAGGTTTAGTTTCTTCTCGTTGAGCAAGGTAACGTGCTTGGCTATAAGGCCGGCATCTTCTAATGCCTTTACTCGTCGTGAACATGGTGAAGGAGACAAACCAATCTGCTCGGCCAATTCCAAATTACTGATCCGGCCGTTGTTTTGCATTAGGTCTAATATCTTTTTGTCTGTTCGATCTAAACGCATTATTGCACTACCTTTTTAAAATTTTCATCACCCGTAGCTTATTTCACCTCATTAACAAACTATCATCAACAATTATTGCCAATAAAAGATAATAAAGCACAATTTTAGCAAACACTCACCCTCTATATTTAAATACACTATGTTTAGTGAAAAATACACAGGAACAGCAGCAGGATTATCCTCTTGTTTGCCGCTAATGCTCTCACCAAGACGCTTAGCTCCACTCTTAAGGGCATTTACCCCGTGTCGACTAAGAGCAAAGCAATAACCCATTGCTCATGTATCCAAACTAACTAAAGGTGGCCTAGGTCACCTTTTTGTTTATTCTTTTAGCAGTTGTTGTATAGCAATTAGCCGATGCTCGATTATTTCATTTTTTTTAGCATTTTCGGTTGACTTAAACCGCCAAAATTCGTTTAATAGCGCCCGTCGCCCGGATAGCTCAGTCGGTAGAGCAGAGGATTGAAAATCCTCGTGTCGGTGGTTCGATTCCGCCTCCGGGCACCACCTTTAAAAAGCCTGCATTTATGCAGGCTTTTTTCGTTTCAGAACTAAAATAACTTTACGCTATCGCTATACGGCTCAGCTAGCTAAACTACCTAACACCATTGGTTCTTCCCATGCCCACGATTTCAAGGAATGAAATATGCGCCTCTCTTCTCTGTTTGCATCAATACCACTGCTGCTTTCCATGGGACATGCTCAGGCTGATTTTTTTGAGCAGTTTGTTGACCCAACTGATGGTCGAATGGATGCGAGTCAGTGGTTAATGGATAACGCCGTTGGATTTTTACCCGTGCCTATAATTATTACCGACCCTGCAGTGGGTTATGGTGGAGGTTTAGTCTTAGCGTTCTTTCATCAGAATGAAGCGCAAGAAAATAGCGAGCAAATAGACGAAGACCCTAACGCACCGCTAAAGCTTACGCCTAGTGTGTCTGGCTTGTTAGGCTTGGCCACCGAGAACGGTACCCGCAGCGCGGGAGCCTTTCACATGGGGATATGGAAACAAGATAGCATTCGCTATATAGGTGCTATAGCTGGGATAGATGCCAACATAGACAGTTTTCGCCTACCCAGCGATGGAATCATTGGCGATATCCCAATTAGAGTAAACTTAAAAGGCACTTACTTGCTGCAGCAAATTCGCTTTCGCTTAGGCGATAGCCCCTGGTTTGCCGGTGCAAAATATACCTATTTGGATAGTGATAGTGCCTTTTCTATCGGCGATCTCCCCGACTACTTAAGCCCTCAGTTAAGCATGAAAGATGGCGGTTTAAGCTTGCTATTGAACTACGATACTCGCGACAACTCCTTTAGCCCCAACCAAGGTTTATACGGCAATGTTAGTTATGCAAAACATGCCGACTACTTTGGCGGGGATAGCGACTACGCCATTACCTCTGGTGAGTTCTCTGGCTTTAGCTATTTAGGTAACAGTTTTCAAGGCTCGATGCGTTTATCCGCCGCTAGTGCGCATGGTGATACGCCCTACTACGCCCTCCCTTTTATCGATATGCGCGGCATACCCGCCATGCGCTATCAAGGTGAACGTATGGCAACCCTGCAAGGTGAACTGCGTTACGACTTTGATGCTCGCTGGTCGGCTGTGGTATTCGGAGGTGTAGGCCAAGCCTTCAATTCACAACAAAACCTCGGAGATACACCCAATCGTTATGCTAAAGGCCTTGGCTTTCGCTATTTAATGGCAAGACGCTTTAATCTTCGCACTGGTATCGACGTTGCCCGTGGCCCAGAAGATACCACCTTACACTTTATTGTGGGGGCAGGCTGGTCTGATTTTTAAGCAAGCTTAAGCCAATTGTTGACTTTTTGTTAACAACAAGCTCTACTGGTAAGACCTCTTTAAATAGGAGCAGTTATGCTACCCAGTATTCGCAAAGCCAACTTAATGCTCAGCTTGTTTGGCATGTTTAAGGTGCCATTGATTTGGTATTGTCGCCCCAAAATTTTGCAAATGGATGAGCAAAAGGTGGTGGTAAAAATACCTCTAAAACGAAGAACAAAAAACCACTTAAATAGTATGTATTTCGGAACCTTAGCGGTGGGCGCTGATGTTGCAGGCGGCTTTTTAGCCATTGCCAAAGCTGAACAACATGGCAAAAAAGTATCGTTAGCCTTCAAGGAGGTTGAAGGTAAATTTTTAAAACGCCCTGAAGCTGATGTGATTTTCACTTGTACAGATGGCTTGTTAATAGACCAAATGTTAGAACAAACCATGGCGAGTGGCGAGCGCGTGAATCAAGCGGTGACAATTAATGCTACCTGCCCATCAATTAGTGGTGAAGACATCGTTGCGACCTTCTTACTCACTCTTTCACTAAAGGCTGTCCCTTAGCGAGGGTTAACGCCAAGTGACAAGCGCTTTGACAACTTTGCCGGTCTCCTTACCGGCATGTCTAACTATATGTCGTATTTGATGTTGAGCAGACGGTAAAGCCTCTCTGATAAACGCTTAAATGCACTACTCCCTGGGTTTTTGTTAGTGAGTTGCTGGTCTTTTTGCCACACTAACGCTTGTTGTTCATTAAGCGATACCCGCCAAAATCTTTGTTGCTGGTTTTTTAATAGATAAGCCTTTAACTGTAGGGCAAAGGTTCTGCTATTAATCAACAATCCCAACTCCATATTCAAAAAGTTTGAACGAGGGTCAAAATTGGATGAGCCTATATAACTTAGCCGCTGATCAACAATGAAAGCCTTATTGTGGTAGTAGGTCTTTACTTGATGGTAGTAATCAGGATGTTCAGCCTGTTTAGCGTATTCAAATAGTTGCTGAGCGAGACCAGCCAACTCTTCTCGATGTTTAGCGTAATAGGCACCAACAAAAGGTGAGTCATTAGACGCTGAAGAATTGGTCAGTAAAGTCAGTGCTACGCCATTATCTGATAAAACCTTCAAGCTGGAAAAACTGTCTTCACTGGGTACTAAATAGGGAGTAGAGATCAATATACTGCTACTACTGGCTAAACAAGCATCTAGCACCGATTGCATCCGCGAACGAAGATAAGGCTGAGAGTCTGTTAACTTATCTAAAGAATCGAACAGCGGCATGACTTCCGCTGTACTGTAGTCAGGGGATGTTAACTGCCTGATTTGTTGCTCAATGTGTTGTAATTCAGGCTGACGCTTTTTTATGATAGACAGATAGTCAGCTAAAAAAGTGGCTTGGTTGGCTTTCGGTGTAGCTTTGATGACCCGCCAAACATCTCTAACATGCTCACTTGACCATAGACGCTGAAAATTACGTTCAAACTCTCTGATACTTTCACCTTTCACCATAACATCTAAGTCAAAAAAATTGGCTTTTTTGCTATATCCAAAATAGCTATCTCCAATATTTCGACCACCAAGAATCATCACTTCACCATCAACGTTAAAGAACTTTTCGTGTAGTCGGTGATTCAGCCGTTGCTTAGCCACTTGGAAGTTAAATGCTCGACTAAACCAGCCTAATTTGCGGCTATCGAAAGGGTTGAAAATTCGTATGTGTATATTACTGTGCTCGGCCAACTCAACTAACCAGCGATCTTCAAACTCCATTAAGTCATCTAATACTAAGCGCACTTTAACGCCGCGATCTGCTGCATTGAGTAATTCACGGTAAAGGTATGCTCCCACTAAATCATGGTCCCAGGTAAAGTACTCGAGTTGAATATAATGTTTGGCTTGGCGAACAGCCTCAATCCGCCGTGCCAATGCTTCAGGCGCAGTGGGCAATAGATACACCTCAGACAACACAGTTTGTGGCTGCCAAGTTTTATCAAAATCGACTGGCCGTGGTGGTGGTGCAGATGAGCAAGCAATACAGCTAATCACCATTAACAGCAATACCGCGTGCCTATAACAATGCGTTAAAAACCAAGAAGTGGAGATATACATAACGTTGCCAACCGACGAAAACTCAAATGCTAGGGGCTTTTACTGCGCTCTAGACTTAGCTTAACGCTAGACAAGTATGCTTAGCGTTAAGATGAACAGTCGCAGTACAGAAGAGGTAACTAAGTGCTAACGCACTTTGGTTTGTTTGATGCGTTACTAAGCCTTCACTTAGAAACGGTAACTAAAATTTAAGGTGGCTGCGGTACGGTCTTCACCTTTACTAATAATGCCGGTTAGATTGTAGTGTTTGCCAATTTCTTTATTGAAGCCAATAAGGTAAGCCCACTGGTTAATATCAACTCCCACGTCATAATCCATTTCAGTGTCACCAATCATGACGGTACCGGTCATGCTATTTGAATAACCTTGGTATTCTGCGCCAATAAAAAACTGGGTGCGGTATTGTTGTAATTGGTAACCCAACATAGGTTGAGCGGTGACTAAGCTACCGCTATCGCCTGAACCACCTACTAATTGAGTCACTGTGTAAGTGCCTGTTAATGATGCAAAGAATTCCTTATAACCCACCGCTAAGGTTGTACCGACACCGTACAAGTCATACTCGAGGTGCAGTGGAACAGTAAAGTTGAACTCTGGTACGTTAATCTGTTCGCCTAAACATTTGTCGCCAATTACCACGCCCAAACACTGATCGATACCATTGAAGTGGGCATCAACATCGGCGTCTACGTTCACCTTACCGACTAAACCAAACACATTCCAAAACGGCAAAATATAGACATCACCACGCAGGGTATAGCTTTCAGTGCTCACTTCGGCATGCGACTTTTCAGGGTCAAAAATCGAGTCTAATATCTCGTGCGGTATGTTAAATACGCTAAAGCTAGAGAAGTCGACGTTCATATCTTGGTTACGGTAAGCCACAGAGATACCGTAAGGTAGCGGAGTATCAATGCCTTTACGTTTTACAAAGTCTCCCATAATAGGAAATACCCGATGCAGTTTAACTTCTGACTCTCGAATATCAGGATGATTAAGCTCTGTGAACATTTGTTCTTGTTCAACTACGGCGCCTAGATCATCATGATAAAAAGCCACTGGCGTGATAAGCATATTCAGTTCACAAGGCTTACCTTTACACACACCACTTGCCTTCACTTCTTTCTTTTTTATAACGTACTGACCATTATCTAATTGATTAAACTGTATTTCTTGCCGGTATTTTTCAACCTTACCATAGGGGTGCTTAAAGCTTTGAGTATTAGAAATAACCATTTTTTGCACCTGGCCATGCTGTAAAAACATATCTACTTTCATAAAACGAAAGTAAGCAATATCTTGTGGCAGCGCGTATTTTGAGTAGTTAAAACTCACCACATCTTGGCCTAATTTATTGACGGTATGCTTGACTGAATCTCGGTCATAAATACTGGCATGCTGACGCAGTTTGTATTCAGTTAAGGCGAGGTCTTCTAGGTCTTTTAATACCTTTTTTCTACCGTCCAGTTTGCTAGGGTCATATTTGATACTGAGTTTAATATTGCCCTTAACGTCTTCGCTAGTGACTAAGAACACTTCTGATTTCTTAACCTTATCGCCCACCGTATACGTTTTATCCAAGTGCTCGATAAAGTTAGCTGATTGGCCCAAAGAGCTTAATGCGAAACCCGGTAATTTCTCGGGAATATTCAGCGTTTTAAACACATCGCGCTGCTGGTTAGTTTCCGCTAACTCGGTGTGTTCACTATCGTTAGCCATTACCGGTGCAACCACTATCGGTGCAGCGATGATCAACGCTGCCCACGCAACTTTATGAAATATTTGAGTTATTGTATAAGCGTTATAAGTTTTCATGTTGTCTCTACATTTAAAATAATTAGTGAAAACCAACAAAACGTAACCTAGCTAACTCCATCTAAACTCTGCCGTTAAGCTGAATTAAATTTGCCTTGAGCAAAAATTTAAAGCTGTACCTAAAGCGAATGACATAAGAACAATTGTTATGTCGCGCTGTTGGGAGAGATATTAAGGGGGATTGAAAAATTGTGACAATCAGCTTTGAAGGATCGAATCCTCAACAAATAGCCACGCACTAATAGACTACTTCGCTGATGAAAAAACCGACGCGTTGCAATATGCGAAAGAGCCTCTAACTGAGGCAATATTTTTGACTCAAGCCAGAAAAATAGGATGTATCTTGCTGAATTTTAATAAGATAAAAACATTGGCATAAAAATAGATAAGGATCAGTATTAAGGCCGATTAAGGCATCATCCAGTACCAGGATTCATTATGCTAAAACCAATAATTAGAAACAGGTTAACCACCATCATTTACCCTATGTTACTGGCTAGCGTACTGATATCCTTCACCAGCCAAGCGGGTATTATCTATACGATAGAAAAGCCAGCTATCCAAAGCTCTCAAGTTAACGGTCTAAGCCAAACTGAAAATTTCGACAGCCTAGCCACCCGCGATTTACACAATGGTTACCAGACTTATTTTGGTAAATACACGGTCAATAAAGGCAGTGCCAGCATCAGAAAATTTGGCGTATATGGTGGTGCGTTTGGCGAAGGTAAGTACCTATTCATCCCTAATAACAGCGCTGTTACCCTAAGTTTTGATCTTGCAGTAGGATACTTTGGCTTCTGGTGGAGTGCCGGTGATAGTGGCAATCAACTGAGCATTACGACCCAATCTGAAAACTTGCAATTTGTGACCAATCAAATTTTAGACGCGGCGGTACTCGAGCCAGAACACTACGGTAGCCCAACGAGCGTTAAAGGCAATAAACGAGAACCCTATGGTTATGTAAACCTATTTGCTGAATCAGAAGCAGATAAAATCACCTCTATTAGCTTTTTTGGTCGAAACTTTGAAACCGATAACCACACTGTCAGCATTCAGCGCGAGGCCATCACCGGTCGTTCTTTAGCGCCTGCTAGCGTGCCAGAGCCTAAAACATGGTGGTTAATTGGTTTAGGCCTTGTGTTGCTAGGCTTGAGCCGAATCAGAGCAACGCGAAGAAAATAACCACAAGGGCTGTTTGTCGGCTGAGTATGAAGTTGTATAAGAATTTAGTGACACCTATTAATCCACTAATCCTCCGACAGGCTGGCATGTAAGCGCGAGGCTAGCCAGTCGCCTTTGATACCGAAGCAGCCCTCCAAGCCCTTGCGCCTAAAAGTGGTAGCTATTGGCACAGTATTAACAGTGAATTAACGACTGATTTAAATAAAAATTGAAATATTTAATGCAAATGAGTTTGATTCTCATTTGCATTATGTATAATGCGGCTTTGTTAATCTTAACAGGATAAGGACAAAGCCTGATCACCATGAAAACACTCAATCGCACACTCATCGCCAACGCCGTAATTCTTAGCTTAAGCCCATCGGCTTATGCTGAAACCACTAGCACCATGTTTGATGAAGTCGTTGTATCGGCTACTCGTACCGAACAAAGCATCAAGGATGTATCCTCGAGCGTCACCGCAGTAAGCGCCGAACAACTAGAGCAACAAATGGCCACAAGCTTAGAAGACGCGGTCCGCTATGAACCCGGCGTAAGCACTACTGGGCAAGGGCGCTTTGGCACTAGCGGCTTTAATATTCGCGGCTTAGATGGTAATCGTATTAAGTTGATGGTGGATGGTATTGAACAACCCACAGCCTATAACCCTGGTGGCGACGTAATGAATAAGGGGCCAAACTCATACGAAATTGACACCTTAAGCGCCATTGAAATTAATAAAGGGCCTGCATCTAGCCTTTACGGAAGTGATGCCTTAGGCGGTGCAGTATTGCTGCGAACCAAAAACCCAGAAGATCTATTAGAAGAAGGCGACAGCCATCATGTTGCACTAAAAACTGGCTACGCCAGCGCAAATGAAGCTTACAAAGCCACCATTGAGCTAGCCAAGCGCTATCAAAAATGGGAAGGCTTGGCGATTTATACGTATCGTGATGGCAGCGAAACAACGGCGCACTCTTCTGGCGCCGACATAAATGGTCGAGATCGCGGCCAGGCAAACCCCTATGACTTTGATTCTCATAACCTACTACTTAAAACCAACTATGCCCTAAATGCTGAGCATGCCTTCGGCTTAGTTGCCGAGTTATTCCAGCGTGAAACTCACTCAAATATACTAAGCAACGAAGGCTACAGTATATTTCCAGGCTTTACTTACACAAACGTGACTGGCGAAGACAAAGACACGCGTAGCCGTGTTGGTATTAACCACGCTTGGCAAGCCAATAATACTGCATTCGATGACTTGTTCTGGCAACTTAGCCATCAACAAAGTCAATCAGAGCATAACAATTATGATACAACCGATTTATACGGTAACCGTAACCGCGAGCGTAATGGGAAAGACAGCTCGCTGCAGTTTGATGCTCAATTCAATAAACTACTTGAATTTGATCACAGTAGTCACGAAATCAGTTACGGCTTAACCGCGATTAATAGCGACTTTGAACTAGACTACCGCACTCACTACTACGACAGCGGCACCGTGGACCCTGGTGCCCCAGAAGTGCCTAAAGCTGAAGCAGAAAAGCGCGGTATATTCATTCAAGACCACATGTACTTACTTGATGAACGTTTAGTGGTCACCGCCGGCCTGCGCTACGATGACTACAAAGCCACGCCAGATGCGAGTAGTGGTTTTCAAGAACACAACAGTGACGCCTTTACCAAACGTTTAGGAGCGGTTTATCACTGGAATCAACAATTCAGTACTTTTGCTCAATATAGTGAAGGCTTCCGCGCCCCTACCCTTGAGGAATTGTATTACGCCTTCGACAATAGTGGTCACGGTTACGCAACGCTGTCTAACCCCAACCTTAAACCTGAAGAAAGCCAAAGCTATGAGCTAGGCTTACGCGCGAATACTGCAGTATCAAGCATGGAATTGGTGGGTTTTCTCAATGACTATACAAACTTTATTCAATCCATCACCGATTACAGCGACCCTAGCTATCCAGCGGGCATCACCATTAATGAGAACATTGGTGAAGCTGAAATTTACGGTGTGGAGTTTAAAGGTAACTACTGGTTAGACGATGCCATTGGTGCGCCAGAAGGCACCTACAGCAGATTAAGCGTGGCCTACGCTCAAGGTAAAAACAAAGAAGATGGTAGCGCCTTAGACTCAGTGGCTCCGCTGACGGCGGTTTGGGGATTAGGTTATGACCACGCCGAGCAGTTATGGGGAAGCGCTCTTAACCTAACAATGGTAGCCGCTAAAAAATCAGGAGACTGGTCATCAGAGGATAATGCCCACTCACCGGGTCATGCGCTATTAGACTTAACCGCATACTATCAGCCAGTTAACGACTTAGTATTACGGGCCGGACTGTTTAACGCTTTAGACCAGAAATACTGGAGCTATACCGATTTAGATGGCAAAGAATCAGATTATCAAGGTTTAGATCGTTACACTCAACCAGGCAGAAACTGGGGGGTAGATTTGGCTTACAAGTTCTAAGCGAAAAACTCTACGCTACAGCAATCGCTGTAGCGTATTTTTATGCTTCAGACAACGTACTATTTACCCCTGCCAATATATCTTCTAACTGTTGGTCTTCTATATTTAAAAAGTTTAACAGACTATCGTAACTGTCCTGCCAAACTTGCTCTTCACTGTCTACGCCAAGTTTACGATAAGCTACTATTCGGGCAATCTTAAGAATAGCCAACATCAACAAAGATGGCTTAGCCAACTCTTCTGAATTAAATAAACCATCACTATCATGTTGGTAATAAATCGCTTCTACCATTACTTTTGGCAGGCTCCATTGCTGAGCAATTAGAGCGGCGACGGTAGCGTGAGTCGTGCCGTAACGGATCCGCTCTTGATCAGCCAAGTTAGCCCAGCCGATACTATTCGCTTCAACCAGTAAACTTTCATATTCAGGAAAGGATTGCAGCAACGCGGGAACCCCAGCCTGATGAAACAAACCCAGCATATAGGCGTTATCTTTAGCCGACTCAAAGCCCAACTCTTCTGCAGTAGCGGCAGCACAACTGGCGAGTAAATTGGCCTCCAGCCAAAATGCATCTAGCGTTTTGGACGCCGGCATAGCCCCCTTCAAAGCGACAGCTTTCACAATAGGAAACACCCGGTTAATGCCCAAGGTCATGACCGCTTGATGAATCGATTTAATTTCATTTAAACGGCGAAATGCGGCAGAATTTACAATTTGCAGTACCGCCCCAGAAATCCCTACATCACTCGCAATGGCCTCTGCAATCACCGATACATCGGGTTCCGCTTTCTTTGTTTCTTGAGTGATAGTTAATAACACCTGAGGCCGCGGAGGAATGCTTAAATCCTCTAAAATTGCCTTCTCGGCCGCAGTTATTGTTAAAGACATATCACCTCCTGTAAGATTGGTCGCACAGAATAGTTAATTTTTCTATTAATTTCAAAAGGATAAATTACTTTTTTAAATCTAGACTACACTTTACAGCTCGCCAATAACTGTTTTAGTGATGTGTTGCCCATTTCTTCAGTCAGCTGAATATTTCGCTCAGGGATCCCTTCGGGATCGGGATGTAGTTTTGCCAAGCGACTAATAGTTTGCTCGCGAATTAAGTGCAAGGTTGGGTAAGGCGAACGGTTAGTATAGTTGCTAGGATCATCTTGCTCGGCCCCACCAAAACAATAGTCTGGATGAAAGCTCGCTAATTGATAAATGCCATCGTACCCCTGTTTACTGACTAACTTTTCAGCCCAATACAACATATCCAGATAATCATGAAAATCTTTTAAAGCGGGCACAATAAATAGTGTTGTTTCAATATCGGCTTGGTCATCAAGTAACTGACACTCACTGATCAGCTGCTGCAGTAATACCTCCACATCATCACTAGTGGCTACATGGTAACGAATCGTGCCGCGTTCTAACTCACGCTTAGCGAAAGGACAAATATTGTATTCCACCACGAAGTCTTTTACCCATTGTTGAGTATGTTGCTGGTAATCACTTTCGTTTAAGGCTGATTCTGCCATCTTATTTCCTGTGTATGTTTTACTAGCCGAACGACCAATTTCATTCTATCCACTATAATAGCCTAGCAGCATGGCTTAATGGCAAAACATTAAATCGGGTGTTGTTTGGTATAATTTGCTAACCAATCGGCCAACATCGTTACTCGCCTAGCGCGAAATTTCGCTGGCGGGAATACCATCCATAAGGGCTGGCTCACCACTTGCCAGTCTTCAAGCACTGCTTCTAGGCGACCATCACTCAATGCTTCACGTAAATACATATCATGAGTACGGATTAAACCTACACCCCGTAATGCGGCTTGCATCAAAATATGCCCGTTAGGGCAAGAAAACGATCCATTGACTGGAATCAAGATCTTTTGATTACCTTTATAAAAAGGCCATTGTGAAACGGTGCCACATACACATTGGTGCTGTTTAAGCTCTTCGGGGTGCAAAGGTCGCCCGTGAGTAGCCAAATAGGCAGGGCTGGCTACCACATGGGTATTTAACTGCGTAAGCACCCGTACCTGCAAACTTGAATCAGGTAACGCCCCCATACGAAATACGATATCGAAAGAAGACGCCAATAAATCCTCTCGCTGAGAAGATAAATCGACATCGATTTCAATATTCGGGTGCTCTTGGCGAAAGGCCAATAATGCAGGAGCTAACCATTGCTCGGCAAATATCCCCCCCAGCGAATTGATTGTCACTTTACCTTGTAAATGATGTTGAAGCTGTTGGGCGGCTAAAGCACCATGCTCTAGGTGTTCAAGGCCTTGGCGACAACTTTGATAATAACTTTCTCCGGCCTCAGTTAAACGCAGCTTTCTGGTCGAGCGATATAACAATTGTACGCCTAGGCGAGTTTCTAAATCACTGACTCTTTGACTAACACTGGCTTTTGAGCTGAGTAGCTTGTCAGCCGCAGCGGTAAAACTGCCCATTTCAACCACGGTGACAAAATCGACCACGCCACTAAACATATTAATCCAATTTTCTGAACAATCATTCTTAATAATAGCGAATTATAAAACGGCTTGAAACGCGTACACTAAACTAATGACAACAAAAAACTGGAATGTAAGCATGCAAAGCAGAATATTAGGTAAAAGCGGCCTAGCCTTATCCGAGATCGGTTTAGGTTGTTGGCAATTAGGCGGTGACTTTGGACCAATTAGTGAACAAGACTCACTAGCGATCCTTGAACAAGCCTACCAAAGTGGTGTGCGCTTCTACGATACGGCTGACGTTTACGGCGCGGGTTTAAGTGAATCAGTATTGGGTAAGTTTTATCAACAACACCAAGACATCACAATAGCCACGAAGATCGGCAGAGATGGCAGCCTATATCCAAACAGCTATACCAAGAAAGGCCTACAACAAGGAATAGAAGCCAGCTTACAACGCTTAGGCTGTGACTCGGTTACATTAATTCAGTTACACTGCATCCCTTTTGAAGTGATGCAAGATGGTGAGATATTTACATGGCTGCAAGACTTTAAGCAGCAAGGGCTGATAGAGCATTATGGTGCAAGTGTAGAATCGATGGGTGAAGCTAAGCTTTGTTTAAACGATCCTCAACTAACCAGCTTACAGTTAATTATTAATCTGTTTAGGCAAGAGGCCTTAGCAGAAGTATTACCGCTAGCCGCCATAAATCAGGTAGGCATCATTGCTCGCCTTCCCTACGCCAGCGGTTTATTAAGTGGGGCCGTTACCGCCCAACGCCAATTTGCTGAAACAGACCACCGTAATTACAACCGTGATGGCGCAGCATTTCATGTTGGAGAGACCTTTGCCGGGCTACCTCTTGAAAAAGCCTTATGTTTAGTTGAGCAACTTACTCCGTTTTTGCCGAATAACTTAGCTTTGGCCGAGTGTGCTATTCGCTGGTTGTTAGATCAGCCACAAATCACCAGTGTGATTACCGGGGCCAGCAAGCCGCAACAAATTCAGAAAAATGCAGCCTATGCCGGCCACCCTCCACTCCCACGGGTTTTTCATGACCGTCTGGCTGATTTCTATCAGCAGCAAGTCAGCCCTTGGGTACGAGGTAACCGATAAGCCTAATGAGGAGCCACTTATGAATAAGAGACAATTAGGGCCTTGGGCAGTCAGTCCAATGGGTCTAGGTTGCTGGGCAATTGGCGGACCGTTTTATGACCCTGACCACAAACCCTGTGGTTGGGGAGTCGTCGATGATAATGAGTCAATTAAAGCGATCCACGCGGGGCTTGATGTGGGTATTAACTTTTTTGATACTGCCGCCGTATATGGGGCTGGGCATAGTGAGAAGGTACTAGGACGCGCCTTAAAAGGTAAACGCCAAGACCTTATCATAGCGACTAAGTTCGGTGTAGACTTCGACCCCATTAGCAAAACCATCTGCGGCGAATTTCATGATCAGGCTGCTATATTCAAACATTGTGAAGCCAGCCTTAAGCGTTTAAACACCGACTATATCGATTTATATCAACTGCACCTTAATGATTTTCCGGCTGAAAACATTGCCCCAGTGATCACGAGTTTAAACCTACTAGTTGAAGCGGGAAAAATACGCAGCTACGGTTGGAGTACAGATTACTTAAATCGAGCTCAAACATTTAGTCTGGCTGAACACTGTATAGCATTTCAATTTCAAAATAATGTTCTAGATAGCAACTCAGACATGTTGGACTTTTGCGCGACGCATAAACAAACAGCAATAAATAGAGGCCCTTTAGCAATGGGGCTATTGTCAGGAAAGTATCAGAAAAATAAGGTATTAGACCAAGATGACATACGCCGAGTAAATCCGGAGTGGCTCAAATACTTTATTAACGGTAAAGCCTGTCCAGAGCTATTAAACAAACTAGAGGCCATTCAATCAATACTATGCAGTGAAGGCCGAAGCCTTGCACAAGGTGCACTAGCTTGGATTTGGGGTCTAGGTGAACATACCTTACCAATCCCAGGGTTTCGCACTAGCGAACAGGTAATCAGTAACGCAGAAGCGATGGCCTTTGGCCCATTGACTACAGCGCAAATGCAAGACATCAAACAATTGTTGAAAGCGCCTTAGACCCACAGTTAATACGCTCTGGTCGCCAACCCACATTGGCTGATTCTGATACCTCAAGCATAAAAAGGCCTATCCCTTAGGATAGGCCTTCTCTAAATAGGTGCCTGGCGGTATCTGTTGACGTTCACATGCTTACCCATGGCTATCTATGGCTATCAGCTCAGCGTGGTAGCCTGTGACTAAATATCGGGCATAAAAAAAGCCTATCCCTTAGGATAGGCCTTCTCTAAATAGGTGCGCAGCATAGCGGCTTTCACTTCAGCCTGAAAAAGCATGCTTACCCACGACTATCTATGGCTATCAGCTCAGCATGGTGTCCTCTGACTAAATATCAGGCATAAAAAAAGCCTATCCGTTAGGATAGGCTTTCTCTAAATAGGCGCCTGGCAGTGACCTACTTTCACATGGGGAGACCCCACACTATCATCGGCGCAGTTGCGTTTCACTTCTGAGTTCGGCATGGGTTCAGGTGGGTCCACAACGCTATTGCCACCAGGGCAAAAACTTGTTGTCTTTAACATTCGAAAAAACTGACAATATCCCACGAGTATAACAAGTACTCTTGGTCATAAAAAATAAGGTATCTATAAGCAACACCACTTGGGTGTTGTATGGTTAAGCCTCACGGGTAATTAGTACAAGTTAGCTCAATGCCTCACAGCACTTACACACCTTGCCTATCAACGTTGTAGTCTCCAACGGCCCTTCAGAGGACTTAAAGTCCTAGTGAGAATTAATCTCAAGGCCTGCTTCCCGCTTAGATGCTTTCAGCGGTTATCAGTTCCGAACGTAGCTACTGGGCAATGCTATTGGCATAACAACCCAAACACCAGCGGTTCGTCCACTCCGGTCCTCTCGTACTAGGAGCAGCTCCTTTCAATTCTCAAACGCCCACGGCAGATAGGGACCGAACTGTCTCACGACGTTCTAAACCCAGCTCGCGTACCACTTTAAATGGCGAACAGCCATACCCTTGGGACCGACTTCAGCCCCAGGATGTGATGAGCCGACATCGAGGTGCCAAACACCGCCGTCGATATGAACTCTTGGGCGGTATCAGCCTGTTATCCCCGGAGTACCTTTTATCCGTTGAGCGATGGCCCTTCCATACAGAACCACCGGATCACTATGACCTACTTTCGTACCTGCTCGACGTGTCTGTCTCGCAGTTAAGCTGGCTTATGCCATTGCACTAACCGTACGATGTCCGACCGTACTTAGCCAACCTTCGTGCTCCTCCGTTACTCTTTGGGAGGAGACCGCCCCAGTCAAACTACCCACCAGACACTGTCCGCAATCCCGATAAGGGACCAACGTTAGAACATCAACACTACAAGGGTGGTATTTCAAGGTCGGCTCCACATCATCTAGCGACAACGCTTCAAAGCCTCCCACCTATCCTACACATGTAGGGTCAATGTTCAGTGTCAAGCTGTAGTAAAGGTTCACGGGGTCTTTCCGTCTAGCCGCGGGTACACCGCATCTTCACGGCAATTTCAATTTCACTGAGTCTCGGGTGGAGACAGCTTGGCCATCATTACGCCATTCGTGCAGGTCGGAACTTACCCGACAAGGAATTTCGCTACCTTAGGACCGTTATAGTTACGGCCGCCGTTTACCGGGGCTTCGATCAATAGCTTCGCTTGCGCTAACCACATCAATTAACCTTCCGGCACCGGGCAGGCGTCACACCGTATACGTCATCTTTCGATTTAGCACAGTGCTGTGTTTTTAATAAACAGTTGCAGCCAACTGGTATCTGCGACTCCCAACAGCTTAGAGAGCAAGTCTCATCACCGTCGGGAGCGTACCTTCTCCCGAAGTTACGGTACCATTTTGCCTAGTTCCTTCACCCGAGTTCTCTCAAGCGCCTTGGTATTCTCTACCCAACCACCTGTGTCGGTTTGGGGTACGGTTTCGTATAATCTGAAGCTTAGAGACTTTTCCTGGAAGCAGGGCATCAACCACTTCATGTCCGTAGACACTCGTCATCAATTCTCAGCCTTAGACACCCGGATTTTCCTAAGTGTCCAGCCTACAACCTTAAACATGGATAACCATCACCATGCTGGCCTAGCCTTCTCCGTCCTCCCATCGCAATTATACGAAGTACAGGAATATTAACCTGTTTCCCATCGACTACACTTTTCAGTCTCGCCTTAGGGGCCGACTCACCCTGCTCTGATTAACATTGAACAGGAAACCTTGGTCTTTCGGCGAGGGGGCTTTTCACCCCCTTTATCGTTACTCATGTCAACATTCGCACTTCTGATACCTCCAGCAACCCTTACGAATCACCTTCAACGGCTTACAGAACGCTCCTCTACCGCACTTAACAAAGTTAAGTACCCGTAGCTTCGGTGCATAGCTTAGCCCCGTTACATCTTCCGCGCAGGCCGACTCGACCAGTGAGCTATTACGCTTTCTTTAAATGATGGCTGCTTCTAAGCCAACATCCTGGCTGTCTAAGCCTTCCCACATCGTTTCCCACTTAGCTATGACTTTGGGACCTTAGCTGACGGTCTGGGTTGTTTCCCTTTCCACGACGGACGTTAGCACCCGCCGTGTGTCTCCCGGATAGTACTTAGTGGTATTCGGAGTTTGCAAAGGGTTGGTAAG
>NZ_CM134202.1:2970000-3342500 GCF_054112545.1 Agarivorans sp. MS3-6 | reverse complement strand
CTTCTTCACACACGCGGCATGGCTGCATCAGGCTTTCGCCCATTGTGCAATATTCCCCACTGCTGCCTCCCGTAGGAGTCTGGGCCGTGTCTCAGTCCCAGTGTGGCTGATCATCCTCTCAAACCAGCTAGGGATCGTCGCCTTGGTAAGCCATTACCTTACCAACTAGCTAATCCCACTTGGGCTAATCAATACGCGAAAGGTGCCGAAGCGTCCCCTCCTTTGGTCCGAAGACATTATGCGGTATTAGCAGTCGTTTCCAACTGTTGTCCCCCACGTAAAGGCATATTCCCAAGCATTACTCACCCGTCCGCCGCTCGTCATCTTCTAGCAAGCTAGAAATGTTACCGCTCGACTTGCATGTGTTAGGCCTGCCGCCAGCGTTCAATCTGAGCCATGATCAAACTCTTCAATCAAAGTTTTTTCGCTCAAAGTAAATACTGAAATTATTACTGTTAAAACAGTGTGTCACTCCAGTCCACTTAAGCTAATTTTTTTCGCTTAGTGCTCTGTGAGTGCTCACACAGATTGCTTGATAAATTGTTAAAGAGCGTTGCTTCTTGTCGAAGCGAGGTGCGCATTCTACGCTTTCCTCTGTGACTGTCAACCGCTTTTTTCATTCTTTTCCGAAGAAATTTTCTTGGGAGAAGATGAAGCGTTTAACCGCCGCTAGTAGAGCCTCAGGCCTTACCAACCCTGACTTGCTATGTGCTTCGCTTTGCAGCGCTGCGTGCCGTGTCAGTGGAGTCGCATTATAGGGAAGCAAACTTTGAAATCAACTGTTATTTGGTTTTTTTTGCATTTAACCAAACATACAACCAAAAGCGTTCATTTATTCAGCAAAAAGGTGCTATTAACAGCACCCTTTATGTTATTTCCCCTATTAACGACAAGCTAAGCTTACTCTTTGTCAGAGGTGTCCGCTGTTTGTTCGGTTTCTGTTTGCTCAATATCTTTTTTGTTGTCACTCACCTTGGTAGGTTTTGCTACAACTTCATCGTGGTCTTCTTCATCACCCACCACATGTTCAATTTTAAGTTCATTTACCGTACGGATAGTATATATAGGTCCCGACACTGCGTAGGCGGCAAATAAGGCAAACAAAATAAGTGCAGGTTTCACCGCTACAACGATAAACACTAACACCACCAGCAATATTGCAAAGAAGGGAACCTTACCTTTCAGGTCGATACCTTTGAAGCTATGGTATTTAAAGTTACTAACCATTAGTAGACCACTCATGACGGTAATGAAGCAGGCTAAGTATTCTAAGCTATTACCAGAGAACTCCATGTCTTGGGCAAACCACACCATACCAGCAATCAACGCAGCAGCAGCAGGGCTAGCTAAACCTTGGAAGAACCGTTTATCCGCTATACCAACTTGCGTATTGAAGCGAGCTAAACGCAACGCGGCGCCTACGGTATAGACAAAAGCGGCTAGCCAACCAATTTTACCTAGGTCATGCAAGGCCCAATTATAAACAACTAACGCCGGTGCAATGCCAAACGATACCATATCGGCCATTGAATCATATTCTGCGCCAAAGGCACTTTCTGTATTGGTTAAACGTGCAACCCTTCCGTCTACACCATCAAAAATCATTGCGACAAATATGGCAATTGCTGCAGCCTCGAACTGCCCATTCATCGATGCAACTACGGCGTAAAATCCTGAAAAAAGACCGGCGGTAGTGAATAAGTTAGGAAGCAAGAAAATGCCTTTCTGGCGGGCCCCATCACTAATTTTTTGTTCTGTCATTAAGTTACTCTGTGAAATTGCCTAAAAAATACAAGGCTAAAAATAGCATATCACCCTAACTGTTAATAGCGACTGACAGACAAATCGGCGCAGATGAACTATATGTTATAGCAACTGAGGCTATCTAGGCAGACAGGTATAAGCCAAAGGCAAACGTCATTTTAGTTGGTGGTTAGGCATGAATATAGAACGGTTGACCGAATGCTTACAATTAAGCACTGAACAAATTGAAAAATTCATCCATTTAGAGACTGAGTACTCTTTTATGATGGATCAGCTGTTTAGCTTTGACGGCGATAGAAAACACATGTGGAAAGCCATGCGTGACCTGATGAAAGAAAAAGACAGTGAGATAATTAAGCTACTGAGCAACAGCCAAATAGAAAGTTACCTCTCGTTTAAATCAGCCCAACAACAACAGCGAAAACGGGGCAGTTAGCGTTCTTGTCACTCACTGCCCGTTACACTCTACAGATACTTAGCCAAATGACAATTCACCGTCAACTACATCGATGCGAATGGTTTTCCCCGGTTCTAGTTTCCCGGCTAATAAGGCTTGCGCTAATGGGTTTTCCAACTGTTGTTGAATAGCCCGTTTGAGTGGACGCGCACCATATACTGGGTCAAAGCCAGCTTGACCGAGCTTATCTAGTACTGCTTCACTAAATTCCAACTTGTAGCCTTTTTCTTCGAGGCGAGGAACCAAGCGTTGTACTTGAATACTGGCAATTTGGCGAATTTGTTGATTTGCCAAGGGATGAAATACTACAGACTCATCGATTCTGTTGATGAACTCAGGTCGGAATTGCTGAGTTAATACTTCCATCAATGCCGTTTTGATTTCTTGGTAAGTCATATCGCCGTGTCGTTCTTGGATAATGTCGGAACCAAGATTAGAAGTCATAATGATAACGGCGTTTCTAAAATCGACGGTGCGACCTTGGCCATCGGTTAGTCGACCATCATCCAATACTTGTAACAAAATATTAAATACGTCGGGGTGCGCTTTTTCGACCTCGTCGAGCAAGATCACTGAGTACGGACGTCGTCTCACCGCTTCCGTTAAATAGCCGCCTTCTTCGTAACCCACATACCCGGGAGGCGCCCCTACCAAACGCGCGACAGAGTGTTTTTCCATAAACTCCGACATGTCGATGCGTACCATTGAGTCTTCGGTATTAAACATGAATTCAGCTAAGGCTTTGCACAGTTCGGTTTTACCCACTCCCGTTGGTCCTAAGAACAAAAATGAACCAATCGGTCGATTGGGATCTGATAAACCGGCTCGGCTACGACGAATGGCATTAGATACAGCTTCGACCGCTTCTTCTTGACCAATCACCCGTGAGTGCAATTGGTCCTCCATACGCAATAGTTTTTCACGCTCACCTTCTAACATCCGGTTGACTGGTATGCCGGTCCAACGTGAAAGCACGTCGGCAATTTCAGCATCAGTGACCTTGTTACGTAACAAGGTCATGTCTTGCATTTCTGCTTGCGAGGCAAGGTCTAATTGTCGTTCTAATTCAGGAATTCGCCCATACTGTAGCTCTGACATACGATTTAGATCACCGGCTCGACGGGCAATGTCCATATCTAAACGAGCTTGTTCTAAATCGGCTTTAATGTGCTGAGTCCCCGTGAGTGCGGCTTTTTCAGCTTTCCACACTTCATCAAGCTCTTTAAACTTAAGTTCTTTGTCGGCAAGTTCATCATCGAGTAAGCCTAAACGCTTCAAACTCGCGCTATCAGACTCTTTTTGTAGTGCCTGACTTTCTAATTTAAGCTGGATTATTTTTCGTTCTAGCTTGTCTAAAGCTTCGGGCTTAGAATCAATTTGTAAGCGAATACTCGACGCGGCCTCATCAATCAGATCAATCGCTTTATCGGGAAGCTGTCTATCTGAAATATAACGGTGAGACAGGCTGGCTGCGGCTACAATCGCAGGGTCGGTAATTTCTACCGAATGATGTAACTCATACCGTTCTTTTAGGCCACGTAAAATGGCAATGGTATCTTCGACACTGGGTTCTTCAATCAATACTTTTTGAAAACGCCTTTCGAGTGCTGCATCTTTCTCTATATATTGGCGATACTCATTCAGGGTCGTCGCTCCCACACAGTGTAATTCTCCCCTTGCTAACGCCGGCTTTAGCATGTTTCCGGCATCCATTGCACCATCACCTTTACCGGCGCCAACCATGGTATGTAATTCGTCAATGAACAAAATCACCTGGCCTTCTTCTTGAGAAAGCTCATTAAGCACCGCTTTAAGTCGTTCTTCAAACTCGCCTCGGTATTTAGCCCCTGCAACCAACGAGCCCATATCAAGAGAAAGCACACGTTTGTTTTTTAAGCCTTCAGGCACTTCGTGGTTAATAATTCGTTGAGCAAGCCCCTCTGCAATAGCGGTTTTCCCCACACCCGGTTCGCCGATTAATACAGGATTATTTTTGGTTCGCCTTTGCAACACTTGGATGGTGCGGCGAATTTCATCATCGCGACCAATCACAGGATCAAGCTTGCCTTGCTCTGCCCGTTCGGTGAGGTCGATAGTAAATTTTTCTAAGGCTTGGCGTTGATCTTCGGCATTGGGGTCATCCACTTTTTGACCACCGCGTAACTTCTCAATCGCTTTATTGATATTTTCTTTGTTCGCTCCCAAGCCGCGCATAATATCGCCCAGCTTGCCTTTATCTTCAGTGACCGCCAAAAAGAAAATCTCTGAAGAGATAAACTTGTCTTTCCGCTTTTGAGCTAACTTATCGCACAAGTTCAGTAACACCACCAATTGGCTTGAAAGCTGCACGTCTCCGCCACTACCTTCCACTCTAGGCAATTGCTCTAAAGCTTGAGATAACTGCGAGCGTAAGGCGCTGCCTTCAATACCGGCTTCAACTAACAAAGGACGTAAAGAAGCCGCATCTTGGTTTAACATAGCCGACATTAAATGCACAGGCTCGATGAATTGATGATCTCTACCTAATGCCAAAGACTGAGCGTCAGATATAGCTAATTGAAATTTGCTGGTAAATCGATCTAGGCGCATACAACACCTCCACTAAAGTTAAGTACGCTATTACCTATTATGTTGGTGTAACAAGACGAGTTTTCAAGATTTAGAGCGTTTAATATTTAAGCTAAATAGCAACTTTGTGACGCTAACGAGTAATTAACCTAGCCAAATAGCTGCAGCCATTCTGCCTGTAGTGGCTTCGCGTCGGTAAGAGTAGAATTGCTGCGGGGATGTAAATGTACATTGGCGATCAGAGTAAATTTCTGTCAGCCCTACGCGCTTGAAACGAAGCTCGGCAAGGGCAAAAATATCGGCTAAATACTTATTAGGATGAAAGCTAGGTTTAAATGCTAGCTGCGCCTGAGGGTCATGCTTCTCAAACTCTCTTTTCACCTCTTGACCCACTTCAAAAGCACTAGGTCCTATCGCAGGCCCCATCCACGCCATCAACGTTGCCGGATCTCTATTCATCTTAGCCACCGCATTTTCTACCACCCCGTTGACCAAGCCTCGCCAACCGGCGTGAACAGCACTGACAACCGTTCCTTGCTGATCACACAATAAAATAGGCAAACAGTCTGCGGTCATCACCACACATGCAGCTTCAGGGCGGCTGGTATAACTGCCATCAGCTTCAATCTGCTGACCAGCGCAACGAGTTGCATCCACCACTTTGGTGCTATGCACTTGTTTTAGCCAGCATACTTTAGTGGGCATGTGTTGCTGAAAGGCAAGGCGATTGGCTTGAACCGCCAGCTCACAGTCACCCACATGATCGCCCAAATTATAGGAATCAAAGGGCGGTAAACTTACCCCACCTAATCTATCACTGTATATAGCAGTAACATTATCAGGACAAGGCCAGTTAACCGAATGGATAGCCACAACTTAGCCTAAATCAGGATTAAGTTTATGGTCGTCACGCAATGCCTGAGCAACGTCTAACATATCTTGAGGAACAGGAGCGTGCCACTCCATCATCTCGCCAGTAATTGGATGTTCCAATTTTAACATCACAGCGTGTAGTGCTTGACGCCTAAACCCACGCATTATTTCAATCAATTCAGGGCTTGAACCTTTAGGTAAACGCAAGCGCCCGTAGGTTTGGTCACCTAATAATGAATGGCCAAGGTGCGCCATGTGCACCCGAATTTGGTGTGTTCGACCCGTTTCTAAGCGAAGGCGGATACGCGTATGTTGGCGGAACTTCTCTGCGACTCGATAGTGAGTGACTGCAGGCTTGCCATTTTCAACTACGGCCATATGGGTTCGTTTGGTGGGGTGGCGGCCGATTGGCTCATCAACTAACCCTCCCGCTGTCATGGTCCCAGTCACAATGGCTTCATATTCACGTGTTACTCGACGCTCTTGCAGAGCCTCGACCAAATGAGTTTGAGCAGGTACTGTTTTAGCGACAACCATTAAACCCGAGGTATCTTTATCAAGCCGATGCACAATCCCGGCACGAGCAACTTCAGCAATACTTGGGTAACGATGCAATAGAGCATTTAGGATAGTACCACTGTTGTTGCCTGCACCTGGGTGCACCACCATATTTATCGGCTTATTGATGACTAGAATATCATCGTCTTCGTAAACCACGTCTAGCTCAATGTTTTCTGCTTGCGCTTCAACCACATCTTCTAACACGGTGCTTAATACAACATCTTCACCGCCCACGACCTTTTCCCTAGGCTTCACCTTAAGTTCGCCATCCAAACGAACACACTCACCCAATATCCATTCTTTTATCCGAGAACGAGAGTAATCGGGAAATAACGTTGCTAGAGCTTGGTCTAAGCGTGCGCCTGCAAGCTCTTCATCGACGATTGCATGCAACTCTAATTGTTGACTCATCTTAGGTATTACCTCTAACGGGAAGGCCAAAACCGGCTATTGTAATCATTCTCAGCCTAAAGCATAGAAGAAAATTGTTTGTTCGATCAGACTCCCACTATATATATCACTCGATGATTGACGGTTTAGGTAGCATAGAGGATACTGTTTGCCCATTATTTAATGGTGATTGGTTTAACGCTAAAACAGTCTAGTCGGCAGGGATTTTATTCTAAATCCAACCTAGCGTTGCTTTGTTACCGTCACATTTATAACCAAGATGATTTGTAATCAAATGAAGCGCGTATATAAACAAACAATTTCTGTAGTATTGCTTGGCCTAATGCTAAGTGCTTGTTCTTCTTCCAAAGAAAAGCCTAAAATCCCTGATAAACCTGCATCAGAGCTCTATGCTGAAGCGCAAACAGCCATCAACAATGGCGCCTTTGGCGATGCTGTAGACAACTTAGAAGCTTTAGATACCCGCTACCCTTTTGGGCCATATTCTAGTCAAGTTCAATTAGACTTACTCTACGTTTATTACAAACGGAGTGATACAGCCATGGCATTAGCCAGTGCTGATCGTTTCATTCGTAATAATCCAACCCATGATAATCTTGACTATGTTTATTACATGCGAGGTTTAACTAACATGGCTGCTGACTATAACTTGTTCCAGAGTGTGGTTGGCATTGATCGCTATGATCGCGACCCAAGTTTTTCTAGCCAAGCCTTTCGTGATTTTGGTCGCTTGATCAATCGATACCCTAATAGCGATTATGCAGCCGATGCCAAACAGCGAATGGTTTATTTAAAAGATAACATCGCTCGACACGAGATAGCGGTGGCACGTTACTACATTAAACGTGAAGCCTATATTGGAGCGATTAACCGTGCGCGCTACATTATCGAAAACTTCCCAGATACACCATCGGCGAGAGAAGCCTTGGATGTAATGGCGCAAGGCTATAAAGCCCTTGGAGTAGACGATATGGCCGCTCAAGCAGAACAGATTTCTGCTGCTAATTTGTAAAATTATTCCAATAAAAAAGGCGAGCTTAGTTAGCTCGCCTTTTTTATAGATACATCAAATTAAATGGCATCTTCATTTTCTTCGCCAGTACGAATTCGAATCACTCTATCTACGTCGCGAACAAAGATTTTACCATCACCAATTTTGCCGGTTTGTGCCGTTTGCACAATAGTTTCAATACAACGTTCTAAATCGTCTTGTTGAACCACCAACTCTAATTTCATTTTTGGCAAGAAATCGACTTTGTACTCAGCGCCACGATACAATTCAGTGTGACCTTTTTGACGACCAAAGCCTTTTACTTCAGTCACTGTCATACCGGTAATACCAATCTCAGCTAAGGCTTCGCGAACATCATCCATCTTGAATGGCTTGATAATGGCTGTTACTTGCTTCATTTGTACTTCCTTATATTTATCATTTTTGTAAATCTACTATGCCTTACTTTAAGCCAAGCGCAACCAACTAACAATATTGAGAAGAGAGCTTAATCAATAAATCTGGCTAAAAGGTCGAATTATGTAAGATAAACGTCACATTAATGTAGCTTTGAGATGAACTAAGCACCAAATAAATCAATATCTTACAGAAAGCCAATACATACCTAACCGCAGCTTTAGTCAAAAAAATATTTAATCGGGCACCAAAAAACCACATTAAGCAATAAAATCATACCGTCCTACACGGCACGCCATGAAGTGGTTGATGGCAAAATAAGGCAGCCCTAAAATCGTAGTAATAAAGATGTCGCGCACTCTCAATGGTGATGCATCAACTTAAAGGCTCTAGTTTATTGAAGCGGTATAATTATTATTTCAGCCATTCGCCCATCCTACACAATATTTCCTGCAGCTTAGTCAATAAGGTATACACTTAAATTAGTAATAGATTCATAGGGATTGTATCTATATATGAAACAAGCGGGATTTACTCTTCTAGAGCTACTCATCACCGTGGCTATTGCGGTTATATTGTTAGGTATTGGCGTACCTAATCTGTCTAACCTATTTCAATTTATGGCCGCAGACGCGTCGACCAATAGAATAATGCGTGAAGTCCGTTTCGCTCGAAGCCAAGCCATCAACCTTAATCAAAGAGTTGTCATTTGTGCACTTCAATCTAATGCTAGCGACTGCGGGGGAGGGGTAAACTCGGGTTTAACCGTGTTTGGCGATGACAATAATAATGGCAAACTAGATACTAGCGAAAAAGTATTGTTAGCGGCAGAACCTTTTAGCAAAGCGGGAAAGGTAGATTTCAGCGGTAATATAAATTCACTGACCTTTGGCAGTGATGGTCTCATATCAGGAAACTCGGGGAGTATATATTTTTGCTCCAATGACAACAGTTATATAGATGGAGTCAAAATTTCATTGGCTGGCAATATTCGCTTTGTCACCGACAGTGAAAAAGCGAGCTGCCCTATCTAGTCCGCTCTAGCCCTATAGTTATCCTAATGTACTAATTCAGAAAACTGAGTATTAGCTTCTTCAGTATTGAAAAGCTGATCCAAATACACGCATTCAAACTGATTGATTGTACCTAACTTTTGCTGCGTTTTCGGGTGATTAAGGTAACGACTTTCCAGTTCAGCTGTAGCAACTTCAAGGTAGTCACTGTCACTCACATTAAGCGGTTTTGGGCTGGCAATAATCACCTGACTTTGGCCGCTATCACCGACCATATAACACTTAACAGTTTGACTAAACCCTAAAGAGCAAGGTAAAGCCAAGATCAAAAATAATATGCTTTTTTTCATAATTTCACCAACAATCAGTGCTTGAGGTACCCGTAGAGCTCACGGCGCTTTTTGCCCCTTCTTCATTAATTGAAAAACTTTTGCAATCTGTATCACTACTTAATTGTGAGCCTATTGCCGTAGCCTTGGCGCTAAAAGTGCCAGCGGCAGCAGAGGCCGTTAAGGTCACCGAGTAATAAGCACTTTCGGTGTTATAACTCGACGCACCAGCCCCCGCTAGACCTAAGTCGGCTAAACTTGCGCTATATTCTGCGTTGTCTGCATAATATTGCTCTTGTAAAACCGCGAGAGTGCTCAACTCTTTCTTTGCCTCTGCTCGACGAGATTCAACCACAAATGAGGTGTAGGCCGGGTACCCTACCGCCGCTAAAATAGCGACAATAGCTACCGCTATCATTAATTCAATAAGGGTGACTCCACGTGAATAATGGCGCATTTAATCCTCTTCATAATAAAAGTAAATTTGCTTCGGACTCATATCCATATTGGCTTCTCTTGAACCCTGCATACAAGCACCCGTCTCTTCACAAGTATGGTCTTGATCGTCATTTTGGTCGTCATACACCAATTCATCACCAGGATCTCCACCAAATACCCGAATAACGGATTCACCCTCTTCATCTTCACCTGAGTGAATAATGAGATCATCAGGTACTTTGTTAGCAACATCATAATAACGATTGGTATTGATACTCGCGCCTATGTGCATGTCTACTGCATATGTTCGGCCTTTCCCTATCGTTGGAATGGTACAGGTCTGCGAGTTGGTGGTTTCGGGGATGAACGAAGTGAAATACACTTCACTGGCGAGTACAATCGCGGCGCCGAGTGATTTCTCACCATCTTCAACCAGGTTATATACCCAGCCATTCGTTGAGCCTAAGGCAATAAGCTGAGTTTCAATCGCAGATTCATCGGTTAAAGATCCAATAGGGTCACTGGTTATGTTGTATAGCTCACTAGAACTAATCGCTACAGGTTGGCTGCCAGAAGCGACTGCGGTGAAATCTGTCGACTGAACATTGTAGTCACGGAACATATAAAATCGATTATCAACCCCACCAGGATCTTTATCACTAACCGGTTTAGTTCTATCACCCGTGCCAATCAGCACCGCATCGTAAGGCACTTGTTGCGAATCGGTAATAGTCACTTCGTTTTCGCCTTCGCCGGTGGTAACCCGAGTGAGTCTCTTCAGGTAGGTTCTAACAATCACTGGTTCGGTAAAAAACTTACGTTTATCAGTAGCGACCGTCGGGTCACTGATATTCGCTAAGGCGGTCATTTTCCATTTACTTTGATCGGAAGAATGTAAATCAACACGCCACACTCGACCTCCCATATCACCGAAATACAGACGGTCAAAGTTACCGTCGCCATTACTGTCTAAGGTGGCTATTTTAGCTGGCACACTATGTGTTAGGCGATCATCTCTTGCATTAGTGAGACTCCAGACTAACGCCCCGCTTATAGCATCTACAATATATAAACCTCGTCCTTTAGTATCAGCAGCAGGGGTGGTTAAATCTTGATTTACATCGTAACCCGCACCAAAAATAACCACCGGATTTGTATGCCCTGGTACATAACCTACCTGAGGTTGAGACCAACTTTGGCCAAGCTCAGAAAAGTTGTCATTAGAACTGTCGATCTTCCATAACATTTTAGGCAAATCTGGATTGGTTAAGTCCATACCGTAATAAACCGCCCCCCCTCGACGTAGTCCTGTAAATACAAGTACTTTGTCTCCGCTAGACGTATATTTACCATCATTGTCGGTATCTTTAAGAAATACAGCCGGGGTACCATCAACCCCATAAATATGCTGAGAGCTAGCAATGTTATTACGTAACGATAGTTGCCTGCCTAATAACTCATAAGGAAACAAGGCCCATGATTCAGACACTGACGAGCCAGTATCTTTGAACATGTGTAAAGCACCGCCGTTGGTCCCGGTTAAAATACGAATATCCATATCATCGGCGTCGGTGCTGTCCTCAGCCACACCAGAACGTAAACCATAGTTAATCACTAGAGGTCGAGAATGCAAAGGATCTCCCATCAAGTCTCGACGAATGGTTGTGCTAGTATCTCCATCATCATTGTCAACGTCTTGACCGCGGATCCAATTAACATGTTCTGCGATATCATCACTGTTTACCCCTAAGTGATTGGCTAAGGCATCCGCAGTCCCAGCTTTACTGGTTAAATTCGTCAGGTTTAGTTGAGAGAAGTTACCGCTGTTACTTTGATTAAAATAAACCATCCTTGCGCTGTTACTGGCGAGTGTTTGTGACACTCCGCCTAACTCAACATTGTTGCCATCTTTCACTGTCGACCAGAAGGTTTTAGCTTCATCGATAATCGAACCATCGGCGCCGATGGCAGGATTACCGTTTTGATCTGCCATGTACCCAGCTGATGAAAGTTCTAATTTTTTAAGATTACCGCGCCACCTTGGATTTAAAGAAGGCTTAAACATCGCATAATAAATACGATCTAAGGTGCGAGTGCGGTCGAAGTTATTACTGGTGACCGCAGGGGATACCAATGAAGAGCTTTCTTCATAGATACCGATCAGCGCTTGGCGAAAAGCCGCTTCTAACGCTACCCCATCTTCTGCGGGATAAAAGCTCCCCTGCGCATTCTCTGCAGTAGCAGTAAGCATCGCCGTGCCACCTTCAATGACATCTTCACCAAAACCAATGGTTGATATTTTGGCGTATTGCCGTCCCGTCATATTAGGATTGATATCATTGGTATTCATCCATTTAGACAAAACAGGTAAATAACTGGTTTCGCTTCCCGTACCAAAACCGACCGGATCTTTCCAAGTACAAGCGGCGACCGTGGTGGCATTATCACAGCCAGGTACATTGGCGGTATTAATAGGTAATGCGGTAACATTGCTATTTTCGTCGGCATCAACACTCGGCGTGCCGTCGGTGACATAGATAATATTAATTGAGCTATCACAGCCTACTTCGTAGGGCGAAATGTAGTTGTTGCCAGACTCAATGCTCCTATCTCGATCATTACGCTCATTGTTATTGCCACTCTTGCCGTAATCAACCGCTTCACCAGCAAAGTAGTGCTTAGCTTCCATCAATGTTTCAACTAAGGGAGTGCCGCCGTCTGCGGTTAGCTCAATGATGTCAGAGATTAAATCGTCATTATCATCTGAGGCTTGAATACCGCGAATAACTCGACCACCATCATTGGACCGATTAAATACCATCAAACCAAACTTAACCCCGTTAATGGTACTTAGTGCATTTTCCATCGCCTCTTGCGCGATTTCGATACGCGGGCGAGTGGTGGTGGCATCACTATGGTGATACCAGCGTAAATAGTTTGCTGAATAGAGCGTTATCAAATACCCATCATCAAAACTATCTTTAGTGGTTTGTTCTGCATCGGCTTTCACTAAGGTGTAAAAATCTTCAGTATTGTTTGCCGCCCCATTAATTGGATGTCCTTGCGGAGCAGCCACATAAGAATTATTACTTTCACGGTATTGGCCAGGATTAATGGTAGAGACAATTTTGTCGTAGAACGTACCGTCATCAGCCTGCAACTTAACGGTAAAGGAGCGTTCGTTACCGCTATCGTCTAGCAGCTTACCATCTGTCGCATCACTGGCTAATTCATAATCATCTAGGCAGTCTAAGACCGTGTAATTGGCACCATTATTAAGCCGAACATCATCCCAAGAACCGGTTTGCCCTTGAGTGCGATGCTCTCTGAAATACCCGGTAAAAATGCCATTTTTGGCCAAAGCTTCATAAGACGCCGCGCAATTGTTAATGTCCCAGATAAACCGACGGTCATCATTAGCACCCGTGGGGATATAAGACCCGTCGACACCGTTAACCGTGAAGTAAATAAAGTCGTTATCTAGGCTATTTTGTGAGTTAATCGCAATCGGGTAGTTTTGGTAGCTAACATCACCACTAGCATCACGGTTATAGCCTTCACGCGTGGTGATATTCCACGCCATGCTGCCAGAGGTATCAAAAATAATCAGTACTTTAGGGTCTGCTGAGCTTAGGCTATTAAAATCAAATAAAAATAATTCAGTGTCATCGGCCCATACAGGAAGGGTCACACCAGCCGAGAGAACCACTGCAAGCAGTCCAGCGCTTAATCGACCATTCATAACTCTCTCCTCGAATTTAACTTATGGCGACAGAAAAACAGACACCATTGACCCATTATTTATAACAGTGGTTGCTCTAGCCCTGCAGCGAGTGAAGTAGCAGAGCGCTTAGATTTCCCGTAGTGCTTAGTCACCTGCACCCTGACATAACGACACTCAGTAATGGCGTTATTACTACTGGCGTTAAAACTGCGCGCACATACACTATCTACATTGTGGCTTAAGGTTCCATCAGCATCGGCAACCATGGTGGCCACGGCCATTGAGGATGCGGGTGACATCGAGCCAATAACGCCTTGCAAAGTGGGCTCTATGACTAATTCGTTCATATCACCTTCCAAAACATGTTCTGCCCCCAAGCGATCGCTCATGGCAGAAACGACTTTCAAGCCCTGATTGGCACTGGTTAATAGAACGCCGCCTAAAAAGCTCAAAATAAGCAAAAACAGCATTGCAACGAATAAGGCGGCTCCTTGTTGATTAAGAGGCAGAGTAGTCTTGATCATTAGTACACCATGTTCCTTAACGACACGACTGATTCGAATAACGCCCTTCGGTAATGATCATTTGCGGCAGCAACCGGCATATCACCTAAGGTATAGCTGTTTGTATTAGTATAGTTTTGATCTTCAGTTAACGAGCGAACTAATAAAAAAAGCTTAGCCCCAATAACCCGTCCTTCACTCCACTGTTGCGGGCTTATGCTATTAGCGGCAACAAAATCATTGATCACTCCATCTTGAGTGGTATCGGTATCAACCCCAAGTAACACCCGCATTCGCTCTATCCCTTCAACTAGCGGACCATTGCCAAGGATCTTCATACCGCTATCATTATCAAGATATAGCTGACGTAAAACCGGCAATCCAGACTGAGCGCTCACATCTAAGTAATAAACGATATGTTGGTATTCCCATATCTGGCGACCCGGCATAGCCACTTCGGTTGGCCAAGGGTCACTAACGGTGAAAATCTGCGCACCGGCAGTATTAGCGGCAAAATAATACCGGTCATCGTCTAACTCAGCCGCGCTTTGCTTAGGAGAGCCAATCACCCGTTTTATGCCGATGACATCTGAATCAACCACTAAATTACTGCGATCACTAACACAAGCATATTGCCCACTTAAAGAATTAGAACTACTTACTTGGCCGACAAATAAGGAGCTAAAACGCCCTTCACTGGATGGAAAAGATCCTTCAGGGGAACCACCAATCCAATCAATCCTACAATCATTTGCTGCGCTAATATCGGTGGCAAGTAAAGTGACACCCGCTCCCCTAACCATAGGGTTACCCGTGTATTCACCAAAAAAACCTACCATTTTCAAATCGCGGGTAATGAGGTGCATGGCGATACGCCCGCTCTCCATCAGTTGTTCACTATGGTAAGTAGACTCGGTACTACGCTGCGATGCCACAAGGAAGCTACCAATACCAGCAGTGAGAAATAGGCCAATTACGATGGCGATCATCCATTCGACTAAGGTAAAGCCACGTTGCCTAGATATAGTCATGATGCCACCCAAGTAGTGAGCGCCATTTTCCGGCGGTCCTCAGACTGAGATTGACAGTTACTCACCACAGTGTTGGTACTATCAATCCCGGTGAAAGACTTTCTTGATTGCCAAGTCACTACCACGGTTAGCTCACCATTGGCACTCAGCAGCACACAACCATTTGGTTTGACTAAACCACCTTTACTGTGCGCGGCTTTGGCATAGAGGGCGTATTCCCAATGGTACAAATCATAATTAACCACATCGGCTAGGCTGCAGTTGCTCATCACACCACTATCTTCAGCGCAACTAGGCTTACTTCTGGCAGCTTGCCCATCGCCAACTGTAACAGTGGCTGGATTATTCGCTTGCCACGCCAAGTGATTTAAACGAACTCGCTCAACCATATCTTCAGCAGCTAACATGGCGAGGGTTCTTTGGTGAGTTTCAAAACTAGATCGTTTGGCCACCGCTTGCATAGCGACTACCGCTAACAAACCAATAGCTAATATAAATGAAGTGACGATCACTTCTATCAGAGTAAAACCTCTGCATTGTGGAGTTATTCTATTTCGCATCTAAACCTACCTATCCCTGATGCATTAACTAGCATTTGTTAGATGCACACTCCTTTTGCACCTAGTTATTTAGGGTATAGCGCAAAAAAGAAGGCCATGCCTTCTTTTTTAGGGGATTTGCGAGAAAGGGATTAGTTTTTCTGAACGACGCGTAACTCAGCAGGGACTTCAAAAATGGTATTTTCTTCACGGCCTGGATTTTCAGTAACCGTCACCCCACCCATGGCTTTCAGGCCAAAAACAACCTCTTGGACTAATATTTCAGGTGCAGAGGCACCAGCGGTGACACCGACGCGACTATCGGCTTTAAACCATTGGCCATTGATGTCACTCACGCCGTCAATGAGGTAGGCTGCCGCACCCGATTTTTCGGCTTTTTCGCGTAATCGATTAGAGTTGGATGAGTTCTTCGACCCTACCACCAACACCACATCAGATTTTTCAGCTAAATCTTTCACTGCATCTTGACGGTTTTGCGTGGCATAACAAATATCATCTTTACGCGGGCCTTGGATCTTAGAAAACTTGACACGCAATGCATCAATAATCGCTGAAGTATCATCTACAGATAAAGTAGTTTGAGTACAATAAAACAGCTGCTCAGGTTTTTTCACCTGTAAGTGGGCGACGTCATCAACGGTTTCAACCAAGTAAATCCCCCCTTCAGCGTTATCGTATTGGCCCATAGTACCGTTGACTTCAGGATGACCGTGGTGGCCAATCAAGACACACTCAATACCTTTACGGCTAGCGCGGGTGACCTCCATATGAACCTTAGTCACTAGAGGGCATGTAGCATCAAATATTTTCAGGGCTCGCTGTTTCGCTTCAACCCTTACTGCTTGAGACACACCATGTGCACTAAAAATACAAATGCTCCCCTCAGGAACATCGCTCAGTTCATCAACAAACTCGGCACCGCGTTTACGCAAACCATCAACCACGTAACGGTTATGAACCACTTCGTGACGCACGTAAATAGGTGCGCCAAACATTTCTAAGGCACGTTCAACAATAGAAATGGCTCGGTCTACACCAGCGCAAAAACCACGAGGATTAGCTAACAGTATTTCCACTATTGTTCCTTAATTAACCGCAAGAATATCCACTTCAAAAATCACTGTTTGCCCAGCCAAAGGATGATTAAAATCAACCGTGACTGAATCGCCGATAATTTCCCGAACAATCCCAGGAATTTCGCTACCATCAGGCTGAGTAAACGCAATAATACTGCCTTCTTCGGCAGGCGCTTCATCACCAAACTTGCTGCGTTCGAAGTACTTAATATTATCCGGGTTGCTAGGCCCAAACGCTTGTTCGGCATTAAGTTCAAACTGGCTTTTATCGCCGACTTTTAAACCCAATAAACATGCTTCAAAACCGTCGGTTAAGCTACCATCCCCCATGACCAACTGAGCGGGCTTGGGGTAATTGTAAGTACTTTCGGCAATAGAGCCATCGCTTAACTTCAACACAAAGTGAAGTTCTACTTTGCTTCCTTGCTGAATCATTTCGCATCCTTTGATTGCGGTGAGAAAATACTATCTAACACCAACAACACTGCACCAACACATATCGCTGAATCCGCTACGTTGAATGAAGGCCAATGATAGCTGCCTACATAAAAATCTAAAAAGTCGATCACGTAACCAAACACCACTCGATCAAATACATTACCCAGTGCGCCACCGAGTACTAAAGCGTAAGCAATCGCCTGCCATTTCTGCTTGGCTGGTGTTTGCTTCATCCACCACAATAACAAGCCGCTCACGAGCAAAGCAATCGCGGTGAAAAACCAGCGTTGCCAGCCCCCCGCATCACTTAAAAAGCTAAACGCTGCGCCATAATTACGCACCGAAACCAAGTTAAAGAACGGTGTTATTGCTACCGACTCATACAAATCAAAGGTTTTAGCAATGGCCAATTTAGTGATTTGGTCAACAGCAAAAACCAATACACTCAACCAAATCCATCGCAAACCGCTCGTGGTGTTTTTTTCTGCGGTGATATCACTATGCATAATGACGAGACTCACCTTCTCCTGCAACGTTAGTCACACAGCGACCACATAGGCTTGGGTGTTCGGTATTTTGGCCTACATCTTCTCGGTGGTGCCAACAACGATCACACTTCTCTGCTTCAGCGACTTCAACTAACACCTTCATATTGGCCAATTCGGTAGCAGCAGCTGACTCATCGGCAGTATCGATGGCTTTTAGCGTTACGCCAGAGGTAAGAAGAACAAATCGCAACTCATCACCTAATTGGCTCAACACTTGCTCTAATTCTTGATCAACATACAAAGTGACCTTTGCTTCTAAAGTGCCACCAATTTTCTTATCACGGCGAGCTTGCTCTAAGTTTTTATTCACTTCATCACGAACAGTGATTAACTTCGCCCAAAAAGCATCATTCATCGCACTGTCTTGAGCTAACGGGGTTAAACCTTCATACCATGTTTCGGTAAACACAAATTCACTACGCTCACCTGGCAGAGCTTGCCAAATCTCATCGGCGGTAAAGCTTAAAATAGGCGCAATCCAACGAGTTAATGCTTCGGCAATTTGATACAACGCGGTCTGACAAGAACGACGCGCTAAACCGTCAGATTTGGCGGTGTACTGGCGATCTTTAATAATATCTAAGTAAAAGCTCCCCAACTCAATTGAGCAGAAGTGCATTAGTTTCTGGTAAACCACATGGAACTGATATTGCTCATAAGCTTCAACAATTTCTTGTTGAACAGCAGCAGCCCGCCCCACTACCCAGCGATCTAGCTCAACCATATCTTCAGCGGCCACTAGGTGCTGCTTGGGGTCGAAACCCGCTAAGTTAGCGAGTAAGAAGCGCGAGGTGTTACGAATACGGCGGTAGGCATCGGCACTGCGCTTAAATACCTCATCAGATACACTCATTTCAGCGGTATAGTTAGTTGAAGCAATCCACAAGCGTAAAATATCAGAACCTAGTTTGTTCCAAATATCTTGTGGTGCAATACCATTGCCCAATGATTTAGAAAACTTATGCCCTTTAGCATCAACCGTGAAACCATGAGTTAATACCTGTTGGTATGGCGCTTTACCAGTCATAGCCGTGGCAATCATTAACGACGATTGGAACCAGCCGCGGTGTTGATCAGAGCCTTCTAAGTACATATCGGCCGCTTGACCATTAAACTCTTTACGCGCAGCGACCACACTTGAGTGAGTCGAACCCGAGTCAAACCAAACATCTAAAGTATCTTCTACCTTACGGTACTGTGCTGCTTCATCGCCTAATAGCTCTGCGGCGTCTAAGTCCCACCATGCTTGAATACCGGTTAGCTCAACACGCTTAGCAACATCTTCCATTAACTCTACCGCGCGAGGATGTAACTCGTTGGTCTCGCGATGCACAAACAACGCGATAGGCACGCCCCAAGTCCGCTGGCGAGAGATACACCAATCAGGACGGTTTTCTACCATACTTTCAATACGGCTTTGGCCCCAATCAGGGATCCATTGGGTTTTTTCAATTTCTTGCATAGCTTGCTTACGCAAACCATTTTGATCCATGCTAATAAACCACTGCGGCGTAGCACGGAAAATAATCGGTGTTTTATGACGCCAGCAATGCGGGTAACTGTGACGAATAGCATGATGGTGTAACAAGGCACCGGTATGTTTCAGCTGTTCAATTACCTTGTCGTTGGCTTTGAATACGTGCTGGCCAGCAAAGAACGGGGTATCGGCTAAGAACACACCGTTATCACCGACGGGGTTGGCAACTTCAAGCTGGTATTTTTGACCTACCGCGAAATCTTCTTGGCCATGGCCTGGTGCAGTATGCACACAACCAGTACCAGACTCAGTTGTTACATGGTCTCCGAGGATGACGGGAACCTCAAAATCATAGAACGGATGCTTCACTTTAATCAGTTCAAGCGCTTCGCCCTGACAGTAACCTAAAGCATGGAAATGGGTGGCGCCAAAACGCTCTACACATTGCTCCATTAAGTCACGAGCAAGAATTAAACGCTCTTTGCCATTCTCTGTTTCAATTTGAACCAATACATATTCTAGATGGGCGTTTACCGCTACCGCACGGTTAGCAGGTAAGGTCCAAGGGGTGGTAGTCCAAATAACCGCAGAGATAGGACCTTCACCACTAACACCTTCAGGGTGGTCGAATTTAGCTAATACTGCAGCTTCATCAACGGCTGTAAATCGCACATCGATAGCAGGCGAAGTTTTGTCTTCGTATTCAACTTCCGCTTCTGCTAAGGCACTGCCACAATCAGTACACCAATGCACAGGCTTAGAGCCTTGCAACAGGTGACCGTTATCAATGATCTTAGCCAAAGAACGAATGATGTTCGCCTCGGTATTAAAGTTCATGGTTAGGTAAGGGTTTTGCCAGTCACCTAAAATGCCCATACGGATAAAGTCGTTACGCTGACCATCAATTTGCTTAGTCGCGTAATCACGGCATTTTTGACGAAATTCAGCCGCCGTGACTTTCTTACCGGGCTTACCTACTTTCTTCTCAACTTGTAACTCGATAGGCAGACCATGACAATCCCAACCAGGAATGTACGGTGAGTCAAAATCAGACAAAGTCTTCGATTTAATAATGATATCTTTAAGCACTTTGTTCACGGCGTGACCAAGGTGAATATTGCCGTTGGCGTACGGAGGGCCATCATGCAAAATAAAGCTCTTTTTACCCTTTTTGGCCTGTCTAATTTTTCCGTACAGATCTTTTTCGTCCCAACGTTTTAGCATCGCAGGTTCGCGATTGGCTAAATTACCTCGCATTGGGAATTCGGTATCAGGTAGATTAAGAGTATCTTTATAGTCGCTCATCGAATTACTTTTCCAGTCGTTTACTCAGCAAGGCCATAGTAGGCTTTTGCTCGCTTAATATCGAGATTCACCTGAGCTTTAAGCGCATCCAGTGAATCAAACTTTTGTTCATCTCGTATTTTTAACTGCGGTTCAACCACTAAGCGTTGACCATACAGGTTGGCATCAAACTCAAATAAATGAGCTTCTACCAGTAAATCTTTTCCAGCGGCAGTAGGTCGCCAACCAATGTTGGCGATACCAGAGAATCGATGCTCTGGCTGACCTTGCACATAAGCTTTAATGGCAAACACCCCGTGAATAGGGCAAACATTGCGCGCCACTTTAAGGTTTGCGGTAGCAAAACCTAACTGACGGCCAAGTTTTTGCCCATGAATGACTTTGCCACTAAAAGCAAATTTGCGCCCTAATAATTGCGCCACCGTATTAAAATCCGCATCAGCCAAATACTGACGTAGTAAGGTGCTACTTACCCGCGATTGATTCATACAAAAAGAGTCTGTCGCGGTAAGCTCAAAACCATAGCGCTCTTTCACTGCTTGTAAGCTTGCAAAGTTACCCTCTCGGCCCTTACCAAAGTGAAAGTCATCACCCACTGCTAAGTATTTTATACCGAGTAACTCAACCAATAACTGACGTACAAAATAGTCAGCGCTTTGTTGCGCAAATTGATCGTTAAAACGTACCACTAATAAACGATCAACACCTAAACTCTTCAGCTGTTGGTATTTGTCACGAAATCGGCTAATTCTAGCGGGAGCTTGGTGTTTAACAAAAACCTCTAAAGGCTGTGGCTCAAAAATCATCACAACAGCAGGTAAGCCCCGCTGACGAGCCTGTTCAACTAAACTTTTAATAACTTGTTGATGGCCTAAATGCACTCCATCAAAGTTACCAATGCTCAAAGCGCAGCCATAATGACGCGCTTTAATATTGCGAATACCGCGAATTAACTCCATTCCGGCGCCTATTTCATCAAAAACCGACGGATTATAGCTTGTTTAGTCCGCAGTTACAGCCCCGAAACTGCTTTTCAAGTGCGCTAATCTAATCCCTAAACAAAATAGCAAAACCAGGTAGCTGACTACAGCAACTGCAATACAGATTAAAAGTTGCAACACACTGTCAAACCACGACAATGCAAACCATTGCTCAGCAATGGGTGAAAGCCAAACAATAAGCCCTCCCATGACCAAAGATGCAGCCACAATTTTGGCTATACATACCGTGGTTGGAGAACTGAGCTTATACACGCCCTGCTTATATAAGCCTCGATACAACAAACTAGCATTCAGTATGGCAGATAATGCCGTAGCAATAGCCAGCCCTACATAACCATAGGGAATGGCAAAAATAAGGTTAAATCCCATGTTGCTTGCCATGGCGACAATGCCAATTTTCACCGGCGTTTTAGTATCTTGACGTGAGTAATAGCCTGGCGCGAGCACCTTCACCAGCATAAAGAACAGCAAACCACCGCTATACGCTATTAGGCTATACGAAGCATTAAGCACGTCTTGCTGATCAAACGCACCGCGCATAAATAATACCTGTAAAATGGGCTGAGCCAGCAAAGCCATACCCACCGTGGCAGGAATGCCCAAAAAGCAAACCATACGCACTGCCCAATCCATGGTTTGTTGAAATTGCTTTGGATTCTTATCCACATGACGCTGAGAGAGGCTCGGCAATATGACTGTGGCAATGGCGATCCCAAATAGTCCCAGTGGAAACTCCAGTAAGCGATCAGAGTAATACAGCCAAGATATAGAGCCCGTCACTAAGAAGCTGGCGATTAAAGTATCCAGCAGCAAATTGATTTGACTGACCGACACGCCAAACAAAGCCGGAATCATCAAGGTACGAATTTTAGTTACGCCAGGATGCTTCCAGCCCCACTTAGGCTTACTCAGTAAGTTGAGCTTATATATAAATGGCAGCTGAAATAATAATTGAATCAAACCACCAACAAACACCCCCATTGCTAACCCAATTTCAGGTTGCTCGAGGTGGGGAGAGACGACTAAGGCAAAACCGATAATCGCCACATTGAGCAATACCGGAGTGAAAGCGGCGACCGCAAATCGACCAAAGGCATTGAGAATAGCCCCCGACAAACCAGTAAAGGTAACAAACCACAAATAAGGAAAGGTTATTTTTAAAAGAAAGGCTGACAATTCAAATTTTGCGCCATCTGGTCCATCTTGTAACCAAGAAATAAACCAACCGGTACCAAACAGTGCCGCTACTATCGGTGAGCCGACAATCCCCAGCAGAGTGACAACGGTGACAATCAAACCCAAGGTTCCGCTCACCTTGGCGACCAGTTGCCTAACGTCATCCTCGCTGCTGTTTTGCTTATACTCTGTCAGTACCGGGACAAAAGCTTGAGCAAATGCCCCTTCGGCAAATAGCCTACGTAGAAAATTAGGGATTTTGTTGGCAAAGAAAAATACATCGGCAGCAACACCGGCCCCCATTAGGTTCGCAATAACAACATCACGAACTAAACCTAACACCCTAGAGATCAAGGTCATACCGCTCACAATGGCGCCTGATTTTAACAAGGATTTACTCAATGCACTGTCCTGTAGCCAATTTATACAAATTCCTCTGCCCTAACATAGAAAATGCTGGTAGAATCGCGCCACAGTTTACCCGCCTATAGAGATCGATGCTACGACCGTAACGTTTAGTTAGGTTTTACTTGCTTGGATATTTATAGTTGGTTAAAAATTGTTTGACATAAACATGAAAAACGGGCATATTCCACGGCCTTAAAATTCATAATTCCAAGACAAAGTTCAGGAGTTAACCTTGGCTAATATTAAGTCAGCTAAAAAACGCGCTATCCAAGCTGAAAAGCGTCGTCAGCATAACGCTAGCCGCCGCTCTATGATGCGCACTAATTTGAAAAAAGTTATTGCAGCTATCGAAGCAGGCGATAAAGATGCAGCTCAAGCAGCATACACAGTTGCTCAACCTATCTTAGACCGTTACGCGTCTAAAGGTTTGATCAGCAAAAACAAAGCCGCTCGTCATAAGAGCCGCATTGTTGCTAAAATCAACGCACTTTAATTTAAAGCGCTTGAAAAAAAACCGGCTTATGCCGGTTTTTTTATATCTATTAAACAGACTTAGTCTGGGCAGTACATGCTATGAAGCTGTGCCAATATGGCGGTTGCTTCGTCGCTCGCTAACGAATAATAGACCGTTTGCGATTCTTTTCTGGTAGCCACCAAATTATCTTTACGTAACCAAGCTAGGTGCTGTGATAAGGCCGATTGGCTTAATTCAACGCGCTGGTTCAATTCGCCTACCGTTAATTCGCCTTCTAACAGATTACATAAAATCATCAAGCGACTTTCATTAGCCAGCGCTTTAAGTAGTTTTAATGCTGGTTCAGCATTTTTCTGCATGTCTTGTATATTCATCTTCATACTCAATGACATTGGTTGAGCAAACTATACGTGAAATGATTTACGCTCGCTAGATAAACCCCCATTTTCAGCCCTTCTTTAGCCGACAAAAAAGCCGCTATTTAGCGGCTTAAGGGCTTATCTACAAGTATTGCTATTGCGCAACAATCGTATATTGCATGGTGGTGTCATTCACCTCAACAAGGTAACTGCCTACCACTTCTGTGAAGATGTCTCCACCGGACGGATCTAACACTGCATCATTGTTGTTATCACCAAAGTTAGTTGACCAGTCACCATTTACATCAAACTTAAAACGTTGATCATTTTGGCCATCAAAACTCACCGTAGTTCGCCAAGTGTTATCAGCCACTAATGTCATTGCCGTGGTTTGCCAATTATTGGCAGTACCGCGGAAATATAACTGAGCTAAGTTAGCCGTATAATTAGCGTTAGGGTCAACCACTTCTACCACTACCGATGCTTGGCCGGTTTTACCTCCATCGTCAGTCACTGTTAGGCTCATGTCGTGTGAGCCTGGCGTGTTGTAAGTAACCGTAGTGGTTTCGCTTACAGAGCCATTACTCCATAGGTAACCGGTAATAGTACCGTCACTATCACTAGAGCCAGCAGCACTGTAAGTAATGCTTTGACCAATATCTACCTGAGTCGCAGAGGCGCCAATAATTGCGCTTGGAGCTTGGTTTGCGTTCAACTCTGTAAGGCTATACGCCAAAGTTTGATCGTTCACTTCAACCAAATAAGAACCTGATACCGTAGTGAAGATATCTCCACCCGTTTGCTCTAATACTCCATCAGCGTTGCTATCACCGTAGTTTTGGCTCCAGTCATTGCTCACATCAAACTTAAAGCGTTGATTAGCTTGACCATCAAATTCAACCACTAACTGCCAAGTATTATCGGCAACCAAGTTCATCGCAGCTGCAGCCCAACCGTTTGCAGTACCACGGAAGTTAAGTTGATTGAAGTTTTTAGCGTTCTCATCACTTTCCACCGTTAATACTGCTTCAGCAGTAGCGGTGGCGCCTTCATTGTCGGTAACCGTTACGCTCAAGGTTTTAGACACATCAACAACGACCTGGATACTGCTCGTCGTTTCACCGGTACTCCACAAGTAGCTGGCAATAGCTCCATCTTCATCACTTGAATCCGCAGCACTTAAGTTTACGGTAGTTCCCACTGCAACGGTTTGGCTCGCAGGTGAAATACTCGCTACAGGCGCTTTATTAGGTACAACCGTTAAGGTTACCGAAGTATTCGCTGTTTTTCCTTGGTTATCACTCACCGATAGGCTAATGGTTTGAGTCTCATTAACGGTCACTGAAATTGACTCGGTAGATTCTCCCGTACTCCAATTGTAACTAGCAATGGAACCATCACTATCAGTCGAACCCGCGCCACTTAGCGTTAGCACTGTGCCTTTAGCCACTGTTTGGCTAGCAGGGCTAATGCGTGCAACCGGAGCCACGTTTGAGTCTAAACCATCTGGAATACCCGCAGCAATAGCACCCGCAGCAACATTCCAGCTGCCTTCTTCAACCTGGTAGTTTTGACCACCGTTACTGTCCCACACCCCATTACAATTATTGGCAGCAAACTCTAGTTGGCTTCCATCTTCTAAATCAACCGTTAAGCTATACCAGTTGTCAGCCAAACTTTGCATTGGATCGCCTGGCGCAGTTGTCCAAGTGATTGCGCCGTCTATAGTGTAGTGCAAACATACTTGTCCCCAACCACTATTGTCTTGGTAATAAAGAGTCGTAGTTACCGACTGGCCAATGATACGGTAAGTGATACTGGTTGACGCTTTTTGCCCGACACTGTCGGTTACCGTAACTGATACGGTTTTACGTTCATCAAGAGTCAGAGTAATCGAAGGGGTCGTTTCGCCAGTGCTCCATAAATAGCTAGCAATGGGGCCTTCTTCATCGCTAGATCCTGCAGCGCTTAAGGTCACTACAGTGCCTAAGTCCACGTCACCACCAACCGCATCAATCACCGCCACAGGGCGTTTATCACCAATAACCACAGTATCGGTAAAGAATACCGCTTCGCCCGCAATCGCGCCGTTTACGTCTTCAACGGTTTTTCCGCCTACACTGCTAAACTGACCAGCCCCCACATACACTTGCTGAATGTCAGAACGGGTAACATTCCCCTTACTATCAGTGGCTTCAATGTAGTAATCCAATAACTGCTCTTGGTATTGATCAATGTAGGTGAAATACATGTTGCCGATTTTTTCAGCGGGCACCACTTCAAACATTTCTTTACCAGAGGGTTGCCAATCTACACCATTAATATCTCCGCTTAAGTCACGCTCGTTCATGCTGAAGCTTTGCCATTCACCCACTCTAGAGGGGTCAACATTTGGATCGGTACTATGCGCACTAGGGTCATATAACTTAAAGGTTTTATCGGTAGCCGTTGCCCATTTGTCTTTGTGCACTCGAACCTTGACTTGAATGTCCTGAATATTGCTCACATCATAGCCGTAGGTGTAAATAGCAAACTTGGTATCGGCATAAACCGTTGCCCACCCTTCCGCTTTACTTGAGTTGGCACTGCCGGGGTTATAAGGATAACGTTGCGGCCACCAAAGAGACGGGCCGGTTTTATCTTGGCTAATATTGGCGTTTACGTAAGGTGTAGTGAAATGCAAAGACTGGTTAAACGAAACCGTCGGTTTTACACCATCATCAACATTCTCGTCGTAGTAACCAAAGCCTGAATCAATAGAAGCAAGTAAGAAGTACCAGCCTAATTCAGCAGGGTTTGCCCCACCCGCGTAGTTGTTGTTGACGTCGCCTTTTACTGGAAAAGACATCATCCAGGGGTTTAATTGATTACCTGGGTAGGTCACTTCATTATCGCGAGCGGTACTTGGGCTCCAATAATTTGGATTATTGTCCAACCAAATTTGCTCTGCGGTTTTAGCATAGTTTTCTGCGGCTTGTAATAAAGCAAAGTTGCGCTCTAAATAATGGTAACCGAGTTCAAGCGACACCATATGCTCACGACTAGCGACAAAATCAGTGCCATTGGCTGTATTAAACTCGGCCATTTGGCCACGCCAAACCCCCATAGGAATATGCCAGTGATACCACGTTGGATCTGCCGACGAATCACGGGTATCAATCCAAGATCCGTCTTGCACATGCACCACATCATCCGCGGGGATAGGGTAAGCTTGTAGATACTCATCTACTCCCATGCCTCGCACTGCGCTGTCGGCATAAGTGACATTACCCGAATTTGCCCAAGTATTACCATCACCCGCACAGCCAGCAGAATTATCGCCATCGTGGGCGATAGTAAAGTATTGGGTTCTGCCAATAGATGCGGCATCCCCTTCAAACGCTTTTATCGCATCAGCCGTCACTTTACATTGATAGCCCTCTTCCCAAGAGCTAGCTTGCTCTACAGGAATACCGGCTACTTTATGCTGTTCACCAGTATTAGGATCGACGTATTGCACCCAATGTGGAATAGAAGCAAACGGAAACTTATTATGGGTAACTTGTTGTTCGTTAAACATGTGCAGATCTACCCATGAACCAATATCACTGACATTTTGTAAATCAGCACGGTTAGGTGGGGAGATTAGGGTATCTTTGCCGGGGTCATTTAAGTAAGGGTAGTCTCGCAGGGTTCTTGAATAGTGCACGTTGCCTAATACCGACCATTCAATACCTAGCTTGGTTAATACCGGAATAATCCGCTCAGAGAAACCCAACTCTGTCGGGAAAAAGCCCTTGGAAGATTTAAATGAATCTCCCAAAAAATAGTCTTGGGCAAGTGTTACGTTTTGGTAGATTAAATCTTTTAAGAAATATTCATTACCTACCAGCGGCCCCATCGTATGGTGCCCAGAAAAGTGAATCGTATCTAAAGCATTAAACCCACCACTGGTTTTAGTACTATTTTGGGTATCACGCCAATATGCCCCCCACCCAGAATTGTAGCCGTCTAAATTGCCAAGTTCGGCAAAACTTTGCACGTTATTGATCACCGATGCAGACATGGTAACGTGCGTTTGGCTTTGCGGATGATTACCATTGTTACCTTTGGCGGTATCCATGGGCCAGCTTAAATACGCCCCTTTCTTCGCATGATGCTGATAATACGAGACTAAATCATCATGTGGCATCGGAGCGCCACTACCTGGTATAAAAAATGTGTAATTAGCAGGAGGATTATTTTTTAGATTAATGACTTGCCCATCGTAGGTATAACGAACCGGCTCCCCGATAGATAAACCGTCATATTGGCTAATGTCGTAGTAAGGCCAAAAATTTGGCATGTGATTATGATATATATGGGTAGCGGCTATTTCTGCTTGCGCAGAGATCGACGCAGCCACCATACTGATGGCGAACACCTTTTTCATGATTTGCTTCCTTTCCCGTACTCGTAGCCCTTAGGCCACTCATACGCTTACTCGCTGATTAAAATACAGAAGCCAAACATGGGAAAGTTTAGTGTTAACCGAATTTTTATTACCCAACTACCGTTTGTTTCTGCGCGCAGATGCCTAGGCATCACTCGTTAAACCAGGTTGAGATGGACCTAGGCTTAACAAGGCTTCTGTAATACAGCTCAATGAATGGAAACTTAAATACAACCAAGACAAAGAGTTACCAGAAACATTTGATGTTGGTCTTTATGCCAACAATTATTATTGTAGGGAGTTCGCAGCGAAACGCGCTTAGGCAATTGCACGACGACTCAACATATTGTTTTGTGATTTTGCTAACGCGTAGACTAACGCTTGGGAGAGCAATAATTAAGCAAGATAAGTGTTAAACATGCTTAGCTTCAAATAAACAACCAAGGTCAAACCAATTTATTTGATATAAGCCTCACTAATAAGCGCAGACATATCTTCTTGTTATTGAGTTAAATTTGTTCATAAATATTATAAGAATATTTACCGCTGCGCGTTGCTTAGCGGCGACTAAAATTCAGAATTTCATCGACATTCTGTAACTGCTGTTTCCCAGAAAACAAAGTAGAAAAATCGCTATTACATAGCTGCTTAACCGAAGGGTGTTGAATCATGCGCTCAGCAAACAACAGGTGGTACTCTTCTGTTAGCTCATTAGTGATACCTAATAAGTGGGTATTAGGGTTAGCCAAAATTTCTTCTGTATAAATAGCGGGGGCAACAAAAATACCATCGGTATAAGCGCCAAAAGCTTTCATTAAGGCAGCATCATCAAACTCACCCAATACCGATACTTTTAACCCTAGCTCATCAAACCAAGCCCAAAGTTTTCTGCCCAAGGAACTACGTCGACCAGGCAACAGTAAACTACGTTGCTCTAAACATGCAGGAAAGGGTAACAAGGGTAAAGGTTCATTAGCAAAAAAGGCGATACCACTTTCACCCAGTTTTTTACTTAATACGCCATCTTGCTGAGCATGGTCTAAGCCACAATCAGAAAGGATCATGTCTAACTTGTGCTCTGCCAGTTGAGATAACAATAATTCGTGGGTTGATTCAACGCACCGCAATCGAATATTTCCATCAGCGGGCACTGCCGATAAAAGAATTCGACTTGCTAAACGTTTAGATAGTGCGTCAGCCACCCCAACTTCAAACAACAATTTTTCTTGTTGAGAGTAGTTAACAATATCCAGCATCTCGTAACTAAGGCTAAACATTTTATCCGCGTATTTGTAGACCAATTGGCCTAATTCTGTAGGCGTAATTTTAGGGCCACGGCGAATGAATAATTCTCCCGCTAAGCGTTGCTCTAACTGCTTGATCTGGCCAGTAACTGTTTGGGGGGTGAGAAATAAAGCTTCAGCTGCCGCGGTCACGGAGCCGCGCTTATAGGTCATCCAAAAATAATATAAGTGGTTATAGTTTAAATGTGACATGCCTTACCTAACAGCAAACCCCTTGACGGGGTTTGCATGATTAATAACGTTCGGCCTTCACGAATCTAAACGGAAGACGCACTGAGAGATTTGTTGTTTTCTCCCGACTGACTACTAGCCAACTTGGCGGCTTCTTCACGGGTTGACCAATGCAATAAACCATAGCCAAGCAACGCTGCAGTAACCGACCCAGCCAATATAGCTAAACGCGATAGCCCTATCAAATCAGTTTGGCCAGCAAAGGCAAGTGAAGAGATAAAAATAGACATCGTAAAGCCAATACCACACAACATAGAAGTGGCGAGTAATTGGGTATTATTCGCGCCCTCTGGCAGCTTAGCCCAACCCGCGCGAATCGCTAAGCGACTGCAAGTGTAAATACCTAGAGGTTTACCAACCAGCAGGCCAAGGATAACACCTAAAGCAAGCGGGCTTTGAAAGCTTTCTAAGCTAATACCTGCCAGCGGCACTCCCGCATTGGCAAACGCGAAAATAGGCACAATGAAGAAGCTCGAGGCGGGGTGTAAAGCATGCTCTAACTTCTTCAAGGGAGAGCCACCGGTGCTTGCCTTAATTGGAATCATAAAGCCTACAATCACACCGGCTAAGGTAGCGTGTACCCCAGATTTAAGTACCGCAACCCACAGCACTAGGCCAAGCAACATATAGGCGCTTAAGCCTGCGTGGCCACGCCTATTTAGCATCCACAAACCTAGCGTTGCCGCAACAGCCCACACCAACGGCATAATCGCGACTTCGCTGGTGTAGAATAAGGCGATAACCACGATAACTCCCAAGTCATCAGCAATAGCCAATGCCAATAAGAATACTTTCAAGCTGGCAGGCACACGCTTACCTAATAAAGCCATGACTCCCAGTGCAAAAGCAATATCTGTAGCAGCAGGAATTGCCCAGCCTTTGGCGAGTTCCGCATCCCCAATATTAAACAGAAGGTATACAGCAGCAGGGACAACCATGCCACCAACAGCAGCAACTACCGGTAACAAAGCCCTCTCTTTCGAAGAGAGTGCCCCCTCAACCATTTCGCGCTTAACTTCCAAGCCAATGACCAAGAAGAAAATGGCCATTAAGCCGTCGTTAATCCATAACAACAATGGCTTATTAATATCGAGTTCAGCAATACGCACCTGAAAAGGCGTATCTAGAAAAGCAAAATAGGCTGGAGATAACCAAGCGCTGTTGGCCATAAACAAAGCCACCACAGCAGCAAGCATTAATAATATGCCGCCGGCAGCTTCCATTCGAAGAAAACGATCAATAAATGATTTCATAACAGCTCACTGAGTAAAATGAACTAAGTATTTTACTCAGTGATGTAATGAAAGATATTCACTTGTAGCTACGCTTACCATCGGAATTTCCGATGATAAGGTAGAAAAACAACAGTTTAACCATTGGTTAACAGAAAAACTGAGAAGTAGACATCGCTGAGTTAACAAATAACTCAGCTGCGATTTAAAAGGGGCTACACCGAGAAGGGGTAAGCGATAGGGTCGTGAAATTGATAATCCGTCACTTCAAAATCATCTAATGTGACCCATGTCTCCAAGTCCTTCAGCGACTTTATATCGGGGTTTATATGCAATTTGGGGGCAGCAAAAGGTTCACGTTTTAACTGAACATCCTTCATTAGCTGAAGCTGATCTTCGTAGATATGTGCATTCACAATTTTATGGTAAGCCTTACCAGGTTTATGCCCGGTAATCTGAGCCATCAAAGCCAAAAATGTAAACACTTGGATCTGATTAAAGTTTTGGCCAAGCGGCACGTCACACGAGCGCTGAGACGAAGTAAGGTACAAAGTATCACCCAACAACGAAAAAGTATGGGTATGCATACAAGGGCGTAAGCAGCCTAAATGAAATTCACCGGGATTATAGAATGACAAAATCTCACCACGGTCATCAATGCCATTTGATAAGTCATCCACAATCTTTTTAAGTTGGTCTACAGTACCACCTTCTGGCTTGCGCCACCCCCGCCCTTGAACACCATAAACACGCCCCATATCGTTATCGCCTTTACGCGCGGGGTTGTTTAACCATGCTTCATTTTCATTAGCATTAGCTAACCATGTTGGTGTTCCTAAGGCTTTAAAATCAGCCGCGTTATCCAAGCCTCGAATATAGCCCAGTAACTCTGCGATAGCCGCTTTCCAATAACTCTTCCGCGTGGTGACCAACGGAAACTCATTATTCGCCACATCGTATTCTAAATCAGCATTAATAACGGTTAAGCAACGTTTGCCGGTACGTTCATTTTCGATCCAGGTACCTTGGTCCACGATTCGCTGACAAAGATCTAAATACTGTTTCATGCTTTACTCTCTGTGGTGTTGCGACGGTAAGCCCATGCGATAAACAAGGCTCCGAATATGATCATCGGCAATGACAAAATCTGCCCCATGCTCATGCCTAAACTCAACAAACCTAAATGGCTGTCTGGCTCACGGAAGAATTCGATAATAAATCGGAAGCTACCATAACCTAACAAAAACGCGCCTGAAATAGCCCCCATCGGCGGTTTACGTTTTGCGTAAGCCAGCAAAATAATCAGTAGTACAACCCCTTCCAAAACCACTTCGTACAGTTGCGAAGGGTGTCTAACTACCGCACCGCCTGTAGGGAAAATCATCCCCCAAGGCATATCGGTGGCCCGCCCCCATAACTCGCCATTCATAAAGTTGCCCAAGCGACCAGTGGCTAAGCCAAAGGGGATCAGGGGAGCAATGAAATCCGCCACCGTAAAGAAGTGCCGTTTAGTATGGCGAGCAAACCACAGCATCGCGGTAATCACACCTAACAAGCCGCCATGGAAAGACATTCCGCCAGTCCAAATCTTAAATAAATATAAAGGATTATCTAAAAATTGAGGGAATTGGTAAAACATCACATAACCGACTCTGCCGCCGATAATCACTCCCACAAAACCATAGAACAATAAGTCACTGACTTCAGCACGCGTCCAACCGCTGCCGGGTTTATCGGCCATACGATTACCCAGCCACATCGCAAATAGAAAGCCGAATAAGTACATTAAACCGTACCAGCGTATGTCTAATGGACCGATGCTAATAGCGATCGGGTCAATCTCAGGGAATTGCAAAGGTGTAGACACGATAAATTGCTCTATTTAAGAATTAAAAAGAATGGGCATTTTGCAGCGAATTACGCCATGAAACAAGCTTTCACGCATGCTAAGAAGGTTAATGTTTACTAACACGTACTAACTGTGACATTTGTTGTTGTTCTAAATACTCATATAACAAAGTATAAATAGCCGAACCGCTTTGACATTGAAGGATTTTTTCCTTCATATCAAACAAATCGCTATGTTCTATATGACGAATAATGTATTTGATTTTTGCTAAATTGAAGCTACTCATACTCAAGCGACGATACCCCAACGCAATGACCAATAGAACCCCAACCGGATCGCCAGCCAACTCTCCACAAAAGCTAACCGGTGTATTATATACATTAGCTTGCTCAATGATTTGGTTAAGCGCCCTAACCACGGCCGGGTGAAAAGTATCAAATAGCTCAGCGACCCGAGTATTATTACGATCTACAGCCAATAAATATTGAGTTAAGTCGTTACTACCTACCGACCAAAAATCGACCCGTTGGGCTAACTCTGGTAACAAAAATAATACTGAAGGCACTTCCAGCATTACCCCGTGTTTAGGTCTAATCGGGGGCTCTTTCAGCTGCAATTCTTCAACAACTTCTGCCCAAGCTTGCTCCAATAAACGAGACGCTTCGTCAACTTCATTTAGGCAACTAATCATCGGTAACATGATCGACAAATTACCGCACTCAATGGATGAGCGATACATTGCTCGGGCTTGCACTAAAAATATTTCTGGATGATCAAGTGTCAGTCTAATCCCACGCCAGCCTAAAAAAGGATTCTCTTCAACAATAGGAAAATAAGGTAATTGCTTGTCGCCCCCAACATCCAGGGTTCGCATACAAACATCTTTCCCTTGGTAACGGCTCAATATATCGCGATAGCGAACAAATTGTTCTTCTTCAGAAGGGAAACGATCTTGCATTAAAAAAGGCACTTCTGTGCGATACAACCCCACGCCATCAGCCCCGGCATTTATTGCAATATCGCTATCTGCACTTAGCCCTGCATTAATTAACAACTCAAGCCGTAAACCATCTTTCGTTATTGCAGGCTTATCTAAATCCAGCTGCACTAAACTATTAATTTCGCTTTCTTGCACTAATAGAGCAGTGTATTCATCTTTAATGATTTGTTCAGGTTCAACAAACAACTCACCTGAATACCCATCCAACACTAATTCACAACCGCGCAGCTTATTAACATTAAAGCTTAACCCCATTAATGCAGGGATCCCCATGGCTCGGGCCAAAATAGCCGCATGAGAATTAGCGGCCCCCCGTTGAGACACAACACCGGCTAAAAGTTGCCGAGGTATCTGTGCAAACATGGTGGCAGTGACTTCTTCGGCCACAACAATAACCGGCTCGGTGGGTAATAACTCGACATCTGGGCCAAGTTCTAAAGCGTGTAATAAGCGTAAACCAACATCTTTAACATCTACCGCACGCTCTTTTAAATAAGGGTCATTCATTTCTTGAAACTGCTTAACATAGTGTTCAATCACTAAGCGTAAAGCCCCTTCCGCCTGATAACCTTCTTCAATTTTGTTGCGAATATCGCCGGCCAAACTCGCATCAGCGAGCATATGCTGATAAACATCAAAAATAGACGCTACGTCTTTAGGTAATTGTTCGGACAATTTAATGGCAAGACTATGAAACTCTTCACGGGTGACAATAAGCGCTGAATTGAAGCGCTCTATTTGATGGGGAATATCATCACACACGTCTACTTGTTGTTGCTCTAAAGCAGCAGTAGAGCGATTTATCCACGCTTTAGCAATCGCAATTCCACTAGAGCTAGATCCCGCCTTAATGGCGTGAGTCCACTTGTGTTTAGTTGGTTCACTAAGGACTGCTTGAATATCAGTATTGGCTAACACCCCCGCCAGATGGGCGGCTAAAGTCACTAAAAATGATTCTTCACTTTGGTCAAAACTTCGAGTTTCAGACTGTTGCACCACCAATACGCCCAGTACTTTGCGCTGGTGGGTGATCGGAGTACCAAGAAATGAGAAAAAACCGTCTTCAGCGGTTTCCGGAAGATATTTGAAATGCGGGTTTAATCGAGCATCAGCTAAGTTTATCGGCTCTTCGCGAACAGCGACCTGGCCAACAACGCCTTCTCCGAGCGGCACAAACGCTTTCCCAACAGCTTCCAATGCTAAGCCGTCGGTAGCCCGTAACACCAAGTTTTGTTGCTGCTCATCTGTAACATAAACTGAGCAGCAATCAGTTTGCATAGTAAAACGTATTTCCTCTACAAGGATCGCCAGAGCACCGTCGAGAGTATCGGCATTGCTTACCTGTTCAACAATGGCTCGTAACTCTCCTAGCACTCGTTAAGCTCCTTTGCGTTTCTTAAAACGTCGTCTTTTGTCCTTTGGTGGCGTTCTTTCAGGTCGTGTATAAGGCATAGCGATATTCACAAATTCTTTTAACGCTCTGCGATACACTTCGCGTTTAAACGACACCACCTGCCGAACCGGATACCAAAAACTTACCCAGCGCCAATCATCAAATTCTGGATGACCACAACAATCAAATTTAATACTCGATTCTTTACCCACTAAACGCAGTAAAAACCATTTTTGTTTTTGTCCGATACAAACCGGCGGACTATCCCAACGAATTAGGCGTTTCGGTAATTTATAACGTAGCCAATGTCTGGTTGTTGCTAGAATTTTTACATCTTGCGGCAACAAGCCGACCTCTTCATGTAACTCACGATACATCGCTTGTTCAGCAGATTCACCCTCATCTACACCACCTTGAGGAAACTGCCATGAATGTTGACCATATCGACGTGCCCACAATACCTGACCACGCTGATTACAAATAACGATGCCAACGTTGGGACGATAACCATCCCCATCAATCACTGAAACAACCTTCAGCTAAAAAACTATAGATAAACTGATTCTTTCACAGATCGTCTAGCGCGGCAAATACAGCAATCACAAAGGCGTTAAATTGTAATAACAAAGGTTTAGTGAAGTTATTCGATTTATCTGTGAGAAAGGCTGTGGATAACTTGGGGTAAAAGCCAGTAACGACTACAAACAAGTAACTAAGCCTCTAAAACCAACAAAGGAAAATACAATAAAAACTATTAAATACAAAAGGTTAAATACAACCACCAACTGTTAGCATTAAATAATACAGGCTTAGACTTGTACATAAGTTTAAACGCTTAAAAAACAAACAATCTAGAACTAACAGCATTTAGTCTTAAAATTCTGTTTCAATTATCGTCATTCTTAGTTAAATCAGCCTTAGCTGTTAATAAAAACCAAGTTAATAACAATTAGCCATAGTTATCCAAAGATTATGTGCATAAACCTGTGCGTAACTCATAGATAGCCATGAATAACTGTCATCATTCAAGTCAACGCCACGAACAAAAAGCACTAAAGCTATTTAATTCAACAACTTAACAAAGAAAAACAGGCTTTATTCTTGGTACTGCAATTACTGACTAGCTTCTATACAATAGTATTTTTAGCAAGCTTGAATTAAGCATGACAAATAAACCTAATAGTGAAGCCGAACTCTATCAACGCGCGCAATCTTTAGCTGGATTAACTCTAGGAGAACTAGCGCAACAACAAGGCTTTAAGGTGCCCGCTGATTTTAAGCGCGAAAAAGGCTGGGGAGGTCAACTGATTGAATGGTGCTTAGGCGCAAGCGCTGGCAGTAAACCTATTCAAGATTTTCCTGAACTAGGCATAGAGCTGAAAACAATCCCTATTGACTCAAAGGGCAAGCCACTAGAAAGCACCTATGTATGTATTACCCCCCTCACCAATGTTGCAGGGTTAACTTGGCACAACAGCAATGTATACAATAAGCTTTCGCGGGTATTGTGGATCCCAATATTAGCGGAGCGAGAGATCCCTATCGATCAACGCATTGTGGCAAATCCGATCCTATGGAGCCCAAATGTCGAGCAAGAGCAACTGCTCCGATCAGATTGGGAAGAATTGATGGAAATGATCACTTTTGGCCAAATAGATCAAATAACAGCCCGCCACGGACAAGTACTGCAATTACGTCCTAAGGCCGCTAATAACAAGGCTCGCACTGCTGCAATAGGCCCCAATGGAGGGCTAATTGAAACACTACCAAGGGGTTATTATCTAAAAACCATTTTCACTGGGCAGATACTTAAGCAGCACTTTCAACTGTAAAAATATTAATCAACAGTTGACCTAGCTCTCACTTTTTTGAAAGAATCAACTTGGTCACATTGTATACGGATTTACAATATCTCTGGGAGGAGACACCATGCCGTTAAAAAAACAGTATCTTAAATCGAAGCCTGAAGTAAAAGTTACCTTTGAAATTGAAAAAGTAGCCAGCCAAGACGCTCAGCAAATTTTCTTGCTGGCAGAGTTTAATCAATGGGAGCCTATCGAACTAACCAAACTAAAAAACGGTAAGTTCAAGGTGGTAGTAAACGTGCCAACCGACCAGCAGACCAGTTACCAGTTCAAATACAAGTTATGCCTAAGTGATGGTACAGAAGCTTACGATAATGACTGGGTGGCCGACAGTTACGAAGCCAATGGTGTTGATGGCGAAAACTCAGTATTACAAGTTGTCGCCTAAACCTTTTAACGAACATAAAAAAAGCCCGCATTAGCGGGCTTTTTATTCTCGAAGAAGTAGACTTATTTAGTCGCCAACTTTTCTTTAATACGTGCTTTCTTACCAGAAAGTTCACGCAAGTAGTAAAGCTTAGCACGTCGAACGTCACCACGACGCTTAACAGTAATGCTGTCAACTATCGGGCTGTGAGTTTGGAATGCACGCTCAACGCCTTCACCGTTTGAGATTTTACGTACAGTAAATGCAGAGTGTAAACCGCGGTTACGCTTAGCAATTACTACACCTTCAAACGCTTGTAAACGCTCACGGTTACCTTCTTTTACTTTAACTTGAACGACTACTGTGTCACCAGGGGCGAACGCAGGTACGTCTTGCTTCAATTGCTCTTCTTCGAGCTGTTTAATGATATTGCTCATTACTATTTCCTAGAATTAACTGAATCTTTATTTATTATCCAAGGGCGTTTGCTCTTGGATGAACTCAGCAAGAATCTTTTCTTGCTTGTCAGTCAGAGCTAGATTCTCCAATAACTCCGGTCGCCTCAAGTAGGTTCGCCCAAGTGCCTGTTTATAGCGCCATTCATCGATTTTTTTATGGTTACCACTTAGCAATACCTGGGGCACTGCTTGCCCATCCAAAACCTCTGGACGAGTATAGTGTGGACAATCCAATAATCCATCAGAGAATGAATCCTGCTCAGCTGAAGCTTTATCCCCCAGAACTCCCGGAATTAACCGTGAGACGGCGTCTATCATATTCATTGCTGGCAGCTCACCACCACTTAACACATAATCCCCAATCGACCATTCTTCATCAACTTCAGCTTGAATCAAGCGTTCATCAATGCCTTCATAGCGACCAGCAACTATAATCAGCTTTTGCTGTTGAGCTAACTCCATTACTCCATCTTGCTTCAAGGTACGCCCTTGCGGTGACATGTAAATCACCTTAACCCCATCACCAGCAGCCTGTTTGGCAGCATGAATAGCATCCCGTAAGGGCTGCACCATCATTAACATACCAGGGCCACCGCCGTAAGGCCGGTCGTCCACCGTACGGTGACGATCATGAGTGAAATCACGAGGATTCCAACACTCAATCTTTATTAAGCCGCGTTTTACCGCACGCCCAGTTACACCATACTCGCTTATAGCATTAAACATTTCAGGAAATAGACTGACTATTCCCACCCACAATTGTGGTCTCTGTTCAGCCATAAAGGAACCTAAAAACTAGGATCCCAATCAACAGTAATAGTTTGAGACTCGCGATCGACGTTATCAATTATCTGAGACTCTATGAACGGAATTAACCGTTCCTTTTTGCCAAAGGCATCTTTCAAATTGGCTTTCACAACCAAGACATCATTAGAACCTGTTTCCATTAAATCGGTTACATGTCCGAAGTTATAGCCACTGCGATTAACCACTTGCATGTTCATTAGATCACGCCAGTAATATTCATCATCAGCCAGCTCCGGTAGAACGTCCGGCAAAGCCGCAATATCCATTCCGGTCAAACTTTGAGCTTGTTCTCTTACATCAAAGCCCGCAAGCTTAACGATGAAAGATTTGCTGTGTCGCCGCCATTCTGTCACTTCAATTGAAGTATATTCGCCAGAACGACCTATCAACCAAGGCTGATAGTTAAATACAGCTTCTGCGTCTTCAGTGAACGAGTTAACTTTAAGCCAACCTTTAATACCGTATACGGCACCTAAGCGACCTATAACGATGGGCTGTTCTGTATTGCTCATCTTAACTCCACCAAAAAAACTGAATTATGCTGCTTTAGAGTCTTTGATTAGCTTAGCTACACGGTTAGAAACCGCAGCGCCTTGGCTAACCCAGTGATCAATGCGGTCTTGTTCCAAGCGAATACGCTCTTCTTGACCACGAGCTATCGGATTGAAAAAACCTAATTTTTCAATGAAGCGACCGTCACGTGAATTACGGCTATCAGTAACAACTACTTGATAGAATGGACGCTTTTTTGCGCCGCCACGTTGCAAACGAATGGTAACCATATCGTCCTCATACTAGTTTATAAAATGTAAGGTCCCTAAATGGGATCCCCGCTAATTGAAGCCGCGGAATTGTACTCCTTTCTTGGTTAATTGCAAGCGCTACAAGCGAGTTCAATTGCTCACCAAGCAAGGTGTCAGTCAGAACTCGAGACTCAACAATAATAAGGTCAAACATTTAGTTAAACAGAAAGAGCCTAATCGCCAATGCCTTAATACCAGATAACGATTAAGTCACTTTGACAAGCTTCATCGCTTGCCCCACCATGATAGGCTTCTTATACATACACTTAGGTAGGGTTAGATGAGGTATCAATGGGTACTGTTTGATGCTGACGAGACATTGTTTGATTTTGACGCCTTTGCGGGGCTCAAATTAATGTTTTCTCGTTATAACGTCGACTTTAGTGAGCAAGACTATCATGTTTACCAAACCAAAAATTTACCGCTTTGGGTTGACTATCAAGCGGGTAAAATTTCGGCCACTGACCTACAACAACAACGCTTTAGCCATTGGGCTCGCAAGTTAAATATTCACCCTCAGCAATTAAACAGTGCATTTTTAAGCGCTATGGCCGAAATATGTCGCCTGCTACCGGGAGCCAAAGATTTGGTAGACGCCTTATTAGGAAAGGTGAATATGGGCATTATCACTAACGGTTTTACTGCCTTACAAACCATTCGCTTGGAGCGCACAGGCTTAAAAGATTATTTCTTCCCGCTGGTAATATCAGAACAAGTCGGTGTTGCTAAGCCACATGTAGCGATTTTTGAGCATGCTTTTAAGCACATGCAATATCCTGCAAAAGACGCTATTTTAATGGTCGGTGATAATCCGCATTCGGATATTCAAGGTGGGATTAACGCGGGTATTGATACTTGCTGGCTGAATCGCCATGGGCAAGCCAAACCTGAAGGAATCGAGCCTCATCATGAAGTGAGTTCACTTAAACAGCTACAAAGCCTATTAACAGGCGTTTAAATAAATCTGAACGCCAAGATGTCGAAAGGGGCATTGCCCTTCAGCTTATGCCCCTTTCTATTATATGAACCTTTACCTTTTTTCGGCCGTTCCACTTTGCTTTTAAACAGCGAACTGGTGACCAAAGCTTTTATCGCGTTGTCGTTAATTTGTCCGCGACCATGGTCATGCACCAGCACCGACGGTGTGACTTGTTTCTTAGCCATAAAACCCCTCATAATGACTATCAAACGGCCCCTATGGCCATTAATGCTCGCTAGTATAAATCAACCACACAAAAAAGCGAACGCTCTATCACTGCCCTGCTAGGAGCTCCTAAAGTGAATACTTACCCCCAGAACCTTTACCAACATTACCACGCGCATATTTACTATGACGCAAATACGCTCAACATAGCTCAACACCTATGTCTCGAAGTAGCAGATCGGTTCAAATTAAAAATAGGCCGTCTACACCAAACTGAAGTGGGGCCTCACCCGCGCTGGAGCTGCCAAATCAGCTTCAACCACCAGCACTTTGATAGGCTAATTGCTTACTTAGATGCCCAGCGACAAGGTTTGACTATATTGGTACATGGTCAAACCGGTGATGATTTAAAAGACCACACCGAGCACGCTTATTGGTTGGGTGAAGCCGTGCCGCTTAACTTAGCCATGTTTAAATAAGGCCATAAAAAAAGTAGGCCAAGGCCTACTTTTGTATACGACGACCTACTGTTCTAGTGGCTAATCATCCAAGGTCGCATTGATGGGAACATCTTCTCACCGCTAGCCGTATAGAGCAGCTTAGACCCACCTCGCTTGGTATGAGTACAACCGCACCCTTTCTTAAGCTTCTCAGCATTCTCTGCCCGAGTATCACTGGTAGAGTGCTGCGGCTCGTGACGTGCTTTTTCATTGCGCTCGATGGCTTGTTTAGTTTCTGCCGCCATATCTAATACTGATGGCGGTAGAACAATCACTCGTGCACAAAGGGCCGCACACTGCGGACATTCGGCCGGCTTAGCGCTGTCGTCCATCGCCGCCAGTTCATAGAACAAACCATGATCGGCACATTTATAGTCATAAACAGGCATAAGTGCTCCTTACTTATCTAGGTCTGGCGCTAAGGGCATATCGATGCTGCCATCTAAGTATTTAGTGGGACCATCAGCATTGGGTTTAATATCAAACTCAAATATGTCGGTAGGTAACCATAAAGTGGCACAGGAGTTCGGCACATCGACTACCCCACTAAGATGCCCTTGCACTGGCGCGGTTCCCAACAATGAGTAGGCTTGCGCTCCGCTGTAACCAAACTTTTTGAGGTATTCAATGGCATTCAAACACGCTTGTCGATAAGCCACGTTGGCATCCAAATAATGCTGTTTGCCATGTTCATCCACTGAGATACCTTCAAAGATCAAGTAATCGTCGTAACGCGGAGTAATTGGACTCGGTTTGAAAATGGGATTTTTAATCGCGTACTTGGACATGCCATCTTTAATTAAATTAACGCGTAAATGGATCCATCCGGCCATTTCAATTGCACCACAGAAGGTGATCTCGCCGTCGCCTTGGCTAAAGTGTAAATCGCCTACAGACAAGCCCGCATCTTTAACATAAACAGGGAAATAGATTTTCGAACCGCGCGATAAGTCTTTAATGTCACAGTTGCCGCCGTGTTCACGTGGTGGCACGGTTCTAGCGCCTTCTTCGGCCGCTACTTTAGCCTCATCAGGCTTCATTTGTCCCATGTGAGCAGTAGGCGCATAAGGCAAGGCGGCTAACATTGGCACCCGCTCAGGATTGGTATCAAATAACTCTTTTTCGCGGCGATTCCATTCATCCAACATTTTTTTGTCGGGCAAACAGCCAATCAGACCGGGGTGTATCAAGCCTGCAAACTCTACCCCAGGGATATGCCTAGACTTGGTAAACATGCCGTTAAAGTCCCAAATCGACTTTTGCGCTTCGGGGAAGTGTTCATCTAAAAACCCGCCACCATTTTGTTTAGAAAAGAAGCCATTAAAGCCCCACTGTGAATCATCAAACGTGCCAATATCTAGTATATCAACCACTAACAAATCACCGGGTTCTGCCCCTTCTACACCGACAGGTCCAGTTAAAAAGTGTACTTGAGATAAATCAACATCGCGCACATCCGAAGCGTCATCATTGTTTTTGATTTGGCCACCAGTCCAGTCGATACACTCCAGAATAAAGTCATCGCCCGGCTTTACTGTAGCCGCCATAGGAATATCGGGATGCCAACGATTATGCAATTTTTCGTTATCGTATGCCGATTGTTTTAAGTCCACTTTAATTATTGTTTCTGCCATGATTATTCTCCTTGAATATAAACTACGCCTAATAGCCCGTTACACAGACAAATAGGCGGCAACTTGTTGCTCATCTACTTCGTCACGCTTTACGTCGTGCACAATTTTGCCTTTCTCTATCACTACAATGCGATCTGCAACATCAAGCGCAAAACTTAATACCTGCTCAGACACCACTATCGATAGCCCACGCTGATCGCGAATTTGTTTAAGGGTTTTGGCCATGTCCTTGATAATGGAGGGTTGGATACCTTCGGTAGGTTCATCCAGTAGCAGCACACTTGGGTTACTGGCCAAGGCTCGGGCTATGGCTAATTGTTGCTGCTGCCCTCCAGACAAATTGCCACCGCGTCGATGGCGCATTTCCCATAACACCGGAAAGATGCTGTAAAGGTCATCGGGCACACTGCTTTTACCAACACTGGTTAACCCCGTTTCGATATTCTCTTGCACCGTCATGGTAGAAAAAATCATCCGCCCCTGGGGCACAAAGCCCAAGCCAGAGGCCACTCGCTGATGACTTTTTTGGCCACTCAGTTCCTTACCATCTAGCTTCACTTCGCCACTTCGGCTGCCAATCATGCCAATTAGCGATTTCATCAAGGTAGTTTTACCCATGCCATTGCGCCCCAAAATCGCCACGATTTCGTTCTTTTCTAGGCTAAAGTTCATCCCCGATATCACTTCACTTTGGCCATAGGCCACGTGGTAATCAGTTATTTCAAGCATTCACTCTCTCCTTAATGTCCTAGGTAAACTTCGACCACTTTAGGGTCGTTCTTCACCCGCTGCATCGAGCCTTCAGACAACACCTTGCCTTGGTGTAATACCGTTACCCGATCAGCAATGTCTTCAACAAATTGCATATCGTGCTCTATCACCAATACCGAACGGTCTTTAGTAATACGCTGCAATAATGAGGCGGTTTGTTTGCGCTCGGCCACCGACATCCCCGCAACCGGTTCGTCTAACATCAATAGTTCAGGGTCTTGAATCAGCAACATGCCTATCTCTAACCACTGTTTTTGACCGTGGCTGAGTAAATCGGCCGACTCGTGTAACTTGTCACTAAGAAACACCATTTCAGCAATCTCAAGCACTTTGTCTTTGACTGCTTGGTCACGCACAAAGGTTAATGCGCCCCAGACGTTACGCCCTTTGGGGTAAGAAATTTCTAGGTTTTCAAACACACTCAAGTCTTCGTAAATAGACGGGGTTTGAAATTTGCGCCCTACTCCTGCATGAACAATTTGGTGTTCTTTAAGCTTGGTTAGCTCTTTTTGCTTAAATTTTATTGAGCCAGTGGTTGCTTTAGTTCGACCACAGATCAAATCCAGTACTGTTGTTTTACCGGCACCATTGGGCCCAATAATTACTCTAATCTCTTGCTCCTCAACATATAAAGACAGATTGTCTACCGCTTTAAATCCGTCGAAAGACACAGTGAGATCTTCAATACTCAATACAAAATCTTTACTATTGGTTTTTTGTTTAGGCTGAGGCATTTTGATAACTCCCCGTGGTTGAAGCGGGTTCAGCACTTGGCGCAGGTGGTGTTGCATCCAAGGTCGCTGTAGGCGGTTTCAACCCCACTTTGTCGCGATTAATGAAGTGCTTAAACCAAGGTTGAATGTAGGTTTGATAAAGTCCGGCTAAGCCATCAGGAAAAGCCATCACTACGCCAATAAACAAGGCTCCCATGGCAAATAGCCACAGCTCAGGAAAGGATTCAGAAAAGCTGGTCTTGGCTAAATTAACCACTAAGGTGCCGTAAATGGCTCCCAGTAGTGATAAGCGCCCACCGACCGCACAGAAGATGACCATTTCAATGGATGGTACAATCCCAACAAATGATGGCGACATAAAGCCCACTTGTAAGGTGAACATGGCACCGCCAATTGCCGAAAAGGCAGCAGCTAAACAAAAGATGAAAATTTTGAAGCTTGCCACGTTATAACCAGAGAACCTTACCCGATCTTCTTTCTCACGCATGGCGACCAGTAAACGGCCTAACTTACATTTCTTAACGTACAGCCCAATAAACAAGCAGGTGAACAGCAAACAAGCGTTAATGAAATACAATATGTATTGGGCAGACTCACTACGAATGTCCCAGCCCATCAGGGTACGTAAATCGGTAATACCATTAACACCACCGGTATACCCTTGCTGACCAATAATCAAGATAGTCAAAATGGCAGCGATGGCCTGGGTAATAATTGCAAAATATACACCGCCAACGCGACGGGTAAACATCGCAATACCAATAATAAAGGCAAATATAACGGGCACTGCAATCACCGCGAACAGGGTAAAACCGAAGCTATGGAATGGCTGCCAAAACCACGGCAGTTCGCTTAGCTGGTTCCAATCCATGAAATCAGGAATACCCGGTGTAGACTGAATCGCAGTAGCTTCAGGGCTAGAGGCTTCTAATTTAAGAAACATTGCCATGCAATAACCACCTAGGCCAAAGAATACCCCTTGTCCTAGGCTTAAAATTCCGCCACAGCCCCAACATAGCACTAGGCCTAAGGCGACAAATGCGTAAGTAAGGTATTTGCCGATGAGGTTTAAACGAAATATATCTAAGGCTAATGGCAGCACCACAAACAGGGTCGCCGCTAATAGCAAGTACTTCCAAAGGTCATTACTGGCGAGCACTTTATTTGATTGGGCACGTATTTGAGTTAACAACATAAATAGCTCTCCCTATCGACGTATTTTTAATGAGAACAAACCCTGAGGGCGCAACATTAAGATGCCCACAACGGTTAACAAGGTCAGTACTTTGGCCATAGAACCACTGAGGAAAAACTCCATGGTGGATTGCGCCTGAGAAATGGTGAACGCTGACGCTACGGTGCCTAATAAACTAGATGCACCGCCAAATACCACCACTAAGAAAGTATCCACAATGTATAGCTGGCCAGCAGTTGGTCCGGTCGACCCCACCATGGTGAAAGCAGAACCGGCCACCCCAGCGATGCCACAACCTAGCGCAAAGGTATAGCGGTCTACACGTTCGGTATTAATTCCGACAGCCCCGGCCATTGCGCGGTTTTGCACAACTGCACGAGTTTGTTTACCTAAGCGTGACTTTTGCATTAACAGGTAAACGCCAAAGGTAATAACAATGGTTAGTCCCATCACAAATATGCCGTTTATTGGCACTTCGATAATGTCTGTAATGGCGTACGACCCCATCAACCAATCCGGTAGGCTTACGCCAACTTCACGCGCGCCAAATACGGTACGATAAAGCTGCTGTAGAATGAGGCTCAAACCCCAGGTGGCTAGTAAGGTATCTAATGGGCGTTTGTAAAGGTGGCGAATCATTGCCCATTCAACCAGCGCTCCTAAGGCTCCGGTGACAAAGAAGGCCAAAATCATGGCTACAAAAAAGTAACCATCAAACAAACCGGGCATATAATTACTAAATAATTGAGAGCATAAGTAGGTGATATAGGCGCCTAATATCATAAACTCGCCATGCGCCATGTTTATCACACCCATTTGGCCGAATATGATGGCAAGCCCTAACGCCATAAGAACAAAAACAGAAAACAAGATAAGACCGGCAAATCCCTGCATAGCAAAAATAGCGGTAAGCTCTGTACTGGTATAATCGGCAAACATTTCAAATCCCTCATGAAATTAAGCGAAAAGAGAGCGTGGCCTGCGAGTGCAGGCCACTACGATTGCTTATTGGTAACCTTTCGGGAATGGATTAGGCTCAATCAGTTCTTCAGTTTCATAGACGATTTCGTACTGACCATCGGCTTTAGCGTGGCCAATTCGAGTTTTTGACCATAAGTGATGGTTTTCATGTACTCGTACGTAACCTTCTGGAGCGGTTTTTAACTCTAAACCAGGAGACGCTGCGCGTACTTTATCAATGTCGAATGAACCGGCTTTTTCTACTGCTGCCTTCCATAACCAAGGGCCTAAGTAAGCCGCTTGAGTTACATCACCAATCACAATGTCGTCGCCCCAACGTTTCTTAAAGGCAGCTACGAACTCTTCGTTATTTTGGTTAGTTAAGCTTTGGAAGTACTTCATCGCTGCGTAAGCACCTTGGATGTTTTCACCGCCAATACCTAAGATTTCGTCTTCAGTCACTGAAATGGTGAGTACCAGTGGTTTTTCCTTAGTCATGTCAATGCCTGCGGCTTTAAGCTGCTTGTAGAAGGCAACGTTAGACCCCCCCACTACAATGGCGTAAATCACATCAGGTTTTTTCAGCTTAATTTTGTTAATTACCGAGTTAAACTGGGTATGTCCAAGCGGGTAGTACTCTTCGCCCACGACTTTCAAACCCAATTTTTCAATATGCTTGCGGGCAATTTTGTTAGAGGTACGTGGCCAAATATAATCAGAGCCCAGTAGGAAGAAACTTTTTGCGCCTTTGGTTTTTGTTACCCAATCAATACCTGCAATAATTTGCTGAGTAGCTTCTTGGCCGGTGTAAATAACGTTAGGTGATTGCTCCAAACCTTCATAAAAAGTCGGGTAGTACAACATACCGTTATACTGTTCAAACACGGGTAATACCGCTTTACGAGAGGCTGATGTCCAACAACCAAAAACGGCTGCGGCCTTGTCTTTAACTAACAATTTTTTAGATTTTTCAGCAAAGGTCGGCCAATCACTGGCGCCATCTTCTTGCACATATTCAATCTGACGGCCTAACACGCCTCCCATTGCGTTGATTTGCTCAATGGCTAACATTTCTGCTTGCACCGAGCCTGTTTCACTAATCGCCATGGTGCCGGTTACCGAGTGCAGGATACCCACTTTAACGGTATCGTCAGTCACTGCTAGTCCGGTGGTATTCACTTCTGCAGTACTTAAAGCAGCCGCAAAACTGAGCTGCGAAACCAGCATGGCAGCAGGCAATGCCATCATTCCCTTTAAAATTTGGCGGCGCAGCGAATTGCTTAAGCCTGATTTGTTGAGTTTTTGCATAGTGGTATCCCTACTGAGGTTGTAAGACAAAGTGTCCGTACTTGGTGATTACCATCATGCAAAACTTAAACGCCTAGCAAAATGAGCCAATTGCTCTAGCGCCCTACGTCATTTGACGCATACCAGAATCGGAGAGATTGCTTTAGTGTCAGATATCCATTAATGCAAAGACTAATTAGTGATAATAAAGATAATAAAAAATCTCGTAAGCAACTGATTTGATAACATTTTTAACATTATAGACAGGTAGCAACGGCCTGATTAATGCTTAAGGTAACTAGGCAACCATTGAAAAGGCATTTCAAGGATGAAAGACCAGCACGTATTCAAAGCACGGAGAAACTATAACCGCTGGGTGGCAAACCAAACGCTAGAAGATTATGCGCTTAGGTTCACCGCTAAAAGTGCGCGGCAATGGTCGGTAGCCCGAGTGTCCAATACCGCCTTAGGCGCTATCTCGTTCCTCGCATTAGAAGCCATTGGTGGCGCACTGATGCTCAACTTTGGTTTTAATAACGCTATCGCGGCGATACTGGTGGTATCCGCCATCATCTTTTTCTGTGGTGTACCAATTTCATACTATGCGGCGCGTTACGGGGTAGATATTGATCTGCTCACTCGTGGTGCAGGTTTCGGCTATATTGGCTCTACTATTACTTCGCTTATTTATGCCTCGTTTACCTTCATATTTTTTGCTATTGAAGCGGCGATCATGGCCTCTGCTCTTGAGTTGTTATTTGGCATCCCCTTAAGTATTGGTTACCTGATCAGCGCTATTGTAGTGATCCCTTTAGTCACCCATGGGATCACCTTCATTAGCCGCTTTCAACTATGGAGCCAACCGCTATGGTTAGTTCTGCAGATTGCCCCTTTTATATTTATTCTGTGGCACGAATCAAGCGCAATAGACAACTGGTTGCAATACCAAGGTCACCAAGAGGCTTCGCCAGGCCAGTTTGATTTGCATTTGTTTGGTGCAGCCTCAGGTGTCTTATTCTCCTTGATGGCGCAAATTGGCGAACAAGTCGACTTCCTAAGGTTCATGCCTGAGAAGAAACAAAAACACCGCGCGTGCTGGTGGGTAGCGCTACTTAGTGCAGGCCCTGGTTGGATAATCGTAGGGGCAATAAAAATACTCTTGGGTTCATTTTTAGTGGTGTTGGCCATTAATGCCGGTGTGGGTGCCGACGTGGCGGGCGATCCTATTCAAATGTACCAAGTCGCTTTTTCCTATGTGACCCAATCACCGATCGTTGCTCTGTCGTTAGCGGGGATATTTGTGTTGGTTTGCCAGCTCAAAATTAATGTTACTAACGCCTATGCTGGGTCTATTGCTTGGTCTAACTTTTTTTCTCGCCTAACCCATAGCCACCCCGGCCGAGTGGTTTGGTTAGTCTTTAACGTGATCATCGCCTTGCTGATTATGGAGCTGGGGATCTACTCTGCTATCGAAGACATACTAGGAATTTATTCAAATGTAGCGGTCGCTTGGGTAGGTGCACTGGTCGCCGATTTAGTGATTAACAAACCGCTTGGCTATAGCCCCAAGCACATAGAATTTAAACGTGCACACCTCTACGACATAAATCCAGTGGGGGTGGGTTCGATGATTATTGCCTCATTTTTTGGCATTGTTTGCTATACCGGAAACCTAGGTGAAACCGCTCAGGCTTTGTCGCCTTTTATCGGCCTCTCGGTGGCATTTATCTGCTCGCCACTGATCGCCATTGCCACCAAGGGTCGCTACTACATTGCACGAGAATCAAGCCTGCAATTTAAACACCAAGGCGAATGTACGGTATGCCAAAATCAATTCGAGATTGAAGATTTAGCCAGTTGCCCCGCTTATGGTGGCGCCATCTGTTCATTGTGCTGCACCTTGGATGCCCGCTGCCATGATCAGTGCAAAGAAAAAGCCCGATTTGGTGAGCAACTCAGTCAATTCATGGCGCTTATTCTTCCTAAGGCGGTGTCGTCTTTAATGAATACCCGGCTACTACAATTCTCTGGACTATTAGGGCTGATAGCCACACTGATTGCCGGTTTGTTTTACTTAGTCTATTTGCGCATTCCTATTACAGACCTCACCACCAAAGCAGCCATTTCGGCAACCCTCAGCCAAGTATTCTTTTTATTGATGATTATTGTTGGGGTATTAGTGTGGCTATTTGTTTTAGCTAACGACAGCCGTCAGTTCGCGTTAGATGAGTCGATGCGCCAAACTAAACTGCTGAGTCACGAGATATCGGCCCATGAAGCCACCGATAAAGCCCTGCAGCAAGCCAAGGATACTGCTGAATCAGCTAACCAAGCGAAAAGCCGTTACCTCACAGGTATTAGCCATGAACTGAGAACGCCACTCAACTCAATATTAGGGTATGCCCAGCTACTAGAAAAAGCAGCCGGGCTATCCAGCGAGCATGCGGCAAAAATATCGCTAATAAAACGCAGTGGCGAGCACTTAGCCGACATCATTGAAGGCTTGCTAGACATATCACGTATTGAAGCGGGCCGATTGGAGCTACAACGCGACCAAGTGGCCATTGGCGAGTTAATTGACGACCTGGTCGATATGTTTAGCCTGCAAGCTCAGGAAAAAGGCATTAGTTTCAGCTATACGCCAAGCCCATTTTTACCCCACTGGGTAGTCGCTGATGAAACTCACCTGCGCCAAATACTCATAAATTTACTCTCTAATGCGGTGAAGTTTACTCAACAAGGTGGTGTATCGCTCAGTGTTGGCTATCGTAGCCAAGTAGCCGAATTTGTTATCCAAGATAGCGGAGTGGGCATTGAACAAGAAGATGAAAATAGGATCTTCAAGCCTTTTGAACGGGTCCGTAAACCCGGTTTGCCGCAATTACCAGGCACTGGGCTTGGGCTAACTATCACCCAACTGCTCACTGACATCATGGGAGGAAATATCAGCTTAAGCAGCACGCCGGGTGAAGGCAGTTGCTTCAAATTAAGCTTAATGCTGTCTAGCATTGACAAAGACACCTGTCAGCCTCCCGCTCAAGCCAGAATTAGTTCAATTAATGGTTCCAGTAAAACAGTAATGGTCGTGGATGACGACCCTAACCATCGCGGCCTAGTGGCCGAAATACTCTCCCCCTTAGGCTTTGTGGTGCTCGAGGCGACCGACGCTCATGCCTGCTTAAACACCCTTGATAAATCAACCATTGATTTATTTTTACTTGATATATCCATGCCAGGAATGAATGGTTGGCAACTGCTCGAAAAATTACGTGAACAGGGAATAAACACCCCCATTATTATGGTTTCTGCCGATGCGACCGAAGCACCTCAGTTAGGACCGAGTACAAGCCCGAACGCACGACCACTTCACGATGACTATTTAGCAAAACCAATACGCGACAATGCGCTGTTAGAAAAAATAGCCAAGGCCTTAGCCATTGGCTGGAACTACCACCCAGTTAAACAGCATCAAGCAAGCGACTATCAAGCTTTAGGCTCTAAGACTGCGCTAAGCGATCAACACCGCCAACAATTACAAGAAATATTAGACATGGCGCAACTGGGCTTTATTCAAGGCATCGATAAGCTGCTTGATGTTCTGGAACAAGACTCAACAGCGGTCAACATTACCAGCGAGCTAAGAAAAGATTTAGCCCAGTATAACGTCACCAACATCGAGAATTTTTGTAAGAAGGTACTAGCCGTATGAGTACAACAGATTCAAAAGGTATTATTTTAGTCGTCGACGACGCTGCCGAATCTTTAGGCATGTTAAACACCGCCTTAATCGAACAAGGTTACACCGTACTGGTTGCCATGGACGGACAACAAGCCTTAAATATTACCCAACGGATTAATCCAGATTTAATTCTGATGGACGCATTAATGCCTAACATGGACGGTTTTGAAGCCTGCCAATTACTGAAGAAAAACAGTGATTCTAGTGATATACCGGTAATGTTCATGACCGGTTTGAGCGACAGCGAGTCGGTGATCAAAGGCCTAGAATCTGGCGGCGTCGACTATATTCACAAACCGATAAAACTCGATGAGCTGTTTGCCCGGATAACCGTGCATTTACACAATGCCCGGCTAACACGCAGTGCCCATGGAGCCCTAGATGAAATGGGTCAAGCTACGTTTACCTTCAGTAGCAAAGGGCAAGTGATTTGGACGAGTTCGAAGGCCAAACTAATCCTCTCTTCAGTTGACTTTGAAGCAAGCGAAACTGCCGACATAGTTTGCCAACAACTGAGGCAATGGCTCACTCACGCCCCCGAAAAGCACAGCCTCTTATCTGTAAAAAAAATATCTAAGCCTCTGCAAGTGCGTTACTTGGGACAATCGTCACCCGGTGAACATCTATTACGCTTAGTCGATAACGACGAACAGAGCATTCGCGATTCACTGCGGCAACGGTTTAACTTAACCGAGCGAGAGTCTGAAGTGGTATTTTGGTTAGCCCAAGGCAAAACCAATCGAGAAATTGCCCAAATACTGACCATGAGTCCGCGCACCGTAAACAAGCACCTTGAACCGGTGTTCCAAAAGCTTGCTGTAGAAAACCGAACCAGTGCCACCGCGGTCTGCTTAGCCTATTTAAACGATATATAAGCACTGCGTCGTAATCTGCCACTGCTGCCCAATAATGATTAACATGTCTTTTGTTAATCATTGCTGTGGTTCAGCATTGGTTTGTCGCCCCCAGCAATCCACACCTCTTAACGCCTAAAGAAAGCCGATGACCAAGGAAGACATTTATATTTTGTGATTGACGATTAAAATCACCTGACAGCTGTAAACAACAACAGACTCTGATAACACTTTATTTTCCTCCTTAACGCGGCTTTTCGGCTAACAGATTGGTAACTTTCTTTAAAAGCACTAGGCTTTACAGTTAAGCAAGGGGGCTTCATGAAGATTTCTTCCATTCGCACAGAGCAGCATTCGGGCTACTCCATTTTACGCGCAAACTGTAACGGCTTTGACTTGTGGTATAAGTTTCCAGAAAACGTGCCGCTCACCAACAGTGCCGACCCCTTCATCGCTGCCAGTTTATTGATTAGCATGGCGAACAATCAAGACATCGAGCTAGAAAGTAGCGCCTACTATTCTCCCAAACTTGTCGAGAATTTAGAGCAACTACAACGCATTTTTAGTCATTGGCAACCCTATCTAGGCCATCGCTTATACCCCGTAAACATTATTGGCGGCACTCCCTGCGAACAAGTCAATACATGCAACGATACGGTCTCTTTCTTCTCAGGAGGAATCGATGGCACCTACACCTACAAGCAAAAACAACAAGAGATAGACTACTTACTGTTTGCTAAAGGTATCGACATGCAACTCAACAGCGATGCGCTTTACCAACAAGCATTCGCCTGCAATAAACAATACCTAGCAAAACAAGGCAAGCAACTGATCCCTTGTGAAACCAATGTGAGATTTTTAGGCTATAAAAACAAACTTAATTGGGGGGTATGTTTTGGCGGTGGTTTATCTAGCATTGCCTTAGCGCTTGGCGTTAAGAAGTGTTTTATTGCGGCAGGCTTAACCTATCAAAACAACATACCTGAAGGGTCAAACTATATTACCGATCGTCTCTGGAGTAACCAGCATACCCACATTATCCATCATGGTGCGAATACTCGTAGAATTGATAAATTAAAAACCTTAGCCAATGACCCCGATTACTTGGCCATTTTGCGAGTATGTTGGCACGATGATGGCTACAATTGCGGCGAATGCGAAAAATGCCTACGAACCATGAGCAGCCTTCGCACTTTAGGCATTCACACCGACACCTTCCCCACTCTCACCGACCAAATGGTTAAGCAGAAACTCAGCGGCTTAAAGCTCTACAATGTGCACGACTTGCAATTTTTAGAAGAAAATATAGAGCAAGCCAAAGCCATTAACGACACCGTAATGATTAAGGCTTTAGAACATATAAAACGAAACTTCCAACTACGGGAGCTTGCAAACCAATTTGATGAACTCATTTTACATGGGTATGCCCACAAACTTAAACAAATGGTTATACGGCATTAAGCCCTATGCGCATCCATCAGCTTGAGCTAGAAAAACACGCTAAATACCAGAAAATATCTGCCATGTTAGGGCCGTTTCCATTGTGGTTTAAAACCAGTAGCGACTGCTTAATAGCCTGCAACGATGCCAGCCCCTTTTTATGCTCAGCACTCATACCCGCGATGTTTTTAGGCGAAGATATCGAGATTGATCGGCAATATTATGTATCGGCAAGCTTGCTAGAAAAGCTGCCACACATTCAAACCATCATGCACGCTTGGAACCCCATCTTTAAGCGCATTAAAATATCGGCCACCAGCCAAGCCTTTCATACCTCTACCACCCAGCTTGGCCACAGCGCTTTTTTTTCTGGTGGGGTCGACGGCACCTACAACCTTATCCAACATGCCAATAGGCTAGACAACCTAGTATTGATTAATGGTTTTGATTTTTCAATGCCGCTTGCCTCTTGGCAACACTTAGTAAACCGTTGCCAAAAAACCGCTGATTTATTCAATAAACGGCTGATATGTGTTGAAAGCAATTTAAAAGAATTTACCGGATGGACAGGCCTAGCTCGCTTTGCCAACTTTGGCGCATCTTTAGCCAGTGTTAGCTTACTACTCAACCCTAACAGCATGATTTTAAGTGGGGCGGTAACCTACGACGCCATTCACCCATCCAATAGTCACCCCTTGCTAGACCCGCTTTGGTCTACTGAATCATGCCAAATTTTGCACCTAGGTTTAGAGGCTGACCGCGCCGCCAAAATTGCCGTAATTAAAAGCAAGCCAGAGGCGCTAAGTAACTTATGGGTATGCTGGAAGGATCCACGCAGTAACTGCGGATGCTGCGCCAAATGCCAACGAACCTATATGGCTATGAAGCTTAACAACATCCACGACTTCCACTTTGCGCAAGAGACGTCACTGGCAGCCTTAAAACAACTTGCGCCTAAAAGTGAAGAAGACCTATCGTTTTACGAGTACCTGCATCGCTTGGCCATTAAGCAACAAAACCGCAGTTTACGCCGAGTACTGCGTAATATTATTTTACGTTATCGGCTGAAAAGCGTTATCCGCGACACTGAACGACTATTGCTTAACTCGGCATGGAGTCAATGGCGACAGAGCAAATTAAGCCACCAGCAACTGGCCGATGTGAGTGTATTCCCCAAATACAGTGACGCTATCCAACTAGAGCGTTTGCATCAGCGAATAAAGCAAAACCCACGATTTATCTCTAGCGCTAACATCGGCAGTATTTATGATTAAACTTACTTGGTATTTATAAGCATTCAGTAAGCAAATCCTTGAGTTTTCAATACGACGTATTTATCGGTAGTTGAACTAGCGCTAACATGTTTGTGCCCCAAAGCTTGGTAACTTGATGCTGCTTTCCCTTGGCAGCTGTATTGGATTTCGCCTCTCGGCGACGTCATTTTTCTTTGGCGACCAAAGATAAACGAAGCAAAAAGAAAGGTCGCCCTGCATTATCTTTATCCTTCGTTGCTCAGCGCCAAGCGCCTGCGCGACTCGGCGATAATGAAGGAAAGGGGGAAAGTGAACGCTGGCATGCACATGCCCCAAAGTGATTTATAGGCTAAAACTATTTTGTCCTCTCAATTTTTTGGCGAGTAAAGCGCTATGACTTAACTACCGCTCCACCATTTATCAGGCTGTTTTTGTCAAAACGGCCTACAAAATTTGAACACTGACTATTGATAAAATTAAAAGAAAACCTCACAGTAGACAATAAGTTAAAGAGAGAGCATGAACAGACTTACGACTTCGCGCTAGGTGACACTTTCTGTGATAGGAAGCCTGCTCATTGAAGGGGATTGGAAGCACGTGCTTCCTACTTAGCGTTATGAAAAGGAGCTTAAATGGCTAGTACAAGCCAAATTGTAGAAAGTTGCTTGTTCATTAGTGGTGTTGACTGTTATACGTTAGCTACTGATTTTGGTGGATTAACGGTTACTCTTATTGTTGCTGTAGTATCAATTTTCTTTGGATTTAGGCAGCTTAAACAGCAGCATGCGAATACAATCAAAGTACAAAAAGAAGAGCAGAAGCGGCAGAGGGAAAAAGTACTCTGTTATTGGGTTGAAACCAGAAACCAACCACGCTGAGTACCTTGGATTACTTGAAACTATGGGTAATTCTCTATTGGCAGTAATAAGCAAAATTGAATCCCATGAAATAATAAATCCTAGTCTTTTCAGAACATTTCGCTTTTCCATACAAGCTATTCACTATGAGTTAATTTCGATTCAGTTTGAGGAAAACCGTGAAGTAGTTCTCGATTCATTTATTCGCCAATCAGAAGAGGCTTTAATGTATTTCGGAGACTTCCAAATTTGTTTGCAGAATATAGCTTACAGTGATGTTTTTGAATGCGAGGTAGAGTCTCGGGTTCCCGCTGACCCTAATATTAAGGTTATTACAAGTGACGAGGACAACCTTCAGAAACTAGAGCCTTACTTTAGAAATGAAACAAAGTGGGGGAAAGTAATGGCAAAATATGAAGCTGAGACAGTCGAGCATTTTGCTCATAGTAAAACGCTGTAGCAATACAGCCTTAAATAAACCGCTTCGCGGGGAAGGTTAAGTGAAAAAATCAGAATTACCACAGCGAGCAAAAGAAACATTAAAATACCTTTTAGATTCCGATGGTGAGGTTATTTATAGCTCTCACGAAACGTTAAAAAAAGGTGACATTTACTTAATGGGCTTAAATCCAGGAGGTAGTGGATTTATCTCAATTAATGACCATATTGACAAAATGCTTACAAGAGATGAAAACTCTTACATTGATGAAGCATGGGAGAATGGCCGAAAATTATACTCTGCGGGCGATGCTCCTCTACAAAAAAGAATCCGTTGGTTAATTAAAAATCTTGGTTACGATACCAGAGATGTTTGTGCTACTAACTTAATCTTTAAAACATCAAAGTCTGCTGATGAACTTTGTTTTGGTCTCGCTGGTATCTGTTGGGGGTTTCATGAATATATCCTGGATATTGTTAAGCCTAAACTAATCTTAACTTTCGGTAACTCAGAGACATCAGCCTCTCCTTACTTTTTCCTAAAAAGTCTATTTAGCGGCGAAGAGACTCGAATCAAGGCTGGTCATGGCGAGTGGGTTTGTAAGGGGTTTAGGGCTCAAATTGGTGGTAGAGATACATTTATCGTTGGTCTTCCACATTTAAGCTATTACAGTCCAGTTGATAAGTCTTATGTCATTGATTGGATTTCAGAAAATATGAATATAATCGGGTAGCCGCATGCGGCTCCGCACAGGGCGTTTCACTTAGAATGGTGAAGCTTAATCCATCCATTTCGAAGCGCGAATAGAGATATAAGGTGTCAGAGTAACTTTATATTTCTTTGCATAGAGATTTAATACCCCCTCTCAACAAGCTACCTAGCACTCTTATTAAATGGCTAACAAAAAGACCCAGCCAAGGCTGAGTCTTTTAACTTACACGCTTGCTTATTGGGCGATTAAATCTTTATAAGCAATAGTTTTACCTTGCGGCTTCTCGTTGGCTAGCTTGGCTTTGGGTGAGCCAGGTTGGTTTAGCCAGTAAGAGGCGTCTTGCTTAGGATTAAGCTTCGGACCACACTCGCCTTGCGCACCGCTGCGCTCTAAACGGGTTAACACTTTGTCTTGCGCTGCGGCTAGGCCGTCCATTGCTTGTTGCGGAGTTTTCTCACCACTGGCCGCTTCAGCCACATATTGCCACCAAAGCTGTGCCAGTTTTGGATAGTCTGGTACGTTGGTGCCGGTGGGTGTCCATTGTACTCGCGCATCACTGCGGTAAAACTCGACCAAACCACCTAGTTTAGGCGCGGCGTCGGTCATCGCTTGCGAGTTAATATCTGACTCACGAATAGGCGTTAAGCCCACTAAAGTTTTCTTAAGTGACACTGATTTAGACACCACAAACTGCGCATACAACCAAGCTGCTTGGCGTCTGTCTAGCGGAGTGGAGTTTAAGAACGTCCACGAGCCGGTATCTTGATACCCCAACTTCATACCCTCTTCCCAGTAAGGGCCACGTGGCGAAGGTGCCATACGCCATTTTGGCGTACCGTCTTCGTTCACCACCGGTAAACCCGGTTTGGTCATATCCGCGGTAAAGGCGGTGTACCAGAAGATTTGTTGAGCAATCGCCCCCTGAGCTGGCACTGGGCCTGCTTCGCCAAAGGTCATACCGGGCGCTTCTGGTGGCGCATATTTTTTAAGCCACTCAACGTACTTAGATGTTGCGTAAACGGCCGCAGGGCCATTGGTAGCACCACCGCGCTCAACACTTGAGCCAACAGGGTTACACCCTTCAACACGAATACCCCACTCGTCTACCGGTATACCATTTGGAATACCCTTATCGCCGGCACCCGCCATTGATAACCAAGCATCGGTAAAGCGCCAGCCCAAAGATGGATCTTTTTTACCGTAATCCATGTGGCCATAGACTCGCTCGCCATCAATGGTTTTTACTTTCTCAGAGAAGAACTCGGCAATGTCTTCATAGGCTGACCAGTTAAGTGGCACGCCTAACTCATAACCATACTCGGCTTTGAATTTGTCTTTTAGATCGCTACGTTCAAACCAATCGGCGCGGAACCAATAAAGGTTGGCAAACTGTTGGTCTGGCAGTTGGTAGATTTTTCCGTCTGGGCCTGTAGTAAAGCTCAAACCAATAAAATCTTCTAAGTCTAGGGTTGGCAAGGTCACCTCTTTACCTTCGCCTTTAATAAAATCACTAATGGGTACCACTTTACCGTAACGGAAGTGGGTACCAATTAGGTCTGAATCGTTTACGTAGGCATCATAAATATTACGACCCGACTGCATTTGCGTTTGCAGTTTTTCTACCACGTCCCCTTCTTGGATCAAGTCATGATTAACCTTGATCCCAGTAATCTCGAAAAACGCCTTGGCTAAGGTCTTACTTTCATATTCATGGGTGGTAATGGTTTCTGAGGCAACATTGATTTCCATACCGCGAAATGGTTTTGCCGCTTCGGTAAACCATGCCATCTCATCCATTTGCTGCTGCTGGCTTAAGGTTGAAGGCGTAAACTCATCTCCTACCCATTGTTTGGCAGCATCGCTGTATTGATCTGCTAGGGCTAAGCTGCTGCATCCGGCAATAACCATGGCTACACTCAGGCGAGCCAGCTTAAACACTGATTTTCTGTTGTAGGGCATTTCTTCATTCCTTTTGTTTTTTTAAAGTGCATATTGTTTTTCTAAGGCATTTTTTTATGCCATCGCACATCCTTTTTTGCTCTCAAATTTTGTGCTGGTCACCCCCATTTCATTACAATAATCAGCCACACCACCGCTACCGAAAACGGCAACCAGATGCTCAGTTCAGTCATCCCAATAAAGCCAAGGTGAATAAACGCGCTGGTCAATAAACCAATAAACAATCGATCACCACGGGTGGTAGTGATCGGTAAAAACCCTTTTCTTGCTACACAAGGGCTCTTTAATTCCCAGCAGGTCATGGCAAATAAAATGCAACCAATGCCGGTAAAAAATAATGCTGATGGAGTAGTCCATGCCATCCAATTCATGTTGTTTCTCCTATACCCGTCCGAGGGCAAAACCTTTTGCCACATGGTTTCTTACAAACCAAATAACCAATACGCCGGGTAAAATGGTTAATACCCCTGCCGCAGCTAATACGCCCCAATCAATCCCCGAGGCACTCACGGTGCGGGTCATGACTGCAGCAATCGGTTTAGCATCTACCGAGGTAAGGGTTCTGGCTAATAGCAACTCTACCCAACTAAACATGAAGCAGAAGAAGGCCGTTACCCCAATGCCTGAGCGAATAAGCGGGATAAAAATTTTGGCAAAAAAGCGGGGGAAGCTATAACCGTCGATGTAGGCGGTTTCATCAATTTCTCTGGGTACGCCCGACATAAATCCTTCCAAAATCCACACCGCTAATGGCACATTAAATAAACAGTGCGCCAAGGCCACCGCAATGTGGGTATCGAATAAACCCACCGAAGAATAAAGCTGGAAAAACGGCAGCAAAAATACCGCCGGTGGTGCCATACGGTTAGTAAGCAGCCAAAAGAACAAGTGCTTATCACCAATAAAGCGAAATCGCGAAAAGGCATAAGCCGCTGGCAAAGCCACCGCCAAGGTAATCACCATATTCAGCGACACGTAGTAAATCGAATTAACGTAACCCATATACCAGCTGGCATCGCTGAAAATGGTCACGTAGTTGGCTACGGTGAAATGTTCAGGCCAAAAACTTAAGCCACCCAAAATTTCTTGATTACCCTTGAACGACATAATCACTAGCCAATAAATGGGTAACAGTAGGAACAATATGTATAGGCTCATTCCCAGTGTTTTTTTGATATTCATAGTTGCATCCTTTCGCTAGTGCTTACTTACCGTCGTTATGGGTCATGGCGGTGTAGAACAGCCAACTGACTAACAAGATGATTAAAAAGTAAATGATCGAGAACGCCCCAGCCGGACCGATATCAAATTGGCCTACAGCCATTTTGGTTAGGGTTTGGCTTAAGAAAGTGGTTGAGTTACCAGGGCCACCACCGGTAAGCACAAAGGGCTCGGTATAAATCATGAAGCTGTCCATAAAGCGCAGCAGTACACCAATCAGCAGCACATTTTTTAGCTTCGGTAATTGAATAAAGCGAAATACAGCCCAGTTTGAAGCGCGGTCAATACGGGCCGCTTGATAATAAGCATCAGGAATCGCACGCAAGCCTGAATAACACAGCAAGGCCACTAGCGAGGTCCAGTGCCATACATCCATGAGCAATACGGTAAACCACGCATCCATCGGATTAGAGGCATAGTTGTAGTCAATACCCAAGCTATTAAGCGCCCAACCAAATAAGCCAATATCTGCTCGACCAAAGATCTGCCAAATGGTGCCCACCACGTTAAGTGGCACCAGCAAAGGCAGCGCTAATGTGAGCAAACATGCCACCGAGCCAGGGCCTCGAGCCGGCATCATTAATGCCACCAAAATACCTAGAGGAATTTCGATTAACAGCACCGAGCCAGAAAAAATAAATTGGCGTAACAGTGAATCATGCAAGCGCGTATCGTTAAGGATTTCTCGGTACCACTCAGTGCCCACAAAATAACGCGTATTGGCATCAAAAATGTCTTGAATGGAGTAATTCACTACCGTCATTAAGGGGATAATGGCGCTAAAGGCCACCAGAGCAAATACTGGCAATACTAAGTACCACGCCTTATTGGTATAGGGTTTAATCATGATTATCTTCCTTGGCCACCAAGTATTCGTCGATGTATAACATCAGCCATTGTTCAGGAAAGCTGATGTAAGCAAGTTGCTGCGGTACTCTTTGGTCTTCTTGCAGGCGAGCCTTAATAACCTGATCTCCCAGCTGTAAACTGAGGATCTTATAAGTACCTAAATCTTCAACAAACAGCACTTCGGCTTGATATGCATTACCATTGGGTTTGTCCCATACATGCACAAACTCGGGGCGAATACCCACCTTTAAGTTGGTTGAGGTAGTGGCGTTAACCGCGGCCAGCTCATTATGACTAAGGGCTATCTTTTGCTCGCCAAAACACACACCTTGCTCGCAACGCTCAACCTCCAGCAGGTTCATGCCGGGGCTACCGATGAAATACCCCACAAAGGTATGGTTAGGTTGCTCAAACAGCTCTCGGGGCGTGCCAAATTGCACCACTTGGCCGTTGTACATCACCGCAATTTTGTCGGCGAAGGTAGAGGCTTCAAGTTGGTCGTGGGTCACGTAGACCATGGTTATGTTGAACTGCTCGTGAATTTGTTTAAGCTTGCGGCGTAGCTTCCATTTTAAATGCGGGTCGATAACCGTAAGTGGCTCATCAAACAAAATGGCGGATACATCATCTCGCACCAAGCCCCGCCCCATAGAGACTTTTTGTTTTTCATCGGCACTCAGGTTGGCGGCTTTTTTATTGAGTACCGCGGTAAGCTCAAGGATTTCGGCAATTTCACCCACCTTTGATTGCACCTTGGCCATACTCGCGCCCATGTTACGCAGCGGGAAAGCGAGGTTGTCATATACCGTCATGGTGTCGTACACCACGGGGAACTGAAACACTTGGGCAATGTTGCGCTCTTGCGGTGGAATGTCATTCACTCGCACCCCATCAAACAATACCTCACCGTCTGATGGCTCTAACAAACCTGAAATAATATTTAACAAGGTTGACTTGCCACAACCCGATGGCCCCAACAGCGCGTAAGCTCCACCTTTGTGCCATACGTGGTTCATTTCTCGTATAGCGTATTGCGGCTGCTCGGCATTTTTGTCATAGCAGTGAGCCAGTGATTTGAGTTGGATCTCAGCCATGATAATGATCCTCTATGCGGCGGCTCGAGGCCTGAATGAGTTGCCCTGCTTGGTCAAATACATGCAGCTTGTGGGTAGGCACATAAATTTTAATTTTTTCGTCCACATGGTAGGAATGCACGCCAGAGAGATGCAGCACTAATTGAAAATGCTCGTTACGTACATGTAAGAAGGTTTCTGAGCCCGAGATTTCGGCGAGTTCCACCTGCACTGAAATCTCTAGGTCATCATCATTTTTAGGAAGTAAGCTTAAATGGCTAGGGCGAATACCAAACTGGTAATCGCCTTCGCCCAAGGCTTTAAGATCGGCATTTAGTGGGAAGTGCACCTTGTCATCAAAGGTCACTTCAGTGGTGCTCATTTTTCCGCTAATCAAATTAATTGGCGGCTCGTTAAACAACGCGGCGGCTGTTACGTTGCAAGGCGAATGATAAGTTTCTGCGGTGGGACCACTTTGCACCACACAGCCCTCATGCAATATGGTGGTGGTGCCACCCAGCGCTAAGGCTTCGTTGGGCTCTGTGGTCGCGTAAATCGCGATGGTGTTACGCTGAGCAAACAAGTCTCGCATTTCTTGACGTAACTCTTCACGCAGCTTGTAATCTAAGTTAACTAAGGGCTCATCAAATAAAATGATATCGGCATCTTTTACCAACGCTCGAGCCATCGCGGTTCGTTGCTGCTGACCGCCAGAAAGCGCTAAAGGCAAGCGTGACAGATAATCGGTAATCCGCAACATCTCGGCGGTTTCCATTACCCGCTTCTCAATGGTGGCTTCTGATTCTTTAGCCAAACGCAATGGCGAGGCAATATTGTCGTACACCGTCATATTGGGGTAGTTAATGAACTGCTGATAAACCATCGATACGTTACGTTCTTGTACCGACACGCCAGTGACGTCTAAACCATTCATCAGCACACGACCAGAGTTAGGTTTATCTAATCCGGCCATTAATCGCATCAAACTGGTTTTACCCGACAGGGTGCGACCAAGTAATACATTAAACGAACCCGGCTCAAAATTGAGGCTGGCTTTATTTATGTAGTATTGGCCATCAACCATCCTTGTTACATTTTCCAATGTCAGTGACATGGGTGGGGGCTCTCCTTTAACGTTCGTGCTGAACAATGTTCGCACTGTGTTCAAATACGCAAATCTACGAAAGGTATTGCTAGAGCCATGCCACATTCACCAAATAAAACTAAACCACTGATTTAAAATAAAATTAAAATATTTACGTTTTTTATTGAAAATAAACATGTTCATAAAACGTGATCAATGTGAACATTTTGTTAATAAACTTTGACCAGTTAATGTTCGTATGCGAAAGTTCAGGCCGGATACAGGTCATACAAGCAGATGTGATGCTGATGAAGGGACGATGATGAGCGAAAAATCGCAGTGGTATTTGGAGCATGAAGCCTTAATTAAACATTCTTGGCAGCGCTGCCGTGAGTCAGGCCTAACCCATCACAGTGAGCCCGAGCTTGAGCATAAATCTGTCGGAGATCTATCTTGTTTACTGGAACAACATCATCAATTACTCGAAACCACTCATCACCAAGTCTTGCCCTATTACGAAAACTTATTAGCCAATAGTAACAGTCAAGTGATGCTGGCAGACCATCAAGGTTACGTGCTAAAAAGCTGGGGTGAACAACGATTTAAACAACAACACCACGAGATATTTTCCCCTGGCACTGGCTGGCAAGAGCCGGTGTTAGGCACCAATGCCATTGGTACAGCCATAAAAACCGGTAGTGTGGTACAAATTCATCACGACGAACACTTCTTAGTCGCTAATCGCTTTATGACTGGCTCAGCTGCACCTATATACGGTGTAGATAGGGAGATGGTCGGGGTGATTGATATATCCAGTGATACCTACTTACCCGAGTCTCATACCTTGGGCATGGTAAAAATCATGTCGCAGGCAGTTGAAAACCAACTGATTATATCTCATTTCAATAATGAACACTTTTTGCTTCGGTTTAATACCAGCCCAGAAAACATTGATAGCCAGTGGTCTGCACTGATCGTTTTTGACGAAACGGGTTTGGTTATCTCAGCCAACCGGCGCGCTGAGTTAGTATTGGCGACCGACTTAAAGTTAGTGAATATCAGTGAGCTTTTTGATGTGAGCGTTGGTCAATTAATTAACCAACCGGAGAGCTTTCAAGTTCCCTTGTTAACCCGCCAACAGTTCCGAGTTCATGGTATTTTACACAAACCTAAACAAGCCAAACCACGAGTACTCGACTTTAGAACTTTGCTAAACAGTAACTCGACCGCCAAGCCGCAACATCGTTCTGAAAAACAATCCTTCTTGCTAGATGATTTAAGCTTAGGTGACCCGGTAATGGCCAAAGCCGTCGCGCAAAGTAAACGCATTGTAGACAAAGACATCCCCATTCTCATTCGCGGAGAAACCGGTGTTGGTAAAGAAGTGTTTGTCAAAGCGCTACATCAATCGAGTCAACGCAGTAAACAGAATATGGTAACGGTAAACTGCGCAGCTATTCCGCAAGAATTGGTTGAATCAGAACTATTTGGCTATGAAAAAGGGGCTTTCACTGGTTCTAGCAGCAAGGGCTATATTGGCCTAATTCGCAAGGCCGACAAAGGCACCCTATTTTTAGATGAAATTGGCGACATGCCACTTAACGTGCAGGCGCGATTACTGCGTGTATTACAAGAGCGTCGAGTTAATCCCTTAGGCAGTACAGAGTCTTATCCAGTGGACTTTAAACTGGTATCGGCCACCAACCGCAATCTAAAAGACGACGTAGAAGCGGGCAGTTTTCGCCAAGATTTATATTACCGAGTAAGCGGTTTAAACATCGAACTGCCAGCCTTACGCCATCGTAGTGACCGCCAACACCTGATCCAGTTTTTACTTAATTACTACGCCGAATCCCCGCAAGATGCGCTGATCACCGAGCGGGCAATGCATAGCTTTTGTCAGCATCCCTGGCCGGGTAACATTCGTCAGTTAGTCAGTGTGATTCAAATTGCTCAAGCCATGTCAGACAATCAAGCGATTGACTTACCTCACTTACCCGACGACTTCTTTGCTGATTTAGCCAGCAAAGCCACGAATGTTGAAGCGTTTACTCCTTCGGTTGCGCCACTTAATAATGAGGCAGACACTCATAAAACCGCCACCAATGATGACATCGTAGCGCTATACCAATCACTGTCGTGCAACATATCTAAAACCGCACAACAGCTTGGTGTGAGCCGTAATACCGTGTACAAGCGTTTGCGAGAAAGTGGTTACAAATAGATAAGCTTGGCGTAAATACAACACCCTTGACTGTTCGTCACAGTTTGCTTAGCTTTAGTGTTAATGACTATATGTTTACAGAGAAAGTGAGCGGTATTGGATGTTTTTATGTGCCTCTTGCCAACAGTGCGGCATCAAATTTTGGTCTAAGTATTTGTCAGGCTCTGCGTCGCCTTGCTGTTGTAAATACTGTGGCCAACTCAGTTATATACACAGCAGTAGGCGCTTTGGTTGGCGAGCGATAGCTCGATATTCATTTCATTTGCTAAACCTAGTTACCACAGGCTATTTAGCGCATCGCCTTAATAGCGCTTACCCCTTATTGCTGTTGCCGATGGCATGGTTTCTAATCGAATTTATCTACCTTAAACATACGCCGATGCGAGTGACTGATACCACTCAAATACAACAAGCAAAACGCGATGGTAATCTGCTATTGCTGGCGGCCTTACTGCTATTGCTGTTGTTTTATTTTAGCCTTTAAGCACAAGTAAAAAAGGGAACTCTCTGAGCTCCCTTTTTAGTTGATTTGCTTAGTTAGCGACTAATTGACTATGTCTAACTGCACTTGGTAGCTACAGTCAGCACTTTCTAGCTCTAACTTATAGCGTGGTTCTAGGTACTCTTTTGCATCCACGTCCTGCCAATTCACGATATTCACCAAAGGTTTGGCGGGGCTAATTGGAGTTATCAATAAGTTACCTGCGAGTATCGAACCATTAGCTTGTACGATTGGCTCTACTGGCAAATTAATTTGCCAAATAGCAGAGACAGTATTTGCCACAACACATTGGTCACTCACCACCACTTGGCGATCGCTAAAGCGAATTTCTCGTTGCCAAGAAGTAATCGAGTCATAGGCTGGGTATATCTGGCTCAGGTCCATGTTAATGGTGGTGTCTGCGCCATCAACGCTGTAAGTCATGCTGGCTTCGGTACCCCGTTTTTGGGGAATAATTTCACCCGCTTCTTCAAAGCGTATAATGTTGTGTACTGCGCTTTCTTGATGAATACCGCTGTGCGACCAAATATTTTGGGTAACCGCTAACCACTCATCTTTGAACAGGCTAAATGCGCCTTGGTCTTGATGAGCATGAGACTCATCATAGATGCCAGCCACTGCAGATAACCAAGTCGCATCATCATTCCAAGAAGAGCGAACAAATATGTGTCCTGCACTGGTTGCATGGTAAATCAAATCACTGGGGACTAACTCATTTAGTTCTTGCTGCAACAAGGTGGTATGCAAATTAAAGCCGTAGCGTATTTGCTCTACAGAATTATTGTCTAACCACCACTTACCACGTTTAGCTTCATCGCTACCAATGTTCAGTGATGCCGCACGGTGCACTAGATTTTCATGGTAATCAAAGAAAACCGGAAATGAGACTCGAGATTGGTCGCCTATTGGCGCAAAGTTTTCTAGGCCTGGCGTTGTAGCATGGATCCAATAATCGATAGTCTGTTTGGTATGCTGTGACTCTGCAGACAAATCAACACCGACCGAATCACGCCAGATAAGATAAAGCTCAAATAGTTTACCCTGAGCGACACCATAACCGGTGCCCTCTCGGCTACCTCCTCCTTCAAATTGAGCAAAGTACTCAACCAACTTAGGTAATTTGTCATCGTTTAGCAGCGCTAACCAAGTCTCATTTTCATCAACTAAGGCCCAAGTCATGGTCGCTTTCAAAAAACTAAAGTGATAGTTATTACCGGGATTAGTCGTGGCCCAACCGCTCCATGGGAAAGCGTTCCCCGCCCACTGAGCGTCTTTATGATTCCACACATTCCAGATAGCTTGTTCGGCGTAGTTTCTCCAACGTGTTCTTTGACTTTCGGTGAGTAAGTCATAACCATAATCGTAGGTATAGGCTAACTCAGAGATGAAATCACCAACATATAAGTAAGAGTCAAAGCTGGTTTTTGGTTTGTCGTTCTCGGCCATCTTTTGTTCAGCCGCAACAACCTGAGCTTCCACATCCTCAATCGCTAGATCGATATATTTTTTATCTTGAGTGAGGTAGAACATATAGACAGCATCAACAGGAGAAAAGCCATAACCGGGGTTACCTGCTACCGCTTGATCAACCCAAGCAGAAAAACGGCTGTAATCTTTATCGGAGTAACGTAAATGGTCGAGAAAAGATAAAGAAAGTTTATGGTTATCTGCTGATGGCGCAAGCACAGTAACCAATAAGTCGCTGCTCTTTCCTTGCCACGTAGCAGTGCAAGTTGCCTGCCCGACACTGTTACTGGTGAGTACATTTTTGGCATCAACACTTACTACATCGCTATCACAACTAAACTGACTATCACTCGGAGATGCTTCACTTGAGCCATCTGAAAAATAGCCAATAAGTTGAATACTTTGCTTGGTAGCCAAAGGCATAACCAACGATCCTTGCGGCAAAATGGCGATATAATCCACCAAAATTTGTTCCGCGCTTACCGTAAAACCTACCGCTAGGTTTAACTTTTCCCAAGTCACGGTACATGTCGCTTCACCGACTTCATAAGCCGTTAAAAAGCTCTTGTTATTTATGTTCACCGCTGATGAGTCACATGCCCAACTAATGTCAGAAGCTGCTAGACGCTTGCTCGTACCATTCTCATATTCGATATTTATCTGTAATTGGCTGGTGTCGCCCTCAACTAAGTGCGTATTACCTTCATCTAGGCTAAGGCTTTTAGCTACAACCGCTGGTTCAGAAACAAACGCTGCGGACTCTTCATCACCGCCAGCACAGGCACTCAATAACAACGGCAAAGCCAAAAAGCTTAGCTTGATAGATTGAGCCAAAGGCTTGTTCATTCCAACACTCATATTACTTCCCTGTATTTTTCATTTTGCTTCGAAAAGCATTTTCGCCCTATCACTTGAGCGACTAAAACTCAATCTGAGCAAGCTTAATGTTAACTTCTGCTTAAATATAAGCGGGAGCCATTAAGCCAAATGGCCTTAGCCGCTTTGTTAATAGCAGCATCTAAACCTATTCAGCTTAAGCTTAAGCAAAACAGTCTATTCACAAATCACCCCATATCTATGGATAATTGATGATTGGTTAAGCTGAGCTTTCAGATGGGCCTTCCCCTCAAGCTAAGCAGTGAGAGACTGAACCACGCTTGAGTAGTGTCAAATAGATTGACGGGAAATAGTATGAGAGATAACTCAATAGCGCAAACCAAAGATCCACACTAATCGGTAAAGTTTGAACTCTGTTAGGCTAAAGCATCAATAGTCGCCTGCGCCAAAGCGGCATCGTCTTGCTCACTCATGCCGCTGACACCAATTGCACCAACGACTTGCCCTTGCAAATAAATAGGGACACCACCTGCAATACCAGTAAAACGGGGATCACTCCAATACCCAAGGTCTTTACCTGTATCTTGAGCCCAAGCTGCCAAGTTTGCCGTGGGCTGGCGATCACGCGCCGAGGTGTAAGCCTTGTTTTGCGCCAACACCGCGGCATGAAAAGCGACCCCATCCATGCGCGCAAAACTCACCAATTCGCCGTGGGCATCTACGACAGCCACTGCAATATTTACTTGCTGCTGACTGGCTAAGCTCAAAGCTTGCTGAATTAAAGTACTGGCATGATCAAAACTAATATCCATAAGAAGTCTCTATAAGTAAAAATAGTGGCTTGAGTCTAAAAAGGATTAACGCCGATGCCAATAGCTTAGGCTCAATTGCCTCGCACTTTAGTACTGATTATCGCCACTTAATCCGGCAGAATGCGATTGAGTAAATCAACCAGCGGTAGAACAGATAAAAAATTAGCGCAAGCCAAAGCGGGTATTATCAGACTAGGTCTGTTATATCACAGGTATAGGGATAATAACGTTAAACATCCCTCTAGCCTCAGTGCACTTATGTTAGGCTAAGAAAATATCAGCAAACAGGTGGATCATTTTGGCAAAAGACCCTCAAAATATCGATAAGCGAATCCCGATAGTCATGGCGCTACTGATCGCCCTTTTTTGCTATTATACATGGTCGCCTAATAGCCCTTTTATTACTGTCGATGAACAACAACTTGAGGACGCGTTAAACAAACAACAGCCCGCCTACATAAAAGGCATAGTGTTAATTTCTGCCGTTCATCCCTTAAGCCCTTCTCGTTTTTTACTTGATACCAAAACTGCCGACCAACAAGAACTGCAGGTGATTGTTTCTATGCCACAAGCCCCACTAATTAATTCACACTGGTTAGTGCGAGGTTCGCTGAGATGGAACAACCAAGCAATTGTAGACACAACCCTAGACAAAGCATCATTTACAGCGGCCGATGCAAAAGATTTTCAATAAACTGCGCTAGCGCAATATAGCAAAGCAAGGCCTGCTGAATAATACACTCATAACCTAAGACAAATGGCAGCTAGTGGTGACTCAACAATCTTGGAAGTATGTGCTGTATAGCGTGATGACCTTTGGGCTAATGTTGGTTATTGGCGGGGTTGGCCTGGCTATGTTTACTGATATTAGCGTTAGCATGGGCGTACAAGGCGTGCAGATTATCGCCGGAATCATCGGTCTGGGCTTACTGTTGCTGGTCCCTAGTAAAATCATGCTAACTTTAATCTTAATGAAAGCTAGCTCGAACGACCCCAAAACAACTAAAGAAAAATAACTGTACCGACAGCACCTAATTACAATTCCTTGATGAAAATATAACTTAAACATTAATATGTTTTATGTCATTATCTGCGCGCTCTATCGTTAGTGACAATGAAGTCATTTAATTATATAAGGATATAGGATGCGCACGTTATTAGTCTGTTTGACACTCTCTTTTGGTTTATCGTTAGCTGGCTGCGGAGGTGGTGACAACGGAGACGGCAGTAAATTAGACCCTATTGATCCTCCAACTACCAATCCCCCGGTGTTAACTCCTAGTCAGTTAACCCTTGAACAATACCAGCAAATACTAAGCTGGGAAAATAGCTACATTGTTAACAGCTCCGACGATGCAGCGAACCATTTCGAAGAAAATACCATTAACATTGATGTATTTGCCAACGACCCACAGCCATACTCAGTCAAATACTCCCCTGAAAATAACACCTTCGAAGAAGAGATTAGCTATACCCAGTCAACTAGCTCAGACATCTGGAATGGAACATCTTGGAATCTAGTCCATAACGCGTCTTGGCTTAGCTCAAGCGACCAAATGCAAGTAATGGATGACCACTTATTTATAACCAGCGCAAGTATCGATACCAATTTCAAACTTTACGCTGAGCAAATTGACCTTTCAAAAGACGGCGCACTAAATAAGGCACTGAATATTGAAGACGTTTCCTGGAGTTGGATCAACGCGCACTTTGAAGGCTTTGGTTACAAGGTAATATCGGTCCCCACGCAAGCACTGATCGTGGTTGATAGCGAGGATAGTTTGATTGCTGAAGGCTCAATTACCGATAAAACGGTCGACCAGATAGCGCAACTAATCATACCTCAACCCGCCACCTATGAGCTTGTTGGTGATGACGCTTTCCGAGTGGGTGAATTTACTTGGAAGGTGAAGCATGACACGGTAGCAAACCTAAATGTCATCAGAATTAGTTCTTCTTATGCCTATGCCGGCGCCTACAGTTTATTGGACTGGGCTTTAATAGATTATCAAGGTGCGATACACGAAGCCGTACTTATTGAGCCTGAACACTTCGAAAGCCTTCAGCTAGCAGAGCCTAATATTGTTTTTTCTTTTGAGAATGCGATAAAGGCGATCATCCACCTACAAAACTTAGTGCGCGATTAACCCTAAAAATGCCCAGCAATTAGCTTGGGCATTTTTGTCTACATTTAGCGCTTAAGACTGTATAAACGGCTCAATCCATTGCTGCATCGCTTGTGCAGGTAAAGCACCCGCTTGTTGGCCAAGTAGTTTACCGCCTTTGAAACACATTAACGTAGGGATAGAGCGAATTTGATAGCGCTGCGCTAGCGCTTGTTGCTCTTCAGTATTCACTTTTAAAAACTGCGCTTTATGGGCAAATTGCTCCGCTGTTTGCTGGTAAGCCGGCGCCATGCTTTTACAAGGGCCACACCACGGTGCCCAAAAATCGACCACTACCGGTAAATCACCGCTAATGTGGCGGGCAAAACTCGCCTCATCAGCCTCAATAGGCTGGCCATTAAACAAGGCTTGGCTACATTTACCACATTTAGCTTGCTCCCCCATACGTGATAGAGGCAAACGGTTCCCCGCTTTACAGCTTGGGCAAATAACAATTAACGATTCAGACATCTACTGTTCTCCAAATATAGTAAGTTTACGCAGGGGCTAAATGCTCTACCATTAGCTGCACACTGCGGCGACCTCTAAACTCATTCACATCTAACTTATACACTAGCTGCACCTGTTTTAAGCTAGCGTTGGGCCAAATATTGCGGTCAACATTAAAGGCAATGGCATCAATTTCATTATTCATGCCTAGTAATTTAACGCTCATCTTTAAATGCTTTTCGCCTACCACTCGCTGGCTACACAGCTCAAAATAACCATCAAACAAGGGTTCTGGAAAACCCTGTCCCCACGGCCCTGATTCGCGTAGCATTTCGGCAAAGGCTAAGACCAGTTGCTCAGGGAGTAATTCACCGTCACTCAGTAAAGTATGAGTCAGGCAGTCTTCATCAATGAAGCTTTTGGCGGTTTCTTCCAAACACGCTTTAAACTCGGCAAAACGCGACTGGGGTAGTGATAAGCCCGCAGCCATGGCATGACCTCCAAATTTGCTAATTAAGCCTGGGTGTTGAGTATCTATCCGCTCTAATAAATCTCGCAGATGCACCCCCGCCACGGAACGACCAGAGCCCTTCACTTCGCCATTATCACCATCGGCAAAGGCGAATACCGGCCGATAATGCTGCTCCTTGATTCGAGAAGCCACCAACCCCACTACGCCTTGATGCCAGTCAGCTTGATACAAACACAGCGCCTTAGGCAAGCTTTCAGCATCTAGGCTCAGCTGACTAACACTGACTTGCGCTTCTTGCTGCATGCTTTGTTCTATGTCTTTACGCTCACTGTTTAAACTATCCATTTCACTGGCCAATTGACGGGCGTGATGGATGTCATCACTCAGTAAACAGTGGATCCCTAAGCTCATGTCATCTAGCCGCCCCACTGCATTTAAGCGTGGGCCAATAGCAAAACCTAAATCACTGGCCACCATATTGGCTTTATTTCTGCCCGATACTTCGATTAATGCTTGAATGCCAGGCCGACAGGCCCCCGCTCTAATCCGCTGTATTCCTTGATGCACCAAGATGCGATTATTGCTGTCTAGCGGCACCACATCTGCAACCGTACCGAGGGCCACAAGATCCAATAAACTAGCAATATTAGGCTCTAGTAAGCCTTGTTTGGCAAACAAGTCTTGCTGACGCATTTTACTGCGTAAAGCCATTAACAGATAAAATGCCACCCCTACCCCTGCAAGGTTTTTGCTAGGAAAAGCACAAGCAGATAAATTGGGGTTAACAATGGCTGCAGCTTTGGGCAACTGTTCACCGGGTAAATGGTGATCGGTAATTAACACTGGAATCCCCAGTGATTGCGCTTTATCAACCCCAGATAAACTCGAGATACCATTATCGACAGTGATAATTAGCTCTGCTCCCTTGGCGGCAGCTAGCTCGACAATTTCGGGGCTTAAGCCATAGCCATATTCAAAACGGTTGGGCACTAAAAAATCTACGCCGCAAAAACCAAACTGCGGCAAGCCTGCCATTAACACCGCGGTACTGGTGGCACCGTCGGCATCGAAGTCACCAACAATAACTATTTTTTTTCTTGTCTGTAAATTATCAATAAGTAGATTAACGGCATCATCCATACCCTGTAAGCCTTGAAACGGCAGCAAGGCTTGGGCTCGGCGCTCAACGTCGGCGGCTGTTTTTACGCCGCGACGCACATACACTTGTTTAATCAGTTCTGGCCACTCAGCGGGCAGTGATTGGGTATCGAAATTGTCTCGGCGGCGTAATAACACGTAATTGGCTACTCTATTTAAGTGAAATAAAAAAGGCTCCCCTTTATAACAAAAAGCAGGAGCCTGATAGCAGCAAAAAAGCTTAACCTTGGTTTAAATAGTCAAGTAGTGCTGCAGGAGGTCGGTCACCTGGCAGCATGGTGCCATCTTCTAACACCATGGCAGGGGTACCACGCACACCAAAGGCTTCGCCTAATTGGTATTGCTGAATAACATTATTATTGCAGCTAGCGTTGGCAATGGAGCGGCCATTTTTGGCCGAGCTCATGGCAGCCGCTTTATCGTCAGCACACCACACACTTTGCATTTCACCATATACTGGTGAATCGACCCCACCGCGTGGAAAGGCTAAATAACGTACCGTAATGCCTAAATCGGTGTAACCGGGTAACTCTTCAATTTTCTTAGTTTGAGGGTTTTTATCTTTGTAGGTGTACAATTCGTTATGCAGCTTACGACAGTAGCCACAGCTAGTATCAGTAAATACCGTAATCACGTGTTTTTCATCTTTAGCTTTAAACACAATCATGTCGTCTTCAAAGCTAGCGAGCTGTTTAATCCGAACTTTAGCCATACTTGCATCGGTTAGATTTACGCGGTTAACCAAATCAAACAAGCTACCTTGAATCAGATACTGGCCATCATTACTGACATAAAACATACCTTGGCTAGTTGCTACTTCATAGATGCCCGCTAATGGTGTTTCGGCTATTGCATCAACTTTTACCCCTAGACGCGCCTCAATGACGTGCTTAGTTTTGCTGCTATCCAACTTTGCAGATGTATTAAGCTGGCTTTCTAAGGTTTTTACCTGTTGTTGCAACACACTAATTTGCTGCTCACTGCTTAGCTCTGCACTGTCGTCGCTCCACGCGCTATTTAAGCTTAAACCGAAAAGGCTGAACGACAACAATAAGGCCTTGGATAATCTCATTAAATTTTCTCCGAATTAGGGGTGTTTAAGCAGACCGTGCAAACCCTGCAAAACTTACCGCCTCTATAATGTAATTGCAAAATTTAATTACAAACTTATTCTCATCTCGCTTAAGCACGAGGATGATGCTGTTGATAAACCGAACGCAAACGCTGGTTTGCGATATGAGTATATATTTGGGTAGTAGATAGGTCGCTATGTCCTAATAACATCTGCACCACTCTTAAATCTGCACCGTGATTTAATAGGTGAGTAGCAAAAGCATGACGCAGTGTATGGGGGGATATATCACTCGCAATCCCCGCTAAACTCGCATAACGCTTGATTCGATGCCAAAAGGTCTGCCTAGTCATTTGACGACCACGTGAGCTAGGAAACAATACATCACTCTCGCTATTGAGAAGCATCGGCCTAGCCTGACGTAGATATTGCTCTATGCTGTCCACAGCTTGCTCGCCTAAAGGGACTAAACGCTCTTTGCCCCCCTTACCGATGACTCTCACTAAGCCCTGACGTAAGCTTACTTGCTCCATTTGCAAACTGACCAATTCTGTTACCCTAAGACCAGTCGCATACAGCACTTCCAACATCGCTAAATCTCGATGCTGGATCGGGTCTTCAATCTGCGGCTCAGCCAATAAGGCATCAACTTCAGCTTCGCTTAATGTGCCCGGTAACTTTTTCTCTAATTTGGGCTGGGTCAATAAAGCAGTCGGATCATCAGCCCTAAATTGCTGCTGTACTAAAAATCGATAAAAACGTCGTAAGCTTGAAAGCTGCCTAGCCGCTGTGCTTGTTTTTTGGCCGAGTTCATAGCGTGAGGCAATAAAACTCTGCAGTTCTATGGCTGTTGCCAGCTCAAGCTTAATATCTTTCAGGGCTAAGAAACTGGCTAATTGTTGCAAATCATTACGGTAAGAATTCAGGGTATTGTCAGCGAGACCATGTTCAAACCACAATTGTTCTATAAAGCGATCGACATGGATGCTAGAGCCGTCACTTATCTGTTTATTTGGCATATTGTTCCACTGTAAGCCTGAGCAACACAGCCTGTATATTGGTGTTAGTTAAGGCTTTTGGTACACTGCCCGCGAAATTTATCAACCCTAAAGGATGTTTAACCATGCGTATTGGCCTTTTCTATGGTTCTTCTACCTGCTACACCGAGATAGTGGCCGAAAAAATTCAGGCTGAATTTGGCGAAGACCAGGTCGACATGTTTAACATCAAAGACTGCGATATAAATAAAATGTCCGAGTATTCGCTACTGATTCTTGGGATCTCCACTTGGGATTATGGCGAATTACAAGAAGATTGGGAAGCAGTCTGGGATAACCTAGAAAGTCTTGATTTAAAAAATAAAACCATTGCTCTGTTCGGTTTGGGTGACCAAGTGGGTTATAGCGAGTGGTTTTTAGATGCCATGGGCATGCTGTTCGAACAGCTCGCACCCTCAGGGGCCAACTTTATCGGTTTCTGGCCTAATCAAGGGTATGAGTTTGAAGCCTCTAAAGCGCTAACCGAAGACGGTGAATTTTTTTACGGTTTAGCCATAGATGACGAAAACCAATATGACGCCAGTGATAGTCGTATTCAACGTTGGTGTGAACAAATACGCTTAGAGCTAAAGCAACTCGGTGTTAACTAACGCTCTTTAACAATATAGCCGCCCAATGAATGCGGCTATATTGTCTTTCAGTAGCTTAAGCTGTTTCGACTACCTGCTCTTTTACTGGGCGTGCTAGTACACTAACAATTACCGCCGCTAAGGTTGGTAGCAGCCATGCAAAGCCTTGCGAGAACCCAGGCAAAATATTAAACGCGTCCATGTTCACACCTGCGGCTTTAATCGCATCTAACAAACCAAACGCTGCAGCTACCCCCACGATTAATCGCGCTGACATCTCTGGTCGTTTAAACAAAGACACCATCAAATTAAACGCAATCAACGCAACCGCCACTGGGTATATACCAATAAGAATAGGAATAGACACTACCAGCAATTGCGTTAAACCGATATTAGCAACCAATGCGCAACATGCAGCGGTAACAATAGCCGTCACTTTGTAAGATAGCTTAAAGTTATTATTAACATAGGTTGAGAACGATGAAATACCGCCAATTGCCGTGGTAAAACAGGCTAAACCAACCACGGTTGATAACAACAATTGGCCTTTAGGCCCAAACAAAAAGCCAACATAAGCGACGATAATTTCACCACCATTGCTCGCTTCGGGTGCGACCCCTGTCGCCGTAGCACCTAGGTAAAACAACACCACGTAGAATAACGTTAAGCCAGTGGCCGCAATTAAACTGGCTTTAACTAAATAGCCAAACTGCTCAGCTTTTCCGGTAACACCTTTACTATTTAGGGCGTCAATCATCAACACCCCGAACATCAAGGCTGCTAAGGCATCCATAGTGTTGTAACCATCAATGAAACCTTGACCAAATGGCATTGAGGCAAAGTTTTGCTGAGCTGGCGCTATTTCTGCAAAAGGTTGCTTAAAAACCGCAAAACCTATGGCTGCAATACACATCACCAATAAAGGAGTAATCACCTTACCCACACTGTCTATCAGGCCACCACGGCGTAAGATAAAAAACAAAGCTGCAGAGAAGTAAAACAGTGAATACCCGATTAGCGTTAACTGGTTTGCATTCTCCACTAACGGCACTAAGCCCAGCTCATAAGCGACCAAACAGGTTCGGGGAATACCAAACATAGGTACTAACACCAGGTAAATGGCGAGTGCGATGGCATTAGCCGCTTTACTCGGCAAATAACGCCCTAATTCAACAATACCACCACCCGCTTTAGCGATAGCCAGTAAACCCAGTAGTGGTAAGCCTACAGCGGTAACCAAAAAACCTAACATAGACACTAACAGGTTATCACCCGCTAACATCCCAGCCATAGGTGGAAATATCAAATTGCCTGCGCCTAAAAAGAAGGCAAATACCATCATCCCTAAACTAATTGTATTCCATGATCCAAGCGCTTTGGTCATGTGTTTTCCCCGTTGTAGTTTGCTATCGATTATAATTTTAAGCGAAGCAGTATATAGCACGAGATATAAACAATAAACCAGAACATTAGGCTACATTAACGGCAATTGATCCAACTCAACAACCAAATAACCTACATTTTTAAATATAATTCACCACAAAGATTAACGTACTGCGATGAGTAGCGTTTATCTTCTTGATAGATAAGGATTTGCTCGACAACAGCTATCGCTTTACTGTTACGAGACAACAGCAGAAGATTACGGATCGGCGCTTTACCCATAACCGAACTTACCACGCCTTGCCGCTCAAGATACCACTGGTGACTTTCTGCACAAAGCAACCAGCGGGCAGCAACATCACAAGGTAATACCAAGGCAATATGGGTGTCGTTATGCGACAAGCTTTCAGCGGCCGCAAAAAACTGTTGCGCATTCAACTCACCACTATGGCGAGCCAATTGCCGCTTTTTGTCAAATTCTTGCCCTGCAGGAAAATAGGGGGGGTTAGACACGATAAGATCATAGGCATAACTGGGCTTGAATAACTGCATACTTTGTTGGCGTACCATCACTTTATTCGGCCATGGGCTATGTTTAACATTCTGTTGCGCCTGCCGACAAGCATCTGCTTCAATGTCAATCGCGTCAATCTGCACGCTATCCTTAGTACGCTGAGCCAAAATTAAACTGATCAGGCCTGTGCCCGTTCCCACGTCCAAAATTAGCGAGGCTGCTTCCATAGGCAACCAAGCCGCTAATAAGATCCCGTCGGTTCCCACTTTCATGGCACACTGATCATGTGCTACATGAAACTGCTTAAAAGTGAAGCCTGAACGTTGTTTATGCATGATCACTTCTTGCTTGCCTCTGTTTGGCGCTATACTATGCCGCGAATGTAAATGACCCGCGCTTTTGATTCAAGTCGATGGCGCCTCACAAATTGGTAGATTTTCTAATGACCTTTGAAGACCTCGACCTAGACTCTCAAATTTTACAAGCTGTTAGCGAGATGGGCTTAACTAAAGCCACATTGATCCAGCAGCAAACGATCCCTGCAATGCTAGACGGTCGAGATGTATTAGCCAGTGCCGCAACCGGTACCGGCAAAACCTTGGCTTTTTTATTGCCGGCAATCCAACACTTATTGGATTACCCACGCCGCAAAGCTGGACCAGGTAGAGTACTCATATTAACCCCGACTCGTGAATTAGCGATGCAAGTCGCCGAGCAAGCTCGTCTAGCCACCGCCCATACTAACCTTACCACTATCGATATCACCGGTGGGGTCAAATACGATGTGCATGCTGAACAACTCAAAAGCAATATCGACATTGTGATTGCGACCCCTGGTCGTTTAATGGAATACATCACCTACAAAGTGTTCGATTGCCAAGCTATCGAAGTATTGATCCTTGACGAAGCCGATCGCATGTTAGACATGGGTTTTATTAAAGACATGGAAACCATCAGTGATGCCACCAGCGAACGTGGGCAAACAGCGTTGTTTTCTGCCACTTTAGAAGGCGCCGGTTTATTGCGTTTTGCCGAGAAGGTAATGCAAGAACCACAACAGATTGAAATAAACTCTCCACGTAGCGAGCGAGCAAAAATTCATCAATTAGTGCATTTTTGTGATGATGCTGAGCACAAGTATCAATTGCTTCGCCACTATTTACTGCATGAAGATATTGAACGCTGTGTCGTATTTGTAAAAACTCGCGAGCGCTTATACGCCCTTGCAGAACGTTTACAAAGTGATGATATAAAGGCTTCATACTTACGCGGCGAAATGGCGCAAGATAAACGTAACCAAGCCATGCAGGCATTTAGAGACGGTGACGTAAAGTTTCTCATTGCCACTGACGTTGCCGCACGAGGCTTAGACGTTCCAGAAATTAGTCATGTCTTTAACTACGACCTTCCGCGCACCCCCGATGTATACGTACACCGTATCGGTCGTACCGCTCGTGCAGGACGCAAAGGAATAGCAATTAACCTAGTGGAAGCCCATGACATGGGGGCATTAGCTAAGGCTGAACGTTATACCGAAGAACCCATTAAACGCAGAGTAATTGACAGCTTGCGCCCTACTAACAAAATTTCAGCTGCGCCCGCTAAGAAGAAGAAACCTAAAACCGTGGTGGATAAGAAGCTCGCTAAAAAGCGCGCTAAAGGTCGCGCTAAGAAACTGGCTAAAAAAGCCAAGAAGTAACCTTGTTTTAATGGCGAACACTCAGTAACAAAAAGCCACGCAATGCGTGGCTTTTTTTATGGTAATGGCTTAATTAGTTATAAACCCGAACTTCAACCCTACGGTTATGGGCGCGTCCTTCTTCGGTCGCGTTGCTAGCTGCAGGTGCTGCTTCGCCTTTACCTTCTTCTACCGCACGGTCGGCTGTTACACCTGCGGCCAACAAAGCATCAGCTACGTTGTCTGCACGACGTACACTTAATGCCATATTGTATTCGTCATTACCGATATTGTCGGTATAACCAACAGCGTCGATAGTTAACTCATTAGCAATAATGGTTTTAGCAATACACTCAACCTTTTGTTGCTCTTCTGCGTCGTATTCATCTTTGTTAAAGCCAAACAAAATGTGCTCAAAACCAACCACTTGGTTGTCTTCAACCATCACGTATTGCTCACAAGATTCGGGAATAAGTACTGCTGCTGCAACTGCAACCACTACTACTTCTTCCACCATCACTTCTTCGACAACAACCACTTCTTCAACGATCTCACAACCGCGCTCATCCACCACAGCCCCAGCTGGAGTATCAGGACACTCGTCTTGGCTATTAGCTACGCCGTCACCGTCTTTGTCGGGATTTGCACAAAACATCGCGCCGACAATACCGCCACCAACAGCCCCTGCGCCGCCAGCAACGATACCACCAAACCCTGCGCCAATAGCAGGGCACAATATTCCAGCATCTCCTTCTGGCGCGTTTGAACAACCCGATAAGGCTGCTGCGCCAACCAATGTTACAACCAATGCAATCTTATTTTTCATACTATCTCCGTATGGCCTTAATGCGACATTCATGTCACTACGTTGAGAAAAATAAGCCAGTCTTTACCCTTTCATACCACTCTTTGGCGGTTATAAAGCTGATTTTGGCAGGCCTTGGCGTAAATCACAAGTGAATCAATTATTAAGTGTAATCAATTCACTTGCTGAGGATATGTGAACAGGTAGTAAAAACTAGGCTGGTTAAGCGTTAACTTGGTCACGTAAAAACACTAAGCTTGTCGCATTAGAGCTGGCTTCGTCGAAATAGTAACCATCGGAATCAAACGCACAAAGTTGCTCGAGATTAGACACTTTATTATCAAACATATAGCGCGCCATTAGTCCGCGAGCCTTCTTTGCATAAAAGCTAATAATCTTATATTGACCATTTTTCTGATCTTTAAAAATGGGGGTAATAACACTGCCGTTTAACCGTTTAGGCTTCACCGCCTTAAAATATTCATTCGATGCTAGATTAACCAATACATTATCACCTTGTTCAGCTAAGGCTTGATTCAGCTGCTCGGTAATAATGTCACCCCAGAATTGGTACAAGTTATTGCCTCGGGCGTTGCCTAGTTTAATTCCCATTTCCAGCCGATAAGCCATCATTAAATCTAAGGGTTTTAGCAAACCATACAAGCCCGACAAAATACGTAAATGTTGTTGCGCGTAATCCAATTGCTGAGCGCTTAAACTACTGGCATCTAACCCCGTATAGACATCACCTTTAAAAGCAAAAATCGCTTGGCGGGCATACTCTTCTGGCAATTCAGCAGACCAATCAGCAAAGCGCGCGGCGTTTAAGCCTGCTAATTTATCACTGATTTTCATTAAGCTGGCTATATCTGCTGGGCTCAACTGTCGAGCCACATCAATTAACTCGGCGCTATGCTCTATCAGGCTTGGCCGAGTATGCTTATGGCTGGGCAACTCGGAACTAAAATCGAGAGTTTTAGCTGGTGAAATAACCGCTAACATAATGCTCCTTTACTTTATGCATCTAAAAATCGACGGTAACACCGTCTAACATACCACTGTCTAAACTATTCGATTTATCGGTGCCATGCAATTTAATCAATAGACGTAAATCGTTAGGAGAATCAGCATGCGCAATCGCCTCGGCGTAACCGATCACACTGGACTCATATAGCTCAAATAAGCTTTGGTCAAAGGTTAACATCCCTTGCTCACGAGACTTCGTCATCAGCTCTTTGAGTTTATGCATTTCACCTTTACGGATCAGGTCAGCCGCTAAGGGGGTATTAAGCAAAATTTCAAATACGCCGCGTCGACTACTGCCATCTCTTGTTGGCACTAATTGCTGCGCCACAATTGCCCGCAAGTTAAACGACAAATCGAAACACAACTGGCGATGCCGCTCTTCTGGTACTAAGTGCATGATCCTATCTAAAGCTTGGTTAGCATTGTTGGCGTGCAGCGTCGCCATACAAAGGTGACCAGTCTCAGAGAACTGTAAGGCGAACTCCATGGTTTCGCGGGTACGAATTTCGCCAATTAGAATCACATCAGGAGCCTGACGCAGTGAGTTCTTTAAGGCCTCTTCAAACGAAGGGGTATCGATGCCTACTTCGCGCTGATTAACAATACAACCAGCGTGTTTGTGCATAAATTCTACCGGATCTTCAATGGTGAGAATATGGCCGCTAGAATTATGGTTGCGATAATCAATCATACTAGCCTGAGTGGTAGACTTACCTGCCCCCGTTGCCCCCACAAACAAAATTAAGCCACGCTTAGACAAGCCAACTTCTTTAAGAATCGGCGGCAATTGCAACTGCTCAAAACTGGGAATATTTGTCTCAATACGGCGAATCACCATGCTTGGCTGTTCACGTTGATAAAATGCACTCACCCGGTAGCGGCCTAAGCCTTTGCGCGCGATAGCAAAGTTGGCCTCTCGACCATGTTCAAAAGCCTCAAGCTGAGCAGGAGTACGAATAGTCGCCAACATCGCCATCACATGCTCAGGCATGAGTTTTTGTTCATTTAACGGGGTTAAGCGGCCACTCACTTTTGCACTCGGCGGGACCCCCACAGAAAGATACAAATCTGATGCTTTGCGCTCTGACATATCGCTTAATAGATCATCGAGTAACATAGCTCCTCCTAAAAATTGTTGGGATCAGCGGCTTTAGTTTTAGCGTCTTCATAAGACACCATGCCTTGGTTTACCAACTCTTTAAGATTTTGATCAAGGGTTTGCATACCATGCGCCATACCAGTTTGAATGACAGAGTACATTTGCGCCACTTTATCTTCGCGGATTAAGTTACGAATAGCCGGAATACCAATCATTATTTCATGTGCGGCCACTCGCCCACCGCCAAGCTTTTTAAGTAAAGTTTGGGCGATTACTGCGCGTAATGACTCTGACAACATAGAACGAACCATGTCTTTTTCAGCCGCTGGAAATACATCGATAACACGGTCAATGGTTTTAGCCGCAGAGGTGGTGTGCAAAGTACCAAATACTAGGTGACCCGTTTCTGCTGCGGTAAGCGCTAGACGAATAGTTTCTAAATCACGTAATTCACCCACTAGAATAATATCGGGATCTTCACGCAGTGCCGAACGCAATGCGTTATTAAAGCTATGGGTGTCTCGGTGAACTTCCCGTTGGTTGATCAAGCAGTTTTTGTTTTTGTGAACAAATTCTATCGGGTCTTCAATGGTAAGAATATGCTCATGGCGCTGCTCGTTAATGTAATCGATCATTGCCGCTAGCGTGGTTGATTTACCCGAACCGGTAGGCCCTGTCACCAATACCAAGCCACGAGGATGCTCAGATATTGTGCGAAAGATCGCAGGCGCGCCCAACTGATCCAAGGTCAATACTTCTGAAGGAATCGTCCTGAATACCGCTGCTGCACCACGGTTCTGTTGGAAGGCGTTAACCCTGAAGCGAGCAATACTTGGAACCTCAAACGAGAAATCGATTTCTAAGTTCTCTTCATACTCTTTTCGCTGTTTGTCGTTCATAATGTCATAAATCAAACTATGAACTTGTTTATGTTCAAGCGCAGGTAAGTTTATTTTTCTAACTTCACCATCAACTCGAATCATTGGCGGTAATTCAGCTGATAGGTGTAGATCTGACGCGTTATGTTTTACACTAAAGGCCAGTAATTCGGTAACATCCATTTATTCAATTCCTCGACGTTGAGACTATGAGCAGTATTACCCAAGCACTTCAATTTGTTAACCACGAAATTCAGCAAGCGTTAGATAAAGCACATCGTCCGGCTAATGCTGTTGCATTATTGGCCGTTAGTAAAACTAAACCTCTGTCAGATATTGGATTAGCTTATCAAGCTGGCCAGCGTTTATTTGGTGAAAACTATGTGCAAGAAGGTGTAGATAAAATTGTCGAAAGTCGTCAGCAAGACTGGCTAAATGACCCCATAGAATGGCACTTTATTGGCCCACTACAATCCAATAAAACACGTTTGGTTGCAGAGAATTTTGCTTGGTTACAAACCTTAGACCGTGCCAAGATAGCGGATCGTTTAAATCAACAACGACCAGCGGGTATGCCCCCGCTACAAGTATGCCTACAAGTTAATGTTAGCCAAGAGTCGACAAAATCAGGGCTTAGCCTCGACCAAGTTGACGAGCTCGCCGCGCACGTGGCGCAACAACCCAACCTTTGCTTACGAGGCTTAATGGCTATTCCGCAACAGGTAGAAAATAATCAACAGTTAGAGACGCAATTTGCCGCGATGGCTAAAAAGTTTTCTCAACTGCAACAGCAATATGCTAGTGTCGATACCCTTTCCATGGGCATGAGTGGCGACATGAATACCGCAATTAATCATGGCAGCACCATGGTACGAGTCGGTAGCGCTATATTTGGCCAACGTAGCTAAATAAATAACAAAGGAATACCAACATGACAGCTCGAATTGCGTTTATCGGTGGCGGCAACATGGCCAGCAGTTTAATTGGCGGCCTAATCGCTAACGGCGCAAGTGCTAGCAGTATTACCGCTAGCGATCCAAATTCTGAACAACAACAAAAACTACAACAGCAATTTGGTGTAAATGTCACTGGAGATAATAGTCAGGCTATTGAGCAAAGTGATCTCATTGTATTAGCCGTAAAGCCTCAGTTGATGGCTGTGGTATGCCAAGCCATCGCCGAGCAAGCTACAGACTTAAGTGACAAGTTATTCGTATCGATTGCTGCTGGCATTAGTGTACAGCGCTTAAAAGGTCTGCTCGGTGAACAGGTATCGATTGTGCGTACTATGCCAAATACCCCCGCGTTAGTGGGCCGAGGTATGACTGGTTTATATGCTCCAAGTGATGTTAGCGCTGAGCAAAGCCAGGCTGCTGAACAGTTGATGCAAGCCGTGGGTGAAACCTGCTGGGTAAAACAAGAAGATGAAATAAATCATATCATTGCAGCAGCAGGCAGCGCGCCGGCTTACTTTTTCTTGTTTATGGAAGCCATGCAGCAACACGCAGAGCGCTTAGGTTTTAGCCCCGAGCAAGCGCGGATGTTGGTGCAACAATCCGCTTTAGGCAGTGCCGAGCTCGTTGCAGCTAATCCAGACCTTGATTTAGCGACACTGCGGGCCAATGTTACTTCTAAGGGAGGAACAACTGCTGAAGCAATTCGAGTATTTGAAGAACAAGGTTTACGTACTATTGTGACTAACGCCATGGACGCCGCCATTGAACGCGGTAAAGAAATGGAAAGTTTATTTTAATAAGTTTTGAGGAAGTTATGCAAGCGTTTGAATTTCTTATAAAAACAGTTTTTGACCTGTATTTAATAGTCGTATTGCTACGGGTTTGGTTACAATTAGCTCGCGCTGATTTTTACAACCCTCTTAGTCAGTTTGTAGTAAAAGCGACTAATCCTTTGGTGGTGCCATTACGCCGCATTATTCCTGGCTTTGCAGGTGTTGATTGGGCAGCGGTGGTGATTGCTTTATTGGTGGTGGCTGCAAAATGGGCAATATTAATGCTGATGACCGGCGGCATAGATGTACCCACCTTAGCTATTCTAGCAGTGGTAAATATGTTTAAAGAAGCTGGCATGATGGTATTTTGGGTACTCTTACTGCGGGCCATTCTTAGTTGGGTAAGCCAAGGGCGGAGCCCGGTTGAATATGTACTGGGTCAGTTAACCGAACCGATGTTGGCACCTATTAGAAAAATTCTACCTTCATTAGGCGGTCTCGACTTATCGGTATTGGTATTGTTTATTGCCCTTAATTTTTTAAATATATTATTAAGCGGCTGGATTCCATTTTGGCAGATGTTATAAATGCCCGCGGTCAGTCAAGATGGCGTAAACCTGCTATTACAGGTTTACGTGCAACCTAAGGCTAGCCGTGACAGTATTATAGGCTTGCATGGCGAAGCGCTAAAAATCGCCATTACCGCGCCTCCTATTGACGGTAAAGCCAATCAACATTTAATTAAATATTTAGCCAAGCAATGTAAAGTGGCTAAATCACACGTCGAAATTGTTCGCGGTGAGCTTGGCCGTCACAAAACAGTGAGCATCACCAACCCAACGACAATACCAGAGATTATTGCGGCTTTGTTGTAAGGATTGTTGACTAAAGTCTTTCTATACTAAAACCACATTTGTTTAAAAGGTCACCACTATGAGTAAGTTTTTGCTAATAAGCTTAATCTCTAGCTTGATGTTATTTACCCTACCCAGTCATGCAGAGCAAAAAGCCATTTTAGGTGATTATGAAGTGCATTATGTCGCTTTTAACTCTACCTTTATCCCTGCTGAAGTGGCCAAAATTTATGGTCTACAGCGTAGCCGTTATAACGGCTTGATTAATATTTCAGTGTTAGACAGCAAGTCAGCAGATAAAAACGCGGTTGCGGTAAAAATCTCCGGAACCGCACGTAACCTAATTGGTAGCCAAAGCGAGTTAGAATTTAAAGAAATTCGTGAAGGCGAGTCGGTTTACTACATCGCACAACTGCGCCATAGCAATGAAGAAACCTTTCGTTTTAAAATCATCATCGATGACGGTAAACGCCAACAAACACTCGAGTTTCAACAAAAGTTTTACGTTGATTAGTACCATAGCGCTTCAATCAGACTAGATCGACTTACTTAGGGCTTTTTGCTAACCATTTACTCGCATAGTATATGCCTCATCCGTCAAACCAATCATAGGATCCCTCATGCAAAAAGTTGTACTCGCCACGGGTAACCCAGGCAAAGTAGCCGAATTGTCAGACCTACTTAAGCCTTTGCAAAAACACATCATCGCCCAAAGTGAATTTGCCATTGAGGATGCTGAAGAAACCGGTACAACCTTCGTTGAAAACGCCATTATTAAAGCGCGTCATGCCGCAAAAATTACCGGCTTAGCCGCCATAGCCGATGATTCAGGGTTGGCGGTCGATTACTTAAATGGTGCGCCAGGTTTGTATTCGTCACGCTATGCAGGTAGCGATGCCAGTGACCACGACAACGTGTTAAAGCTACTTGACGCCATGCAAGATGCTCACAAAGAGCAACGTGGTGCAGAGTTTCACTGCGTATTAGTGTATTTGCGCCATGCCGATGACCCCGCACCGCTGATTTGCCATGGAAAATGGCGTGGAACTATCACAGAACAAATCCACGGAGCCGGCGGTTTTGGTTACGATCCGGTGTTTTGGGTTGAACAACACCAAGCTACCTCCGCACAAATAACTAAAATGGAAAAAAATGCTCTCAGCCATCGCGGTAAGGCGCTGCGCCAGTTGCTTGCTCAGATGGAAACCGAGATATGCTAACGCTAAGCCCCGCGCTAAGCCTATATATTCATGTACCGTGGTGTGTACAAAAATGCCCTTATTGTGATTTTAATTCCCATGGCTTAAAACAAGCGCTTCCTGAAACGGCTTACATCCAAGCCTTACTGGCAGACTTAGACGCAGACTTAGCCCGTTTCCCAGCAATGAACGGGCGGGCATTACATAGTATTTTCATCGGCGGAGGCACGCCTAGCCTACTCTCTGCCGACGCCATTGATGACTTACTGCATGGTATCAAACAACGCTTAACGCTTGGCCCACTCACAGAAGTGACGATGGAAGCAAATCCCGGTACCGCAGAAGCAGACCGTTTCGCAGGCTATTTCCAGGCTGGAGTGAATCGCTTATCCATTGGGGTACAGAGCTTTCAGCAGCAACATTTAGCTAAGCTAGGTAGAATTCATAACGGTGATGAAGCGATGCGCGCCTTTGAGTTTGCTCAGCAGGCGGGTTTTAAGCGAATTAATCTCGATTTGATGCATGGACTTCCCAATCAAAGCCTTGAGCAAGCGATGCAAGACTTACAACAAGCTTTTGCTCTTGGGCCTAGCCATTTGTCTTGGTATCAGCTCACTATCGAAGCCAACACGGCCTTTGCCTCTCGCCCACCTAAACTGCCCAATGAAGACTTATTGTGGGATATTTATGAGCAAGGTCATCAGCAACTGCAACAGGCTGGCTTTGATCAGTATGAAGTGTCTGCTTATTGTCGTGAAAATGATCGTTCACAGCACAACCTTAATTATTGGCGTTTTGGCGACTACTTAGGTATTGGTTGTGGTGCTCACGGTAAAATTACTGACTTAACGAATCAGCAATTAATCAGAACTGAGAAGGTAAAACACCCAAAAGGTTACTTAGAAGCAAGCCGTGATTTTATGTTTAAACAGTGGTCTGTCGACGCTGATGATTTGGCTTTTGAATTCTTCTTAAATCGCTTACGCTTATTTGAGGACATTCCTAAGGCTGAGTTTATTGACTTAACGGGCTTAGGCTTGACAGAGCTTGAGCAATCACTAAGTGATGCTAAACAGCAGGGTCTACTAACTGACAATCTTGACCACTGGCAGGTTACAAAAAAAGGCCGTTTATTTCTAAACGACCTCCTTAATTGTTTTACGGATTAAGCTTACGCTTTACGGGCGAAAATTAAATCCCATACACCGTGGCCTAATCGATGGCCGCGGTTTTCAAATTTAGTCAGTGGGCGCCAGTCAGGGCGTGGCACATAGTCGTTCGTTTCAGAAGTATTGCTATAGCCTGGCGCTGCTTGCATTACTTCAAGCATGTGCTCTGCGTAATTTTCCCAATCTGTTGCCATATGGAATACACCACCAATCTTTAGTTTTTTGCGCAATACGTCAACAAACTCAAGCTGAACAATACGGCGCTTGTGGTGGCGAGATTTATGCCATGGGTCAGGAAAGAACAATTGCACGGTGTCTAAACTGTTATCAGGAATGCTATCGTTTAAAATTTCAACCGCATCGTGCTCAAATACCCGTAGGTTTTTAATCTCTGCGTCAATCGCATCGGCCATACAAGCGCCCACACCTGGGCGGTGAACTTCAATCCCAATAAAATTAGTCTCTGGGGCATTTTTTGCCATTTCGACTAAAGATGCACCCATACCAAAACCAATCTCTAATACCGTTTTAGCATCACGGCCAAACACTTGCTCGAGCGAATAATTGGTTTTTTGATAATCTAAGCCTAAGCTTGGCCAAAACTCGGTCAACGCGTTTTCTTGGCGCTTAGTTAAGCGACCTTCGCGTTTTACAAAGCTACGAATTTTGCGAAGTCGTTTGTCTTCGACTTGCTCTTGAGAGGCCTCAGGAGATGAATTTTGGTCTTGCTCGCTCATGATAATTCCAGACTAGATTTTGCAGGGACATTCTAAATGTAGAACAGGGCTGGCATTATCCAAAGTTCTGACATTTGTGCAAGCTTTGCACGCCAAAGCGTGAGAAGTTTTCTGTTAACGCTGCTCGGGTAAGATGCCAGCCAAGCGCTTTATTAAGGCTTGCTGACTTGCAGAGTTGACCGGTTTAAACACCATCGCTGAGCTGGCTGGGTAATTTTCCACGTTATTGCCATTTACCCAATCGTGCTTAGGCCGAATTGGCCGAGAACAAAAGCCGCCGCCACAATTAGGGCAAACATTATGTAATACCTGCTCGACACAATCTACGCAAAAAGTACATTCAAAAGCGCAGATCATCGCATTAGTCGCATTGGTAGCTAAGTCTGTTTTACAGTGCTCACAACAAGGGCGTAATTCCAGCATAAATACTCCGATTTGTTACCTAATATCTATAATAAAACAATAAACGGATCATTATACAATCAGAGGGAGGTTCAAGGAGTGAGAATTAATAGCTGGAGCCAGCAAGCTTTTACTCTCATTGAGCTGGTTATGGTGATGATTATTCTAGCCGTGTTGGCTGTGGTAGTTGCGCCCAAATTTATTAACTTAAAAACCGATAGTAAAACGGCTATTCTGGAATCCCTTGGGGGGGCAATGCAGGAAGGTTTAAGGCTGGTCTATATTCAGTCAGCCTTAGAAAACAAAACGACGGGCAATACTGAAATCACCTACCTTGGTCACCCTTTGCCGATATACAACGGTTACCCCGCGGTAGATGGTGGCGATAGTTTTGAAGAACTCAATCAACAGGTGCAAGCTTGGCTAGATATTGACTCAGTGGCGCTAACCACCATCATAGCAGATAACGATGCAGCCCCATTTTTTGTTGATAAATCTACCGCACTTAACCGTATCTACATTTTTTACTCTGAGGATTTAGCCGACAAAAGTGTTTTTTTTAATTGCCATGCGCTTTACACCAATCAAGAAAATGGCAGCGGCCCTTCGGTCACCATTAAAACCAGTGATTGTTAAACTGAGTTTGCACTTCTCCCCGCTAGGCGATTGAACTACACTAAACGCAACACCATTAAGGAAACAAACATGAAATCAAAACCCTCTTCACGAGTATTTCACGAACAGCAATTTCATGATGGTGACGCCCCCGCTTATCAAGGTGACGGGCAGAGTTTTAAGCAAGCTAAAAATATGGCCTCTGTGGTTTACCAACCAGCCCATTTAAACTCTGAGGCACCCAATGATATGCAAGGTGAAGGACGTTTAGATGGCACCTGGATATACAGTGAAGAGCCAGACAAAGCAGAAGGCATTTTACACAGCGGTATCGAGCTAGTCATGGATTCAAGTCTCGAGGCGAACGCCAGCATTGGTTTGCATCAGCATATTAACACCGAAGAAGTCTATTACTTACTGAGTGGCGAATTACACATCACCTTAGTCGATGGCAAAGAGCAGCAAACCGAGCGTTTGCAAGTTGGCGACTCCCATTGCATTCATCCAGGACAAAGCCATTTTGTAAAAGCGGGAGCTAAAGGCGCTCGCTTTATTGTGGTTGCAGCAAAAGCCAACACGTAGAGATAAACCAGTGGTAGCAAATGATAACAAGTATCAGATTAACTCAGCGGCGATTATTGGCTGTAATTGGGGCTTGGTGCATTTAGGCGCTCTGCGTAACAGCAATATTGACGTCAGCGCCATTGTCGATTTAGATTTATCTAAAGCTCAACATCTAGCAAAGCAACACAACATAGCCCACGCCTGTAATGACGTTCAGCAAATCCCCACCGTGGATTTGGTGATTGTGGCAAGCCCTGCTGTGACTCACCAAGCCCTTATCCAACATTTTCAGCATTGCGCCATTATTTGCGAGAAGCCATTGCTGGGCTTGAGCCCTTCAACAAGCGATTATGCTTGGCCAGAAAGACTGTGGGTGAACTACGCCTTTAGCCATCTTGCCAGCGCTAGATTAGTTGATCGCATTGTCGCTGAACAATCACAACCCGTTCATATAACACTAAGCTCGCAAGTTAATTTGCCGCTTAAATTCACCCTTGAGCAATGGTTTTTAGAAACCTCCAGCCACCCCTTATCTTGGTTATTACATCGCTTTGGCCAGCCAAAGCAAACGCGTAAAACCTCAGATGGGCAACACTTATCGCTGCAACTTGAATGTGCCAACAACCGCATAGATATCGATTTCACTTTGGGTGGAGAACTCGGTATTTTTCATCAAATAGAGATTGCTTTTGGCGCTGAAAAACTCTCCGTGGAAGGCGAGTACATTTCCTGGCCGACCTTGGCGATTCTCGCCTGTCATGTTAAATAATAAACCACAAAACCAAGGTGAGTTTAGTCAAGCTGATTGCTGGATTGAAGCAAACCAACGCTCTACCGCAATGATGATTGAGCAGTTTCGCGGCCATCTCAGCAAAGCCGAGTTTGTTAAGCTAGGTGGCTTCGATGCAAGCAAAGCGCTTTGGTTAGAGCAGGCCTTGTTCTCCAAACCCAATTAGCCTCACAAAGTTAGCGGTTGTTAATTCAAGCTAAGCGCGTAAAAATAGAACTTACTTCCACTAATTGTTCAATGTGTAAAATATGAAACTCGATAGTAAAGACAAGTTGATACTCGATTTGCTGCAACGAGATGTGAGTATTCCGCTCAATGACATTGCCGAGCGGGTTGGGTTGTCTGCAACCCCTTGCTGGCGAAGGGTCCAAAAACTTGAGCAAGCCGGTTTTATTCGCCACAAAGTAGCGCTGTTAGATCGTAATAAACTTAACTTAGGTGTCACCGTGTTTGTTAGCGTTCGAACTTCACAGCATGATCAACAATGGCTTGATCAATTCAAACAAGCAATTCTAGACATTCCAGAGATCATTGAAGCCCATCGAATGAGCGGCAGTATCGATTACTTGCTGCAAGTGGTAGTGCCTAGCATTAATGATTACGACAAGGTTTACAAAAAGCTGATAGAACGTTTGGCTTTTACCGATGTCAGTTCGGCCTTTTCTATGGAGGTTATGAAATCTACCACCTCCCTACCTACCCATTATTTGAGCTAATATCCCCATCATGAGCAACTATATTCCAGCCTTCTCTGAACGAGTGGTGGATTGGTACCATCGTGCAGGACGTAAACACCTGCCTTGGCAACAAGACAAAACCCCTTATAAGGTGTGGTTGTCTGAAATTATGCTGCAGCAAACTCAAGTCGCCACAGTGATCCCCTATTTTGAACGTTTCATGCAGCGCTTCCCTGACGTAACCAGCCTTGCACAAGCCGATACTGACGAAGTGCTGCACCTCTGGACGGGGTTGGGGTATTACGCGCGTGCGCGTAATCTGCACAAAGCAGCACAAACCATTGCCAACGACTATAAGGGCGTATTTCCTGAAAGTATCGAGCAAGTCATTGCCCTACCCGGCATAGGCCGTTCTACCGCTGGCGCGGTGTTATCGCTATCGCTAGGTCAAGAACATGCCATTTTAGATGGTAACGTAAAGCGGGTATTAGCGCGCCACCAAGCCATTGCCGGTTGGCCCGGTAAAAAGCCCGTTGAAAATCAATTATGGGTGCTTGCCGAAGCGAATACCCCCAAGCAGCAAACCACCGCTTATAATCAAGCCATGATGGATTTAGGGGCAATGATATGCACTCGCAGTAAACCACGCTGTGAAGACTGTCCTGTCGCCGAAGATTGCCAAGCACTAAAGCTTCAGCGACAAACCGACTTCCCAGGGAAAAAACCTAAAAAAGTACTCCCTGAAAAACCTGTACAAATGCTAATTTTACACTGGGGTCAGCAATTTTTACTGTATCAACGCCCCATGCAAGGCCTATGGGGCGGCTTATACTGTTTTCCTGAAATAGAGCTAGAAGACAGTATCACTGAATGGTTAAGCCAGCGGAATATGTCCGCTGACGCTATTTATGAATTGGCTCCACTGCGCCACACTTTTAGTCATTACCATTTAGATATTCAAGCTTCTTTAATTGAGCTAAGCGAAGCGCCGACTTTACAAGTAATGGAAGGCAATCAACATCTTTGGTATAACATGCAACAACCGTCGAAAGTCGGCTTAGCCGCAGTTACCGAAAAACTGTTAAACATTGCCGCTAAAGCGCTTTAACTGAAATGTTCACAGATCAGCACGGTTTCCATTGAGGCTGTGTTTAATAAGCTCGGCTCGGGACAACTTAAGCCACCATATAGCAATAAGGGATAATTATGGCTAGAACAGTATTTTGCCAACGTTTAAAAAAAGAAGCCGATGGCTTAGATTTTCAATTGATCCCCGGTGATATTGGTAAACGCGTATTCGACAACATCAGTAAAGAAGCCTGGACTGATTGGCAGAAAAAACAAACCATGTTCATCAACGAGAAGAAACTCAATTTGATGAATCAAGACGATCGAGAACTACTACAAGCTGAAATGGTAAAATACTTATTTGAAGATGGTGAAGTTGATATTGAAGGCTACACACCACCAAGCAAGTAGACCGAGGCTTCAGCATAAAAAAACAGAGCACAAGCTCTGTTTTTTTATAACTAAATTCACGATTACGGATTCGGCGGCACCTGAAAATAGGCACTTTCAGCTTCTTTGTAAGCACTTAAATCAATTGTTTTTCCTTGGTAGCTAATGGCGATTAACGCGGGGTCACTCACTGTTACGGCAAAAGGAGCCTGGCCTTGCCATTGCATAAAAGCCCCTTCGGACAAAGTGTCATTGACCAAGGTACGCTGCTCACTATCAACAATACGAATTCTCACCCCACCATTGACCCGAACACTAATAGACGCTGGCCGATAATAATGGCGCGGATAATCGTGAGGATACCAATTATCCCAAGGATCATCTAACCAATAAATTGGCGGAGGCAATACAATGATCGGCGGTAAAATTTCTTCAGGCGGGATAACTTCTCCGGGAGGAGGAGCTATCGGCAGCTCTACTTCTGGGGCGTCTATTTCAGGCAACACTTCCGCCTCTGGTTGTTCTGGGTATTGTTCAGGAAAAGCTTCACTGATATCTGGCTCAGGGAAATCCATATCCATATCCATATCAAATTCATCTTCAGCTGCGGCTGAAGGTAAACCCAGTATGCAAACGATAATCAGTGACACAAATACACCTGAACGATTAAACATCGATGCCTCTTTGATTAAACAATACTATTTAGCATAGCTGCTTAACGCCTGCACTAGCAAGCTTCAAGCATTAGCCCTTTCGCTAACTAGTGTTAAATCTTTTTTCTGCTAAGCTGAGCGAGCATTTACTTACAGGTAGAGTTTGTGATCTGGCAAATAATTAATATTGTGGCTCCGCTAGTCCTTATCGTGGTATTAGGACTACTCTATGGACGTAAACATCGCCCTGATATTAGTGCCGCTAATCGAATGAATATGGAAATATTCTGCCCTGCGCTGGTTTTTTCGGTATTAGCCACCACCGAGCTGCAGCTGGCTGATTACTCAGAACTACTTGTGGCCAGTATTTGGGTGGTGCTGGGCTCAGGTTTACTTCTGTGGCCCATACTAAAACCTTGCAAACTAAAAGCCCGTACTTTTCTTCCTCCGATGATGTTTAATAACGCGGGTAATTTAGGGTTGCCGCTGATTATTCTGGCTTTTGGCGAAGCCGCTATGCCCATTGCGGTGATTTTATTTGTGGTAGAAATGGTGCTGCATTTTTCAGTGGGATTGTACTTTATTGAGTCAAATGCCAAGTTATTCAGTACATTGCGCATTCCCGTCATCGTGGCCGCAGCAGCTGGCTTGTTATGGAGCGCATCAGGTTTAGGCTTACCCGCCATCGTGGCTATTCCTATCGAGATGCTTGGCAAAATTTCTGTGCCTCTGATGCTGTTTACGCTAGGAGTGAGGTTAATCGACGTTAACCTAAAAGATTGGCGAGTAGGCCTCTTGGGGGCAATTGCTTGCCCCTTGAGTGGCCTGGCCTGCGCGGGTATCGCTATATTGGTATTACCTTTATCCCCATTACAGCAGTCTTGCCTGATTCTATTTTCCGCATTGCCACCAGCAGTGCTCAACTTTATCGTCGCCGAGCAATATAAGGTTGAGCCTCAACGGGTCGCTTCAATCGTAATGTTAGGCAACATAGCCAGTTTAATTGTTATTCCACTGGCATTATTCTGGGTACTGCCTCAAGCCCAATAAGCCCAAGTAAACCTGAGCTTATTAGAGGCGCTGAGATTAACGGTTCTCTAAACGGCTATAATCTAATATGCCCGAATCCAAGGGCTCAGCTTGCAAATAGGCCTTATGTAAACGATCGCTGTAAGGCCAAAATTCTTGATTGGTTCTGCGAATACCATAACGCTTCATAAAGGCTTGATAACTTTCTTCACTGCTCACTTGCACTAATTGCTGTTGTAACTGCTTAAGTTCAGATTTTTGGACCTGCCAAAATGCACCAGGGTAAGCCCCCACTAAGCCCGGTAAAACCGACACGGTATCTTGATCAGGTAAGCGGTTATCATTTTCTAAAAACAAACTAGAAATATTAGCATGAGCGTTATGCCTTAATAACGTGAAATACGCTGGTTCAGCCACATCAGGGTCATCGACTTGAATAAACACTACCTGAGGTAGCCACTTAATCGAGCCTCCTTGCCAAACCTCTAATTGCGTGGCAAAGTCGGCCACTTCCCTAGAGTAGTTAAGCGCACTCATCTGGTACTTACGACTTAGCACCTTCGCTAGTTGTTGGCGAATTTGATTGTGTAACTGGCTCTTGTAATCGCGGTCATCGGTATATTGAACCGAGCTTTTGAAAAAGGCTTCTTCTGGGCGCGTTTCAACAAATTTAATAATTTCTTTATCTGCCCCCACATACCAACTACGTATTTCGTCATAACGTACTTCAGCGGGTAACAAAGACACAAAGTTAAACTCACCTTCCATGCGTAAAAAGTCCATATATAGGCGTGTCACTAATTGATGCCCTAAATTGCCATAGGGATCGAAGCCGGCGACTAATAAATAGTGAATCCGTTCAAACAAAGAATAATCAATCACCCATGCCGTTTTAGGCTGTTTTCCGACGGTCCCCTTTACTACGCTAGCACTGTCAAAGTGCCTAAATATAGTCAGTGCCGCATTCTGGTTCGCTCCATCACCATCCCATAACAAATGAAGATCGAGTGATTCTTTACCTTCTTTCAGCCAATTTTTAATTTCATTAAATTTAGCTTGCGAATACTTATGATGGCGCTTTGAATAACTTACCCAAGTACTTATTGGTAATACGTTACTTTGCTCAACAGAAGGCATGCGCAAATGTTCACTCTGGTCAGCTAAAAATAGAGACTGCTGCTTTTCATAACCATTGTCAGGATTAGCGAAATACACCCAGAAATGATCTTGAATGACATTAAGCGCGACTTGCCCGCGACAAACCGGCCCTTTCATAAAACCCATAATAAAGGTTTCAGCGTCGTCTAGCAGAAAACGATAGCGACCGTTTACCGTGAGATCTTTGAAAGCAACAAAAGGGTTACCCGCAACACTAGGCTGATAACTGGGTAATTCACTAACTTGCACCTGATCGCTTAAAAACCACTCGGTCCAGCGGTCAGCACGGGCTTGATCTAAGCGGTAAGGAATATGCGTTTTCACCACGATACTCTCACGCTCTGGCGCTAGGCGGTAATACACCTTGTCAACACCGGGGTCATCGTAAGGCCTGCGGGTAGCAATTTCATCAATCGGGCTACCCGGAGCGGTACGAGACCTCACCATTTTGAAAAATGCAGGTCGACTGTTTGAATCGTTACCAAAATACAGGTGAGTAATAAACAGGTGCTCGTAGATATAACGCGCCATTAGCTGTTCTTTTAAAGAATCGCCATTTAAAAAAGCTTCCCACCGTTCAACTTCATCAGTGAGTTTATGATGAGCACTTAAATCATCTGCCATTGGCGCACCACTGGCTAACCAAGCCGTTAATGTATCAAACTCTTTATCGCTAATTGCGGGTAAACCATATGGCATGCCCCATTCAGGGTGAGAGGCCTGTACCTTGGCGTAACCTTCTATACCGACACATTGCTGAGCGCGATCAAGTGAAAAATCATAAGCTTTAGGATCTAATATTTCGTCTGTGGTCTCGCCATAAACACGCTTTTGTTGAAGCGTTTGGTACATAACCCCCGCTTCCAAGTTAGCGTGCTCAGTTTGAATGCGCTCGTTCAGTACCGGATTAAACCCTTTTTGTCGCCACATTTGAGTAGACCTAGCGTCCGTATACAAACGAGTGGTTGGTGCTGCAGTTACCCGGCTACCATGATAGACCCTCGCTGTTGTCACTCCGCGGTCAATACCTGCTGCTGAGGTAAGCTTTAATTGGCAAGGCGCGTCGTAACAGGCATGACACATGACACAGCGTTGGTCGAGGATCGGTTTTACATCACTAATAAACTCAGCCGCTGGAGGGTAACTCTCAGAATACATACGCGTTTGTACCGACGCTTTACCAAAGCGCTGGTCAAACTGATTAACAATAATGGTGGAACAACCTGCGACTAACAGCAGCACCCAGAACACATTAAAACGTCGAAACATAGTCCATTCCTGATTTCGCGAATAGTGGCATAAATGCGCCACTATTAGAGCTTTAAGTATACATCAACTCAGCAAAAATTTAGCAAAGCCAACTAATCAAACATGTGCTTAAGTTATGAGCACAGCGTTACATAAAAAAACAGATAAACTTCTTGAATATCTAAATGATAATGATTATCATTTAGATGTGGAAAATAAGAGGAACAACACGATGACTAAAACACTTACTTTTGCCAGCATGCACTTTACCATCGCCTTTTTGGTCACTTGGTTATTGACCGGTGATATGATGATTGGCGGTTTAGTCGCCATCGTAGAACCAGCGGTAAATAGCGTGGCCTATTTCTTCCACGAAAAAGCGTGGTTGAAATGGGGCTTAAACTCAGCCCAAATTCACTAAAGGAGCATCTAAATGTTAGATCAAGAACGGGTTCAAACCATGGACCTTCATATTCTTCTTAGTATTATTAATATGCAAATTAGAAATGAATTTTCTAGCTTTAGTGAATTATGCAGCTTCTATGAACTTGAACCACAACCGCTAGTACAACGGCTGACTGAAGCCGGATATACACTGCAGAGCAACCAACAATTTACTGCAGAGTAAGTTATGTCTAGGGTTTCGCTTCTTTGATGCTGGTATCAATAATAAAACGACTACTCTTCAGCAGTAGTGTTAATTGCACTGTAAGCCCGATAGGCAAATACTAATAATAGTGTTTCAAGCAACTGGCCAATCACCCGATTTGCAAATATTAAAACGCCACTGGCATGTTGTTCAAGTAACCAATGATGAATCCCCCACACTGGAATAGTGGTAATACCCGCAACAATAATCACCCCAGCCAACAGTGGCCATTTATAGGCTTCGGTTTGACGCCAGCTTTGACTAATTGCCTGCATGGGTGAAGCTTTATGTAACACGCAATGTATATCAGCCACAATCAAACGACTCGCAATGATAACCCCCGGCAAAATGAAGAAACTAAGGCCTAACATGACTAAAACAAAAGTTACACTCACGACCAAGAACAAACTTGGCCAGATGCTTAAAGAGGCTTGAAAACAGCGACTGATTGACCAAACCTGTTGCTTTATTTGACCACGCATATACAGGATGATGGCACCTTGGTAGACCGGTTGCATTAACAAACCTAAACCCACAAACATCCAATAATGGGTCGTCGGTTGCTCAGGCAAGTTTTGCACATAACCACTTTGTATACCGGCGAAAGGGATGGCAAAAGGCAACACCATCAACGCCAAAGGGATAAAATGCTGTCGATAAAAACGTAAACTGTCAGCCAACCAATTCCATAAACCGCTAATCGCCATGTTACCCCTTCACCAAACCATTCAGACCAAAAAACAAAACAATTACCTTAAGCTTATGCACTGGGTTAACTGAGCCAAACTTGAAATTTTCCAGGTTACGCCAGCCAAAGGCTGAAACTCATGGCTGATTGTCGATTGACGTTGCAACCAAACACTGCTTAGCCCTGCGGCTACTGCCCCCTTGGCATCATTAGTTAAGTTATCGCCAACATAACAACCAGCGTTTGCATTTAGCTTGGCGCGCGCTAAAGCCTGCTCGAAAATAGCCGCATCAGGTTTTGCAGCTCCAGCGACTTCTGCAGTCAATACAAACTCGAAATAAGGCTGTAAGCCAGCAGCCTTAACCTTGCGCTGTTGCATATCTTCAGGCCCATTAGACACCAAGGCTAAGCGCCAGCCATGCTGTAGTAGTTCTTCTAAACAGGCTAAAGTATCAGGATAAAGCTGGGTAGCGGCGATGTATTGTTGCATGAAGTACTCAAAAGCTTGTTCTGCCCGTTCGCTGCTGATTGTTGGAAGCTGGAGAGCTTCGCGAATTCTAGCTTGACGCATTTCTGCAGCAGTTAATTTACCCTGCAAAAATGCTGGATAATATAATTTAAGTGCGCGCTTCCAGTGACTTAAGGCATCTGACAGTTGCTCGGGTTGGTAATGCTTAAACAAAGCAATAACCGCCGCTTCAGTAGCCACCGTATCGTCAACCAAAGTATCGTCTAAATCGAAAAACAGCATGCTCGCCGGAGTTGGATGTGTCATAAATCGCCTCGCTAATTTTCAGCCAGATTAGCGAGCCCAAAAGATAAGTCAACGATTGTTTACAGCATACGAGTCTCTCATAGCGAATAAATGCAGTGATCTATTCCTGTAGTGCTAACGTTTGGATAGGGAGACAAGCAAAACCGAGGGATAGACATGAATACTCAAACAGTCAATTTAACTGACGTTACCATTCTCTATTATCCTGATGATAACCCCTACCACTTGCGCGCTTTACTACTTAAAAACCAAGTTAAAAACCAGCAAGGCAGAGTGGTAATTAGTGCTGAACATCGGCAAGGTAAGATAATAGTGGCGGTAATTAGCGGTCAGGTTGAGCTACTTAATATGCTGGGTGACCGCTTCAATGTTCAGCCACTGTCAGCCGCTTAAGTTTTGCTATCTATAACGTCGGTCTGCTTTGCGCTCATACCATCTACCTCAGCCTCTGCACACATATAAGCACGACTAGAGCTAAATGGTGTAAGTGGAACATTCGGCTCTAACGTTTGCTCCTGATCAGCTATGTGAATTTGATGTTTGTTGGTTACACGGTCCAATATGTAATAGGCCATTCGCAAGGCTAATAAACCAAATACAATAGTGCCTACCGCTTGCCCGCCAAGAACTCCCAAGGGACCAAACCACTGCCCACCTAAATAAACAAAGGGGATGGTGCCTAAGGTGGCCTTGCCGAAATTAATCATGGTAGAAGTACTAGGGTAACCTAGGTTATTAAAAGCAGCGTTTGCCACAAACATGGCGCCGTTAAATACAAAACTAAAGCTTATCCAAGTACAGAAAAAACCAATCACAGTGGCCGCTTCACCGCCAACACCAAAGACCTTAATAATGAGATTTTGACTAAGCAATAAAATGAAAGACACGGCGATCACAAACCCTCCGTTAAACCACAAGGCTTTGGTGAGTGCTTCTCGTACTCTTGAGTAATTATGCGCACCAAAATTTTGCCCCACAATCGGCCCTATCGCCCCCGATAAAGAAAAAATCATGCCAAAAGCCACTGGCATTATTCGTCCCACCACCGCCCAACCAGCCACATAGGCATCGCCAAAAACCGCAATTGCTGCGGTAACGTAGGCATTACCCAAAGGTGTAGCTACATTGGTCATCATGGCCGGGGCAGCCACTTTTAAAATAGCGCGTAAGTCTTCCAATAGTTTAGTAACACTAAACCTAGCAAATAATTGATGCTTATAGACCACCCCTGACAATGCCACGCCTGCCACCACAAACCGTGCAATTACCGACGCGATAGCCGCGCCTGGTAGGCCCAGACCCAAAGCAAAGATAAATATCGGGTCGAGAATAGCGTTAACACCGCCACCTGCAAGAGTAGACCACATAGCCCGCTTAGCATCCCCAACCGAGCGCAAGGCTGCTCCCGCACTCATAGCTAACCCCAGCACAGGTAATGACGGTAATAATATACGCAAATAGCCTACCGCCAGTTCATGGGTTCTAGCTTTTGCGCCAATCAGGCTTAACAATTCGGGTGAGAAATACCACACCAAACCAGCAAAAGACGCACTGATCAAAAAGCCGGTAAATAAAATGTTAGTGACTAATTGTTTGGCTCGAGCCTTATCTTGTTGACCTATCGCCTTGGAGACCAAGGCAGTCATAGCGATAGATAGGCCAATCGAAATAGAGGTAGTAAAGAAAGCAATCGTGCCAGCGTAACCGACCGCGGCGGCTAATTCTGCTTCACCCAACAAACTAATAAAAAACAGATCGGCTAGATCAACTAAGAATAAAGCGGTTAAACCAATAGCATTGGTGGAAGACATCACCACAATGTGGCGGAAGATATCACCAGAAATGAACTTTGCCTTTGGCATAGAAACTCACGACACGACAAGATAGTGTTTAGTGTAGGCGCAAAACTCTCCGGAGTCATTGGCCAAATAACCCCTAAGTTATAGGGGCTATAAGCTTCAGCAAGTGACACTAAGTGATCATAATGCTAGGCCCTTAGGCCAATTAACCCGCAGTTCTTTAGTAGCCAGTACCATGTTTTCTAACGCCGCTTCAGTTTCTTGCCAATTTCGTGTTTTTAAGCCGCAATCAGGGTTTACCCACAAGCGTTGCAAAGGGATCCACTGTGCAGCTTTATCAATCAAGTTTTTGATCTCAGCCACACTTGGAATATTAGGCGAGTGAATATCATATACTCCGGGCCCAATTTGGTTAGGATAAGCAAAGTGCTCAAAGGCTTGTAACAAGCTCATGGCAGAGCGTGAGGTTTCAATAGTTAGCACGTCAGCATCCAGTGCAGCTACAGCAGGCATAATGTCATTAAACTCGCTATAACACATATGTGTGTGAATTTGAGTCTCAGGTTTAGCGCTAGCGGCTGATAATTTAAATGCTGATACAGCCCAATCTAGGTAGCTTTCCCACTGGCTACGTTTAAGCGGCATCCCCTCGCGAATGGCCGGCTCGTCAATTTGAATCACCTTGATGCCTGCTTGTTGTAACTCATTGACCTCATCATTTAAAGCTAAAGCTATTTGTTCTGCAATCTCAGCACGACTGAGGTCTTCTCGAGCAAAACTCCAAGTTAAAATAGTCACAGGCCCAGTCAACATACCTTTCACCGGCTTAGTGGTGAGAGATTGAGCATAGTGAGTCCACTCAATAGTGAGCGGTTTAGAACGCTCAATATCATCAACTATAATCGCCGGCTTAACACAGCGAGAGCCATAACTTTGCACCCAAGCAAAACGGCTAACAATAAAGCCATCTAACAACTCTGCAAAGTACTCCACCATGTCGTTTCGTTCCGCTTCTCCATGCACCAATACATCAAGGCCAAGCTTTTCTTGGCGCTTAATCGCATCAGCAATATGTTTGGCCAACGCGGCATCGTAATCAACCTGACTTAAAGTACCCACTCTATACTCGCGACGCTGGCGGCGAATTTGATCAGTTTGCGGAAACGAACCAATAGTCGTGGTTGGTAGCAGAGGTAACTGCAGACTTTGCTGCTGAATTGCTTGACGTTTAATAAAGGTCAATTTACGTTGGCGCTGTTCGGGGTTAAGCTGATCAAGGCGTCGCTGAAGCGCTGAGTTGGTCTTTTTGTTAAGTGTTTGTAAGGCTGCGCTGTATTGACGAGATAACCGTAAAGCATCAGCATCACCACTAATAGCGTCATCCAATAGCTGTAGTTCAGTCAACTTTTGTTGCGCAAATGCAAGACGATACTTGGCATCACCCAAACCATCTTCATTGTCTAAATCTAGCGGGCTATGCAGTAAAGAACACGATGAAGCAAGCCATAAGCGCTCGCCTAAACGTACTTTTAGTGAACGATAGCGCTCAATTAAGTCTGGCAAATTCGCACGCCATACATTGCGCCCATTAATTATCCCTGCCGACAACACCCATTTTTCAGGTAACCAAGTAAGCACTTGCTGTAGTTGCTCTGGTGCCGCACTCAGGTCAAGATGCAAGCCGTCTACCGCTAATTGTTTAATGACATCGGCATTATCGAGTACGTCGGCAAAATAGCTGGTTAACAGTAACTTAGTTGGACTAATGCGGGTACGATAAGCATCTAAAAGCGCTTCTTGCCACTGTGGCTCTAACTCTAAACCCAATACGGGTTCGTCTAGCTGAACCCATTCAACACCTAAAGCAGCCATTTTCTGAAAGATTTCACGATAAACCTTTAATAGCTGCGGTAACAGTGATAAACGTTGAAAACCGGCTGTCGCAGCGTCGTCATTTTTGCCCAAATATAGGTAAGATACCGGACCAAGAATCACCGGCTTAACCGCATGCCCCAGTGCTAGCGCTTCTTCAATCTCATCGAACAACTGCTGCCACTGTAGGCTAAAGCAGCTGCTCTCGGAAAATTCAGGCACAATGTAATGGTAATTAGTGTTAAACCATTTGCTCATGTCAGAAGCGGCATGATTACAAGCACAGCTTTGCTGACCACGAGCGATAGCAAACATACTGTCTAAGTTAAGATTATCGACTTGATGACGCTCCGGTATATTGCCCAACAATAACGACGTATTAAGTACTTGGTCGTACCATGCAAAATCGCCCACGGTTACCCATGTTTGACCGTTATCTTGCTGAACTTGCCAATTTTTCTGACGAATTGTTCTCCCCACTTCAAGTAATTGCTGCTGCGAAGATTCGCCTCGCCAATAAGCTTCTAGTGCAAATTTTAGCTCTCGCTGCTTGCCAATTCGTGGGTAGCCTAATATATGTGTTGTACTCATCTGAATATCCTTTTAGCCGTCTAGATGTATATAGAACAATAGTGGCTAGCAAGGTGTAGTAACACAATTGAAAAAAACGCAAACCAAAATGAATATATTTCAACAACCCTTGCTTTATAGGTCTAAAAAGGGGCGCGTTCATCACAGTGACTAATTTCAGGTGAAATATATTCAAGTTAAGATAAGCAAGCATCACGTCATCTATACAAGCTATGGCTCGCTATCTAAGCTCTGATATCACATTTAACAAAATGCCAAGGGTAAATAACGATGCTCGAATTGAAACACCTACGTAGCATACAAGCTCTGGCTGGTGGTCCTTCGTTAAAATCCGCTGCAGCCAAATTATTCATTACCGATTCAGCCTTGTCTCATCAACTAAAAGACCTGGAACAACGGGTTGGCGCGACATTGGTTGTCAGAAAACAGCACCCCTTGCAGCTAACCCAACAAGGTTGTCAATTACTCAAGTTAGCGGAACATGTTTTACCGCTAATAGAAAAAGCCGAACAGCAATTATTGCAACCTCATCAGCAACAGAGTCGACTCAATATAAGCGTAGATTGCCATGCTTGTTTTCAATGGTTATTACCCAGCTTGCAACAATTTCAGCAAGCATGGCCTGAAATAAGTAGTCACTTTTGCCAAGATAAAGACTACAACGGACTGCCCTTACTACAGCAAGGAGAGACTGATTTACTGCTTACATCTAGCGTGAAGATAGAGGAGCAAATCCATTATAAAGCCTTGTTTGAATATGAAATGGTACTCATTTTTCCACCTAAACATCACTTCAGTAAACAAGCCAGTATTCAGGCATTGGATCTAAAATCAGAAACCATCATTAGTTACCCCATAGCCTTACAACGCCTCGACTTATATCAGCATATTTTGCAGCCAGCCAAGATCCAAGTTCAGCAATGGAAACATGCCGACAACCCTGCCATGTTATTGCAAATGGTGGCAGCGGGTATGGGGGTAGCAGCTATGCCTTATTGGGCCGTAGAGCACTATGCAAGGCAACAGTTTGTACAACTACGCTCATTTGAACGACCACTATGGAGGCCAATGTATGCTGCATATACTAAAAACCGACATACTTGCTTGGCCCTGCAAGCCTTTATCCAATTGGTTTTACACCAAGCCTTAGAACATCTAGAAGGGACACGACGGGTGCGAGCAAAAAACCATCATCACTAATTATTTGACGGGACAGGCAAAATGAGTTTACTTTTAATAACATAAGGCTAGCTGTCCTCCTCATCAATTAGATTGTTTGGCAAAGGTTCAACTCTATGGTGTCTGACTGGTCTCCAGCAGAATTTACAGAAAGAAAAATGAGCTTAGTGATGCACTTAGCGGGTTTCATTCCTAGTGCCTATTTTTCAATTCACCACTTAGTTGATGGCATTTTTTGGTATGGATTGAGTATTCTGCCTTGTGCATTGGCTATTCTGGTGTCCTTATTTCTTCTTTTTACCAAGCCAAACTCTCAGGGCTACAAAGTGGCAGATGCTTGGTTTTTGTTGTTAGCCATCCCTCCTGTATTATTGGCCCTTACTCAGGACAGCATGCATGGGGAGTTTTTTGTACCAGCGCTAATTTTGGCTTGTTTTATTCACCTGCCTCTAAAAGTTGCTGAACGCTTAGTATTATTGGTTAGCCTTGTCGCCATTATCCTAGGCACCTTACATCTTGGGATCCATCAAGGGATCCGTTTTAGCCTTGGCGTAGTGGCTTCACACATTTTTGCTTGGGGCTTAGCCAGAGTATTAGTGAAGCAAAACAACGAACTTAAAGAACTCGCCTTCAAAGACTCCTTAACCCGCTGTTACAACCGCCGCGCCTTATTTGACGAGCTGCAAAAAGCCAAACAACAACACAAACGTAGTAGTATTAAAGCCACCCTCATTTTATTGGACTTAGACCACTTTAAACTCATCAATGATCAGCATGGGCATCATGCAGGCGACCAAATCTTGGTATGGTTCTCCCATTTCTTGCAAAATAACACTCGGGGTAACGACCGCGTTTTTCGTTATGGCGGTGAAGAGTTTCTGATTTTATTGCACGACGCAGACTTTGATATGGCTTATCAAGCCAGTGAAAAGCTGGTTGAGGCGATCTCGCAGCGTGAAGCACCACTGCAACTCAGCATAAGCTTTAGTGCTGGTATATCTTGCATAAAAGATGATGAAAGCATAGATGATTGGATACAGCGAGCCGATCTAGGTTTATACCAAGCCAAACAAGCCGGCCGCCGGCAAACTTGGCCGGTGCAGTTTACCAGCATAGAGACGTGAAACCGACAGTAAACAAGCTAAGGCCCATTGCTCTAATGGACCTTATTCAGTCAGCCGCTTACCCAGCTTTACTGAAACGGTAAGACTGAATCATCTTTTCTTCATTACCTTGCTGGGCGTACGTTTCCACTAACCAGAGCTGTGGGCTAACCACACGTAACTCCATACGCATATTATTGTTTTTAACCTGACTTAAAGGATAGTAACTAAATCGATTCATGCCCGCCTGATATTCACCAGCATACAGCTGTTCATTATCTAAAGATGAAGCATTAACTCTAAGTTGATGGCCTTGTTGCTCGCTATAACTAATGGAGGTGCTAGCTTGCAGTTCAAGCGGCTGTCCCGCCATGTGTAGTTGGTCTAATTCGATGGTAGCGGTATCACTTTGTAACATTTTTCCACTCGCTAAACCTTCCGCTTCAATAGTGCTACCGTCAGGCTTAATAGCCCAAATGCTTACCTGCCAATGCCCTAACAATTTGTTAAGATGATCACTTTGCTTGCTATTGCTATCACCATTCAAAATAACCGTATTTGGCTGGCTGATTGCCTGTGCGGTCGTGTCTGTACGGCGATTTTCTTGTTGGTTTTCGTAATCGCGCATCGCTCCACTAACCCCCCCTGCGGCAGCCCCCACTGCGGCACCTTTAACAGCAAGATCAGCTTCACCGGTTACAGCCCCCATCACCAAGCCCACTAGAGCTCCACCTATTGCACCCGTTTTCATTCCTTGATTCGAATTCGCTTCATCATCGGTTGAGGCGCAACCAACTAATACTGTGCCGGCTAACAAAATGATACTGATAGAGCTACCTAGTTTATGCATTAATCTCTCTCGCTAATTGAAATACTTGATGAGATAAAGATAATCAATTGCTCAAATAAACATCAGGGCACGCCGTAAAAAGTTTTATGCCGCGAATGCCTAGGGCTACCAACAACAGGTATATGGGCGTAGCAAGATGGGGAGAGAACAAAAGTTCTGCTAAGATAAAATCAATAGGAACAATACTTTGCTAACATCTAATGACCAACTATAAAAATATATCCGATTACATTCAGCAGCAGCGTAAAAAAGCAGATTTAACTCAGGAACAGTTGTGCCAAGTATTAACTGCGTTTAGCCCTGAGTTTGGCGATTTAGACCCACTAGCGGTTAGCCGCTGGGAGCGTGGTAAAGTAGAACCTAGTTTAAATCGGCAGCTTGAAATCATTCGTTATTTTGGTGATGAGCCCTACCAAATTATCACTGCTGCTGAGTTTCACTCAAAGAACTTACCGTCCATTGATGCGATGAATAAGTTATTAGTGGCTCGCGCTAAGTTTAAACACTATCTAGGGGCACACCCCTACCTGCCGCAACAAGATCTACGCTACCAACAAGTATGCCCACCTGATGAACTGGCCGATCGTAGCTGCCAACACCTTAGCCATTATATTGCCAATTTGTCTTTTGGTTGCGAGCAATGGGACCCACAGTACTTACAACAACTGCAAAATACCGAGAGTTCATTAGTTAGCTATTACTTCTACTTTGGGCAACTGGCTGGGCACAGCTATGCATTAAGGGTTAAGCCAAAATACTTTGAGCAATTACTGCACTGCGAAATAGATGAAACAGACGTAAAACCAGAGATGCTGGCGTTACCTAGTGAGCCAGCCGGTTTATATATTTACTCTGTTTATGCTGGCAGGATACAAGCTATCAACCAGATTTATCAGCACCTATTTAAAGCTATCGCCAATGACCCTTCATTAGCCCAATTTGGCATGCGCGTTCGCCGAGACATTGCACATGTGATGCTGGAGAGCATTCCTCATACCTTAGAAGCGCTGGGTCCGCCCAGTGATAATATTGAGCTAGGGATAAAACATCAGGGGAAGCGTTATCAGTTTATAAGCTGCCGAATCGAACGTTTGGCTTTACTCAACTCACCGGTACTGTTAAATATTCTAAGAGATGATTGAGTGATTAGAGAGGCAAGCTTTGTTGCTCTTTACGCCAAAGCCGATGGCCGCAACCTAAACAAACACACTCTCGACGATAATCCATTAAACTGGCTAAACCGTATTCCCAAGTTTGATCGCTATGACAATAGATACAAGCATGTTGGGCGCCATTTTCAGCTTGTTGCAGACTGTTACGCAGGTAGTCTTCGAAAGTAGGTAAACGTAACCAAACCCGCTCATTACTATCCCGTCTGTAGTAATACAGTGCCACCGAGCCGAACAATATCAACAACAGTTGGAACAAAATAGCCACCTTGGTTTTTCTATCGCTTAAGAACTCTATGTCGAGTTCAATTTACGCTCTAGATCCTTGCCTAGATAAGATATGAAAGCAACTTAGTTTTTAACAAATCCCCCAATAAGCGCAAAAAACCGGCATATACACTGTTCGCAATTGTTTACGTTATTAGTGGGGCGACCAACAAGCGTTTTTAATTACACCTAAACGGCATCGGTTTGCTATATTGTGACAGTTGCGCTCGCCATAAATGCATTGCTCCTATATTGATCAGGGAAAGCTCCAGTAACTTAATGAATACACTTTTAAGAACAAGCTCTACGCTAGTTTCATTAGCTAGCATACTGTTGGCCGCGCTAATTGTAGCCTTAGAATATTTACCCGATACTACTTGGGGCATATCCTTAAGTTACTTAATGCTGTTCTCACCTCGCTGGTGGGCCTTATTGGTCATTTTGGCTCCCACAGTGTTGTTAGCTCAGATGGTTAAATGGCAATATCTGGTTTGGGCCTTAACCAGCGTTATTTTTGTTCAATTTCAAGATCTACAATTACAGCTGCCCAATCAACAAGTTGGCCAGCTCACTATACTGTCGTTAAATAACGGCAATGGTGCGAGTTCTGAAAAGATTCGCTTATTGGTCGAAGAGATACAACCCGATATTGTTTTCATGCAGGAATCTAAACCCGAACGGGTTGAGCAAGTCTTTGACGATTCCTGGTATAGCCATTGTGACCACTTATGCACGGTCAGTAAAACACCTCTTGAACATCAAGGCAGCCTTTCTAGAGAAACCTTCGGCGGCTGGGGTAAATTTGCGGTGTTCTATCATACCCAAATTGGCAATAAAACACTGAGCATAGCCAATATCCATATGGACACGCCAAGGCCTACCATTAACGCACTGCTTCATCGCAGTGTTGAAGCAGAAGAGTTTGCGAATTTGCACTTTGCTCGCAACATGCAAGCATCCTTAATTGCCTCGTGGGCTAAGCAGCAAATCTCTTTTGTCGCTGCGGGTGATTTCAATATGACCACCCAAGAAAACCTTTATCAGCGCCATTTAGCAGGTCTAAATAACGCTATTGATTTGGTGGGTAGCAGTATTAATTACACTAAATACACCTCATGGCACGGTGCTAGAATTGATCACGTCTTAGCATCCCAAACGTTTACCTTCACCCAGGCAAAGGTACTCGCCTCCGTTGGCGGTGATCACCGTCCAGTAACCGTCAGCCTAAACTTTAACTAGGCCTACGCCGCCTAAACCCTTGTCTGACCCCATCAATAGCCAACAGCATTAGGGCAACAACGATGAGCAAATAGGTTGGCCATTGTTCAGCTGACAAACGCTCGCCCAACAGCCAGCCGACACTGAATACTAAGATAGGCTCTAAATAGCCCATTAGACCAAACAAACTCATTGGCAAGCGATTAGCTGCAAATAAAAACAACAACATGGGGATGGTGCCAGCAAGACCCAACCCAAAATAATATAACCAGGGGAAGTGATGATAAAAAGTGACCATTTGGCTTTGTTCTGGGCTGACACCGTCACTAAAAAATAAATAAAGCACAGCCAAAGGTAATAACAACAAATTATCGATAGTAAAGGCTATGTGGCTAGGCAAAGGATACTTACGGCGTAACATAAAATATAAGGGGTAACCAAAAGCCACCAGCAATACCACCCAAGACAAACCATCAGCCTTTAAATAGGCGTAAGCAACACCCACACCGGCAATGCTCACAGCACTCCATTGCAAGCGACTGAGCCGCTCTTTGTAAACAAATCGCCCTACTAATACCAATACCAAAGGTAAAGAAAAATAGCCTAAGGCTACAGGAAGAGTTTGACCATTAGCTGGAGCCCAAATAAATAACCAAAACTGCAAACCTACCAGTACTGATGCCAGTATCAATCGCGGCCAAGCTGTTACTTTACTCAATTGGCTCAACACTAATGGCAGCTGTTTCATCAATAGCAGCCCCACCAGCATCAACAGACAACTCCATACTATGCGCTGCGCTGCCAGCCAATTACCGCTGTTTTGGTCTAAAGGAAATTGATGAATATACCAAGGCAGAAAAGCAAACATGCAAGAGGCTGCCACAGAGCTAAATAAGCCCAGGTAAAACTGAGTTTGATGAGATGAAGATAAGGCCAATTTACTGCTCAATCATTCGCTTAAAGAACTGATTAAGCAGCAAATAAAACTTGGCCGCAAGTTATTTGAACAACTTTAGCCTAGTGTATGACCATTTTAGTAGCAGGCTTTGCTGCTAATTGACGACATTGCGCCGATGCCGCCATTGCTTGCCATTGCTGCTGCATTTTTTGATAGGGGCTCAGGCCAGCTTGACGCTGAGCGTAATCGTTCAAGATGACCCCCCAACGAAATTCATCCATTTGTTGCTGAGGTATTTTTGCTTCGCGTTTGGCCATGGCCAATACCAAGGCTTTTACTTTTGCTAACTGAGGCGCAACTGGGTGATTAACCCCGTCAGTGACCAGGACATTCTGAAAATCCGCTAGCATATTTTGCTTGAGGGCATCAATCTCCTCATCTTGTAAATCGGCGACAGCAATCGCTTCAGTAAGAACACGCAGTTGCCAAACCCGCGCGAAGTGTTGGTAATCGTCTTGGCTAAGATTGAAGAACAACATAACGTAACCGCTGGCGCGCTCAATAACCGCTAAACATTCATGGCGGCCAACAGCAAAGGCATGGGCGCTCCAGCTGTGGCGAACTGAGGCGTTTTCTAAAGAAGGTAACTCACGCGGCAAGCAGGCTTGTACATCGTTACTGATTTGAAGTTCAATCATAATTTGCTCATTGCTGATTCTAATAATCTTCAATGAGCAAAAACAATGCCAGCACTTAGCGTCAAAAAAACGCTATTAGCTTAATTCACTTAAAACGTCCGCCAAGGAGTGACGAATTTGATGGCCAAGCTGCTTTAACTGAGGGCTAGGCGGTATAAGATCAGGAATTTGGTAAACCCGCATGCCAGCTGCCACCGCCGCCCGCACGCCATTGTCAGAATCTTCAAACGCTAAGCAATGCTGTGGTTGTGTATCTAACGCACTGGCGGCCATTAAAAATATTTCTGGGTGGGGCTTACTATGACTAACTTCGCAACCCGTTGAGACACTATCAAAATATTGGCTTAAGCCTGCATGCTGTAATTTGGCTTCGGCTGCAGGCCTGCCTGAAGACGTCGCTACGGCCAATGGTATCGACTGACTTTTTAGCCAAGCCAGTAACTCTACAACCCCATCTTTGATCGGTAGCGCTTGATGCATAGTAATAGCGTGATACTTTTCCAACCAACACGCCCTAACTTCATCATAAGGGAAATCATCACCATAGCCAGCGCACAAAATTCGTTTTATCTGTCCAGCATTGGTACCGATTATTCCCAAATAAACCTGCTCTTTAAATTCAATGCCAAGCTCAGCACAAGTCTCAGCAAAGGTGTCATATGATACGCGTTCACTGTCCAGTAACAGTCCATCCATATCAAACACGGCAGCGTGATAAGTCATTTATTCTCCGGTACTAAAAAATTTGGCGACTTTAGCACCAAAAAACACTCACTTTACTCACCGGTAAAGCAAGCCTAATTAACTAAAAAAGAGATGCGCCATTAACGTAATAATCGGCAAGGTCACCAAAGTGCGAATCAGAAAAATAGCAAACAGCTGCCAAAGTTTAACCGGTAACTGGCTGCCCATGATTAACGCCCCCACTTCAGACAAGTAAATCAATTGCGTTACCGATACCGCTGCAATAACAAAGCGAGTAATGTCAGCCTCAATGGACGCGGCCAAAATCGAAGGGATAAACATATCCGCAAAACCGACCACTAGAGTTTCTGAGGCTTTGGCGGCTTCAGGAAGTTGCAGTAACTCCAGCAGAGGAATAAACGGCTTACCCAACAAACTAAATACAGGTGTATATTCTGCTACCACTAGCGCCACAGTGCCTACCGCCATAATCACCGGTAATACACCTAACACCATGTCTAATACATTGTGAATGCCCTGCTTAACCAACAGCTTGGGATGACTGGCTCGACTCGCTTGTTGCAAGGCAAGCTGCCAACCCCAAGTAACACTGTTGTAACCACTAGGGATCACTGCTTCGTCTTTATCCCGTTCACTGCCGTCGATAAATTGATCTTTAAAGCGAGACAAGGGCGGTAAGCGGGGCACAATAATGGCTGCAGCAAAACCGGCTACACACACCGTTAAATAAAATGGCGCAAACATATGTTCTAAGTTTACTTGAGCTAAGACGACCAAGCTAAAGGTGATGGATACCGCTGAAAATGTTGTCGCTATCACTACCCCTTCTCGCTGAGTATAATGCTTCTCTTCGTATTGTTTACTGGTTAGTAATACACCTACGCTGCCATCGCCTAGCCATGATGCCATAGAGTCAACAGCGCTGCGCCCCGGTAAACCAAATACTGGACGCATCACTTTACTCATTAACGTTCCCACAAACTCAAGTAAACCAAAATTCAGCAATAAAGGCAGTAACAAACCGGCAAAAATAAACACGCTCAGTAAGGTTGGTAATAAATCGCCCAATATCAGGCCGCCGGTATCCCCCGACCAAAGGGCTTCAGGACCCAGTTCAAAGGCACATACCACTACCAACAACCAGCCCAACATTCTCACTGCATACCAAGCTTTAGACACTTGAAATAACGAAGTAAGCAAAGCATTTTTGCCTAACCAGCGGGGCTTAGCGAATAGCACATAACTTGACATGACTGCGCTAATACTAATTAAGCCAACCAGTATCCACAGAGCGCTATCGCCCAAGGCGGCCACGAGGGATTTAGCTAAAATAGCCACCGGAATGGTGTAAGAGCCATCATAGGGTAACGGCAACATGAAAAGGAAAATGCCTAATAAAGACGGTAATACGAACTTCCACGCGCTAGCATGTTTTTGGGGCTTTAATTGGCTGGTATTTGGCATCTGTGCCGACTCCGCATCACGCATAGAAAATCACTCTAATCAAGATAACTGTGGATTGTATTCATTAAAGGTGAATAAATTTTCGCGAAAGAATACAAGCAAATGAACAGCCAATCAAGATTTTTAAACTACACAAAACACAAAAACAAAAATTTTAAACTAAAAATAAGAAGCTAAGGCTATCATCTGACTAAAATGGTCAATGATAAGCCATGCCGTTAATAAAAGTTAAAAGTCATTGCTACGAAAACTAAATTCAGCAAGCTGTGCTTCGCCTAAATAGTGACGAATAAACAATTGCCTAGCACTGCTATTAAATTGATAGCGAATACTGGGACTGTGTTGCCAACGGCTATCTTGAGACCGCCGCCAAAGCACCGTGTCGGCTTGTAATTGGCAAAAATAGCTATCGGTTTTACCGAGGTGATCCAAACTAAATTGCCAGCCCTCTTTAAGATTACGGTAGAGCTTTACTTGGTTTGCTTTCACTCCTTGTAAGCTGGCAATAGCCGCTTGGCATATTTGTGGAGAGCGAAAAGCCCCAAGATTTGGTTTCGCCGCCATCAACAAACTGGCGGCTAACAAAAGCAACCAAGGCCTTAGGCCAACATTCATTTAAGTACCACCCTATCAATAAACTTGGCTAACAAAGCATTACTATGCGGTGTTTCTTCAACAGCAGCCAGTAGCTGCTGTAAGTGCTGAGAACCCTTGGTATAGTGCCGACTAAATTGAGTTAAGCGCTGCACCAAAATACTTCGATTGACCTCTGGATGAAACTGGCTTGCCCAAAATGGCGCCTTACTATGTTTAAAAGCGTGTACGCATTGCTCAGTATAGGCCAAGGCTAGGCAGCTATCAGGAACTTGCCAAGCACTATCACGATGGACCGACACCGCCATAAAAGGGTTAGGTAAATCCGTAAATAAACGATCACTAGCCGCTGAACCGCTTAACTTTATTGGCAAAGTTCCCATCTCAAAGCCTTGCTGCTGATGATGGATCTCTCCTCCTAAGGCCAAAACCGCTAATTGAAAACCAAAGCAAGATGCGAAAGTCGCTATTTTTTTCTCAATGCAGCGTAGCAGTAATTCTTGGATATCGAGCACAAAGGGGTAACGCTCTGGCTGCAGAACGCTCGCCTCACTAGAGCCTCCCACCAGTACTGCATCAAAATCCTCCACGGCGAAATTTTCACAATGAGGTGTATCAAATACGTTGAGCACCGTGAATTGCTCTACGGGTAAACCACAAAAATGACTAAAGCTCGCCAGCTCTTCAATGCGCGTATCTACATCATCGCGGATCTGAATCAATAAAATAGATAGTTGATTGCGTGTCTTGGTCATAGTGAATTCTTCATATCGTGATTATTTAGCACTGCAACTCAAATAAGCATAGGCAAATGCTACGTCAATTGCTTAGCGCCTTGTTTAGAGTGATTTGAGATAAAGGAAACTACAAATGGCCGCTAACCGATAGGCTAACTTAATATAGCAATATCTGCAGCCGCGCCGAATTCCGGTCCCTTATGTCCCCTATCGAGGATAGTCGAATTAGCATCACATACTGAGTAAAAATTGCTGACGCCGAGCCGCAAACAATAAAGTGCTAGCTGCAAATAAAGCCTATTTAAGCTAGGCTTACACTTAGATTAAAAGACAAATAGGAAACCTGTATGCATGAGCGTCGGCAATTTTTGCGAGTACTCTTTGACCGCCCCGCCTACCTAAACCATGGGGAGCAGTCATGGTCATGCCAGTTGTTGGATTTATCCTTGCAAGGTGCACTAGTTACGCTGCCTAATGACTGGGATGCGGAATTGACGCAACTCACCTTAAGCTTTAGTTTGAGCGATGTTGCTGTAGAAGAATTGAGCATCACTATGGATGTGGAAGTTAAGCACGTGCGTAACGATCAGCTCGGCTTACGTTGTATTCATATTGATATTGAGAGCGTTAGCCATCTGAAACGCTTAATTGAGCTAAATCTAGGTGACGATGGCTTATTACATCGAGAATTAGAGCACTTGGTAGACCAGCAGCAAGAAGCAGATTAAACCGCCTCTAAGGCTTCAGCCAGTTTACCCACGGCGATGACCTCTAACCCAGCAATTGGCTGCTTAGGCCGATTGCCTAAGGGGACAATAGCACGTTTAAAGCCGTGTTTAGCGGCTTCATTTAAGCGCTCTTGACCATTGCTCACTGGGCGAATCTCTCCCGATAAACCCACTTCACCAAATACCACTAATTCTTGCGGTAATATTTGATTGCGAAAACTCGAGATCATCGCAACCAGCAAGGCTAAGTCGGCGCCCGTCTCAGCCACCCGTACACCGCCCACGACGTTGGTAAACACGTCTTGATCAGACATCTGCACACCGGCATGGCGATGCATCACCGCCAGCAGCATCGCCAAGCGATTTTGCTCTAAACCAACCGCAATCCGTCGCGGGTTAGCCATTTGACTGTAATCGACCAAGGCTTGTATCTCCACTAAGAGCGGGCGAGTACCTTCCCACACAACCATTACCACCGAGCCAGGCGCCGCTTCTTGGCCTCTTGATAAGAAGATAGCTGAAGGGTTGGACACTTCACGCATACCTTGCTCTGTCATGGCAAAGACACCCAATTCGTTAATCGCACCAAAACGGTTTTTGTTTCCACGCAAGGTACGAAAGCGCCCATCGGCATCACCTTCTAACATGATAGAGCAATCAATGCAGTGTTCGAGAACTTTAGGACCAGCCAATGATCCATCTTTAGTCACATGGCCCACCATAAACATCGCGATATTGTGCTGCTTGGCAAAACGGGTTAACCATGCGGCACTTTCACGCACTTGGCTTACCCCACCAGGGGCTGATTGAATATCCGCCATATGCATTACCTGAATCGAGTCTATCACCATCATTTTGGGTTTAACTTCCAACGCGACTTGGCCAATTTGTTCAACACTGGTTTCGGCGAGCAGCTTAAGCTTGTCTTTGGGTAAGCCCAAACGCTGTGCACGCAGCGCTATTTGCTGTAAAGATTCTTCACCAGTGACATACAACGTGTCCATGGTTTGGGCCAGACCACACATGGTTTGCAGTAGCAAGGTACTTTTACCCGCTCCAGGGCTACCACCAATTAAAATGGCGCTTCCCGGCACGACCCCACCACCAAGCACCCGGTCAAATTCTTTAAAACCGGTAGAAAATCGAGGTAACTCGGCAAGATCAATACTGTCTAAGGTTTGCACTTTACCCACATTGGTGCCGGCATAACCGCTAAAACGGTCATTCCGTGCGGGCGCAGCACTTAAGCGCACTTCGCTAACAGTATTCCAAGCTTTACACTCGCCGCATTGCCCTTGCCAACGCGGAAAATCGGCTCCACAATCATTACAAACATAAGCCGTTTTCACTTTTGCCATTTTCGCTCCACGCTAGCGACCGGATCAGCTGAACTTTGTTGCATACTTCAAAGAACCAACGCTTCCAGTGCTAAAATAGTATTCAAAACACTCGCCTTAGCTCAAGCTAAGGGCACAAACTTTGCTTAGTCTAATGACTAAGCCAAAGATTTGACAGAAAAACAACACAGTTAGGAACAATACTAACGGCATGCCAGATACCAAGCACAACGCGATAATTGAACGTTTATTACCGGTAATGGGAAGCAGCGACTTTAACCAGGTGTTTAGTCGTGCCACTCAGGATCTATCCAACAACGAACGTTTTTTATTAAAAATGGAGATGAACCGCCTGTCGGCCCCCTGCCAACGTTTAATAGACTTGCGTGGTAAGGTAGACGGCGACTGCCAAGAATTTCACTATCAAGGTATCAGCCATTTTTTAGATGCCGTTGCGATTAAGGTATTTAAACAACAACTTAAACTATATCGAGACCAATACACCCTAGGTATTTACGAGAAGCTGCAAACCACTGAGAACAACTTAAAGGTGATGCAGAAGAACAATGTTAGCCCCCAACAAGCCGCTGCTCGCCGCCAAAAAAGCATTATTGCCCGTGCCGTGCGTTTAGGTCATTACATTGGACGTAGTGAAGAGAGAATGCATTTAACCGCGCCATTAAAAATGGCCGGTGTTGATGGGGTGCTGTTTGATGCGAGAACCTCAAATATGTCGGTTTCTGGCTTGCGCGCTAAAGTTGATCGACAGCGAGTATTTACTCCAGGTGAGCATTACTTTATCTATTTCACAGGGTTAGAGAAAGAATTCGTCAATCGCATCCTTAGTGCGGGTTGCGAATATCAAGTCGTAGGTATTGACCAAAAAGATGACCAGCAATGGGTACGTATGATCGTGGTTGACCCAAGTGAAGAGTTTAATAGCTTCTTTGCTACCTTTTTGAACTCCTACCGAGGCCGCTACCGGGTTGATGTGGATAACATTACAGCCGCAGTGATCACCAAAGGGTATGAACAATACCTGATGCCGCGACTCAGCAGTATTCCTTTGTATTTTTCCGGCGAGTTACCCGCTCAACTCTGTTATGCCCTAGCCACTCAGAATAATTTGGATGCCCTGTCTTATTGGCGAGATGAGAACAACAACAGCCACCTTTCGCAGCTATTCCACCCACCACGAATGATGCGTTACCAAGCGACCTCCCAGGGTGAAAGTCTGATTTATTGCTTTACTCATACCGCGAATAATAAGCTGTTTTTCTATTCTGCCAGTTCAGAAGAACTGGCCGAACACCCTGAATTAAAAGAACTCTATTTTGCCTTTGGCAGCCGTAAACCCAGCTGGAAAATATTTAAGTTTCAGTGGCAAACCGCACAAGCCAGTGATGCAGAGGTCAGTTCACCGCTACCCAAAAAAGATTCTAAAATTTCACTTGAACGCGTATCCAAAGCGCTCGAAAATTTAGCGATGGTTGGCTTGCTCAGTGATATTACCAGTCAGTATGTAGACCAGACCTACCAGCATCATTACCCACTGACAGGCAACCCTAATAAGTTGGCATTGTTTAATCAAAGCAAGCAAGCTATTCCGCCCTTTGAGCAGGTAAACTATAAGTACTTACAGCTTCGTAAAGAGATGCGTTATCAATATCGTTCTTTAGTAGAAGTAGAGCTCGAAGGGAGTAAAGAAGCCGCTTGGACGAGTGATTTCTCAGTGAGCGGGATGAAGATAGAAGTTGAAGCACCACTAAGTTATGAAACCGGTGATACCGTCAGTTTAGCGCTGCCACAATTTCAAAAAATCGCCAAAAACTTTGAGTTAGTTAACTTAAAATATGTGGTCACCAACTGTAATGTCAGCCATACCATTTATAATTTAAAAGCGCTTGAGCAAAAAGGGCAAACGCACCAAGGGAGCCGCTTTTTCACACAGTTAATCGACAATAACCTGAACAAATTGGCAACCGTTCCTGAAGGAAAAATAGTTGCGGGGTTATCTGACGCCTTACGGCAAATTGTGTGCGCACCGCTGTTTTGTAGAGCCATGTTCATCAATAAGGTACCGGGTAGCTTAGATGTAGGTTGTATTGCTTATGGCTCATTAGGCCATAGTGCTGACGAACTATTTAATATCGACACCAGTACCCATAAGGCTGACCTTAGCCAGTTATTAGCCAGTGATAATTTAGCCTCGTTCTTGGCCACCCAACTTCGCAGCCATGCGCCAAGCGATAACCCAGAAAAAATTGAAATTATCGCCGTCATTCACAAGCGAAAAGACAAACTCGTTTCGGTGCGCAACGCCGAAAGCTTTAGCTCTCCCAGCCAATTACGGGAATTTGTTAATTTAAGTTTAGGGCGAGGCTTGGTTCATTGTTTTTCATTACAACTATCCAGAGTTGGCCGCCCAGACACCGAATATATCCAGCGTGAGCTTGATTACATCAGCCACTATGCAATACATAGGGCCAAACAATTAGAAGATGAGCTGTGGAGTGTTGCAGGCGTTATTGAAGTGACCGATGTCACCGAAGAACTGATGCAACGCTTTAATTTGAGCGTTACATCAGAGCAAGAACTTAGTTTATCGAGTTAGCAATTTAGCGGCTTGCAAAATACAGACAACCCCATCTAAATCACTGTGTTTAATCGCTAGCTGGGCTTGCTGTTGAACTAGCGGTTTAGCATGGATAGCAACCCCAAAATCAGCAGCAGCTAACATCTTCAAGTCATTGGCGCCGTCGCCAATGGCCATTGTTTGACTCACCGAGTACTGCTGTTTAAGTTGAGCTAAGATATCTGCTTTTGCTTGCGCATCAACGACATCACCCAGTACTTGTCCGGTCAACTTTTTGTTGGTGATCTCTAATAAGTTTGCCTGTACGAAATCAAAGCCTAAATCTTGCTGTAAACGTTCTGCAAAATAGGTAAAACCGCCAGAAGCAATGGCAACTTTCCAGCCAGCTTGATGCACAGTTTTAATTAAGCACTCCAAACCCGGCATTAAGGGCATACTATCAGCCACCTGCTTAAGAATACTCTCTGGCGCGTCTTCTAATAAGGCCACTCTGCTACGTAGACTTTGTTCAAAATCTAATTCACCGCGCATTGCAGCGGCGGTTACCGCGCTCACCTGCTCACCGACTCCAGCCAATGCCGCGATTTCATCGATACACTCAATTTGAATGGTGGTTGAGTCCATATCCATCAATACCACACCCGGCTGACTTAAGTCTGGTAAAGCATCCAACACCACTAAGTCAAAGCTCAGTTCAAGGTCTTTAAGTTTCTGTTTACACCACTGAGTATCGGCTTCACTGCGCAACAATACGCAAATGTTGCCCGCTTCGGGCATAACGCCGCATAAATGCAAAGACATAGACTCTTCAAACAAAGGGCGAAGAACCGCGAAATCGGGAATGAGCAAATCCTTTGCCCACACCAATATATAGGCGCCAGAGAGTGACTCATCCGTTTCAAGCAAACCTTGATTTGGGCAAACTTGATAAGGGAATTGCTTTAATGCCACAGACCATTGAGTTAATGACTGCGGCAAGCTGTCTAGAAGATGTGGTGATTGCAAACTAATTCCTTATTAGTAACAAAATTGCAGCGCATCAAGATAGCGTATTGCTTTTTGGTTTGGCAAGCACCTACAATGGCTTTAGGCATAAAAAAGAGGTTACTGTGGCCAAATCAGCTGTTAGACGCTATCGAATTATCCAATTTACCCAATTGCTGTTAGCTATTGCGTGTTGTGTTTGGGTACTTTATTACTACGTTGACTTAAAACACAGTGGTGAACAGTTAATAGAAAACCAAACAGAAAAACTGGCCCGTTCACTGACTTCACTCGCAGCCCTAAACGCTGCCGGTTATATTGGCGAAAACAACCAAGATGACCTCACTGAATTAGTCAACGCCTTAGTTAAAGAGCACTTTGTTAAAGATGCTACCATATATAACCATCAAGGTTTACGCCTAGCCGCTTCACAACTGGCCTTGCCACTTTCTCAAATTTTGCCGCTGGCCGGAAATAGCCATACTCCCTTAGAAGGATTAGGCAGGCGACCTTATATTGCCGAAATACGGGGAGAAAACGGCGACAACTTAGGGTATTTACGAATAACCCTTGAACACACAGCCTTACTTGCCGAAGCAAATACTTACATCACTCGCGGTCAATCTAAGATCATGATTATGTTTTTAATGTCGATTAGCATTGGATTTTTGTTAACGAGGGTATTGTCGCGAAAACGCCATTTAGCGACCCTGTTCAACATTAACGCTAGGGCGCGACGAAAGAAAACCAAGCAAGCAAATAAACTTCTAGCGGACATCGCCGCTAGAAGCAATCAGTGAAAAATTAAAGCAGAGACTCAAGGGTTAGGGTGATCATCTCATTGAAGGTGGTTTGACGCTCTTCAGCAGTAGTTTGCTCACCACTGCGAATATGATCTGAAATAGTCACTACACATAAAGCCGCTTTACCGCACTCAGCGGCTACCCCATACAGGCCTGCCGCTTCCATTTCTACTGCGTAAACATTGTGTTTTTCCATTACATCAAACATTTCAGGCTCAGGTGAATAGAACAAATCAGCTGAAAAAATGTTACCTACTTTGGCATCAATACCTTGCGCTTTAGCGCTATCTACTGCGGCACGCAACAGCTCATAGTTGGCAATAGCGGCAAAGTCATGGCCGTTAAAACGGCTACGGTTTACTTTAGAATCAGTACAGGCGCCCATAGCGATCACTACGTCACGCAACTTAATATCATTGCTCACAGCACCAGCACTGCCTACACGAATGATATTTTCTACACCGTATTGGGTGTAAAGCTCATGGGCGTAGATAGAACAGCTTGGAATGCCCATGCCTGAGCCCATTACCGATACTCGTTTACCTTTGTAAGTGCCGGTATAACCAAGCATGTTACGTACACCTGTAACTTCAACCACATCTTCTAAGAAGGTTTCAGCGATGTGTTTTGCCCGTAGCGGATCGCCTGGCATTAATACCGTTTCTGCGAAATCACCTGGATTAGCGTTGATATGAGGGGTAGCCATATAGTCTCCTAATAAAAGTTAGTGTGAGAGCAGTAAGCCATTGGCTTACCACTTTCGGTATTATTTTTGTAAAAAGCTGCTGCCATATTCTAAGGCAGGCAATCTCATGTAATCTGCAATGGTTTGGCCAATGTCAGCAAAAGTATCACGCTTGCCGACATTTTTAGCGCCCAAATTTTTGCCATAGAAAATAACCGGAATATGTTCACGGGTATGATCGCTGCCAGGCCAAGTAGGATCACAACCGTGATCGGCAGTAAGAATAACAATGTCGTCATCACTCAACTGCGCTAACAGTTCAGGTAAGCGCTGATCAAAATATTCAAGCGCTGCAGCGTAGCCAGCGACATCGCGGCGGTGACCATAGGAAGAATCAAAATCGACAAAGTTGGTAAAAATGATACTGTTGTCTACCTGCCGTGCCATCTCACTCAAGGTTAAATCAAACAAGCCCTCAAGGCCGGTCGCTTTTACTTTACGAGTAATCCCTTGCTGAGCGTAAATATCGGCAATTTTACCAATACTAACCACTTCACCACCCGACTCAGCCATACGGTCTAATAAGGTGGGAGCCGGCGGCAATACCGATAAGTCGCGACGATTACCAGTACGAGCAAATTCGCTTGCATTATTACCTAAAAACGGCCGCGCAATCACTCGGCCAATGTTGTAAGGATCAACCAGTTCACGGGCTAATTCACACAGTTTCAGCAGACGCTCTAAGCCAAAGGTTTCTTCATGAGCGGCAATCTGAAACACACTATCAGCAGAGGTGTAAAATATCGGCTTACCGCTAGCCATGTGCTCTTCACCTAGGCGCTCTAATACTTCAGTGCCAGAGGCATGACAGTTACCTAAGTAACCGGGTAGTCCCGCACGCTCCACTAATTCATCAAGCAAACTCTGCGGGAAACTGTTTTCTGGCTCACTAAAATACCCCCACTCAAACAATACCGGTACCCCGGCGATTTCCCAGTGACCACTGGGTGTATCTTTACCGCTAGACATCTCGGCGGCATAGCCATAATGGCCGGTTGGCGTAACGTCAGCATCTAAACCTGGCGGAAAAACCCCACCACTTTCGCCACAGGCTTTTCCTAATCCTAAGCGATTAAGGTTAGGAATATGCAAAGGACCTGCACGGCCTATATCTGCTTTACCTTGGGCACATTGCTCAGCAATATGCAGCATGGTGTTGGCACCTTGGTCACCAAATTTTTCGGCATCATCGCTAGCGCCAATACCAAAAGAATCTAGCATTAAAATAATTGCACGTTTCATAGGAACTCCTTACTGCGGGCCAATCCGCTGATAAACAGGATTTACATCGGCCAGCTCTGCGCTAGGGTCATCAAGATTGATGGCCTGCTGAATTTGTTTTGCTGCCGCTTGCCAAGCATTTTCGTCATCGGCGTGCAGCATCAATAAGTTTTGCCCTTGGTCAACCACAGCCCCTAACTCTACGAGTTCAGTAATGCCCACGCTGTGATCTATCGCCGCTCCTGGCACACTTCTGCCGCCACCTAAGCCGACTACCGCCATACCTAGCTCTCGGCAATCCAGTTGTTTCACCATACCGCTATGCTTGGCCATTACAGGCCTAATCACTTTTGCTTGCGGTAAATAGTGTTCGCTACGCTCAACAAAGTCATTTGGGCCGCCTAAGGCGCTCACCATTTTGGCAAAACGCTCTAAAGCCGCTCCCGAGCTAATACTGTCGGCAAGCTTTTGTTCGGCTTGTTGTTGGCTCTCTGCTAAGCCGCTCGATAACAGCATTTCTGCTGCTAACGCAGTAGTGACTTGATGCAAACGATGCGCCGAGGTATCCCCTTTTAAGTACCTCAAAGTCTCGGCTATTTCTACCGCATTACCAGCACTAGGTGCTAAAGGTTGGTTCATATCGGTCAGCAAGGCGCAACATTTAACACCCGCCGCGTTACTCACTTCAACAATACTGTCAGCAAGGGCTTTAGACTGAGCATAATCAGGCATAAAGGCTCCACTGCCGACTTTAACGTCCATCACTAAGGCTTGAAGGCCAGAAGCCAACTTTTTACTAAGAATCGACCCAGTAATCAGTGGGATAGATTCTACGGTCGCGGTTACATCTCGGATCCCATAAAGACGCTTATCGGCAGGGGCTAATTCGCCAGTTTGCCCAATAATGGCAATGCCAACCTCTTTGACGATCGTTTCAAATTGCTGTGAACTTGGACTGATTGAATATCCAGGAATAGCTTCCAGTTTGTCTAAGGTTCCGCCGGTGTGGCCTAAGCCCCGCCCCGAAATCATCGGCACATGTCCACCGCAGGCTGCAACCATTGGCCCCAAGATTAATGACGTTAAATCCCCTACACCGCCAGTAGAGTGTTTATCGACTACTGGACCTGGCAAGTTGAGGTGTTCCCAATTGAGTACTTGGCCGGAATCACGCATCGCACAAGTAAGAGCTGTAGCTTCACTCGCATTCATACTGTTGAAATAGACCGCCATAGCAAAAGCGCCTATTTGGCTGTCACTCAGTTGACCATTGGTAATACCGTCAACGATGAATTGGATTTCTGCCAGAGATAGCACTTGGCCATCTCGTTTACGTCGAATTATTTCTTGAGGTAACAACATAAGCATTCCTTAAACGGGACTAACCTTAATAACCAGCGCCTGCTTGAGCATTTTCATCGCCAGAAATTGTTGCTTGTAATGCAGCTAACAAACTTGAGGCGCCAAAACGGAAGTGCGCTTCGCTCAGCCATTCATCACCCAGTGCTTTAGTGGCAATATCGAGATAAATTTTCGCTTGTTCGGCACTTTTCACTCCGCCGGCAGCTTTAAAGCCACAGTCAGGGTTAAACTCAGCAATCGCATTTAACATGATTTCTGCCGCTTCAGGGGTTGCGTTTACCGGTACTTTTCCGGTAGACGTTTTAATAAAGTCTGCACCGGCTTTAATCGCCAACTCACTGGCTTTAGCGATCAATGCTGACGTTTTAAGCTCGCCACTTTCAATAATGACTTTTAACTTGATGGCATCGCCACAAGCGGCTTTACATTGTTGAACTAAATCAAAGCCTACTTGCTCATTACCCGCGATTAGCGCCCGCCATGGGAAGACCACATCTACTTCATCAGCACCGTAAGCGACTGCAGCCTTGGTTTCGGCAACCGCTAAGGCCACGTCATCTTCACCCAATGGGAAGTTAGTCACTGTAGCTATTTTTACATCGCTTGCGCCGTGTTCCGCTAATACTTTACGCGCAAACGGGATGAATCGAGGGTATATACATATTGCAGCCACTTGTCCTTGAGCCGACTTAGCTTGAGCACATAATGCCGCGACACTTTCACGCGTATCGTCATCATTTAGGGTGGTAAGGTCCATCAACGAAAGGGCCTGACGCGCAACAGCGTTTATAGACTGAGACATAACTATTCCTCAAAATTTAAGATATAAGCTATTACTAGACGAGTAATAGACAAGGCTGATAACGGCTTCTTGGCAATTTACCAAGAAGCCCTACTAGCTATAGCAGACTGAAAAAGAAACCTGCAAGTGCAGCACTCATTAAGTTAGCCAATGAAGCAGCAGCAACTGCTTTAAGGCCTAAACGAGCAATGTCGCTGCGGCGGGTGGGAGCCATGCTACCCAAACCACCGAGTAAAATAGCGATTGATGAAAGGTTAGCAAAACCACATAGCGCAAAGGTGATAATCACTTGAGTATGCTCTGATAAGGTTTCACGAATCTCGACAAAGTTGATGTAAGCGACAAATTCGTTTACCACCAGTTTTTGACCAATAAAGCTACCTGCCTGAACCGCTTCAGCCCATGGCACACCAATAATCCAAGCAACCGGCGCGAAAATGTAGCCTAGGATAAGCTCAATCGTCAGGTTATCAACACCAAACCAACCACCAATGCCACCCACCATACCGTTAAGCAAGGCAATTAAACCAATAAAGGCTAATAACATTGCACCTACGTTTAAGGCTAAGTGTAAACCCGTTGACGCACCTGATGCTGCTGCATCAATGACGTTTGCAGGGCGTTCTTCTTCGGCTAAAGTGGCTTCCATATCTTGCTCTGAAGCAGCGGTTTCAGGCTTGATGATCTTAGCCATCAACAATCCGCCGGGGGCGGCCATGAAAGAAGCCGCAATCAAATACTTAAGCTCTACACCTAAACCGGCGTAGCCTGCTAGTACTGAACCTGCTACTGAAGCTAAACCACCAACCATAATGGCGAACAATTCAGATTCACTCATTTTTGGAATGAACGGCTTAACGACAATTGGCGCTTCTGTTTGACCAACAAAAATATTTGCCGTTGCAGACATAGACTCAGGGCGACTCGTGCCTAAGGCTTTTTGTAGTGCGCCGCCAATGACCAAAATAATCTTCTGCATAATGCCCAAGTAGTACAGCACTGCGATTAATGAAGAGAAGAATACAATGATAGGCAATACGCGGATTGCGAATACAAAGCCGACACCGTTGCCAAACATGGCGTCGGTGCCTAAACCACCAAATAAGAAGTTAATGCCCGCTTGTGCACTATCAATAACCGCTTGCACGCCGCCAGATACCGCAGCAAGTACATCTTGACCAAATGGAAGGTACAATACAAAAGCACCAAAGCCAGCTTGGATAGCAAACGCACCAAACACAGTGCGCTTATTAATTTTTTTCTTATTGTCGGAGAGCAAAAATGCAACGCCAAGTAGCGCAATCACACCCACTAAGCTCATTACTGTACTGTTCATACATGTCCCTAATTGTTTAGTTATCTTTCAGTTGAATCAACATCGCGTTGCTCGATCTCGAGATGTTTCGATGAGCTAGCACAACATTTAATATAGTATTTATTCACGCTTCGTAGCTAATTGAGACAATCTCATTTAAAAAACCAAACGTGGCAATATTTTCGTCGGCAATCATACCGTGGCTTCTGCCCCAAAATGATAGCCAGATCAAACCAAAATGACTTACATAAGCATTCCCATCGCTTAATAACCCAATATGTTGATAAGTATTCACTAATTGCCTAAGATGACAAAGTAATGACAAACTGACTGAACGGCTCAGTACTTTTACTTTTTAAAATAGAGGTAAAAGAGGCTGCTTGTTTTTAACTCAATCAGTTAACGATGGGCAGTGTAGGTATTAAACCGGTTAAAATTTGTGATGAAAGTCACCAGATTATTGTTAATAACTATGCAACAACAAGATAATAACCAAAAGTGTTGAAAGGACTTCTGTGTGCCAAGTAGTAAACTGAAAGCTGCAAAAGCAGTGCAAGACTCTGCAGCCCTACACTTCAGGCTGCATTACAATTGTTGTAAAAACTGTCGCTGCCAGAATTTTGGTTTAGTCGAAAGCGCTGATTATTTGGCTGAAAGCTTCCAACTGGGTTACCCCGCCCTGCATTGCAAAGCCTGTGGCAGCTATCCCCCTTTGGTAGACAGTGAAAGCGTTAATCGCATTATTGACGAGCGTGCTAAGCAATACCTCAGCAAAGCGCCCTGCGGATGCGGTAATTGCGAACCCGGCTTCTTCCTCGGCCCTAGTGTTGGCGTTAAGCGCTATGGTAAAACAGGTGCCAATAGCCAACGTTATCAATGTCGGCAATGTGAGTCAGTTTTTACTCAGGTCAGTATCAAAGGAGAGGAGCAATTAGCTACATTATTCAATAGTTTAAGCTTGGGGCATAGCCCGCAGAAAATAATGCAGCAGCTAAGTATTGCACCCAAAATTTATTATCAATTACTACAAAGACTATTTCATTGCTTACGCTTTTATACTCGCCAGCAAGAACAAAAAAGCTTAAACGGTAGTTTTATTGCGATTCATACCGAAAGTCAGATACATGCATTTTCTGAACAAAAGAAAATTTGGACCTTATGCTCTACCGAAGTGAACTCGGGTTACGTATTACTTCATAGCCACAATCAAACTCAGCTTGAACTGAACGACAATGCTTATTACCAGCAAAAAGCCTCAACGTTGCTCCCCTCGCTGACCGAAAGCCCAATCGTAGAAGCGCTAAAGCGACGTTATCAACTCACATTAAACCGCTATCATTTTGAAGATTTACACTATGGGCCTACAGTAAACTTGCGGGGAACCAAACTATTGCAACCCTCGGTTTGTGCTTATGCACACTTTCAACTGCTCTCGGGTTTTACCCAACATAGTGAAAATTTTCATCATTATATTGAGCATGAAAGCAGTATTCGAGGTGCGGCATTGATGTGCTGTGTAGACGAAATCAAACAGCAAAGAGCTGAAATCTTTTACCTATACCGCCACCCTCGTACCCAATCTGATATGGGGACCACCGGCAATAAAGTCGGTTGGTGGAACGACCGTTGGTTTCCTGCAGACTTTGGCGCTTTTTGCGGTATTACTTCTGTTCAGCAAGTCCCCGCACCTATTTCATTGCCGCAACCAGAAGCATGCCAAAACTACTTCACACATCTGCAAGAAAATATGTCGAAGCAGCTGAAAAGTGCCAGTTCTGTCGATGCACTATTTGAAATCAACCGAGCCCTTTTTAATTACGTGATTCCAGATCAACAAGGCGTAAGCCCTGCAATGCGGTTAGGCGCTAGCCAAAAACTAATGACGGGTAGCGAATTAGTCAATGCCGCGGTCGCGGCGGTCAACCAAGATCATGTGCTTAAGTTTAATACTTGAAGGCTATTAGACCAAAGCATGTGTTTTAACTGACCGTGTGACTCACTGCGTAACTCACTCAAGCACTGAAAAATAGCGGCCAAATGCAACGGAGTATTATGCTCTGTTGTCATTTGGTATAGCGGCATATCGGGGGCATCAGTCTCTAAAACTAAAGCATCGATAGGTAAGCGACGCAATGCTTTACGGGTTTTTTCTGAGCGAGGCCAAGTGATCCCGCCGCCCACGCCAATCTTAAAGCCTAAATCGACAAACCGACTGGCTTGCGTATAGCTACCACTAAAACCATGAATAATACCCCCCACATCAAATTGCTGCTGTTTAATCAACTGAGCAAGGCGGTCGTGCAAACGAACAGAGTGCACCAATAGAGGCAGTCGATGTTTTTTGGCGGCGACAATTTGCTGAACAAATGCAAACTCTTGATGAGCGAGGGTTTCAGGAAAACGGCCATCTAAGCCGCACTCTCCCCATGCGCTAAGTGTTTGCCGATGCTTGTAAACTAGCTGGTCTAGCGTATCTAGCTGCGGTAGCAATTGCTCAGGCTTTCCCAATAATGCGCTCCGTTCTAAAAAGCACGGGTGGTAACCTAAGCCCACTTTGAGCATGGGATGTTCAGCTAAGGAGAGAACGGTTTGCCAGTTTTGTGGACCCACTGCCGGCACCATACATAACTGAATATCGTGCAGCTCAAACTCAGTCAAGTTTTTAGCCAGCTCGTCACTAAACGGCAAGAAATCTAAATGGCAATGCGTATCAAACCAAGCCATATTAACTATTGCCCTATTGTTTCATGATCAGTTTTTTCATGAACAGCTTTTTCATGAACAGTTTTATCATGCTCTTGGGGTATACAGCTACGACAAGGCTTATCTAACCCATTTATCGCTAGCCAATGGTCGTAACCTGCTAACTTATCTCGAAAAAACTTGAGCATACCTGCAAACATATTCTTCCCTTAAGCTGGCTAACACAACGTTTATGCGAATTTTACCCACATAACTAGGTAATATCTCTTAATTCGGCTATTGATTCAGAGAAATACTAGGGAAACGATATTGAATTCACTTATCCTTAGCCCTACCCTAAAGCTCAATCACTCTATTTTATAGTGATTGCAGGGATTAACATAAAATAATTTCATGACGCGACGCGGACTACACTTAATGAGTCAGGCAATCTAGTCCAGCGCACCAAGCCTCTACTTATAGATTATACTTACTGCATTGTTGGCCAAGTCATCGCCAAAAATGCATAGGCAATTGAATATAAGTGCTTCTAGGCAAGCTATTGGTGTCACCCCAGACTGCAAAGCGCTCAAGTCAAACTAGTCATATTGATGTAATTAGAGTAGACGTTTCCATACAAACAGGGAGTTTAACGTGAAAAAATTCACCACCAACCTAACTGCTGCAGCTATAGCAGTAGCATCTTTTGGCGCTTTGGCCGCTAAACCAGCCGTTGTTTATGATACCGCCGGTAAATTTGATAAATCTTTCAATGAAGCAGTGTTCCGCAACGGCGTTGAAGTATTCAAAAAAGACAAAGGCGTTGATGTTCGCGAATTTGAGCCACAAAACGAAGCGCAACGAGAGCAAGGTTTACGTCGCCTAGCCAGCCGCGGTTTTAGCCCAATTGTCGCAGTGGGCTTCAATATGGCATCTGCCGTTGAGAAAGTTGCCACTGAGTTCCCAGACACTAATTTCACTATTATTGACATGGTAATTGATAAGCCAAACGTTCAATCGGTGGTGTTTAAAGAACACGAAGGGTCTTTTTTGGTCGGCGCATTAGCAGCTAAAACCTCTAAAACAGCGACCGTTGGCTTTGTTGGTGGAATGGATATTCCACTGATTCGTAAATTTGCTTGTGGTTACAAACAAGGTGCTTTGTATGCCAACGCTGATATCAAAGTACTGGAAAACATGACCGGCTCAACGCCAGCGGCTTTTGCTGATCCAGCTAAAGGTTCTGAACTAGCTAAATCGCAATTTTCTCAAGGCGCTGATGTCATCTACGCAGCAGCTGGTGGAACCGGTTTAGGTGTATACCAAGCAGCAAAAGACGCGGGTAAACTCGCGATTGGCGTTGATTCAAACCAAAACCACCTGCAGCCAGGCACTATGCTGACATCTATGGTTAAAAAAGTGGGCGCCGTAGCCTACAGCACCTGGGAAGAAGGCATGAACGATACTTGGCAGCCCGGTATCAAAGCCTTAGGTCTAAAAGAAGATGCTGTTGATTGGGCTCAAGATGAGCACAATGCCGCGTTAATCACGCCTGAATTAGAAGCCTATGTTGAGACTATTAAAGCTGACATTATCGCTGGAAAGATTAGCGTTCATGACTACATGTCTGACAATACTTGTAACTACTAAGTAAGCGCTTAGCCACCACGCCAACCTCGAGTTGGCGTGTTTTTACTCGCTAGATATTGGAAATCTAAATTGACACAAGCAGCTGATTTTGCCATTGAACTGGAAAAAATCGATAAACGCTTTGGTAGCGTTCACGCTAATCGCAGTATCGATCTGGCAGTTCCCAAAGGCACAATTCATGGCATTATTGGTGAAAATGGTGCCGGTAAATCCACTTTAATGAGCATTATCTACGGCTTCTATCATGCCGATGCAGGTTTAATGCGAGTTAACGGCCAGCCCTATAAACCGCAAAATTCTCAAGAAGCGATCAGCGCGGGTATTGGCATGGTGCATCAACATTTCATGTTGGTAGACACCTTCACTGTATTAGAGAATATTGTCTTAGGCGCAGAAGGCGGATGGCAGTTAGACATTAGCCTCTCCAAAGCGCGTAAAAAACTAGAACAATTGGCCAAAGATTACGGCCTAGATGTGCCTTTAGATGCCTTAGTTGGCGATCTAGCGGTAGGTCTTCAGCAGAGGGTAGAGATCCTCAAAGCGCTGTATCGAGATGCCAAAATCCTCATCCTTGATGAACCCACAGGGGTGTTGACCCCTCAGGAAGCCAATCACCTGTTTACTATTTTGGGTAAATTACGCGATCAAGGCACGACGATAATGATCATCACCCATAAGTTGCGCGAAGTATTAGCGATTACCGATAACGTATCGGTAATGCGCCAAGGTGCAATGGTAGAACATGTCGTCACAGCAAAAACCAATCAAGAACAGCTTGCCGAGTTCATGGTAGGCAGAAAAGTACTGCTACAAGTAGAGCGAGGCCAAGCAAAACCTCAACAAGCCCTCATTGAAGTGGACCAACTCAGCTATACCGACGCAGCCGGTGTCGCCCGAGTAAAAGAGGTCTCTTTCAAGGTGCGAGCCGGAGAAATAGTCGGTATAGCTGGAGTTTCGGGCAACGGACAATCTGAAATACTGGCATTACTTAGCGGTATTCTTAAACCCGCTAGCGGCAGCATTAGCCTCAATGGAAAACACATTAGCCATGAGCACGCCAAAGACCCTCGTGAAGTAAGAGCCATGGGGGTGGGTCATATTCCCGAAGATAGACATAAACAGGGCTTGATCAATAAGTTTGCGGCAAAAGAAGCTTACATTCTTGGCTATCATCATCTCGAACAATACAACAACGGCTTGTTGCAAGATAAAAGCGCGATTGACCACGCCTGCCAAGAAAGCATGCAGAAATGGGATGTTCGCCCCAGTGACAGCAATCTGAAAACTGCGAATTTCTCTGGCGGAAACCAGCAAAAGCTGGTCATTGCTCGAGAGATGGAACAAAACCCAGACATTTTATTAGTAGGCCAGCCTACTCGCGGTGTAGATATCGGTGCGATTGAATATATTCACCAGCAAATTATTCACTCGCGAGACGCCGGTAAAGCAGTACTGCTGGTTTCTGTAGAACTGGATGAAATCATCAATCTAGCAGACCGTATTTTAGTGGTATTTGACGGTGCTATTGTCGGTGAAGTTAGTGCCGAGCAAGCTGATGAAAAAACCTTAGGATTAATGATGGCCAACATTGTGCCAGAGCATATTAAGCACACTGCTCAGGGAGGCGGGTTATGAGTCAAGCACAAGTACCTGCATGGGTAAGTGTTGCCCTATTACCTGCTATTAACGTATTTGCAGCTTTTCTGGTGTCGGCACTATTGTTTATGTATATAGACATTTCGCCTATCGACGCTATAAAAGTAATGTGGACTGGTGCTTTTGGTTACGCTGAGGGCTTTGGTTATACCCTCTACTACACCACCGGTTTTATTTTTACTGGCTTAGCGGTAGCAGTGGCATTTCACGCAGGTTTATTTAATATCGGAGGTGAAGGCCAAGCCTATATAGGCGGGCTGGGCGTAGGCCTAGTGTGCTTAACATTGGGCGAATATATGCCTTGGTATATCGTGTTTCCGGTGGCCATTATTGTTGGTGGTTTATTTGGTGCAGCTTGGGCGTTTATTCCGGCCTACTTACAAGCTAAACGCGGCTCGCACATTGTCATCACTACCATCATGTTCAATTTTATCGCAGCGTCTTTAATGGCCTACTTACTGGTAGATGTATTAAAGCCAGACGATACCATGGCGACTGAAAGCCGAGTATTTGCGGTATCTTCGTGGTTACCTAAAATGCACGAAATGCTCGCTTGGTTTGGCATTAGCATGTCCCGTAGTCCGCTAAATTTGAGCTTCATCTTTGCGCTGCTTTGTTGTGTCTTTGTATGGTTATTTATCTGGAGAACACGTTGGGGCTATGAAGTTCGCTCTGTGGGGTCAAACCCCAGTGCTGCGGGCTACGCTGGTATTAGCTACCTGAAAACTGTTGTAGTAGCGATGCTAATATCGGGCATGTTGGCGGGGTTCTTTGGACTTAACGTCTTACAAGGTGAACTGCACCAAATTAAACTCAACTTCGTTGAAGGTTTTGGTTTTACTGGGATAGCGGTTGCATTAATGGGCCGTAACCACCCGCTAGGTGTGCTGTTAGCCAGTTTACTGTTTGGTTTTCTTTATCAAGGTGGTGCTGAGCTGAGCTTTGAATACGGCGTTGACCGTAACATTGTGGTGGTACTCCAAGGCTTAGTGATTTTATTTTCTGGTGCTTTGGAGCACATGTTTAAACCCTCACTTGAGCGCAGCTACCTGAAAATTTTTGGGAAAAAGCAAAGCCATTCAGAAGGAACTGCTTAAGATGTTTGAAACGATAATCTTAATGCTAGATGCAACTATTCGAGTTGCAACACCGCTAATTTTTGCATCCTTAGCAGGTATGTTCTGCGAACGCTCTGGCATTGTAAATATTGCCCTCGAAGGTAAGCTACTGGCGGCCGCTTTTGTTGGCGCAGCCACCGCTCATGTTACAGGCTCAGCATGGTTAGGCCTGTTAGCCGGTGTGGCTATTTCAGTGCTACTCGCACTGCTCCATGGATTCGCTACGATTACCCATCGCGGTGACCATGTAGTAAGTGGCATGGCCATCAACATTTTAGCGGCTGGCTTAACTGTGACTTTGGGCCGCCATTGGTTTCACCAAGGTGGACAAACGCCCGCGTTAAGTGGTGATGCTAGATTTGCCCCAATCCATTTACCCGGTGCCGATGCAGTGGCAGATATTCCAGTGATTGGTTTGCTTTACTCTGAACTGGTCAGCGGCCACTCGGCCTTAGTTTACCTGCTGCTAATTACCGTGCCATTAGCCTGGTATGTGATGTTCAAAACCCGCTTTGGGCTGCGCTTAAGAGCGGTTGGCGAATCCCCAGCAGCGGTTGATACCGCTGGTATTTCAGTGGTCAAGATGCGTTATAGCGCGGTGATTATTTGTGGCTTACTGGTGGGCATTGGTGGGGTTTACCTATCGGTGGCGCAAACCGCACAATTCATCCCTAATATGAGTGCAGGTAAAGGTTACATGGCACTGGCTGCGCTAATCTTTGGTAAATGGCGACCTTTTACCGCCTTAGGTGCATGTTTGTTATTTGGCTTTTTGGATGCTATGGCTATTCGCTTACAAGGTGTTTCAATTGGCGACTTTACCATTCCAGTACAGGCCATTGAAGCCATACCTTACGTGCTAACAGTGTTCTTATTAGCGGGATTCATAGGCAAAGCAGTAGCGCCTAAGGCGATTGGTGTGCCTTATACTAAAGAACGTGAATAATATCACCATTGAACCAATAGTATTGGTGTGAGGCTATCCAATAGCCATAAAAAAGGTCGCAATTGCGACCTTTTTTATGCGTCAGTAATGATGACAAATTTAGTGTTCGCGGGTTTTCAAAAACTTAACACTAGGGTAGCGTTCAGTGGCCAAGTTTAAGTTAACCATTGTAGGCGCGAGGTAAGTAAGGTTGTCACCACCATCTAGGGCCAAGTTGTCATGCGCTTTTTTCTTAAATTCTTCAAATTTCTTAGTGTCATCACCAGCACACCAACGCGCAGTGGCTACACTAATACCCTCATATACCGCTTCTACTTTGTATTCAGTACGTAGGCGATGAACCACCACGTCAAACTGCAATACACCTACCGCGCCAACAATTAAATCGTTATTGCGCATTGGGCGAAATAACTGCACTGCACCTTCTTCAGAGAGTTGAATCAAACCTTTAAGCAACTGTTTTTGCTTCAAGGGATCTTTCAAGCGAATACGGCGGAACATTTCAGGGGCAAAGTTTGGAATACCGGTAAACTTCATCGCTTGACCTTGGCTAAAGGTATCGCCAATTTGAATCGTGCCATGGTTGTGCAAGCCAATAATATCGCCAGCAATCGCTTTTTCGGCGGCGCTGCGGTCGCCCGCCATAAAGGTTACCGCATCTGAAATACTGACGTCTTTGCCTAAGCGCACATGGCGCATTTTCATTCCCTTGTTGTATTCACCTGATACTATGCGCATAAAGGCAATACGGTCACGGTGTTTAGGGTCCATGTTGGCTTGAATTTTAAACACAAAGCCCGAAAAACTGTCATCACTTGCGCTTACTTCACCTATATCGGTAGCACGTGGTTTAGGGGCTGGCGCCCAGTTAGTTAAACCTTCTAACATATGGTCTACACCAAAATTACCCAAAGCCGTACCAAAGTATACGGGAGTGAGTTCACCCGTTAAAAATAGCTCTTGGTCAAACTCATTAGAAGCGCCCAATACCAGCTCGAGCTCTTCACGCATTTGTTCAGCTAACTCTTCGCCCACTGCAGCTTCAACCTCTGGATTATCTAAACCCTTGATTATTTGCTGCTCTTGGATGGTGTGACCTTTACCTGTTTGGTATAAAATCACTTCATCTTTCAGAATATGGTAAACACCTTTAAACAACTTGCCACAACCGATGGGCCAAGTGATGGGCGCACACATAATGTTGAGTTCACTCTCTACCTCGTCCATGACCTCCATTGGGTCACGAATATCACGGTCCAGTTTGTTCATGAAGGTTACGATCGGTGTATCACGTAAACGCGTCACTTCCATTAATTTGCGGGTACGATCTTCTACACCCTTGGCGGCGTCTATCACCATTAAACATGAATCAACCGCAGTAAGTGTTCGGTAGGTATCTTCCGAGAAGTCTTCGTGTCCAGGCGTATCCAGTAGGTTTACGATGCAATCGTTAAAGGGAAACTGCATTACCGAAGTGGTGACCGAAATACCACGCTCTTTCTCCATTTCCATCCAGTCAGATTTAGCATGCGTAGCATTACCGCGGCCTTTAACCGTACCGGCTTTTTGAATCGCATTTCCGAACAACAATACTTTTTCAGTAATGGTGGTTTTACCCGCATCCGGGTGAGAAATGATTGCAAAGGTTCTTCTGCAAGAAATATCATGCAACAGTGAAGCGTTAGACATCGAATAGATTCTTCTAGTTGAGTAACGCGAGGATGCAGCAAAGCGGCAACTTGGCCCTTACAGCACAATCACCCAGCGTTTAGTTAATCGTAATTGGCGGCTATTTTCGCCGATCTAGCCTTGATAAACAATCGGTGCTTTTAGCAGCAGACCTAAAAAGCCCTTAAGAACACCGATATATTGCTCCCAATCGCGGGAAACAGCACCCGATGTGGTATTCAGCCCTATGGTTAAAATGCAAGGGCAGGCATGCGCTTCACTAGACTTTTAGTCTGAAGACTGTAAATCGCTCGTATATCCAGCCCTGCGCTGGTACCACCCCATCAATAATCAGCGGCTAAGTCAGCAAAAACCGGGGAAGCCAGAACTTGTCAGCTTTCTTTACAAACAGCGCTTATTATCAATAAAAACAATAAGAAAAGAGCGGCCACACAAGGGTTCATTCACTTTGGTATAGTTTTTGCCTTTAACTGGTCGTATCAGTTAAATCAGTTAAATCAGGAACTCTACTTTGAATTTTAAGCACCTTGTATTGTCATTTGCAGCCTTATGTTGCAGTACAATTAGTCACGCAACCATTATCGACTTTAACGAGTTAAGCAACGGAACCATCGTAGATAACGAGTACCAGCTCAATTACGGCGTGACGATTAATGCGACGAATGTGGCGCGTAATCAAAATAATATGGCCGTTATATTCGATTCAAGTTTACTGCAAACAGAAGACCCAGACCTTGAGTCACCGTTCACTAATATTAACAACCCATCATTGGGCATTTCTAACCCAGGTAATATTTTAATTATCCATGAGAACGCCAGCTCCTGTGATCTTCTCAGCTGTCAAAACCCTGATGATGAAGGTAGCCGCCCAGCGGGTTATTTCACTATTAATTTTTCAAGCTCGGTGTATTTAGAGAGCATCGACTTCTTCGACATCGAATTGGCTGAAAACGGCTATACACCGGAAAATGCAATTCATTTGTTTGATGCGCAGAATAATGAATTATTCCCTACCGAGTTTTTCACCCCGCATACTGGCGGAGACAATACTTGGGATCGCTTGAACTTTGATGTAGCGGAGGTGGCTTCGATACGTATTAAGCTAAATGGTTCAGGCGCTATCGACAACATTAAGTTTTCGGTTCCTGAGCCTGGTAGCATTGCGTTATTTGCTTTGGCGCTGTTGGGATTAGTTGCTCGACGCTTCAAGTAAATTAAACGCTCGATGATAAAAAAGGCGCTAGATTAGCGCCTTTTTTTATTGCCATTGTTCGAGTTAATCACTAAAAGCGACTGTCGCTGGCTTTATTCGATAAAACATTGCATACCACATCGGAAGCTATCACACTTAATATCGTGGTTAAGGTCGCCATACCTTACTGACATATCTAAAGAGTTTTACAAGCAATCGCCTGCACTACTGCGCCCTTACCAGTGTGATAAATACCTTCTACGACAATACGCTCTAATTCGAGAAGGTGTGTAAATTCCAAGGCCTTTAGTTCAGCCTGTAACGACTCTTTAGATTGCATTACATCCAATGAATTACCGCCACCAGTTGCGAACTGAAGCTGCTTAGGCGTATAAGCTTCTAGCAGGAATACCCCATTGGCCTTTAACGCGCCAACCACTTGGTTATGCAGCTGAGCTCTTAAGGCTGAAGGCAAAGGGTTAAAGATAGAGATGATCCCATCCCATTTGCTTTCACCTAGATCATAATCAGCAAGGTCTGCATGAACAAGCTCAATGCTCACCCCATGTTTATCGGCGAGCTTCTTCGCTTTAGCTAAACCCACCAATGAAGAATCAACGGCAGTGACGCTGAAGCCCTGTTGAGCCAGAAAAACCGCATTTCGCCCCTCTCCTTCAGCCAAGCTCAAAACACGACCTCGAGCAATATCGGCAAAATTAGCGGCTAAAAATTCGTTTGGCTGTGTTCCATAGGCGTACTCTTCAGAGCTATATCTTTCATCCCACATTACATACTCCTTAAATAAGCACCTATATATGGTACTAAATCACAAACATTTAGCCGCGCTTAGACAACTTAAAAACATCAAGTTTGTGTACCAAATAAAAGCTACCAACAATGTATAAGCCCACCATCGATAACTGAACAATACGCCCGACAAATTTTTCATTGGCTAAACCACCATCGCTGCCTATGGTGCTACCTAATATCACCAGGTAGGCCGATAAACCAGCAGCAACTATCGCCCCTTTTGGGTGTAAATAAATGGCTTGGGCTAACAGCATAAAACTGAGCAGCACCAGCAGCGTTAAAAACAGCATGTGCGGCACGGCGACTAATAGATTAAACACCGCAATGGCGATCAGTCCGCCCAAAATATTAGTGAACACGATGCCCACACTAGCTTTGGCACCTTTTGATAGCTCTGGATGCTGTGCCAAAATAGCCACGAAGATAACAACCAATAAGTCAGTGAGTTTATCAAAAGCAAAAAAGTAAACCACCAAAGGAAACACCACCATAGTGCTGACCAAGGCTTTGCGAATCGCTACGTCAGTGCCAACAACACATACTGGGGCAGCCGGAGTTTTGCTAGCAAAACTATCATCTACTGGCACTAAATATTGAACTAAGGCAACAATCAATAATGCAAAAACAAAGGCCAGCATAAAATCGACCACAAAGCCTAAAGCAACTGCTCGACTAATACTGGCTAACATAGGTAAAGCAATGATAGCCACCAACAAAAACAACACCACCAGCTCATTTAAGCCTGTATTAGCGCGATAAAATACATAGAACAGGCACCAAGCGATGATTATCATCAATAGTATTGGGTAGGGTTGAGCCACCAATACAATAGCCAGCCCCGCGACAAAACAACTTAAAACAGCCAAGGCTAGAACCTTCACCATTTTAAGACGTAAAGGGGGTTTACCGGGTAACAAAAACTGCGCTACGAATAATGCGGTTACAAACGACATGCTCCATTCAACGCTTACAGCTAGTACCAATATTAAACAGCTGGTAATGCTAAAACGCAGCATATGCCGTTTCAAGCTATCATGCTGAATTTGCTCAGGCATGAAACTAGTAGACATACGACAGCCAGCTTTTCACTCGTAATGAGAGTTTAGCGAGAGTTTTCATGACAACGGTGCCTTCAGTATATACCGTAACATTGGCCTGAGCGCCTATTCTACGCAGGCCATGTGCATCTTCATCACTGAACTGAATAATCACTGGGAATCGCTGCGGGTCGCGTAACCATCCCGCAGTTTGAGGGATAGAAGGTAAGCTTCCCAAGTTGTTGGATTGCCCAAAATTGACGGCAAAGCCGATAGAACGAACCTGACCTTTAAATATTCTGCCTGGGGCTACGTCTAGCGCAATCTCCACCGGGTCCCCTTCTTTTATGTGCGCGATATTATTTTCACGCATATACGCTTCAATCCATACATCCTTGGTGGTAACAAAGGTCATTAGCGGCTGCCCTTTGTTAGCATAGTAGCCTGCGTCTAGCTGTAGATTAGTCACACCACCATCGGCCGGCGCTAAGATCACCGTTTTACTCAAATCTAAACGTGCCTTACCTAATTTAGCAATGGCCGATTGCAACTTAGGATTGTCTTCACCGCTAGCCCCTAAACTATGTTTAGCTTGTTCTAACTCGGCGGTGGCTTTAGCCACCCCCGCTTTGGCTTTAGCCACATCACTGCGCGCGCGGTCAATATTTTGCTGCGGCACCACATTCTTATCTTCTACAGCAAACAAACGATTGGCATCGCTTAGCACCGATTGATAGGAGGTCGTAGCCTCAAGTAAGCGAGCTTGCGCAGCCGACACCCCCGCGGTTCCTGCGCCGATTTCTTGCCCGGCAGTGGCCAAGGCTGCTTCAGCTTGGTTTACTGCTAAGATGTATTCTTCTTCCGCTATTTTGGCTAAAGGTTGACCTTTTTTTACCAGCTGGTTACTCGTAACCCTCACATTCACCAATTTACCCGACACCGAGGCAGATATTGGAACCACAAATCCAAAGACCCGAGCGTTATCTGTTGTGGGGGTTACCCGATCAGCGACCACATAAACAATGAACACCAGCGCACAAAGTAACAGCACCACTAAAGAGCTATTACGAATGGGATTGGGCTTGGTGGTGGCTAGGGCTTGCTCATTTTGTTCAGACATCAATGTTTCTCTTACTTCCGTTGTAAATTGGCGTGTAAATACACAAAAAGACTTAATCGGTGCTAGCTTGATTATTCAATTCTAACCAAGCGAGTAGAATACGATAGCTTACCGCCAGAACTACCGCACCTAAAAATAATCCCACAAATCCTGACATTAGCATTCCACCTAGTGACCCTAACAAAATCACTAGCATAGGCACATCAACACCGCGAGCTAACAACAAAGGTTTTAATACATTTTCACTAAATCCAGCCAATACGCTCCATACAGCGAAAACAACTGCGACGGTCGTCGATTCATTGTTAAACACATATAAGATTATTGGTAAAACCACCAATATCGGTGGTAACTGGGCAATGGCCAATACTAATACCAATACCGACCAAATCGCAGCGCCAGGTACACCCACCGCAAAAAAACCAATAGACAATAATGCAGCTTGAATCACTGCTACCCCTAAGACTCCTTTAGCTACACTTTGAATGGTATTGCTGGCTAAATTGGTTAACTGAGGTCCGTGATCACCGGCTAGAGCTTTCGCTAGCAATGTCGCACCATGTACCGACTTTTCACCGTTTGCCATAAATACACCAGCAATGATCACCGAAAAGCAAAACATCAGTAAGCCACTCACAAGCCCCCCCGCAAAACTCAAAGCCGCTCCAGCTATATCACCCACTTGGCTGGCATAACCGACTAAGTAACGTTGAAGGTCACTGGCAGCTAGGCTCCATTGTTGATGTAATTTGTCACCGACCAAGGGCCAGGTTTTGATTGATTCCGATGGAGGCGGTATTTCAAAAGTACCCTGCTGAATCTTATCGCTAATGGCAGCGATGCTATCCACTGCTGCCGTGGTGATTTTTACTCCTGGCAGCAAAATGATCGCCAGCGAGACCAGCACAATCACGGTGGCAGCTAGCCCGCCCTTACCTAAAATGTTTTTAAGTTTTATGTATAAAGGATTTAAAGCAACCGCTAGAATCATTGCCCAAACAACCGGGGTAATAAAGGGTCTAATAATCTCAAAACACCACGCCACCAACACAAACAATAACCCTATTTTTACCGCAGCCTCTAGCACACCGCGTTCAAATCCTTTTTGATTCAACATATCCCTGTTCTCTTGGTTATTTAACGCTCAGCACTCAATTAAATGCCATTAGCAGATGACGATTAGTATAGAAAAAAAGCCAAGTAATTGTTTAGTTTATTAAAATAATAACTACTCTGCGATAACATAGTCCCTCAAGGATAAAACAATGGCTGAATCAGTTAAATACGGTTCTACCCAGCCACAACATACTCAACCGATACTCAAAACTGCAAACTTAGCGCCTCTCCTTGATAACCAACGTTTTGTCGCTGTGTACCGCTGGCGCTGATAAGGGTAATCACAAAATGGCGTTGCTGCTGCATACCGCTATAGCTGCCTTGGCGCTCAGCAATCTCTAAATAGGCTTTAGCATCGTGCCAAAAAAAACTAATTTCACTGTATTTACCTTGCTCATATCGATAACTATCGCCTTCGTCTTCATACAGGATAAATTCGCCATCTTGACCCGCATAGATTTGAATATTTAATGGCTCATAAGGGAGCTCATCATGATATTGCACATCAGGGCCATGGGGAATGATGGCTCCCGCTTTTACCAACAAAGGCATACTATCTATCGGGGTCGCCATAGATAGGGTTTGTCCGCCTAGGTAACACTGTTTATTCCAGTAGTTGTACCAAGCGACCCCATCCGGTAGCACCACCTCTCGCTCAGCAGGGTACAGTTGCGTTTTAGTTTGACTTAAACCACGGTGAGCCCAGCTAAGGCTGCATTTTGATGAACCTTGCCAATGAGCATACTCCACCACCAATGCATAACTTTTACCCGCCTGTAATTGGCTTTTAGCTTTGTGATTAACTTGTGCTTGTTGCTGCCAGCTATCAATCAGCAGTATTCCATCTAGGTAAAAACGTACTCCGTCATTGGCATGAATTAACCAATCATAATGACCATCAACCGGCGCGGTAAGCTGAGCTGCCCAGCGCACACTGTAGCCACTTAAGGGCAAACCAGCTGGCGGCCCGCCCGCCCAGTTTCCGTCTAAGGTGTCACATCTATGCTCACTGACGAGCTGCATAAAGCTGTCATCTCGATAATGCTGCTCAATCAGCCCAGACAGCCCTTCTTCAGTTTGCAGGCATGAGCATTCAATCAATTGTTGCTGTAGCTGTTGTTGGTGGAACATCGGCTGAGTCACAGGGCAAACCATCAGGCTATGACCAAACATAAACTGATCACTAATATTGTGTAACTGGCGTTGCTGCCTGAAATCAAACGCTAGCAAACGCATCATTGTGCCGCCATGTTGAGTCACTTGCCACGCCTGCGAATAGATGTAAGGCAACAAGCGATAACGCAATTTATCAAACTTTAACAAAGCATCGAAGGCCCAATCACCCGGCTCGCCAAACTGATAAATCTCACGCGGAGTATTCGCCCCATGAGAGCGAAACAGCGGGCAAAATGCGCCAAATTGAAACCAGCGCACATAGAGTTCTTTATAGGCATCATCATCTACCCCCTCTGGGAAATTAGCGCCAAAACCACTGGTAAAGAAGCCGCCAATATCAGTGGTCCAATAAGGTAATCCGGCAGCACACAAATTTAAACCTGCTGGAATTTGCTGACGCAATACTTGCCAAGTAGCACTAATATCGCCCGACCAACAGGCCGCAGCATAACGCTGTTGCCCTAAATAACTTGAGCGACTAAGGGTAAATACCCGTTTGTCTTCAGCACCTTCAGCTATATCTTTTCGCTGTGCTTCGTAAACGCCTCGCGTGGTCATTAACGAGTAGCCATTAAGTACTTTTTTCCATGAACCTAACTCTGTGTCACGCTGCTGATAACAAAACTCAACGCCATCTTTTGGATTTTGAGTGGAGATAAATTCAGGTTCTGTACCGTCCATCCATAGCGCATCCACACCTAAATCCATCAAGCCTTGCTTAACATGCTGCCAATAGATGTCGCGCCCTTGTTGACTATAGGCATCGTAAATATGGCCATAAGCCCAATGTTCGGTTTCAAATAAATGGCCGTGCGCTAAGAGCTGATTAAATACCGGACTCCCCCTACCCACTATTGGCCAAATCGATACCATCAGCTTAAAGTTCATGGCGTGAAGCTCGGCAATAGTTGCCGCTCCATCACCAAAGGTTTGTGGGTCAAACTGCATGGCGCTCCAGCCTAGGTCTCCCCAATACTTCCAATCTTGCACAATATTATCGATGGGAATGTTTTTCTCACGATAGCGTCTAGCCGTAGCGAGCAAGTCTTCGGCATTAACGTAGCGCTCTTTGCTTTGCCAGTAACCATAAGCCCAGCGACCAAACAATGGCGCTGCGCCAGTTAAACGCCGATATTGCTGAATGATTTGTTCAAACTCTGGGCCATAAATAAAGTAGAACTCAATGCTGTCGCCAGCTTCACTGCTAAAATTAAAACCATTATCTCGACTCGTAAACTCGGTAAACGACAGTTGATTCCATAAAATGGCATAACCCTTAGTTGAAAGCAGCAAGGGGGCAGCAATGCCTTTATTTGACTGGCATATTTCTCGGCGTTGACTGTGGTAGTTAAAGATCCCATCAGGGTATTGGCCTAGACCATAAAAGGCTTGATCACCATCGCTAACAAAATATTGGGCAATGGCGCCATCGCCACTTTGTGGGCTCAACTGTGTCTCGCCTAAGTGTAATAGCGATTCACCCTTGGCAATGTTAAAGCTAATACTAGCGTCATCAAAATCAACGCACAATTCTGAGCTTAACAACTGGCTTGCAGAGCAGAGTTCAGGCTCAAAAATAGGCTGTGGTAAAACGACTAATTCACTTAACGCTTTAGCCTGGTCGAATTGCTGTGAGTTAAGCGCTATACGCACTTTTACCGTGCAAGCGTTAACAAAACTAAGCTCAGCAATCCCTTTAGTTAAGCTACCATCAACAAGAAACGAGAAAGGAAACACTCTAGCCGACATACAATGTACCCAAGGCGGTTAATAATAAGCTTAAGTGTAAATCACCCGGTGATATTTAGCGGTTTAGTAAAGCAGCAATTAAACCAAATTTGATGAATGTGGAGTACAGAGCACAAAAGGGTAAGTGACAAATGTGAGCTTTTAACTTCTGTGGTTCCAACTTGAGCTGATAGTTAGCCAATTTTTAGAGAGCCTTGCCTGCTTAACGTCGAGATAAGTTATTGTTAGCCCGAATCAGTTAAATTTAAGTAGACCCAGCCCTCTTGTCATTCTTTAACTACTTGTGATGCACCTGGCCAAATAGCAACTATTTGGGTTCAGGCAAAACCGGTGGTGTACTATCCATGTGAGTTAAGAAGTTTAACCAAATGTCATGGGTTCGCTGCTTGGTTAACGCCGTTTTACAAGAGATAGCCATTACACCTCGAATAGTTCCCTCACGCCATTGTGTATAAACAGAGCCACAATGAGATGACATATAAACCTGCCAATCTTTTTGTGCAACGTTGATTGATGCTATCAGCTCAGGATCATAATCATTATGCTCAAAGCTTGCTTCCAGATACTGAGTTAGCTCTACTTTTGCCAATTCCAATTCGATAGCGGCACATTGGTTAATCTCCAGTGTATTTAAAGCATTATCACAATCGACAGCTTTGTTCGCCGCCAAAACAGTAAACGACAAACAAGCCAGAGCAAATACAATACACTTTTTCATTATTTTCCTATTGCGCATAAAGCCTAATTAACAGGCAAATATTTATTGGCTAATATAGCGACGAATCAGCCCAAGCAATGGTTATACGCTGGTTACCGATTCGTGTATGTGGTACGTTTTATAAAAAGCGCTTAACACGAATTAATGTCAGCTCACTTAGTCTATTGGAAGCGTAATCTTTATCTACACCACTAGAATATTCAGGATTCTGAGCAACCGAGTTATCTATTTCAAGACGCTCAGTTGCAATAGAAGCAACAACTTTCCCGCCCTGTTCTGAGAAGACTGCATAGGCCAACTCACACTGAGCAGAAACCTTGTTACACAAAAGCATATCAACGGCATAAACATTCGAAGAGTCAATTTTTTGAGTGAAAATTTCTACTTTTCTTGCCCTATAACCTTTTGTACTTTTAATAAATGAATTAAAAGCCTGCTTAAGCGTTACATCTTGGGAGTACAAACGAAGTTCTAGCAACTGACTCCAGTTGTCTCTCGACAACCCATCTGCGAAAAACTCTTTCGATAGGTAGTAGGCCTTATTCGCTTTATCACTAGCGCAATACAAGTGAGACGTAAACGTTATACAGCCTGCAGCCTCTTCAGAAGGATCGGTGGGGAGTCTTTTTGTCACAATGCTGGTAAAAGGTTCCGAATGGTCCACAGAACTTGAACTCGTTGAGGCACAACCACTTACAGCAAGAGCGGCTAACAAAATCCATTTATTCATACATCCTCGAAGTATTCTAACAATCTATTAAAATGCAGATTACCACCTTTTGTTTTAATCATCAGCCACCTAGAACAAGAACTAACAAAACAGTCAGCACGAGATAATGCCAGCTCTCGGGGAAGTATAAGTTGTAATGCTCCTTAAAATAGTCACTGAGGGTGTGTGATTAAAACGATAGCCGAACGAAGGAAGAACACTGTAGTTCTTAGGGCGGCATAATTTTTTTAAGGGCATAAATAACTTAGCTACTTTAACCACTCTCTTGCAGACTCAGTAATGGCCACCACGGCAGGATTAGAAATACGCCGCTCAGCCGAAATAGCAAAAAACTGTTCGCGCACAGCGTTAGTGCTGCCGATGATTTGAACATTATATTGACTAACGACTTCATCAGCGATGGCGCTAGGTACTGTAAAAACACCGATGCCCGCTTGCCCAAAGGTTTTCATTAAAGCGCTATCGTCAAACTCTCCCACCACCAGCGGATGAATATTTTGTTTATCAAACCATTGCAACAAACGCACATGCAGCAAATTAATATCACTCGGGATAAGTAAGGGAGCGCCATCTAAACTGGCGGGAAAATTAGCCTTTAGCGTAACGGCCAACTCAGGCACGGCCACAAAGCTGATCCCGCTTTCACCCAGCGAGTGGTTAAAACCTCTAATACCTAAACTCGGCGGTACAGGGCCATCGGCTAATACTATGTCCAAACGATTAAGTGCCAGTTCTGCCAACAAGCTTTGCAGGGTGTTTTCTTTACACACCATTCGCACTGAGTCCGATAAATGTAAGGCTGGCGCCAACAAACGGTAAGCAATGGTTTTAGGCACCACTTCGGCAATACCGACTTTAAGCACTTGCGGTCGTTCGGCTGGGCCGTTGCGAAGCGCATCTTCTAACTCATCACCTAACGAAAAGATTTCATCGGCATAACTCAAGGCTAGACGACCGGTTTCGGTCAACTCTAAGTTTCGGCCTACCTTGCGAAACAAAGCATCCCCAAAATGCTGCTCCAATAAGCTAATTTGACCACTAATGGTTTGCGGCGTGATGTGCAATAACTCACTGGCTCGAGCTATACCGCCCTGCTTTGCTGCTACCCAGAAATAATGTAGGTGTTTGTAATTAAGCATCAGTAAATACTTCGTTTTTTACGAACCATAAGGAAAGTATATTCGAGTATACCTAAGTATCAAAGACTATTAAGGTAGAGGCTCGTGACTCAAATTACCCTGAATGACCTAGGAGCAAATTATGCCTGGCACCATGAAAATTGATATGCACGCCCAACACTTCCCCTTAGGTGACTCTTTACAAGAGTACATTCGCCGGCGCATTAACTTCGCGCTGGGCTCCCAATACGACAACATCATGCGCATTGCGGTAAAGCTTTCCGATAGTAAAGAAGCCAAAGGCGCTGCCGGCAAACGCTGTCAAATACTGGTCAAATTAGCGGGTCAAGCAGATGTGGTAATCGAAGACATTCAAAGCCAGCTTTACGTAGCTATAGATAGAGCAGCTAGCCGAGCCAGTCGCTCGGTGACTCGGCGCATTGCCCGCATGCGCAATAAAGCCTTACGAGCCCCTAGTTTTAGCGCGGCAGACTACGACGACGAACATCAAGAAACCGACCCTTTGGATAACGAGTTCTCAGAGTATGGAGGAATCGACGAACAGCTATTTGAGTTCGCGGAAGAACACCAAGATGAAGTTAAAGAAGGAGAAACAAGATGAGTACCAAACCGCTCTCCAACACAGCTCTACAAGCGGGAGGCTCAGCGCTATCGAGTAACAAGGTAATTCGCAATACCTATGCTTTATTGTCGATGACTTTATTGTTTAGCGGTGCTTGCGCAGCGTTGTCGGTGGCATTAAATCTGCCGCATCCTGGCATCATAATCACTTTGGTGGGCTATTTCGGCTTATTATTTGCGACCACCAAATGCCGCAATAGCGGATGGGGCCTAGTGTGTGTGTTTGCCCTAACTGGTTTTATGGGGATAACCCTTGGCCCAATATTAAGCTCTTATTTGAGCATGCCTAATGGTGGCATGATCGTAACCCAAGCAATGGTAGCCACCGCCGTGATTTTTTTATCTTTGTCAGCTTACGCGATTACTACCAAAAGAGACTTCAGCTTTATGGGAGGGTTCTTAATGGTGGGTATTATTGTGGCCTTTCTTGCCGGTTTAGGTGCTATTTTCTTTGCTATACCCGCATTGTCACTAGGTGTGTCGGCCATGTTTGTATTGCTGATGTCTGGCCTGATTTTGTATGAAACTAGCAACATTATTCACGGTGGAGAAACCAACTACATCATGGCGACCACCTCGCTGTTTGTCGCTATTTTCAACTTGTTCACGAGCTTGCTGCATATTCTTGGCTTCCTAAACGGCGATGACTAATACTCAGCGAGAGGAGATACCGTAATGACGATTAAAAATCTATTAAACCAATTTGTGGGAGGGCAGCCATCGGGCTCCCCACAAAATCAGCAAAATGGAAGTGAACGCGGCGTGCTGGGTTCAATAACTAACAATATACCTGGTGGATTAGTGGGCGGCGCGGCCGCTGGTGGGCTAATGGCTTTACTGGTGAGTAATAAATCTGCACGCAAAGTGGCAGGTAAAGCGGCCACCTATGGGGGTGCAGCAGTGCTAGGCGGCTTAGCTTATAGCGCCTTCAGTAATTGGAAGAAGCAGTCAAAGCCCTCAGACCAAGGCCACTCTAGCACGAGCCTAAGCCAAGTTAACGAGGCGAGTTTTAGCTCACCAGCGACCTTGAGCGATGACTTTCAGCTAACTTTAGTCAAGGCCATGATAGCAGCAGCAAAGGCCGACGGGCATATTGACGAAATAGAGCAACAGCGGATCTTTGATGCGGTCGAGCAAATGGCTTTAAGCAATGAAACAAAAAACACCTTGTTTGAACTAATGCGCAATCCGGTATCAGTGGGAGAGTTGGCCGCTAGTGCAGCAAGCATTGAGCAAAAGTCAGAACTGTACTTAATCTCTTGCTTTGCTATCGATTTAGACCAAGCGACAGAACAAGCCCATCTGGATAGCTTGGCGTATGCACTGCGCTTACCTTTCGATTTGGCCGAGCAACTGCAACAACAAGCCCAGCAGGCGCTAAGTCAAGCTGCGTAAATATTCATTTAGATGACCGGCAAGGATGCTAGTAGCTAGTTGTTGCGTCAAGCTTCAACTATCTTCTTCACTGGAAGCCAGTTGGGTCGGGCTCGAGTTCACCAATGCCTCCGCTTGATAATCTTCTTTAAGTGCAACGCCTGATAGCTTCAGCGATCTGGCTTTAGCCAATAAATAATGTTGTTTGTTGGCCGCCTGCTGATAGCTTAGACCGGCAGTTCTTACATTAGAGATACAATTTCGCGCTTCATCACTCAAGCCTAACTTTGGCTGCCAAGTCATGTATAAGCCCATACTGTCGGGCGAGCTTAAACCAGGGCGCTCACCAATCAATACCAATACTGCATCAGCATTAAGCAACTGACCTATTTCGTCGCCAATCGCCACCCGCCCTTGCTGCACTATGCTCACAGGCGCCAATGTCCAAGCTTGTGGATCTTGCTCAAATCGCTCAAATAGGCAACCTAAGAAGGCGCAAGCATGTTGTGATATCGCTAAAGCTGATAATCCATCGGCGATCACGATGGCTAAGTCAACACGCTGTTTAGTCGCGACAGACTTGAGCTGTTTAACTGAAGCAGCATCTAAACGGCGGCCTAAATCGGGCCGTTGTAAATACCTCGCTCTGTCGGTGGCTTTAGAATGCAAACTAACAATGCTGTGGGCTGAATCAGTAAACACATCCTCTAGTTGGCTTGTTAATTCGGCCAACGCTAAAGGATAATGCACCGCATCTTGTGCCTGAGCATGGGCTAATTGAAAGGCTAATTGATGCTGACTCGGTAAACTTACTCCCGCTCGCCCTAAGGCGATACGCGCATCGCTAAGTTGCTTAAGCTCATGCCAGTCGTCCTGTTTGACGGTTGCTATGTTTTTTTGCTTAGTCATTGCTTACCTTCGCTGAGAGAGTTCGATTAAAGATTGGCTAAACGCTGCTGGCAACTGGTCTTGTAAACTAAACGGCTGCCCAGCTTTGCTGATAGCCATTTTCTGCAACCAACTATCGAACTCAGGCGCCGGTTTAAGCCCCAATACACGCCGAATATATAAGGCATCATGAAAAGACGTACTTTGATAATTAAGCATAATGTCATCAGATCCCGGTACTCCCATCACAAAGTTACAGCCCGCCACTGCCAATAAGGTTAATAAGTTATCCATGTCATTCTGGTCAGCCTCAGCGTGGTTGGTATAACAGACGTCACAGCCCATCGGTAAGCCCAACAATTTGCCGCAAAAATGGTCTTCGAGGCCAGCTCGAGTGATTTGATTTCCGTCGTATAGGTACTCTGGTCCAATAAAACCTACGACCGTATTAACCAATAAAGGATCAAATTTACGTGCAACCGCATAGGCTCTTGCCTCACAAGTTTGTTGGTCTAAGCCATGATGAGCGTTGGCCGACAAAGCACTGCCTTGGCCGGTTTCGAAATACATGAGGTTATTGCCCACGGTGCCACGCTGAAGACTTAATGCAGCTTGCTGCGCATGGGCTAATAAATCGAGATTAAGCCCAAAACTAGCATTGGCCGCTTCAGTTCCAGCGATTGACTGGAATACCAGATCAACCGGTGCGCCCTGTTCTATAGCTTCAATTGTATTCGTCACATGGGTTAATACGCAGCTTTGGGTCGGAATTTGATAGTGAGTTCGAACATCGTCTATGAGATGTAACAGCTTAACCGTTTGTGCCACATTATCGCTAGCAGGGTTAATGCCTATTACTGCGTCACCACTGCCATACATTAGGCCATCAATAATACTCGCGGCAATACCTCTGACATCATCGGTAGGGTGATTAGGTTGTAAACGCGTGGAAAAATGCCCCGCTAACCCTATGGTAGAGCGAAAAGCAGTAACCACTCGACATTTTTTAGCCACCAGAATCAAATCTTGATTACGCATGATTTTACTCACCGCGGCGGCCATTTCAGGGGTAATACCCGCGGCGACCTGCGCCAGCATTGCGCTACTTGCCTGATCACTCAGTAGCCAATTTCTAAAATCCCCCACGGTAAAATGGGATATCGCTAAAAAAGCCTCAGCATTATGCTCATCAATAATTAGGCGACTTACCTCATCGCGCTCGTAGGGCACTAAGGGTTCCTGCAAAAATTGCTTAAGCGGCAACTCGGCCAACGCCATTTGCGCTACCACACGCTGCTGCGCATTGTCAGCCGCAACACCAGCCAGCGTGTCTCCCGAGCGCTCAGGCGTGGCCTTGGCCATCAAGTCGGCTAAATTATGAAAACCATAACTTTGCTTACCCAATTGATATCGATACTTAAATTTACCTAGCGGAGTGTGAGTATTCATCGACAGATCCATTTACCAGCTTGTGTACGACTATAACGACAATGACTTAATAAGCGCTAGGGTAAATTGACTAAACCTATTCATACTCAACTTACTGAGCAGCTAAAACAGAAATTTGCTATGCTCTGAGCCATCAAGCAACTGTGCGGAGATAAATACTATGAATCGTAAGAAGAAAATAAACGACACCTTGAAGAAAAAGCAGAAAAAAATGAATGCTAAAAATCAAAAAAGCAATAAACCTCGTTACATTTCCAAAGCTGAACGCGCAGCCTTAGAAGCAGAAAAAGCAGTAGCAAACTTAAGCCAAATAGAGCCAGCCGATGCCGAAGAAGGCGCGACAAAAGACTAAAATATAATACGTTTTTTCGATTCCAGCCTGTTATTTCCCTCTTAGCGAAATGTCTTACCTGATAAAAAACGCATTACACAACTAAACTAAGCATCTATTAAATAGAAGTTTTTCATCAGTTTGTTTACAAATTTGAAACAGTTCACATTAGTGTGTTTTCGCAATCCCATTATTAAGTTTCGCAGTGCTACTTATAATGATGGAAGGCTAAGGTAGCTCCGAAGCTATAAATAGTTTAAGGAGTATGACTCATGCGACAGCATGCATTTAAAACAGGACTGATTAAAGTGGCTGCACTCGCAGCGGCTTTGTGTACATTACAAGTAAACGCCGAACCCCTTCGTGATTTGGTCAAAGACCAAAAAACATTTATTGGTGCAGCATTAGAAACCCGTCACCTACAAGATAAGCAGTTTGCCGAAACGCTAGCGCGCGAATTCAATCAGCTCACCCCAGAAAACCAAATGAAATGGAGCTACCTGCAGCCAGAGCGTGGTCAATTCACCTTTGACAAAGCAGATCAACTGGTCGACTTTGCCCAACAGAACAATATGACCGTTCGTGGCCACGCCTTGGTATGGCACATTCAAAACCCTGACTGGCTAGAAAAAGGCAATTTCTCTAAAGAAGAAATGCTTAAAATCATGGAAGAGCATATCACTGCAGTGGTTAGCCATTATAAGGGCAAGGTAAAATACTGGGACGTAGTAAACGAAGCCTTAGATGATAACGGAGGCTGGCGCCCAACCATTTGGTACAAAGCCATAGGTGAAGATTATATCGCCAAAGCCTTTGAATTTGCTCACAAAGCCGACCCTGATGCTATTTTAGTTTACAACGACTACTCGACCGAAGGTAAAAGCCCTAAAGCCAATGCCGCCTACCGCTTAGCGAAAAAATTGAAAGATCAAGGGGTGCCAATTCATGGTATCGGTACGCAAGCTCACTTCGTTGCGAGTGTTCAACCTCGCGTGGCCGATATTGCCGCTAATATCGAGCGCATTCAGGAACTGGGTTTAGAATTTCACTTCACCGAAATTGATATTCGAATCCAAGGTGAAGCGACAGACCGTGCCTTGCAACAGCAAGCCAATATGTATGAAGATTTGGCAAAACTTACCGCCTACTACGATAGCGTTAACTTTTTAACCACTTGGGGTATTACTGATAAATACAGTTGGATCCCATCTTGGTTTAAAGGTTACGACCATGGCCTAATGTTTGATAAGCAATATAAAGAAAAACCCGCTTATTTAGCCGTAAACAAAGTATTCGCCGATAAAGCCCAAGGTAAGTTTGATTGGGAGCCACCTGCACCCATGGCTGACACGGGTCGCCGCTTTGAAGCCTTTATTAGTAATGAAGCCAAGCAGGCAATGCCCTTAGACGGTGACGCTGCAAAATGGGTCAATGCGGTATTTTACCCATTTGCCTATAACCAATTGGGCGGTAAAGATTTAACCTTACCTGCAGAGAGTAATATTTCGGGTCGCTTTGCCTTACTTTACGACGACAACACCTTATATGGGCGCGTAGAACGTAAAGACGACAAAACGGTGACCAGTAATAAAGCTCAAGTATGGGAAAACGACTCTGTTGAAGTATTCCTAGGTTTTGGTGAAGAGTTTGCGCAAATTCGCGCATTAGTTGGTGAAGAATTTGCACCTACTGCTTTCCAAGCCGATATCAAAAACTACTGGAACGAAGACGGTACGGTATTAGAGTTTTCAATCACACCTAAGCAAACCGATACCTTATCAGGTACGACATTAGGTTTTAATATTGCTTTAGCTGATAATGACGCAGGCTCTGATGCTGGTCGCCACGCTCAACTGTACCCTGTACCTGGTACTAACAACGGTTGGCAAGGACACGATTTTGGTGAGGTATTCTTTACCGCTCAAAACACCGAAATCAGTGACAAGCTAAAAGGCCAAGTTGTCAGTTTCAAAGCTGAGCCTGTGGAAGGTCTAGATGCCAATACCGCATTTGACGCATCACAATGGGCCAATGCTTACCACTATCCGTTTGCCTTTAACCAGCTAAACTCTGCAGACCAAACGCCTCCAAGCCAAGATATTATTAGTGGCAGCTGGCGCGTGGCTTACTCTGGTAACACCTTGTATGGCGTAGTACATCGTCGTGACAGCAAAACAGTTACTAGCGGCGACGATTGGCAAGCTGACAACATAGAAATCTTTATTAAAGTTGGTGAAGAGTTCGTGCAGCTGCGCAGCATTGTCGGTCAAGACTTCCAGAAAAACACCTTTCCAGGTAAGCGGGTAGCTAACTGGAATGAAGACGGTACAATTATGCAATTTGCTATTGAACTGCCGGTTGACAGCCTAAAAGGTAAACGCATTGACTGGAACATCGCGCTAGCCGACAACGATGATGGCAGCCGTAGTGCTCAGCTTTACCCAACACCAGGCAACAACACCGCCTACTTGGGTGAGCAGTTAACAGTACTTGAGTTTAGTAAATAAAATATTGCTAAAACCTGCTTAAACCAAGCCCTGTATTTACAGGGCTTTTTTATTTTCATTTTTCTCTAAAGGTTTGCCTCTGCCGGCCAATAATGTGATTTACGGATGAAACCTAAAAATTGATAAAAGCGCGCTAAAAATGGCAGTCACTAGTGCCATGAATTTCACGGCTCATCACGCAGTTAGCACCAGCATTAACAATGTAAGCATACTCTCAATGACAAAGGCATTGGACATCACCGACAGTATCAATGCTCGCCTACCCAATGCATCAGCTAAGCTTTAGAGCCTGAACCACGATTACAACAGGCGTAAGTTAAGATTATCAAAAGCCGTCACTACGCTTAGGTTTACTCACGTCATTAAAGCTTACTACAATTAAGCCGATAACTTAGTTAAGGCTGTTACCACTCACGAGCAATAATGACAGGCAGGATTATCCACTAATGCGCTTAGAACCGATTAAAAAGGTCGTCTTTAGCCTGTTGCTAATTGCACTTGGCGGTGCAGCGCTGAGCTATATTTTCATTTATCACGTTAAAGACCGTGGGGTCAGCGCTAAAGATGGCTGGCTATTTGACATATCCGGTTATCATGCGGCAATTCGTGAATCTAAACTGACCCAGCGACCGGTTTTTCTTTATTTACGGCGTCAAGCTTGCCAGCGCTGCATCGGATTTGAGCAGAACTATCTTAATAATCCCCAGATAAAAACGTTACTAAAAGACCACGTAAAAGTGCAGGTGAATATCGATACTGACCGGCGACACGAACAGTTTGCCGCTCGCTTTAAGCTTTATACCTACCCCTCCATGTTTGTTATCTTTGATGAAGAATATCCAATTTCTAGCTATTTGGTGCTTGAGATGAACCAAATATGGGTAGCCCAACAAACATTAAAAAAGGGTAATTTCATGCCCTTATCTGAAGCGAGCTTTAGTTTATCGGTGAGCCGTGCGACAATATTGGCACGAGAAGCCGCTAACATGGACGTAGAAACCGGTGAAGCACCGCCTTAAATTAATAATCACTCAGTTATTATTCGCCGCATTGTTATCGATAAGCTTTACTAGCTCTGCCAGTAAAATGCTTGAAGGGCCGATGAATAACGATTGGGGCATCGCCTTTGGTTTTCGCAACGCCACCATTCCTTTTCAATCTGAATCCAATAGCGTAGCCGATATAGTACCTTTGCTTTTTTACAAAGGCGACCGGGTTTATTTAGATGGTTTAGAAGCCGGTTATAAATTATGGAAAGAAGATGATTTCGATATTGCCGTCATGGGCCGCTATCGCTTCTTTGATATTCCAGCAGATTATCAAAACCAAATTCGCGGAGATGGCATTGATTACGGCGTGCGTAGTCAATGGCGATTCAAACCAGATTATTCATTTAACGTAGAATTACTGAGTGATGATACCGGTAAATTTCACACCAACCTTGGGCTAACATGGCAAAAATATTATAAAGATTGGTATTTTGCCCCTTATGCGACAGCCCACCTAAAAAGCAGTGACTACAATACTCGTTACTATGGGCTGGAGCTATTTGAAACTCAAGCCGATATCGATTTGAAAGCGGGAATCAATATGCGCTATCGAGTCTGGCGCGATTTCTATTTGGTAGGCCGTGTTGGTGGTACCTACTTTGGCCAAGAAACCCAAAAAGTTGAGATTATCGATCAAGATTTTCAGCTAGAGAGCTTCTTAGGTATAAGTTTTTTCAATAAACAATACCAAACAACATCAGGTGACTGGCCGAAAGGCTATTTACGGGTTTCTCATGCTTGGGCTACTCCCTCTAACTTAAGTGAAATAATTAGGTTTAACGCAGAGAAAGATGAGTACAATAATCAGTTAAGTTCTATTTTCTATGGTCACCTACTGAGTGAGACTTTGTTAGGGTTCCCAATTGATGTTTACCTCACTCCGGGTCTGGCTTATCATCACAGCTCTGAGGTGCAAGAGCCTATCTTAGAATACATTGTGGCGTTTAAGGCTTACTACACCTTTACTTGGCCATTGCGCTGGCGTTTTGGTGTGGCTGAAGGTTTATCTTACACCACAAATATTACCTATATTGAAGAGTCAGAGTTAGCCGAAGACGGTAAAGGCTACAAGCCAAGTAAGCTGCTTAACTATTTGGACTTCTCGCTTGACTTAAACTTAGGTGATTTATTTAGAAAACCTGAAATGGAAAACATGTGGCTAGGTTATAACATTCACCACCGCTCAGGCATTTTCGAAAATTCATCGTTGTTTGGTCGGATTAAAGGCGGCAGTAATTACCAAGGTCTTCACTTTCAGTGGCATTGGTAAATAAGTGTTCAGCCTAGTCAACGCAGAACAACTGCATAATTAACGCATCTTCTCGCCCTTGCTCGCTGCAAGGGTAATAGGCTTTGCGCCGATCTATTTCAATAAAGCCAACATTGGTATACAAAGCTTGAGCTACATGGTTACTTTGTCTCACTTCTAGCAGTATTTGCTGCCATTGCTGCTGCTTAGCCAGCTGAAGCATTTCTAAGATTAAGCGCTTGCCTAAACCTTGACCTTGGTATTCAGGATCTACGGCAATATTAATCAGCTCAGCGTCACCGGCTACAACTCGCAAAATAATATAAGCCAGTAGTCGGTTTTGTTGCCATAAACCTACGTTTCGGTATAAGCCACCAAAATTGCTACTTAGCAACTGACGACTCCAAGGATGGGTATGGGCCTGCTGCTCGATATTTAGCATCGCCGGTACATCCATCACTGACAAAGGGCTTATTTGGGGGCTAGGATCTGAGTGCATATTTGTTGCCATAAAACACGTTTAGCTTGGCGATCTGACGCCAACAATTCGGGATCACACTGTAATACATGTGGATGAGCCGTAGGCGGTGTATTGGCATCAGCCCATAAAACCCAGCCTTGGTATCCTTCTGGGAAATGTTGCTGACTGACGCAGCAAATAGCCTCCCACTCCAGCTTCATTGCTGCAACGATCCCTTTAAATAGATCTTGATGCTGTTGTAGCACTAAAGGCTCAACCACAATCACTAAAGGCCATGCAGGCAGTGGTGTAATAGTTTTACTCGCAACTGTAGGCCTGGTTTGCCAAACATCAATGCCCATTTCAGCTAAATAGCTTCGCGCTTGTTTATCGATCATCAAGAAGGCCCAAATAAAGGAACATCACTCTCTCCAGCTATATTAAGCAAAGGCTAAGGGGCTTTTTTCTTTAAGCTCAAAATCGGCTTACCACTGCGTTTAGCCTGGGCCTGTTGCAATTTGTTACGCCTCGGCTGAGTGGCATTCTTATTCACAACAATGACTTTTTCAGAAGCGGGCTTTAGCTCAGGAGCGGTTTTGCTTGAGTGGGCGACAGCTTGATTAATCTCGGCCATTTCACTGCTAGTGAGGTTGCGCCATTGGCCCGGTTTTAAATTATCTAAACGTACATTCATGATCCGTGTACGTTTCAGTTTGGTCACTTCGTAACCCAAGTACTCACACATTCTGCGAATTTGTCGGTTTAAACCTTGAGTGAGAATAATGGTAAATACAAATTTACTATTAACTCTTACTTTACAAGGCTTGGTAACAGTATCCAGAATCGGTACACCACGAGACATTCGCTCGACAAAACGCTCACTTAAGGGCTTATCTACGGTTACTACGTATTCTTTGTCATGGGCATTTTCGGCACGTAGGATCTTATTCACTATATCGCCGTCACTAGTGAGAAAAATCAAACCTTCAGAAGGTTTGTCTAAGCGACCAATCGGGAAAATACGTTGTTTATGTCCAATGGCATCGATCATATTACCTTTAACATGCAGCTCGGTGGTGCTGGTTATGCCAACAGGTTTATTGTAGGCAATATAAACACGGTCTGATTTATTACCGGCAATCGCTTTAATTAGCTTCCCATCAACCGCGACCTTGTCTCCAACTTGAACTTTAGTTCCCAGCTCGGGCTTTTGTCCGTTAATCGTTACTCGTTGTTGTTCGATTAATTTGTCGGCTTCTCGGCGCGAACAAAATCCAGAGTCACTGATAAATTTATTTAGGCGCTTTTCATTTGATGAGGTCACAGGGGGTTCCGCTAGCTAATGTACCCGCCTATTAAAACATAAACGCCGTCAGCTATTAAACGCTTAATCGGTTTAAGCGGTCATTTGTACCGCCATCTCTCGCCCCTGCCCTCGCACTTTATCAATGGTAAGGTAAAAAGATGAGGGTAAAACCAATCGTCCAGTATTGGCGTGGCTGGCAAAATAGTCTATTTTTGCGGCTTCGCTCTCTAGTGCATCCCAGTCACGATGGATTTGGCAAGAAAAATGCAATATAAACGCTCGAAGCGGTTCTATTTTTGCTTGTTCAGGCGTGATGTGAAATTCAATAGCATCAACCAGACGAGGCGGAAACTTCCACTGACGAGCCAACTCGGCACCTAATTTATCGTAACTAATACCTAATAATTCTTGCTGTAAAGCAATCCGGTCTTCCCCTTTGGCCTGACGAATCGCTATCTCATTGGCGACATCTGGCACCAAGGTATAAATCATCAAATCGCCTATATTATGGAGGATCCCTGCGGTAAACATTTCATTTGGATCGATCGACAGCTTTTCTGCCATTTTGCTAGCAATAGTGGCGATTTCAAAGCTATCACACCAAAAATCACGCAGGTTAAGGTTTTTAACTTTGGGGAAAGCGCCGGTAAGCCAAGAAACAACGATCATCGTCTTTAAAGGAGCTAATCCTAAACGGATAACCGCTTCATTAATTGACGCAATGGTTCTACTTCGACCAAAATGCGCAGAATTAGATAAACGTAGTACTCGAGCACTAATCACTTGGTCCATCGCGATTTTTTTGGCTAGTGCTGAAAATTCGCAGTCTGGGTGATTAAGCATATCAACCAGCTCTTGTACCACTTGAGATATTCTAGGTAGTTCGTTAACACGGGACAGCAATTCTCGTTCGGTCATCCAAACCTCCAAATAAGAAAGCGTTCACTCGCTTCCCTAAAATGCTCAGGGCTATGTAAAGTAAAATCTGTTAGGCGCAGTCCTGCAACCCGACAGCTTAAATATCAAACATATCAGCATGTAAAGGCAGGGTAAAGTAATCAAATTACGCACCTGAGCTTAGTTTAGACAAAAAAACGCCATCTAGTAGCAATAAAGCAACTAAATGGCGGGATTGCAAATTTCCCCCCTGATATCCGTATAGGTTTAGCCCATTCTATTGCGCGTAATCTTGGGCATTATACTGCTGACCACTTGGCGCATCACTGGCCAGTAAAATAGGCACTAACGCTCCAGGGATCACGGAATCAGGATGATTAGGTGCTTGCTCACCGCCTAGATCTGTTTGTAACCATCCTGGGTCCATCAGACTCATCACCACTCCAGTGCCACTGATGCTAGGTAACATATCCCGAACATAGCGGTCTAAAGCAGCTTTTGAACAACTGTAGGCCATTAACTGTGGTTGGTCGGCAATGCCCGAGGTCACGTTCACGACTCGACCAAAGGCGTGTTTAATCATCTGTGGTATAAAGGCATCACATAACTTGGCTGGGGCAATGCAGTTAACCTCAAAACTGTTTGCGTAGTCGTCTGCGCTCACTTGATAAGTATCAGACCACGGAGTCATGATTGCGGCATTGTTATACAAAATAGCCAAGTGAGCAGCAGTAATCGTGTTTACTTCGGCAATTAAACGCTGCACATCGGCGCGTTTCGACAGCTCAGCCGCAACCGCGACAGCCTGCCCACCAGCTGCTTCAATCTGTTCAACCACCACTCTAGAGCTATCTAATTGTCGGCTATGCACAATAACTTTAGCGCCTTCGGCAGCTAAGGCTTTAGCAACGCGCAAGCCGACACCGCGGCTTGCACCAGTGACTAGCGCCCATTTATCTTTTAATTGCATTTTTTCACCTTTTGTTACGGCTAGGCATAAGCACTCAGAAATGAGCACAGTGAGTGGGTAATCTTAAACCTAATTGGCCTTGTTACAGAGCGAAGCTATTAGCAATCGAGTAAACTTTGAACCCGCCTAAATATTTCGCTCAAAAGATGAAACAAGCTTTCACCAATAGTGGCTTACAACTGAACAAATACGCTGAGAGTTCACAGCAGACAAGCCCATGACTCGCTTTAAACCCCGCGGATAACTCAGCATTGCACGCTCAATCACTAGCCACGCTTCACCTTACTATTTTGCCGCTATTCCCAGCGCGCAGCTTGCTCTTCTAACTCAAAGGCAATCACCTTCCCCTCTCCAACTAATTGTAATACCTCACTGGGTGAGCCGTCGGCGTTTAGCCTTAACAAACCAATACCAGCGGCATTTAATAAACGCTCTCCACGGGCTGCGCCTTGCGGACGGTGAGGTATGATTTTCATCCGTCTACGCTTAGTAAACCAATTTAACGGCGATCTAGGCGAATACAGATAACGATTGAGCCGATCAAACACATCCAACAGCTTTGCTGGGAATTCATTTTTAATACCGCTGCTGGTTATTTGCCATATATCGGGTCCACGATAACGCCCTCTAAATTCGACTCGGTAAGCAAAAGAGTAATGCACGTCACCTGACAAAATAACAAAATGATTAGGGGTTTTAGGGTGTCGAAACAAATTTAATAAAGCATTAGCTGAGCCTGGGTGAGCCATCCAATTTTCAGCATCCACCAACAAGGGTTTACCAAACCAGGTAAATATCCGTTGAATCACTTCTATCAACTTCACCCCAAAAACCGGCGCGGGTGACACCATTATTACCGCCTCTTGACCAAGCAACTGCTGTTGTAAATTGGTTAAAGATTCCCAATCCATCAGCCCCGACGGCGAGGCTAGATTGCGCTCAGAGCGCCAACGGTGGGTTCGTGTATCTAACACGATTAAGCTTGGCTGAGTATCCCAGAGATAGTGCCAATGAGGGAAGCTAAGAAAATCATCGATAATTGCCAAATGGGTGTCTTCGCCGGGTTTTGCCAGGCTAGCTTGTACCTGAGCAAGCAATTCCTCAGAGAAGTTTTCTGGCGCATTCCCCCAACCTTGGCAAATGAAGTATCCACATAAAGCGTTACCAATAATCCGCTTAGAAAAGGCATGACCATAGGCGCTTTGCTCCCAAGCGGCTGTCAAATTCCAATCATCGGTCACATCATGGTCGTCAAACATCATGGCGCAAGGTAAATGCGCCATTAGCCGCTGCACCTTAGCCAGTCCCTTTGAAAACTTCGCGATAACTTGCTGTTGTTTAAGGTAGTTATCTCGATGTTCTGACAACAAATCTTCGGGCGGGCTTAAATCTATGTTTTGCCATACACTGGGCGACCACACTAACAAATACATGGCTAAGACTTCTGCCAAAGAGATCAAATGATTATTAGCATTATCAGAGGTAAATATAGGCTTTTTCACCCCTGAAAACAGAGCCTTATAGGCCCCCTCTTGATTCGAGTCGCGCGGTAACAAGTGTTGTCGTTGTAAATAGTGTGGCTCATCATTGTGCAGTTGCTGGCTATCATTAATAACGGCATCACTGAAACTCTCAGTGCTAAAGCCCAAACGTTTAATCAACTGGTGAATCGCCAGCAACATCGGCGTAGCTACATCATCAGCATAGATTTGGTCACCGCTCATCATTAGCAAACTAGGCCACTGTTGTGGTGGTGTTTTAGCCAACCATGCATCAGCGCTCACCAAACCATCACTGCTATTATGGTGGGGCTTACGACAAGAACCATGCAGTAAGTTTTTGACCCTACCCGGTACCCTAAAACCAGGCAATGAATATGCTGGATACACCAAATTTGGCGCCCAGTCTTGCCAGCAAAGCCATTCGCGCTTGCCATCTACCTGTAACCGTAAATCGTAAGCAATCCATGTTTCTAAGGGTAAGGCCGGCGCCAGTGTTATGTCTAACAAGTGATAGTAAATGTTTTCGCCTGCTTTGAGCGTGTGCACTGAGTCATCTATCTGCTCCGGATTAAGCTCAATCGCAGCTTGGTCTTCAGGGCAAAAGCGAATACTCAACGAAACGGCTTGCGAGGTAGCCAACCAGATACCCACTTGATGTTGAGATACGCGACGTAAAATAGGCCCTGCTAATACTAAAGCTAATTCGGATTGATTCATGATTGTTGAAACCTCCTATGCTCGAAAGGGGGGCAATCAAGCCACCACCCACAATAAGCTTATGCGAAAAAACCAATATCAGTACAGTTGCTAAGCGCAAACAACCTTTTAAGGGCTCACGGTCTATTTGACAATCGGGATGAAAGCGAGATTTAGGGCATAAAAAAAGCCCGCTAAAAGCGAGCTTCATATTCAGTAAAAATTAACGCCTTTTTATAGGCCTTCAGCATTTGCAGATAAGTACTTAGCAACACCTTCAGGGCTTGCATCCATACCTTCTTTGCCTTCTTCCCACTGTGCAGGACAAACTTCACCGTGTTTCTCATGGAAGTTTAATGCGTCAACCATACGCAACATTTCATCGATGTTACGGCCTAGTGGTAAATCGTTGACTACTTGGTGACGAACAACACCAGCAGTATCAATCAAGAAAGAACCACGGAATGCAACACCCGCTTCAGGATGCTCAACATCATACGCTTTACAGATTTCGTGTTTAACGTCTGCAATTAGCGGGTATTGAACTTGGCCGATACCGCCGTCTTCAATCGCAGTGTTACGCCATGCATTGTGAGAAAATTGAGAATCAATAGAAACGCCAATCACTTCAACACCTTTATCTTGGAAATCTTTAAAGCGGTGGTCAAAAGCGATCAACTCAGAAGGACAAACAAAAGTAAAATCTAGTGGGTAAAAGAACACTACTGCGGCTTTGCCCTTGATATGCTCACTTAACGTAAAGCTATCAACAATTTCGCCATTACCTAGAACAGCTGCGGCAGTAAAGTCTGGAGCAGGACGACCAACTAAAACACTCATTTCGTATTCCTTGTTAATTTGGGTTATCAATATCGCTACAAATAATGCGCTAATTTCATCGAACAAACGAATTGTTATAATCAATCAGTTTGATAGTTAAAACCTATTGAATAATAGATTAATAAACCAGCACCCAATTAATAGCCTAAAAGCAAGCACTTGTAAATACTACTTTATATAACTTAATCGAACTCGTGAGGTAAGTTTAGTGACCAATTCGTAGGCGATGGTTCCTACTGCTTTTGCTACCGTCTCCACCGGTAACTCGGCCCCCCATAGTACCACCCTGTCACCCACAGAATCAGTGGCCTTAGCGCCTAAATCAACACATAACATATCCATCGATACGCGACCAACAATAGGGACTAAACGCCCGTTAACCCAAACCGGTGTACCGCTAGGAGCACTTCGAGGGTAGCCATCACCATAACCCATTGCCACCACGCCCAAGCGAGTATCTTGCTCTGCTTGCCAGGTGGCGCCATAACCCACCGTTTCACCCTTAGGATGCTCACGAACAGCAATCAAATTGGATTGCAAAGTCATCACCGGCAGTAAGTTAAGATCCTTGCCGGTATTGTCAATCTGCGGCGATATCCCGTAAATAGAGATACCAGGTCGATTCCAATCTTTGTGTGAGTCTGGCCACAACAAAATGCCAGCAGAATTAGCTAGCGATGCTTCGACATCATAGCCCTCACAGAGATCATTGAACTGAGCGATTTGCTTACGATTCAGTGGATGTTCAATCTCATCAGCGCAAGCAAAGTGACTGATAAAAGTAGGCTTAGTTTGAATGTTGTGGCAAGCCTCTATGCGAGGCATCAGCGCGGTAAACTGCTCGGGTAACAAACCTAAACGATGCATTCCTGTATCTAGCTTAATCCAGGTATCAAGAGGGTTTGGCAGCCTGAGTGTTTCTAATTGGATTAATTGCTGCTCACTATGAATAACCGTAGAGATATCATTGCTGGCTAATATCAATGCTTCGGCTTCGTCAAAGAATCCTTCCAAGACTAATAGTTTGCTGTTTATACCCGCTTGTCGCAGCGTTAAAGCTTCATTCGTGCGCGCAACCGCAAAGCCATCAGCATATTGTTGTAAGCATTTAGCTACCTGCAACATGCCATGCCCATAAGCGTTAGCCTTGATCACCACCAACACTTTACTGGCTGGCGCTAAAGCGCGCAGCGCTGCTAAGTTATGCTGGAGTGCCGATAGTGACACGGCAGCATTCGCTATATTCATTAAGCTTTATTCGTCATCGTAAAATTCACCCGCCCAGTTATCAAAGCGAGAGAACTGGCCTTGGAAGGTCAGTGCAATTCTACCAATAGGACCATTCCGCTGCTTACCGATAATAATCTCTGCCATGCCTTTATTCGCGGAGTCTTCGTGGTATACCTCATCACGATAAATAAACATAATGAGATCGGCATCCTGCTCAATTGAGCCTGATTCACGCAAATCTGAGTTAATTGGGCGTTTATCTGCCCGCTGCTCCAAACCACGGTTAAGTTGTGAAAGAGCGACTACCGGCACGTTTAGCTCTTTTGCTAAAGATTTTAACGAGCGAGAAATTTCGGCAATTTCTAAGGTTCGGTTGTCGCTAAGACCCGGCACTTGCATCAGTTGCAAGTAGTCAATCATGATCATGCTAAGCCCGCCTTCTTCTCGCGCCACACGACGGGCGCGAGAGCGAACTTCGGTGGGGGTTAAGCCAGAGGAGTCGTCCACATACATCTTAGATTTTTCGGCCATAAGACCCATAGTAGACGATAATCTTGCCCAATCGTCATCATCTAGGGCGCCGGTTCTGATTTTAGTTTGGTCAATTCGCCCAAGCGAGGCCAACATCCGCATCATGATTTGCTCAGAGGGCATCTCCAAACTAAAAATCAGAGCGGGTTTATCTTGGGTCATTGCTGCGTATTCACATAAGTTCATCGCAAAGGTAGTTTTACCCATCGATGGACGGGCAGCAACAATAATTAGGTCGGAGCCTTGCAAGCCTGCTGTTTTCTTGTCTAAATCAGCAAAACCAGTCGAGACACCGGTTACACCGTCGTTCGGCGATTTATATAGTTCTTCAATTTTATCAATGGTTGCTGCTAATAGACCCTTCACTTCTTTTGGGCCTTCGTTGGCGTTAGCCCGCGACTCAGCAATTTTAAACACCTTGCTCTCGGCAAAATCTAATAAATCACTGCTCTTACGGCCTGCCGGCTCATAACAACTGTCAGCAATTTCATTGGCTACCGCAATCAATTCCCGGGTCACCGCTCGCTCTCGCACAATTTCGGCGTAGGCTCGAATGTTCGCCGCACTCGGTGTATTTTTGGCAATTTCACCTAAGTAAGCAAAACCACCGATATCTTCTAATTGCTCTTGTCGCTCTAACTCTTCTGAAACGGTCACCAAATCGATCGGTTGGCCAGCCTCTGCAAGGCGAGTCATAGCAGCAAACGTAAATTGATGAGCGCGCTGATAGAAGTCCTGCTCAACCACTTGCTCGGCGACGTTATCCCAAGCATTGTTGTCCAGCATCAGACCGCCTAGTACCGCCTGCTCCGCTTCAAGGGAGTGAGGAGGTGTTTTCAGCTGATCTACCTGAGAGTCTCTAGGCTTCTTGTCTTTCTCTTTATATTTACGAGGGGGCGCTGTGGCTGCCATAATCTATCATTGCGGTTGTCTTTTACTGGCGCCTATTATGCGGGATTATGGAGATGACACCAAGTAACATTTTGTTGTGATGCTGCTTATTAAAACACTGTGATCTCGCGCCACAAAAAAGCCAGCTCAAGGCTGGCCTAGTGATAAAGAGAATGACTTACATTTTTGAGAAGTAAGCCGCAAGCTCTGCGATTTCACCATCACTGAGTGCCGCAGCTTGGGCTTGCATTATTGCCGCTTGGCCGCCATTGCGCTGCTTGTCTTTATAAGCTTTCAAAGAAGAAATCAAATATTGCTCATTCTGACCAGCTAGGTGGGGATAACCCGGTATCATCGCTTTACCTTCAGCACCGTGACAAGCTGCGCACAAAGGCGCTTTGGCTGGAGCCGCATTAGCGGTTGATACAACAAACGGAAGTAACATTGCCATAGCAAGTATCAATTTGTTCATCTTCGTCCTCATTATTGTTATTTATAAATCCCATGAATTGAGCCCTGTAGCCCATGCTCCACAACAATAAGCCTCAGGTAACTTTAGCTTATCAAATAAAGCTAAACAGCAACAGCTTGGCTCAATGAGAGTATATGCTTAACCCGCTACTGCGGCAAAATATCAACGAATACTTAATACTAAGAACGTCAAACACCGCTAAACAATTCTACAGGCGCTCCCTGTAAGCTATCGTCACGATCGTGGGTAACCAAGATAGCGGGAATATTAAGTTGCTCAATTCTCTCTTTTACGAACTGTCTAAATTGTTTACGCAGAGGCCTATCTAACTTGCTAAATGGCTCATCCAGTAACAGCAGTTTTGGCTGGGCCAATAAGCTACGTAATACGCTAACTCGGGCTCTTTGACCACCAGAGAGACTCGCTATATCACGCAATTCATAGCCCTGCATACCCGCATCCATCAGAGCCTGAGCAATAATCCGTTTAGCATCGGCCTGCTGTGACTTGGCTAAAGCATACTGAAGGTTTTGCGCTACATTAAAATGTGGAAACAGCAAGTCATCTTGAAACAATATCCCCACTTGTCGCTGGGCTTGGGGTAAATCAATAATATTCACCCCTGCCAATAATAGGTTTCCGCTACAGTTAAATGTAGCATCTAGGGTGCCTGCAATAGCCGCCAAAAAAGTAGATTTGCCACAGCCACTGGGCCCCATGATGGTTAACACTTCTCCTGGCGCCACGCTTAAGTTAATGTCAGCCATTAATCGCTGTTCAGCTGACTGCAGGCTAAAATTGTTGATTGTTAGCAAGACTTACATTCCTCGATGATGACGATAACGCCATTTGGGCCAGATGATGGCAAAGCTATATACCGTTAGCGGCAACAATATCTGCCAAATGACCATGACCGCAGTCACTCTGCGATCCCCCCCTGACGCTAATGCCACTGCTTCAGTAGTCAAGGTGCTAATTCGCCCGCCACCAACAAACAGAGTCGGCAAATATTGGGCAATACTTACCGCAAAACCTATCGCAAAAGCCAGCAGTAAAGGTTTAGTTAGCATGGGGATTTTTACCCGCCAAAAGCTACGCCAATAGCTTTGTGACAAACTCACCGCCGCTTGCATGTAACGTTGATCATAGCTTTGATAATTATCGACTAACGATAAATACACATACGGTAAAACAAACACCAAATGTGCCCATACCACGCTAATAAACAGACCATCAAGGTGGAACTTAAATAGCTGCACCTGCATACCAAACAAAAACACTACTTGTGGCAATAATAACGGTAAGTACATCACCAGCGACCACCAGCCTGAATGCTGTCGGCGTTGGTGTTGAAATTCTAAACACCCTACAACCAAGATTAAGCTAAGCCCCGCAGATAACATTGCGATAGACAAACTACTGCTTAAAGGCTGGTAGAGATAGGTTTCTGCTTGCTGCCAATAATGTAGGCTCCATTGTGACGGCAGCCCCTCAGGGAAGCGCCAGCGCCACGCAAAAGACCAAATAGCAATAAGCAGCACACTTAAGGCAAGTATCAACACGGTAATCAGTAAGAAGACCCGCGCAGGTGTCGCGCTCGATGCTTTAAGGCGAATGCCTTGCATAGTCCGTCGCAAATTAAACCTAAGATAGAGTTGTTCCAATAGCAGAGCGCCAGCCAAACTGAATAACACCACCACCAACAACAATAAAGCACCAGCGGCACCCGTTAAACGCATCTCTATATTGCTATCACTAAACCACTGCCACACGAGTAAACCCAATGTGGCCGGATGACTGGGGCCGATAATTTGCGCCACATCAACCACGGTGAGTGAGAAGACTAACACTGCAAATAGTGGCAAGCGGATCCTTTTAAGCAACTGCGGGATCAGCACGCTGCGCCACACTTGCGCTGCTGAGTAGGCAAAACTTTGACCAATCGCTAAGCTCGATTTAACTGGCAGCTGTGAGCAAGCTCCCATCACTACCAGCAGTAAAAATGGCAGCTCTTTTATCCACAACGCTAGAATAAGGCTAATCCCCCAACTGTCTTGTGTGGTGGTCCACATTGGCGGATAAGCAAAGCCGGTCAACCAAGGTGATAACCAGCGCATAATCCAGCCGCTAGGCGCCAATAAAAACAATAAGGCAATCGCCATTGCCGCATGAGGAATGGCTAAGAATGGCGCTAGGCTTTTTTCTAATAGCCGCCACCAAGCGCTGTGATAACAGTGCATTGCTATCCAAAAGGCGCTAAATAAGGAAAGTAAGGTTGCAGCCCAACCACTAAACAAGCTTAAGGCAATGCCAGACCACAATGCAGGCTGGGCAAACAAATTCTGCCATGCAGAGAAACTAAAGCGGCTATGTCCCGCTAACGGAAAATAGCCAAAAGCCGGTAACAATGTATCGATAAAGCCGAAAATTAACGGTAACAGCAGCAATCCACTGGTTATCAGTGGAAATACTACCATCGTTTTTTTTCTCGAAAAACTCATCGACTATAGCGGCGCAACCATTCGGCTTCCAATAAGCCCACCCAACTAGCGTGGGGCTCAGCCAATACTTTAGCTCTATCTTCGGCGCTTAAGCTTGCTAAGCTGCTCTGCTGTTTAGCAAAAAACTGTTGCTGTTGTTCCGATAGTTTACTGAGATCTAGTACGCTGGGGTCACCCCAATAATCTAAATCGGCTTTGCGAGCTTGTGCTTCAGGAGACAGCAAGAAGTTCGCCACAACCATCGCCGCCGCGCTAGCGTCACTATTGAAAGGAATAGCAACAAAGTGAGTATTACCGATGGTGCCACTGTCATGAACATAACTGCGTATAGAGTTAGGTAATAAACCTTGTTCTATACCCGCAGCAGGATCGTTAGGGTTGAAGCTAAAACCAATACTCAATTCACCATCATTGACCAGTTGTTGTATTTGTCCGCTGCCGCTTGGAAAGCTTTGACCGCGACGCCACATCAAAGGATGCAACTCATCCAATAAGGCCCACAAGTCTTCGGTCACATCATCAAAGGTTTGTTTATTTACCGGCTGATATAACTGAGCAGGATCAGCGATGGTCTCCAACAATGCCTGTTTAATAAAGGTTGAACCGTAAAAGCTAGGAGGCGCAGGGTAAGTGAACAGCCCGGGGTTAATCTTCAAATAAGTAACTAAATCAGCCATCGACTTAGGCGCTTGCTTCAGGCGCTCACTGTCATAATAAAAGGTGAGTTGCGCTCCGCCCCAGGGCGATTCGAAACCTTCCACAGGAAGAGTGAAGTCATAGAGAAGTGCGGGGTTAGTTTGGTCGGTCAATGCCAAATTCGGCAACTGTTGGCTAAATGGCCCGAATAATAAGCCTGCTTGTTTTAAGCTACGAAAGTTTTCGCCGTTGACCCATACCAAGTCAACACTGCCACCTTGGCTTCTTCCGCTCACTTTTTCGGCTAAAACTCGACTAACTACATTAGCGGTATCAGTAATTTTCACATGGCTTAATTCAATATCGTATTGCTGCTTTACCTGTTCGGCAACCCAACGAATATAAGCATTAATATTATCAGCGCCAGCCCAAGCATTGAAATAAACGGTTTGTCCCTTAGCCTGTGCTGCTATTTCTGACCAACTACTCTTAGCTAGCGATGATAGGCTGAATAAAGTTATCACCAGTACCATGATTAAACGCACGATCACACTCCTTGTTATATTTCGCTAATATCTTCTACAGTCAAAAACCGGATAAGTGCTGACTATCTTTCACAATAAACCAAAATAGTAGTTAATATACAAAAAAACCGCGCCGAGGCGCGGTTTTATCAAGCAATTGAACAGAAATTTATTCTGCAGCAACAACTTGTAGAGTAACAGTAGCGCTAACGTCTGTATGAACTTGAATAACAATTTCAACTTCACCAGTGTTACGTAGTACACCGTTAGAAAGACGAACTTCTGATTTCACTACTTCAACACCAGCCGCTGTAATAGCGTCTGCGATGTCGCGAGTACCGATAGAACCAAATAGTTTACCTTCTTCACCAGCTTTAGCTTCAATAACAATCGCTTCTAGAGCGTTTAGTTTTTCAGCGCGAGCTTCAGATACTTTCAAAGTTTCAGCTAACTTAGCTTCTAATTCTGAACGACGAGCTTCAAAAACTTCTACGTTAGATTTAGTTGCTGGTACAGCTTTACCTTGTGGGATCAAGAAGTTACGTGCGTAACCTGCTTTAACATTAACTTGATCACCCAAACCGCCTAAGTTAGCGATTTTATCTAATAAAATAATTTCCATTACCTTTCCTCGAAATATTCGATTGAGTTAGGCCAATCGCATACAAGAATTTACTTATGTAAATCAGTGTATGGCAATAGAGCCAGGTAACGAGCACGTTTAATAGCGCGTGCAAGTTGACGTTGGTATTTAGCGCTTGTACCAGTAATACGACTAGGTACAATTTTACCACTTTCAGTGATGTAGTTTTTCAATGTTGTAGTATCTTTATAGTCGATCTCTACAACACCTTCCGCTGAAAAGCGGCAGAATTTACGACGACGGAAAAAACGTGCCATAACATTATCCTCGTGATAACAAATCAATTTCAGAAGCATGAAGTACCAATCGGTATGTACCGTTGGCCGCTTTGTGGCTACTTAAAAAGCCACTTACTTTTACCTCACACCCCATACTTATATGCGATGAATCTTGCTTCAAAATATCGCCACTTGCAACTACTGCCATTTGACAATAGGCTTGGCGCGAAAATCCAGCTTCTTGCTGCTGCGAACGATGCTCTAACCAAAACTGGCAGTGAGCAACACCGGCTGGACTGGTAGAGCGTTTAGGTGCGCGTAATACCCGCCCCTGCAAAACCAACCTATTTTCAGACATGCGTCTTATTCTTCGCTAGCTGACTCTTCTTTAGCTTCTACTGCTGGAGCTTCTTCAGTTGCTGTTTCAGTTTCTTCACGACGAGCTGGACGCTCATCATCACGACGAGCTGGACGCTCATCTCTAGCTTTAGCAATTGCAGACATCTCTGTAACAGCAGACTTAGTGCGCATGATCATGTTGCGGATAACAGCATCGTTGAAACGGAAAGCAGTTTCCAATTCATCGACAACTTCTGCGCTGGCTTCAATGTTCAAAAGAACATAGTGTGCTTTATGCAGCTTCTCAATTGGGTAAGCCAATTGACGGCGGCCCCAATCTTCCAAGCGATGGATGTTTCCGCCGTTATCATTGATAACTGCAGAATAACGTTCGATCATACCTGGAACTTGTTCGCTCTGGTCTGGGTGGACCATGAATACGATTTCGTAATGACGCATGATTGCTCCCTACGGGTTATAGCCTCGTTCATGGTACAGTCGAACCGAAGAGGCAAGGAACTAAAAGTAAAATGACTGTTTTAGGGGCGCTGATTCTATGCGAAGGTGAGAATTTAATCAAGCTAAATAAAAGCCACTGCTAGATTAACTATTCAGTGGCTTTTAATCAGCAAACAAGTGGAGGCTTAGCGACGCTGACGAACCGCTTCAAATAAACAAATTCCCGCAGCGACAGAGACGTTTAAACTTGATACAGCCCCTAGCATGGGTAGCTTGATTAGCTCATCACAGGTTTCACGTGTTAAGCGGCGCATACCGGTACCTTCAGCACCCATAACAATAGCCATAGGGCCTTGTAACTTTGTGTCGTAAATAAACTGTTCGGCCTCGCCAGCGGTGCCAACCACCCACACGCCCATTTGTTGCAACTCTCGCAGCGTTCTGGCGAGGTTGGTCACCACCACTAGAGGGACGGTTTCAGCCGCGCCACTGGCCACCTTACGAACCGTGGCATTTAACTGCACCGAGTTATCTTTAGGTACAATCACCCCCACCACCCCAGCAGCATCGGCATTACGTAAACAAGCGCCTAGGTTATGCGGATCGGTGACACCGTCTAATATCAAAAATAGCGGCGCTGTCGTTGATTCAACTAATTGCTTAAGATCGTGTTCGTTATACCCTCGCCCCGCTTTAACCCGAGCCACAATCCCTTGGTGTTGAGTGCTTTCGGCTTTGTCGTCTAGGGCCTTACGTGGCATAAACTGCACCGATGCCCCTAAACGACGAAGCTCGTTAAGCAAAGGAAGTAGCCGTTCATCTTGACGACCTTTTAAAGCAAATACTTCGATAATTCGCTCTGGGCTTCGTTCTAATAAAGCTTGCACAGCGTGCAAACCATAAATTACTTGTTGGCTCATGATTGATTCTTCTGTTGTTTAGCGGCGCTGCGCTCTTGTTTACCAGGGCGTTGCTTACGTTTCTTTTTCGGTTTTTTACGCTTAGGGCTAGCCGACTCATTATTGCCTTTAGCTTTGTTGGCTTTTGGGTCACGCTGCTGCCAAGGGCTAAAACCCCCTTTATTTTCTGTGCCAGAGTCTTTATTGGTCTCACTAACAGCACTCGGTTGGCGGCGTTTACCTTTATTTTTGGTATCGCGATGGCGCGGCTTTTTCTTGGCCGTTGCTGGCTTCCCGCTAGCGTCTTCTTCTCGGTTGGCGGCAAAACGCTTACCACGAGGAGGATTGCTAGGTTTAGCCCTGCGGTTTGGCCGGTCAAACTCATCTTCTTGGCCGTCTTTGTTGACCAAGATAAATTCCATTTTTCGGTCCGCCATATTGACTGACGCTACCTTCACCATTACCGCATCACCAATGCGAAAACGTTTAGCGGTTTTCTCTCCCACTAACAATTGGCGTGCTGCATCATAATGATAATAATCGCCACGTAAAGAATTGATGTGTACTAAGCCGTCGATATGGAACTCATCTAAACGCGCAAAGAAGCCAAAACCCGTTACCGCGGCAATGGTCGCTGAATAAACCATCCCCACATGATCGAGCATATATTCACATTTCAAACTATCTGACACTTCTCGTGTGGCGTCATCGGCACGTCGCTCGGTCATTGAACAGTTTTCGCCAAACTTTTCCATCTCATCTTCTGAGTAGCTGTATCCGCCAGTGGGGGTCCACTTATTACTAATGGTGTTACCAGCCGCTTCGGTATCTTGCTTGTTGACCAAATACTTGATCACTCGATGCAGCAATAAGTCAGGATAACGCCTAATTGGTGAGGTGAAATGCGCATAAGATTTTAGTGCCAGACCAAAATGCCCAAGATTATCGGGCTGATAAACAGCCTGCATCATCGAGCGCAGCAACATCGTTTGAATAAGTTCTAGATCAGGGCGCTGTTGGATGTCTGCAACCAATTTAAAGTAATCACTAGGTTGAGGTTCGTCCCCGCCACCTAGCGGTAGGCCAAGTTCATTTAAAAAGCCTCTAAAATTAGTTAAACGCTCTTTACCCGGTTTATCGTGAACCCGATATAAAATGGCTTGTTGCTGCTTCTCAACAAACTTTGCCGCCGCCACGTTTGCTTGAATCATGCACTCTTCAATCATCTTATGTGCATCATTACGAGTCAGCGGAACAATTTGCTCAATTTTTCGCTGTGCATTAAAAATAAAGCGGGTTTCTTGGGTTTCCAACTCTATGCCACCACGTTGCGCGCGACTCACTTTTAATGCGCTATATAAACGGTGTAGCTCTTCTAGATGCGGCACTTGCTGGGCATAACGTTCAATTAGGGCTTCATCACCCTCTAAAATCGCAGCTACTTTGTTATAAGTAAAACGCGCATGAGAGTGCATCACTGCTTCATAAAACTTATAGCCAGATAATCGCCCCGCAGCGGAAATGGTCATCTCGGCCACCATGCACAAACGATCAACCTGTGGATTCAGCGAACACAATCCATTGGATAGCTGTTCGGGCAACATCGGAATAACTTGGTCAGGAAAATAGACCGAGTTACCACGCAGCAAGGCTTCTCTATCAAGTGCAGAGTCAGGTCTGACGTAGTAAGACACGTCAGCAATGGCGACCCATAAACGCCAGCCTCCCGATTTTTTAGCTTCACAGTAGACCGCGTCATCAAAATCTCGCGCATCTTCGCCATCAATCGTCACCAATGGAAGAGCACGTAAATCTACTCGCTGTTGTTTAGCGGCTTCGTCGACTTCTTCTTCAAGCTTGCTAACGGACTTGCTAACAGCCTTTGGCCATTCATGGGGAATATCATGATTACGCAGCGCCACTTGTACTTCCATGCCAGGCGCCATTTTCTCACCAAGAATATCGATAACTTTACCCACCGCCAATTTCGGCGCAGAGGGTCGGCTAATGACTTCAACCACCACCACTTGGCCTTGACGAGCACCAGCAGTATCACTTTTGGCAATTAAAATATCTTGGTTAATACGCGAATCATCAGGCACCACATAACGGTGGTTACCTTCAACAAAAAAGCGCCCTACCAATTCAACTTTACGCTGTTTCAGTAGCTTAACGATTTGTCCTTCTCTACGACCACGCTTATCCATACTCGAGGGAGCGGCCAACACAAAATCATTATGGAAGACCTTGCGCATTTCTTTGGCGGGTAGGAATAAATCGCTACCTTCTTGAGTGGTTTTAAGAAACCCAAAACCGTCTCTATGACCAATAATAGTCCCTGTCACTAAGCCTAGTCGTTCTGGTAAGGTAAACGCGCCGATGCGGGTGGTTACCAAGAGGCCCTCTTCAAGTAAGTGAGCTAAGGTAGCACCAAATTGCGCACTTTCTTCAGGGCTACACAAAGCGTGTAACCAATCTTTAGACACCGGCGCCATCTCTTCATTGAGAGCAGCCAAGAGGGTCGATTTTAAGGTGGCCGACACAGCCTGATTTTGCATTAACTAACCTGCCAAAATTAAACAAATAAAGGACTATCCTTTATAGAATAGTCCTATGGTAATGCTTTGGGCAGGCCTTTAGTAGGGTTGGTTGCTTGCTTTAGCTTTATCAACCACATAATTGGGCATCTTCTTGGCTAAAGATGCCAGCAGTAAACTAGCTTCACGGTGCACCGCTTTATCAGCAATGATCGAGTGATGAAGCCAGCGATAGGCGTCTTCGTAATCATAAGGACTGCCTTTGCCTTCAACATACAAGGCCACCAATCTTAGCTGTGCAGGTAAAAAACCTTGGCCAGCGGCTTCGCGCAGTAAAGGAATTGCCTTGGCATAATCTTGCTGTACTAACGTACCGGTAGCGTAATAGCGACCTAGCTGCTCCATTGCCGCGGCTAAGCCTTGATTGGCCGCTCGCCACATATACATAACGCCAAGTTCAGGGTTTGGGTCAACACAAACGCCCCAAGCTAACATGTCGCCCCACAAAAATTGATAAGCCGGTATAGCCACTTTCTCTGCACGAGCACCAATATCTTCAACCAACTGGCATTCATCGGCTTTTACTCGAGCCAAGTGCTGGTTATTGTTAATCCATGAGATCAGCTCAGCTTGTTTATAGATTTGCACCGCACCAATATCTGAGGGGCTAGTATATTCTGTTGGATCGACTGGCACAGCAGCTTGCTGCTCGGCATCGAGCTCATCATCCACTGACAGAGAATCAATGGACTCTGCCATAACGGGCAGGGTTAATGCTGCGACCAGCATAAAGCTAATTAATTGCTTATTCATTTGCCGTTCCTATCTTTTAACAGCGTTCTGCTAACAGTTAAGCTATCGGCACCTCGGCAAAAAGCTGAAGGCCCTTTTGCGGGTAAAAAAAAGGAGTGCAAGCACTCCTTTATCATCGTTTAGGCTGAGAGTTTATACAAACTCGACACCCTTATCGATGTCGCCATGTAGGGTATCTAACATGCCGTCAATAGCCGCTTTTTCAAAAGCGCTAATGTCACCGTAAGGTAAGATTTCAGCTACGCCTTGTGGGCCCAAACGCACCGGTTGAGCGAAGAATTTAGCGTGTTCGCTACCGCCATCTACGTAGGCGCACTCAATCACATCTTCGCCTTGAGCCGCTTTCACTAAGGACAAACAAAAACGTGCAGCGGCTTGGCCCATAGATAAGGTAGCGCTACCGCCACCCGCTTTAGCTTCAACCACCTCTGTACCAGCGTTTTGAATACGCGTGGTCATCGCGGCAATTTCTTCATCAGTGAATGAAATACCGTCTAGTTGCGATAACAATGGCAAGATAGTGACGCCACTGTGCCCGCCAATAACATTAAGCTTGATGTCTGCAGGGTTTAAACCTTTTGCTTCAGCAATAAAGGTTTCTGAACGAATAACATCAAGTGTAGTTACACCAAACAATTTTGCGGGGTCGTAAACACCGGCTTTTTTCAACACTTCAGCAGCAATTGGTACCGTGGTATTAACCGGGTTAGTGATAATACCGATACAGGCTTTAGGGCTCGTAACTGCCACTTTCTCAATCAGGTTTTTAACAATACCTGCATTGATATTGAACAAATCTGAGCGGTCCATACCAGGTTTGCGAGCAACCCCAGCAGAAATTAATACGATATCAGCACCTTCAAGTGCTGGTGTTGGGTCTTCGCCTGCAAATCCTTTTATAGCCACCTGGGTAGGTATGTGGCTCAAATCAACAGCAACACCAGGTGTAACTGGGGCGATGTCATAAAGCGAAAGTTCAGAACCAGCAGGTAACTGGGTTTTTAATAGTAATGAAAGGGCTTGGCCAATTCCGCCAGCGGCACCTAATACGGCAACTTTCATCCAACTTCTCCATGCTTTTTTGTAATTGTAGAGGGGATGTCTTTACAGACAGCAAACACGATAGCCGAATCCACATCAAAATACAATTTAGCAACATTTTTAAAGCAACTATAAAACAGAAAAAGCCTGCCTTAATCACACTTTAACAATCTCACTTAAGACCTTGGTCTAACAGTGTTTGTCACTAGAAAAAGGATTGGTATATGGTTTGGTAGTTACCATTATTTTTTAACACTTTAAGCGCATGGTTGATTTGCTTCAGCAGATCGACGCTTTGCTGTGATACAGCCATACCCAAACCACTCGCGGGGTAGCTTTCTTCTGTTTGAATGACAAATTTCGGATGCTGGGCTAACCAATAGTGAGCGGCGGCAGAATCTAAAAATACCGCATCGATTTTGGCTTGCTGTAAATCGTTTAAAGCTAACTGGTAGCTGGGGTAAGCAATGGATAAGAACGCGGGCCGCTGGCTACGTAAAAAGCGTTGAAAACTCGAACCGCTTTGCACCGCTACCGCCGCTCCCTCGGTGACATTAACACCTGCAGTGCTTAAGTAAACAGCGGTATTAACAAAATACGCATCGCTAAAACTCACCGTCTGTTTACGCTGTTCGGTGATATCTAAAGCAGAGATGGCTACATCGTAATGCCCTGCAGCAATACTGCTTAGCAGACTGTCAAAGGGTTGGTGATAAAATTCACATTGGCGATTAATCTGCTGACAAATCGCCTTCGCCAATTCAATATCGAAACCGACAATGCTCTTATGTTCATCAAATGATTCAAAAGGCGGATAAGAGGCTTCAGTGACCACGCGTAGCGGTTGCACTGCCGCGTAACTAAGCTGAACGAAAAAAAGCGGAACAAATAATAGTGATTTTAAGCACATAATCATTTACACATGATAGCGAGTAGCCCCTATCTTAATGCAGCTTTAGCTATGCAAACAACTAATAGATAAAACTCACGCTCCAATAGTGTGTTTAGCTATGCATTTATATGCACAAAACTAGAATAAAGTTGATATAGCATAAAAAGTTGGAGACAATAAACGCGGACTTATAAGCTCGGACCTCCGATGAAGTATAGCGACAAACAAGAACAATTAGTAAAAGCCTTTAAATCACTATTAAAAGAAGAGCGATTTGGCTCACAAGCCGAAATTGTAACGGCCCTACAAGATCAGGGTTATGAAAATATAAACCAGTCAAAAGTCTCACGAATGCTGAGTAAGTTTGGCGCGGTCCGCACCCGTAATGCCAAAATGGAAATGGTTTATTGCTTACCCGCTGAACTAGGGGTTCCGACGGTTTCTAGTCAGCTAAAGATTTTAGTCCTAGAAATGGACTTTAATGATGCTTTAATCGTTATTCATACCAGCCCCGGCGCCGCCCAACTTATTGCTAGGCTGCTTGACTCTTTAGGTAAGGCTGAGGGCATATTAGGTACCATTGCCGGCGACGATACCATTTTTATCACCCCGACTCGCCAAGTTGATATCGCCAGCGTATTTCAATCAGTGAAAGACCTATTTGAAATAGGGTAAACGGTTTGAAGTTTTCCTCAAAAGCTAGCTTTTGGGGAAAACAAACGCCGCATCTTTTTCTACTGACAACCACACTTTTGTACCAGACATCGCTTGCCAGTGATCCCGCATTCGCGCATGAACAACTCGCTCAGGCATCGTGGCCAACTGCAATCTAAAATGAGTTTCATTGCCCATTGCATGTACCGATATTACAGTGGCTTCAACAAGTTCACTGTTCTCCAATTGATGTACCACGACATCCTTAGCACGAATAATCACTTCTACTGGATGATCGTCAGCAATATGCTTAACCGTAATCTCACCCAAAGGTGTCATTACGCTGCCTGCTTTAACCTTCGCCACAAAACGATTACTGGGGCCAAATAAAGCGGCAACAAAAGCATTTTCCGGATGCAAATAAATATCTTGCGGGCAGGCATTTTGCACAATACGCCCTTGCTCCATAACAACAATGCGATCAGCAATGAACATTGCTTCAAGGGGATCGTGAGTCACCATTACCGCTGGAGTATTGCTTTTTTTAAGAATATCTAGGGTTTCTTCTCTAACCTGTTGGCGCAAATGTTCGTCTAGCGCTGAAAATGGCTCGTCTAACAACATGGTATTAGGTTCTGGTGCTAACGCGCGAAGTAATGCTACACGTTGTTGTTGACCGCCAGATAAGGTGTGCGGATAACGCTCTAGTAGGCCTTGCATTCCCATACTATCAATACTGTCTTCGATCCATTGGCGACGCTGGGCAATATTTTGCTGCTTGCGCAAACCATACTCTATATTAGCCCTAACACTCATGTGTGGAAACAATGCATAGTCTTGAAACATCATACCGATAGCCCGCTGTTCCGGCGGAAGGTGGGTCCCCGTGGCAGGAGAAGCGACTAATGCCTCTTGCAAATACAACTCACCGCTTTGCAAACGCTCTAAACCTGCAATTAAACGTAACAAGGTGGTTTTACCGCAACCAGAGGGCCCCAGCAAGGCGACTATTTGGTTTTCTTCAACCTCAATATTAATGTCTTTAAGTGCTTGTTGCTCACCGTAAAAGTGATTAACTTGACGTAACACAATACTCATTGTTGTTTTAGTTTCCTTTGCGGCCAGAGCCTGATGAACCAATGTTTCGGCTCATAATAATCACCGGGATAATACCCGCCAACAAAATGGTCAAAGCCGCTAATGAGCTTTGCTCCAATTGTTCAAGCGAAGCAAGATCCCACACTTGAGTGGATAAAGTATTAAAGTTAAATGGCCGTAAAATAAGCGTTATCGGCAATTCTTTCATGGTATCAACAAACACCAACAGCATCGCTGTCAATAAACTAGGTCGAATCAATGGCAAATGAATACGCCATAGTGTTCTACCTGATTGCGCTCCCAGCACTCGAGAAGCGTCATCCATTTCTGGGGTAATTTTACTTAAACTGGCATCCAGAGTTCGATAACTAAGTGCAATAAAACGTAACGAGTAGGCCAGAACTAAGGCCCCGCCAGTACCGGTAAATAGCAAGCCAAGCGGATAATCAAACCACGCCGTCATTAAACGATCTAGGGCGTTGTCTAACAAGCCTAAAGGGTAAAGAATCCCTACCGCCAACACCGCCCCAGGGATGGCGTAACCTAAGGTCGCCGCCTCGGCGATGCTCCTCATCTTGGCGCTTTTCGATAGACGCACACCATAAGCCAGCAATAAACCTAACACCGTGGTAACGATGGCTGCCATTGCCGCGAGCGAGAAGCTATTCCAAGCACTACTCATGTATTGCTCTAAACCAGAGTCGAGATTACGCAGTGCGTAATTGCTCAACACCGCAATCGGTAATAAGAAACCTAAACCAATCGGCAACAGACATAACCCCGTTGCCAGCCAAGCTTTTGCTCCTTTTAGCGGCTCTGCAAACATGGCTGGAGATTGGCCAGTTAGCTTGTAGAACTTACCGGCATTACGGCTATAACGCTCTAAGCCCAGTAACAAAATGGAAAAGCTCACCAACATCATTGCAATCTGCGCAGCAGCGGAGAGACTGCTCATATTTAACCAAACGTCAAAGATACCAGCGGTTAGTGTTGGTACCGCAAAAAATTCTACGGTGCCATATTCGTTAATCGTCTCCATTAACGCCAGCGTCACCCCGACAACAATGGCGGGTCGCGCTAAAGGTAAGGCAACGTTGAAAAAACTTTGCGTTTGGCTTTTACCTAAACAGCGACTCATTTCGAAAAGTTGTGCGGCCTGCTCTACAAATGCGGCGCGCGCCAATAAGTATACGTAGGGATATAATACTAAGCTGAGTACCGCTATAGCCCCTTGAATAGAGCGTATTTCAGGAAACCAGTAATCACGAGCTGTTTGCCAACCAAATAACGCCCTCAGGCTTTTTTGTACAAAGCCTGCATACTCCAATTGATCGGTAATAACAAAAGCTAAGATGTAGCTAGGTACGGCTAAAGGTAACAATAAGCCCCAGACCAGCATCGACTTAAGCGGAAAATCAAAACGCGTCACCAACCACGCGGCGCCGGTGCCGATTAGGCTCGTAAAGAACGCCACCCCAATACATAACAACACCGTATTTTTTACGTAAATCCAAAACACCGTATCGAGTAAATGCTGCCAAATTTCCAGGTTATTCGCCCAAGACAATTTGACCAAAGTGATAACAGGAACAAAGGCCAATAAAGCGATACTTACAGCTATCCACACCCAACGGTCAAATTGAGGTGCAGCTGTAACCAATCCAAATGAATGGGGTGTAGAGGGTTTACTCATAGTTTCCAAACAGACCGGCTGTCGTTAATACAGAAAAAGCTGACCCAAGGTCAGCTTTATAAAGCTTGGTAATATAAACTAAGTTTATCAACCTTTACATATCAAAGCCAACACGGTCAACTAAACGTGCTGCTGCTGCGCGCTGCTCTGCCACCGCCTGCAATGATATACGGTCAGCTTTAAAATCGCCTAAGCTCTCAATGTACTCATCGGTTTGAATTCCCTGACGAACCGGCTCTTCAAAATTCGCGGTAGCGTAAAGGCCCTGTGCTTGCTCACCGGCTAAAAATTCGAGTAACTTAATAGCATTGGCTTTATTTTTAGCCGTTTTCAATAAACCTGCGCCAGAAATATTGATGTGCTGGCCACGGCCACCCACCTGTTGGTCCAAGTATTCAACACGAATATTTTCTGCCCATTGCTGCTGCTCGGGGCTTTTGGTGTTGTAATACATTTTGCCCATGTAGTAACGATTAGCGATGGCTAAATCACATTGCCCCTCAAATATGGCCTTAGCTTGAGCGCGGTCATTACCTTGAGGTTTACGAGCTAAATTATCTTTAACACCACGTAACCATGTTTCTGCAGCAGCTTCACCGTCTTCTGCGATAACCGAAGCGATAAGCCCAATGTTGTAGACGTGTTTACCAGAGCGAGTACAAATACGCCCTTTCCACTTAGGGTCCGCTAAATCATTCAGCGAGTTTAACTCCCCAGCTGCAACCCGATCTTTATGTGCATAGATAACCCGAGCGCGGGTAGTCAATGCAAACCAAAGGTTTTCGGGGTGGCGTAAATGCGCAGGAATAACCTCATTAATCAAAGCTGAATTAACAGGCTCAAATAAGCCCGCTGCGCGAACTTCTTCCAAACGGCCAATATCCACAGTAAGCACTAAATCGGCTGGATTATTGGCACCCGCCGCCTTGATTTTTTCGGTCAAGCCTTTCTCTGCATGAACAACATTTACTTTGATGCCCGTTTCTGCAGTAAACGCATCAGTAAGCGGTTGTAGCAAACTTTGCTGACGGTACGAATAAAGGTTAACTTCTTCAGCAGCAAACGCCGGTATAGCAACCACCAGTGATACTACTAAAGCCGTTAATGAAGAGAATGGTGTATTTTTCACGAATTAATCCTTTCACAACAAGTTAAATACAAATCGTTATCATTTGGCTTTAGATTAGCACGAGTAAAAGGGATTGACTATGTTTTAAAACAAAAAAAGGCCTGCTAATGCAGGCCTTTTTGATAATTAAATATTCTTAGTTAGAAGATTTTACTGTTACAAACTCTGGGTATGCATCGATACCACAATCATGTAAGTCCATACCGTTCATTTCTTCTTCCTCTGAAACCCGGATACCCATTACCGCTTTCAGAATGCTCCATACGATGAAGCTTGAAACAAATACCCAACCGAAGATGGTTAATGCACCAATGATTTGGCCAGAGAAACTTACACCGTCGTTAGTTAGTGGAACAATCAATAGACCGAACAGACCCACAACACCGTGAACAGAGATAGCACCTACTGGATCATCAATCTTAATCTTATCGAAGAACACGATTGAAGCCACTACCAATACGCCAGCAACCGCACCGAATAACGTCGCTTGAAGCGCTGTAGGAGTAGAAGGCTCAGCAGTAATAGCAACTAGACCTGCTAACGCGCCGTTTAGAAGCATGGTTAGGTCAGCCTTACCCCATGTTAACTTACATACGATAAGCGCAGTAATTGCACCCGCAGCTGCAGCTGCGTTGGTGTTAAGGAAAACCATCGCCACAGAGTGAGCACTTGCAGCATCGGCCAGTTTCAATACAGAACCGCCGTTAAAGCCAAACCAACCCATCCATAAGATGAAGGTACCCACAGTCGCTAGCGGCATGTTTGAACCAGGAATTGGGTTAACAGAACCGTTTTTGCTGTATTTACCTTTACGAGCACCTAGTAGTAATACACCTGACAATGCAGCAGCGGCACCGGCTAAGTGAACAATACCAGAACCAGCGAAGTCAGAGAAACCAAGGTCACCAAGGTTGTATAAACCAAATACGTCTGCACCGCCCCACGTCCAGCTACCTTCTAGAGGATAGATGAAACCAGTTAGCACTACAGCGAAGATTAAGAAAGCCCAAAGCTTCATACGCTCAGCAACCGCACCAGATACGATAGACATTGCCGTTGCAACGAATACTACTTGGAAGAAGAAGTCAGAAGCGCCTGAGTATACGCTGCCGCCATCAAAGCCAGCGTCTTGTTTATCAGCGATAACACCTGCTAAATCAAAAGCTTCGATACCCGATAAGAAAATACCACCGCCGTACATGATTGAATAACCACATACCAAGTACATGATACAAGCGATAGAATAAAGCGCGATATTCTTAGTTAGAATTTCTGTGGTGTTTTTAGCACGAACTAAGCCAGCTTCTAGCATCGAGAAACCCGCTGCCATCCACATTACTAACGCACCACACACCAAAAAGTAAAAGGTGTCCATTGCGTACTGCAGTTGATAAATTTCGTTTTCCATAATTACTTCCCCGTAATCCCTATTAATAAGCTATTTAGGTTCCCCTTAAATAGCTTCTGCATCCATTTCGCCAGTACGAATACGTACAACGTTACTTAAGTCATAAACAAAAATCTTACCGTCACCAATTTTGCCGGTGTAAGCAGCACTAGAAATAGCTTCAATGATTCGGTCAACATTTTCTGAGCTAGTGGCAATTTCTAATTTTACTTTTGGTAAAAAATCCACTTGGTATTCAGCACCCCGGTAAAGTTCGGTGTGGCCCTTCTGACGGCCAAAACCTTTCACTTCTGATACAGTTAAACCATCAACACCCACTTCAGCGATAGCTTCGCGAACATCATCTAGTTTAAATGGCTTAATTATCGCACTTATTAGTTTCATTTTAACTCCTCCAAAGAGTCATCGATTAACCAGTCTTAGTTAGTTACTAACAAGGTGTGTGCCACAACAATTTAAACCATTAAAAACAACAACTTAATTTAAAATCCCAATTTCACGGCAAAGCTTGGCGCACCAATATAGAGCACAAAAATTTAACATTGACCCAACTTGGAACAATCATTAAACAGTCGAGACTAAAAAGCCCTAATAGAGTGCAGTTAAACATTTGGAAGGGAATAAGTGAGTAAGGCCTAAGGCCTATATTTCCCATAGTACCTTGATGAATATGGAAAATTAGATAACACAGTAGGGAGCGGTAAAAAGCTCAGCGACGCTTAGCGCGCTTGCACCAAGCTAATAATCGATGATGTTTTGCAATAACAACAGGAAGTCGTCATAACCGCAGGCACTTTCAGCCGCATCTAGATTCAGGTCATCAAGCTGGTCGATGACGTCGTCACCCAGCGTATCGGTGGAAACCTTAATTAACACCTCATCTCGATTCGCAACAAACCTAAACTCCGCACTATCGATACGAAGCTCGTCTAGCGCTTGTAAACACTTTAAGCGCCCAAGCAACTGAGCTACAAAATCACGGTCATTGTTAAGCTCTCGCTCTAACCACATAGCAAAACATCTTTGCTCATCGCCACAATCGATAAAAAAAACGCCGTCTAACGAACGGCGTATTGTCAGTTCCATACTACCAGTCTAATTATTTGCACAAGTTGACTGTAAGTGTAGCTCGGTACACTGATTAAACATAGTAGGCACTAATTCATAAGCAGCATTAGGCTTGAGCTTAAACCGAGCGCCAAGAGCAGACTTTATTTGTCTATCTAATAGCTGACCGTCTATGGGTTTTAGAGCCAAGCCTTGAACATCCATTAACACATTAAAGCCCATTAGCTTTTTATCTGCTTCAGCCGCCAAGGCCATTACCGCAACATCTGAGCTGGCTAAGGTTTGGCCAGTTCTGATCGCCTTGATTAACTTAAAGCCTTCTGCATTGGCTAAATCAACATCTACAATTAGCAGCTGAAACTCGCTGGTCATTAGCTTTTCTTGTACCCGCGAGATCTCAGAGTAGAGCTCTACGTTTTTCAGCTCGCCGTTCGCCTTCTGGGCTTGTAAGGCCTGGCAAGTATCAGAATCACTCAACAGCAATACTTTTGGCTGAACTAAAATAGGTTTAGCTTTATCTTTTTGAGCGACGGCTTCACAACGCGCGATGTACCCCTTTTTAGGAATCGTGGCGATGGTTAAGTCGGTATTATTTAAAGTGGTAATCACTTTTCGTAGCTGAGAGATATGCTGATTAATTGTATGGTCTGAAACACTGCGTCCCCAGACTGCATCAGACAAGTCGTCTCTGCCAACAACTTGATTGACATGTTTACATAAATACCCCAATAAGTGGGTTCTTAATGGTCCCAAATAGGCACTTTTATCCTTAAATGTAATACTATTTTGGCTCATATCTACGGCCAAAGGGCCAACTATAACAACATCATTAAAGGACATACTTCTTTCCAACCGCAAGAGAATAACTAGTACAATGTAGCGCAAAAGTTATACCAGTAATAACTGTAATTATCCACAAAAACAGCATATAGCGCCTGAAAACATGATCAAACACCGTATAAAATCTTAAAATGATTTTTATTTGCCATTTTATATATAAAAAATATCGTCAAAGCCGAAGGGAAAACTGACCAGATAATGGAAGGATTAAGATTGAGCTAATGGATGCGTATAACGATCGGAGCCGTCAGTGCGTAAACAAATTTCAGACATAAAAAAGCGTAGCTAAAGGCTACGCTTTTTGGATTAGTTGAAAAACTATACCGCTGCTTGAATAATCACTTCATCGGCTACTTTTGTGTAGTCGCTAATTTGATCAAAGTTCAAGTAACGGTAAGTATCAGCTGCGGTAGCATCAATTTGTTTCGCATACTCTAGGTATTCTTCAGGAGTTGGCAGCTTGCCCAAAATAGCCGACACTGCGGCTAATTCAGCTGATGCAAGGTAAACATTGGCACCCGTACCTAAGCGATTCGGGAAGTTACGCGTAGAGGTAGATACCACCGTCGAGTTATCAGCCACTCGTGCTTGGTTACCCATACACAGTGAACAACCTGGGATCTCGGTACGCGCACCTACACGTCCATAAATACCGTAGTAACCTTCTTCAGTTAACTGCTTTTGGTCCATACGTGTTGGCGGTGCAACCCACATACGTGTTGGCAAAGAACCGGTATGTTTATCCAGTAACTTACCCGCTGCGCGGAAGTGACCAATGTTAGTCATACAAGAACCCAAGAACACTTCATCAATCTGTTGACCGGCCACTTCAGACAGCAAGCGTGCATCATCAGGATCGTTTGGCGCACACAATACTGGCTCAGAGATGTCGGCGAGATCGATTTCGATAATTTCAGCATATTCAGCGTCTTTATCCGATTCCATCAACTCAGGGTTAGCGATCCACTCTTGCATAGCAGTGATACGGCGCTCAATAGTACGACGGTCACCATACCCCTCAGCGATCATCCACTTCAACATAACAATGTTAGAGTTTAAGTACTCAATGATTGGCTCTTTAGCCAACTTAATGGTACAACCTGCGGCACTGCGCTCAGCTGAAGCATCAGACAATTCAAAGGCTTGCTCAACTTTTAGGTTTTCTAAGCCTTCGATTTCTAAAATGCGGCCAGAGAAGGCATTTTTCTTACCTTTCTTCTCAACGGTTAACAAACCATTTTTAATCGCAGCATAAGGAATGGCATGTACTAAGTCACGTAAAGTAATACCTGGTTTCATTTCACCTTTAAAGCGAACCAAAATAGATTCAGGCATGTCTAGTGGCATAACACCGGTTGCCGCGGCAAACGCCACCAAACCAGAGCCCGCAGGGAACGAAATACCAATTGGGAAACGAGTATGCGAATCGCCACCCGTACCAACGGTATCAGGCAATAACATGCGGTTTAACCAAGAGTGAATGACACCATCTCCAGGACGCAATGATACGCCGCCACGATTCATTATAAAGTCTGGTAGGGTATGGTGAGTGGTCACATCTACCGGCTTAGGATAAGCCGCGGTATGACAGAAAGACTGCATGGTTAAGTCTGCAGAGAAACCTAAACAGGCTAAATCTTTAAGCTCATCACGGGTCATTGGGCCGGTTGTGTCTTGTGAACCCACGGTCGTCATCTTCGGTTCACAATATTGACCAGGACGAATACCCGCTACACCACAGGCTTTACCCACCATTTTTTGCGCTAGGGTGAAGCCCTTGCTTGAAGCAGCCACGTCTTGCGGGCGTTTAAAGACTTCTGAAGGAGCCAATCCAAGTGAGGTACGAGCACGGTCAGTTAAACCACGGCCGATAATCAGTGGAATACGGCCACCAGCACGCACTTCATCAAGTAATACGTCGGTTTTTAGCTCAAAAGTTGAAACCACTTCATCGGTTCCGGCTTTTTTCACTTCGCCAGTAAATGGGTAAATGTCGATAACATCGCCCATGTTCAAGGTTTCTACGTCGAGTTCAATCGGCAACGCGCCGGCATCTTCCATGGTGTTAAAGAAGATAGGTGCAATTTTACCGCCTAAGCAGAATCCACCGCCACGCTTGTTAGGTACATTGGGGATATCATCGCCCATTAACCACAGCACAGAGTTAGTTGCTGATTTACGTGATGAACCAGTACCGACCACATCCCCCACATAAACCAAAGGATGACCTTTTTGTTTAAGGGCTTCGATTTGCTTCATAGGGCCAATACTGCCAGCTTGATCAGGTTCGATACCGTCACGGGCATTTTTTAGCATCGCTAAAGCATGTAGAGGAATATCTGGGCGAGACCATGCGTCAGGGGCTGGAGACAAATCATCGGTGTTAGTTTCACCGGTCACTTTAAACACGGTAAGGGTTGATTTCTCGGCCACTTGAGGGCGTTTTAAGAACCAATCGGCGTCAGCCCAACTTTGCATAACTTGCTGAGCGAAACTATTACCCGCTTTGGCTTTTTCTTCCACATCATGAAAAGAATCAAACATCAATAAGGTGCGAGATAATGCTGTAACAGCAATCGGCGCTAGCTCTGCGTTATCTAATAATGAGATCAGTGGCTCGATATTGTAACCGCCCTGCATGGTACCTAATAACTCAGTAGCATAAGCAGGAGATACGATCGGCGAACTTACCTCACCTGAAGCAATGGCGGCAAGAAAGCCCGCTTTTACATAAGCAGCTTCATCAACACCTGGTGGAATTCGGTTAGCTAATAAATCTAGTAAAAATGCCTCTTCACCCGCTGGCGGAGCTTTTAATAACTCTACTAATCCTGCAGTTTGTTCAGCATCGAGGGGTTTAGGTACAATACCTTCAACAGCACGCTCTTCGACGTGTTTGCGGTAGCTTTCTAGCACGGCTCGCTCCTTATTGTAATAATGCCCGTAGGGGATTTCCATATGAGTGGGCCAATGACTTGGCTGGCCACATCGGGCTGAGATTATAGCTGTTTTAACTATAAATTAAAATATCGACGTTTAGCTAACGCCGCCAAAAAAACCATTTAACACTTATTAAACAGCAACTTAAACGCAATATTATACTTTAGCCACAAGCTTAAAAGTTACAATTTATTCACATTTGTTACGTATTTAGAAGTCATTGCCAATAAATAAATATAAAGTTTGCTCGGTTTTATTGTGCCCATAGGACAAAACTATCGGTCCTAACGTGCTGGTATCTAAAGCCACAAACACGCTACCGGCCCACAACGCAGTGCTATATGAAATGTCGCTGGAACTATTCCAAACACCGCCATTTTCTAAAGACCCACCAACAAAAACTGGCGCTTGGAAAAGCGGCGATTGATAGCTGTGCAGCTGATAAAAGTACATCAAGCCTGTGAGCGCTTTATAGCGTCCTGACAGCTGCTCGTAGGTAAAGCCCGATAAGCGTAGAAAACCACCAAGATCTTGTGCATCCGTTGGAATTATAAAATCACTGCCACTGCTACCATATTCGCCAAACCAATTGAGGTGGTGTTTGTTCCAACCAAATGGATATTTCCAGCGCATTTCAAAGCTTGGCGCTAATACGCTAGAAAAATCATCCACATCTTCGTTATATAAAGTGAGGTTCAGATCCAACATTTTTCCGCTCGTGGGAAACGCCCAACTATTCAGCGTGTCATAATCAAATTTAAAATAGGGGCCATAAAGCCAATAATTTGCTTCCGCAGCAATACCGTTCACTTTAATATTGCCGCGCTTGGCGGCTAGCCCTAGAGACCACTCTTGCCAAGGCTGGTAATTCCAAGCGATATGGGTGCGAAATTTTAGGTCTGTAAAGCCAGCTTCTAGATAATCAAAATCTTCGGTAATGTCATAAATACGCCGATTTCTTTTGTCATATTCTGCCGAAACGGTCCATGAGTATTTTAAATTCTCGGTAATCGGGGTGTAGAACTCGGTATACAACCGCTTAATCGAACCAATTTCAACTTCGTTACGCCATTCTGCGCCAAGCCCATTTAAATTGGTTAAGGTTAGCCCCACACCTATATTGGCTTCGGTTCTATCTGAAAAGTTTTCTTGTAAGCCAATTTTCATATCCAAATAACCAGGCCCCCAGCTCTTTTCGGTAGTATCAAGGTGAATAACATTGTCGCCTTGCTCGGTGCTGATTCGGTAATCCACTCGCTCAAAGGTACCTAATGCATACAGTTGACCAATTTTTTGTTCTAACTCTGCCTTAGATAGCAATTCTCCCTGATTAAGCTGTAAACGGGTTAAAATAACCGCATCACTCAAACTAGAATGATTATTTAGCTCAATGCGACTCACCACAAACTGTTCATGTAATTTTAGCTTGGCTTTGCGCTGCTGAATCGTTTGTTGATAGGCTATATATTGCTGCGAGTCATGGGCACCAATCCGCTGCGCCAATTTGGAGATAGGCTCTCTGCCTGCTTCTCTACCGCGCGCTAAAGCCAGTGGCATGGCAGAAAAATCAGCGGTATCAATACCTGTCATATCTGGAGAGATCAGCAAATCCCCTACGTTTAATAACGCTATCTGCCGTTCTGTGCCCGAGCGCGTTAAATAGATAGAAAGCTGGTCTACCACATCTACAGCGCTATTAAGCTGATCCTGTGATTTAAGGCGTGAGCCAATATCTACCGCAATAATAATATCTGCGCCCATGGCTTTGAGCACATCAACCGGCATGTTATTGACAACTCCGCCATCAGATAACAGTTTACCGTCTAATTCAACTGGGCGTAGCGCCCCCGGCACCGACATGCTCGCCTGCATCGCTACTGCTAAATCACCATGCTGTATAACATAGGGCTTCATCTCTGCCATATCGGTAGCCACCGCTCGAAACGGTATCGCTAGCTCATCAAAACTGGCTAGCGCTTCTAGATTACTGGTGGCAAAGCGCAAAATTTCAGCCATGGTTTGGCCTTGCACAGCGCCCTTGGGCAATTGAATGCCTTCTTGGCTAAGCCCTAAAGGTAGCGCGACTTGATAGTTATCTTGCTGCTTCTTCTTACGCAACGACAGTTCGCTGCGAGTAACTTCATCAACAAAGCCACTTTCCCAGTGAATAGAAAATGTCATCGCTTCGATTTCTTCGGCACTATGCCCCATTGCCAGCATTGCGCCAAAGTAGGCCCCCATGCTGGTCCCCGCCACGTAATCAACCGGGATCTGATACTCTTCTAAAAGCTGAATTACCCCTAAATGGGCTGCACCTTTGGCACCTCCACCACTTAAAGCTAAACCTATCTTAGGGCGAGCCACAGCACTGCAGGTAATCACCAAAAGCAGCATTAATAATAAACTGTTTCGCATCAGCTGCATCAAGAGTCATTCCTTTGAAATACAAACAATAAAGGCAGCCTAAGCTGCCTTTATAACTGTAGTTTTTTACACTATCAGAGTCTATTTTTTCTTTTTCTTGGCTTTCGCATTTGGAAGGTCGGTAATACTTCCTTCAAATATTTCTGCCGCTAAACCTACCGACTCATGCAAGGTTGGGTGAGCGTGGATAGTTAACGCGATGTCTTCAGCATCACAACCCATCTCAATGGCTAAGCCAATTTCACCAAGCAATTCTCCGCCGTTAGTACCTACTACCGCACCACCAATAACTCGACCAGATTCTTTATCAAAAATCATCTTAGTCATGCCTTCGGCGCAATCAGAAGCGATTGCACGCCCCGAAGCAGCCCAAGGGAACACCGAGGCTTCGTAGTTAATACCTTGAGCTTTAGCTTCTTTCTCAGTAAGACCTACCCATGCCATCTCTGGCTCGGTGTAAGCAATTGAAGGGATCACTTTAGGATCAAAGAAGTGTTTCTTACCAGAGATAACTTCAGCCGCTACGTGGCCTTCATGCACCCCTTTGTGTGCCAACATAGGTTGCCCCACAATATCGCCAATCGCGTGGATATGAGGCACGTTAGTGCGCAGCTGCTTATCCACTTCAATAAAGCCACGCTCAGTCACCGTAATACCGGCTTTTTCAGCGTCTAAGCCTAAGCCGTTTGGCACGCGGCCTACCGCTACCAGTACTGCGTCATAACGCACTGGCTCATGCGGGGCTTGTTTACCTTCATAAGTCACGTATAGGCCGTCTGTCTTAGACTCAACCGCCACAACTTTAGTTTCTAGCATGATGTTAAACTTGTCTTTCACCTTCTTGGTGTAAGCTCTAACAACATCTTTGTCTGCTGCTGGTACTAGCTGGTCAGCAAATTCTACTACATCAATGGCACTGCCTAGCGCACCGTAAACGGTACCCATTTCTAAACCAATAATACCACCGCCTAGTACTAACAATTTGCCTGGAACTTCTTTAAGTTCTAGCGCATCTGTTGAGTCCCAAACACGCGGGTCATTATGCGGAATAAATGGCAGTTTTACTGGGCGCGAGCCAGCAGCAATAATCGCGTTGTCGAAATTAATGGTAGTAACGCCATCATCACCTTCAACTTGCAAAGAGTTAGCGCCGGTAAATTTACCTAGGCCCTGAACAACTTTCACTTTACGCATTTTAGCCATACCGTCGAGGCCACCAGTCAACTGACTGATCACTTTCTCTTTCCAGGTACGGATTTTATTAATATCGGTTTGCGGCTCACCAAATACAATGCCGTGCTCGGCCAGTGATTTAGCTTCTTCAATCACTTTAGCGACGTGCAGCAATGCTTTTGATGGAATACAGCCTACGTTTAGACATACGCCGCCAAGGGTTGCGTAGCGTTCTACAATTATCGTTTCCAAACCTAAATCGGCAGCACGGAAGGCAGCAGAATAACCTGCAGGGCCTGCACCCAGTACTACCACCTGGGTCTTGATTTCCTTACTCATTGATGACCTCTTGGTATTGTTATGTTGTTAAGCCGCTGTAGGGTATGTTGTTTATACATGCAGCTAAACTGAGTTTACGGTTAATCGATATAAAAAAGAAGAGCCGGATGGTAAACATCCAGCTCTTATTACTAAAGTACTAGTCGGCGAATATCACCTAGCAAACCACTTAAGGTAGAGATGAAGCGCGCACCGTCGGCGCCATCAATCACTCGGTGGTCGTAAGACAAGGCTAATGGCAACATTAGCTTCGGCTTAAATTCACTACCGTTCCATTTAGGTTTCATCTCGCTACGAGACACCCCTAAGATAGCCACTTCAGGGGCATTTACAATTGGCGTAAATTGAGTACCGCCTATGCCACCTAAGCTTGAAATGGTGAAACAGCCGCCTTGCATATCTGACGCAGTGAGTTTACCAGCACGCGCCTTCTTAGAAATTTCAACCAGCTCTTCAGACAGTTGGTAAATACCTTTTTTATTCACATCACGTACTACTGGCACCACTAAGCCATTTGGCGTATCTACCGCAATACCAATGTTGATGTATTTCTTCATGATCAGGCTGTTGCCGTCATCAGATAAGGCAGAATTAAACTTAGGTAAACTTTCTAAGGTTTTTGCTGCTGCTTTTAACATGAACACCAATGGGGTGATCTTAAAGCCTAACTGTTGCTTCTCAGCAATCACGTTTTGCTCTTTACGGAAGGCTTCCATTTCTGAAATATCCGCTTCGTCAAATTGAGTAACGTGAGGTATTTTAACCCAGTTGCGATGTAATGCAGGGCCAGAGATTTTCTGAATGCGTGATAATGGAACTTCTTCCACTTCACCAAATTTAGAATAATCAACACTTGGCCAAGCCGCTACGTCCATACCGGAGCCACCAGCTTTAGCGCCAGACTCTAATATTTTAACGGCTTGTTTAACGTAAGCTTGTACGTCTTCTTTAACGATACGCCCTTTACGACCAGAGCCTTTCACTTTGGCTAGATCAACGCCAAATTCACGGGCTAAACGGCGAATAACCGGTGACGCATGGAAGTAAGCATTATTTTCTACAAACGCCTCAGCTTTAGCGGGTGCTGCCGCTTTAGCCGGTGCGGCAGCGGGCTTAGTTGCAGGCGCGGGTGCTGCAGGAGCACTCGCCGCAGGCGCACTAGCAGCAGGCGCTGCAGCGCTCACTTCAAACATCATAATCAGTGAACCAGTTTTCACCTTATCACCCACCGCAACCTTAACCGCGGTAACCACACCCGCAAACGGGGCCGGAACTTCCATAGCAGCTTTATCGCCCTCTACAGAAATCAGCGTTTGCTCTAGCTCAACGCTATCACCTACCGCTACCGCTACTTCGGTCACTTCAACTTCGTCGTCACCAATATCAGGGATCAGCACTTGTTGTTCTTGCTTAGCAGCGGGTGCCGCAGGCGCTGTGTCTGCCACTGGAGCGGGAGCCGAAGCAGCAGAACCCGCCACTTCAAATTCCATAATCAATGAACCGGTGGTCACATTGTCACCCACAGCCACACTGATTGACTTAACCGTGCCAGCGAACGGTGCGGGTACTTCCATAGCGGCTTTGTCGCCCTCTACAGAAATTAGCGTTTGCTCAGCGTCTACGACGTCGCCCACACTGACGGTGATTTCAGTAATTTCTACTTCATCATCGCCAATATCAGGTACGTGTACCAGCTCAACAGCGCCAGCTACTGGCGCTGCAGACGCCGCTGGCGCCTCAGCTACCGGAGCTTCAGCCGCTGCGCTTGCGCCTTCAGCTTCAAAAATCATAATTAAAGCGTTAGTGGCAACGCTGTCGCCTACCGCCACTTTAATTTCTTTGACAATACCGGCTTGAGAAGCAGGAACTTCCATGGCAGCTTTGTCGCCTTCAACCGAAATAAGCGATTGCTCTAACTCTACGCTGTCGCCCACATTGACAAGAATTTCGGTCACTTCAACTTCATCATCGCCAATATCTGGTACAAAAATTTCAATACTCATATCACTTCGCCCTTACGCGTAGAGAGGGTTAACTTTGTCAGTGTCGATGCCGTATTTTTCAATGGCTTCGCCTACTAACTTCTTATCGATTGTTCCAGCTTTAGCTAGCTCAGTGAGCGAGGCTAAAACAATGTAATCTGAATTCACTTCAAAGTGACGACGCAAGTTTTCGCGGCTATCACTACGACCAAATCCGTCGGTACCTAGTACTTTGTAGCTACCAGGAATATAAGCACGCGCCTGTTCAGCGTATTGCTTCATATAGTCAGTGGCAGCAATAGTAGGTAAATCACTTAAGGTTTCAGTGATAAACGGTACCTGCTCGGCTGCGTCTGGGTTTAGCATATTGAAACGCTCAACCGCTTGCCCTTCACGCGTTAACTCGTTGAACGAAGTAACACTGAATACTTCAGAGGCAACGTCATACTCTTCACTCAAGATTTTAGCGGCCTTAAGTACTTGTTGCATAATCGTGCCAGAACCGAGCAATTGAACCTGAGCTTTGCTGCCCTTATTAGATTCAAACTTATAAATACCCTTACGAATGCCGTCTTCAGCACCTTCAGGCATCGCTGGCTGATGGTAGTTTTCGTTCATCAACGTCAGGTAGTAGTAAACATTCTCTTGCTCACCATACATGCGGCGTAAACCGTCTTGTAAGATAACCGCCACTTCAAATGCAAAACTTGGGTCGTAAGAAATACAGTTTGGAATGGTGTTAGCCAAAATCAGGCTGTGGCCGTCTTCGTGCTGCAAACCTTCACCGTTGAGGGTGGTTCTACCGGCAGTGGCACCCAATAGGAAACCACGCGCTTGTTGGTCACCCGCCATCCAACACATGTCACCCACACGTTGGAAACCAAACATAGAGTAGTAAATGTAGAACGGAATCATTGGCACGTCGTTGGTGCTGTATGAAGTAGCCGCTGCCACCCATGAGCTCATTGCACCTAACTCGTTAATCCCTTCTTGTAATACTTGGCCGCTGGTGTCTTCTTTGTAATAAGACACTTGCTCCCTATCTTGTGGGGTATATACCTGACCACCTGGGTTGTAGATACCCACTTGACGGAACAAACCTTCCATCCCAAAAGTACGCGCTTCATCGGCAATAATTGGCACGATATTTTTACCAATACCTTTGTTCTTCAACATCACGTTCAAGGCACGAACGTAAGCCATAGTGGTAGAGATTTCGCGTTTTTGCTCACCCAATAAGGCATCAAACTCGCTAAGCTCTGGAATGGCTAAGGCTTCAGTGAACTTAGGTAAACGGGTTGGCGTATAACCTTTTAATTCAGTACGGCGAGCATGTAAATATTCATACTCTTCGGTACCTGGCTTCAATTCTATATATGGCAGATTAGGTAAGTCTGCATCGCTAACATCAACCCCTAAACGGTCACGGAACTGCTGAACGTAGTTCATGTCCATTTTCTTCACGCCGTGGGCAATGTTCTTGCCTTGCGCCGCTTCACCCATACCATAACCTTTTACAGTTTTGGCTAAGATAACCGTAGGTACACCTGAGGTTTTACGCGCTTTATCAAAGGCAGCGTAAAGCTTAACGGGATCATGGCCACCGCGACGCAGGGCGAAGATCTCATCATCAGACATGTCTTTAACTAATTCAGCAGTTTCACTGTATTTGCCAAAGAAGTGCTCACGTACATAGGCACCATATTTAGCTTTAAAGGTTTGGTAATCGCCATCAATGGTTTCGTTCATCAATTGCAATAATTTACCCGAGCTATCTTTAGCCAATAGGCTATCCCACTCGCTGCCCCAAACCACCTTAATCACATTCCAGCCAGCGCCTTTAAATAGGCCTTCTAGCTCTTGAATGATTTTACCGTTACCCATAACTGGGCCATCTAGGCGCTGTAGGTTACAGTTAATCAAGAAACATAGGTTGTCTAGCTTCTCACGAGCGGCGAAAGAAATTGCACCGCGTGATTCTGGCTCATCCATCTCGCCATCACCTAAGAAGGCGTATACTCGCTGCTGAGTACAGTCTTTCAAACCGCGACCGGTTAGGTATTTTAAGAAGCGCGCTTGATAAATCGCCGAGATAGGGCCAAGACCCATAGATACTGTAGGAAACTGCCAAAATTCAGGCATCAATTTAGGGTGCGGGTACGAACTTAAGCCGTTGCCACCCACTTCTTGACGGAAGTTATCTAGCTGCTCAGCCGTTAAACGCCCTTCAACAAAGGCACGGGCATAAATACCTGGAGAAATATGGCCTTGGTAGTACACCAAATCGCCGCCGTCTTTTTCATTGCGCGCACGGAAGAAGTGGTTAAAACACACTTCGTAAAAGGCTGCAGAAGACTGATAAGACGCCATGTGGCCGCCAAGGTCTAAATCTTTCTTAGAAGCACGCAATACAATCATAATTGCGTTCCAGCGAATAATAGAACGGATACGACGTTCAATCACGCTATCGCCTGGGTATTCTGGCTCGTCACTTACCGCAATAGTATTAATGTAATCGCTAGTAATTGCTCCACCCGGACCGGCTAAACCGTCGATCTTAGCGCTAGCAATGACCTGCTCTAACAAGAACTGGGCACGTTCAACGCCTTCTTCACGGATCACAGATTCAATGGCGTCGATCCACTCACTGGTTTCTAGTGAGTCAACATCATGCTTCAGTACCTCTGACATGGCTGTTTCCTTATCAGTTATTTATCATTATTCAAAACACTAGTCAGGCTAGTGATTTGAGTTAAACTTTCAATTGTTTTAAACGACGATTAGAACGCTCTACGCGACTCTCCTCTCGCTCAATTTGTAATAGTGTTTCTTCTATAAATGCTAAGTGTTTATGTGAAGCTTCACGCGCATCATCCGGCTTACCATCCAAAATGGCCTGTAACATCAATACCCGATGAAGGCGTATTTTTTCGGCCACACTGGGGCGGGTATACAAGACCTTAAAGTTGTCCATGATGTTCTTTTCCAACAATGGACTTAAGCCTCTGATTAGATGAAACAACACCAAATTATGTGATGCTTCAGTAATCGCCTCATAAAAGCTCAACACCGCTTTTGCTTCTTGCTCAGTATTACCATCTAGTTGAGCCAGTTCGATTTGCTCGTGGCACAACTGTATTTTTTCTAAGTCTGCTTCGGTGCCTCGTAAGGCGGCGTAATAAGCAGAAATACCTTCAACTGCATGCCGAAACTCTAGCAAGTCTAGTTGGCTTTCATCATGATTGGACAATAAATTAAACAAGGGATCGGTGAGCGCTTCACGCAGTTTCTGCTGTACATAAGTACCGCCACCCTGCTTGCGTATTACCAATCCTTTGGCTTCCAATTGTTGAATAGCCTCACGCAACGAAGGTCGCGATACATCAAACTGCTTAGCCAATTCACGTTCTGCGGGCAAACGCTCTCCAGGCGGTAAACTGCCTTCTAAGATCATTCGCTCTAATTGCTTTGCAATTACATCGGCAAGTTTTGGCGGTTTAATTTGTTGGTAGTTCATCAATTTCCATTCAATCAATATTGGTATTACCAATTTACACGCAGCAAATTAACAAATACGAAACACCCTGTCCAGAAAAATTGATCTACATCAAACCTGCAAGCATAAAGGCCTAAGTATTGTAAATACATTTGTCGTACAAATAAACTTGGTCTGACCTTTTTTTGTGAACTAGATCGCCACAATGTAAACAACAGCGGGAAGATAAATAGGGAATGTGAAATAAAATCGCAGCGACGAAGCGCTGCAACCCTGGCTTAGATTAGCCAGCCAGCAATGGTGAGTGCAGCGATAATTGCTATCGCCAACATAATGCCGCGTTTCGCTAAACTAACAAAACGGCAGGTGGTAGCAACACATAACATTTCGCTATCATGTTCTTGTTCAGATAACTCTGCCGCTACCGCCACTTTAGTTAACCAGTAGCCATTACTGTGCTGGCGGTCTTTTAGAGACGGTAACCACACCGTAATGGCTTGATTAGTGTTGCCTACGGCTAAATAACAAAGACTGGCTAAGCGGCTAGGCAGCCAGTCTAAATAATGCATAAAGGTGTTAATGCTTGGCGAGAGAGCTTGTACCTCTGTGCTCTTATGCAAGTATAGGCCGCGACTACAAGCATAAAACAAGGCCCCAGCTGGGCCTGCTAATACGTAGAAAAAAATCACCGCAAAATAATAACGATAGTTTAACCACATTAGCTGAGTACCAGTTGAAATGGCGATAGATTCTTTAGGGTCTACCTGATGTAGCGGATGTATTTGCTCTAATAGCTGTTGATTAAATTCGCTGCAGGCTTGTTCGTTGCCTTCTGCAGCCGAGCGCAAGTAGTCACGATAACCTTGCTGCAAGGGCGGGCAACCCAAGGTAATAAGCGGTACAAAAATCCACAAAGCCAAACTAGGCAAGCCAAATAACCAACCGCTCAAACTCAGTTGCAGGTAAACCATTAATAAGCTAGGTAGCAACACCGCCATAGTAATTTGCCAAAAGGCCGAGGCACTATCAAAGCGTTTTAGCCACCAATGAAAGGCATGCTGCCACCACCAATCTGCACCAATGCGTCTGGCCCGCTCTAAACTGAGTGCTAATAACAGTGATATTAATGACATGTAGCTGATAACTCTCCAAAAACGCCTTCCATCGCCATAAATAGTAAGCCAATTAGCCTAGCAAACCAAGCGACTCACAGCCCATTTAAATAAACAGCCCAGTCAAAGCCGCTACCGGGATCGGTTTTTCGCCCCGGCGCGATCTCACTATGGGCAACAATGCGTTGTTTAGACAGTTGCGGGTAATGCGCCAGCAAAGCTTTAGTCACTTGCTGCAAGCTAAAGTATTGCTCAGTGGTAAATTCACTGCTGTCGGTGCCTTCCAACTCAATACCGATGGAGTAATCGTTGCAAGCCTCGCGCCCCTCAAAGCTAGAGACCCCCGCATGCCATGCGCGCAGATTAAATGGCACATATTGTTTCAGTTCGCCCTCGCGGGTAATCAGTAAATGCGCCGACACCTCTAAACCCGCCAAATCGGCAAAACTGGCATCTAGTGAGCAATCCAAACAACCGCTAAACAAGGCATCGATATGGCCATTGTTATACTGCCCCTCGGGTAGGCTAATGCAATGAATCACCAACAAGCTGGGCTCACAGCCGGGCCGTTGGTTATAAAAGGGGCTAGGCACCTGCTGTGCTGCGCTTAATTGGTGTTGCGAGTTAATCTTCAATAAATACTCCTAAAATGCAGCTAGCTATCCGCTTAGAACGCCCAAAAGTTAATCAGCTATAAGTCTCAAGTTATAAGTTATAAGCTATAAGCCTTAAGTTTAAAGCCAAGAACTAAGCGCACTGCAGGCCTTACCTGTAAGGCTTAAGCTATAAGCTATAAGCCTCAAGCTAAAAGCCAAGAACTAAGCGCACTGCAGGCCTTACCTGTAAGGCTTAAGTTATAAGCTATAAGCCTTAAGCTAAAAGCCAAGAACTAAGCGCGCTGCAGGCCTTACCTGTAAGGCTTAAGTTATAAGCTATAAGCCTCAAGCTAAAAGCCAAGAACTAAGCGCGCTACAGGCTTTACCTTAAGGCTTAAAACTTAAGGCTCTATTCTATATGGCTTGCCGCTGATCACTTATCGCTTTAAGCAGTTTATAATAAAGCTAAGATTTGACCATGCAAGTGGCAAGTTTCTGAGTTAAAATGCCGCGCAATTAGCCTAATAGGCTATATATTAACTTCTTCTTAACCGCCGAGTACCGATGCATGAATGCCGAACAATTACGGGACAACGTCACCGCCGCTTTAATCGAAGACTTGGGTAGCCTAAACCCACAATTAGATATTAGCGCCGCTTTGATCCCCGACAGCCAAATCAGCAAAGCCAAAATTATCAGCCGTGAGCCCGCCGTATTTGCCGGTAAAGCCTTTGCCGATGAAGTGTTTCGCCAGTTAGGTGAGCAAGTCGAAATTGAGTGGCTGGTCGCCGACGGCGATAGGGTAATAGAAAACCAGGCCCTTTGTTATTTAACCGGGCCGGCGCGCATCTTGTTAACCGGCGAGCGTTCAGCACTTAACTTTATTCAAACCTTGTCTGGCATTGCCAGCCAAGTGGCCGAATACATGGATTTATTGCAAGGTACTCGCTGCAAATTACTCGATACCCGTAAAACCTTGCCCGGTTTGCGCTATGCTTCTAAGTACGCGGTCACCTGTGGTGGGGGTACCAATCACCGTTTTGGCTTAAACGATGCCTTCTTAATTAAAGAAAACCACATTATGGCCTGTGGTGGTATTAAAGCGGCCATCGATAAGGCCCGCCAACTGTCACCGGGTAAAAAGGTTGAGGTAGAAGTTGAAAACTTAGCTGAGCTTGAGCAAGCACTAGAAGCAGGCAGTGACGTTGTAATGTTAGATAACTTCAGCGTGGCACTAATGCAGCAAGCAGTGGCGATTAACAAGGGCCGAGCAAAGTTAGAGGCATCAGGTAACATGACCTTAGCCACGATTCGCCAATATGCTGAAACTGGGGTCGACTTCATTTCAGTGGGTGCGTTAACCAAACATGTCAAGGCGCTAGACCTAAGTATGAGATTTGTCGCATAATTTTTGTGGATAAGCACATTTAGCTGTATAGCTTTATGTACAGCTAAGTCTGCAACAGTGTTGCTAAGATCACGATTTGATTGCGTTTTTTTAAAAAAAACTATACTAATATAGTACGTATGCTCTAATAAGCATCTAGTTTATAGCATCGTAATATCAAGGAAGATACTGAAATAATTATAATTTCAAATCAGCCCTGATAGAAAAAACGGTAAAGAAAACAACTTCTAAAACTTGTGTAAAGGAAAGACGCAATGAAAACACTACAAAACCTCCAAGCCAAAGCTGCTAACAAGCAAGCTGGTTTTACCCTAATTGAATTGATGATCGTAGTTGCGATTATCGCTATTTTGGCTGCTGTGGCCCTGCCCGCCTACAACACCTACTCGAAGAAAGCTCAATTCGCTGAGGTCATATCTGCAGCAGCACCCTACAAGCAAGCTGTCGAAGTGTGCTCACTAAGCAATGCAATGGCTGATTGCGCTTTAGGCACTAAAGGAATTCCAGCTACAACAGCTTACGGTAAAGTAGCCTCTATTGGTGTTGCTGCTGGTGTTATTTTAGTGACATCTACAGATGCAAGTTTAGGTAACTATACCTTAACACCAACGGGAGGCGGTAACGGCGCACAAATTACGTGGGTGGGAACTTGCTCTGTAACAACTATGTGTTAATTCATGACTGTAGATAACCTAAACGGCCTAGCTTCTAGCTTGGCCGTTTCTTTTCCTGAAAAAGTTGAGCAACTCACTGAGCTTTATAAACGCAGTAAGTCAGAGCAACGTGCATTTACTAGTATATTGGTTGAAAACGAACTGATCTCGAGTCGTGAGTTGGCCGATTTTTGCGAAAGCCAGTTTGGTATTCCCTTATTGGACTTAGATGCCATTGAGTTAAGCGAGATCCCGCAAAACTTCCTCAATAATAAGCTGATATTTAAACACCACGTATTACCGGTCTATAGTCAAAACCAAACCCTTTATGTGGCCATGGCAGACCCTAGCAACGTTGCCGCGCTTGAAGATTTTGGTTTTAATTTTGGGCTACATGTTGAAGCGCTATTAGTTGAAGAAACTAAATTACTTAAGGCGATTCAGTCTCTAGTGGATGATAGCGCCAACCTTGATTTAGGCGACATCTCTGATGACGACATCAGTGGCTTAGAAGTCAGTGATGAAGACTCTCGGCTAGATGAAAAACAAGATAACAAACAAGATGATGCGCCGATCGTTGTTTACATTAATAAGATATTAATGGACTCGATTCGCCGTGGCGCCTCTGATTTACATTTTGAACCCTACGAAAAGAAATACCGGATTCGCTTTCGTATCGATGGCATTTTGCATGAAATAGCCAGCCCACCAATCAACTTGGCCAACCGCTTCTCGGCCCGCTTAAAAGTAATGGCCCGAATGGACATTGCTGAACGCCGCCTGCCACAAGATGGCCGCATCAAGCTGAAAACTGGCCGTAATAAAGCCATTGATATGCGGGTTAACTCGCTGCCCACCATGTGGGGCGAAAAAATCGTGATTCGTATTCTCGACTCCTCGGCGGCTAACCTGAATATTGATATACTCGGTTACGATGACGCGCAGAAAAAGCTTTATTTAGATGCCTTGGCCCGACCACAGGGCATGATACTGGTCACCGGCCCGACCGGCTCGGGTAAAACCGTCTCTTTGTATACCGGTTTAAACATTCTTAATACCACCGAGATCAACATCTCAACCGCCGAAGACCCGGTAGAGATAAACCTGCCAGGGGTGAACCAAGTACAAATTAATAATCGCGCCGGTTTAACCTTTGCCAGTGCATTACGGGCATTTTTGCGCCAAGATCCCGATGTAGTGATGGTGGGTGAAATTCGTGATTTAGAAACCGCTGAAATTTCGATTAAAGCGGCGCAAACAGGTCACTTGGTATTATCCACCCTGCATACTAACTCAGCCGCGGAAACCCTCACCCGCATGTTAAATATGGGGGTGCCGGCCTTTAACATCGCCTCTTCGGTCAGTTTAATTATTGCTCAGCGGCTGGCACGCCGCCTATGTGAGCATTGCAAAAAACCCAAGATGATAGAGGCCAACTTACTACCTAAAGTGGGTTTTACTCAAAGCCAAGTAGAAGCGGGCATAAAATTGTTTGACCCGGTAGGCTGTGAAAAATGCACCGGCGGTTTTAAGGGCCGAGTGGGCATTTATGAAGTGATGCCCATGAGCTCGGCCATTGCCAAGCTTATAATGGCCGAGGGCAACTCGATTCAAATTTCTGAACAAGCGGTTAGTGAGGGCATGTACTCACTGCGCATGTCCGCCTTAGAAAAGGCCCGCCTTGGGGTAACTAGCTTGTCAGAAGTGGAGCGAGTCACAAATGTATAAATTGACGGTTTTCTCTTAGTAATTATCTGATAAATTTAACGAATTCATTTTATAGTTTTGCTCCACTTTGTTAGCAAGGATGTTATGGCTACTGCAACCCCCACTAAACGAAAAATTGTCGCTAAAAAAATCAATGCCTATACTTGGAGTGGCATCAACCGCAAAGGCGGCAAGGTAGGTGGTGAATATCAAGCAGAAACCATTAGCCAAGTAAAAGCTGAACTGCGCCGCCAAGGCATCACCGTTACCAAGGTCAAAAAGAAAAGCGAAGGCTTTCTTAGCCAACTGGGCAACAAAATTAACCCGATGGACATAGCAATTGTGTCACGGCAAATCGCTACCATGTTATCGGCCGGGGTGCCTTTAGTACAAAGCTTTAGCATTATTGCAAAAAGTGTTGAAAAACCGGCGATGCGTGAGCTAATCAGTGAAATTAGTGCCGAAGTAGAGTCAGGTACCGCCTTATCAGAGACCCTAGGTAAACACCCACGTTATTTTGACGGTTTATATTGTGATTTAATTGAAGCTGGCGAGCAAAGTGGCGCCTTAGAAACTATTTACGATCGGGTGGCGATTTATAAAGAGAAGGCCGAGGCGCTTAAATCTAAAATTAAAAAAGCGATGTTTTACCCGACAGCTGTAATTCTTGTGGCAATCATTGTCACCACGATTTTATTATTGTTTGTGATACCTCAATTTGAAGAGATTTTTGCTAGCTTTGGCGCCGAACTTCCGGCCTTTACCCAATTTGTGATTGGTATTTCGCGCTTTTTACAAGACTATTGGCCAGTTATTTTTGGTGGTATAGCCGCAATAATAGTCGGCTATGTGCAAGCCCATCGCCGCTCACAAGCGGTGAAAGATGCCACCGACCGATTTGTATTACGAATACCTGTAATCAACCCGATTTTACATAAAGCGGCCATGGCCCGATTTGCCCGCACCCTATCAACCACTTTTGCTGCCGGTATCCCGTTGATTGACGCGCTGCGCTCGGCCTCTGGTGCCTCGGGCAATGTAGTTTATCGTAATGCCATTGATGCAGTGCGCATTGAGGTCACCAGCGGTATGCAAATGAATATCGCGATGCGCACCGTCAATATCTTCCCCGATATGGTGACGCAAATGGTGATGATTGGTGAAGAAGCAGGCTCGCTAGATAGCATGTTAGATAAGGTAGCTAATATTTATGAACAGCAAGTGGATGATGCGGTAGATGGTTTAACTAGCCTAATTGAGCCCTTAATTATGGCAATATTAGGGGTATTGGTTGGTGGTATGGTAGTGGCCATGTATTTGCCCATCTTTAAACTTGGATCAGTTGTCGGTTAAACATGGATACTTTTATTGAACTCTACCCAGCCACCGCGCTGGGTTTCTGCTTATTATTCGCCCTATGTATAGGTTCATTCCTTAATGTGGTGATTCATCGCCTGCCGATTATGCTGCAGCGCCAGTGGAAAGCCGAGTGCCAAAGTTTTTTGGCTGATGATGCTCAGCCAGCGGAAATCCCAGACCCACAAACCAACGCGCCCTACAACCTAATGGTGCCACGCTCTTGCTGCCCCAACTGTAAAAGCATGATCACCGCTTGGCAAAATATCCCGGTTGTGAGCTGGCTAGTATTACGTGGCAAGTGTGCCAATTGTAAAAACCCCATTAGCGCCCGCTACCCGCTGGTAGAGCTTGCTAGCGCTGGCTTTGCCTTGGCGTGTTGGTGGCAATTTGACTTTAGCATTCAGTTTGTACTGGCCAGTATCTTTTGCATTATTTTACTGTGCTTGGCCTTGATTGATTTAGATACCATGTTTTTGCCCGATCAAATCACCCTACCCACCCTGTGGTTAGGTTTGCTGATTAATCTGGATGCAAACTTTGTTAACCTGCAAGATGCAGTACTCGGCGCAGCCATTGGTTATGGTTTTTTATGGAGCTTGTTTTGGCTATTTAAGCTACTCACCGGTAAAGAAGGCATGGGTTACGGCGACTTTAAGCTATTAGCGATGATCGGCGCGTGGTTTGGCTGGCAAGCCCTGCCTTTAACCATATTGCTGTCTTCACTGATTGGTGCCAGCGTTGGCATAGGCTTAATGGTGTTGGCTAAACACAAACAAAACCAAGCGATCCCCTTCGGCCCTTATTTAGCCATTGGCGCAGTGTGTTACTTATTCTTTGGCGACGCCATACAACACTGGTATTTTAGCTATATTGGCTTGGTACACTAAGCCTTCGCAGTGTTGAGCTTGAGCCTCTGGCTTGAGCTTGAAGCGCGCTAAGTGTTATCTAAAACCTGAACTCAAGCGAAAACTCAAGCCAAAAATTAAGGTGGAGGCCACCATGATCGTAGGACTAACCGGCGGTATCGCCAGCGGTAAAAGCCAAGTGTCGGCCGAGTTTGAACGGCTAGGTGTGCCCGTGGTGGACGCCGATGTAGTCGCCCGCCAGGTCGTAGAGCCAGGGCAAGCGGCGCTAGCTAAAATTGCCGAGCATTTTGGCAAACCGGTATTATTAGACGATGGCCGCCTTAATCGCCCAGCACTGAGGCAGATTATCTTTCAACACCCCAGCCAAAAACAGTGGTTAAATCAGCTGCTACACCCCTTGATTCGCCAACAGATGCAACAGCAATTAGCCACTGTAAACGGCCCTTATAAATTGTTAGTTGCGCCGCTGTTATTAGAAAACCAACTAGAAACCTTGGTAGACCGAGTATTAGTGATTGATGTGCCGCTAGCCACTCAGCTTAACCGTACTATTGAACGGGACAAAGTGAGCGAACAACAAGCGCAACAAATTGTCAATTCGCAAATGAGCCGCCAAGATAAGCTGGCCGCGGCCAACGATGTGATTGTAAACGACAGCAGCCTAGTGAATTTAACCAATAAGGTCGCCGAGTTACACCGCTTTTACCTTAATCTTGCCAAAAGCCATGACAGTTGAAACACCAATGGTTACACTAGTTTAGATAAGTCATCTTCAACCCAGCGTTATTAAATAGACATGGCAACATTGATATTTGAACACCCCTTAAATGAGAAAGTAAGAAATTACTTACGCTTAGAGCAATTGTTTGAGCAACTGATGCTGGCTAAGGCCTTGCAGCATCCCTTGCAGCAGCAACAATTTTTCAGAGTACTGTTTGAGGTATCAGAAATATTAGAGCGCAGCGAATGGCGCAGTGACCTACAAAAAGACTTAAGAAAACAGGCCGAAAAGTTAGCCCAATGGGCAGCCTTGCCAAATGTTGATACCAGTAAAATTGAGCAGTTACTGCTGCAAGTGAAAAGCTTAATCAGTACCATCGCCAAACACGCACGGGTATCAGATCATTTAAAAGACGATAGGCTATTGGCTAATATTCGTCAGCGACTATGTTTGCCTGGTGGCAATAGCAGCTTCGATTTACCCTATTTGCACTATTGGCTTAATCAACAACCCGAACAGATCGACAGCCAAGTCGCGCTCTGGTTAAAGCCCTTGCAGCCAGTCGCAGCGGCGATAAGCCAATTACTGCAGCTACTGAGAGAGCAGCACCAAGCTATCGCGGTAGTGGCAACCAAGGGCTTTTACCAAGGGATGGCTCAAGATTGTGGGTTACTGCGGATTGAAGTAGACAATAAATACCAAGCCTACCCCACGGTGAGCGGTCATAAACACCGCTTTGCGATTAAATTTATCAGCGCCGCTAATCTAGAAGTTGAAGATATTAGCTGTCGCCTATTTTGCTGTAAGATTGCCTAATGAAAAAATCAGACCCAATAGTTAAATGCCCCACTTGTGATACCCATGTTGTGTGGAATAGCAGCAGTGAGTTTCGCCCCTTTTGCAGTGAGCGTTGTAAACTGATCGATCTTGGCGAATGGGCCAGTGAAGCGAAGTTTATCGCTGGACAAGAACTGGTTGAAGACGAAGACAAACCCGACAGCTGGCAGTTTTAAGCTTGAGCCTTGCTTGACCAGGCGCCCCCTCTGTTTAGTTTTCTAATAGCCTTAGCGGTGTTGTTTCTCAACTTCGAGCATGCCGGTTGTAAGCATTCAATGCTATAGGCATGTTTAACTTGAGCTTGCTACAGCTCGCGTTGTTGGATGGCCTGTAAAATGGCCTGATTAGCGGCCGGAAATTGGTAGTCTGCCAGTTTGGCTTTATCGACCCAACGTATCTCCTGCTGCTCTGCCCCTTTAGGCTCCCCTGAGAAGCGTTTAACGGTATAAACATGTAAACATACTCGTTTATCGCCATAGTCGTGCTCAATGCGAATTAGAGGCTCGCAGCTGTCGTGGGCGATATTAATGAGCAGTTCTTCTTGCAACTCGCGGGCCAGCGCCTCGACAACACTTTCTTGCGCTTCAATTTTACCGCCGGGAAACTCCCACTTGCCGCCTTGATGTTGCTGCTGATGGCGCAAGCTTAATAGTATTTTCTCACCTTTAACGATGACTCCCACCGCCACATTGACCGTTTTCAAGGCTACCCTCCTGGTTTGCTTATTTAATTGAGACAGTAAAAAGGAGAGCTGATGCTCTCCTTGTTGTTTTCACTTAGGCCTTCAAACTATGACAATTTACCATGACATTGTTTGAATTTTTTACCCGAACCACAAGGACAAGGGTCATTACGGCCCACTTTTTGGCCTTCACGAGTGACCGGTTTCCCGCTTGGCCCTGCTTGCTGCTCTTGTTGCAACTGCTCTTGAGCTTGCTGATTACGCATCTCCATGGCACGTCGTTCAGTTTCACGACGTTTTTCTTCCATGGCGGTGACTTCTTCAGGATCTTGTACCTGAACCCGGCTTAAAATGCCGATCACGTCTAATTTAAGCACTTCTAGCATCTGCGTGAACAGCTCATAGGATTCGCGCTTGTACTCTTGCTTAGGGTTTTTCTGTGCGTAACCACGTAGATGGATACCCTGACGCAAATGGTCCATGGCCGCTAAGTGTTCTTTCCACAGCTGATCAAGGGTTTGTAACATCACCGATTTTTCAAATTGTTTGATCGGATCAGCACCCACTTTATCTATTTTAAGCTGGTACTCAGCCACTGCCGCTTCGAGGATTTTTTCACGAAGTTTCTCTTCATGCAGTTTATCATCTTCGTCTAGCCATTTCTGAATCGGTAAATCTAAGCCAAAATCACTCTTCAAGCGTTGCTCAAGCTCACTCACTTGCCACATTTCTTCAAGAGATTGAGGCTGAATGTACTCGTCGATCACCGCTGAATAAACATCTTCACGGATCACATCGATGGTCTCGGTAATGCTGTCACTGTCCATCAAGTCATTACGTTGCTCGTAGACTACTTTACGTTGGTCGTTGGCCACATCATCAAATTCAAGCAAGGATTTACGCACGTCGAAGTTGCGCCCTTCTACTTTACGTTGAGCATTTTCAATGGCACGAGTCACCCATGGGTGCTCAATGGCTTCACCTTCTTCCATACCCAATTTTTTCATCATTCCGGTTACCCGGTCTGAGGCAAAAATACGCATCAAGCTGTCTTCCATCGACAAGTAGAAACGGGTTGAACCAGCATCACCTTGACGACCAGAACGACCACGTAGCTGATTATCAATCCGGCGAGATTCATGACGCTCAGTACCAATAATATGCAAACCACCCGAAGCTAACACCGCATCGTGACGCACTTGCCATTGGGCTTTAACGTCGGCAATTTGTTGTTCGCTAGCATCTTCGCCTAGCGCCGCTAAGTCAGCTTGCAGGCTGCCACCTAATACAATATCGGTACCACGGCCAGCCATGTTTGTGGCGATAGTGACTGAGCCAGCCATACCCGCACAAGCCACGATCTCAGCTTCTTTCTCATGGAATTTAGCGTTGAGTACGTTGTGCTTAATTTTTTCTTTGTTAAGAATATTGGATAATAACTCAGAATTTTCGATAGACACGGTACCCACTAGTACCGGGCGCTCGGCCTTAACACACTGGCGGATGTCTTCAATAATCGCGTTATATTTTTCTTCTGCCGTTAAATAAACCAGATCACCTTGGTCATCACGCACCATCGGTTTATTGGTAGGAATAACCACCGTGTTCAAGCCATAGATTGACTGGAATTCGAAAGCTTCAGTATCCGCGGTACCGGTCATGCCCGATAACTTTTCATACAAACGGAAGTAATTCTGGAAAGTAATCGAGGCTAAGGTTTGGTTTTCATTTTGAATGTTAACCCCTTCTTTCGCCTCTACAGCTTGATGCAAACCTTCAGACCAACGACGACCAGGCATAGTACGGCCAGTATGCTCGTCAACGATAACAATTTCGCCCGTTTCACTAACAATGTAGTCTACGTTGCGCTCAAACAAGGTGTGTGCGCGTAAGCCTGCATTAACGTGATGTAATAAGCTGATGTTGGCGGCGTTGTATAAAGAGTCACCCTCTTCTAACATGCCACGTTGCTGCAGCGTTTCTTCAACGAAGATCTGACCATTCTCGGTAAGGTGTACTTGCTTGTTTTTCTCGTCAAGCGTGAAGTGACCGTCACCAATCAACTCTTCAGTGTCTTCTTCTTCTTGGCGCACCAATAGGGGGATAACGTCATTAATTTTTTTGTATAACTCTGAGCTGTCTTCAGCAGGGCCAGAGATAATTAACGGCGTACGGGCCTCATCGATAAGAATCGAATCCACTTCATCCACTACCGCGTAGTTTAATGGTCGTTGCACGCGTTGTTCGGGCGCAAAAGCCATGTTGTCACGTAGGTAGTCGAAACCAAATTCATTGTTGGTTCCGTAGGTAATGTCAGCGGCGTAAGCCTCTTTCTTAACCTGATGGTCCATACCGCTAATATTAACCGCAACACTTAAACCTAAATATTCAAATAAAGGTCGGTTCCACTCGGCATCACGCTGGGCTAAGTAATCGTTCACGGTAATCACGTGGACGCCTTTACCGGTAATCCCGTTTAGATAGGCAGGAAGCGTCGCCGTTAAGGTTTTACCTTCACCGGTACGCATCTCAGCAATCTGGTTATCATTGAGAACCATGCCCCCCATCATTTGCACATCGAAGTGACGCATACCAAAAACCCGCTTAGAGGCTTCACGCACCACAGCAAAAGCTTCTGGGAGAATAGCTTCAAGACTCTCGCCTTGTTCTACGCGTAATTTAAACTCGCCCGCCTTGGCTTTAATTTCTTCAGCAGACAGTTTTTCAAATTCAGGTTCAAAGGCATTAATGCTAGTGACCACTTTGCGCATTTTTTTGATGGTACGGTCATTTCGAGTACCAACGATTTTCGTTACTAATTTACTAATCATGAAACACTACTTTTGCTAAGACGAAATCCAATTTTCTAGGTCTTGGTTTTGCGATAAATAAATTTACTTGGGTTAAGAGCTTGTCCATTTTTGAGAACTTCAAAATGGACATGAGACCCCGTAGAGCGGCCAGTGCTGCCCATGAGTGCAATCTCATCCCCTTTATTTATCACATCACCTTCTTTTACTAATACATCTTTAGCATGCGCGTAGCGGGTTACCATCCCGTTACCATGCTCAATTTCGACGAGGTTACCGTAACCAAAGCGACTGCCTGCCCACACCACCACGCCTGCTCCTACGGAGCGAATTTTTGTACCTTCTTTACCTGCTATATCTACGCCTTTATGACGGGCCTTTCTTTTAGTGAAAGGGTCGACTCGCGTACCAAATGGCGAAGATATCCAAATTCCTGGGCCTTTAGCTGGCCAACCAGAAATAAAGCTGTTAGTTACTAGATGGTGACTCTGTTGCCAAGATTCAAGCAGGGCCAGAGACTTTTTCTTCGAATCCACTTGTCGCTCAAGTTGCGACAAGTCATAGAATACACTGCTATTGGCGTGATTTGAGTTATCAATATCTAACATTGGCCCACCAATCGGTGGCGTAGCAGAAAAGTCAAACTCAGCGGCTAAGTCGGTATCTTCAATCAGACGGGCACCCAAAGCGTTTAAGCGGGTCATTTCCACTTGCATTTGGCCAACCCGCACTGCCAGTTGGCTGTATTGGTGACGCAGTGATTGCTCAAACTGGGCTAGTTTCGGCTCTGCCTGCGAACGCTCTAACTGACTTAACAAGCCAATTTGTTGTCGAGCCAAATTTTGATATTGCTGAACGCCCCACAAGCCAATGCTACAGATCAGTGCGACCACGAGAAAACCCAGCCAAAATAAGCGCAATGGATTTAAACGAACAGTTCTGGTCTCACCTTTATGGGCGTATACTAAACTTAATTTCATAGATAAATGCTAATTATAATGTCCAAACGGCAACACCAACCGATTTCGATAGAGCGGATATTTCTGCAAAAGCAGTTTGCTCAAATCGAACAACCGCTGCAGCAACGTTTGCAGTTGCAACAGTTAGGTAACGATATTTTGTCACGTTACAAACTACAGCAATGCCGTATCGTCAATATGCGCCAAGGAGTTGCTATTGTTGAGGCCCCAAGTGCAGCCTGGTTAACCAGATTAAAGCAGTTCAGATTTGAACTACTGTCTGAGTTGCGTAAAGCCATACCAAGCGTTGTCAGTTTGGAGCTAAAAATCAATCCCGAATTGAAGAGCATTAAACCAGAAGCAGAAGTAAAAAGCACTGGAAAACGCCAGCTAAGCACCCAAGCAGCTAAACATATCACAGAATTAGCAAAACACGTACCTGATGAACTACGGGAAAAGTTGGAAAAATTAGCGGCGCTGAGCGGAGAGAGTTAGCCAGCGCCGACCAAAATTTTACTAGAAGCTGTAAACCGGTTGTTGGAATGCAGCTGGAGCTTCGGCTTTGTCTTCAAATGTGACAATTTCCCAAGCATGTTGCTGTTCAAGCAAAGCACGAACCAAATTATTATTTAGTGCATGTCCTGACTTGTGAGCGCGTAGGTGTCCAAGAATAGGCAAACCTGCCATATATAAATCACCGACGGCGTCTAACAACTTGTGTTTTACAAACTCGTCGTCATAACGAAGGCCATCTTCGTTAAGAATGCGATAGTCGTCTAACACAATAGCATTTTCCAATCCGCCACCTAATGCTAGGTTTTTAGATTGCAAATACTCAATATCGCGCATGAAACCAAAGGTTCTGGCACGACTAATATCTTTTACAAACTTATCGGCAGAAAACAACATTGAAATTTCTTGATTGCGACCTTCCATTGCTGGGTGGTCAAAATCAATAGAGAAGTCAATTTTAAAGCCTTCACTATTTGGTAATAGTTCAGCCCACTTGTCTTCATGTTCAACACGAATCGCTTGCTTGATACGGATAAATTTCTTAGCGGCAGATTGCTCAGCAATACCGGCCGATTGTAATAAGAATATAAATGGGCTTGAGCTACCATCCATCACCGGTAGTTCTGGCGCATCAACATCGATAATTACATTATCCAAACCTAAGGCTGAAAGCGCAGCCATTAAATGTTCTACCGTTGAAATACGGTTGCCCGCATCATCGATAAGACAAGTACAAAGCATGGTGTCGCGCACGAGCTCGGCTTTGGCTGGGATCGTTACAACTGGATCCAAATCAGTACGGTTAAACAAGATACCGGTGTTCGCTGGAGCAGGACGCAATACTATTGTGACCTTGTGCCCAGAGTGCAAACCGATCCCTGTTGCCTGTACAGATTTTTCAAGAGTCCGTTGTTTAAGCATAAAAATTCCTCTGCTCTACGACCAATTAAACGTTAATGGTCTGACATGTTACCACAAGTTTGAGGTAAGTCACAAACTTTTGACCAAAACTTCACCAACCGCCAACAGATTAATCTGCTTGGCGACGCAGAAATGCTGGGATGTCTAAATAATCGCCATCACCGCCGATACTGCGAGGCTCAGCATTTACTACCGCTGCAGGCTCATCCATCATTGGAGCTGAATCTGCTGGCATAGTACGCGCTACGGGCTCAGCATTAACTGCTGCCTGCGGCTTAACAATTGAAATATCAGGACGACGTTCAGCACCAATACCGGTGGCGACGACCGTTACCCGCAACTCATCGCTCATTTCTGGGTCAATAACGGCACCAACAACGACAGTTGCGTTCTCAGAGGCGAAACCTTTAACCGCATTACCTACCGTTTCAAACTCTTCAATACTCATGTCGAAACCAGCAGTAATGTTAACCAAAATACCGCGAGCCCCCGCTAAATCAACATCTTCAAGCAATGGGCTTGAAATCGCTAACTCGGCCGCTTCTTCAGCGCGGTCTTCACCAGAGGCGATACCGGTTCCCATCATCGCGGTGCCCATCTCGCGCATAACCGTGCGAACATCGGCGAAATCCACGTTAATTAAACCTGGACGAGTAATTAGCTCGGCAATACCTTGTACCGCACCCAGTAATACATTATTGGCAGCTTTAAATGCATCGAGTAAAGATACGCCACGGCCTAATACTTTTAGCAATTTGTCGTTCGGGATGGTGATCAATGAATCAACATCTTTACTCAGTTGCTCAATACCTTGTTGGGCATAGCTAGTACGCTTTTTGCCTTCAAATCCAAACGGCTTAGTGACTACCGCTACGGTAAGAATACCCAGCTCTTTAGCCACTTCGGCAACCACTGGCGCTGCACCCGTACCGGTACCGCCACCCATACCAGCAGCAATAAACACCATATCGGCACCTTGCAACTGGCTCATGATCGCATCACGATCTTCCATAGCAGCTTCGCGCCCTACTTCTGGGTTTGCGCCAGCACCTAGCCCTTTGGTGATGGCCCCACCAATTTGCAAAGTATTGTCAGCCCCAGAATTACGTAGTGCCTGCGCATCCGTATTGATGGTGATGAACTCTACACCTTCAATTGATTGGGCAACCATGTGCTCAACGGCATTACCACCGCCGCCACCAACACCCACAACTTTAATTACCGCTTCATCGGTATGACTATCCATAATCTCAAACATAGTTCTCTCTCCGCTTTATTTTTGCCAATTAGCAAAAACTAAAATTCACCTTTAAACCAACTGTGCAATCGCTTCGCAATATTGCCAACGCTACTGATGTTTTTCACTTCAATTGGTTTTTCAGTCTGATTTTCCATTCCGTAATGCAACAAACCTACTGCTGTAGAGTAAGTAGGTGCTTGTACGTATTCTGTTAGGCCAGCAACATTGTTGGCAGAACCAACCCGTACCTGACACTGTAAAATTTTCTCGGCGCATTCTACTACACCTTCAATTTGAGCGGCACCACCGGTTAACACTACACCAGCGCCTAGTTGTAATTTTGTGCCCTGCGCCTGCAGATCGTCGGCCAGCTCATCGAGTTTGCTTTTGATCATACCAAACAGCTCGGTATAACGCGGCTCAATCACCTCGGCCAGAGTCTGTCTTTGCAAGCTACGTGAAGGTCTTCCCCCCACACTAGGTACTTCAATCGTATCGTCGCGACTGACCATACTGCCTAACGCGCAGCCGTAGCGAACTTTTACCGCTTCGGCATCGTTTAGCGGTGTGCCAAATACGGTGGCAATATCGCGAGTCACTGAGGTGCCCGCAAAAGGAACCACCGAGGTGTGGCGTAAAGCACCACTGGTGTAAACGGCGATATCCATGGTGCCAGAACCAATATCAACCACACATACACCGAGCTCTTTTTCATCTTCTGTAAGCACCGCGTAACTGGAAGCCAAGGCTGAAAAAATGAGCTGATCGACTTTCAAATCACAGCGTTCAACACACTTAACAATGTTTTTCACCATATCGTTATGGCAAGCAATCAGATGTACTTTGGCTTCCATTCGCACCCCCGATAAACCAATTGGGTTTTTAATTCCCTCTTGAAAATCGATGGCAAACTCTTGTGGCAGTACATGCAAAATACGGTGCTCGTCAGGCAGTTTGACCGACTTAGCCGTATGAATAGCATTATCCACATCGTCTTGGGTGACTTCTTCGTCGCTGATTGGCACCATGCCTTTTTCGTTCAAGCAGCGAATATGGCGGCCAGAAACACCAAGGTAGACAGAGCTAATTTTACAATCCGCCATTAACTCAGCTTCTTGCAAGGCACGCTGAACCGTCTTAACGACTGAGTCAAGGTCGTTTACGCCACCTTTGTCCATGCCTTTTGCCGGATGACTGCCCACACCGATAATGCTCATCTCATTGCTAGGCAGTACCTCACCGATTAACGCGGTGATTTTAGCGCTGCCAATATCGAGGCCAACTATCAGTTTTCTATCCGTTACTTTGGTCATTTATCGCCAAGCCTTCCTGTTTCTTCCATCCCACTGCAAAACCCGTGTCATACCGTAAATCCACATAAGCCACAGCCTCTGGTTTTAGCTGTGGGTAAACTGAGACAAAGCGCGCAATACGATTGAGCTTATCTTCTTTGCCTAACTGCAATACTATTCCGTTTGCCAAACTAACTTGCCAAGCATGCCGTTCATTTAGCGCTAAGCTGGCAATGCTTAAACCATCACTCTGCAACACTTGCTGTAGCTGTTTAAAAGTGGCTAATACCACTGCCGCCTGTTCGTCTGGCCCACTTAAATTGACCAACACCTCACTGACTCTTTGCTGAGGCGCATCAAAGATATGCCCTTGCTGATTCAATAAGGCCGCATTATTCCAACGAGCGACCACTTGTTGCTCTTGCAAGTTTACCGACAACTTATCCGGCCATTGCTTGCGGACTGTTACATGTTCTACCCAAGGTAACTGCTCTAACTCAGCTTTGACTTTAGAAACGTCAAGGCTAAAGAAATTCCCCGCTTCTGGTAAACCTGCCAGCGCTTGTTGCAACTCTTGGTCCAACACAAACTCACGCTTGCCCGATACCAATAAACGATTCATCGGGCTGAGCTGTTTATCACTGATACTCAGGTAAACTGAATGCAGCCCCCAACTTAAAGCCAATAGCACCAGCACAAAAAAGGCGACTCCAGCCCAGTAGGCTAATGTCTGCTTTTGCAGTGGAGTCATGTCCATAATTAATGGGCCAAATCTAAAATACTGACCACTAACTGGTCGAAACTCATGCCTGCTTGTTTAGCGGCCATTGGCACTAGGCTTTTTTCGGTCATGCCTGGCGATGTGTTCACTTCAAGCAAGTACCAGTTGCCTTGTTGGTCGGCCATAAAATCAACCCGCCCCCAGCCTTCACAGTCTGCCGCTTTAAATGCCTTCATCGCAATATCAGCCAACTGCTGTTCGGCTGCATCACTTAAACCACTGGGGCAAAAATACTCTGTCGAAGAGCTTTGATACTTGGCGTTATAATCGTAAAAAGTATGCGGCGTTCTCATTCTAATAGACGGTAATACCCGCTCACCAACGATTGCCACCGTATATTCCGCGCCGCTAATCCATTGTTCAATAAGCACTCGAGAGTCATACTCAAACGCATTAGTGATGGCTTCCTCTAACTCTTCTGCGGTATCCGCTTTGGCCATGCCGATACTTGAGCCTTCTAGGGCCGGCTTAACAATCACGCTACCAGATAACTCAGCCAAAATATCGGCAGCCTCACCGGCCCGGTAATGACCTTTCTCGACCACTTTGTAAGACGCTGTTGGCAAACCCATATTTTGCCAGATTTGCTTACAGCGTATTTTGTCCATGGCTAAGGCTGAACCTAATACTCGGCTGCCGGTATAGGGCAAAGCTAAATACTCTAAGGCCCCTTGTAAGGTGCCGTCTTCTCCGCCTCTGCCGTGCAGAGCAATAAATACATGGCTATATTTTCTTTGTTTTAAGAGGTTTAAATCAAAGCCTTTAGTATCAATCCCTTGGGCATTGATACCCGCGCGAAGCAAGCCAGATAACACGGCATTACCGGATTTTAGCGATACCTCGCGTTCGGCAGAATCACCACCGAATAATACTGCGACTTTGTTAACCACTAAGCTAGCCATTAAGACTTACTACCTCTAAGTTGTTCAATTTGTAATTGCATTGCACCCAACTGGCGAGCTAACACGCCAATATTTCCTGCACCTTGAGTAAGCACGACGTCACCATCTTGAATCACATCGGCTAATAAGCCACTCAATTCACTGGGTTGTTTAACATAGATAGGCTCTAAACCACGCTGGCGAAGACTACGACATAAAGCGCGGCTATCGGCACCGGCTATTGGGTCTTCTCCGGCTGAATACACCTCTAGCAGCAATAGGCTGTCAACTTGCGCCAATACATCAACAAAGTCTTCGTACAGGTCGCGAGTACGGGTATAACGATGTGGCTGAAAAGCCATGACCAAGCGGCGCTCTGGCCAAGCAGCGCGGGCCGCTTTTAAGGTAGCGAGAACTTCAGTAGGGTGATGACCATAATCGTCGACCAGTAGTGCATTACCATTACCGGTGGCAAATTCGCCATATTGTTGAAAACGACGCCCAATTCCTGCGAAGCTATTTAGCGCTTCAACTATCGCGGCATCTTCAATGCCATCTTCAGTGGCCACAGCAATAGCCGCCGCAGCATTAAGCGCGTTATGCTCACCCGGCATGTTTAAGGTAATCGCCAGTTCTGCTCGGCCTTCTCTTAATACGCTGAATGAACAACGGTCACCATTTTGTGCGAACTGTTGTATTTGCACATCGGCGCTGTCAGAGAATCCGTAGGTAATAATTTGGCGGCCAATTTGTGGCAGTAAAGTTTGTACACCTTGGTCATCGATACACATCACCGCGACACCATAAAATGGCAGGTTATGTAAAAATTCAATGAAGGTTGCATGTAATTGGGCTTCGTCGCCACCATAGGTTTCCATATGGTCGGGTTCAACGTTGGTAACGACTGCAACCATAGGCTGAAGGTGCAAAAATGAGGCATCACTTTCATCGGCTTCAGCAATCAAATAGCGGCTTTTACCTAGGCGAGCATTGGTACCGGCACTATTTAGTAGGCCACCAATAACAAAAGTAGGATCGCGCTCGGCCTGAGCATAAATACTGGCGATTAAACTGGTGGTGGTAGTTTTACCGTGCGTACCAGCAACCGCAACACCATGCCGATAACGCATTAACTCAGCCAACATTTCAGCACGGCGAACCACCGGAATACGTGCAGCTCTAGCCGCTTGCACTTCTGGGTTGTCCTCGCGAATGGCGGTAGAAACCACCACCACGTTAGCGCCGTCTATATTGCTAGCGTCATGTGAGAAAAACACTTCGGCGCCCACCGCTTGCAAGCGCTCTGTCATTGCACTTTCTGCTTGGTCGGAACCTGAAATCTGATAGCCTTCATTAGCCAACACTTCTGCTATACCGCCCATACCGGCACCACCGATCCCTACGAAATGAATACGTTTCACTTTTCGCATCTCTGGGATCATGGTTCGTAACTTGGCTAACTCAACTTTACTCATCTAACTATTACTCTTATTTAACGCTTGGCATACTGCAGCCACTTTTTCAGTTGCATCTACAGTAGCCTGCTGTCGCGCATTGCGAGCACAGGCTAAACGCAATGCAGGATCGGCAAATTCATTAAGTAGGCTCGCAATATTTTGCGCTGAAAATTCACTCTGTTTTAATAATCGAGCAGCATCGGCTGCCACCAAAAATTGGGCGTTTTTTGTCTGATGATCGTCAACCGCATAAGGTAAGGGCACAAAAATAGCCGGAATACCTGCCGCAGCGACTTCAGAGACAGTTAGCGCACCAGCGCGACAGAGTATCACATCAGCCCACTGATAAGCTGCAGCCATATCATCAATAAACTCTACTATCTTGGGCTGTTCGCTCAAACTTTCAGCAAGTGACGCTGCCGCATAGGCATCAATGGCACTTTGCTGCTTATCTTTGCCCGCTTGATGCCAAATATTGAGGTTTAATCCGCTTTGTTTTATACCGGCTGCCAGCTGTTGATTAAACACCTGAGCGCCCAAACTTCCGCCAATCACTAACAGTCTGAAATCACGCTGTTCACTGAGCGTTTTTAGCGGTAGGGCTAACACGGTTTCACGCACTGGATTGCCAACCACTTGCGCTTTGGCAGAACACGGCAAGGCGCCAGGAAATGCCATCAAACTCCGCGAGGCAATTTTTGCTAACATTCTATTGGTTAAGCCAGCGGCGGCATTTTGTTCGTGCAATACCAAAGGCTTGCGCATCAACCAAGCAGCAATCCCACCAGGGCCACTGGCAAAACCGCCCATGCCTAACACCACATCAGGTTGATAACGCTTAATTACACGGATCGCTTGGCGCACCGCATTCAACAATTTGAAAGGTGCCGCCAATTTACGGCGTAAACCATTGCCGCGTACCCCTTGAATACTAATGAAATCGATGGGGTAGCCGTGTTTGGGCACTAACTGGGCTTCCATTCTCTCGGCGGTGCCTAACCAAGAAATATCCCAGCCCTGCAGCTTAAGATAATCGGCCACCGCTAAGCCAGGAAATACGTGCCCACCAGTACCGCCTGCCATGACTAATAATTTTGCTTTATCTTGCTTAACCATGGGCTTCCCTCGTGTAGGCTTGGCATTTCGCCAATCGAAGTTCATGATCAATTCGCAACAACATGGCAATGGCTATCGACATTGCCAATAAACTCGAGCCGCCATAACTAATTAGCGGAAGCGTTAACCCTTTGGTGGGCATTAAGCCGGATGCGGCCCCCACATTCACCATCGTTTGAAAACTAAACCAAATGCCGATACCACAAGCTAAATAGCCAGCAAATGCTTGCTCGGCCAACAAGGCTTTTTGGCCAATTTTCATCGCTCTAATCACCAGTAAAATCAGCAGAAGCAATACGCCGCAGACGCCAATAAAGCCAAGCTCCTCGGCTAATACCGCCACCACAAAGTCGGTATGTGCCTCAGGCAAGTATTCCAATTTTTGTATAGAATTACCGAGCCCTTCTCCTAGCCAATCGCCTCGGCCAAACGCCATTAACGACTGGGTTAATTGGTAACCGCTACCAAAGGGGTCTTGCCAAGGGTCTAGGAATGAAGATACGCGGCGCATTCGGTAAGGTTCTGCGATAATCAAGGTCACTACCGCCACAATGCCGGTAAACATTAAGCCAAAGAATTGAATGAGCTTCGCGCCCGCTAAAAACAGCATGCCTACTGTGGTAACAAACATCACGATGACGCTGCCTAAATCGGGCTGTGCTAATAGCAATACCGCCAGCATGAAAAACACCACTAAAGGCTTTAAAAAGCCTTTTAGGTTTTCACGAACTTGTTCATGCCGCCGAACTAAATAACCGGCAAGATAGGTAAACAAGGCCAACTTAGAGAATTCTGCTGGCTGAATATTGATTGGGCCTAGGCCTATCCAGCGACTACTGCCATTAATATTACGCCCCACCAGCAAGACTAAGACTAAGGCCAAGCCCGCCAATAAAAGTAATTTTGCGTTATGCGATTGCCACCATGACATCGGAATTTGAACCACCGCAGCCATGGTGCACAAACATAACAACAAGTAGATACCATGGCGTTTAGTAAAACGAAATGGGTCATCACTTAAGGCAATGCCTTCAGGGATAGATGCTGAAGACACCATCACCAAGCCTACTACCATCAAGCTTAACGCTAGCCACAGTAACTGTCGGTCAAACAGTAAAGGTTCTTTGACATCTTTAGCCTCTGGATTCACGAGGGCAAGTAGATGAGTGAACCATAGTGGTTTAGCCATTATTTTCATAGCGCCTCCACCAACTGACAAAAATGCTGCCCACGAGCTTCAAAGTTACGGTACATATCTAAGCTAGCGCAAGCGGGTGACAGCAACACCGTATCTCCGCTTTTAGCCTGTTGCTTACACCAAGCAAGCGCTTGTTCAAGGTTGTCGACCAACAGAGTATTGGCCGCAATATCTTTAAAGCGTTGTTTGTCTTTACCAAAGGCCACCACGCCAGCGACAGCTGCCAGCGGCCCTGCTAACTCGCTTAAATCGCCATCTTTACTGTCACCGCCTACAATCAACCATAACTGCTGCCGAGCTTGAACTAGGCCTATAAGCGCGGCAATGGTAGCCCCTACGTTGGTCGCTTTAGAATCGTTAATCCAACTAATGCCTCGCTTACGCGAGACCAGTTGGCAACGATGCGCTAAACCAACAAATTGTTTGATAGCGATTAAGCAGGCCTCAAGTGCAATGCCCGCTGCGTCTGCTAGCGCTAAGGCTGCCAAAATGTTTGCATAGTTGTGCGTACCCACTAAAGGAAGCTCTTCGGTAGCAAGTAACACTCGCTCGCCCTTCATCAATTGCTGCTGATTATCACTTAGGCTGTAATCTCCCGCAGAGGTCAACGAGAAGCTGATGACTTGCTTGGCATTAACATGAGGTTGCGAGTCGGCATCATCCAAATTGACAATGGCGGTTGTAGCGTGCTGGTATATTTTCTGTTTAGCGGCGATGTAGTCTGCTAAACCTTGATAGCGATCCATATGGTCTTCGCTAATATTTAGCACCGTTGCTGCACAAGCTGCGAGAGAATCCGTCGTTTCCAGTTGAAAGCTGGATAACTCGAGGACATACAGTTGTACATCTTCAGCCAATAAATCGAGTACGGGTACCCCAATATTACCGCCAACCGCCACGTTAATGCCGGCTTGCTTGGCCATGTCTCCCACTAAACTGGTGACGGTGCTTTTACCATTAGAACCGGTAATCGCGACTATCGGAGCCAGCGCATAGTGACAAAATAACTCTACGTCACCAATCAACGATACGCCGGCCTCGGCAAGTTTTTGCAATACAGGGTGAGCCAGCGCTACCCCTGGACTAACAATCACCACATCACAGTCGAGTAATTGAAGTAAAGGCAGCTCACCACAAACCACCGTCAAATTGTCTGCTAGTTGTGTCAAGCCTGGAGGGGAAATACGGGTATCACAAATTAAAGGAGAGACGCCTTGGCTAAGTAAAAAGCGCACACTACTCATCCCGCTGGCTCCAAGACCAACGACTGCGTAACGTTTTTGTTGCTGCAATTTACTCACAATAACAACTCAACCTTCTGTTTACCTTACTTTTAAGGTAGCTAAACCAATCAGTACTAAAATCAAGGAAATGATCCAAAAGCGCACAATAACGCGTGGCTCAGGCCAACCTTTTAATTCGTAGTGATGATGAATCGGCGCCATGCGGAATATTCGTTGCCCGCGCAACTTATACGAGCCCACCTGCAAAATAACCGACACCGTTTCCATCACAAAAACTCCGCCCATAATCACCAACAGTAACTCTTGGCGAACTAATACCGCCACCGCGCCCAGCGCAGCACCTAGAGCCAACGAACCCACATCGCCCATAAAAACTTGTGCAGGGTAAGTATTGAACCAAAGGAAGGCCAAACCTGCGCCCACCATCGCGGTGCACACCACGACCAGCTCAGAGGCCTCTGGAATATAAGGAATAAATAAATAGCTGGAGAAATTAGCATGGCCCGTAAGGTAGGCAATTAACGCAAATGCCGAGGCCACCATCACACTGGGCATAATCGCCAGCCCATCAAGACCATCGGTCAGATTCACTGCATTACTACTGCCAACAATCACTAAGTAGGTTAAGGGGATAAATAACCACCCTAACTGCGGCATAATATCTTTGATGAATGGCAGTACCAATTGCGTCTGTGCGGCAGAATCGGCACTAAAGAATAAATAAGTGGCCACGACTAAGGCTACGACCGATTGCCAAAAGTACTTCCAACGAGCAATTAAGCCTGCTGGATCTTTACGAATCACTTTTCGGTAATCGTCAACAAAACCAATCGCACCATAACTACCGAATACAAATAACATTACCCACACGTAATGATTATCTAATCGAGCCCACAACAAGGTAGACAAAAATACCGAAGCGATGATCAACACACCGCCCATAGTAGGAGTGCCTGATTTACTGAGATGAGACTCAGGCCCATCATTTCTTACGGTTTGACCAATTTGCAACAGTTGTAAACGGCGGATCAATTTCGGCCCCATCCAAAGACCAAACACCAAAGCCGTTAATACGCTAACAATCGCACGAAACGTCAAATACCCAAATAGCGAAAATCCACCAAAGTATTGCTGCAGATATTCCGCTAACCAAACTAACATTCGAAACCCTTCTTAAAATTGTGTTGTAAGTGCTGGACGACTTTTTCCATATGCGTTGAACGAGAACCCTTAACCAATATCAAACATGGCTGTTGGCTGGTTTGTTTTAATGCTTCAGTTAACTGTTCAACAAGCTGCTCATGGGAATCAAAAAACCGCTCTAGTTGCCCTAAATCAGCCAATGCCGATTCAAAAGACGCGCCATAAGAATACAAGCTGATGCCACTGTCAAGCGCTTGCTGCACGACGCTCTTATGAGCTTGCGCAGAATCTTGCCCCATCTCTCCCATTGCACCAGCAACAAGAAAGCGGTGCCCCTCAAAACTGGCTAAAATATCTATGGCAGCCTTAAAGGATGCAGGATTGGCGTTGTAACTATCATCGATAAGGCTTACCTGCTGGCTAAGCGGCTGCAGGTTAACTCTTCCCGGTACATTATCCAATTGAGCGAGGCCGAGCTGAACCTCACTTAAGGTCGCTCCCATCGCCAACGCAAGCGCCGACGCCGCCACCGCATTTTTCACGTTATGTTGACCCGCCATATTGACCTGTACGGTTTGCATACCGTAAGGAGTGTTCAAGGTAAACTGACTACCTTGGACACCCATTGAAACAATATCGCTGGCATAGTAATCGGCCTTACAATCATCTAGCGAAAACAGTTGCACCTTAGCGGGTTTAGCGGCATCCATCAGCGTTTGCTGATAATCACTACCGGCTTCGCAAATAGCTAACTGCTCAGCATTGAGATTTTGAAACAACTCTGATTTAGCTTTTAACACTCCTGCTTGGTCACCAAAACCTTCAATATGGGCCGCCGACACATTATTAATCAGTGCCACTTTAGGTTTAACCAAACTCACCGTATAAGCGATTTCGCCGATATGGTTTGCCCCTAACTCAAGCACCCCTACTTGGTGCTGTTCTGTGGCTCGCAATAGCGATAAGGGGACACCGATGTCATTATTGAAATTACCTTGGGTCGCCAACACATCCTTTGCTTGAGATAAGATGCTACTGCACATTTCTTTGACGGTGGTTTTACCGTTACTACCCGTGATCGCACAACAAGGCAGCTGCAATTTATCTCGTAAATAACTGGCAATGTGCCCGAGGGCGAGCCGGCAATCGGCCACCAACAACTGCGGAACCTGCAAAGCTTGTTTTTGCTCAACGATTAGCGCTAATGCGCCTTGTTGTATTGCCGCTTCAGCAAACTGATGGCCATCAAAGTTTTCACCACTTAGAGCAACAAAAAGACCTTTTGGCATGGCTTTTCGCGAATCAGTATCTACGCTTTGAATTAAACAATCGTTGCCGATTAATTGGGCATTTAACGGCGCCAAAAGCTCAGATAACATGAGTGGGATCATAATGGCTGCCCCACTAAGTCTCGCACCACGACTCGCTCGTCATAATCTAAGCTTTCGGCACCAATTATTTGATAATCTTCATGGCCCTTGCCCGCCACCAAAATAATATCTTTAGCCCCGCAGTGCGTAATAGCGTGGGCAATCGCGTCGGCACGTTGGTGGATGACCGTTACCGCCTCAGGCTTAGAGAAACCTAATAGTATGTCTTCAACGATGCTTAAGGCATTTTCAAAGCGGGGATTGTCATCGGTGACGATAACTCGATCGGCGTGTAACTCAGCGACCTGCGCCATCAGTGGTCGCTTACCTCTGTCACGATCGCCGCCGCAACCAAAGATACAAATAAGCGCTCCTCGGCAATGCTGGCGTAACGCAGACAAGGCTTTATCTAATGCATCGGGGGTATGTGCATAATCTACCACCACCGAACATTTACCGGCGAACAATTCCATGCGCCCTGGTACCGCATTCAGTTTTGGTAATAACTCCACCAACGATGATAACTCGACACCTAGGTGGCTTAGGCAGGCTACTGCACACAAGAGGTTTTCGGCATTAAAGCGGCCTAATAAGGGACTGGTAAATAACACTTTTTCGTGGCTGGCCTCGGGGCTAACAATGTAACCACTGGCACCTTGTTCAGTAAACGCAAGGTCGCCAATTTGCCATTGTGCTCGACTGTCTTCTAATGACAATGCTTCAGCAGTTGGGTAATGTTCTAACAGCTGTTTACCAAAACTATCATCGGCGTTTATGAGTCGGCATTGTAAGCTTGGCCAATCGAACAAGGCCTGTTTTGCTCGCCCGTACTCAGCCATAGTGCCGTGGTAATCGAGATGATCACGACTCAAGTTAGTGAAGATCGCCACCTTAAAGGGCACACTCGCTACCCGTTGCTGCACTAAGCCGTGCGAAGAAATCTCCATCGCAACTAATTGATAACCCTGCTGGTGCATTTCACTTAACTGACGCTGAATAGTTATTGCGTCAGCGGTAGTGTTCTCAGTAGCTTGTAACTCACCCGGTTTTCCGTTGCCTAAGGTGCCCATGACCGAAGCACGCATACCGCTTAAGTTGGCTAAATTGGCAATATAATGGGTGACGGTACTTTTGCCGTTTGTGCCCGTGACCCCAACAATAGTTAAAGGGTTACCAGTGGGAAAGTAAGCCGCTGAGGCTAACTGCGAAAGCTGCTTATTTAGCCGCCAAAAATGAATACATGGTACTTTATTCTGCCAGTCAATATGGCCATGGTGCTTTTCTTCATCTGCATCAAGAATAACGGCGACCGCGCCGTTATCGATGGCTGAATCAATATAATTGCGCCCATCAACTTGATGTCCTTTAACCGCTACAAATATATCGCCGGTGAGCACTTCACGACTATTCAGGGTTAACTCATTAAAACTAAGATCTGGCGCGATAGAAATCGCAAACTTAGCCAATAATGAAGACAAATCAGGTTTCATTGTTGCTGCCTCCCTTGGCTTTAACGACGTGCTGGCTATTGTCATCTGGAGCGACATTGAGGTATTGCAAACCACCGTGCATCACTTTGGAAAAAACAGGGGCAGCAACGTCACCACCATAATAGCGATCGTTTTTCGGCTCGTTGACAAATACAGCGATCGCCAGTTTAGGGTCACTCACAGGGGCAACCCCTGCAAATATAGCAACATAGTCGTCACCATAACCGCCACGAACAGCCTTGCGACTGGTACCAGTTTTACCTGCCACTCTAAAGCCGGGTACCGCGGCCTTTCTTCCGGTACCCCCCTCTTGAATAACCGACTCCATCATTTCTAATACTGCATTTGCTTTAACTTGTTCAAAGACTCGCTCGCCAGGCGAGGCTTGCTGCAATTTAATAATTGAAATGGGCCGAAAAACGCCGCCAGAGCCAATGGTGGCATAGGCTTGAGCCAACTGTAGCGGCGTCACCATTAGGCCGTAGCCAAAAGACAAGGTTGCGAGTTCAAAATCTGACCAACGACGACGTTGCGGCATTTGTCCACCGGACTCACCCACTAAACCTAAGCCAGCATCATTACCAAAACCCACGTTGTAAAAGGTGTCGAGCATACCCTCTACCCCAACCTTCAGAGCAAGTTGGCTAGTGGCAACATTGCTCGATTTTTGAATGACCTTGGTTAAACTGATTTCACCATAGTTACGAGAATCACGGACTCGTCGACCACCAATTTGCATCCAACCGGGGTTAGTATTAATCACACTATTGGTTTTAATATGGTTACCTTCCAAGGCTGCGATCACCGATAAAGGTTTTACCGTCGAGCCCGGTTCGTAACTATCGGTTAATGCGCGATTGCGATAACGGTAGCTTTGAAATTCATTGCGATTGTTGGGGTTAAACGAGGGGCTATTGGCCATTGCTAGCACTTCGCCAGTTTGTATATCCAAAACCACAACGCTGCCAGAGGTCGCTTGCGTATCGGCTACCGCTTTTTTAAGTTCACGGTAAGCCAAAGCTTGAATGCGCTGGTCGATGCTTAGTGCAATATTTTGCGCTTGTTTAGCTTGATGAATCACCGCCAGATCTTCAACCACTCGACCTAAACGGTCTTTGCGAACTTTACGTTTACCCGGCTCGCCAGTGAGCCAGTCGTCGTAACTTCGTTCAATGCCTTCTAAACCATGGTCATCAATATCAGTAAAACCCACCAAGTGAGCACTTACTTCGCCAGCAGGGTAAAAACGACGAGACTCAGGCTTTAAATAAACCCCTTTAATTTTCAACTTCTCAACATAGTTAGCCACCGCTGAACTGACCTGCCGCTGTAAATATACAAAACGCCGCTTAGGGTTGTTAACTCGGCTTTGTAAGCTAATTACATCGGTATCGAGCACTTTGGCTAAGGCCGCCCAAGCCTCTTGGTTTTCAAAGCTATGTTGGTCTGCCACATGTTTAGGATCAGCCCAAATCGCCCGTACCGGTACACTAACAGCTAATTCACTGCCGAAACGATCGGTAATAACACCACGCTCTGCATAACCTGTTTTGGTCCGAATAGAGCGCAAGTCCCCCTCATAAACTAACTTGTCAGGGGCAATCACTTGAATATATGCGGCTCGGCTCACCAACGCGGTGAATATTAAGCAAACAACCGCCATCACCAGCACAAATCGCCAGTGAATGAACAGTCCTTGTTTACTTGCTTTTTTATTCATCGCTCAGTGATTACCACTTGTTCTTCTATTTTTGGTCGATGCATGCCTAAACGTTTCTTAGCAATGCTCTCAATTCGACTATGTTCAGCTAATGCATTTTGCTCAATTAACAGATGTCGCCATTCCACATTCAAGGCGTCACGATTCATCATCAACACTTCTCGTTGCTCAACAAACATTCGAGTATGGTGAGTCGTCCACACCACGCAGAAGGCCGAAACAACAGTGGCAAGTAACAACAGGAAATGCTGCTTATTACGCCAAACATCTTTTAATATTGCCCTTAATAAATTGGGCTGACGGCTAGCTTCGCTCATTACAAGCGACGGGCAACCCGTAACACCGAACTACGCGAGCGCGGGTTTTGTTCAATTTCAGCGGCACTAGGCTTAATCGCCCGGCCAATGCTTTTAAGGAAACGTCCACGAGCTAACTGCTCTTCAGTAAGCGGAAAACCTCTCGGAAACTGTTCACCTTTTTCTTGCTTACGAATGAAGCGTTTAACCATTCGGTCTTCCAAAGAGTGAAAACTAATTACCGCTAAACGCCCATCGGTTGCTAAGCTATTCATTGCCCCTAACAGGGCGATTTCAATTTCATCCAGCTCACTGTTTATATAAATGCGAATGGCTTGAAAGCTGCGTGTCGCCGGATGTTTATGTTTATCTTTAACCGGGCAGGCTTCATCGATAATTTTTGCCAGTTGCAAAGTACTGGTTAACGCTTGCTCTTGACGCGCATTAACAATGCCGTGAGCAATGCGTTTACCAAACTTCTCTTCACCAAAGGTTTTAATCACCCATGCAATATCTTCTTCTGCTGCATGTGTGAGCCACTGCGCGGCAGTTTGCCCTTGCGAGGTATCCATGCGCATATCTAGTGGCCCTTCACGCATGAAGCTAAAACCACGTTCAGCGTCATCGAGCTGAGGAGAGGACACACCTAAATCAAGTAATACCCCGTCAATTTTTTTGCTCAAACCCAACTCGTCGACATACTTTTCAATGCCAGAAAAAGGACCATGCACAATTTGAAAGCGAGGGTCATTAGCAAACTGCTTAGCTGCTTCGATAGCGCGCGGGTCGCGGTCGATGGCAATTAAACGCCCATTCGGACCGAGCTGTTGCAAAATGGCGCGACTGTGCCCCCCTCTTCCAAAGGTACCGTCAACATAAATGCCATCTGCTTTAATGGCTAAACCATCGATACACTCTTGCAGCAGTACCGAGGTATGGGCAAATTCAGTACTCATATTAAAGTGAAAAATCTCTTAAGTTATCGGTCAACATATCAACATTCTCATCTAGGGCTATATCTTCAGCAATTTGTTGCTGCCACTGTTCATCAGACCAAAGCTCAAATTTATTAAGCTGCCCGACCAACATTATTTTTTTCTCTAAACTGGCGTGCTGGCGCAGTGGAGGGGGAATAAGTAAACGACCATTTTTATCCATTTCGCAATCATCGGCATACCCCAACAGCAAACGCTGTAAACGGCGTTCTGCAGGGTTCATGCTAGACAGGCGACGTAATTTACGTTCGATCTCTTCCCATTCAGCTAATGGATAGAGCAGTAAACAACGGTGATTAATATCAATCGTGCATACCAACTGACCTTGGCACTCATCCATTAACCATTCACGATAACGGGTCGGCATGGTTAGCCGTCCTTTCGCATCGAGGTTAATTGAGCTAGCGCCGCGTAACATCAGTATTTATTCCCCTTTTTCCCTAATTGACTCGGTGATGCGAGAGCTAGATCCACTAAGATCCACTTTATCCCACAATTTACTAAGTTTAAGGACGAGTCTCCCCCTTTGCAAGCGACCTTGAGCAAGAAAATGAACAAAATTCCACCAACCCATCTGCCTTACTGGCTAAAGACTTGATATACAAAGCGACAGAGAGCATTTACGGAAAAAATTAATTCAATTTATTAAATTAATTTTTTGAATTATTGGCGGTGTTTCACAGGAATTATTCGCTTTCATCATTATTTCTACTGACAAAAGCAATAAAAAAGCCCCGTATATCACTACGGGGCTTTCAAAAAAGGTGGGAGTTGGCCGATAAGCCGGGTTTTGTCGTGAACAATCATTCGTCTAGGCCATTAATCGCTTAATGGCTCAAGCAGCCTACCCGCCCCCAACGCGGGTCGCGCCTTAAGGGGGCCTATTTGGCCTTGCTCCGGGTGGAGTTTACCTCGCCGCAATCTGTTACCAGTTGCGCGGTGCGCTCTTACCGCACCCTTTCAGCCTTACCTGTGCTCACGAATGAGCCATCGGCGGTCTTCTCTCTGCTGCACTTGTCGTGGGCTCGCGCCCCCCAGGCGTTACCTGGCACCCTACCCTATAGAGCCCGGACTTTCCTCCCCTTCGCCCGTCTGTCACTCTCGAAAGAGCACACAACGACGAAGCAGCGATTGCCTAGCCAACTCCGCGGCGGACTATAGCAAACTATAGGGGCTAAGAATAGCGCTTTGCATGGCTTATTTAGTGTGTTTTAACGCATAGTCATAGAGTGCGTTTTTCTTTAATCCATAAATTTTGGCCGTTAAGGCGGCGGCTTTCTTCAAAGGCAGTTCTTGCTGCAACAATGCCAAGGTATCAAGGGCATCTACCGGTAGTTGGTCACTGCTCATTTGGTGGCCCGCCACCACCAATACGATCTCACCCTTTTGCTGGTTAGGATCCGCTTGTACCCAGCTTAATAGCTCACCCACCGGCAATGATTTAACGGTTTCAAAGGTTTTGGTTAGTTCGCGGGCCATCACGACCTGGCGCTCTTCACCTAAACAAACCGCGATGTCTTTTAAACTATCCACTATACGATGAGGCGATTCATAATAAACAACAGTGCGAGGCTCTTGGCGAAGCTGGTTTAAGCGTTCTTGCCTAGCATTAGTTTTAGCCGGTAAAAACCCCTCATAGAGAAAGCGGTCGGTGGGTAACCCTGCCACTGATAGTGCTGCAATGGCGGCACACGCTCCGGGTAAAGGAATCACCGGGTAACCTTTAGCCCTAAATGCCGAAACTAGATGATAACCGGGGTCATTAATGAGAGGCGTGCCAGCGTCAGAGACCAGTGCAATATCTTGCCCTTCTAACAAACACTGCTCTAACCACGCTATTTTTTGTTGTTCATTGTGATCATGCACAGCTACGCAACGAGTGCCAATGTCGTAATGCGCTAATAAGCGGCCAGTATTGCGCGTATCCTCTGCAGCTATCATGGAAACACTCTTTAGTACCTCCAGTGCACGCAAGGTAATATCAGACAAATTACCAATAGGAGTTGCCACAATATATAGAGTACCGATGGTAGACATAAATAAACCTCTCGTTTAATCGGCCTCTACTTTAATCAAAAGCCTAGGTTCCCTCAATCTTTCAACGCATCGTTTGTGGATTATTTAGCGTTAGACTCTTAATATATGCACTAACAAACAGATACTGGTGGTATTAACCTTGAGATATAACCTAATTTCGGCGCTACGTTACGTCAGTTTCGCAATGATACTATTGTTATCGGCCTGTAGTAGTGAGCCAACTAAACAAGCTATCGTTGCGATTGCCTTGCCCTCGCTAGCCATTGCTCCTGAACACAACGCTGAATTTTATTTGGACCAAGCTAGTATCAGCCCCGTCGAAAACAGTTTCGATTGGGAGCTATTAGCGGCTAAAGCTTATTATCAACAAGGTTTATACCAAGCGGGTGATGCGGTTATTGAGTCTTTACAAGAGCAAGCCACATCAGTGACTCAAAAAGCTGGAGTGAAACTTGTTGAGGCCTACTCTCAGCAAAACCAAGGGCGCTATAACCAAGCTCTTGCCTTGTTAGACTTCGATCCTCTGTGGCCACTACCCGATGACTATTGGCAGGCTTATTACCAAAGCCGCGCTGATATCTATTCTAAACAGAATAATCCGCTCGCTGCGGCAGGGGCTTACATTGAATTAGACCGTTACTTGGTGGATGCAGCTCGAGAAGCTAACCACACCACTATTTGGGAAAAACTTAAACCACTCACCGCATTTACTTTGCGTAGCTTTCAACAGCCTGGCGCGGAGTTACGCAACGGTTGGTTAGAGATCGTTGCTATCAGTAACGAACCAAAGCAATCACCAGAGAAACTTGTCGCCACCTTGCAACAATGGAAAACAGAGTACCCACAGCATCCAGCGCTAGATTATGTTGCCGGTGATCTTGCTAAAGCAATCAGCATTACGCCCTACCAACCCAATAAGGTGGCCGTTTTATTACCGCTAACGGGCAAATATAAAAGCAATGCTTTAGCCATCAAAGATGGCCTTATCGCCGCATTTTTAGATAAGCAAACTCAATTTGAAAGCAACACCGAATTGGTGTTCTATGACACTCAAGCGCAAGCTATGGAGAGCCTCTACCCGCAACTTGTTACTGACCAGATTGACTTTATAGTCGGCCCTTTACTTAAATCTCAGCTAGCCAGCTTGCTGGCACTTTCACCCAGCATGCCGGTATTTGCGCTCAATGATATTCAGTCCTCAGAGCAACAGGGGCAATACTTTTTCCCACTGTCGCCGGAAGATGAAGCTAAACAAGCCGCGCAGTTTATGATTCAACGCGAAGAGACCAACCCGCTAATCATTGCGCCACAAAGCAGCTTAGGCAAACGAATGAGCGAAGCGTTTGTTGAAGAATGGACGATGTACTCGAGTGCACCAGTGGACGTGATTTATTACGCAAACCGTAATGACCTACAACGTGCAGTGAAAAAGCTATTACATACCGACCAAAGCCAGCAACGAATCAACCAATTTAAACAAATTCTTGGCCAAGATTTAGAAGCCGAAGTGCGTTCGCGTAGTGATGCGCAATCTTTATATTTGGTAGGCAGCAACACAGAAACCAAGCTAATCAAAGCCTTTATCGATGTTACCGTTAGCCCGTTTGCCGTTAGCCCTAGATTATATGCTAGCTCTAGAAGCTATGATAAAAACGACAGTACCAGTGAAAACGAACTAGATGGCATGTATATCAGCGAAATGCCATGGATGTTAGAACAACAATCGGTTAATTCAATTCGCTATCAAACTTTATGGCCCAGCTCATCTGATAGGCAAAAACGTCTCTATGCCTTAGGCTATGATGCATATAATTTAATTGACCAGCTAGCCCAAATGAAAGGCTACGCTGAGTATCAATTTCAAGGCTTATCAGGCAACTTGAGTGTTAATCAACAAGGCTTAGTGCTTCGACAACTGACTTGGACAGAATACAAGAATGGTGAATTGGTTCCCCTGGAAATCCAAGCCCAAATTGTTGAGTAGTGGCCAGTTAGCCGAGCAACAAGCGGCGGATTACTTAATTCAACAGGGCCTAGTGCTTATTGAGAGAAATTTTCATTGCCGACGCGGGGAAATAGACCTCATTTTTAAGCAAGGTGATACCTGGGTGTTTGTCGAAGTTAAATATCGTAGCCGCCAAGATTTTGGTGGCGCGCTAGCAGCGGTTGACCAAGCTAAAATTCGTCGTATTTTGTTAAGTGCTCAGCACTATTTACATACCAAGAAATTAAATCAATTTGATACAGCGATACGTTTTGATGTCATCGCCATTAAAGCTAAAGCACCATTTCTTGAGTGGTTTCAAAACGCATTTGGGGAATAGAATGCAAGAACGTATAAAAGAGATATTTAGAGAAAGTATTCAAACTAAGATTGCTGCTGCAGAAGCACTGCCAGACACCATTGAAAAAGCGACCATCATTATTGCCCATACTTTATTAAATGGTAACAAGCTCTTGATCGCCGGTAACGGTGCTGCAGCAGCGCAAGCCCAGCAGTTTGCGGCCAATCTGGTAAATAGATTTGATACAGAGCGCCCAAGCTTACCCGCCTTAGCCTTAAGCACTGATACTTCGGTACTGTCGGCTATCGCCAATGATTACTCTTTTGACGAAATTTTTGCCAAACAGATTCGAGCCTTGGGGCAACAAGGTGACGTATTAGTTGCGCTATCTGATTCTGGTAATTGCCGTAATGTTATCAAAGCCATGGAGGCGGCGGTAAATAGAGATATGAATATTATCGCGCTTACGGGTAAAGACGGTGGCGAAATGGCAGGTTTACTCAGTGAGCAAGATGTAGAAATTAGAGTTCCCGCAGAACAGAGTATAAGGATCAATGAGGTTCACCTCTTGGCTTTAAACTGTTTATGTGACCTAGTAGATCGTACCTTATTCCCACAACAAGAGGATTAATAGATGTTACGAGTAATCACAGTGATTGCGATAGCGGGAATACTACAAGCCTGTGCAGGGGCTGTAGTGGTTGGTGCAGGTGTTGCCGCTGGAGCTGCCACAGATCGCCGCTCTATTGGCACCCAATTCGATGACCAAACCATAGAGCTGCAAGTATTAAATGCCTTGGGGAAAGACGAACAATTATGGCGAAACAGTAAGCTTTCAGTGGTGGCTTTAAATGGGCGAGTATTAGTGGTAGGTCAAAGCCCCGATAAGAGTAGCGTGAATAAAATCACCCAAATAGTCAGGGAACAAGAAGGGGTTACTCAGGTATTAAATGAAGTAAGAGCAAAGCCGCCTGTCTCGCTTGGCGTTCGTAGCAATGATTCTTGGATCACCACCAAAATAAAGTTCAAGATTTATGAAGACAGCAGCCTTCCCCCAGGAAAAATCAAGGTGATTACCGAAGACAGTGAAGTGTTCTTAATTGGATTAGTAACAGCAGAAGAACAAAAGCGCGCGATTGATATAGCCAGACATGAAACGGGCGTGAGTAAGGTCATAAAAGTGTTTGAAGTGATCGAAAACAGCTAGCCCGACGAGCAATCACAAGAAATAAAAAAAGCGCCTAAGGCGCTTTTTTTATTTAACAATAGTTAACGTCGGCTTCTTCGCCACTTCGGCGGAAGGCGATTCAACTATCTTGTCGTCGCTCTCAACGGGCTCAATGGCTTCATAAGCGGCTTCTGGCTCAAATGCTGTGCCAGCGCCGTTCTCACGAGCATATATCGCAATCACAGCAGCCATGGGTACATACACCTGAAATGGTTTACCACCAAAGCGCGCATTAAAGCCCACGTGGTGTAAGTCCATATCAAATGAAACCACGGCCGACGGCGCTATATTAAGCACAATTTGCCCATCATTAACAAATTGACTAGGTACTGTGACGTTGGCTTGTGTCGCATCAACCACCAAATGCGGAGTCAGCTCGTTATCGAGTAACCAGTCAAAAAAGGCCCGTAAAAGATAAGGCCGATTTGGGCTCATTTCGCTACTCATTAACCTAGAAATCCGTCGCGAATTTCACGTTCAGCGTCAGTTAATGATGCTTGGAAAGACTCACGATCAAAAACACGAATCATGTAAGATTTAATCTCTTTAGCGCCAGTACCTTCAAGCTCAATGCCTAAAGTAGGCAAGCGCCACAATAGTGGAGCAAGATAACAATCTACTAAGCTAAACTCTTCACTCATAAAGTAAGGCATTTCAACAAACACCGGAGCAATGCTTAACAAGCTCTCAGTGAGTTGCTTACGCGCAGCTTCGGCATTGTCGCCTTTCTCGATTTGCGCCACCAGTGTATACCAGTCATTTTTAATTCGATGCATCATCAAACGACTAGAACCACGCGATACCGGGTAAACAGGCATAAGTGGTGGGTGTGGGAAACGCTCGTCTAAGTACTCCATAATGATCTGTGATTGGTATAACACCAATTCGCGATCCACTAAGGTAGGTACCGAGCTATACGGATTCAGGTCAATCAAATCTTCCGGCAAATTGTCCGGATCAACGAGGTTAATCTCTACGCTGACGCCTTTCTCAGCCAAAACGATACGTACCTGATGACTATATAAGTCGTTAGCACCAGAGTATAACGTCATTACCGAACGCTTGTTGGCAGCTACAGCCATTGAACCCTCCAAAAACCATCAAAAATAAAAACACAAACGGCAACAGCATAACTGCTATTGCCGATAAACAATTACTAGCTTAGTACTTAGTGTACGTCGCGCCAGTATTCTTTCTTCAGTAGATAACTAATAATGAAGAAGATAAATAAGAAACCCATTACCCAATAACCAAGGCGTTTACGCTCTAGCTGAATAGGTTCCGCAGCATAAACCAAGAAGTTAACAAGGTCCAAAACTGCGTGGTCAAATTCATCATCACTCATCTCTCCGCTGCCATCAGACTCGATACCAACGTAGATGTGTTGTTCTTCACCATCAATCATTCTTGTTTCGTAAACCGCGTTTGGCACACCCTGTAGTTCTTGCAATACATGCGGCATACCAACACTTGGGAACACTTTATTGTTCACTCCAAATGGGCGGGTTTCATCAACATAAAATGAACGTAGATAAGTATAGATCCAATCTGCTCCACGAACTCGCGCTACCAAGGTTAAATCTGGTGCTGGTGCACCAAACCATTTGGCGGCGTCATCTTCCTGAATGGCATTTTCCATCAATTCGCCGGGTTTTACTCCGGTGAAAATCAAGTTTTGTTCCATTAAGTCCAGAGGAATACTTAAATCTTCCGCTACGCGGTTGTAACGCTGGTACTGAGTACTATGACAACCAAAGCAGTAGTTCATGAATAACATGGCACCGTTTTGCAACGAAGCCTTGTCGCGTAGATCATAATTCGCTTTATCTAAGTGTACATTACCACCAGCGGCCATAGTCAAACTAGGAAGCAGTAGCATCAATGCAATAAATACTGTTCTCATCATTTGGTCACCCTTTCTGGAACTGGCTTAGTTTTCTCGTTCTTACTGTAAATCCATAGTAAGAGGAAGTAACCAAAGTACCCAACGGTTGTGATACGTGCTACCCAAGTTAGCAGCGTTGTCGAAGGCAAAGCGCCTAAAATACCCAAAATAATGAAACAAATTACAAACTGAGCAATATTCAGTTTATGAATGGTACTACGATAACGAATCGACTTAACCTTACAGCGGTCTAACCAAGGCAGCACAAATAGCACTGCAATAGAAAGCCCCATCATGGCTACACCCATTAGTTTATCCGGCACGGCACGTAAAATGGCGTAGAACGGAGTGAAATACCACACTGGCGCAATATGTTCAGGTGTCTTCAGCGGGTTAGCCGCTTCAAAGTTTGGCGCTTCAAGGAAGTAACCACCACCATCAGGGAAGAAGAACATCACCCAACAGAAGAAGAATAAGAAGCCAACAATTGCCGCCAAATCTTTAACAGTGAAGTAAGGGTGGAATGGAATACCATCTTTCGGCCAACCATTCTCATCTTTGTTTGCTTTAATCTCGATACCGTCAGGGTTGTTAGAGCCCACTTCGTGTAAGGCCACGATATGCAAGAATACCAACATCACCAACACTAATGGTAAAGCGATGACGTGCAAAGCAAAGAAGCGATTAAGTGTTGCCCCAGAGATAACGTAGTCACCACGGATCCACAGGGTTAAATCGTCACCGATTACCGGTATCGCACCAAACAGCGAAATAATCACTTGTGCGCCCCAGTAAGACATTTGCCCCCAAGGGAGTAGATATCCCATGAAAGCTTCGGCCATCAATACCAAGAAAATCAACATTCCGAACAGCCACAGCAGTTCGCGAGGTTTCTGATAAGAGCCGTAAATTAGGCCTCGGTACATGTGCAAATACACCACCACAAAGAAGGCTGACGCCCCAGTGGAATGCATGTAACGCAACAGCCAGCCATATTCCACATCACGCATGATGTATTCAACAGAGGCAAATGCACCATCACCTGAAGGGTTGTAATTCATGGTTAGCCAAATACCCGTTAGTATTTGGTTAACTAAAACAACCATGGCGATGAAGCCAAAAATATACCAAAAGTTAAAATTCTTTGGTGTTGGGTACTGACCAACATGCTTATTGTAGGTCTTAGTTAAGGGGATCCGTTCATCGATCCAACCGATAAGTGCTTTCATCTTAAGCCTCTCCCTTATCCATGCCAACCAAAATGGTGGTTTCATCAACATAGTGATGCGGAGGAACAACCAAATTTAGAGGCGCAGGTACGCTTTGGAATACTCGACCAGCCATATCAAATTTTGAACCATGACAAGGACAGAAGAATCCATATTCAACGCCTTGCACTTGTTCACCAAAACTACCTGGTAAATAAGTCGGCGAACACCCTAAGTGAGTACACAAACCAACACCGATAAATAGCTCAGGTTTAATCGAGCGATGTTCGTTGGTGGTGTATTCCGGTTGTTGAGGCTCCTCAGAGTTAGGATCTCGTAACTGGTCACCAATAGTGCCTAAGTTATCGAGAACCGCTTGAGGACGGTTTACCACCCAAACAGGTTTTCCGCGCCATTCAACACGAAGTAATTGTTCAGGTTCTATTTTGCTAATATCCACTTCTACTGGTGCTCCGGCAGCTTTTGCTTTGGCACTAGGGTTCCATGAACTGATAAAAGGTACTGCGGCAAACGTTGCTCCTACACCACCGACAACAGCTGTTGTCCAGGTAAGGAAGCGACGGCGGCCAGCATCGACAGGAGCGTTGCTCATCCAATGTCTCTCCGGTAAGGATCCGCGCAATTATTGTAATTTTCCTTGCGGCATGCTGCACAAGGTAGCGTTTTTCTGCTACAGGTTGCGTTTACTTGCTACTACATAATTGCAGATAAATGCGAACAAAATAGTAATAAAAAACACACAAATTGACAAGGGAAATCAAGGATTTTAACCTTTCAGAATGAAGAAAAGCCCGGCATAGCCGAGCTTTTTGGTAACACGTAAGTGTATTTGCAATTAACGTTTCGAGAATTGCGGCTTACGACGTGCTTTACGTAGACCAACTTTCTTACGTTCAACTTTACGAGCATCACGTGTAACAAAGCCAGCTTTACGAAGTTCAGGACGTAGACTTTCGTCATATTCCATCAACGCACGAGTGATACCATGACGGATAGCACCAGCTTGACCAGTTGTACCACCACCTTTAACGGTAACTAGCAAGTCAACTTTACCTAACAATTCTGTTAGTTCAAGTGGTTGACGAACTACCATACGAGCAGTTTCACGGCCAAAGTAAACTTCCAAAGTGCGGTTGTTTACAGTGATGTTACCACTACCTGCTTTCATGAATACGCGAGCAGTAGAGCTTTTGCGACGGCCAGTGCCGTAGTATTGATTCTCAGCCATTATTAAAATTCCGTAACTTAAATGTCTAATACTTGTGGTTGCTGAGCCGCATGAGTGTGCTCAGGTCCAGCGAATACTTTCAGTTTACGGAACATTGCACGGCCTAGAGGACCTTTTGGCAACATACCTTTCACTGCAGACTGGATAACACGCTCAGGTGCTTTCTCGAGTAACTTTTCAAAGCTAATCGATTTCAAACCACCAGGGTAACCAGTGTGCGAGTGGTAAATTTTACCTTTCGCTTTGTTGCCTGTTACGGCTACTTTCTCAGCGTTGATCACGACGATGTAATCGCCAGTATCTACGTGAGGAGTATATTCAGCTTTATGCTTACCGCGTAGGCGAGAAGCGATTTCAGTTGCGATACGACCCAGAGTTTTACCATCTGCATCAACAACATACCAGTCGCGTTTTACGCTGTCTGGCTTGGCTACAAAAGTTTTCATTTGTATATATAACCCAAAATAACTGTTACACACGTGTTTGTGAAAATCACAAACGTGAAAATAGCCACTCATGGTATCCCTTCGAATACGGAGTAGACTTGATTGTTAGTGCCACCAAATCGGTGACATGTAACGTGGGGTGGCAAGATTATAGGGGAAGTACAAAAAAAAACCACCCTTTATTGCTTTTATTTAAGGTAAATGCTCTCTTTCAAGGTATTCATGTGATTGCATCTCTTGTAAGCGCGATAAACAACGTTCAAATTCAAAGTCTAAGCGCCCACCTTGATACAAGTCTAATAAAGGCACCGCTGCGGCAATAATTAAGGTTACGTTACGCTCGTAGAATTCATCGACCAATGCAATAAATCGACGGGCTGCGTCATCATTGGTCGCCCCCATGGCCACTACCCCCGACAGCAACACAGTATGGTAGAGCTTTGCCAGTTCGATGTAGTCAAGTTGGCTACGCGCGCCCTCGCAGAGCTCGGCAAACTCGAGGTGTAAAACACTATCAGCTTCATTAACAAAACTAATCATTCGTTGATTAATTTCGATTTGACCGAGTTGTTGTCTGGGTTCATTAGATAATTGCAAAAAATATTGAGCGAGGTTTTTCTCCGCTTGTTGATCTAAGGGGTAATGATAAATCTCTGCCTCATTGAGGGTGCGCATCCGATAATCATTACCACCATCAACATTAATAACCTGACAATGCTGTTGAATCAGTTTAATGGTAGGTAGAAAACGTTGTCGCTGTAAGCCATTTCGATAAAGATCTTCAGGAGGAATATTTGAAGTGGCGACCAATGTTACCCCTCGCTCAAACAAGGCTTCAAATAACCTACCTAATAACATCGCATCGGTGATGTCCGACACAAAGAATTCATCGAAGCAAATAACTTCGGCTTCGGCAAACAAGCGCTCAGCAACGATCAATAAGGGGTCACTTTGCCCATCAAGAGTTTTTAACTCTGAATGAACTCGCTGCATAAATCGATGAAAATGCACGCGCATTTTTCGTTCACCAGTTAAACAGCTAAAAAACGTATCCATAAGATACGTTTTTCCACGCCCCACTCCGCCCCACATATACAAGCCTTGAACGGACTGAGTTGAAGGTGGCGTTGTTTTGCCAAAACGCTGTTTTAATGCAGAAAAAAATGACGTTTCAGCTACAGGAGGCAGCGGCTTTTGCGACAGTTGTTCAAACACGACTTGTAGCTGGCTTACAGCGAAAGCTTGGGCACTGTCGTGTACAAAATCACTTTTTTGAAGATCTTGCTGATATTGTTGCTGTGGATTCATCCTTTCCCTATTCCCAAAACCCGCTAAAATAACACCAAAATTGATAGTACCATGTGAACGCTTTCTCAAGTATATTGAAAGTTCATCAAGACCAACAAAGGATTAATATGAGCGCAATTAGCAGTATGATTTTTCTTCTTATTGGTGTCGCCATTGGCTTTTTTCTTAGCCGCATGGCATCAAAGCCAGTTGGCAGCGATGCAAATATGAAGCAAGAGTTACAACAAAACAAAGCCGAATTAGATAGCTACAAAGAACAAGTTCAAGAGCACTTTGCCACCAGCGCACAATTACTCGAAGATATGGCCAAGCAGTACCAAGGTATTTATGAGCATATGGCTAGCCAATCGAAATCTCTAATCAGTGATGACACCGCTCAGCCTCAGCTGTTTGCTGACTACCAAGAGAAACTAGAGTTAGACGAAACGGTTGAATCTAAAGATGCCCAGCCAAAGGACTACTCTAACGAACCTTCTGGTTTATTTACCGAAGCCCAGCGTAAAGCTAGCTAAATCATTGAACTATTTTACCTAAACAGGGTCTTTAAGATCCTGTTTTTATATTGATATTTGTTTATTGAGGGTATCTAAATGAGCATTTCTGCTAACAAATTTGTTATTTTGTTGTTTTCATTTTTCCTTGGCATTAACACCTTTCAGGCCCATGCCGCACTACCAATGTCTGTCGCTGGCGAAGATTTGCCTACATTGGCACCAGTACTTGAACGAGCTACTCCTGCGGTGGTGAATATTTCAGTGGCAGGAACCAAAGTGTCACAACAACAAATACCAGAATTATTTAAGTACTTTTTCGGCCAAGAAGGCGCACCCGATGGCTCCTCTCAGGAAAGACCTTTCCAAGGTTTAGGTTCTGGGGTGGTAGTTGACGCTAACAAAGGCTACGTCATCACTAACTATCACGTGATTCATGAAGCCGATGAGATAGTGGTAACTCTAAAAGATGGCCGAACGTTTGAAGCTGAAGTACTAGGAAGTGACCGCCATACCGACATCGCCTTATTACAAATAGAAGCCGAAGACTTGGTTGATATCAAACTATCAGACTCAGATAACTTACGTGTAGGCGACTTCGCGATTGCCATTGGTAACCCATTTGGCCTAGGCCAAACAGTGACGTCAGGCATTGTCAGCGCCTTAGGCCGTAGCGGTTTAAATATCGAGAACTTAGAAAACTTCATTCAAACTGATGCGGCGATTAACAGCGGAAACTCTGGCGGTGCCTTGATCAATTTGAACGGGGAACTCATCGGCATCAACACCGCTATCATTGCGCCAAATGGCGGTAATATTGGTATTGGTTTTGCGATTCCTAGCAACATGGTGCGCAACTTAGCCGAGCAAATTATCGAGTTTGGTGAAGTACGCCGCGGCGTATTGGGCGTGACAGGTGGCGAACTAAATAGCGATTTAGCTAAAGCCTTCGGCACCGACTCACAACACGGCGCGTTTGTTAATCAAGTCATGCAAAAATCGGCAGCCGATCAAGCAGGCATAAAACCGGGTGATATTATTGTCTCGGTTGATGATAAGCCGGTGAAGAGCTTTGCTGAATTACGCGCCAAAATAGGCACCATGGGGGCAGGTAAAACCATTAAGTTGGGCGCCATTCGAGATGGCAAACCAATCAGCTTTAAGGTGACCTTACAGCAAGCAGAAGAGCAAAATATTAATGCCAAGGTAATGCACCCAGCGTTAGAGGGGGCAAGCTTGAGCTCAACAGCCAAAGGCGCTGAACTAGCCGGCGTAATTGTCAACAAGGTTCAACGAAACTCGAAAGCGGCAAATAATGGTTTCGAAGAGGGTGACATCATTATTGGTATCAACAAAGTGAGAATTGCTAGCATCGCCGATTTACGTGAGCTGCTAGAAACCAAACCCCGCGTTTTAGCTGTCAATATTCAACGCGGCGACGAAAACCTCTACCGCATTATTCAGTAAACGAGGTTTTGAACCACAAAGGCGACTTATATAGTCGCCTTTTCTTTTGTCTCCAGAATGCCCGTGTTATGCTGATAGCCTAGCTGGAGAAGAATAATTGTTATCTATAATCAAGTATTTACTCAAGCCCGCTATCTTCGGTTTAGCGATGGCAATTGGGATATTATTTGCTTTCCCCGAATTTAGGGAAAACAGTAAGCAACTATTAGACGACTATACTGAGACGCCTCTGGTTAGCTATGCGCAAGCGTCAAGGCGGGCAGCTCCTGCCGTAGTAAACATCTATACCCGCAGCTTTCTACAATCCTATGTTAACGTAGATACCCAATTAGAATCTCAGGGCTTGGGTTCTGGGGTGATCATGTCCAATCAAGGCTTTGTGCTGACTAACCTGCACGTTATTGCCAACTCAGACCAAATCGTTATCGCTTTACAAGATGGTCGTATCTTTAATGCTGAATTAGTCGGTGGAGACATGATCACTGATTTAGCGGTACTCAAAATCGATAGCTCACCTGATCTACCAGTGATTCCACAAAATGACCAACTAAGCACTCAAGTCGGTGACGTGGTTCTGGCTATCGGTAACCCTTATAACGTTGGCCAAACCATTACCCAAGGGATTATTAGTGCCGCTGGGCGTAGTGGCATGAGTTCGACAGGGCGACAAGATTTTCTACAAACCGACGCGGCGATTAATCGCGGAAACTCAGGGGGGGCTTTAGTCAATACTCGCGGTGAGTTAGTCGGAATCAATACCTCGGCCTATCATCTAAATGATGCCACTGATACCTATGGCATTAGTTTCGCTATCCCTTTTGTATTAGCCAAGAAAATTATGCTGAGTTTAATCAAGGATGGAACCATCGTTCGGGGTTACTTGGGGTTAGACGGACAAAAAATTACCCCTATCTTGGCTTCTCGGCTTAAATTGAACGAAACCCATGGTGTGATCGTCAGTGGCTTGGATCCAAATGGGCCAGCCGGCAAAGCTGGGATTAAAGCTAACGACATATTGGTAAGCATTGCAGGGGAAGAAATTTCATCGATTAAGGAAGCCATGGATATTGTTGCAGAAACGCGTCCAGGCAGTGAAATAATGGTGAGTTTATATAGAAACGGGCAGCTACTTCAGCTACCCGTTACCGTTACCGAACTAAAATTACCCACTCGACCTACGAGTGGTCGTTAAAGCGAGTGATTTTTGCGCCTAGCTGAGCAAATTTAGTTTCAATGTTTTGATAGCCTCGGTCGATATGGTAAATCCGGTCTACCACGGTTTCACCCTCAGCGACTAAAGCTGCAATCACCAAGCTGGCAGAGGCTCTTAAATCCGTTGCCATTACCTGTGCACCAGTTAAGTGCTCTGAATGCTTACAAATGGCTGTATTGCCCTCTAGTTCTATTTCTGCGCCCATACGCATCAATTCAGGCACATGCATAAAACGGTTTTCAAAAATCGTCTCTGTTACGTGCCCAGTGCCTTCTGCCACGATGTTTAATACCGTGAACTGGGCCTGCATATCAGTAGGGAAAGCTGGATGCGGTGCCGTTTTAACATTCACCGCTTTTAGTTGGCAACCTTGCATGTCTACTTCAATCCAGTCGACACCCGTATTCACCTTGGCGCCAGCTTCTTCAAGTTTAGACAATACCGACTCCATGAGCTTAGGGTCAGTATGAGTACAACGCACTTTACCACCCGTTGCCGCAGCGCCGACCAGATAAGTGCCCGTTTCAATGCGGTCTGGTAAAACACTATATTCGCCACTGTGTAAGTTTTCTACACCCTTGATGACGATAGTATCACTACCAGCTCCTTGAATATCTGCGCCCAAGGTATTTAGGAAGTCGGCTAAATCGACCACTTCAGGTTCACGGGCAGCATTTTCAATGATGGTTTCACCTTCAGCTAAGGCTGCCGCCATCATTAAGTTTTCGGTGCCGGTTACGCTGACCATATCCATAAAGATACGCGCGCCTTTAAGGCGTCCGTCTACGCGGGCTTTAACATAACCATCTTCCACACTCATATTGGCTTGCATCAACTCTAAACCATGAATGTGTAGGTTTACAGGTCGTGCGCCAATGGCACAACCACCAGGTAACGATACGTCGGCTTCGCCGTAGCGAGCAACCAAGGGACCAAGCGCCATGATAGACGCACGCATGGTTTTTACTAGCTCGTAAGGGGCAACAAAGTCATTGGCTTTACCCGCTTTAACGATCACCGTTTCACCGTTTACTTCAACTTCTCGGCCTAGATGCTCCAACATTTTGCAAGTAGTACCAATATCTCTTAGTTGAGGCACGTTATGCAGGGTGACCTGTTCTTCACATAACAAAGTCGCGAATAAGATCGGCAGGGCCGCATTTTTCGCTCCAGAGATCACCACTTCGCCTTCTAGACGACAGCCGCCTTCAATTCTAAACTTATCCACAACAACTCCTACTACAGTTGGCCAAATTTTTGTTGTTTTTGCCATTCATCAGGAGTGAAAGCCTTGATCCCTAAAGCGTGAATTTCATTACTCGCAATGTATTCTTTTAATGGTGCATATACCGCTTGCTGTTTCTTAACGCGCGACAGATCCGTAAACATTGCACCAACAGCAACAACCTGAAAGTGATTACCTTCGCCCGTTACTTGCACATGCTCTAGCTCAAGCGCTTGCATTAATAATTGTTCAATTTGTTCTGGTTGCATGATTACGCTCCGGCAAAGTGCTTTATTCTTCAAATGTCAGCAAGGGCTCAAGCTCATAGAGCTTAAACAATTGCTTGGCTTGATCCGTGCAATGCTTAATCGCTAAAGGATTGCTAGGTTCAGGTTTTAAGGCGGTGATGATAGCGGCTATTCCTGCAGAGTCAATCCGCTTTAAATTTACTAGGTCGAGGCAATCGGCTTCACAAGTACTTAACTGCTCCCAATTGGCGGCGACTTGAACCGCCGTCCAATCACCATTGAGTCGTAAAGTTTGCTGGTCAAATTGAATGGTCTGACTCATGAATTGCTCTCGGCAAGGCTAATGTTTTTTTCTTCTAGTAGAGTAATAACCCCATCTATTCCGTTGGCGCGAATCAAACTATCGAATTCGGATTGCTTAGTCGATAGCAAACTGACGCCCTCGGCAACGAGATCATAAGCCAGCCAACGGTCTTCATTTTTCAGCTTTCTAAACTTAAACTCCAACTTGATGGGCGGGCGTTCTCCATCAATAAACTGCGCCTTTACGCCAATTTTCGTTCTGCCTTCAATCGACTTTACAGGCTCTATAGTAACTTCTTGCTGTTTGTACTGACTCAAAGCTTGAGTATAAGTGCTTACTAAATACTCTTGAAAAGCATCGACAAATCGTGCGCGTTGTTGTTTATTGGTTTTTTTGATTTGTTTACCCAGCACAACAAAGGCGGCATAACGATAGTCAATATGTGGCATTAATTGCTGACGAACCACATCTTCAATCTGGCTCGCCGCGTCTTCAGCGTCTCTGTCTACTTTGGCTAAGCGACTGAATGTTTGCTCAGCAACATAGCTCATTAAGCGATAGGGATTTTGGTTTATCTCAGTAGTTTCGTCGGCCACGGCTACTGCCACGACAAATAAACCGAGTAAGCCGACCAATACACCACTTATTGCTCGCATCATCATTTCTCCGTTACTGAAAATAGAAATTGTCCTATCAACTCTTCTAGTACTAACGCAGATTTTGTATCTTCGATCAGGTCACCATCGTTCAAATTTTCAATATCTTCCATGACAAATCCAGGAGTAAGCCCAATGTATTGCTCTCCTAATAAGCCAGCAGTAAGAATCGATAATGAACTGGTTTCTGGGTAATACCCGTATTTTCGATTCATGCTTAAAGTGACCTTCGGCATGTAATCCTCAACATCAAGGTTAATCGCTTCAACCCTTCCTACAACTACTCCGCCCACTTTGACTGGAGAACGCGCTTTTAAACCGCCGATATTGTCGAACTTGGCATACAAGGTATAACTATCAGTATTGTTTCCAAACTGACTATCAGCAATTTTCAACGACAATACCAATAAGGCCACAATGCCCAACAATACAAACAGCCCTACCGACAATTCTATTTTATTTACTTTCATGTTAATCCCTAAACCTAATTGCCGAACATCAATGCGGTTAATATAAAATCTAAAGCCAATACCAATAAGGAGGCATGTACTACGCTGCGGGTAGTGGCTTGACTAATGCCTTGTGCGCTAGGTACCGCATCATAGCCATTAAACAAAGCGACCCAGACCACGGTAATGGCAAAAACAGCACTCTTAATCATGCCATTGCCGATATCCTGGCCAAATTCAATGGATGCCGCGGTAATCGACCAGAAACTACCGTTATCAACCCCTAGCCATTCAACCCCAACCAGAAAGCCTCCCCATATCCCCACTAAATTAAACATCAAGGTTAATAGTGGCATAGCGATAAACCCTGCCCATAAGCGAGGAGCAATAACCCTTTTAAGAGGGTCAACCGCCATCATTTCCATGCTAGACAGTTGTTCTGTAGTTTTCATCAAGCCAATTTCAGCCGTTAGCGCTGACCCAGCCCTGCCAGCAAATAACAATGCTGTAACTACCGGTCCCAGCTCTCTGAGTAGAGACAAAGCCACCATGGGGCCAAGGCTAGTTTCAGCCCCGAAATCGACCAGTATATGATAGCCCTGCAGGGCTAAAACCATGCCGATGAATAAACCAGAAACTAAAATTATCGGTAATGATTGAACGCCAACCACATAAGTTTGACGAATCGTATCTTTCAGCAACTGTTTGCTTGGCCAAGCGACCAAAGCATGCCACAGCATTAAGCTAGCTCGGCCAATTGCCGACAAGCGCAATAGAGTATTTCGGCCTAACAAAGCAATCAGTTCAATCATTATGATGCCTTAGCGCTTGAGCATAGTCTTCGGCGGGATAGTGAAATGCCACGGGCCCATCCGCTTGTCCCTTTAAGAATTGAGCTAAACGAGGATTAGGGTTGGCTGCGATTTGCTCTACGCTACCCTCGGCTAGCACACGATGGCCATCTACGATAAACACATAGTCGGCGATGCTTAATACTTCGTTAACATCATGAGATACAATTACTGAGGTAAGGTTTAAGCTTTGATTTAGGCCTTTAATTAAGTTGATCAGCACCCCCATCGAAATAGGGTCTTGGCCAACAAAGGGTTCATCATAGAGGATAATTTCCGGTTCTAAGGCTATCGCCCGAGCCAAAGCAACCCGTCGAGCCATGCCTCCAGATAAGTCACTAGGCATCAATTGCGCTGTACCACGCAAACCCACGGTTTGCAGCTTCATCAACACCAAATTACGCAATACAGCTTCTGGTAACTGAGTGTGCTCGCGTAACGGAAAAGCGACATTTTCAAACACCGTCAGATCGCTAAATAACGCGCCACTTTGAAATAGCATGCCGATCCGTTTACGTAATTTGAACAATCCACCGCGACTAAGTTGATGGACATTTTGATTGTCAATTAACACTTCGCCTGCGCTAGGTTGCAGCTGCCCGCCAATAAGCTTGAGCAGGGTTGTTTTACCTATACCACTAGGCCCCATGATGGCGGTGATTTTGCCGGCTTGGATACGCAAGTTTAAGCCATCAAAGATAACTTTGTCGCCGCGCTGAAAGGCCAGTTGTTTTACTTCAATCAAACTATCCGCCACTCCGTGAGCAATCTTGATCGGCTAAGGGGGACATATTATTGAGATAATTGGTGACACTCAAGGTTAAACTCTTCCAATTTGCTAGGAAAATGCCGACAATGCCACGGTTTTGTCTGTTTCGTCGTAATTATCGCGCAAAGGAAGCACATGCTTATTGAATTTTTATTATTGATTGTTGGCCTCGTTATCTTGGTATGGAGTGCCGACCGTTTTGTTTTTGGCGCTGCAGCCATTGCCAATAACTTTGGCCTACCACCAATGATCATTGGCCTTACCATTGTTGCTTTAGGCTCGTCTGCGCCGGAGATAATGGTGTCGGCGACAGCGGCTCTTGAAGGCAAGATGAATACAGCGGTGGGTAATGTTATCGGCTCTAATATTACCAACATTACGTTAGTATTAGGAATTACCGCCTTATTAAAACCACTCATGGTGTCGTCCTCTATTTTATTCAGAGAGTTGCCGCTGGTATTAGCCGCTACCGCCATCGCGGGGTGGGTACTCAATGACCTATATTTAGGTTATGCAGAAGGTACCGTGCTACTGGGCTTCTTTATCGCAATGATGGCTTTTTTGATTATCTCTGCACTGCGCCAACGCAAAGGCGCCAAAGTAGACCCTATAATTGAGGAAGCTGAATCGGAAGTGCCCAGTGACGTGCCAACCAAAAAAGCCCTAATGTGGTTAATTGTCGGTATGGTATTACTGCCGCTCAGCGCTGATCTTTTAGTTAATTCGGCTTCAGAAATTGCCCGTTATTTTGGTATGAGCGATCTGGTAATCGGCTTAACGATTATCGCTGTAGGTACTAGCCTGCCTGAACTGGCAGCCTGTATTGCAGGTGTCATGAAGAAAGAAGACGACCTCGTTCTTGGCAATATCATTGGTTCTAACTTGTTTAACATTTTAGCCGTGTTGGCAGTACCCGCGATGCTAGCGCCTGGTGAAGTAGATGCTCACGCTGCTGGCCGAGACTTCTACGTGATGATGGGCGTAACCGTAGTGTTATTTATCATGGCCATGGGGTTTGGCAAAAGTCGCCGTATATCACGCTGGGAAGGCGGCTTATTGTGTAGCGGCTTCATAGGCTACCAAATGCTATTATTCTTAGGGTAAACCCTACCTTTTTTATCACTTAAGCCTTACTTATAGGGGAATGGCGTGTCATTTGATTATATTGCTTCAGCTAAACAAGTTCTTGATATAGAAATTTTGGGTATTCAAAACCTTCACCAGTACCTTGAACAGGATTTTAGCCAAGCTTGTGAGCTCATTTTAGCTTGTAAGGGAAAAGTGATTTTGACGGGCATGGGAAAATCTGGACATATTGCCAATAAGATAGCCGCGACGTTAGCGTCTACTGGCACCCCAGCCTTTTTTGTTCATCCTGGAGAAGCGTGCCACGGCGACTTAGGAATGATTTCGGCTGACGATATTGTTATAGCGCTATCTAACTCTGGCGAATCAGCAGAGATATTGGCACTTTATCCCGTCTTTAATCGTATTGGTGTTCGCTCCATTGCCATGACCAGTAACCCGCAGTCAACAATGGCAAAACTTGCCAACTTCCACCTATGTATCTCGGTGCCTCGTGAAGCTTGCCCGCTAGGCTTAGCCCCCACAGCTAGTTCCACCGCAACCTTAGTAATGGGCGATGCATTGGCGGTAGCCTTGTTAGAAGCCAGAGGCTTTACTGCAGAAGATTTCGCCTTGTCTCACCCAGGGGGCACTCTTGGTAAAAAATTATTGCTCAGTGTCAGCGACTTAATGCTAAGAGGGGAACAAATTCCCTCAGTGACAGTCGAACAAACTATTCGCGAAGCCTTATTTGAGATCACCGCGAAAGGCTTAGGTATGGTAGGCGTGGTTGACCAACAGCAACACTTAGTCGGTATTTTCACCGACGGGGACTTGCGCCGTATCTTAGATCAACGGGTTGATATTCACGACACGCAAATTGGTCAAGTCATGACCCACAACCCCAAAGTCATTGAAAGTGATTGGTTGGCATTTGATGCACTAAAATTAATGAAACAAACCTCTATTAATGGCTTGTTCGTGCTTAAACAACAAAAAGTAGTGGGTGCATTTAACATGCATACTTTATTACAGGCAGGAGTTTATTAGTGAGCGAAACCACACCTTACGGTTCAGTGAGCCAACAAAATTTTGACCGCGCCAAAACCATAACCTTGCTAATTTGCGATGTTGATGGGGTATTTTCAGATGGCAGAATTTATATGGGCAATGACGGTGAAGAGCTAAAAGCTTTTCATACTCACGACGGTTTTGGCATAAAAGCCTTACTCAATATTGGGGTTGAGATTGCCATTATCACAGGCCGCCAATCCAAAATTGTCGAGCAGCGTATGCAAGCGCTAGGTATTCGCCATATTTACCAAGGCCAGCAAGACAAGATGGTGGCTTATCAGCAAATGCTTGAGCAACTAAAGATAAGTGCTAACGAAGTTGCCTATATCGGCGACGACGTGGTTGATACTCCAGTGATGCTCGCATGCGCCTTAGGCGTGGCAGTTCAAGATGCTCACCCTTTGTGCAAGCAAGCGGCCGACTATATTACCGTGACACCGGGCGGATATGGCGCAGTTCGTGAGCTTTGTGATCTAATTTTGCAGGCAAAAGGTCAGCTAGAGAATGCCCAAGGCATGAGTGTATGAACAAGCCTACTTGGTTTTTCGGACTGCTATTTGTTGTTGCCATCGTGCTTTGGCAACTCAGCCCCTCAGAGGACGAGCAAGTAGCCGCCAAGCGAGAAGCCAGTAAACCTAATTTTGTTGCCGAGCAGCTATACAGCATTAGCTTTGGTGAAGATGGTGCGCCACGTTATCGCATCTACGCTGAACAGATGGAGTTTTTTGAGCAACTAAAACATACCACCTTCTCTAAACCGAAAATTTTGGTTTACCCAGACCCAGCACAACCCATATGGCAAATTGTAGCCGATCACGCTACAGTACTGCAGCAGCAAACTGTCACCTTAAATGACAATGTAGTGATCAAAAATTTGAGTCGTGGCGAGTATGTTCGCGACCTTATTACCGAAAGATTGGAAATCGATCTGCAAAGTGAAACCATGAGCAGCGATCAACCTGTTACCGTTTATGGCCCCTCATACGAATTGTATGGTGTTGGCATGGATGGTGATTTAGCCAACGAAATAGTGACTTTATTAGATGATATCGAAGCGGTTTACCATAACCCACAAGAGTAAATTAGGCCTATTGGCCAGTTTGTTATTTCTGTCTTGGGGAGTTCAAGCACTTGAAGACGACTTCAATAAGCAGATTATTGTTGATGCCGACCGCCAACAGGTCAATATTAAAGAAAACCGAGTCACGTTTTACAGCAATGTGATCGTCACTCAGGGCTCGATTAAAATGCATGCTGCAGAATTAAGCGTGATCGGCAGTGAAGACAAAGGCAGCGAAGTCATGATCGCCAAGGGCGAACCGGCTACTTTTTATCAACTGCTAGATAGCGGTAAACCTATCGAGGCGGAAGCGAACGAGGTTCGCTATGATCTTAAAACCCAAACACTGACCCTCACGCAAAATGCTCAGTTAAAACAAGAAGAGAGCTTAGTGAAAGGGCAAATGATCAAATACAGCATCGATAAGCAAGAAATGGTAGCCCAAGGCGATGAAAATAGTCGTGTCACTACCATATTTCTGCCGAAACAACTTGAAGAGATTTCACCGAAGAGTAAACCGCAAGAATGAGTACCCTAATTGCTGAAAACCTAGCGAAAAGCTATAAAGGTCGCAAGGTTGTCAAGAATGTAAGCTTACACGTTGAAACGGGTAAAATCGTCGGCTTACTCGGCCCAAATGGTGCGGGTAAAACCACTACTTTTTATATGGTTGTTGGCTTAGTACCTCGCGACCAAGGCCGCATACTAATTGATGACGATGACCTGTCTAGCACGGCGATGCATACTCGAGCCCGTAAAGGCATTGGTTACTTACCACAAGAAGCATCGATTTTTCGTCGTTTATCTGTAGAAAAGAATATTCTCGCGGTTCTCGAAACACGTAAAGACCTTGATAAAGAGCAACAAAATGGAGCGCTTGACGACTTATTAGAAGAGTTCCATATTGGCCATATTCGCAAAAATTTGGGTATGAGTTTGTCGGGTGGAGAACGTCGCCGAGTAGAAATAGCACGAGCCTTGGCAGCTGCACCAAAGTTTATTTTGCTTGACGAACCCTTCGCTGGAGTAGATCCTATTTCAGTGATTGATATAAAAAAAATTATCGAACACCTGCGCGATAGAGGCCTTGGAGTACTGATTACCGATCACAATGTGAGAGAAACCCTCGATGTTTGTGAACATGCCTATATCGTTAGCCAAGGCGAATTGATAGCCTCAGGGAAGCCCAAAGAGATACTTGAAAATGAACATGTGAAACGAGTTTATCTCGGCGAGCAATTCAAGCTATAGTTAAAGTGTATCTAGAAAAATATAATAAGAAGAAGGAACAGCGGTAATTAATGAAAGCATCTTTGCAGTTGCGTCTTGGTCAGCAATTAACCATGACACCTCAGTTACAACAGGCCATACGCTTACTTCAGCTATCAACGCTGGATTTACAGCAAGAGATTCAAGAGGCACTGGAAAGTAACCCACTTCTTGAGGCGGATGAGTCGCAGCCAAGCGACAGTGACTCAGTTGAAAAGTCGGCCAATGAAAGAAGTGATGAGGCGGAAAACAGCCAGCCTGAAGTTGACTCTAGCCAAATTGAAGCCGGTGATGCCATTTCCCAAGACACGGTTGCTGAAGACCTACCCGTTGATTCAACATGGGATGATATATATAGCGCCAGTTCAGGCCCTGCGAGTTCAGGCTCTGCTAGTGGCGGCGAAGACAACGACATGTTGTTTCAAGGCGAAACCGTCGACTCCTTACAAGACCATCTATTGTGGCAAATGCGTTTAACTCCCTTTAGTGAAGTAGATCAAGCCATCGCATTAGCGATTATTGATGCGGTTGATAACTCAGGTTACCTCACTCAAGACTGTGACCAACTACTTGAAGGCTTACGCTCCAGTGATAATAACGCACTAGATGTAGAATTAGACGAAGTAGAAGCGGTGCTAAAACGTATTCAACATTTTGACCCCGTCGGCATTGCTGCTCGCTCCTTACAAGAGTGTTTAATGATTCAATTAAGTCGTTTTGCTGAAGAAACACCTTGGTTGAAAGAAGCCAGAGAGGTCGTATCAAATCATATCGACGTATTGGCCAACCGCGATTTTCGTTTATTAGCTCGCAAAACCAAACTCAAAGAAGAACAGCTACGCGAAGTAATGCGCTTAATCCACACCCTTGAGCCACGCCCCGGCAATGCGGTAGAACCGAATCAAGCGCAGTATGTTATTCCCGACGTATCCGTTATAAAACGCCAGGGCCGCTGGGTAGTAGAATTAAACCCGGATGCCATGCCTAAACTACGTGTCAATTCTCACTATGCGTCTTTGAGCAAAACGTCAAATGCTACCGATACTCAATTCATTCGCAGCCACCTACAAGAGGCAAAATGGTTCATAAAAAGTATTGAGAGCCGTAACGAAACCTTATTAAAAGTATCCAACTGTATCGTTCACCACCAACAAGCATTTTTTGAATATGGTGCTGAAGCAATGAAACCAATGGTGTTGAACGATGTGGCTGAAGCAGTAGAAATGCATGAATCGACCATTTCTCGGGTGACAACCCAAAAATTTATGCATACTCCCCGCGGAATTTTCGAATTAAAGTATTTTTTCTCTAGCCACGTGGCTACAGACGGAGGTGGGGAATGCTCATCTACCGCGATTCGCGCACTCATTAAGAAACTGGTTGCTGCCGAAAATACCAACAAACCACTCAGTGATAGCAAGATAGCTGACATTTTGGCAGATCAGGGGATCAAGGTGGCGAGGCGCACGATAGCAAAATATCGTGAGTCTTTAGCGATTCCACCTTCTAACCAACGTAAAAGCCTTATATAACGGCCACAAAAGGGGACAAGATATATGCAAATTAATCTTACTGGACACCACGTAGAAATTACTGAATCACTAAAAGAATATGTCCACACTAAGTTTGCCAAACTGCAACGACGTTTTGAACAAATCAACAATGTTCACGTCATCCTCAACGTAGAAAAGCTCAATCAAATTGCCGAAGCTACCTTGCACCTTAATGGCGGAGAGCTGTTTGCCACTGCAGAGCACTCTGATATGTATGCCGCCATTGATAGCCTCATTGATAAACTTGACCGCCAAGTTATTAAACACAAAGAAAAATTAAACAGACATTAGCCAAAGTAATGCAAATAAATAAAGTACTAAATTTGGACTGTACGCTTAGTACAGTCCAATGTTCCTCTAAGAAGCGCGCATTGGAACTGATAAGTGAACTCGTCGCTAAACAACTTGATACCAGTGCTCAAACTATTTTTGAAAGCCTGTTAAACAGGGAAAAAATGGGCAGCACCGGAATTGGCCAAGGTATCGCTATTCCTCACGGCAGAATCGACAATCAGCACCAAGCTACAGCGGTTTTTTTACGCTGTGACCCTGCTATTTCCTTCGATGCTATTGATAATAAACCGGTTGATCTTGTGTTTGCGCTGTTGGTTCCAGAAGACCAATGTAAACAACACCTTAATACCCTTTCTCAAGTGGCTGAGAAACTCAACGATAAATTAGTATGTAAACAACTTCGTAACGCACAAAGTGATGACGAATTGTACGACATCATGGTAGCCTAATACTCTAATTGTAGTTAGAGGTTATCATGGAATTGATTATCGTTAGCGGACGTTCAGGCTCTGGCAAAACGGTCGCCTTAAGGGTATTAGAAGATTTAGGCTATTACTGTGTAGATAATCTACCCGTTTTACTCTGGCAACCCTTAATAGATAACTTAAGTAGTTATCCTAAAGTGGCGATTAGTATCGATATTCGTAACCTGCCCGATGAGCCCTCACCGATTGGGCAATTGATTCGTTCGATTGGCCCTGACGTAAAGCTCCTCAGCCTCTTTCTCGACGCTAAAGACGAAGCGCTAATTCGTCGTTACAGTGAAACCCGCAGAGTTCACCCGCTCAGCCAAAACAACTTGTCGTTAGCCGAAGCTATTGAGGCAGAAACAGAGCTATTAGCCCCTATTTCACGCAATGCTGACTTACGTATCGATACCTCTCGCTTGTCGGTGCATGAACTTAGCGGCCTGATCCGCTCGAGAGTGACGGGTGATCAACAACAACAACTAATTTTAGTGTTTGAGTCCTTTGGTTTTAAAAATGGCGTACCCAGTGATGCGGATTACATGTTTGACGCGCGTTTTTTGCCTAACCCGCACTGGCAAGAAGAGCTTCGCCCCCTAAATGGTTTAGATAAACCCGTTCAGGACTATCTGTCTAGCCAAGCCTTAGTCGGAGAATACATTCAGCAGATCACCGATCTGTTAAATTCTTGGTTGCCCCACTTAGAAGCTAATAATCGAGCATACCTAACCATCGCCATCGGCTGTACTGGTGGCCAACATCGTAGCGTTTACGTAGCAGAGCAGCTTGCCGCAAACTTTTGTAGTAAACGTAAAGTACAACGTCGTCATCGCACTTTGGAACATAAGCTTGAAGCTCACTAGACAAGTCATCGTAAAAAACAAACTCGGCTTACACGCTCGCCCTGCGACTAAGCTTGTAGAACTCGCTCAGCAGTTTGAGGCTGAGGTAAGTATTATAGACGGAGAGAAAACGGCGTCAGCTGCCAGCGTAATGGGCTTGCTCGTATTAGCCAGTGCGCAGGGTAATACTTTGACAATTATCTCGGAAGGAAAAGATGCCGCCGCCGCGATGAATGCTATTCAAGGTTTGATTGAAGCCAATTTCGACGAAGAATAAGTTAAGGCATAAATAGCCGCACACTAAGCACGCTGCAAAGCTTGCTACTCATCACAGTAGGGAACACTTATGCCAGAAGAGATGGAGTTAAACCCTAACCAGCACAAACGATTACAGGAGCTAAACCAGGCTCTAGATAGCGGTATGTTTGTGCACGTTAGGCGCACACTTCATCAAATGCCCCCATGTGATGTGGCTTTATTACTCGAGTCCAGCCCACCCGCAGGACGTAAAGTACTATGGCAACTCACCGACCCTGAGCAACACGGCGATATCCTCGAAGAGCTAAACGAAGAGGTGATGGAGGGGGTGCTTCAGCTAATGGCTCCAGAAACCCTCGCCGCCGCCGCTGAAGGAATGGATACAGATGACATTGCTTATGTCTTAAGAAGCCTTCCAGATAGTGTTTATCAAGAAGTACTGCAACAGATGGATGGCCAAGATAGGCACCGTGTAGAAGCAGCACTCGCCTACCCCGAGGATACCGCGGGGAGCATTATGAATACCGACACCATCACCCTAAGGGCTGATGTCAGTATTGACGTGGTACTACGCTATTTACGATTGCGTGGCGAACTACCAGAAACCACTGATACCTTATATGTGGTAAACGAACACGATTTACTGCTAGGTGATATTCCCCTTTCTACTCTACTGACGGTAAATCCAAATGTCAGTGTTCGCGAAGTGATGGACAGTAATGCCGAAACTATCCCAGTGGCAATGGATGAGTCAGATGTCGCCGTTTTATTTGAACGCCATGACTGGATTTCAGCCCCGGTAGTTGATGAAAAAGGGCAACTACTGGGTCGAATAACTATTGATGATGTGGTTGATATTATTCGTGAAAATACCGAGCGCACCATGATGAGCATGGCAGGTATGGATGATGATGAAGATACTTTTGCCCCAGTGATAAAAAGTACTCAGCGACGTACCGTTTGGCTTGCCGTTAATTTATGCGCCGCTTTAGTCGCCGCATCAATCAGTAATATGTTCGAATCCACCCTCGAACAATTAGCCACCTTAGCTATTTTGATGACCATTGTACCCAGTATGGGAGGGATCGCCGGTAATCAAACCCTCGCCCTGGTCATCAGAGGGCTAGCCGTCGGACATATTGGCGAGGGAAACTCGCGTTGGCTGATTGGTAAAGAAGCCGCGATTGGCATGCTAAACGGCATGATTTGGGCGCTGGTTATATCGGTAGTGGTTACCCTATGGAAGGGCGATTGGACCTTAGGAGTGATTATTGCCGGCGCGATGTTTATCAACATGTCGCTAGCGGGTTTAGCTGGAGTAACGATTCCCTTATTGATGAAAAAATTTAACATAGATCCGGCTCTAGCCGGCGGTATGGCTCTCACTACGATTACTGACGTAGTGGGTTTATTTTCATTTTTAGGTATGGCTACACTGGTATTAGGCTAGGAGAACTCCCCTAGCCTTAAGCTATACACTTAACTACCCGCTATTTTCATAGCAGAAATTAATACTGAGCCAGTCTGAATAGTACTCTCTTTATCAAAGTCGTCAGCAATGGCGACAATATTGGCAAACATCTCAGGTAGGGTGCTGGCCACGGTTATTTCTTGTACCGGAAAAGCAATTTCACCATTCTCTACCCAAAATCCAGCAGCGCCTCGCGAGTAATCGCCGGTCACGGTATTAACCCCCTGGCCCATCAGCTCTGTGACTAATAAGCCGGTTCCCATTTCTTTTAATAACTCAGCACGACTCACGCCGCTGTTTTTTACTAACCAATTATGAATACCGCCCGCATGACCGGTACTTTGCATGCCCAATTTACGCGCAGAGTAGCTGGTTAATAAATAGGTCTCTAAGGCGCCATCAGCAATGATATGCTTCGCCGAAGGTGCCACACCTTCACTATCAAAAGGCGTACTAGACAGCCCTTTTTTGATAAATGGGTCTTCATAAATTGACAACCAATCTGGGAATAGTTTTTTGCCCAAGCTATCTAATAAAAACGAGGAACGACGATAGAGGTTTCCGCCACTAATTGCCCCTACCAAATGACCAAACAAACCCGCTGCGACATCTTGGTCAAACACCACCGGCACCTCACAGGTTGAAATCTTCCTGCTACCTAAGCGCGCCAAGGTTTTTTCAGTCGCTTTAGCGGCGATTTGTTCGACACTATCGAGATCAGCAAAATCACGCGCCACGCTGTAGGCATAATCACGTTGCATGTCTTTATCGCCGGCAATGAGCATACAGCTTAGGCTATGGCGGCTGGTTGGGTAGCCTTCGACAAAGCCATGGCTGTTACCGTAGACTTTTACGCCATAGTGACTATTGATATTGGCACCATCACTGGATTTAATTTGCGGGTTGCGCAAGGCGAGCTCTTCACAGCGGTTAGCAATCTCAATAAAACGATCGGGCTCTAAAGGATGAGGGTGGAACAAGGATAAATCAGGGATATCTTTAGCCAGCAATTGCTTATCGGCTATGCCAGCAGCTTTATCCGCTGACGTATAACGCGAGATATCATAAGCCGCTTTAACCGCATTTTTGATCGCGTCTGGACTCAAGTCAGAGGTGGAAGCACTGCCTTTACAATTAGCCGAATACACCGCAATACCTAATGCACCATCGTGATTAAATTCCAAGGTTTCGACTTGTTGGTCACGCGTAGCTACACAAATACCGGTTTGTTTAGAAATCGAAACTTCAGATTCATCGGCTCCAAGTTGTTTAGCTTGGTCTATAGCAAACTCAACAGCCTGTTTTAATTGGCTCAATTCTTGGCTAACTTGTTTTTCTGGGCTCATTTTGATTCTTCATTTCCTTGATTAGCCCTAGCATAACAAAACTCATAGAGCGACCATAAGCAAGAACTGGTAAGATACGCAAAAAAAGTGCTACGAGAACAGAAAAATGAAAAATAACCCACCGCATGAAGATGAAGATGATTGGATTAGTAAGTCCGAGATCAAACGTGAAGCCGATAAGCTCAAAAAACTAGGTGTGGAATTGGTTGGTTTAACCAACCCTCAACTTGACAGCATAAGCATGAGCCCAACACTTAGAGAAGCGATAGCCTTAGCTAAGCGTTTAAAAGACAAACGGGAAGCCTCACGCCGCCATATGAATTACATTGGTAAAGTATTGCGTACTGAGAACATGGAACAGATAAATGATGGCTTGGATAAGATCCATAACAAGCACATTTACCATGCTCAAGCCCAATTGGCGTTAGAGAAACAATGTGAGCGATTGATTAAAGAGGGAGATGAAGCGATCAACGACTTAGTTGAGCGCTCGCCAAATCTTGAACGCCAAAAGCTCCGTCAACTAGTACGCCAAGCAAAAAAAGAACTTGAGCCCGGTAAAGCGCATCAAGAAATCATTAAATATCTCAAGCAACACAGTTAAAAAAAGGGCCTAGGCCCTTTTTTCTATTAGGCGGTTCCACCTACGGTAAGCTGGTCAAGCTTAAGGCTAGGCTGCCCCACCCCAACGGGTACGCTTTGTCCTTCTTTACCACAGACGCCAACACCTTTATCTAAGGCTAAATCATTACCCACCATAGATATCTGCTGCATCGCTTCTGGGCCACTACCAATCAATGTGGCGCCCTTAATCGGGGTGCTTAGTTTACCGTCTTCAATTAAATAGGCTTCAGAGGCAGAGAACACAAACTTGCCTGAAGTGATGTCGACCTGTCCCCCACCAAAATTAGGGGCATAAATACCCTTTTTAACCGAAGCAATTAACTCTTCAGGCTCGCTTTTACCCGCCAACATGTAGGTATTAGTCATTCTAGGAAGCGGCAGGTGAGCATATGACTCGCGCCGACCATTACCGGTAGAGCGGGTATTCATCAACTGAGCATTATGCTTATCTTGCATGTACCCTTTAAGGATGCCTTTTTCGATCAATACATTGTATTGCCCGGGAGTGCCTTCGTCATCAATACTCACAGAGCCGCGTCTATTACCTATAGTGCCATCATCTACAATAGTACATAGCTCAGACGCCACTTGTTGGCCAATACACCCCGAAAATGCCGAAGAACCTTTACGGTTAAAGTCACCCTCAAGTCCATGACCTACCGCTTCATGTAACAATACACCCGGCCAGCCAGCACCAAGAACTACCGGCATTAAACCTGCAGGAGCGTCTACCGCCTCCAAGTTGACTAAGGCTTGACGTACCGCCTCATCAACAAAGGTCATGGCTCTTTCTTTGCCGTTAAGTTCTTCTAAAAAATAACTGTAGTTACAACGCCCACCACCACCAGCTGAACCGCGTTCACGCCGTTGGTTACGCTCAACCAGCACACTACAATTAAAACGAATCAACGGTCTAATATCTGCAGCTAAGGTACCATCAGTGGCCGCAACCAGTACCTCTTCATAAACACCACTTAGGCTTACTATCACTTGAGTGACCGCACTATCTAAACTACGAGCGTATTTATCAGCACGCTCAAGTAAGGCAATTTTTTGCTGATTAGATAAACTAAGCAATGGGTTGTCAGCCTGATAAAATTGTTCGGCGCTGACTTGCTTAAAAGGGGCTAGTGACGATTTTGCCTGCACCGGACTAATTCCCCGAGCGGCCTGACAAGTTTGCATTAAAGCATGGGTGTTTATTACATCAGAATAAGCAAAACCAGTTTGCTCCCCTAAAATGGCTCTTACGCCAACACCTTGCTCAATGTTAAAGCTACCTTCTTTAACGATGCCATCTTCCAACACCCAGGATTCATGTCTACTATGCTGAAAATAGAGATCCGCATAATCTATCTGATGTTTTGCGACTTCAGCCAGCGCCAAGCTTAACTCTTGCTCGCCAATACCACTTGGCATTAGCAAGGACTGACTGACTTTTTCAAACGACATAGTAATTATTCTCTCCACCCTAAATGTAATTGTCCATGCATGGGCACCGGCATGCGGTCCCTCACTTGCTTAAGCATCTGCAGATTAAATTCTGCTTTAGATGCGGCAATTCCGTTTTCTTGAACATCCAAACAACGCCCCCAAGGGTCAACAATCATTGAGTGTCCCCAAGTTTGGCGTTGCTTATAATGCGTTCCAGCTTGATTTGCGGCGACGAGGTAAAGCTGATTTTCGATGGCTCTAGCCTGTAACAGAGGTTGCCAATGCGCTTCCCCTGTGAGTGCTGTAAATGCTGCGGGTAATAATACAATATCACAGCCCTGTTGGCGCAGCAGCTGAAATAAGTAAGGAAAACGTAAATCAAAACATATCGCCATGCCTACCCGAATATTACCGATATCAAACCACGCGAGTTGCTCGCCAGCGATAAAACTGTCAGATTCCCGATAGGCACCAACATTGTCATTCACATCTACATCAAACAAATGCAATTTATTGTAATGTTGAATTAACCGCCCATTAGGTGAAAAAGCTAAAGAACACGTATAGCAGCGCACTGCGTCTGGCCCTTGAATAGGTACACTGCCAGCGATCAAATAAACCTGCCAACGTTTTGCTTGAGTGGCTAACCACTGTTGAATAGGCCCATCACCTAAAGTTTCCGCGACACGAAGGTAAGCGCCATCACCGGCATAAATTGAAAAGTTCTCGGGCAATAAGACGATATCTCCTGGCTGGGGCTTAGCGAGAGCCAGTAAAGTGTCGGCTTGGCGTAAATTGTCTTCAATCACACTACCAGAATTCATTTGCAAGGCGATTAAATTCACTATTTTGACCCTTCTCTGGTACGAAATTCATCCGGTACTTTTATTTCTTTCTTAACCCGTTCAAGTTCGATAAGTTGTGGCTCGCCAATATTCCCCTTAAGCGCAAAATCAATTTGTGTAACTACTTCAACAACGGGCTCGAGCAATTTAGATAAGGCGAGCACAGCCACACCAGTGGCAGGTGTCACTAAAAAAGCCGCCAATACAGGCAAACTAGAGGTCACTTTAGGTGAATAGCTTACCAAATAATCAATTTGGCCATCTCTAAAATCCACTTCTCCTTTACCGCGCATCGAGCCCGCGACACCATCAAGGTAGAAATCCTGATTATTGGCTAACCCCTTATCAAAGGCTATGCTTGCCTCAACAGAGTCAAAGTGTAGCCCCTTCTCAAATACATCACTAAAGTCTAAGGTTAAACGGCGACGGATCGTATCGAGGCTAGCCAAGGTCAATAAACGGGTGCCTTTATCACTCATTTCTGTCACTACCCCTTTATCCGTTTTAACCTTAATGCTGCCATCTAAAGAGGCCATCTCTGGACGATATAAGGCATCTTGCCAACTGACGTCAAAGGTAAAGCGGCCAGCGGTTCCTTTTAAGGGACTGTCATGCCCCATATCTTCAATTACTTTTTCTAAACTGTTGCTGCTAAAAGACCCAGCTAAACCAGCCATATCATGACCATCGGCTTGTTTCCAAAACAACGCAGCCGTTAACGAGCTATGCCCCCAATCTACCCATAGTCGACCATTGTCCATGGTTTGATCTTCAATCGGTAAATCAAGTTTCATATTACCGATGCGGTAATCCCCTAGCTGACAATCGTTACAGGCCAAAGATAAAGGCGGCAACACTTTTAGTAACGAATCTAACTGCTCTTGCTGCTCAAGCTGAACAATAACTTGATCGGTTTGCTCTTCAAATAAGCTAAACTCAATCTCATCCAGCTGGGCTTTTTCTATAATAATTTTAACCGGTTGTTCGACTGTGGGCTGTTCAGGCGCCGAAACGCTAGCCAGTAACTGATCCGATTCAATTTGCACTTGAGTCTTACTGCGTGGTAAATAAGCCACATCAAAATTGTCTAAAGGTTGACCCATAAATTTTGCCTGTTGCACCGCTCCACGCACAAACATTAACTCAGGGATGACTAAACTAACATTGGTATAATCAGTTTCCGGTTTCTTAGGGCTGTACTTGATTTGTTGTTTGGCCCATTTCATCCAGGGTTCTAACTCTAATTCTGGAAAATCGAAGGACATGGCAAGCCCCTCTCCTTGCCACAATAAATTATTGCTTGGCCCAAGATTAAGTAAGGCATGTTTAAGCCTTGCCTGCTGTTCTTCAAAACTGATTTTTGCTTGCGCGGAAATGAGCTGATTCGCCTCTAAAAGATAATCACCGCCATCCTGATTACCGCTGAGACTTAATGCGGTCGGCCAACTCTGTTCACTGAGTTTATCTAAGGGCTCAGGAAATTTCAGCGCAAGCCCCAATAATTCAGATCGAAAATCACCGCTATAATCAAAGGCACCTTCGGGCTTTAACGAAATGAGTAGATCACCTTGCCAGTCAAGTTTGCCAGAGCTGTATTCATTTAGAGGAATCCCAAAGGATCGTTCCGCAGTGGTCATTGGCCACCGTCCCGCTAGATCAAAATCAAGCAGGTAATTTTCAGCGTCAGCCTGAGTGGTAAATTTTACCTTAAGGGGCAAGCCTCGCCACATCGCGTTTAAATTATTCGTACGCAGCTGTTCATTCTGGAAGTACAAGCGGCCATTAAGCTGGGTTAAATTCATGCCAGTAGGAATGATACCCAAGTTGTTATCTTGAAAATCTACGTGGCCATTCACCTCAACTGTAGTGCCTGCGTGCAAAGGGATGTTCAAGTAAACCTCCCCCGAAACATCACCGCTGCTTAAAGGTAGCTGAGCTAAGCTATCGCTAAGCGCGGTTATAGGGGACTGCAACAAGTACTCGCTGACAGCTTCTGCCGAGCCCGCCACATTACCGGTAATATATAACTCAGAACCACTATAAAACTTCGGAATACTAGCCGTTATCCGTTGTGCAGGAACCTCACCAAGCCGAGCGCGTTGGCTTTCCATAAACAAACCATCATTTTGAAATAACAGGTCTAACTGCAGCTCATTTAAGCTTGGCCAGCCGGGATCAAATTTAAAGCGGGCATTATTTAAAGGTACAAAAGCTTGAAAAATACCATTGTGTTGTTGGTAGGGATAATGATTCAATTGACCGTACCACAGCACTTGGCTCTGCTCAGCAATGCCGGCCAATAAAGCGCCCTTCAGGTAATCAAACACCCCCTCCGGCATCACCTTTGGATAATAGTAATACGCTTTGCCTGCATCTTTAATTTCCGCATTTGCCATCAGGCTTAATACTGGCCATGCCCCTTGCTCAGGCCACACGAGTGACCACTGGCCTGCAAAGTCTAATTCAGGGGTTATTAAGTGGGTATATTGGCTTTTTATACTCAAGCCGGGGGCTGCAAAGCTAAGCGTAATCTCAGAATCAAATAACTCAATATCCAAGATTTCATCAAACTGTGCGGCTAGACCAAACTTACCTTGTTGATTGAGTTGCAAAGCGGCACCACTCTTATCGCCAGCAATCTCGATATCGATGTACTCAAGGCTGGGAATAAAAGATTGTCCGAGACTTGCTACATCCTCCAGCGAAGCGGTGTAACGTAAGTCCTTGGACTGATGGAAGTAATCAAGATCTAGATGTTTAAGCTGTCCGGCGGTAATCAGATTATGCCAAGCAATATTGCTTTCTTGATTGTCTATTAACGCTAAAAGTGAAGACCAAGCCGCCAAATCTAACTCGGCCAACTGCCAGCTTTGCTGCTCTTTAGTTATGAGGCCTTGTAAGGAAAAGTCTGCATCCGCAGTATCATTGAGAGCCATATCCCAAGGAAGTTTATCAACCCGCCACTTATCTTCGACTTTTAAGCCTTGAGTTAGCCCACTGTTGATCACTAGCTGATTTTGCTTCGCTCCCCAATTAACAACGCTCGGCTGCCACTGCATCAGCCATCGCTGTTGCCGTTTTGCACCAAAGTCTGCCCACAAAGACAAATTGAGATCGCTATTGAATTGTTCAGCAGAGCGTCCAAAAGCGCGCTGCATGGCTTTCATATTTAAATGCTGGGCTTTAGCGTAAAACTTACCGGTTAAGCCCTCTAAGTTGTTAGTATCACCCAAAAGGTCAACACGAAATTTAACCTGACCGTTTTGTAGATCCTGTCCAATTAATATTTCGCCATCGCCTTGATGCAAATTGCCATTATTCACCCAGTCTAAACTGGCAATGTCTAAGTTAAGGTCATACTCAGGAAAATTAATTTCAATTAAGCTGTTAGTTACACTAAACCTCGCTAACTGGCTTAAAAATAGATCAGCGAACACTTGATAGTTTTGTGGGCTTGAGCGCTTCGCGCTGGTTTTATGAGGGTCTATCGCTAGCTTGAAATGGACACCGTCTAAAACAAGATCCTTAAACACGACTTGCGATTGCTCAACAGACTGCCAAAGATCGATCTCGAACATTAAGGCGTCAACGCTAAATTGAAGGTCTTTCTGTTCGCCGATGGCTATTTTACTGTCTTCAAATACCAACATCGGTCGAAAATTGTGTATTCGCGCGTTCAGTTTACCGATACTTAGTGTGGCATTTGTATCATTGACTAACCAAGTGGCGATATCATCTTTATAATGGCTAGCAAATGCTAAAATGCCGCGTGCTATACTTAAGCACACGGCAATAATCACTAATAATAACGCAAAGCCATGCCAGCATTTGCGAACCCCACGAGTAAAAGGATTGGCCATAACCCTACATCAATACCACGTCAAACTGTTCTTGACTGTACATAGGTTCAGTTTGAACTTTGACTTGCTTGCCAATAAACACCTCTAATTCAGCTAAGCTATGTGACTCATCCCCCATCAGCATCTCGGCAACTTTGGTTGAGGCGTAAACAATAAAGTTATCGGCATCGTAGGCTCTATTGACTCGAATAATTTCCCGTAAGGCTTCATAACAGACGGTTTCGACGGTTTTTACAGTGCCTCGGCCGCGGCAAGTTGGACACTCACCACACAAAATATGCTCAATGCTTTCTCGGGTGCGTTTACGGGTCATCTCCACTAAACCTAATTGCGAGAAGCCACTAATATTGGTTTTAGCGCGATCTTTGGCTAGCGCCAACTCAAGACTGTGTAGCACTCGTCGTTGGTGTTCGGCATCGATCATGTCGATAAAATCGATAATGACAATCCCCCCTAGATTACGCAGCCGTAATTGTCGAGCGATCGACTGAGTCGCTTCAATATTAGTATTAAAAATAGTTTCTTCTAGATTACGGTGGCCGACAAACGCACCGGTATTAATGTCGATAGTGGTCATAGCCTCGGTTTGATCGATGATCAAATAACCGCCTGACTTTAAATCGACGCGACGTTTTAGCGCCCGCTGAATTTCGTTTTCAACATCAAACAAATCAAATATAGGTCGGTCACCGGCGTAGTACTCTAATATCTCGGTAAACTCTGGAACAAACTCAGCGCTAAAAGAAATCAGCTGCTCATAAGTTTCGCGCGAATCAACACGGATTCTGTCCAGATGAGTCCCCACAAAATCACGAATAATACGTAATGCTAAATTCAGTTCAGCATATAGCTTACTTTTACTGGCTGAGCTTTCTTTGCGCTGTAACACTTTGCGCCATACACGTTTCAAAAAGGCTGCATCTTGCTCTAGCTCATCGGCGCCGACACCTTCAGCCGCTGTACGAATAATAAAGCCGCCCAGCTCATCAACATAACCGGCACAAATATCCTTCAAACGTTCCCGCTCCTCCTCGCTTTCAATGCGCTGAGAAACCCCCACATGACTGCTGCCAGGCATAAATACCAAATAACGTGAAGGTAAGGTAATGTCGGTAGTTAAACGGGCTCCTTTGGTACCAAGTGGGTCTTTTACCACTTGCACCATGATGTCCTGACCTTGGCGCACTAACTCTGCGATATTGCCAGCCTGAAAATGTTCTTGTTCAGTAACATCTACGCATTCGGTATGAGGGACAATGTCAGAGGCATGCAGAAAAGCGGCCTTTTCTAAGCCTATATCAACAAAAGCGGCTTGCATCCCCGGTAATACACGGCTTACCCGGCCCTTGTACATATTGCCGACAATTCCTCGCCGAGCATCTCGTTCTACGTGAGTTTCCTGCAAAATCCCACTATCAACTAACGCAACACGAGTTTCAGTAGGAGTAACGTTAATCAATAATTCTGCTGACATAATAACCTAGCGAGTTAAATAACAATTAAGTAAACGGTCGGTCTCGACCAGCGGAAGCCCAACCACTGAGCTGTAACTACCTTCAATTCTTTCTACAAACTTACCACCAATCCCTTGAATCGCATAGCTTCCGGCTTTATCAATTGGCTCTTGGCTTAACCAATAATCACGCATTTCACTTTCTGATAGCTGACGAAAAAATACCTCGGTAGTAATTAATTGGGTATCGGCTTTACCATCAACATATAGACAAATAGCCGTCATCACTTGATGCTGTTTACTACTCAGTAAGCTTAGCATTTTCAAACTATCTAACTGATCCACCGGCTTGCCTAAGATTTTTCCTTGGCATACCACGATGGTATCAGAGCCCAATACCGCTGATTTTTCTTTTTGCTGCTGATACACAGCGTAGGCTTTTTGTTCAGCCAAGCGACACACCAAGTGCTGAGCCGGCTCACCGGTTTGTGGTGTTTCATCAATATCGGCCGCCGCGACTGAAAACTCCCAACCTAACTGAGTTAATAATTCTTGCCTTCTGGGTGAGGCTGAGGCTAATACTAAGCGATGGCTTTGCCTCACGACATCTTCCACTGTCGGCGTAACTTACGTAGGAGTAGAAATATCCAAGGCCAAGCGATAGCTGAAGTAATCACCGAATAGAAATAACCCACGGGTAACTGTACGTCTTGCACTACGTATTCAGCCCAAAATATCACTAATTTGGCCAGCGTAACCAATATGCCAACCACCAAGGCTTGTTGCCATACCGAGAAGTTTCGCAAACGGGTAAAATTAGACGCCGCTAAGTACACCACTATCGACATAGACAAGGCGCGGATCCCTAGTGTTGAGCCTAATAGCACATCTAAAATAAAACCGGCACAAAATGCCATGCCTACATTACTGCGGTGAGGCAGAGCAATCGCCCAATAAAATAGACACAATAGAACCCAATCAGGACGAAATGAATCGGCCTCTAGGGGCAAGGGAATAATTGCCAGTATTAAGGCTAAAAACAGGCTACCAATAATCGCCCCTCGGCCATTAATTTTTTCTATCATCTTACTGCCTTCATGGGGGTCGTTAAGCTCATGGCCAAATCAACAACAAATAGCGTAAACGGTCTAACTCTACCACTGGAGTTGCAAATACATCCGCATAGGGCTTGCCTTCTTGATAATCAAAACGATTAATCACCGCCACCGGATAGCCTTCAGGAAACATTCCGCCTAAGCCAGATGTGACTAAGACATCGCCTTCACCGATATCGGTACTTCTAGGAATATGCGGTAACTGCAAGCGCCTTAAATCCCCGGTACCTGTGGCTACCGCTCTAATATCATTACGCGCCACTCTTACCGGTATACCATGACTAGAGTCGGTAATTAACAATACGCGGCTAGTGGTGGTACCCACGTGCAGTACCTGCCCCACAACCCCAACATCATTGATCACTGGTTGACCTTCAAATACACCATCAAGCTTGCCTTTATCCAGCACAACTTGATGAGAAAAAGGGTCAGAATCCACCGCCATAATTTCAGCCACCAGCTTGCGACTGTCGTTACGTATTGGCGAACTCAACAAGGCGCGCAATCGGGTATTTTCCTTGGCCAAGCTTTCCATTAATAGTTGGTCTGCTCGGTTTAACAATAACTGCTCTTTTAACGCGCTGTTTTCTCGCTTTAATTGTTGACGAGTCACCACTTGATTGGACATCGAATCCATTAATTGCCCCGGCATATTAGCAATGTATTGCAAGGGGCTTACCGCGGAATGCAAATATACTCGCCATTGTTTAAAGGCAGAGACTTTACTATCAACAAAAATGAGGGAGAGTGACAACACGATCGCCAGAAGGAGGCGAAGCTCTAAAGATGGACCTGGGCCGAAGATGGGTTTCATCGGACATAACCTGATTTAGTTGTCTAAGTAGTGTGGAAACGAGATAAATCTAAGTGGTGAGTACGCATAGGCACTCACCACGTGGCCTTGCTTATTCGTAGTGGAATAAGTCGCCGCCATGCATGTCGATCATTTCAATCGCTTTACCGCCACCTCTGGCCACACAGGTAAGAGGATCATCGGCAACCACTACCGGTATCCCCGTTTCTTCCATCAATAAACGATCTAAATCACGCACTAAAGCCCCACCACCGGTAAGTACCATACCACGCTCAGAAATATCCGATGCAAGCTCTGGAGGGCTTTGCTCTAAAGCCACCATCACTGCACTAACAATACCTGAAAGCGGCTCTTGCAAGGCTTCTAAGATTTCGTTGCTATTCAAGGTGAAGCTTCTTGGCACACCTTCAGCAAGGTTGCGACCGCGTACTTCAATCTCACGCACTTCGTCTCCAGGATAAGCAGAACCAATCACATGTTTAATACGTTCAGCGGTTGCTTCACCAATCAGGCTGCCATAGTTACGGCGCACGTAGTTGATAATAGCGTCGTCAAACTTATCACCACCAATACGCACTGATGAAGAATACACCACGCCATTTAGTGAGATGATAGCCACTTCAGTAGTACCACCACCAATATCGACCACCATAGAACCGGTTGCTTCAGATACAGGTAAACCAGCGCCAATTGCTGCCGCCATGGGTTCATCAATCAGATACACTTCACGGGCACCCGCTCCCATGGCTGATTCACGAATCGCTCGACGTTCAACTTGAGTTGAACCACAAGGCACACATACTAAAACGCGTGGACTTGGGCGCAAAAAGTTATTGTCGTGCACTTGCTTAATGAAGTGCTGTAACATCTTCTCAGTCACATAAAAGTCTGCAATCACACCGTCTTTCATCGGGCGAATAGCTAAAATATTACCCGGAGTTCGACCCAGCATTTGCTTGGCGGCATGGCCAACGGCCGCTACACTTTTCGGGCTGCCAGCACGCTCTTGACGAATCGCAACTACTGAAGGTTCGTTAAGCACGATCCCCTGATCTTTAACATAAATAAGTGTATTCGCTGTTCCTAAGTCAATTGACAAATCGTTAGAAAACAAGCCTCGAAGCTTTTTAAACATAGCTGGGTAAATCCTGAGAGATAGTATCGATTATACGCGATTTAAAACTTGGCTCACTTTACCAATGCCAGCCCCGATGAGCAAGCATACTCTAGCGTGATAAGCAGGATAGTGAAGCCTATCAACTACAACTCACATAATCTTCGAGCCCTATTGGACGTTTTTCAAACAACGTTCACTTAATATACCATTCTGCGATAAATGACTCGGTCACTTTGGCGAAACACTCCAAAGGTCACTTCACCCGCGCCCGCTTGGTCGTCTGCACTGTCAAAACTGCCATTGCCGTTCCAATCATCACGCAGCCAATTCAGTTCAGATTCAAGATTAAACCAATAATCTACTTGGCCTACATTGCTATCTCCAGGAGCAGAAAAATCAACCCAAATAAGGCCTTGATTAGCGATACCTGGGTTACGAAGAGCAACCGTAGAGCTACCATTGCCCACCTCCGCAGTAGTCGCATTACGCTTGGGAGTGAAATCTAAAGTAGCAAGCGTTAAATCACTACAGGTATCATCAGTATTTCGTACATAGCGACCAGCATCAAAATACTGCAGTTCACTGGTTACCGCGATGGGCTGTAACTCGGAGCCAAAACTATTTTGCGGTGTTATACGCCCGTGTAGCCATTTCGGTGCGATACCTAATTCACAATAAAAGCCGCTATCGCTATCCTCACCGCAGACAAAACCACCTCGGTTAGGGTCTGAACTGATACCGGAATCAAAGTGGTTAAAATATAAACCCACCGCACCATCAATAACTGGAGACTGGGTTTGGACGGTTTTAGCCAAACCAGATAGCAAGTCTTGCTGCCAGAAAATGCCATCTTGCCAAGTTTCGGTGGTACTTTCAGCAGTAAAGCCATCATCAAAATCTTCAATAACCGAACTACTCACAAAGCGCCAATCATCAGCATTATCGGCAACAGCCACCACCGGGTATATTCCGTCAGAATAATTAACCGTAATATCGTCAAAGGCGTTTTCTGCCTGGAGCTGCCAAGTTAATTGCTGCGCTTGTTGGCCTATATAGCTGAAATCTCCAGCGATACATGCAGCCACAATACTGGCTTGACTTAACTCAAAATGATGGGGATAAAACATCCCTACCTCACTCGATGCCTCAGCAACATTGTAGATAGAGCTAAGCGGATTTAAGTCGTAATCCAAATACTCACTAACGTGGCCAAGCAATCTGATACTGCCCACTTCTTTCCAGATATTATCTTTAATCGGAATGGCGCCATCAGCTTGGTTCAAATCACTGTTGAATACCCCAGCTATAAATTCACCCATTTCGCCATTTACTGGGCTAGCCAGTTCGGCGCTTATTTGTAACTTAGTGGTATCAGCAACAAAGTTTCGCGCATTACATTCGCTGCTGGTTGCAGAGGAGGGGGTACAATCGGCGATTAAGGCTACCAACCAAGATGAGAATGGCAAGCCCGACTTTGCAAACTGACTATCATGGTTATCGCTTTCTGGGTTTAACTCACCGTCTTCGTTACTGATAGACTGCCAGACAAACCTATCAGGTATAAGCTCAGCGCTGACACTGCCCTGTAAGTCTTGAGTATTATCATCAACAACGGTACCAACTTCGTCCCAAAAGTTAATCGCCAACTTGCCTACATCGGGGTATTTCACAACAGCGCTTGCACTACCACCGCTAAAGATGGTTTTTACCACCGTTCTTGAGGCCTCATTAGTGGCAACATCAACAAAGCTATTGCTCACTTGATCCCTTACCGCGAGTTGGCTAAAGCCCGTAGAAGGTTGGTTATAGCTGGTCCAAAAACTTATGTCTTTGGTGCCTTGGTAATTGGCAATCAACGAGCAGCCCGCACCACCATCAGGATCTTTACCTACAGCGGTCAATTCTAGGTTAAAATTGGTATTGGCTTTATGTGGATTTTCCCCCCATGCACCGCTTAATACACCGCGTAAACCATAGGTATTAAAAGTAACTTGCTTAGTTGCCTCTATGGCACCGTCATTAACGGTAACCGTGATTTCGCCCTCTAATGGATTGAGCAAACCTAAGGTCACTTCTCCTGCATCAGCGGTGGCAAAAGTATAACTGGCTTGGCTAGGGTTAGTACCAAGCACCAAGCTGCCTTGGCCATTAATATTTGACCAGCTACCCGCATTATTGCTACTAGTAATACTCACTGTACCTTGGAAGGTTTGGTCAATTTGGCCATCTAAGGTGGCTTGAATAGTAAATTGATGGATATCGCACGTTAAACCAAGGTCATTAGCAAGAATATTCAAGCCTGGGTTGAGTACGGTTTGTGAAGAACTAAATGCCATATAACTAAAACTTTCAGCTAAATGGTTTCGTTCATTATCTCTATACTGATCTTCTTCGGTTATCATCGAAAAATTAGCCGCATTATGCTGGCAGCGCCGTAACCAGCCGCCATTATTACCACGCCGTTCATTCTTACTGGCCACCAAAATAGGGGGGGTAGCAAATAGGTTGTTTTGGTAAGCAGTTGTGTAATTACAAGTGGCTGCCGGAGTGAGCGTGCTGCCACCGCTGCCATGAGTGAGTGAATTGCCAAATTGATAATTGATGGTTTCACCGTTTACCGTGATAGCCCCAACCGTTGGCTCTGTGGCAAGGTAAGCAACAGTTTCCTCTTGCAAGTCGGTGTAAAAAATTGAAGTGTTTTGCGACTCACAATAACGAGCAAAATACCAAATCTGATAAACCTCACTGCTATCAATAGCTAGGCGGATACCATTATTGTTATATTCAGAGTTGGAGGTTAACCAGCAGTTGTTATTGCGCGATTGCTTTTGGTGCAGTACTACTGAGAGGTTACTGGGCATATCGACGTTCACGTAATCTCTATCCGGAAAAGGAAACGCTGTATTTGTACTAATGGTACCCGCTCTAAGCTCAGTACCATCTTCTAAGACATGCTCTCCTTCATTGACAGCTACCCAGTCAAGCGCTTGTATATTTTTGGAAGCTGTACTGTTGTAAGGAGGCTCTTGCCTTGCCCAAGTAAAACCGGTCCACAAGCCACTGCCTGCATCTTGATTAACACTGGTGAGAATGGCAGCCACTGGCCCATCATCATTTGGGTCTGCAGCTTCTATCGGTGCCATTAAAAATACTAAGGGTTTGTCTTGGTAAGCTTGGTCAAAGGTCACCGAGCCACCATTTTGCCCCGCTCCGGCAGTGCCAAACTGTAAAGAGAGCGGCGTATTGGCCGACTCACAGTTTGGCGTCACATCAATCAAGCTGGCTCGGTCTTGAAACGATACTTCACTTGAGCCATTAAGTAAGACATCATCCCCGGTAATTGCGCCATTTAGAGTCGCACTGCCATCTAATGAGGCCGACTGCTCACTAAAAACAAAGGCATTTAGTGTAGAGCCACCATTTTGCACAAAGTTGCCATAAGAATAGAAAATCAGGCTTTCAGGCTTACTCACATCACCAACATTATCGCCATTGTGGCGATAATCCGATTCGATAAAAAACACCACTGAGCCAGAAGAAGGCAAAATAACGTTAATACCATAATTTAAGGTAAGGCTCTCAACCCAATATTGGCCAGCTGCAAATTCGACAGTACCGTTATTAACCGTCAAATTTTTTATCTTATATACGCCGCCATCGTCAACAAACTTAAAACTGTCGCGAACATCGATGTAAATATCACCGTACTCACCTTCAGATAACTCAATACTATCACTCCATTCAGGAGAGATATTATCGTTACTGGTAGACCGGCACTCCGAAAATAACGGGATCCCATCAGGTTTAAGCGCTAAGGGGTCACTTGTTCCTTTTTCGCGACACTCTCCTGATTGGCCATTGCTTTTCACACAAGCATTACTTGATGGGTCAGTCACTACGTTGGCCGGCAACCTTCTATTGTTGGGTGCGCCATACAATTTGGCACTCCAAACAAACTCGATCTCTCCATCACTGGTATAAGAATTAACTCCTTCTACAAAGCTATCGCTCCAATCTGCATGGCTAGCACTAAACACTAGCCAGCCCAGTAACGTTAACAGGAGCCTAAAAGTGATGCTCATAAGGCGCTCCGAGCTTGCACACGTTGAATTCGCTGCACTATTACCTCACCTGAACCGCAGGACCCCGTGGCTTCTAATTCAAAAAAACGCGCGTCTAATTGACTAATGTCGTTACTATTACACGTCACGCTCACTCTGCAGTTAGCAAAACCATCACCGTTAAGAGTCGACGCCCCCGACACATTGCTGCACAGGCCTTTTGCATCGGCGGCAGCATTTAATGGAAACAGCTCTGATAAGGCTTGCTCTAAACCTGAGTTGGCGGCTAAGTTGGCGCGGCTGCCCAGTACATCCCAAGCAGCATTACGCGAAGTATCTTGAAACATTACGGTGAGGCCTGCGCTAATTAATGCCATCACCACTATCACAAAAATCGCGATCACCAAGGCGCTGCCCCGCTGCTTAGCAAAGCTTGGCTTAAGCGGCCCCCGCCTAGGGTTGGTTGAGAATAACGATGTCATGATTAAATTCCACAAATTCATCTTTTTCGACAAACCGTAAACGTAAATTGACCAAGCCATTGCGAGTAAGGCTAGGCTGTACCACCTGAAAAGGTTGAGTAGCACTATTAGGCTCAAGTTTGCTTGCCATCATTATACCGTCATCAGCATCCGCTGGCTGGTAACGCACCAGCTTAGCCCCCTCTACACAATAGCGAACGGGCTCAGTAATAATGTAAGCCCGCTGCGCGGGTGAATCACTAATAAACTCGATAGGGCCCGCAAAATTTACGGTGCTAAGCCCGGAACTGGCATCATTGCTAATGCTATTTATGCATAAGGCTTTACCGCGGGAGGAAGTGCAAAAAGCATCCTGTAAACGCCCATCGCTGTTGAGTACTTCATCACTGCCGAGCACATAAACACTCAACCAATGGGAGCCTTGAGCTGAAATCGTTGGCTGATTGGGCGCGGTGACCATACTGGCTGAGGCAGCAGCATTGGGTATCAGCGGCACATTAATATAGGTATTGCTAGCCACGGTTGGCACAAAACTTAAGCAAGGGTCGCCTGCGCTGTTGGCATCTAAGCGGGCGCTATTTGGCAAGCTATTGTGCAGCTCTCGGCTTAAGCGCTGAATGGCAAAACGCGCTTCACTCACCAGTACTTGGCGATCGGCGCTTTGCCGATAGATCAGCGCTCCACTGCGAATAAAATCACTGGTGGCGATGGCTAAAATGGCCAACAACACCATAGTAATGACCAGTTCGATGAGGGTAAAACCTTGCGACTTTGCCATTAGTAATTCCACCGATAAGCACTAAAGGCATAGCCTTCCCCGTTGGGGGCTTTGATTACTAGGTCGATGCGTTTAGCAGCGCTAGCGCCGTGCTCTGAACTATCTACGCTCACTTGATAGCTAAAGTTGCGGTAAATATCGGCTAAACCGCTGGCTAAGCTATCGTCGATAGCGATAAAAGCACCACCGGTATGGTAATCATCAACATCGTTGTACTGGTCACGGGCTTCACCCTCTGGCCCGTAGTCACTGGCCGCCGTGCAACCAGCTTGACCGCTCTCTCCACAGCGCCAAAGGCCACCGCCGGTATGGTCAGAGTTTTCATCAAATGACTTGGTAAGGATTTCGTTCATTAAGCTTGAGCCCAGCTCTGCTGAGCGCACCTGATAAATTGGGTCGATGCTGCGTACCGCTTGCGGTGCTAAAAATGAGGTAATCACCACTAAACCTATCGCCAGCACTACAATGCCAATAATCAGCTCTATCAAGGTAAAGCCCGCGCGTAGTGGTAGTGGCTGATTAGGGCGCATGAATATAGCCCTCACTTTCAATAATGATGCGCTCTAGCGCATCGCCCTGCACATTAATTTGACAAGGAAATTGGCTACACAAACTAGAATCAGCCAGCCTGACGCGGCCTAAACCATCAAACTTGATCACGCCTTGGCTCACTTGTAGTTCATCAGAAAAGGAGACGTCTTCTAGCTCACTGATCGAGCTAATACAACTGCCAGAAGGGGCCAGCTCACCTGAGAAGTAATAATTGCTGTCGATTTGCAGAAAAAAGCAATCTTGGTAGTGGTTCATCGCTTGGGTTTGCACCAAATGCAAACGGCTTAACAACTGCTCACGTAAGGTGAGTTCAGCAAAACCACTGCGAAAGAACTTAGGAACAACCGTTATGGCTAAGATGCCAATTAAGATAAGCGTAATCACTAGCTCAACTAAGGTGAAGCCAGAGTGTCGGGGGTGAGGACTTCGAGGTAATGCCAAGAGTGATTAAGTTTGAGAATAAAGGCTAGCCGAAGCTAGCCTTTAAAAATTAACAACCGTCAGTATTAGTTTGAACTACCGGGCTATCACCTGCATTTACAGCCGGAGTATAAATCACTTCACAAGTATCAGCGGCTGGAGTAAAACCAGCTGGTACAAACGTAACGTCGCCGTCACGGGCATCAGAACCATCGATGTCCCAATCAACTAGCGCAACGTCTAGCCATAAAAGAATTTGAGCATCAGCAAACGCGGTGCTATCAGGATAGCCGTAACGTACATCAACAGCTGGATCAGTCAGCGCTGCATCTGCATCACCATTAGCTTCTTCTCCAGCAATTGCCGCTTTACTATAAACTAAGTTTGCTCCGCCTTTTATCGCAGCTTCCAAGCCCTTCATTGTTGACGCGCGAGCATCACTGCTCAAGTTCAAAAACTTAGGTGCTGCTGTCACCGCCAAAATACCTAAGATGATGATCACAATCACCAATTCAATAAGCGTAAAACCTTGCTGTTTAGTTGTTTTCATTTCTATTTCCTTAGAAAATTATTGATTTAAGATAGTTAGTTAGAAATATTGGTAAATACCCGCCCGGCTGCGGGTTGGTAAGTAAAATTGTTATAGCTTGCTTCATCACTGCCAGGGTCATCATAGCTACCGCCGCTATTTTTTGCCAAGGAGTTAACTTGGTAAAAAATACAACGGCTCGCTTCCGCTGAACCCGTCACTGTGGTGTAGTATTTGTAATAATCGCCTTCGCTGGCCACGTCACCAAAGTTAGCGGTGGCGCGAGCAGGATTCTGCAATATTGCGTCCCACACTTTTAAACATTTGTCGCCCGACAGCGAGCCTGGATCCACGTCTTCATCATCACTGGTCATCGGGTAACCGGGGGCCACACTGCCATTGCTCACTTGGGCACTGCTAGGGGTGGTTAAATAGACTTTTTGAGTATCGTAAAGCACCGCATTTTTGCCATTTTCACTGGGCCGACCTTCGGCCTCCCATTGCGCTCTCGCTAACGATACGCCGGTGGCGAAGCCACCCGCAACACCTTCTAAACTGGCCACTTTAGCCTCGTCGGTCACATCTAAGAAACGCGGCAGTGCGGTCGCAGCCAAAATACCTAAAATAACGATCACAATAACCAGTTCAATCAGCGAGAAACCCGCCTGCTTTGAACCATGCTGAACCTTTGTAGAATAACTAGTCACTTGCTGAATACCCCTTTATTAGCTCTACAGCCATTCTTTGGTGATAGACCCATATTCAGGGTCATATATGAATACTGCCAACTGCTCTACGGTATAAAAGCACTTAGCCTGTTTATAGTCAGCGTAGCTGTTCTTACCTTCAAATTTGAAGGGCATACCCATCAGTTTGTGCCATAAAGCCAAACACTGCTGAGTAGTGGCAACTTGCGGCCAACCTGCCTTGCTCATGGCTAAAGTAAACGGTGCTAGCGCGATATTCTCAGTGGAGTTGGCATCACGCTGATACAAATTTACCGTTAAATGGCGAGGTCTAAATCGGGCCAGCCATAAACCATGTACTTGAGCCAACTGCTTGCCCCAAGTTTGAGAGTATTCATCTATAATTTGTTGCTCAGCCTGATCCATTGTCCTGATAAGGCTAACAAAAAGCAACAATACAACTAATAAAACGATGCAGAATGTCACCAAGCCGCTAAATTTAGCGCGGTTACTGTCCACTAGCTGCTGGTTCATTTAGCCCCCCCGAACCGCTCGCATCATATCCCACATAGGTGTAAATATTCCTAGTGCTAATACCAGCACCATAATTGCGACCACACTAATTAATAGTGGTTCAATGCGCGCGGTGAGGCTCTTTAAATCATAATCTACTTCACGCTCATAAAATTCTGCGGCCTCGGTCAATAATTCGTCCACTTGTCCGGTTTCTTCGCCCACAGAAATCATCTGTAATACTAATGGTGTGAACAATTCACTGGATATGGCATTGCGTAATAGGCTTTCGCCACGCTCAATACCATGGCGCATTTCTACTATTCGTTGCGCCATAAAGGCATTGTCTACTGCGCCAGCCACCAACGAAAGCGCTTGGTTAAGCGGCACGCCGGCCGACAGCATCATGGCAAAACTACGCGAAAAACGCGCCAACAAAGAACGTTCGATCACCGACCCTACTACCGGTAAACGTAAACGCGTTTTGTCCCACAGCATTCGTCCTTTCGGTGTAGCCACATACCAGCGAACCAAAAATACCGAGCCAATAACGCCAATCAGCAATAACGGCCAAAAGTTAACAAAAAAGTTGGAGGTGCCAATCAATATTCGCGTCGCCAAGGGCAACTCGACATTAAAGCGACCGAAAATTTCGGCAAACTGAGGGATAACAAAAATATTGAGGATCACCATGGCAATCACAATCGCTAAGATCACAAAGGTGGGATAACGCATCGCCGTTTTAATCCGCTTGCGGGTATCCATTTCTAATTCGAGATATTGCGACAGCTGCAAAAAGGCTTGCTCTAATTGGCCGGTATTTTCGCCCACGTGAACAATACTCACAAACAGCTGAGAGAACACTTTAGGGTATTCTGCCATCGCGGTTGATAGGGTACGGCCACTACTTAGCGCATCAGACACGCCGGCCAACGAGCGCCTTAGCAATTTACTATGGGCGGTTTCAGCCAAGCCGTTAATGGCCCGCATAATTGGAATACCCGCCTTGGTGAGCGAGTACATTTGCCGTGTAAAAACCACCAGCTCATCAAGCTGAATTCGCCTTTCCCATAAGCTACTCACATCTAGTGAGCCTAAACCCTCGCCGCGCGCTTTACCCTCGGCAATTTTAATTGGCGTTAAGCCTCGGCGAATTAAGCTTTCTGCCGCAGCATTCTGATTAGCGGCCTCAATGTCTCCATTGATCAGTCGGCCGGTGCTATCACGAACTTGATAGCGAAACATCGCCATTATTCAGATTCTTCCGCGTTAGATACCACACTGCTGTAAATATCAACTTCTTCCACTAAGCGCAATACCTCCTCTACCGAGGTAATACCTTGCTTGGCGTAATCTAAGGCAGCCATAGATAAGGGGCGATAATGGGCAGAGGCTTTGGCCACCTTGGAAAACTCATCCGGATCGTCACGGCGCAAGCACTCCATCATCGCTTCGTTTAATTCGAGCATTTCAAATACCCCGATCCGCCCTTTGTAACCGGTGTAATTACAGCTTTGACAACCCGGCCCTTTATAGAAAGATTGCTGACTTAAATCATCTTGGCTCAAATGCTCTAACCATACCTTCTCCTCACTACTGGGAGTGTGCAGCTGTTTACAGTTTTCACATAAGCGGCGCACTAATCGCTGAGCAATAATGGCCCGCAAGGAGCTGGCGACCAAATAGCCTGCCGCCCCCATGTCTATGAGCCTTAAAGCACTAGTGATCGCGTCGTTGGTATGTAAGGTAGTGAGCACCAAGTGACCAGTAAGCGCGCCCCTAAGGCCAATCTCTACGGTTTCTTGGTCTCGCATTTCGCCCACTAACAAGATATCGGGATCTTGGCGTAAGGTGGTACGTAAGATATTAGAAAAGTCTAAGCCAATTTTGGTATTGACTTGCACCTGGTTGATCCGCGGCAACCGGTATTCTACCGGGTCTTCAACCGTAATGATCTTCGATTCGGGTTGGTTTAACTCACTCAAAGAGCCATACAAGGTGGTGGTTTTACCACTACCGGTTGGGCCAGTCACGACGATCATGCCATGGGGGCGATGCAACTGACGGCGAAACCGCTCCATGATGTCTTTTGGCATACCGGTTTGCTCTAAAGACAAAATACCGGCAGATTGATCAAGCAAACGCATGACGACCGACTCACCGGCCTGAATCGGCATGGTTGATAATCGAACATCAATAGAGTGACCACGTACTTTGATATTAAACCGGCCGTCTTGTGGTAAGCGCTTTTCTGAAATGTCTAAGCCAGACATCAGTTTTAAGCGCAATACCATCGCCGACGCAATCTGCACTTCATTGAGTACACTTTCTTGTAATACTCCATCAACTCGTTGACGAATACGCAGTACCTTATCGTCTGGCTCGATATGAATATCAGAGGCGCCCACTTGTACCGCATCTTCAAACAGCGATTGCAGCAGTTTTACAACGGTGGTTTCATTACTTTGTGCATCAGCGGTGGCCAAGCCAATATCGAATTCATCAGCACTGGCATATTCTTCTTTTAATTCTTGAGCAAAGCCTTCGATCTCACGCGTGCGGCGGTAAAAACGATCAAAGGCGTCAACCACCTGAGACTCTCTAGCTACCACATATTTAAGCTGGTTGGGTGCTAATAAGCCGGCCAATGCATCAATGGCTGATAAGTCAGCGGGGTCTGAAATCGCAACCGTTAGTACATCACCGTCTTTATGGATAACCAAAGCCCGTAAACGTCGCGCATGAACTTCGCCAAGCATCACCACGGCATTGGCGTCGACCGCGATTTGCCCAAGGTCGACAAAGGGAATACCCAACTGACGGGCCAGAAACTCCAGTAATTGAACCTCGGCAATCACCCCGAGTTCAATCAGTGTTGCGCCGAGCTTGCGCCCAGTTTGTTTTTGTTGGGCTAAGGCACTCATTAGCTCAGCTTCACTGATCACTTGTTCGCTAACTAACAAGTCACCCAAACGCATTCTTAATTTTGGTTGCGCCATATTTATTGCTCCAACTGTCGGATACGCGCTGCGACAAAGTCGCGAGAATGACTAGACAGCTGCCCTAACACTTCAGCTTGTCGATAGGCTGCTAAGGCCTCTTGGTACTGGGTTAACTTATCGTTTGCAATGGCATACCCTAACCACCAGCGAGCCCTTGATGGCTCATGCTTAACTAAGGTTTGATAAGCGCTTAAAGCCAATTCTTGTTTGTCTAAACGTTGAGCTAAACCAGCTAACATAGCGTAATAGTCGATATTGCCAGCAACATCAGGTTGGGCACTTTCTAAATAGAAGACCGCCTGCGGTAAGTTGTCTTGTTGTACAAAAATGCGAGCGAGCATTAAGCGGAATGAGCCACGAGACCGGTTAAGCTGAACCCCTTCTTCTAACAAATTTACCGCGGCACTTACGTCACCTCGACCAAATTGCAAAGCTGCCAGTTGTTCACGTACTTCATGGGCATAGTGATCCAGCTGCAAGGCCTTGGAGAATTCAGCTCTGGCATCGGTGGGTGAATGTCGGTCTAAAGCCTGAAAACCACGCTTGGTGTATAGCGCAACCTGTTGCTCACGGCTAAGTTTCAAGGGTTTAATTTCTAAACTGACGCTAGTATCCACAGTACTTGACTGTTGCTTACTCTCCTCAACAACAGGCTCTTCAACTACAGGTTTAGGCTCGTCTGGGAGTGTTTGAGCAGCTACCACAGCGCTAGGCTTTATGGGAGGCGGCTCGATAGCAGGTTTGGCTGATGCTTGGCTGCTTGGCCTTGGCTCAAGGGCTTTAGCTGTGCTACTAGTATCAAGGCTAACTTGTTTACCCGCGGTTGACTGCTCAGGCGCTTTAGACTGAACAACCACAGCTTCTGTTTCTGTTTCTATTTCTGGCATTGTGCTTGCGCTAGATGCCGCTTTTTGCGGCGCTACATCAGAAAGGCTAGTATCGGTTTCGGCTAAATCAACATCGATGGCAACAGCCACTGCCTGTAATTGCTCGGATAGATTAGGCCCCTGTTCCGAGGACCTGACAGGCGCTTCGCTAAGCACTTGTACATCACTCACATCATCTAAATTTTGAAAATAACGCAGCGCCAACCATGCTGAAATCAGCAGTGCTAACAAAGCGATAGCCATCAACACATAGGCGCGAACACTGCGCCCAGACTCTTCCACCAGCGGCGACATATTTTGCGCATTAGTTTGCTGTCGCTTATCAAGATCCTTCAACATCTGGTTAATAACGCTCATTATTGCGTCCCCAACCAAATAGCGGCGATAAGTCCAAGGCTAATTATGCTGACAGCCACAATGACAAGATTACGATAGTAGTGCGATAACACAGCATCTTCAGTATCTTGCACCGCTTGTTTTACCATAGCCACATTCACTTGCTGGGCGCCCTTTCCGTAACAAAGCATCAATACTTTGTGAGCCAATATGTTGATCAGCCTTGGAATGCCTCGACTAGCGCGAGTAAGCATTTTTAGCGAGCGCGAGGTAAATAGCGGCCCTCCGCGATAGCCACTTAGATGTAACCGGTGCTGAATATAGCTGCTTATTTCATCATTTCTTAACGCGCGTAAGCGATAAGAGAAAGTAATTCGCTGGCGTAATTGACGAAGTTGGGTAGTGGCTAATCGCTGGTCCAATTCTGGTTGGCCAAACAAAACAACATGCAACAACTTACGTTGTTCCGTTTCTAAGTTACCCAACAAGCGAATAACCTCTAAGGCTTCATCACTTAAGGCCTGCGCCTCATCAATCAATAGCACTACCGGTCGCTCTAAACCGGCAAAATGGATCAGCTGATGATGAATTTGTTCTAATACCTTATGCGGTGACATTGACGCATCAAGCTGCAAGCCTAACTCGGCCGCTAAGGCTTGGTGTATTTGCTCGGCCGATAAGTTAGGGTTGGGTAAATAAGCAAACTGATATTGCTCAGATTTATCATTGAGCAGTTTACGGCATAATAAGGTTTTACCAGTACCCACTTCACCGCTCACTTTAATGAAGCCTTCACCTGATTGTAAGGCTGTTTGCAGCACTTGAATTGCTTCATCATGCGGTTGCAATGCTTGATACAAGCTAGTATTTGGTGTTAAACCAAATGGGGCCTGAGAAAGTCCAAAATACTCTAAATATACTGCCACTTACATTCGCCTACTAATCTTCAGGGTACCAAGCATTAAGCAGTTCTTGCGACTTCTTCAGCTCATTCTTCCAGGTGTCTTGCTGCACCACCGTTGGCTGAATCAAAATCACTAACTCTGTTTTAGAGGTAGATACCGCGCGGTTAGTAAACAGTTCACCTAAGCCAGGTATCGCGCCAAGAAAAGGGACTTGAGAGACTATTTCTTCTTGCTTCGAGCTCATTAAGCCACCAATCACCACAACGTCACCTGATTGCGCCTTAATCACCGTGTCTGTTTCACGAATATCACTTTGCGCCAGCGGTAAATCTAAGCTGTCACTTTCGCTACCAAAACTAATCACCTTGCGCTGCTCTTTTACATCGGTCACAGAGGGGTGAACATGCAGTAAAACTTGACCGTTATCATCAATTTGTGGGGTCACATCTAGGGCAACACCAGAGAAGAACGGGGTTAATTCAACACTGGGATTAGACACCGTACTGGTACCACTGATAGTGGTATTAGACACATCCGTTACAAAGTATTCATCAGTACCAACTTTAATCACTGCTTTTTGGTTATTTGAAGCGGTAATTCGCGGGCTAGATAGGACGTTTACATCACCCTGGGTTTGTAATAGTTTGACTACCGCTTGGAAGTTACCATCGGTGACGGTTAACGCCCCGCCCCCGCCAAGAATACTGCTAATAGCATCACCGGGGATTTGAGATACGCTATTAAATAATACTTCCGTCGAACCAAATACATCACCCGCGTTGGTCCAATCAATGCCTTGTTGGTAGCCATCACTTAAGGTGACTTCAATGATCTTGGCTTCAAGAATCACTTGCCGTTGTAAGTTTTTCTCAGATTTACTCAAAAAGGTTTTAATGGTGCGAATTTCGTCTGGAAATGCTCTAACCGTGACTAAACCGGCTTGTGGGCTCACCACTACCATTCGCCCATCATTGGCGTAAGAGGTGTCATTGCCGCGATCACGACGCATATTAATACCAATCATTCCACGCAGGCTTTCTTCTAACTCGTACCAAAGGCGAGTTTCTGTTGCTGATTCAATTTTAGTACCATTAAAGCTGCTATTTCGATTAGAGCCGGTACTGTTATTGTTGTTAGAGTTATTCGACGAATTATTCGATGAATTATTATTGGACGAGTTATTCGAAGAACTGTTATTCGAATTATTGTCATCGCTGTCGGTAATGCCACCTGAATTAATCCGCGTTCGCGTATATCCATAACGTTCAAGCATCAAGTAATTCAGCGGGATGGTTTCAATCCGCATACCAGCCGGATAGACATGCAATACCTTACCTTGGCGCTTAATGTCATAGCCATACATATCAGCCACCACATCAACGGCTTCTTTTAAGGTCACTTCTTTAAGCTTGAGGGTGATTTTCCCCTCAACCCCTGGGTGCATAGCCACACTCAATGGCGAGCCTTTAATCAATGCAGGGAAAAAAGCCAAGGCGTCTACGTTACGCGCGTTTACGTCAAAACGATGCTCTACCTGTAACAAATCATTTTGTTGCAGCGCTAGCTCTGGCATCAGTTCTGCCTGCACTTCTTCGGGTAAGTCAGGTGCAGCTATAGGCGCTACCGTTTGCTGCTGTGCTTCATTTAAGGCTTGTTTTGCGTCAACAGGGTCTGGGCGCTTAGTGGTTTGACAGGCACTCAATAACACAATGCTAATGCCTAAAAATATCCGTTTAATATACATGTATTACTGCCCCTGCACAGTGATGCGTTTTACCGACACCTTGTCCAATTGAATTCGATATTGTTGGTTTTGTTTAACTAAGACTACGTAGTCTTGATGAACTTCGCTCAGGCTGTAGCCAGAGATGTGATCTTTAAGACTAATAAAGCGTTGATTAAGTATCGCCCCCGGTTGCTCGCCACCAACTATAATGGCCTGCAAGCTAGGTAAGTAAGTTTTACTTTTAGCCTTCGACTGAGTTTGGTTGCGCGGCGGCGCAGTAGGGTCACTTAAGGTTTCAGCCTGCACTGTCATAAGCGCAGGTAAGGCTAACCATATTGCAAGCAATGAATACTTAACCACTAATGAAATCCTTATTGGTGCTTAAAGTATAAATATTGATGATGATATCTGCCTTAGGGTACTGATCCACTTTATAGTCAATGAGCTGCCACAAAAAACGCTGTGGCAAAGCCTCTAGAATTTCTAAGTATTTAACCAAAGGGAAATAGCTACCACTTAACTGTAAGCGAATACCATGGCGATAAAAATTAAGGCTATCACTAGACGTCTCGCTACTTGATAACACCGCTTGCGGGGCAATCGAGTCTAGTGCCACTAGGCTTAAGCCTTCATTTTTTTGTAACAACTTTTCGAGCACTTCGGCCATTTGCTCAACCGGAATTAAACCAGCTTGTTGCAACTCAAGCTTGCTGTCTATTTGGCTGAGCTGTGATTGCCAATGTTTTAGTTCGACGTTGATCTCAGTATTGGGATCCTCACGCAGTTTATTCTTACTAAAGGCAATTAACTGCTGATTATCGTCTAACGCTTTAGATAGCTGCACAAATTCTTTTTCAGCTTTATCTTGCTTAATTAGCGCGGGTTCTAACCATAGATAGTAAGCAGGAAACCCGACAACCACTAAGCCCACACATAAAATGAGTATTCGTTCACGTAAGCTTAAGGCTGCAAAACGCGCTTGCCAATGGGACCATTGCTCAGTCATCCAGACCTCCTAAGACAACATCAGCAGAATGAGACCCACTTAAGCTAAAGTTAAGCTGCTGCTGCTCATCGCGATAGATTTTTAAACCGGCGAATTGCTGATTGGATAACTCTGGATAAGCTTGAAACTGCTTCAACCATTTTGGCACTGCATCACTTCGACTAGATTGACCCGTCAAGGCCATTTTGCCACGCTGTATCTGTATTTCGGTTAACCAAATTTGCTCGTTTGGGATCGAGGCTAAAGCGGTTAAAGAAGATGAAAAACCTTGATTAGCATAATTCTGCCCCTGTAAACGCTGATTTAACAGTCGCTTAAGTTTCACTTCTTGTTGTAATACATCAAGTTCACGCTGTAAATTTACATCAACGGCTCGTTGCTCAATGGCAGTTTTAAGCTTAGCCAGTTCCGCTTCTTGTTGTTTAACCAACTTGCGTTGCTGTGACGCTTTGAATACCGCGCTATCACTTTGATTCTGCTGCCAGATCCCCCAAACAAGCGCTACCACGGCGATCAGTACCCAAGACAACATAACCTGACGTAAGGATACCAGCTCTGGTTTGGGGCGAAACTCCTCGGTATAAAGGTTAATTCTCGTTTTCACGATAATCCCCCTTCCTGAAGGCCGCCAATGGCCGGCATTTGGTAGAAGAACTGACTATCATCTATCGCTGATAGCTCCAATAGAGACACTTTAGGGCCGAGATTTTGTTGCAATTGTTTCGCTATTTCGTCACAAAATCGACTAGGAATGGCTAGCTTGATCACATTCACTTCAGGCAATTTTAGGGTGGCACTAATATAGTCGATGGAGCGTTGCAGCTCTAGGCTCAAACTGTCGAAGAATGTTTGGGTAAACTCTATTTCTTGCATCTTACCTAAACTGGAAAAGGCGCGTAATTGACGGCTAAAACAAACTTGCCCTTGCCGGACCACGGTCAACTCCAAATCGCCACCTTTAGGCTGCCACAATAGCAACTGACAACGATCATTGACCTCTAATAGATTAACAGCAGCAAGGCTCTCAATAGTAATGCCTTCAACCGTAATATCCTGACGAGTGGCGATTTCAACCACCTGTTGGACAATTGATCTTTTAACACTGACCACATTTAGCTTTTCAGTTGCCATTGGCGCTACGGGCGCTTGGTAATAATCAACCACCAAATCTAACACCGGCTCTGCTACCATATCCTTAATGGTCCAAGGTACGGCTCCGGCTAATTCTTCTTCTGAAACGTTAGGTTTTTCGACTTGAAACTGCTGAAAATATTGACTGCCTAATACAAAGACAACTTGATGAGAACCGTTGATTTGGGCCTCTTTGCAAAGTGTTGCAAAAGCTTCAGGCCATTGCTCAATCGAACTGACCGGCGCTTCGAAGAGTTGCTGATGCTGATTAGCAAGAACCACAAGATCAGATCGCAAGTAGGCACAGCAGCGAATTTTTGCTGTTTTATTCCGCCAAAAAGCCAATCCCATCTACGGTCCTTTAATGCATCCATGTATTTAATAGTTTTTAGTGTAAACGCTTCTGTTATTTTTGAAAGACTTAGCCAACAAATATGTGCCTTTTCTCCACTATCTGAGGACATAATTTAGATTTCTGACGATTAATGAATCAAACGCAAATAAAACATCAGCAACAGACTAGATCGGCTCTGGCTTACTAAACCAAAAACCTTGACCACAGTGAACCCCCAATCGTTGTAATACTCGCCACTCTTCGTTGCGTTCTACACCAACAGCAATCACTTGTACCCGGTCTGCACAACTGGCAATCAACGAGCTTACCGCCAGCTGATTAACTTGGCGAACTTGAATATCTCTGACCAAACTAGCATGCAATTTTACATATTCAAGTGTTAGTTCACTGATGTATTGAGTGCTAACTACGTGTTGACCTGCGCGCTCAACGGCGATCTTGATGCCTTTTTTATTGAGCGCCTTTAAACGCAATAACTCGGTATCATTTAATTTGGAGAGCTGAGTTTCGGGAAACTCTAATATCAGTTTTTGGCATTCTTTATAGGGCGTAGAAAACACCCATTGCAATAGCTCGCGCATAACTGACTGCTTGATCACGGTGGCGATATTCAAATTAATACTGATAGGGGTTCGCGAATACTTGGCATATTTCATGGCAAAGTTTAATCCGTGCTGATCAAAGGCCACCTGCAAACCGCTTTTCTCGGCCCACGGTAAAAATACCCCTGCGTTGATAACCTCCCCTTGGTAGTCGGTAATCCGCGCCAGCAGTTCGTTATAACAAACCCCGCCATGTTCGTCATACACTGATTGCTGATAGTAATGAATACCGTCATTGCTTATGACATGCTGCAATAATGTTCGCCAGCGCACCGACCCCTTGCCGGTTTGTGAAGAACTCAGATCTCTGGCCACTAAAAACCAACCATTGTGCCGCTGCATTTGCGCCACTCGTAGTGCATCTTCAGCTTGCTCGATCACTAATTGTGCATTATCGCCATACTCATAACCTGCAATACCGATATAGAAGAAGTCATCTGCATCAGCCACCTCAGGCAAAGAGATGCGCTCTAGCTGTTTTAAAATACCTGCAGCAGCCTCTTCAGCTTCATTCAAAGTAGATAAGGGCATTAACAAAGCAAAGGCATCGCCACTGTAACGCGCCAAATTCACGTCAATATTTCGCTGAGTATATTGCTTTAAGGTTTGCGCACATTGCTGCAATATGGTGTCACCTTCATTACGCGCATATTGATAATTCACATCATCCATACCGCGCAAATAAATCAACATTACCGCGCCAGTATGCGCATCTGCATCACCAATTTCGGCTTCCAACTGGTTATAAAAATGGGTCCGATTAGAGAGCTGCGTGAGTTCATCTACAAAGGCATTATTGCGAATAATACAATCAAATCGACTACGCTCTTGGCGTGCTTCGATAAGCTCATTGATTAACTGGCAGATGGCCTTGCTCGCTGCATTTGGCCATTCTTTGGGGTGGCCGTCTTTAACATCTCGCAGCCGTCCAGCTAACACTTGATTACCTCTTGATTGCAGTAATTCTGCACCATACATACTGCTCTTTAGCCAGCGAAAAACGGCTATCAAGCCGAATGCCACTATCAGCAATCCGCCCACAATGCCTAACATGGCTTCTGGCTCGTAGCTAAGCTGCTTAAAAGGACGTTCAACCCAAATCTGAATGGTAAAATCGGCATGGGCTTTCAGTGGGTAACGATAAGCCACTAGACTATTTGTTCCACCGCTGTAATTAAGCTCACGAAAAGTGTATAAAACCCCTCCTCGGTTTGAAACTTCTAACACTTGAATATTATGCGCCCGCAACCAATTAGGTAACCACTGGGCAAACTCAGGGGTGTCTGGCTGCACACTCAATTGGCCATCAATAACATCAACCACTGAACGTAACTGGTGTTGTTGTTGATTGAAGGCTAACTGCCTAAAGGTTAAGGCACCACCCAGAAGCACCAGTAACACTGCACCTACAACACAGCTGATGGTGAAAATAATAATTCTATTCGAAAACTTCATGCGTGGTGTTCCTCACCGTTCAAACTCTGTCGGCTTATCATCCTGTAGCTCGACCTAGGTTTGAGTATATCAGTTAATCCCAATAAGCTTGGCTGTAAAACAAAAAAGACCAGCCTAGGCTGGTCTTTAACTCACGATAAGAAAGTTTAAGGGCGAAGCATACGCTCACCGCGGCTCATGCCACATACGCCACTTCTTACCACTTCCAAAATCTCAGTAGACTGAGCGAGAGTTTTCACACAAGCATCCAACTTAGCGCTATCACCGCTCAGCTGCATTATATACATGCTAGGGGTAACATCGACGATTTGACCACGGAAAATGTCACAAGTTCGCATGACTTCTTCACGAACACCGCCAGCCGCGCGTACTTTAACCAGCATAATTTCGCGTTCAACGTGCTCTGCTTCGGTTAGCTCGGAAACCTTAAGTACATCAACCAGCTTATTTAATTGCTTGGTAATTTGTTCAATGGTGTTTTCGTCACCAAAAGTACAAATACTCATACGTGATAAGGTGGGATCTTCAGTGGTCGAAACCGTTAAAGAATCGATGTTGAAACCACGCTGAGAGAACAAGCCCGTCACACGAGATAGCGCGCCGGCTTCATTTTCTAATAAAACTGAAATAATTCGGCGCATTAAGTTCTCTCCGTTTTACTTAGCCACATATCTTTCATCGCTTCGGTTTTAATTTGCATCGGATAAACGTGCTCTTCTGGGTCAACCATGATGTCCATGAACACCACTCGGTCTTTCATCGAGAAAGCTTTTTCCATCGCCGCATCTAACTCATCAGGATGATTAACCTGCATCCCAACGTGGCCGTAGGCTTCCGCTAATTTAACGAAGTCTGGAACCGAATCCATATAAGAATGAGATTGACGCCCATCGTAGAACATTTTTTGCCACTGCTTAACCATCCCTAATGAACGGTTGTTTAGCGATACAATCACCACTGGTACGTTATATTGCAAACAAGTAGATAGCTCTTGAATATTCATCTGAATAGAACCATCGCCGGTCACACACGCTACGGTTGCATCAGGAAATGCAAACTTAACCCCCATGGCAGCAGGAAAACCAAAGCCCATTGTGCCTAAACCACCAGAGTTGATCCAACGACGCGGCTTGTCAAAAGGATAATATAAGGCGGCAAACATTTGATGCTGCCCCACATCCGAGGTGACATAAGCATCGCCCTTAGTCACGCGATACATCGACTCAATCACTTGCTGAGGCTTAATAACCGTGTCACTTTTGGCATAGTTTAAACACTTACGGCTGCGCCATTGGTCAACTTGTGCCCACCAATCTTTCAAGCTATCGGCATCATTTTTTGCACCGGTTTCTTCGATACACTCAAGCATTTGGTCAATCACAGCATCTACGGATCCAACAATGGGAATATCAGCACGAACCGTTTTTGAGATAGACGTTGGGTCAATATCAATATGCAGAATGGTCGCGTTCGGGCAGAACTTGGCCACGTTGTTAGTCACACGATCATCAAAGCGCGCACCAACAGCAAAAATCACATCGGCATTGTGCATCGACATGTTTGCTTCATAGGTACCGTGCATTCCTAACATACCCACAAACCGCGGATCGGTTGAGGAAAATGCACCTAAACCCATTAAGGTTGAGGTAACAGGCATATTGAATAAGTCGACCAGCTGACTAATTTGTTCACCGGCTTCGGCCATAATGGCACCACCGCCGACATAGAGAACAGGCCTTTCGGCTTCAGCTAAAGCTTTAACGGCTTTTTTAATCTGTCCTTTGTGACCCGTTAACGTAGGATTGTAAGATCGCATGCTAACGGATTTAGGGTATTCATAAGGAAATTTTAATAAGGGGTTTTGAACATCTTTGGGTAAATCAATCACCACCGGACCTGGTCGCCCAGTGGCCGCGATGTAATAGGCTTTTTTGATAGCAGCAGGGATATCTTCAGCTTTCTTAACTAAGAAGCTATGTTTAACCACTGGACGTGAAACGCCAATCATGTCTGTTTCTTGGAAGGCATCTTGACCAATTAGGCTAGTTGGTACTTGACCAGACAATATCACCAAAGGCACAGAATCCATGTAGGCTGTAGCAATGCCAGTAATCGTATTTGTTGCACCGGGACCAGAGGTCACCAATACCGTACCTACTTCACCAGTTGCGCGTGCATAACCGTCGGCCATATGCACAGCTGCCTGCTCGTGCCTAACCAAAACATGCTCAATATCACTACTATCAAATAGCGCATCATAAACATCTAATACTGAGCCGCCAGGGTAACCAAATATGTGTTTAATACCCTGATCTTGCAAACAGCGGACGACCATTTCGGCGCCGGATAACTTCTCCATGTTCAAGCCTCCAGGCTTTATTTATTTTAATTGTGGGGAAAATTCATTGTGTTGCGGGAAATGGGACTAAAAAATCCTGTCTTCCAAGATTAGCACTTTAACGTTTCTTGCCCCCCAGCGTCTATGCTTTTGTCGCGCCTTTCTAAGCTTTTTAGCAGCAAATCATATAAACAAGTCACACAAAAGCCGGCGAAATTAAGAACAATAAGTCGACAATCAAACAAAGAGCCAGATAGTTACAAAGTAACCCACTGGCTCTTACTTGTATTTCGTTCAAAAAGTTACTTTATGGCGTCATGTTCTTCGGTCAACCAAATTTGCTGATCTGGGTCTGAATCTTCACTTACCGAAATGCTTACCCCCATATCGTACAGTTCCTGCAGGGTGACATTGTTCGCAAGCTCCATCACTTCCCCATCTTCATTTGTAAATCGCATGTCTCCTCCTCCCTAATAGGCTAGCCAGACACTTTAATTCTAGTCCATGAATTCCTGCTTGTTGATTTATCAGCGTCTATATTTGCCATTAATAATTGGCTTGCTGCGGGGTAACTCACTTGTTGCCACATTGCCTTGGCCATCACTAACAAATCTTGCCATTCACCAGATTGAATGCACAAGGCCAGTTCAGCGGCAACATCAGGGTATTTAACCGCTTCACTCTGCTCTAGCTGTAACCACGAATCTAATAAATAGGGCTCTAGGCTTTCCGCCACCTGCGCCAAGCCAAGGCTGTGTAAAGTATAGGCATTGGTCACTTGTTCAAATTGACCGAGTAAGGGTTTCACCAGTACTTTTTTGCCGGCAGCCATAGCTTCCGACGGTAGCTCAAACCCGGCATTACAGAACACCCCCGCACATTGACTTAGCGCGCTTAAAAAGCTTTTTCTATCAATCGGCCGCAATTGAACGTTTTGATCCTGACTTGGCTGAGTGATAGCAGGATGAAAGCAGACAAACTGATAACCGGTAAATCGACGTAATAGCGGTAATACTTGCTCCAAGGTCTCAAAGGGTAAATACACTAAGATACTGCCGTTATTGCTGATGTTTTCTAAGCGCTCAACCAATGGCGGGATAATTGCTTGTTGAAAATCACACCAATGTACGCCCAGATTATGTTTACAAGGTGAAAAATAACGCACTAACAGTTTGCTCCAAACGCCCATTTCTTTGGTGGGTATGTCATGCAAAAATGCCGCTTGGTGCGAAATAGAGAGACTGGGTAGCCCCTGCAATTTTGCAGCCCATGCACTCACTGGCTCAAAGTCATTAATCAGCAAGTCATATTGGGAGAGGTCCAAGCTGGTTACGTCATGAGCAAAACGAACCAGCGCCAAATGCCGAAAGGTCGCCCACTTATCTACTTTGCCGTGGCGGTGATAAAAACTAATCCCCTTTACACGTTGATATTCACCAAACTCAGCCACCTCTGGTTGCTTTCCCACTCGGCCCGACATTAATACGTCGACCTCAATTCCCTGCTTTTTCAATGCAGAACAAAGCAAACGTGCCCGAGTAATATGGCCATTACCCGTCCCTTGAACACCATAAAGAATCCGCATTATCGTCACTTCCTAAATTAAACTATAAACAATGACTAGACCTAGACACGCCCCAGCAATGACGTCGCTGACAAAATGCACTCCCAACAACACCCTAGAGAACGCAATTAAGCCAGCCCAGCAAAAGGCCAACATAGCCCAAGAAGGGAACACCTCAGCTACGCACGCAGCCATAACAAAAGCCCCAGCACTGTGTCCAGAGGGAAAACTGAAACGATCTGAGGGACAAATAAATACCGGAAGTGATTGCGGGCGGTCACGGCGAAAAATTTGCTTTAGCAATAAATAAGCCAGTAACTCTAAAGCAAAAGCAGGTAGCGCTAGGCTTAAAAAAGGGGCGGCAAAAGGGCTAAAAGCAATCGCCCCGCCCAAAAGTGCATAGTAATAACCATCTCCTGAATGAGAAACTACCTTAGCCATACTCGCAATCTGTCGATTGAAACGATGCCCCAAACATGTGGCTGATATGGCGTAATCCCACCGGTTTAGTCGCTGTAACATACAACTCTCCTTCTCAGTGCCTTCGCTAAGATTGGATAAGTTGCTTTACCGGGAAATGAAAGAAAATTGACAAAACGATGACACAGAAGGCTTAGCTTGCGACCAGTTTGAGATAAACCGATAGATACGCGGCCCCTTAGACTTAACTAAATAGCGTCTCCTTTTCAAAAACCTGCTGCCGTTCAACCGTGGAACTATTGGCTTTGCTTATCATTAATTGCGCAAGATCTTCTGCCCGAATACCTCTCCAAGCCTTCAGTGGTGAATAAGTAAAACCAAATAAGGGCTGCATGGCTGCTACCACCTGCTCAGAAAACCGCGGGCTTGAACGCTCTCCCAGCAGAGGGCCGGGGCGAAAAATCATTAAGCGCTCGAATTGTAAACTCGCGAGTTGTTGCTCAAGCTCACCTTTCAAGCGTAGGTAATAAGCAAAAGAATTTGCATTAGCCATTAGTGACGAGATAACTAAACAGTCTTGCACCTGATGTTGCTTGGCGATTGTGGCTAACTGTATAGGCAGATCCAAGTCAATTTGCCGCATCACTTGTTTGCTGCCTGCTTGTTTGAGGGTTGTACCTAAACAGATAAACAAACTATGACCTTGTAGCAGATACTGCCAATCTTCAATGTGGTCAAAATCTACCAAATGTTCTTCCAGCGCTTCAGCTTTTATATCTAGGCCACGGCGGGCAACCACCACTACCTTTCCCCAACGAGTATCATCAAGTAACTGTCGCACCAACTCGCGTCCAACTAGGCCTGTAGCACCCAGTACTATTGCTGTTTTCTTCACGCCTAACACTCCTATTAATTTATCGCGTAAGTGGCTAGCTCAATTTACGCTTAACCAGTAAGATGTGAGCTTGCTAAAATAGCCACAAACGTGTGCACTTTAAATATGTCGTACTAATCATAAACCTAATCGACTACGCATGCTGTTAGGCAAACACAGATAACAATAGACAAGGATTAATTAATGTCTGATCTAGTCAAAATTTTTGATACAACCTTACGTGATGGCGAACAAGCACTAGCAGCCAGTTTAACCGTGAAAGAAAAGCTGCAAATAGCCTTTGCCCTGGAACGTTTAGGTGTAGACATTATGGAAGTTGGCTTTCCTATCTCTTCGCCCGGCGATTTTGATTCGGTGCAAACCATTGCTCGGGAAATCAAAAACTCAACGGTATGTGCACTATCTCGCGCCCTGCCTAAAGACATTGATGTGGCAGCCGAAGCACTAAAAGTCGCTGAAGCCTTCCGTATTCACACCTTTATATCCACCTCTACTGTGCATGTAGAAAGCAAACTTAAACGTAGTTTTGACGACGTATTAGATATGGCGGTAAAAGCGGTAAAACATGCCCGTAACTACACTAACGATGTCGAATTTTCTTGTGAGGATGCAGGCCGTACTCCTATTGATAACCTATGCCGCATGGTTGAAGCCGCTATCAAAGCAGGGGCAACTACCGTTAATATTCCCGATACCGTGGGCTACACGGTACCTAGCGAGTTTGGTGGCATCATTACTCAACTATTCAACCGCGTACCCAACATTGACCAAGCCATTATCTCAGTGCACTGCCATGATGATTTGGGCTTGTCGGTGGCCAACTCTATCGCAGCGGTACAGCAAGGCGCGCGGCAAATTGAATGTACCTTAAACGGTATTGGAGAACGCGCGGGTAATTGTTCACTGGAAGAAGTGGCGATGATCATCAACACACGAAAAGATCAACTAGGCGGCTTAACCACCAATATTAAATCACAAGAGATTTACCGTGCTAGCCAATTAGTTAGCCACCTATGCAATATGCCTGTGCAGGCGAACAAAGCCATTGTTGGCAGCAACGCGTTTTCTCATTCCTCTGGTATTCACCAAGATGGCATGCTGAAAAACGAAAACACCTATGAAATCATGACACCAGAAAGCATAGGTTTAAATAAAAACAGCTTAAACCTTACCTCACGTTCGGGCCGCCATGTGATTAAACATCGCATGGCTGAATTAGGTTACAGCGAAAATGATTACGACTTAAATGAACTATACGATAGCTTCTTAGAGTTGGCAGACCGTAAAGGCCAAGTATTTGATTATGACTTAGAAGCATTGGTATTTTTCAACAATCTACAAGATGAATCAGAGCATTACCGTTTGGAGTATTTAAGTGCCCAAAGTGGCTCGGATGTGGTCTCTACTGCTACAGTTAAACTCATTGCTGGAGAGGAGACTATTCTTGAAGCCTCCACCGGTAACGGCCCTATTGATGCGGCTTATCGCTGTTTAAGAAAAATAACGGGCTATGATATCAAGATTGATGATTACACCATTGAAGCCGCTGGCGGTGGGACCAGCGCCGCGCAAAAATCAGATATTAAAGACGCTTTAGGTAAAGCAGACATTGTTGCTAACTACCAAGGGCGTAAATATCACGGTATGGGTCTAGCCACCGACATTGTTGAAGCGTCCGCCAAGGCCTTCGTTCATGTGTTAAATCATATCCATCGCGCCGAGCAGATCGCTAAACAAAAGCAATCAAAACTTAGCTAATTGCCAATAAAAGACCGGAGGTAAATGATGATACGCTTAAGCTTGTTAGTCATTTTCTCCGGCTTATTCTCTGGGTTTAGCCAAGCTGAACAACTCCGCTTTGAACGTAACGCAGGGCACTACGCCTACCTTTGGAATGACCAACAACACCAGCAACAGCAACTTCAATTTGAGCTACTCAACTATCCTCACAAACTCACCAAGTTTATCCAATATCGACCCAAACACGCACAGCAATACGTATTAGCTCAGCTAAAAGCGAGTGTAAATAATATTGATCCTAAACGCGCCCAAGTTAACTTTAGTAGCGACAATGGTCAGCTCAATTATCAATTAAAAGGTAATGACCAAGCCCTACTTAAGCAACTAGCAGCCAGCCTAAATGAAGAAATAAACCAACATTATCAAGACTATTTAACACAACAGTACTTTGTAGAAAAAAAGACGGCTGATGGCCAAGTAGGAATCATGCCCGACCACAATCGGTTTGCCCATGAAAGCGCGCAATACCTGTTTAGTTGGTTGAGTAATAGTTTACATGCATTAGGTGATAAACAGTCAGATACTCGAGAAGTTACCAACTATTTACTGGGTTTTGTTCAGTCGATTCCCTATAACCCCTTGCGATCGAGAGATAACTTACGCGGGGCTGGCTACCTTACACCCATTCAGGTCATTAGGAACAACCTAGGCGACTGTGACAGCAAAACGACTTTAATCGCTAGCGCTTTAAAGACCGTGTTCCCACGTTTAGATGTGGTCATTATTTATGTGCCCAATCATGCCTTATTGGCGATATCCGTTGCGCCGCGAGCAGATGATGAAACCGTAGAGATAAACGGAAGAAAATACGTATTAGCTGAACCAACCGGACCAGCCTTATATAAGTTAGGAGAGGTAGCTAAAACCAGTGCCCAGTACATTCGCGCAGGCTTTTACACCTACCAACGAATGAACTGGACAGCACCGGAATTTAAGACAGAGAAGTAAACTCAATCGCACAGTCGACATTCACATCACCGTTACAGCGAACGACTTTTCCTTTAGCGCTAAAGGGAGCGACACCTTCGCCACTAAGCGCGACTTCGACCTCATCACCTAAAGCTAGTTGCACCCCTTTTAGGCTAATCCCCATACCGGTAGCACTTAAGTCTTTACATACACCGGAATAGCTTTGCTGACCAACCCAAATCCGTAGTTCAGCATCAATCAACATACGGTGAAATGCACGTTTGTTTGCGTCTCCAATCATCTTTTACCTTCTATAGTTTCTCTTCTGCAAATGAGGCTAAACGGCTCCTAACCACACCATTTAAGTAAACATTTGCACTGCCATCAAAATCTTTAAACCGCTCAACAATATAGGTTAAACCAGACGTAACCGCCGACAAATAGTTACTGTCAATTTGCGCTAAGTTGCCACAGCATACCAATTTGGTTCCTTCTCCGCAGCGAGTAATAATGGTTTTAAGCTGAGAAGCCGTCAAATTTTGACACTCATCTAAAAACACAAACGCATTCTGAATACTCCGCCCACGCATGAAATTGACCGATTTAAACTGAATATTGGCTTTTTCCATTATGTAGTTCATTGAGCCTGACATTGACTCATCATGTTTATGCAACACTTCTAGCGTATCGGTAATAGCCGCTAACCAAGGGGCCATCTTTTCTTCTTCGGTACCGGGTAAAAAACCAATTGATTCTGCTATTTCGGGGGTGTTTCTAGTGACAATAATTTTGTCGTAAATGCCTTTCTCCACGACCATTTCTAGTGCGGCAGCCATTGCTAACAAGCTCTTAGGGTGTGCCATATTTATATTAGCAAGACTGACCGACAATTCATAACTTGTTGGATATTCAATCTATAATATAAAAAATCTATGCACTCAAGGCATAAACAAGGCATACACAAGGCACCCCTTATGTTCAGCTGCAAAAAAAGTGACGATAATCTATACCAAATAGTAGCTAGCGAAGAAGAGCTTACAAAAATAAGCTATGCCAGCGATAGCTTACTAGCCTCTTTGCTCCTGACACTAGAACAAAAAAAGCTCAAAACCTCCTCGGCATTCAGCTTAAACAAAGCGCTTAATACGATTTATGAAAATCTCAGAAACCTAAAGCTAAAAAGGTTGCTATTAAAACCACAGAAACAAGTATCTGTTCAAACAGTAATTCTTGCTTACAGAGAATTGGAATACTTACTAGCGTCTTCGCCTATTAAGAAATGGCGTGAAGCTAGTTCTGCATTCCGCACATTTGCAGCTGAAACTGAGTTTAGAATGTCTGAGGGAACCCCCATAGGGATATGCGGATATACCTCTATGTGGCCTCATAGTGAAAAAAGCACATCTTATGTAGCCAACTCAGCGCAAAATATAAGAGCTGTAAGGGTGAAAGGCAGCAATTATAGAAAAGCGTATGTTGTTTTCGACCCAGATCGCTACTCGCAGTTAATGCTTGAAGGAGGGCTACTAGATGAGAGTTTAAATAAGGCTCAAAAACAAACACAACCCGACTATGATGTCTTGTCCTGGAAATCAACATTAGAAACTATCGCCAGAACTAAGAAACTAGAGAGTCTTAGAAAGCTACTAACAACTGAACCGAGCTCTATTTCGCCAATAGTGTTAAGAAGTGGTCTAAAGGAAATGGAAGATATTCTTAAGAACTCTAATTCAAAATGTCCTCAACAAAAAAGTCGTGTATTTAGAAGCCTTCTGTCCATTGGAGGGGCGATTAGTAATGGGTTTACGGTTAACGAGCATGAATTTATCAGCCGATTCTCAAAGCATGTTGCTAATGAAACGGAAAATAACGGTATAACCAGTGTTGAGAGTGTGCTGGTGGCGTTTTCTCAGAAGAAGTCACGCTGTATGTATATTGATAACCATTCTAGCGCTAACTCTCGCCTATCAGAAACTGTCGCAAACTTATCCAAGAGTTCAATGAAGCGCCCTATAACCTATGGGCGCTTCAACTTATTCCGTAAAGCTGTAAACAAACTGAACTCTACGGGTAAAGCCGCATCCAACTGCGCTTACATATTCGGAGCGAAAGAAAAAGATGATGAACAAGTGATCAACACTAGCGTTGAGTATGCTGTTGATACTCTCGCTGGGAATAAAAAAATGCGTTCGGCCTTTTTCAGGGTACTTGTAAAATACTCAGAGTCAGGTAAACAGATTCAACGAGTCTATGAAAACACAATTAGAAATAAAAGACTCAATGATAGAGAATCCTTGGCTAGAGCCACGTCTTACCCAAATGAAAATCACCGGGAAAAGGCCATCCCTATAGTACACCCAGAGAATGAAGAGTTGAGCCAACTTAATCGCTCAGGGGGAATTCTTAATCTCTGTTTTATTCGCTCCAACTGGGATGTACTCGCTTCTGGAAGCAAAGCTAAAGATAGCTACCAAATTAGAGTCTCCATAAGCAAAGCTCTAAGACATTTATTGCTACAGGAGGATATTCCTAATGTGTACAAAGCGCTCTCCACGCGACCATCGAAACTACATTTCAATCAACTATATCTCGCATATCGCGAAATAGAATATGCGATGATAGGAATACCTTCCGGCCACGTACTGAGCAATTCGCTGCAGATTTTTATAAATCGATATATTGATGTCATTGCTGACGATGTAAAACCGAATTGCTTCACTAATATATCAACCGCCCAAACAATGAAAAAAGTTTCGGGTAAGAGTTGCCCTCCCTCAGAATTAATTACATTTCAAAAAGTCAAAATTAAAAAAAGAGGCGGACAACTCGTTGTATTTGATGGGTTTCATCTACCTGGTTTAATGCTTCGTAATAGCCTGCTATACCATTGCCTAAAATCATCAGAATCAACCCGGATACAGTATTCCGAGGCTATAGGAATTAAGAATACCCTCGAATATATATCTAAAAACAAAGCTAGCTCATTAAAGCACTTACTCAATTCATCCGTATCTGCGCTTACTGCTAATAGCGTGCTTCACGGGTTCATTGAGCTAGAGTCTTTGCTAGAGGAAAAAGGTCCAATAAAGCCTAATCTGCCTAGTATGCAATTTAGAGGATTCTTGGGAAATTGGGGCGGAACACAGTTTACTTCAAAACTACTAAAAGTTTCGGGTTTTAGAACTCGCTTTGATGGAGAAGGAAATACAATATGCCCAAAGCCTATACCATTGTTCTATCAAAATTCAGATAACTCCCAACCATATTTAGAGGTAAATACATACTTATGCCCTCCTTTATTCCGAGAAGGAGGCGTACTCACGGAAGCACTAAAAACTGCCAGCCGTAGATCTCGAAGTGAACCTTTTGAAATATCAGAGCTTCAAATATTGCTAACAACGATTGAACACATAGTTATTAACCTAAACGAAGCTCCCACAATAGGCATGATGTCTTTTTTAGGAGAATCGCTGACCACTTGTCCAAGAAATAAGCTCCTGCTTTGCTTAAGAACAATCGAGAATATACTCGAGTTAAATAGTAGCCTTGATCACGAGAAACACTTCAATACTCTTTGGAAGCTACTTACTATAAACGATGAGCGTACTTCAGACGGGAGGCTGTTATCTGATTCAGGATTTCAAAGTCGTTTCGCACTTTCAAAATTACACTCTAAAGTAATAGTTACCTTTCAAGTAAAGACAAAAATTAATGGCAGATTAAGACAAAGTACTATAGAAAGAAGCATCACCTCATTAAGTGGCTACCTGAGCTCCCATGGGCTGCTAATGACATCTATTACCAAAGCAGCAAATTCGTCAGAAATTGCTCCATTCTTTAGCTCCGAAATAAGCTATTTCGTGGCATCTATCAATCGAATTGTCGGTTGCGTCTTCTCAAAAGTCGTCAATATGGATAAAGGTCAAAGAAACTTGCCATTAATAACTCTGTTTAATAGCCCTTCATCAGAACTGACAATTAGGCAGGTTGTTCTGGGGCTCAAAAGAATGGAAGACATCATTGACGACCAACAAAGTAACTATAAAGGTAAAACAAGTGAGCTAATTCGCCGGTTCCTAAGTGACTTTGGCGGACAGATTTCAACTGGCATTAAAATTAGCGAATGCAGATTCCGAACGCGCTTCTCTGTTCGACAAGAACGAGCCTACAGTGAGCTTATCGAGCCCATTGACTCCGACGGCTCTCCTATACCACACCCTATCATCACTAAGCATGCCACGGTTTCACAACTAAAAGAAAAACTGAATGAATACTATCAAGCACCGACCGATGCCATATGTAGAGCTTGCGAGCTAGAGATAGGGCTTTATCAAGAGCTTGTTAGCTGTTTTGAACCATTTGTTGAACAAATTGAAGGAACGGAACGCTTTCGTTACAGCATATCAACGTCCCTTTGGAACACAGTTAAAGAGAGGGCCACAGATAGCCGCTCCTGTACAAACGAAATGAAAACGTTAATCAATACGTATGGCTCAGACCAGTTACTTGCGGCTTATTTACAATTAAGAGTGTTAACTCCTTCTAAACAACATGTTTATTGTGCGGGGAAGTCGCAACTCATTCCTGAAGAATTTAAACACTGGTTTGGTGCTACTGGCTCTGGGATGTCTTCGTTTCTATGGAGTCCATTCATACTGCCAAGGCAAGTTTTGCTTTGCTGCTTCTTGCGCATAAGTATTCATACATCATGGAACAAAGATGCTATAGCAACATTACAAGTTGAAGATCTTCCGAAGTCACTTCCGTCGGCTAGTTTCTTCATCCAAGGTTACAAAAGTAAAGTTGGGAAAAGTACAAAACCTGTTGAAGTCACTGTAATCGACCATGAGGTCCGACAAGTTATTGAGTTGCTAATTCACCATACAAGCAATATGAACAAGCTAGGGTTTACCACTGAGTGCATTTGGGAAACCCCTTTTTCAAAAGGTCTGACGTTTCTTTCCCAAAGAGATCGCAAAGACTTCATCAAAAAGCACCACTTACCTCAATTTACAATTGAACAGCTATCAAAGCACATGATCAAACTCCGGTTAGGTATAGATGGAGATATCAGAAAGAGCCAAGAAGAGCGAAATCACTCTCAGTTGCTTACCACAGCAGGGTATGCCGATCACCCACTAGCAAGAGCATTCTTTGATGCTAACAATGCCGAATTTCAGCGTCGCCTTGAAGCGTCAGTACAGTTTAGGTTCGCAGGTGAAGCTTCCCTAGTTCCTTATGGCCTACGCGAGGTGAACATTGACGTTCTTTTGTTTTCAGAACCTGACTCTAAAGAGCCTACTCCACAATGGTTTTTGCTACCTGATGGTTCCAGCTGTAACGATATTTGGTCTTCTGTTGATAAAGCGAGCGCTGCTCAGAAGCTATGCAGTGGAAGAAGGTGCCACACCGGTAATGGATGCCCTCATAACAAAGTATTTATTGGTCCAAAAGAGTTAGCAAATACACTTAGAAAACAGCGGTGGTATGTGGAAAGGGGAGATACTCTAATTGCTCGGTACACCAAAGATTATTTCGAAGAATACATCGCCCCAGAAATGAGATTCGTATTTGGATTGTTAAGCTATGTGAAGGCGTCAGCACCGGAGCTTTATTTTGAAGCCGAACAGGCACTACACTCAGAATCAGAGGGGCTGCTATGAATCAAGCATACTTGACCTCTGCGGGAATTCGCGATTTTGCCGATGCTCAATCAGACCGTATTCAGGACTCAGCAAGTCAATTGTACGTACATGATGAAAAGCTAGAAATCGTTGGGACTCAACTAATCATCAGTAACGCTCTGGAAAACGCCCCTAACCGCGATAATTTTCAGATAGACTTATCCACTTATTGGCTTCCTGGCACGGGAGATTTTACTCATCCGGTTCCCCTACTGCTTTACCCGCATTACGCTCAAACAATAATAAGTAAGGTCGACTCATTCGCACAACGTGCCAAACAAACACCATCATTCACAAGGACAGTAGCAAGCACGTTCAAGAATAGTCTTCGATTTATTGAATGGGCATTATTGAATGACCATTATTCGCTCGAGAGTGTATCTGAGAAGGATGTGGCGAAATTGTGCCACTCGCTAAAGAAAGGCGGAATACCCAGCATGCTTTCTTTGCCTGAAAGGCTTGAAGCGTATTTAATGTCAATAAGGCACAGTAAGCTACGGCTTGAGGGGATCACCTATGATGGAGCGTCTCTAAACACCAGTTTGATATCAAAACAAATAGGCACTACAAGTTTGCAAGGTGTAGTACCAAAAGCGTTTTATACTCAGGTGGCCTATTTACTAAAGAAAAAGGGAGGGGCTGTAACACAACGCTTTGCCGAAAGTGGCAAAGACATTCCAGCGCAACCATCCTCTAAATCTCTAAATACACTCTTCTGTGAGTGGAACGAGCTGGCATCACTCAACGATAAAAACAAGTTGACGTTCTATCCCTTCAAAGGCCCCTATCAACTATCACGTAAACTAGGGAAAGCTCCGGGTAGGACTTCTAACCTTCATGTAAGACACATCACTAAGATTCTTGGCAATGCACACTTATGGTTATACGAAGCGGCTCCTTTAATTATAGAGGTAGTAGTAGCGCTGCGAGCTGCTGTTGACATAAACCTACATAGATCGACGATTCAAAGTAATCGCTTTAATTCAGTCTTAAAATCGTCCAAAGAGTTAAAAGAATTAGAGCAGCTATTAGGCATTAATATATCTCGCACCAATGTTAACCTTCGAGGAAAAAAGAGCAATGATAAATGGACTGTCGTTGAGTGCGTCACAGCTTTAATGACAGCCTGCTACATCATGCTTCAGACATACAATGCTCGCAGAAAGTCAGAGATTCAAGATCCGGATATAGGCATAGCAAAAGAGGAGCACTTTCGCTGCGTAGACGAGGATAACAATTGGTATCAGGCGTGTTTTTATAACGAAAAACACGCGAGCCGCTACTGGTATACTCTCAATAATGGAAGTACTGAAGCTTTAAAAGTATTGTTCAAACTCAAGAACGCTTGGGATACCAAAGAACATCCCGGACTATTCCACGTGCCTCGCTTCTCACTAGATAATAACTTCAACATAAACGCATACAAGTATGAATATGCGAAAGGAAAAGTTAGTCGGATTACAGGCGACCAGTTTTTAGCCTTTTCTCTGGGTTCTGAGGCCACTCACGCGAAAGGAAGCCATATATTCAGGCGTATTTATGCTGTGATCTACCACTATCAATACGAAAATGCCGAGCTCTTGGCCTTATGTCATCAATTGGGTCACGTCGATCCAACCGTCACAGAGGTGTACGTAACAGATCCAGCAGCACGGGAGCAGCATGAGCAACTCCATCATAAGCTCAAGAGAGTTAACAGCGATAAAGTGGAATCAATAAAGGTTCTTAGCGAAGAGAACAAGTCGTTAGAAGACACCATTAGAGAGGTAGGCTCAGAAAAAACAGCTGAAGATATTTTAAGTCTAATGTTGGGCTCTAGCTCTATGGCAGGCAGGTATCCAGCCTATTTAAAGCGCGTTTACAAAGTTCTATCTAAAAGTGTGAAGCTAAGAAAGTCAAGTGAAAATACCTATGGAGATAGCTTTTTTAACCTCTCTAAAAAACAACAAAGCGAAATCATGGCAAATATTCTTAGTGCGCGAGGGCATCGTCATAACCCCAAAACCACGAGTAACTGCCATCGAGATCCAACACTACCAAAAGCTCACCGACTACCTTGTGAGCCCCAAGTATGTAAAGGGTGCCCTTACCAACAAGTGAAGAGAGTACACCTAGATATAATGCAAAATGACCTGAATGAACTTCGAGATATGGCAAAAAACACTAAAGAGTTCGGTCTCTTGGAGCGAGTTCGAGCAGAAGAATCAGCAACCAGTTTAGCGAGAGTTATAAGTCAACATGAAAGAACAATGAAAAGAAACGCGCAACTTTTCGATGACCTGAAGGAAAATACATAAATGGATAAACAGAGAAGAGAAGGCATCGAGAGAGTAGAGCAAAAACTTAAAATACTCGAGACATGGGTTAACACTGAAATTCCCTATTTACGGACGCGTGACGGACTGCGTATCGAATCAAATACCATAGGGGAATTTAAGCTTGAGTATTACCCCAAAAGCGTATCAGCGCTAAGAAGGTGGAATGGCCACAAAAATAGTTCCGAAGTGGTAGAAAAATTTGGAATTCCACAAAAAATCACTAGTACAGAAACTTACAAGGCATCCCCATCATATCTTCGCGAGCGTATCGAGGGTAATCGCACACTAGAAAGCATTTTTGAACGAATAAAGAACAAAGCTCTGCTTCAGACCCAGAATAGAAAATCTACTGAGCTTACTAATTTAAAGCATGCGTTAAACCAAGCAAAGAACAATCATAAAGCCATTGCGCATGAACTCGTCTCTATCAGGCTCGAGAACCAGCAGCTCATAGAGCGCTGTCGAACATTTGGGTTAACAATTAAAGGCTTAAAGAACCAGCACGCTGTTGAAATAGAGTGGAGAAACACGGTCGCACTTAACTATCAAGCGAAGCTACTTGCCCTAGAGTCGACTAACAATCAGTTAAGGCAAACTTTATTAGACTTGTGTGAGAGGGAAGGCATCAGCATTGAGCTAGAGCAACTGAAAAGTAACATAATTGATTTCACAGGCGGAAACCAATGAAAAGACAAAAACGTTTGAAGAGAACAAGCTCAAAAGACACTGGGAAACAAAAGGTCCGAGAGCTGAGACAATGGTTAGCGAGTAACCCTATGATTCCTACTTACCAAGGTCAGCCAAACCAAACAGCCATAGGGAGACAGCTAGGCATAACCCGTTCTACATGGAGCTCTAACCCTGAGCTCCAGATAATCTGGAGTGAAATAAAAAAATCATTCAGTAAAGAGTCCGCCCCAGCTGATCATTGTGCAGAACGCTCAAGCAAAGAGAAAGATCGACAACAAATGCAGGAGTTGATTGTGGAAAACCAGCAGGTCAAACAAGAGCTTTTGCTAACCAAGGCTAAGCTAGAGATGCTGGAACAAGATGCAGCTGCCCTTGAATGGTTGACGCTTACCGGACGCTACATCCCTCGTCTTCCTCCAAACTATTCAGATGAGTGAGAGCCAAAGCAGCGATGAGTCTAAGAGTTCTTAAGAGTAGCGGCATAACTTCTAGGCTTACAGGAATTGTGATGGCAATTCTTGAGCTTCCTCCTGCTGGAAGCCATTCAGACTACCTTATCGTTAGGTTGAAAGTGGGTACTGAAAAACATAGAGTCCAATTCCCTAGTGAAACTCGCAATGCACAACCTAGCCTCTACGACATCTGGCGAGTTGATGGTTATTTTGAAGAACATCCAGAACACGGCATACAGTTTGTTGCTAACGAAGTACGACGCTTGCCCGTAGCATCAGAAGCAACTCAAAATATGGTTTGCGAACACATCACTCATAGTCCCTATTTTGCCGGGTTGGACAGTTTTTGGGGGGAAAAGCTAAATACATACTTTTCTAACTCTCTCGTAGAAGCATTAGGTTCCTCCAATCACATCGACCTCAGCAATAAAGCAGGGCTGGCAATGCCGATCTCTTTGGCAAAGTCACTATTAATAGGGTGGAATAAACTGCTGCGAGAAGAAGAGCTGCGGGCATACTTAATAAAAAAACAACTTACAGCTGTTTCAGCAACTTGCCTAACCACCTTCTGGGGTAACCGAGTAATTGAACACTTAGAGAAGAATCCATATTGGCTTCTTTGTTTTATACATACATCAGAGCCAGCTACAGAGCAATGGAAACAGTTAGACGAACTGATTCGCAAAGCTTACTCAATAGGGCAAAGTGATAACCGCAGGGTATGCTCAGCAATAGAGTACATTCTTCATATGACTTATGAGCATTCAGGTCACACAGCTCTGCCCATGGCTTATGTCGAGAAAGGCCTTAGAAAAATAGGAATCAATGCTGATACCCTTAGCGCGCTAGAGGATGAATCCAACCTATCTTTGGAGATTTCTAGCTATTCGGGCTTTATACAATCCAAAGGGCTAAATGCGATTGAGACGAGCTTATCCTCTAAGTTAATGCAACAAGCCACGAGCAAAGCCGAGATAACAATTAAATTCGACGAAAATTTATTAAGTTCATTTGAATCACTAGAGAGAATCACACTAACAGCAGGACAAAGGCAAGCAATTAAGTATTCGATTGAGTCAGAACTACCGGTTATCGACGGCCCCTCAAAAAGTGGAAAGACGACCATATTAAGAGCCATTGCGCATCAGCTAACAGCTCAAGGATTCAGAGCGCTTTTGTTAACTCCATTAGAAGGAAACAAAAACAGCCTAGGTATCCTAGGTGAACACTGTAGCCCAAAGAATAAAAGGACCTCCTCTTTCCTACCCTACAACGACAAAAAGCAAGAGCAAACGGTTCTACTAATTGACGATGCTTCAATACTGGATATTTGGATGTTATTTCGACTACAAAAAGAACTCCCAGAGAATGTAAAGCTGTGCTTTTTGGGAGATTCAAGAAAACTGCCTCCACCTGGTCCGGGGCTGATTTTTCATCAATTATATTGTAACAACCATGGCAATAAGCCTTTCAAGCTGGGGTCCCGTCGACCAACACCCCTTTCATTATTTAGTGATGCTCTCTTACAACCAAATGCTCAGGCAGCATTGAGTAGTCTTGTGAAAAAGTATCAATCAGAACCTATTTCCCCCGTTAGCCTCATTTCAATAGAGCCTATGGCCCTCTCGGAGCAGAGTGAGCAATCCGCGCTCTCAGCCTGGTATGAATTCTATCGCAAGGGGGAAAGTGCCACCATTATAGTGGAATCAAAAAGCGCTCAGGATAGAATTAACCGAGAAATACAGGGTGTTATTTCGAATAAGAAGCGCCTGAAATGTTCACGAATACAAGAGCATTCACTCTTGGTTGGTGACCCAGTAGTATTTACCCAAACCAACTCTCGGTTGGGGATAACATTTGCAACAAGGGGCGTTATCGCCCAAGAGTACTGTAGTGACGTCAATAGTCAGAAGCATTTAGGAAGTTTGGAGGTAAAGTTTGAGAAAAGCGTAACAAAGAAACTGACTAAAGAAGAATGCCTTTACTTGAGGCTTGCTTATAGCCTGAGTCCTAGACTTGCTCAAACCTCAAAATACAATAATCTCATTATCATCCTAAATAGCAGGAACCTTTTGTCTAAACGGGCTCTGTATACACTATCAACTTTGACCGACCAGCACCTAGTGCTAGTAGGGCATAAAACTGATCTTTCAGAGATTGTCGAGAGAGGCTTTGGTGACGTTGGACGCTTCAATGGTGTGCCCTTTGGAACGAAGGGCTATGAGTAATGGAAGTACTTGAAACCTCTATACAGATATCAAGCAAAACTTACTACTTGTTCCAAAGCAAAGATGGGCAGGTTCTATGGCCGCCGACTGATTTTATCAATGAACTAATCAACAACGAAAAATCCCAGAGTACAGTTTCCACCTACCGCCAAGCTATGCGTAGCCTTTTTGAGCACCTTGTTAGCGAAGGGAGAAAATGGCATGAAATGACGGACAGGGGGCTGCTCGTATATCGCGACTGGCAATTGATAAAATCTAAATCCAACCCAAGATGGAGAGGATTCGAGAGCGTAACCAAAAACAATATAAATCACGACTATTTGTGTCCTATTTACGAGTTTTACCTTTGGGCGCAGCTCAAAGGACTTCAACCCAATTTACTCGGTATCTCTTTACACGATAACGCAGAATACCAAATTACCTCAGCACTCCCAAAAAGAAATGAAGCAATATCTAAAAAGGAAGCACCTAATCAAAAACAGCTATACCCCATGCTCTATGTCAGTCCCCCCAATAACAACAATATCGATCGGGCCATCACTGACGACGAACTAGAGCAGCTACTAGATTTCATTCGTAACAATTACACGGGATATGAACGGGCAAGCCTTCTTTTGATGACTCGGATTGTTGATGGCAGCGGCGCCAGACCAATCATGTTAAGTGGATTAGTTCAAGGCCAATTTACTTATAAGATCTTAACCAAAGAGCTATACGATACAGATTCGACCCACCTAGATGTTACTCCCTTAAGGCAGAAGGGAGATAATTCTATGCCTCTCAAATTCCCGCAAACACTCGCAATGAACATAGCCGCATTCATTAGTTATGAACTATCACCTTTTGTGGAACAAACTGGAATTTCAAACCCTAAAGGGCACTTGTTCTTAAACCCGAAGAATGGCCGACCACTAAGCCCCGAACAAATTACTAAAACCTTTAGCTCTGTGACAAATAAACTCGGCTGGCCAAAGGGAAGAAGTATTTATGGGCTGCGCCACCGTTACGCCAATAAACGAGTAGCGCTGCAAACAGATATAAACAGAGAGCTAGGATTTTCCCAGGAAGAAAACGCAGTAGCCCTTCAGGTGTCATTGGACATGACACACAGAAACAAAGCCTCTCTTAAAAGTTACGTTAGAAACAGAACCAGAGAAAGTCACAAAACTCACCTTAGTCGTCAAAATGACAGAATAGAAGAACTTGAGTCAATCGTGGAGCGATTAGAACTGGAAAAACACCTCTTGTTAGAGCGGCTGGAGGAAGAGCAAAAAGCCTCGCTTCAGTTGCAAAGCCAGAAAAATCAAAGGCGAGATTCAAATAGTAAATAATACTACAAACATGTCCCAACATTATGTGCACTAACTTGTACTAGTATGATTACCAAGGGATTATAAGCTATGGAATATGGAGAACCTTACTTATGCTGATGACTCTATTGCACTGCCACTACCTGCCCACTTAGAATTCGAACGGGCTTAGGGGCGCTTTTTCTGGAGCAATAGACCCTAAATTATAAGTTTATGGCAAATATAAACATGGTTTCTATAGGGAAAGGGTCTGGCTCCTACTCCTTTATGCCTTTCCAAGTTTATTTACTTGTGTAGGATGCCTTCCCTATCCCCCCTCATGGTAACTAAAGGTCATAGCGAGCAGTTTAGTCATTTAATATAGAACGACCTATAGGTCGCCCTATATTGCTAGCTCTTCATCACTTAAAGCTTTCCTGCACCAGGCATTGCTTTACACACATAAATACTCTCTTTTAGGCCAGTCATTGTTTGGTATTGTTGTTCCACAGCCTGGCACACCTTGTCAACCAATTGTGGCGGCATCAATGCCACAATGCAGCCACCAAAGCCACCCCCCGTCATGCGGACGCCACCTTGGTTGCCAAGCACTTGTTTTACAATGTCTACAATGCTATTAACTTCCGGTACGGTGATTTCAAAATCATCGCGCATCGAAGCGTGAGACTGTTCCATCAATACACTGAGGCTGGCCATATCGTTGGCTTTTAGTGCTTCTGCGGCGGCTAAAGTGCGCGTATTTTCAGTAATAACGTGGCGAGCACGCTTGGCGACCAGCGGGTCGAGTGTGTGTTGCTTTTCCGCGAACATGGCTTCACTCACATCACGCAATGAGCTCACGCCTAAACCTTTAGCGGCGGCCTCACATTGCTCACGACGGATATTGTATTCACTATCCACCAAGCCGCGTTTTTTGTTGGAGTTAATAATTACCACCGCCATATCTTCTGGCATGGCTACTGCTTGGGTTGCTAGCGAGCGACAATCAATCAGTAATGCGTGATTAGCTTTGCCTTCCGCGGAGATAAGTTGGTCCATTATGCCGCAGTTACAACCCACAAAGTTGTTCTCTGCTGCTTGGCCAACTAAAGCAAGAAATTGTTGACTGATATCCAAATAAAACAGAGTTTTAAAGGTTTGACCTATCACCACCTCAAGGGCCGCTGATGAGCTTAAGCCTGCGCCTTGTGGCACATTACCGCTCACGACAATATCCACTCCCCCCAAAGAAATACCCTTTTTTAGTAAGCAATCAATCACTCCGCGAATGTAGTTCACCCACATGCAGGTTTCATCAAACTGCAGTGGCTGACTGATATCAAACTGATTCACTTGATTATCGTAATCCACCGACATGACTCGAACGATACTGTCTTTTCTTCGAGATGCTGCCACTACCGCTTGATAATCAATGGCGCACGGCAGCACAAAACCGTCATTGTAATCGGTATGTTCACCAATCAAGTTCACTCGCCCAGGGGCTTGAATTAGCTTTGCTGGGGCCGAGCCAGTCATATTGACAAAGGCATTGCTGACCGTATCGATGAGGTGTTGTTGACGCTGGGTCATTCGTAGCTCCTTAATTCTATTGTTCTTTGTAATGCACGTCGCTTAAGGCGCGCAGTTTTTCTGCGGCTTGTTCAGCTGTTAAATCACGCTGGCTTTCAGCTAACATCTCGTAGCCCACCATGAATTTACGCACATTAGCTGAGCGTAATAGCGGTGGGTAGAACAAGGCATGCAGTTGCCAGTGTTCGGTTGAGGTATCGCCCTCTTTGAAAAACGGCGCATAGTGCCAACCCATAGAGTAGGGAAATGAGCACTTAAACAGGTTGTCGTAACGGCTAGTGAGTTTTTTAATAGCTAGCGATAAGTCGTCACGCAGTTCATCACTTAGCTCGCTCATACGACGAATGTGGATTTTCGGCAGTAACATGGTTTCAAAGGGCCAAGCCGCCCAATACGGTACAACTGCTAACCAATGTTCGGTTTCCACTACGGTGCGACTGCCGTCGGTTTGTTCTTTGGCAGTGTAATCCATCAGTAAGTTAGAGCCGTATTGTTGAAAATAGTCACGCAGGTGTTTGTCTTTGCGCTCTATCTCATTAGGCAAGAAACTATTGGCCCAGATCTGACCGTGAGGGTGAGGCTGCGAACACCCCATGGTTTCACCCTTGTTCTCAAATGCCTGTACCCATAGGTAGTCTTTCCCTAGTTCTTCAATTTGTTCATTCCAGGTATCTATAACGCTACGAATCGCCTTTAGTGATAATTCTGGCAAGGTTTTGCTGTGGTCTGGCGAGAAACAAATCACGCGGCTTAAACCCCGTGCTTCCATGCTGGTGAATAAAGGTTCGCTAGATTCAGGTACATTGGGGGAATCCGTCATCAGTGCGGCAAAGTCATTACCAAACACATAGGTACCGGTGTAATCAGGGTTTTTATCACCCGATATGCGAGTGTTGCCGGCACACAAAAAGCAGTCTTTATCATAGCTGGGCAGGGTGGCGGTTGACGGCGCTTCATCTTGGCCACTCCAAGGGCGCTTGGCGCGATGAGGCGACACCAATGTCCACTGTCCGGTTAAGGGGTTATAACGGCGATGCGGATGCTCGGTGGGGTCAAAGTTTGTGTCTAACATAGGGATAACTCCATTCAAAGCGCCCATTATAAGGCGCTGATTTATATTGATTTTAGTTGTCATAACCCTTAGGGTTCTTAGATTGCCAATGCCAAGTATCTGTAGTCATATCAGCAACACTGCGCATCGCTTTCCAATCAAGCTGTTGCTCCGCTTTATCAGTCGAAGCCCAACTTTCAGCTATATCACCACTGCGACGCGGGCAAATTTTATAAGCGATATCTTTGCCACAGGCTTCACCAAAGGCTTTCAACATTTCCAGCACCGAGCAGCCTTTACCCGTGCCTAAGTTAAAGACATGCAAGCCCGCTTTTTCGCCAACTTTACTTAATGCAGCGAGGTGACCATCGGCCAAATCCATTACATGAATATAATCTCGCACTCCAGTGCCATCTAGCGTTGGGTAATCATCACCGTATACAGATAAGCTTTCGCGTCGCCCTACTGCTACCTGAGCAATGAAAGGCATTAGGTTGTTGGGGATCCCTTGAGGGTCTTCACCCATTGTGCCGCTAGGATGAGCACCCACAGGATTGAAGTAACGCAGCAAAGTTACGCTTAAATCTGGTGAGGCTAATTGAATGTCTCGATAGCACTCTTCCACCATATATTTGCTGCGCCCGTATGGATTGGTTACTTCGCCGGTAGGAGTATTTTCGTTAATCGGAATCTCACTCGGCTCACCGTATACAGTAGCTGATGAGCTAAAAACAATGCTCTTTACACCAGCACTGCGCATCACATCGATGAGTACTAAAGAGCCATTAACGTTGTTGTCATAATACTCATAAGGCTTTTGGACTGACTCCCCTACCGCCTTTAGACCGGCAAAGTGAATCACTGAGTCAATCTCGTGTTCACTAAATATTTTGTCTAAAATACTACGATCCCGAACATCGCCCTGATAGAAAATAGGCTGTTGTTGAGTTAAGCGTTCAATGCGCGCCAGCACCTCCCGCTTGCTATTGCACAAATTATCTAAAATGATCGGGGTTAAACCGGCGTTGATCATTTGCACACATGTGTGGCTGCCAATGTACCCCATACCACCAGTGACTAAGATCTTATTCATTTGCTCTCCTTTTATAACCGAGCGTTACTTTCCACTCATTAACACACCAACCTAAAGGTAAACGTTTACCTAAACAGTGAGAAAAGTGGAGCTATCGATTTAGAAATATTAAGTAATTTAAAAAACTAACTGCTATGTATTACGCATAAATTTGCGGGTAAACATTAACTAAAAATAAATATTCAAACTTTAAATAGCACGACACTACTTGTTAGTTCATCGGATACCCGCCGAAATTCTCTATTTATTGCAGATATTTCATCTGCACTATGAGTAATATCTTGTGTTAATGAGTTTGTTTGCTCTACTTCAGCACTAAGCGCTTTCATAACAAGACATTGGTGGCTAGAAGCTTGCGTAATACACTCATTAATATCGTTGATCTGCTTGGCTGAATCTTGGATTAACTTAATCTGTTTAATTACATCCAGAGTCGTAAACTTACTTACATCACAACTTTCCAATGCCCCTTTCATCTGATCTTTTATTTGCTTAGATGAGTCTGAAAATTGAATTAATAGTTGATCGATTTGTGACGTACAACTACGAGTTTTAGAAGCTAGGAGCCTTACCTCGTCGGCAACAACAGCAAAGCCTTTTCCTGCATCACCGGCTCGGGCTGCTTCTATTGAGGCATTCAGAGCCAACAAGTTAGTTTGGTCTGCTATTTGTTGGATAGTATCAAGAATACTACTAATGCTTTTCGAAACACTGTCCATCACCTCCATAGATACTGAAATATTCTTGGTGTTTTCAACCAAAGTATTTACGTTTCTTTCAGCGCTACGACCTTTATCTACGGCACTGCTAACATTACCTATAACTTGCCTAGTTTGCTGCATAGCTTCTTCAGAACGATGTTGAATCTCAACAGATGACTCCCTAATCGTTTCAATAGCTGCTGTTAAAACTCGGCTTTGTTCCCCGTAACTAGCGATGGTTGTTATATTGCTATCATTCTGATTATCTAGATTATCCCTAGCTTGGTTAAGGGCTGAATTGGAACTAGATATGCCTTTAAATAGTGATTGAAGATTGTTTATAAAGCTGTTTACCGAGCGAGATATTTGCCCAATTTCGTCTCGACGTCTTAACTCAATTCTTTGAGTTAAATCAGCATCATGCCCCGCGAGGTTTTCCATCAAATCCTTTAGCTTAATCAAAGGGTCAATTTGAGTCTTTAAACAGATCAGGGTAAAAATCAACATAACTAACGCACATATGGCTAGATACTTTGTAATATCTTGGTTTATCCCTCTAGTGAGTTGGTCTATATAGCTCTTGTCAATGTAAGACTTTAGAAACCAACTCGAATTATAAATATTGATTTCAACAGCTTGCTGCTTCTCCAAGCCAGAAGCGAGAGTTGAGTAGATAGGATTTTTTTGGTTATCGTATACTTCAAAATAGACCCCTGGAATACTATAACGCTCAATTAAGCTTCCCATAAAACTCAAATCTTTTGTAAAAAAGTCTACGACCCCATTTTTCTTTTTAGAAATGATTACTTGAGGGTATCCTTCAGCAGAAACGATTTGGGTGACTTTAATCCCTTCTTCATGATTTTTAGCCAAATTGACAAAGTATAGGGATAGATCAGGGCTAACACTTCCCTTGTCACTTAGGGCCATTTTATTTACCAATTTAACAACTTGTTCGTAGCCCAACTTTTCTTTAGTGTCACGTATACCAACGATACCAAAGTCAAGACTTTCAATAACAGATATGTCACGCTCAATTGATTGCTTAATCTCACTGCTAATGAAACTGACATTTTTAACCATCTGTTTTTCGTAAGACACATTGATGTAATCGCCGATAACATATTTGGCACTAAGGTAAGCGGTTATAATGGTGACTAGTAATGAAACCACGAATAAAATCATTATTTTATTCTTCAAAGATACATACTTCATACTAAAACCCGATTAGAGAAACAACTAACATCGCGTAATGACCTAACTTAATAACTAAGCGAAGCTTTGGGGCTATAGCCCCAAAGCTTTACTCGAGTGACTTACCACCAAGCTTCAATCTGTACGCCGTAGTTAATAGTGTCGCTGCTTGTACCATTATTAAAAGTGTCACTATTTTCGTTATCTTTTAAATAGCTGACGAAAAAGCGAATTTCAGGGCGGTCGAGGAACCCTTCTCCAGCAGAAATTGCATGTGCTAGTGTGAATTTGGTGCCGCTATATTTTTCTATCGAACCTGAATCCCAGGTTTTTTCCTGATTCATGTAGCCCACTTCAATCATGGTCTTGTTATATGGAGACCAGTTATAAGTAGGGCGAGCAACGAATGAAAATAACTCTTCGTTATCTAGCCAATCACCATGATCTTTTGCAGACCCATAAGTTAGTACGTGATGAAAAATTACGCTTTCACCGATATTTAGATCACCAGTACTTATAAATCGATAAGCCTTAGCTTCACTTACATCTCCACTCCAGATGTCGTACCAACCACCACCTTGGGAAATTGCATTCTGAGCTAAACCTTTATCCATGTATTGCAATGCAAACTTGTTCCAGCCTATCGAAAAGCTTTGACTAAATTCAGCGGTTAGCATCAAGCCATTATCGAAATCAGTGGCCACTGCCTCTTGTTCTGGAGTAGGGTTGACTATCGCATAATCGATACCAAATTCAGTCCAAGAACCAGCCCAAGGGCTGAACCCTGCGTAACGCAAATCCAAATAATATGTATTCAAATCACCAGCGCTAACATCATCAACCCATAATTCATTATCAGAACGAATAATCGCTGCTGAAATAGCACCATGATCAAGAGAGATATTTTCTAAACCTGCCCCATAGCCTGAAATATTCCAATATTTGGTATCGATAATGTGTAGGTCATGACGCTGATAAAAACGTTTACCTGCCCATATAACTGCATCAGGTATAGACGGAATGTAGCCCTTAGCTTGAATATTTAACTGCTTGATGCCAAAGTTTGCACTACCTGTTGAGGTAGATTCGGACTCTAAATTACCATCCGATGACATTTCAAACATACTGTCAAAATACATAGAGCGGCCATCAGCATTAAATAACTCCTGTCCTAAACCAATTTCCGAATATGTATCAAACTCATTACCTAATCGACCTAAAGTTGTCTTGTTAAATTCGTCACCACTCTTAACTCCTCCGCCATCGGCACTAGCCCCAATCCCAGACCGAACGTAGCCATAAAAATCTACAGCTGCGACTTGAGAGGAAAGCACAGCTCCTACAATAGCTGTTGTCAGTGTTAATTTTTTCATTCCATTTCCCTATAATTGTTGGTTACAAGTACGTACATGTGTCAGGTAATAGTTGTTTTCACTTTCTTTAGGCAACACTTACCCGTAGGGCGAAATTCGCCCTAAATAGTTAATATGTTGAGAAAAGCGCCAGCCTATTGGTCTAGGCTGGCGGGTATCACTTTTTGCCTTTTATTACGACCACTTGATAGGCTGTAAGAGCTATATCTTTACCAATTTCAACACCAGTGTTCATGTTTACCCAGTCTCCACTAGGGCAACATATTTTGTTTTCACTCTTTAAAAGGTTCATGATGAATAAGTACCTATATTCACCGTCTCCTCGTTCAGTAACTGAAATACCGTAAGGCAGAGTCGGAAAAGTCTTGCTAACTTTATGCTCTGTAACTAATGCTTTGTAAAACAGACTATTGAAGTCAGTATTCGTCCGAGTTGCAATATAGTAAGCACTACCTAGCCCATGAATATTTTTGGTTAGAGCTGGCTTACCAATAAACATGTCTGAAGAAAAGTAAGCAAGAGCCTCAGCCGTTTCTAAATGAATATGCTCCATTAAGTGTTTGGCTTTAAAATCGCCACCTATGTTAGGTATTTTTCCATTAGGCATAGAAAAAGAAACCTGCTCATAGTCGTATAAAGAATCAATTTCTTCAGACCAAATACCCAAAGTTCGACGCAGTGGGCTACTTTCGCCCCCAGGAAAACCACCTAAGAAACAGAGGTCGTTTTCATCCACAACGCCCGTCCAATAAGTTACAACTAACGTCCCACCTTGTTTTACAAACTCCTCTAAACGTTCAGCAACACCCGGTTTAATGAGGTATAACATCGGGGCTACAACAACTTTGTATGGACTAAAGTCACAGAGCTGTTCAATAATATCGCAGTTGACGCCCTGTTCCCAAAAGCCTCGATAGTGATCACATACAGTTTGTTCGTAGTGCATTCCTTCATTTCTAGGGCCTGATGCATCATCTAGAGCCCAGCGGTTTTCCCAATCAAAAACAATTGCGACTTCTGCTGAGGTTTCTGTTCCGGCTACTTCATTTATTTTCCGTAAGTATTCACCGACTGCTGTAACCTCCTTGCCTGTTCTGGTGTCTGCATGACCAACATGGTCTATCACTGAACCGTGGAACTTCTCTACAGATCCCCGACTTTTACGCCATTGGAAGTACTGCACAGAGTCAGAGCCATGAGCAATCGCTTGTATTGAAGAAAGCAAATGGACGCCATCCTTTTTTAGTTTGGTAATAGGTTGCCAGTTCGTTTGACTTGGCGTTGACTCCATCAACAAAAAAGGTTGGTTCTTCAATGTACGCATCAAATCGTGGTACATCGCTGTATAGCAAGCGAGGGCTACTTCATCCTGATCTTTATGCCATAACGGATAGCTATCCCATGACACCACGTCTATAGATTTAGCCAATTCCCAATAGTTATAATCATAGAAATACTCCATAAAATTTGCGGTTGTAGGTAAATTTGGATTTACAGCCTTCAGCGGTTGTATCTCATGCTGGCAAAAGCTTGCAACTCGGTCTGTAGAGAAACGCTTCCAATCCAGTTTAAGCCCGTGTACTGAATTTTCACCGATAGGTGACGGTGATTCTATCTGCTCCCAGCTGCTATAGGTGTGGCTCCAAAAAGTTGTCCACCAACTTTTATTTAGGTTATCAAGGGTCTTATACTTTTGTTTCAACCATAACTTGAACTCGGTTTGGCAAAAATCACAATGACAATCGCCGCCATATTCATTGGAAATGTGCCAACCAATTACTGCTGGGTGATAGCTGTAGCGTTCAGCCAGTTTTGTATTCATTAACCTAACTTTCTCACGATAGTTTGGTGAGCTATAACAATGGTTATGGCGCTCGCCATGCAACTGCTTCACTCTTTGACTATTAACGCGCAACACATCAGGGTAATTCTCTGACAACCAAGCTGGTCGGGCACCGCTTGGCGTAGCTAAAAATACAGAGATATCATTTGCAACAAGTCTATCTAGAACAGCATCAAGCCATTCGAAATTGAACTCGCCTTCACTTGGTTCTAGCGCGGACCAACTGAATATACCTACAGACATCACGTTGCATCGAGTCTGTTTCATTAATTCAATGTCTTTAGCTAGAATATCGGGTCTATCCAGCCACTGTTCGGGGTTGTAGTCTGCACCATGTAGCAAACCATCTACCTTTGACATTATTTGTTTTCTATTGCTCATTTTTGACCTTTAAATACTTCTAACGACGGCAAAACGTTACCTTCAAAATCAAACAGCGCTTGATTCTCCCAGGAGTTACCCATATCCCAAATATCATCGCTGTATTCCATGCCTGCTTGAGTTGCCCAAGTAGCTCCGTCTACTGGTATCCAAGCAGGCTCCCAATAATAAATACCTAAGCCACTTTCATTTGGAAGGTCATTGATGAAGGTCATCATGTCAGAAAGATATTTAGCTTGGCCGCTCACGGAAACGTTGTAACCTTCAATAGGCCCTGATTCTGAGTAGCTATTTCCCAGTGAATCACCATTTTCATCAGTGAATGGAAAAGAAGTCTCTACAAGTACAACTGGTTTGTTATATCGTTCAATAACATCTTCCATATTGGCTTTAACATCAGCTATAGGACCATGCCACCATGGGTAATAAGACATCCCGATGACGTCATAATCCACACCGTGCTTTGTAATTTCATCAAACCACCAACGAAACAGTCCATTATCCCCGGCTTCCGCTAGGTGCAGCATGATTTGAATATCTTTATCGCTATTGTTTTCATGAACAGCTTGGATCCCTGCTTTTAAAAGTAGTGATAAGCGTTCAAACTCTTTACCGTCTTGCCCCCAACTTTTGCCATCTGGCCACAACATCCCTCCGTTAAGTTCATTACCTACTTGCACCATATCGGGAACAACACCAGCAGCTTTATGGGCTTTCATAACTTCTGCGGTATAGTCGTACACTTTCTGGGTAAGGTTTTCAAAAGTTAAGTTCTCCCAGTCTTTTGGCTTATCTTGCTTTTTAGGATCGGCCCAAAAATCGCTGTAATGAAGATCTAGAAGGAATGACATTCCATTTTCTTGTGCTCGTTTTCCTAGCTCAATCGACCGCTCTAACTCGTTATTTCCGCCACCATAAGCCTCTCCACTAATTGATGAGGGGTCTACCCATAATCTAGCCCGGACTGAATTTACGCCATGGTCTTTAAGGATCTCAATTAGGTCTCGTTCTATACCGTTCTGATAATACTTACCGCCTAACTTTTCTATTTCAGGCAACATTGAAATATCCATGCCCCGAATAAAATCATCCCTTAACTCAGGTGCAGTGATATTTGTTTCATTATCATTGTTCACACTCTTATTTGCTGATTGACAGCCAGCAAGAACCACTGCTGCACTGATTAGTGCAACCTTAAATTTAATATTCATGAATTTTCCTCGTTTTTAGCCTTTGGTACTACCTGCTGTTAAGCCAGATACAAAGTATTTTTGAAGTGATAAATATAAAAGCGCTACTGGTATTGAAACTAACACAGCACCAGCTGCGTAAGTGGTGTAGCTTGCGCCCATTTTCTCGACAACCAAATTATATAAACCAATTGGTAATGTATAATTTTCAGGTGTTCGTAAAATAGTCGTCGCAAGAATAAAATCGCCCAGAGGACCAGTGAATGAAAATAAAGCAACAACAGCGATAATAGGCTTAGAAATAGGTAATATTATTTCTATGAATATACGTATATTGCTAGCTCCATCCATTTTGGCCGACTCATCTAAATCTTTAGGGATAGCATCTAAATACCCCTTCATTAGATACGTATTCATTGGGATCATCCCTCCGACATAAACAAGTACTAGAGCTAGATGGCTGTTAATTAGTCCCAACATCTGAGCTAGAACAAATATTGCAATCAAGGCAGAGAACTGTGGAATCATTTGTAATAGAAGAAATAGCATCAAACTATTTTTCCGACCTTTAAAACGAAAGCGAGAAAAGGCATATGAAGTACATGAGACACTGATTAAAGTGAGCACCATAGTAAGAAAACTAATTTTCAAGCTATTCCAGAACCAAGTTAAGTATTCAACCTTGTCGTTAGAAAATAAAGTTACGTAGTGGTTTAGAGTAGGGTTATCAGGGAAGATTGATTCTCCCATGATACTATTTCCTGGATAAAAAGATGCTCCAACGGTCCAAACCAGCGGATAAATAATAATTATTGAGACCAAAAGTATCAGAGCGTAGCTAAAAGTTAGTCGAATACGATTACTTCGTTTAATACTCATTATCTAGTCTCCTCTTTGAATGAATTAGTCATGCGAAATTGCCACAGAGCAATGCCAACAACAAATATAGAGAGTAATAAGGTAATCGCTGAAGCAATACCATATTGTGAGGAAGACATTGTTAATTTGTAAATCCATGACACAAGAATATCAGTACCACCCGCATTACTACCTATTACAGCTGGCCCGCCATTATTGAATAAGTAGATAATGTTGAAGTTATTAAAATTGAATGTGTATTGGGTTATCAATATCGGTGCAATTGAATAAAATACGAGAGGTAGAGTAATAGTTCTTAATTGCTGAAACTTACTAGACCCATCCATTGTTGCTGCTTCATAAAGGTCATCAGGTATCGCTTGCAAAACACCAGTAGTCATTGCGAACACAAATGGAAATCCAAGCCATGTTTGAATCATTATCAATGCTGTTTTCGTCCAGAAAGGATCCGTTAACCAAGCCTTTGGCTCTATTCCAAAAAAATCTAGAATGACATTGTTGATGACACCAAAACTATCGTTGAACATCCCAGTAAAAATCAGAATAGTTACGAAGCCAGGCACTGCCCAAGGCAAGATGAAAATAGTTCGAATTAACGGTTTGAACTTTAGATCTTTTTGGTTAACTAAAATCGCTAACATCACCCCAACTGAACATTGAAGCGTTGATGCAAGTAATGTCCAAACAACAGTCCACTGCAACACATCAAAAAAAGTGTTTCGCCACAAATTAACTTCAAAAATATTAAAAAAGTTTTTCAGTCCTACCCAATCAACCAATTTTGCAGGTGGTGAGTTATAAAGATTGTAATTAGTAAACCCAATAGCAAAACCAAAAATTATGGGAAATACAACAACAAATACCAACAAAATGAATCCAGGGCTAATCATCAAATATGGAAAGCCTGAATTGATGACATTACGATATTGAACACGCAAAGAGTTCAGCTCTCGCCCTTCATCAAGCAATTTACCATTTTTGTATGCATCACTGATGCTTAATGCGTAAATCGACAAGCCAAACACAACGACTAAAGAAGCGATTATTCCTTCGGCTAAAAGGAACACAGAGTTATCTTCAGGTAGATTCTCTCCTAGAGTCACTACTCCCCACAAACCATGAGCAACAAAGTCACGACTCACTCCGTAAAAACTGATGAGAAGAACGAAAAAAATTGAGCCTTTTACGAACTGTCGGTTATAAAATTGGCCGAAGCCTGGGATCAGCGCCAATAGGGTGGCATACGATTTATGGGTTTTATTATTACCCATGCCACTATTGAAGCGTTCACTCATGTCAGACATTATTTAAACTCCAAATCGGAAAACATCCGGTTTGATGTGAATTTCTCATTTAATATGTTTAGAAAAACCCACATCAACAACTAACCGGGAACTACTAGATTTCTATTACTGGCCCATCATTGCGTGGTTTGCTTCAATTTGCATGTTGATACTATCTACAGCTGCATTAAGGGCGCCTGTCGCGTCTTGTTTATCTGTCGCGATGAGCTGCAGTGCACTATTTACAGGTGTCCAAACTTCATTCATTTCAGGAATAGAAGGCATCGGTACAGCATGAATCGACTGCATAGCAACCGCTCGTGCTCCCGGGTCATTTTTAATTACTGGGTCGTTAATTAGTTCAATAACCGCCGGTACTTCACCTGTCAGCTCAAAACGTTGCTTTGCGTTATCATAATTGTTAACAAACTCAATAAATTCTTGAGCTAGTGATTTGTTCTTGGAGAAAGTGGAAATACTGTAACTTTTAACCCCCATAAATGAGCCCATTTGTTCACCTGATGGGAGCTTAGGCAGAGGAGCCACACCGTAATTAATACCGGCTTCCTTATAAGGCTGCAAAGCCCATGGACCTGTTTGGACCATCGCTACCTTATTGGCGGTAAATAAGGAATCAATTGCATTTAGGCCATTGTTACCGATTATTCCTGTAGGAAACACTTTAGACTGGTAGAATTTTTGGATGTACTCTGCACCTTTAATTGCACCAGGAGTATTCAATAAGATTTTATTTGGGTTATAAGATCCATCTGAATTTTTAGCAAAGACGTCCCCACCCATGCCATTTAATATGCCATACGCGTAATAAAGCTCATCCCACTTAGCGAGTAACCCGTACTTATCTTCTTCACGAAACTTAAGAGATAACTCATAAATTTCATCGAGAGTCTCGGGTAGCTCAGGAATAAGTTCTTTGTTGTAAACCATAAATAAAGTTTCAACTGATTTAGGTAAACCGTAAAGAACGCCACTATATGTTAAAGCGTCGATAGAAGGCTGACTAAAGCTATCAATCACAGATTGCTTTGATTTGATTGGCGCAAGCAAACCTTGAATCACGGCACCTCCAATTTGGTCATGTGGAATTAAGATCACATCAGGACCAGTGCCAGCGGGACCGTCCATACGTAATGATTCAACCTGTCCTCCATAGGGCATTTCTAGTACTTCAACTTTTACCTTGTGTTCCTTTTCAAATGCCGCAACCGCTTCTTCATTTCCAAAGGACTTTTGAATATCTTCCCAGACCAATAATGATTGCTGAGCTGACGCTAGCGGTGAACACAATAAAGCAGCAACAATAGCCGCACCAATTTTTTTACTAAATTTACTATCATCCATAAAATTCACGCCTTGTGTTTTTTGTTTAAGATAAAATTTGTGGTGTAAATATGCTCCTCTATGTTACTTTTTTCATACAACTAGCGCACCAATGTGACCAAAGTCACAAATAATGGAATGATTTGTGAGTGCAATAACAATTAAAAATAAAATTTACTAAATAAATAGATAATTAATCACATTAGTTAGCTAATTTTTTTTATTTAACATGAGGAAAAAAAATGTCTTCGATCCAACTTTGTAATGTAGTTAAACGTTTCGATAGCACTGAAACGATCCACAATGTAAACCTCTCTATTGAAGAGGGGGAGTTTGTAGTGTTTGTCGGTCCTTCAGGGTGTGGTAAGTCAACCTTACTGAGAATGATCGCCGGCTTGGAGGATATTAGTGATGGCACCATTTCCATCGCGGATAATGTGGTCAACGATACGCCACCATCGGAGCGCGGTGCTGCGATGGTTTTTCAATCTTATGCTTTGTACCCACATATGACAGTGGGAGAGAACATGGCATACTCTCTAAAGGTAAACAAAGTGCCGAAAGAAGAGAGGCAAAAGAAAATTGAATTAGTAGGAAAGGCGCTACAGCTGGATCACTTGCTTGATCGAAAGCCAGCACAACTATCGGGTGGTCAGCGCCAACGCGTTGCTATTGGTAGAGCAATCGTTAGAGATCCCAAAGTTTTTCTTTTTGACGAACCCCTTTCTAATCTCGATGCAGAACTACGTGTCGATATGCGTCTTCACATTGCAAAGCTACACCAAGAATTGAAGTCCACCATGATTTATGTGACTCATGATCAAGTTGAAGCAATGACACTGGCAGATAAAATCGTCGTATTGCGAGACGGTAAAGTAGAACAAATTGGTTCTCCTATGGATTTATACCACAAGCCCGTTAATAAGTTTGTTGCTGGATTTATAGGTTCACCCAAAATGAACTTTCTGCCTTGTGAGGTTCATTCGTGGAATGAAAATGCTCTAACCATAAAATTAGATTGTGGCCAACAACTTACATTACCAATTAGAATGAACACAATACCTAAAGGCGAATTATTAACGATTGGTATTCGTCCTGAACACCTATCAACTGAATCAAGTTTTATTGAAGTAAATTTTCAGTGTCAAGTGGTTGAGCGATTAGGGGGCATGACTTATGTTTTTGGTCAGTGTGGTGGTATAGAAGACTTTAAATACCTGCATCACGGCGACACACAGGTGCAACCAGGTGAAGCTATTTCACTATTTGCTTCACCTTTAAATCTTCATCTTTTTGAATCCAATGGTGATGTAATCAACTTTACGGCGCTTGATAGCATCCATTAAATAATGAGTCGCCAAAGAGTGCTTTTACTCTTTGGCAAATTGAAATACCGTTAAGTTTAGAAAAAAGGTGCTCTGTGGCCACACTCAAAGATATAGCAAAAAAAGCTGATATATCCACGTCAACAATATCACGGTTCCTCAATAGTGATCCTACCTTGTCTATTAGCGACAATAAAAAGAAAGCTATACTCGAGGCTGTCGACGTTTTAGGCTATCAGTCACCAAAGCGGAGTAAGAAGCAATTTTCAAACATAGAGAGCGTGGAAGTTAGCCACAAAGGCTCCGCTAATGAATTAGTCATGGTAAATTTTCTTACGCCTACTCAAGAGATCAACGACCCTTACTTCACGTCAGTTAGAGCTGGCATTCAAAATCGCTGTTTAGAAAAAAATATAAACTTACGAACCTTACACTTAGATCAAGTTAGTGCTAATTTAGAATTAATCACTAATTCACCTGCAGTTATCGCTTTAGGACATTTCACTAATAAGCAAATTGCTACACTTTATCAAAATAATGAAAATATTATTTTTGTTGATTCATGTCCACTAGCTGGGAAGACTGATGCTGTATTAATCGATAGATCTTCATTAGCAAATGAAGTGCTTCAAAAAATTATCGCCAGCGGTTGTAAGCGCCCAGCGTTTATTGGTAATAATGAAGCTAGGCTTCATACTTTTCGTGAAGTGACAAAATCGAAAGGTCTATATCTAGAAGAATTGTGCAAAGTCAGCAAGGAGTATTGTATCGAATCTGGCTATCAGGCAATGAAAGAGATTTTAATACAGGGTACACAACCTGATGTTGTTTATGCTGCAACCGACATGGTAGCCATTGGTGTATATCGATGTATCTATGAGTATGGATTATCAATTCCTAGCGATATACAAGTAATAGGAACAAATGATGTGTCTTCCGCTCGCCATATGAACCCTAGCCTAACAACAATGCGTTTATTTCCTTTTGAGATGGGAGAGATGGCCATTGATATGTTTATAGAAAAGTTTAATGGGAGAAAGTATAATAAAACCGTGATTTTCGGTCACGAATTTATTTGGCGGGATAGCTTTAGGCGATCTTGATGCTTTATCGTAAATATATACTATAGAATAAAAGGTATTTAACCTAAACTCGGAATAAGGTTAAACGGGAACTAAAAGCTGGTTCTTCGCTCAAACCTATTCTTCCACGTCGACGACTTTTGTAAGGCTTTCTACTTCAGTGGCATAAGCATCAAATTGAAACAGGAAAACGCAAACGTAATCGCAAAATTCGAATGTTTGAATGTTTGAATGTTTGAATGTGAAATAATAACCATCGTTATTGCTTTCCATATGTCACATCAACGTGACTTTAAGAACGTCCTTCCAGGTATTATTCACCGATACTACAAGAATGAGATGCAACAACTACCCCGCTCGGCTGCTGTACCGATCTTTCAGGTGCCCTCTAGTAATTATAATGACTGGCCTAAGCAGCCATTAAGCCAGCGAGAAAGTCTAGATAAAAAGCTCAGTTCTAGATTGAGAGCGGTTGTAGGCGGGAAATATAGTGTGAATGATCCCAATAAAGTCTGATCGTTTTTGAGCAATGTTAGGGCACATGGGGCGGGCTAGCTAAAATATTTTTCCCTTTATTTGCTAGATCTCAATGCTGAGTAATCGACAGCTAATTATGTTTTCGATACATCAGTTATTGAATAGGGTTAATGTAATATCTGACTCTGAAGAATATTTGAAGTCCAACCTGAGCCAAGGATAAACGGCTGAAGCTATTTGATTACAAGGTTATTGATTACGGCGCTAACAGCAGATCTAAAAAAGGATGGCATTACCCTAATAACAACTCACCGCAAGAAAATGAGAGCTAAAGTTCTGGCTGTGTGGGATAGAGCCATGCTATCGAAAAATTCATTATCGAGACAGTTAATGACCAACTCTAAAACATAGCTGAAATTGAGCATTCTCGTCACCGAAGCTTACATGTCTTTATGTTGAACTTATTAAGGAGCCTCATTGCTTATTGTCTAAAGCCAGAAAAGCCATCACTAAACATCACGAACACCAAAGAAAAGGGCTAATTGCGATGGTTTAAACCATTTTCAGCTTATTTTAGTATTTTAAAGGTAGATATTTTCAGATTGTGTTAACAAGTCACACTAAAATTTACTATGTCACACTCGTGACTCGTCACGAAATGCATAAATAAAAGTCACAATGCGCACACCCTCGTAACATCTAACTTAATGATTTTGAACTGTTGATATAGTTTTTATGTTTCTGACACATAAATATTAATTTGTTAACGGTGAAAAATGAAAAAGATATTCAAAAACATGATTATCATTAGTTCTTTGGTGACCTGTACCTACACACATGCATTAACAAAAGGGGCTGACATTAGCTGGATTACCCAAATGGAGGACAATGGTTATGAGTTCTTCAATGATTGGGGCTACAAGCAAGACGTCCTTTCAATCCTACGTGACCACGGAATGAATGCTGTTCGGTTACGAGTTTGGGTTAACCCTAGTGACGGCTATTATAGCTCACTAGAAGATGTAATAATTAAAGCTAAATGGGCCAAAGCTGCAAATATGGATGTAATGATAGATTTCCATTACAGTGACACTTGGGCCGACCCTGGTAACCAGTGGAAGCCCTCTGCATGGGAAAACTTGGGCTTTGAAGAGTTAATGGACGCCGTTTGGTCACATACTAGGGACTCTCTAATTGCGCTTAAAGATGCGGGAATAACCCCAAAATGGGTCCAAGTAGGAAATGAGACGAACAACGGTATGCTTTGGAATGATGGTTTAGCTTCAAGCAATATGAAAAATTATGCTTGGCTGTTTAATAGCGGCCGTAATGCCGTTAAAGACGTATTTCCAGATGCTAAAGTTATTGTACATCTTGCTAACTGCCATGATAACGATAACTTTCGCTGGATATTAGACGGATTACAATCAAATAACGCTTGGTGGGATGTTGTGGGTGCCTCATCTTACCCTAAGAATGCAACAGGCATGACCTGGCAACAGGCTAACGCTCAATGTTTAATAAACCTAAATGATATAGTTAATCGGTATGGCACCGAAGTGATGATTAGTGAAATAGGTGTTCCTTGGGATGACCCTGAAGCAAAAACGATCGTAGCAGATATGATTAATAAAGTTCGTAGTGTTACTCAAGCTAAAGGAACTGGTATTTTTTATTGGGAGCCTCAAGCGTACAATTGGCAAGGTTACACACTTGGAGCTTGGGATCCAAATACAAAACAGCCAACAGAAGTGCTTGATGCATTTTTAGAGTAACGTAATTATATGGTTCAACTTCAGACTTCATTAGAGATAAGTTCATTCACTGACGAGGTCTGTTTGTAAAAGAAATCATCCTCTTCATAGAGCCAATTTCAATTGCGAAGGGTTTAGACCCGACCCAAATCGTAGTTTAATAATGGTCTTGTTCATCAATTCATTGCAGAGAGCGCTTCCACAGCGGGTTTCCTTTGGTGGTCATCCTCCCAATACCCAGCATTTTTCCTAGGAAGGATAACTGTATTAGCCCGCTTGTGCCGGACTTTCTGTTAACTCAGGTGCGCATCGTAAGCACCTTTTGCGCTAGCAGTGACTATCTTTCTTCTAAGGAGGAGTAAGAGCGCCAGCAAAACCTCTCGTCATATACCCAGTCCATGACCTCTGCACCCACTATTTGGTTAGTTTTCGCATCTACCGCTAGGTGAACTTATGCTAAAAACGACGTTTCTCAGCACTATGTTTACTACCTTCTCCGAATCCCTTGAGGCCTGTGGCGTAAATCACCAATAGTGCAGCTTTGTAGTTGGTTTTCGAATTTAACGGTCCTCGCTCGTTTGCTAAAATCAACTGTAGTCAGGTGACTTCAATTCAAGCTTGAAGGGCTAGGATTGTGAATTAACAAACCCTTCCAATCCACGAAGTGGTAGTTAGCCCCCTCCCTTTAACCATGAGTGCCGTCGCTATCGCGTGTCGCTTTAGGTTTGGCTGCGTCCCGTCGTCCAGTAAGCGTAATTTTGTACCACTTTGTTGATAGTTTATTCATCCATCCAAAACGTTAACGAACCACATCACTTGAGTGCCGTATTGTATTGCTTCCAGTTGATGATCTTTTGCTTGGCTTTACCATGTGCATAAACCAAATTATCTGACCTGATCACTCAGAGTTAACTTGGTTCAATCTGATTTGAGCAACAACACCTAATCAACAATACAGTTCAAACCATAAAGTGGATAAAAAATACCAGATACATAGATTTGATCAATATCGCAATTAGACTATTGATAGTAAATCCTTAGAACTAAAACTATATACAGCTCTAAGCAATGCTCTTTAATTAAAATGCTTCTGGGTTATTCGATTACTCTCTCACGACCTCCATTTTCTAAACGTGATATAACATTTCATACTTTTGGAACGACAACTAAATAATACAATAGCATATTTAAATAAGGTGACATTAGATAACAACAACTCAACACACAGAAAATAAAAAAGTAAATGCATATATCATTTTACATAATGGTCGATAATGTTTTTTTAATTTAACTTAGGAACGCAATAAAGTCTGACTGAATAATAACAAATGAAAACTAACGTTTTATTGCTCACTCAAAAATAATTAAAGTAAGGAAACTAAAATGAACATACGTACTTTAGCGATATTGGCGTTAACTTTATCAAGTTTAAATGCATGTACAAGCGATATATTAGACAACGTAGAAACACCAGATCCACAAGCGAAATACGTAGCTCTTACCTTTGATGATGGCCCGTCATCAACAATGACACCATTGGTGATTGAGAAACTAGATGATCACGATGTAACCGCTACTTTCTTTCTAATAGGTCAAAATATTAATGTCGCAACCAGCAATGTATTAAACGACATGGTAGCTCGCGGTTATGAATTTGGTAATCACTCTTGGGGTTATGACGGACTAGATACTAAAGCTAGCGATCAAATAACAAAATCCGTTAATGACACTCAGCAAGCGATCATAGATGCCACGGGAATGACTCCTGCTTTTTTCAGACCACCTAACCTTGCAACAAGCCAAACCATGTTTGATGTAATTGACTACCCATTTGCTAGCGGTGTACTGGGTTATGACTGGACAGGGGGCGCGGCAACAGCACAAGAAGTAGCAGATAACATTCTAAATAATGTCCAAGACGGCTCTATTATTCTACTCCACGACAATCAGCCTCTCCCTCATCCAACTCCTGCTGCTTTAGACATTATTATTCCAGAGTTAAAAAGTCGAGGGTATGAATTTGTTACACTTAGCGAGCTATTTGAAATCAAAGGAGTGGAGCCCCAAGCTCATGATGGAAAAATGTGGACAGTAGCTAATTAAAATTTAAAAGCCAATAGAAAATGGCCTTGTTGCCTAAATAATATTGAGCATATCCTCCCTTTTTTCGCGACCGGATTATTAAACCTCAACAATCCGGTTGCATTTATGAGCAAACGGTAGGCACGGCAACGGTTATTTCTACCCAAAGACAAACCAAAAAATTTATATCTTTTATAAAGAATCAAAATTACCAATAAGAGAATTAGATTTACCACTGGCAAAAACTTAAAAGCAACCTAATCTCTTTCTTTATATTCACATCAAATAAATCATCACTAAATTTGGCCCAACTGTGCAAGATCAATCAGTCAGCATCCACATAAGTAAAGAAAGTCGAAACTTGCGCATACCAGAGCCTTCTACCTACAATACTTTAAGACTACACGATGACCGCCCTTATTAAATAAGGGAATTGTTAATACTTTATTGGTGATAAATATAGATGAATACTAGTAGCTTAAGGTTTAGATACTCAGTGGTTTTTGCTGTCAATGCCATATTATTGATTGTTGTATCATTGATCGGCTTTAATGTGAGCCAAAATACTCAGAAAAACTTAGTAACAGTGGAAGAAAGCATACTTCCTGCACTTACTGCTGTTCTTCAGGCCGATCGAGACCTATACCAAGCGCGGATAGCAGAACTAAACGCAGTAGAAGCACCGTTATCAGTACTCACTAATTTAATGAAAAGCTATCAAGATAATGCAGAACAAGCCCTACAGCGTATGCAACAATTTGAAGCGCTATTAAGTGAATACCCAGAGTCGACCAGAGGCTTAGAAAGCTTTAATCAAAAGTTTAGTCAATGGAAAAGTTCCAGCAGCGAAGTATTTTCCTTGCTTAAACAAGGCGAAAAGAAACAAGCTATTACCTTGAGTTCCGGCCCAAGCTTACAAGACTTTGAAAACTTGAGGCAAGTCTATAATGCTGCTACCGAAGCTGCAGAGATTCTTGCTAAAGGTATCAAACAACAGTCATTTGAAGAGGTAAGCACCCAATTAAGCATGTTAGTTTTTGTTAGTTCTGTTACAATTTTGTTATCTATCGTATTAGCTTACTTTGGTCCCAAAATTTTGACTGATTCAATTAACCGCATTACCGAGCGAATTAACGATATCTCGCAAGGGGATGGAGATCTAACTCAACGATTAGAAATAAGACGCAATGACGAAATAGGCGAATTAGCCACCAGTTTTAATCAGTTTGTTGACTTACTAGAAGTATTAATCAGCAATGTGAACAAATTTTCTCGGGAGCTTAACCATTCTATTACTGATATCAACCAAAAGTCGGAACAAACTACCGAAGTAAGCAAAGAGCAAAACCAATCAGTAGAAATGATAGCTACAGCTGTTACACAAATGGCCGCAGCTATTAGAGAAGTCGCGAACAACGCAAATAATACAGCTGAAGAAATCAACACAGTCAACAACCAAACCGAGCAAGGACAAAACGTTACCAAGGAATCGGTAGAGCACATCACCCTACTATCGAACACTGTACAAGATGCCACTAATGTTATAGAAAATTTATCACAAGATTCCGACCGCATAGCCTCGGTATTAGATGTGATTAGGGGCATTGCTGAACAAACTAACTTACTCGCATTGAATGCAGCCATTGAAGCTGCTCGTGCAGGCGAGCAAGGTCGAGGATTTGCTGTAGTTGCTGATGAAGTGAGAAGCTTAGCAAGCAAAACCCAGCAATCAACTGAAGACATTCAAAAAATGATTGAAGCCTTACAAAATGGTGTGACTAGAGCAGTAGACGCTATAAACAAGGGCTCTAGTGTTGCCAAGGGTACAGTAGACTTAGCTGAACAAACTTTAGAAGCGCTAAATCAAATCTTAGAATCAACCTCCAAAGTGAGTGAGGTCTCTGCATCCACAGCGACTTCTACCGAACAGCAAAGTCATGTAACTGAAGACATTGACCGTAACCTTACAGAGCTCGCCGACAAAACCCGAATGAACTTGGATAATGCCCAAGAATCGATGGCTGCAGCACAAATAGCAATCGAACAAGCCAAGCAGTTAGACCAACAGCTTAATCGATTTAAAGTGTCAATATAAAAGCGACTTAATCAGTGAAGTATCACCTCATAATTGCACTAATTATCTTCCACATTATTCTTGTGAAAGATGCTGTGTCAAGCTCACCTACAAGACTCATTGCGGTAAATGAGGCGCCTGCTAGCTACGTGGATGAAGATGGAAATGTTCAGGGGTATGTTGTCGATATTGTTAGAAATCTAGCCAGAAGACTAGCAATCGAAAGCGAGATCGAAGTAATGCCTGAGGCACGCGCACTAAAAACAGCGTACAACAACAACAATGTCATTGTGTTCGCATTTAGTCGTAATGCCGAACGCGATAGAAAACTAAATTGGATAGGTCCGGTATTAACAAAAACTTGGGGGATATATGGTTTAAATACCTCCCCCCAAAAAAAACACGAAAGCTTAGAAAACTATCCAAGTATAGGTGTAGTAAATGGTGATATTCGTCATGAATGGTTAGCAAGTCAAGGGTTAAACAACTTACACTTAAGTGTAAGCCATGAACAAAATATTAAGTTATTATTAAGGAAGCGAATAAGTAGCATCGCTTATGACAGAATTAGTTTGCACTTATTATCAACTGCGCTTGGTATCGACCCAACTAGCTTTAGATTGTTAAAACGATTAAAACAGGAAAACGTATATATTGGAATGTCTAAAAACTTACCTAACGTAGAGCAATGGCAGCAGGCTTTTATAGAAATCCGAGAAGAAGGGGAGCTACATAAAACAACTGAAAAATGGATTGATAGAATGAAGGTTCAATACAATATAGAAGCCCACGCTAACAATGAAATATTATCCTTAGACTAAGCTAGATACCTAGAACAGTCTAAATGCTATTTGCGCTTCCTTCCGGCGTTGTTGATCAATTCAGTGTAGACAGCGCTTTAGCCTCAAGGCTTGCAGCGTATTGCCCATCTACCTGACGAGCGGGCATACCTAGCCCGCAGACCTTCTTCAAGGCCTTCACCCTCCTATGATTTCGCCCACTTTAGCGTAAGCTCTATTGATCACTGAGCGACTATTTAAAATGGTACATCACTGTTTCGGATAGTGAACGTAGATGATAGCTAAATCCGTCTTCCACTGGCTCAGTTCATCATGCTTAAGCGCGTTCACGGCTGGTTTCTTCGATGGTTCATACTATCATTTAACCTAGACAGCTCCTGTGCTGTCGATTCTATATACAAGGGGCACTGCAGAGCCTTGACACTCTTCGCTTGGTCAAAATAGCCAAACACTCACCCAAACAGCTGTACTATTCGTTCCTTAAAACCACCAAGTAAAGCTAGGTTGTAGTTGTTTTCTTCTTCCATATCTCTCGGTTTAGTTACTGGTTCTCTCATATTTGATTGGCTAAGTTCTAGGCTGACGGCATTAGTAGCATTGTCGTTGAATGAGCTTTCGATTTGATACTTGTTAGCAGTTAAGGAAACATCAATCGTTTCGGTATTCTGTTGCTCAAATATCACAGTTGTATCTGGTAAATCTACGTTAATACGCTGCGCAAAGTCGCTCAAGCTTGGTTCTGCTAGGGTGAATAACCATGCAGCTTGCTTTGGTGAACCATCAACACGCAATATTCGGCCAAGAACTTGCCGGTAGTGCATTTCTGTTTTTATACGGCTGAGGTGGCAACATACTTGTAGCCGAGGAATATCGGTGCCTTCAGCAATCATCCCTACACTGACAATCCATTGCGTGTTGTTATGCCTGAATTGCTCGATTGTTTCCGAAGGGTTTTTCATGTGTGAGGTAACAAGGCATGCAGATTGCGCCAAGTCATCAACTAAATAACTGAGTAGCTTTTTCGCATGAGCAATAGACGAAGCAACGATAAGCCCCCCTGCTTTTTGATTAAACGTTCTAATTTCTGTGAGTTTACTCACTCCCAGCTTGAGGAGATAAAGCATCACCTGCGGGTGATGGAGTATTGCTGAGTAACTTAATGAAGAATCGGCCAGCAAGGAAGAAAACGAATGAAAAACTCTACGCTCATCGCCTTCGCTAAAGTGAATGTTGTCGTTGTCGATCAAAGCGATATTTGGCGTACGGCAAACGCCGTCAGCGATAGCTTGCTCCAAGCCATAGGTGAAATCACGGTGAAGAGTGTTATCAGGCTCAGTAAAGCGGGACAACACAATGGGCGCTTTGTCTGAGCGCCACGGAGTACCTGATAATGCTAGAGTGAAGGCTGCCTTATCTTGAATGTTAACTAAAACTTCTTCTCCCCAAGCATTTGCACTTGCAAATTCATGGCCTTTCAAATGATGCACTTCATCCATCACCACCATAACTTTATGGGTGTTAAGCAACTGCCAAAAATCACTATTAAGCGAAGACATAGATTGGTAGGTGTAAGCGTTGCCTACCGAACCTATTAAACCGTCAAATCGTTTGTTTAAGCGTTTTGAAAAAGTAGATCTAATGCCTTCGTTCACTTCAGTTGATGGTGAAAAGCACAGTACAAAATCGATTTGTCCAGCGTCTAGTAAATGGCGTGCTAACTCTGCTGCCATTACGGTTTTGCCAGCTCCTGGTGTGGCTAAGCACATAAAGTGATTTTGTTGGGGATAGAGCTTTAGTGCGTGCTCAATGCATTTCGATTGCCATTGGCGTAGTGGCATCACAGTGATTTCAGCTCTGCTATTCCTGCTTCCAGCGCTTTTATTTTCCCTGTCAACGTAGAGCTGTGATTGCGTGCCGTCATATAGCGAGGATATAACTTTGCTCTAGCTTGCGGTATTGAATCACACAAACGCTTAAACTCCTCAGCCTCACCAATGCTACTTAGTAAATTGACTTGATATTGATTCAAGGTTGACTGTAAAGCATCAAGTTGCGCTGAAATCTTAGGGTTGAGTCCACTTTCTACAAATGGCTGAACAGCTGATTTAGCCTCTTTATTGGGCTTGCTGGGGCTTAATAGTTGTGGGCTAAATGTTGAGGTCTTAAGATAAACATGTTTGCCATTTTCATGTTGTTTAGTCAGCATTTTATTGGCTATCAAACGGCGTAAAGTACGGTGCACCATCTGGCTCGCGTTTTTGTTCGTTTCTTCTTTGTACACCTCTTGGTAGGCCGTTTTTAGCTGGCTAACTGTAAACTGCTGAAACTTCTCATCTATTAACGTTTTGTACAACACACTATCTATACGAACCATGGATAACTCACATCAACCAAATTACTTTTCTTGAAAGACTTACTAAACGCTCAGAGACCAACATCAGGGATTACAGCGTTCCTTTGTGTAAAAACTCCTAGCTCTTGACAATTCGAAGCAAAAAGCTAAGGATTCCTTAGTATACCTTATGTTAAAAAACTAAGACAATCTTAGTTATCTTAGGATCATCAATGACACCACCTTGGCCGATAAAATTACAACTCCGCTACCACTTAGGCTTAAGCAGGCTAGAACCGCTATGGGGATCAGTCAAAAGGCGCTTGGCATTAAGCTCGGTATGGAGCCAGGAACAGCTAGTGCTAGGATGAATCACTACGAGAAAGGGAAGCATACTCCTGATTATACAACCTTAAAGCGCATGGCTGATGAGCTAGGTGTACCGGTGGCTTATTTCTTTTGTGAATCAAAGAAAAGCGCTGAGTTAGTGTGTTTACTTGAAGCCCTGAGTGATGCAGAAAAAGACGTATTGATTGAAAACTTGAAAAGTGACCCAGCCTCACCCAAGGATAAGCAACCTAAGAAAAATTAAACCTAAAGATGGCACGGTACTCGACCCTCTTGCATGTTTCAAGACACGCTTAAGGCAACTAACATCTTACTCTAGGTTCACTATTGTACACCTGTAGGTGATTTCATTTTAGCCTCGAACATGCTAACAACTAGGAAGAGACCCTTCTTTGTTAGTCATTAACAAGCATAAACTACGGTACCTTAGCTTACGATAGTATGAAGGTGCTTCATTCTGAAAATATTGCATTGATTGGACGGCTAACTTTAATGTCCGACTATAGAGATCCTCGGAAGTCATGAATTCTATGGGCCTCTACTAGTTAAGAAAGTGATTGAAGAGTGCGAGTAAAAGCAAACCACTACCCAAATGTACTTTGTAGAAAACTCTAGTGTAGTGATTTATGGAATGTACTTCCATGGAAGTACTTTTTGAGCAGAGTTTGAACTGCATGATTGCACTGAGCGAAGTATTCAAAAAACCACTTTGGCGGCGGTAAATCACTCTTTAACGTGGTTGACATAAGTGAATTTTCTTCGATAATTCAGCGGGCTAGTCGTCGCAGCTTTCTTAAATACACGGGAGAAATAAAGGGGATCGTTAAAGCCCACACTTCTACTAATAGAGTTAATAGGCCGGTTTGTCGTTACCAATAATTGCTTTGCTAAAGATATGCGCTGGTCATCGCGCCATTGTGTGATTGTCATTCCAAGCTCTTGCTGAAATAAATGCGCTAGGCGTGATGGAGATAGGCATACTTTCTCAGCGATTTCTTTATGCGTTATTTGACGGTCAATATTCAAGCTCAGGAATTGAGTTGCGATTTCTATGCGGTCATCAATTGGTTTTTGTTGTTGATTGGGCTGATATTTTTTACAGCGGAGCAGTAACTGTTCTAAGTGATTTAGTGCAAGATCGTTATCAAGTGTTGAACTTGATTTCGAAAAAGATTCTATTTCTTTGAAAAGTTTAAATATTTTATCCCGTGCCGCTTTAGATTCTACGGAAGTTAGGTAAACACCTTCTTGTTGTTGATCCCAGCTCAATAGGTCTTTCCAGTAGGCTCTAGGATGAAAATAAACCCAATCGTGTACCCAGTGGCTACTCTCTGGGTGACGTCGGTACAGATGTTCTACCTTAGGAGGGAATAAAATGAGGTCGCCTTCGTTAGCCTCAAAACTGCGATCACCATCAAAAATAAGACCACGACCTTTTTGCGTGATATTAATGATGTAGCCTTTCATGCCAAAGGGACGGGAGATTGGGAAGTCAAACTCGCCATTTTTGTATATAGGTGTGACACCTGAAACAAGATGCACATCAAAGTTGTAGCCAGGCTTTAAAGGGTCGCTTTGTGTAATATTTTTTTGACTAGGCATTTAAAGTTTCCTTTAAAGTTACTAAACAAGCGAAGTGCAGAGCTCAAGCCCTGCACTGAACTTATTAACCAAAAAGACCCTTCATCTTATAGTACAGACTATTATGTTTTAACTCATTTGTGAATGATCTGATGTTAGTTTCATTATCAATAATAACAAGTTCAATGTCATGTAATTGAGCAAAATCATAAATGGTATCTATCGACAATGCTTGTGTGTAAACCGAATGATGTGCACCACCGGCGTGGATCCAAGCCGCCGCCGCTGTGGGTAAATCAGGTAAAGGCTTCCAAAGTGCGTGAGCCACCGGTAGATGAGGCATAGGGCTAGGTAAGTCTATACTCTCAATTAGATTAGCAATGAGGCGGAATCTGTCCCCGAGGTCAACGAGTGACAAATTCATTGCAGGTCCAGCCATTGCTTGAAATTTAAGCCGTGGCACATCGCAGCGACAACCAATTGTATGCTCTTCTATCAATAATTCCGGTTTCTCTTTAGAGATAGTAGGACAAACTTCCAACATATGTGCACCGAGTACCAGATCTGGATTATTGAGGTCGTAGGTGTAGTCCTCCATAAATGAGGAACCACCACTCAGACCGAGCGTCATTTGTTTAACGACATGAAGCAGGGCTGCGGTTTTCCAATCGCCTTCTCCACCGTAACCGTAGCCTTTAGCCATGAGTTGTTGCGTGGCTAAGCCAGGTAAACCGCTTAGCCCAGATAAGTTTTCGAAGGTATTCGTAAAAGCGTTGCAATCGTGGTCAACTAAAAACCGCTCTGTTCCAAGTTCGAGTTTTGCTTCTTTGATTAGTAACTTTTGTAGGTCTTGCCTAGCCCTTAGTTCTTGGGAGACGACATTGTTGTCGAGATAGGATCGAGCATGCTCAGAAGCTTCTTGGACGGTCACAGCATTAACATAGTCACTGAGTTCACCAAGGCCATAAGCATTGACTTCATAACCAAATTTAATCTGAGCCGAGACTTTGTTACCTTCCGTTACCGCCACTTGGCGCATGTTGTCGCCAAATCGCGCAACTTTGAGATGATGAGAACAGTCAAACCCTTTAGCGGCTCTGGCCCATTGAGCAATTTCATTTTGAACACGCTCTTCACTCCAGTGCCCGACAACTATCTTACGCTCAAGGTTCATACGGGTTCCGATAAAGCCAAATTCACGACAGCCATGAGCACTTTGATTCGTATTCATGAAATTCATATCGATTTGGGAGTAAGGAAGTTGAGCGTTAAACTGTGTATGCAGGTGTAAAAATGGTTTATTGAGTTGTTTGAAACCATCTATCCACATTTTTGCCGGCGAGAAAGTATGCATCCACAAAATAACTCCAATACAATCTGAGTCGTTATTCGCAGCGGCTATAGTATCGGATATTTCTTGAGACGACTTTACGACTTGGCCACCGATTATTTTGCAAACTGGCATTGCAACTTCACTAAGGGCACCTACAATCTCGGCTGTATTCAATGCGACTTGAGCAAGTACTTCTTTGCCATAAAGAGACTGAGAGCCAGTAATAAACCAAAGGTTTTTAGTATTCATCTGTGAGTTCCTATTTTTGGCCATAGTAGGCGTTAGCGCCATGCTTACGCTTGTAGTGTTTATCTAAAAGAGCTTGTTGCAGCCCGGCAACATCGGGGTTGATGTTTAAAGTATTCAAAGTCATCTTTGCTACTTCTTCTAATACAACCGCATTGTGCACGGCTTGATCTGGGTCTTTTCCCCAAGTGAACGGCCCATGTTCGTTCACTACTACTCCGGGTACTGCATTAGGGTCAATGTTTGAAAAGGTTTCAACGATGACCTTACCAGTGTTTAGTTCATAATCTTTGTTTATTTCCGCAGAGCTTAGCTTCCGGGTGCAGGGTATATCACCATAAAAATAGTCAGCATGAGTTGTCCCCAGCGATGGGATACTTTTCCCTGCCTGAGCCCATGCGCAGGCCAGACTAGAGTGGGTATGTACGATACCTCCCAAAGTGAGAAACTTTTTGTAGAGAAATACATGAGTTAAGGTATCCGATGATGGATTCAAACCTTCAGACACCGCGTTTCCATCGAGGTCAACCACAGCCATGTTTTCAGGGCGAAGTTTTTCATAAGCGAGGCCGCTTGGTTTAATAACAATCAAACCTCTCTCCCTATCAATTCCAGACACATTTCCCCAAGTGAAAGTGACTAACTGATGCCTTTTAAGATCTAGGTTTGCTTCGCAGACCTGTACTCTAAGGGCATTTAAATCTGGTTGTGATTCTTTGGTTATGTTCATTATATTTTTAACCTACTTAACGATAGATTGAGATTCAATAAAGCTGCCCATTGACTGATATTCTTGATGCCGCCTACGATAAAAACTGCTGTTCTCAGGGTTTGGCTTATAGTTATAGAAAATTTTACTTGCCATCGCTTTTTGAGCGGACTTCGTGTCTGTATATTCCCCCGCAGCAACAGCACCAAAAATGGCAGCGCCTAAGGCACAACACTGTTCGCTTTCCATGACCAAAATGTCACTTTCGAGAACATCAGCGCAGATTTGCATAACAAAGGATGATTTTTTGGAAATCCCTCCAATAGCAATAATCCGATTCACGGCGATTCCTTGCTGAGTAAAACAGTCTTGTATCGCTTTAGCTCCATGAGCAGTGGATTCAACCAGGCTTCTAAATACAATTGGTGCGCTGGCGCCTAAGGTGAGTTGTGAAATACTTCCTGTTAAGCGTTGGTTAGCGTTTGGTGTACGTCGACCATTGTGCCAATCTAGGGCTAAAGGTGTTGGACCTTCTTGCTCGAGTGCGCTTTGGCTAAGCAGCGGGATAAGATCTGATTCGAGCTCTGCTATGATTTTTACGTAAGCATCGTCGCTTTTAGCTTTTTCTTTAATCGGCCACATTATGAGCTCTTTGTACCACGCATATAAATCGCCAAACGCCGATTGTCCGGCCTCAAGTGCGACTAATTCTGGGACAGCGCTTCCCAGGACCTGACCACAGATCCCGTTTATTGTTTTTTCACCAACACTTGATGGCTCGACCATTAAAATATCGCAGGTCGAAGTGCCCATAACTTTCACTAAGTCATGGGCTTCAGCACCTGCACCAACAGCACCCATGTGACAATCGAACTCACCGATTGCGACCGGAACTCCGGGAGGTATACCCAATAATGCGGACCATTGCTCGCTCAAATGACCGGCAGGTTGGTCTGCGGTATACACTTCTTGATACATTCGGGATCGCATCGCACCAAGGCTAGGGTGTAGATCATTAAGAAAGCCTTCGTCTGGAAGCCCGCCCCAACTAGCGTGCCAAAGAGCTTTGTGTCCGCCAGCACAAACACCGCGTTTAATTAATGTAGGAGCAGTTGTGTCGCATAATAGTGCTGGGATCCAGTCTGCAAGCTCGACCCAACAATAGATGTCATTTGCTAATTCTGGGTCTTGTTGGGCAATCCACGCAGCTTTAGCCCAGAACCATTCCGAAGAATAAATGCCACCTACAAATTGAGTGTAGTCGGGGTATTGCCCGCTATGGGCAAGGGCATTAATACGCTCTGCTTTTGAGACTGAAGTATGATCTTTCCATAATACAAACATAGCGTTAGGGTTGTCTTGATGCTTGGAGTTTAAAGCTAGGATTTGCCCATTCGCATCAACTGGAGCAGGCGTTGACCCTGTTGAATCGACGCCTATACCAACAATGTTCTGGGCGCAGTGGCTTGGGCTGTTATTAAGCGCTTGTTTGATAGCTGCTGTCATTGATTCAATATAATCGAGCGGGTGATGCCTGAATTGAGAATGTGCAGCATTACTATATAAGCCCTTTTCCCATCGAGGATAATTGGCGACTCCTAACCCAAGCTCAGCCCCATTAGTTGTATTAACTACTAAAGCACGTACTGAGTCGGACCCAAAATCCAGACCAATTGAATAATTGTGTTTCATTTCGATACCTATAGATGGCAAACATACGTATTAGATTGAACACATATGGATATAATCGCTATAGGAGATAAAGCTAAACTTATGGACTACATCGCCAAAAATTGACGACTGAGAGCTAAGTCATAAGCTGTAGTCGCCCCAAATATCTGTTCGAAAAACTGCCTACCTCAAACACTGACTTTTCAGGATAGGAAAGGTCTCGTTAGCATGCTCACAATCAAACAAAAACAAAAAACCTGAAAAAACAACAACTTGAAATGATATCTCTTTTTATCAGTATTTGAAAAGTATGTTGTATGTAGGACAGTCTAAACCTTTGAAAAACACTCACGTTAAATTCAACTCTGGAAGTGTTATCAATTTGTTATAGAAGGAAAAGCTAAATGAATGGACTAAATCGTTAGCTTTCTATTTTTGCAATAGCTTTATCATCCTAAAATAATGGATGAATTAAGATGAAATCACCGAGCGAGAAGTCACTAGATGTAGCATATTCGATTTGCTTGGATTCATTTAATAAACACATGGAGTGAAAAATGAAACTGTATAAGTCTCTAATAATGGCGTCTATGGTAGGTGCTATGTGCTTTGGCTCTGCATTTACGATTGCCAAAGATATCGTCGGTTTAGCTATGCCGACTAAATCATCTGCCCGTTGGATTGCAGATGGCAATAATATGAAGGAACAACTAGAGCAAGCAGGTTATAAGGTATTGCTGCAGTACGCAGGAGATGATATTCCAAATCAACTGGCACAGATCGAAAACATGGTGGTTCGTGGAGTTGATGTACTTGTAATTGCTTCAATTGATGGAACAACACTGTCGAAGGTTTTAGAACAAGCCGCTGAAAATGAAATTCCAGTGATTGCCTATGACCGGCTTATAAAAGGCTCACCACACGTAGATTATTATGCCACCTTTGATAATTTCCAAGTAGGCGTCCTTCAAGCGCAAACAATTGAAAAAGCACTTGGCCTCGCAGCCGGTAAAGGGCCGTTCAATATTGAGCTATTCGGTGGTTCTCCGGATGACAACAATGCGTACTTCTTTTATGACGGCGCAATGTCCGTACTTACCCCTTATATAGATGCAGGTAAACTGGTTGTTCGCAGTAGCCAAATCGGCATGGAAAAAGTATCTACTCTTCGCTGGGATGGCGCAACAGCACAAGCCCGTATGGATAACTTACTCAGTGCATATTATACCGATGAACGTATTGACGCAGTGCTTTCTCCTTATGATGGAATCAGTATAGGCATACTTTCTTCTCTTAAAGGAGTGGGTTATGGCAGTGATGATATGTCCATGCCATTTGTATCGGGTCAAGATGCGGAACTACCGTCAATTAAATCGATTATCGCGGGCGAACAGGGCTCTACTATTTTCAAGGATACTCGTGAACTCGCTAAAGTGACCGTTGGCATGGTAAACGCGGTCCTTAAAGGAAGTGAACCTGAGATTAACGACACTAAGACCTACGACAATGGATTCAAAGTTGTACCTTCGTTCTTGCTTAAGCCTGTTGCAGTTGACAAGTCAAACTGGGAAGAGGTTTTAATCGACAGTGGTTATTACAACAAAAAACAGTTTTAGTCATTTGGCCCAGCCTCGATAGGCTGGGCGCATTAATTAAATGTGTAGTTGAGGTTTGTATGTCGACAATACTTGAAATGCGTAATATCACGAAGTCATTCCCTGGAGTTAAAGCTCTAAATGATGTGAGTATCAGTCTAGAGGAAGGTGAGATACATGCCCTTTGTGGTGAGAATGGGGCTGGAAAATCAACCTTAATGAAGGTCTTAAGCGGTGTATATTCGCATGATAGTTTTGAGGGAGAGATTGTCTTTCGAAATAAGCAACAAAGATTTAGATCCATTGCTGAGAGTGAAGAGTTAGGAATTATTATTATTCATCAAGAACTAGCTCTTGTACCCACCCTATCGGTGGCTGAAAACGTATTTCTTGGGAATGAAGTACAACATCAAGGAGTCATCAATTGGCCCGAGACTTTTATTAGAACTAAAGAAGTGCTCCAAAAAGTAGGTTTAGGTAATGAGAGTCCCCAAACAAAAGTTCTCAATCTAGGTATGGGCAAGCAACAGATGGTTGAGATAGCAAAAGCCCTGACAAAAGACGTCGATGTATTGATACTCGATGAGCCAACAGCCAGTTTAAATGAAAATGATAGCGATGCGTTGTTGGATCTACTGCTTGAGTTTAAACAGCAAGGGATATCTTCGATTATCATTTCCCATAAACTTAATGAAATTGCCAAAGTCGCTGACAAAGTGACTGTTCTCCGTGATGGGGCTTCGGTCAGTACGATTGACTGCCGCACTAATTGTGTCAGTGAAGACCAAATTATCCAAGACATGGTTGGCCGAGAAATATCCGAACGTTTTCCGCGTCGGCAACACCAAATTGGTGAAAATGTGTTGCAAGTGAAGGATTGGACGGTCTTTCATCCTCAGCAAAAAGAACGCCGTATGATTAACAACATAAGCCTTGAAGTTAAACAGGGTGAAGTCGTTGGTGTCGCAGGTTTAATGGGAGCAGGACGCACGGAGTTCGCCTGTAGCATATTTGGCCAAACCTATGGTCAAAATATTCAAGGTGAACTGTTTCTCAAAGGGGAAAAGTGTGAGCTAAAAACGGTAGAACAAGCCATTGAACATGGTCTTGCCTACGTAACTGAAGACCGTAAAGGGTGCGGTTTAATCCTTATCGATGATATTCAGCACAATATGTCTTTATCAAACCTCACTGGTATTTCTGAGTATGGTGTCGTCAACGCTGCTCGCGAAGCTATGGTCGCTGGAGACTTTCGAGACAAGCTGAAACTTCGATGTTCTTCGCTTAAGCAAAAAACCGGGAACTTGTCGGGAGGCAATCAACAAAAAGTAGTATTAGCCAAATGGCTATTTACGCAACCTGATGTACTTATTTTAGATGAGCCGACTCGGGGTATTGATGTTGGAGCGAAGTTTGAAATCTATAACCTTATCAACTCACTTGCCGAGCAAGAGAAAGGCGTCCTGTTAATTTCATCTGAAATGCCGGAGTTATTAGGTATGTGCGACAGAATATATGTCATGAATGAAGGAGCAATTGTTGGTGAACTCAGTGCTCAAGAGGCTTCCCAAGAACGAATAATGGAACTAATAATTAAAGATGGTGGACAATAATATGAATACTCAAGTCTCTTTTGAAACGAATGAGGAAAATAAATCTCCAAGTTTGGTAGGTTTTTTTGTTACCAACCTTCGTGAGTATGGAATTCTATTGGCATTGATATTAATTATGATCTTTTTTCAGATCATTACAGATGGAACACTTCTAAAACCCGTCAATTTAACCAACTTGTTCCTGCAAAACTCCTATATCATTATCATGGCCTTAGGTATGTTGTTGGTAATAGTCGCCGGTCACATCGATTTATCCGTTGGCTCTGTTTGTGGGTTTATAGGGGCCTTAGCAGCGGTGTTGATGGTGAACTACGAGTTTAACTGGTTTTTAACGGTTATCATCTGCCTCATTGCCGGTGGGGTGATTGGCGCAGCTCAAGGGTATTGGATCGCTTACCATCGAATCCCTGCATTTATCGTAACTCTTGCAGGGATGCTGGTCTTTAAAGGACTGACTATTGCATTGTTAGCGGGACAATCTGTGGGGCCTTTTCCAAAAGCTTTTCAAAAGTTAAGCTCGGGATTCATTCCTGATATTGCACATTTCGAATCCATCCATGTCTTGTCGCTAATATTGGGTATAGGAATGGTTGTTCTATTTGTGGGTTTAAATATTCGAAGCCGTGCAAAGCAACAACAATTAATGCCTGCAGAAGAGCCGTTGAATTTCTTTATCTTGCGCAATGTCATTATCTCTATCGCTTTGTTTTACATCGTTTACTTGTTAGCAACCTATAAAGGTTTACCTAATATTGTGATAGTAATGGCTTTGCTAATTTCGGTTTATACCTTTATCACGAATAATACAACCACAGGACGCCGCATTTACGCCATTGGTGGGAATGAGAAAGCCGCATTAATGTCTGGAATCAACACTAAACGTATTACCTTCTTAACCTTCGCTAACATGGGAATGCTAGCGGCTTTGGCCGGTTTAGTCTTTGCAGCACGTTTGAACACAGCAACGCCAAAAGCAGGACTAGCATTTGAGCTAGACGTTATTGCCGCTGTATTCATCGGCGGCGCTTCAATGCAGGGGGGCGTTGGTAAAATTATCGGTGCTGTTTTTGGCGCAATGATCATGGGCGTAATGAACAACGGTATGTCCATCATGGGCGTAGGGATTGATTGGCAGCAAGTCATTAAAGGATTAGTTCTGCTCGGTGCTGTTATCTTCGACGTATATAACAAGAACAAAGCAGTATAAGAAGTGTTATTCCTTCGTTGGCCTCTTTGGAGGCCTTCCTTTTAACAAAACGTTATGCCTATTTGTTGTATTGTCTGATGCATTCTCCGTTAAAAAGAACAGGCTGCCGAATAAGGATATACCTCTTCGAGTTAATGGTATTAAGTTCGGGGAAAGCAAATAAGCATACGACTTGTACTCCATTTAAATTGGATAGATGAACAATGACAAGTAAACTAGAACAACTAAGTAAATTTACAACAGTAGTCGCTGATACTGGTGACGTTGATGCTATTAAAAAGTACCTCCCCCAGGACGCAACAACGAACCCATCGCTGATTCTAAAGGCAGCTCAAATTGAAGAATACACACCATTAATCGACCAAGCCATCGAGTACGCAAAATATCAAAGCGATGATAAAGCGCAGCAAGTCTCAGATACTTGTGACATGCTTTCGGTAAATATTGGCAAAGAAATTCTAAAGTCTATTCCTGGACGTATCTCTACAGAAGTAGATGCTCGTCTTTCCTACGATACTGAAGGTAGCGTAGCGAAAGCGCGTCAGCTAGTGAAGATGTATAACGAAGCGGGTATCGCAAATGAGCGCATCTTAATCAAACTAGCATCCACATGGGAAGGCATCCGTGCAGCTGAAATTCTAGAAAAAGAAGGCATTCAATGTAACTTAACGCTGCTATTTTCATTTGCTCAAGCGCGTGCATGTGCTGAAGCGAACGTGTTCTTAATTTCACCCTTTGTTGGTCGTATCATGGATTGGTACAAAGCTAAAGAAGGCCGTGATTTTGAAGCACACGAAGATCCAGGTGTAATTTCGGTAGCAAATATCTACAATTACTACAAAGAACATGGTTACGAGACAGTCGTAATGGGAGCAAGTTTTCGTAACATAAATGAAATCATTGAGCTTGCGGGTTGCGATCGACTAACTATTAGTCCTTCACTTCTTAAAGAGCTTAAACAACTAAAAGGTAACATCGTACAAAAACTCATAGCTGTAGAAGCATATAAAGAGCGTCCAGCCCCTCTGACTCACGCAGAGTTTTTGTGGGAACACAATCTGGACCCAATGGCAGTAGAGAAAGTTGCTGAAGGTATTCGCAACTTCGCAACCGATCAAGGCAAGCTAGAAGAGATGATTGCATCGAAGCTGTAATTGAGCTCTCAGGCAATCATTACCTGTTTCTATATATCCTCTTCTAGGAACAAGCTAATTAAGTTCTATTTGTTTTAAAACTTCTACACGAGATAAATCATGGATCGTAAACATCTAGCAAATGCAATCCGAGTTCTAAGCATGGATGCTGTTCAACAAGCTAACTCTGGTCACCCTGGTGCTCCTATGGGTATGGCTGATATCGCTGAAGTACTTTGGCGAGATCACCTAAACCATAATCCTGAAAACCCAGAATGGGCTAATCGTGACCGCTTTATTCTTTCAAACGGCCACGGCTCAATGCTTATATATTCTCTGCTTCATCTAAGCGGCTACGAGTTATCAATTGATGACCTTAAGAATTTTCGTCAGCTTCACTCTAAGACTCCTGGGCACCCGGAATACGGTTACGCACCGGGCGTTGAAACAACAACGGGGCCTCTAGGTCAAGGCATCGCTAATGCTGTTGGTATGGCGTTAGCGGAGAAAGCACTTGCTGCTCAGTTCAACAAAAAAGGGCACGACATCGTTGACCACTTCACCTACGCATTCATGGGTGATGGCTGTTTAATGGAAGGTATCTCGCACGAGGCATGTTCTCTGGCAGGAACGCTAGGCCTAGGTAAGCTTATCGCATTCTGGGATGACAACGGTATTTCAATCGACGGTGAGGTGGACAGTTGGTTCTCTGATGACACACCTAAGCGCTTTGAAGCGTACGGCTGGCACGTTATCCCAGCGATCGACGGTCACGATAGCGACGCCATTAACACGGCTATACTTGCTGCTAAAATAGACCACCGCCCTACACTTATCTGTACTAAAACCTTGATTGGCTTTGGTTCGCCAAACAAAGCGGGAACACACAATTGTCATGGCGCACCACTAGGCCAAGACGAAATCATAGCAACGAAAGCGGCACTTGGTTGGGTGCATGGCCCATTTGAAGTCCCAGATGACATCTACACGCAGTGGGATGCAAAAGCCTCTGGTGCTGAGAAAGAAGCGGCTTGGAACGCAAAATTTGAAGCCTATTCTGCAGCATATCCTAAAGAAGCCTCTGAACTTAAGCGTCGCATCAACGGTGAACTTCCTGCACAGTGGGAAGAAAAAGCATCTCAATTTATTGAGGGTCTACAAGCTAACCCCGCAAACATCGCATCACGCAAAGCATCGCAAAATGCACTCGAAGCATTCGGTCAATTACTGCCAGAGTTCATGGGCGGCTCTGCTGACCTTGCTCCTTCAAACCTAACCATGTGGTCGGGCTCTAAGTCTCTTGAAGCAAGTGACTTCTCTGGTAATTACATCCATTACGGTGTGCGTGAGTTCGGTATGACGGCCATCATGAACGGTATCGCACTACACAGTGGTTTTGTTGCTTACGGCGCGACATTCTTAATGTTCATGGAATACGCACGTAACGCAATGCGCATGGCGGCTCTGATGAAGGTTCAGAACATCCAAGTTTACACCCACGACTCTATCGGTTTGGGTGAAGATGGTCCAACTCACCAACCGGTTGAGCAGATGGCTTCTCTGCGCTTAACGCCAAATATGAGCACATGGCGCCCATGCGACCAAGTTGAGTCTGCTGTAGCATGGAAGCTGGCAATTGAACGTAAAGACGCGCCAACGTCTCTAATCCTATCTCGCCAAAACCTTGTCCAGCAAGACCGTGACTCAGAGCAGGTTGCTAACATCACAAAAGGTGCTTACATCCTGCAAGATTGCAAGAGCAAACCTGAGCTTATCTTCATCGCAACAGGCTCAGAGGTTCAACTAGCTGTCGAAGCAGCAACGCAACTAACGAAGGAAGGTAAGATGGTGCGCGTTGTGTCAATGCCATCAACAGACTCGTTCGACAAACAAGAAGCTGCTTATCGTGAAGAAGTACTTCCATCATACGTTACAGCACGCATCGCTATTGAAGCAAGTATTGTGGATTACTGGTACAAATATGTTGGCCTACATGGTCGCGTTGTAGGTATGACCACATTTGGTGAGTCAGCACCAGCACCAGAGCTGTTCAAAAAGTTCGGGTTTACAACGAAAAATGTTGTTCGTATTGCAAAAGAACTATTGAGCTAGAAATCTAATAGTGTTGGCATGATTCTAAACATGTAAGGTAGTTACATCTGCTACTCAACAATTATATCTCAAGCTTTATATTTACTTACGTTCAGAAACGGCATCTCTTGGAGTGTTGCCGTTAAGCTGTCTGAGTTGGGAAAGGTATATCGCATCCCATTTTTGCAAATTTCATTTGTCCAGTTGTTTGCCGACGGAGCATGAAACACGGAAATACCCATTGTTTTTTTAATGACAACTATCAATAATATGATGATAGAAAGCCAATGGGGTATATTTTCCCATTATAAGTCTGTCTACAAGTTATAAGCCTTACCACTTGTATCTGTCAGGAAAGTGAGCCCACTTTCAGCCGGTCTCTCCTTGCTTTGCTCAATAATACTCCAAAGATTGGAAAGTCATTGGCCAAAAGTATCAAAGCTTCAAGTTAGTATTGTAAAGGTAACCCCTGTGAATACCGGGTAATATAGTACGCCTTAGTGGAGGCTTGAGCCGTATGCAATGAAAGCTACACGTACGGATTTTAGGAGAGCGGCACTTGGCAACAGGTGCTGTTTGTCCGACCATTGTTACTTTGGTCTAGTTCTAGTTCTAGTTCTAGTTCAATTATTGTCAGTATTACTTTGCCTTAATAAATCTTATTAAAATCACCGCAAAACTGGTGAGCTTATCTATGTAACTCTGCAACACTCATCGTGAAAACTAAATCCGAATCAGCTTGGTTTGAGTAGCTGTGAGGTACATCCGTTTTAGCTATAGCGGATTGACCTTTAAGTAGTTCTATTGTTTGCCCATCAATACTCAAAGTGAGTACTCCAGACTCAACATGAAAAAGTTCAAAAGTACCTTGTGAGTGACCTGATGATTCAAATATTTCTGATGGTTTCATATGCCAGCGCCACAACTCAATCATATCGGGACCGCTAGTTCCTGCCAGAAGTTTCGCGCTACCACCGTGTTCGCCAGTCCAAAGTGTTGGAATTGCCTCTTTATCAATGACGTTAATGGATGGAGCACTCGCGACATTCACAATATCGGCAACCGAGATCCCAAGAGCAGCAGACAGTTTACACAACGTCGAAATACTAGGGTTGGCCGCACCTTTCTCTACTTCGACTAACATGCCTTTACTGATGCCAGCTCTTTTTGACAGGGCATCCAGTGACAATTTGAGACGTTTTCTATGTTCCTTAATCCTTACTGCTACAGCTTGATTGATAAAATCAGCATCAGTACCACTACCGGTCGATATATTGACTTTTTTGGTCATTGCAATGTATCTTGCATAAAAGTGAATCACTGAAGGAATTATCTAATGGTTGTTATAGTGCCGTCAATCGATGCTCGAATTTCCTACATTGCACCAGAGTTCAAAGCATTGAGCATATCAGTCAGAGGAACTGAAGTTCAAAACCAAGAGTACGCAAAACGAGTTCTGCAAGAAGCTTGTAGTTGCGTCATTGAGAATGACTATTCATGGGCAGAATCTCACATCAATGCGTGGGATGATGTTTTTCGTCAATTTGGCGCTAAACCAAATAGAACTCCTTGCTCTGCTGCAGCACTTCGAAAACGAGTATTAAAAGATGGCGTAATGCAGAGCATTGACCCTGTTATCGATATTTATAATTCCATCAGTATTCGATACGCTATACCAGTTGGTGGTGAAGATATGGATAGTTATCAAGGAACGCCAACACTCACTATCGCAGATGGCTCTGAATGCTTTGACACCATGAAGAATGGAGAGCCTTCAATTGAATATCCTAATGCTGGAGAGGTTATTTGGCGTGATGATATAGGCGTTACTTGTCGTCGTTGGAATTGGAGACAGGGTATCAGAACCCGAATCGAGCCTAATACGCGAAACATGTGGTTTATTCTAGAAAGCTTGCCAGAAATACCACTAGAGTACCTACAGGAGGCTGGGCAAGAAATGATTAAACACTTGCGAGTGATCATGCCTGATTCAGTGATAGAACAATCGCTGGTTTTCTCTTCAAAATCGATTGAGGTTTGATGTGATAAATACTTTGTTAACGGGTGCCGTCGTTTCAGGAAGTTTGATTGTCGCAATCGGTAGCCAAAATGTGTTTCTATTAAAGTGCGGATTAAAAAAGCAATACGCACTGTCCGTTGCCACTATTTGTTTTCTTGGCGACATTCTACTAATCAGTACTGGTGTACTGGGTATAGGAACCTTTCTCTATAAAGCACCGTTATGGAAAGACATTCTGACTCTTGGCGGCGCTATATTTCTTTTCTGGTATGGTTGTCAATCTGCAAAATCAGCATGGAAAGGTTCAAGTCACCTAGAGTTGGAAAATTCGGACATTGCTCAGAGTTGGGTAAAGGTCGTATTGATGGCGATGGCTATTACTTTTTTAAATCCACATGTCTATCTGGATACGGTGGTGATCCTTGGTGGTGTGACTGCCCAAATGGAACCTGATGAAAAACTATTGTTTGTTATAGGGGCGCTGGTTGCATCAGGGATCTGGTTTTATGGCTTGGTGTATTTAGCCAATAAGTTGATCCCACTCTTTAGGAAGCCAAGAACATGGCGAACGTTAGATTCAGTGATTTCATGCATCATGTTTAGTATTGCATTCAAGCTGGTAACACCTCTGTTAAGCCAATACATATAGAACGTAGCGATAGAACTGTATTTTCAATCAGCCAATTCTATTTCATTAGCAAAACAACTGACACACTGTGGCCATAGGTGTACACCAGTTGATAGACTAATAAGGTTTTGCCCCATGGCTTCTTTCGGTCGTGCAATCATAACCAATATCCTACGATTATTGGCGGTGCTCACTGGCAGCTGTTGCCAACCTTGCTCAGTGGCAAGTAAATAGTGGTTATGGTGTTGCTCAAATACGCGAATGGCCAAGCCAGTTTCAAGTGATTTTAAGCTGAGTTGTTGATGAAAAAGTGTTCCAACCTAGTTGAGATAGAGAAAAAGAATAACTCATTAAATTCCAAAAGCACTGTCAGTACTCGTTAATTTTACAAAGGGACTGTGTGGCCCCAGCAATTACCGGGCTTTTTAATCGTGCAGGGTGCAAACCTATGTTTTACCAGTGGCCAAGTGGGTTATAAACGTTTAATAGCCAACTCTAGTTTGCAGCTAGAACAGCGCACTATATTTGCCTGGTTCTTCATTGGCGCACTGCTAGTTACTTTTGCTGTGTTAGTAACGCTGAGAAACTGCCAACTATCACAACTCAGTGGGGATTGCTTATTTGTTTTGGCACCATTGATTGCGGTTTGGGGTATTATTCTTGGAATAAGCGCAAGACTAAGTTAGCGACATCTTAAAGGCGAATAAAACAGGCGGTAGGTTTACCGCCTGTTTGCTTTATGGACTTAAGCCCTGTTGCATTTATGGCTTAAACTAGGTGTTTATGGTAGCTCCAAAGCCTGTTTGATTTGCTGAAAGCTCACCAACTTAAAGTTTTGATTTTGCACGCTATAGTTTGGGTCTACGTTATACCAATCTTGAGCAATAAATAGCCCTTCTGGGTAGCCTTCACCAAGGTAGGCTGTGGTGGCTGCAATGCCATCGGTATCACTGGCGCCATCAAAGCCTTGAGCATCGTCGGCAATAATTGCGAAGCTACCAATCGCCTGATTTTGCTGATTTAAATCATAGATAACATAACTATTGTTGCCTTGGCTGGAGGCCAGTAGGTATTTGTTGGTGCCGTCGTTATACAGAGTCAAACCTTCTACATCGGCCACTAATTGTTGACCATCAATACTGGCGAAAGCCGTAGCCTCGGTATCGGCGCCTTCATCCGCGCTAAAAGTCCAAATACCCACATCTTCTTCGCCAACATACAAGGTGGCGGTTAGGTCATCAACCACACAGCCTTCGGGTTGGCTCTCTACCTGCAGTTGCCTCACCATTTGCCCATGAATACCTTGCTCGCTAGGGCTTAGACGCCATTGCTCTATTACCCCATCTTTACCGTTTACAAACACATAAGGTGTATCATCGGCGGCCAAATACATGCATAACCCATACACTTCATCCACTGAAGAAACTAGCTGAGCTTGCTCTACTTGTTCACCTAGGGCAGGCAGCTTAACAATGGGCTCTTGACCATTATTGGCTGCCTGAATTTTATAAAGGCTAATGGTATTAAGCTCGCGATTTGAGGCGGCGGCAAGGCTAAAGCTTGAGCCATCCCAGTTGCTGATGTTTTGTCGTAAATCGACGTTATTTGGCTCACCTTCTTGCAAGTATTGTAATTGCTCTCCGTCTAAATTGTAGGCCATCAATCCGCCCTGTTTATTGGTGGCAATAATTAAGCTGGCACTGGGATCCTCTTGGTTGAGCCAGAATGCGGGATCATCGGCGGCATCACCGTCGTCATCTACGGCGTCGGTTTCGCCATTCGACTTCACCAGTTTGATGTCACCATTACTGAGTTCTCGATGGCTAATGCTGGTTTCGATGGCCAGCTCAGGCAATAAGTTGAGGCTGGCATAAGAGAGTTTTTCGTAAAGAGGCTGTTCCAGTTCACTATTAGCCAACCATAAACCGTCACGACCTACGGCTAAGGCTTTGATTTCGTCAAAACCATTAACCTCGGTTTGGGCGCTAAATCCTAACTTGTCTCGTTGATAAAATAGTAAACCTTGTCCTTCATCTACTACGGCTAAGTAGCCCTGACCATTCTCTTGATAAACTAAATCTAAGCCTTCGATCTCTTCTAGATGACCCAGAGGCGCCACACTGTCGACCAATTTACGTTCTTTAACGTTTTCGGCATCAGCGCCGTAGGCCCAAATGCCCACATTTTGTTCCGCGATGTAGAGGTTAGCGGTTTCATCATCTACCGTACAAGCGCTGAGCTCACCACCTACATTTAGTTCGCGCACCGCTTGAGCAAGACCGTTACCATCGACAATGGTGCTGTTGATGTTCGCGCCGTCGTAATGAAGTTTGTATTGCTTGGCAAATCCTAAATCGGATACACCAGTAATACTTAACTCACTAGTGGTAGTATTTTTATACAAGCAGATACCTTCTGCGGCAAAATCGAGCTGAAGTTGACCAAGGCTAAGCAGTTCTGGGGCTGCTCCTTGCGGCCGTGCGATTGAGTAAAACCCAACGCTTTGCTCATCGGGTAAAGCTAGGGCCACTAAGTCGATGCGCTCACCGTTGTCGGCTGTAATTTGATAGCGTAGATCGACACTGGTAACTTCACCCAGATCTGCGTGCAGCACTTGTTGGCCTTGGTTATCGAAAAGGGCCAGACCATCGCCTTCTAAGCTCACTAATAACACATCTTGAGTCGTATCGCTGGCCGACTGCCAGACAGCGGCATCAGCAATATCTTCATAGCTATGGGAGGTTGTTAACTCGCTAGTCAGTAGTATATCAGTGTTGGTTTGAGTGGAGTCGTCACTGCCACAGCCGCTAAGGCCTAAGCTTAAAATTATGCTGCTAAGAGCAAGAGTACGCATGTCAGATTTCCTTTCTGGGTTTAAAAAGTGGCTAAAAACTAAAAGACTTAGGTGACTTTTTTGTGACACTACAAGACCTTGATCTTGCCAAACCACCTTTATCCCGAGCTTTTTGTATGTCTATGAGCTGTTGTGACTGAATTTAGTGAGTGGACTTGGCACTGACCCTTCTCGCTGGGCCAACCGCCAAGATGGCGGTGGGGCGGAACGTCGCTTTTATGTAATAAAATTGCCAAATTAATGCAAAATGGCTGAGCTAATCAGACTATTTTCATATTTCTTCCTTTCTGAGCTGCTATTGTTTCGGCGTTTTACACCTTTGTGTACAAGTTAAGGAGGCCTATGTGGCAGATGCCCTAATTAAAATTTTTTACCAAATAAGTGCATTCTTTAATGCGCTGAAGCGGCATTGGCAGTGGTTGTGTTTGTTGTTGGTATTGTTAAGCACACAGTTAGCACTGAATTTGTACGTGGGGGAATTAAAAACCCTTGCTGAATGGGATTGGGTAGACATAGTAGGTGAAGGGCTTAGTGCCTTGCTGGTATTTTGCTGGCTGTTGTTGATTCTGTCGGTTCGCATGAAAGGGCGAGTGACGAGTTTATTTGCCTCAGGCTTAATCATGCTTGATTTGGCTTTAGTACAGGACTTTCTTGATGAATTTATTCGACTCCCCGAGGCGATTCAATGGGATAGCCTATTAGAAGCAAGTCCTGTTGGTTTAGCGTTAATTACAGCAGCATTTTGGTGCTGGCGCCGTGAGCAGCAAACCACCAATTTGTATTTGGGTAAGCGTCAGCATATTTTTGCTCAGCCTGTAAGCTTAAATAAGTCTTTGCATTTGCCAGACTTAGCTTACTTAAAGCAAGCGCTTACCAAACGCAGTACTAATGTGGCTTGCTGGCAGCAAACAGCGTTGCTGTTGGTGGAAGTCACTTCGTTCAATCACTGGGTTCATCAGTATGCAGCTAAGCAAGCTGATGCTTGCTTACTTAAGGCAAGTGAGCTGCTGTTATTAAGTGTGCGCCCTGACGATTTACTGTGTCATTATGCAGGCGCGCGCTTTGCTGTGCTTGTGAATAATGTCTCTGCGCAGCAGGCGGATTATTTGGCGCAAGCTTTACAACAAAACTTAAATGCTTTTTCATTACCCCTAGCGAATGGGGAGCAGCGTTGCCAACTTTCAGTCGCTATTGGTTTAGGGATGAGCTGTGCTAATGGATCTCCAACAAGCATGGTGCAGACTTTGTTAACTCAGGCACTAGATGATTTAGCAGAGACTAAGCAGGCCAATGAGTAAACTTAAGTCGAGTTGTGACAAGCCTGTTTTGAGTTGGTGGGAGCGCGATCAAGCCTTTATTCCAGCAGAGGGGCATTTAGCTTTGCTGTTAGATTTACTGGCTGATCGGGGCTTAAATTATAATTATTTACTCAGCCGTACCAGTATTTTTTATGAAGACGTGTTGAGTGGCGGCTACCAGATTAGTAGTAAGCAGTTGGCGCAGCTTTGTTTAAACATAAGTAAGCTGGCTGAAGAGCGAGATATTAGCTTTTTGTTTGGTCAGCGACTGTGGCCAGGAATGTTTCAAGATTATTCTCACCTATTGAGCCATGCACCTAATTTACGCAGTGCTTTGGGATTACTCGAAGAATATGCCAGTGTTTATTTTCCTATGTTAAAGCTCGGTGTTCACTTGTCTGCTAAACACTGCCAATTAGTGGTGGAAGATGCCTTTGGTGAATTAGCTGCGCACAAGTCTCCCAGTGAAGGCCAAAGGCTTCATATTTGGTTAATTGAGGCGCTATTTACGGCGGTAGTGTCATTTTGCCAATGGCGTGCGGGTAAGCCTTTACCATGGCAAGTTAATTTGGCTTTTGCCATGCCCTCTTGGCCTGAGTTGTATGAGGTATATTTGGGCAAAAAGTTAAACTTTAATCGTGCTTACAATAGTTTAACTATAGAGCTGGAGTATGTAGATGAACCATGGCCGGAGCATTCCGATACCCGTTATCGCATGGCCCTAGCCAAAGTAAAACAAGGCCAGAATAAACAAGCTTTACTGAGTTTAGTGCGCGCATTGATGCGCCAGAAGTTGCCAGATATTCCAAGCTTACAGCAACTCTCTGAGCAGCTGGCGATCAGTCAGGCCACCTTAAAAAGAAAGCTACAGCAGCATCATAGTTGTTATCGCACACTTTGCGATGAAGTGAGGCAAGAGCAGGTATTCCACCTACGTGATGAATATGGCTACAGTGATGAGCAGTTAGCGCAACAATTAAACTTTTTTGATGTGAGTAATTTTCGTCGAGCGCTGCGCCGTTGGACTCGCTGTTAGTTGTACTCTTAGCCGCCTTCACGGCTTTATTCTGTTTACCAGATGGTTCTAGTTGAATTCGATATAATTCGTGAGCATTGATGTCGGCAAACAATAGAGTTTGAACAGTCACAATAAAGTCTGGTCATATACAATAAAGATTGATCGTTTTTGCAAATTCAGTTCAGACGGGGCAGGCATGCTAAAACGTTTATGCCCCAAAGTGAGTTAGAGTTGTTCACCAGAAATTTGGGTTTTGGCTATTTCTAGTAGCATTTAGTATGAGACTCCATCAGCAATTAAACCGGCTGCCCTTATCAAGTTTGACTCGTTAGAACGCATGTCCTCCGAAGTAGATTATTAAGAGTTGTTTTTAAACTAATTTCTCGCTGTTGCTAAAATTGCTTGCAGTAATCTTCGCCTTTGACTTACCATCACGATGATATGAAAGCTTTGTTTTTGATCTTTGTGTTTTGCTTACAAATGGTATCCGGCGTTTCTAGCGCTTCGGAGCATTCTTCGCATGCGCAAAAACATAGTGCCGATCAAGAAATAATGCACATGACTATGGATTGCCATAATGATGGCAATATTTCCGACAATGAGAATAAATCTAAGCTGGATGACTTATGTAAGTTAGATTGTCAGTTGTCGTTGTGTGCTGCAACGCCTGCATTCATATCTTCCAGCCTACACTTCATACCGCAGCCACAAAGTGCTGCGACCAGTTTTTACACTTTTAATCTCCACCCGTCTTTACAGGAACTACCCTTCAGACCCCCTCTTACTGTTTGATTTAGTTAACTATTTTTTAAATCAACAGTAAGGAAGAAACATGTTTATTCCCTCTTGCAAAGAGGTTGTGCTTGTCGTTGCGCTATCGACAAGTGCCACGGTGATAGCCGCCCCTTTAAATATTGAACGTGCAGTAGAGCTAGCGCTTAGTAGCGATCCCTCTGAGAATTTATATGCTCAGCGACAACAACAAATTTCTGCCATGGGTGTGCAGAGTGGTCAGCTAAAGGACCCTATGATCAGGTTAGGTCTCGCGAACCTACCCACTGATAGCTTCAAATTTGACCAAGACCCTATGACTCAGCTGAGTGTTGGGCTTGCCCAAGAGTTTAGCCGAGGCAATACCCGTGAGCTAAGCGGCCAGCGTTACCAAATATTGGAGCAGCAAACTGGCTATCAAGCTGCTGAGCGTCGCTTGGAACTTAGCCAGCAAATCCGACAAATGTGGTTAAGTGTGCGTTTCGCTAATACGGCACAACATCTTTTAGCCGAAAATAAGCAATTGTTCGCTCGCAATGTTGAGCACGTGCGTGGCCAGTTCGAATTGGGCTACAAGCAAAGCCAAGACTTGTTCCAAGCAGAGCTACAACTAAGTAAGTTTGATGAGCAGATCGCGGCCTTTTCCCAGCAAGAACAAGCCTATCGAGGACAGCTAGCAACGTGGCTTGGCGCTCAGGCTTATCAACCATTTGATAGCGCACTTCCGCAATGGGATGCCACCGCTAATTATGTAGAGCAAGCCGATACCGAACACTACACACTGCTTTCGCAGCATCCTCTGGTGTTGGTGAAACAAGCCGCCATTGACGAGGCTGAAAAACAAATCGAAATCGCAAATGAGGCCTACAAGCCCGCCTTTAAAGTCGAAGTTGGATATGGCCATCGAAACAGTCGTGATATGGATGGTAGTGCTCGTCCCGATTTGGTTTCTGGTTTTTTGTCTATGGACGTCCCATTGTTTACCGATAAACGTCAAGACCAGGCGGTCATTTCAGCGACACGTGGCAAGGGTGTGAAGCAAGCAGAACGCGACCTACTGCTAAAAAACATGAATGGTAGGCTCAATGGTCAGGTTGCACAGGTACAAAATCTTAACCTGCGCTTAGCTCGCTATCAGCAAACTTTGTTGCCACAAGCCAAAGCCAATACCCAAGCCGCTATCCAAGGGTATCAATCTAATACAGTGAGCTTTGATCTAGTGGTCAAGGCTTTCATGGATGAAACCGCCTTACAGCTGGAATTTGAACAGCTGCAAACCCAGCAATACCAATCCCTTGCTCAAGTTCGTTATTTTCAGGCCCTGTAGGAGTAGAACCGAATGAATAAATTTGTATTAAGCAGTCTATTTCTAGCCCTTGGCTTGGGTGGAGGTTACTTCGCAAATGACTTGATGCAGCAACAGCATAGCGCCGATAGCCACACTGGTTATAGCGCATCGGGAGAAGCTGAGCCGCTGTACTGGGTAGCGCCAATGGACCCTAACTATCGCCGTGACAAGCCGGGCAAATCTCCTATGGGGATGGATCTCGTTCCCGTTTTTGAGGAAAACCAATCTGCTAGCCAGCCCGGCTTAGTCACCATCGATCCGAGTGTTGAGAATAACCTTGGTGTTAGAATTTCTAAGGTTGAGCTGAACAGTTTCGCCACGGCCATTGAAACCGTGGGCACACTAAACCTGAACGAGAATACCCAGTGGCAACTTAATAGCAGGGTTGCAGGTTGGGTTGAAAAGCTGGCGGTAAAAGCAGAGGGCGAGCGTGTTGATGCAGGCCAATACCTTATGTCTATTTACTCTCCGGAGTTGGTTAAGGCCCAAGATGACTTACTCAATGCCCTGAACATGGGTAATAAGCGTTTGATTGACTCAGCTAAGACTCGGCTCAATGTATTGGGTATGTCTGATCAGCAAGTTAAGCGTGTGACTAAGCAACGTCGTAGCGAACAGTTAGTCGAACTATATGCACCAAGCTCAGCATATATCGCCAAGCTTGGTGTTAGGGAAGGCGCTTATATTACCCCCGCTACCACGCTAGTTGATGCTGGAGCCTTGGATAGCATTTGGTTGATCGGTGAATTATTTGAGTCACAAGCAGGCTTAGTGGCGCAGGGGGACCGAGTAGAAATGCGTGTAGACAGCTACCCCGGACAAACCTGGCAAGGTGAAATTGACTACATCTACCCCAATCTTGATCCGCTTACTCGCACCCTGCGTGTTCGCATGGAGTTTGCCAATGACGACGAGCGGCTCAAACCCAATATGTATGCTCGAGTCAGAGTTTCCTCAGCACAAGCGAGCCAAGTATTAACCATTCCTAGCGAAGCGGTGATTAGAGGCGGCCGCTTTGATCGCGTAGTAATGAAACGAGGCGCAGGAAAGTATCAAAGCGTACGAGTTGAAGTAGGTCGCGAAAGCCAGGGGCAAGTGGAAATACTTGATGGCTTGATGAGTGGTGACACTATCGTGACCAGTGCCCAATTTATGTTGGATTCTGAATCTAGCTTGAGCGCTGATTTCAGTCGCATTGGCCCCCCAGATCGGCATACCGAGTCGGTAGTGGCAAGTGGTGTGGTAATCGCGGTAAAAGACGGCGCCCTAACTATTGCCCATGAACCCGTACCCGAATGGGAATGGCCAGGTATGGTGATGGACTTTCCATTGAAACAGACTGAAATTACCGAGCAGATCGTGCCGGGAAGAGAGCTCAAATTTACCATTAACAAGCAAGACAATCAGTTTCCTATATCCAAGCTTGTTCCTGGCGACTTGAATCCTGATGCATTGAAGCAATCAGCGATGGGTCATGACCACAGCAGTATGGATCACAGCTCCATGGACCACTCTCAAATGGACCACGGCAGTGTGGATCACAGCACCATGGACCACTCTCAAATGGAACATGGCATTATGGATCACAGCACGATGGACCACTCTCAAATGGACCACGGCAATATGGAACACAGCACGATGGACCACTCTCAAATGGATCACAGCGACATGGACCATTCACAGATGGGGCATCGTCCACAGCAAAATGCGGATATCGATACAAGCACCTTAGTGGATGAAGATTTGGATTGGCTGGATTTAGATGATGAAGAGGGAGAGCAGTAATGATCCCTAGTATTATTCGTTGGTCGATACACAATCGTTTTTTAGTCTTGGTCTCGACGCTCGCTATTTTGGTCTACGGTGGTTTCGCCATCAAAAATACGCCCGTCGACGCTATCCCGGACTTGTCAGATGTGCAGGTTATCATTAAGACCTCGTATCCAGGCCAAGCCCCACAGGTGGTTGAAGATCAGGTTACCTATCCCTTGACCACCGCCATGTTATCAGTACCGGGTGCGCAGACCGTGCGTGGCTACTCCTTCTTTGGTGACTCCTATGTCTACATCATTTTTGAAGATGGTACCGATATTTACTGGGCACGTTCGCGGGTACTGGAGTACTTATCGCAAGTCGCACCTAATTTACCGACAGCAGCAAAGCCAGCGCTAGGGCCTGATGCTACTGGGGTTGGCTGGGTATTTAGCTATGCCTTGGTCGATCGTACCGGTCAGCATGACCTTAGTCAGTTACGCAGCATTCAGGACTGGTTCTTAAAATACGAGCTGCAAACGGTTGCTGGTGTCAGTGAGGTAGCAACGGTCGGTGGAATGGTGAAGCAGTACCAGATAAGTATCGATCCCGATCGCTTGCGTGCCTACCAATTGAGCCTGCCGCAGCTAAAGAATGCGATTTCCCAAGGGAATCAAGAGACCGGGGCCAGCGTGATTGAAATGGGTGAAGCCGAGTACATGGTACGCAGTAGCGGTTACATCAGCTCGGTCGAAGACTTGCAACAACTACCATTAAAGCTCAACCCACAAGGTACCCCCTTACTACTGGGCGATGTTGCCGATATTCAAGTCGGGCCACAAATGCGCCGAGGGCTATCGGAGCTTGATGGCGAGGGCGAAGTGGTTGGCGGCGTAGTGGTAATGCGCTACGGGGAAAATGCTCAGCAGGTGATCGCCGCAGTCAAAGACAAGCTGGATAGTTTGAGCGCGTCACTGCCCGATGGGGTAGAAATTGTCACCACTTATGACCGCTCTGGCTTGATTGAACGAGCAGTAGAAAACCTCAAAGACAAATTGATTGAAGAGTTTGTTGTAGTGGTTTTAGTGTGTGCGGCCTTCCTGTTCCACATCCGTAGCTCACTGGTGGTATTGGTTAGCTTGCCCGTGGGGATCATTATCGCCTTCATCGTGATGAGTTGGCAGGGCATCAACGCCAACATCATGTCGTTGGGAGGCATCGCCATCGCCATTGGCGCGATGGTCGATGGAGCCATCGTAATGATTGAAAACGTACACAAGCACATGGAGAAAACCGAGCTTACGGATGCTAACCGGTGGGATGTGATTGGCAAAGCGGCTTCAGAGGTGGGGCCTGCATTGTTCTTCTCGTTGTTGATCATTACCTTCAGCTTCGTACCAGTCTTTGCCTTGCACGGCCAAGAAGGCAAGATGTTCTCGCCCTTGGCCTACACCAAGACTTATGCCATGGCAGCAGCAGCTGGCTTGGCAATCACGCTAGTGCCAGTGCTTATGGGGTACTTTATTCGTGGCAAAGTGATTGCCGAGCATAAGAACCCATTAAACAGGCTGCTCATAGCCAGCTATAAGCCATTACTCAATCTCAGCTTAAAAGCGCCAGTACTGGTATTGCTTATCGCTGTCGGTCTTATCGGTGTGGGCTTATACCCGGTCAACAAGATTGGTAGTGAGTTTATCCCGCCATTAGACGAAGGTGACTTGATGTACATGCCAACCACTTATCCTGGGATTAGTATTGGCAAGGCGCGAGAAGTCTTACAACAGACCAATAAGCTGATCAAGACAGTGCCAGAAGTAGAAAGGGTATGGGGCAAAGTAGGTCGTGCCGAAACGGCCACCGACCCTGCACCTCTCACCATGATCGAAACCTTCATCACGCTTAAGCCTCGAGAACAATGGCGAGAAGGGATGTCCACCGACAAACTGCGCCAAGAGCTTGATAACTTGGTGAACTTCCCTGGATTAACCAATGCCTGGGTAATGCCGATTAAAACCCGTATCGATATGCTTGCGACTGGGATCAAAACGCCTATTGGCATCAAAATATCAGGGGAAGACCTCAGTGTAATAGAAACCATTGGTAAAGATATCGAGGAAATCCTTGGCCAAGTTCCTGGCACCGCCTCTGCATACGCTGAGCGTGTTGCTGGTGGACGCTATGTAAAAGTAGATATCGACCGGATCGCAACTGCTCGCTATGCCCTCAACATCGCCGATGTGCAAGCCGTCGTTTCTACAGCAATTGGCGGGATGAATGTGTCTGAGACAGTGGAAGGCTTAGAGCGCTACCCGATCAACTTACGCTATCCGCAGCGTTACCGCGACAGTGTAGAACAACTAAAACTACTTCCCGTGGTAACGCCAAGCGGACTGCGATTGACCCTTGGTGATGTGGCAGCGGTTTACGTTGAAGACGGGCCCCCAATGATTAAGACCGAAAATGCACGCCCTAATGGCTGGATCTTCGTTGATATTGAAGGCCGTGACTTAGGTAGCTACGTACAAGATGCTAAGCAGTACGTGCAAGAGCATCTAATTCTGCCAGCGGGTTATTCAGTCAGTTGGTCAGGGCAATATGAATACATGGAACGCGCAGAAGCCACCTTGAAAGTGGTGGTACCGGCAACGCTCGCCATCATCATGTTGCTGTTGTACATGGCCTTTAGGCGAGTGGGTGAAGTGCTACTAATCCTAGGCACCTTGCCCTTAGCGATGATTGGCGGCGTTTGGCTCATGTACCTATTGGGTTACAACTTCTCCATCGCCGTCGGCGTGGGTTTCATCGCTCTAGCGGGGGTAGCTGTAGAAATTGGCGTCATCATGCTGATTTACCTTAATCAATCACTTGAAGAGGCCTTGTCCAAAAACAGCATTATTACCAAGCAACAATTACGCATAGCCATTGTTGAAGGCGCTGGTTTGCGCGTACGACCGGTGATGATGACCGTAGCCACGGTGATCATAGGCCTGATTCCGATTATGTATGGTGAAGGCACCGGCTCCGAAGTTATGCAAAGAATTGCTGCACCGATGATCGGCGGTATGGCCTCAGCGGTGGTATTAACCCTGCTAGTGCTGCCCTCAGTTTATTACTTATGGAAGCGCGTATCTCTGCGCAAACTAATTAACGAATAACAATTAAGGAATATTTATTATGAAAAAACTAGCTTCAATACTTGCCGCATCAGCGCTGGCACTAGTGAGTGTTACCGCCAATGCTCACAGTGAACACTGCAAAGATACCGAGCTAGGCTCGGTGATGAAAGACATGAAGTCTGAACTTAAAGCCTACGTTGATGCATTCAAAGGTGATGATCAAACAGCTATGCAGCAACATGCAGCACAACTAATTATTAATGCTAAAGAAGCCAAGCAACTGATCCCTCTGAAATTGCAAGATAGCGAACATCACATGGCTGAACATGATGATCATATGGCAGAGATGGCTAACGTAGACCACTCAGATATGAACCATTCAAGTATGGATCACAGTAACATGCCAGATATGGAAGGTATGGACCACAATACCCATATGGCACATATGAGCTATATGAAAGGTATAGATGAACTGTTGGTGTTATTTGGCCAACTACAACAAGTTGAAGACAAGAAACTCGTCAAAAACACCCTAATCGAAGTGAAGAAGCACAGCAAACGAAGCCATAAGAAATTCCGTATGAGTTGTGACAAATAGCTATTAATTGGCCGTCATAAATTGGCGGCCTCGCTAAACTCCTAGTGCGCCTAAAACAAAGAGTGAGAGGGTGATGATGAGTGCTAAACAAAAAGTTTTGGTGTGGGACAGGTTTATTCGTTTTTATCACTGGCTGCAATTAGCTCTGCTAGTCGGCTTGTGGTTAAGTATGAAGTACGATGAAGTTGATTTGCACATGCAGCTAGGTTTGGCACTCTTGGCTTTGCTTCTGGTTCGATTCATCTGGGGTTACTTTGGTAGTGAAACCGCGCTGTTTAAGTCACTACAGCTTCACCCTAAAGGTGCACTCGATGAACTCAAACAAGAATTGGGCGGCAAAGAAAGCATACATACAGGGCACTCTTACCTTGGTTCTTATATGGTGCTGGCTTTATGGGTATTGCTGTTAATACAACTTCTATCAGGTTTGTTTAATTCTGATGACATTCTCTCTGATGGACCCTTATATGCCTATGTGGACGAACAATACTACGAATGGTTTAAAGCCCTCCATTCAAATAACGTCGATTACTTATTTGCGCTTATCGCAATTCACATACTGGCGATTGGATACTTTTGCTTAAGGAAGCGTGGTTACTTGAGTGCTATGTTCAGTGGTTATAAGAATAAAAATATCGCAAGCAAACCTAACATCAAGCCTGGGCTTTGGCCGATATTGGCAGCTAGTCTGCTGATAGCATTGACCTTAGTTTTCTAAATCGTAAACAACAACTGAATGAAAAGGCCTTGAGCGTGACTCAAATCAGCGGCTTTTTTGATCTAACTTATCATATAGATAAATTGAGTTTGCAAGAATAAGAGTGAGAACAGTTACTATTTTTTATTAGAATTCTGACTTACAGGGATGGTAAATAAGTTTATGGATCACCAACATCAAGCCGCTTTTGATATTAGCAGCCAAGCTCACCAACACGATTTTTCTCACCACACCAATCAAGGTGAACAGCGTACATTAATTGTATTAACGCTTACTGCCATTACCATGGTAATTGAGATTGTTGCTGGAACTTGGTTTGGCTCCATGGCTTTGCTTGCTGATGGATGGCACATGGGGACTCACGTTGCTGCATTCGCGATAACTATCTTCGTTTATCGATACGCTCGCAAGCACGTAAACAACCCCAAGTTCAGCTTTGGTACCGGAAAAGTCAGCTCGCTTGGAGGTTTTGCCAGTGCAATTGCTTTAGCTGTAGTTTCTCTTCTCATGATAATCGAGTCGATCACTCGCTTCTTCGAACCACAAGCGATTGCCTTTAATCAAGCGATTTTAGTTGCTGTTATTGGCTTGTTAGTTAACTTAGTAAGTGCTTGGATTCTCAAAGATGATCACCATCATCACCATGACGAAGAACACAGCCACTCTCACCAAGATCACAATCTACGCGCAGCATATATGCACGTACTAGCCGACGCACTAACATCATTACTCGCTATATTCGCGCTACTCGCTGGCAAATACGCAGGGCTTAATTGGTTAGACCCAGTAATGGGTATTGTGGGAGCTCTAGTTATAAGTAAATGGGCTTGGGGCTTAATATCATTAACAAGTAGTCACTTACTCGACCAACAGTGTCAAACCACCGAGAATCGTGTGCGTGAAGCTTTGAAAGACGAAGAGATAGAAATCACAGATTTACATGTTTGGCACCTTGGAGAGAAGTCACTTAGCGCTGTAATCTCAATACGTAGCGAAGCACCTCGTTCGTTGATAGCCTATAAGCAGCTGTTACAACATATTCCCAAGCTGAGACATGTAAGTATCGAAGTTCATAAGTAGTACTCAAAGTTTTACTTTAAAAAAAGCCATAGAGTCGCTTATTTTAACCGAGTGCTAACTCGTTATTGTCTAAAAACGTGCTAGCAGTTATCGTGCTGGCACGCTCTCGACAAGAATGAGATAGACCATAGATACGCAATAGCAAATTTAAAGCGAAACGCCAATTAAATACCAACACAAACACTTTACTTACACACTTAAATTAATAGCCTGATATGTTTTAATGATTTCAATTTCTCGCGGGGGGGGGGGCGAGAAAATGAAAATTAACGCAGCATAACCACGCCTTTTGAAACCATGATGCCAACATGATTTAACGGTGTTATTGAGTTCATACTTGTAACTAGACTTATTGGCTCGTGTCAGACAAATCAGATTTATCAAACTTTACTATACCAATCATCCAAGTAGAACAAAGTAGTTACACAATGCTGGTTAGATAACTGCCTCAATAGCTCGCGCAAACAACTTCTTAGGTTCAATACCAAAGCTTGTTTAACAAAATCACCATTAGCCTCTGCTGTAGGTCCACAAACAGAACATTTCAGCTATTGCACCGTTTAGCGGATGAGGCTTCATAACTTCATTGCGGATTCACCTTTCGCTAGCAAATTGGAAGGTATAGCCAGAGTTAACAAAAATTTTGTCTGCAACGTGATTATCGAATCCATTAACCCATTCACGCGCTAAAAGCCGAGCGTCTGCATTTTTGCTAACACAAGTCTTCGTGAGGCAAAAGCATAATGAGCTTAGGCTGTTGGAATTCTCCGTACCAAAAGAAAGTCGTAATTGTCCCCTAAGGCCGATAAGAGCGATATCTCCATTCTTCGATGAATATAGTATCGGTTATCGACGTCTCTCCACCTAGATAAAGTCGCTTTCACTATTGATAGTTTTAGTACTTACATCTTGCTTGTTTCACTTAAAGGTTGTTTTCTGCGAATGAAGCAAGCCTCGAACGAACAACCCCATCGAGATAGACATTGGCACTACCATCAAACTCTTTAAACCTCTCGATGATGTAAGCTAGGCCAGAAGTTACCGGAGATAAATAATTACTATCTATTTGAGCTAGATTTCCGGAAATCACAAGCTTAGTGCCCTCGCCACAACGGGTAATAAGAGTTTTTAGCTGTGAAGCCGTTAAGTTCTGAGCTTCATCCACAAGTACAAACGCCCCAGTAATTGATCGTCCACGCATAAAATTTAGCGATTTAAACTGAAGGTTCGCCTTATCAACTATGTATTGCATCGAGTTTTGTGGTGACACATCATTTTTATGGAGGACCTCAAGAGTATCCGTAACCGCACCGAGCCAAGGCAGCATCTTCTCTTCTTCAGTTCCTGGAAGGAAACCTATAGACTCAGCTATTTCTGGTGTACTTCTAGTTACAATTATTTTCCCGAATAAGCCTTTCTCTATAGTCATTTCCAAAGCCGCGGCGAGGGCGAGAAATGTTTTCCCTGACCCAGCAGGACCACTAAGCACAACCAAATCGATATCTGGATCGAGCAAGCAGTCTAGAGCCATTCCTTGGTAAATATTCTTGGGGTGGACTCCCCAAGCGTGCTTTGCCATTAAGCGCTCGAACCCTATATCCAACAAATCTGTAGACTCTTCATGCGTCGCTAACACTCGCCCAGCAAAACTCTCGGTGTCATCAATTACATACTGGTTTATATATGACTGTCCTAAAATACTGGCATCAATCGTGTGAATCGTATCGCGGCCCTCTGTAGTACTTTCGCAATCTTGTACTCGCCCCCAAAAGCTCCCCTCTAACTCAATGAACCCTTTTGCGAGTAGAGCGATATCTTCGACAACTTTGTCTCGACGGTAGTCTTCAACATGATTTAAGCCCGCGCCTTTAGCTTTCAGACGCATATTGATGTCTTTTGTAACAAGTACTACTTCGTGAGATGTATACTGATGCTGTAGGAACAATGCACTGTTAATGATGATATTGTCTGGCCCATCCATTGGCATCCACTCAGACCCACTTGTATCTTTGAGTAGTTGATAGTCTGCAAATATAGAAAGGGTTCCTTTTGTTCCCCTGCCCTCATGCTCGATTTCAACTCCTTCTTGCACTTGTTCAGGTGACGCCCCATTTATCAGCTTATCTAGAGCATGGATGGCCAACCTAGCATCTCTTGAGACATCTTTTTTTCGATCTTTAATGTTGTCTAGCTCCTCAAGCACCGTCATTGGAACAACTATTCTGTGCTCTTCAAATGCGTATACAGCTAAAGGGTCATGAAGTAGAACATTTGTATCAAGTACATAAACCTTATTGTTATCACTTTCCTGCAAACTACTCATGCTGCACCTCCTAGTAAAACGTCCAACGACGCTCCTTCACCAGTTTGTTTCTGCACAGAAGTTATTGCGACAATGGTATGTACATTATTATTCCTAAATTCATCCTTGACACCCGTTTTACCACAGCCAGCAGGACCGGTTAGTATCACCAAATCGATACTCGGGTCTAGCAGTGCATCAAAGGCCATCCCTTGATAAATATTTTTGGGGTGAACTCCCCAAGCGTGTTTTGCCATTAAGCGTTCATAGCCAAGATCAAGCAACTCTACTTTTTGCTCATCTTTTTTCAGGACTCTGGCAGCGAAGCTTTCTGTATCATCGATAATGTATTGGTTAACATAACAAGGCCCAACTATTTCAGCGTCCACCACATGATGGGTATCACGTCCCTCTGAGCTGCTATCGCAGTCTTTAACCCGGCCCCAAAAGCTGCCTTCGAATTCAACAAAACCCTTTGCCAGCAAACGTATATCATCAATTAGTTGGTCTGTTCGATAGTCTTCGACCCGCTCTAAACCGGCGCCTTTCGCTTTAAGCCGCATATTGATGTCTTTAGTGACGAGGATGACTTCACGTGGTGCATATTTAGACTGCAAGTATAAAGCGGCGTTAATAATTCGGTTATCCGGCTCGTCATCGGTGAAGGTTTGTAGCTGTTTTTTCAGAGTATGATCAGCGAAGATAGCTACTTTACCGCTAACCTGGTTATCCGCTTCATTCTGTAACTGAATACCGTTAATAATTTGCTCAGGAGAGGCCGAGGCAAAAACATCTTCAAGCGAGCGTATCGCCACTCTAGCGTCACGGCTCACATCTTTTTGTCTGTCTTTAATCCGGTCTAGTTCTTCTAGTACCGTCATTGGAATGACTACATCGTGTTCTTGAAAAGAGTATATTGCGAGGGGTTCGTGCAGCAGCACATTGGTATCGAGAATGAACAGTTTACTTAGGGAATCATTTTCCATATTTGCCCTCCATAGGCCCATGGGTGATCTAAGAATCGTGCAAACGTCAATCTCAAGTTAAAACATCCTGTTCATGTTTACAAACTTTTCAGTGCAAGCACACAACTAGATGAGCAATATTTAAGCAAACATCCAGCGAAGCTATGCGTTAAGTCGCTATGTTTTGTTGGTGTTATTTAATGTAGAGAAAAATAGCCAGCCCCCCTGCTCCTAATTCCTATTAACAAGCAGCGATTTATTTTAGGCATAAAAAAAGGCCTATCCCTTAGGATAGGCTTTCTCTAAATAGGTGCGCAGCATAGCGGCTTTCACTTCAGCCTGAAAAAGCATGCTTACCCATGGCTATCTATGGCTATCAGCTCAGCGTGGTAGCCGGTGACTAAAAGCCGGTGACTAAACCTCAGGCATAAAAAAAGCCTATCCGTTAGGATAGGCTTTCTCTAAATAGGCGCCTGGCAGTGACCTACTTTCACATGGGGAGACCCCACACTATCATCGGCGCAGTTGCGTTTCACTTCTGAGTTCGGCATGGGTTCAGGTGGGTCCACAACGCTATTGCCACCAGGCAAAAACTTGTTGTCTTTAACATTCGAAAAAACTGACAATATCCCACGAGTATAACAAGTACTCTTGGTCATAAAAAATAAGGTATCTATAAGCAACACCACTTGGGTGTTGTATGGTTAAGCCTCACGGGTAATTAGTACAAGTTAGCTCAATGCCTCACAGCACTTACACACCTTGCCTATCAACGTTGTAGTCTCCAACGGCCCTTCAGAGGACTTAAAGTCCTAGTGAGAATTAATCTCAAGGCCTGCTTCCCGCTTAGATGCTTTCAGCGGTTATCAGTTCCGAACGTAGCTACTGGGCAATGCTATTGGCATAACAACCCAAACACCAGCGGTTCGTCCACTCCGGTCCTCTCGTACTAGGAGCAGCTCCTTTCAATTCTCAAACGCCCACGGCAGATAGGGACCGAACTGTCTCACGACGTTCTAAACCCAGCTCGCGTACCACTTTAAATGGCGAACAGCCATACCCTTGGGACCGACTTCAGCCCCAGGATGTGATGAGCCGACATCGAGGTGCCAAACACCGCCGTCGATATGAACTCTTGGGCGGTATCAGCCTGTTATCCCCGGAGTACCTTTTATCCGTTGAGCGATGGCCCTTCCATACAGAACCACCGGATCACTATGACCTACTTTCGTACCTGCTCGACGTGTCTGTCTCGCAGTTAAGCTGGCTTATGCCATTGCACTAACCGTACGATGTCCGACCGTACTTAGCCAACCTTCGTGCTCCTCCGTTACTCTTTGGGAGGAGACCGCCCCAGTCAAACTACCCACCAGACACTGTCCGCAATCCCGATAAGGGACCAACGTTAGAACATCAACACTACAAGGGTGGTATTTCAAGGTCGGCTCCACATCATCTAGCGACAACGCTTCAAAGCCTCCCACCTATCCTACACATGTAGGGTCAATGTTCAGTGTCAAGCTGTAGTAAAGGTT
>NZ_CM134202.1:2742500-2965000 GCF_054112545.1 Agarivorans sp. MS3-6 | reverse complement strand
CGTGCGGCATCAAACCCAAAAGAAACGCTTTGAACAGCAACAGTCAGATTTAAAAGGACTGATGGGCGGAAAAGTGAGCCTGATCCCTCATCAGCTTTATATAGCCAGCGAAGTGGGCCGAAGAATTTCACCACGGGTATTGCTATCAGACGAAGTGGGCTTAGGTAAAACTATTGAAGCGGGTTTGATTATCCATCAGCAATTAATCGCTGGTTTAGCCAAACGAGTACTCATTGTCGTCCCCGATGCACTTCAGTATCAGTGGTTAATTGAAATGCTACGTCGATTCAATATGCACTTTAGCTTATTTGATGAAGACCGCTGCATCGAAGCTTATGCTGAATCGGATAATCCCTTTGATACTGAGCAATTAGTATTATGTAGCCTTAACTTTTTACGTAGCCGTAAAAAGCGTTTCGAGCAAGTACTTGAAGCCGATTGGGACCTGATGATTGTTGATGAAGCCCACCATCTAAAATGGGATGAACAATCACCTAGCCGCGAGTATCAAATTATTGAGGCTCTAGCGAAACAAGTGGCAGGGGTATTGTTACTAACTGCCACCCCCGATCAGTTAGGCCATCAAAGCCACTTTGCTCGCCTTCGCTTGTTAGACCCTGACCGTTTTTACGATTACCACGCCTTTATAGAAGAAGAAAAACACTATCAGCCAGTGGCCACTGCGGCTCAATCATTATTAGATAGCGCTCCGTTGCTACCAGAACAAGCCAATCAACTAACTGAATTGCTGGGGGAGAATGACATTGAGCCCTTGCTGACCATCATCAACGATGCAGCGTCTAGTTATGAGCAGCAACAGCAAGCACGTGAAGAGTTATTGCAGCACCTACTAGACAGACACGGTACTGGGCGAGTGTTATTTAGAAATACTCGAAGTGCGATGCAGGGGTTTCCTTTGCGTCATTTAAGCAGTTACCCATTAACGCTACCGAGTCAGTATCAAACCGCATTAAAAGTACATCAAATGATGCAAGGTTCTTCGTCTAAAGATGTCATGCAGTTGATGTTCCCTGAAGAATTGTATCAGCAATTTGAAGGCGAAGTAGAAGGTGAAGCCAGTTGGAGCAAGTTTGATCCTCGAATTGATTGGTTAGTTGGCTTCCTACTTGCTCACAAACAAAAGAAGATACTGCTTATTTGCGCTAAGGCAGCTACTGCATTAGCCATAGAAGACGCAGTGCGCACACGCGAAGGGATCCGCGCGACTGTATTTCACGAAGATATGTCGTTACTTGAACGCGACAAAGCCGCCGCTTACTTTGCCCAAGATGAAGCTGGCGCTCAGTTAATGGTATGTTCCGAAATTGGTTCTGAAGGGCGTAATTTCCAGTTTGCTCACCATATCGTGTTATTCGATTTACCGATTAACCCCGATTTGCTTGAGCAGCGCATTGGTCGCCTCGATCGTATCGGTCAGCAGAACGATATTGAAATCCATGTCCCTTATTTGACAGATACGCCACAAGAAACCTTATTACGCTGGTATCACGAAGGCCTTAACGCTTTTGAGCAAACTTGTCCGGCTGGCTCGGAGATTTATGCTGAGTTTGGTGAACGCTTAAATGGCTTGCTGGTTCAAACAAATCCCGAACAAGAGCAACTAAACCAGCTTATTGCGGAGTGTTCAAAACGCTACCATGTGGTTAAACAGAAACTGGATGCGGGACGAGACCGCTTACTTGAAATCCATTCTGGTGGTGGAAGCAAGGCAACTGAACTGGTTGAGAAAATTCAAGCTGCAGAACAAGATCCCCATTTTGTTACCTTTAGCCTGCGTTTATTCGACACCATTGGTATCAATCAAGATGACAAAGGCGAGAACGCTCTGGTTTTACATGCCAGCGAACAGATGTTAGTGCCAACTATTCAAGGTTTACCTGAAGACGGTTGTACCATTACTTACGACAGGGAAACTGCGCTAAGCCGTGACGAAATACAATTAATGTCATGGGAACACCCATTACTGCAAAGCTGTATCGATACGATTTTAAGTGCGGATCTTGGTACCACTTCAGTCGCCTTGCTAAAAAACAGAGCCTTGCCAGTAGGCAGCCTATTTTTAGAAGGAATGTTTATTGTTGAGACCAGTGCACCAGCTCAATATCAAATTGAGCGTTACTTACCGGCCACGCCAGTCCGTATTCTATTAGACAAAAATGGCGGTAACCTGTCAGACAATGTCAGCTTTGACCAATTTAATGCGCAATTATCTGCAGTAAATCGCCACTTAGCCGCAAAACTGGTTAGTGCTTCTCAAGCACAAATTCATCCCTTACTAGCACAAGCGAATGAACTAGCGCAGCAGCAGCTTTCAAGTATTGTGGCCAATGCCAGTGATGCAATGCAACAAAGCTTAAATAATGAACTAGAACGCCTAGAGGCTCTTAGTGCGGTGAATCCAAGTATTCGTAAAGACGAGCTCGACACGCTCCGCCAACTACGCGATACCGCGGATGACTATCTGCAAAAAGCCCAAGTTAAACTGGATGCGTTAAGGGTGATATTAGTCTCACATAACTAAGTCAGTTGTTCTACTCAAGGCCTTAGGTAAACTAAGGCCTTATTTTACAGAGTTTCTCTAATGCCCAATTTTGTTTACCGCCCTCCCATGTCTCCCTTTATCACCATCGTTTATCAAGATGACGATGTAGTAGTATTTAACAAAGCCAGTGGCTTATTGTCAGTACCTGGACGATTAGAACCAGACAGCCTTTGGCAACGAGCACAAAGGGTGTGGCCTGAGCTAAAAGTGGTTCATCGACTCGATATGGCCACTTCTGGTTTAATTGTGATGGCCATCGGCAAACCGGCACAAAGTCATTTAAGTCGTCAATTTCAACAGCGTAGAACAGCCAAAACTTATTACGCTGAGATATACGGCCACCCTGCAGACGATGAAGGCGAAGTTAATCTGCCGATCCGCTGTGACTGGCCCAATCGACCAAAACAGATTGTTGATTTTGAACTGGGTAAAGCAGCCCAAACCCAATGGCAAGTTTTAGAGCGAAGAGCACACACCTGCCTGGTAGAACTAAAACCGATTACCGGCAGAACTCACCAACTACGAGTACACATGCAACAAATAGGCTGCCCAATCGCGGGAGATGGATTTTACGCCACGCCTGACGCGATTGCTTATTCTGAGCGCTTACATCTTCATGCCGCTAAGCTCGGATTTTTTCACCCAAGTAGCGAGAAATGGTTAGAATTTGACTGCCAGCCGCCTTTTTAATTAAAGCTTCTGCGTCTAGTACCCGATAAAGGTAATCATGCCTGTAAATACGGACATACAACATTGTGCAGTTAACTCGATTATTGTGGCTAAGCCTATTTATCAGTGGTTTAGTGGCAGCTCAGCCACAAACCCAAGATTTTTCCACATGGCCTATTATTGGGGAGGTTAAGCTACTCGACGCAGACCAACAGCAGTTTGTCAGTGTTTGGCTCGAGGAACAAACCCCACAAAAACGCGGCACTGCGCTGCTATTGCCTGATTGGGGTAGATCACCCAGTGACGCTAGAGGTATCGATGCACTACGCCAAGCCTTACCAGACATAGGTTGGGAAACAGGGGCTATCTTACCGCCGCAACCGTCTAAGAATATAATGCAATCAGGTGGTGACCTAGAGCAACTAGCTAACTATAAGCTGCAATTAAAAGCCGTACTAGAAACCGCCAAGCAAACCCAGCAAGAACAATTTGGTTTTCAAGTCATCATCGCTCAAGGGGTAATGGGGGCTTGGCTGGTTGAGCTTCTTGCCGAGCAACAAATTCCGGCTCCCGATGGCATAGTATTAATCAGTGCTTATTATCCCGATAAAAATCTCAATATTCATCTGGCAACGCAAACTGCTCTGCTGGCCATTCCAGTGCTAGACATTTATGCTGATGACTATAATCAATGGCAGGCATCAGCCAGTAAGCAGCGCTTAATAGCCACCAATAAAAACCAGAAGTTTAATTATCGGCAAACACTATTACCAGCAACGGCCGATACTGCTCCCAATAGTGCCACATTGAATAAAACCGTTTATGGTTGGTTTAGTTCTTTAGGTTGGTATTAAGGCGTTACTGAACACTGCCGCTGAAAACTAAAGGACGATCGTATTCAGGCTTAAGGGCTTTCCACCATTTACATCAAGGGATAACAATGCAGATTGTTTTTTTAGACCGCTCAACCCTAGCTAATAACGTAACTTTAAGCAGCCCAAGCTTTCCGCACCAGTGGCAAGAATACCCAAACACCAGCCCTCAACAAGTCGTTAAACGGGCCCAAAATGCCGACATTCTGGTGGTAAATAAGGTCAAGCTGGACGCAAAAACGCTTAAGTCACTGCCACAACTAACGCTCATTGCAGTGGCCGCCACAGGCACCAATAATATAGACATACCAGCAGCGACCCAATTAGGCATTTGTGTTAGCAACATTAGAGACTATGCCTCACAAAGCATTGCTGAACATAACATAGGTTTGATGTTTAACTTACGACGAAACCTCATGGCTTACCATCAAGCGATTAAGCAAGGTCGTTGGCAACAAGCCAAACAATTTTGCTTCTTCGACTACCCTATAGACAATTTAGCCAATCAGACTTTGGCTATCATCGGGGCAGGAAATCTAGGCCAAGCCACCGCCAACCTAGCCAAAAGCATTGGGATGAAAGTGGTGTTTGCTGAGCATAAAAACAAATCACCGCGCCAAGGAAGAGTATCCTTTAGCGACGCGTTAAGCTGCGCTGATGTCGTCAGTATCCACTGCCCTCTTAATGCTGAAACCCAGCAGTTAATCGCCGCGAAAGAGTTGGCATTAATGAAACCCAACGCGCTGTTACTAAATACTGCCAGAGGGGGGATTGTGAATGAATTGGATTTACTACAAGCCTTGCAAAGTGGGCAAATAGCAGGGGCCGCCTTTGATGTTTCAGAGCAAGAGCCGCCTGCAGAGGGCAGCCCACTTATGTTGGCTCAGCAACTGCCTAACTTTATTTTCACCCCACATATTGGATGGGCGAGCCAGCAAAATATGCAAATGTTAGCTGACCAGCTTATCGACAATATAGAAGCCTTTGTTGCTGGTCGAGCTAAAAACCAAGTGGTGGCGAAATAGCTTACTTACGCTGTTTCTTTATGAGTTCGTAAGCTTGCTGTATGTCTTGGGTTCGCTGCTTGGCCAATTCCATCATCTCTGGAGGTAAACCCTTGGCGACGAGTTTATCGGGATGATGCTGAGTCATTAGCTTACGATAAGCGCGTTTAACCTGCTGGTCGCTATCTTGCTCGCTAACGCCGAGGATTTGATAGGCTTCTTCAATTTGTTTGGCACTGCTTTGGGCACTTTGCTGTTGCCCTCCACCGTGACGATGAAACTTAAGTTCAGCTTCCCAACGAGAGATCATCGAATTCAGCTCTTGCTCTGAAAAGCCCAGCGCAGCAGCGACGCGCTTTAATAAAGCATGCTCGCTATCGTCTACCACACCATCAGCAAAAACACCTTGCAGCTGAATTTCCATAAACATTCGTAATAAATCACGCCGCCCTTGAACCGCTTCAACAAACTTAGCAATCTGCTCCTCTAAAGGAAAATCTGCATCTTTCCCCAGACGAAACGCATCTTGTGCTTGACTGCGAGCGTCGCCTTGCAGGCGCATTTGATCCATCAAAAAGTTAGCGACTTGAATTTCTTGTTGCGTCACTACGCCTTTCGACTTGGCAATATGCCCTAGAACCGCAAAGGTCGAAAATAGAAACTCTTGTTGGGCAGCTTGGCTATTCGCACTGGAAAAAACAAAGCCTTGCCCCATTGCTTTATCAAAACGATGGCCTAGCCATAAACCCAACAACGCTCCAAATATGTTGCCAAACATGAAGCCAAAAAATACCCCTAATACCTTTCCCCAAACCCGCATAGTTAATCTCTGCTATTTGTTAATTGATTATTTAATTCGTTTAGCCGCTGCGGTGTACCCACATCGACCCATTGGCCAGGTTGTAACTGCCCAGCCACTTGCTGCTCAGACATAGCCTTTCGCAACAAGGGTGCTAGCGCTTGCTTGCCGGTTTGCAAACCAGTAAAAAAAGCCGCTCGATAAACGGCTACACCGCTAAATGTAAACTCAGGTCGATCAAGTACTTTGCCATTAGCAATGGCAAAGTCACCCGCTTGATTATGCGGAGGGTTTTCTACCATTAACAAATGGGCATTAACACTGCCGATTTCAAGCTTGGCGAGTTGCTTATAATCCCAATCATTCCATATATCGCCATTAATCACTAAAAAAGGATCGGCGGCTATCAACGGTAAGGCGTTTTTTATGCCACCCGCTGTTTCTAGGGCGGTATGCTCATGGCTGTAACGCAGTTCAATATTCCAGCGCTGACCGTCTCCTAAATAGCTTTCTATCTGTTGGCCCAAATAAGCGGTATTAATCACTACTCGCTTAAATCCAGCCGCCACCAACTTATCGATATGCCATTCAATTAACGCCTTACCAGCCACCTTTAATAGAGGTTTAGGACAATTATCGGTTAGCGGTCGCATTCGTTCGCCGCGCCCCGCAGCCAAGATCATTGCTGTTGTTAGCGCAGTCATTTATTAAAGCCCTTCGCGAAGGGGCTTAGCCATTGATTCAACGCTTTCAGTTCAGGATAGCGAGCGCTAACGTCGAGAATATAATGCAGCGTTTGTGGTATCGCCGCTCGATAAGCGGTTTTACCATCTCTATGATCAAGGCGACAAAAGATGCCCACCGCCTTTAAGTGTCGCTGCAAACCGGTGAAATCAAACCAGCGTTGCCACTGACTTTCATCGACTTGCTGCAACATTTTCTGAGAAAGATAAAACTCTTTGCTTAACTGCGCGACCAAGGATTCTGGCCATGCGACGTAACAATCTCGTAATAAGGAAACCAGATCATAGCTAATCGGCCCCCAAACCATATCTTGGAAATCAATCATCACCATGCGTGAATCTTTCAACATCAGATTGCGACTATGAAAATCTCGATGCATAGCAACGTAAGGTTGCTCTAAAATTGCCGAGCTTAATAGCTCGCAAACATCACGCCATTGAGCTGATTGTTGCCAGCTAGCATCACTGATTTGTAATTCTTTTGCGACAAACCAGTCTGAAAAAATGGCTAACTCTCGTTCGATAAATTCGCTATCAAAAAACTCTATTTCTGGTAATTGAGAACGATTAAGCGTCTGTAACTGAACGATTAAGTCACTAGCTTGTCTATATAATTCAGTAGCCGTACTGGCATCAAGTTTATCCTCTAGCATCGTAGAGCCGAGATCTTCCAAACACAAATAGCCGTTTTCTAAGTTAGCCACCTCAACCTTAGGAACCGCTAGTTGGTGCTCAGCTAAACAACCCGCTAAGGCGACGAACTGTGCATTTTTTTCAGTACTGGGTGGCGCATCCACCGCGATGGCGGTTTTTTCAGCATTATAATCGAAACGGAAATAGCGCCGAAAACTAGCATCACCACTAATCATTGTTAACTCGGGAAGCTCAATGTCTAAACTTTTTGACAACCATTGTTGTAAACCAGATTCACGCACATTATTACTCATAATTACTTATACTAAATAGCAGCCTTTAAATAGCCGCTTACCAATAATTCCAGTATTATATGCGGCTAACTTTAACTATAGAATTCATAAAGCACAACGTTGCTAACTCGCGCTTCGAATTTGTTTATATCAGGGAATGGTTCATATTTATATGTTCGTAACTAAACGGTGCCAACAAACATCGCTCGCTTTAGCGGTGTTGCTTTCAAGTTTTGCTGCACGCGCAGAAACACCGTTATCAATGCCTCAGTGTCGCGCTCATATTCCAGAGCGTAGCGAATTAGGCCCCCTTGATCCCAATGCACCTTACATGGTTTCAGCAGATCAACTGCAGGCCAAACAAGGTGATAAGGCAAGCTTCACCGGTAATGTAGAGTTTTCTCAAGGCCCTAGAGTACTTAAAGCTGAAAACACGGTACTTGATGAGCAAGCACAAACTCTGCAAGCAGATGGCAATATTGAGTTTCAAGACAATTTGGTGAGTGTTAAAAGTGATACCTTTAATGCAAACTTACGTGACCATCAAGCCACACTCAACTCCGCTGAGTATCAGCTGTTTGAACAACAAGGGCGCGGCGCAGCAAATAACTTAACGATTACTGGCGAACAACAGCTATCACTTGAAAATGCCAGCTACACCGCCTGCCCACCCGATGACGTTAGCTGGGAAATTCGCGCAGAAAAAATTGATATCGACTCACAAGAACAATGGGCAACCACTAAAAATGCCACTGTTCGCTTATTCGATGTACCAGTATTATATTTACCTTATTTTTCTTACCCTATCGGCGATCAACGCCATAGTGGCTTCTTATTTCCAAGCGTTTCTACTTCAACCACTAACGGAATTGATATTTCAGCCCCCTATTATTGGAATATCGCGCCTAATTTTGACGCAACGATTACCCCTCGATTGCTAACTCGTCGCGGTATGCAACTGCAAAGTGAATTTCGCTATTTACTGGGTCAAAACACCGGTACAGTGAATGCAGAATACCTAGCCAATGACAGCGTTCTAGACAGGGACCGGTACTTGGTCCACTGGAATCACCAAGGTCAATACCAACGTAACTGGCGTTTTAATACTGAATACACGCGGATCAGTGACGACAATTACTTCAATGATTTAGGTGATAAGCTGGGCAAAGTAAACGAAAACCAGCTGCTGCAAACTGGTGATGTCAGCTACCATACCAAAAATTGGTATACCGAACTGCTAGTACAAGACTTTCAAGTATTGGGTGACACAGACCAACCACATACCCTGCTCCCGCAACTAAGTTTTGCAGGCGATTGGGATCTAAACTGGCAAACTTTACAATTTGGTTTTGCTTCAGAAATCAGTAATTTTGCACATAGTGACCCAACCCAAAACACCGCCCAGCGAGTTCACTTTGAACCCAAGCTAAGTTTACCCTATGTCGTGCCAGCCGGATTTTTTCAAGCCGATTTAGCATTAATGCATACCTACTACAGCCAATCACAAGGTACTAGTGCAGATTTTGATATTTCAGCTTCAGAGAACCGTACCTTACCAAAAGTGAGTGTTCAAGGCGGGCTAAACTTTGACCGAAAAACTCGCTGGTATGGGGATAATTTTACCCAAACCTTAGAGCCTGTAATTAAGTATCTCTATATCCCCTACGCCGATCAAAACAGTATTGGCATCTACGACACTGACTACTTACAGCAAGATTATTACGGCTTGTTCCGAGATCAAAGGTACAGTGGCTTAGATCGAATTGCTGATGCCAACCAAATCACCTTAGGGGTTAACTCGCGCTTTTTATCCCCGAGCAATCAAGAAACCTTGCGCCTTAGCCTTGGACAAATTATCTATATAGAGCCCAGCCGAACCACGTTATCCCCAAATAGTGAATCATCAACCAGTTCCAGCTCTGCGTTGGCATTTGAAGTAGACGCAAATATTCGCCAGGATTGGTATGGCCATGTTGGTTTACAAATCGACACCTTAGAGAGTGAGCTCAACAAGGCAAATGCCGCGATAGAGTGGCGCCCCGAAGCGCAAAAACTGATTCAATTGAATTATCGCTATTCTTTAGCTGACGAATCAATGGTCAGCGACATCAACCAAGTAGGTAGCAAGGTGGCTTGGCCAATTCACAGTAAAGTATCAGCTGTCGCTAGCTACTATCGCGATATGATTTTAGACCGAAGCATCGAAAGCTACTTGGGCTTGCAATACAACTCCTGCTGCTGGGGTATTCGCCTTACTTATCAACGAGGCTTAAAAAGCACCTATGTTGATGACAGCTCTGGCATTGACCGAGTGGGTGAATTCGATAGCTCGCTACGCTTAGATTTTGAGATTAAAGGATTAGGTGGAAGTGATACCAGCAGCCGAGAAGAAATGTTAGAAGGTGGTAACTTTAAGTATGGCCGCCCATTTTATCTCAACAATTAAAAAACCTTTAGTACAGATATGATAAAGTAGGCGGCGTTTTGCGTGCCGTAATGTAGGAAACGAATGAAAAAATTAATTTTGCTTAGTGCTGGCCTAGTAATGCTAGTCGCTGGGCTTGTTCAAGCCCAAGAGCAATTGCTCGATAAAGTTGTTGTCATTGTGAACAACGATGTGATTACCGAAAATCAGATACAAGAACTCACCAATAAAGTGGTTCGAAACTCTGCGTCTAGCGGTCAAGACTTGCCGCCTAAAGATGAACTGCAAGAACAAGTGATGAACCGTTTGATTCTAGAAAGCTTGCAGTTACAACTTGCTGAGCGCCTTGGTATCAAGATAAGCGATAGCCAATTAGAAAACACTATCGACAACATCATCCGTGGCGAAAAGAAAACCCGTGAAGTGTTTCTTGCTGACATAGAAAAACAAGGGATTACCTACAATCAATTTCGTGAAGACATTCGAACAGAAATAATTTTGGGCGAAGTGGGTCGTAGTCAGGTTCAGCGCAGAGTGAAAGTGTCTGAACAAGAGATACAAGCCCTAATGAAACTGATTGATGAGCAAGATAAAGGGACTATTCGCTATCACGTAGGCCACATATTATTGCGGGTTGGCAGTGACGAAAGCGCGACTCAGCAGCTTGCTGAAAGCATTGTCTCTCAGCTTAAGGCCGGGGAAAACTTTAACCAAATAGCTATGACCAATTCACAAGGCCCCAAAGCACTTGAAGGTGGAGATTGGGGTTGGATGACGCTGGAAGAAATGCCTACATTGTTTGCTGGCGTCGTGAAGAATCAACACAAAGATACTGTGCTAGGACCGATTCGGACTGAGTCAGGCTTGCATATTATTAAGGTGCTGGATGCCGAAGGCTTACAAAAAGTTGAAACCCTAGAAGTTAACGCCCGTCATATATTGATCAAACCTTCAATTATCCTCAGTGATAAAAAGGCCGAAAGCTTGTTGGCTGAATTTCGTCAACAGTTAGTCTTAGAAGAAGTGACCTTTGAAGAGTTGGCTCGCCAATATTCAGAAGACCCAGGTTCAGCAGTACGTGGTGGAGAATTGGGTTGGTCTGATCCGCAATCCTTTGTGCCTGCCTTTAAAGATACCGTTACTCGACTCAATGCCGGAGAGTTAAGCCAACCATTCAGATCAACTTTTGGCTGGCACTTATTGGAAGTATTGGACAAACGTACTACTGACACCACCAATAAAGCCAGTGAAAATAGAGCATACCAAATGATTTTTAACCGTAAATTCAACGAAGAAACTCAAGCTTGGCAAGAAGAATTGCGCGAAGAAGCTTACGTTGAAATTTTGGATGGTGACGCATGAGCCAACAGGTATCACGAATCGCGATTACGCCAGGTGAACCCGCTGGTATAGGCCCAGATTTAGTACTAAGCATTAGTCAGCGTGACTGGCCAATGGAGTTAGTGGTAATCGCCGATCCAAACTTACTTCAAGATCGCGCTAAACAACTGGGGATTGACTTAAGCTTACGCCCCTATCAGCCTGAGCAACAAGCTAAACCACAGGCCGCAGGTACCTTAACTATTGCGCCCATTTCGATGAGTAGCCCAGCAGTGGCAGGTCAACTTGATGAAGCCAATGGTCACTATGTGCTTGATACCTTAAAATTTGCTTGCGACGGCAACATGAATGGTCAATTTGCGGCGGTGGTCACCGGCCCTGTTCACAAAGGCATCATCAATAAAGCGGGTGTTTCATTCAGTGGACACACAGAGTTTTTCGCCCAACAATCGGGCACTTCTGATGTTGTCATGTTGTTAGCCACTGAAGGCTTGCGTGTTGCATTAGCGACTACCCATTTACCGCTAGCCTATGTCGCTAAAGCGATAACCCATGAGCGCTTATACAATATTATTAGTATCTTGCATCATGACTTAAAAACAAAGTTTGCCATTAAGCAGCCAAAAATCTTTGTCTGTGGCCTCAACCCACATGCCGGTGAAGACGGCCATTTAGGTCGCGAAGAGTTGGATGTAATCATCCCCTTACTAGACCAAATGCGCGCAGAAAAAGGCATGGACTTAATCGGACCGCTGCCAGCAGATACTCTATTTCAGCCTAAATATTTAGATGAAGCAGATGCCGTACTAGCGATGTATCACGATCAAGGCTTGCCGGTTATTAAGTACAAAGGGTTTGGAAACTCGGTCAACATCACCTTAGGCCTGCCCTTTATTAGAACATCAGTTGATCACGGAACAGCCTTAGAACTCGCTGGCACTGGTGAAGCCGACCATGGAAGTATGATAACCGCAATTGAACAAGCCATTGATATGGTAGAGCGTGAACATGAATAATCAAGTCCATCAAGGGCACCGCGCCCGCAAACGTTTTGGCCAAAACTTTCTTAATAACGATGCTGTAATCAGCCAAATCGTCGCTACAATTTACCCCCAACCCGGTGAAAATTTAGTTGAAATTGGCCCAGGTTTAGGCGCATTAACTGAGCCAGTGGCGAACGCTGCTGGACACCTACAAGTCGTAGAGCTTGACAGAGATCTTGCGCAACGCCTGCGCGAGCACTCCACGCTAGCTAACATGCTCACCATCCATGAGATTGATGCACTTAAGTTTGATTTCATGCAATTGGTGAAACCTGAACAAAAGATGCGGGTATTTGGTAACTTACCCTATAACATTTCTACTCCGCTTATCTTTCATTTACTGAGCTTTACTAGCGCAATATCTGACATGCACTTCATGCTACAAAAAGAAGTAGTGAAACGCATGGCTGCGGGGCCAGATTGTAAAGCCTATGGCAGGCTAACTGTAATGACTCAAGTACAGTGCCGCGTTCTGCCCGCTTTAGAAGTACCACCTGAAGCCTTTATGCCACCACCGAAGGTTGACTCAGCAGTGGTCCGCCTAGAACCTTATGAAAGCACCTTATATCCACTGACCTCATTAGCCACCTTGGATAGAGTATGTAAAGAAGCTTTTAATCAGCGTCGAAAAACCATTCGTAATGCATTAGGTAACTTACTCACCGTTGAACAACTGGAAATTTTAGGCTTAAAGCCCACATTACGTCCGGAAAATTTAACTATTCAGCAATTTTGTGATATTGCTAATTACATCGACCGCGAACAACTACTGCAGGCGCCTGCTAGCGATGAGTAATAGTCTTGATTATGATTTAGATATCGACATTGAATCTGGATTTTTGCCTGAACATTCTGTTCCTGAAAACCAGCAATTTGCTTTTTACTATACCATCACTATTCGCAACTGCAGCAGCCAAGCTTTACAGCTACTGCGCCGCCACTGGATAATTACCGATGGAAACGGCGAGATAAATGAAGTAAAAGGCGAAGGTGTGGTGGGTAAGCAGCCACATTTACAGCCAGATAAACCCTTCAGCTATACTAGTAGCGCGGTATTGACGACTGAAGTAGGAGTAATGCAAGGTTGGTATACATTGGTAGACAAAGACGGTAACGAATTTCAAGCTGAAGTTCCGGCCTTTCGTTTATCCCTCCCTAACAAGCTGCACTAGCGTAGAGTAAGTTATGGCTACCTACTTCGTTGGCGATATTCAAGGCTGCCTAGATGAACTCAAGGCGCTACTGAAACAAGTGAAGTTTTCCCCCAAAAGGGATCAACTATGGCTCGCCGGTGATTTGGTAGCGCGAGGCCCCCAATCATTGGAAACCTTGCGGTTTGTGATGGACTTGGGAGAGGCTGCTCAAGTGGTATTAGGTAACCATGATTTACACCTATTGGCAGTGGCCAATGGCATTCATCGCGCCAAACGCCGTGATAAGTTACACGCTTTATTAGACGCCCCAGACCGTGACGAATTACTCAACTGGCTGCGCTGTCAGCCACTGATTGCCAAACATCCAGAGTTTGACGTAGTGATGGTGCACGCAGGCATCTACCCTAAATGGAAAGTAAGCAAAGCGCTCAAGCTAGGGCAAGAAGTGCAAAACCAGTTGTCCGGCGACAATTACTTAGCGTTACTGCAGAATATGTATGGCAACGAACCTGCGCACTGGAGTGATGAGCTAGTAGGTTATGATCGACTGCGCTACATCATTAATGTATTTACTCGGATGCGCTATTGCTTTCCAGACGCCAGTTTAGACTTCGAGCTAAAAATCCCACCCAATAAAAATACTAACCCCAATCTCAGGCCTTGGTTTGAGCTTCCAGGGAAGCACCTCAAACAAACCCATATAATATTTGGTCATTGGGCTGCCTTAATGGGTAAAAGTAAAAGCCCATTAGTTAATGGGCTAGATACTGGCTGTGTATGGGGTAACCATCTCACGATGTTGCGTTGGGACGACCAACGCTTTTATACCCAAGCTTGCTTAAGTGACGAGGCTAAAGCTTAAACCTGACGTTGCAAAGTAACAAACTGATAGTTAACAGGGTTTCGTTCATCCGCTAGGTGAGACTCACGGTCTACCTCCTGCCATTGAAACTGCTGATAATCCGGAAAATGTGCGTCCCCTTCAACCTGTTTGTCAATGAAGGTGAGGTACAATACCTCCGCCAAATGTAAACACTGCTGATAAATATTAGCGCCACCAATAATCATCACTTCGGCTTCGTCAGGCACTAGCGCCAAGGCCGCATCCACGCTGTTCACTACCGTCACACCATCAATAAGCAGCTCAGGGTTCCGACTGATCACAATATTTAAACGCCCCGGTAAAGGGCGACCAATCGATTCATATGTTAGCCGTCCCATAATCACCGGCTTACCCATAGTCACCGCTTTAAAATGCTTGAGATCGGCGGGTAGATGCCATGGCATCTGATTGTCTTTACCGATGACTCTTTGCTCTGCCATCGCGGCTATCATTGCTACTTTCACTGCTCTATTCTTTCCTAATCTGAAGGGGTTAGACAATTGGCCGGCCGCGATAGATCACTACCGAGGGGATGGCTAAACCAAAACTCAATGCCATTAAAATAAACATAGTACGTAGACCGTTTTCAATAATAGTGGCTAATAAGGGCTCGCTAAACCCGGTACTGTATAAACTGATTATGCCAACCATCGTGGTAAAAGCATAGCTACCGGGAATCATAGGAATCACCGCTGCCACTGTGAATACAGGCCGAGGAATCAAATAACGTCGCGACCAATACACCCCTAGTAAACCCACACTCGTGGAGGCGATGAGGGTGGCCCACTCCAGAGGTACTCCCCAGTATATAGACAAGGTTCGCAAGCTATGCGCAAACGCGCCGCCGATGGCACAGAACCCTAGCATTCTAGTCGGAACATTAAATACCATCGCGAAGCCAACGGCAGGCACCGCAGAGAATAAGGCATCTTCTATTAATAACTTAATTAAATCTATCATCTTATAACCACCCACTTACGCCCGTCGCCCACATGGAGAAAGCAATTCCCATGGCCACCCCTAAAGTAAGAAGAGACGCAAAAAACCACCGTGAGATCCCCATACTAATATGCCCCTTTACCATATCAGATACGGCATTAATCAAGGGGAAGCCAGGCACCAGCAACAGCACAGAGGCGGCCATTACCGTTTGGGGTTGATTACCAATGTCATAACGTACTGCTAAACCGGCGATAGTGGTTGCTACAAACGCGGTCATGCCAAAGTTAAGAATGGGATTATGATGTCGATGGGCCATCTCTTGGCGAAAGGTCATCGCGACAGCGGACGCGATAAAGGTCATGCCAAATACCGACCAGTCGCCACCAAATAGGTGACTAAAGCAAGCGCAAGATAAACCAATCATAAACACCACCAACCAACGGTTATGTTTGTATGGCACTAAGCGGGCTAAACGTTTAACAACGTCACTTTCATCCAATAGCTGTTTTTCTGCCATGATAGTAATGCGCTGAACTTCACACACCATGTGCATGTTAATCCCGCGGTCGTAAACGCGACGCGTGGTAGTAATACAACGCCCATTAGATAAGCCTGTCAGAATTAATGCATTTGCGGTAATGGCGAGTTCTACGCTATCTAAGCCGAGGGCTAAACCTAAGCGTACAGTAGTTTCTTCAATGAGCTTACTTTCAGCCCCATGCTGTTGCATGATGCGGCCAGCTTGCACGGCGACTCTACAAATACTGGTTTGTTGTTCGAGGGTAATTTGACGAACCGGAGCCTGGAACAGGCTCCGGAGTATTTCTAAACGAGCGTAACATTCAACGATCCAAGTAAGATGACACTAGGTTAAGCTTACTATGGCTGGTAAATAACCTCTACACCATGATCGTCATCATCATCCCAATCATCATCGTCATCATCCCAATCTTCTTGATTCGCTTGATCAATTTGTTGCTGATGATAATCATCCCATTGGAATTTAACTTCTTCACGTTCCGCGATTTCTTCTTCGATGACCGGTAAGGTTTCAATGAATTGTCCAATCGCTTTACAGATTTCTTTCGTGCCCGTCTTCTCAAGAGCCGACAAAGAGAAAACTTCACCCTGCCAATCTAGCGCTTCGATCACCTGTTGGCGAATTTCTTCCGCTTCTTCCTCAAGGACCAAGTCAACTTTGTTGAAGACTAACCAACGAGGTTTCTCAAACAGCTTTTCGCTGTATTGCTCAAGTTCTTTAATAATAGTCACTGCATTTTCTGCTGGGTCACTGCCATCAGCTGGCAATACATCAACCATGTGTAGCAATACTCTACAGCGCTCTAAATGCTTAAGGAAACGAACGCCTAAACCAGCACCTTCTGCGGCACCTTCAATCAAACCCGGAATATCAGCAACTACAAAACCACGGTTTTCTGACTGTCTCACCACACCCAAGTTAGGTATTAGAGTGGTAAAGGGATAGTCAGCAACTTTAGGTTTAGCGGCAGATACACTGCGAATAAAAGTTGATTTACCGGCATTAGGCAAACCTAACATCCCCACATCTGCGAGCAATAGAAGTTCTAATTGTAGCTGTCTAACTTCACCAGGCGTGCCGTTTGACTTCCGACGTGGAGCACGGTTAGTACTACTTTTAAAACGCGTATTGCCTAATCCGTGAAAGCCACCTTTAGCCACCAACAGACGCTGTTTGTTTTGAGTTAAGTCACCCAAAAGCTCACCGGTGTCGCGATCGCGAGCTCGCGTCCCCACAGGTACCGGCAGCTCTAAATCTTCACCGCGTTTACCTGTACAATTAGAGCCTTGACCATTCTCACCACGTTCTGCTTTGTGAAAACGTTCAAAGCGATAATCAATCAGAGTATTTAGGTTTTCGTCGGCAACCAAATAGACACTGCCACCGTCACCGCCGTCGCCGCCATCAGGGCCACCACGAGGAACATATTTTTCGCGACGAAAGCTGATAGTGCCATTACCACCATCACCTGCATCAACTTTGATTACTGCTTCATCTACAAATTTCATAATCTACTCCAGCATTATCAATAACTATAATGCACTGCATTAATTTAGCGACAGAAATACTTAAGCCTTAGAAAAAAAAAGCCCCGCTGTAAGCGGGGCTTTTAAAGTATTGAGTTGGTAGTTTATTCAGCTACGATGCTAACAAACTTACGGCTTTTAGCGCCTTTAACCTCAAATTTCACTTTGCCTTCAGCAGTAGCGAAAAGAGTATGGTCTTTACCAATACCAACATTTGAGCCCGCGTGGAACTTAGTACCACGTTGACGAACAATAATACTACCCGCTAAAACAGACTCGCCACCAAAGCGTTTAACACCTAAGCGTTTACTCTCTGAGTCGCGACCGTTACGAGTACTACCACCAGCCTTTTTATGTGCCATGAGTATATTCCTCTAAATTAACCGTTAATGCCTGTAATGCGAACTTCAGTGAACCACTGACGGTGGCCCTGTTGCTTACGTGAATGCTTACGACGACGGAACTTAACGATCTTAACTTTATCGCCACGACCATGAGAAACAACTTCAGCTGTTACTTTGGTACCATCTACATAAGGTGCGCCTACTTGAACATCATCGCCATTAGCAACTAGTAATACGTTATCAAATTCAACTGTTTCACCAGTCTCAACGTCTAGTTTCTCAAGGCGAAGTGTTTGACCTTCGGCCACACGGTGTTGTTTACCACCACTTTGGATAACCGCGTACATTTTTTTCAAACTCCGCTGTACACCTAGTATTTCAAGGTGTATATAATTCTTAACAATGACGGCGGATTCTACGGAAAAAGATCCGTTCTCGCAAGCGGAAAATTAAAAAAGTTTAAAAATCACGCAAGGCTAATAATTTTGCCTAGCTAAAGCTGCTAAGCGGCAAGAATTGAGATACTATTCTGTCATTAATTCATCGTAATAAATTGCTGATCTCTCAGCATGAGACTCTAACAAAAAAATTATGCAAATGGATGCGATAAAAACGCTGTCAAATCAAGACATGGCGGCAGTCAACGAGCTCATATTTAAAGAGCTAGAGTCAGATGTAGCGCTCATAAATCAAATCTCTTTCTATATAGTTAATAGTGGCGGCAAACGAATACGCCCTTTACTCACTGTATTGGCAGCAAGAGCATTAGGCGATCAACAGCAACAACATATAAAACTGGCCGCTATCATTGAGTTTATTCATACCTCTACCTTACTGCATGACGATGTAGTGGATGAATCAGAGTTGCGCCGAGGGAAAGATACCGCCAACGCAAGGTTTGGCAACGCTGCTAGCGTGCTGGTTGGCGACTTCCTATACTCTCGCTCATTTCAATTAATGACTCAGCTAAAAAACTTGCATGTGATGGACATCTTGGCTGATGCAACTAATGTCATTGCCGAAGGTGAAGTATTACAACTGATTAACTGTAATGACCCAGATACCGACGAACAACGCTACTTTGAAGTGATCTATTGTAAAACAGCAAAGCTTTTTGAGGCAGCCACTCGTCTGGCAGCTGTAATCGGAAATCAGCCCCCACACATTGAGCAAGCCATGCAAGATTATGGCAAGTTTTTGGGTACTGCCTTTCAAATTATGGACGACGTACTTGATTATGTTGCCGATGAAGCCGAAATGGGCAAAAACGTTGGTGATGACCTTGCTGAGGGTAAACCCACCCTACCGCTCATCTATGCGATGACGAAGGCTGACAGCGCCGATAAAGCGCTAATAGCCGAAGCGATTAAGCAAGGTGGCTCACTCGATAAACTCGACGCGATCTTAGCGATACTCGATAAAACCAATGCGCTAGAATACTGCCGCTCTCGTGCCGCAGACGAAGCGCAGAAAGCCATCGATGCTCTAAGCATTATTGACGACAGCGAATACAAGCAAGCCTTGATGAGCTTAGCGAATATAGCCGCCGACCGCGCAGCATAACAATAAATAACAGCGACAAAAAAGGCTGCCAATGGCAGCCTTTTTTAATTGCATCTATTTACCCTATTTAGGCAAACGGGTGACGCAAGATAATCGTTTCAACACGATCAGGACCGGTTGAGATAATATCAACAGGAACTTCAAGTAACTCTTCGATGCGCGCAATATAAGCTAAAGCTGCGGCAGGCAGTTCACTGCGATCGGTAACACCAAAGGTATTCTCAGACCAACCAGGCATACTTTCATATACTGGTACAGCAACTTCATAGCCCTCTGCAGCCATTGGCGGTACACGCAACAAATCGCCGTTAGGCATTTGGTAACCAGTACAGATCTTCAGCTCTTCTAGACCATCTAATACGTCTAACTTAGTTAAACAAATACCAGATAAGCTATTAATTTGTACCGCTCTGCGCATTGCAACAGCATCTAGCCAACCACAACGGCGTTTACGCCCAGTCGTTGCGCCAAACTCGTGTCCTTTAACACCAAGGTGTTGGCCAATATCGTCATCAAGTTCAGTAGGGAACGGACCAGAACCTACACGCGTGGTGTAAGCTTTAGTAATACCCAACACATAATCAAGATGGCGAGGACCAAAACCGCTACCGGTAGCAACGCCACCCGCAGTGGTATTCGATGAAGTAACGAATGGGTAGGTACCATGATCAATATCAAGTAAGGTACCTTGAGCACCTTCAAACATGATTGAGTCGCCGCGGCGACGAGCTTGATCGAGCAAATCAGTAACATCGGCTACCATTGCAATGAGTACCGGCGCCATTTTAGTCATTTGCTCAAGCACGTCTTCATAACTTACGCTTGGAGCGTCATAGTAATGATTAAGTTGGAAGTTATGATATTCCATGACTTCTTTAAGCTTGACAGCAAACTGCTCCATATCAAACAAATCACCCACGCGTAAACCGCGACGAGCTACTTTGTCTTCATAAGCAGGACCAATACCACGACCAGTCGTACCAATAGCATTCTTACCACGGGCTTTTTCGCGAGCCATGTCTAAGGCGACATGGTAAGGCAAAATTAGCGGACATGCTTCACTGATAACCAAGCGTTCTTTAACAGGTACACCACGCTCTTCGAGCATAGCCATCTCTTTAAATAACGCATCAGGGGCCAGTACCACACCGTTACCAATTACACAGGTAACATTGTCGCGGAGTACACCAGATGGTATGAGGTGGAGGACAGTTTTTTCACCGTCAATAACTAAGGTATGACCTGCATTGTGACCGCCTTGATAGCGAACCACATAGCTTGCTTTATCGGTAAGAAGATCAACAATCTTACCTTTGCCTTCGTCTCCCCATTGGGAGCCTAGGATAACTACGTTCTTTCCCATTGTCTTTTGTCGTCTCAGTTAAAAAGCGATTCTAGCAGAAATCGGACAGTTAAGGGGTGCATGTTATACCGATTTTATACCTTAAGGTCAAAGATTAATCACGTAAAACAGCCCAAGGGCAATGCACACCAATACCAGACCAATTTGCCGAATACTGCTTGCTGGCGATTCAGAAATCAATTTTAGTAGCTGTTTCCAACGCTTAGGAAATAATAATGGCCCTAGCCCTTCAATAAGACAGACTAAAGCCAATGCGAATAAAATTGAATCTTGCATAAAAAAAGCCCAGATGAGATCTGGGCCCTCGTTGCATTATGGATTAGGTTCTTTCATGAAACGGAAGAATTCGCTATCAGGTTCTAACACCATAACGTCCCCGCCACTCTCGAAGCTCGTTTTGTAAGCTCGTAAGCTACGCCAGAATTTATAAAAGTCTGGGTTCTGCTTATAAGCATCTGCATATATTTTTGCAGCGCGTGCATCACCTTCACCACGTAATTCCTTACCACGTTTGTCAGCATCAGCTAGCAAAACATTTACTCGGCGATCTACATTTGCACGAATAATTTCAGCTTGCTCCTGACCTTGCGAACGGTGCTCTTTAGCTACCGCTAAACGCTCTGCGCGCATCCGTTGGTAAATACTACTACTGACTTCGTCTGGCAGGTTGATTTGTTTAATTCGAACATCAGTCACTTCAATACCAATTTCAGAAGAGCGAGCCATCTGTTTCAGCGCATCTTCCATGACTTGTCCACGTTCACCAGAAACAATTTCACGAATGGTACGAGAACCAATTTGACTACGTAGTCCGTTATTAATTTTACGCATCAACAATGACTCAGCTTGAAGCACCGAACCGCCCGTTGAAAGGTAGAATTTAGAAAAATCTTCAATTCTCCACTTAACGTAAGAATCAATAATTAAGTCTTTTTTCTCAGAGGTCACGAAGCGATCTGCATTACCATCCAAGGTTTGGATGCGAGCATCTAGCTTCTTAACGGTATCAATAAACGGGACTTTAAATTGCAAACCCGGTTGATACACTTTGGTTTCACCATCAGCGGTACGTTGTACTTTACCGAACTGAATAACAATGCCTCGCTCACCCTCTTTAACAACAAAAAGCGAAGAGTAAGCGACTAACAAAGCCAATATAGCGCCAAAAATAGCAAATTGTTTCATGGCTTAGTTTCTCCCTTGAGTTGAGCGGTCACTACTTCTTATCGAAGTGGGACGAGATGGAGTTGACGTAGCCGGCTCTGAGCTCACTTGTGACTTACTGCTCGACGTTCGTGGCGATGACTGTTTACTACTTTCCATCAGTTTATCAATAGGAAGGTATAACATATTGCTATTGTTAGATGCGTCAATCAGAACCTTGTTCGATTTAGCGTAGATCTCTTCCATCGTTTCTAAATACAAACGGTGACGAGTGACATCTGGCGCGGCTTCAAACTCGGGTAATAGTTGCACAAATCGAGCAACTTCACCTTGCGCGCGCAATACGCTTTGCTCTTGATAACCCTGAGCTTCTTGCTCGATACGTTGAACACGACCACGAGCTCGAGGTTCAATTTCACGTTGATAAGCTTCTGCTTCACGAATGAAGCGTTGTTCATCTTCTTGAGCCGAAATAGCATCATCAAATGCATCTTTCACTTCTTCAGGAGGACGAGCAGGCAAGAAGTTCACATCGACAACTTGAATACCAAGATTATAAGGGCCGGTAATCTCTTCAAGTAACTCCCAAGTCTCACTTCTTACTACTTCACGACCCGTGGTCAAAATATCGTCCATGGTGGTGTGGCCAATAACATAGCGCAAAGCACTATCAGTGGCTTGCGCTAAGCTATCATCCGGCGCTGTTACGCTGAACAAGTAGTTCTTCGGATCAACCACACGATATTGTACGTCCATTTCAACACGTACTACGTTTTCATCTTCGGTTAACATAAAACCAGAAGCGGGTAGTGAACGAATCGTTTCTACATCGACTGAGATGACATCTTGAATAAACGTTGCTTTCCAGTTCAAGCCCGGTTCAACCGGCCCAGCTTCTGCATCGTATTTACCAAAGGTAAGTTTAACCCCACGCTCAGCTTCAGCGACAGTGTAGAAACCACTTGCTACCCATATCACTGCCAAAATAACAGCAACAATACCGATACCAAATCCACTCACACCGCCGTCGCCACCTACCGATGGTTTTTTATTACCACCAAAGATGCCGCCAAACTTACGAGTAAGTTTAGTTATCACTTCATCCAAATCAGGTGGACCCTGATTACCACTTTTGTTCTTATTGTTATTGCCCCAAGGGTCTCGATCTCCGCCGCCACCTTTGTTGCCAGGCTCATTCCAGGCCATCTGTATCTCCAGAAATTAAAGTTAATGCCTACTCACATTGAGCAATAAATTTTTCTAAACTATGATCAAACTGTTTATCCAAACGCTGCCATTCAACAGCATCCAAGCGGATATCAATGACGATGTTTCCATTATCGTCTAAACGTTCATCTGCTACGCAGTCTAACTGATATAAACGACTACGCAAGCGCCCTGCACTCTGCGGTAAACGTAAAGTGTGGTTAACCATATCACCAACTAAACGTTCACTGATTGCCTTAAACAACAAAGGCAAGCCTTCTCCCGTTAGCGCTGATACCCACACTTTCTGAGGTAAACCATTCTCGTCTCGTTCAATACGAGGACTCAGATCTGGGTGCTGATCCACTTTATTAAATACTTGCAAAAATGGCGTATCGCCCGCACCAATCTCTTCTAATACTACCTCAACCTGCTCTACATTTTCAGCCATTCTTTCATCACTACAATCAATCACATGCAATAACAATTGAGCTTCTCTAGTTTCAGTTAAGGTCGCTTTAAATGCAGCCACAAGGTCATGCGGTAAATGGCGAATAAATCCTACTGTATCCGCCAATATCACCTTACCAACATCTTCGATTTCTATCTTTCTCAAGGTTGGGTCAAGTGTTGCAAACAGCTGGTCCGCAGCATACACCTTAGATTCGGTAATTTGGTTAAATAACGTAGACTTACCCGCGTTAGTGTAACCAACCAAAGACACCGTAGCCAATTCTGCACGCTGTCGGGCTCGACGCCCTTGTTCGCGCTGTTTACCTACTTTATCTAAGCGTTGGGTTATCTGCTTTATACGCGCTCTAAGCAAACGTCGATCGGTTTCTAGTTGCGTTTCTCCAGGTCCACGCAAACCAATACCACCTTTTTGCCGTTCTAGGTGAGTCCACCCTCGAATCAAACGGCTAGACATATGGCGTAATTGAGCTAACTCTACTTGCAGCTTACCCTCGTGGGTACGTGCTCGTTGGGCAAAAATATCTAATATGAGGGTTGTGCGGTCAAGTACCCGCGCCTCACAGAGCATTTCTAAGTTTCGCTCTTGTGCTGGCGATAAAGCGTGATTAAAAATAATCACATCCGCTTGGGCACTTTTTACTATTTCTGCAATTTCTTCGGCTTTCCCCGACCCCACAAAATACTTAGGGTGAGGAGATACTCGGCTACCGGTAACAGTAGCAACCGAATTAACGCCTGCAGAACTGACTAACATCTTCAGTTCTTGCAGGTCTTCACGCTCATCTTCGTCATTAAAATTTACATGCACTAAGACGGCTTGTTCACCTGCTTCATAACGATCAAACAAGCTAATTCACTCCTTGGCATTGACCAAGGCTAATAAGCCTTCGCAAATGCTATTCGTCGTTTTTAGAATCGTCAGATACTGGGGTATGGTGAGGCACAGCGCGAGCTGGAACCACAGTAGAGATAGCATGTTTATATACCATCTGACTGACAGTGTTTTTCAACAAGATGACAAACTGATCAAATGATTCAACTTGGCCTTGCAACTTAATACCGTTTACTAAATAAATTGAAACGGGAATACGCTCACGTCGTAACGCATTCAAAAATGGGTCTTGTAATGATTGCCCCTTCGCCATGTTATTGTTCCTTTTTTCTTATTAATTAATTGGCATAGATCAAATTCGATTATATACCACTAAGTTGGTGCCTTATAGCGACATTTTCAAGTATCACTTAGTGAATTAATAATTATTTTGTTATTTTCTGGGTCTGCGCTTTGCAGCCAAGTGAGTGCGGGCCAACTTTTTAGCCAGTTCATTTGTTTCTTAGCCAGCTGCCGAGTCGCCACTATTCCACGAAATACCATTTCATCATAATCAATTTCACCACTAAGATATTGCCACATTTGTCGGTAACCAACACTCCGCATCGACGGCAAGCCTAAATTGAGATCCCCTCTTTGCATCAGCGCTTTGACCTCAGTTTCAAAGCCGAGTTCCAGCATCATATGAAAACGTCGCTCTATCAGATGGTGTAATTGCACTTTTTCTTTCGGAGTAATAGCAAATTGATGCACCTTAAACGGCAACTTAGCAACCGGCTGGCTATTTAACTCAGTCAAAGACTTCCCGCTTAAACGATAGACTTCTATTGCTCTCATTAAGCGTTGATGATCATTGACACTGATCCTTGCTGCGCTGGTCGGATCGTACTCCGCTAATTGGCGATGCAAATCGTCCCATGAGCTGTCTACAGCCTGTTGTTGTATTTCAGCTCGTAATTGAGCATCGGCTTCTGGTAAATCAGCGATGCCGTCGACCAGCGCTTTAAAATACAACATGGTTCCCCCCACCAGCAGAGGAATATTACCGCGCTGATGGATCTCACTAATCTGTAACAAAGCATCTCGACGAAAGTCAGCCGCAGAATAGACCGCGGTCGGCTCACAAATATCGATCAAGGCATGGGGAGCGTTGGCTTGCTCTTGCGCTGTCGGCTTCGCTGTACCAATGTCCATACCGCGATATATTAAAGCTGAATCAACGCTAACCAACTCACACCCTAACTGCTGGTGTAAATCTATAGCTAAAGCTGTTTTTCCTGAAGCTGTAGGCCCCATCAGCGTAATCACAGGTAAAGGACTAGACATGAGAAAAACCCTCTATCGTTGTACTAACATCCAATATTCGCCACAAGTTTTCCGGTAATTGATCGACGTACTCGGCGTAAAGTTGCTGACAGTTTTCTTCCGCTTGTTGCCAACTAAATGACTCTGGTTTCACTTGCAGTTTCACTAAGCCGCTGAGCAAGGCTTCAGGTTGTTGCCACTCGCTCTCTGGTAATTGACTCATCGCCTGCAACAAGTTGGGAATCACTTGCGAAAAATCGGCCTTTCTAAATAGTTTGGGCACTTGCCCAACGATCACTTGCGTTTTATTCAAATGGTTGAGGCTAAACCCTAATCGGGCTAATGCCTGTTGCTGCTGCAACGCCAGCGCCACTAGCGAAGCGTCCAATTTGAGCTTTAGTGGTAACAATAAAGGCACGCTATCAAGGCCTTGTTGCCACTGAGACAAAGCTTGCTTAAAGGCGAAGTGTTGTAAGCTAGCCCATAAATCAATCACGATAAGCTGTTGCTGACGCTCGACTAACAAGTAGCCCTTGTCGAGCAGATGCAACGGCCTTAATCCATCGCTTTGTTTAGCCGGTGACATCGCCGGCGTTGATTGTTGGCCGCTAACAAATTGCGCGCTACTGCCTAACCAGTGGTTATTGGCGCCTAATTCATTAACGCTCGGTGGTGGCGAACGATGCAAATTTGACTGATATTGATGACGACCTTCTCCTGAATTACTGGGGCTTGGCGTTTTAACTTGATATTCAGCGGCTGAACGAGGATGGTAATCACTGGTTGTCGAAGCGTCAGCACTATCAACCAAGTCTTGCTCAACAAATGCCTCATGAGCCCCCTGAGGAATATCTGCCAAGGCCGATGCTAAGACTTGCACAATATAATCGTGGACTAAACGAGCCTGATGAAAACGCACCTCGTGTTTTGCGGGGTGAACATTCACATCAACCTGATCTAAGGGCAGCTCTAAATACAACACGTAACTGGCGTGCTGGTCATCGGATAAATACGCAGAAAACGCATGACGTATTGCATGCTGCAATAACTTATCACGCATCATTCTTCCATTGACATAGAAGAACTGCTGGTCATTTTGTGCCCTAGCCACATCAGGCAAGCCCAACCAACCATGCAAACGTAATTGGTCATGCTGATTGTTGATATGCAGGCAATGCTGAACAAAAGGGGCGCCAAGTACAGTGCTAATCCGTTTAAGCTGTTTATCGCGATCGTTAGCCATACGGTACTGACGTATTAACTTACCATTGTGTTTAAGGCTAACAGCAACGTCGAAACGGCTTAATGCCAAACGTTTAAGCAACTCATCAATATGCGAAAACTCGGTTTTTTCAGTACGAAGAAACTTACGTCTGGCTGGCGTATTAAAAAATAAATCGAGAACTTCAATAGAGCTTCCCACTGGATGAGCACAAGGATGCAAACTTACGTCCATATCACGACCTGCAGCCTGTGCTTGCCAAGCTTGCTCTTGATTAACCGTTCGAGAACTCAAGCTTAAACGCGACACCGAGCTAATACTGGCTAAGGCTTCGCCTCTAAAGCCCAAAGTCGCAATATTATTTAGACCATCTAAACTGTCTATTTTACTGGTCGCATGACGACTTAAAGCCAAACACAGCTCTTCTTTGATAATACCGCTGCCATTATCCCTAATCAGGATCCGCTTCGCGCCGCCTTTATCAATCTCAACATCGATACGCGTAGCGCCAGCATCGAGGCTGTTTTCAATCAGTTCTTTAACCACTGAAGCAGGGCGTTCAACCACCTCTCCAGCCGCTATTTGGTTGGCCAACTGCGCCGGTAGTATTTGAATAGACATTACATCAACTATTTGGAATGGTCAGAACTTGACCTATTTTAAGAACATTAGAAGACAGCTTGTTGGCTTTTTTCAAACCATTAACGCTGGTGTTATAACGTGCAGCTAATACCGACAAAGAATCACCACGTTGTACCGTATGCTTTCTCACACCGTAAGTTTGTGCGTACAAGGTTCCGGCTAAAGGCTTAGCGCTATAGTAAGTTTTAATGCCTTTAACCACGGCCTTGGCGATCTTCTCTTGATGATTACCCGACTTGAGAAGTTTTTCTTCTTTATGGTTAGTGATAAAACCAGCTTCGACCAAAATAGAGGGAATATCCGGCGATTTGAGTACCGCTAAGCTGGCATGTTCAGGGCGTTTCTTATGTAAACTCGTCACTTTCCCCAGCTCACCTAACACTTGCTTAGCCACCTCAAAGGCGGTATTCATTGAATAATCCATTTGCATATCAATCAGTGCAAAGTTGAGATGAGCATCATTTTCAACACTGCCCATCACTTCGCCTACCCCGCCAAGTAAATCAGACTCGGCTTCATGGTCTTCTAAATGGCGGCCAACCTCACTTTTAGCGCGCCGATTAGACACCACCCACACAGATGCTCCTTTCGGTTGCGACGAGGTAAAGCCATCGGCATGAATCGATACTAGAAAATCGGCTTTATTCTGACGAGCTATCTGTGAGCGCTTATTCAGGTTAACAAAGTAATCCCCCTGACGAACTAACACTGCTTTCAGGCCAGGCTCTTGATTAATAAGGCGTTGAACTCGTTTAGCAATGGCCAGAGTCACATTTTTTTCATAGGTTTTACGATTACCAATTGCGCCTGGGTCTTCACCACCATGACCCGCATCAATAGCAATAATAATATCGCGATCGCCAGACAATTGCTGTTTGGTTTTAGTTTTAGAGATTTGCTGTTGCTGTTTTTTAGTCTCAGCTTTCCCCACTTTATCTGGTAAATCGATCACCAAACGATGGCCATAATTCCCGGTTGGCTTTAGCGCAAAAACCACAGGCGTTACCGCTTGGCTAAGTTCAACCACCATACGGTAGTCACCCTTATTCTTTGGTGTACTCGCGCGAACCTTTTTGACTAACTTGCCAGAAAGAGCAACCTTACTGAGTTCTGCGGCCATTTTGGTACTTTTTAGATCAACCACCAAGCGATGCGGCCCGCTTAGATTAAAATGACTAAATTCAGCAGCAGCCGATAGGTCCAGCACGATGCGAGTATTGTCAGGCCCACTCCAAACTCGTAAACCCGATACGCTAGAGCCTGCAAAGGCAAGCCCACACACAAAATACAACAATAAGCCAATCCCGCGGCTTAACAACCAGCTAAACTTCATGTTTATCTAAGCGCTCCAAAATAGTTCTTCCAGCCTCGGTGTAAGCGCTTATCTTGGCACTTCGCTGCTCTCCGAGATAGGCCAATTCAACCATCAAATCAGCCTCTGGCAAAAAACCCCTGCCTTTTTCTGGCCATTCAACTAAACACAAACAGTCTTCTGTAAAATAATCTCTAATGCCAATAAACTCTAGCTCTTCAGGATCAGCTAAGCGATACAAGTCAAAATGATTTACCTGCCACTGAGCCAGTTGATAAGGTTCTACCAGCGTGTAAGTAGGACTTTTTACTTTTCCTTGATGGCCTTTACCTTGAATAAAACCACGAGTAAGCGTGGTTTTACCGGCGCCTAAATCGCCTTCAAGGTAGATAACACAAGCTTGCTCGCAAGCCTTAGATAACTGTTCACCCAAAGCGACTGTGGCCTCGGCATCATGTAATTGAGTTTGCCAGATTTTCATTTGCTATTTTAAATTCACTAATTGTCTTATATACGGCATCAAATCAGATGCTAACATGCCTCGCTCGCCCATTTCTGCGGCAAGATCTGCTGAGCGGCTATGAATACTCACACCAAGGCAGGCAATCTCAAACAAAGAATATTGCGCTGCAAATTGGCCGATTAACCCGCCAATGATACCAGACAATACATCACCCATCCCACCTGATGCCATTCCTGGGTTACCAAAATTACAAATTTTTATCGCCCCATTCCCACCCGCAATCACTGTTCCAGCACCTTTTAATATACAAACGCCGCCATAACGTTGCTGAATAGTGAGGGCCGCCGTCATTCTATCGGCCTCAATCTCTCCAATCGTGCAATTCAGCAAACGAGAGGCTTCGCCCGGATGGGGCGTGAGAACCCAATTACTTCGCCTTTGCGGCAATTGGGACAATAAGTTTAGGCCGTCAGCATCAACAACACTATGATAATTCTGCGCTAAGGCTTGCTTGAATAAACCCTTGGCCCATTCATCTTGGCCAAGTCCGGGGCCTAATACTGCGCAACTTGCTAGCTTAAGCGCATCCTGCAACAGTTCTGGCTGTTGCATCTCGATCCCCGCAACCATCAACTCTGGCCGACCGGATAAAATGACCAAATGGTGCTCAGGTTTAGTAATAACCCTCACTAAACCAGCCCCTACCCGCTGGCAGGCTTCTGCAGCCAAGCGAATCGCGCCAGCCATACCAATATTGCCACCTAATAACACCACTCGCCCAAAGTCACCTTTATGGCTAACGCGTGCGCGAGGCCTTAACATTGCTGATAAAGCCTGTTGTGAGCACAAAGCAATTTTGCTGCTATTATCTCGCTCAAACTGCTCGTCAAGCCCGAGACCTGCAAAGACGATGTCGCCAACATAGTTAGCGGCCTGCCCAGTAAATAAACCTTGTTTAGCCGCAATAAAAGTGATCGTAGCACTGGCTTGGATAACAGCCCCCAAGTTACGCCCAGAATTGGCACATAAGCCTGACGGAATATCTAACGCTAACACCGGTAGTGCTTGCTGGTTAACGTGGCCAAAAAACTGGACTAAAAATGGTCTCAAAGGGGTAGAAATACCAATCCCCATGACACCATCTACTATTAAGTCATATTGCCAATCTATTGCCTGCCAATCGCTACTCTGCCCTCCTGCGGCTAACCAAGCATCACGGGCCAATTGAGCTTCTTTGGGTAATTTATCAATCTTACCCAACTCAATTAGCTGAATTTTGATACCAAACTGTTTAGCTAAACGAGCAACCACATAAGCGTCACCACCATTGTTGCCACCACCGGCCAATACTAATATTTTACTCGCTTGTGGCCAACGGTACTGAAGGTAGGCAAAAGATGCAGCGCCAGCTCGTTCCATCAGTGACGACAAGCTAATACCTTGCTTTTCAGCAATCAAAACCTCTTGGTTTTTCACTACCTCGGCTCTCCACAAAGACTGTGGTAAACTCGTCGAAAATAAATCGTCTTGCTGAGCCATGTCCTTACCATCTGAAATCGACTTAAAACTGCTCGTTCAACATATCAAGCTCACCGCTAAAGCGCTAGGTTTTCAGCAAGTCGGCATAGCAGATGTGGATCTTAGTCAACATCATCAAAACCTCGATAGCTGGTTAGCTAAAGGCTACCACGGTGAAATGGATTATCTAAGTCGCAATCTTGACCTGCGTAAACACCCCGAGCAATTGCATCAAGGCACGCGAAGAGTCATTTCCGTGCGAATGGATTACCTACCTGAAGATGCTAAGTTTGCTCAAAGTCTAAGCAATAGCCAGCAAGCCTACATCAGCCGATATGCACTTGGGCGTGATTATCACAAACTGATGCGCAAACGCCTTAACCTGTTAGGCAAAGCAATCAACCAATACTGTGAGCGTCAGCTGAATATGCGACCATTTGTCGACTCAGCCCCCGTGTTAGAGCGCCAACTTGCTACGAAAGCAGGTTTAGGTTGGACAGGTAAGCACAGCTTAATCATTAACCAAGATGCCGGCTCGTGGTTTTTCTTAGGAGAGCTATTCATTGATTTACCGCTACCCACTGACCAAGCAGTGGAGCAGCAGTGTGGAGATTGTGTAGCCTGTATAACTATCTGTCCTACCCAAGCAATCGTAGCTCCCTATCAAGTTGATGCGCGTCGTTGCATTTCTTATTTGACCATCGAATACGCTGGAGTGATAGACGAAGAATTACGCCCCTTAATGGGAAACCGCATATATGGATGTGATGACTGCCAGTTAACTTGCCCATGGAATCGCTACGCACAACTGACTCAAGAAGCTGATTTTGCCACTCGCGAACAATTAGACCAACCCGGCTTATTAACCCTATTTGCTTGGACTGAAGCAGAGTTCCTCAGTAAAACTGAAGGGTCGCCGATCCGCCGGATTGGCTATCAACAATGGATCCGAAACCTAGCAATTGCCCTCGGCAACGCCAGTTACTCAGAGCAAGCCCTACAGCAACTCAAAGACAAACAAGATGTAGGCGAAATAGCACAACTTCATATACAGTGGGCAATAAGCCAACAACAAAACAAAGCAGCTACCGCCTCTCGTAAGACTGCACGTTTGATAAGAATTGTAGAAAAAGGATTAAGTCGCGATGCTTAATGCATCTCTCTTTTAACTTCTGTTACACTTTTTGTAACTAAACGGATGGAAGCAATTTATGCATTTACTCGGCGTTGATATAGGTGGCACAGGCATTAAGGCTGCCATTGTTGACTCAAAAACGGGTCAACTAATTAGTGAGCGGCATCGCATCGCCACTCCTCAACCTGCGACTCCTCAAGCAGTGGCAAGCACCCTAAAACTAATGGTGGAACATTTTAAATGGCAGGGCCCCATTGGTTGCGGATTCCCAGCTACCGTTCATCACGGTGTTGCACAAACGGCGTCTAATATAGATAAAAGCTGGATTGGCACCAATGTAGAAGCATTGTTTTCTGAATACACCGACTGTCCGTGTTACGTGGTTAATGACGCTGATGCTGCAGGCATGGCTGAAATGGACTTTGGCGCGGGGCTTGGCCATAAGGGAGTGGTGGTTATCATCACCGTTGGCACAGGCCTAGGCAGTGCCGTGTTTGTCAATGGTGAGCTGCTACCCAATACTGAGTTTGGCCATATTATTCTCGACGGACAAGTTGCTGAACATGTCGCCAGCGCGCGGGTGCGAGAGCTTGAAGATCTCAGCTGGAAAAGGTGGGGGAAACGCTTCAACCTCTACCTACAGCGCTTAGAATTTCTAATGTCTCCTGATTGCTTCATCATCGGCGGTGGAGCCAGTAAGAAATTTGATAAATACTCACCACAATTAGCACTAAAAGCCGAAGTATTGCCCGCGCAAGGCTTAAACCAAGCGGGTATTGTTGGGGCAGCTATGTACGCCCAACATCAGCTTTAACCCGAGGCTAAGATTGAGCCACTTAAATAGGCTTGGCGCAATGGTTCATTAAAGCGTTCAATCGCATAACGCAGCAACTCTCGAGGAAGCGCCTCAAGATGTTGCTGTAAAAATGCTTCTACTTCAGGCTGATTTCGCTTAGCCAGTTCACGTAGCATCCATCCCACTGCTTTATGCATTAACGGATGAGAGTGATGACGAAAACGCGCGGCTAAATCTAAGGTTATCGCACTATCATTCTGGCGAATGAAATAAAAACAACTCACCATAGCCATGCGCTGTTGCCACATACTATCGCTACGAGCTAACGCACCAAGAAAATTCATATCTTGTTGTTGCCAAATATAGGGCCCAATAAGATGCGGAGCAGAGCAGTCCACCAAATCCCAATTATTGACCCATTTTATGTGCTGCCGATAAAACGCTATTAACGCTTGTTGCTGCGCTAAATTTTTCGCCTTTTTATATCGCTCACAAAGAACCAAGATGGCAAACAAGCGTTCTTCATGAAAAGAAGAGCACATCAACGCCCTTAACTGATCTATCGGCAAAAGGTGGTCTTTAGCTACCTTGCGAACATTTGGCACTCGAACACCCAAGAACCGATCCCCCTCACCATAACCGCCTTCGAACGCTTGAAAAAACTGCGGCATAAAAGCGGCCCTTTCTGCGTCTGCATAGTCACGTAATGCTCTTTTTACTTGAATGACTTGATCCAAAAATATGCTCCCATATTTTCTTGGGATGCGTGGAGTGATCACAAACCTCTAAGGGAATCATAAAAGAAATAATTGAAATACGTAAAAGTCAGAAATAAAAAAAGCCCCACATCAAAGATGCAGGGCTTAAATTTGGAGCGGCACATCAGGTTCGAACTGATGACCTCAACCTTGGCAAGGTTGCGCTCTACCAACTGAGCTAGTGCCGCTTAATTCTTTATCACTATTTAATGTGGTAAGTGCTTAACCCTTAGGTTGCGCTACTCTTGATACCCACACTGAGCCAGTGCCGCTTAATTCTTTATCACTATTTAATGTGGCAAGTGCTTAACCCTTAGGTTGCGCTACTCTTGATACCCACACTGAGCTAGTGCTGCTTAATTCTTTATCACCATTTAATGTGGTAAGTGCTTAACCCTAAGGTTGCGCTACTCTTGATACCCACACTGAGCTAGTGCTGCTTATATTGTTCATTAGCATCATCTGCTAACTTTTAATACTTCAGTCATTTGGTGATGACGAAGCTTTAAAATTTGGAGCGGCACATCAGGTTCGAACTGATGACCTCAACCTTGGCAAGGTTGCGCTCTACCAACTGAGCTAGTGCCGCTTAATTCTTTATCACTATTTAATGTGGCAAGTGCTTAACCCTAAGGTTGCGCTACTCTTGATACCCACACTGAGCCAGTGCCGCTTAATTCTTGATCACTATTTAATGTGGCAAGTGCTTAACCCTAAGGTTGCGCTACTCTTGATACCCACACTGAGCTAGTGCTGCTTATATTGTTCATTAGCATCATCTGCTAACTTTTAATACTTCAGTCATTTGGTGATGACGAAGCTTTAAAATTTGGAGCGGCACATCAGGTTCGAACTGATGACCTCAACCTTGGCAAGGTTGCGCTCTACCAACTGAGCTAGTGCCGCTTAATTCTTTATCACTATTTAATGTGGCAAGTGCTTAACCCTAAGGTTGCGCTACTCTTGATACCCACACTGAGCCAGTGCCGCTAATCCCAAACAACTAGATGGGCTTGCCTTCTCGTCATTTAGGGCTGCGAATTATACGAGGAATTTTTGCCTTTGCAAGAGCATAAAGGCAAAAAAATTCACCCAAGTAACTGTTTGGCTAGTTTTCGCCCAGCTTGAAGAAGGTTTTTTGGTAATGCTGCATTTCTGCAATCGATTCTCGTATGTCATCCAGAGCTAAATGGGTTCCTGTTTTACTAAAGCCATTTAAAATTTCAGGCTGCCAGCGACGTGCTAATTCTTTTACCGTACTGACATCAATATTACGATAATGAAAATACTTCTCTAACTCAGGTAAATACTGATGCATGAATCGACGGTCTTGACCAATACTGTTACCACACATAGGTGATACACCTTTTGGCACCCATTGACTAATAAACGCCATCGTATCTTCAGATGCCTGTTGCTCGTTAACAGTGCTCGCCCGCACTCGCGCAACCAGTCCAGACCCAGTATGAGTATTAGTGCACCACTCATCCATACCTGAAAGTATGTCGTCAGATTGATGAACCGCAATCACCGGCCCCTCGGCCAAAATATTTAACTGGCCATCAGTAATAATGGTCGCTATTTCTAGAACTCGATCACTAATGGGCTCGAGACCAGTCATCTCCATATCTACCCAAACTAGATTATTTTCGCTAATAGTCATGTTGACCCTATTTATATTTTGGAAATATTTTCCGCAAATCTTTGATAAGCGGTATCATAGCGATTTATTACCCTTACTTGAATAGCAGTTTTCGTGACCAAGAGAAAGAAACTGAGCCAAGGACAACTTCGTCGTGTGCGAAGTAACCAACAAAAGCGCTTAAAAAAAGAAGATAGCCATCAATGGCTAGACGACCAACTAGGTCCTCAGCAAGAAGGTACTATCATTAGTCGCTTCGGCCAGCATGCCGACGTGGAAGACAACAGTGGAGAGATATTCCGCTGTAACTTACGTCGATCTATAGGCTCTCTCGTCACCGGAGATGAAGTGGTTTGGCGCTCCGGCAATGAAGAGCAATCTGGTATTCGCGGTATCATTGAAGCCTGTCATGAGCGTCGTTCTGTACTTACCCGCCCTGATTTTTACGATGGCATCAAACCCATTGCAGCAAATATTGATCAAGTCGTCATTGTTTCGGCTGTGCTACCAGAATTCTCAACCAATATCGTTGACCGTTATTTGGTAGCAGTTGAAGACGTAAATTTAGATCCCATTATTTTGCTAAACAAAGTTGATTTACTGGATGCCGAACAGCGACGCGTCATTGAAGGGCAACTAAAAGACTACCAACAACTTGGCTACAAAGTCATTTACGCCAGTACCGTTGAAGAACAAGGGTTGGTCGACCTAAGCCAACAACTCACCAATAAAACCAGTATTTTTGTTGGCCAATCTGGTGTCGGTAAAAGCTCATTAGTAAACAGTCTCCTCCCAGAACAAAGCATTGATACTAAAGAAGTTTCAGAGTTATCAGGGCTAGGTCAACACACCACTACCACCGCGCGCATGTATCACTTAAAGCATGGTGGGCGCTTAATTGACTCTCCTGGCGTTCGAGAATTCCAGTTATGGCACTTAGAAAAAGATCGAGTGGCTTGGGGCTTTATAGAGTTCCGTCCTTGGCTTAATCAATGCAAATTTAGAGATTGTAAACACCAAGGCGACCCCGGCTGTGCGATGCAAGAAGCCATAGACTCGGGTAAAATTCAGCAAAAGCGATTCAACAGTTATCAGCGGCTGCTAGAAACAATGGAAAACAATAAACCAACCCGGGCTATTCCGGGTAAAAAATAAAATCAATAACAATGAGAGATCAGTGTGTTAGACAAAATTAAAGTTGCAGCTCAATATTGCTTCCCACAACACGGCTTATCGCGCTTAGTCGGTAAACTTGCTCAAGCCGAGGCGGGTAAATTTAGCCATTGGATAATCAAGCACTTCATTAGCCATTATCAAGTCAATATGAATGATGCTGTTGATAGCGAACCGAGTAGCTATGCTAGCTTCAATGCTTTTTTTACGCGCCCTTTAAAGCCGGGTACCCGCCCAATTGTTGAAGGTGAAGACACCCTCGCTCACCCTGTAGACGGAGCGGTAAGCCAACTGGGACCAATCCAACATGGTCGAATTATTCAAGCTAAAGGCCATGACTACAGCGCCCGTGAATTACTCGGAGGCGATAAAGCCTTAGCTGAAGAATTCAATGACGGTGACTTTGCCACTATTTACCTTGCGCCAAAAGACTACCACCGCATACATATGCCGTGTAAAGGCACCTTAAGAACGATGGTGTATGTTCCTGGTCAGCTCTTTTCCGTTAACCCTCTAACGGCCGCAAACGTGCCTAACTTGTTTGCCCGCAACGAACGTGTGGTGGCTATTTTTGATACCGAATTTGGACCAATGGCCATGGTGTTAGTTGGCGCGACTATTGTTGCTAGCATCGAAACTGTTTGGTCAGGTACAGTGACTCCTCCCGGTGGTAAACAAGTATTCAGCTGGGATTACCAAGATCAAAATATCTGCCTCGACAAAGGCGAAGAGATGGGACGCTTTAAATTAGGTTCTACCGTTGTCATGCTATTCGCTAACGACGCTATTGAGTTTCAAGCGGATCTAATCCCTACCACTACAACAGTAATGGGTAGTCACTTTGCCAGCAAACGCAGTAGCTAGAACGCAATAAATGGTTCCATTTATGGGGGCTTAGTCCCTCATTTACTGGAGAATCCATAGATTGTTACGCTAAATTTAATATTTATAATAAAATATACAACAACGTCTAAGCAATATTGCTTGCCTTCATCTTGGCTAATTATCAATGAATCTACCTGTAAGTGCTCGTTGGCTATTGTTTCCACTGTTATTTTGCTGTGTTGTTGCCCATGCTAACCAAACGGGTGAAACTCATCTCACTGGGCTGATTAGCTCTTTAAACACTCAGCCAAACAACCTTAATACCCAACAACAACAGCTTATTTATGAAGAATCTTTAGCATTGTTGAAAGAAGGTGACGATTACCGAAACAAAGCCAAAGAATATCGAAATATTATCAACAACTTCGCCAGCCTGCGCAGTGAGATCCAGCAACAACTAAATCAATTTGAAGACCCGACCCTCGACTGGAATGCCTTAAACTCAAAACAACTCACAGAGCAGCTGGGTGAGTGGCAAACCAAGCTCAATAATTCAAGCTCTGAAATAGATGAGCTCAAACAACGCCAGTACCGCATAGACTTAGATGTGAGTGAAAACCATCAGCGTAGCGGACCACTTCGTCAGCAACTTACCACACTGCGCGCCAATTTAGAGAAACAACAGTTTGGTGTACTCAATGAAGTAGAAGAAGCACAACGCGTTCGTAACCAAGTCTCAGAGGCCAGCTTAACCGCTCAACTTGCAATGCTTGATTTAGCCGCTCAAAGTGCTAATTATCGTAATGAGCTGCTACAGCTAAAAATCAGTTTATTGCAACGAGAACAACTGGCTGAAAAACGCATAGTAGAGCAGCTTAAAGGGGCTTTATCTATTGAACACCGAGCCGAAACGAAGCGTCTATCAGATCAGCTCGCCTTTGAAGCCCCTGAGCTACTCGAGCAGCCTTTAGTTAAAAACTTGGTTCAAAATAATCGACAGCTGCAAACACAACTATCAGCCTTGTTTGAACAAAGCGAAGACATAGCCCTGCAACAACAGTTAGTTAATGAAGAGCTTGAGTATGTAAAACTCACTTTCGCGAACTTTAAAGAACAAGTTTCTTGGCTTAAAGTCACCCGTTCTTACGGTGAATATTTGCGCGAGCAAATCGCCACCCTACCTAAAGCAAAGACCCTCGCGCCCGTTGAGCAACAAATTATCGAAGTACGGATCAGTAAGCACCGCGAGCAAAATGAAATATATAATTTTCGCAGCGCTGCCAACCAACGCGCCCAGCAAGACTTGTTTGCTAGCCTCTCTGAGAGCCAAAGTAAAATTGTTAATAAGCACTTAAAACTGAATCAACAACTTTCAGCTAAATACCTGTTGGAATTAGATGCCCGCTTATTTGAACTTGCTCGGCTAAAGCTCGATTACTCTAGATTAAATGATCAACTGAAAACGATTAACCAAGAAGCCAATCAGGAGTTATTTTGGACAGCCGATGTGAAAGCCATCGACTTAAGTTTTTTCAGTGAACTGAGTCAGTCGCTAGCCTGGTTATTCAAAGCTCAGCATCTAACGCAACTTAAACAAGCGCTGCAAAGTACTTCTTGGCTGTGGCTGGTTTGGTTGGCTATGGTTGCTGCAAGCATTGGCTATGTCAGATACCTTAAGAAGCATTGGTTAAAAGGCTACCTGCAACGTATTGACGCCAAAACCGGGAATATCACCAGAGACCGCTTTAGTTATACGCTAAGCAATCTCTTGTTGAGCGCCGCTTTCGCCACTCCTATCGCTCTATTTATTGCCAGCCTAGGCTTTGGTTTGATGTATCAGTGGGAATTTGCCTATGTTCGGGATGTTGGCGACGCCCTAATCAAGGTGGCGATGGGCTTATGGCTATTTCATTTGTTACAACAATTTTGTCAGAAAAATGGCTTACTCAATACCCATTTTAAATGGCCGCTAATTAACATCCAACAAGCCATCACCCTGATTCGTAAGTTAGTCTATATCAGCTTGCCACTGCTGTTTGTGCTAAACCTATGTATTCTGCAAACCAGCCAACCCGCTTATAGCAGCTTAGCTCGCTTAACGTTTATCAGCATACTGGTATGGGCCGCCTATGGCTTTCATCGAATTTATCGCATGGAGCTACCTGTTAATTACCACTTAGATATTTTTAAAGCCCCGCAGCTAGCGAGAAAACTCATCTGGGGGGCAGCTATAAGCATTCCGCTCATCGCCGCCTTTGCCTCAGCGGCTGGCTTTTTTGCTACCGCGTTCACCGTATATTGGCAAGTGATGTGGAGTTTCATCATTGCCGCGATTTTCTTATTGATCTATTTACTTAGCCACCGCTGGATGTTGTTGCAACGAAGGCGTATTGCTTTTGATCGCGCCAAAGTACGTCGTGCCGAAATGATCGCCCAGCGTCATGCAGAAGATGAAGATGGCACTAGCTCCAATGAGGGGTTTGTTGACGCGATAGAAGAACCGGTTATTGATCTTGATACGATTAGTGCCCAATCATTAGGATTACTGCGAGCAGCCCTAATATTGGCGTTAGTCTCGGTGTTACTATTTAGCTGGTCAGAGATGACCAGTGCTTTTTCGTTTTTAGATAATGTGACCCTATGGGAAAGTAATACCAGCCGAGCGGGTGTCGCCATGGTCGACGCCATAACACTGCGCTCTGTAGGCTCTGCGTTATTGGTATTTTTCTTTACCATGCTATTGATTAGAAACCTACCCGGTTTATTAGAACTCATGGTGTTACAGCATTTATCACTTAGTCCCGGCACCGGCTTTGCCATTACCACCATGATTAACTACATGGTGATCCTATTTGGTATTTTCAGTGGCTTTGGTTTGTTAGGGATTGAATGGTCAAAACTGCAATGGTTAATCGCCGCCTTAACCGTGGGTTTGGGTTTTGGTCTGCAAGAAATATTTGCGAACTTTATTTCAGGTTTAATTATTTTATTTGAAAAGCCGATCAGAATCGGTGACACAGTGACCATCAGGGAGCTAACAGGTACCATTTCAAACATTGAAACTCGCGCTACCACTATCGTTGACTGGGATAGAAAAGAAATTATTGTTCCTAATAAAGCCTTTATTACCGAACAATTTATTAACTGGTCTCTCACCGACCCTATCACTCGGGTGGTACTCATGGTCCAAGTGAAACAAGGCTCAAATAATCAGTTAGTTACCGAGCTATTGCAAGAATCCGTTGAAGCAAACAGCTTAGTCTTAACCAACCCTACACCAGAAATTTACTTTACCGGATATACTGACAACGGATTAAAGTATGAGATGCGTGTTTACGTAAGTGAGATGCGTTATCGTTTGCCGATGACCCATGAATTGTATACTTTGATCAACGACAAGTTTAAGGCGAATAACATAGTTGTTGCCTACCCACAATTAGATGTATCTCTCAATTCCTAGGCCGGTGATTGGTTATCGTAGGGCTGTTAATACCCTTGTTATCAATTGATTAGCCTAGAGATGTTTTAGCATGTTATTGCGTAAAAATATAAAGCTACTTGTCTGTTTTATCATTCCTTTATTGATTTTGGCTCTGCCCACCAGCGCAATACCTCTGCCTGACTTAACGGTTGTCCAGCATCGAATAATTGCGATTTTTGTGTTGGCAGCCTTACTGTGGATATTTGAACCAGTCCCGGTATTTGCAACCTCGCTGTTAATTATCACCCTTGAACTGGTGCTCATTTCCACCCAAGGTATCAGCGTATTTATTGCTGATACAGGGCCCGCGCCAATGGGCGAGTTGATCCCTTACACCAGTATTTTTGGTGCTTTCTCTTCTCCGATAATCATGTTGTTCATGGGTGGCTTCGCCTTAGCAATTGCCGCCTCTAAATTCGAATTAGATAACAATTTGGCCCGAGTATTACTTAAACCATTTGGCAAAAAAGTACCGATGATCATGCTCGGCATTATGCTCATTACAGCGGTATTTAGTATGTTTATGAGCAACACCGCCACCACGGTCATGATGTTAGCGATTGTAGGCCCGATCATCGCCACCGCGCCTCGCACCGACCTGGGCATGAAAGGATTGGTGTTAGCCATTCCTGTAGCGGCGAATACCGGTGGTATTGGTACCCCAATCGGCACCCCGCCTAACGCGATCGCTTTACAATACATTCCAGAAGGGCAAATTACCTTCGCGTCTTGGATGGCTTTTGGTATTCCCTTCGTGATTATTCAACTGGCGATTGCGTGGTATATACTATGCAAGCTGTACCCATCTAAAACCGGCATTTTAGAACTCAAATTAAAAGGCACATTCCAACGAAGCACCAGAGCCTACATAGTCTACGCTACCTTTGCCATGACCATCTTATTGTGGTTGAGCACGGCTTGGCACGGTATGAATAGCTATGTGGTAGCGATTATCCCACTTGCGGTGTTCACCCTCACGGGGGTGATTGGCAAAGAAGACCTCAAGCTATTCAACTGGGATGTGCTTTGGCTGGTTGCCGGTGGTATAGCGATGGGCATGGCGCTTGAGAAGAGTGGCTTAGCCGCCAAAATAGCCACCTCTATCGATTTTGCCAGCTTACCGACCTTAGGCGTAATTGTGGTGTTATCGATAATCTGTGTGGTGATGGCCAACTTCATGTCAAATACTGCCACCGCCAACTTGATTATGCCCATCGCCGCAGCTGTAGCCACTAGCTTAAGCGGCTTAGACGGAGACGGAGGCATTACCACCTTATTAATCATTGTCGCCTTATCTGCATCATTAGGCATGATGTTGCCAGTCAGCACGCCCCCCAACGCCTTGGCCTATTCGACCGGCTTTATTGAAACCAAAGATTTAATTAAAGTGGGCGGAATTATTGGCGCGACAGGCTTAGCCTTACTGTATGTTGCGATGCTGGTGATTCTTTAAACGTAAAATGGAGCCCCTTGGGGCTCCATGGTTTATGCCCGCTCAATGCTAAAACTTTGCACTTTTTGGATATGGTTTTGTTTTAACGCCAGCATTAATAAACGGTCAATTCCCAAAGCGACGCCAGCGCAATCCGGCAAACCTGCCGCTAACGCCGCTAACAAATGCTGGTCCACTGAAGCCGCGGTAAGACCGTGACGTTCACGATAACGCTGATCTTTAGCAAAGCGCTCTGCTTGTTCATTGGCGTCCGTTAACTCATGAAAACCATTGGCTAACTCCATACCGTGATAATACAACTCAAATCGCTCGGCGACTTGCGGGTCCTCAGTAGAAATCTTTGCCAAAGCAGCTTGAGAAGCGGGAAAATGATAAACAAAGCAAGGCTGTTGCTGGCCAATCTTTGGCTCAACGCCCAAGCCAAATAACAACTGCAAAATGGTATCCCGATTACGTTCATTGCGCACTAAATCAGCCACCCCAAAGGTATCCGCTGCGGCCACCATCTGGGCATGACTTGAACGGAGTGGATCAATACCGATATATTGTTGAAATGCATCAATATAACTAATACGTTCCGCTGGCCCACAACCCAGCACCAAATCAATTAACTGCTCCATTTCATCCATTAAATCAAAATGGTTAAACCCCAAGCGATACCACTCTAGCATGGTAAATTCGGGATTATGAAAACGGCCAGACTCTTCATTACGAAAGGCCTTAGCGATCTGGTAAATACAACCACTACCCGCAGCTAATAAACGCTTCATGTGAAATTCTGGCGAAGTCTGCAAATATAGACTCATTGAGTGTGGCGCCGCCGGCCCCGTCAAAGTGGTAGAAAAGCTATGCAGGTGCACATCACTCACACACGCTTGGCTCAACGCCGGCGTATCGACTTCCAGCACATTTCGCTGGCTAAAAAAACCGCGTATTTGTGTGACAATTGAAGCGCGTAGCCTAAGCAACTCAATGCTTGCAGAGGGTTGCCATAGTGTTTCAGACATGCAAATTAATTCCTGCAAAGGGTTATTTTTCTCGCCGAGATTTATACCACTTTTGTAACAAAAGCGGGAGTTATATCGCAAAAGGCAAATTATCTCGATGTGCTTCACAAAGTAGCGCTAATTTTTGATTTTAGTCAAGCTTCAAAAACTGAATACCCGCACAATCAAAGTAGGCTTATTTCGTATGGAGAAAAGCGTGGAAGTAATCAAAACTGATGTTGCCATTGTTGGCGCAGGGGGCGCAGGTTTACGTGCTGCGATCGAAGTTGCTGAGCAACACCCCGAGTTAGAAATAGCTTTAATTTCAAAAGTGTACCCAATGCGTAGCCACACCGTTGCCGCAGAAGGTGGTGCCGCTGGTGTTGCACAGGATCACGATAGTTTCGACAACCACTTTAACGACACCGTGTCTGGTGGCGACTGGTTATGTGAACAAGATGTCGTCGACTTCTTTGTTGAACGAGCCCCTAAAGAGCTTACTCAACTAGAACATTGGGGTTGCCCTTGGTCACGCCGTCCCGATGGCACTGTTAATGTGCGACGCTTTGGTGGAATGAAGATAGAGCGCACTTGGTTTGCTGCAGATAAAAGTGGCTTCCATATTCTCCACACGCTGTTCCAAACATCGATGAAATACCCCAGCATTAAGCGCTACGACGAACACTTCGTTCTAGATTTAATTGTTGAAAACGGCGAAGTCAAAGGAGTTATTGCCTTAGACATCGCTGAAGGCGTTGCCAAACTTATCCAGGCAAAATCCGTGATTATTGCCACCGGTGGTGCAGGCCGCGTGTATCGTTTCAATACCAACGGCGGTATTGTTACTGGCGATGGCATGGCTCTGGCTTACCGCCATGGTGTGGCGCTACGTGATATGGAGTTTGTCCAATATCACCCAACGGGTTTACCCGGTTCAGGCATTTTAATGACCGAAGGTTGTCGTGGCGAAGGCGGGATTCTCACCAATAAAGACGGCTACCGTTACTTGCAAGATTACGGCTTGGGTCCAGAAACCCCAGTTGGCGAACCTAAAAACAAGTACATGGAGCTAGGTCCTCGCGATCGCTTAAGCCAGTGTTTTTGGCAAGAAGCTCAATTAGGCCGAACCATTGAAGGGCCAAACGGTGACTACGTTAACCTCGACCTCACTCATCTGGGTGAAGAGTACCTTCATGAACGTTTACCATTTATTTGTGAGTTGGCCAAAGCTTACATGGGCGTTGACCCAGTCAAAGAACCTATCCCTGTAAGACCTACCGTTCACTACACCATGGGTGGAATTGAAACCAATGGCCGCTGCGCTACGTCCTTAAAGGGCTTATATGCAGCAGGCGAGTGTTCTTCAGTAGGTTTACATGGCGCCAACCGCTTAGGCTCTAATTCACTCACCGAAATCACCGTATTTGGCCAAGTAGCAGGTGAATCAGCAGCACGTAATGCCTTGGTAAGCGAGCATAGTGACAGTGCGTCATTGCTTGCTCAAGCTGAGCAAACACTGGCTAAATACCAAGCCTTAAAAAATACTCAAGGTGAAGAAAAACCAGCTGATATTCGCAATGAACTTGGACGCGCTATGGAATCAGGGGTAGGTATCTACCGCACCGAAGAAACCATGCAGCAAACCATCGACAAAATTGCAGAGCTGAAACAGCGCTACAAAAACATCAAGTTAGTTGATGACAGCGAAGTGTTTAATACTGAATGGTTATATGCGGTTGAGCTGGGTTATTTATTAGATGTTGCGGAATCTATGGCGGTATCAGCGATTAACCGTAAAGAAAGCCGCGGTTCTCACCAACGCATTGACGGCTTTGAGCAACGTGATGATGTCAATTACTTAAAACACACCCTCGCTATATATCGTCCAGACATGGCGCCGGAAATTAGCTATAGCGATGTGAAAATCACCAAGTCTCAACCCGCTGAGCGTGTCTATGGCGCAGCGGCCGATGCCCAAGAAGCAGCTAACAAAAAAGCGGAGGCACAATAAAATGGCTGAAGTGATGAAAATAGAAATTCTTCGGTATCGACCTGAAACCGATAAAGAGCCTGTTTGGCAAAGCTATGATGTTCCCTATACCCGCGAAATGTCGGTACTAGAAGCCTTAGCCTACATTAAAGATGAACTAGACCCCACCTTAAGCTACCGCTGGTCATGTCGAATGGCAATTTGTGGTAGCTGCGGAATGATGATCAATGGGGTTCCAAAGCTAGGCTGTAAAGCATTCCTACGAGACTACCCTAAAGGAATGAAAATCGAAGCCCTCGCCAACTTCCCAATTGAACGAGACTTAGTGGTTGATATGAGCGACTTCATCAAGAAGTTGGAGTCAGTGAAGCCCTACATAATTAACGACCAACCACGAGCCTTAGAAGACGGCTGTCATAGCCAATCACCAAAAGAAATGGCGCAGTATCGCCAGTTCTCAATGTGTATCAACTGTGGCCTATGTTACGCAGCTTGCCCACAATACGGTTTGGATAAGTCCTTTACCGGCCCTGCAGCCTTGGCACTTCTGCATCGATATAACCAAGATACCCGTGATGCAGGTAAAGCGGAGCGTATGAAAATTGTCAACGCTGAAGAAGGCGCGTGGGGTTGTACCTTTGTAGGTTACTGCTCGGTGGTTTGTCCGAAAGATGTTGATCCAGCCGCAGCCATTCAACTGGGTAAAGTTGATAGTGCAAAAGACTATGTGATTGCCATGTTCAAGCCAGGAGAGTAGTCATGACAAAACGTAAACCTTATCAACGTGAAATGGGTGCCACATGGTGGTTAAAAAACACCTTTCACACCAAATACATCATTCGTGAAGGTTCAAGTTTGGTAATAGCCATATACAGCTTTGTATTGCTGTTTGGTTTATTTCGTTTAAGCCAAGGTGCTGAGGCCTTTAGCGGTTGGTTAGCAGCGATGACTCAACCAGCTTGGCTGGTATTTCATCTCATCACCTTTGTATGGACGCTGTATCACAGCATCACTTGGTTTAGTCTTGCACCAAAAGCCGCCAACCTTTGGCTTGGCCAAAAGCGCGTTCCTGATAGCTGGATTGTGAGTGGCTTATACGCCAGTTTGGCCGGGATTAGCTTAATCGGCTTAATATTGGTATTAATTTAGGAGACGAAAATGAAACGTTCAAACGAACCAGTATTTTGGGGAATGTTTGGAGCCGGTGGCATGGTCGCCGCCCTATTGACTCCAATTGCTATTTTAATTACCGGTTTAATGGTGCCACTAGGAATTATTCCAGCGGAACAATTCTCTTACGAACGCTTACTAGGATTTTCACAATCTTGGATTGGTGCGGCAGTAATTTGGATAATTGTTAGCCTACCGCTATGGCTGTGTATGCACCGCTTGTACCACACCCTGCATGACTTTGGCATTCATGCGGGCAACCTAGTAAAAACGCTGTTTTATGGCGTGGCTTTTGCTGGCTCAGTGGCATGCGCAACTTTGTTGCTATTAGGTCTACTGTAATCAAGTAACAAGTAAGCAAATGGGCTAAATACTTAGCCCATTTTTAAATCTCTTTGGCATCTATTCTTTAAGGCTGCAATATCTAGCTCTAATTGCTGCTCACGCTGCTTAAGCATGTCTAACTCAGCTTCTTTGCAAGCCAATTGCTCAAAGACCCCTGTTGGGTAATCTCCGCCGCCTTTGGCAAAACTAATTCTGTTCGAGTAGCGCTTGTTTATATGCTCAACGGCTGAATCTAAGACAATATCCATTAGGTAACCTTCCTATCATTAATAAGCCATGGATTAAGCATTGCAGACAAACAGAGAATGCGCAAAATACAAATTTGATTTAAATCAAAGACTGTTATTACAATATTTTATTCAACTAACAAAGATAATCTTGTGCTGCGTTATTGGTTGAATCAACCAGTAAACACGCTATAAAAGAAATAAAAAAAGGAACCATAGGTTCCTTTTTTTTCGAGAAAAATAGTGGCTATTTCACGCGGCCTACGTATTCAGCGCTGCGTGTATCTACTTTTACCACTTCACCAATCTGAATAAACAAAGGCACACGCACTACCGCACCCGTGCTTAAGGTCGCTGGTTTGCCGCCGGTTCCGGCGGTATCACCTTTTAAACCTGGATCGGTTTCTGTCACTTCCAACTCTACAAAGTTTGGCGGAGTCACTAAAATCGGGTTCTCATTCCACGTGGTGATCACACACGAATCTTGCTCAACTAACCATTTGGCACTATCGCCTACCGCTTTTTCATCTGCAGCGATTTGCTCAAAGGTGTCATTGTTCATGAAATGCCAAAACTCGCCGTCACTGTATAAGAAGGCTAACTCAAGATCCATGACGTCAGCAGCTTCGACTGTATCGCCAGACTTAAAGGTTTTCTCTAACACTTTGCCGGTCAATAAACGACGCATTTTTACTCGGCTGAAGGCTTGGCCTTTGCCAGGTTTAACAAATTCGTTCTCGATAATTGCATAAGGCTCGCCGTCGAGCATTATTTTTAGCCCGCCTTTGAATTCACTGGTATTATATGACGCCATTTGTTCCTCTACTTACAAGGTAATTTCAATTTCAATGGTGCGAATAATACCGCGAAACGGCCTCGCTGTGCAGGGTAATTGGCAAAAAGAGCTGGCAAACGCCATCACAAATCCCAAAGATTTGCTAAAACGCTTACAATTAGCCCCTGAAAACCATCAACAAGACATTGAAGCACGCAAATTGTTCCCAATGCGAGTCCCCATGAGTTTTGTGAACAGGATTGAGAAAGGTAACCCTAAAGACCCATTATTACTGCAAGTGTTACCTTTAGCTGAAGAGTTTATAGCCAGTCCAGGCTTTACCGAAGATCCTTTAGGTGAGCATCAATCGGCTGTCCCAGGGTTACTACATAAATACCAAAGTCGAGTGCTGTTTATTGTTAGAGGTGGTTGCGCAGTGAATTGTCGTTACTGCTTTAGGCGCCACTTCCCTTATCAAGACAACAGCCCCAATAAAGCAGGGTGGCAGCAAGCCCTCGATTACATTCGCCAAGACAAGAACATTAATGAAGTAATTTTTAGTGGTGGTGATCCACTTATGGCCAATGATCAGCAACTCGCCTGGCTGGTAGGCCAACTAGAACAAATACCTCACTTACGCCGTTTGCGAATTCACAGTCGCTTACCCGTAGTGATACCCAACCGAATTACTGATGAACTGGTTAGCTTACTGCAAGATACGCGCTTGCAATGTGTGATGGTTAGCCATATTAACCACCCTAATGAGATAAATGATGAATTGCGTTTAGCCTATGCACGGCTGCATAAAGCAGGCATTAGCTTGTTAAATCAAGCGGTACTGCTAAAAGGTATCAATGATAATGCTGATACCTTGGCCAAACTCAGTGAGCAATTGTTTGCTAGCCACATCATGCCCTACTATTTATTTCTGTTAGATAAAGTCGCAGGCGCGGCGCATTTTGATAGTTCAGAAGAAAAGGCAGTAGCGATAATGCGTCAACTGTATAAACTACTGCCAGGCTATTTGGTGCCTCGCTTATCTCGAGAGCAAGCGGGAAAATCCAGTAAAACCCCGATAGATATTGGTTTGAGCTAAACTAAGTGATTAGCTTAGTCTGCTGGCTAAAACTGTAAAGCATTTGCAGCTAACGTATACTAAACAAAAAAGTAGTGATTGTGCCCATGGATAAAATTAAGCTCGTAGAGCAGATTCAAATAAACCTTAAAGATATTTACCACAAAGCTATCGATGCTGACGCGGTGCTCAAACAACTTCAAGAACAGGGCAGCGCCAAATTTAACGGGCTATTCAAAGGTGACTTGTTTAAGCAACAACACCGACAGTTTCTACCTTACGTGGAAGAACTAGCCAGTGACTTGGTGCTCCTACAAGAGTGCCAAGACGACGAACACTTTGTCACGCAGTTAAAAATAATGGTGGCTAAGCTAGAGCAAATTCACAAATTACTGGCCGAATTTAAGCCCTTTATTCGCTAGGATCTTTTAGCGACAAATTTCGTAGATACGGTGAAAACTCTTCGGCTGGCGCCCATGAAGCAAAGGCCGAACCCAACACATACACATCTTTAGTAATCGCTTTTAGCTGAGCTAAGTGTTGCTCGTTATCAATACCTGGCACAATCAATTTAACCCCCAAGCGATTAGCAAACATCACCGTAGCGGTTAGCATTGGTTGCTTATCTGGAGAGGTGAGTAAATCAGCCATTAAAGACTTAGCTCCTCGCAAATATTGTACTGGCAGGTGATTCAGCAACTCAAGCGGACACTCTGCACTGCCAAAATTATCTAAGCATAGGCTCACCCCGATACGCCGTAATTCACGAATTGCGTCTACACAACTCAATAACATGTGTTTATCACTATCAATAATATTAATGATCAAACGATGCGGTAATATTCGGCTCTCTATTAACACTTTATTGACTAAAACCAGTAGTTCGCCATGTAAGGTCGTTGAGGAAATAGACACCGCGAGTTGTAAATGTGGGCTTACCCCATGATGCCAACGTTTCAACTGCTGGGTTGCGACCTTTAATACCCAAGATTCTAAAATAACGACACAACCACACGCATGCGCGATATCCACCAATTCCGCCTGCTCTACCCAACCAAAAGTAGGGTGCTGCCAACGAACCTGTGCTTCAGCGCCCACCACTTTTTCTGTGGATAGGTCTACAATGGGTTGATAAAACAAACATAACTGTTGCTGCTCGAGAGCTTCGCGGAACTGGCTCAGTAGTTGTTGTTCGCGCTCTTTTGCTAACTGCATCTCTCCCTCAAAGAACTGCCACGAACTGCCCCTCACCTCATGTTTGGCTTGATACATTGCCGTATCGGCCTGCCCTAGAATAGTTAGCCAATCATCGTCACTATCTAAAGCGGTGCTGATACCTATGCTAGTGCCAACAAAACACTCTCGCCCTTCCAAAGACATCGGTTTTTCAATCACATTAATCAATCGTTGAGCAAAACCAGAACAATCCTCTATGGAGCGAACACGGGTTTGCACTATCGCAAATTCATCACCGCCTAAACGTACCGCAAAATCACAGTGGCGCATTTGCCCATCTAATCTTTGCCCAACCAGATTTAGAATTTGGTCGCCGTATTCATGGCCATAACTGTCGTTAATCCCCTTAAAACCATTAAGATCGAGCACCATGATTGCATAATCGCGTTTGTCTTGATTGAGGCTCGCGATAAATTCGCGTAAGCCTGCCCGATTAGGTAAACCAGTAAGCACATCATGGTTAGCTAAATATCTATTTCGGTGGTTTTCACGAACAATCAACACAATCAGGATAGAGCCACAAATCAGCAAAGCGCCAATTGAAAACGATAAAATAAGCTGTAGTTGCAGTAACTTGATGTCTGTTTTCAGATCAAACTCGCTATTACGCTGAAACTCTTTATTTACCAAGCTGTTAATGGGAGAGGAGTAAAACTCAAGACGATCGACTATTTGTTCAAATTTCTCGTGACCAGGCGGCAGCGCTTGCAATAACGGTTCTATTCTTTGGATTTCTTTAAACAACTCCCGTACCAACTGAATAGCACTAGGAATTGATTGAAAACCGGCGGTTTCTTGGCCTTCTAATAAAACCGGAAAACGGCTCCACAAAATATCATAACGCAGCATTAACTGAGATAGCGTAGTACCGTCTAAGCGATAAAGCTGTAGCTCGTTAATAAAACGCCGATGCTCCATTTGCAATTGCACCACCGACCACGAGGTGGTTGATTTGGGGGATTCTAAGATTTGAATAATATGCCGCAGCTGATACACGCAGATGACCGCGCTGACAATAAACAGCGACACCACTAATGACAGTAAGCCTTTTTTATATTTTGCCGGCAGTTTAAGTAAGCTATTTAAAGAGAAACGTATCATTTAACCACTATACTGCGTAGTTGCCATATCATAAAATCATTATAGGGCATCTGAAGCAACTCAGGGTGCTGGTCAATGGGTAGCATCAGCCACAATGGTCCTTTGTCTCTCACTCGCATCAATCTATCGTTATCAGACCAAGCCAAGATAGGCTGATACTCGGCAATATCGGCAAACTCTATTTCTACTTCATAGTTGTTCAAGGCCACTAATACTAATTCGGTAGATTGCGCACCAACCAACTCTAATATATCTGCGACTTTGGGGCCTTTATAATGATGACGGCTTTCAACCCAAGGGTTTCGAGTGACGATAGTGTGCTGAGGAAGGCTCTGCAACATTTTCAAGTCGAAGTCTGCCACGCCATTATTGTTGCTGTTTTGAATCACCCCTGCGACTGTTAAAATGGGTTCATCATGTGGCTTTGCTAGTTCCGCTTGAGCGAAGTAAGTACAAAAAAACAAACTACTTACCAACAAAAATCGCATAACAGGTTCTCCCTATCGGCTAAATGCCAATTAAAATCAGTCACTAACACTATCATTCAGTATGAGTGATCATTGGTCAATAGAAAAGAACAGCCGTTATACGAAGTACGGTAGAAGATCCCCCGGCTTCAAGATTAGCGCCGCCTAGGGAGCCAAGAATGAGATGACAACTCAGCTAAGGCTTTACCCCCTCGAGAATAAAGCTATGGCGCGCACACTTAAGCCACAATGACTGTTCGACTTAAATAAAAAAGCCGGTAAAGCAAAGCTTTACCGGCTTTAAGAAACCTTAAGAGTTTCTATGAATAGCTGGAGCGATGATTACATCATGCCGCCCATCACAACATAAGCATCTGATAAACTTGTAAATTTATTCAATATGCATTTTAGATACCCCAACTTATACCCCACAACAGTTTAAATACATCCTATTTTTACATCACTGCGCTTACAAAAAGCGGTATCTAGTCCATAATTTTTGCCTGCTTAGCATGTTATTTGTAATTGTAGTGTTCACACAGTTGGTTTTGGACTAAAGCGAACTGACGCTAAAACCCACAGGTAATTTCAATAGCGGACACGCTAATTCAACGATGCAAAACAAAACTCTTACCAACCAAATGATTAGTTTAAGAGCATTCAAGAAATCTCCGTTAAGCTGAAAACGAGAACTGTTGCAAAACCTTGGATGCACAAAAGGTGCTAACACGAGCCTATTGACGACTCTAGCCCCCCTAAAACTCTAACGTGAAACATTGCTAACGCCGCAGAGGTCCTAGCTTTGCTTATCGAGCTATTCATTGCTATATGTTATTTAACTGATACTAACAGTATGCAGGTTGGCAAAGCTTATAAATACTCATTTGAAGATGAAATTACTTTTACTCGCAGCTGTTTTGTTAATCGGTCTTTCCACCGATACCCATGCACAAAAGCGCCTCAAATACTCTTCCCACCCGACTGAAGCTCCAATTAGCTGGGCGAACGAAGAAGGCAACTTAATTGGAGTGGGTCCCAAACTAGTTGAATTGATTTTTGATGAACTAGGCATTACTACAGAACCGGTGCTTCTCCCATGGAAGAGAGCGGTATCTGGCGCTTATCAAGGCTCTATAGACTTAATCAATAGCATTTACTTCACCGAAGAGAGGGCTGACCATTTAGTCTATTGCGACCCATACTACTCTGAAGATCGCATTGTTATTATTACCAACAAAGAAAACCAACTTCCACTGATTACCTTAAACGAACTTATCGGGCTAACTGGAGGCAGCATCATAGGAGATAGTTGGGGAGTCGAATTAGATAGCTTTATAGCGAATAAACTGGACATCGACAAAGTAAAATACTTTGAGCAGAACATAGGAAAGCTGCTAGCAGGAAGAATCGACTATGTTATTGCTTCTGAGTTCAATGCCAAGATTCAGCTTGCTAAATTGGGCTATAAGGATCAGTTTTCTTTAAGTTTTGCACCGGTTAAAACAGAAAAAGTCTACATGGCTTTTTCAAAACATTCCCCCTTTGTAAAATACCTACCTCAAGTTAATCGTAAGCTCCAAGAGATGAAAGATAGCGGTGAGATAAAACAGCTTGAAGAGTACTACCTAAATAAAGCTTATCAAGATTAGAAGTCCATAGCTTTAATCGAATTACACTCCCTCAAAAAGGCTACCTAACTCAGCCTTTTTGAGGGATGCTTAAACTTAAAACTCGCCTAAGGTAGCCACCCAAGGGTGATTAAAGGCCTCTTTTGCGTTCAGGTTCCAAGAAGGGCCAAAGCCCGTGTTCCAGGTAATAAAAAAGGCTGTTTTTGGCATATCCTTTTCAATGTCTTTGATTAGGTGATGGTAATCAAATGGCGTTTTAGGTAGCCATCGTCCATTTGGATTCCAATTTGAACGGGGCCCGGTTTCGGTTAATGCATAAGGTTTGTTAAATGTGTCGGTCATCACCCTATAGTCAGCTTTTAGATCATCAATATCTGCTTGCCCATTAAAGTATGCATCTAAGCCAACAATATCTACGTAAGCATCATCAGGGTAATACTCTACTAATGAAGGTCGCCCCCGGTCTGGTGAATAAACCCAGATTAGATTGTTTAAGCCCTTATCTTCACTTAAGTACTTGTGCATGTCTTGATATAGCTTAACAAACAGTGCCTGCCGCTCGGCGGTGCCGCCCTCTGCGTTATCAGCTCCCCACCAAAACCAATCGCCGTTCATTTCGTGCAAGGGCCTGAAGATAACTGGCACGTCGGCTTGCTTAAACTTCTCTAATCCGATGGCAACTTCATCCATTATGTCTAACCAACGTGCGCGCTCCACACTTCCGGTTTCAAAAATACGGGCATATTCTTGGTTACTAACTGCGGTTTTAAAGTTATCTGAAAAAGTATTGATTGGGCTAATTAAGTGGTTACTAATTTGTACTACATGGCCTTGCTTGGCTTTAAGTATTAAATCTTCAGCACAGCCGGTATAAATAGCATCACCTGCTTTCTCATAGGCGTTCCATCCCAGACCAAAATCACAGGCATAAATGACGGGGCGTTTACCAGTTACTTTTTCAATTCGCACCATTTCATTATCATCTACTTTTTGGCCTTGTTCATCCTGAACAAACTCACCTTCTCCGTTATAGCGGCCGTAATCGGTTCTTTCAATGTCACTATATCCGCCAAACAACCCACTAAGTAGTTTGTTCTCAGTTTTATCTTCTAGGCTTACTAACTTTCTGTATAGCTTTTGGGTTGTTAGCGAGGAATCTGGATTACTTAACTGAAAAGCTTTATTGCTCTCTTCGATTCTATCATTGCCAGAGCTAACGCAGCCCGTCGAGACTAAAGCTATTGTAAGTGCCGCAATAAACGGAGATAACTTCATACATACCTCTTGTAAAATTCAAAATAAAAACCCCATAAATCGCATCGTTACGACACTGGTTATTCTATAGAAACTTACTGAAACATAGATACACCTCTCTTTATAATCCCCGAAATAACAATCAATAGTTATCAAGATGCCAAATCATCAAGTACTCGAAAAGTCATCACCATCATATTCCTGTAATAAAATTGAAAACGTTACGATTTAGTGTTCACTATGAACAAAAATCGATTTAAATCACTAATACACTTTTGGAGTTGAAGGATAAATGAACAAGTGTAAGCCCCCTAAAATTGCAACATTGCTAATAGCCACTTTTATGAGTGGCGCTCTAGCTGGATGTTTCTCGTCTGATAACAATAATGCGAATACTCATGACACCCCCGTAGATAACATTATCCCTGTTAGCTGCCTACCTTTAATGGCCGAATCGGTAGTAGATACAGACTGGCAGGTAGAGAGCTATGACAATTATGAGTTTGAAGCGGCCTTTGATGAGAGTTTAGAAAAAGGAGCCGTTATTGGAAATGCTCCAACTTTACAAAATGACGGTGACGGAGAGTTAAGCTTAGACCCTGCTAGCAATGGTCAATATGTATACATGAATGGTAATTCTGGAAAGCTATACCTGCATAACATAAGCATTCCCGAAGACGGTGTGTATGAGTTTAAAATCCACGCAAACACTCAGCCAGGATACAAAAAACAACACATATTCTTGTATAAAGACGGGCAATTGGACCATACCAACCTGCAAGACGATCAGCACGAAAATGCTGCATTCTCCCAATGGGGCTATGAGTTCTTAGAGCATGCTGACCCACAATGGCACGAGTTCATAATGCGTCCTGAATTGGAGGCCGGGAACTACTCCATGGAGATTCGCCTGTCATGGGGATATACCATTTTTGACCAATTGGAAGTGAGCAGCAGCCCTATAAGATTTGCTTCTCAATATGCACTCACACAAGGCGTGCACTATACCAAAGAAATGAACCCCATTTCTGCAGAGTTAAAACTAAATACCAACAAGTTAGTCGGTGTATCTATAGGTGGAGAACCCGCGAGCTATACGCTAAATGATGAGTGCAACCAACTAACAATCAGTGCAGATGGCCTTTCCCAACTTGAACCCGGCTCGTATCAAGCACAGGTCAACTTTGACTACATGGAGCCGACAACCTTTGAAATCAAAGTCATTGAGGATGAAAATCTAACTGGCCCAGCAGGTGATCGCTATGAAGCCGAAGATGTAACCCTTGGCGAACTAATGAAAGTTCGCAGTTATGGAGACTCAGACTGGGATACCCTTGATGATGCAGCCAGTGGTGGTAAGTATGTCAGCATGGAAAATAGCGGTAACTTACTGTTCTATGTAAACGTAGCCCAAGCAGGTTTGTATAACGTAAGTTTCCGCTATCGAACCGGCAGTAGCGATAAAGCACAGGATATAAAAGTGAATGATGAGTTTGCTTTACCTGGCGCAGGTTTTCGCTCCAGTCGAACCTATTGGGAAACAGCCAATTTCCCCATGGAGTTTAAAGAAGGCAGCAACAAAATTGAAATCATCAAAAGTTGGGGCTACCAAGACTTTGACTACTTTGACGTATCACGAGAGCCAGTTGCCATGGCCGCCAAAATTGGACCTAAGCAACAAAGCTTCTACCTAGACAAGCCAAAGCAATTATCAATCAAAGTAGACCCCTATGGTAATCAACTCACCCAAGTGACCATTAGTGGGTTATCTGAAAACTCTGAGGTACAAGATGCTGAACTGCAATATGAAGTAGAAGAGTACAAGGATGACATTGAAGGCCGATTCACTAGCGTCATTTATGGCGGTTTCTTTGCGCACTTAAGTAGCCAACAGTTAGCGAACTTAGCTCCTGGAGATTATGAAATATCTTGGCAGCTTTCTAATGGAGACATTCAAAAAACACAACTGGCAATAGTGAGTAAGCAAGAACCTGTTAACAACGACTTTGTTGTGATCTTTTTTGACTCGAGCCACGGTAATGCTGCGGCATTTTTAATGCCCAGCGGTAAAACGCTGATTGTAGATTTAGGCCAATGGTGGGTGAACCTTGATAGAGTAATTCCATTCCTTAAAGCCAACAACATTGAGCCAGACTACCTATGGTTAACTCACCCTCACGGAGACCATATTGCCGGAACTTATCGACGCCAAGTTTATGATGGGTTTATCTCCGACGGACACGAAGCTTTTGTAAACGCCTTTCCAAATGTAATGGTGCAACGTTCGATGCACGAAGAAGACGGCGGTGATAGAAACTTTTTTTCCAGTGGACGAGAGTTTGAATTTGAAGGTACTAATGTAAAAATGCTCAATACGTTTGGTGACTCTTGTTCAGAAGATGCCATCGCTGTTAACTCCTGTGATTTAAATGCCAACTCCTTAGCATTTAGCATGAATTACCAAGACTTTACTGTGCAGTTCCAAGGTGACATTTATGCCCATAACCAAGACCGCATTATGCGTGAATATGGGCTAGGTGCCATTACCGGGCAGATATTGTATGGGAACCACCATTGGCACGGATCTATCAATCCGGAGTACGTAAAAAATGTCGACCCATCACTAATTTTCGTTCCGGCGAGTGAAGTGGTCTACGCGCGAGGCGCCTTCACTCAAGACGCCATGGAAGCGGTGAACTTTCTCAGACGTCATGGCAGCCGCTACAAAGAGATGCTGATGAGTTTTGATATAGGCCATCTAATCATTCGTGCAACGAGCAATGATGATGGGGAAGTTGAATGGACTTACGAAACGATGAAGGATTTAGCCATCGATGAGGTTGGTGATTTACGCTACCCAGACTATTCCGATAGCCAACAACAAGCCCTACACCAAAAGGTCTATCTACCTAACCTAGACAAATGGCGCTCTGTGGCCGAATAACAAGCAATCACTTACAACTAACTATTAGCGAAACACCCATGGTGTTTCGCTTTGTTGCTATGAGACGTACAACATGAAAAGTATCTATTTAGTTTTTTTTCTGCTTATTACAACAAGCATAACTTCATATGCTCACAACTTAGGGGAAGGCGGTCACTTAGTCGTAACTTTAGATGAAAAAGGGCACACGGAATTACAATTTGATCTCACAACTGGTGAGCTAAACAAGCGCTTCAACTTAGACGTAAATTCAGATGGAAAGCTTAGTGTGGAGGAAGAGCGCAACTACCCTGCAAATGCTATTAGCCAGTACATCAGTAACAATTTAAGCGTTCGTTTCGATGGAAAAAGTTGTGACTACACTATCAGTAACCACAAGTTTGTGATTCATGGCAGCGGTAATTATCTACGATTTCTGCTCGAACATCAGTGCCCAACAATAGAGCAAAGTATCTCTGCAAGCTACAACCTGCTTTTTGAAGATGATGAAGATCACAGTGGCTCTATGCATCTTACCCAAGGCGATGCCATGACCCAAGTTCGCTTCTTTAGCGACCAACGCGAGCAAAGTATATCTCTAGAGAAAATCAGCATTATCCAAACCATTAAAGAGTTTTTGCTTGAAGGTATTTGGCATATTTGGATAGGCCTTGATCATATACTGTTTTTGGTGTGTTTGATCTTACCCGCTGTACTGTTTATCTCTAACAAACAGTGGCATGCCAAAGAATCATTTAAAGAGGTCACCTTTGAGACACTCAAAATTGTTACCGCATTTACGGTTGCCCATAGCATCACTTTAATCAGTGCTGTTTTAGGCTGGGTTAGCCTTCCTCCTGCTCGCATCACCGAATCAATTATTGCGTTGTCAGTAATTGTTGTGGCATTAAATTGCTTATTCCCAAGAGTAAATAAACAGTTAACACTAATCACCTTTATTTTTGGTTTGATCCATGGCTTTGGCTTCGCCAATGTCTTGTTAGAATTATCTTTACCAAAAGCAGCGACCTATGTTGCTTTAATCGCCTTTAATGTTGGTGTGGAAGTTGGTCAGTTAATTATTGTTGCTGTGTTACTCCCGTTACTTTTTTACTGTCGCGAATACAAGTTCTACCAAACGTTTATCCTCAGAGGGGGTAGTTCATTAGTAGTTATTGTCGCCCTTATTTGGTTGGCAGAGAGAGCATCGGGAATAGATTTCAATCCACTGTTTTAGCAACAAAACAGTGCGCGAGTATAGATTTATCCTAAAAGGGAAAATTTATACTCGCAATCACTTTAATTGCTTGAGCTAGGTCGACGACTCAGCCACTTGAAAACGGTCAACATAGCCTTGCAAGGTATTACCGTCTTTCTTAAGCAGCTCTGTCATTTGCATTGTTTTAGACGCTTGAGAAGCTAAGTCGCTAGAATCATCTCTCATTTCAACGGTACGTTTATTAATGTCGTTAGAAACAAGTGTTTGCTCCTCGGTAGCAGTTGCAATATAAGTGGCCATATCTAAAACACTGTCTAACTCTTGCTTTAATTGCTCAAAAGATTCCGAGCTCTGCAACACGAGTTCAGCGGCATTGCTACCTTCTTCCTTCAATCGTTTCATTTTTTCAGTGGCGGCAGAGGCGCCGACAAACAATGATTCAATTTGCTGTTGAATTTGTTTAGTTGAATCCTGAGTTCGAGTAGCTAAGTTTCTCACCTCATCAGCAACCACCGCGAAGCCCCGCCCCTTTTCACCAGCTCTTGCAGCTTCGATAGCAGCATTTAGAGCCAGCAAATTAGTCTGCTCGGAAATATCTCGAATAACATTAAGAATATTACCAATTTGTGCCGCTTCTGAATTTAAGTTTTCTACTTGCTGACTAGTGTCACCCAGCTCTTCGGTTAATTTAACCATTAGCTCTCGGCTAGAATCAACACAGCGTGCACTGTCTAAAGAGACGGCGTGTGCTGTTTGCACTGCAGTAGAAGTTTGTTGCGCCATATTTGACACTTCTTGAATAGTTGCCGTCATTTCGTTGGTTGCTACTGAAATACTGTCTGTAGACTCTTGCTGGCGAGCGGATAAGTTTAGAGACAACTGCATCGCACCAGCCACTTGTTCGGTAGTTTCACCCATGGTTTTAGATTGTTGCCGTACTCCAACTAAGGCTTCATTAAAGCTTTCAATTAATTGATTAAAGGCCTCTCCCAGAGCGGTAATTTCATTTCTCCCTTTGGCTGTCAATCTAAAACTCATGTCTCTAGTTTTAGCTAATTGGGTAAAGCTTCGCACCAATGAGTCAATCGGTTTAGTAACACTGTTAGCTACAAGATACGAAAACACTAAAGTAATAACGATAGCCGCTGCGACCCAAAATATTGACATGCGAAGAAGGTGTTGTGCTTCACTAACTTTAAGATCTTTTGTAGCAGATAAAATTGCTAACAATCCGTCTTCAACGCGTTGATAGGCTTGGGCAGTTTGTTGAGATAGGCTCGGCCAACGGCGTTGTAGCTCAGGGCGTAAAGTTAGGACAGATTTGTCTATAAATTTATATGAATCAAATACATCCCAATAAGCATTGGTTACTGATCCTAATAATCCAGAATCTAAGAAAACATTTTGGTATACCGCTATCGATTCGCTACTGGCATAACGAACATACATTTCCCTAAAGCTACTTTCCTTTTCACGATACAGCATCATTTGGCCAAAAGTATAGCCACCCATTTGACTCGATAACGCTGAGCTAATATTTTCATGTAGTTCATTGTTTGCACTAGAAGCAAGCAGCAAGTAATAGTAGGCGTTAGCAATCAAGCCCAAATCGTGGTCTCTCATCGCTACCTCAACCACTTTGCTAATAGTATGTAACAAAGCCATTCTAGTGCGCTGTATATCTACCCCAGTCCATATAGTTTGACCGTCAAACTGGCTTTTATACTTGTCTGAGCTTACTTGTTTTTCATCAGCAACAAGTCTAATTAAATCAAGCTGCTTTATCTTCTTACGGATAAAAGCTAAATCCTCATTGCTCCACGAGCCAGAATGCGAAAGTGTAAACTCGTGTTGGGACAGAAAGTCTAATAACTGCTGGCCTTTCTGCTTAGAATCGGCGCGATCTTTATTCATTACAGAGCGTAAGCTTATTCGCTTGCTAGCCTGTTTTTCATCTCCACCTAAAAATGCAGCTACTGAATTTTGCTCTTTATCTAGCGCAGCAAGAAGCGGGGATAATCGCTGGATATATTGAATAACCAAACTTAGCTCATGCATTGCCTTTTGTTGGCTTAGTGCCCTATCTACTTGTCCGCTAGCAAAAAACAAGATGATAATCAGTGGCATCAAAACCAATATGAAAATCCGCCTGCTTATACGCATAGTTTGAAGAATATTCATGAATCCATCCTTAGTTATCTACAACATGCTTCTATTAATCTTCTCAAAGAGAAGCAATGATAACGTTACGACAAATTAACCTTAAGATCACAAAAGTATTTAAATTATGCATGCTGCATCAAAAAATTGGAAAGCGACAACTTCATTGGAGTTGCCGCTATAGCTTTAGACATGGCGCTAATAGGCAAGAACCTTATCGATATAGAGCGCCGTTGAACCACTTGCTGAACCGGTCGAGAAATAAATACCCAGCTCCCTAATATCGTTTCGATTAGCAACCGTATTCAAATCAAGTATTGCAGTGTTTGTTTGCCCATTGGTAATGGTCAGCTCTCCACCGTCAAACCATTGATATTCTGGACCAGTTTTTAGGTACAATTTAGCTTTGAGGCCAGAACCAACGTTACCCCAAGAGGCCAACCGTACGAGTACTGAAAGAGAGTTTTTATCCGAAAGATCTAAGGCCGAAGCCACCTTTAGATCAAATATATCACCATTCTTTAGCTCAATATTGGCTTTAAGCGATTGCCCACCAGAACACGCCCACTCATTAACAGCCCAATAACCAGACACACTTTGGAACTCACTTCCCCACCCCTCGGTTCCACTTTCAAAATCATAAAGAACTTCTGTTTGAACAGGGACAGTTTCAACAATACTCGAGAGATGTTCGCCTTCCCATATCTCACCTAAATTAACCACAGCATCGTGATTAAAGGCTTCACTGGTTTTCAAGTTGTTAGTAGGACTCCAAACATCATTCCATGGAATAAAGTAACTTGTTTGAGGAAAGTGGCTTTTTATCACCTTGACCATTTCGTGATAGTTAAATTGGCCCTTGTTTTGGTCAGGGCCTACTTCAGCCAAAGCAAAGGGTTTGTTTAAGGTTAGCATTTCACAGTACCCGTTCATCAAACTAAAGTCATCCAAATAGGCATCTAAACCAACAATATCAACGTAAGCACTTCCTGGATAAAAAGCAGTTTTAGCATTGCGTTTAGCATCAGGCGAATACACCCAAATAAGATTGTCTAGAGTTTTGGTGTTGGTAAAGTAGTCGAACATGTCTTTGTATAGATCCACATAGAGCTGCTGCCTAGTTTGATCACTTGAGTTGTAAGATGTGGCTCCCCACCAAAACCACTCTCCATTCATTTCGTGTAGTGGGCGATAGATTACCGGAACACCAGCATCTTCTAACTCTTGTAGGCCTTCTGCTACTTTGTCTAAAATAGCCAACCAGCGGATCCGTTCAGCTGACTGATCGACTAGTAATTTGGCAAGGTCATCATTAGAGACTATTGAATTTAGCCCCCCGACCGCTTTACCTGAATCGTTGTAGTAGGCAATATTCCCTTCAAATATAGGGTTTGGTAGATGGTTGCTAATTTGCACTAAACCACCCGATTGCCAGTGAGAAATCAGTTGGGCATTACAACTATAGTTTATCAAGTCACTTTCACTACCTGCGGCAGTCACATCCCAGCCTCTGGCATAATCACAAGCGTAAATACCAGGCCGCTGGCTGGCTAAAGCATTAATGTTATCTGACTCAGAACTTGAAAATCCATTAGAGTCAGATACGTTGGCATAGCCTCCAAAGGCCCCACTTAACAAAGAGTTAGTATTTCGGTTAGGTAAATGGGCAATCCAATTGTAGATGTCAGCTGTTGTTTGAGTAGAAGAAACATTACTCAACGTATAAGTATCTGCTGCCAGTCCGAATGAACTAGCTACACTTATTGCGGCTAGCGAAGTCACTAGCAACTTCTTTTTAACTTGATTCATTTTCGTCAAATCCATTAGTTACGTGAATACAAAGGCTGCGCATGCCAACTTTTTTACACGGCAAATATAAACAAATTCGTAACGTTCCGATTGTGACTTAAAGCAAACTAAAAAAAATAAAGCTTGAGCAAGCTCAAGCTTTTTATATTTATTTGATATGGATTCAACTAAGTACAGTATTTACTTGTTTTACAAATGGCTCTTTCAACAAAATAAACCGCCAAATATGGAGCCCAATAAACTAAACGTCCTTACAAAATAGCGACAAATTTTGTAGATGCTAAGCCTGATTTAAGCTTTTCTAAAGCCTCAGGAATTTCATCAAAAGAGATGGTTGATAGTCGAGAGTTTACAGCTAGTTGGTGGTCCCTAATTAAGGTACTAAAACCACGCCTTAAACTACGCATTTCTCGTGGAGAGAAGTGTTTGTTGAATACATTTAAGGCTACTTCATGAATCGAAATAGCCTTATCAAAGCTCGGAAATGGATTTTTCTCAAAACGATCTTGGATAGTAACGATATGACCATTTACATCTACAAAATTAAACAGGCTTTCAGCGCTCGCTCGGTTTACAGTATCAATAGCGGCAAACGCAGGCTGCGCCGACAAAAACGCGCCCAAATCGCGACGCCAACTAGATTGTTTATAGTCAAAACATTGTGTAACACCGGCATGTTTTAATGCTTCATGATGCTTGCTATCCGCAACAGCAACTACATTAAATCCTTTATTTACAGCTATTTCTGCAGCCAGTCTACCTACCAAGCCACCGGCACCATTAACCAATAAATATGACCCACAAGAAGTGGGTAGTTTCTCAAGAGCCTGCCACGCGGTTAAGCCTGTGCAGGTAAGAGCTGTCGCCACATGAAAATCCACATCACTAGGAATTTCAAAAACTAAACGACCGTCGACCACTGCATGTTCCCCATAGGAGCCTTGGCGAGACAAAGACTGATGATAAGCAACTCGCGCTCCAACATTAACATCAGACTCGGGGCCCACTGCTACAACAACCCCCGCCCCATCAACACCAGAAACTTTATACCCATCTCTCCCCACCATACCGGGGTGGATTATTTTCCAATCTACGGGATTTAAGGAGATAGCCTTGTTTTCAACAACAACGTCGGTTCCCTGCGGTTTATTAAGGGCAAGCCAACGCAAGTCCATGTCTTGTGGCTCTGATATATCGGTGGTAAATGTCCATGCTTTGGACTGATTAGGAAGTGAGTGCATATTCAACCTTACTACTTAAATGGCAAACATCAAATTATCATCACAAAACAATAACGATAACGTTACGAATAAAGATTACCACTTCGTAGCTAAGTTGCAACAGCAACAGAATCGGCAGTAACAAAGGCAGTGAGTGGTGGTAGGCGAATCAGTTTAGTAAGGCAAATTTAGTCAAAATGATAGTAAATATTGCAGGTATGGTATACCGAGCCTCACCCAAAAAAACAAAAGCGAGTTAAGCCCAGTATATAGTTCTGGTTGTTAAATACTTGAACAAGTTATTTGCTAATTCAGCACCTTGTTAAGCAGAGCCAGAGTTTTAGCTGAGCCATCATACTCGGAATGAAGATCACCCTCATATTCAGCAGATAACACACCACTAAATCCTGCCTCCGTCAAAATACTCACACATCTAGCAAAATCAACTGTTGTTTCATTACCACTCTGATCAAAAGCGTAAGATTTAGCGCTGCCGCCTACCGTAATATTAGCTAGATCCTCCATACCCTGATAACGGTCGTACAAACGCTTTGGCGAATGACGCCAACCTCCCATAAAAAAGTTATCAAAATCGATATAAACTCCCGTGTTGTCCCGCTCAACACTTTCAATTAGCATCGCCAACCAAGCCCCATTACTCGATGGATGACCATGATTCTCCACCACAATACTAATACCCATCGATGCTGCCGAATCACATAATACCTTTAAGCTTTCACTACAATGGCGAAGTTGTTGTAAGTAACTACCGTCACCATAAGCATTTACTCTCAACTGAGAACAGCCTAATTCTGCAGCGGCCGTTAGCCATTGCTTATGCAGATCTATCGACTTTTGCCTTTCTTTAACACTACTCGCAGCCAAATGCCCCAGCTCGTCACACATCAAACAAGCAAATCGCACCCCTTGCTGTTCAGCATCCTGTTTCCAGCTACGTAGCCACCGAACATCTGATGCTCTCGAAAAAAACAATAAATTAACCAGATCAACCACCTTCACACCTAGTCGGAGTGCCTGCTCGACAATGTCGCGGTTGGCCATACTTCCGCGAAGTACTTTTTCCGGGTCATTTTGCAAAGTTACTAAGTATTTGTCGTAGTCATCTCGACTGTCCCCGAGGATAGCCCGATGAAACGCCCACTGTGATAAGCCCAACTCAATTTGATTTTTCATCTATCAATTTCCCACTTACTCGCAAAATATATTTAGCTTTGCGTACTGCAACAACATAATGGTTTTGCCATCAACGATTTCGCCATTCTCAAGCATCGAAAAAGCTTGCTCAAAAGGAAGCTCTAACACTTCAATATACTCATCTTCACTGGCTAGCCCCCCGCCTAAGGTAGGCCGCTCTGCACCTGAATAATCTGCCACAAACAAGTAGTTCTTTTCGGTTACCGCTCCAGGAGACATATAGGTAACCATAACAGGTTCGGGATCATTGATGCTAAAGCCCGTTTCCTCCAGGATTTCTTTCTTAATGCATTCCTCTGGAGGCAAACCCTCTAGCACACCAGCACACACTTCAATCAGAAAGCCACTGGTATTTGAATTTAGATAGCTAGGAAATCGAAACTGTTTAACTAACACCACAGTTCTCTTTGAATAGTTAAACAATAATACTGCTGCACCATCACCTTTATTTAAGACTTCTCGGTGCTGAGATCGCCAGCTCCCCCCTTCAGTCTTATATCGATAAGAGTATTTGGAATAGGTATACCAATGCTTAGATAACACTAAACTCTTCAAAATCTCTACTTTAGTTCGGCTCATTAAAAACCATCTCGCAAAAAAAAACCGCTGCAGGCAGCGGTTGGAAAGAATCCGGAAAAAAGAAAAGGATGCTACAAATAGCTAATGAAATGTATTAACTTGGAAAGCGCTTAAAACACATTTCACAAACACCATACCACCCCATCAATCGTAACGTTACGATTTAAGCTGTATAATTTGACTAAACTCACAAAAATATAAGCAATCAGACGATTCCCTTACAAAAAGCAGATCTAACACACACAATCGTAACGATTCGATTAATCTATGGGTTAATTGATCATACATTAGTTAACGTCATGTATAGATTGACCAACGCTTATAAAAAATTACTAGGTGATTTAGTAACGTTAAGACTTCACCACAAACGATTCCGTTACCTTGGGCCACAAGACCCGGCTTCACCACCAGAAAGGTAACGTTACGAATAATGTAGTCATTAAGGATTAGAAATGTTCAGGATAAACAAAATCGCTTCTGCGCTAACGCTCGCTTTAGTCGCCACTCAGTTTACTGGGTGTGACGCCAGTTATGCCAACGACCCAACCAATGGTGGCGGTGAAGAACCGGGTTACGAATCCCCTGGTGGTAACGGAACCAGTGCAAATACTATCTCTTATCAAGGTAACGACATTTACCTTAACGGTGTGAACGTAGCATGGCTTAGCTTTGCCGAAGACTTCGGCCAAGGTTTAGATGAAACCCAACTAAATCATATGCTCGACCAAGTGAAGGAAGCGGGTGGCAACACCATTCGGTGGTGGATACACGTAAACGGAACCCAAAGCCCAGTTTGGAATGCAGACCGCAGCGCTATTGCACCAACAGCAGACCAACAACAAGTAATTGATGACATTGAGCGAGCCCTAGACCTTGCTCAAGCAAAAGGTATTTACGTAATGCCATGTTTGTGGTCTTTCGACATGCTGGCTGCGACACAAGCAAATATGACCAATCAAGTGTTAAGCGCTAACCACGCACTACTCACCGATTCAACGGTTCTTCAGGGCTATATTGATAACTTTTTAAATCCACTCCTAGACCGAGTTGCAGGACATCCCGCTCTAGTGGCAATAGACTTATTTAATGAACCAGAAAACATGACTGAATCTTGGTTTATTGATCGTGAAAGCTTAGACAGCGCTCTAGTCCCCGACTACAACGACATTCACACAACAACAGCTATTTTAAGTAATGCCATCCATAACAAAGCAGATGAACTGGGTGAGCAGGTACTTGTAACTACTGGGCCTAAATCTCTTGGCTTGCTAAATGCTGATGGTTTTGGTGGCACTAATCATTATTCCGATGCCAATATGATTGCCTTAGGTGGTGATAATGCAGCGCTAGATTTTTATGCGCCTCACTATTATGACGATCAAGGCAAAGAGGGAGCTTGGTCACCGTTTTACCACAAAGCCAGTTATTGGGAGTTAGATAAACCCGTAGTTATTGGCGAGTTCTTCGCAGATAAGGATGCATACAAACCAGCTGAGTTCGACTACTTTGGCGACCCAATTGGTGAAGAACAATTGTGTGTAAGGTTAGGTGAGAATGATTATGCTGGCGGTATTTCATGGCAATGGACCAACCAATACCAAGCGTCGGTACTTAATTGTGTTAGAGCCTTAAGCGGAGCAGAAGCGCCAGAACCAAGCACCGGTACTAGCTACGACTTTGAAGGTGAAGATGTACCATTTGGATTCAGCTCATCTTCTGATAGCTCTGGCTCTGGTCAATTAGACATAAGCACTGGGGAAGGAAGAGATGGTAGTAATGCCTTAAGCTTGTTAGTAACAGAAGCAGAGGGCGAGAAACAATCAAACCTTTTACTACCAGTTGACCCTCAAACTATGCCGGAAGTGGCAACCGTTAACGTTTGGGTTAAAATTCCTCAAGCTGCAGCAGACGCAGGCTATAGCGGTGGTAAGATCTTTGTTAAAACCGGTGATGCTTGGACTTGGGCAGAAGGTGATTGGTTTAACGCTAATGTAGGCGAATGGACACTTTTCTCTTGGACGCCAGAAACAGTTTTAACCGATATTAGAGAGCTGGGGGTTCAAATCTACGCAGGTGAAGACACAGCTGCTGCTGATGGCATAGCTATTCAATTTGATGATGTAAGCGTACTCGCTCAAGCGGAGTTGCCAGAGCCACCTGTAGAACCAAGTTTTACCTATGACTTTGAAGCTAATGACAGCGTACCTACAGAGCTTACTGGCACATCGGATAGCAGTGGAACAGTAGTTCTTTCGCTAACAACTGACGGCGGCGTAGATAGCTCTAAAGCAGTACTGATGACCGTTAATGAAGCAGGGGCAGAGAAGAAGCCTAACTTTGTTCAAGCAGTCGGCGGCAGTGGCACCTTAAGCTCAGCTAGCTTCATGGTTAAGTTATCTAGCGAAGCGGTAGCAAGTGGCATTACTGGCGGCAAAGTATTTGCTAAGACTGGTGAAGGTTTTACCTGGAATGAAGGACCTTGGACAGATCTAACAGCAGATACCTGGACAGAAGTTAGCTGGACACTTCCTGTTGACGGAGCACTTAGCAACGTTCAAGAGCTAGGCCTAGCCTTTTATGCAGGCTCTGGCGATGCTGCCGTTAATGTAGAAATTACCATCGATAACATTCAGATAGACAATTAAAACACCGGCCCTAAGGAGTAGCAAAATTGCTACTCCTTTTATTTTCGCTATAAGCCTATTCGGTCTACACTTTCTAAGGCAAAAGACTATCTATTAATACTACATAGGGGGTTAAATTTGCTCAAAATAAAATATTTATCCTTTTTTTTGATGTTCACCCTGCTTTGTTTCTCTCCCCTATCTTGGGCACTGAACATATTATTTATTAATCCAGCACAAAAGGGGCAGCCCAATTGGGATAAAGCTCAAGAACTAGTAGCTACCGCAGCCCAGCAACTTAATATTAAAGTCATTTACAAAAGAGTAAATGAAAAGAAACGAAGCGCCCTGTACCCTATTTTTGAAGCTTTAGAGGATAAAAGCACTCCCATTGATGCTGTCATTTTTATGGCCAGTAGCGGTGATGACAACGCTCTTCTTTTTTCTACCTTAGAACAGCTACAGCTTCCGTTTATCACATTAGAAAACTCTTTAGACGAACGCGACTATAAGAACTTAGGCTACCCTAGAGAAAAATTTAGCTACTGGTTAACTCAAAAAGGCTTTAACGATCATGAAAGTGGCTACAAATTAGCCTTAAGCCTATTTAAAGAAGCAGAGCGTATGTTTACACCTCCGATAGAGCTAGTTGCCCTATCAGGAAGGCATGATGAGATATCAGCACTACGAAACCAAGGTCTCCTTGATGCACTAGAAGAAACAAGTGAAGTAAAACTTAATCAAATTACTCATACCAACTGGAGCCAAGCTACCAGCAAAGCTAAAACCCTTAAGCTACTAAAACGATTTCCAGATACCAAGATCATTTGGTGCGCATCTGATAGCAACGCACTGGGTGCTCATCAAGCACTAGTAGAAATGGGATTGAGGCCTGGTATTGATGTAATAATTGGAGGGGTTGACTGGCAACTTGATATCTTTCCACTAATGCTAAGAGGCGAATATCATGTTAGTGCCGGTGGGCAAGTATTAGCAGCCGCTTCTGCTGTAGTTTACCTTTACGATTATTTCAATGGAGTAAACAAGCAACTGCTAGCCAATATGCCCAATATTCAGGTCGACCTAGTTACTCAGCACGATCCTTTACTTGTTCATCAGCTTCAACAAGCAAACTGGAATAATATAAACTTTAAAAAGATGAGCATATTAACTACATCTGAAGCTGCATTTTTTCCAACCGGTATAAAACTGCTAATTAAAGATTAACTAGCATTTCTCAACCTATACACCTTGGGAGAACACCCTACGGCTTGATTAAAGCTTTTAGAAAAGCTGTAAGCATCGCTATATCCCAAGTGCGTGGCAATAATCGCTAAACTCCATTGACTATAACGTAACAGCTCTTGAGCCTTCTCTATCCTTAAGTAAATAAGGTGTTGATATGCAGAGCGTTTGAACAGCCTAGTTGAAACTCTGTTTAAATGCGCTTCACTTAAACAACTCAAACTAGCTATATCTTTTACCGTCCAGTTTTGATGCAGCTGCAATGACACCTGTTCAAAGGCAGACTTCACTCGTTGTTGAGCGGTGTTTTGCCCTGCTCCAAGTAACAAGGCACTTTCTAAATTAGTCACGAGTTCACTCAACCATAAGCTTTGCTTTACCGGGTTACAGTGCGAAGCAATCATTAAGCTTAATAAAGCCCAAACACTCTCAGCATACTCACTGGCTACCACTTTTTGCTCATTTAGTTGGCTACCCAACCACAACCTTTTCACATCTAACAGCAACCAAGCCATCTGCCAGTGATTAACGTCATCACCAATAAAAAACCTAAATGGCTTTCCCGCAGGTAGTACCGCTAAGGAGTTTGCTGTAAGCAACTGAGAACCATTGCAGGTCTGCAGTAAACCTTGACCTTGTAAGGTAAACAGCAAGGTATGCATACTAGGGCCTTTGCGCTCGACCAAATACTGCTCTCGCATGTCGGCGAGGCCCGCCATATAGATTTCTTGTTCACGTAATCCAACAATTTTCTGTTGGGTAATAAAACGCTCTCTGCAAGAGTCGTGCATACTAACCCGGTCTTTATACTTACCCTCAATGATTGGAATGGACATTAACCCGCCTGAATTCAACATGTATAAAGTAGGCATACTAGCTTACATTATAGGCGTTTACCTAGAGGCGTTTATCATGTTAGCAAAAACTCGTTCCCATAATCCCAAGATGCTACACAACTTTACTCAGTTGGCCTTGCCTGTTGCTCTACAAACAGCCTTGGTTGCCAGCCTTTCTTTAGCCGATGTTTTAATGGTAAGTGGTTTAGGACATGGCGCTACCGCCGCAGTTGGCGCGGCTAGTAAATGGCATTTTGTAATAATAATGATAATGGCCGGGCTAGCCAATGCAAACGGCTCTCTTGTCGCTCAATATTGGGGAAAAGGAAACATAGGCGAAGCCAAATCAATCACCGTTATCACACTCATAAACGGTGTTAAGTTGCTGCTACCAATATCTTTATGTGTTGGCGTATTTTCTAAGCAAATGATGAGCATGCAAAGCGATTCCAGCCTAGTCATATCGGTGGGTAGTGAATACTTGCTAGTTAGCCTGCCAATGCTAATTCTCACCCACTTTGTGATCGGCACAGAATCTAGTATGCGAGCTAGCGGTCAAACTTGGCTACCATTATTCATGGCTGCTTTTACCATCTTTTTGAATATTGGGTTAAACCATTGGTTTATTCATGGAGGAGCAGGTGTGCCTGCGCTCGGAGTTGCTGGAGCAGCCTTAGCGACAACAGTCGCGCGAGTAATCCAATTAATAATATTGGGGTTGGTACTTCTTCGGATGAAACACTGGCTACTATTTACTCCCTGCACAGGTACAATGCCGGCACTGCGTACTAAATACAGAAAACTCGCCGTTCCGTTAGTCTTTAATTCGCTGCTTTGGGCTATAGGCACACTTAGCTATCAAATAATCTTTGGAAGAATGGGAACAGAAGAGCTTGCTGTATTCAGTATGCTTGGTCCATTTGAGTCTTTAAGTCATTCCTTATTTTTTGGTATGGGAGTGGCTTGCTCAGTGGTGGTAGGTCAACTTCTAGGGCAAGACAACTTTGAAGAGGCTTATGTTGTCTCAAAACAATTTATTGCTCTTGCTTTTATTGGTAGCTTAGCCATTGGCGCAACAATTATAGTGAATACCATGACAGTACTTAACTGGTTAAACCTAGATCAACCAGAACTGCTGCCAATGGCGAAACCAGCTCTAATTATAATGGCGGCTGCTATGTGGCTAAAAATGCTCAACCTAATGGTCATTCATGGGGTATTAAGAGCAGGCGGTGAAAACAAGTTTTGCTTAAGAACAGACTTTTTAGCGATGTGGCTATTTGGCCTTCCGCTTACTGCTTTTGCAGCCATATGGGCTAAGTGGCCATTTGAGTGGGTCTACGCAGCAATGTTCGCCGAAGAGGCCGTGAAGCTGGTGTTGTGTTTTCGTCACTATTTTACCAAGGCCTGGCAAAACAATTTAACCGCTGAACAATTGTGTTAAAAAAAGCGCAAAACAGAGTTACTAAGGAAAAGGCGGTCAACGCGCTGACAGTCACTAAAGCTTGCCGTTTTATGGGTATCACTCGACAAGCCTTTTATAAACGCTGTCATAACGAAAGCAGACGTAGTGAGCATGAAGCGCTTGTGTTGTCATTGGTTGTCACCAAACGAATGACACAACCTCGCATTGGCACGCGTAAACTCAAATATCTTCTTGGTATGGAGCAGGTCGCCATTGGGAGAGACCACTTGTTTGCTCTATTGAAACAACACCGTCTATTGGTTCCTCATCGGCGCGCCTATCACCGCACAACAGATAGTCACCATCGTTTTTATTGTCACCCTAACCGCATAAAAGAAGGCTTAGCCCCAGTTAAACCTGAACAATTGTGGGTAGCAGATATTACTTATATTCCCACTCAAACCGGTGCAGCGTATTTGAGTCTTGTTACCGATGCTTATTCGAGGAAAATTGTTGGTTATCACGTTGATGACAACATGAAGGCGCGCAATACTGCTCTTCGGAATATCAAGCATTACACAAGAAGTACCATGTTACCTGCTCAATGACAGATGGATATGATTGTTATCAAAATGCTTTGGCGGAGAGGATTAATGGGATATTGAAAATGGAATATCTTTTGATGAAACCAAAGGGGCTGAATGAAGCAAGAAAGATGGTTGCGGAGTAAGTCGACCTCTATAATCAACAAAGGCCGCACACGGCCTTAAAATACAAAACGCCCGATGAAATACATCAGGCGCCATAACCTTAAAAGTGTCAACTCATATCAAGACGGGTCACTAGAAGCCACATAAGACCTTATGTGGCCTTAGGGTTTCCTCTAGTCCAGTAACGTTAAAATTGGCCACCAATGCACCATCACTTACCGGCTGAACTTGCGCCAAGTAATAATCCATTGTGTACAGTTCGTTAATAAAGTCACTAGTATTAAATGGGTAAATACTGGTGGTATCATTATCAGTTAAACGCCAATTTTCCCGTTTACCTTTTTGGCCTTTTTCACCTGAAGTAACGTAAACATCACGACCAATATATGCCAGCCAAGCGATACTCAACTCAGCCTTGCCTTCGCGACACTTGATTCTTAATGTGGTTCCTTGTGGTGCACTAGACTCGTTAGTATCAACTTTGAGCAACGCGAGTACGTTGTTTTCCTCGTCATCAGCGTCACGCTTCAATGTCCAGTTTCCGGTTGCCACAAGAGGCGTGGCAACAAAGGCAGCGGCCTTTTTAGAGATGTGGGTTTGCGTACTACCCTCATTGGTTTGCAAATCTCTCATTGTGCTGTCGTAGCATTGTAAACGCTCTAAATGATCGACGACTGAAACACATCTATTCAGTGAGTCCACCTCAGCGGCATTAGACCAAGGAGCAACCAGCATTAATGTAGCAATCAATCCTTTTTTACTCATAATTTCCTCTCGCGTTCTGATTAACTCTTAGACTATAGTTTGGCTGAAGACCTGTATATAACCAATTCTGTTTGTGCGTAAATCGTGCTACTGTTGCTAGGCTCTTGATAAAAAGAACTGCCGTTACGCCAATAGTTGTCTTGGCCATTCATTTTCATTTCGCCACTCAATACAAACCAAATACATGGCCCGGTATTTTTTGGTAACTCTAGGGATTCACCAGCCTTTAAACGGTATTCGGTTAAACAGAAATCATCCACTGGTACAGGGTATTCTAAACCGCCATCTTGCGCGATGGGCTCAATAACCTCGGCTTTAACTGGCTCAAAACTAACAATACTCAGTAACTCTTTGGGATCGACATGTTTACTAGTTAAGCCTGCTCGCAAGACATTATCTGAACTTGCCATTAACTCAATGTTCTGCCCTTCCAAATAAGCGTGAGGTATACCGGCATCTTGGAAAATCACGCCGCCTTTTGGCACGTAACAAAGGTTAAGTAACAACACCATTAACAGGCCAGCTTCCAATTGAGCATTAGCAGACGCAGCTCTGATATAAGCTCTCATCATCCAAAAATAGGGACTATTTTTAGACAAGCAATTATTTTGATATGCGTCTAAGTATTGATTAACGATTGGCATAATCAACGGCGCAAGTTCGCTACTAGGTATCGCAAAGATATGACTTACAAGTTGCTTAGTGCCCCCCAAGGTAAACGGAGAGAGTAAACACTCAAGGCTTTCTTCTTTCGATAGCAACGCCGTAATTTCATGGTCAGATTTAAAACCATGCAGTAACCAAAAGTCAGAAAGTGCCAGCATTAACTCTGGCTTATGATTGGCATCTTTGTAGTTACGCTTACTGGGTTCTATTGCTGAAACTTGTTCAAGTTGAAAACCCTTCTCCGCTTGCCCTTTCGTAGGATGCACTTGAATCGACAACGGTGCTTTTACATCCAATATTTTGAGCAAAAATGGCAACCGCTTGCCAAAACGTTGGATACAAGGCTTGCCTAAGCGACCTTCATAATTAGCCGCCATCCAATCGTTAAGTGGGATGCCATTGGATAAGGTGGCCACACCATTAGGGTGATCACCTAGCCACAACTCTGCCATGGGCTCACCCGAGGCGTGTTCCTGGCCGGTCAATAAAGGAATATAGAACTCCCCGCCCCAATCATAATGTTGTTCAATACCCTTAATTTGTATCATCTTTTCCTCGTTACATATTGAGTAAATCAAAAGTGTGTTAATGGAATTTATACCCGCTGCATCCTAAGGTGACTTGAGGGTTTGTATTTGCGTTAGCTCGCCTTGCTGCTCTTGGGTTCGTTGTGCAAGAATTTGACTTTGAGCTGCAACATCTGCGGATGTAGACGTACTCTCTGAGAATGCCAAAGCGATGCCTTCCAAAGACTCGGATATCTCTGCACAGGCACTATGCTGCTCTTGGGTTGACTGAGAGATAAAATTCACATCCTTTTCCAAGGAATGCATAAGGCTATTAATGTCTGAGATGCTTTGCTTGCTATCTTGAACAGCTTCGAAGTTCACCTTCATGTGTTGGTTGCACTGCTGCATATTACTAACAGCCTTTTGTGACGCTGCTTGTAAATGCTCGATCATGTCTTGGATTTGCCCAGTCGCATGAGTGGTACGTTTTGCTAAATCGCGAACCTCTTCTGCCACTACCGCAAAACCACGCCCTTGTTCACCAGCCCTGGCTGCTTCAATAGCCGCATTAAGCGCCAGTAAATTGGTTTGGTTTGCAATATTTTCAATGACTTCGAGGATCTGACTGATATCTTGACTTTGTTGATACACTTCATCGATAACTTGAGAGCTAGTTTGGATTTGACTCTGTAATTCTGTGTTGCTTTGATTATTTGCTTCGATGGCCACGCCGCCAGACTCCGCAATCTTGCTAATTTTTCTACTTTGCTCCAAATGGTTTTGAGTTAACTCCCTAACGTGGCTACTGGTTTGCTCCAATTCGCAAACAGCACTAGAGATCCGAGAGACTGCCGCTAACTGTTCGTCGCCACTTTTTTTAACCTTGGTCGTTTGCTCGGCGTTATTTAATGAAATGTCATAGATGTCACTACCGTGGCGTTTGATTTGCTCAAACAAATGGCTGTTGGTACGAATAATTTTTTGCAGCTGTAAGGTGAGTTCTGAGAACTCTTTAGGCCAACGAGTGCTGATCTCTTGACTAAAATCGCCATCAGCTAACAAACTCATTTTCTCTAAGCAGTAGTCTAAAGGTTGCCGAATCTTTCTTGTAAGTACATAACCAATAACCAATACAATCAACAAACAAAGCAGCATCACTGCCAGTTGAATATTACTTACAGTATCTAGGCTTCCGGCGATTAGCCGACTGTTTTGTTGGCTAACGGCTTTTAGCTGAGCGCTCACACTAGCGACTAACTCATTCATTCGATACAAAATGCCTTGCTGCTGAGCCAACTCTAACTCGGCTTCTTCGCTGGCTTTGGTTTGAGCAACCAACAAATTTGTTAGTCGATTATCTCCAAATAGAAAATCGGAGATTTGCTGGCTAGCGTGCAAAAAGTCTTTTTCGCTGGTGAGTGCAGGAAAGTCTTCTAGAATGATTTCGAGTATATCTAAATAGTTTTCTTTGGCTGAAGTAATAGCGCTATCGAGCTGAAACACCTCGTTACTATTGTCAGCAAAAAAAGCGCGATAACTCATGTCGAGTAGGGCATCTCTTAAGTCAGTATATTCCTCTAGTTCTTTGCGTAAGAAATAATCGTCTTTGATATATCTGGCAGTCACTCTATCTAGCACTGAGTTGGCGGTAGCCACCTGATTAGAGAGCTCATTACGGAGATTTTGAGTTTTTTCAGCCAGAATAAGGCTTTCAAAATGCTCTGTTTGAATAGACTTAGCCAACAAACGCAACGAAGCTAAGTCATCTTGAAACTGTCGCTGCTGCTCTTGGTTAAGATAAACCTGCAATAGTCCCTGTTGATAAACCTCGCTGATAGCATCGAGTATTTGGTTATTTTTTTCTTCAAAGGCACTTTGTAAGGAAACATCTTTAGTTTGAACTAGCTCCAGAATAGACTGTTGGAAGTTAGAAAGGTTGAGCCGCATTTGATTGGATGCTTGGTCAAGCTTGGCAGAGTCTTCCATTAATACGATAATGGCCTGCTTGGCCTGCTTTGTTTGCTTAATGGCAATACCGGTAGATACCGCGTATAAGCCCAATACAATGGCAAATGAGATGAGAATTTGAATCGTGATACGCATAGAACTCTCCAAAGTTGTTGCTGAGAGTGCAAAGGGGAGCTCATGGGCTCCCCATTATTTTTATTTAATTGCTAAGTAGTTAGGCTGTAGGTTTAAAACCAAACTTCGCCCTGTACACCAAAGTTCCAAGTATCTGTTTGGCCATCACGGGTGTAACTTGTACCAATGCGATCACCTACTTCGTCATCCCACTTGGCGTAAGTAACGAAAGTACGGATTTGAGGGCGGCTCCAGAAGCCTGATTCAAAGGTAATAGTGGGAGCAATAGTTGCCTTAACTAAACCACCTTTTTGCTCAGAACTTGTGTTATCGAAATACTCGTAACCCACTTCATATTGCATTGCGAAGTTTTGAGCAATTTGGTGGAAGGGACGGACGCCAACAGCCCAACGATTTACATCATCGCCCTCGCCTTCAACAACGTTACTCCAAGGTTTGTAGTCTTTATCTTGCTGATAAAAAGCAAAAGTAGAAATATCCCAATTACCAAAGCTCGCTAAGCCGTCCAATACACCACGCCAAGATTTAGTGCCTTTACTGTTAGCAAAGCCCCAACCATTTTTACCAAGTGAATCACCTGCCGCTAAACCTTCACCATATTGAAGAACCGCGCGCGAATAACCATTGGCAAAGTTATAAAAGCCATCAAAGTTATAAACAGCGGTAAGGCCTAAACCCTCTTCAGCTGCATTTGAGTGCCAAGTGTGTGGCTCCATTGTGTGAGCTACAGCTTGTAAATCGAGCCCTACACCACCGATGTCTTTAAGCCAAACGTTCAAAGAGAAGTCATCAGAGTAACCCTGCACAGTGCCATCTACTGGCTCTTCAGAATTACGGTCGCTAGGCATAAACGCATATACACCTACATCCAAACGCGCGAAACCCAAATCGATTTTATCTGCACCGCCACCAGTACCGTTATATTGAATGTATTCCCAGTCATATTGGTGATTTGACGCATTACTCGAGCTGTAACGCTTACCAGCCCACCAAACGACTCCAGGTGCGAAGGCAACGTTTTCAAGTTCAACAAAACCTTCACGGAATTGGATTTCGTGACCATCACTATCAACACAGTTCCAGTCTGCTGTACAGGTGGTTTCGTGAGTTAAGTTAGCGCGAACTCTGGCAATTACGCCCTCGTCAGTAGTCATAGTAACGGTAGGAAGTAACTCTATTTTGGTGTTGTGTTCGTTACCTAAACGAAATTTTGCTGTATCACTCCACAAACCAATGCGTTCCGCACGAGTACCGTCAGCGTTAATTAGCAAACCACTTTTAATGTAACCATGCATACCAAAATCGGTGCTTACCGCAGAAGCCGAGCCAGCAGCGCAGGCCAATGCTAGAAATATGCTTTTATTTAGAATTGATCTTTTCATATCGTTCCATCTTATCGTTAAGGAAAAAATTCAACCCGCTGCTATGTTCCCTATTGCTACTGCGCAGCGGACCTGTTGAAATAGGCAGAGCTATAATATCAACAAAAAATGGTAACGTTACGATCCCTGATCACATTTTTCGCGCAATAAAAACATCTAAAAATAAAATAAGCAAAAAAAACAGGCATAACCCATTGATTTAAATCAATTTAATCATCAAGAAATGAGAGAGGGAATATTTTACGCAACGTTACGAATGAGACTTGGATCACAAGAGAATATTTTAGCATGACTGTTATTACGATTATTTCATACCGCCAGCCAGGATGATGGTATCGATACGAAAAAGCGGCCAGTGGCCGCTTGGTAGATACAAAGGATTAGATTACAAAGCTAAGTTTAGGTCAATTAAAGCAATTCGCTGCTTAACACACCCAGCAGAGGTTAACGGATCTTCTGGCGTGTTGGTCACATAATCTACTAGCTGGTCAATGCTAGTAGTAAGTACATGGCAACGGGTATCTGACGACGCATAATAGATATACACATCGCCGCTCTCTCGGGCAATCATGCCATTACAGAATACAACGTTAGATACGTCGCCAACTCGCTCTTCACCTTCTGGCGCTAAGAAATAGCCGCTAGGACGGTGAGTCACTTTCATAGGTTCGGCTAAGTCCGTCATAAAACAATACAACACGTAGCGTAAACCAGCAGCAGTATTGCGAACCCCATGGCCAATATGTAACCAACCTTTGTCGGTTTTCAATGGCGCAGGGCCCTGACCATTCTTTGATTCTTTAATGGTATGGTAGGTTTTTGGCTCAATGACGTGCTCAATATCAACAACACACTCTGTCATTGAATCAGCAAACGCCATACCAATACCACCACCCTTACCTGCTTCAATAAAGCTATCTTGCGGACGAGTATATAAGGCATACTTTCCATCAATAAACTCTGGGTGAAGTACTACATTTCGCTGCTGAGCCGAATTGGTTTTCAGATCTGCAAGTCGTTCCCAAGTTTTTAGATCCTTGGTTCTAACGATGCCGCATTGCGCTACTGCTGAAGATTCATCACCAGGAGCAGCATCAGGATCTTTGCGTTCAGTACAGAACAAACCGTAAACCCAACCGTCTTCATGTCGAGTTAAACGCATATCGTAAACGTTAGTATCTGGAACTTCTGTTTCACCAATTTCACAAGGTTTATCCCAGAATGTAAAACCATCGATACCATTGCTGCTTTCGGCCACTGCGAAGAATGACTTACGGTCATGACCCTCAACGCGGGCAACCATGTAAAACTTGCCATCTAATTCAATTGCACCAGGATTAAGCACTGCATTAATTCCAAGGCGTTCCATTAAATAAGGATTGGTCTCAGCATTTAAGTCATAGCGCCAAGTTAACGGTGCATGCGCGGCTGTCAAAACAGGATCTTTATAGCGTAAAAATACCCCATTCCCAGGCAATTCTGCTTGATTTACTTTAGCGTGTAAGTGCTGGTGCTCTGCCTGCAGCATTGTTAATCGTTGTTGAAATACCGACATATTAACCTCTAGAAAACTTCAGAATTGTTCTTGATGTACTCAACCAATTCATCAACTTGGGTATAAGCAACAGCTGAATAGGTATCTGCTGCACCGTAGTAAACTGCAATACGGCCAGTATCTGCATCTGCTAAAGCAGCACAAGGGAAGGCAACGTTTGGCACAAAACCAGCTGTTTCATACTCTTTTTCTGGAGTTAATAAGTAATCACGAGTACGGTACTTAACTTTCCAAGGCTCATCGATATCTAGAATGGCAGCACCAATACTGTAAACAAAGCCATTACAAGTACCTGAAACACCGTGATAAATCATCAACCAACCTTCACTAGTCTCAATCGGAATTGGACCGGCACCAATTTTAGTACCTTGCCACCAACCTTCTCCGCCTTTACCCATTACATGGCGGTGCTTACCCCAGTACTCCATGTCGTTACTGTGGCTTAAGAACACATCACCAAACGGTGTGTGACCGCTGTCTGAGGGGCGGTTAAGCAAAACATATTGGTCGTTAATTTTACGTGGGAACAACACACCATTACGGTTAAATGGTACACAAGCGTTTTCTAGACGAGTAAAGGTTTTAAAGTCTTTAGTCAAACCCATGCCTAATGTTGCACCGTGATCGTCGGTACACCATGTTACGTAATAGGTATCTTCGATTTTTACTACGCGGGGATCATAAGCGTATGTAGGCTGAAACGGCTTACCTTCTGCGTCGACCCACTGAATAGCTTCTTCTTCAAACTCCCAATTTAATGCATCTTGGCTGTAACCTACGTGTAAGTGCGGACGACCATTTTTGTAGTCAGAACGAAATACACCAATAAATCCATCGTTCATAGGTACTACAGCACTGTTGTAAACTCGCGCCGCAGCCGGAAACGGATTCCAGCCAATGATTGGATTTTTACTGTGACGCCACATTACATCTTGGCAATCCGTTGAGCGGTCTTCCCATGGAATATTTGGTAGGGATTCACCCAAAATTTTTACTGTCATTGCTTACTCCAGCTTAATCAAATTGTTTTAGAATATTTAAAATTTGTTGTGTTTTTTGTTCCATCAACTGTCGGTCACCACGTGATTCCACGTTCAACCTAACAACTGGTTCAGTATTGGAACTTCTCAAGTTAAAACGCCACTGCTCGAATTCAAGGCTAATGCCATCTGTTTTATCTATCAGAAGTGCTTCATCTTTAAAGGCTTCAAGCACTGCTTTAACCGCATCTCTTGCATAGGCCAAAGTGCTATTAATTTCTCCAGAGATGGGGAAGTTTGCCTGCTGCTGCTTGACATACTGAGAAAGAGATTGCTCACCGTTTGAGACCAATTCAGCAATTAACAACCAAGGCAGCATTCCACTGTCACAATATGCAAAATCACGGAAATAATGATGGGCGCTCATTTCGCCACCATAAACAGCATCTTCGGCACGCATGCGTTCTTTAATAAAAGCGTGCCCCGTTTTGCTTTGTATCGCTTTACCTTTAGCCGCCTCCACAATATCGATGGTGTTCCAAGTTAAACGCGGATCATGAATAATTTTTGAGCCGGGTTGTTTGGCTAAAAAGGCTTTGGCTAATAAGCCAACAATGTAATAACCTTCGATAAAATCACCGTTTTCATCGAAGAGAAAGCAGCGGTCAACATCGCCATCCCAGGCAACCCCAAAATCAGCGTGGTGCTCTAACACTGCTTTACGTGTATCTTCACGATTTTCTGGCAACAAAGGATTTGGTATTCCATTTGGAAAGTTTCCATCTGGTTGGTGGTTTACTTTTATGAACTCAAAAGGTAAATGTTCTTCGAGGTTATCTAACATGTGGCCAGCTGCGCCGTTCCCCGCATTCACGACGATCTTAAGGGGCTTAAGTTTGGCCGCATTAACAAAGCTCAATAGGTGTTGAGTGTATTCACTAGAGATGTCGTAACGTTTCGATTTAGCGGCAAAAATAGACTCAATAGGCTGTGAGTAATCAGCACTCGCGACTAGTGCTTTAATTTCGTTTAATCCGCTATCACCACTAATCGGCTTCGCAGATTCTTTCACTAACTTCATGCCGTTATAGTCTTTAGGATTGTGGCTAGCAGTAACCATGATTCCACCGTCCAAACCTAGGTGGTCAGTAGCAAAATAGACCTCTTCAGTACCGACTAAGCCTAACTCGACAACCTCAACGGCACTATCTTTTAGGCCCTTTATTAGCGCTTCAGCAAGTTCTGGGCTACTCAAACGAATATCGTAGCCAACAGCAACGTTTTTCGGCTTTAGAAAATCGGCATACGCTCTGCCTATGCGATAAGCCAGTTCATTATTTAGTTGTTCGGGTAACTTACCTCGAATATCGTAAGCTTTAAAAGCAGATGTATTATGCATGTCCTATTCACTCCAAAATCGTAACGTTACCATTTTACGATACTAAACGCTTAATTCAAGAGAATTAAAGCTAAATACTAGGGAATGTGACTTGTAACCGCTTTATCTAAGCCGTACAAGCCACGCAAGATGTCTCAGTCTTGTCTATTAACGTTGGTAATAAACGGTTTTTTGCAAGGTTTGCAGGTGTTTCACTGGCTCTCCGTTTAACCTGCGAAGCAAGTGTTGAATTAACTTTCGACCCACTTGGTGGAAATCTTGCCTGTACCCCGAAATCGGCGGCATAAAGAAACTAGGAAGATCACATGTCTCAACTAAAACCACATCTATATCATCACCGATGACTTTACCAGTATCCTGAATGCCAGCCAGTAAGCCACAAGCACTAATTTCAGAGCCACAAATCAAGCCGTCAGGAGCGTGCTCGCTAGACATCAGCTTATTGCCTAACTTACGATAGTCGTCAACGTCAGAATCGAAAATAATATTATTTTCAATTTCGAAATCATAGCCAAACTCTCTTGCGGCCCTGCGAGCACCATAATACTTATGCCAAGCATAGGTGTAGTCGTGAGAGGAACTTAACAAACGGATGCTTTTACGGCCCTGCTCATACAGTTGTCTAGCTGCTCGATACGCCATGTCATGATTGTCGATATCCACATAAGGATGCTCAATGCTCATTTCGGTTTGGCCAAATGTCACAAATGGGATTTCGTTGTCGTGCAAGTAGGCTACGCGTTCATCCTGAGTTTTCGTCAGGTTGAAAATCATTCCGCCGCATAGATTATTCTCATATGCATATCTTACCGGCTCCATCGGATCTTCATCTGGTGCCATTGGCAATACGGTTAGGTGGTAAGGAGTCCCCTTAAGTGCAGCAGTTAATCCCTCGATTAAAGCCAAAGAACCTACATCCCCCACTATATCTCCAGGCTTAGTTACGGGTAAAATAGCACAAATATTGCAATTGATACCTGTTCTTAAACCCACCCCAGAAGGGTTAGGTCGATAACCAAGTTTTTTGGCAGCAGCCTTAACTATTTCTTTGGTAGGTTGTTTGACGTCATCACCATCTTTCAATGCCCGAGACACAGTAGTGACAGACAAGCCCGTATATTCCGCAATAGTTTTTAACGTTGCCTTTGCCATGGTTTCCTTCACTTCCTCTACATAAATTCGTAACGATTTCAAAAGGAATAATCTCACACCCCCCTTTTGCTAACAAGGATATGGATAGAATACTCACCTATAAATGCAAAAGTTACGAATCATGTCAAAGTTTTCGGTTAATAGGTGACCTATTAACCGAAAAAAACACTTTCGATAAGGAATGATTTTTACAATCGAATCTCTGTCTCAGCGTTAAACAATGAAATATTTTGCAGATTAAAATGCAAACCGAAACTATTTCCGTTTTTGATTTGAATGTTAGCATCTAGTTTCGCTCTGACTGATTGGCCGTGCATGTCAAATTCAGCTAGAGTCTCAGAACCGGTCATTTCAAAAGCCGATACTTCTAACTCTGCTTCAAAAGCACTATTAAGTGGTGATTGGGTAATATGCTCTGGGCGTATTCCCAGTAAAACCTGCATGCCCTTTTTCGGCTCTTGGGTAAACTGATAACTTGGGATAGGAATCAGAATATCATTCACCAGTACGCTCCATCCACCCTCACTAGCTACCAACTCGCCTTTCAACAAATTGATCTGTGGTGAGCCAACGAACTTGGCAACAAAAACATTACTCGGCTGATTGTATATTTCATAAGGCGTACCGATTTGTTGGATCTCACCTTTGTTTAACAACACAATTTTGGTGGCTAATGTCATTGCCTCAATTTGGTCGTGAGTAACGTACAAAATGGTAGCGTTTAACTTAGCGTGTAAATTTTTAAGCTCTAAACGCATTTCGCCGCGCAATTTAGCGTCTAAGTTACTTAAAGGTTCATCAAATAAGAACACTTTAGGATTACGCATTAGCGCTCGACCAATAGCAACCCGTTGGCGCTGTCCGCCAGACAGTTGCGCAGGTGTTCTGTCTAGCAAGGGCTCTATCTGGAGCAACTGAGCAACTTCTTTAACCCGCTTTTCAATTTCTGCTTTTGGCTTTTTATTGATCAACATGCCAAAGCCAATATTCTCAGACACAGTCATATGCGGGAACAGTGCATATGACTGAAATACCATAGCTATGTCGCGGTTTTTAGGGTCTTCCAATGTTACGTCTTTGTCGCCAATGAAAACCCCTCCCGCGGTGACATCTTCTAGACCGGCAACCAAACGTAATAAGGTTGATTTACCACAACCCGAAGGGCCTAATAAAACGGTAAAACCTCCAGCTTCCATTTCCAAATCAATATCATCGATAATTACATTTTTACCGTAGGTTTTGTTTAATGCTTTAACTTCAACAGCATGCATAGCTATTTTCCTCATAACTGGTGATTCTTGAATAAATTTCTAGGCACGCACGGCCATTATGGTATGGGCACTTCCAAGGCTCTACTTTAGCTTCGTTGGTGTAAGGGTTGCCTTGCCGGTCAGTTTTCCAATGCCATTCGCCATTTTTGGTGTCTACGATTTGGTTTTTAATAATGCTCCAACAGCCTTGGGCTACCGCCCAATACCTTGGGTCAAAATCTTTTTGAAAAGCATTGTAGAACCCCACCATAGCTTCAGCTTGTACCCACCATATACGGTCGCTATCTAGTAGTTTTCCATGCTGCAATTCGTTAAAAATGGCGCCATCTATATCTCTACCTTGTTGCAAGGTCACATCGGCCATTCGAGTTGTTAGTTCATAAATACTTTTAGCTAGCGCTTTATCGCTGATGCAACCCGCGGCATCGTCTAACAACCAAGTTCCTTCGATGTCATGTCCGTAAGAAACATCTTTCGACACACACTCCCACTCTCGACTAAAGAACAACCCGAAGTGTAAATGTTCATCAACAATGGTGTCGCGAAACAAGAGCAGTAATTCGCTAAGACGTTTTTCAACTAGAGCATCAGGCCAAACTCTGTATAAGTTTGCGTATGCTTCTAAGATATGTAGGTGTGTATTCATCGATTTTTCTGCCAATACTTCCTCAGAAGTATCACAAACCAACGTGTTATCAATCGCTTGCCATTGCTGGTCAAAAGCTTCGATATAACCGCCATTGATTTGGTCATACGCATTAGATTCCGTTAACGAAAACAATTGTTTTGCTATATCCAGTGCTTCTTGATCCTTAGTGATACGGAAGTATTCGGTTAAGGCATAAATGGCGAACCCTTGATTGTAGATATGCTTTTGTGGATCTTTAATCTGTCCTTTACGATTAAGCATCCAGTAAACACCGCCATGCTCGAGGTCTAACGCCTGTTCTTTAATAAATAAGTAAGCATGCTTAGCCGCTGCCAAATACTTATCATTGGGTAAGATTCGATGTGCAGCAGAGAAGCTCCATAAGATACGTGAATGCAGTAGCACCGCTTTATCATGATTTTTATCAACCGCTCCGTTGAAATCGGCAAAACAGTGAAAACCACCATTTGTTTCGTCTATCATGTCAAGCCAAAAGCTTAAGATATTGTTATCTATCTCATGCGCCATTTCTTGCTTAAAGTCTTTTAATTTCATAATTTTAATTGCTTCTATTTAATTCTGGAAAGCTGTGTATATACCATGCAATTACAAGTAATGCGGCTGGTGTTAAACCAAAGAGCAAAAACATAATCGGTGAAAAAAGGCCTACTAAAGCACACAATGCACTCATTATAATCAGCGTAAACGGCAACTTGGGCTGGTTACGTAGCAAGCCTAATGCGAGAACCCAGCGTTGCTTTGCCGACGCTCTATAAACGCTACCTTGAATAACTGAAGCGCTTAAAAGCATCAGTAAAAAGATCAATAATGGTAAAATCGCTAAGCTCACTAATTGCAGCACTTTAATATCGCTACCCAGCGCCCAACTCAAATACCAGCCCAGCGAAAACATAATCAGCACAATAGGCAAACCAACGAGATTGCTAACCACAAACTCCTTTCGCCATTCACTCAGAAAATCCCTTACACCTATTTTATTGCCTTGATTCATGTAACGACGAAACATCAGCAGTAACGTGCTTGTTGCAGGAATAAAACCAAATATCCCCGCTCCTAAGATAACCATAAGCATCCAACACACGTTCATCACTACCAGCAGGCTAAACCAGTTACAAAATGTAATAAGTGGGGATGCTTGGCTCATCGTTCGTATTACCCTTTGACTGCGCCGTTCGTTACACCCGCATAGATTTGTTTTTGCAATAGAAGGAACACGACAATAGATGGAATCAAAATAATAATGATACCCGCAGAAATGGTGGTCCATTCGGTGCCAAACACAGAGGTGAATTTGTATAAAGCTGTAGAAACAGTAACTTGAGATTTTTCCGGTAAATACAACAGTGGGAAATAGAAGTCGTTGTAGATAAAAATTGTTCTTAAAATTATTACCGTTGCAATAGCCGGCTTTAACAGCGGTAGCACTATCTTCCAGTAGATTAGAAAATAAGACGCACCTTCAATTTTTGCCGCCTCATCTAGCTCAACGGGGATCCCTCTCATAAACTGCAAGAAAATGTAAATCATGACCACATCGGCACCGATGTATAACATGATCACCGAACCCTTATGATTGATTAAGTTTAATGCTTTAATCACTTCAAAAGTAGCGACCTGTGTGGTCACAGCTGGCACTACCATTGCTATCACGTAAGCCAATAGCACCAACTTCTTACCTCTAAAATTGAAACGCGACAACACGTAAGCAACCTGAGTACCAAAAACCACCGTAAAAAATAGTGATATAAATAAAATTGTACCGGTATTAGTAAATGCTAACCCCAAATCTCCGTCGGCAAATACTTTTATGTAATTATCGAAGTTCAAGAAGCTTTCGGGCAAAGCCACTTTACTTGTAGAGTAGTACTCCTTCGAAGTTTTGAATGATGCTAGCAACACTGCGAAAGGCGGTACTAATACAGCCATAGAGGCCAGTATTAAGGTTACGTACTTAAATATTGTCCAGAACACCCAACGCGGTTGCTTTAGCTTACTGATAAAGCGTGCTCTTTTTATTTCATCCTCGGTTCTCACCGAAGACACCACTGAGGCTGGTCGAGCCATAGAGGAAACATGCTGATTACTCATATATTAAGCCTTTTCTCCGAACAATACTTTTTGAAGAATCATAAACAACACCACAATAACTAGTAGGAATACCGCCATCGCAGACGCTAGGCCAAAATCATTGAAGTTAAACGCAGTTTCTAAAGTAGCCATTACGAATGTCTTAGTACCATTAGCACCTTTAGTGATAATCATGGGAATTTCAAAAACAGATAGCGAACCAACAAAAGCAAGTAACACTTGCAGGCCAATAATCAACTTAATGGACGGTAAGGTGATGTAACGAAACTGATCCCACTCACCCGCACCTTCAATCTTGGCCGCTTCATACTGATCTTGAGGAATTGACTGCAATACACCAAAAAACAGAATCAAGTTAAAGCCAAGGTAACGCCACACAGATGCTCCAACTAAAGACCAGTTAACCACGTCACTATCCATCAACCAGGGCATGATCCAAGCGTCTAAGCCCAAAGCAGCTAAGAAGTTATCGAAGGCTCCGTCAACTTGGTAAAAAATCTGAAATACCATAGAGGCGGCAACTGCATTTAATACAAATGGAATAAACAGTAAGGTTTTAAAGAAATTTCGCCCCGCTAGCTTTGTATTAACCAATACAGCAAACCATAAAGACAAAACCAGTTGAATAACCGCACCAACAAAATAGTAAAAAGTATTTAGCAGCGGTCCCAAAATATCTGGCTCTTCAACCATATATTGGTAATTGTCAAAGCCAACTAAATTTTTAACAGGTGCGTATCCATCCCAGTCGGTTACGCTCATATAGAACAATTGGCTGGCAGGATAGTATGAAAAGGTAAACAACAACCCTAATGGTATAGCCAAAAAAGCTATGATGATTAGTCGTTGTTGCTGCTTAAGAGTAAGGTTAAACATGGTTTCTCCGATGCTGCCCGAACTAACTCGAGACTTACTTCAATTAAGAACAATTTCCTTGGCTAAAAAAAACTAGCCTTCTTAGGTTAGGCAAAAATTAAGGTATAACCTTTGACCCATGGAGTATTAAATCTAAAACATCCTAGAGTTAAGAGTAACAACAACTCAGCCAACCGAAACAATGGTAACGTTACGATTTTCATTCTACAAGATAAAACGAATACAGAAATTTCGAAATGTGAAAACGATCACTCTATCCCAAGCCCCATGAATACTGGAATAACGCAATGTAATTTAACATGCTCTTTTTTTTCACAAAATGGTAACGCAAGAAAATACCAATGAAACAAGTTAAAAAAAGATAGAAATAGCAACGTTACCAAAAATAGAGAGCTAGCTAATTAGACTCCTGACTCTAGGTTTTTAGCTTATTACATTTCACAGATGAGTGACTCATAGGCTCAACGGGCTAGTTTAAACAATTAAAACCGAGCCTCAGGCTCGGTTTTATTCACTTTATGTTTGACATTTTCTTAGAACATATAAAGACTAGTCGTAAGTGGCCTCTTCAAAACGGATGTTATCAAGATACACCGAACCATCCAGGGTAAGCTTATCACCAACAACGGCAATGAAGATGTCTGGTGCTTTACCAGCAATATCACCCAAATCAATCACTACTTCTTGCTTATAATACTGCTTACCGTTTTTAGTTACTTTTTCTAAATCAGATACTTGCTGACGGTATTTATCTACCCCCAATTTAACCCAACCATCCCCTAGTGCAGCATAGGGTCGAACACCACCTTTGTCCCCATCGTTGACTGGAATATATAAATCATACGAGAAACGATTTTGCTGCTGGAAGTTCTTGATGCGCATATTGCGTAGCTTAAGTTCCTCCCAGTCGTTTTTACCCGACCAAACTACATTCAGTTTAAGCATTGGCGAACCTAAATCTGAGCTTATCTCTAAAGCAGGATTCTTCCACTTGGCTTGCCAGGTCCCTTCTTTTTGCCAACCCAATAAATCACCACTAGAGAAGTCAAAGCTAGGACCCGTTTTATAACCCGTTATAGGACGATCAAACTTAACAGTAATTTTGTCGGTAATACGTTTGCCGCTTTCCATTGTTGCTACGGTAATTAACTGTTGCTCACCAAAACCAATATCTTCGACTTTGATCTCTGCACTGTAATAGCCATCTTTGTCATTGTCTTCCATTGGGTAGTTACCCGTTGGAGTGCGTAGTAGTAACTCAGTAGGTTGCTCTTTATAGCTCATCACATAACTTTGAACCGTTACTGTCTGGTCAGTTACCGACAAATTATCAACAGGATAAGTAAAGTAAACCGAGTCTTTTAGCTCTACCGGTTGCCCTAACATTTGCATAGTATGACGAGTAAGAACTTGATTGGTTCTTCCACCGTCAGCAAGTACTCGGAAGCCATCGTAATCAGGATATAGTTTGTCGCTAGCGCTCTTATCGTAGCTGCTTAAAATCCAAAACATGGTTCCTGCAGCACCATTTTCGTATGCGGTACGAGTCCATTTGTCGTAGATGAAATCTCGATTGAACGGTTCCGCTGCGCCAATCCCGTACTCCTCTAATACCACTGGTTTATTAGCAACTTTACCAGCATCAATGTGATCCAGAATCCACTGTGTTCCCCATTGCTCAGCATTATGCTTACCCCAGTGCTCAGGGTATAGATGGAAGGTACCGTAGTTAATATTAGAAAGAGTTAAGATCCGCTCCCAATCAACACCTTCATTACCGTTATACGCCCAATCTTCTTCGCCTGGGCGTGTAAAGAAGCCTTCACTACCTAAGGCAATTAACTGCTTAGGAGCAAGCTCACGAACGTAGTTACTCATTTCTTTTGCCCAAGCATATAGAAGTTCACCACTAGTATCAGACTGGGCACGCGGCTCATTGGCCAGCTCCCATGTCATAATGGTTGGGTCTTCTACGTAAGCTACACCGGTATACTTGTTGGTATGGCCTAATATATGAGCAACGTAATTTTTGTATGCCTCACGAGCTTCAGTTTCACGATAAAAGTCATCATGGTGATCGCCACTAATCCAATTAACATACTGAGGCATGCCACCAAAGTCTCCCCAGTTGTTAGTTAAAGCTATCACCAAGCGAATGCCGCGTTTGTTTGCTTCAGCGATGGTGAAATCTAAACGCTCTAAGCCGCTTTTAGCTTCAGCCGAGCTATACACTCCCATTTCAGGTTGCATAGTATGACCATGGCTAATGCCATCCATGAAACCCCAAACACGAATAACATTAAGGCCCATTTTTTGCGCATCATCCAATACAGTAGTTATAGCCTTGTTGTCACCATAATGCATGTAATAGTTGTTGGTGCCCGAAAACCGAAAAGCTTCGCCATTTAATAGCAGTTGTTCTCCGGATTGACTGACAAAATCAGCAATTGGTTCAGCGGCTATGACAGGTGTATCTGCAACGCCCGAGGTGCTACCACACCCACTTAAGATTGCGGCCCCGAGGCCAACAGCGCCTAACCAGGTTAGTGTTTTCTTCATTATCAAATCCTTATTAAATTACATCTAACAGACAAAGGCATTGTGTCACTATTCACCACCAATGATAACGTTTCGATTTGATGAATAGGACGAACTTATCGATTTGAACTGATTTTAATCTTATAAATGAGAACGTAGTCACAATATGCCTGCAAACAATAGGCAAACCCTCATATTTCGGCAGTAAAGGCGAACACAGTTAACACTATGATAAAACATAGAGTGATCACCCTCACGTATCTTAACGATATGATTAGCGGTCAATTGAAATGCACAAATCGTAACGTTATGGTTAGTTCAAGGAGATGGGGAAGGTGTTATCTCCGTATAACCAAGATATGATCACCTCAGTGAATTAAAGGACTTATAACATGAAAAATAAAATCATTACCAAAACACTACTAGCGTCAGCTATTGCCAGTGGGGTTTTAGTTGGAGCTCAAGCATTTGCTGAGGGTAACCCCCTCACGAACTTAGAGATTAAAGGAGAAATCACTTTCTTTACCAACCGTACCGATTTAGTTGAAGCCGGTGTATATGACCGTTACACCAAAGAGTTTCGGAAAATGCACCCAGGTGTGACTTCGGTAAAAGTCATCGGTTTTGCCGATTACAAAGGTGGTTTGCGTCCACGCATGAACACAGGTGACTACGGCGATGTCGTACTAATCTTGCCTTCGGTACCATCAGAGCAATACGGCAATTTCTACGAGCCTCTAGATATGTACGGTCCTGATGAAGTTTATTTTCATGATGCCTGGTCTAACGATGGTAAAAACTACGGCGTATCAATGGGTAACTCCGTTGAAGGCCTTGTGTACAACAAAGATGTGCTTGCCGAAGCGGGTGTAGAAGTACCTCTAAAAACCTTGTCTGAACTATACGCTGCATCTGAAAAAATTGCCGCTTTAGACAAAATTCCTTTCTACGTGAACTTTGGTGCACAGTGGCCGCTACAGCAATGGGATAAATACCCAATTGTTGCTGAAGGTAACGGTGAAGTATATGAGAAAATGTTAACTCAAGATAAAGCGTTTTCTGGCGATACCGCTTATCACGAGTCACTTTCTCTACTAAAAACACTGATTGAAAAAGGTTGGACTGAAAAAGATTTGATTACCAATTCTTGGGAAGAGTCTAAATCACTGCTAGCCGAGGGCGACGCAGGTATGTTCTACTTAGGTAACTGGTTTATTCCTCAAGTCATCGACCGTGGCATCCAGAGCGAGAAGATTGGTTTCATGCCTATTCCTGCCGGTGAGTCGGGTGAACTTCGAGCTCAAATGAACCATGACTGGGGTTATGCGGTAAGTAAGCACTCTAAAAACAAACCTGCAGCCAAAGCATACATTGAATTTCTTCTAGAAGAGTCGGACTTTGATGAGGTCGCAGGCTTCATCCCTACAATCAAAGCTAAAGAGCCTACGCTACCTCAGCTAAACGAATTCATGAGCTATAACCCTAAAGTAATTCAAACCCCTACTAACTCTTCAACCTTTATTGAAGTGACTAACCGATCGCAGATTGATTTCTATTCTGGCGGTTATGTACAAGACGTAATGACAGCATCAAATTTTGATGAAGCATTAGAGAAACTAGACGGTCGTTGGAACCGTGCTAAAAAACGCGTAATGAAATAGCGTTCTCAAAAGCCACCTACGGGTGGCTTTTATCTTTTGAATAATTACCTTCCCCTCAAGCAACAGCAACAGCAACAGCAACAGCAAAGAACGTTACTCCTCTGTACCCTTTAAGTCAGTATTTACAAAAGGCGATACTGAACTACACTCAAATGACAAGCTCCCCACACTGGAAGCCTCTGCGAGAACTTAAAAGAAACCAGTATCAAACATATCCTCGCATCGACAAAATGAGATCATGAGTAGCCTATGATAATAAAGAAAACTCTATGCTTGTTTGGTCCATTTCTACTTACATAAACGTTGCTGAGGCATCTTCAACTGCCAGTCCGGAGTCTACTCCGTTTATAATTTATTCTAATCAAATAGAGAACTCTAGTGCGTCGAAATGGCTTACGGCAATCTATACTGAGTTGTTCAGGCGCCTTGATATCCCTCTGCTTATTACTTCTCTGCCTGAAGCACGAGCAACCAAAAAAGCCACCGTAGGATCTATAGACGGTCAATTTGGACGTGTGTATGAATATCAAGATGCTTTCCCAAACCAAATCAGAATAGAAGTCCCGCTCTATAACATAAACATTAAGGCGTACTCTCAACTGCCAATAGACCTATTCTAAATAGTGGCTGGGAAAGCTTCAAAAATACTGATTAAACCGTGGCGTATAAAGAGGAGCCTTAATCAACAAACTGAATTTAGAGAAAGTACTATCGGCTTCCAAACTAAGTACTGTAACGTCGATACGCAAAGGTTTATTGAAAGTAAAATATGGCCGCGTTGATATGTTTGTACAGGCAGATATCGGTGTTCGTCACCTATTAAACAGTGAAGAGTTTAAAGATCATATCGTGGACTCGGGTAGCTTAGACTCAGTTACTATTTATCCCTATATCCACAGCAAACACCAAGCTCTAGCAAGCGAACTAACTGCACATTTAATCGCGATGAAAGATGAAGGTTTACTAATGCACTTTTGCCTAGATGCATTCAGCTCTGATACGAGCTTGTGTGCAGGGCTAAATGTCAATTTTGAAAAAGATAAAAAAAGCAGCCATAAATAGCTGCTTTTTAGTTGTCGCTATCTATCAACTATTTATAAAGTGCTTTCTCAAAATGTATGTCATCAAGATAAACTGGTTTGCTTAAAGGCAACTTTTCACCCACAAAACATATGTAAATATCTGGCTGCTTACCGGCCGTATTACCTAGCTCAATTTCCACTAGCTGTTTGTAATATATTTGGTCGTCAATAATCACCTTTTCTAGCGACAAAACAGACTCTCTAAATTGGTCAATGCCCAACTTTACCCAGCCATCAGCTAAAGCAGCGTAAGGTCGAACCCCACCTACAACAGTTTCATCAGCAGGTATGTAAGCAGTGAACACAATACGATCTTGGCGATTAAGATTTTGAATACGGCTATTTCTAATTTTAAGCTCTTCCCACTCTTCCAAACCTGGTAACTCACCATTGAGCTTCAGCATTGATTTACCCAAATCATCACTAATGGTTAATGCTGGCTTATTCCATTTTGCTTGCCAAGCACCATCACTATGCCAACCTTGTTTCAATCCATTAGAGAAGTCATAAGTAAAAGTTCGCTCATAACCAACTACAGTTGGGTTGTACAACACTGAAGATTTGTCACTGAGGTGTTGGCCATTATCAAGTTTGGTTACTAACGAGATTTGCTGCTCGCCTAAGGTACTAGGATCGAGTTCCACATATGCAGTGTAGTATCCCTCTGAATCTGGCCCCTCTAACTCGTAACTATCAACACTCGTTCGCACCGCCATGCTGTTAGCCATCGATGAATCAGCGAGTACACTTGCTTTCACCGTTAACCACTGGTTATCAATACGCTGTAATGGCGAAGGCATGGTAATGTAACTGCGTGCTTCATAGCCAGATAATAGCCCACGCATAATCAGCGCGTGCTGAGCCAATAGTTGATGTGTACGCCCCTGGTCGGCAAGTACCCTATAACCGTCATAATCAGGATAAAGCGTTTTCTTAGCCGCATCTTTAAAGCTGTTCAGCCCCCATACCATCGTTCCTGATGCACCATGTTCGTATGCCGTTCTATGCCATTTGTCGTAAACAAAATCACGGTTATTAATGTCATTCGCTAAAATCGCATACTCTTCCAGCACAAAAGGTTTATTAGCTAAGCTTGCGGCCTCGGCGTGCTCTACAATCCATTGCGTCCCCCAAGCTTCAGCATCTGCTTTCTCCCAATAATCGGGGTAAAGGTGGAAAGTTCCGTAGTCGATATTAGGTAAACGAACTAGGCGCTCCCAATCAACACCTTCGCTACCGTTATAGTTCCAATCTGTGTTACCAGGTCGATTAAAGAATCCTTCACTGCCAAGCGCCACTAATTGCTGAGGGGCAATAGACTTAACGTAGCGGCTCATTTCATCAGCCCATTCAACCAACAGTTGCCCACTGGTATCTTGGGTTCGAGGTGCATTAATGAGTTCCCAAGTCATTATCGTGGGATCGTCACTATAGCGTTTACCGGTATACTGATTCACATGACCAATTAAGTGAGCGGCGTACTTCTTGTATGCCTCCTTGGCTTGCTTGGAGCTGAAAAACTCATCGTGACTCTCTAAAGCCAACCATTTAACGTACTGAGGAATTCCCCCATATTCTGGCCAATTATTGGTAAGTACAATCACTAACCTAATACCTCTAATAGAGGCTTGATGAACAATAAAATCAATACGCTCTATAGCATCTTTTTGGCCAGCTTTTTTAAATACACCTAGCTCTGGTTGTAAACTCATGTTGTAGTCTTCACCATCCAAAAAGCCAAAAATACGCACACTGTTTAGACCCATAGCTTCTGCATCGTCTAAAAAGGAAGTGATCGTTACGTTGTCACTGCGATGAAGATAGAAGTTACTTGCACCAGCAAATCGAAAGGACTGCCCTGACAGCGTAAGCTGTTTGCCTGATTGCTTTACGAACTGTGCGATAGGCTCTGCCTGAGGCACCAAAACCACTGGCTCCTCATGCTGAGTAGCAGTACTTCCGCAGGCCGCCAAGCCTAGTATTGACAAAATACCAATAGCCGCATTCTTTAATATAAATCGCTTTAACGCCATGTAAATTCCTTTTTTAATAATACTTCTCTTAGTTAACACTACCAAATCGTAACGTTACGATCCATTGGCAAAAACACGCTATTTAGAGTAAAAAAAAGAAAACGAGAAAAATGTGATTTAGAACGTAATAAAGGCGCTAAAAGCGCCTTTATCATTATACGTTGTTTGTTACCAGTTACATGCCTGAGGCCTGTTTATACATATCTGAGTATGTATGAATAAGCTCACAAACTGGCTCGTGTAAATCTAAGCGAATCCCATCTCCTTCTACATTATTTCCAGGTGCGCCGACACCAGTAATAGAGAGTTCGGAGCTATCCATTACACAGTAGAACTGGAAACCGTCATTATTGGCAGTCCAACCGCCCGAGTACTCACCGTAAGGTCCAGAGCACCACTGACAGCTACCTGGAGTACCATTACCATTGCCCCATTCTAGGCCTGATAATTGCCAACTTAACATACCTGCAATAGTATCTTTGTTTTGCCAAGCCTTGTCGTACCAAGCTTCGAATAATTGGGTACGTTTGGCTAAGCCGGCTTCAACGGTACCTGTTGAATAACCCTTATCATTAGCAGAGTCGCTAGCGCGAATCACATTAGCAGGCCAGCTAAATTCACCAATATAGGCAGGTTTATTGAGTTCTGTAGCTAACGCAGCCAAGCTATCAAAGTTATCCAAGGTTTGATTGTCACTCATATTCCACCATGTTGGGTATAAGTGAGCACTAATAGCGTCAATGTGTGGGTTAGCGTTAACGATTTTCAAGTTCTCGTAGTCATCACCCGAACCTCCAAAACCAAACGATGATTCCATACCAATTGATAGCAACTGATCTGGTGCTTGTTCTGCTAGGTGTGCTGCAATGTCGTCTACCCACGCTTTGAAGCCGTTTAAGTCACTACCAATACGCGGTTCATTGGCCAGTTCCCACATCATAATAGTTGGGTCTTCGTTGTACTTAACGCCAGTAAGCGCATTAGTATGATTTAACAAGTTAGTGATAAAGGCTTTAAATATTCCCCGCCCGCTCACACTTGCATAACCGCCGTAGCTATCCACATTACCAAAGTAGTCCCAATGGTCAGCTAATGATAGAACGAGGCGAATACCACGCTCTTCGGCCAATGCGACATAGTTGTCAAACAACTCAAAACTACGCTTGATTATGGCCTTCTGACTATCACTACGTTGTTCTTCCGGAATGCTTAAAATAAACTGCCCGTTGTCTTCTAGGTTGATGCAAACGCCATCGTGGGTGCGGTCATCGTTACAGAACATCCAAGTACGAACAACAGTTAAGCCCATATGAGCGGCACGGTCAAAGAAGTCTTTGGCCATTGGCTCAGGCTTATACATTACGTAGTATTGGTTGGTACCATTAAAGTAGAAAGGTTTTCCATCTAAGATGAAGTTAGTACCATCAGTTTCGACAAAGGCGCTAACTGCTACTTCACCAACATTCAATCTTAATGACTCACTAATTTTAGTGCCTTCTAGCCCCAAGGAGATACGATATACTCCGTCTCCTTGATTAGCGATAACAAGTGGGCTATCACCATAGTAAAGCTCACTGTCACCACCATTTAGGCTGTAAGTAACCGCTCCTTCACCACGCTTACTAAATGCAATTTCAATATCGCTTCCAGAAGGCAATTGCGCTAAATTAGCAGGGCTGCTTATGTTCAAACTGCCCATTAAGCTGATGCTTACACCATGCAGGTCAATGTAGCCCCAATCACTACCTAACACCTCAGCCACAAGAACATGGCTTCCCGCTTCCAGGCTTAGTGTTTGAGTGTATTCGCCATTTGCCTCAGCGCTAAAGTTTATACTAGAGCCTAAACCATCTAGGTTCACCGTATTGTATTTAGCCCCATGTGGTGCGCTGTAGTGCAGAGTTATTTGATATTCGCCAGCTTCAGCCACACTAAAATGCCAGCTGGCTTTGGAGCCTGCACCTTGCAAACTAACATCAGCGCCACTTAATACTGCATCACCTTCTAGAGCTGCGTCAGTACCACTTAGCAGAGTAGTTTCTATAGGGTCTACCGGCGTTGGGTCCGTTGGGTCCGTTGGGTCCGTTGGGTCCGTTGGGTCCGTTGGGTCCGTTGGGTCCGTTGGGTCCGTTGGGTCAACAGGCTCGCTCAATACGCCAGCCATGCAAGCTTTGGCTTGTTCAGGGTATTTATTCCACTGCCATCCCCAAGCTCCTGCATAGCCGTTATCATATAAACGCTTACACATATCAGCTGCAGTTAGGGTTTCACCATTTACAGTTAAATCGGTTAGGTAAAATTCGCCTAATACTATTGGCTTGGATACGCCCCAATATTTTGCATCATGATGAAATGGCGACCACGCACCATTTTTACCTTCGTTGTTGTAGTAATGCGGCTGATAAAAGTCGAAAGTTGCCAGTTGGTCTCCATCGGCAGCACTAATTAATGCTGCGTCTGAATACAAATTACTACCACCAGCTACATCTGAGTTATATTTTCCCATCGACTTAGAACCCGTTGTTACTAATGCAATTTCTCCATTAGCTTCTGCGGCGCGATGAATAGCGGCAGCCATTTTTGCTTGCACTCGCTGTAACTGATTTAAGCTAGGAAAGTGATTCACTACATCTAAACCAGTAAACCAGCCTTCTGTCATATTCTCAGGTTCATTAAATAGTTCCCAAGCAATCAGCTGAGGATGACTATTTAGCGTATTGACCATAGGAACAAGCGCATTATCGATATAACTTTGTAATACTGTATCGTCACTTAACAAGCTAAAGTTGTTAGCAACAGGATTATTACGTACATCGTTGTAACGCAACATGTCAAACGACCAAAGACTTGGCTGGATGTAAACATCATATTCAGCAGCAATATCTAAGGCCTGTTTCAGGTCAGCAATAAAGCTTCCGCCCGGTGAGGCAACTAATGCTTTTCCATCAACAATTTCCCAAGCAGGTGTATAAGCACCATCAGTATGCATCCACCAACGAAGCGTATTACCTCCGGAGTCTTTTACATCTTGCAAAGCAGCACGTAAAGACGCTTCATCAAGTCCATTACCTATGTCGTTAGCGAAGTTAAACCAAGCAACATTTACCCCATTTAAAAACAGCTCTTGTCCTTGATAGCTAATAGTTTTAGGTGGTGTTTGTGGATCTGGATCGACACTTCCAGACTGCGTCCAATAGCTCTTCAAGTCATTGGCAGCATTGGTGTTATAAGGCTTTTTGCCAGGGTAACCATGCCCAGCATCACCCACATCTAAACCTTGACCATCTCCTTCATAGAAACCAATCACGTCATAAGGTGCACCACTTACCCAAATCATCAATGATTTAGCAATGGTTTCTGGATCTTGCATATACGCCAGTAAGCCATTGATTGCGATTTGAGCGTGTACTTGATGAGCTTCATAGCTAACCATTTCTTCATTGGTTACAGCGGTTGCGTCCCATACATTAGGCGTAACCAAACCTTTAATGCCCATTCCGTATTCACCAAGGTGGAATGAAGGTATGTCATCTTTATCAATACCCAGTTTGCCCATTAACACTTTTTGAATAAAGTTTTGCTCATGTTTTTGCAGCGCAACTTTTACGTCTTCAGCCGTAGTTGGGACATTGGTCGATTTTGGATCAGAGATAGGATTTACAACATCCATTGGCATGTACTGAGATACCGTCACAATATCTAGTGCACGAATATAGTCTGCCAAATCAGCACGTTGCTGTTGAGTCATATCATCAACAAACAGCAAGTTTGGATAGTTGTGGAAAGTATCCCCAGAAACAATACGCGTAAAGTACTCTGGATGCTCTTCAATCTCCATCAAGTACTGAATGTGATGACTAAAGTTATGACTCACAGTGACGTTAGCTTGCAGCTCAGAACTAGCTGCAATTCTTGCTCGTACATGATTTACCAGCTCAACCCAACGATGAGGGAACTTTTTAGTTGACTCCATCAACTCGGCGCCAATATCAAAGCGAATGGGTTCTTTTAGCGGCAATGCTGAGCTTGCTAAAACCTGCTCCAGAATATCTAGACCTTTATCAACAATACATACATAGCCATCACTCATTGGGTCTAGTTTATCGAACAAACCTCGCCAGTTAAGTTGCCCAGGATCAGCATTCGGGCTTGCCTGCACCCATGAAAACTTCATCGGGTCGATATGTGGGCGGTAGTTAATACGCACACCTTTACCCATCAACTCGTTAAGTAAATCAACTTGTTTGCTCGCACTTAAGGTATTTGCTGTATCCTCACAACGTACTCCCTCACTGTAGGTATCTATGAAGTAAGTAGGAATGAACGACACCCGCTTAATATTCATCTCGTCGATAATCGCCATTTTAGTGGCTTTATTTGCTTCGTAGTGAGCAGGATTCCAGCCAGCCCAGGCAATACCAACATCCTCACCTAAGCCAGTAGCGTAAAGAGATTTATCATATAAGTTACCGTAGCTAGCAAATTGCTTATCTTGATCTTGCTGTGAGATGTAGTCGTTAAGATCTACATGAGCGATTGTATCCGCATAATCAGCATAGTTTTCTTTTGTACTGTCAGTGACTTCAGAGCCAGGGTAATCAGGCTTTGGCCTATCTGAGTCGATAACGTTTAAGGTGAAACTTATCTGTTGATCTGCATAGCTATCTAAACTGAAAGTTAGGTTAACAGTGTAACGGCCAAGGCTTAGCCCCTCTAACCAGTTATTTGCTAGAATCAGTTGTTGATTTGCATAGCTGTACTGGTCAGCACTTAGAAGGTTTTGATTCACCATAAGCGCTGATAGTTGGTAGTCCCCAGGAGTTACAGATACATCTACACTAGTCGGGTTTGCTAAGTCGAAACTAACAGTACTAACACTAGTACTGGGTTTATCAGGAACTGGCTGTGTAGGGCCTTCACTGATCACTCTTATCTCATCGATAAAAATGTAGCCTTCGTTGCCTTCTCCTTGAACGCCCAACTCAGTTAGCCCAGCAGCCAAATCTAATTCAATAGAATGGGTTAACTTTTCACTACTGTGTTCAGAGGTGAAGAGCTCTTGGTAATCGCCAATGAACAAGCCATTTGTTTTAGCTGAATAGGGCGAGCGATAATCAAACTCTACGGTGTACTTACCAGAGCTAGCAAGATCTAATGACCAAGTTGCCACACCATGTTTAACATCAACCGAACCATTGGTAATTCGAGCTTCGCCGCCTAAAACTGCATCAGCTGGAACTAAGGTATAAGTTTGATTATTACTAGTATCAGAATCACTAACATTGAGCATTAGGCTTAAAGCAATATCTTCGGCATTTTCAGCTGAAAACACTAACTCGACATTGTGCTCTGCTTCACTCAATGTCGCCATCAATGAAGCTGATAATACTAACTGCGAACCATCAAAACTATAATCACTTACTTGAGTATCGCTGATTGTTACATGGGTAAGTTGGTAGCTTCCAGCACTTAAGCTAAGGGCCAATGGGACATTATTGGCTAAGTCATAGTCTATCTGAGTTTGACTCAATTGCGGTGGTGTTAGCAGCGTAGACTTAGCTGTAACTCGAACCTGCTCGATGAAAATGTAACCCCAGTTTCCATTTGAGCCATTTACACCAATAAAGCTTGAGCCGGCCGCTAGGTCTATGTCAAAGCTCAGCGTTTGTGTGCTGCTAGACTGTGGCGTTAAAACTTGCTCGGAGTAACTCCCTGCAAAAAAAGTATTGGCTTTATCACCATGAGGGGAGCGATAGTCGAACTCCACAGCGTACTGACCAGCATTGGCTACATTCATTTGCCAAGTTGCTAAACCATTCTTCAAGTTTACCGCGTTATCATTTAGCTCCGCGCCGTCTAAAACTGCATCAGCTGGAACTAATACAAACTCACTGGCGGGAATACCGGGATTTGGCAGGGGAGTTTCTGCTAGCTCACAATCATGTAACCACTGCCAGGCGCCCCACTGATCAGACTTATCAGGCGTAGTTGCTTTATTCCACCACTTGGCCTTGTACTCAGCATTTTGAAATACTACTAACTCATCATTTTCGTATTGAATGTTAGTATCCCAATTGGCTGAATCACAAATGCTCGCTCCCCATGCTGTAGGGGCGACCATAACCAAAAAATATCCTATTTTGATTTTCATCAGGTCCTCTTTATTCCTTAAATTCGGACAAACCAAGCCAATAAATAACGTTACGATTTATCGATAAGGTTATTTATTAACAATTCACTATTGGTTAGATGCATAAAACTCAGATACCAAGACCTGAGTTAAATCAATGACTGCAGCGGTAAAACAATCTGTAGTCCGCTCATTTGACTATTTATACGCTACCAAATAAAAATCGTAACGTTTCGATCATAGATCACAAAAATTTACTAAACAGGATTTTGTTAGTATTTAACTCTAAGAAAGGGAGGTAATCACAATTTATACGACATAAACACAATTTACTGTCTAAATCACATCCAATTTTTGTTATAAAATAGTTCGTTAAAAATACGAAAAGCGGCCACTCATTTTTGAGCTGCCGTGTATATGATTTAACTATGAAGCGCAGGTGAGTAAAGGGGCGAAAGCCCCCTTTTTAATTACAAAGCTTGGTTAGATAAATAACTAACTAGAGAATAATTCGTTTTGTAATATCGTAATTATCTTACTTGGTTCAGTTGCTGCTTTAAGTTGACCACGAAAATCTTCATGAATTAGTTTTCTCGCTAATTTAGAAAAAATTTGCATATGCTGGTCACTGTGAGCCTTATTTAAAGTAAGCATAATGATAAAATCAACATCCCCCGAATCAGAATGCCAATTAATTGCATGATCTAAATGCGCAATGCTAATGGTCGAGTGTTCTATATTGTCTGATTTAGTATGAGGAATAGCGAAACCATTTCCCAAGCCGGTAGAAAATATTTCTTCTCTAGCCCAAATATCTTCTTCCAGTAATAGTGCGTTTTGACTACGACCAAGCACACCAATATTCCCAACTAAAGCTTGAATAGCTTCTTCTTTGTTTTTCACGTCCAGCTGAGTAAATACACAAGCCTCGTCGAGCAGTGGTAGCTCCGTTTTTTCAGATTCTGCTTCACTCAGAAGCTTTTCTATTTCAGCCCGAGTAGAGCACTCGCAGGCTTGTTGGTATAAAGCCTCACATTCAAAAAAATTCAAACCGGCAATTTGTTGTTTAGTTTTAGCTATATTTGGCGAGCTCATGCTTAATTCGTCTAAGCCTGCCCCAACCAACAGAGGGAGTATTTTAGGATCGGCAGCAAGTTCACCACACATTCCAACCCAGCGACCGAATTGCTTAGCAACCAAAGTAATTTGGCCCAACATTCTTAAAAACGCTGGATTCAAGCTATTGTATAGCGAAGATACCGCAGCATTATCTCGATCCACAGCTAACAAATACTGCGTCATGTCGTTAGAACCGACACTGAAAAATTCAACTTCTTGAGCAAGTTTATCAATGATAAACACGGTCGCAGGAACCTCTACCATAATTCCCAATGGAACACTGCTGTTGTATTCAAGTCCTGCCTCTTTAAGCTGCTTTTCAACTAGGCTAATCTGCTGCTTTACCCAGCGAATCTCTTCAACATTGTGCACCATCGGGATCATGATTTTGGCTGCCCCATGACAAGCAGCTCTTAAAATCGCTCTAAGCTGTGAATGAAACAATTCGAGAAATTGAGGATAAATTCTTACCGCGCGGTAACCTAAAAACGGGTTGGTTTCTTTAGGTAGGTTTAAATAGTCGAGTGGTTTATCACCACCAATATCCATTGTACGAATAATAACTGGCTTACCTTTAGCTGCAATTAACGCTTCACGGTACTCTTGATACTGACACTGTTCACTTGGCGCTTCACTCCGGTCCATGAAGAGCATTTCTGTTCTAAAAAGCCCTACACCTTGAGCCCCGCCTTTTATAGCTGTAGCAACCTCTATTGAACACGCGATATTCGCTGCTATCTCTACCTCATGACCGTCAGTAGTCATTGCTAGTTTGTCAGTATGCTCGCTAAACCGTTGTTTTTGTTGTTGCTGCAACTTCAACGCCCGCTCAAAATAAACGCTGACATTATCGTCGGCTTTAATAGCAACCACGCCTAACAAACAATCCAAATACACCTGCGAGTTGAGTTCTGCATGACATAACTCGTAATCAACATTCACCAAGGTAGGAATATCAAAAGCCCTAGCAAGAATAACAGTGTGGGAAGTACTACCAGCATCGCTTAAAACCAGCCCTTTTAAGTAGCGCTTATCAAGCGCTAAAAACTGTGAGGGTGTTAATTCATGAGCAAGTAATATGGTGGCCTCACTCAGTTGACTTTGCTGCTCAATATTCACATTTGGGTAAGCGTTCACTAGCAAGCGCAAAGCAACATCTTTAATATCCAATACTCGCTCTCGAAGGTACTGACTGTCTGAACTCTCCAGCATTGTTTTAAATCTTTCTAAGGCGGCTAGTACGGCATGAGCGAGAGGTTGATGAACCAGCTGCTCCTCTATATAAGCGAGAAACTCTCGGTCCTTTAAAATAGATATGTGCGCTGCCAGAATTTCAGACTCTTTACCAGAGGCTTGCAACTTCTCAGCCTCTAATTCTGCTACTACAGCTTTATGCACTTTCTGGAAGGATGCCTCACCTTGATCTGATGAGTGATTCAAAAACAAACTCAGATCAGCCTCAGAACTCGCAACTAGCTTTCCCTTAGCAATGCCGTTAACTAGTGATTTTCCGTGCAACAAAAAAGGCTTGTGCCGCGACAAAGATTGCGGAACAGGTATCGCTCGCTGTACTTCTACTGGCGCGATGTCGTCATCGCAATATGGAAAGCGCTCATTCATAAATTGAATCAGTGCTAGCATAGCCGTTTGGCTATCTTCTCCCTCAAACTTTAAAACAAACTCATCGTTTAAGAGTGTGTCCGTGCCCACTAAACTCAACATACTTTTTGCATTCCCTACGTTGCCATTTCGTAGATTATGCAAACTAATATCGCAGCAATACGGGTTACAAACACTTTCTAATAAACTAGCAGGTCGCGCATGAATACCATTGGGCAGCACACATTTAAATTGTTGTTGGAAAGACATTTTTACTACCTTATCTACCTTAAGAAACCATGGATTTACAACGCAAAATAAGCTTTTGTGTTTGCTGTAAAGATTCTTGAATGCTGGCGTTAACTTGCGGTTTCCCATCAAAACGAGCTGCACCTTGAATGCGAATATCTGCCACGATTAGCACTACATCAGCATGGGAAATATCCTGAGGAGTCAACTTGTTCTCCACTCCCATTGCACCTTGAGTCTCCACCTTAATACCAATCGACAGCTTCCTTGCAGTTTCTACCAGTTTGTCTGCTGCCATATAGGTATGAGCGATACCAGTTGGACAGGCAGTAATAGCTACAACATTCATTAGTCGTCCTAAATTGCTTGCGTAATGGTGCTCACTATTCGTCAAATTTTAAGCAAGTTAAACAGGATTTAGTTGCTAAAAACTGGACATTTGTATCCGAAAACACACCTTGTGAACCAGATCACCACATAGCTAAATGGTAACGATACGAAAGCAACTGAGACCTCTATCACAGCCCTTTCTTTCTGCTACAAAAATCCAGTTTAAGCCTCAATTCTCTCATTTTAAGCGTGCGCTCAGCTGCAGATAATTTGTTTAGAAAAACAACAAGGGAATACATCCCTCTAAATAAAAACATGGAGTGACAAAATGAAAGACAAAATATCGGAACTAAAAAGGCACTTGCTCACAGGTACCAGCCATATGCTGCCATTTATTGTTGCCGGCGGTGTGCTACTCGCATTATCGGTAATGTTAAATGGTGAAGGTGCTGTACCTGAAGGCGCGTTACTCACCGGCATATGGGATATGGGTATTGCTGGTTTTACTCTATTTATACCTGTATTAGGCGGCTATATTGCCTACTCAATCGCAGATAGACCCGCCCTAGCACCAGGTATGATTGGCGCTTACCTAGCAAACCAAGTTAGTGCTGGGTTCTTAGGTGCCATTATCGTCGGCTTTTTAGCGGGTTACGTAGTGCTCTACCTTAAAAAGATCCCACTATCTACCAAGCTTAGAGCCTTATCGACATACTTTATTTTACCTATTGGTGGCACCTTCATCGTATCCGGCTTAGTCATTTGGGTTATCGGAGGCCCCATCGCACTCGCCATGGCCAACTTAAACGAGTGGCTGCAAGGCATGGCTGGTGCTTCAAAAGCGGTATTAGGTATGATCTTAGGCGGCATGACCGCATTCGACATGGGCGGCCCAATTAATAAAGTAGCAACCCTATTTGCTCAAACGCAAGTATTCGAAAATCCGCAACTTATGGGTGGTGTAGGCGTCGCAATTTGTGTACCTCCTCTAGGAATGTTCTTAGCAACCCTATTGTCACCTAAACGCTATTCTGCAGAAGAAAAAGAGGCCGGAAAAGCCGCAGGCATTATGGGCTGTATCGGTATTACAGAAGGCGCAATTCCCTTCGCGGCTGCAGATCCAATTCGCGTAATTCCATCCATTGTGGTTGGCGGAATGGTAGGCAACGTCGTTGCGTTCATGTTTAACGTAGCCAACCATGCGCCTTGGGGCGGGCTAATTGTTCTGCCGGTGGTCGATGGAAGAATGTACTACCTACTAGCAACATTAGCAGGTGCTGTGGTGACAGCTGTAATGGTAAACAGCCTTAAGAAACCAATTACTGAACAATCAGAGTCTAGCAATAACACCAAAGTCGATGACTCACTAGAACTAGAATTCGACTAACTCAAAGGAAACACCATGAAACTATTAGCAGTAACATCTTGCCCTTCAGGCGTGGCACACACCTACATGGCTGCAGAAGCTCTAGAAACAGCAGCGAAAGGAAAGGGCTGGCAAATAAAAGTAGAAACCCAAGGTTCAATCGGGATTGAGAATGAAATTAGCACCTCAGAAATTTCAGAGGCCGACATCATTATTCTCACCAAAGACATCGCCATTAAGAATGAACAGCGATTTGAAGGCAAAAAAATTGTAAGAGTTGGCGTTGCTGATGCAGTAAAAAAAGCACCACAAATAATGGAAAAGATAGAAAAACATCTAACAACACAATAATACTGCTTTTGTGGGGTTTAACTCGTTTAAACCCCACAATTCATGATAACGTTACGATTTAGCTTTCGTTATAACTATGCCAAATACTTTTACCTTTCTATTTGATGCAATATTAAGTGAACCAACATCACTTGCTAATGTTTATTGTGCAAGTGGTCATAACTCCCCGCCTGAAGAATGCTACCAGGTAAGCTTTCCTCGTTTGGAGTTAGTATTTAAAGGCAACTATGAAAACGCCATTGAAGACAGCACGGGTAGAGTAATACATACAAACTTAAAGGCCGGTGACGCGTTGTTCATCCCCGCCAATGCTTGGAATAAACCCAATTGGCAGCACGAATGCTCTGTCTTGAGCTTACTATTTGGTAAAAGCCAACTAGGTTTTAGCTTAGTGAGTAAGCATGCTAGTGATGAAGGGTTCTACGATGTTATTAAGCATAGCGTTCCACGCCATCCTAGTAGCCCAGTAGAGCATATTCTAGCCGCACTAACAGCTCTTAATTACCAAGAACCATCAGACAATACGGTTACTCAAAAAGCACTAATTTTAGCTCTGGTAGGGGCATCGAAAACTCTAGTAGATAGACCAAAGTTAAAAGTGAAGAACCGCAGTGAAGAGCTTTACAAAAGCATTTGTATCTACGTGCAAGAGAACTTTCATAAAAATATTACCCGAGACACCGTAGCGACACGTTTCAATGTTTCAGCCAGCCACTTATCAAGAGTTTTTAGACTAGAAGGGCATATGCGATTTGCTGATTACATTTCTTGGGTAAGACTAGAACGGGCTAAGTTTTTGCTAAAAAACTACCCCTTTAAACTTGATGAAATATCTCGCCGATCAGGGTTTCAAGACCCTAACTATTTCTGCAGAGTATTTAAGTCCAAAACTGGAAAAACTCCAACCCAATACAGGTTGAATTGAATCAATAAAGCGTAATTATAATTTTGCAATTTCAAACGCAACACTCTAATCCATTGTTTAAAAAGATTTTTTACATAACCACTCTTGTCTTTTTAAAAATAAATACAGTCAATCTTTAATAAATATCAAAACGCTGCGAACCACGCTATGTACCTATTTTGCGTCAAATAGGATCAAAAAACGCGCAGCATTAGCGCCTCTTTTGCTCAGTCAATGCTTAAAAACTACATACACAGATTGCGGAGGGGGGGACGTTACTCTAGCAAATGAAGAGCAATACATGTTAGCGCTGGGAGCATTCCTGAACTACTGTTGTTACCCAATTTTGAGCAAACTTGGATCATCAACTCCCCTTTTGTTGCCCCTTCGGGGTTCAAAGCAAACCCGTTCAGCGCTCGTTGCCACTCACTGTGATAAATCAAAGCGTGTTCGCATGGAACGACTTTAATGTTTAGTTCAGTATCAGCAGGTAATAAGCGAGCGAGCCACTTCAGCACTCCTCTCGCTTCTTTAAGTGTGCAGCAATAGAAACCGTTCGGACTCGCGTTAACACGATAGCACTTTATTAACGTGAACAGATCAAGCTCTGCGGTTGGTTTTCTTTGAAGCAGCATTAATGCATTAACGAACACATGCTCAAACAACGTTGAATCTGCTTTTGATCTAGGCGTGCTCACCCCCCAAGCTTTGCTCGATTTATCTAAGTTTGGAAAGCTTTCATATACATACCGTAACTTCTGCTCCAACCATTGTTTTTCCTCTTTGTAAAACGGCGGCAACGTTAACGCATTAAATACAGCAATTAAATGAGAGACATCATTAATCGGTGGAGTCTCTAGCGCCATTCGCCCTTGCCTGTGCTGGTGAACAATAACAGTATCGAGACGGAATGCTTTCATCAATTGCTTGCGCTGATCGTTTATTTTCATTTGATTTGATTTAGCTGAAGAAATAAAGCGAGTGTGAGTTAATGCAGCCATCTGCTCTGCCGTTAAAGGCTTTGTCATAGCATTTAAGCGTTTTGCAATGAGGCTGTCACTATTGTGTATATAGCTAGCAAAGGTCACCGCTATCGAACTGTGCCCCAACTTTGTCGACAGCTCGCTTAGCCTCTCCTCTAGTTTAAATGTTGCGAAAGAGTAACTATCTAAAATATCTTCAAATGCTTCGCTGGCATAAGTATGCCGGAGTGTATGGGCGACCATATCTTCATCATCTAGAACTTGATTAATAACCTCATTAACCACTTTTGAAACAATAGATCTTTCCCCCTTGTAGCCTCCTAATGGCATTAATAGCCTAGTATCTTTAGACAAGAGCCATTTGCGCATAGCATAGAAGAGCTTTACACATTCATCCTGCGTTGTAACCAAACGATTAGCCGAGCGCGTTTTAACTCGTCCGTGGATATGCGTTTCAAGCAGGCCGTCGGTATAGAACTCCCCATCCGCAGGCTTGATTAAACTGAGCTCCCCACAGCGTAAGCCTTGCTGGCGCAAGGTTGATAGCCACGACCACCACTCGAGAGGCCCAATGCCTCCAGGTTGGATTCGAAGAATTTTGCAAAACTGACCACGGCTCATCAGCCCTGCGTTGACAAATTTGGCGGCAAATGCCGCCCCTCTAAATGGTCTTTTAGTGCTGTTTTTCTCATCACTGAGTGAGTGCAAGTCATTTAAAAAGCGGCGTATACATTGCACTCTATCTTCAGCGACACCTCCCCCACAAAGCTCATCTAAACGTTCTCGAAGGGCGGGGATATTTTCATTAATTAAGTCAGCCACAGAGCCTTCGGATTCTTCGATTATTCCCGCAAGTAAGTGGAAACACTCTTCACCGAGTAATACCGCATATTTTTGAGCTGTGGATACCAGAACTTTTCTGCCCTCGGTTATTTTCCAGCTAAGCCAAGCGGCGATACAGCGCCCCGGCGCAGAGAGCTGAGGTAGCACTTGCTTGACCAGCTTGGCGGCATTGGTGCGAGTGTTATACTTTTCGGCATTATCTTGGTATTTCCTAAAGCAGGATTTAATCAGCTTTAAATCATGCCTCGCAAGCTGCTCTGCATTTGTAAGATTGAGCTCAGCATCAGGTTCCCCCTCATCAACACTAAAGCGACGTGTTAGCAACACCTCTTCATTGCCGGTAATCCAAACACGGTGCCGAGCGTGGTCAAGTGGGGCTGTGGGGTACTCACCTGTTATAACCTTCACAAGACTCTCAGTTAACGTATTATCGGGGCGGCGCATCCAGCACTGTCGCACATCAATACTAAGCTGCCTAAAGCTGAATTTAATGCCAGATTTTTTCTGGATAGAATGCCAATCTATATCCTCGCTATTATCGATTTCCCCCTGTTGTTTATGCAAAGCCAGCAATAAACTCAGTGACACATTATCGGGATACCATCGTCCCTCTATGAATTGCTCGCTCTTGTCTGCGTTACGCATGTTGGCTAGCTCATTTAAAACGGGATGCCCTGTATACGGTAGCCATATCGTTGATTGACAAACCTCGAGTGAAGCTTTGTTTTTTATCTGCTCCATCAGCCTTCGCCATAGTGGAAATCGTAGTACACCGCCATTAACCACCAGCGATAAACCAAGAGCGCAGAGCACCTCCTCCGGTCTGACTTCAGAGGCGTTCAACGCATTACTTATGTACTGGTTAGCTTGCGTTAAGTGAGTAGCACTAAAACTCATAGCATCAGCTTGATAAGCCAACTCTCTATTGCATCGGCTATTTCTTTCATCTCACTAACGCTAGCTTGTGTTTTATTGTGATCAATAAAAGCATCAAAGGCCGGTGAACCATGAAAGCGGGGCCAGAGATAATCAATAGTGGTTTTTCTTGACCAGTTAGAAGGAGCCTTGACTCCCTGAAAATATCTAGAAGCACTCACCCTAGGTACAAGCGGGATGTAGGTGACAGATAGTCCTTTGAAATTAAAAAGGCCAAAAAGTGGCACTTTAGAGTTCAATGAATCAGCAACAAGGTTTGCCATGGTTCCAGTTAGTGACTCGCACCAACGCACATACTCAGATAACACACTTATAGCTGTACGACAAAGCGGTATCACTCGCATGCCTGAGCGGCTTTTGTTTGGTAATGATGCACACTGATAATCCCAATCAATATCACAAGCCCTCAAGGCTTTATCTTCAAGCGGTCTCGATGCTGTAGCTAAATACCAAATTAGGTTGGACCTTAAAGCAAGGGCATTATGAAGTGCAATGCGAGCATGCAAAGACGGAGCCTTGGCATAATCAAACTGTGCATTATTGAGCATGGATTGGCTATATTTCAAAACCTGTTTCAATTCAGCGTGTTTAAGAACCCCTTGCGTTCCCCAATATTCACTGTGATTTTCAATTGGCTCTTCATGCAAAACTGTCAGCTCTGGCGCATCAATCCAGCGAGAAATAATAGCTTGATGCTTTTCTTTAATTACAGCCATATTGTCTGCGCTATAACTAGTATCGGTTTGCGAACCGTAGAGCTGCGCACTGACCAGTCCCTCTTTTTGTAGCGTTTTACTTGCTCTCAAAGCTAAGCGGTGCCATGTGACATGCGGAGCGAACTGATGAGTTTTCAACAGTTCCCTCACAGCCCTATTGGCATCTTCATATGAATTAAATTGCGCTATATCTTTCAGTAGCTTTTCACCAATACAGTGTGGAATTCGAAGGCGAACCTTTCGCTGAACACCTGCGAACGGAGAGCTTTCTTGTGCGGCATCCAGCTTCAAATCAATCGCTCTGCAATTAATGCAGATAAAGTGCAAGCCACTGCACACTTCATGATTAGCGATAGCTTTACTGTTATTCGATAGTGTGAAATAGAGCTTACCTGTTAAACCGGTAAGCAACGTTGCAGCTAAAAAACCTGCTCCAGGTTTGCTAGATTTCACTGCTATCTGTAGCGCTCTTGTCGCTAGCTCCTTGTGCAGCTTCATTGCCCCCCTCCTCTTTTTTTACTAGCGCCTTTTGTTTATCAATTTTGTTTTTTTGCTCCTTCTCAAACCCATGCGTTGGCCGGTATTTTAGCTTCACCATCAGCTCTTCTATGCGCTCAAAATGACTACGCAATGAAGCACTAGTTTCGCCATTCTTTAATTTCTTACAGATAACTAAAATAGAGCGACGAGGAATACCGACAATAGCCAATTTCAACTGAGCAGCAGCCTCTGAGGCTGAACTCATACCAGAGATAAATTCAGGATGCATGTGCACCCAAGCGGCGAAAGATGTCAAAATCGTATTATATTCAGAGCAATGAAGTAGCGACTTGAACTCTAAATAAATTCGGTCTTCTTTGGTGAGTGAAAATGTGACGGTTTTTGGGATTCTAGCGATAACACCACCCGTATTTTGCATAGCATATGCTGCCGCAAAATGACCGACAAAATCCGTGTGTTTTGCCGTTCCCTCTGTTGCTTTTACGTATTCAATGACAGTAGGCGTTATCGATTCTACAACTGTCCCCCCGAAATCAATCTTTTGCGCATAATGGAAAAGATATTTTTCCATCGGTTTATTCAGCTCTGTACAATTAGAAACGTTATCAAGCTCTGCTGTGCGCTCAGAACTGGCTGTAGAAGTTACATTTTCGCTCATTATCAATTACCTTTTCTTTTGAACTCTTAGTTAATGCTTAACTTTTAAAGGCGATTTCTCTAAAAAAAACAAAAAAACAATAAAATTCTACCCACCCCTCACTCGCAGACATTTATTCTGATCGCGCACGCCCTATTAAACCACCTGTGGGATTTCATGCTGTTTTTAGTTTATTTATGGATTCATTGAAAGACATATAAACAACGAAACATCAGCAGGGATGTTGGTTTGTTAGCCGGCGCAGGGCCGACTGGTTTATTCTCGGCGCACTTTGTGTTTTAAAGTTTTAGCCGACATATCACTGACTGTCAGCAATATCTGGGTTAACGATTCGCAATCGGTATCCAGTGAAATACCATGCAGCTGCCGGTAACTCGTTTGCTCTACTGTACTAACTCGGATACCCCCACATTTTGGCTTTCCATAACAGTGCTCCATATTCATTTGATTCTAGATTTCACGAGACGCTGTAATCATTTCAGTGAACTAGACCCTATTGAATACGAAAGTCGACATGTGACAAATGTGGTCACATGGGTATACCTAAAATACACACCTGCTGATATTGGTGATGCAAGCCTAGGAAGACACATGTAGCGGATCAAATAAACCGACAAACAAAGTTAGAGACAAGCGCGAAAATCACCGCACGAATAGATATAAAAAATAGGTTTTATATTCCTAAACGGTATATAAATAATTGCAGATTTGCTAAAAACATTAAACTGATAAGTAGGGAGTACACAAAAAATGGAGAGCTACATGACTATAACTCCCTATGGTTCATTGCTAAACAAAATACAGGTAGTTGAAGAAACAGGTTTGAGTTATTCAACAATCTACCGTCTATACCGTGCAAACAAGTTTCCGAAACCAGTACGTTTATCCGCACGACGAATTGCCTGGAAAAAGGAGGAAGTTGAGCAGTGGCGGAAAGATCTAGGACGCGTCTAGCCGTTACTTTCATCACTACAAAAACGTTCCATAGAAAGTTAACAGCACATAGGATTGGTTGTTAACTTTCTTTTGGACAAAACCTTGTTAGCAACTTTGCTAATTTAGAAAATAATAAATAACGACAGGTATGGAAAGTCGTTAGCTTTATGTCTAGGTTCAAAGGTGCAGATCACAACTCTATCTGACACTTTCATTTTAAAGCTAAACAAAACCTGACACTCTGTTTTGTTCCAAAAGCAGACTTTAACCCTTACAAATTTACACCATGTAGAAAATGGTTATTTCTTCGTTGCTCTCCCTCGCTGCTAACTACATTAAAAAATCCTCTGCTAACATCGTCTGAAACATCAATAATGTGTTTTAACGCAAAAAGCGTCTTAAATTGCTTGCTAGTTAAGCTTGCCTTATCAAGCACTAATTGCTCGTCACTTACATCTTTTAAGTAAGAAAAATACTTACCTAAAAAGCCTGCGATAACATCAGATAGTTGAACACCCTCTGAGTTGTGGGATGTAACGAATTCATGATTCTGAATTGGCATGCCATTATCAGTTAACGGGAAATCTTTAACATCATCCTGAATACTTTTTTCTTCATCAAATATGTGAATGGAATTTTTAAATAGATACAGATTTCTTAAATAAAATACCATAAAGCTATCGATCAGTACTCGACCATGAAATCCCGATATGAACGGTAGATCTTCGATTCTCAGAGATTCTTTAACCAAATTCTCGAGTACATTCGCTCGAAAATCTGACAGCATACAACTGTGCATGCATGTAAAATCGATAAGCCATAGGCAAAACTTATGAGCTTTTTCTTCTGGAATATCTGGATAGTTAAATTCATGTAGAGCATTAATAAAAACATCAGAATTGCAATTGGCAAGCTCATAAAAGTCGCCCTTAAGTGACATGTGATGCATGATATAAAAAGGATTATGTAACTCGCCAATAATAGAATCAATAATGTCAGTAATAGACCAGTATATGATATTAAGATTAAAATAATGAATGTAGAATTTGTTTTCGATGAGCCAGTTTAGAATAATTAAAAGCTTATCAGATTTAAGCATATCCAAAAAATCACCCTTTGCAATATGCTTGAGCTTTAGCTCTTGGGCGCTTTTTTGAAGATTAAGCATTTTAAATAGAGTTGAATAATCACTGCCAGTGCTTAACCCTTTGTGCAGTATGCCTGCAAGGATGAAATTATCCGTCTTGTTAACATTAAAACCAGAATCTTTTAAATATAGTTTTCGGATGTTATTCGTTTCATCATAATAAAACGTATAGACTTCATCAGTATTTTTAAGAGCATTATGCTGGATGAGCATCTCTCTAAGCTCATTGATATCCATTTCATTCCCCTTATTCAATTCACAAAGAAGGTCAATTTAGATATTTATCTGTTTATTTTTATTTCTAGACTACCTGCATTCGTATAACGTTTTGGTAAATGACAACAATCAGTGAAATCGTAGTAAAACAAGGAACTAGCCAACAAAATATCGTTTTGACTAAAGCTAAAAATGAAGACTCAAGTTTTACTGCGATTAGTAATTCCAAAGGAATTTGAACTACCACCTCTTTTCTTGCTGAACGATATGATGTCCAAGCACCTGTATTAACTGTAGGCTGTGACCAGCCTAGTAAAATCGCTTTTGATATACGATCTCTTTTGTTACCAGTTGTCTCTTGAAGTTTTTGGTTAACATAATCAATTAGTCTAGAGTGTGACTGCGATATCTTTTTCTGTTCATTTTTAAGTACTTTCCAGTTAAAAATACAACACGCAAAGCCAAGGATAATCGCTACTAATTGAGTAATCAGCTCTACTTTAGGCACCGTGACATTATTAACAGTTACTACGCCGAAGTTAAGTGATAGAGATTCAAATGTAATACCCACCTTCATTGCTAAAATTAAAGCAAAGACAGCATAAAAGTACATTTCCACACGGTTTAAGTCCAACAAGCTACCTCCTATCGTTTAACACTTTGAATAGCTACTGTGATAGAAGCATGTCATATGGATAATCATATTGATGCATTAGGAAAATTTGGTCAAATATAGATAACTAGGTGTAGCGTGATTAGTTGCTCTAAAAGGAAAAGGGGCAATTTCGAGTTACGGTTAACCGTTTCTTAGAACCCGGAAAGTGCCGAGAGTTCTTAGGATTTACCAGACATCGGGTTATTTGAGTGAATCTAAGTAATCCGCCCATTTCTGCATCATTTTTTTTCTCTTCTTCAAATACAATGCACGGTTATACGCTCTGGCAGTAGCCGAGCCGATTAGATGAGCAAGTTGCACTTCAACAACGTCATGTTTCCACCCCTGCTCGTGCAGTAATGTTGATGCTGTGCTCCTAAAGCCATGAGCAGACATAATATCAGGGGAGTAACCTAGTGTTCTAAGCCGATTTCCCAATACATTTTTGCTAATAGGTTTATTACTATCCAACTCGCTTGGGAACACAAACTTTGAGTAACCAGTGACTGATTTTATACTCTCAAAGTGTTTCACCACCTGCTTTGCAAGGGGAACTAAATGTTCTCTGTCACACTTCATATCTTGGGCAGGAATTCGAATGATTCTATTTTCTAAATCAACATTCTCCCATCTTAGAAATCGGATCTCTTTTGGTCTTAAGAACAACCTTGGAATGAGTCGGAGAGCCTCTATTGTGCAGTACCCGCTAGAACGGTCTTGATCAATATCTCTTATTAACGCGGCCAGCTCTTTTTTGCCGGTGATAGCAGCGCGGTGCTGAACTTTTGGTAAAGGTGCGATAATGTCCCTTAGCGATATACCTTGTGTAGGATTATTGCTAGTTAATCGATGAGATAAACCATAAGCGAAGACTCTCTTTATTATAGATAAAATCATCGGAGCTTTCTTTGGGGATCCCGCAGCTTCAATAGAGAGCATTAAATTTGTTATATGAGCAGCATCAATATCATCAAGAGCTAAATGACCAATTTCTTTAGCATCTTTCGTTAGCCAGCGCTTAATTCTTTTCGCATGATCTTCTGACCACCCTGCTTTTTGATTTTCCCACCACTGCATAGCAACCCATTCAAACGCTTTTTCTGGTGAGTTCGCCTTCTTTTTAGCTTCACGTCGTTCATCCATCGGATTGACGCCTTGGGCTAACAATAAATGAGCCCTCTTAACTAAATCCCTTGCTTCAGATAAAGAAACAATGGGGTATTTCCCTAACGCCATTTCTTGATGCTTGTTGGCGTATTTGTAGCGTAATCTCCAAAGCTTAGAACCACTAGATTTAGTTAATAGAAACAATCCATTAGCGTCATGTTTCTTTATGCTATCTCTACCCGCTGGGCAAGATATCGACTTAACCTCTAATGCTGTAAGCGCCATAATCCATGGTCCTCCTGGGGTATAAAATGGGGTACAACTTCAAATATATCAAAAAAAAGTAAAGCTCGCTACAGGCCGTACCCCACGTTATACCCCACCAATTTTGACGCTTTATGACATCACATGACACATCCTGAAAAATACGATCATAAAAAAAGGTCCGTAAAGCAATACCTTACGGACCTTCTGAAACCTTATGGGTTTCTATGAAATGGTTAGGGGAGGCTTACATCATGCCGCCCATGCCACCCATGCCACCCATACCGCCCATACCGCCCATATCAGGGGCGCCACCAGCAGCTTTATCTTCAGGCTTATCAGTGATCATACATTCAGTGGTGATCATCAAACCAGCTACCGAGCCAGCAAACTGAAGCGCTGAACGGGTTACTTTAGTTGGGTCAAGAATACCCATCTCTAGCATGTCACCGTATACACCAGTGCCAGCATTGTAACCAAAGCTACCAGTACCTTCTTTCACCTTGTTAGCAACCACAGAGGCTTCTTCGCCTGCGTTAGTTACGATTTGGCGAAGCGGAGATTCCATAGCGCGAAGGGCTACGCGAATACCTACGTTTTGGTCTTCGTTATCACCTTGTAGCTCAGTCACTTTAGCGGCTGCACGTACTAGTGCAACACCACCACCGGCCACTACGCCTTCTTCAACCGCGGCGCGAGTTGCGTTTAGGGCATCTTCTACGCGGTCTTTCTTCTCTTTCATTTCAACTTCAGTTGCAGCGCCAACTTTAATCACCGCTACACCGCCAGCTAGTTTAGCTACGCGCTCTTGAAGTTTTTCTTTGTCATAATCAGAAGAGGTATCTTCGATTTGTTGACGAATTTGCGTTACGCGACCTTGAATCGCAGCTTCTTCACCCACGCCATCAATGATGGTGGTGTTGTCTTTAGAAATAACAACACGCTTAGCAGTACCCAAATCTTCTAAAGTCGCTTTTTCTAGCTCTAGGCCAACTTCTTCAGAGATAACAGTGCCGTTCGTTAGAATAGCAATGTCTTGTAACATGGCTTTACGACGGTCGCCAAAACCAGGCGCTTTAACTGCAGATACTTTAACAATACCGCGCATGTTGTTTACTACCAATGTTGCTAAGGCTTCGCCTTCAACATCTTCAGCAACAATTAGCAAAGGCTTACCTGCTTTAGCTAGCGCTTCTAGCAAAGGAAGTAGTTCACGGATGTTAGAGATTTTTTTGTCCGCCAATAAAATGAATGGGTTGTCTAATTCAACCGTGCCATTCTCTTGGTTGTTGATGAAGTAAGGAGATAGGTAACCGCGATCAAACTGCATACCTTCAACTACGTCTAACTCATCAGTTAGCGCTTGGCCTTCTTCAACAGTAATTACGCCTTCTTTGCCTACTTTTTCCATTGCTTCTGCAATGATGTTACCCACGGTGGCATCAGAGTTAGCAGAAATAGTACCTACTTGAGCAATGGCTGTAGTGTCAGCACACGGTGCAGACAAACCTTTAAGTTCTTCTACTGCTGCGATTACCGCTTTGTCGATACCGCGCTTAAGATCCATTGGGTTCATGCCTGCAGCTACTGCCTTAAGGCCTTCGCTTACAATGGCTTGAGCCAATACAGTTGCGGTAGTTGTTCCGTCACCGGCGGCTTCGTTGGCTTGAGAAGCAACTTCTTTCACCATTTGCGCGCCCATGTTTTCAAACTTGTCTTCAAGTTCAATTTCTTTCGCCACAGATACACCATCTTTAGTGATAGTCGGTGCGCCGAAAGATTTGTCTAGCACTACATTGCGGCCTTTAGGGCCCAGCGTTACTTTTACTGCGTCTGCTAGAACATTTACGCCGGCTAACATTTTGCCGCGAGAATCATTACCAAATAATACGTCTTTAGCTGCCATGATTTTTTCCTAAAATGTGTTCAGCTTTTTCTTAATAAAGAAAAAGGGAGATTATTCTACAATTGCCAGAATGTCTGATTCAGACATGATCAGTACTTCTTCACCGTCAACTTTTTCAGTTTTGGTGCCGTATCCTTCATTGAATACAACGGTATCGCCAACTTTAACGTCTAGCGCTTGTAGCGTACCGTTTTCAAGCATACGACCTTTACCTACAGCGAGAACTTCGCCACGGGTTGATTTTTCTGCTGCAGAGCCTGTAAGCACGATGCCACCAGCTGATTTACTTTCTTGATCTTTACGTTTGATGATAACGCGGTCATGCAACGGACGGATATTCATTGCCATCTCTCCTTAAAAAAACAATCTAGTTTCATTTATAGGTCTGTAACCGACGGTTACAAACTTAATCTTGCAAATAAGATGGGGGTCATTACAGGCGCATACAAGGGGGCAGAGCAAAAAATTTTCAGTTTTTTATCTCAAAAACTTACCCAATATCAAAATGAAAACATTTTCAGTAGCAAATTTTACAAAAAAGACTTGAAACCAAATAAAGATTTGAGCAGGATCACACTTACTGGTCTAACAAGATAAATATACCAACAAATTGGCAACAAGCTGATAACAGAAGATTGGTTCTATTTAGCGTAACAGCGGGAGCATCTTAGCATGCAGCAGATCTATATTGCATTTGAGCGTTTAAGCGGATTTCTTACTAAAGAAAAAACGGTTTACTTACCATTTCAAGGTAGTTTTAAAGAAGCTGAAGAACATCTTCGCTCCGACGAGTTTGATTCTTTTCTGTCTACGAGTAAGGGCTTAAACCCTCGAGTGGTTACCACCAAACACTAAAAGAAAGAAAACTTTCTAAAAAAGAAGGGCGCATGCCCTTCTTTTTTCGTTTTAGTCGTCCTTTCTTTCAAACTCACCTTCAATGGTGTTACCGGGCTTATCTTCTACGTTTCCTCCTTTAAGAGGGTTAGCATCTTTAACATCAGCTCCAGCACCTGGTGGCGTTTGAAATTTCACCGATTGCATTTTCAACATTTGTGACTTTAAAACGCGGGAGGCGAGCAAAGCGCGTAGTGGCGGTAATAGGATCATTAAACCAAAAAAGTCGGTGATAAAACCTGGCATCACTAACATTGCACCAGCAACAATTAGCATTAAGCCTTCAATCATTTGCTGAGCTGGCGTTTCGCCTCGCTCCATGGCGGTACGAGCTTGAAATGCTGTTTGTAACCCTTGGCTACGAACTAACGATGCTCCGACCAAGGCGGTTAAGATAGTGAGAGCAATTGCGCTTAGCGCTCCCATTTGGCTACCCACCTGAATTAACACATAAATTTCAGCGTATGACAGGCCCGCAAATAATAAAAATACATATAAAAACAAGGCGTAAATCCTCTGGTAATGGCGAAGCGTAATAAAGGCTTCATCAACTAAGACTAAAATATGAGGGCTTTGCTAGCAAATTTAAAGGTCTAAATCCAATTGCTGCACAAATAATCAGCCTCTATATCTCTTCAAACCCTAGTGTGTAATACCTAACGTCTTTAGTATGGACTCAGCTCAGCGCTTTGCTGCTCCGCCGCTTAAAAAAAACGCGCAGCTTGTGTTAACATTTTGCCACAACTCGGGTCTATCTATCGCTGGCAAGAAAAAATAGACACCAGATAAGAGCGGTAATTGCAGATTAACACTCTTTTTCGGTGGTTAAATCCATTACAGTGTTATTTGCAGCAGTAATATCCCTAGAGATGTCTTGACGCTATTGCGCTGTCAATTGAAACAAGGAGCGAGTGAAAACCTCACATGGCTAAACCAATTTTTACATTACTATTTGCCTTAAGCTTAAGCCTAAGCGCTCAGGCGGAAAACCTATTAGATCAACTGCCCGGTTTAAACACTTCTCCTAGCAGCAACGTGGCTGATTTTTTGCCGGTAGATAGCGCATTTGTTTTTAACTATCTAGAACAAGACCAGCAACTACATTTAAGCTGGCAAGTCGCTGACCAATATTACTTATACCAACAGCAGTTCATCATCACGGTCAATCAACAAGCAATTGAGCTAAGCACTTACTTACCGCCAGGGCAGCCTTATAATGACCCCTACTTTGGCGAAGTGACGATTTACCCTGAGGACATCACGTTCGCTATTCCCTTATCGCTGCTTGATAACGCCAACAAAATCGAAGTCAGCTACCAAGGATGCGCTAAAGCAGGCCTGTGCTACCCACCCGAAACCAAACAAGTATTCCTAACGGTCTCTGACGACACCAATAAGCTTGTAGATACGGCCGAAGCCCCCACCACTAATCAACAAAAAAATGTCGACTCAGTGCCTATCAGCCAGCAATGGGTGCTGGCTGATCGCCTTACCAATAACAACATGTGGTTAAATACATTGTTGTTTTTTGCGCTAGGTATTGGTTTAGCGTTCACCCCTTGTGTATTTCCTATGTACCCGATACTCACGGGCATCATCGCCGGCTCGGGTAAACAGCTCAGCAGCAAGCGCGCATTTAGTTTGTCGATGGCCTACGTTCAAGGTATGGCTCTCACTTTTACCGCACTGGGCCTAGTCGTTGCTAGCGCCGGTTTGCAGTTTCAAGCGGCCTTACAACATCCGGTCATTTTGGCCAGCCTAGCACTCCTGTTTGTTGTGTTAGCCTTATCAATGTTTGGGGTATTTACGCTGCAGCTGCCGAGCTCTATTCAACAAAAACTTAACGGGATCAGTAACCAGCAACAAACTGGTTCGATGTCTGGAGCGGCCATTATGGGCATGATTTCAGGCTTGGTAGCCTCACCATGTACGGCAGCGCCCTTATCGGGCGTACTCATTTATGTAGCCCAAAGCGGTAACATCGCACTAGGCGCAATCACCTTATACAGCTTGAGTTTGGGCATGGGCTTACCCTTATTGATGCTTGGGGCGAGCAGTGGCCGCTTATTACCTAAAGCTGGCGTGTGGATGGAACATGTAAAAAGCTTCTTTGGGGTGATGTTATTAGCCGTCGCCATTATATTGCTTGAGCGCTTTATCTCAGAGCTGTTGGTTCGCGCACTTTGGGCTCTCCTAATAATAGGTGCAAGTGCTTACTACTATCACCAAAACCGACTAACGCTCTTAAGTGCTTGGCAAACCGTTCGTCAACTCTGCTTGCTCGCCATCATGGCGCTGACCTTGTTTTGGGTCGTTCAGCCGCTAATTAGCCCCCCTGCAAACCTAAAACAGGGTGAGTTTATTCAAGTCGCTAACCTTGCAGAAATGCAACAGCAGCTCGATGCCGCAGCCGCTCAAGGCAAACCTGTATTAGTTGATTTCTACGCAGACTGGTGCACCGCTTGTAAGGCCTTTGAAAAAGAAACCTTTCATGATCCCGTGGTAGCGGCACAATTAGCTGAAATGGTGTTGTTGCAAGCCGATGTCACTAAAACCAACGCTACCGCCATCAAACTGCTTAGCCATTACCAAGTGCTAGGCTTACCGACTTTGTTACTGTTTAACACCGCAGGCGAGGAGTTGCACCAAGCTAGGGTCACTGGCTTTATGAATGCAGAAGCTTTTAATGCTCACCTCATACTAAACGGCTTATAACAGACATAAAAAAACCACCTCTCGGTGGTTTTATTATTAACCCATCTCACTAGCTAAATTTGAAACCTTGCACCAAGCCCACTTGCTCTTTGGCAACCGCTTCCAAATCATCACTCGAGCGATTAAGTTCAGTTACCACGGTTAAGTTTTGCTGCGCCGCACTAGAAATTGTTTCCATACTGCAAGACACATCTACTGCTGTCGTTTGCTGTTGACTGGTAGCCACGCTAATCTCTTCGTTTAACAGTGACAAGCGTTCTATATGGGTATTTATCTCAAGAATTTGGCTATTAATCGCCGTCACATTACTGGCATTTAACTCCATACTCTTGTTACATAATTCAATCTCTTTAACGGCCAGTTCAGTATCTTCTTGTAAACCACCGATCATAGTTTGAATCTCAGTGGTAGAAGAAGCGGTACGCTGAGCTAACTGTCTTACTTCATCGGCCACTACCGCAAAACCTCGGCCTTGCTCACCGGCACGCGCCGCTTCAATGGCAGCATTTAGCGCTAATAAGTTAGTTTGCTGAGTAATACCTTCAATCACTTCTAAGATGCCAAATATAGCATTACTACTCTCTACAACATGCTTCACCCGATCTGTTGAGCTAGCAATGTTACTGGCTAATGTTTGATTATTCTCCAAAGCATTTTCAGTTAAGGTAACCCCTTGCTGAGTACTATCGCCAATTTCTCGCATACCTTGGGCTGCAGATTCAGCACGGCGAGCCACATCTTGAATGGCTTGCTCCATCTCTGTCATAGCCGCCGACACGGTAATACATTGGCTGCGCTGCTCATCAAGTTGTTTGAGCATTTCGTTACCATGCTCGCGGTTAACTGTAGAAGCCTGCCCTAGCGCTTCACTTTTATCTCTAATCATCGTTACCGTATCACGTTGCTGATTGATTACCTGATTAAGTTGGCTGCTCAGTAAACCAAATTCATTACCACTCTCGTAGGCACAACGCTGGCTTAAATCCCCTTCGGCTAGATGTTTTAAGGTAAGGATAATTTGTTTAAGTGGCGCTTTAATTAACTGTTGAATAACCAGTCCCATAACGAGGCAAAACAATACCGTGAGAGGAATCACGATCGCGCCGCTACTAATTAACGTTGAGATACTCGCTGAAGCATCTTCAATCTGTTGCTCGGTAGCTTGCTGGCTTTCTGCGTTGAGCAGATTTAAGTTAGCCTGTACCGCATCAAGTTGCTGAGAAATAGAATCTTTCAACTTCATCAGTTTAAACTGCTTAATCAAATACTGTTGGTATTGGCCTAGTAAGCCGCCAAAGGCTGTTAACTCATCCAATAACCACGGAACTTGGGTTACTAACTCATGTTCGCCGCTGGCGGTTTTTAACTCTTTAGCAATAGCAAACTCGCCAAAGTCTTCTTCAACGTATACTTTGGTCTCGCGGTTTTCCGATATCAGTTTCGACACTTCTCTGGGATCAGATGAATTAAGGACGTTGATCGTAGCCAATTGCATAGCCGATAAATCGTTAGTTACCGCCTCTAACATCAGCTTTAATACACCGGTGTCATTTTCATCAAACTGCTGACCTAATAACAAGTTGATTCGCAGTGATATTCCTTGGAAAGTGGCGGTACGCTCAGCTAATGAGGCGCTACTAGAAATGACATCTTGGTGAAGTTCCAATAAGCTTTCGGCATCTTCAAAGAGGGCTTGGTTTTGCTCTTGAACCTGGCTAAAGCTTTCACTTTCAACGCCGTGTTCTGTTAACCAATTCACTAAGCCTGCTTCGGCCTCATGGTAGTCTGCCACCCGCAGCTGATAATCTTGAATAAGCTGATTAACTCGTTGCCCGTCACGCTCTTGAATAGCTTGGTTAAGAACCTGGTCAACCGCCGCTAAACTGCGGTCGAGCTTGTTGGTTTGCTCCATCAATGGAAAAGCCTGTGTGATAACTTCCCCCATCGTTGTCTCGGCCTGCTGCATTTGCTTCCATGCCACTAAACCTAGCGCGAGAACAACAATACATAACAGTGAAAAGGTTGCCAAAATCAATTGGGTTATTGATAATTTTTTCAGTAATAACATCTATTTCTCACTTCTAAATTTGTTTATCACTTCCATATGTAAGCGCTTACATCATAACGATGTGGCTAGTTAATAATCATTATGTTTTCCAGATCAGAGGTTATGAAAATTCACTTTCGGGAGCCAAGCTATAAAATAGTGAAGGTTAAAATCTTGTTAACAAACAAAACAGTGATTGCGCTCACCAAAGCAAAATTAACGTGAAAAAACTCAATTAGAAAAAAACATAACGATGAGTGATATAACAGATCTTCACTGCGCGCTATACAGTGTAGCTAAGGCCAAGTAAGCTAGGCTAAAAATCGCCAATGGAACGCTAAATGCAGCTCGGTAAAATTAATTTAAATCTGCTTAGTGCCCTTTATTACCTCTTACAAGAACAAAGTGTGACTCGCGCAGCCGAAAAAATGCACTTGAGCCAATCGGCGATGAGTAAACACCTAGCCAAGTTGCGTGAAGTGTTTGGCGACCCACTCTTGGTAAGAGTAAAGGGTCAACTGCAAGCCACGCCAAAAGGCTTAGAGCTTAAGGCGCAAGTCGCCCCTTTACTCGACGCCGTAGAAAACTTGTTGCACCAACAAGCTTTTGAGCCCAGCCTGTGCCAACGTACTTTTTGTATTGCCACCTCAGACTACGTTAGCGAGCACTTACTACCAAGAGTATTAGGCGGAATTTATCAGCAAGCCCCCCAACTAAACATTGAACTTTGCAACTGGGACCATACTACCAACCGCTTGCTGCACAGTGGTGAAGTAGACTTAGGCATGACCTTGCCACCACAAGATAGCACCGAATTACATGCCACTACCTTAGGCACCGATCACCTCGTGTGTTTAATGCATAAGCAACACCCTTATTTAGCGTTACCGCAAGCTACTGTGAGTGATTACTGCCGTTATCCCCACGCTATTATTACTACTGGCGCTGACAAAAACTCACATATTGACCGCTACTTGGCCAAACAAGGCCTACAGAGACAAATTCAATTTAGTGCTTCTTCTTATCCTGCGACCGTTCAAATTTTATGCGAGACCCGCTTTATATTGACCCTGCCAGCCAAGATTGCTCAGCAACTGGTGAAGCAAAGACCATTGGCCATGGTTGCCTTGCCTTTTGATGCCAACGATTTTGAGTATTCATTAATTTGGCACCATCGCAATCATCATGATCCTGCTCATAGTTGGTTTAGACAACAGATCCATAAAGCAATGGCTTAAGTGATTAATGGCTAAGAGACTACGATAATGCTTTGTTTAATCCTTCCTGGTTGCGGGTTTCGCTGGCTTTTTAGAACGGGTGAATGGTAATGCCTAGCTTAAGCCAGCCAGCAAAACAGTTTTTAATAAACAGTAAATCAAACGAGGGGCAATGTATGAGTAAAACCAGGAATAGAGAAAACCAACAACTATCCTCAAACTGCCCCAGCTGTGGCACAGAGCTAGCCTGCAGCGCCGACATCGATTGCTGGTGCATGAGCATGCCGGCACTATTACCGGTAAGCGCTGATATGCAGCAACGCGCCTGTTATTGTTCGAGCTGTTTATCTAAAAAACTGGGTGAAAAGCTGCAGGAGCTAATAGCAAACACGCCGCACCGACAAATGCTTGAACAAGCAGCCCGTTATCATCAAGCCGAGGCAGCCTTACAAGCGCACATTGATTACACTATGGTTGATGGCTTAATGGTGTTTAGTGCTTGGTACCACTTAAAGCGTGGCAGCTGTTGCGGCAACGGCTGCAAGCATTGCCCCTACCCTCAATAGGCCTTAACCATTATTACACGCTATTTATTATCAGCCACTCTGTTCGCGCCCAATAACGGGTTGTGTTTGTTAAAGGCTAGATTCGCCAAGCCATAGGCTAAACGCGTGACGCCAAAAAACAGCAGCAAAACCAGGGTAATAATGGCGTATAGCGCGTGTAAATCAATTGACAACTCGGTTAACCATGCCAATGCTTCTGCGCGTATATCTAGCCAATAAAGTAAGCCGTATATTTGATAAAATGAGTGAATAAATACCGCCGCAACAGTGACCAAAGAAATAACCACCGACACCAACCACGAGTAGATACTCAGCAGCCATATTTCAGCGCGGCTTAAGGTGCGCCCTTGGTCTTTAACAAAAACTTGAACTGCGACGAGGGCGGCTAGCATCAAACTTAATATCCCCAAGCAGCTATTTGACGCTAATTCCATGTGCCACACGACCAAACCAAACAGCACAGAGCTACACAGGTACACCACCGAAAACCACAATATATATTTGTTCATCGATACCGAGGCTGCTTGCATGTTTTATCCTTATCGCTGAGTACCACTAGATGTCGCTTTAAAAAGCACCAGTGACCAAGTGAGTCACTGCCTAAAAGCCTAACACTCACCTTTTAGGCTATTTTTAACCCATATCAATGTAGCCTTGTGATTTATTTACCCTGATCACAAATCCAATAACTAATGAATCCAGCGTCGTACTTTTCCTCGCCCTTATTAAATTCCAAAATGGAATACTAGTAAGCACTAAAATTCCATATATATAGTTAGCTTTAGTGATTAGACTAGCGCCAGTTTTCGATTGTTCTCATTTTTCAAGGACCTCCCGTGTTAGAAGCCTTAAGTGCATTACTACTGATTAACCTATTAGGCATGCTAAGCCCAGGCCCCGATATGGTGATGGTATTACGTCATGCCAGTAGTGGTAAACGCCAAGCCGCTTGGTGTGTTCTAGGGGTGTTACTGGGATTCAGTATTCATATTGGTTTAGCCATTGCAGGGCTGTCTATCCTTATTAAGCAATCACCAATGCTGTTTGAAATACTTCGTTGGAGCGGCGCTGGTTTCCTGGTATTTCTTGGCTTAAAAACCCTATTTACTCGTTCAGAGCTACTCGATTTAGCCGCCAACCCGCACCCTAAAGGCAACAAAAAAGTACTCTTAAGTGGCATTGCCTGCAACTTACTTAATCCCAAAATCTTGGTATTTGTGGTGAGTGTATTCAGCCAATTTATTGGTAGCGAAACCCTGCTCAGTCATAAGCTGATTTTAGGCGCCGCGCTGTTATTAGAAACGGCCGTTCTTTGGTATGTTTTAGTACGAATATTGTCGCACCATAAGGTTCAAATTAAGCTACAACGCTATCAGCAATGGGTGAACCGATTTAGCGGTACAACGCTGCTTGGCATGGGAACTTTGCTCGGCCTTCACAGTTAAGCGGTAAGCAAATTGAAACCGTGTCTGCTTGGTGCTATGTTCAAAAAAAAGGCAGATGACCCTCATTATGGAAGATACCTACAAGATCATTATTGCTGATGACCACCCTTTGTTTCGTAGTGCTCTTCAGCAGGCAGTACAAACTGCCGTTCCCGATGCTCAATTACTCGAAGCCGAAAACGTAAATGATTTACTCAAGCTTCTTGATTTGCAGCGCGAACCTGACTTACTGTTGCTTGACTTGAAAATGCCAGGAGCCAATGGTTTTTCAGCGTTTACCCACTTGCATGGCCAATATCCAGATCTACCTATTGTGGTGATCTCAGCCAGCGAAGAAACCAGTGTCGTGCAAAAAGCCAAACAACTTGGCGCTACTGGCTTTATCCCTAAATCAACACCTTTGCAGCAGTTGGTTGCAGCTATTCAACATATTATTGAAGGGGATGATTGGTTCCCCGAAGGAATATCGTTTGCTAACCATGTAGAAGAAGACCCACTGGCAGAACGCTTAGCCAGCCTAACGCCGCAGCAATATAAAGTATTAGTGATGCTTAATGAAGGCTTATTAAACAAGCAAATAGCCTATGAGCTAAATGTTTCAGAAGCCACCATTAAGGCGCATGTTACCGCCATCTTCCGCAAACTAAACGTGAAAAATCGTACTCAAGCAGTCATCGCCTTGCAGCAATTAGAGTTAGAGCCGAGCCCCGACGACAATTCTTTTTAGTAAGAATAGCCCAGCCAAGCGCTGGGCTATTTATTGCCTTACTTTCTCGCCATTAGCCATTAGGTTTTAACCAATAATTAGCCGCCGTTTTACTGTTTAATAACTGCTGACACAATTTCTTTAGCCGCAGCGGTCTTAGAGGTTTACTTAAATAAGCGAAACCTTGAGCGCGCACACGGTCAATAAGATCGGTATGCCGGTCAGCACTAACCACTATCCCATGGCAAGAGAGTTTGCGCTGGTGAATTAATCGCTGTAACGCTTCTAAACCGGTTTTATCGTGGTCTAAATGATAGTCACTTAAAATTAGCTCTGGTGTCCAGCCCCCGTCGATTAACTCTTCAGCCAGCTCTGCATCTTCACAGCACACCACTTCATAACCCCAACGCCCCAACAAGCTTTCCATACCGGCTAGGATGGCCGGTTCATTGTCAATGCATAACACTTTTGCGCCTTGGGTGGTGTTAATATTGTCGTGTTCTTGCGGCCGTTCTTTATGGATATTTAGCGCCTCAACAATCGGTACCGATATGTAGAAAACCGAACCTTTGCCTGGAGTAGACTCAACCCCAATGGGAATTTCTAATAATTCAGCAAACCCCTGTGCAATCGCCAACCCTAAACCCAAGCCTTCTTCACGCGCTTTACCCGACTTATTAAGCTGTTGAAACTCTTCAAAAATTTGTTGTTGCTTACTCTTATCAATGCCCGGACCGTTGTCCCATACTTCTAAACGTAAATAGTTACCTTTCCGTCTAGCACCCAGCAGCACCTTGCCGTCAGGGTTATAGCGCAAGGCGTTAGTTAAGAAGTTTTGCAATATACGCCGCAGCAGTTTGCTATCGCTACTTACCGTCAGCTTACTGGCATACAATTTTAGTTCAACGCCTTGCTGCTGAGCTAACGGTATGAATTCAGCATGAATATGATCGAGCAAATGGCCTATCTCAAATTGCTCATTGCTCACTTCCACGCGGCCTGACTCTAAGCGAGAAATATCCAACAAATCGCTAATAATTTCTTCTGCAGAGTACAAGGATTTATCAATACTGGCGGCTAAAAACTTAGCATCTGTCGCTAAGCTAGACTCAAGCAAAGAGCCTACAAACAGCTTTGCCGCATTAAGGGGTTGCATTAGATCATGACTTACCGCCGCCAAAAAGCGCGATTTAGATTGGTTGGCTTGCTCGGCGGAATCAGTAGCTTGCATTAGCTGCTGGTTGATTGAAGACAGCTGTTGAGTGCGCTGGGCAACCCTCGCTTCTAAAATTTCATTGGCTTGTTTCAACATGTCTTCGGCTTGGCGAAAGGTAGTAATGTCACTAAACGTCATCACATACCCGCCGTTGGGCATCGGATTACCCTGCACTTGGATCACTCGCCCATCACGGCGGATCCTTGAAGACGTATGGCTGTTACCACGGCGTAAATGCTCAACCCTACGCTCAACATGTTCTTCAATGTCGCCGGGACCACATAAGCCATTCACGGCGTTATGCCGAATCACCTCTTCTATCGGTCGCCCCACCACAATCATACCGTTAGGAAACTCAAATAGTTCAGTATAGCGTCGATTCCACGATACCAATTTTAATTCACGGTCAACAATCGCAATACCTTGATCAATATGCTCAATGGCTCCTTGCAACAAGTGCTTATTAAACTGTAATAGCTCTGAGGCTTCTTCGGCGATGGAGGCAAACTCTTCCAGCTGCACCTGCTTGCCCTGCAAGGCAGAGCCCAACACCAAACGCGCAGACGATGAGCCAAATACCCCGCCTAACATACGTTCGGTTTCAGCAATCAGCTCTACTGGCGCTTGTTGGTTAGGACTGAGCTGCACACTGCGCGACGCCGCGTACTTCTGAAAACTTTCGCTAATCCGTTGCGTGCCTAAAAAACGCGATGCCAACATGTGCAACTCTTCCACACTCACCTTAGATTGGTATAGCGCGCCGGCATCATCACTTTTACCATTTTGCCCAACAAAATTACTGGCTTGTAACCACTCAGACACCGCTGGACTAGAAAGTTTCGACACCAGAATATAAGCCGATAAGTTACCCAATAAACTGAGCACTATGCCCCAGTTGTCATTAGAGATAAGCGGGGCATTTTGCCATTGTGGTGCGGTGAGCCATTCAACCACATTAGGCGTCAACGCAACGTTAGGCCACAACAAGGGTAAACTGCCCGTAATATTCAGTAGATTAAGTAGCCAAAGGGTCATGCCAACAATAAGGCCTGCATACACACCCGTGCGATTACCCTCTCGCCAGTACAAGCCAAATAACAGCGGAATAGCTAATTGCGCTATCGCGCCAAAAGACAAAAATCCAATGTCGGCCAGATTAGCTATCTCGCCGAGCATTAAAAAGGTGCCCCAAGCGAGCAACAGAATAACCAAAATAGTGGTGCGGCGAACGTTCAGCAATAGCTCACTAAACTGGGCAAAGTTGCGTCGATTCAACCCTCCTTTTTTTAACAATAGCGGCAACACCAAATCGTTACTCACCATAATTGCCAAGGCAATGGTAGAAACCACAACCATGCCACTAGCGGCTGAGGTTCCCCCCAAAAAGGCTACCATGCCCAGAAAATCATGCCCCGCTTGCAAGGGTAAACTAATCACAAAGTTATCGGCTGGCGTGCCTGCGGGTAACAAATAATCGCCCGCAAAGGCAATCGGTAAAACAAAAATAGCCAACAACAATAAGTAGCTAGGAAATAGCCAACGGGCGGTATGTAAATCACTCAGTTGATTGTTCTCAACCACGGTCACATGAAACTGCCTAGGCAAACATATCACGGCGGCAATCGCCAATAAGCTGGCCACCAGCAAATCACTCACATCGGCGATACTGATTTGCTGCCATTTAAGCGCTAAAGACTGGCTCACGTTTTGCTGCGCGGCTAAGGGTAAATCCCACAAGATTGATACCGCCAACAAGCCAACACACACAAAAGCCACCAACTTGACCAAGGATTCAAATGCAATGGCTACAATCACCCCTCGGTGGTGTTCAGTTGCATCTATATGTCGAGTACCAAACAGCATGGTGAAAATCGCCAACGCGATACTCACAAACAAGGCGATTTGTGAGCTACTGCCCTTACCCACCGCTTCTCGCATGGCATCTCCGCCAAACAGATCTAACCCCATCACAATGGCTCGAAGCTGCAATGCAATATAGGGTAAAACACCAACAATACAGATCAGAGAAATAACCACGGCAAGGGTTTGCGACTTGCCGTACCGAGCGGCAATAAAGTCTGCAATGGTGGTGATATGCTCGCGCTTGGCAATTAAAATTATCCGCGCCAGTAACTTCCAGCCAAACAAAAACAGCAATAAAGGGCCAAGGTAAACCGGAATAAAAGACAGTAGATTTTGATTGGCTTGGCCTACCGTGCCGTAAAAAGTCCACGAGGTACAATAAACCGCGATTGAAAAGCTATAAAAAGCCGGCTGCCACCTCAACCTAGCGCTAGAAATTTTATCGGTATAATAGGCAATGAAAAACAACACCCCTAAATACGCCAAAGAAAGGGGAATCACCAACCAACCTTCACTCACCATTTGCATATTGAATCAGCTTCCTTTTGATTCACAGTAGGGCCTAATGTACAGCGTGTACAGGGCTTACAACTCTCGTTTAGACTAAAGTCGTCTAGGTTAAGTTAGCAAAAAACGACATGCTTATCTGTGATAAATACGTAGACTTAGCAACCTTAAAGGCGGGAACATGAGTACCGATTTTAACTTCCAACACCCACCTTTTGATCAACTAGAACCCAGCCAGCGACAACTGGTATCAACCAGTCTAGATATACACTATTTTCAAAGCCAACAAAAAATAGTGACCGCTGGCGCGCAAGCATCTTCATTATTTATCGTCATTAAAGGCCAAGTAGAAGAACGAGCAGACAATAACGACGAGGTATTTGCTCACTACACGGTAGAAGATTGGTTTGACGTTCGCTCGCAGTTTGGTGGCTATGCTAAACACGACTACGTGGCCCTAGAAGAAACCCTTTGTTATGCCCTGCCCAGTCAGATATTTCGCCAACTGGTCAGTGAAAACAGTGACTTTGGCGACTACTTTCAACGCGATTTAGCCTCTCATCATCAACTAATTGAATCACGTGAGGGTAATAAAAATCTGGCCGAGTTTATTCTTACCACCATTGATGAGCGCAATGTACAACCCGCCGTAGTCATCGAAGGGGAAACGTCACTGCAGCAAGCCACCATGATCATGCGCGAACAAAAGCTAGAATCATTACTGGTGAATCACGACGGCTGTTTTGGCATGTTAACGGGTACCGATTTATTACACGCTGCGGTACTGGTTCACCAGTCTTTAGATACACCGGTCAGCCAGTTAGCAAACTTCAATTTGATTAGCGTAAACAAAGGGGATTTTCTGTTTAACGCCATGCTGCTGATGACCCGCAATAGCATTGAGCGTGTGGTCGTGAAAGATAGCCAAAAAATCATTGGTATCTTAGAGATGGCTCACCTTCTCAGTTTATTCTCAACCCACTCACATGTATTGGCCCTAAGAATAGCCCGCGCATCCAGCATAGAAGATTTAGAAGAAGCCGCCCTTACTCTCAATAAACTGGTAGAGAACCTCTGTAACAACGGTATTCGTACTTTATTCATCATGAAACTGCTTGCCACCATGAACGAGCAAATCATTAACCGGGTGTTCGATTTGTCCGTCGACAGCCAGCACCATAGCCACGTTTGTTTAATGGTGATGGGCAGTGAAGGGCGTGGCGAGCAAATCGTAAAAACAGACCAAGATAACGGCTTAGTCATCGAAGATGGCTACGATTGGCCAGAAAAACAACAGCAACTCGCGCAGTTTAGTGAGTACTTGCTTAAGCTAGGTTACCCGCAATGCCCAGGCAACATCATGGTCAACAATCCACAATGGGTACAAACACAAAGCCAATGGAGTGCCACCATTGCCGATTGGATAGAAACCGGGCACGGCGAGGCCATGATGAATTTAGCCATTGTGCTCGACGCGCATGCTATTGCGGGCAATAAAAGCTTAATCCGCCGCTTGCGCAAAGACCTAATGAGTCAAATGGCCAATCGCAGTGTCACTTTGGCATTCTTCGCTCAACCGGCACTGAAGTTTCATACTCCGCTCACCTTATTTGGCAACATCAAGTCAAAACAAGCCGGTTTAGACATCAAAAAAGGCGGTATTTTTCCGATCGTTCATGGGGTGCGAGCACTCGCATTAGAAAAATCGATTAGCCCAACCAATACCCTTGAGAGAATTGAGCAATTAGCGCAACTCAAGGTACTTGATGCCGATGTAGCCGCCAATCTTACCGAAGCCTTGCTACTCTTCTTTAAATTAAGGATTCAGCAACTATTTCCCGCCGACGAGCAGCAAGATTACCATGTGCTAAGAGTCGACCAGCTAAACCATAGTCAGCGAGACTTACTGAGGCATGGGCTGCATGTAGTGAAAAAATTTAAACAGCAGCTAGCGCTACATTTTAATATTCGTGATTACTAGGCTTAAGCATGCTGCGACGCTACCTATATAAACGAAAATTTAAACACAGCCCCTATGCCGACTTGTTCCAAAGGTATCAAGGTAATGAATGTGTCGCTCTAGATCTAGAAACCACCAGCCTAGACACCAAACTTGCAGATATAGTGTCAATTGGCGCAGTCATCATTAGCAAAAATACTATATTAGCCAGCCAATCTTTTGATGCCAAAGTTCGCGCCACCGACAAACTGGCGGGCGACTCGATAAAAATTCACCGTTTAAGGCATAGTGATCTGATGCAAGGCTGCAGTATTGAAGAAGCCTTGCCGGCGTTACTCAAGTTTATCGGCGCTCGACCTCTCGTGGGCTACAACATTGCTTACGACCAGCGCATTCTTAACCGCCACTGTCAAAGCTTGTATGGTTTCAAATTAGTCAATCCACTGATTGATGTAGGGCGCATGTTTGCAGATAAAGTGCATGTGGAACATGTGGGTATTAGCCCCAATCTCGACCTTGAACACATTTGTAGCAGCTTAAACATTCCCCTTTTAGGACGTCATCAAGCCATCGATGATGCGATTACCGCCGCTATGATTTACTTACGGCTAAACCTTGGCCCGCGCCCCACTAGCGCCACGCCAAAACACCGCAGTTAAGCGAGCCTTAACCGGGCCCATCAATATGGCCGATAACCGCCTCTTTCAATCTATTGATTGCTGATCAACAAGCATGAGTTTCATAGTAAATTCCACAACATCCCCTTCAATCACAAGTTTAGAAACTGCCTCCATTCTGCGCTAGTAGCAGTGCCCGTAATTAGATAGCTTTAGGCCATCGGATTGAATAAATGGAAATACCAATGAAAAAAGCCGCGTTACTATTACTCCTTTGCTGTTCCTCGCTATCAGCCAACCAAGAAAATCAAGACACCTTAGCCAAGAGCGGAGCCCTAAATAGCAGCAAAACACCGCTATTTGGCGCAGAAGTCTACAGTAACGACAAAGTGCTTTATGGCAAATTTGTGGTAAGAATGAAACTCGTCTCGGAGCCAGGCGTCGTATCGTCATTTTTTACCTACGACAATGAATCGTGGCAAGGCAACGGCATTCCTTGGAGCGAAATTGATTTTGAAGCCATTGGTAAAACGCCTCAGCAATTACAAACCAACTTAATCACCGGAAAACTTAACAAACGTAAGCACAGCGAAAAAAATCACAACGTCCCTCAGCTTGAAGAATTTGTTGAATACGCCATCACTTGGACTCCCGATGAAATCATTTGGCAAGTAGACGGTGAAACCATTCGCCACGACACCGCAGAACGTTCGAAACAAGTGGTGGCAATGCGCGATATTCCACAAAGCTACCGCATGAATATTTGGATTTCTGAAGCGGTAGGCTGGGTGGGACGTTTTGACGCTGCCAGCCTCCCCCTTCACCAAGTGGTCGACTGGATGGAGTATTACGAGTACCAAGATAATGGCGACTTTTCTCTCGCTTGGCGCGACGATTTCAATACATTTAACGACAAACGTTGGGGTAAAGGTGATTGGGGCTTTGAGTCTAATCTGGTGACCTTTTCTCCAGATAACGCGGCAATTGTTGATGGACACTTAGTGCTCAGCTTATCAGCCAAAGGCATGAATATCGATTACTCGGCGAAATAGCCTCGCCAAGCTAAAGGCGCAATTGAGCGCCTTTCACTCTTCCTTCAGAGCAATTTTCCGCTGACACGGTGACCTTTTTTAGCGCCAATTAATCTGCAAAGCGTCGTACCTAAGTAGTTAGTTTTATCGGCTTGCTGATCTGACCAGTGAGCCGCTTCCGCGTTTATTCGTTAAATGGCCGTGAGCCGCCTCTCAGTTTTGTTGTGCAACAACAAACACCACTTTGATTAATAAAGCATTTTACTATTATTCACAAATAATTAACCAAAAGTCTAATTGTCGACAACCTGTGTCAGTGCGAGTCTTATATCAAAATCCGAGACGTCATTGACGATATCCCGCCTCTAACGAGGAAGCAAGGAGTGGAACATGAGTGAACACAAGCTGTACCCGGTGAAACCTAATATTGCAGAAAACTGCTTAATAGACGACCCAACGTACTTAGAAATGTATCAGCAGTCGGTTGAGCAACCTGATCAATTTTGGGGTAAACATGGTAGTGAGTTACTCGACTGGATTAAGCCGTTTGAAACAGTAAAAAATACGTCCTTCGATCCGGGCCACGTTAGTATTAAATGGTTTGAAGATGGCTTGCTCAATGTGAGCGCCAACTGCATCGACCGCCACTTAAAAGAACGGGGTGACGAAGTCGCCATTATCTGGGAAGGCGACAGCCCAACAGAAGACAGTAAACTCACCTATAACGAGTTGTATGAGCAAGTGTGTAAGTTTTCAAACGCACTGAAAGCCCAAGGGGTTAAAAAAGGCGAAGTGGTGTGTTTATACATGCCAATGGTGCCTGAAGCAGCAGTAGCCATGTTGGCTTGTACCCGCATTGGGGCTGTGCATTCAATTGTATTTGGTGGTTTCTCGCCAGAGGCCCTAGCTGGGCGCATCATTGATTCTAATTCTAAGTATGTCATTACCGCTGATGAAGGCCTACGAGGTGGCCGCGGAGTGCCGCTAAAAGCCAACGTAGACCAAGCTTTAGAACACCCTGAGTGTGAGTTTGTTAAAAGTGTAGTGGTGCTAAAACGCACTGGGGGCGAAGTTAACTGGACCCAAGGTCGCGATGTGTGGTGGCACGACATTACCGCCGATCAGCCGGCAGACTGTCCACCAGAAGCAATGAATGCTGAAGACCCACTGTTTATCTTGTACACCTCAGGCTCAACCGGCAAACCCAAAGGCGTATTGCATACCACTGGTGGGTATTTACTGTATGCCACCATGACCTTTAAATACGTGTTTGATTACCATCCTGGTGATATCTACTGGTGTACGGCAGATGTAGGCTGGATCACTGGTCACAGCTACTTGGTATATGGCCCCTTAGCCAACGGCGCAACCACTATTTTGTTTGAAGGTGTACCTAACTACCCCACATCTGCCCGCATGAGTGAAGTGTGCGACAAACACCAAGTCACTATTTTATATACTGCACCAACGGCAATACGTGCATTGATGGCACAAGGTGATGCTGCCATTGAGGGCACTAAACGTAGCAGCCTGCGCATTATGGGCTCGGTAGGCGAACCGATTAACCCCGAAGCGTGGGAATGGTATTACCGTACTATTGGCGATGAACGCTGCCCAATTGTAGACACGTGGTGGCAAACCGAAACCGGCGGCATATTAATTACGCCTCTGCCTGGGGCAACCGCCCTTAAACCGGGTTCAGCAACTCGACCCTTCTTTGGCGTGCAACCCGCCTTAGTGGATAACGAAGGCAATGAGCTTGAAGGCGCCACTGAAGGCAATTTAATTATTAAAGACAGTTGGCCAGGCCAAATGCGCACCGTTTACGGTGACCATGAACGCTTTGAGCAAACTTACTTTTCTACCTTCCCGGGCACTTACGTGACGGGGGATGGTGCCCGCCGTGATGAAGATGGTTATTTCTGGATCACCGGCCGAGTCGATGACGTATTAAACGTCAGTGGTCACCGCATGGGAACCGCTGAAATTGAAAGCGCATTAGTGGCTCACCCTAAGATTTCTGAAGCCGCTGTGGTAGGTGTGCCGCATGAGATTAAAGGCCAAGGTATCTATGCATACATCACCCTAATGGCAGGCGAAGAAGCCAGTGCCGAGCTACATAAAGAAGTAAAAGCTTGGGTACGTAAAGAGATTGGGCCTATTGCCACCCCCGATATCTTGCATTGGGCTGAAGCCTTACCTAAAACTCGCTCGGGTAAAATTATGCGCCGTATTCTGCGTAAAATTGCCACCAATGAAACCGACTCGTTGGGCGACACTTCAACCCTTGCCGACCCCTCGGTAGTAGATAGGTTAATTCAAGAAAAATCCAATGCCGCTTAATTAAGCATCAGTAAGAAAAGCCGCTATTGTTAGCGGCTTTTTTGTTTTAAACATGTGGTAACAGTCTACTTAGATCAAAATAATTATTTGCATCTGCCGATAGACTACGGTGAACTAGACCAATGCTGTATTTAACTTCATTAAAGGGAACACTATGAAGATAACTAAATTACTAAGCTGTTTTTGGCTATGTAGTGTCTTAACTATCACTGCCAGCCATGCCTCTGAACGCGCGGATACCGCTTGGCGGAATGTACAGCAACAAGATGCACTGCTCATTGACGTGCGGTCCGAGGGAGAGTTTTCCCAAGGGCATATCGATAAAGCCTATAACATTCCCCATACGGTGATTGCCGATCAAATTGCGGCAATCACCAAAGACAAAAACCAAGCAATAGTGGTGTATTGCCGCTCTGGAAATCGCTCTGGTTATGCTTTACAGGTATTACAAGCAATGGGTTACCAGCATGTAGTGAACGGCGGCGGGCTTAACGAAATGATGGCCTCACAACCTAAATAGCGAAGCCCATTAGCGCAGACTATTCGTTATCAAACGCCCAGATCTAAAAAACTCCGCAGCTCATATAACGAACTGCGGAGTTTTATTTTTTAAGCAGCCAGCTTAACTGGCACCCAACTAGGCTTACTTAGCCATTAATGCTGGGTCGGCCACCGCAAGAGCTTGCTGTTGTTCACTCAGTTTGGGGGTACGTTTCGCCAGTAAGTAGTAAAACAAGGGCGTCAGCAACAAACCAAACACGGTGACGCCGATCATTCCAGCAAATACCGCAACCCCCATTGCTTGGCGCATTTCAGCCCCCTCTCCGGTAGAAAACACCATCGGTACCACCCCCATAATAAAGGCGATAGAGGTCATCAAGATAGGCCGTAAACGTAAGCGAGACGCTTCTAGCACGGCGTCTAATACACTGCGACCTTGGTCTTGTAGCTCTTTGGCAAATTCAACAATTAGAATGGCATTTTTGGTTGCCAACCCGACCAAAACAATCAGGCCAATTTGGGTAAAGATGTTGTTGTCACCTCCCCATAACAGTACGCCACTAATCGCCGATAACAAGGTCATAGGAATAATCAAGATTATCGCCATTGGCAACCGTAGGCTTTCATATTGCGCCGCCAACACCATAAACACCAAAATGATAACCAAGGGGTAAACCAGCATGGCCGTATCACCCGATAGTTTTTGTTGATAGGTTAACTCGGTCCACTCGTAAGTCATCCCTATTGGCAGGGTCTCTGCCAAAATTTTCTCTATGGCTGCTTGTGCCTCACCCGAGCTATAGCCTGGAGCTGGCCCACCATTAATTTCTGCAGTGGTATAGCCGTTGTAATGCATCACGCGATCGGGGCCAGCGGTATTGCTGACATCAACAAACGAACCTAGCGGGATCATAGCGCCACGATTATTACGTACTTTAAGCTGACTGATTTGCTCTGGCGACTGCCTAAATGACTCATCGGCTTGCACCTTCACTTGATAAGTTCGGCCAAATTTATTGAAATCATTCACATAGGTAGACCCCATATAAGCCTGCAAGGTAGCAAACACTTCATCAACCGATACCCCCTGCTGCATGGCTTTGGTTCTATCTAAATCTAACTCCAACTGCGGAACCTTGACCTGATAACTAGAAAACACTCCAGCTAACGCTGGCGTAGCCCAAGATTTTTGCATTACCTGCATGGTGACCTTAGCCAGCTCTTCGTATCCCAAGTTGGCTCTATCTTGGATCTGCAATCTAAAGCCACCAATCGTCCCTAAGCCCTGTACCGGCGGTGGCGGAAAGATAGCAATAAAGGCCTCTTGAATACCGGCAAATTGTTGATTTAGCGCCCCAGCAATGGCGTTCGCTGACAAACTGGGATCTTGTCGCTGGTCAAAATCAGCTAAAGGCGTAAACAAAATGGCGCTGTTAGGGCTGTTAGTGAAGCCGTTAATGCTTAAGCCCGGGAAAGCGACCGCATGCTCAACCCCAGGTTGAGCCAGCGCAATCTCTGACATTTTCTTAACAACAGCTTCGGTGCGCTCCAGCGATGCAGCATCAGGTAATTGAGCAAAAGCGACTAAGTATTGCTTGTCTTGTCCCGGTACATAACCCGTCGGAGTGGTCTCAAACTGATAAGCCGTTAAGCCCAGTAAACCCACATAAATAATCCCAACAACCGCCGCTAAGCGAATGGTTTTCTTAATAACGCGGCCATAGGCATTGGCGCCTTTATTAAACACACGGTTAAACGGCGCAAAGATAAACTTACCAAAAAGGCTGTCCATAATGCGGGTTAAACGGTCTTTAGGTTCGTCATGCCCTTTCAGCAACAGAGCCGCCAAAGCCGGACTCAAGGTTAAAGAGTTAATCGCCGAGATAAAGGTAGAAATGGTGATGGTTAAGGCAAACTGCTTATAAAACTGCCCAGTTAAGCCCGACATAAAGGCAGTAGGAATAAACACCGCCGCCAATACTAAGGTGGTGGCCACAATCGGGCCGGTCACTTCTTTCATCGCCCGCTGGGTTGCGGCGACTGGGCTTAAGCCCTCGGCAATGTTCCGCTCAACATTTTCAACCACTACAATGGCGTCGTCTACGACGATACCAATTGCCAATACCAAGCCAAATAACGATAAGGCATTCAGTGAAAAACCTAATAAATGCATGAAAGCAAAGGTGCCTACCAGCGACACCGGCACCGCCACTAATGGAATAATCGACGCGCGCCACGTTTGTAAAAACAGCACCACCACCAATACCACCAGCAGTACCGCTTCAAATAAAGTTTTAACCACCGCTTCAATTGAGCCGCGTACAAACACCGTAGGATCGTAGACTGTGTCGTAGCTCAAACCTTCAGGGAAGCTTTTTGCAAGTTCAGCCATACGCGCTCGAACATCTTCAGAGATCTGAATCGCATTAGAGCCAGACGCTTGAAATACACCAATCGCAATCGCGTCTTTATTATCCAGTAACGAGCGTAAGGCATAGCTATTCGCCCCTAATTCAACTCGCCCAACATCTTTTAAGCGACTCACTTCGCCTTGCTCGCCAACTTTAATAATGATGTCTTCAAACTCGCTAATGGTACTTAGACGGCCTTTAACGTTAATCAAAATCTGAAAGTCAGACTCACCGCTAGGTTGCGCGCCTAAGCTACCGGCTGCCGCCTGCTGATTTTGCTGACGAATTGAGTTAATAATTTGGTTGGGGTTAAGCCCTAAAGACGCCACTTTGTTTGGGTCTAGCCATATCCGCAGGCTATATTCACCCGCCCCAAATAAACGCACCGCACCAACCCCTTCGATGCGCGCCAATTCATCTTTCACATTTAGCGCAGCGTAGTTCGACAGATAGAGTAAGTCGTAGCGATCTTCAGGAGAGCTTAAATGCACCACCATGGTTAAATCAGGCGACGACTTCTCGGTGACAATGCCTAAACGCTGCACCGCCAAAGGCAAACGGGGCGTAGCGCGATCAACTCGACTTTGCACTTGAGTTTGCGCTTGGTCTACGTCGGTACCAATGGCAAAGGTAACGGTGAGAGTCATGCGGCCATCAGAGGTCGCTTGCGAAGACATATACAACATATCTTCAACACCATTAATCTCTTGCTCTAAGGGTGAAGCCACTGTTTCAGCAATCACCTTAGGGTTGGCACCAGGATAGTTAGCAGTAACTACCACCGTAGGCGGCACCACTTCTGGGTATTCTGTAATGGGCAATTGCCATACAGCTATCGCACCGCCAATAAACATCAACAACGATATGACCGCAGCAAAAATTGGCCGCTTAATAAAAAACTGAGAAAACATAAGCAAACTTATCCTTGTTGAACGGGCGCATTAGCCTTTAAGCTTAACTGCTGATTCTGTTGGTCTAGCAACTGTTGGGATTGACGCAAACGGCCAAGCACTTGCTCACTCGCCATATTGGTCGCTATCGGAGTCACCTGCATTTGTGGGCGCACTCGCTGAATACCATTAACCACAATTCGTTCTTCGCCAGATAAGCCCTGCAATACAATGCGTAGACCATTAATTTGTTCGCCCAGCACAACCGGTCGATACTGCACTTGATTGTTGTCATCCAATACCAAAACAAACTTATTGTTGAGGTCAGTTCCCACTGCCTTATCGTCAATCAGTATCGCTTGATAAGTGCTGCTGCCAGCGATTTTTAAACGCGCAAACATACCCGGTAATAGCTCACCGGTTTGATTACTAAAACTGGCCCGCAATCGAATAGTGCCGGTATCGCCAGCCACTACATTGTCAATGAAATCAATTTGCCCTAAATGCTTAAACTGAGACTCGTCGGCCAAGGCCATTTGTACGGCGGCGATCATTTCTTGATCACCAGACATGGGTAATACATTGCTAAGCTCTTGATACTTTAAAAAGCTTTGCTCATCGACATCGAAATAGGCATGCATGTGGTCAGTAGAAACAATACGCGTTAATTGGCTAGCGCCTAAGTTTACGTAGTTACCTTCGGTGATCAGGGCATTTGATACTCGACCACTAATCGGGGCGCGCACTTCGCTAAACTCAAGATCAAGACTGGCTCGCGATAAAGCGGCACTAATTGACGCCACCGCGGCGACACCTTGCTCTCTCGCCGATAAGCGATTATCTAAAATCTCATCTGAAATGGCATTTTGTTGATTCAAAGACTGAGCCCGTTTATAGCCCTTTTTGGCCAGTTCTAAACTGCTTTTAGCACTGACAAGCTCTGCCTCTAAGCGCGCCACTTCTGCGGCAAAAATTCGATTATCTATCTTAAATAACACTTGGCCTTTTTCCACCAAGCTGCCTTCATCAAATAGAACTTGGTCGATATAACCGGATACACGCGGTACCACCATCACGGTTTGCGGTGCTCGTAAGCGCCCGGTGTAAAGATCGGTTTCGGTAATCCGCTCAACGATGACTTCGGCGACATCGACACTAGGTGGTGGAGGCACTTGAGTCGTGGCGGCTTCGGGCTTTCCACAAGCGATTAATGAAAGACTAAAAGCACTAATTACGATGAGTTTTGCTAAGCCATAAACTGAAGTCATCTCTGATCCCTCAAGTGATGAATAATTGATAGTGATATGATGTTTCTTTTTGTACTGGGTGGTATGTTAGTGCGGAACTATGATCAAGATCAAGTTATTTTTGTACCTATCGGTATTTAATGTTGTAGACACTTTAGGGCCACTTAGTTATGATCGCTAGATACATCCATGAGGTTTACCTATGTCTCCAAAATGCTGTTCACCTATCGGTCGCCCACGTAGTTTTGATGCTGATAAAGCACTAGAGATGGCCCTAGAGGTATTTTGGCAAAAAGGCTATGAGGGGGCGTCGCTTAGCGATTTAACCCAAGCAATGGGTATCAATAAACCGAGTATGTACTCAGCGTTTGGTAATAAAGAGCAGCTTTTTTTACAAGCGATTGAGCTCTACGAAAAACGCCCTCAGGCATTTTTTTTTCCGGCCCTAGAGCAGCCAACTATCTATCAAGTGGTAAAATACATGCTCAATGGGGTAATAGAAAACCTGTGTGATCCTAAGCAACCGCAGGGCTGTGTCATTGTACAAGGGGCTTTGTCGTGTAGTGAAAACGCCAGCACCATTAAACACGCGTTACAAGAACGCCGCGCTCAAGCGAGCCTTGCTTTGCAACAGCGCTTTGAACGTGCGCAGCAAGAAAATGATTTGTCAGCTACGGCTAATCCCGAAGCCCTGGCTCACTACCTTGCCACTATTTTACAAGGTTTAAACGTACATTCCACCAATGGGGCCACCCGCCAACAACTAGAGCAAGTCGCAGAACTCGCCATCGCCACCTTTACCCGCGAGTGTCTGCCACCGAGCACTTAGGGTGATAATAAATTGCTTTGGTTTTGGCGTCGATAACGCCCCGGAGACACCCCAAAACTCTTCTTAAATCGGTGAGCAAAAGCAAAACCATCTTGATAACCCAACTGGCTGGCAATCACCTCTATCGACCAACGGCTCTCTCTCAATAAATAACTTGCGTGTTCTAAGCGCAAGCGAGTTAAATACTGTTTGGGGCTGGCTTTAAACTCTTGCTGAAATAAGCGATAGCAATGCGCTTCCGATACCGACAAACGCTGCGCCATTTCGGCCACCGACCAAGGGTAATGTAACGAAGCCCGCAACTGCTGCTCTAAATTTTGTAGCGGGCTGGGCTCAAGATGCTTTAACGGGCTTAGCACTTGTAACAAATAACGCTTTAACAACTGTGTTAAGGCCGATTCAATTAGCGGATCCGCTTTATGCTTCCCCTCTTCATCAAGCAGCAGCTTTAAGCACTGATCGATATGATGGCTTGAGTTAATTTTTAGCACTTGCGCTTGTTTTGGGAAACGGTACCAGCTGATATCAGCCGAAAACAAAAACCAATTATGCCGCCAAAAGTGGCTCGCCAAACTAATCGCGTAATGGCTTCCGCCAGGCAAAATCAGTAACTCATTAGGGCCGATACGCTGCTGTCCCTGCGGTGTATGTAAGTTTCCTAAGCCGGCCATTGAGATAACTAATAGATGCTCCTCAGGGGCACGCCGGCTCACTAAATACTCGCCACGCAAATAAGAGACGCCAGCCAAGCTGATTTGTAACTTAGTTAATTCAGAGAATCGCTCGGTGGTTAAAAAGCGCTCTACACAGCCGGGGCCGATATCAAACTTGTCTTGCCAGTAACGCTCGCTCATAAATGATAGTTTTGAACATGTTTTAGATAGCTTCAATTATGTGCCATAACCAAGCTATAAGATAGGATCGCTCCAATATATACCGACTAACCAGTTTACTTGGATAGTCACAACTAGATGTAAGTCACATTTTTCTGAGGTTGTTATGCACACATTACCTATTTCATTGAATCGCTCATGGCTAGAGCAGTTCTGGAAACTGGCTTGGCCAATATCATTGCAAGCAGTACTGCTAAGCCTATTAGGTTTAGTGGACGTGCTGATGGTGGCTACCATAGGTGATGCAGAAGTAGCCGCTGTGGGTTATGCCGGCAGAGCCTTTTTTGTAGCGATAGTGATCCTCAATGGCTTTTCAACCGCCTGCGCTATTTTAAGTGCCCAACACTGGGGTACTAAAAACTGGACCGCCATTGGCCGCACCGTGGCGATATCGTTCTATGCCGGCTTATTGTTTACCCTCGCCACCTTGGCTTTTATGGTGTTTAGCCCAACCACCATTATGCAATGGGGCAGTAATGACGCCCACCTTATCGCCATTGGTAGCGAATATATTCGCGCCACCGCGTTGATGGTGCTGTTCACTTTGCCCGTGATCTTATTTGAATCGGCCTTACGTGCCTCGGGCAATACCAAACTACCTTTATACATTAGTGTGTTTGCGGTGGTGGCTAACATCGTACTCAACCAAATACTGATTTTTGGTATGGGGCCGATTCCGGCAATGGGCATTGTGGGCGCAGGGGTTGCCACCGTGATTGCGCGTTTATTGCAGTTAGTGATTTTATGGGCTTGCTTAAAGTGGCAATCACATCCACTACTCAGAGTATGTTTCATCGGTTTTTGGCAGTTTAGCCGAGCAGAGATAGTTAAATACGCTAAACTTGCAGTGCCTTTAGTGATTAACTTTAGCATTTGGTCGAGTGGCGTATTTGTATTTGCTACCTTGTATGGTCAGCTAGGGACAAACGCCTTAGCCGCAATGAGCCTAATTAGCCCTATTGAAGGGATCGCTATCTCGTGTTTTATGGGCTTCTCCAGTGCTTGCTCTATCATGGTAGGCAATAAACTGGGCGCCAATCAGTTTAAACAAGCATGGGTTGATGCGCGTTTAGCACTATTGGTAAGCCCAATAGCCGCCATTGCGATAGGTGTGGCACTTTGGTTACTGAGCTACCCCTTACTCAATTTATTTGGTGCATTGCAGGCCGAGACCTTAGCATTAGCCCAACAACTGGTGTTGATATTGGCAGCATCAACGTGGTTGCGTATTTTTAACATGGTACTGATCAACGGCATCTTGCGCAGTGGTGGTGATAATAGCTTCTGTTTAATGTCGGATACTTTCTGCCAGTGGGGCGTAGGCTTAATGCTAACGTCTATCGCTATTTTTGTGTTTGATGTAAGTTTAATTACCGCTTTTTGCATTGCGCTTAGCGAAGAAGTATTTAAGGCTATATTGTGTTTTTGGCGGATGAATCAGAAAAAGTGGCTACGTAACCTAACAATAGAGCCACTTGCCGAAACTAACTGATTAGACCAGAAAAATGCTGCCATTTTCTGCGAAAACACTATAATTATCGAAAATGTCGAGTAGTTAGCACACTAATGCTGAATTAATGTGCTAATCTTCTCAAGATAACAAGTTCTATAATTTAAGCTGGTTTTTCAACGAAGATGACTAATAAATTCTCAATTTTGTTACTCAATGGTCCAAACCTAAACTTACTGGGCAAACGTGAGCCAGAAGTTTATGGTAAGCAAAGCTTAGACGATATTATTGAACAGCTGCGCGGCCAAGCCTCCGAGATGGGAGCCACCCTCTACGACTTCCAATCAAATGTAGAAGGCGAGCTGATTAATCGAATTCACCAAGCCATGGGAGAGATTGATTTTATTCTTATCAATCCTGCGGCTTTTACTCATACCAGTGTGGCGCTTCGTGATGCCCTGCTCGGTGTGAGCATTCCATTTATAGAAATTCACCTATCTAACGTGCATGCACGTGAATCCTTCCGCCACCACTCGTTTCTCGCTGATAAAGCCGAAGGGGTTATTTGTGGTTTAGGAAGTCAAGGATATCAATTTGCTTTAACTGCGGCGCTTACCAAGCTGCAGCAATAGTTATTTAATTAACCTAATACGATAAAGAGAGCCCTTATGGATATTCGCAAGATTAAAAAATTAATCGAATTAGTAGAAGAATCAGGTGTTGCTGAATTAGAAATCACCGAAGGTGAAGAGTCAGTCCGCATTAGCCGCAACTTTACTGGCGCTGCCACGGTTTATTCTCCTGCGCCTGTTGCCGCACCAGCAGCTGCGCCAGTAGCCGGCGCTCCAGCAGCCGTTGAAGCCGCTCCAGCAGCAACTGGCCACCAACTATTATCACCAATGGTAGGCACCTTCTACCGTTCTTCATCGCCTGAAGCGCAACCTTTTGTTAAAGAAGGCCAGCAAGTTAATGTAGGTGATACGCTTTGTATTATTGAAGCCATGAAGATGATGAACCAAATCGATGCCGACAAAGCTGGCGTAGTAAAAGCCATATTGGTTGACGACGGTGACGCCGTTGAGTTTGATGAACCGCTATTCATCATCGAATAAAGAGGCATTTTTATGCTAGATAAAGTAGTTATTGCAAACCGTGGTGAAATTGCCCTACGGATATTGCGCGCCTGTAAAGAATTAGGCATTAAAACGGTGGCAGTGCACTCTACTGCCGACCGAGACTTAAAACACGTATTGTTAGCCGATGAATCCATTTGTATTGGTAAGCCTGCAGCCTCGGAAAGCTATTTAGATATTCCGCGTATTATTGCTGCTGCTGAAGTGACCGATGCTGTGGCAATTCACCCGGGTTATGGTTTCTTATCTGAAAACGCAGAGTTCTCTGAAATTGTAGAGAAAAGCGGCTTTATTTTTATTGGCCCTAAAGCTGAAACCATTCGCATGATGGGTGATAAAGTTCAAGCCATTAAGGCCATGAAGAAAGCCGGCGTACCTTGTGTACCAGGTTCAGATGGGCCTCTAGGCAACGACAAGAAACAAAATGCAGCGGTAGCCAAACGTATCGGTTACCCGATAATCATCAAAGCTGCTGGCGGCGGTGGTGGTCGTGGTATGCGCGTCGTTTACAACGAAGACGAGCTAGAAACCTCTATCGACTTAACCCGCTCTGAAGCCGGTTCATTCTTTGGTAACGACATGGTCTACATGGAGAAATACTTAGAAAACCCTCGCCATGTTGAGGTTCAAGTATTATCCGACGGCCAAGGTGGCGCGATTCACTTAGGTGAACGTGACTGTTCTATGCAGCGTCGCCACCAAAAAGTGGTTGAAGAAGCACCAGCACCGGGTATTACCGAAGACATGCGCCGTAATATTGGTGAGCGTTGTACTCGTGCCTGTATCGAAATTAATTATCGCGGTGCCGGTACCTTTGAATTTTTATATGAAAACGGCGAGTTCTACTTCATTGAAATGAACACCCGTATTCAAGTTGAGCACCCGGTAACCGAAATGGTAACAGGCATCGACTTAATCAAAGAGCAACTGCGTATTGCTGCTGGTCAACCGCTATCATTTAGCCAAGATCAGGTGAAGCTAACTGGTCATGCTATTGAATGTAGAATCAACGCCGAAGACCCAGACACCTTCATTCCATCGCCAGGCCGGATAAATCGCTTCCACCCACCAGGTGGCATGGGGATTCGCTGGGATTCGCACGTCTATGCTGGCTACTCAGTACCGCCATACTACGACTCAATGATTGGTAAGCTGATTACCTATGGTGAGAATCGTGATATTGCTATCGCTCGCATGAAAAATGCCCTGTCTGAACTGGTTATCGATGGCATTAAAACCAACGTGCCTTTACAGCAAAAAATTATGCAAGACGAAAACTTCCAATTTGGTGGCGCTAACATCCACTATTTAGAGAAGAAATTAGGTCTGTAGTTAGTCTGAAAAATATAAAGCCTTAGTCGTGATACTAAGGCTTTTTTTTGGCTTTAAAGTCACTCACTTACCTGACATTAACGGCTTTAATCACCATCACCTTTAACGCCTCAAAAACGGCTAAAGCCGCTCCTGTTTGTACGTTTAGACACTCTCTTTGCACCAAAAATGTAACAACTACGTTACAGTAGGCCTTGCTTCGGCATAACTTTACTGATGCATTTTTGAGCATTTGAATTACACTTATAAGACTTTAGTTAGAGCAAAGTTATGCTTTGGGAAACGATAATTTAGTTAATATTGAAGAGTTGGATTACCTAGATAATATGATAGTTAAGCCTATATATGAGTTATTACCCAGCATGTATATTGCGGCGGGTTCAAGCTCGGTTTTATGGACAAACTCAACCTTGGGTATTGCAGGGGGTGGTTTGCTGTTTTGCTTAGGCGCCATTGTTTGGGTGATGCGCTCTAACTTTAGGCGCCAAGATCAAGCCCACGCGCCAGCCAAACGCTTTACTATCCCTGAATCCTTATACGAGTTTATTCCATTCTTTTTTATCGCGGTGGCAATAACCTTACTCTCTAACCAACAGAATATATTGGGTTTTGCGGTGGCGTTAATATGTCTTTATCGCGGCGCCTCGCTCTTGTACCTACGTCATCGATATCGCCAGCAAGCTTGGCAACACGTAAAAACAGCAAGCGCTGTCAAACGAAAAGCACGCATGTGAAAAGTTAATTAGTTGTTATAAAATTGACCAGACTATGATTTACCTCTATGGTAAAGCAGTGCATACAGATTAAAGGAAGACGCTTATGCTACCAAGAGCAATATATGAACTTCTACCTAGCGGCTATTTAACCGCAGGAACAGGCTCAATGCTGTTGTTAGAGCCTTGGCTTGCTCATGTAGGCGGTGCATTGCTTTTTGCTATAGGCGCTTTAATCTGGGTACTTCGCTCTAACTATCGCCGCTACGACAAACACAAGAAGTCTTTTGTCACCAAACACAAAGTACTACCTGAAGCGATCTACGAGTTTATTCCTTTTGCGTATCTAGCCAGTGCGGTGTTACTGCTCAGCATAATAATGACTCTACCTACCGTGATTATTGCTTGCGCTGCTTGCTTCCGTGGCTTACAGCTTCTTCAAAAACGCTCACACTATCGCAACCGTGGCCTTAGCCCAGCAAATTGATAGTTAACCATCAAGCGACTAAAATTTTTAGATGCTAAGCGCAAACTAACACAGTAAACTTGCCGCCTAATCTAGTAGAGGAGCGGACAATGCCTTGGATCCAGCTAAAAATTAACGCCACAAAAGATACTGCCGACACCATTGGTGACATATTAATGGAAACCGGTTGCCAAGCCGTTACCTTTTTAGACCGTCACGACACCCCTGTATTTGAGCCCTTGTTAGGGGAAACCCCTCTATGGGGTGATACCGACGTACAGGGTTTATATGACGCAAGCACCGACATGGCCCCCATCTTAGCTTTTTTGCGTGAAGCTAACATCGTAGATGACAACAACCACAAACTTGACCAGCTAGAAGACAAAGACTGGGAACGCGAGTGGATGAAAGATTTTCACCCCATGCAGTTTGGCGAACGTTTATGGATCTGCCCTAGCTGGACAGATGTGCCTGACCCAACAGCCGTCAATGTAATGCTAGATCCGGGCTTAGCCTTTGGCACTGGCACCCACCCCACTACCGCCTTATGTTTAAAATGGCTAGACCAGCTAGACCTCAGTGGCAAAACCGTGGTGGATTTTGGTTGCGGCAGCGGTATATTGGCCATTGCAGCCATCAAACTAGGCGCTGAGCGCGTAGTAGGCATTGACATCGACCCTCAAGCCTTATTGGCTAGCCGCGACAATGCAGAGCGCAACCAAGTTGCCGACAAGCTAGAGCTTTACCTGCCTAAAGACCAGCCTAACGACTTCCAAGCCGACATTGTGGTCGCCAATATTTTAGCTGGCCCACTCAAAGAATTGTCAGAAGTGATACTTGCTTACCTAAAACCACAAGGTTCAATCGCATTATCGGGCATATTAGATGAACAAAGTGAGTCAGTATTAGCCGCTTATCAAACACAGTGCGATATGGACGCGGTTGTTCTTGATCAAGAATGGTGTCGATTAAGCGGCATAAAACGCTAAGTTATCCTTTTTTGTGGCAGGTTTCTTATCTGATAAGGCTTCCTGCCATATTCCTCGACTAAAAATCCAGCTTTTTTTTTGAAAAATGTTCAAAATATAGCCTTTTCAGCGTGCCAAAAAAGTCGTAAACTACGCCGCCCTGAGATTGAGAAGAACGCGAGTTATGAATATAGGCAGTTATAAACTGGACAATCCGGTGATATTAGCTCCTATGGCTGGCATTACTGATCAACCTTTTCGCCGTTTGTGTTGGCGACTTGGTGCGGGGCTTACGGTTTCAGAGATGGTGTCCAGTAACCCTAGGGTGTGGAATAGCCAAAAATCGCTGAACCGTATGGTTCACCTAGATGAATGCGGTATACGCAGTGTTCAAATAGCCGGAGCAGATCCACAATTGATGGCACAAGCCGCTCAACATAATGTAGCGAACGGTGCGCAAATCATTGATATCAATATGGGTTGTCCTGCGAAAAAGGTAAACAAAAAGTTGGCGGGTTCTGCGTTGTTACAACAACCTGAATTAGTCGCAAAGATTCTTGATGCTGTGGTACAGGCTGTTGATGTGCCGGTGACCTTAAAAATCCGAACCGGATGGTCACCAGAACATCGCAATGCATTGGTTATTGCCAAACTTGCAGAAGCAGCTGGCATTCAAGCCTTAGCCATACATGGTCGGACGCGAGCATGCATGTATAAGGGCTTGGCTGAGTACGACACCATAAAAGCAGTAAAGAAAGAAGTCTCAATACCTATTGTGGCAAATGGTGATATCACCACACCGGAGCAAGCCAAACATGTGTTGGATTACACCGGGGCGGACGCCATCATGATAGGTCGTGGAGCTCAAGGTAACCCTTGGCTTTTCAGAGAAATTAATCACTTCTTAGCCAGTGGTGAGCATTTAGATGCACCAGCGGCAGCAGAAGTGAAGGAAGTAATGCTTCACCACTTAGACAACCTATATTCACACTATGGGGAGTACCAAGGGGTACGTATCGCTCGCAAACATGTGGGGTGGTACTTGAAGCAATTAGCGGACACGGACGAGTTTCGTAGCCAGTTTAACCAGCTTGAATCAGCCCTGGTACAAACGTCCGCGATAGAGCAGTTTTTCGAATAGTTGTTGATCATTAATTAAATAAAAAGAGCGTCAAGTATGTTTGATTCAAATACCACCACAAACACACTTTCTACTATGACTAGCAGTGCTACTAGTACTGAAGTGAAAGAACGTCCATTACGCGATTCTGTTGAGCAAGCATTGCGCAACTACTTCGCCCAGTTAAATGGCGAAGATGTGACAGAACTGTACGAATTAGTACTATCTGAAGTTGAAGCTCCGTTGCTTGACGTAGTTATGCAATACACTCGTGGTAACCAAACACGTGCTTCAATCATGTTAGGTATCAACCGTGGTACTTTACGCAAGAAGTTAAAAAAATACGGCATGAACTAAACACCTGTTCATAAGCTATTGATTAAAAAGCCGAAGTGATTTTCATCACTTCGGCTTTTTTGTGTGTAATGCGCCGCGCACACGATAAAGTTTGTCTTCACAGACTTAATCCTAATGCTGGCCAGTGCGCTGCACGCACATCATTGTGTTGTTACATGCTATTGCTGACTCAAAACATATAGCGATGATAAAAAATACCCCCGCAAAATAAAAAGAAGGAGAAAAAGAAAGCTGCAAGATAATAATTACCGAAGAATATTCCTAAAGGACCGAATAAGAAAAGCACAACTACTATCCATGGCGGAACAAACTCGACTGGCCATATATAAGCCGCCGTAGATATGCCAATAAAGTAGGTCAACACCCATTGAAAAAATTGAGAAAGAAATACTACTTTTACCCTCTCAATTATCACTTGTGTACCTCCCCTTGTTCTACGTTTAATAAATTGCGGTATCTCTTCTAAGAGGGGTTTCAGCATCATTATTGAGACCTGCACATCTTACTGCTATGCCTTCGCCGTCGCCAAATATAGCCCCTCCAGTTGGGGGCGTAATTTATTATGATTGCATAAAAATAGAATCGTCTTCAAGACCCCCATTTCGTAGAACACCTTGCACACTGGAAAACAACCAGCGTAAGCCAGTTAGCTTTGCCATGCTGCGACCGGTTAGGCTGTAAAAAAGTGGACGATATAAATGACCAAACAAATACCGATGACGAACCAATCGAGCGCCATTACTGACATAGGTTTTCGAATAGGGGAAAGATATTTGCCAAAACCAACCCAAAGCAAATCGTTTTTCATATTGTAAGCACATTGAGCAATGGGCAATATAAGCACCCAACGCGGTACACTCGGTTGCGAAGCCATTAGCAGCAACATAACAGCCCCCAAAAAGAATAACTCTCCACTTAAATGTGTCATCATCCAGTAAAGATTATCTGGTCGCTTTGGTATTTTACCAAAACGATATTTCTCTGGGCTTCCAGGGAATGGAAGCTTATCGATCATCAATTCAAAACCGAAGGGAAGCATAAGAAAATAAAGCCCGTGCACAATAAGTGCAATAAACTGAATATTGCCGATCTCTACAGATGCGCTTAGCGCGTAACCTTCATTGTTTATACAATAAAAAATAAAGAAGGCGACTGTTCCAAAGGGGATGAGTAAAGAGATAGCCGTGATCGCTGCGCCTCGCGCGCTGCGGTAAGCGAGTAACTTAGATGAACTTATCTCAGCCTCGTTAGCTGACTCGTAATCATTGCTGGGCATAAAGTTATTCTCCTTGGTGGGTAGATGCGGCCCACACTAAGCGACTTAAATAATGTAAGGCAGAAACAAAGCCAACGGTGTTTTACCCGACTTGCCCCCTCCTTGTTAGCCGTTTACTCATGATAAAGACACCGCGCTTTTCAAGTCGACAATAATCTGATGCTTTATTCCTGCTTGGTTCACACGACCTTTTATATCGTTAGCTGCAGATAGGGAGAGAAGCGTTCCCAACGCTTATATCTACGACCAGAATGTATTTGTCTAAACCTAAACAGCTCAACAAGCCTAATAGGCTGACCTTCATAAACGCCGCGCCAACAACCGTTTACAGTATTATCAGGGCGATGACTCCAACGAGTATAGCTTCTTATCCAAGGGGGGCGTGTCTTGAATTAACCCGTTTACAGCACACAATAGGGTTATAGCCTCATCAAAAAATGACTGACTTTTTGCCAGGTTAATAGTGCGCAGCTGTCTCTCTTCCTCAGATTAGGCCTAAACGAGTCATTTATTAACCAAATTAATGGAGACAACCAAAATACCCGCGTAAGTAGCACCGCTCCCCGCCTAAATAGCGTGTTACGTCAGCATTGATGTAGTAGGATGCCCTCTCAATAAGAAACGCTAACAGACTGATTTAATTTGCTATTGTTGACAGTGCAATGCTCTTGGGCGGGTTTATTGAGTTTTTATGTTGGGATCATTGATACAGGTATTGTTGTATGGACAAAGTTGGGCGGATGGGCGAATTTACCAATCCAATGATGGAGATGGCCTTCCGGAAAAAAGAGTGGGAGCAACTCAAACAACGAATGATTTTTGCTAGCTTTGCCGGAGGCTTAGCCTATTTTTTCGCTATTATTGGTGATGTTATGGTGACTAACTCTGAATCAATGCTGAGAGATTTATTGATTATGAGATCGTCGGTATTACTCATTGCGCTGGCTGTTGGGGTGTGTGGCTTTTTTTTAAAAGAATACACCACGCTGTTAAACAAGATTATTTGTGGGCTTCTATTTTTCGTTTTGCTGGGTGAATCAGCAGAATTAACGATCAAGGCGGAATTGTTTGAGTATGTAGGTATTCCAGGTGTGTCGATCCTTGTTCTATTGTTCTACCTTAGCTTCCCTCCGCGATTTATAAGCGTGTTGGCTGTTTGCCTTACCGGTAGTAGCCTCTATTTATTCACCTGCGCTTTGTTAGGGTATGCCTCGGTCAATTATATATACACCTCGTTGCTGTTCCTGCTGGTTGTAAATGGTTTTGGTGCCTACGTTTATCTTCAATTTTCTATCCTTCGCCGGCGTGAATACAGTGCGCTTGAAGAACTAAAGAAGAATGCCGAAATAGATGCCTTGACCCAAGTGTATAATCGCAGAAAGGTGCTAGAGCTTGGTGATGGAGAGATTGGCAAAGCTAATAATTTTGGTCATCAGTATTCTGTCATCATGATTGATGTCGACAACTTTAAGAGTGTTAATGATATCTATGGGCATGCCGTTGGCGACCAAGTGTTACTTGAAGTGGCCACCCGATGCCGCAAGCTATTACGCGAGGATGATATTTTTGGACGATTTGGTGGAGAAGAGTTTGTGGTTTTTTTACCGCGAACCAACATCAATACCGCCCTTGTTATTGGTGAACGCTTACTGTCAGAAATTTCAAGTGCACCTTTTGAAACCAATAAAGGATCACTGCTGGTAACAATGAGCTTAGGGGTAGCAGCACTAACAGCGGCGAAAGAAGCACCAAGAAAGCTATTAGAAATGGCCGATGAAGCGCTATATGAGGCGAAGAAAACCGGAAGAAATAAAGTGTGTACCACACACCAAGTGGCTAAGAGCAGTAACATGGTGTTGCCCAATACCCCAATAGCAGCGCTATAAACACGGTTATAACTAACCACTTTTTAGCGAAGACTCAGCGTTGGTGGCTCTCATAGCGTCAACACTGTTAATAGGGTTAGCTATTTACTGGGTCGTAACTGTGCAAAAAACCGCTAACCCAAGCACAAGCGGGGTTAGCGTTTTGTTTAGCCAAGCATCTTACGTGCGGCTTCAACCACAATATTTACCGCTTGGTGCTCGGTATTTTTCATTAAGCTTTCGTCTGGAATTTCTTGCTGAGTGCGGTTAACAATAACACCAGCAACACACCCTGCCTTTAAGCCTTGTGAGGCACACATGGTAAACAAGGTGGCGCTTTCCATTTCAAAGTTAAGCACGCCCATGGCTTGCCACTCTTCCATTGATCCTTGAAAAGCTTTAGTCACTCGACCAGATACGGTGTCGTAGCGCTCTTGACCCGGGTAGAAGGTATCACTCGATGCGGTAACTCCTACATGGCAAGTGGCTTTAGCCTCAATGGCTGCACTGTGTAAGGCTTGCATACAAGAAAAATCGGCCACAGCGGGAAACTGCATAGGCGCAAAGTGGCTGCTGGCCCCGTCTAAGCGCACCGAGGCAGTCGTGACGATAACATCACCCACATTGATGTTGGTTTGAATAGCGCCGGTGGTGCCTACCCGTAAAAAGGTGGTAATTCCTAATTGGGCTAACTCTTCAACCGCGATAGACGTAGACGGCCCGCCAATACCGGTAGAGCACACCACGATTGGGGTTCCACCTAACTGACCAAGATACGAGGTAAACTCGCGCTGCGAAGCCAAAAATTCGGGCTCTTCAAGTAATGAGGCGATGCGCTCTACTCGCTGGGGATCGCCTGGGATAATGGCCAAGGTGGCCCCTTTTAACATCTCAGGGTTTAAGCCTAAATGAAATACACTCGCTTGCTTATTCATGTCTACCTGCTTGATTTCGTCCTATGATTGATGCCAGAAGCATAGGACGATAACTGCGCAATAAGTGTGAAACGTCTCGCATTTGAGTTTAACTTAGCCCAAATAAGCTTGATAATAACTGCTTATGTTGATTGAGAGCACGTTCTACTCGCTACGCCAATATTTCGGTTCTGCCTGACTTAAACAGCAATAATTTTGTCAATAAACGAACTTTTCGTCAGCGGAGTGTTCTACACTATCTTGAAACAGTTTTTGTGCTTACTTGAGGTAACAACCATGAATAAACAGCTTATTATCGGTTTAACACTTGCGTTGGGGTTAACCAGCTGTGCCAGTAATCAATCGGAGCCAAGCATGGATTTAGCCGACAGCCGTTGGTATATGACCGGTGACTTTTATAATATTGCCGATATTAAATTGCCAGCCTTCACCCTAGAAGAAAATGAAAAGGGTTATAAAATATCTGGCACGACAGGTTGTAATAACTTCTTTGGCCAAGCCGAATGGGATGGCAAGCAATTAACGGTTAACCAGCCCATTGGCATGACCCGTATGTTATGCGAAGAAACCTCAAACAAAATAGAAATGGAATTTGTTCAAGCATTAGATCTGCCGATCATCAGTGACGGCGAACACTTGCGTTTAAACAACGGCGCGATGTTTAAACGCGTTCCTACTAATTAAGTATTAGTGATTTAAGCGGCGGCGCCAAACCAGCGTTGCCGCAGATCTTTTACCGCGGCAAATAGCATTAACATGGCGATCAGCCCACTAGTTGCGATAACCCAGCCGCTATTGACTAGTTGTTCTTCTTGCCAGGCCACTGGATTTACTTGCCATTGCCACTGACCAATCGCCCAGTCTAACCCCCAGCCAAACAGCATTGCGCTAGCAATAACCCCAGTTAAGTACGCCACCAAGGCACGCATGCCCATTTCTTGACGTACCAACATTAAGGTGGCGATATTGGTAGCCGGCCCCGCGAGCATAAATACCAATGCGGCCCCCGGTGAGATCCCCGCAATAATTAAGCCTGCGGCAATCGGTGTTGAAGCAGTGGCACAAATGTACATAGGCACCCCTACCAGCACCATAACGATCATGGTTATCCAACCTTGTCCCCAGCGGGTCATAAAGCTTTCGGGTAAATAGCTTTGAATCAGCGCGGCAAATGCTAGCCCCAGTAATAACCACAAGTAGCTGTCTTCCACCAGCTCTACAAAACTTGTAAGCCACGCTTTCAACTTTTGCCCTCCAGTGGGTTTAGCAGGCGGCGCAGATGCGGCGCTAGCGCACTTACTTTTACCACTGCAACAGCTTTTAACTTCGCTGGCTGTAGGTTTAGTCTCTTCACCATTGCCCACTAACAAGCCAGCGATGATGGCACTGCAAATGGCTGCAATAGGCCTGATAATCGCCATTACAGGACCTAATAAGGCATAAGAGACTGCCACCGAGTCAACTCCCGTTTCGGGCGTGGCAATTAAGAAAGAAGTGGTGGCACTTTTAGAGGCGCCCGCTCGGCGCAAGCCCATCGCCGCCGGTATCACCCCACAGGAACATAGCGGCAATGGCGCCCCAATAAACGCCGCCTTTATGGTGGTACTGGGCTTATTGTTGCCAAGGTGCTTGGCCAGCCAGCGACTTGGTAGCCCTAGCTTTAAACTCGCCGCAATCACAAAGCCTAAAAACAACCAAGGCGCGGCGCTTAAAAACAAACTAATAAAGTTATTCAATAACATCATCTAAGGCCTTTAGTATTGAACAAGACGCTGCGCTCTCTTCACCGCCGCAGCAGGCATTGTGTAGCGTTTGCAAGGTGGTTTCGAAGGCGCGCAACTCGGCCAACTGCTGCTGTACTTTAGCCAGTTTATGCCCTACTACGCTGCTGACATCGTGACAACGAGCGGTAGCGGCATGCTCGCGTAAATTGAGTAGCTCAAGAATATCTTTTATTGATAGGCCCGCCTGCTTGGCTCGTTGAATAAACCGCAAACGGACTAGGTCTTGTTCGCTGTACATTCTGTACTGGTTGGCCCCACGTGATGCCGGGGTTAATAAGCCTTTGCGTTCATAAAAACGTAAGCCCTCTACACTCAAACCACTTAATGTTGCCAACTCACCAATTTTATACATAGGCTCCTCCGTCAGTTCTATAATAAACCCTGTAGCTTGGTACAGGGTCAATAGTTTTCATCAAGAAATAAAAAAAAGCCTGAGACTCAGGCTTTAAAGGTGCAACACGTCAGCAACTGAAGGGTTAATGATAAAGATTACGCTGTTCAGGCAAATCTGAAGAATACTCTACAAATTCAAGCTCAAAACCATTGGGATCGCGAAAGTACACGTTGCGACGATGCGGGCTTTGTGCCCCTTCATGATGGATCTCATAACCCGCTTGCAGTAAACGGCCGATTAGGCCATCGAGATCTGCTGTAACATAGGCAAAATGCGCTACGCCAATTTGGTTACCCTTTAATGGGCGGTTCTCCCCGTAACCATTGTCGTTAAACGTGAGGTAGTGATGGTCATCGCCAAAGTGCAACCAACGACGCTCTAGCCCATGCCATGTTTGTTGGCCTTCGCCGCGTACCCACCAGTGCGGAAATGCGGCACGGTAAAACTTTAACGTTTGATCCATGTCTGTGACGACAAGATTTAAGTGCTCTAAATACATAACTTGCTCCTTGCTTGGTTCGCTTAAATTACCAGTGGCCTTGCCACCGTTCTGCTTAACAGCATAAAACCTCAAGTTAAGTTGAGGTAAAGCAGTTTTTTACCTAAAGTAGTTGAAACAGGAGAACAACATGAACAAGCCCCCTAGGCAGGCTCTTTCGGTAGGAGCAGTAGCTAAACGTTGTGGTATTAAGGTATCCACGCTGCACTTTTACGAGAGCAAAGGTTTAATTCACAGTGAACGCAATCAAGGTAATCAACGGCGCTATGCCCCCGATGTATTGAGAAGGGTGTCGGTGATTAAAGCGGCGCAAACAATGGGGATAAGCTTGGCTGACATCCATGCCGCGTTTGCTCGTTTACCCAACCAACGCACCCCCACTAAAGTCGATTGGGAGACACTGTCACAGCAATGGCAGCAAATCCTCAATCAACGGATTAATGCACTAACGCGCTTAAGAGATTCGTTAACCGGCTGTATTGGCTGCGGTTGTTTATCGATGAACAGCTGTCCGCTGTATAACCCCGATGATGAACTCGCCAAACAGGGGCCTGGGCCAGTTATTCTGAACCGCCCAACTTAACGCGAACTAAAACTATTAAGCCCTAGTTCTTCATAAATATTTTCACTCGCAAAGAACTTTTTAATGCTCCGATCCGTTGTTAATGAGCAACCAAGGAGCCTTTATGTTTAATTTTCTAAAACCTAATCCAGTTAAGCGGAAACGCCAAAAATATGATTTGTTACTTGAATCGGCAATGTTAGCCCAACGCCGTGGAGACATCATGACCTATTCAATGCTGAGTGCCGATGCCGATCAATTGTGGAAAGAAATCGAACAGCTAGAAGCTCAGTCAAAATAACAGGCACAAGAATACAATAAATCATAAGCCCGCAAGATATTGATATAAAAGTTATTTTAGGTCAAAAGTTGAGCCCCAAGCCGAGCTAGCCCATACTGCTTAATTATCAACCATTTTGTGTGCATATTGTTAGTGAACGATCACTTAGGCTCAAACCAACAGGCAAAACCAAAGTATGTGAAGCTAGGAAACGTTATCGTCGTGATAACGCTGTTTAGCTTAGCTATTTTGGCGATCGTGTTTACTGCTCTAGAAAACATTGAGAACGAGGTTGAGCTTAAAGTTAAAGAATCGTTGCGTACCGTGCTTAGGGCAACCCAGGAAGCTCACCATATCTGGATCCAGCACCGCCTATTAGAGCTGAGTAATACTGGGCAATCGGAGCGTATAAACCTGTCGATAGCCATTCTTAAAAACCCTAACAGCCCTTCTTTGCTACATGCTAGCGCCGAGGCCAATGTTGAACGCAGCTTTGCCCTAATGATGGGCACTTACCAAGACAACGCTTATTGGTTAAGTGACCTTGAAGGCACTATTCTCAGCTCTAACCTGAATCACCAGCTTACTAAGCAACACCCTTTGTTTGAGTTTGAACACGATAAAATGCGCGAGGTGATAAACGGTAACGCCACCTTCATCACTGGCATCAAAGACGCCAAAGCCAAACGCCTAAACAATATGTATTTCAGTGCTCCCGTTATCAATAAACAACAACGAGTCACTGGCGTGCTAATTGTCAGCGTTAACCAAAGTGACCACTTTAGCCGCATCACCCAACTTGGCAGAATATGGAATTCAGGTGAAACCTATGCCTTTGATCGCAACGGCTTAATGCTCTCCTCGAGTCGATTTGACGAACAGCTGCTGCGATTAGGGTTATTAGAACCAGGTCAAGTGGCCATTAACAACTTGTACATTACCGACCCACAAGCCAAAGCCGACAACCGTTTTGAAGCGCTCACATTGATGGCACAAAGTGCCACCCAAGGTGAAACCAGCTTTAATACCACCGGTTATCGAGATTATCGCGGCGTAACCGTGGTTGGGGCATGGACATGGCAACCTACCTACAATTTTGGTCTAACCACCGAGATAGACAAAGCAGAAACGTCTACCATCTATAACCGCACTCGTAACATTGTTGTGCTGGGTATAGTGAGCTCTTTATTGGTGGCGGTCAGTTTGTTTTTGTTACTGTATTTTAGCCAGCGCAACGCCAAACAAGTATTGCGTCAATCTCAACTGGTACTGGAAGATCGGGTGAAAGAGCGAACCGCTGATTTAGAAGCGTCGCAACAAGAGCTCAGGGTGGCTTACCGCGAGCTAGAAAAACAGTCGATTACCGACAGCCTTACCGGTATACCCAATCGCCGTTGTGCTGATGAGTTCTTAGATCAAGAGTGGCGCCGCGCCCAGCGTGGTGGTTACCCAATAACCATCATGCTCATCGATATTGACCACTTCAAACAGTTTAACGATCATTACGGCCACCCAGCAGGCGATGTATGTTTAGAACAAGTCGCTAAGGTGCTTACCGCGTCAGGGATCTGTAAGCGCCCAGGCGATTTAATTGCCCGCTACGGCGGTGAAGAGTTTATTGCCATACTTAGCAACAGTGATTACGACTACGCTGAGTACTCCGCTAAGCGCTTAATTAAAGCCATTAATCAGGCGAAGATCACTCATCAGCATACTCAAGTAGAAGGCCAATCACATATCACGATTAGTGTGGGCGTTTCGATTGCCGAAAGTGTCGATACCCGTTTAGAAGAAATCATAAGCCTTGCAGACAATGCGCTATACCTCAGCAAGCAAAATGGCCGCAATACCTTTAATTTCAAACTGCCAGCAAATTTAAGTCATTCTCAAGACCCTCCTACATCAACCCGCCCCAGCTAAACTGCCAAAAAACTAAGGGCTAACACCCACAAAGCCTAGGACAGCCATTTTCGCCAGCAATCGGTCAACGATGCCCAGTTAACGGCTTGTGATAGCGGTACTTTTTACCTTTATAGGTGGCTGTTTGGGTCTAAGTGAGCACTTTTTTTGGCTAAAAACGGCGCATTCTTCACACTTTTACTGTAAAATGCGCGCCTCAAACCTAAGTTGTTTATTTTTCGGGCAACTTGTACCGCTAGCGCACATAACTGCTAATGAGGATAAAACCCTAATGGAAAACGCTCGACCGATTCGACGTGCACTGATCAGTGTTTCAGATAAAACAGGCATCATCGAATTTTCACGATCTTTAGCCCAGCAAGGTGTAGAGATCTTATCTACAGGTGGCACCGCTAAATTACTCGCCGAAAACGGCATTGAAGTCATTGAAGTTTCTAACTACACCGGCTTCCCAGAAATGATGGATGGACGTGTAAAAACGCTACATCCTAAAGTACACGGTGGCATTTTAGGTCGACGCGGTACCGATGATGAAGTGATGAATAGTCACGGCATCAACGCTATCGATATGGTAGTAGTAAACCTATATCCATTTGCAGCAACCGTTGCTAACCCAGATTGTAGCCTTGAAGATGCCGTAGAAAACATCGACATTGGCGGCCCAACAATGGTGCGCAGCGCAGCTAAAAACCACAAAGACGTCACCATTGTGGTAAATGCTTCTGACTACGACCGGGTTTTGTCAGAAATGACCAATAACCAACAGTCGTTAACGCATGCCACACGCTTTGATTTAGCCATTGCAGCCTTTGAGCACACGGCAGCTTATGACGGCATGATCGCCAACTACTTTGGCACCATGGTCGCCAGTTACGGCGATAATAAAGAAGGTGACGAAGAGAGCAAGTTCCCACGTACCTTCAATAGCCAATTCATTAAAAAGCAAGACATGCGCTATGGCGAAAACAGCCACCAAGCGGCAGCTTTTTATGTTGAGAAAAACATCGAAGAAGCTTCAGTATCTACAGCTACTCAGCTACAAGGTAAAGCCTTGTCGTTTAACAACATCGCCGATACTGATGCCGCACTAGAATGCGTGAAAGAATTCGACGAGCCTTGCTGTGTAATTGTAAAACACGCAAACCCTTGTGGTGTTGCTTTAGGTAGCAATATTCAAGAGGCTTACGAGCGCGCATACAAAACCGACCCAACTTCTGCCTTTGGCGGCATTATTGCCTTCAACCGTGAATTAGATGCCGACACCGCAGAAGCGATTGTGTCTCGTCAATTTGTTGAAGTGATTATTGCCCCTAAAATTTCTGACGCTGCAGCGCAAATTGTCGCGGCTAAGAAAAACGTTCGTTTATTAGAGTGTGGCGAGTGGTCAAGCAAAACCACAGGTTTACAGCTTAAGCGTGTAAACGGCGGTTTATTGGTTCAAGACCGCGACCAAGGCATGGTAAGCCAAAGCGACCTCAGTGTTGTGAGTAAGCGCCAACCTAGCGAAGAAGAGTTGCGTGACGCACTATTCTGCTGGAAGGTAGCTAAATACGTTAAATCAAATGCCATTGTTTACGCCAAAGGTAACATGACCATTGGTGTAGGCGCAGGTCAAATGAGCCGTGTGTACAGTGCCAAAATTGCCGGTATTAAAGCCGCTGATGAAAACTTAGAAGTGGCCGGCAGCGTAATGGCATCAGATGCCTTCTTCCCGTTCCGCGATGGTATTGACGCCGCGGCTGAAGCTGGTATCACCTGTGTGATTCAGCCTGGTGGTTCAATGCGTGACGATGAAGTCATTGCCGCTGCCGACGAACACGGCATGGCGATGGTATTTACTGGCATGCGCCATTTCTACCACTAAAAACCAACAGCCAGCCTCGTGCTGGCTGTTTTGTATTTTGGCTTGGCATGCCAAGCTCGGTTTACTCAGTATTGGATAGACAAAATGAATGTACTTGTGATTGGCGGCGGTGGCCGTGAACATGCTCTAGCATGGAAGGCTGCTCAATCTCCTTTAGTTGAAAAAGTATTTGTAGCACCAGGTAATGCTGGTTCTGCGCTTGAGCCAAAGCTTGAGAACGTAGCCATTGGTGTTGAAGACATTGCAGGCTTGCTTAGCTTTGCCCAGCAAAACCAAGTTGAACTGACCATTGTTGGCCCTGAAGCGCCGCTAGTAATTGGTGTGGTTGATGCCTTTAGAGCTGCAGGCCTTAAAATCTTTGGCCCAACTGAAAAGGCAGCACAACTGGAAGGCTCTAAGTCTTTCACTAAAGACTTTTTAGCACGTCACGACATTCCTTCTGGTTACTACCAAACCTTTACCGAGGTGGCACCAGCGATTGCTTATGTAAAAGAGCAAGGTGCGCCAATTGTAGTTAAAGCCGATGGCTTAGCGGCAGGTAAAGGGGTGATTGTTGCAATGACCGAAGCCGAAGCCATTGCTGCGATTGAAGATATGCTAGCCGACAACGCCTTTGGTGAAGCCGGTTCGCGGGTAGTGATTGAAGAGTTCTTAGACGGCGAAGAAGCCAGCTTCATTGTGATGGTAGATGGCAGCAACGTATTAGCCATGGCAACTAGCCAAGATCACAAACGTGTAGGCGACGGTGACAGCGGCTTAAACACTGGCGGTATGGGTGCATACTCACCGGCCCCTGTAGTAACGCCAGCCATTCACCAGCGCATTATGGATGAAGTGATCATGCCTACCGTTAAAGGCATGGCAGCTGAAGACAATGAGTACACCGGTTTCTTATACGCAGGTTTAATGATTATGGCTGACGGTTCGCCAAAAATCATTGAATACAACTGCCGATTTGGCGACCCTGAAACTCAACCCATTATGATGCGTATGCAGTCAGATATTGTTGAGCTTTGTTTAGCTGCGGTAGACCGCAAGCTAGATAACCAAACCGCTGAGTTTGACCCGCGCGCTGCAATGGGCGTGGTACTGGCGGCAGCCGGTTACCCAGGTGCTTACCCTAAAGGCGATGTGATGACCTTACCTAGCCTTAGCGAAGAAACCGCTAGCGCGAAAGTGTTCCATGCTGGCACCAGTGAAAAAGATGGCAACATTGTCACCAACGGCGGCCGTGTAGTGTGTGCTACAGCCTTAGGTAACACGGTTACTGAAGCGCAAGCCAATGCTTATGAGCTTGTTAAAAAAGTATCGTGGGAGGGCATGTTCCACCGTAACGATATTGGTTACCGAGCTGTAGCCCGTGAAAACAGCTAAACCAGCCATTAGCCTGCGTTAAACTAAACATATAAAACCACCATAACTAATAATTGTGGTGGTTTTTTTTGTTTTATCAAAACACCTTAGCGTTTTATCTCACAAAGTATCCATCGGTGCTATTATTCACTGTCTATAGAAATATTGAGAGCATCATGGAACGGCACAATCTATTAGAAGACTTTTTAGCCTTGTTAATTGGCACCACCATGGTAGCTTTAGGCTTATTTTTCTTTAAAGAAACTCAATTGCTCACCGGCGGTACTGCAGGGCTAGCCCTGCTTGCCAGCCAGTTTTTTCAGTTATCTTTTGGGCAAATTTTCTTGCTCATTAACTTGCCTTTTTTTGTGTTGGGCTTTACCAAGATGGGGGCCGCTTTTACCTTTCGAACCGTGGCCTGTGTGGTACTGGTTTCATTGTTCACCGACTACATGCATTGGGTGATAGATATCGCCCAACTCAACCGCGCTTACGCGGCCGTCTCGGGTGGTTTTTTGATTGGTACCGGCATGTTGATTTTAATTCGCCACAAAGGCAGCTTGGGTGGGGTAAATATTCTTGCCTTGTATTTGCAAAAACGCTTTGGCATTCCAGCAGGCCAGGTACAAATGGGTTTAGATGTGCTGATTGTCATGGCGTCTTACTTTTTAGTGCCCTTAAATGTATTGTTATGGTCTATTGCGGGTGCCGTCGCCTTAAACATTGTGATTGCACTAAACCATAAAAGCGGGCGCTACCAAGGTTTGTCTTAGAAAATGTCACAGTCTTGCCACTCACTCCAGCACTTTGAGGCGTTATTTAGAAGCCACGACCAGCTACTCACACGCTATCAAGCCTATTGGCAGCTTAGCCCCTTTCAGCAAGCAGCATTGCCGTGGACCAACCCGCCACTGATTGCAGCATTAGCGTCACTGAATACGGAACAAATAGGCCGGCTAGAACAACAACCGCAATTAGCGGTAGCGCATTTTTCAGAACATTTTCCCGGGCTACAAACAGGCCTAGAACAATGGGTATTAAACCCTGCTAGCCACAATACACAGGCTACGCCATTTTGGCTTAGCAATGGTATTAAAGGGCGAAAAGCCGAGCAGATCCAAGCCTTTAGTCAACAGCTGCAAGGCGAGACACGGCCTGTTTTAGAGTGGTGCGCCGGTAAAGGTCACCTTGGGCGGTTAATTAGCTTTCATCATCACTTACCGGTCACTAGCTTAGAGTGGCAGCAGAGCTTGTGCCAAGCGGGTGAGCAATTGGCTCAGCAACTTAAATTAGCGCAACAATTTCATCACTGTGATGTATTAAACAGTCACAGTCAGCAGTTTTTAAGTTCACAGCAACACGTCGTTGCCTTGCATGCCTGTGGTGAATTACACCTGCAACTGCTACGCCTAGCCGCCATAAAAAAACCGCAACGCTTAAGCCTTTGCCCCTGCTGTTATCACCTAATAAAAGATACCCACTATCAAGCCTTATCAGCCAGTGCCCAACAAAGCTCACTCAGCTTAAGCAAACAAGATTTACGCTTGGCTGTTGCCCAATCGGTGACTTCAGGCCAACGGGTTCAAACCCTTCGCCAGCGCGAGATCCACTGGCGATTAAGCTATCAGTGCCTGCGAGAAAGCATCAGCGGTAACGCAAACTATCAAGCGCTTCCCTCGGTGGCGAAACACTGGTTTAGTAAAGATGCGCCATTTAAAGACTTTGCCCTTTGGGCTTGCCAACAACACCAATTGGACTTGCCTGCGCACTTTGATCAACACCAATACTTAGCTCTGGGTGCACAGCGCCATCACTTAGTGCGGCAGATAGAACTTGTTCAACACTTGTTTCGTCCGCTAATGGAGCGCTGGTTATTACTCGATCGCTGTTTGTTTTTAGCGCAACAGGGATATAGTGTGGCATTAACGGAACTTTTCCCCTTTCAAACGAGTCCACGTAATGTATTAATACAGGCTCAGTTAAGCTCCCCCCAACTTAATACTTAAATTGCTATACTGCTGATAAGATTAATTTAATACCAGCATACCTGTTCTTATTGGAGACACCATGTCACGTTGTGTATTGTTTGTATTGTTATGCTTCAGCTTTACGACTCTTGCTACTGAGCAAGATGAGCAGTACGAAGAAGCCTTAAACCCTAAGCTCACAGCGGTAGATGAACCGCAGCCTACAGAACAAGCCTCTGAACAAGACAGCACGCGTGAACTAGCGCCGTCAACCAACAGTGAAGCCCCACCAGCTAACGCTAAACCCAGCTCAAAGCCACCAGCCACTGAACCGGCTAGCAGCACCAATAGCATCGATGATGCCAATAGCCTACCCGAGCAACCGCAAGCCATCGAACCGATCGTTGCGGCAGGCTCAGCGGATACACACCAAGCTGAAGCAACTAAACCAATAGATGATGCGCCAGTTTGGGGCCCTTTAACCTTACTCAATACCCAACTAAGCCCCAATAGCAGCGCCACCCTCGATTGGTTTTCAGGTCACTTACCCGGCGGTTTCGAATTAGCCACTCCAGTGGTGGTAATCCATGGTAAAGAACCTGGTCCAAGGGTGTGTTTAACCGCCGCTATTCATGGTGATGAAGTTAACGGTGTAGAAATAGCCCGACGCGTAGTGCAAAACTTAAAACCAGAGGAGCTAAAAGGCACCATCATTTCAGTACCAGTGGTAAATATTGATGGCTTATGGCGAAAAGATCGCTACATGTCTGACCGCCGCGACCTAAACCGAGCATTTCCTGGCGATGCTAATGGGTCTACCGCCTCTCGGGTGGCGCATAGTTTATTCACCAGTGTTATTCGCCATTGTGACAGTGTGATTGATCTTCATTCAGGCTCGATGTACCGAGAGAATATTAGCCAATTACGCGCCGATATCACCTTGCCTGCGGTCGCTGAATTAGCCAGTCACTTTGGCGCAATTCCTGTACTGCAGAGCATTGCGCCTCCCGGTAGTTTGCGCGGAGCAGCTACCGCAGCCAACATACCGGCGGTGGTGATGGAAGTTGGCGGACCGTTTACTGTTGATGTGAAATTAGTCGAAACGGGAGTGAAGGCACTGCGTAGTTATTTGAGCGCCATTGAAATGTTACCTCGCTCATTTTTTTGGTCTTCACCACAGCCCGTGTTTTATTCTTCGGAGTGGATCCGCTCGCGCCAAGGCGGGATCTTAATCAATAAGGTTAGCCTTGGACAAAAAGTAAATAAAGGGCAGCTATTAGGTGAAATTAGTAACCCTATTACCGATGAAGTGGAAACCTTGTACTCACCGTTTAATGCCGTGGTGCTAGGCAGAGCCCAAGACCAATTTGTCAGTGCTGGCTATGCGGTGTTCAATTTAGGCGAACGCAGAAGTATTGAAGACCTTGAGCAACAAGGTGAACAAATCAAGAAGAAAGTGGCAGAAAAGAATGCCGAACAAATGGGTTTACCTGCAACCAAAGACGATACTAGCAGTGCTGAAACACCCGCCAACAGTGACGAGCAAAGCGCAACAGAAGAACAAGCAAAAGACATTAAATTACCTAGCCAAGAAGAGCCACCCGCTGAAAGCTCTGAACCGGTTTCGTCTATCGATGATCCACAAGTGCTTAAAAACAGTGACTTAAACTAGAGGGTACGCCAGTGACTCAGTCAAACACGATTGTTCGTTGTCCATGGTGTGGTGATAATGACGATTATCAACATTATCACGACAACACTTGGGGGCGACCAGTTATGGATTCGGTCGAACTGTTTGCCAAGCTTTGTCTCGATGGCCAACAAGCCGGCTTGTCGTGGATAACTATTTTACGTAAACAACAAAACTACTATCGAGCCTTTGCCCAATTCCAGCCAGTAAAAATAGCGCTATTTCAAGAGCAAGACTGCCTGCGCTTAATGGAAAACCCAGGGATCGTTCGCAATAAACTAAAGATCAACGCGATTGTTAAAAATGCCAAGGCTTACTTAGCGATTGAGCAGCAAGGCCAAACGTTTAGCGACTATATTTGGAGTTTTGTCGGCGGAAAGACCATGGTTAACCGCTATGCCAGCATGCAAGACATTCCAACAGAAAGTGCCGAATCACAAGCGATGTCAAAGGCATTAAAAAAGGCAGGATTTAGTTTCGTAGGCCCCACCATCTGTTACGCATTTATGCAGGCGGTTGGCATGATCAACGATCACTTAGTTGATTGCCATGTATATCAAGAATGCGTTGATTTAGCCCAGCGTTAGCTGGCGCCTAACATAGCTACAGAGTCATCAGTGCGCACCAGCATCACCTGGTGCGAGAATAGCGTTTTATTGAAACGTTTCCTCTTCCCACCAAGTCCGCGTAACGTATTAATATAAGCTCTGTTAAGCTCAATCTGACTGAATGCTAAAATGGCGATACGCAGAAACCCCACTAGCGAGTGCTAAAAAAACCCCTTGAATGGAGCGGCTTAGTTAAAATGACTCACTTAGCCATTGCGACTCATGTTATTGGCGCCACGCGTCCAATCAAGTATCGGTTTTTCTAACAAGTAGAAACTTAAAGCGGCAATAGTCCAAGACAAACACACCACTAATGCCCCAATTTGCAAACCAAAAGCGATATCCTCCATGCCCATATAATGGTATTGCGGCACCCACAAAATACGAATCATCTCCATAATCAAATAGTGCCAAAGATAAATACCGAAAGATAAGGTTGCGATGTGAGAGAACAAGCGATTATCTAACAACCAGCTGCAATAACGGCTAAAGTGGGCGGCCAGCAAAGCGACAGCACAAAACATCGAAAACAGAGGGGCCAAATAAGCTTGCCCAAGGCTTTGGCTAGGTGCCCCCGGGACCAAGTAATTTAAGCTCATCCAAATCGCGAAACCAAAGGCACCGAGAAAAGCGAGGTCAAAATAATAATGCCTCGACTGCTGTTGCTTTTCATACCAAGCAATACTTGCCGCAGCCATTACGCCACATAAAAACTGCCCCATAAAACTGGCCACATTCCAGTAAGGCAGCCACTGTTTAGCTCCGCCAATCACACCGTACTGCCAACCTTTACCTTGTTGGTCGGTCATAAACAGTAGAACAATCAAGTAATGCAACAACTGCATCAATATGAGCAATACTGCTCCCCAGACCATCGCCACCTTAAGGCTTACGGTTTTACCTCGCCACAGCGGCATCAATAAAAGCGGCAGTAACAAATAACAACTCACCTCTAAGCCTATTGACCACAGTGGTCCGTTAATATCGCTGGGGAAAAAACTCATGTAGTGATAAGGCGCAATGAAGCTTAAACCCGCGAATAAACGTGGCAATGCATACTCTTGAGGCGCGACGAACAAGTTTAAAGAAACACTGATAAGCAACACCAAATAATAGGCAGGAATGATACGAGCGGCTCTCCGCTTTAAGTATTCTTTAATGTGAGGAAGCGTTTGAGCGGAAAAGTATGCCAGCCAAAATGGATACGCTAACAAAGCACCAGAGAGAACAAAAAACAAACTGACACCTAACTCACCAACATGTAAGCCCTTAATCAACCAATGAGTAGAATCTAAGCGTTGCGCTAAATGATGCGCCAGTACCGCTACACAAGCCAGAGCTCTCATTCCATCGAAGCCACCTAAGCGATGCATGTTTTCCCCTTATTAATTTACTGGGCTCATACGAGTTAGAGCGTGTTGTTTACCACTTAATTCAGCCCATAATTCGCTTCCTTTAAACCAATATCGAGTTTGATACTCAGTATCGGCATAGGACACTTCACCTTGCTTAAAATCAGCAAAGAAGTGCCGAGGTTTGCCGTCTAAACCTAAAGCTGGGTTGGCTACATGTTGCAATACAACTTCAACTTGCTGCTTATTAGGCTGACGCTTAAAATCAATGGTAAACTCTACGACGCCACTCCAACTGCCTTGCCACTTCCCAAAAAAAGCACTGGCATCATGGCTTACCAGAGCTTGCTCAACGACCGTCAGTTGGTCATTAAGCCACCATCGATATAAAGGTAATGCCAAGCTCATAACGAGACTAAGTAAACATAAACGTCTTAAGTACGACCAAGGGATTTTTTGCGTGGAATACCACATAGGCTCACCTCCTAGTCATAGTTTTCCACAACTACACCAAGCTAGGCAGCAGGATTATTGGTTTTGCGATCTAACAATATAATTTTCCTTTAATTGAAGAAAAAATCGTACCGTCATGAGAAAAAACTGTGCTAAATGAAGCTGTTAAAGAGTATATCGAGTTAGATAGTTTGAAGGGATTTGCTTTGTAGCTTTCAAGCAACTAGGCGCGGGAATACCTAAGTAAAGCTGTTGATTGTGAAATACTACTGGGGGGTGTATTTGCTTCCTCTGAGGTATTGAGGAGAGCCGGTTCGCCTGATCGGCGATTACATCGTTGTTACTGTCTTACTTACTACTATGTATACTTGGTCTGAGATTAACGGCTTAATTCAGCTAAACGTTGCTCTTCAGTTTTTTGATTTTGTGTGTAGCTTAGTGCTACCCAACCGATTAAATTCATCATAACTTTTCTCTCTATAGTCTTTGTTAATTAGCGACGTAGTTCTTCTAGTTTCTCTTCGTCAGTTTTTTTGTAACCTAGGTAGCTAAGGGCAACCAATCCTAAAAAATCGTACATAATGTTATCTCTTGTTTAATTGAATGATTAACGGCTGCGTTCAGCTAAGCTTTTTTGGGCATCAACTTTGCTTGATTGTAATGCGTAAAATAATCCGAATAATTCCATAATATTTCCACCTATTGGTTAACTTTAGTTTTTGAAGAAACTACTCAGCAAGACGTTTTGTTGGTTAATTTCTTCTACGGGTTTAATTTTATGAGACCTGAGACACATCTAGTATTACTTTTTTTGGTTTATATATTACTAAATTTAACTTTTTGTAATAATATTACCAAATATTCATTTGGCATCGTTTTCATAAAGCATGAAAAGCAGCTTTTCAAAAAACAAAACCTAGATCACGCTTTAGCAAACAGGAGCGCAGCTTTAAACGTCAAGCGCTTTTACTGCGTAAAACTGAGTTATGCTAATCGATTGTTAAGGACTTATTTAAAAACTAAGGTTAAACAATGAAAGCAATTCAGGCTCAGCACCACGGTGACCAACTTCAATTGAACCAATGTCCAGACCTGGTCGCAAATGACGACCAATTACTGATAGCCGTAGAGGCTGCAGGCGTTAACCCCGTTGATACCTATATTGTTGCAGGTACCAATAATTACACCGCGTCTTTCCCGCATACCCCTGGTAAAGACGCCGCGGGAACCATTCGCCAAGTAGGCGCGAACGTCAAAGGCTTTGCCGTAGATCAGCGAGTCTATTGTGCAGGAACGTTAAGTGGCGCTAGCGCCCAGCTGTGTTTAGCCACACCTCAACAAGTATTTCCTCTATCTGATAACTTAAGCTTTGAGCAGGGTGCATGTTTAGGCACACCTTACGCCACTGCTTGGCGCGCACTGTTTATAAGAGCCCATTGCCAAGCGGCAGAAACAGTATTAATTCATGGCGCCAGTGGTGGTGTAGGCTTAGCGGCAATTCAGTTGGCAAAAGCAGCTGGATGTGTAGTTTATGCCACAGCAGGTAGTGAAGCCGGCTTAACATTATTAAAGCAACAAGGCGCGGATGTCGTCGTTAATCACCATGAACCACAGCATTATCAGCAACTACAACAAGCTGGTCCCGTTGATGTGGTGCTAGAGATGTTGGCTAATCAAAATTTGGGAGACGACCTGCCCTTGCTTAATAAAGGAGGTCGCGTAGTAGTAATCGGTAGCCGAGGCCCAGTAGAAATAAACCCACGGGACTTAATGGCTAGAGACGCGTGTGTAATGGGAATGGCTTTGGCCAACGCTGATGGCGTTCAATTGAACAAGATCCATGCGGCACTTTATGCAGGAGCCAATGCTGGTTTTGTGCAGCCGGTGATAGCAAAACGCTTTAACCTTGCAGAGACAGGTGCTGCACACACCGCGGTTATGCAAGCCGGCGCGAGCGGAAACATAGTGATTAATACCCAGCAATAATTGCCAATAGTGAGGCATTGAAGAAAAGCGGCCTAGGCCGCTTTTTTGCTGCTCAGTGATTATAAGTCTTTGGTACTTTCTAAATAGCCATAGTCTGATATTAGCGTATAGGCTCGTGCCTTTTCAGTGAAGGCTTGCTGTGAGTCAATGATCTGTTTAGCTAAAGGATCACGGCTAGCATGCTCCGCCAGCAATTCGTCGTTGGCTTTTTTGAGCGCACTTAGCACCTCTTTTGGAAACGTACGCACTTTAATATCAGGGTACTCTTGAAGCATGGTTGCCCAGTTATTGGTGCTCATTGCGGTGGCTTCAACATAGATGTCGAAGGCCGTTGCACGCATTGCCGTTTCTAAGATCACTTGCAAGTCTTTTGGCAGGGTCTCAAATTTCTTCTTATTCACTAAGAACATATTCTCAGAGCCAGGTTCATGCCAACCCGTGTAGTAGTAGGGAGCAATTTTATGAAACCCCATACGTAAATCTAATGAAGGCCCTACCCACTCTAGCGCATCAATGGTATTGCGTTCTAACGCGGTATACAGCTCTGCCGGTGGAATGTTAACTGGGGTAGCGCCCAATTTAGCCAACACTTCCCCGGCAAAACCGGGAATACGCATCTTCAGGTTTTGTAAGTCTTCTACGCTGTTAATCTCATTGCGGAACCATCCGCCCATTTGAACGCCGGTGTTTCCGCCAGGAAACGTCAGTAAGTTGTGAGGCTCATATACCTTCGCCATTAACTCCTTACCTCCTCCGTAGGCATACCAAGCATGTTGTTCCATGGCGGTCATACCAAAAGGCATAGTAGTGAAATACAAGGTATTAGGTACTTTGCCCTTATAGTAGTACGAAGCTGAGTGCCCCATATCGTACTGACCACTTTTGACCAAATCAAAAATACCAAGCGGTGCTTTGTGTTTGTTGGCTGAGTCGACGCGGATTTGGAGGCGACCATTAGACATTTGTTCTGCCATGTTGGCAAAACGTTGCACACCCGTGTCTAGTAATGGGAATTTAGTGGGCCAAGTCTCTGCCAGCTTGAGCTTATAAACTTTGTCTTGGGCGACAGTTGTCAGTGACAAACAACCTAGGGCTAATGCTACAAAGCACTGCAATCCTTTTCTCATGATATGTCCTTATGTGTAGGGAACGCGTAGTTTTTATTATGTTGTGTTATAGCTGAAGCCAAACTGATGCTTGGCATTCATTAACAGAATAGTAACAGACCATAGGCCTCACTCAAACCCGCCTACAAACTCGCTTCCTACAGAGCAAAAAAGCCTTCCCATATAGGAAGGCTTTTTTTAGGGGCAAACACTAAAATTAACGAATTAACTTTAGTTTTTAGCCGCTATCTGTTTGTACATTAAGGCGGCACAAACAGCCCCGATGATCGGCGCTACCCAAAATAGCCAAAGCTGATTGAGGGCAATCCCCCCTTCTATTAACGCTGGGGCGGTGCTTCGAGCCGGATTAACCGACGTATTGGTTACTGGGATCGAGATTAAGTGAATCAGGGTTAAGCCTAAGCCAATCGCGATTGGCGCAAACCCCGCTGGCGCTCGGTCGTCTGTCGCCCCCAAGATGATAAATATAAACATAAAGGTCATCACCATTTCACAGACAAACGCAGCGATCAGGGTATAACCTCCAGGTGAATGTAAATCGTAACCATTGCTGGCTAAACCGTGACTTGCTAGATCATAGTCTGCATTGCCACTGGCAATCAGATATAAAATAATTGCCCCAACAAAGCCCCCTAAAAGTTGGGCACAAATATACGGGAATACGTCCACTTTTGAAAAACGGCCCGCAGCCATCAAGCCAATAGTTACGGCGGGATTTAAGTGACATCCTGAAATGTGGCCAATGGCATAAGCCATCGTCAACACAGTAAGACCAAAGGCGATAGATACGCCAACTAGCCCAATACCGACTTCAGGAAAGGCTGCAGCTAACACTGCACTACCACACCCACCTAGCACTAACCAAAAAGTCCCAATTCCTTCTGCGATTAAACGATTAAACAAAGGCATGTTTGCTCTCCTTTTCAAACATTTATAAAGCGAAGCAACAAATTTGCATCGCAGCCTAACTATAGGCTACCACTACTAAAAGGTTTAGTTTTTTCAATGCAATTTCAAACATGGCTCACCCGCACTGCTTAATCGCTCAGTACAGAGCCTTTTGACGACACAGATAAAACTTTTTTTTCGCGTAACTATCTTTCATCATCAGATAAACCCGAACAGTATATACAGTTAAATTAGGCCTCAAATTCAGATAATTAATAGAACAAATGCTATACTCGCCGCGTTTTCATCTTTAGAGACTTGTTTAGGAGATTTATGTTTAACCGTTCTTTGTTAGTTGCGAGCCTATTGGCTATCGCTTCGCCCGCCGCTTATGCCACACAATTTAATTTCGACCTAAATAATGATGCCTTTGAAGCAGGCTTTGGCACTGCCATAGGACCTGGTGCAGAAGTATCAGCCAATTACATGTATTCTCGCCCCGAGGGCGACTTGGCTGATATCGGCATTAAAGCCACTCATCAACATGAAATTCATAAATTTTCAATCGGCGCTAAATTTACGAAATTATGGGCAAACAATCGTGCCAATGCCCATGCTGCGGCGATTGGTGGAGACTATGCGATTACCGTTGCTCAAAACTTAACGGTTTCGGGTAGCGCGTACTATGCTCCATCGGTATTAACTAGCAGTGAACTTAATCGTTATTACGACCTAGATGCAAAAATAGCCTACTCAATCATGCCGCAAGCAGACGTGTACTTGGGTTACCGCGCCATTCAGTTTCGTTATAGCAGCCAGCAAGACCTAGACTTTAATAAAGGCTTGTATATTGGTGCAGCATTTAATTTCTAACGACAAATAAAAAAGCCCTGTTAAACAGGGCCTTTTATTGGAAGAACAACGCGAGCTTACTTAAATGTACGTTGGCGAGTTTTCTCTAAACCTTTCAGAATTTTATCCAAGCGGTCAGGGTGAACCATAAACTCTTGGAAGCCTTTCATGCCTTCCTTAGCCATAGCAGGATCGGTATCACGGTCATAAAACTGTGCAGTACCCGCAGCGGCTCCCAGCATTGCTACACCGGTGTTTAAGAACACATTGTCTTGTGCTTTTGCTTTCTTATTCGGTGGAATTTGCAATAAGGCTTTATTAATCTTGGTTTGATTCTCAGGACGAGCCATAAATGCTAGGTATTTTCTAGCGTCTTCTTTGTTTTTAGCTTTTGATGGAATGTGTAAAGTATCCATTGGTGCATCTTCTGCTACCCCAACCGTTGGGTCGATAATAGGGAACTGAAAGAAGCCCATTTTATCTTTAATCTCATCAGGGAAGTTTGGCGTAATAAAGTTACCAATCAGATACATTGCAGCTTTGCCGTTATATAAGAAAGGCTGCGCTTCTTGCCAAGAATATGAAGCATGGTTTTCGAGGAAATAACCGGGTTCGATCATTTCTTTCCATTTTTCCATGGTTTTCACTACTCGAGGATCAGTATAAGGCACCTTGCCTTCCATCAACTCCATATGAAAATCTAAACCGTTAACGCGCAAGTTCATGTAATCAAACCAACCCGCTGCGGTCCATAGGTATTTGGTGCCAATGGCTATTGGCGCAACACCATTCTCTTTGAGAATTTTAGAAGCCTCTAATAATTCTTCCCATAGGTAAGGTTCATCGATACCGTATTTCTCAAAAATGTCTTTGCGGTAATAAATGCCCCATTGGTAATAAGTATAAGGAACGCCCCATTGCTTACCGTCAATGGTCATTGCCGGAGCGGCAGTAGCAAAATCTGCCGCCATATCATTTTGCTGCCATATATCACTAACATCTTCAAACAAGCCCTTATCAACAAAGGCCTTCATACGATTACCTGCATACCAGTGCACAACGTCTGGCGGAGATGTCACCAACCAGTTACGAATGGTTGTTTTATAGGCTTCATGATCATACAAGTTGTATTTCACTTTAATGTCTGGATATTCTTTCTCAAAATCAGCAATGATTTCTTCAAATGCGGCTTTAGGTGCAGGGTCTGAAGCATCAGAGTTAATAATCAGTGTCCCCGCGTTGGCATAACTACTGACTAAAGTAGCTAGCGCTATGGCTTGACCACATTGTTTAAGTATACTCATCATTTACATTCCTTTTGTTTGTTGTCCTTATAAAGGATCTATCGCTCCCTCATTATTGCTTGAGGGTGTGCTTAGCCTTTGGTCGCCCCGAGGGTCAACCCAGCAATAAAATGACGCTGCATAGTAAAAAATAGTATGACCGGAGGTAAGGCCGCTACTACTGCTCCAGCTGATATCAACTGCCAAGATGCCAACCATTGCCCTTGCAACGCACTGAGTCCTGCGGTAACGGGCCTAACTTCATCACTTTGCACCAATACCAACGCCCAGAAAAAATCGTTCCATATAAACGTAAACACTAATACTGCCAAGGCGGCGGTTGCCGGTTTCACCAAGGGCAATACGATGTGCCAGAAAATCTTAAACTCATTGACCCCCTCTACCCTTGCCGACTCAATCAGCTCAGTAGGTAAACCAACAATAAAGTTACGCATAAACAAGGTACAAAAACCCGTTTGAAAAGCGATATGAAATAAAATGAGGGCCCAATGCGTATCATAGAGACCAAACTGAATGGTGAGGTCGCGCACCGGAATCATTAATATTTGAAATGGCACAAAGTTACCTGCAATAAAGGTAGCAAAAATCCAAATATTTGCCTTAAAGTTATATTTAGCTAAGGCAAAACCGGCCATCGTTGACAAGGCAACACAACCAGCCACTGCAGGTAAAGTAATAATTAAGCTATTTAACAGGTATTGAAACATCGGTGTGGCGGTAAATACTTGGGTGTAATTTTCGATTAACATCCACTCACTGGGCCACCCCCAATAATTCCCTTGGTTGATATCATCCAGTGACCGGATCGACGTAGCCATTACTGCGATCAACGGTAGTAGCCACAATATAATGGATATTGGCAATGCCACTCGGTAGCTTATATTGGTAAAGGCTGATGCCTTCGCTATGGGACGTGGATACATTACTTTTCACTCCTAATCATCCGCCACAAAAAGTAAGCGATATAAATATCCATAATTAAAAATAGCACTACTGCTACCGCTGCTCCGTAGCCCATACGATAATTAAAGATTGATTCTTCATACATCATATAAGCGAGCACTGTTGAACTTCCCCAAGGACCACCCGCAGTCATGGTGGCTACAAGGTCGAAAGAGCGCAGAGCCCCAATAACTGTCACCACGATTGCAATGAAAGTGGCAGGGCGCAACTGCGGTAGTACGATATACCACAGCATTTTAAAACCCTTAGCATTGTCTAGCCGAGCGGCCTCTAATTGCTCATGATTGAGATTGTTTAAGCCCGTTAAGTACAAAATCATGCAGTAGGCAATTTGCGGCCATAAGCCCGCCGCGATAATGCCGTAAGTCACAAGATCTTCGTCAGCTAAAATAGAGACCGGATCACCACCAAAAAAAGTAATTACACTATTCAGCACGCCAAAGCTTGGGTCGTAGAACCAAGAGAACACCAAGCCCACAACGACTTGAGAAATAACAAACGGGAAAAAGAATAAGGCTTTAACTAAGCGGATTCCGTAAACCTGTTGATTCAAAAATAAGGCAATGGCTAAACCGCAAGGTGGCGCCAACATAAACAGCAGCATCCATAAAATGTTATTGATGAGCGCGGTCCAAAATTGGTCGCTATCAAACAGTTCTACGTAGTTGCCAAAACCAATAAAGGTTTTTTCGCCAAGCCCATCCCATTCAAAAAAACTTAACCAAATACTTTGCAAAACCGGAAACAACACATAAATCGAAAAGATGATTAAGGCCGGTCCCAAGAATAACCAAGGCGCTACATCACTGGAGCGTAATCGTTTACCCATTTGTGGTTCAACGGCCCCATTGCCGGGCTTTTCTTGGGAGTGACTTGAAGAGTTATACGCCATTTTTAATGTTCCTTTTTTACCTGCCGTAAACAACAAAACCAGCTAAAACAACCAAAATAACCAAAATAACCAAAATAACCAAAATAACCAAAATAACCTGATTGCCACAGCATTACAGCAAGCTGACCTAATCACTAGAGTGCTTAACGACTCATCAACATAATAAAATTTAGATCAATTATTGTGATGTGTAAACGTTTTCATTGCGGATTTGTTAAGGTAAAGTAACGAACTATGATCAACATCATGCTTGTTTAGTTGCTAAGGTTAGAAGTAACCACCAAATCAGGGGCAGAATATGGCGGATATTACACTTTCAGGTTTAGTTAAGCGCTATGCCAAAGTAGAAACCATTCACGGAGTAGACCTAGAGATAAAGCACGGAGAGTTCGTGGTTTTTGTCGGTCCTTCAGGGTGTGGAAAATCAACACTGCTGCGGATGATAGCCGGTTTAGAAGATATTTCTGCTGGTGAATTATCGATAGATAACCAGCGGGTTAACAATGTTGACCCAGCAGATCGCGGCGTCGCGATGGTTTTCCAATCTTATGCTTTATACCCACACATGACCGTGGCCGAGAATATGGGCTTTGGTATGAAAATGAATGGTGTAGATAAAGCGGTGATAAAAAAACGGGTCGATATGGCCGCTAAAACACTGCAAATGGAAAACTTACTACACCGCACCCCCAAAGAGCTGTCTGGTGGACAGCGACAACGGGTGGCAATTGGTCGAGCCATTGTTCGAGATCCCCGAGTATTTCTATTTGATGAGCCGCTTTCCAATTTGGATGCTGAACTACGAGTAGAAATGCGGCTACAAATCGCTAAGCTGCATAAAGAACTGCAGACCACCATGGTGTATGTTACGCATGACCAAGTAGAAGCAATGACCTTAGCCGACAAAATAGTGGTGCTACGCGCCGGGAATATTGAGCAGGTAGGCTCTCCTCTTGAGCTGTATAGTTATCCGGAAAATATTTTTGTCGCAGGCTTTATTGGTTCGCCCAAAATGAACTTTATGCCAAGTAAAGTAAGCGCATTAGACGGCAATATTGCCACCATTGAATTAAGCGATGGTCAGCATATTCAGCTCGCCGTAAGAGCAGACAGTGTAAGCGTTGACGAGCAGTTACAACTAGGTATTCGCCCTGAACATTTGCGACTCAATGAGCAGGGAGAAGTCAAACTAAGCTTTCAAAATGAAGTCAGTGAGCGCCTAGGTAATGCCACTTATCTATTTGGCCAATTGGGTGAAGTTGATGGTATCAAGGTACATGTAAATGGTGACCATCAGGTAGAACGATTTACCGAGATCACCCTTAGTACTGAACTCAGTGAATGCTACCTGTTTAATCAGCAAGGTATTGCGGTGCGCCAATATCAATAATAGATATCTTATAAGTAGATGCTCTTTTGTCTGAGCCCTTGGCAAAGAGCGTCTGTTAGCCTGCCTGCTAATAAGCTCTGCTTCACAAGCGCCATGACAGCCTTAAATGACCTACAAATAGCAGTCAATATGACCGTTTAACCGGGCCTCTTTTACACCTAACATTTAATCATCAGATGCCTTTTTGAGCATATTCCCCTTTTCGAACAAATTATTACCGGTCTATTTCACTGCGTTACAAATCGTCACAAATAAAATGTAAACGTTTTCCTTTTCGCGGCTTTGATCACAAATATAACAAGTTCGCTACGCTAAACTGATTAACGATTAGTCGCATGGCGGTAAGTTTTGCCTATGACTTTTACTCTGGAACAGAAAAAAATTAAAAAGGAATATTTAATGAAAAAGCTGACCCTACTCGCTTCACTTTGCGCCAGCATGACCATCGCAGCACCAGTACTCGCAGAAACAACCTTGGGATTTACCGTCTACAAATACGACGATAACTTCATGGCAGTGGTTCGCCAAGCGATCGAAAAAGAAGCTGCTACAGATAGTGATGTGAAATTGTTGATGAACGATTCACAAAACAACCAATCAATGCAAAACGACCAAATCGACATTATGTTAGCGCGCGGTGTTCAAGCCCTTGCGATTAACCTTGTTGACCCGGCAGCGGCTCCCGTCATCATTAAGAAAGCCAAATATGATGATGTGCCTATCGTTTTTTATAACAAAGAACCGGCTCCAGAAGTACTAGCAAGCTACGACAAAGCCTATTACGTAGGCACCGATTCTAAAGAATCGGGCATTATTCAAGGTGAATTGATCGCTAAGCAGTGGGCAGCAAATAGTAGCTGGGACCTAAATGGTGATGGCGTCATTCAATACGTGTTACTTAAAGGTGAGCCAGGTCACCCTGATGCCGAAGCGCGTTCTAGCTATGTAATTAGCACACTGAACGACAAAGGCTACAAAACAGAAATGCTGCACCTTGATACAGGCATGTGGGATACCGCCATGGCCAAAGACAAAATGGATGCTTGGATTTCAGGCCCTAACAGCAACAAAATTGAAGTTGTTATCGCCAATAACGATGGTATGGCAATGGGCGCGATTGAGTCATTAAAAGCCGCAGCTAAAACCGCTGTTCCAGTATTTGGTGTAGACGCATTAGCTGAAGCTCTTGCACTTGTGCGCTCTGGCGAACTAGCTGGCACAGTACTTAATGATGCAGGCAACCAAGCAAAAGCCACCTTTGAATTAACCCGTAACTTAGCTAAAGGGCTTCCTGCAGGCGAAGGTACTGATTGGGTTATCGAAAACAAAGTGGTTCGAGTTCCTTATGTCGGTGTTGATAAGAGTAACTTAGACTAATTTTATCAACTAAATACGGGATGCCTGTCCCGTATTTAACCAATCGGTTAATACTGCTATGACAAATAATCAAGATGAATACCTGCTGGAAATGACTGGGGTCAGTAAAGAGTTCCCTGGCGTCAAAGCATTAGACAAAGTTAGCTTGAAAGTTCGCCCACACTCCATCCATGCCTTAATGGGTGAAAATGGCGCCGGTAAGTCAACCTTGCTTAAATGCCTATTTGGTATCTATGAAAAAAATGAAGGCGAGATTGTTTTCTTAGGTAAAAAAATTAATTTTCAGTCTTCTAAAGAGGCGCTCGAAAATGGCGTATCTATGGTGCACCAGGAATTAAACCAAGTATTACAGTGCTCTGTAATGGACAATATTTGGTTAGGCCGTTACCCCAAAAAAGGCTTTTTTGTCGACCACAAGAAAATGTATGTCGATACCAAGAAAGTGTTTGAAGAACTAGACATCGATATCGACCCTAAAGCTAAAGTAGCCACTCTTTCTGTATCTCAAATGCAGATGGTGGAAATTGCCAAAGCGTTTTCTTACGACGCTAAAATTGTGATTATGGACGAACCAACTTCTTCGCTCACCGAGAAAGAAGTTAATCATCTCTTCACCATCATTAAGAAGCTGAAAGAAAAAGGCTGTGGCATTGTTTATATCTCCCACAAAATGGAAGAAATTTTTGCCATCTGTGACGACATTACTATTTTACGTGATGGTCAGTGGGTTGAAACGCGCCGCCTAGAAGGGCTTACCATGGACCACATCATCAGCATGATGGTTGGCCGTGAGTTAACTCAACGTTTTCCTCCAAAAACCAACACCCCTAAAGAACCTATTTTAGAGGTTAAACATTTAACTGCACTTAACCAACCGTCTATTAAAGACATTAGTTTTGACCTTCGTAAAGGCGAAATATTAGGTATAGCAGGCTTGGTGGGCGCTAAACGAACCGACATAGTTGAAACACTATTTGGCATTCGCGAGCGCAGTGGAGGCGAAATACTATTGCATGGTAAGTCGCTCAAAAACCGTGACGCACACGAGGCAATAAACAACGGTTTTGCTTTGGTCACTGAAGAGCGCCGAGCCACCGGCATATACGGAAACCTAGATATCACCTTTAACTCCTTAGTCGCTAATGTTGATGAGTATAAAGAAAAATTTGGTTTGTTAAGTAATCGAAAAATGAAGAGTGACACCCAATGGGTGATCGACTCAATGAGTGTAAAGACGCCCACCCACAAAACAATGATTGGCTCGTTATCTGGTGGTAATCAGCAAAAAATAATTATTGGTCGTTGGTTACTCACTCAGCCGGAAATATTGATGTTGGACGAGCCCACTCGCGGCATTGACGTTGGCGCCAAATTCGAAATTTATCAATTGATTTTAGAACTCGCCAAAAAAGACAAAGGGATCATCATTATTTCTTCTGAAATGCCCGAGTTACTGGGTATTACAGACAGGATTCTGGTAATGAGTAATGGCCGGGCCGCGGGTATTGTTGAGACAGCGACCACTGACCAAAATGAAATTTTAAACTTAGCTTCGCGTTACCTTTAAGGAATAAAGTTAATGGATACACTAAAACGGCTCAGCATGATGCGCTACCTAAAAGAAGGTGGTATTTATGCAGTTCTATTTATCTTGCTGGCGATCATTGTTATTCAAGAACCCTCGTTCTTGAGTTTAAGAAACCTTAGCAACATCCTGACCCAAAGCTCAGTGCGAATTATTATCGCACTAGGTGTTGCAGGCCTAATTGTTACTCAAGGTACCGATTTATCTGCTGGCCGTCAGGTGGGTTTAGCAGCGGTATTATCGGCTACCTTGCTGCAAGCAGCAGACAACGTGAATAAAGTATTCCCATCGATTAGTGATGTGCCTATTTTTGCTGTGATAATTGCGGTATGTGCCGTTGGGGCCTTAATAGGTCTAATTAACGGCATTATTGTCGCCTACTTAAAGGTGACACCGTTTATTGCTACGCTCGGTTCAATGATTATGGTGTATGGGGTTAACTCACTTTACTTTGATTCGGTAGGGGCCTCCCCCATTGCTGGATTCGATGAGCGCTTCTCAGAGTTTGCCCAGGGTTTCATTCGTATCGGTGATTTCAGGCTATCCTACATCACCTTTTATGCGGTGATCGCCACCATTTTAGTATGGATAATGTGGAACAAAACGGTCTTTGGTAAAAACATCTTTGCTATTGGTGGTAACCCTGAAGCGGCCAAGGTGTCTGGCGTAAACGTGCCTGTCACTTTACTTAAAATTTATGCCTTGTCGGGAGTATTTTATGCTTTCGGTGGAATGTTAGAAGCGGGCCGTATTGGTAGTGCGACTAATAACCTGGGCTTTATGTACGAGCTTGACGCCATTGCCGCCTGTGTGGTGGGAGGCGTGTCATTTGCTGGCGGTGTGGGCAGTGTAATTGGCGTGGTTACTGGTGTGCTAATCTTCACCGTCATTAACTACGGCATGACTTATATTGGTGTAAGCCCATATTGGCAATACATTATTAAAGGCGGCATTATTATCTTTGCGGTAGCCCTCGATTCGATGAAATACGCTAACAAAAAGTAAAAATACATGCTTTTTTAGGGCCTTAATTGGCCCTTTTTGCATTTCATCACAACAATTACTCTACAAAGAATATACAAATAATAAAAAACAAGGGGTAAGGCATGCTTTCATTTAAGGGAAAAATCTTCTCTCTTTTTATTTTCATTATTCTACTTTCGGTTTCTGCATCTTACTTTAGCGTTAACTATTTCATCAGTACTTATATTTATGAGTCTGAGGTAAAGAATGTTAACCAGCAACTCAATTTGCTAAGAGACAAAGTATCGGGTGATATTCGCAATAAAGTATTACTCGCTCAAAACCTTGATACTGGCTCAGCCAGCTTAGATGAGCTGCAAGAAAGCTCAGGTTTCTTCAAGATCTACAAAATTATTCAGGGTATTGTGTTTTCCGATAACGGCACCATTAATGACGAACAAGTAAAAAACTCCCTGCTTAATCTTGTTGCCGAGGCAGGCCAAGGTGTCAAAGTCAGTAATATTCAAATGATCGACAACCACGCGATTATTACCGTCACCATTGCGGGAGCAGGTGGCAGAGCGAATATATTTTTCATCAACTTAGACGATATTAGTGCTTTATTGGCAGATGCTTCGAGTGATCGTATCTTTCTCGAGTTATCCGACCCAACCGGAACTCAGTTATTCTCAAGCAAAATTGAGGGTGACTTAATTGAAGTGCCAATGCAGGTCGATTTGGCGGGTCAAGCTTGGCAACTCAATGCCTTTATCAATGAAGACTCTATCGCGGCTGATACCAGCAGTATTAACCGCTCGATTACCATTGCGCTGATCATTTCAGGCGCTCTAATCGTAGCGCTGAGCATTGTATCAATCATCATCGCTTATCGCCCCATTACCAGCTTACGTGATGTTGTGACAGATTTAGCCAGTGGTGAAGGAGACTTAACACGACGCTTAGCAGTTAACAGTAAGGATGAGTTAGGTCAAATTGCCAAGGCGATTAACCAGTTCACTCAAAGCTTGCAAAGCATCATGCTAGAAATTTTGGGTTCAACCAAAGATCTCGATAAGGGGATGAATGAGATTACTCAGCAAACTGGCCAAAACCAAGAATTGTTAGCCTCCCACGTCCGCGAAACAGAGCAGGCCATCGCCGCTATCACCGAGATGAGTGCCACTGCTGACTCAGTCGCAGAAAGCGCATTAACTGCCGCTCAACTTACTGAGCAATCGTCCAGTGATGCCGATACTTGCAAGCAACAAGTTAATGAGTCGGTGAACACTGCCAATGCGCTAATTGAAGAAGTGGAGCACATGTCTTCAACCATAAACACCTTAAACCAAGATATCGGCAAGATTGGCGGAGTACTGAGTGTTATAGGAGGCATTGCCGAACAAACCAACTTGTTAGCACTGAATGCGGCAATTGAAGCCGCTAGGGCTGGCGAGCAAGGACGCGGCTTTGCGGTTGTAGCAGATGAAGTAAGAGCCTTGGCCGACCAAACCCAAAAAAGTACCAAAGAAATTAATGAAATGCTGCAGCGTTTACAAACCGGTACCAGCTCGGTAGTAGCCGCAATGGAAAGCACTAAAGATGGCTGTCATAAATCTGCCAATGCCACCGCAAATAGCACGGAATCTTTAGATGCGATGAGCCATTCGATTGGCGAAATTGCGGCGCTAAATACACAAATAGCGACTGCTGCGGAACAACAAAGCGTAGTGACCAATGAAATTACGCGCAACATGGTGTCGATACAAGAAATGGTGATGAACCTTGAACAAAACGGCAACACCATTAATCAAAGTGTTGCTGACTTGTCGACAACCAAGGGGCAACTGACCAAAGTGGTAGAGCACTTTAAATTAGCGTAAATCTGATCAACCAATGCCTTTAACGCCGTCGACGCTTAGCTAAGTACTTGATGAACTTAAAGGCATTTCATTTGCCCCCCCCAAAATCATCCCCACCACAAGCAATTATTGCTTGTTATAGCAATATATTGGCACAACCAACCACCAATCAAACCTAATAAGTCACATATAGCAACACATCACTCAATATTGTTACTTATACTGTTACCAAGTAACGATTAACGAGTAAAACCTATGGACTTCCCCCTACATCATCATCGATTAAGCTACAGCCAGCGCATTAATAGCCAAGCGCTGGCTGCAAAAATGGCTTCACCTTTTGCCTAAAACTAAACTGTAGGGACCTTTTATGTCAGCTTTTACTCACCAAAAATATCAAGCCTTTCCCCCTGTTCAGCTTGCCCAAAGAACTTGGCCGAACAATACCATTACCCACGCCCCGCAATGGTGTAGCGTTGACCTTAGAGATGGCAACCAGGCACTCATCGAGCCGATGTCTGTAGAGCAGAAAAAAGCCTTGTTTGCGCTGTTAATAAAGCTAGGTTTTAAGCAAATCGAAGTTGGCTTTCCTGCTGCATCAACCACTGACTTTGACTTTGTTCGCTGGTTGATCGAAACAGAGCAAATTCCTGATGATGTGTCTATTCAAGTATTAACTCAGGCTCGCCCCGCCTTGATAGCCCGAACGTTTGAAGCCGTTTCTGGGGCTAAGAATGCGATCGTTCATTTGTATAACTCCACCTCTCGGGTACAGCGCGAGAAAGTATTCAAACTCGATAAAGCCGGTATTATCGACATCGCTGTGCAAGGCGCTAAAGAGCTGCAACAACACGCGTTACGCTACCCCGATACTAACTGGCAATTTCAATACTCGCCCGAGAGTTTCACCGGTACTGAGTTAGATTTTTCCGTGGATATTTGCAACGCAGTGGTGGCCCAATGGCGCCCTCATGCAAGCAAAAAAATCATATTGAACCTACCTGCTACGGTAGAAATGTCGACCCCTAATGTTTACGCGGATCAAATAGAGTGGTTCATCCAGCATATTGATCATCGCGAAGACATTATTATTAGTCAGCATACCCATAACGACCGAGGTTGTGGCATCGCCGCTGCAGAGTTAGGTCAGCTAGCTGGTGCAGACCGAGTAGAAGGCACCTTGTTAGGTAACGGTGAACGCACCGGCAACATGGATATCGTCACCATGGCCATGAACCTATATAGCCAGGGTATTGACCCAAAACTAGATTTAGCAAATGTAGATGAAATTGTGCAAGTCGTGAAATACTGTACTCAATTGCCTGTACATCCGCGTCATCCCTATGTTGGAGAACTGGTGTTTACCGCCTTTTCTGGCAGTCACCAGGATGCGATTAAAAAGTGCTTAGATTTGCAGCGTGAAGGCTCAGCTTGGGATGTCGCTTATCTGCCTATCGACCCGGCAGATTTAGGCCGTGATTATCAGGAAGTGATCCGCATTAACAGCCAATCGGGCAAAGGCGGTATTTCTTATATCCTTGATAGGGATTATGGCATTCAGCTACCGCGTTGGGCACTTATCGAGTTTAGCGCGATCGTACAAAAGGATGCTGAACATAGTGGTGAAGAAATTAGCCCGAATAAAATATGGACGTTATTCCAACAACACTACTTGAGTCAAACCAAGGGCTATCAACTTGGTCATTATCAAGTTAATTACCAACAGCAAGAACATATTCAAATAAGCTTACAGCACCCTGAGCAGCCTTGTAAGATAGAAGCCTTTGGCAACGGAGCGTTAGCCGCTTTTGTCAACGGTTTGAAACAACAATTTGAATTAGATATTGAGGTCGTCGATTACAGTGAACACGCCCTAAGCAAAGGCGCAGAAGCCGAAGCAGTATGTTACATCCATGCAAAAATTGCCGGGCAGCGTTACCTTGGCGTGGCTATCGATAAAGATATATTGACCGCAAGCCTTAAAGCGATGTTGTGTGCGGTAAACCAAGAGTTAACGGCATTGGGGGCTGAAGCGGAAGCTTAATAACTGTACTATCCGCGCTCACCTAGCGCGGATAGTATTAATGCTGTTTTAGTGCTGATGACCACCAGCTCCATGGGCATGACCATGAGCTAACTCTTCTTCAGTAGCAGCACGAGCCTCTACCACCTTGATAGCAAAATCTAGATGTTTACCCGCATAAGGGTGATTAGTATCAATGGTTGCCATAAACTTACCCACTTTTAGTACCGTAACTTGGCGCGGGCCTTGTTCTGTTTGAACAACCGCTGGCATGCCCGCTTTCCAACGCTTAGCACCTTGCAAATGTTTAACAGAGATACGTTCTACTGCTTCTTCATTGCGAACGCCATAAGCTTGCTCTGGAGGCAGGCTTAAGTTAACCAGGTCACCGGCTTCTTTGCCTTCTAAACCCGCTTCAATGGCAGGGATCATGGCATTATGGCCGTGCAAATACGCCACCGCGTCTTTTTCAGTGGCTTCCAGCTGCTCACCACCGGTTTCATGCAGGGTATATTCAAATCGAACGACACAGTCTTTTGCGACTTTCATTGTATTATCTCAAGATAGAATTGTTGCCACACTACAGCAGAATAGCGAGACTTTGCCAAGTACCCGCCTACATAATTAGCCGCAAACGGATGTTTTTAGCTCAAGCATTGAAAAATGGTAAGAGAGTTGAGGGCTCTAGACTCCTCAATATTGGCGTCTAAATGGGCTGCAGCCTTAGTGGTAACGTTTACACTTCCATCAATTTTTGTCAGTGCATTACGCCTATTACGGCGGCGCCTGGTAGGTAATAGTGATAATTCAGCTTCCTTTAAATGATAGTCTTGCATGCTTACTCCCTTAGGCCATTTTCGCTTGGTAAAAATGAATACTAAACGCTCAGACTATCCTAAGTCGCCTCTAGCGACAGCCCCGACTTTAGTCTTAAAAGCCCACCAGCCCCTCATCAGACAAATAAAATTATCAATTCATTTTTCACATACCTGAAATAACCTAAGCGCTATTGCCCGACATCATGAAAACGGTCAATATTCCAGCATAAGATTAAACATCCACAGTCTACAGGGAGGTAGGAATAGAGAGAGAGTAGTTAATGACATTAAACAATTCCGTAGACTTAACCCCTTCAAGCGATACGATCAGCCATGCATCAATGGCATTGATGGAACACCTGTTCTCTCTACAGGCTCTCCCAGAGCAAACGCATATTAACGAGCTGGCGGCACTGAACCGTAATTTACATCACAGTGACCCTCTCAAGCAGTTAGCCTTACTGCGTGAAACGGCTGAGCGCTTACAACTGTTCAAAAACTTTGAGCCAAGCTCTTGGTTTGTGCAAGAAGGTGGGGACTATTTATATAGACCCGAATTATTACGCAATGCGCCACTCACCAAAGTGATTTTGTTACTCAAAGAAACCCTCGCTTACCGTAACTGGGCTGGGTTGCTACAAGTAGCGCATCCACACTACTTACCCCAGCTACTGGCCCGTTTGAGTGAGTTCTCTTCGAGCAGCACTAACTAAAGTTGCTTACAGATAAAATCAGCGAGACCGGGAAAACCACCCAAATGCTGAATCAGTTTAATCTGCAAGTCATTGTGCGCGCTGTGTGCTTGCTCTACGATGCGCGGAAGATCGTTCACCACATGGGTTCCTTCCGCTAAAAAATGAGGATATAGGGTAATATCTCTAACCCCTGCTTGATAACACTCTTCTATGGTTGTCGATATTGAAGGTTCAACCAACTCTAAAAATGCGGCATGTACATGTTGATAATCGGTGAGTTGCTTGGCCATTTGGGCCGCAAGAGTGACCACTTCTTGGTTTGACTGAACGCGACGGCTTCCATGAGCCACAACCAGTAAAGCTTTCATTGTATTCCTTGAATAAAGTATTGTTCTCAGACTTACGCAACTAACACTAGGTTAGATTAAGTCTATGAGCATTTATATTACAGAGTGAGAGGAGAAATAGAACAACGGGGGGAAGGAAGTATTTAGCCCTCGTAGACGAGGGCTAAATAAGACACTATTTTACAGCATCTTTTAGCGCTTTACCGGCTACGAAAGCAGGTACATTAGCAGCAGCAATTTGAATCTCAGCACCCGTCTGAGGATTGCGACCAGTGCGTGCTGCACGGTGGTTAACTTTAAATGTACCAAAACCGATTAGCTGAACTTGGTCGCCATCTTTAAGTGCGCCAGTGACCGCACCTAAAGTTGTTTCCAATGCCAATTTTGCTTGAGCTTTTGAAAGATCAGCTTTTTCTGCAATAGCGTCAATGAGTTCAGTTTTATTCATAGTGTCTAAATCCTTTAATGTTCGTTTAAATAATCCAGCTTCACTTTAAGAGAAAAAAAAACCCCACGCAAAGAGTTTTTCCCGTTTAGAGCCTTGATTGGCGGGGCTTTAACCAATTTATGCGTAAACAGTCACAAAATCACAGCTTATTAGTGATTGTTTATGGCTTAGCTGGCGTCCAAACAAATACCTAAGTTGCTTACTCCTTGGTTTACGGCGAGAGCTTTTAAGGCCTGGATGCCGTTTTTATCCGCCGCTAAGCTATCAATAGCGTCTAGCAACGTCGTTTGAAACTCTAGCTCATGTTGCACCAATTCTTGCTGCATCACTTGCTCGTCAGTCAGCTCACCATACTGCAACTCCAGCATGCCTAAAACGCTCGCTAACGAGGTTTGACTTGCTTGCTCCGCTTCTTGTCCAGTAGGCTCAAGTAAACTGGCAAACAAACACTCAGCCACTACACAGCAATCAAGGGCAGGATAGACGCCATACATATCATATTGTTGGGGATCTGGAATTAAGTCTTCAAAGCGCTCTCTTTGAATGGCAAAGTTGATCTTATTTTGCGGAAATAATGTTTTTTCCCAGAATAAGGCCATCAGCTTATTAAAATCTGCTTGATGGTCTAATTCGACGGCTTGGCAAAACAATAAGTAATTGGGTGACATTCTTTGCAATAAGGCTAAACAATATAGCGCCTGTTGGCTGTTCGATAATTTGGCTAAACGGTCTATATCACAAGGGGTAAGCATTGGTTGCTCCACGCTAAACAAAACAATTAAACTAATTCTAGTTACCCGCGAAGCTTAACATCTGCTTGGCCTGTTCGTTAAGCCCTGGGCGGGTACTAAACCATTATATGAGGTAATAAATGAACATTTGCATAGTGAACCCCGAGGCTAATTTCTACTATGACGCCTTAAGCCAACGTTTCCCTCAGTTTTGCTGGCACTATGCATTACAAGCCAAAGACCTTTCACCCCAAGCTAAGCTCAGTCAAGTGCTACTTGCTAGCCCCTCTGAGGCCGCACAGCTAATTAGCGAAATGCCAAATTTAGATTGGGTGCATTCTACGTTTGCAGGAATAGAACCTCTGTTAGCAGCTACACTGCCAAAGCACTATCAGCTGACCAACAGTAGAGACGTTTTTGGCCCTTTAATGAGCGAGTATGTGTTTTCGCATTTACTCAAACTAACTCAACAACATCAGGCCTATGCACAGCTACAACAACAGTGCTCATGGCAAGCGCTGGTTAATACTAGCCTACAGCAGCGCATTTTTTGTTGTATTGGTAGTGGCAACATAAGCCAGCATTTAGCAAAAACAGCCGCACATTTTGGTATGAGCCCCTTAGCGGTAAGCCTCAGTGGTCAAGCCAAACCAAGCTTTACACAAGTCGTCAGTATGGATAAACATCACTTATTGACTCAGCAAGCTGACGTCGTGGTGGCGGTGCTGCCTAATACCCCCCAGACCAGACATTTATTAAGCCATGATTTTTTTGAGCAATTGCGGCCCGATGTTATTTTTATTAATGTGGGACGTGGGGCCACCGTAGACCAAGCTGCTCTATTGGACTTTTTAAACACCCATCCTACAGCACAGGCCATTATTGATGTGACCAGCCCTGAGCCCTTACCTAAAGATCATCCACTTTGGTTGCAAAACAATTGCACAATCACCCCGCATATCGCAGCACCAAGCCGCGTAATAGACATTACTCGACTGTTTGCGGACAATCTTGCTACTTACAGTAAAGGGCTTGAATTGAGGGATAAGGTGGATTTTAGAAAGGGTTACTAGTGCCAAGTCAATCAGCAGCCGCGATTTATCTGCCATAAACCAATGCACAAGATAAAACGCGGTTCAGTTAATCATCGTCTTGATAGCTAATTTGCTTTTCCAGATCAAAGGCTGCAAATGCGCGGTCCCCTAAAGAGTTCAGCACTTTCACTTCCCCCTCTAAAATGGCGATAATAATTTTCCCCTCTTTATCTTCATTGGGGATAATTACCCGCCCTTTACTACTTTTGCATAAATCAGACAAAACCTGTTGTTGCAATAACAAAGGGTTATCTTCATCGTAGTAGAGCATTGTCACCTTCATAGAACCTCTTAAGTATTTGATTCATCAATAATAACTTTCAGCCTACAGGCACCGATACCTAGTCACTTCTTGTAGGTTAAATAAACTTTAACACCTTGTCATCGTTAACAAAATTGATAAACAATTTATCAACGCTATATTAAAGATAGCATAGCTTACTCGTTATAGAGCAACTATGGTTTTGTTTTTAAGCTTAGCTTATAGTCGACGTTTGAGCATTAAAATATAGAGAGCGTTATGGCGTATAAAGAGTATAAAGTGATTGCAATAACCGAAGGGGCATTAGGAACTCTATTTTTAGGGGCTTCGGGTATGCCCTTGCAAAAGGTTGAAGCCACGCTAAATAAAGAAGCCAGCCAAGGCTGGCAACTGGTTTTTCAGGTAATCGAAAACCGCCGTTTTTGGCTATTTTGGAGCCGTGAAACCGTAATAGTGACTTTGGGGCGTTAGTACTGAATGTTAAGCCGAGAGCAAATAGAAAATCAGCAAGAGCAGTTACGTCTTGAAATAAGACAGCTCCCAGATGAACAACGTAAGCAGTTCTATCGTTTGTGGGAGAAGCAGGTAAAAGATCCTGATAGCTATGCCGTACTAAACTATTTGCTGCTGGCAGGCTTACACCATTTCTACTTGACTAAGTGGCTACGCGGCAGTGTTAACTTGCTGGTTTCCGTATTCTCGCTGATATTGCTACTTAGTGGATTTTGGCAATGGGGAGTCGCTTTGTTAGTGCTGGTAACTGTAGTAGAACTACCAGCACTGTTTCGCTCGGAACTCACGGTGCTGGATTACAATAACCAAACCATGCGAGCCTTATTGGAACAACTAAAAAGTGGCTAGTTTTTAGGGCCTTTGATTAACCATAAAATCACACCCAGCATTGGTAATAAACAAATCAAAAATACCCATAAGTATTTGCGCCCGACTTCTGCACTGCTGTTTAATATTTTAACAATGGCATAAACATCACTGACGATGATCGCAAGTGCCAATAACAATGACAAAGACATTGTTTCTCCTAAATGTACCGAATAATAGGCTTATTCTAAATCAATTTGGCGACGTAGTTTTAACAAAATTTCATGGCGAGCTTTAGCATGTTCATTTTCAACCTGTCGACTCAATTGTTGAGTGGCCATGTCTATTTCAAAATACAGCCAACTGCGCACGAACACGCCGTAGCGTGTATCCAAGCCAAAGGCAATCAAGCGAGTGTAGTTTTGCTCAGGCGGATCTTGATAAAGTTGCTTACGTGATTCTATCAGTACCTCACCAAGCTCTTGCTCAGAAATGGAACTGGCAAACGCCATTGAACTCGCCAACCACGCCATCAATACACTAATAAGCAAACATTGTTTCATCACAAATCTCCTATTCACAGAGTAACTTAATCGCCATCACCAATAACAATAAGGCAAAGGCCTGTTTCAATCTTTTTGCTGGTAGACGATAAGCTAAGCGGCTGCCTAATCGAGCAAATATTGAACTGGTTAACACAATACCAAGCCAAGCAGGCATATAGACATAACCGATACTCCAAGCGGGTAGCTCAGCGGATCCCCAACCATTATAGATATAGGCAGCAGTGCCAAATATAGCGATGGGTAAACTACACACCGCCGATACGGCAACGGCTTTAGGCAGTGACACACCAAACCAACTAAGAACCGGAAAAGTAATCGTTCCTCCGCCAATGCCAAACATACTAGAAATGGTGCCAACAGCAGTACCAATCATGCCTGTTCCCCACGTGTTCGGCAGCTTGCGCTGGGCTTTAGGGATCCGGCCAAAAGCCATGTAAAGTGACATAACTAATAAGAAGCAGCCGAAATACCAAGTTAAATGTTCTGCATGCAATTGCGTGGCAATCCAAGCGCCTAGTATAGATCCAAACGCAATACCTAAGCCTAAACGATAGACAATAGACCAATCGATGGAGCCTCGGCAATAATGCGCGTAACTGGCGCTACTCGCGGTAACAATAATCGACGCTAATGAAGTCCCAATAGCAAGATGGATGGCAGATTCGCTGGCAAAACCCATGGCACCAAAACTACCAATTAATACTGGAACAATGACTAAACCACCACCAATGCCAAACAAGCCAGACATTAAACCAGCAACCGCGCCAATCATTAAAAAACTAACAAAGGTCACAACAGACTACAGCTCAACGATTATTTTGAATGATCAGTCTGCGTTAAGTACTGTTTTTTGGCAAGGCTTTCGCTTTCATCAGAAAATGAGTGATGTGACATATAGGGAAGAAAATGGGGCTCACCAATGCTTTTCAGCTTAAGGGTGACAACGGCAATCAGTACCAAGATAAGTACAATGCCTATTTGAGTCGGTGACTTCATAGTGACAAGCTCTCTGTTACGGCAATAATATGAACTTCATCCGTAAAGAGTTCTGAGGCACACTATACCAAAAAAGTGGTATAAATCGAGGATAAACGGAATAAATAACACGCATTGGGTGAATACGTGTTATTTAAATTTTAAATAGCTGAGTAATTTAAGTGTCTCTACTTATGGTAAGGAGCACTCAATTCATGGACAGCATCGATAAACGCACCCGCATGATCAGGGTTAACATCGGGATGAATACCATGGCCTAGGTTAAATACATGCCCACTACCTTGGCCAAACCCGGCCAAAATAGTGCCAACTTCTTCTCTGATTCTTTCTATCGGTGCGTACAGCATAGAAGGATCCATATTGCCCTGCAAAGCCACTTTATCGCCAACCCTTTTTTTCGCGTCAGCAATATTAATGGTCCAGTCTAAGCCCACCGCATCACAACCGGTGGCAGCAATTTGTTCTAACCACTGCCCGCCATTCTTCGTGAAGAGGGTCACTGGTACTGTTTGACCATTTACTTTGCGGGTTAAACCATCAACAATTTTGTGCATATAACGCAGCGAAAACTCGTTGTAATCACGCGGAGACAACACCCCACCCCAGGTATCAAATATCATCACTGACTGAGCACCAGCAGCGATTTGCGCATTCAAGTATAAGATGACCGAATCGGCCAACTTATCCAATAGTAAATGCAAGGTTTTCGGCTCTGCGAATGCCATTTTCTTCACTGCACTAAAAGACTTAGTGGTACCACCCTCAACCATATAAGTTGCTAAAGTCCAGGGACTACCAGAGAATCCAATCAGTGGTACGTCACCTTTTAGCTCTCTTTTAATGGTGCGAACCGCATTCATCACATAGCCCAGCTCCTGCTCAGGATCGGGGATAGGCAAGGCTTTCACTTGCGCTAAACAACTGAGAGGACGCTCAAATTTAGGACCTTCACCAGTAGAAAAATACAAGCCTAGTCCCATCGCATCGGGGATGGTTAAAATATCCGAAAACAGAATGGCTGCGTCTAAATTAAAGCGGCGCAAGGGCTGTAAAGTCACTTCACAAGCTAAGTCAGCATCTCTGCACACAGACATGAAATCGCCAGCATCGGCACGCACTGCACGATACTCAGGTAAATACCGTCCTGCTTGACGCATCATCCATACAGGTGTTGCATCAACAGGTTGCTTTAATAGTGCTCGTAAATAGCGATCGTTTTTCAGTTCCGACATTACCTTTCCGATTCCTCAAATAATTAGCTAGTGCATTGTAACTAGCTACTTAAACAACTCAAGCCTTATAAGCCAGCCAATCACGTTTAATCACACTGTTGTAAGCTTTATTCCGTTTGCTGGCTAAGCCAGTGATTAATCATATCTCGTGCAATCGTGCCAGGAGGTGGTAAGTGAGGTAAAACAGAGGCATCAAACCATTGAGCGTCAGCTAACTCCCGACGATCAATATTTATCTCTCCCTCGGCATAGTCTGCAAAATACGCTGCCATCAACGAGTGAGGGAATGCCCACGGTTGGCTTTTCCAATATTGCACGTTTTTAACTTTTAGACCGGTTTCTTCTCGCGTTTCTCGGTGAACGGTTTGTTCGAGCGTTTCCCCTGCTTCTACAAAACCAGCAATCGCTGTATAAATGGGCATATCTTGTTTTTGATGACGACGATGATTAGCCAACAACACTTTATTTCCGTCAGTAATTAATACGATAATACTGGGTGAGATCCTTGGGTAGGCTCTAAAACCACAATGGTCACATTGCATCGCCAGCTCCCAATCGACTCGCGCTAAGGCGTTACCACAACGACCGCAAAATTTATGGGTTTGTAGAAATAAGGCAAATTGCTGGGCTTTTCCGACTAAATTGAAAAGCGCCGCATTAAGTAAGGACATGGTGGTGCGTAATTCAAGCCACTCTCCCATGCCCATATCGACAACTTCAGGCAACTCGAGCCGCAGGCAGGCTTCGCCTTTATAACTAGCAAATCGTTCAGCCGCGCTAAAATCAAGCATCGGTACGGGTAGATCGTCTATGTCGCCATAAGGGATCCGCTCTCCTTGGGGAATCACTAATACTTGATTACCACAGGTAAAAAACCACCAGCCAAATTGTTTGGTCACACCACATCCTTTCTTTGCTACAAAGCTTGCTCAATTGATGAATAATGACCAAGCTTAAGCGACAGTACAAGCTTTTCACTATCAACAAATGTTTACCTAGCCCCCACTTAAACTAAATATCGGTTGACGAAAGCCCATATTTTATTTAGTTATAGAGGAAGCTTTAGTGATTTAGGAGCAAGAGCCAATGTTAAGCAAATTAGAGAAAGCTCAAGCTAAATGGGGTGGCGCTAGCCAAGTCATAGACGCTTGGTTACTCGCAAGAAAACAACTACTTATTGGCTACTGCGAGATGGCGGGCTTACCCCCTTACGATAGCGCCGAACGATCTTTACCGCCACTGGCTGAAATTACTCAATTTTGCCAAAAATTAGTCGATTACGCCTCTACTGGACACTTCGAAATTTACGAGCAAATTGTCAGCGAATGCGCCAGTGATGGTGATACCCTGCCTGGTGAAAAGCTATTACCGCAAATTACTGCCACCACTGACACGGCTTTAGCATTTAACGATAAATACGCCGAAGTGAGTGAAGATTTAGAACTAGCCAGTTTTGATCGGGACTTGTCTCAGTTGGGCCAAGAAATGGAAGAGCGCTTTGCCATTGAGGATGAATTACTTGATCACTTGTATCAGCATAGCCAGCAAAGTGCAGCGGCCGAATAAGCTATTTCCCTAATCACTATGTTTGATTAGAAGGTTGCTGGTGAATGATAGAAGCTAAACGACAAACAAAAACGCAGCGCCAAAGCGCTGCGTTTTTTTATTCACTCGAAAGCGATTAACTAGCTAGCGGGTTGCTCAGCAACTGGTGCGTCTGCTTTTTCAATTTCAATCAATTCAACTTCAAATACTAAGATAGAATTTGGTGGGATACTGCCCGCACCATTTTCACCATAGCCCAATTCTGATGGGATAAAGAACTTGTATTTAGCGCCTTTAGACATTAACTGTACGCCTTCCGTCCAACCTGGAATTACTCGGTTTAGCGGGAATGTAGCAGGTTCGCCACGATCGTATGAGCTATCAAAAGTCGTACCGTCTGTTAGGGTGCCTTTGTAATGAACTGTTACAGTATCTTCAGCACTTGGCATGTCGCCTTCAGCCGCTGTTAGCACTTCATATTGAAGGCCTGACTCTGTCACCATAACGCCTTCACGAGCGGCATTATCAGCTAAGTATTTGTCGCTTTCTGCTTTAGCAGCTGCGGCATCTTCAGTAGTTTTCTTCTCTACTAGAGTCGCTAACTTTTCATCTAAAGCTTTAAGGGCAGCTTGAATCTCATCTTCAGACATAGCCACGTCACCGGTTAAACCATCTTGCATACCTTTAAGAACTAATGCGTTATCTAATTCAAGGCCCAATTCTTTTTGCTGCTCTAGGGTTGTCGCAATATAGCGAGAAACCGAAGCACCAATGGCGTAAGCTTGCTGTTGATCTACATTTTCTAGGGCAACTTGAGCTGCCGCTGGAGCTTCAGCTTTTTCTTCCTGACAGCCAGTTACGGCAATAATCGAGGCGGCTAAAACCGACACGGCAAAAAACTTCTTCATTCATTTATCTCCAATTAGAGTCGCATTAATCTGTGGCCTAGTGTGCAGAACACTATGAATAATTAAACACTTAGCCAACAAAGCCCTTATACTAACCCTATTAGTCAACACAACCTAGTGACAGTTCCGTAAAAAAACGTAAAAAAATGACATTGTTTAAATTATTAGTAATTTTTAGCTTTTCTATTTTAGTTACGGCTTGTAGCGACGACTCAACGCCGAGCGTTAGTTGGCAACAAGCCACTGACGGCGCTTACGCAGCCACCTTGTCGACAGACGGAAGTCTAAGTTTGGTGTCATCAGTCCATCATGGCTTGAGCCTGTGGGATGTAAAACAACAACGTCAGTTGTTCCAATGGGATCATCAAAACCAAGCCAATAACCAAGTTTTTTTAGTCAAAATTGCTGAGGGTAACCGTTACGCAATTAGTGCTAGCCGCGATGACTTTGTGGTCTGGGATATCAACAATGGACAGGCTTTGGGCTATTGGACACTTGGCCAATCAAGCATTCGCGACATTGCATTATCAGAGAATGGGCAACAAGTCTTAATTGGCCTAAGTGAAGGCAAGGTTATTCATCTAGATTTGATGAGCGGGCGACGTTTAGAGTTTCTAGGCCATACCGAAAAAGTGAATGCCGTGGCATTGTCGGCCAACGGCCGCTACGCCTTAACTGGCGGCAACGATTACCAAGCACTATTTTGGGATACTCAAAGCGCTCAAGTGATTTTGCGTTTTCCTCATCAAGGACGAGTCACCATGGTGGCTCTTGAATCAAACGGCCAATACGCATTTACCGCAGACACGGGGAAGTTAGCCCGCATTTGGGCTATCCCAAGTGGTGAGCAAGTCAGCCAGCTAAAGCTTACCGCTCGGCAGAATATCTTCACCTATGTTAACTTTGCAAAACAAGGAGAATGGCTAATTACCGGATCTGCGGCGCGTAAACTCAGTCTATGGCATGTTAAAACAGGCCAAGCGCTACAGCATTGGTTAGTCACTCCCAAGCAAAAAACTCGGCCTAAAAGCGCGGTTGTGTATGCTGGAGCAATGCTTGATAATGACCAGCTAGTGAGCGCCAGCTCTAGCGGTTTAATTGAAGTATGGAACATAAAAAATTAGCAGTATGAATGATCAAGACCTAGCAAGCGTAATTGAACGCCTCGAAACCAAACTAGCCTTTCAAGAAGATACCATTGAGCAGCTAAACTTGGCTTTACAAAATCAACAAAATCAATTGGAAACCTTGCAACACCAATTCAAGCTAATTCGTCACAAACTCTTTGAAGGTGATGGCAGCGCTGCCGTAGCCCCACAAGAACAAGAAACGCCTCCTCCTCATTACTAACCCTTAGGTTTGAATTTAAGCATGTCTTTTCAATTTCGTTTAGCGCTAGAAAGTGACCTCCCCTGTATTGTTGACATCTACAATTCGATCATTGACTCGCGGCAAGTGACTGCCGACACCGAACCGCAAACGGTGACATCGCGCTTAACGTGGTTTAGACAACACCAAAATCCTCAACGCCCTTTATATGTAATAGAACAGCACGGAGAAACCATTGCTTGGTTGAGTTTTAGCGATTTTTACGGGCGCCCGGCATACCAGCACAGTGCTGAAATCAGCCTATACATAGCCGAAAACCAACGAGGAAAAGGTTTAGGTAAACGCTTATTAATGGCCGCCGAGCCCATGGCTAAAGCACTAGGTATAGAAATATTACTGGCTTTCATTTTTAGCCATAACACCCCCAGCTTGGTGTTATTCGACAAACTCGATTACAGCGTTTGGGGACAACTACCTAACGTAGCGAGAATGGACCAACAAGACTACAGCTTAACGATACTGGGTAAATCTCTCACTTAAGCTCAGATGAGCGAACCTGAAGACAATAAGCATTATGACCATTACTTACCACCACGGTTCGATAGCTGAACTGCTTGCTGTTGATGCCGCTATTCCAGAATTTGAGCGCCACAATACCGAGCAAGTGCTGAGCTCTCGGTTGACCGGTAAAAAGACGCTAATATTGATCGCTCGCGACAATAATCAGCCAATTGCCTACAAGCTTGGTTACCCACTTAACGCTCAAGTATTTTATAGTTGGTTAGGAGGCGTTGTCCCTGCCTACAGAAAACAAGGCATAGCGTCTGCTTTAAGAGAGCAGCAAGAACAGTGGGCGCTAACGGAGGGTTACCAGCAAATCAGTGTTAAGTCTATGAACCGTTATCCAGCAATGTTGCGCTTACTGATAGCCAGCGGCTACCAAATAGTGGGCTATGAAAACAACGGTAACAGTAACAACAGCAAAATTTGCTTTAGTAAATCGCTTAAGCAAAGCTAACTACGGTTTAAATAAACCAATAATATCTTGCTCTGCCGAAGGCTCTTGTTGCTTAGGTCGCTCGGCGTGATAGTCACAACTCACGCATTCGATATGCTCACTTTCTTGTTGAGCATGTTGCTCAACGATTAAGCGGATAGAATCTTGCTCTCCACACTCGGGGCATACAGCACCCGCGATAAAACGATGTCTTGCCATAGTTAACTCTACTTTGAATAGCCATGTTGCTATGCGACTTAGGCCGCATCGGGTATCATAGCGGCATTATTGCACACTTTTAGCAGCACATAGCAACAACCATGATCGTAGCCAACAATATTAGCCTGCAACGCGGCAGCAAATTTCTTTTAGAAGAAACCAACCTCACCATTCACCCTGGGCAAAAAGTAGGTTTAGTGGGCCAAAACGGTTGTGGTAAATCATCGTTATTTGCCTTGTTAAAAAATCAGCTGCATGTAGATGCGGGCAACTTAAGTGTGCCAAGTAAATGGGCCATATCCAGTGTTGCCCAAGAAACACCAGAGCTTAGCCGTAAGGCCATTGATTACGTGATTGATGGCGACCAAGAATTTCGCCAACTAGAGCACGATATCGCCGCCGCGGAAGACGCGGGCGAAGGTGAGCTTATAGCCACTCTCCATACTAAACTCGATACCATTGGCGGTTACCAAGTAAAAACCAAAGCCGCTGAACTGCTAGCAGGCTTGGGCTTTAGCGAAGCCGGTCAACAACAAAGCGTGAGTGATTTTTCTGGTGGTTGGCGGATGCGTTTAAACCTCGCGCAAGCTTTATTGGTTCGCTCAGATTTGTTACTGCTTGATGAGCCCACAAACCACTTAGACTTAGATACCGTAGTGTGGTTAGAGCAATGGCTTAAGCGCTATCCTGGTACGCTAATACTGATTTCACACGACCGCGATTTTCTAGACAATATTATTAATCGTATCGTGCATATTGAGAATCAAAAGCTCAACGAATACACCGGAGGCTATTCCGACTTTGAGCAAATGCGCGCGACGCAATTGGCTCAGCAGCAAGCGATGTTTGAAAAGCAGCAACGAGAGCGCGCCCATATGCAAAGCTTTGTCGACCGCTTTCGTTACAAAGCCAGTAAAGCCAAGCAAGCGCAAAGCCGTTTAAAAGCATTAGAAAAAATGGAAGTGATTAGCCAAGCGCACGTTGATTCGCAGTTTAGCTTTCACTTTAGAGAACCCGATAACTTGCCTCTACCGCTACTAACGATGGAAAAAGTCAGCGCTGGTTACGCTGATAAAACCATTCTTGAACAAGTGAAATTTAATTTAGTCCCTGGCAGCCGAATAGGCTTATTGGGGCGCAACGGAGCCGGTAAATCAACTTTTATTAAGCTGCTATCGGGTGAACTAAAAGCACTAGCAGGAAATGTTGAAATCAATAAAACCGCCAAAGTCGGTTATTTTGCTCAGCACCAATTAGAAACATTGCGTGCCGATGACACTCCCATGCAACACTTGCAGCGCATAGCGCCCAATACTACCGAAGCTGAACTACGTAAATATTTAGGAAGTTTTGGCTTTCAAGGAGATCAAGCATTAGAACCCGTTGCGCCGTTTAGTGGTGGTGAGAAAGCCCGCTTGGTGCTAGCCCTCGTGGTATGGGAGAAACCCAACTTATTGCTACTTGATGAACCTACCAACCACTTAGACTTAGAAATGCGCCACGCACTCACCTTAGCATTACAAGAATTTACTGGCGCAATGATCATCGTATCGCACGATCGCGCATTGTTACGTGCGACCACCGATGAATTTTACTTAGTAGACAGCCAGCGTGTATCACCATTTAACGGTGATTTAGACGATTATCAACAATGGTTAAGTCAAGCCAATCGGGCAGAAAACAGTAATGCCAATGGGGCTAGTGCTAACGCCAATTCTGTGGGGCTACGCAAGGAGCAAAAACGACGTGAAGCCGAGTTTAGGCAGCAAACTAAAGGCATTCGTAAAGAATTAGAAAGCTTAGAGAAACGCAGTGCCAAAGCCCAGCAAGCCCTCGAGAAAGTGGAACAAAAAATGGCGGAGCCAGAACTGTATGAGGCCGACAATAAAGCCCTACTTCAACAGTGTTTACAACAACAAGCTGAACTAAAAAGCGAACTTGAAGAAACTGAGCTAAGCTGGTTTGACTTGCAAGAGCAGCTCGAACAGCAGCAACAAGCTTTTGGCATTGAGCAAGCTGAATAAGTTTACTTGACCAAAACGTTTAGCCGAGTAATGCTACTAACAACAAAACTATTAATAACAATTCAAGGATGTATATGGACACGGCGCTTAACCGCTCAAGATTATTTATTGGTATTGCATTGATTGTGGTGGGTATTGCGGTAATAGCCTATGTGCTACCGCAAACGATTAGCCTTGTATCATTGCCACATGATGCACCATTTATGCAAGGGTTCTTCAATTGGTTAATGGCAGATACCGACGCCATCAATAACCAAGTCAGTGAAGAATTTTTCGAGATATTCCAAACCTTTGTCAAGGTCATCGTGCTCATCGTGTTTTTATATGTTTGTGTAAAATTAGTCACTGTAGGTTTGATGATTATCCGCGAGGGTGTCAGCCTTATTCGCCCTGCAGCTAGTAACAAAAAAGACAAAGCATAAAATCACGGGTTTTAGCGAGCCTTAGGCTCGCTAAAACTCCAGCCTAAACGTTCAAGCAGGCGCTCTTACAAGCCCAGTATCGCGCTGGCTAGTCCGAAGTACACCAATACACCAGATACGTCGGCAATTGTTGCCACCAGTGGGCCAGAGGCCGTTGCGGGGTCAAGCTTGATCTTATTAAGCAGGAAGGGCAGGCTTAAACCCACTAACGAGCCAACCAATACAATAATCACCATCGATAAAGATACGATCATCGCGACATCGGCCCCCCCTCTAAATACGCCGACACCGTACACCGCCACCGCCATGGTGATACCTAGCGCTAAACCTACCAATAATTCACGCGAAAATAGTTTCGACCAGTCGCTTTTATCGACCTCGCCAGTAGCCAGTGCCCGAACCATCAAAGCCGCTGCCTGAGAGCCAGCATTACCGCCACTGCCAATCAGTAAAGGTAGGAAGAACACCAACGCCACATGACTAGCAATGGTATCTTCAAAATGAGCAATACCAGCCCCGGAGAACATGGCACCAAATACTAACAAAACCAACCACAATACTCGCTTTCGATAGAGCTCCCAAATACTGACGCGATCTACGGTTTCATCCAGTTTACCCACCGAGGCACTTTTTTGCGCATCTTCAGTGGCTTCTTCTACTGCCGCATCCATGGCATCATCGTAAGTCACAATCCCTACTAACTTTTGCAGTTCATCCACAACCGGTAAAGCCAGAAGGTCATAATGGCGAATTTGTTGGCTAGCATGCTCTTGGCTATCTTCTACAGCCAAAGATACCACTTCAGTTCGCATCAACTCACGTACTTGGGTATCGGGCGAAGCCAAAATAAGCTCTCGTAAAGAGATAGTACCTAGCAAGCGTCGCTGCCCATCAATCACGTAAGTTTGGTAAATGGTTTCTTTATCTGGCGCTTCTAAACGTAATTGTTTTAAAGCTCGGCTCACCAACCAATGTTCTTTCAAAGTGGCGTAATCCGACGTCATTAATGCGCCAGCTGTGCCTTCTGCATAGCTGGCCAGTTTACGTAAATCTTCACGCTCAGCCTGAGCTAAGCCAGGTAATACCATCGCCCGCTGTTCTTCGTCTAAATCATTGTATAAGTCGGCGCGTTCGTCGGCGTCCATACGCGAAAACAAAGCCGCCAACTTGTGTCGCTTCATCAAACCTGCCACATCAGCTTGCAGATACGGAGGTAAATAGGAAAAAACCTTAGCGCGATCGCCTAAGGAAAACATGGAGATTAACGGAAGTGCCTCTTTAGGCTCAAATTCCGCTAAAGCTTGGCCAATGTCGGCAAAGTGATATTCGTCTAAGGTTGAGCGCAAAGTTCCTTTATCAAGGTTAACTAATGCGAGCTCCAATTTTTGGTGAAGGTGTGCCATTTACTGCTCCAGCGTTCGCATAGAGCCAAGCACTAAGGTGACGGACTACGCGAAAAAATTTGGTTTTCTAATATCTAACAAACAATTGAAATTTCGACTATCGGGGTCCGGGTTCATAGAAGGTTCTCAGTGATAAAATCGGCGCAAATTGTAGGGCTTATCTGCTACTAATTCAAGCGCTTTGTCGCCCCTAAGCCTTGACTTAGGGGCGCTAGAGAGGCGGGTTGTAGCGTATTTCTAGGCAATATTGTTAAGTGTTATATCCCAAGTTTGGTGCTAACCAGCGCTCGGCTTGCTCTAAGCGCATATTTTTGCGCTGAGCATAATCTTCAACCTGGTCTTTCTGAATCGAAGCGACCGCAAAATAGCGACTCTCAGGATGAGAAAAATACCAACCTGAGACTGCCGCACCCGGCCACATGGCAAAGCTATCAGTTAATACCATGCCAATTCGATTCTCTACCTCTAACAAGTCCCAGATCACCCCTTTTTCGGTATGTTCAGGGCACGCGGGATAACCCGGCGCAGGTCTAATGCCTTGGTAGTTTTCTCGAATCAACTCTTCATAACTTAAGGCTTCGTCGGCCGCATAAGCCCAGTACTCTTTGCGCACCTTAGCGTGTAGATATTCAGCAAAACCTTCTGCTAAACGATCGGCGATCGCTTTAACCATAATAGCGTTATAGTCATCACCATCAGCCTTATAAATATCGGCTAACTCGTCTTCACCAATGCCACCTGTGACCGCAAAAGCGCCAAAGTAGTCGGCTTTACCACTCGATTTTGGGGCTATAAAATCGGCTAAGCAGTTATTAACGCCTTTCTTTTTATCGGTTTGTTGGCGCAATTGTGAGCTAATAGCCAACACTTCGCTACGCGACTCGTCGGTATAGATCTCAATATCATCACCCACGCTGTTAGCAGGGAATAAACCACATACTCCTGAGACTTTAACTTCCCTTTTTTGCTTAAAGCGTTCCAACATCGCTTTTGCATCGGCAAACAAGCGCTTAGCTTCTTCGCCAACCACTTTGTCTTCTAAAATACGAGGATATTTACCCGCCAATGACCACGTCATAAAGAAGGGTGTCCAATCAATGTAAGGTTCGATGTCAGCAATTGAGACATCATCAAATTGCTGAATGCCTAATTGCTTAGGCACTGGGGGGGTATAACTTTGCCAATCAATCGCTAAGCCATTAGCTCGGGCACGCTCCAAAGTAATAGGAGGAGTGCGCGGGCGCTTACGGGCATGTTGCTCGCGCACAATATCGTATTCTTTATCAAGCTTGGCGACAAAAGCTGGACGTAGTTCATCCGACAACAAGCTCTGACACACACCAACCGCGCGCGATGCATTAGAGACATAGACCACGGGTTTATCGTAATTCTGCTCAATTTTAACTGCGGTATGCGCTTTTGAAGTGGTGGCACCACCAATTAATAGCGGTAAGTCTAAGCCTGTACGTTGCATTTCTTTGGCTACGTGTACCATTTCATCCAAAGATGGCGTAATTAGGCCAGACAAACCGATCATGTCTACCTTTTCTTCTTTGGCCACTTTTAAGATCTTGTCGCATGACACCATCACGCCGAGGTCAATCACTTCGAAGTTATTACACTGCAGAACAACGCCCACAATATTTTTGCCAATATCGTGCACGTCGCCTTTAACGGTGGCCATCACAATTTTACCGTTAGAGCGCTGACCTTCGCCTTTCTCCGCTTCAATAAAGGGTTGTAAATAGGCGACTGCTCGTTTCATTACCCGTGCCGATTTCACCACTTGCGGTAAGAACATTTTACCTTCACCAAATAGATCGCCAACCACATTCATTCCGTCCATCAACGGACCTTCAATAACATGCAAAGGTCGGTCTACAGACTGGCGAGCCAGCTCGGTATCGTCTTCGATAAATTCAGTAATACCTTTCACTAAGGCGTGTTCTAAACGTTTATTTACATCCCAGCTGCGCCATTCTAAATCTTGGGTATTTTCTTGCTGACTACCATCACCGCGGTACTTCTCGGCGATCTCTAGTAATTCTTCAGTGGCGTTATCGTGGGTATTAAGAACAACCGCTTCAACTTTGTCTTTTAGTTCTTTTGGAATATCTTCATAAATAGCCAGTTGAGCCGCGTTTACAATGCCCATATCCATGCCATTTTTAATCGCATAATAGAGGAATACGGCATGAATAGCCTCACGTACCGGGTTATTACCACGGAAGGAGAAACTAACGTTAGACACACCACCTGAAATCATCGCATGTGGCAGATTGTCTTTAATATCTTTTACCGCTTCAATAAAATCTACGGCATAATTATTGTGCTCATCGATACCGGTTGCCACAGCAAAGATATTGGGATCAAAAATGATATCTTCTGGCGGGAAACCTACTTGGTTAACTAGTATGTCGTAAGACTTACTGCAAATTTCAAATTTACGTTCGCGAGTATCGGCCTGACCATCTTCATCAAAAGCCATCACTATCACCGCTGCACCATATTTGCGAAGAGTTTTAGCTTGTTGAATGAAAGGTTCAACCCCCTCTTTCATGGAGATTGAGTTAACAACCGGCTTGCCTTGTACGCATTGTAAACCCGCTTCTAAAATGTCCCACTTAGACGAATCAATCATGACCGGTACTTTGGCGATATCTGGCTCGGAAGCGAGCATGTTCAAAAAGCGCACCATCGCAGCTTTTGAATCCAACATGCCTTCATCCATATTTACATCAATAATTTGAGCGCCGTTTTCTACCTGGTGTAAGGCAATCTCAATGGCCTTATCATAGTTTTCGTCTTTAATTAGACGCTTAAAAATAGCTGAACCGGTTACGTTGTTACGCTCACCTACGTTTACGAACAAACTTTCAGCGGTAATGGTGAGCGGCTCTAAACCCGATAAACGACAAGCCACATTGATCTCAGGAAGCTGTCGAGGAGCCACGCCCTCAACCGCTTCAGCCATCGCCTTGATATGCTGTGGCGTGGTACCGCAGCAGCCACCCACTAAGTTTAAGAAGCCTGCTCGCGCCCATTCACCGATATGTTCTGCCATCTCAGCAGCTTCAAGGTCATATTCACCAAAGGCGTTGGGTAAGCCGGCATTCGGGTGCGCCGATACGTAAGTCTCACTCACCCGGCTTAACTCTTCAACGTACTGACGGAGTTCGTCTGGGCCTAGCGCACAGTTAAGCCCCATGCTCACCGGTTCAGCATGGCGCAAGGCGTTATAAAAGGCTTCGGTTGTTTGGCCACTGAGAGTACGCCCCGACGCATCGGTAATGGTACCCGAAATCATTATCGGCAAATCTACACCTAACTCTTCATATACAGTCTTAACCGCGAATACTGCCGCTTTTGCATTTAAAGTATCGAAAATCGTTTCGATAAGAATGAGGTCACTACCACCTTCAATAAGCGCTTTAGTCGATTCTTGATACGCTTCTACTAGCTCATTAAATGTCACATTACGGTAACCAGGATCATTAACGTCAGGAGAAATAGAGCAGGTGCGGTTAGTCGGGCCCAATACACCAGCCACAAAACGGGGGCGTTCTGGGTTTTGTGCAGTCACTTCGTCGGCTACTTGGCGGGCAATTTTTGCGGCTTCTCGATTAATCTCTGCTGAATACTTCTCCATGTCGTAGTCGGCCATGGCAATAGTCGTAGCATTAAAGGTGTTGGTTTCAAGAATATCCGCCCCTGCTAGCAAATATTCTCGGTGTATATCAGCAATGATTTTAGGCTGACTAAGTACCAACATGTCATTGTTACCTTTGACATCGGTATGCCAATCAGCAAAGCGCTCACCACGGTAATCGGCCTCTTCCAACTTGTAAGACTGAATCATGGTTCCCATACCACCATCAATGATCAAAATGCGCTGGGAGAGTTGGTTTTCTATTTGTAGCCTTGCTGACACGGGAACATCCTATTTCTTTGGCTGATATTTCGACTCGGCAGTGTAGCACACTGCCGATCGGGGCTTAGCTGCGTTAAAGTTATATGAAATTATTTCAAGATATTATCGGACTTTGGTTTTAACTCTTCCAAATTGTATGGGGTAATTTGGTACACACAGTAGTTTAGCCAGTTGTTATAAAGTAAATGGCCATGGCTGCGCCAGGTTGCACAGGGCGGCTTATTACAATCGTCCTGCGGATAATAATTTTCCGGTAGTTTAGGGCTTAAGCCTTCTTGTGAGTCTCTAAGATACTCATTATGTAGGGTATCGGCGGCATATTCTGGATGTCCGGTGATAAACACTTGTCTAAAGTCTTCACTGGCAAATAAATAGCTGCCCGCATCGGGACTATCGGCTAACACCTTCAAATCGGTTTCTTCAGTGATTAAATTGGAGTCAAAATGTGCGAAACGAGACAGAGGTGCTAAAAAGGCGTCATCAAAACCTCGCACCAAAGGATTATGTTTATGTTTAGTTTGATGCCAATAAACGCCAGAGAGTTTTTTATCACGGGTTTGTTTGTTGAGGCCATACAAGTGATATAACGCTGCTTGGGCTGCCCAACATAAATACAGCGTTGAGGTAACATGGGTTGTCGACCAATCGATAATCTCTTTGACTTGGTCCCAATAGTACACCTCTTCAAATGGTACTTGCCCTAAGGGTGCGCCGGTGATCACCAAGCCATCAAAGTTACGCTCACGAAGTTTGTCAAAATCTCGATAAAATTTATCGATATGCTCCTGTGGCGTGTTTTTAGACACGCGATGGTTGATTCGCAGTAAGCTGACATTAACTTGCAGCGGCGAATTAGACAGTAGCCGCAAAATTTGGTTTTCGGTCTCAATTTTTTTTGGCATTAAATTAAGCAATACGACTTCTAAAGGCCGTATATCCTGATGAGCAGCGCGACTCTCTGGCATAATAAATATGTTTTCATTACGCAGTACTTCAGCGGCTGGTAACTGGTCAGGGATACAAATTGGCATAAGAGTTTCCTTGCGAACAACATGCAACGTATGTCTAGACATCTAGAGGCCTATTTTAGTTAGTTCACACTGTATGTCTAGAACTTGTTAAAAGCTGCTGATTTTATGCCAATAGTTATTCATAATGCAGGCTGAATAAATAATCTTATAAAGGCACATGGCAGAAATTAAGCTCAGCGTTGAACGCTTACAGACAGGTGTGTTTGTAAAACTTCCCGTAAAGTGGGGAGAACACCCGTTTATGTTCACAAGCTTTAAGATTAAAAGCCAAGATCAAATTGAGGTTATTCGAAATTTGGGGCTAAAGCATGTCATCGTTGTGCCTGAAAAAAGTACCGCGCCCCCACTCCCCGTGATTGAAGATGGCGCCAAAACCGCTCCCACTGACAAAGATGTTTCACAAAAGGCAGAGAAAGCCCTATGGGAAGAAAAACGCGCGCGAATTGAAGAACTGAAAAACTACCGCCGTAACCTACAAAAGGTAGAAAAAGAGTTTGACCGCTCTATGTCTCAAGTGCGGGCGGTAATGTCAAAGCTAAAAAGCAGGCCACTAAACGCCGTTGAAGATGCCACCACTCTCATCAACAATCTAGCGGATGATTTGCTATCAGGTGAAAATGTGGTTCTCCACTTAATGAACGACAGCAAAGATGCCGATAGCTTCTATTATCACAGTTTGAATGTGTCTATTTTAGCCATGATGCTGGCAAAAGCTGCCGGTTTTTCTGAGCGGGATATTAAGGTACTGGGCATTGCGGGTTTATTCCATGATGTTGGAAAAATGAAGATTCCTGACAAAATTTTGCGTAAGTCAGGAAAGCTCACCCCGCAAGAAGCTAACCTATTAAAAATGCATACTAAGTATGGTGCAGACTTTCTTAAACTCTCGGAGACTATCCCTCCCCAAGTAAAATTAATTGCACAACAGCACCACGAATACTTAGACGGTAGCGGCTATCCTCAGAAACTGAAAGGGGATGAAATCGACCGTTTATCTCAGCTCATTGCCGTAGTAAACGAATACGACAGCCTTTGCCACCCTAGAGACCCTCGCTTATCGCGGATACCGTTTACCGTAATCGCCTACTTGTATAAGCAGCGTAAACAACAACTAAACACGGCAGACTTGGGGATCTTAATTAGGCTATTGGGGATCTATCCTCCAGGCAGTGTAGTGCAATTGAGTTCAGGACAAATCGGCTTAGTCATGTCGGTTAACTCAGAACGCCTACTATTTCCTACAGTGCAGGTTTACGACCCAAATATCCCACGTACCGAAGCGCCAATCATAGATTTAGAGGCGGCAGGCCTAACCATAGAAAAGGCGTTAAAACCAAGCGCGCTACCAGAAGCCATTTTTGAGTATTTAAACCCTAGAGCTCGAATATCCTACTACTTCGACCACAATAAACGCTTATAGGTGACGTTGAGCGTTGAACGTTGAGCGTTGAGCGTTGAGCGTTGAGCGTTGAGCGTTGAGCGTTGAGCGTTGAGCGTTGAGCGTTGAGCAATGGAGCTTAACGACCTTTACTATATTGTTGCTAGCAAATTTTAGGTAAAAAAAAAGCCGGACCTAAGTCCGGCTTTTTAAGCTTGGTGTCCGAGTTTACTCAGCCGCTTCTTCAGCAACTTCTTCAACTTCTGGACGGTCCAACAACTCAATGTATGCCATAGGGGCATTGTCGCCAGCACGGAAACCACATTTTAAAATGCGAGTATAACCGCCTGCACGTTCTTTGAATCGTGGGCCAATTTCAGCGAATAGCTTGCCAACTACTTCTGCATCGCGAGTACGAGCAAAAGCAAGACGACGGTTAGCTACACTGTCATTTTTAGCCAATGTAATTAATGGCTCAACAACACGACGAAGCTCTTTGGCTTTAGGCAATGTTGTCTTGATAACTTCATGGCGAACCAATGAACTGGCCATATTCCGGAACATAGCCTGACGATGGCTACTATTTCGGTTCAATTGACGACCACTCTGACGATGGCGCATGACCTTATCCTTCTATAATAAGACGTTAAAACTAGTGACTTTACTTATCAGCGATACTAGCTGGCGGCCAGTTTTCTAGGCGCATACCTAGAGACAGACCACGTGATGCTAGAACATCTTTGATTTCTGTAAGCGACTTCTTACCTAAGTTAGGTGTTTTAAGTAGCTCAACTTCGGTACGCTGTACCAAGTCACCAATGTAATGAATCGCTTCTGCCTTCAAACAGTTAGCAGAGCGAACTGTCAACTCTAGATCATCGACAGGACGAAGCAGGATTGGATCAAACTCTGGCTTCTCTTCTTTCTCTTCAGGCTCACTTACATCACGTAAGTCAACGAAGGCATCCAACTGCTCTGCAAGAATTGTTGCACTGCGGCGGATAGCTTCTTCTGGATCAAGAGTACCATTGGTTTCCATATCGATAACCAATTTGTCCAAGTCAGTACGTTGCTCAACACGGGCAGCTTCCACAGTGTAAGCAATACGCTCAACTGGGCTGTAAGCCGAATCTACAAGCAAACGACCGATAGGACGCTCTTCATCTTCAGAATGAACCCGAACTGAAGCTGGTACGTAACCGCGACCACGTTCTACCTTGATTCGCATGCTGATTTCAGCGTTGCTGCTCAAGTGACAAATAACGTGCTCAGGATTAGTGATTTCGACATCAGCGTCGTGCTGAATGTCGCCTGCAACCACAGGACCTGCTCCAGACTTGGCAAGACTAAGAGTAACTTCGTCTTTGCCTTCTAACTTTACAGCAATACCTTTAAGGTTAAGCAAGATTTCCAAGATATCCTCTTGTACGCCTTCCTTACTGCTGTACTCATGCAGCACGCCGTCGATTTCAACTTCAGTTACCGCACATCCAGGCATAGAAGATAAAAGAATACGACGAAGAGCATTACCTAAAGTATGGCCAAAACCACGCTCTAATGGCTCAAGCGTAACCTTTGCACGAGTTGGGCTAACTTGTTCGATCTCAACTAGCCTTGGTTTTAGAAACTCTGTTACAGAACCCTGCATTGTGTCCTCTCTATAATTCAACTTTACTTAGAGTAAAGTTCGACGATCAGCTGTTCGTTAATTTCCGCAGACAAGTCAGCGCGCTCAGGTAGGCGTTTAAAAGCACCTTCCATCTTAGTTGCGTCTACTTCTACCCACGATGCCGCTTCACGTTGCCCAGCGATTTCTAATGATGCAACGATACGCGCTTGCTTCTTAGATTTTTCGCGAACACTGATAACGTCTTCAGGTAATACCTTGTAAGAAGGAATATTAACCACTTGACCGTTAACTAAGATAGCTTTGTGGCTAACTAGTTGACGAGATTCAGCGCGAGTAGCACCAAAGCCCATACGGTAAACAACGTTATCTAAACGACTCTCTAACAATTGCAACAAGTTCTCACCGGTGTTGCCTTTAAGGCGAGCAGCAGCTTTGTAGTAGTTGCGGAATTGCTTTTCAAGAATGCCGTATAAACGACGAACTTTTTGCTTCTCACGAAGCTGTAAACCGTAGTCTGAAAGACGCGCTTTACGTGCACCATGTTGTCCAGGTGCTGTATCCAGCTTACACTTTGTGTCGATCGCGCGAACACCACTTTTCAAGAAAAGATCGGTACCTTCACGACGGCTAAGTTTAAGCTTTGGACCTAAATATCTTGCCATTTTTCTTTCTCCAATCTATCCAGAAACTACACGCGGCGTTTCTTTGGTGGACGACAACCATTGTGTGGAATCGGAGTCACGTCGGTGATGTTAGTCACACGGAAACCCGCAGCATGTAATGCACGGATTGAAGACTCACGACCAGGACCTGGGCCGTTTACAAACACTTCTACGTTTTTAAGGCCGTAGTCTTTAGCTGCTTCAGCAGCACGTTCAGCAGCAACCTGTGCAGCGAACGGGGTAGACTTACGTGAACCACGGAAACCTGAACCACCTGCGGTAGCCCAAGATAACGCGTTGCCCTGACGATCAGTGATAGTCACGATAGTATTGTTGAAAGAAGCATGGATATGAGCCATGCCATCAGCAACTTGTTTTTTTACGCGCTTACGTGCGCGAGTCGGAGTTTTAGCCATTGTCACTCACCCCTTATTTCTTAATAGGTTTGCGAGGACCTTTACGGGTGCGCGCATTTGTTTTAGTGCGCTGACCGCGAAGGGGCAAACTGCGACGGTGACGAAGTCCACGGTAACAACCGAGGTCCATCAGACGCTTAATGTTCATAGAAACTTCACGGCGTAGATCACCTTCAACGGTGAATTTAGCTACTTCGTCACGAAGTTTGTCAATTTGTGTTTCGTCTAATTCTCTGATCTTTACATCTTCTGCAATACCAGCTGCCGCACAAATCTGTTGTGAGCGGGTTAAGCCAATACCGAAGATTGCAGTTAAAGCGATAACTGCATGCTTCTGATCAGGAATGTTAATGCCGGCTATACGGGCCATTGGCACACTCCTATAATTTTCGTGTTAAAACGAAGGCCATCTGTGAAAAGCCCGTAAGGATACTCAACAGATGACCACATTGCAAATAATATTGTCTTGAAATCTACTAACTAGCCTTGGCGCTGTTTATGCTTTGGCTCACTGCAAATTACTCGCACAACACCGTTGCGCTTGATAACTTTACAGTTACGGCAGATTTTCTTAACGGATGCACGTACTTTCATTGCTATCTCCGTAAAAGTTAAAGACCAATCTCAAGGGCGACCTAACGGCCGTAACCTTTAAGATTAGCTTTTTTCAGGGCCGAACCATATTGATGAGACATCAAATGGGTTTGAACCTGAGCCATAAAGTCCATGATAACCACCACTACAATAAGTAGCGAAGTACCACCGAAGTAGAACTGAACGTTCATTCCGATCATCATAAACTCAGGAATTAAACATACAAACGTGATGTACAAAGCACCAGCTAGGGTTAAACGAGTCATCACCTTGTCGATGTATCGCGAGGTTTGTTCACCAGGGCGGATACCCGGGATGAATGCACCACTCTTCTTCAAGTTGTCTGCTGTTTCGCGAGGGTTAAACACCAACGCAGTATAGAAGAAACAAAAGAAGATGATAGCAGCTGCATATAAGAACACATATAACGGTTGCCCAGGTTGTAGCGTCAATGACAGGTCAGATAAGAAAGATAAACCTTCAGTTTGACCAAACCACTGTGCCAATGTACCAGGGAACAGAATAATACTTGAAGCGAAAATTGCTGGGATAACCCCGGCCATGTTCACCTTAAGTGGTAAATGTGTACTTTGCGCAGCAAACACTTTGCGACCTTGTTGGCGTTTTGCGTAGTTAACAACGATACGACGTTGTCCACGTTCTACAAATACCACAAAGAAGGTCACCGCAAATACAAGAGCAACGATGAACAAGAGTAACAATAAGTGCAACTCTCCTTGACGCGCCTGCTCAGCCGTCTGACCGATTGCAGAAGGCAATCCTGCCACAATACCAGCAAAGATTAGGATCGAAATCCCGTTGCCGATACCGCGTTCAGTAATTTGCTCACCTAACCACATCAGGAACATTGTTCCTGTTACCAAGCTAACCACCGCAGTGAAATAGAATGGAAGACCTGGGTTAATCACCAGACCAGCCATCATATTAGGTAAGCCAGTAGCAATACCTATAGCTTGAAATGTTGCTAAAACCAGTGTGCTATAACGCGTGTATTGACTAATCTTACGTCTACCCGACTCGCCTTCCTTTTTAAGTTCAGCAAGGGTTGGGTGAACAACTGTCAATAACTGGATAATAATCGATGCCGAAATATACGGCATGATACCTAACGCAAATATAGAAGCACGTGAAAGTGCACCACCTGAAAACATGTTAAACATTTCCAGAATGGTACCCTTTTGCTGGTCAAACAACGCGGCCAGTACAGCGGCATCAATCCCAGGTAACGGCACAAAGGAGCCCGCTCGGAACACAATAATGGCCCCAAGCACAAATAGTAAACGACTCTTAAGCTCGCTTAAGCCGCCTTGTGCACTTGCTGATGCTGTTCCTGGATTCTTAGCCATGTTTTGTACTTATTCCTCGATTTTACCGCCAGCAGCTTCAATAGCTGCCAGTGCGCCTTTAGTTACACGCAGGCCACGTAAGGTAACTGGTGCTTTTACTTCGCCAGATAATACTACTTTTGCAAACTTAATGTTGCGAGTAATAAGACCAGCAGCTTTCAAAGCGTCCAAATCTACCACGTCAGCAGTAACTTTAGCTAGCTCGCTAGTACGAACTTCAGCAGTTACCATTGATTTACGTGAAGTAAAACCAAATTTAGGCAAACGTTGTTTCAAAGGCATTTGACCGCCTTCGAAACCTGGACGAACACTACCGCCAGAACGAGACTTCTGACCTTTGTGTCCGCGACCACCAGTTTTACCCAAACCAGAACCAATACCACGTCCTACACGTTTAGCGGCTGGCTTTGAGCCAGCTGCTGGAGAAAGAGTATTCAAACGCATGATTATTCTCCCTCAACCTTAACCATGTAATAAACTTTATTAATCATACCGCGAACACAAGGAGTATCCTCTAATTCTACAGTATGGTTAATGCGACGAAGACCTAAACCCGTTAAGGTTGCGCGGTGCTTAGGCAAACGCCCAATACTGCTTTTAGTCTGTGTTACTTTAATTTTGTTCGACATGGCTTATTACCCCAGAATTTCTTGGACGCTTAGGCCACGCTTCGCAGCAACGTCTTGTGGAGAATGCATATTCTCAAGAGCGTCGATAGTAGCGCGAACAATGTTGATTGGGTTAGTAGAACCGTATGCCTTAGACAATACGTTCTGCACACCAGCAACTTCTAGAACAGCACGCATCGCACCACCGGCAATAATACCAGTACCCTCTGATGCAGGTTGCATGTAAACACGCGACCCAGAGTGGCGACCCTTAATAGGATGCTGCAGTGTAGTGCCTCTCAGCTGTACACTAGTAAGGTTACGACGCGCTTTTTCCATTGCTTTTTGAATAGCAGCAGGAACTTCACGTGCTTTACCATAACCAAACCCTACGCGACCGTTACCGTCACCCACTACTGTTAGAGCAGTGAAACTGAAGATACGACCACCTTTAACTACTTTTGACACACGGTTTACAGCGATAAGCTTTTCATTCAGATCACTACCGGCTTGTGCTTCAAATTTAGACATGACTCACTCCTTAGAACTGAAGACCAGCTTCACGTGCAGCTTCTGCAAGCGCAGCAACGCGGCCGTGATACTTAAAGCCTGAACGATCGAAAGCTACAGACGTAATACCTTTTTCAGCAGCACGCTCAGCAATTGCTTTACCTACGGCTGTAGCGGCAGCTACGTTACTTAAACTTTCAAGCCCTTCAGAAACGGCTTTATCTACTGTTGATGCTGTGGCAAGAACCGTTGCATCAGGTGCAATCACCTGCGCGTAAATATGGCGCGGAGTACGGTGAATCACCAGGCGGGTTTTACCCAACTCTTGCATAGCTTTGCGAGTGCGTGTTGCACGACGCAGACGAGCAATTTTCTTATCCATAGTGTTAACCTACTTCTTCTTAGCCTCTTTACGGCGGACATTTTCATCTGAGTAACGAACACCTTTGCCTTTGTAAGGCTCTGGCGGACGGAACGCACGAATATCTGCTGCTACCTGACCAACGACTTGCTTATCAGCACCTTTCAGTACGATTTCAGTCTGTGATGGACACTCTGCTGTTACACCTTCTGCTAAGGTGTACTCTACAGGATGAGAAAAACCTAATGTTAGGTTTACTACGTTGCCTTTAACAGCAGCACGGTAACCTACACCTAATAATGTAAGTTTTTTCTCAAACCCAGCTGTAACGCCAACAACCATGTTGTTGCTTAGAGCACGAGCTGTACCAGCTTGAGCAGTTGAAGCACCTTCAACTACAGCAAACTTAAGTTCGTTTTCTTCTTTCGTTACAACAACCGCGTCATTAAATACGCGAGTCAATGTACCTTTGCTACCTTTAACCGTTAATTCTTGGCCGTTGAGAGTTACTTCAACGCCAGCAGGAATTGTAACGGGAGCCTTGGCTACTCGAGACATATTACCTACCTCCGGTTAAGCTACGTAACAGACGATTTCACCGCCCATGCCGGCTTTACGCGCCGCACGGTCAGTCATCACGCCTTTAGATGTAGAAATGATTGCAACACCAAGGCCACCCATAACTTTAGGTAGGTCTTTAGCACCTTTATAAATGCGTAGACCTGGACGGCTTACACGTTCAATCTTTTCAATAACTTTTTTACCTTCAAAATACTTGAGGGTAACTTCTAATGACTTTTTCACGTCACCAGTCACAGCGTATCCTGTGATGTAACCTTCTTCTTGTAACAAGTTAGCAATTGCCACTTTTACTTTAGATGAAGGCATAACAACAGATACTTTATTTGCCGATTGACCGTTGCGAACGCGAGTCAACATATCCGCAATAGGATCTTGCATGCTCATAATCGTTTACTCCGTAATTAAGTGGATTACCAACTGGCTTTCTTAAGACCAGGAACCTCACCGCGCATCATCGCTTCACGCAATTTAATACGGCTTAGGCCGAATTTACGTAGGTAGCCATGAGGACGGCCGGTTACGTTACAGCGGTTACGCTGACGAGACCGACTTGAATCACGAGGTAACGATTGCAATTTTAGTACTGCGTCCCAACGCTCTTCATCAGAGCTGTGTACGCTGCTAATAATCGCTTTAAGCGCTGCGCGCTTTTCTGCGAAACGAGCTACAGTAACTGTACGCTTCGCTTCACGAGCTTTCATTGATTGTTTAGCCATAACTACTCTACCTTACTTACGGAATGGGAAGTTAAAGGCAGCCAGCAGAGCGCGGCCTTCCTCGTTGGTTTCGGCAGTAGTAGTGATGGTTACATCCATACCACGAACCTTATCAACTTTGTCATAGTCAATTTCAGGGAAGATGATTTGCTCACGCACACCCATGCTGTAATTACCACGGCCATCGAATGACTTAGCATTCAAACCACGGAAATCTCGAACACGAGGAATTGCGATTGAAATCAAACGCTCTAAAAACTCCCACATACGCTCACCGCGTAGAGTTACTTTACAACCAATTGGGTATCCATCACGGATCTTAAAGCCTGCTACAGATTTACGAGCTTTGGTGATCAGTGGTTTTTGACCTGAGATAGCTGCTAGATCGGCAATTGCGTGCTCTAGTACTTTCTTGTCATTAACCGCTTCACCCACACCCATGTTAAGGGTGATTTTCTCAATCCGAGGGACTTGCATGATGGATTTGTAACCGAACTCCTTTACGAGTTCAGGCGTTACAGTTTCCTTATATAGGTCATGCAGTTTCGCCATCGTTAACTCCAGTTACTTTACAATTTCATTAGACGATTTGAATACACGAACTTTTTTGTCGTCTTCAAATCGAAAACCAATACGATCACCCTTGCCAGTGGCAGGGTTAAACATCGCTACGTTTGATGCATCAAGGGCCGCTTCTTTCTCAACGATACCGCCAGCAACACCCAATTGAGGGTTTGGCTTTTGGTGTTTCTTGATCAAGTTCACGCCATCAACGAATAGTTTACCGTTGGCTAAAACTTTGGTTACGCTACCGCGTTTGCCTTTGTCTTTACCTGCAATAACTATTACTTCATCGCCTTTCTGGATTTTATTAGCCATTATTGGACTCCTTAAAGTACTTCTGGTGCTAGAGACACAATTTTCATGAACTGCTCATTTCGCAGTTCGCGTGTCACAGGACCAAAGATACGAGTACCAATAGGCTGATTGTTTGCATTCAAGATAACCGCAGCATTGCGGTCAAAACGAATTACAGAACCATCAGGACGACGTACGCCTTTTCTAGTACGCACTACCACTGCATTCATAACGTCACCTTTCTTAACTTTACCGCGTGGAATTGCTTCCTTTACAGTAACTTTAATGATGTCGCCAATTCGTGCATAGCGGCGGTGCGAACCACCTAGGACCTTAATACACTGTACACGGCGCGCGCCGGAATTATCCGCCACGTCCATAGTAGATTGCATTTGGATCATTTCAGTGCTCCGCTATTTGTTACAACTGATCCCAACAATTAGCGCTGAGATCTCTGGCTGCCTAATTAAAGGGCGCGAAATTATAACACCCTAAATTTTGAATTGGTAGGATTGTCTAAAATTTGTTTAATTAAACATTTAAAGTCATATTAAACAATAACTTACCTTCAAAATTTACACCTCGAAAAGGTGAAAAATGAGCTTAATTTCGCTTGAATCGTTAGAAAGCTGTCAAGTAACTTCTTTCTAACTCGCTAATTCGGTCATTTAATAGACCGAAAAAACAAAAAGGCCCAGCTTAATGCCGGGCCTTTCTGAATATGGTGCTGATAGGCAGATTCGAACTGCCGACCTCACCCTTACCAAGGGTGCGCTCTACCAACTGAGCTATATCAGCGAACTAAAAACCCAGCCGTTAGCTGGGTTTTTATAGAATAGGCGCCTGGCAGTGACCTACTTTCACATGGGGAGACCCCACACTATCATCGGCGCAGTTGCGTTTCACTTCTGAGTTCGACATGGGTTCAGGTGGGTCCACAACGCTATTGCCACCAGGCAAAAACTTGTTGTCTTTAACATTCGAAAAAGCTGACAATATCCCACGAGTATAACAAGTACTCTTGGTCTAAAAAATAAGATATCTATAAGCAACACCACTTGGGTGTTGTATGGTTAAGCCTCACGGGTAATTAGTACAAGTTAGCTCAATGCCTCACAGCACTTACACACCTTGCCTATCAACGTTGTAGTCTCCAACGGCCCTTCAGAGGACTTAAAGTCCTAGTGAGAATTAATCTCAAGGCCTGCTTCCCGCTTAGATGCTTTCAGCGGTTATCAGTTCCGAACGTAGCTACTGGGCAATGCTATTGGCATAACAACCCAAACACCAGCGGTTCGTCCACTCCGGTCCTCTCGTACTAGGAGCAGCTCCTTTCAATTCTCAAACGCCCACGGCAGATAGGGACCGAACTGTCTCACGACGTTCTAAACCCAGCTCGCGTACCACTTTAAATGGCGAACAGCCATACCCTTGGGACCGACTTCAGCCCCAGGATGTGATGAGCCGACATCGAGGTGCCAAACACCGCCGTCGATATGAACTCTTGGGCGGTATCAGCCTGTTATCCCCGGAGTACCTTTTATCCGTTGAGCGATGGCCCTTCCATACAGAACCACCGGATCACTATGACCTACTTTCGTACCTGCTCGACGTGTCTGTCTCGCAGTTAAGCTGGCTTATGCCATTGCACTAACCGTACGATGTCCGACCGTACTTAGCCAACCTTCGTGCTCCTCCGTTACTCTTTGGGAGGAGACCGCCCCAGTCAAACTACCCACCAGACACTGTCCGCAATCCCGATAAGGGACCAACGTTAGAACATCAACACTACAAGGGTGGTATTTCAAGGTCGGCTCCACATCATCTAGCGACAACGCTTCAAAGCCTCCCACCTATCCTACACATGTAGGGTCAATGTTCAGTGTCAAGCTGTAGTAAAGGTTCACGGGGTCTTTCCGTCTAGCCGCGGGTACACCGCATCTTCACGGCAATTTCAATTTCACTGAGTCTCGGGTGGAGACAGCTTGGCCATCATTACGCCATTCGTGCAGGTCGGAACTTACCCGACAAGGAATTTCGCTACCTTAGGACCGTTATAGTTACGGCCGCCGTTTACCGGGGCTTCGATCAATAGCTTCGCTTGCGCTAACCACATCAATTAACCTTCCGGCACCGGGCAGGCGTCACACCGTATACGTCATCTTTCGATTTAGCACAGTGCTGTGTTTTTAATAAACAGTTGCAGCCAACTGGTATCTGCGACTCCCAACAGCTTAGAGAGCAAGTCTCATCACCGTCGGGAGCGTACCTTCTCCCGAAGTTACGGTACCATTTTGCCTAGTTCCTTCACCCGAGTTCTCTCAAGCGCCTTGGTATTCTCTACCCAACCACCTGTGTCGGTTTGGGGTACGGTTTCGTATAATCTGAAGCTTAGAGACTTTTCCTGGAAGCAGGGCATCAACCACTTCATGTCCGTAGACACTCGTCATCAATTCTCAGCCTTAGACACCCGGATTTTCCTAAGTGTCCAGCCTACAACCTTAAACATGGATAACCATCACCATGCTGGCCTAGCCTTCTCCGTCCTCCCATCGCAATTATACGAAGTACAGGAATATTAACCTGTTTCCCATCGACTACACTTTTCAGTCTCGCCTTAGGGGCCGACTCACCCTGCTCTGATTAACATTGAACAGGAAACCTTGGTCTTTCGGCGAGGGGGCTTTTCACCCCCTTTATCGTTACTCATGTCAACATTCGCACTTCTGATACCTCCAGCAACCCTTACGAATCACCTTCAACGGCTTACAGAACGCTCCTCTACCGCACTTAACAAAGTTAAGTACCCGTAGCTTCGGTGCATAGCTTAGCCCCGTTACATCTTCCGCGCAGGCCGACTCGACCAGTGAGCTATTACGCTTTCTTTAAATGATGGCTGCTTCTAAGCCAACATCCTGGCTGTCTAAGCCTTCCCACATCGTTTCCCACTTAGCTATGACTTTGGGACCTTAGCTGACGGTCTGGGTTGTTTCCCTTTCCACGACGGACGTTAGCACCCGCCGTGTGTCTCCCGGATAGTACTTAGTGGTATTCGGAGTTTGCAAAGGGTTGGTAAGTCGGGATGACCCCCTAGCCTTAACAGTGCTCTACCCCCACTAGTATTCATCCGAGGCGCTACCTAAATAGCTTTCGAGGAGAACCAGCTATCTCCCGGTTTGATTGGCCTTTCACCCCCAGCCACAAGTCATCCGCTAATTTTTCAACATTAGTCGGTTCGGTCCTCCAATTGGTGTTACCCAATCTTCAACCTGCCCATGGCTAGATCACCGGGTTTCGGGTCTAATCCCAGCAACTATGCGCGCAGTTAACACTCGGTTTCCCTACGGCTCCGCTATTCGCTTAACCTTGCTACTGAAATTAAGTCGTTGACCCATTATACAAAAGGTACGCAGTCACCCCACGAAGGGGCTCCCACTGCTTGTACGTATACGGTTTCAGGTTCTATTTCACTCCCCTCACAGGGGTTCTTTTCGCCTTTCCCTCACGGTACTGGTTCACTATCGGTCAGTCAGGAGTATTTAGCCTTGGAGGATGGTCCCCCCATATTCAGACAACATATCACGTGTGCCGTCCTACTCGTTTTCA
>NZ_CM134202.1:2430000-2740000 GCF_054112545.1 Agarivorans sp. MS3-6 | reverse complement strand
CTGTGACTGTCAACCGCTTTTTTCATTCTTTTCCGAAGAAATTTTCTTGGGAGAAGATGAAGCGTTTAACCGCCGCTAGTAGAGCCTCAGGCCTTACCAACCCTGACTTGCTATGTGCTTCGCTTTGCAGCGCTGCGTGCCGTGTCAGTGGAGTCGCATTATAGGGATCCGCGTTTTCAGTGCAAGCGTTTTTTGAAGAAAATCACCGTTATTTTCAGCTTTAAAACTAACCCCCAACATAGGCACACCCTATCCACAACTTATCCACAAAAATGGCCCGCAAAACCGTAATCAAACCTCTGAATTAAAAGTAATTGTGTCGCTTAGCAAGTTTCTGGGAGAGAAATTGTACATTTTCTAGCTTATCGGATAAAAGCTGGCTAACATGATGTCGCAATTTTGTTAAATAAAGTTGCTTTCCATTATTTCGCACACATTGAGCATTGAATTTATTATGAAAAACTCTAGTTTACCCGTCGTCATATTAGTTGCAGTTGCGATAGCTGCATATTTCGTCGCTGGCGCCGTAGCACCTATCCAACCTTTATACTTGTCGATCGCTGTGATTATTGGTGGCGCTATCGTGTTGTTAAGTTCAGGTGGCACCGCTAGTAGTGACACCCAGACTGATTCGTCAGAGCAAGACCATGATACCGCTGAGTCTATAGACACTCAGACTCTATATGTAGGAAACCTTCCTTATAGAGCTAACGAGTCAGCTATCCGCAAATTGTTTTCTGAACATGGTCATGTTGTATCGGTAAGATTATTGAAAGATAAGCAAACCGGTAAACGCCGAGGTTTCGGTTTTGTTGAAATGGCCGCTAAAGACGCATCAAATGCTGTCTCAGCGTTAAACGAGCAAGAATTTCAACAGCGCACTTTAAAAGTACGTGAAGCCAACGAGCGTAAAGAAGACTAGTCAAGTAACCGCAGGCTAGTAATACCGTAAGCCTGCAATTGATTAAGTAGTATTGAATTAGTGGATGCCTCGGTGCAATAAGCATGAGCTTCCACTTTTTTTCGCCCATACTCTACCAGCCCCTCTGAACCGACTAGGTGCGCTACCCGTTTAGCTATCGCTAAACCAGAATCAATTAATGCCACCTTATCGCCTAAGACCTGTGTGAGTTCTTCTTTTAGTAGGGGGAAATGAGTACAACCCAGCACGACGGCATCTATGCTATCCATACCTAACCAAGGCAATACGACTTGCTTTATACTCGCGAGGCTAACTTGCTCGCCTGATAGTTTACGTTCAGCCATTTTGACTAAGTGTGTTGAACCAATTAACTCAACTTGGCAATCGGTGGCAAAGTCACGAATAAGCTGCTCGGTGTAGGCTCGCTCTACCGTACCAGGGGTCGCCAATACGCCGAAGTGTTTGCTGCTACTATAGTTAGCCGCAGATTTGATGGCTGGTACCACACCGACCACCGGTACCTTTAGTTGTTCACGCAAAGTGGGCAGAGCCAAAGTGCTGGCAGAGTTACACGCAATCACCACGATATCGGGTTGTAGTTTCTCAACGGCTTGCTTAATAATATGGCTAACGCGACTAATGAGCTGCTGGTCAGCGAGCTCGCCATAAGGGAAATAGAGATTGTCGAATAGATAACTACAATGCAGCTGAGGGCTTAGTCGCTGGATATGCTCTAAGATAGTGAGACCACCTACACCAGAATCAAATACAAGAACATGACCTTCCATCGCGCTACTAAACCACCTCATAATCAAACCAGCCTTAGTGTAACTAATGCTAAGGCTGGCGGCTATGCTTATGCGCTTGTCTTAAAACTGGTAGCTAGCGCCGAGTTCAAAAGTACGACCTGGCGCTTGATAGTTTTGCGCGCTAGAGTAACTTTGATCAAATGCATTACGCAACTTAGCGTCTAAACGGAAGCCGTTATCAAAACGGTAGTTAGCACTAAGATCCCACACCGAGTGGCTACCAAGAACCACGGTATTAGCCGCGTCTTCATAAGACTCGCCACGCCATAAGAAGTCAACCACCACTTGTAGGTCGGCCCAACTAACATCAGCCTTATACTTCACTTGTTCTTCTGGACGACGGATTAAGTTCTTGTTGGTGTTTTGGTCTTTGGGATCAAGGTATTCAACAATCACCCGATGATTTACCCAAGAGGTTGAAAAATCACCTTGAATTTCTATGCCTTGAATACGCGCATCACTGACATTGTCCGGCGTCCAAAGAGGCCATGTGTCAGGGGTACCACTGTAATCGTTATCACAGCGAGCTACACAGCCCCAAGCAATCAAGTTTTCGACATCATTGCGAAATACGTTAAATTGCCACTGACTACGGAGTAAGTCTAAAGCAAAACCAAACTCTGAGTTGGTCGAGGTTTCAGCTTTAAGGTTGGGGTTTTCACTCCCAGGGTAATAGAGGTCATTAAAAGTAGGCGCTCTAAAAGCAGTGCCATGTAATACATTGAAACGTAAGTCAGACTGTAGTTGCCACGCCCAACCTAAGTTATAGGTGGTGTGGTCACCATAATGTTCGTTGTCGTCATAACGCGCACTCGCCTCTAAGATATGCACCAAATAGTCTGCTCGGGCGCCAATATGTGCCGCCTTGTTATCTCGGCTTGCTTGTTGGTATACCAAGCTAGAGCCTGAAATATCATCATTCTGATAATCTAGTCCCCCTTGCAATAACCAGTTTTCATCAAGCTGATAAGCCAACAGCCAATTAGCTGCATTTCGCTCAGTCGTGTAGCGTTCAGGATTGTTGAAATCACTCGCTGGGGCACTGTCTGAACGGTCTTGGTGATAATTCAAACCCAGTTCACTGGTCCACTGATTGGCAGCGTAGTTTATACTTGCGCCATATACGGTCTGTTGGTGTTTATTGAGTGCTTTCGCACCTTGTATGTATTCAGATTCACTGTCATTGTGAATGGCAAAGACACGACCACGCCAAGCTTGATTAAATTGATGGTCAACACTAAATAGGCCACCAAACGTCTCATAGCCGTAATCTTCATTTAGGTTGTCTTGAGGGCGAATATCATACCCATCACTTTGATCCGCACTGAGTACAAGATTATATTGAGTATTATCACCGATTAACCCTGTTGCTCGACCGGCAAGCTTAGCGCTATTTTGCGTACCTAAAGCCGCTTTTAATCCCAGTGATTCACTACCAAAATCTGGGCGAGTAATAATATTGATTACCCCTCCTACAGCGTCTGCGCCATAGATTGACGCACGAGCCCCGCGTATAATTTCAATACGCTCTACGAATTCTAATGGCAGTAATGACATTTGAGCACCACCACTAGTGGCGGTATTAATACGTACACCATCGATGAGGTACAAAGATTGTGCAGAGCTTGAGCCGCGAATAAATACACTTTCGGCTTGGCCTTTACCGCCACTACGAACCACACTAATACCCACTTGCTGGTTCAGTACATCAACAATATCTTGAGCGCCGCTGCTGGCTATCTCATCACGGCTGATCACGGTAAGAGGAGCAATAACACTAGCGGCAGTTTGCTCCATTCGATTGGCGGTAACTACCACTGTAGGTTGTTGTTGGGGGGTTTCTTGGGCATAGCCAAAAGCTGGCGTAATAATGGCCAGTAACATAAGCTTGTTCATCGATCGTTCCTAATCTTCGCGTAGTACTTTGCTATTTATTAGCATGTGCGTTGTGGCAGGTATTCGGACTTAGAGGCTGGTTATTTGTACTACGGCTACGACTTCCCATTTGGTCATTCAAACAGTGTCTGGAGATCTTTAGAAAAGGTCACTCCCTGAGCTTTCGTTCCTCATTACCGCTGCGCGACAGTTCTGGATTTTCACCAGATTCCCTATTAGGCCTAAACATGACACGTTTAGGCACCACAGCGAGCGAGATTATAAGCTAGCCCTTATGTGATTGATAGCACAAAGCAACGAGCATTAGCTGAACTTGAAATTAACTAATATTGTTGGCAGAACTGGCTTGATTAGTAGGGGTTTTGTTAAACAGTGCTACGGCCTCAGCCATTCTGTCAGCGAAGCCTTTGAAGCGTTCAACACCTGCTTGCTTGTCTTTCTCTTCCGCTGGGCTTGAAATCGGCAATATTCCCGCTAACAATGCTTCGGTAGAAGATTGAGGCTCAGCAAACAAAGCACTCACCTTGGCTTGTATATCTTGCCATGCTGATAAGAACTCACTGAGATCAGGTACTAAGTCTGAACCACCCGCTGGCTTGTCGGCAGCCTGCTGGTAAGCCTGAGTAACCGCAACACTCTGTTGCTGCTGAAAGTTAACCGCAAAACCCACCAACTGTTGCTCATCAAACCCAATGTTAAGGGCTTGATCAAAAGCCTTATCTAAATCGCCAGAGAAGAACTGTTGGCCCACTTCATCAACTTGTTTAATCAAATCAGCGATCGCGGCTAGCTCATCATCGTTTAAGTCACCTTCGACCGAAAAACTAAATTGTTGTTGCGAAGCAAAGGAAGCCTGAATAGATGAGCGCCCTTCTGTATAGCTAGCGGCTAATTGAGAGCCATAGCTGATGGTGACGATATCACCCTCGGCCGTTTCTAATTCCATACTGGCAGATTGAGAATTAGACATAGCCAATTGATTATAAATAGGCGCTGATTGGATTTCGTAATCACCGTCTTCAATTTTCTCTAAACCTTCTTGAATTAGGTCGTAGCTTTTATCAATGCCCTTCTCTAATTCTTCATTTAGAATACCTGCATCGCTAAGCTCTTCACGAGCCCCAGCAAAACCAACATCAATGCCTTTTCGAGCTTGAGCCATCATTTCTTCAAGTTTGTCGTCTGACATTCCCGACTGCTTGGCACTATTTAGCGAACCAGCCACAAAGTTAAGTACATTGCGGGCGACTTCTTCAGCGTCAAAAATACTAGGCTGTTCAGGCTTAGGTATTGTCACCGCCCCGTTAGCAATAGATAAGGTGTGCTTTTCAATTGAACTCAATAATACATGGCTGGCCACCGCGCCCTGCTGGGTCAAGCTTGCTTTATCATCAGCAAGGCCATTGCTCTTAGCAATCGAAGGTGTTGATTGCTGCAATAGACGCTCAGCATATTGTTGAATGGGCGTTTTGCCCAAGCCATTTAGTTCATTCATAAAGCCCCCATGGATTTACCCTAGTCTCTGCGTATCGGCATGTTAAATTAAAACTTTAGAAATATTATCACTATTATTGTAGATAAACTGGACAAGCACGCGATGCGCCTTTAAATTGCGCTCCTTGCTAGATTTAGAGGAGCGGTCATGAGCGCTATTGCATACTACCCAGAACAGTACCAAGATCTCTTGGCCGAGAAAGTCGCCAAACGTCGCGAACAGTTTGCTGAATTTTCACCACCAGAGCCCAGCATTTTCGGATCTCCAACTAAACATTACCGGATGCGTGCCGAGTTTCGCATATGGCACGAAGGTGACGATCTCTACTACATTATGTTTGACCAAAAAACCAAACAGAAATTTAGAGTAGACAGTTTTCCCCCCGCCAGCGAAATTATCAACCGCCTAATGCCTTTGCTGATTGAGCAATTAAAGTCTAATACCTTATTGCGCTACAAATTATTTCAAGTGGATTTTTTGTCGACTTTGAGCGGCGAAGTCATTGTGAGCATGCTTTACCACAAAGCCATTGATGAACAATGGCGGGAAGCAGCCAAACTATTAAAAGAAGAACTCAGTAAGCAGTTCTCTATTCAACTGATTGGTCGTTCGCGTAAACAGAAAATGTGTTTGGAGCAAGATCGGGTCGATGAAGTGCTCACTGTTAATCAACAGCAGATCACTTATCAGCAAATTGAGAATAGCTTTACTCAGCCTAACGCGGTGGTAAATCAACACATGTTGGAATGGGCACAACAAGCGACGAACAATAGCCAAGGTGATTTATTGGAGCTGTATTGTGGTAATGGTAACTTCTCGCTGGCTCTGGCGAAAAACTTTAATCGAGTACTGGCTACCGAAATAGCTAAACCGTCGGTTGAAGCTGCACAATACAACATCAAAGCCAATGCCATTGATAACGTGAAAATTTTGCGTCTGTCGGCAGAAGAGTTTACTCAAGCCATGTTAGGTGAGCGCGAATTTCGCCGCTTAAAAGAAGCCGATGTGGATTTAACCAGCTACCAATGCAATACCATTTTAGTTGATCCACCACGAGCAGGTTTAGACGATGCTACCTTAGGCATGGTGCAAGCCTACGACAACATTGTATACATATCTTGCAACCCAAATACTCTATACGACAACCTCAGCACCCTGAGTAAAACTCACAAGATTAGTCATTGGGCGCTGTTTGATCAGTTCCCTTACACTGACCACATTGAGGTTGGCGTCTACCTACAACGCCGATAAACAACCCATCAGCGATTAAGGTGCTTAATCGCTGATTTCCTTCAATGTGAAATAACAACCAGCCCCGATCGGTCTACAGTTGATAATAGCCACAATGCAAGGACCGCTTATGTACCGCCTATTCATAATTAGCTTTACCTTACTATTCAGCTTAAACAGCTTTGCCGCCGAGCCAGTTAGTACCAGTTATTGGGGGGATAAAGCGGTCGGTGGAACAGATGTACTCAGTTACCATAGCGCCGCTCAGGCCGGAAATAGAACAATTGTTGAAGGCTCGGCCCGTTTCAAAGTTCGCTGGAATGAGGCCGACTGGTATTTTGCGAGTCAGCAAAGTGCCGATAAATTTGCCAGTGGGCCTGAGCGTTATCGCCCGAGATACAACGGGTTTTGCTCAAATGCCCTGTCGCTAGGAGAGGGGTTAATTAGCACCAACGGCCAAGTGTGGGAATTTTTTAACGGCGAGTTACACTTATTTTTTGCTGAACGAGGTCGCCAGCGTTGGTTAACTGGCGACTGGCAAAGCTATCAACGCACTGCCGACCAAGCTTGGCAGCAGGCACTAAACAATTAGCGCTTAAAGCCTCCCACTTTAAACATCAACCACAGTCCAATGGCTAAACAAACAAGAAGTAATACGATATTACTGCCAATATCGGGAAATTCGGCCCTTAACATGGCTGAATAACCTAAGGCTCCAAGTAAGAATGCCGCCACGCTAGTAATCGGCGAATCTTCACTCAGGTCTTGATGCATATACATTTGATAGAGCTGCATTACCGCTAACACAAAAGCAATAATAGGAAATATTGAAAAACTCAATCCTGCTACAGCAAACTGAGCAAGACTCGCATTGCCACTCAAGCCTGCAACAAACGATAGTAATAATAGCGATTTTCTTACTTTCATATTGACGACCTCTTAACTTAGGGTTTCAGAGCGGTTATATAAAGCCGCACCTTTGGCTACGATTCGTAATTGTTTAATGGTTTTTTGAGATAGCTGCTGACGATCATGCTCCGCTAAATCAAGCGCTGAAGCGCCTGCGTTAAATACTAAGATAACCATTGCTTCAGCTTGCATTTGCGCGTCCTCTCGCGGGCAGCGGTATTGGAGCTCAAGATAATCGGTTAACTCTGCAATGAAATGAGCGATTTCTCTGGCTACCGCAGCCCTAAAAGCTGGTGAAGTGCCTGAACGTTCGCGCAGCAATAAGCGAAATATATTCGGATTATTAAACACAAACTCCATAAATGTTGCGACCGACGTGCCAATAACGCTGCCGCCAGAGGCGATGATCCGTTGACGAGCTTGGCGCATCAGTTGGCGTAAAGTTAGTCCCCCTTCATCCACTAAGGTTAAGCCTAGCTCTTCCATATCAGAAAAATGACGATAAAAAGACGTTGGCGCAATACCCGCTTCACGGGCGACTTCTCGCAAACTTAAACTGGATAAACTGCGCTCAGCACTCAATTGACTAAATGCAGCGTCAATAATCGCTCTACGGGTCTTTTCTTTTTGCTGCGCTCTTACACCGCTCATTACTTCTCCTCTTTATTCCCTAGAGCATAATACCTTGAGCGAAGAAAAAGCCAAATTTAAGATCCTTAATCCAACCGCATTGCCCCTACAACAAATACAGTCCGTTTACAAACAAGACATGAAAAGGATTTCATATCTTGTGAAAGATCTCAATAAAACCAAAGATGCGAGCTGGGTCAATTTTTCATCAACTTGAAAACGATACCAAGTATCTAGATGGCCTACGCTGTGATTTACTCAAGCTATATAAGATGTACCTAGCAAGGAAGAGTTATGAATTGGTCTAAAAGTGCTATCTCAATGGCAGTTGTATTTGGGTTAAGTGCCTGTGGTGGTGATGGTGGTGGCACAACACCTCCATCAGATTACGAATACCAAGCTTATGCGTGTGATGCAGCTATTTATGAAAAAGCGAAAGAACTGCGTATTTACCAAGTAATGACCGAAGCGTTCATCGATGGTGACTCTAACCATGACTATAACGATGGTTACGGCACTAGCCACCACAAGGGTGATCTTCAAGGTATCATTGACTCATTAGATTACATTCAAAGCCTAGGTATGAATGCGATTTGGATGACCCCAATTTTTGACTCAGAGGGTAGCTCTAAGCTTGATGCAACAGGCTACTTTACTCGTAACTACTTTGAAATCGACCCTAATTTTGGTACCAAAGCGCAAGCTAAAGAATTAGTTGATAAAGCACATGCAAAAGGTATGTACGTTATTTTTGATGGCGTATTTGGTCACCATAAAGGCAGTGTTACTCCGTCTCCTAACGGCCTAACACCTTCTGGTAGTGACAACCCAGTAAGTTACCCGGGTACCGATAACGACACCTTAGAGTTCTACAAAGAAGTGGCTAGCTATTGGGTCACTGAACTAGGTATTGATGGCTGGCGTTTAGACCAAGCTTACCAAGTTCCGGTTGGCGCATGGGGAGAAATACGTAAATCGGTAGAAGATGCCTCAAAAGCAACCACTTACACCATGAATGGCGAAAGCGTTAATCCTCTCGCTTACATGGTTGCTGAGATTTGGGATGGTGGCGGTAGTCAGATTCGTGATGAAGGTTATGGCCCAGAAGCAGCACCAGGCGTATGTTCGGCCTTTGATTTTCCAATGCGTTATAGCATTACTCAAACCTATGCCGTAGAAGAAAATGGCAGTGGAGGTCGCGACGCAACCAATTTAAATGCTGCGTTCAACGCTCAAATAGCCAACCCAGACCACGCCGTACCCAATGGTTTTATTGGTAACCATGACTTAGTTCGTTTTGGTGATTTATTACAGCGTGGCGACATTGCTCAACCAAACCAACAAGAATACTGGGCTCGCCATAAAGCAGCTTATGCTTTCTTAAGTGCTTATTCTGGTCCCATTACCATGTATTACGGTGAAGAAATTGGCGACGAAGTCCCCGGATTTGCAGACCAAGTAGATAACACAACTTGTGCTGACCAAGGTCTCTGTGACGATCACGTTGCCCGTAACAGTGGTAAAGTGGAAGGTTTAGCCAGCGAGCAAGGCGGTGCAGTATTTAACGCAGACGCCAGTCAAGCCGATTTACGGGACTACATCAGCTCTCTGATGACTCTGCGTGCTGCTAACCCTGCACTGTATAAAGGTGAGCGCATCGCTATTAGTCATGATGACGCCGCCAGTGTGTTCTTCGACCACAAGCAATATGAAGACAACACCATACTATTTCTAAACAACACCAGTACTAACAGCTTTACTATTGATGTCACCGGTGAAGATATTGGTAGTGATGGTCAACTGCGTAATATGCTGACCAACGAAACCATCGATATCGCATCGGGTGGTTACAGCATCGACATCGAGGGTTTTGAATCACTATTCCTTGAAGTACTGTCGGCAACTGCTGAAGGCCCGCAACAAGGCAATGGTGGAAGCTTGATCGGCACTGGTCCTTTAGCTGACTGCAGCGCACCTGACGTTGCTGGCAATGGCCCTCTTGATAAAGAGATGTGGATCCGCGGTAACTATAATGGTGGTGATGGCTTTGGTGCGACACCAGATAGTCACAAATTTAGCTACAAAGGTGACAACATTTACCAAGTCGTCGTCACTGAACCTGCGACCACATCATTTGGTTTCAAGTTCGCTGCCGCTGATTGGAGCTCAGAATTTGCAACGGCTACAGGCGTAGCAGTTATTGCAACAGAGCAAGCAATGTCAATTGCCGCCGGTGAGGGCACTGAATCAAGTCTTGTGATTCCTGAAGCCGGTGATTATGTTTACAGCTTTGAAATCAATGATGCCTTAACTGGCGGAACGATGATGATAAGCAAGTGTGAGTAGTAACATTAAGAAGGCGGTGTCATTACCGCCCTCTTGAGATAGGTTGTCTAGAGCCTTTAATACTAGAACGAAGGTTATCCTTCAAACGTTTGTTAAACACCCTTTTGTACCCTTATTTTGCCTCCTTTATGGAGGCTTTTTTTGTTTTAAATATTCCGCTGTTTAACTTAGTGCGCTACACAAGCTCACTAAATCTGCTTGCAGTGCTCCGGCGGTCACTTCTCTGCCAGCGCCAGGGCCTTGAATGACCAAGGGGTTTTTCTTGTACCACTGGCTCTCTATGGCAAAAATATTGTCACAAGGCTTTAAGTTGGCAAACGGATGTCGCTCATCAATGCTTGCTAAGCCTACCTCAGCCTTCCCTTGGGGGTTTATCTTAGCCAGAAAACGAATCACCTTGCCTTGTCGTTTAGCATCATTGTAGGCTTGCAGCATAGGCTCATCTAACTCCACCATCGCATCAAGAAAATCTTCAAGCGCTAAGCCCGCTAAACGTTCAGGCACCAAAGACTGTAGTTGAATATCATCAAGCTCTAATGAAAAACCTGCTTCACGAGCCAAAATTAGCAGCTTACGTTGCACGTCGTTCCCGGATAAATCTTCTCGCGGGTCGGGTTCTGTTAGGCCTTGGTTAAGCGCATCCGCCAACAACTCAGAAAAGGCCACTGAGCCATCATACTGTTGGAACAACCAGCTCAAGGTGCCAGAAAATATCCCCGATATAGCCAGAATCTGATCACCCGCTTGGCGCAAGTGCTGAATACTAGATTGCACCGGTAAACCAGCGCCAACCGTGGCATTGCTCAACCAATGTGAACCGTGATCAGCAAAGCTGGTTTTAAGGGCTGTGTAATTTGCTTGTTCACTGGCGCCCGCATGTTTATTGGCGGTAATCACATGAAAACCTCGGCGCGCAAACTCGCTATAATATGCGCTTACCGATTCACTGGCAGTAATATCTAAAACGACCAGTTCATCATAAGGGTGGCGGCTAAGCTTATCGAACAGATCAGGCCAAATCAGTGTAAGGTTTGGTTCGCCCGTCAAGGCTTGCTTGGCATCTAAGCCTGTAAAATCTAATTGACCACGTTGGCTAGAAAACACGCCGGCTAGACTCAAACTTAATGGGTAGCGCTGCTCTAATTCTGCTTTTTGCTCAGCAAACAAACTTAGCCATTGGCTACCTATGTTGCCTTTACCAAATACCACTAAACCTAGCTTACGTTTTTGTTTAAACAAGTTGGTGTGCAACTCTTTAAGCAAGGGCTCTAAAGTGATTTTTCGAACTACCGCACACAAGCTCAACTTATCGGCACTCGAATGAATAAACTCGAGAGGCTGCTCAGCTAACTGCTGAAAAAATTGGTAACACTGCTGCGGGTTATCACAGACACCTGCGCCAACCAATGCCACCAAACAATAGCCTTCGCTGCGCTCTACTCGCTGCACCTGAAACTGGGCAGCCAAGTGATCAATGCGTGTTAAGGCTTCATCCACTAACTCGCGGGTATAGGCCATGCGTAAAGAGCCCGTTTCACTATGCTTGTGGCGAGTAGCTGGAGCCAAATGATTCTTTGCTAGCTCTGCTAATAAACCAGTAGCATGGCGACTAAAATCTTGCTTAAAAGTCAGCTCAAGTAACACGATATCGTCTACTGAGGTGACAATTTTAGCCGCGTTACTTTTTATACCTTTGCGATAGATAAGGGTTTGCCCATCTTTCGGAGCATAGCTACAGCGCAGATTCACTTTTTGTCTAGAACGAGCCAAGGGCTCTAACGTTCGCGCATGTAACACCGAGCTACCAATGCGAGACAGTTCAGAGGCTTCATTCAAAGCCAACTGTTCTAACAGCTGCGCATCCTTTACTAGGCGCGGGTCAGCGCTGTAAATACCGGCCACATCACTCCAAATAGTGGTAGAGATGGCATCAGCCAAAGCGGCGAGTTCAGTAGCCGAATAATCACTGCCATTGCGCCCTAAGGTTACAGTACGCCCTTGGCTATCGCTACAAATGAAGCCGGTAACGACTATTCTACAAGCCGATTTAGCCGCTAAGCACTGTGCTAATAATGGCGCACTTTGTTCAACATCAACTTGAGGCTGAGCTGATAATTCCGCTTTAAAAAATTCTCGAGAATCTAACCATTCGGCTTGGCAGTCTAATTCGCTGAGCAATGCAGCTAACAAACGGGCTGACCAGCGTTCGCCAAAAGACAACAGCTGGTTAATATTAAAGGTACTGAGCTCGCCCTCTAATACACTGGCAATTTGATGATGCTCAAGATCTAAAGCGCTGACAATTTGCTTGGCCTTTTGCTCCGTTAATAACTCATTAACTAACTTAGATTGAAACTCAATAAGCCCTTTTAGTGCCTCGCCAGTAGCATCATCTGCTTGCTTGGCTAGCTCAATGATCTTCAGTAAACGATTAGTCGTTTTACCGGCTGCTGACACAACAATAAGATCATGGGGCTGAGAATGTTCAGCAACAATATTGGCAACGCGCTTAAAACAACCCGCATCGGCCAAACTGCTACCGCCAAATTTATGAACATGCCTATTTACTGACACTGAATACCTCTCTACAACTTTTAGCCAAACTTAAAGTTTGGCAAAGGCCTGCTGTAAGTCATTAACTAAATCTTGGGCGTCTTCTAAACCCACCGACACGCGTAATAGCTGATTAGAAATCCCTGCCTCTGCCAAGGCGTCACTCGACATGGCAGCATGTGTCATGGTCGCAGGGTGGGCGATTAAACTCTCTACTCCACCTAACGACTCGGCCAAGGAAAACAGCTGCAACGCTTTCAAAAATTTCACCATTTGGCTCTCATCTAAAGCCAATTCAAAACTCAACATAGCACCAAAACCACGCTGCTGGCTTTGCGCTAGCGCATGGCCCGGGTGCTCAGGTAAACCAGGATAATAAATGTTGCCCACAGCGCTTTGCTGCTGCAAACACGCCACAATGGCTTGTGCATTTTCCTGATGGACATTCATTCTGGCCTTGAGAGTCCGTAAGCCGCGCAAAGTGAGATAGGAATCAAAGGCAGAGCCAGTTAAGCCCAAACAATTCGCCCACCAAGCTAGCTGCTCGGCTAACTCATCAGTGGCCGCTACGACCATTCCGGCCACCACGTCAGAGTGGCCATTTATGTATTTAGTGGCCGAATGCACCACAATATCTGCGCCTAACAAAATAGGGGTTTGCAGGGCTGGCGATAAGAAGGTGTTATCTACCACCACCAAGGCCCCCACAGCATGAGCTTGCTCGGCAATAGTCTTAATATCAACAATTCGCAATAAAGGATTACTTGGCGTTTCTAGCCAAACAATTTTAGGTTTTTTGGTTAATAGCTCAGCCAGTGCTGACCAATCATTTTGATCTACAAAAGCCACTTCAAAAGCACTTTTCTTAGCCAGACTATCAAATAAGCGGTAACTGCCGCCGTAGCAATCATGAGGAGCAATCAGTAAATCACCCGGCTCTAATAAGGCTGTAACCAAGTTAATCGCCGACATACCGGTATTGGTAATGACCGCGCCCGCGCCATGCTCTAAATTGGCAATGGCTTCGGCCAAAATGTGGCGTGTAGGGTTGCCTGAGCGGCTGTAATCAAATTGGCGTTTCTGGTTAAAATCAGCAAAGCTGTAGTTGCTCGACAAATAAATGGGCGGAACTACTGCGCCGTGCTGGCTATCACTTTCAATACCGCTGCGCACTGCTATGGTGGCTGCTTGAAGATCTTTTAAAGACATTTGCTGATTTACTCCCTCAATTTATCCTGCCACTTTACCACCAGCAAAAAAGACGTCAACACTTCTAGACGTCTAAATGTCTTTGCTGTTGGATTGCTAAGTGGCTTTTCCCCCGTTACAATAGGGTCTCTTTGGTTTAGTGTGTATTGTAGTATGTCGACAGAATGGAACGGTGAGTGGATCAGCCCTTACGCTGAACACGGTAAAAAAAGCGAACAAGTTAAGAAAATCACAGTATCTATACCTCTTAAGGTATTAAAGATATTGACTGATGAACGTACCCGCAGACAAATTAATAACTTGCGTCACGCCACCAATAGCGAATTGCTTTGCGAAGCTTTTTTACATGCCTATACTGGTCAGCCTCTGCCCGATGATGCCGACTTACAAAAAGATAAGCCAGATCCGGCCTTAGAAAAGGCCGCCCTAGCAGAACTCAATAAAGAAGATTAGAAAAAGCCGCTGTTAGAGCGGCTTTGCTTTAACTGCATGCCAATGAATTTAGTCTTAAGACTACGGCTGCTTTCTTTAATCTGCTTGTTGTCATTTATTGCGCGGTCGTTTTTTGCCACTGCGATTAGCCACCTTGGGCTGACGACTTCCTCGCCCTTTAGCTCGGCCTTGCGGTTCTGGGTCTGGCTCAAAATTGCCATATTCGTCATCATCATCCGATATATTCACGGCTTGCTTCGGTTTGGGCTTGGGCGCAAAGCCAGGGACAATGTCATGTTTGAACTTCAGGCCCGTTAAGCGCTCTATTGCTCTCAACTGTTTAGTTTCATCCTCACTAAACAGTGAAACCGCTAAACCAAAGCTGCCAGCTCGACCAGTACGACCAATTCGGTGCACATAGTCTTCTGCTACATAGGGCAGATCGACGTTAATCACACAAGACAGTTGACTAACATCTATACCTCGAGAAGCAATATCAGTAGCAACTAACACTGCAACACTGCCGTCTCTAAACCCTTCTAAAGCTAATGTACGAGCGTGTTGGGTTCGGTTAGCATGGATAGAAGCGGCACTAATGCCAGCCGTTTCAAGCTGAGAGGCTAAACTGTCAGCACCCAGTTTAGTACGACTAAACACCAACACTTGAGGCCAATTATTACGCTTAATAAGATGAATCAGCAGCTCACTTTTACGCGCTTTATCTACCGGATGGAGACGCTGCTTAACCGAATCAACCGTGCTGTTTGCGGCGGCAACTTCAATCAACAGCGGATTATTGAGCATACCGCTCGCCAGCGATTTGATCTGTTTTGAAAAGGTCGCTGAAAACATCAAGGTTTGACGTTTGCTAGGCAGTACACTTTGGAGGTAGCTCATCTCGTCGATAAACCCTAAGTCCAGCATACGGTCGGCTTCATCTAACACCAAGATCTCAAGCTGATCGAAGCGAATCGCTTGCTGCTTGTATAGATCAATCAAACGGCCAGGGGTGGCAACCAAGATATCTACACCCGCTTGCAACTGTGTTATTTGCGGTTCTATCCTCACCCCCCCCATCACCGCCGCTGATTGAATATTCATATGACGGCTGTAGTTTTGTACATTCATGAGCACTTGAGTGGCAAGTTCTCGAGTGGGAGTAATAACAAGTGCACGAACCGAGCTAGCCTTCGGGCTAGCAGCGCCAGATAACAACTGTACCATCGGTAGGATAAAACCCGCTGTTTTACCGGTACCCGTTTGTGCCACCGCCATAACATCACGTTGACTCAGTACCGCCGGAATCGCTTCGAGTTGGATCGGTGTTGGTTTTGTATAACCTTGTTCAGCAACACTTTTCAACAGCGCACTACACAAGCCTAGTAACTCAAATGACATAGAAAAACCTCGGTTACAGCAGCACCGCTTCGTCAGTCTAAGCAAGGCTGTTTAACGGTGGTCGAACGCTTTTAGGGCTCAAGTGCTTTAGCTAATCGTGCGGCCAGCCACAGCAACATTGACACCAACAGAACTAGCCAAGGGTTGTCGATTCGGCTTAAGCGAGCAATCTACAACGCTAAAGATAAAACGGGCTGATAAGACTGTAATATATAACCGCTAAACGCCCCTTGCAGATTATCTAGCAATGAAACTTACTTCTGAAGCTGCTCTTTGGCGGCTTCAACTTTCGAGAAATCTAAACCTAACTCGTTTACCGCTTCTTTAATCAAAGCGGGGTTTTGCATCACCTGGCCGAGCATAAGTTGAAGTTTTTCTTGAGGTAAGCCCAACTGAGAGATCGTTGCCATTGCTGCAAGAGGATTGTCTGTCAGCGCTTGAAACACCTCGCCGATCTGTTGGTCACTAATATTGTTCTCTTTCAACATTGCAATAATTGGGTTCATCACATTACCTTTAAACACTAAACAAAATAAGGGAGCAGTCTACCATTTGACTGAATATGATGACACTGACAACCACCACCTTGTTAACCCGGTTAACGCAGTCTCTATGATTCAGCATCATTCGCTTATCTCAAGTTGAACGGCCTGTTATATTGCTTTGCAAGTCTTCTTGTTCTTTAGCGATTGATTATGAATAAACTGGCCACTGTATTCGCAGCAGTCTTTCTTGGCTTTATTTTGTGGGTTATTTATTTAGCGAATACTGGCGGCTCTAGCGTGTTTTTTAACTTTGTAGCCTCGTTTCCTTATGGCGACAAATTAGGCCACTTTTGCCTTTTTGGCACACTCACGTTTATCTTGGTGATCGCCCTGAAGTTTCGCGTTTTAGCCATTGCGAGTGTTCGGCTTTATTGGGGAGCTATTTTGGTGACTATATTTGCCCTTGGTGAAGAGCTCAGCCAAGCATTTATACCGCATCGCACGTTTGACCTTATCGACGCCTCGGCAGACATGCTCGGCATAGCCATCGCTTCTATGTCTTGTTTTCTAATCAATCGTTACTATGCGAATCAGCAAAGTAAGTCACCGTTGTCACCGGGAGAAACTAAGCCTATCGCTTAGTCTGATTGAGCCCAGTGCTTTGCACTGTAAGGCGGTCGGACATATACCAACATCAACTAGCGGCTTATTAAAGTAAGATATAAAAGCCGCCTAAGTCTAGGTGGGGAGCCAGAGGCATATCGCCTATTTAATACCGTGCTTTTCCAAGAAAGGTTTTACTCGTTCCATCAACATCGCTTGTTTAGATTGCGCCTCTTGCATGCCTACTTGGGCACCTACCTGCATTAAGTGGGCTGAATTTTCTAAGAATTTTTTACCGACTGGCGTTTGGTAAAACTTTGTAATCTCGATGATTTCATCATCAGTAAAGGTTTGTGTGTACAGCTCTTTCATATCATTAATGATTTTCGGACGGTCGATATCTTCATTAAACCAAGCACGAAAAATACCCTTAAGCTCTTCCTTACCCTCATTATCCAATCTAAATTGAGCGGTCATCTGATCAATGGTTGGCATCATGGCCTCGAATCCACCTTCAAACTGCTGGTCCATCTTCATAACCTTAAACATCTCATCGATTGGCGTTTCTTGAGCCATCGTAGGCGTCACAAAGGTTAAAACCATCAATGGTAATAGTAAATATTTGTTCACTTTCTATCCTTGTATATGGGTGCTGAGAAAAGTACTGATAAATCGTTGACTAACATTAACAAGCAAGTGGCAATAGTCCATATTTTAAAGTGATTTTAATCGCAATTTACCGGAGCGTGATACCCAGGCTCACCTAAAACCCGGTGATGAGTGCATGAATAACTTGTCAGGTGCATTGCTGAATTTGTTTGATTAACCATTGAACACTCTCTTGGCTATCGTATAACTGATGAGTAAACATGCTTAACGATAGCTCGGGTATGCCCTCTGGTAGCTCAACAATGCGTACCGGTAGCATTTGTTCGAGTTCTTTGGCAATCCGTTGCGGCACACACATTAAGTTACGGGTATTGGCGGTGACCATTGCGCCCACCGCATAGCTTTGCACCGTCATTGAAATCTGCCGAGCTTGGTGCTGCGCCAGTAGCCATCGGTCGATGGGATCGGCACCCGAGTTAATTAAGGGTAGGTGTACCTGTGGCGTCTCTACAAAGTCTCTAAAGGTAAAATTTTCAGGAAAGTTGCTCTGTTGTTTGGACACAATGCCAACATAAGGATCGCTTAGCCAATGATAACGGTGATAATAACGCGGCATATTTTGCAATGTATCCACCCCTAACATCAGGTCTATTCGGCCTTGTTCTACCCGCTCCATTTGGATGTTTTCGGAAAGAATGTCTACCGCAATTCGTGCATTGGGTGCACTGTTCTCCATTTTTTTGCCCAATTTAGGCAGTGCATAAAACTCAAAGTAGTCGATAGCACCAATGTAAAACGTTTTGGCGTCGAGTAAGGGGTTAAATGGCTTCATTTTGGCTAAGGCCATGTCTATCGAACTTAGGCCCTTTTCAATATCAGGTAATAAGGCTTGAGCCAGCGGTGTTGGCTCCATGCCGGTGCGGGTTTTGATAAATAACGGGTTATCAAAACGATGACGCAGTTTAGACAAAATATGGCTAGCCGCTGACTGGCTCATAAACAGCTTTTGGGCGGCTTTAGATAAATGCCTTTCCCTTTCTAATACCACCAGCAGGCGTAGTTGATTTATATCTATGTCCATAGTTATCGATATCTCTCATACACAAATAAAAAAATAGCGTTTTTATAATAACCCTTTTTAAGATAAAAATGTTCCATAGTTTGCATCACCCGTATAGGAATTGGGATGAGAAAAGTCACTGTAGCCGCCACACAAATGTCTTGTTCATGGAACATAGAAGAAAATCTTGCCAAGGCAGAATATTTAGTAAGAGAAGCCGCCGCCAAAGGCGCGCAAATCATCCTGCTTCAAGAACTGTTTGAAACACCATATTTTTGTATTGAAATTGAAGAGTCATATCACAAGCTCGCCAGTTACTTAGAAGATAATTTGGCCTTTAAAAAGCTCTCTGAGTTAGCCAAGGAGCTAGAAGTGGTGTTGCCCTTCAGCTGGTTTGAAAAAGCGGGCAACGTGAAATTTAACTCTTTGGCGATGATTGATGCCGATGGTTCGCTGTTAGGCATTTATCGAAAAACCCATATCCCCGATAGTGATGGATATTTAGAGAAATACTACTTTAGCCCTGGCGATACCGGCTTCAAGGTTTGGAACACCCGTTATGCCAAAGTTGGCATTGGTATTTGCTGGGATCAGTGGTTTCCAGAAACCGCCCGTAGCCTCGCCTTACAAGGTGCCGAGTTAATATTTTTTCCAACCGCTATTGGCAGTGAGCCAAGCCAACCAGAGCTAGACTCTCAACCGCATTGGCAATGTGTGATGCAGGGGCATGCCGCTGCCAATCAGGTGCCAGTGATAGCCTCTAACCGAATTGGCTGCGAACAAGCAAAGTCTCGCGATCATCAAATCACCTTCTTTGGGTCTTCGTTTATTGCCAATTACACCGGCGAAGTACTGGCTAAAGCCAGCCGCGATACTCAAGAGGTACTCGTACACCAGTTTGATCTAGACGAGATTGAGTTTCAGCGCAGTGCTTGGGGGCTATTTAGAGATCGACGCCCCGAGCATTACCAACACTTATTAACCCTAGATGGTCAGTTAAAGGATTAGACGCATGACAACTAAAAAAATGGGCATAACCCCACTGGCATTGTTTAGCTTATGTGCGGTACTGGTCGTAGACACCTTAACGGCGTCAGCGTCTATAGGCGTAAGTTCTCTAGGGTGGTGGACACTCATCTTAGTTATTTTTGTGATTCCTTATGGCTTGATCACCTCAGAACTCAGCGCCGCCTACCCCGGAGAGGGAGGCATTTACGACTGGGTAAAGAAAGCCTTTGGCTCCAGCTGGGCTATTAGAACGACCTGGTTTTACTGGATAAATGTTGGCTTGTGGATGCCCGCGGTGTACATCTTATTTGCCGGTATGTTTTCAGAACTATTTGCGCCAGACTTACCCCTTAGCGCTCAGGTGTTTATTTGCATAAGCCTGACTTGGCTAACCGTGTGGGTATGTAATATCTCAGTTGATGTGGGGGTGCTAATTACCAATGTATGTGCGGTATTAAAAGTGCTCATAATCTCGGTGCTTGGCATAGGCGGTTTTATTTATGCGATGAAAAATGGTGTTGCCAACGAATTTAGCTTAGCGGCAATAATGCCTTCTTTTGATTCCGGAGCGGCATTTCTTCCTGCGTTAGTCTTCAATTTAATGGGCTTTGAATTGGTCGCCACCATGACTAAAGAAATGAAAGACGTAAAACAAATTCCCAAGGTGGTGTTCTTAGCCATTGCAATTACGGCCTTTCTCTACATTATTGGCACCTTGGGCATACTAATGGCACTGCCGGTTGAAGAAGTGGGCTTAGTAGCAGGCATTATTGATGCCCTTAAAGTACTGTTTGGCAATGGTCCGCTAGGTATATTTATGACCTATGCGCTAGGCGTTGTGACCCTACTGACCTTTATTGGCAATATGGTGAGCTGGACCATGGGTTCTAGCCGCGCTGCTGCGCAGTCAGCTAAAGACGGTGAGTTACCTAACATTGTGGCAAAAAGCTCTGCTAAATACGCCACCCCGGTAGGTGCGAACATCATCACAGGGTTAGTTTCTACTGCCGTTATTTTCATCTACACTTTTTTTGCTAACACCAATGATGAGTTGTTCTGGTCGATGTTTGCCTTTTCAAGCTGCATCTTCCTATTACCTTACTTATTGATGTTCCCTGCTTACTTAAAGCTGCGTATTAACGATCCAGCAACAGCCCGGCCATTTAAAATACCGGGCGGGCTCAAAGTGCAGCTAGCGATGACCGTTATTTGTTTCCTCGTTATCTTACAAGCGGTGGTGCTATTTATCTTCCCAGATATCATTTTCGGCACTATCGATTGGCAATATACCATTCCAGTATTAAGCGGCGTGCTAGCCACCATTGCCCTTGGTGAGCTGCTACTGCTACGAGCGAAACGACAAAGTAGCCCACTGAATCTGGCCAGCGAAACAGGAGCTTAAGCATGAGCAGAATCATCGAAGAGGTACCTGCCAGTGCCGGTTTTTATATGCCCGGTGAACACCAGTCACAAAGCGAAGTGTGGATGTCATGGCCATTACGCAGCAATAACTGGCGCTATAGCGGCAAGTTTGCCCAACACGCTTTTGTAGAGGTAGCAATAACGATTGCCCAAGCTACGCCAGTGGTAATGTTGGTTGAACAAAGCCAATACGCTAATGCACGGGCCCAGTTGCCAGCCCATATCAAAGTGATTGAGATGTCTTATAACGACAGCTGGATGCGCGACATTGGCGCTACTTACGTGGTTAATCAAGGAGGCGAGCGCCGCGGTATTAGTTGGCAATTTAATGCGTGGGGCGGCTTAGTTGATGGCCTTTATTTCCCTTGGGATCTAGATGATGCGGTGGCCGAGAAGATGCTCAATATCACTGGAGACGCTAGCTACAAAGCCCCCTTTGTATTAGAAGGCGGAGCCATTCACACTGACGGTGACGGCACCTTATATACCACCAAAGAATGCTTGCTTCACCCCAGCAGAAACCCTGATTTGTCTCAGCAACAAATAGAAGAGAATCTAAAAAGCTATTTGGGTATAGAGAAAATCATCTGGCTAGACAAGGGCTTATATAACGACGAAACCAATGGGCATGTAGACAATATCATGCATGTAATTAAGCCCGGAGAAGTGGCTCTCACTTGCTGTGATGATCCCAGCGACCCGCAATATGCCATTAGCCAAGCCGCGTATAAACAGCTCAGTAATGAACGCGATGCCAAGGGCCGTGCGCTAAAAATATATAAACTCCCCATGCCTGGCCCTCTTTATATGAGTGAAGAGGAAGCGGCGGGAATAGACCAAACCGAGGGCATGCAACGTGAGGCCGGTGAGCGATTAGCGGCGTCTTACGCCAACTTTCTGATAAGCAATGGCTTAGTGGTGTTTCCTCTACTAGATGAAGCTAACGATGAATTGGCCAAAAATGTGCTGATTGAGGCATTTCCTGAGCATAAGGTAGTGGGAGTGACGGCGCGTGAAATCTTACTGGGTGGCGGCAATATTCATTGCATTACCCAACAAGTGCCTAGCGTCTAACTTCGCAGACAAACACCTCGTGAAAGATAAACCAAGTCAATGCCGCTTGGCTTGGTTTATCTTGTTTCAGTACTTATCCACCGCCGGTGAATAACCACCTAAACGGGAAGTATTCACTCCTAAACGCACCAAGCTTTCACATAACGACACCGCACAAGACACTCCATCTAACACTGGTAAACCGTATTTTATAGACAAAGCGTTGGCTAAATCGGTCATACCTGCACAACCTAATACAATTGCTTCGGCGCGATCTTGAATAATGGCCTGTTCAATTTCGCTAGAAATTTTTGACAAGGCTGCAGGATTATTCTCTTCAAGCTCTAATACCGCAACTTCAGATGAGCGCACTTTCACGCATTTTCTGTCCATACCATAGCCCAGCAAATTATGCTCTAATGCTGGTACCGAGCGGGCCAAGGTGGTGACCACCGAAAACTTATTAGCCAGCATCGACGCCACATGACAAGCCGCTTCACCAATGCCCAGCACCGGTTTATCGGTCAAGCAGCGCACGGCATCCAAGCCGGTATCATCAAAGCACGCAATCACAATGGCATCGTAATTCACCACAGCCTGAATCGCCGCTAACATACCGGGAATGCTTAAGGCTTCGTCGTAATAACCTTCTATAGACGCAGGTCCATGTTGCGAATGCACTGCAATAATATCAGTGCCAGTCGCCGCAATCTGCTTGGCTGACAGGGCGATTTTGTCGGTCATGGCCGCTGAGGTATTAGGATTAACTACCAGAATTCGCATCGTTGGTTACACCTCTCCGCCGAGATAAGCGGCTTTAATCCGCTGATCATTCATCAACTCACTGGACTGCCCTTCAAGCACTACCGAGCCGGTAGATAAGGCATAGGTGCGATTGGAAATAGACATCGCCATGCGACTATTTTGTTCTACCAACAATACGCTTACGTCTTGGTCCCTAGAGATAGCGACAATAGAGCGAGCTATGTCTTGTACTAACTTGGGCGCAATACCTAAGCTAGGCTCATCGAGCAATAACACTTTAGGTTTTGCCATCAGGGCTCGACCAATCACCATCATTTGCTGCTCGCCCCCTGATAGAGTACTAGCCTGCTGCTGGTAACGCTCACGCAGCCTGGGAAAACGCTCTAAAACACTGTCGAGCGTATCGGCTATACCGGCTTTGTCATTCCGGGTAAATGCCCCCATCAATAAATTGTCTTTAATCGACATTAACGGGAAAACCCGTCGCCCTTCTGGCACCATGGCAATGCCCTTTTTCACAATATCGGGTGCTGAAGTGCCATCGAGACGCTCACCTAGATAGTGAATAGCCCCCGACTTAATGTCAGTTAAACCGGTGATGGCTCGCAAGATAGAGGATTTCCCCGCGCCATTGGCCCCAATAAGCGCCACGGTTTCACCTTGATGCAAATTAATCGATACCCCTTTTAGGGCATAAACGTGATCGTAATAAAGTTCTACATTGTCAAAACGAAGTATTTCGGTCATAGCTTACATCCCGATAGCTGCATCTTCTGAGCCCAAATAAGCCTCGATGACTTTGGGGTTATTTTGAATTTCGCTAGGTGTGCCTTCGGCAATTTTCTCGCCAAAATTAATCACAATCAGCCTATCTGATATTTTCATGACTGCCGGCATGTCATGTTCTACCAGCAATACCGTGACTTGCCGTTCGTCTCTTAGGCGCTTCACCAAGCTGACCATTTTCATGGTTTCGTCGTGGTTCATGCCTGCAAATGGTTCATCTAGCAGTAAAATAGCGGGATCAGTGGCCAAGCCAATGGCCATGCCTAAAGCGCGTAAATGGCCTTGCGGTAAATTTGACGCTAGCTCGCCGCTAATTGCCTGCATCTCTAAAAATTCGATAATTTTATCGGCTGACTCAGCAAATATGCGTTCGTCACTGCGGGCCGCCGCACTGCCGAGAAAAAAGCCGAATAAGGAGGCTTTGGAGCGTAAGTGATGCGCCGCAATAATGTTTTCGCGCACCGTCATTGAGCGAAACACCGTGGTTTCTTGAAAAGTACGAACCACCCCTTTACGAGCAACAATGTGCGGTGCGAGGTTATTAATTCGCTCACCTTTTAATAACACTTCGCCACTGCTGGTGCTCAAAAATGATGAAATCAGCTGAAATAAGGTCGACTTACCCGCCCCGTTAGGACCTATTACCGACAATATCTCGCCCTTCTCTACTGAGAAGCTAATGTTATTCACCGCAGTTAAGCCACCAAATCGTTTAGTCACTCCATGCAGTTCTAATAGGGCTGTCATAAGCGCTCCTTTTTTCGTTCCAGCAGACTAAATACGCCGTTGGGTAACACCAACATCAAAATGATCAGTAGGCTAGAAAAAATCAGCATTTGATACTTACCAGCGGTAAATAATAAATCCCAACCGAAGTACAACATTAAAGTGCCTAACATCGGCCCAAATACATAACCTAAGCCCCCCAAGAAACAGTTCAACATGAAGTTAACACTGTCGGCGACTTGGAAAGATGAAGGGTAAATTGATTGCGAAATGGCAACAAAACTCGCCCCAGCAATGCCGCCAAAAAAGGACGAAATTGAATAGGTTACAATCCGCAAGTAAGCGGTATTTACACCAATAGAGGCTGATAACTCTTCATTTTGCTGCAATGAGCGACACAGATGCCCCAAACGCGAGTTAACCAAGCGCCACACTACCGCGTAAGCGATGATCATGAGGGTCACAGCCATCAGGTAGAACGCAATTTTAGGATTGTCTAGACTAGCAAAATCGGGGATCAGGGTAATGCCGAATATTTCTACCGCCTTAGGTAGCGGAATAGAAGTAATACCCTTGGCGCCTTGTGTCACAGGTAATGCCAAAGCCGTTAGGCGCATCACTTCGGTTAACACTAACGTCACCATGGCAAAATACACGCCGCGTAACCTTAAAATCGGCAGCCCGATAAATACCGATAATACGGCACAAAATAGCCCAGCTAAAGGCAAGCTAAGCCAAAAGTTAAGCCCTGCTTGGGTCACTAAAATAGCCGATACATAGCCACCGGCTAAAGCATAAGCCCCTTGGCCAATATTTATCCGGCCAATATAAAAGGTTAACCATACCCCCGCCGATGCAATCGACAACAAAGCCACTGAAGTTAGCGTGTAATAAAAATCGCTGCGCCCAGTTAACGTAATCACTAACGGAACCAGTAAGTAAACCGCGAGCAAAAAAAGCGCTATTCGAAACACCATTTTTTTGTTCATGCTATTAGCCCCATGGTTTGCCCATTAGCCCTTGTGGGCGAATGGCTAAAAAGATCATCAACGATGCAAAAATCACCAAATAAGTGATATCGCCATATTCCGATAACACCGACAAACCAACACTTTCTAACATGCCTAAGATAAAACCGCCGGCGATCGCCCCAGAAATAACCCCAGCCCCGCCAATCATAATCATCATGAACGCTTTTATTGAAGCGGGCCCGCCCATGCCAAGGTTAATACCGGTGATAGTAACCAATAAGCCACCCACCACACCGGCCAAGCTGGCACCTAAAGCGAAGCCAATCATTTGGTAGCGATCAACGTTCACCCCCATTAATTGGGCGGCAACTTTATCCTGTGCCAAGGCCCGCATGGCGCGGCCAGGTTTGGAATATTGCATAAATATGATAAACACCACGATCATCGCAATAGCAATTAAGCCAATCACTATTCGGTCGTAGGGCATGATGATGCGAAAGTCCCAGTTAAACACCCCGTCGATTATTTTGGGAACACCGCGCTGTTTTTCTCCAAAACTTAACAAGATGACCGCGTCGAGAAAGAAGGCGATACCCGCAGCCAGTAGCATGGAGCTCTCATCGCGTTTGGATTTCTTAATCACTGGCCGAAATAAGAATTTCTCTATTAAGCCCCCCACCACCGCAAGGGTAACGGCTGACAAAATTAAGCCCACTAAGAAAGGCAATTCAAACTGCACCACGATGGTGTAGGTAACAAAGCCACCTAACACATACATTTGCCCATGGGCAAAATTGAGTACGTTCATCAACGAAAAAATCAGTGTTAGGCCTAGCGCAATCAAGGCATATTGCGCTCCAAGATAAAGACCATTAACGACAATCTGTTCCATAACTAACCCTTCACAAAGCATTCTCTATAGAATGCTTGGCTTCTCAGTATGAGTCGCCAAGCATCGGTGGCAGCCGCTATATAGCTGCCACCTTTGATTTAATCAACAGTGGCTACAAACAAGGTTTCAAATTGGCCATCACGATAAACATTGACCACGAGTGGTACCGCTACTTGGCGTTTTTGACCAAATGAAGACATACCCACATAGCTCAACTTGGCATCACCCACCATGTAAGGGTTAGGCGCTTCAAAGGTATCCATCGTTGCTTGGAACGCCGCTACGTCTTTCATCGCTGCCGGGTTAGCTTTTAGCGTTTCAAGGATGTACTCAAGCGCATAAACCTTAGTGTTTGACTCATCGTTATACTCACCAAATTTCTTGGTGTAACGCTCTACAAACTCACGCATTTTATCTGACGCTAGCTCAGGCGTTGACGCACCACCCACTGAAATAAAACCGTCGGCAAGTTTGCCCGCACCTTCTTTCAAAACGTTAGCATCTTGAGCCGTTTCCGTTGAAATAAGCCCGGTATAGCCCAACTCACGCGCTGAACGAATTAACTGCGGTGCATTTGCTGGCGACACACCCGATAATACCAACAGCTCAGGTCGAGACTTAATCACCGGCAGCAACACCGGGGTAAAATCGGTGGTATCCACCTGATAAGTCACACTGCTAGACACCACCTCTAAACCAAGTGCTTTAGCTGCTGCAACACCGCCATCACGCTGGCTTAAGGGGTCTGACTCGTTGGCTGCAACAAAGGCGACTTTTTTGATGCCTTTCTCGTCGATCAGGTACTGGTAAATCGCGGGGCCAGACTGGTAGTTGGCCACCATGCCTAGTACTGCATTAGAAGCTGGTTTGGTATATAGCGACTTAGGGAAAGCGTAAGGGAAATACATAATGCCCTTTTGCTCAGCCACTGGGCGCACTGCCGCGGCGCCATCATCTACGTTCGGTCCCACCACATAATGAATACCTTCTTGCGCCATTTTCTCCATACCAGCAATTGAGCGCTTAGGATCTTTCTGGTCATCAAAGGCAACAATCTCGATGTCGTAAGTGGTGCCTCCAATGGTGTAACCACCTGTTTCATTGATCCAATCTGCGCGCGTTTCCATTGAGCGCTGATTAGAAATACCCCAAGCTGCTGCAGGGCCTGATGTTACTCCGACAAAGCCAACTTTAAGTACTGGATTAGCGGCAAAAGCGATGGTTGAACAAGTCATACTGATAGCACTCGCTAGCAGGCCGTACTTTATATAATTACGATATTGCATTGTATGAACTCCTTTTAGGCACACATTAATGGTTAAATTTAAACAACAAAAAAGTGATGGTTCTTTATATTCCTTGAAACACAATGATTGTTAACAATGAATAAAGTATTGTTAACGATTAATCATATCGATTGTTAACAAGCAAGCCACATGCCATACTTAGCTTCTCGTTATGAGTTTTCGAAATCTACGCTTGAAGCCCTTATATTCGGGCGATTTGAAGGGAATCAAATACTAAGGCAACATCAGCAATCAACAAAACCAAAGATAAATGGAGTAGAATTTGGATGAAAATAGTGCACAGTGACTTAAAATGCAGCACAGCTTTAATCTCAAGGATGGTTAATACGAACTCATGACCAACAATAAAACATCAGATACCGCTGAAGAAGAAATGATCGTAGAGCGCATTTACCAGACCATCATCGATCAACGCCTGGCCCCCGGAACTAAACTGGCTGAATCAGAGTTATGCGAAGCCTTTGGTGTGGGAAGAATGCGAGTGCGTCGTGCCTTATTGATGTTAGCAAACCGCGAGTTGGTGGTGCTTCATGCAAATAAAGGCGCATTTGTAGCCAGCCCTACCGCCAAGCAAGCACATGATGTGTTTGAAACTCGGCTAGCCATTGAGCCATCGCTGATCCGCTTAGCAGTGCAACGCGCCACCGCTAAAGACATTGATGGTTTAGAACAACACTTGCAGCAAGAATCTGACGCCCATCACGCAGGCGATCGGCGTAAAGCCATTACTCTATCAGGGCAGTTTCATATCAGTTTAGCGAAAATAGCTGACAACGCAGTGATGCTTCGACTAGTAAAAGACTTAGTCACCCAATCATCATTGATTATTGCTATGTTTGGCTCGGTGGGTATGAGCAATTGCCGAGATGATGAGCACGCTAGAATTATCCAAGCTATACGCCAGGGCGATGAAGACCTAGCGGTGAGTTTAATGCGTGAGCATATTCACCATATCAAGGCCAATATCAATTTAGACCATCGCCAAGAAGGAACCCCCGATTTGGCCAGCATTTTTTCGTCATAAGCATGCGGATTAAGCAAGAGATTAGCCTCAGCGCTACCTTTGGCATATTTTGACCCGCATTTTAGCCAACTAAAGGTATCTAATATCGACCACACTGAGAGAATTGTCTCAACATGAATTGCTGAGGGTTTGCATCAAATCAAAGCCAAAATTTGATAAGTCTGCTACCCTATGCCTTGTATTAATTAACCACTATAAGCTCTTTCAGATGTTACATTTGCCTTCTCCAATATTGGCGGTTTTACGTACAATTATTGGTTTCTTTACTCGCGGAAAATTTGTTCCAGAGAATCCGATTAACGAGTTTGATTTAGATTTATCTCAACCAATCATTTACGTGATCCCTAGCAATTCGTTAGCCGACGTACTCACCTTGCAACTCGCTTGTAAGCAACTAGGCCTGCCCGATCCCTTTGACCCGGTAATGTTTGCTGGCCAAGCCCACCAACGGGTGGCCTTTTTGGTTGATGGCAATGGCGAAACCCTCGAGGCGACCATTGAGCAGTTCACAGCAGCCTTAAGCATTCACCGAAGTGATGAGAGCCACAATGCTCAGCTCATTCCGGTGAAACTATTTTGGGACCGTTACCCTGGCCGAGAGAGTGTTGAAGATCTGATGGGGGGTAAGCCTACTCGCCCCGCGGGAACCCTGAAGAAAATATACCAAGTGGTCTTTAAAGGGCGGGAAAACCTCATTCGCTTTAGTCGGCCAGTATCCTTAAAAGACATGGCGCAAAGACAGGGCTCAGATAAGCGGATAGGCCATAAACTCGCCCGGGTTGCACGTATCCATTTTAGCCGTATGCAAATGATTGCTACGGGTCCTAAACTGCCAAATCGTCGTCATATGTTTGAGCAGTTGCTCGCTTCATCGACCATTCGTAATGCTATCGAAGATGAAGCTAACGCTAAGAAAATCAGCAAGGCTGAAGCAACACAAAGCGCGTTAAAATATCTTGAAGAAGTTGCCGCAGATTTTTCTTATCGTAATCTACGCATGGCCGATTCGGTATTAAGTTGGGTTTGGAACAAAATTTACTCTGGCATTGAGGTTAACCATGCTGAAAAAGTACGCCAGTTAGCTCAAGAAGGGCATGAGATAGTTTACGCACCTTGTCACCGTAGCCACATGGACTACCTGCTATTATCTTATGTGCTTTACCACCAAGGCATGGTACCACCGCATATCGCAGCCGGAGTTAACTTAAACTTTTGGCCGGCAGGCCCATTTTTCCGCCGCGCTGGTGCTTTCTTTATTCGCCGTAGTTTTAAAGGCAATAAACTCTACTCCACGGTTTTTAGAGAGTACTTAGGCCTATTATTTAGCCGCGGATACTCGGTTGAATACTTCACCGAAGGTGGCCGCAGCCGAACCGGACGTTTATTACCGCCTAAAACTGGCATGCTAGCCATGACAGTGCAAGCGATGATGCGCGGTTTAGAACGGCCAGTGACGATTGTGCCGGTTTACTTCGGTTACGAGCACGTTATGGAAGTTGGTACTTACTACAAAGAACTAAAAGGCAAAACCAAAGACAAAGAATCGTTACTGTCATTATTTGGTATGCTGCGAAAACTGCGCAATTTTGGCCATGGTTACGTCAACTTTGGCGAACCGATTAATCTAAATCATAGCCTAAATAAACTGGCACCCGAGTGGCGAGACCACCCTGAAGATGGGCTAAAACCCAGCTGGTTAGTGCCTGCAGTAAACGACATATCCAACCAACTGATGGAAAATATTAACAGTGCTGCGGCGGTCAACGGCTTGTGCTTGAGCGCCATTATTTTACTGGCGGCCGAAAACCGCGCCATGCCGCGCAAACAGCTGGTTAAGCAACTCACACTATGCACCACGTTGATCAAAAATGTGCCCTACAGCAGCCATGTCACTTTGCCAGACATAGACGCTGAAAGCCTATTAGACCAAGCGATTAGCTTAGATAAGTTTGAAATTCGCAGTGATTACCTTGGTGAGATAGTGGGCTTAGATGAGAAGCAGCAGGTATTACTGAATTTCTATCGCAATAATATTATTCACTTGCTGATTATTCCTGCGTTTATCGCCACGGCTTTGCTTCAGCATCGCCGTTTAGGCCGCAGCCAATTGGTAACACTGATGGAGCAGCTTTACCCTTTATTAAAAGGCGAGCTGTTTATGCACTATCAAGCTAGTGATATGAGTGAACTTATCGAGCGTTACTTGGCTGAGTTTGTGTCACTTAAATTAATTAGTGAAAGTGATGATTGCTTTAAAATTGATAATCATCGGCGTGGTCGCTTATTGCTGCTTGCTCAAATAGCGCAAGAAAGCTTACACCGCTATGCGATTGTGGCGGCGTTACTCGCTAAATGTCCACATCTAGAGCGCACAGAGCTAGAACAACAAGCATTAGCGGGGGCTCAACGCCTTGCCAAGCTACATAACATTGATGCCCCTGAATACTACGACAAGCGCATCACCACCAATTTGTTGGCACTGGCTCGTGAACAAGGCTACACCGCCCCAGAACACGCCAATAATTTGTTTGCTCAGCTGTCTCCATTACTGGCCGATGGCGTTTATGATTCAATCAGTGAATTATTGGATTTAGAGGCTTAGCCCGATCAAGCCAAGCAATAACATTATCAGGTATATGCCAGCCACAAATAGTGGCTGGCTATACCAGCAAACAATACTAAACCTACGTAGTTATTATTAAGAAATGCACTAAAGCAGGCTTCTCGTTGCCGATAGCGAATTAACTTTTGCTGATAAACGAATAAAGCGGCGGCTCCCAGTAATGCTATATCAAAGCTCAAGCCTAACTGTTTATAGTAGCCAATCGCAGCAAAAAACAACAAACAGACCAGCTGCAAAACGCCAATAATCAACTTATCAAATCGGCCAAATAAGATAGCGGTAGACTTAACACCGATCTTTAAATCATCCTCTCTATCCACCATTGCATATTTAGTATCGTAAGCAATGGTCCAACATACGTTGGCGAATACTAATAACCAAGCTTCGTTTGCGATTTGGCCAGTTTGAGCGGCATAAGCCATTGGTATACACCAGCTAAACGCTAAGCCCAAAAACAATTGCGGCAAATGGGTAACCCGTTTCATAAATGGGTATAAAGCGGCAAGGCCCAACGCCACGACTGACAATACAATGGTTAAAGTATTTTGAGTAAGCACCAATAAAAAAGACAAGCCGACAAGAGCGGCAAACAACAGTAAGGCGGCTCTCTCAGTCACTTCACCGGTCGCTAAGGGGCGCTGAGCAGTACGTTCAACATGAACATCTACCTTTCTATCGGCATAGTCGTTAATTACGCAGCCTGCAGAGCGCATTAGAAAAACGCCCAATACAAATACTGCTAATACCGACAGATCAGGTACGCCATCAGCTGCCAGCCACAGAGCCCACAACGCAGGCCACAACAACAACAAGGTACCAATAGGTTTATCGGCCCGCATTAGCTGCCAATAGGGACGCATTCTTGCCACTCCTTGCACTTACTACTCCTTGCTATATGCCAAGCTATCGGGAAGAAAAACCTCTGCAACTAGCAGTGGCGCACTATCGAGTATAAACCGAGAACGTCTGCCCCACAGCGCAACATTGTCATTAGCATACTGATAAATACTTGACGCTTTGTCGATTAGGCCTATCTCTAAGCTTTGTCTTTGGCCTTTTTCAGTAAATAACAATTCACCTAAAGGTTTATTATTTAGCTGGCTCACCGCTGCAGCATCGCCCTCCAAGGAGCTTTGGGGGATAATACTTCGTGCAAACACCCATGCCTTGCCATCACAAAGCAGCAGTACTTCTCTTATCCAATAGGGCCCTGCACAGGCTAATGACATTCGCTCATGCTCAGCAATTTCTTGGTAACCTTCAAACAACACATTTATCGAAAAATGTTGGCAATGTTCACGCAAGCGGGCAGTAAGCGACCCAGGATAGAGCAGCCAATCGGCTAAAACGTGACTACTTAACTCCACCTTTTGGGGTAAATGCCAAACGCCTTCGGCGCCACAAGGTGGATTCTTGTTTAGGTTCACGGCTATACTTGTAAAAGAGTTATAGTCATATTATCCGGTAATTCAAGGATTAAAGTAAACTATCCTTTCGCCCTATTATGCTATTCTTGCTAAGTCTATATTAGGCGCATTATCAATAGTTAAGCCTGTAGTAGATATGCTGAGCTAAAGAGAAGCTATAGTTTAAATATGCGCTTAGTGCTTGACCTATCATCGTATAGTAGAAACAATAAAACCAAGACTAGCAAAGGATTAGAACGTCGCATGAAATTTGCCCACACACTGCTGTTATGCGGTAGCTTATTTTTCTCAGCCCTCGCCAATAGCCAAGAAGCGGGTAACCCAAGTTATGCCTACTTTGGGTTTGAGCCAGACATTATTACTAACTACATAAGTAGTGGTAAGAAGCTCGGTTATGTTCGCGTTACTGCTGAAGTCATGGTAGAGAATCAAAGTGCCCTAAGCAGTATTGAACATCACGCGCCACTGATTCGTGACGCGATCATAGAAATTTTGGGCCACCAGCGCGAAGAAGATATCAAGTCACTGAAAGGCCGCGAAGAAATAAGAGTGCTTTGCCAAGAGGCGGTCAATGATTTACTCGTTCAAGAAACCGGTAAAAAATTGGTTAGCAAGCTGTTATTTACGAAGTACCTTTATCAGTAATCTTGTCAAATATTGCTTGAGCACAGCCCACGAATAAACCAAACAAGTGGGCTAAGTTAGCGGTAGATGGGCCGACTATATCCATAAAACCAATCACTAGCCAAACCAACATAAAGCCCACTATTGCTGGGCTAAGTTGCAAGCCCGTTTTAGGCCTTAACCAACCCGTAAACCAGCAATAGCCTAACAGTGCATAAACTACCCCTGATAAGCCACCAAAGTATGGCCCGCTAGCCAACAGTTGCGCCACATTGGGAATAATGGCCGCCACCAAGGTGATAAGTAGCAGCTTAGAGCTACCTAACTGACGTTCGACTTCACCGCCGAGTTGCCACCACCACAAACCGTTAAACACAATATGGATAATAGAAAAGTGTAAAAATATGGGGGTAATCACTCGCCAAAATTCGACTGAGGCCAATTGCTCCAAACGGGGAGTAATCGTGAGATGCTCAATCAGGTAGCGTTCAAAACCTAAACTCATAAAAGCATATACAAGCGCCGATATGATTAACACCGCTAAGGTAACAGGCCCCGCATGGGCTAAAAATGCATTCTTAACAACCCCTGAGCCACCATAAGAAAAAGACGCTTTACGGCTATCAGCCACTTTCCAAGATGCGGCTAAATATTTCTGGTCGTTGGGGTTATTTAAAAACTGCTTAAGCTCGTATTCAGCTTTTTCTAAGTGTTGTTCATCTTTTAGAAATATCGCTACGCCTTGCTCTGCAGGCGCTAACAAGCATTCTATTTTTAGCACCGCCATGTAATCAACGTAGGCTTGGGCAACCCTTGGGTTGTTCATTACTATAAGCTGCTTCACTCAGCTTCACCCGCTTCAATAGGCGCCACAGTGCGCCATGCTTCAAAGCCGCCTTGTAGGCTATACACTTCTTCAAATCCTTGATGCAGCAGATATTGAGCAGCGCCTTGGCTAGAGATACCGTGGTAACACATCACAATCAGCGGGGTATCAAATTCTGTTTCAGAAATCAGCTTATTTAAACTGCCATCGCTCAGGTGAAAAGCATCAACCGGGTGGGCTTGCGAAAACGACTGAGGATCACGCATATCTAATAACACAGCGCCATCATTCGCAATCTTATCTTGGGCACCGCTCACATCGATTTGTTGAAACTGTTCCATGGCAACTCTCTTCTGAATATTTCCTTCACTTTAACTGGTTTTATAGCAAAGAAAAAGTCACATCGTTTACGTGGATAAGCGATAAAAAAAAGCAAGCCGAAGCTTGCTTAGTATTAATCCATTTGTGGCTTAGGCGCCCAAGTAGGCCTTGCGAACATCTTCATTTACCAACAAATTATCTCCGGTATCTTCCAACACAATGCGGCCATTTTCTAACACATAACCACGATCGGCTAAACGTAGGGCTTGGTTAGCATTTTGCTCAACTAAGAATACGGTCATTCCACGTTGCCGCAGTTGCTCCACAATATCGAAAATTTGCTGAATGATGATCGGCGCTAACCCCAGTGAAGGTTCATCTAACAACAGCAACCTAGGGTTACTCATTAACGCTCTGCCAATGGCCAGCATTTGTTGTTCACCACCCGACATGGTTCCGGCACGCTGGCTAACTCGCTCCAATAATCGTGGAAACAAGTTATACATCTCTTCGATACGCTCTTCTGTTTCTTGCTTAGTCGCAAAAAACGCTCCCATACGTAGATTTTCTTCCACGGTTAAACGAGAGAATATTCTACGCCCTTCTGGCACTACCGCTATGTCGCCACGCATAATGTCATGGGTTTGGCTATGCGTGATGTCTTTGCCATCAAACAATACTTGGCCGCTACTGGCTCTTGGATCACCACACAAGGTCATAAGCAAAGTGGTTTTGCCTGCACCATTAGCGCCAATAAGGCTAACTATCTCGCCTTCATTCACCTGCACATTTACATTGTGCAGGGCTTGAATAGGGCCATAGTGCGTTGAAACATTTTTTAACTCTAACATTAGTTGCTTGTCCCTCAGCCTTAAAATTCACCTAAATAGGCTTTGATAACCTCAGGGTTATTACGAATATCTTCTGGCGTACCATTTGCCAAAGGACAGCCTTGATTTACCACGTAAATCCGATCAGAAATTCCCATAACCAGTTTCATGTCGTGCTCAATCAGCAATACAGATACGGACTCATTGGCGCGTAAATCCATGATCAAATTATCAAGATCGTCGGTCTCTTTAGGGTTAAGCCCCGCTGCCGGCTCATCTAACATCAAAATTTCAGGGCGAGTCACCATACAGCGTGCTATTTCTAAACGGCGCTGTTGGCCATAAGCCAAGTTGCCGGCTTTACGGTTAGCAAACTCGGTAAGACCCACCTTGGCTAACCAGTACTCAGCAAATGCCAAGGCGTCCGCTTCGCTTTTCTTAAAGCTCGGCGTTTTCAGCAAACCCGCGATGAAATTAGTATTCAAATGGCGGTGCTGAGCAACCAACAAGTTTTCAACCACGCTCATGTCTTTGAACAAACGAACGTGCTGAAAGGTTCGCACGATGCCTTTACGAGCAATTTGATGCCCCGCAAGACCTTGCAACGCTTCACCGCGATATAAAATTTGGCCGGCGGTTGGTTTATAAAAACCAGTTAGGCAGTTAAATACCGTCGTTTTACCCGCGCCATTGGGGCCAATGACCGATACGACTTCTTTCTCTTTAAGCGTTAGTGCAACATTATTTACTGCCAGTAAGCCACCAAAACGCATGGTAAGGCCATTAACTTCTAATATATTACTCATGCCTTGGCCCCCTCTTTTAACTCAATGTGAGGACGAGACATCGGCAATAAACCCTGTGGTCGCCAAATCATCATAAATACCATCATTAAACCAAACATCAGCATACGGTATTCATTAAATTCGCGCGCCATTTCAGGTAATACCGTCATAATAATTGCCGCGAGTACCACACCAATTTGTGAGCCCATGCCCCCTAGTACTACAATCGCTAAAATAATGGCTGACTCAATAAAGGTGAAAGACTCTGGGCTAATGAAGCCTTGTCTGGCAGCAAAGAAACTCCCAGCAAAACCAGCAAAACCAGCACCAATAGTAAACGCAGTAAGCTTAACCACGGTTGGATTTAAGCCTAAAGAGCGGCAAGCAATTTCATCTTCACGCAAGGCTTCCCAAGCGCGGCCAATGGGCATTCTCAATAGGCGGTTAATCACAATAATAGTGAGCACGACCAGTAATAAAGCCATCAAGTATAAGAAGATAACTTTATACTGCGAGTTGTAGCTAATACCAAAAAAGTTATGGAAGGTATCGAAACCTTCACCCTTTAGTCTTCGGTTAAACTCTAAGCCAAACAAAGTAGGTTTCGGCACCCCGCTAATACCATTAGGACCACCAGTAAGGTGGGTCAAGTTATTCAGCAATAGACGAATAATTTCACCAAAACCGAGGGTCACAATCGCTAAATAATCGCCACGTAAGCGTAAGACAGGAAAGCCCAGTAAAAAGCCAAACAAGGCTGCCATGCCACCCGCAATAGGTAAACATGTCCAAAAGCCAAAACCATCGGCGCTTAACAACGCATAGGTGTATGCACCAACCGCATAAAAGCCCACGTAACCTAAATCAAGCAAACCCGCTAAACCTACCACCACGTTTAAGCCCAAACCAAGCATCACGTAAATTAAGGTTAGGGTGGCTAAATCCACCGAGCCACGACTGACAATAAAGGGCCATACAATGGCGCCCGCTAGCGCAAATGACACCATTAAGCGATAAGCTTTGGGGCTTTCTTCTGGGCTAGGCAGTTTAAAGTTGAACTTTTTGACTGCGCCCCGAGGTTTAGCCTTACCAAACAACAACGGGTGTAATAACTGGCTGATAAATACTGCAGCCATACCGATAAACAACCATTTTAGGTGTTGCTCATCTGCGAGAGCTAAATTTAAACCACTGCTACTCGGCTCCATACGAATACCCAGTAACCAGCCTGCCAATAACATAAACGTGATGGTTGAAATCAAGGCGCCAGAAAGATTGAGCTTACTCATACTTTTTCTACCTCCGGCTTACCTAGCAATCCGGTTGGCATAAACAACAATACAAAACACAGCAGGCCAAACGACACCACATCTTTGTACTCAGTACTAAAATAACCAGCGGTAATCGCTTCAGTTATGCCCAGTAGCAAACCACCCACTACCGCTCCAGGTATCGAACCAATGCCGCCTAATACTGCTGCGGTAAAGGCTTTTAGCCCAGCCATAAAGCCGATATACGGATTAATCACCCCGTAATATATGCCTAGCAATACCCCCGCGACAGCCGCAAGCGCAGCACCAATAACGAAGGTCAATGAAATGACTTTATTGGTATCAATACCCAATAAATTAGCCATGCCAATATCTTCTGAACATGCTCGACAAGCACGCCCCATGCGTGAACGAGTAATAAAAGTGGTAAGTACAATCATCGTGACAAAGGTCACCACAAAAATAACCAACTGCATGTATGAAATCGTTAAATTGAAGCCATCTTCGGGGCCGAAAGACCAACCACCAGAGATTAAGCTTGGCATGGCAATATCTCGGCTACCTTGCGAGAGGCGCACTAAGTTTTGTAAGAAGATAGACATACCAATCGCCGAGATCAGGGCGATTAAACGGTTACCACCACGTACCGGTCGATAAGCGACTTTTTCGATGGTCCAGCCATAGGCGCTGGTAATAATGATGCTTATTGCAAACGCACCAAATAACAAAATCGGTAAGGAATCTAATCCCATGAGTGATAAAGCAGCGAGCACAATAAATGCGACGTAACTACCGATCATATACACTTCACCGTGGGCGAAGTTAATCATGCCGATAATGCCATACACCATCGTGTAACCAATGGCGATCAGCGCATAGGTACTACCAATGGTTAATCCATTGACTAACTGCTGAAAAAAATAGAAAAATTGCTCAGACATAGCTGCCCCAATCTAGTGGCTCTAGACCACCAATTAAGTGTCTTTTAAAACGGAAAACACCGACTAGGCAAAAGCTAGTCGGTGCATCATTACGGAATTACTTAGCGGCAGACGAAGAACCGTCAGCATGCCAAGAGAATACGCCAAAGTCGAAGCCTTTAAGGTCGCCTTTAGTATCCCACTGTAGTGGTCCCATTACCGTATCAACTTTGTTGTTACGTAGGTATTCAGCGACTGCTTCAGGATCATCACCCGCAGCACTCACACCAGCAACAATAGATTGCATAGCCGCATAGGCTGTCCATACAAACGGGCCAGTTGGGTCATCACCTTTCTCTACTAAGGCATCAACAATAGGCTTGTTGGCAGGGTCTAAGTCATATTTCTTAGGAAGGGTAACCAGTAAACCTTCTGAGGCTTCACCTGCAATAGCCGAGATGTCTTTATTACCCACACCTTCTGGACCCATAAAGGTAGCCTTAAGGCCTTTCTCTGCTGACTGACGCAAAATAGCACCAAGTTCAGGGTGGTAGCCACCGTAATAAACGAAATCCACTTTCTCTTTGTTTAGTTTAGAAATAAGCGCAGAAAAATCTTTATCGCCAGCGGTTACACCTTCAAAGGCCACCACTTTAACACCCGCAGTTTCTAGTTCAGTTTTTACTGAAGTGGCAATACCTTCACCGTATTGCTGTTTGTCATGAATAACCGCAACACGCTCAGGTTTAACTTTGTCGATAATGTAACGAGCGGCAGTTGGGCCTTGGTCGCTATCTAAACCAATAGTACGGAAAGTAAGTTGGTAGCCACGGCTGGTGATATCAGGGCTAGTTGACGCAGGAGTAATCATTAATACGCCTTCGTCTTCATAAACGTCTGACGCGGGTTGGGTCGCGCCAGAACACAGGTGACCGATTACGTATTTAACACCATCATTGATGATTTTGTTGGCTACGGCTACCGCCTGTTTTGGTTCACAAGCATCGTCGTACACTACCGCTTCAATTTGCTTACCTTCAATGCCACCCGCTTGATTAAGCAGCTCAACAGCAATACCTGCACCAGCAAATTGCATGTCACCATATTGAGCAACCGGACCGGTTACAGGACCTGCAATTGCAACCTTGATAGTATCAGCAGCGTTAGCTACAGACACAGCACCAAATAACGCTAGCGAAACCGCTAAGCCGGAAGCTGATTTTTTCCATTTAGTCATTAGAAACTCCATGTTAGCTTTTTGTTATATTATGTATGTTTGCAGAGATGATGCGCTAGCTGGCAAAGCCAAGCTATCCCCAGTAATCACCTCAGTGGTTCCTGTTTTACCTTATACTCACAGTGTTTAACAAGAGGAAGGATCAGCAGAGTAGGTTCGCACTGGTTTTTTCGCCGACCATAACTCTGCTCAACAAGCGAACCACCAGCCACAAACAGCATAGAAAACCAAAAAAGTAGAGATTTAACCCACAACGGATCACAAATAAGGCATTTAACCCTTAATTTTTGTAAATATGCTACAACTATGGTGGATTACTAATATTGATACGGGATTTTGGTTTTCTTTGCAGCATAAATGCACAGCCAATAAGCAGTAGACAGGCCACTTTAGCTTTTCCCTTGCCATTAGTAATGAAATATTACGCTAACTTTTGGAATATTTATGCAGCGTCAATATCTAGTATTCAGAGCAACACTGGCCAGTGTGAATACCATAATATGCACAGTAAACTGACATTATCCGCCGAGATGAATCGTTGTGTAGAGTGAAAAAGAGAGTGAAAAAGTGGACACCAAAAACGCGCGTTTAAACGAGCGTTGTACTTAAACTAATAGAACACTCTTTGCATGTCGTAGGGTGCTCCGCCATAGGCGCTTTCGGTAGCGGTTAAGTTAACCACATCGCCTTCCTCTACATTGCTTAGACTATATTCAAGCAGCAAGTCACCACTGCTCTCACCATATATGTATATATCATAGTCTCCTTGCTCAATCTGATACTCTTCAGAGCCGAGGTAAGTCAGAGTAACTACCGCTTCATAATTACTGGGGTTAGCGCCATCGGCCACCACCACAATGTCTAAAGACTCTGAATCTTCATTATCAATAGCATGGGTGAAAATGAGCTTACCGTGGGTGGCAATGATACTCAGATCATTTACTTGGTCATTTAGCGTCAGGTCTTCGTCACTATCACCGGCTGCAATAATGGTGATTTGAGAGTCTGTCGTTATCTCAAAACTTTCCACTGCTAATGCTGAGTCGGTATCAATATCCGCTCCAAAATCATACATATAAAATGTCATGCTATCGCCGTCATCCACATCACTAATCGTAATTTCTGCTTCAGCAGACAAATCACCAAAGTCTAGATGGGTAAACAGCAATTGTTTACCGGAGCCATCATCGAAATAAATATCTATCGCTTCGGTATTAGCAATAGCATTGTTTACTCTAAGATAAGCAGGTTGGGCATCATTGGTAATCAATCGTGCCTCATCTTCATCACATTCAACCACCGCGTAGCGCAGCGTATTACTGCCTGCAACCGAATAACTCACCACACTATAAATGTATGAACTAGCGGCTTCGAGGCTGATATTATCCGCTGCTATGACAATAGAGCTGGTGTCTGATTCAGTGACTATAATTTTATAAGTACCCTGGTCAACATCTAGCTCTTCAGATTCCCCCATATAGCTCAGCGAACTGGTCACCGATTTATTAAGCAAATTACCCCCTTCATCAACGAGATAAATATCTACATTCGCTAACTCACTGGATGCTTGAAAAAACTGTATTCTCGCTTGTCCGTCGTCGTATTCGTCATCGTATAGGTCGTCAACATCGGTTTGAATTGTTAGCACTTCTGGGGAAAAAGGATCCTCTCCATACAGAATATACGAATGAATATACTGTTTCTTTATTGTGATCTCATCATCGTCGGTGAAGCGAGCATACTCTGTGTTCGGTAAAATCTGATTAAACTCGAGGTCATAACTGCCCGTGCTCAACTCAGTTAAAGCACTGGACTCAGCAAAGCCAATTTGGGCAAATGCGTTTTCATCCATGATGAGCTCTATATCTGGCGACGCTGGAACTAAATTTACAAATCGAAAATAACCCGTGCTAGAAGTCGCGCTTTCATCTTCATCATCGTCACCGATTTGAAAGTTACTTAAATCACAAGCCACTAGAGTGATACTAACTAGCACTAACACCGCAAGTTTCCATAACTTACTCATAAACATAACTACTCCATAATACGGGGAAACGTCAGATTTCTGCCATCCTCATCCGCAACCTAGGCTGGATGACTTGATTGATGATGAAAGTGCATTCAACAAGCCTTCAAACATCTTTAAGCGCTTAAGTTCGGCTAGCCTTTGATTTGGTTTAGTTTAAGAACTCATTTGCAGAAACAAGATTGGATATTACTGAGCAAGCCCGCCAACGAAAAGCCAACAGCGGTCGATTCAACCAAAACTCCATATTTGCAGATAGGCATTCAAGGCAGATAAAAGTACCGCTTAAACATTATTTTGGAGACGAGAAGCTTAGTTGAGTTATAGCAGTGAGTAAGTTCAGAGAAAAATAGAGCAGTATTGGTTGCCAGCCAGGCGACAACCAATACGGTAACGAATACTAAGACACGTCACTCCCTACTTGTGAAGCCAAGTGCAAAGTGCGGGTAGGAAAGGCAAACTCAGCGTCGTTGGCAACCACAATTTCAACCACTTTATTGAGCACATCTTGTTTAACTTGGTGGTATTTGACCCAATCGGTTGTTTTGGTGAAAGTATAAATAAAGAAGTCTAACGACGAGGCATTAAAGCTATTGAAGTTAACCATGAGAGTTTGGCTGGTATCGATCTCTGGGTGATGACGCAGCATCAACTCTACCTCTGCGACGACCTTGGTCATTTTAGGCGCATCATCGTAACGAATACCGATGGTTTCTTTAATCCGTCGGTGGCTCATACGGCTTGGATTTTCAACTGCAATACTAGAGAAAATCGCGTTAGGTACATACAAAGGGCGTTTATCAAAGGTGCGGATCTTGGTCACCCGCCAGCCGATGTTCTCTACGGTACCCTCAATACTGCGGTCTGGAGAACGGATCCAATCGCCCACCTTAAAGGGTTTATCGAAGTAGACAATTAAGGCACCAAAAAAGTTAGCCAACAAGTCTTTGGCAGCCATACCCACTACTAGGCCGCCCATCCCACCAAAGGCTAATACACCTGAAATACTAAAGCCTAGGGTTTGAAACACGGCTAACATGAGTAAAATAATGACGGCTGCACGGCACAGTTTTGCTACCGCATGCACGGTGGTTTGATCTTTGCCCACAGCAATTAGCTGGCGCTCAGCACGGCGAACAAAGCGCATACCTACCCAGGCGAGTAGAAAAACAATCAATACTTGTCGCACGACTGGAATCACGGGTTTCAAGTCAGAATCAAGCGCATTGGCAAACGCCACCGCCACCAGCGAGAGACCGACGACAGCTATCAACCAATTGATCGGTTTCCACAACGAATACCAAATAGCATCATCCCATACCGTTGTGGTTTTTTGGGTTAAACGACTTAAACGCGCCGCCAATACGCGCCACACAATAAACGCTAACAAGGTAATGCCTAACACCACAAACACGTCAAACAGCCAATTAGAGGTCGCTAACTGGGCTTGTTCTTGCTCTAACCACTGGGAAAACTCTTCAAACATAGATCCGTCTCTTTATAAACAAAACGCGGCCGAAGCCGCGTTAATAAGATTGAGTTAGCCGACGACTTTACGCGGCGATACCTGAGTGGCGCAATAAAGCATCCACTTTCGGCTCTCTTCCTCTAAAGGCTTTAAATAATTCCATCGGCTCTTGAGAGCCACCTTTTTCTAAGATGTTACTCAAGAAGTGTAAGCCAGTCTCAGAGTTGAAAATACCGTCGTCTTCAAATTTTGAGAAAGCATCTGCCGACAATACCTCTGCCCATTTATAGCTGTAATAACCCGCGCTATAGCCACCAGCAAAAATATGGCTAAAGCTATTTTGGAAACGGTTAAAACTTGGTGGCTTAATCACCGATACTTGCTCGCGCACTTCGTTCAAGCGTTCAAGAACACTGCGGCCATCGGCAGCTTCATAGTGTAAACGGAAGTCAAACAGCGAGAATTCTAATTGGCGCACCATGGTCATCGCCGATTGGAAGTTACGCGCCGCAAGCATTTTATCTAGCAAGGCTTGGGGTAAGGGTTCGCCAGTTTCATAGTGACCAGAAATGAAAGCTAAAGCGTCAGTCTGCCAGCACCAATTCTCTAGAAACTGGCTAGGTAGTTCGACCGCATCCCAAGCTACACCGTTAATCCCGGATACGGCAGCTTCGTCTACTTTAGTCAGCATATGGTGAATGCCATGGCCAAATTCATGGAACAAGGTAATCACTTCGTCGTGAGTAAATAAGGCCGGTTTATCCCCCACTGGCTTATTAAAATTACAGGTTAAATAGGCCACCGGTTTTATCAGTTTTCCATGCGCGTCCACTCGACGGTCGATACAGCCATCCATCCATGCTCCGCCACGTTTATGCTCTCGCGCGTATAAATCTAGGTAGAAGGAGCCGCGTAGCTCGCCGGTTTCATCGCTAATGTCAAAGAAACGTACGTCTGAGTGCCAAGTATCGACACCTTGCTTCTCGGTCACCGTCACCTTAAATAAGCGTTTCACCACTTCAAATAAGCCACCTAATACACGATCTTCTGGGAAGTAAGGGCGTAACTGCTCATCAGAAATTGAGTAAGTGTGCTGCTTCAATTTTTCAGAATAATAAGCCATGTCCCAAGCGGCTAATTCGGCAACTTGATAGTGCTCGCTAGCGAAGGCTTGCAGCTCGGCTAATTCATTCTCGGCTTGTGGTTTAGAGCGGGCAGCCAAGTCATTAAGAAAGCCCAGTACTTGGCTAGGTGATTCGGCCATTTTGGTCGCTAGAGACTTGTCGGCGTAGCTAGCAAAACCTAATAACTGGGCCAGCTCGGTACGCAATGCTAACTCTTCATCAATAATGGCAGTGTTATCAAATTTTTGTTCGGTGCTCGCTTGCTCAGAAGCGCGCGTGCTGAAAGCGCGATACATTTCTTCACGCAACTCTCGCTTATCTGCGTAAGTCATCACTGGTAAGTAACTAGGAAACTCAAGAGTTAATAAATAACCATCAAGTTCTTTTAATTCGGCGGCTTGTTTCGCTGCAGCCAAGGCTGATTCGGGCAAACCAGCAAGCTCGTTAACATCGCTGATATGTTTTTGCCATGCCAAGGTAGCATCTAACACATTGTTGGAAAACTGTGAGGATATTTCAGACAGACGCTTTACTATGTCACCATAGCGGCTTTGCTGCTCGGCTTCTAAGCCAATACCCGATAATTCGAAATCACGCAGCGCATCAGTAATCGATTTTTGTTGAGCCAAGTTATATTCAGCAAAAGCATCACTGGCGGCTAGCTGCTTGTATGCTTGATATAAACCCTCATGCTGACCCACAAAGGTGCTGTACTCAGACAAAATTGGCAAACATGCTTCATAAGCTTCACGCAGGGCTTGGCTATTCACTACCGAGTTACAATGGCTTACTGGCGACCAAAGACGGCTTAGGCGATCATTCACCTCATCTAAGGGCAGAATGAAGTTTTGCCAAGTAGCGTTCGGCTCCTCAAGTACTCGGTCGATAGTAGCGCGACATTCTTCAATCACTTGCTCTACCGCAGGCTGCACATGTTCTGGCTTAATTTGGCTAAACGGAGGTAATCCGGGTAAATCAAGTAAGGGATTGCTCATAGGGGATCCTTTAGGACTGAAGAAACTATAACTAGAATAACTTAATCTGGGGTTATTAATTTGTAAATCAACCCACGTTTCACAATTTGAACATTTTACATAGCCTCGAATTAGACTATGATTTCCTTAAGGATTATTTTGGTTACTTGGTTTATCAATAACCTAGGCCAACGGGACTCATCGATTAATGGATAATAACCAAGATACCACTACTGCAGATAATTACAGTTTGTGGAGAAAACTAGCACTACATAAAGGCTCTAGCAGCCTTTCCTTGCGCATGTTGTCCTATATACTCATCTGTTCTACTTTGCTGGCCATTATCATTACCCTGATCCAACTCAGCTACGACTACAAACAAGATGTGCAAGTTATTGAAGAAAGCATTGACCAAATCGAAGTCAGCTTTTTACAACCTATTGCTGCCAGTTTGTGGAATTTAGATGAAGAACAAGTTGAAGTGCAAATAGAAGGCATTATGAATTTGCCTAATATGCAGTATGTGCTGGTAAAAGAAATTTTAGGCTCTTCGGAAGTTCCCTTATTAGCTCGGGGGCGCTCGGCTGATCGCTACGATTTATCCCAAGAGTTTGAGCTGATATACCAAGGTGAGATGGTAGGTAAGCTGTTTGTTGCCGCTTCGTTAGAACAGGTTTACGAGCGTTTATGGCAAAAAGCCATGTTGATCCTAATTAGCCAAACCATTAAAACTTTAGTGGTATCGATTGGTATCTTGTTCATTATCTATTACGTGATTGTTCGCCATCTCAATACCATCGTTGACTATACCCGTAACTTAGACCTAGATAACCTAGGCGCCCCACTCGAGCTAGAAACCGGTGGAAAACTACGTAACGACGAATTGGGAGAGCTGGTTAACACGCTCAACCAGATGACGCAGAAAATTGATCATGAATTTGCCCAAAAACTCAAAGCCACCGAACAACTCGCTCATGAACGAGACTTCTCAGCAACCGTGATCAACGCCAGTAACGCGGTAATTGTTACTTTAGACAATCAACTGAATGTCATTACCGCCAACCCAGCGGGTGTGATGCTAACGGGCTTTCATCAAGAAGAATTAGAAGGGCAAAATTGGTTAAGTGTGTTTATCGACAACGATATGCGCGAGCAAATTGAAGCTGATTTACGCCAATTAAGGGTTATTCAAGACCAAGAACTCACCCTCACCGATCAAGCCAACAATCAATACACCTTGCTGTGGACTTTTGTGCCGTTCTACGAAGGCAACCATGTATCACGCATGATTGCTTTTGGTTATGACATTACTCCACTGAAACGGGTTGAAAATGAGATTAAAACCCTTAACGACGAGCTTGAACAAAAAGTACAATCTCGCACCGAACGCCTTGAAGAAAGCAATTTACAGCTAGCCAACGCCTTCGATAAACTAAAAAATGCCCAACAATCGCTGGTTGAAGCAGAAAAAATGGCTTCGCTTGGTGGCTTAGTGGCGGGTGTGGCCCACGAAATTAACACCCCCATCGGTATTAGTGTTACCGCCGCCTCATACTTGCAGGAGCAAGGTAAACAACTCGCCCAAAATGTCGAAACCGGCAAACTCAGCCGTAAATTCATGGAAGAGCTAATTCAAAACTTAAATCAGTCTACCGAACTGCTCCTTAACAACCTAAGGCGGGCCTCTGATTTAATTAGCAGCTTTAAACAAGTTGCTGTAGACCAGAGCTCTGAAGCTTGTTACACCTTTAATCTCAACGAGAACGTGCATCAAGTTATTACCTCTTTAGGGCATAAAATACGCCGTTCAGGTTGCCAAATAGAGGTTAATTGCGACGACGACCTCGAGCTTTACAGCTTCCCTGGTAGCTTTACCCAAATTTACTCAAACTTGATTATCAACTCAATCAGGCACGGATTTGACGGTTGGGACGGAGAGAAACGTATCGACATCAATATCTCTCGTGAAAATGACCAACTACATATCGATTTCAAAGACTCAGGCCGCGGTGTTAATAGCAATATAGCCAAGCGAATATTTGACCCCTTTGTTACCTCAAAACGTGGCCAAGGCGGCAGTGGTTTAGGCACCCATATCGTTTACAATCTAGTAGTGCAATTGCTGAAAGGCCATATAGCCTTTGACAGTAAACCCAATGAAGGTGTGCACTTCTCTATTCGTTTGCCTTATCAAGCTCAAAAAGCTGATTAACATCAGGCTCTAGTACAGGCTATACTGCTGCAATATTTTGGCTCTACACGGAGTAAGACCCCTAATGAAAGAATTTGATTATTTGTGCATTGGCGCCGGCAGCGGCGGTATTGCCTCGGCTAACCGTGCCTCGATGTATGGCCAAAAAGTGGCGTTAGTTGAAGCTCGCCATGTAGGCGGAACCTGCGTTAATGTGGGTTGTGTACCTAAAAAAGCGATGTGGTTTGGTGCCCAAGTGGCTGAAGCAATTCATCGTTACGCCCCTGATTACGGCTTTGACGTTCAAGTAAATAAATTTGATTGGTCAACCCTAGTCGCTAGTCGCGAAGCTTATATTAAGCGCATCCATGGCTCTTATGACCGAGTATTAGGTAACAACGGCGTTACTGTCATCAATGGCTTTGCTAAATTTGTTGATGCCAACACCGTGGAAGTCAACGGTGAGAAAATTCGCGCTAAGCATATTCTGATCGCCACGGGTGGCCGCCCTACCATTCCTAATATACCGGGTGCAGAACTTGGTATCGACTCAGATGGCTTCTTTGCTCTAACCGAGCAACCTAAACGAGTATTAGTCATCGGCGCAGGTTACATTGCGGTTGAGCTTGCTGGTGTCTTGCATTCTTTAGGTAGCGACACTCATCTAGCAGTGCGTAAACACGCGCCATTGCGTAGCTTTGACCCAATGCTCAGTGAAACCTTAGTTGAAATTATGGCTGAAGATGGCCCTAAACTACACACCAATAGCACACCCAAAGCCATTGAAAAACAAGCCGATGGTAGCTTAATCGTCAGTTTCGAAAACGGTAACAATTTACACGTTGATACGGTTATTTGGGCGATTGGCCGAGAGCCAGCCAACGACAAAATTAACCTAGAGGGTGTAGGGGTTGAGTGTGATGACCGCGGGTACATTAAGGTTGATGAATATTCGAATACTTCCACTCCGGGCATTTATGCCGTCGGTGATAACATCGGTAAAGTTGAACTAACACCTGTTGCAGTTAAAGCCGGCCGTTTGTTGTCGGAGCGCCTATTTAATGGCCAAACCAATGCAAAAATGGATTACGACTTGATCCCTACCGTAGTATTTAGCCACCCTGCCATTGGCACCATCGGTTTAACCGAGCCAGAAGCCATTGCCGAATTTGGTGAAGACCAGGTGAAGGTTTACAACTCAAGCTTTGGGGCAATGTATACCGCTGTCACTCAGCATCGCCAAGTCACTAAAATGAAACTCATTTGTGCCGGTGAAAATGAGAAAGTGGTAGGCCTACACGGTATTGGTTTAGGCATGGATGAAATTCTACAAGGTTTTGGCGTAGCCATGAAAATGGGCGCAACGAAAGCCGACTTTGACGCTTGTGTAGCAATACATCCAACCAGTGGTGAAGAATTCGTCACACTGCGCTAAACACTCTGTATTTAATGGCTAAACCCGACCTAGGGTTTAGCCATTACTTTAGCAACACAATGTTCAAGTAACGATTTCGCCCCACAGCAGTATTTTCATTTACACTTACCGCCTTAAACAACAGATCACCTTGTTTTTTATAAATTTTTCACCCTTAGCATTTCGCCAGCTACACTATAAAATTATTGCCTTGATTTTTATTTAAAGGATATCGTCAATATGGACACCGTTTATGCCGTTGGTGAGCTTGAGTCTTTTTTAATTGCACTAACAGTGTTATTTCTTGGTCGGATTATTTGCCATTACGTGGCCATACTCAAAAAATACAATATCCCCGAACCCATTGTCGGTGGTTTAGTCATCGCCATTATCATTACCTTGCTTAAATTACAGGGTATTGAACTACGTTTCGCCCTTCCCTTGCAGAACATCCTTATGTTGATGTTCTTTAGCACCATTGGCTTAGTGGCCAACTATAAATTGCTGCTAAAGGGCGGCAGAAAAGTATTTGTGTTTCTGGGCATTGCTTCGTTATATATCGTTTTACAAAACGGACTTGGCGTTATTTTAGCCACCGCGTTAGGTTTAGAGCCGATGATGGGGCTATTTGCCGGCTCCATCACCCTTTCAGGAGGGCACGGCACTGGCGCAGCTTGGTCTCAAATATTTGCTGAAGAATACGGCATTCAAACACTGGAGTTTGCGATGGCCGCCGCTACGTTTGGCTTGGTCATGGGCGGGATTATTGGCGGCCCAGTAGGTCAGCGGCTAATTAACAAAAATAAATTGGAGTCACCGTTTTCTAAGGGAAAGAAACACCATAAAAACCACCCAGACTTAGTAACCTATAGCCGTAAAGAAGAAGATTTGGTAACACCAACGTCAGTGATAGAGGTGTTATTTCTGCTATTAGTGTGTGTTGTCGCGGCCAAATTTGCCAAACAAATAGAAACGGAGCTGGCCTTAAGTTGGCTCAAAATGCCCGACTTTGTTTATGCTTTATTTTTTGGGGTGATCATTGCCAATGCCAGTGAGCTCAGTGGCCGCTATGAGATCAACAACGAATGTGTTGATTTACTCGGTACCTTATCCTTATCCCTGTTTTTATCGATGGCCTTAATGAGTTTGCGCCTATGGGAAATTTTTGACCTAGCGCTCCCTTTACTGGTCATCCTACTTTGCCAAACGGTGATGATTGCCATTTTTGCCAGTTTTGTCACCTTCAAATTTATGGGTAAAGACTACGACTCGGCGGTAATTGCTGGCGGCCATTGTGGTTTCGGCTTAGGCGCAACCCCGACTGCGGTGATGAACATGAGTGCCTTAGTATCACGCAACGGCCCATCCCCCCCAGCCTTTATGGTCGTCCCCATTGTTGGCGCCTTTTTCATCGACATTGTGAATTTAATAGTGCTGCAAACTTATATTAGTTTTCTAAGTTAAGTCTCTTAAAACAAAAAACGAAGCATTACGCTTCGTTTTTCTTAACGCTCTAGCAGCTGACTATGCAGCGCTTCGTTTACGCCTCATCCAGCCTAAAGCACACAAGGCTAAACTCATCGTAAATAATGTTTGCGGCTCAGGAACACTGGCGTTAATCACCTGAATCGAGGTACTTGCTAACTCAGTTTGACCGTCATAGGCTGTAAGTACAATATCGTAAATCCCTGCATCCAGAGCATTAAAGGTATATGGGCCTCCATCAAAGAATTCCATGTTCCAAGAGTTTTGCGCCAAATGTAAACTAGCGATATTAGCCGCATAATTAGTAGGATCAGATATTCCGGCACCGTTAGCAGTCGTATTATCACCTAAAGCATGATCTGCAGCGCCACTATTGATCGGATCAAATGCCAAAAAATTAGTCCCAGCACTGGGGTCAAAGTCTATTTGTAGTAGGTAATTAAAGCTATCTAAGCTAGCCCCACTGCCATCAAAATTACTGTTTATTGACCACTCAAAATTCCATATGGCTGTTGATGGCGAATTAGGAGCAAAACCAAAGCCAGATGGAGGCGCGACATTATCAAACCGGTAAGTGCCATCACCATTACTGTTGAAGGTGTTTTGTGGAAGATTATTCTGGTCAAAGCGAAGCTTTGCCCTCAAACCTAATTCAAGGCCATTTTGTTGGTCAACAGTAAACGCTCCATTGGCGTTACCACTGCCAAAAATAACCTCATTAGTGACATCTTGATCATAGATAACCGCTGCAGATGCTGTAGTAGCGGCCCAAATAAGCCCCATTCCAATAACGACTGTACTTATTGTTTTTATTTTCATCTCGCGCTCCGTGCGTCAGGTAAGTTGCAGCTGCTCTACTGCATAAATCATTCCTCGAAAATAAACTCTTTAAAATCATCACCATAACAGCATGTAAATTAAAAGGTACAACATCAATAATATAAACTGTATAAATAGTTGACACAGTCAAAATAGACCGGTAGAGACATCGATCACAGTTATTCTCGTTTTACGCTAAACATACGATAAAACATCAATAAGCTTATGATTAATGATAAAACTGGAGTGTAAAAAAACCTGACAAAAGGCCAATGCCCAAGCATTGGCCATTAACATTACAACTTATTCAAAGCTTGGTTAATGGGGAACAATACGTCACAACCCAATTGCATCGCCCGCTCTGGCGACCAACCAAAGGCCTCATCGGGCATGTCTGCATTATCTTTAAACGGCATTTCAATGGTATAAGACAAGGTTTTAAACTGCTCACCTAACCAAGCTGCAGCGATGGTGAGATTGGCTTCACCAGGCTGGTCTTTATCGTAACCATGCTGGTCTTGAAAGTCTGGAGAGATAGCCATAAATGCTTGTTTAAAGGTTTCTTCTAATTGCTGATGACGCTGATCGTAACTGGGTATGCCTTCACAGCCAGCCACAAAGTTGTAGGGTAGATCTTCATCTCCATGTATATCGAGGAATAGGTCCCCGCCGAGTTCAAGCATTTTTTGTCGAACTAAAAAGACTTCGGGGCTGCGCTCCATACTCGGATTTTGCCACTCTCGATTCAAATTTGTTCCTACAGCATTGGTGCGTAAGTGGCCGCGCACTGAGCCATCGGGGTTCATGTTTGGCACCACATAAAAAACCGTGTTCTCCAACAGTTTCATGGCCAGTGGATTATCTTGATCTAGCAAGTTGCCTAACATGCCTTCAACAAACCATTCTGCCATGGTTTCACCTGGATGCTGGCGAGCAATAACCCACACTTTGTGTTGTGCTTGCTCGGGGTCACCAATGGTCAGTAAACTCATGTCGCGCCCGTCTAAGCTTTGCCCAAGGGTATTGAGATTTACCCGATAATCTTGCTGCATGGTGTGCAATAAATCTTGATGACGCTCGTAACTATATGGCGCAAAGTAAGCAAAATAGATACTTGGCTGCTCAAGCAATAAAGAAAAGCTTAGTTGCTCTCCATCAAAGTCTGCATCCACTCTAAACCATTCTTCTCTATCATAAGAAGCCACGACGCGATAACCCTGCCAACCTTTGGCATAAGCAGACTTACCCGCATTGATGATATTGAATTGGTAGTTTTGCTCTAAAGGTGCTTCAAAACGGAAGTGGAACCACTGAAAAAAATCTGATTGGTGGTCCTGTTTAATTTCAAGTTGGATATTTTGCGGGTCGTCTAACGCCACCACACGAATATTGCCACTATCAAAATGGTCGGTAATATACATCGCTGCCTCTCAATCATTAAGGGATCAATTTTTGATAGGCAGTATAGCCTCATAAACAAAATTTGAGGCTGTAAATAACGGTTGTTGAGTGCAATAGTTAATGACGCACGCTTCACGCGCAGGAAATAGCTAATTATCAGGGGTAAGCTGTTTCACTCTGAAATAACGAACGTCAATATCTTTATCCAAGGACAGTGCGCCTTCTAAGGTTAGCGACTCATCTTGCTGGGGAGGTGTATTACCAAAATCAATCGCTTGCTGATGTACTTCTTCTCCGGTTTGATCGATCAACACCAAGAACAAATCTTGCTCTATTGGCCCTGCCACCAACAACTGGTAGTTTACATCGACATGCTTACCTATCTTGTCTGTCGCTTCAAAAAAGGCAGAACGCACATTTTGCTGGTCTGTAGCGATTAAGGTATTAAACGCGAAAATGCGTAACTCTGGATGCGCTTCTTTGTTGAGTTCAAAATTATGCTTGCGCTCTGCCAATAAAGCTTCTTTCAATAATAGGTTTTGATCTTCACTGATTTTTACATCGACCAATACCCCTTCATAATCATCTTGAAGTTGGCTATAGGTTGGCAATATAGCCATCAGCGAAAAGCCTGTTGTAAACGCCACAACCAAGGCCCCTAAGCTTATCCATCGATACTTTTTAAGATGCCGATAGGCCTTTTTATAATGCTGATGACGCGCTTTATGGTGTTCATAACGTACTTGTAAGCTAGCGCCAGAGCGATGAGGCTCCGCCGCTTGAAGATCAGATGATGAGCCTGCTTCACTGTCATCTGGTAGGTCTGTCATAGACATTATCTCTTCCCTAAGATTGTCTGAGTATATGGGGTCGACCAGCGCCTTAAAAAAAGCAAATCGAGCTGTGCTTATTTGAACATAGCAGCAATATTAAAAATAGACAGTAACTAAGATTTTTAGACACTTAGTTAACAATCTGAGTCGCGGCCTGCGAGCAAATAGTCACAAAGAACTACACTTTGTACCTTTACTGAGTACAATAAGCGCCAATTTAGTGAAATCAAAGGGGATGGAATGGCCATTCAATGGTATCCAGGGCACATGCACAAAGCCCAGAAACAAATTAAAGAAGTGATGCCAAAAATCGATTTGATTATCGAGGTATTGGATGCACGCATTCCCTATAGTAGTGAAAACCCTCTGGTAGCCACCTTACGCGGTGACAAACCCTGTATCAAAGTACTGAATAAAAGTGATTTAGCCGATCCCATTGTTACAGCGCAATGGCAAGAATACTTCGAGCAAGAGCAAGGTGTGAAAGCCATCCCTCTATGTACAATTCAAGGCAATCAAACTCAAGATTTATTGGCCTTGTGTCGTAGCATGCTACCCAATAAAGGAGGCGTAGATAAGCCTATTCATACCATGATTTGTGGTATCCCTAATGTGGGTAAATCAACCTTAATTAATGCCTTGGCAGGTCGACAAATTGCTAAAACAGGTAATGAGCCCGCAGTCACTAAAAACCAACAGCGGATCCGCTTAGACGGAAATATCATCTTATCTGATACCCCCGGAATTCTGTGGCCTAAGTTTGACAATGTCGCCAGTGGTTACCGTTTAGCCGCAACCGGTGCCGTAAAAGACACGGCAATGGACTATGATGACGTAGCCGCATTTGCCTGCGAGTATTTATTAGCAGCCTATCCAGAAGCACTTAAAACACGCTACAAGCTAGATGAACTGCCTGAGTCTGAAGTGGTATTGATGGAAGAAATCGGTAAGTTACGCGGCTGTCTGGTACGCGGCGGACATGTTGACTACGTAAAAGTCGCCACCATTATTCTCAATGAGCTACGCGATGCCACCATTGGGAGAATTAGCCTAGAAACGCCTGCGATGGTCGCGGTTGAAAAGGTGGAAACAGCGATTATTGTGGCTGAAAAAGAAGAACGTAAGAAAATGGTAGAAGAGCTTCAAAAGAGTAAAAAGCGCATGAGGCGTCGTAAAAATAGTTAGCGCTTGCACTACCGTTAAGTAAACAGCACAAACAAAAACACCACGCTATACGTGGTGTTTGTCATTCAAGCAAAGCGTTTATTTGATCATGTAGGCAATAACGTCTTTAATTTCGTCTTCGGTACAATCACCACAGGTTCCTTTGGCTGGCATTGCACTAAAGCCGTTCCATGCATGATTAAACAAGGTTTCTTCACCTTGTGCTATACGTGGTGCCCAAGCAGCGCTATCCCCTTTCTTCGGTGCGCCTGCTGCGCCTGTGCTGTGACAAGCAGTACAGTAGGTGTTATAAACCGTTTCACCATCACGCGGTCCACTTGCAGCAGCGGGAGCTTTAGCGACGTCTAACTCACCATCAAGGTAAACTTCACCAACCGGCTTAATTCGCTCTGCAATCGCGTCATCTGACATATCGGCAGCAAAGGCCGAAGGCAGTATTGTTAAACCAATCGACAATACCAATGTTTTCCAGTTTAAAAGCTTCACCCTTATCTCTCCTCATCGTGCCTACTGACCGTAGTATTCGGCATCCTTGTCATTATTGGCAAAATTATACCCGCTATTACCCTGAGGTTAAACCATTGTAAAAACGAATATTAGTATGATGTGTCTGGCTTGTTACCTAGCTTGGGTTTTTAAGTATATCCCGCCAAGGTAATTGTGGGTCACCTAATGATATAAAATTAGGGTTTTCTAGTGATTCACGTAGGTTGTAACTAAGGTCACGCAAGTGCAAATCAAGCAATGTTCCACCCGCTTCTTGTAAGATAATTTGTGGCGCCCCGGTGTCCCACTCACCGGTAGGCCCTACTCTGATATAACAATCAGCCGCACCTTCTGCGACCATACAGCTTTTCAAACTGGCACTACCCAGAGGGTAAAGCTTATAACGATAATCACAATTCAAAATAGCCTGTAATAGCGCAGGACGTTGCACTCGACTGGTGGCTACACGGATCTGTTTTGGTACACCCTGGTAATGCTGGCTGCGTATAGGGGTGCGGATACCGTTTTGCTCTTTAAAGGCTCCTTGGCCTTTTACTGCTGCATACAACAGCTGCACAATCGGACCATACACCACACCTAGCACGGGTTGATTATCATGAACTAAGGCGATTTCGGTGGCGAAATCACCACTACCAGAAACAAACTCTTGCGTGCCATCTAAGGGATCGACCAACCAATACGTTTGCCAATGCTGTCGGTCGGCTAGGCAGATATCGGCTTGCTCTTCAGACAAAATAGGAATATCGGGGGTTAACGCGCTAAGTTTGTCCATAATGAAATGGTGGGCGGCATAATCAGCGGAGGTGACCGGCGTGGCGTCCTCTTTAGTTTCGCTAACAAAATCGCCTTTTTCGTAGATATTACGAATAATTTCACCCGCACCACGGGCTATTTCAATAACATCAGGCAGTACACTTGCAGGGTCAAACATCCTATTTATTTCTCGCCTTTTTCTGCTTCAACCATTTTTCTAACAGCAACAATGACGCAACACTGCGGGCCTCAGAAAACTCTTTTCGACTATATAAGCTGTCAATATCATTCAAGGGAACGTTAATCACTTCTAGCGGCTCTGGTTCATCGCCTACTAATACACTGGGCGTTAAACCTTGGGCGATAAACACTGTCATATGGCTAGAGAAATAACCTGGCGCCACCGATAACTCTGTCAACAGTTGCAAACTATCGGCTTTAAAGCCAATCTCTTCTTGTAGCTCTCGATTGGCGGCATCAATTGGCTGCTCACCAATATCCACCAAGCCTTTCACAAAGCCTAGCTCATAACGCTCTGTGCCGGCAGCATATTCACTAATTAACAACAGCTCATTTTGTTCTGTTATCGGTAGGATCATTACCGCGCCTTGGCCTGAACCAACTAATCGTTCGTAGATCCTTCGCTCACCATTGCTGAACTCAAGATGTAACTCTTCGATTTTAAAATAGCGGCTTTCGGCTGCAATTGCGCTGTCTAACAATCGAGGCGGATGATGCTTGCTCATCGCGGTTCCTACTATCATTCACTTACCATCATTGTTACATTGCTGTTAGAAGCACTCAAGGATTAGCGAGCAAGAATGTTTGACTGGACCCAAATAGACACCGTTTTACTCGATATGGATGGAACGCTTTTAGATTTGCACTACGATAACTACTTCTGGATGCATTACCTGCCTATCTCGTTTGCTCATCAGAACGGTGTAAGCGTAGAACAAGCCAGAGCGCGCTTGTTTGCTGATTATGAAACCGTGTCTGGCACTTTAGATTGGTATTGTTTCGATTATTGGAGCAATAAAACCAATATAGATATTCGTCAGCTGAAAACCGATGTGGAGCACAAAATTAAGTGGCGAGACGACGTGAAACCATTCTTAGAAGCCTTGGGTCAGGTAGGTAAACAACGCATTTTACTGACCAATTGTCACCCTGATGGCCTTACCACTAAGATTAAAGTAACCGGCTTAGATAAATATTTGGATACCTTGTACAGCGTTCATCAATTCGGCTATCCCAAAGAAGCGCCAGAGCTATGGGACACGTTCATTGCACACCACCCATTTGACCCCGGACGCACTTTATTTATAGATGATAATGAACGGGTGCTTGATCAAGCGAAGAAGTTTGGTATCAAGCATTTGTTAGGGATCCGTAACCCTGATTCAATGCAAGCGAGCAAGGTATTTGAGCATCACCCCTCCATTGACGATTACCACCATTTCACGAAAGAATTACTCGCTTAACCAGCGATTAAAACAGCTAGCGAAGAGGCCGCTAGCTATTTTGCTTAACGGGGTAAACGCCCCTGCTGCTTAAACCGATAGAAACCTTGAGGATCGGGGCGGCCAATAAACTTAAGGTTATTGCTGATACTTCTTGGCATCTGAGCCCCCGCTTTTATCTTGCCTTCAGCCAGCCAATTAGGTTGGCCAACAGAAGCTAGCAGCTCAAGTTCTAGCTGAGCATCTTTATGATTAAGCACAATGCTTGGTTGACCATCAATGCAACTTAACTCAGCGTTAGCATTATCTAGCGGTAACTCGCCCAGCGGAGTAACAACTAATGGGCCTAACCAGCGTAATTGACCGGCCAATTGTTCGCACCACGGGCTACCTTGGCTCGCTTCAGCTAAATCCAATTGAATATCGCCCTCTAGGGACAAGGGCAAAGGCAGTGGTACTTGCTCTATTAGCCAACTTGCTGGGGCCTCTAAATGCCAGTCTTTAACAAACCAGCCTGAGAAGCTCATTCCAACTACACCCTGACCTTGCAACTGCTTGCTATCATTGAGGGTCAATTGAGCACTTAAGCGACCTAACAACAATGAGGCGGGCTTAAAGTCCCAACTCACTCTGTTTAGAGTGAGTTGCGGTAGCTCAACGCTCAAAATTTCACCCTGCCATAGCGAACCACTCGGTTGATTTAGTTTCACCTGTTTGGGTATGGGCAGGTAATTTATCGCCACCGCCAGGGGTGTGGTGGCCACTAAGCTGACCAAATACACCGTTACTAATAGCAACGCTAAACCAATATACTTCTTCATTCGGCCTTACCTAAACGTAATCTACGCACCCCAACGATACCTTGAGGTTTGCCTTCATCTAAATCGACATTTTTCACAATAATACCGTAGCGTTTACTGAGCATGTCTAACCACGCCAACAGCTGATTGAACGGAATACTGTCAATCCACACTTCTACTTCTTCATTTCTTGGTTGAATGCGAGTAATCGTAATACGCTGCTGACGCGCCGTGCTACTGACTGCTTGGCTCACCTTCACAGAAGCATCACTTTTAGCAGAACGTCCATTGGCGATGATATGCGCCCCTTGTTGCTGTGCCCATAACAAGGTTTCTTGCTGGCTAATTAATTGTTGTTTGGCACTTTGATTAGCGTTAACCACCGGTGACCAAATGCCCCAATACAGTATTGCTATTGCACACAGCACACTGGCAATCATAACCAAGTCTTGTTCACGCTTATTTAAGCTTTGCCACCACTGTTTCATGAAGACTTCCTAATAATTAAGGTACCTACTACCGCACCGGCTTTATTACTCAAGGTGCCTTGTTCGGTAGTAAAAGGCTGTACTGCTTGTCTGAATTGTTCAAATACTTGGAAATTTTTAGCCTGAGCCTGCAAGCGGATCTCTCCCTTACTATGGTCATAGCGTAAACTCAGCGGGTCTAAATCTCGGTGTCTATCAAACGCGCTTGATAGGTGAACCATCATCATTAGGAAATCCTGCGGAGACTCTTGGCCTATATCGGCTATAGCCTTGCGAAAATCACTACGGATCCGGCTATCTCTAACCCGCGACACTTCCGGGAATACTCGCTTATAGACTTGACGAATGTTGTCATTTACCGCAGCAATTTGTTGCTGTGTATTATAGGTCTCTACCAACTGATGGGTTAGCGCTAACCCAAAGCAAATACCAGCGGCAATAGCCACTTTACGCCAGCGCTTTAGAATAGCGGTTAAAGGATTACTACTGGCGTATTGTCCTTGTAATAAATTGAATTTGTTCTTATGGCTGCCATCAGCTAATAGCTTCATTGCTAATTCAGGAGAACGAGCACTCCAGTCTAAGCCCGTCACTTCAAGTTCGGGCGCTGGGCTGTAATGCTGAATAGACAACTCTGGATACTTGTTAGCCAGCAAGGGTAAAGCGACTGATAACCAGCTTTGGTCGATACTAATGGCATGGTCATCGCCAAAGCGAAATAGCCACTGCTGGTTAAGCTGAATGGCTGAGGCTTGACCTGCTTCGGGCTTTGGTAGACACATGCTATCCACCAGCCAAGTTTGACTGTGGATTCCCGCCGTTTCTAGCATATCTTGCCATAGCGTCATTTGTTGGTGGCTCACACAGGCAATATCAATCGTGTCTTTTGCCTTACCCACTAAACATACGTGCAAGCTATCTGGGTCTTGAGCTAATTGCTCTTCCAGCATAAAAGAAACCACTTGCTGCCAAGAGCGTTGGGCACTTTTGGGTAGTGCTAACTGGTGCATAGTGATATCAGCGGCAGACACTAACACCAATACTCGGCGATGGTCGGCCTTTTCTTTTAACAAGGCTAACTCGGCGCTGCTACTGAGCTCCCCAGCAGCAATCACTTCTTGTTCGCTGTCAGACCACACAATCCAGTTAATAACATCTTTGTCATTGCTGGGTAAGCGCAATATCAGTTGCTCGCTCATAGCTCACCTCCATAACTTCTGCGGATTAGCTTAAGATCAGAGGTGCCACTGCGTTGAATAACGCTGGTCATTTGTGCTTGTCCTTGTTCATTTTCTACTTGCAGTTTCGCCATAAAATAATTTGAATTCAATGAAAGTGTCTGCCTTAAGCCCGGCAACGTTAAGGGGATTGGCGCTAAGGCTGGATGGGTCATTAACTCATCCAAGGTACGATAGCCTTCATCGGGTCGGTCATTCAAGACTTGTTGCGCGCCAGTGTTATCTAGATCAGGATAAAACAAGGCTTCCAGCAGTTGAGGCTGGTCCACAGCGATAGTATTCACATTAATGGCTAAGCTTGCTTCAGGGATGGCACAGATATAGGGCGCTACGCGGCGATAAATCGCCGCAGTTACCCCATAAACTGCTCGAAATTCACTGCGGTCAACCATCGGCATATTCGACGGTAAATAGGCCGGGCTTAAACCTTCGTAGGTGCTATCTTCTGCACCTTGTTGGTGTGGAATAGTATCGCTATCAATCCAATCTCTAGTCGCATCGGTGATCTGTTCTGCGGTATAAGCATCTACCCCAACAGCCACCAATAAACCGATAAACTGATCAGCAACTTTAGGAGGCTGTCCGTCAGTTTTATTAGGCTGACCTAGCGCATTAAGATTAAAACAGGCTTGTAAATCAATCATTTGTCCTTTGATTACTGAGTCTTCCACCGGAAAAACCATGCCTTCGGTTGCCCAATATTGACCAAGATGCACCCGGTCGTCATCTTCCAAGTCTTGTTTTAATACTTTGAAAGCAAAAGCTTCGGCACCCGCCAATAACCAATTTGATTTTAACGAGTGCTGTAAATTGGTGGCTCTGGCTAAGTCTAGTTGTAAGCGCTGGCTAAATTGAGAGGCTACCACCACCATTACCGCCAAAATCAACATCACCGTAAGCAAAGCAACCCCGCGCTGGCGTTGCAAAGACCCAATAGCTTGGTTCATTAGGTGCCCTCCGGGGGAGGTTGGCTACCCGAGTTGTTGCCATCACCACCATTACTCGTATCGTTACCACCTTGATTAGCATTACTGTCTAACTCTTCTTGCGCTCGGGTTGCCGTTGGGGCACGGCTTCCTTCAGGAGTTAAGAACACGCGGCGTAACTCCCCAAAGACTTTATGCCTAAACGTTACTTCTACGCCACGAGGTAATTTACTGGTATTGGAAAGCTCATCGCTCCAACCTGTAGTGCCATGAAAGCGAAAACTTAATTCTTCAACACCGTCGAGTAATACCATTTCTCTGGGTTCATAACCCACCACAGCATCAGGGTAGTTATAAAAACGCTTTACTAACTTTTCGTCTTTTAGCAGGTAAGCAACTCTTTGAACATTTGAACGCCTTAGCACCGAAGCCGGGTTACGCCAACCTAAGGTGACAAACTCGATGCCCATGTCATCGCTTTCTAGCAAGTATTTCCCGGCCAAGACTAAGGGGCGCTGTTCTTCGGTTTCATCTCGCACTGCGCGAGGGGCCATTTGATTAAAATCACGCTGCATCAAGAACATCGCCCGCTGCAACTCACGCAAACGCTCTCCGTGTTTTTGTGAAATTTCATCACTGCGCATAACCCCCTGCAGCACCTGATAAGCAGCCATAGTGAGTAGGGCAAAAATAACAATTGCCACTAGCATTTCTAAGAGAGTAAATCCGCGTTGTTTCATCAGCGACTCACATAACTAGTAACTTCGGCCAGCGCTGTTTTCTCTTCGGCGTTGCGATACACAGAAATGGTGACGGCAATAAAGTTGCTGTCGGCAGTTGCCACGCCTTGCGAGCGCCAATGCCAGTCGTTATCGGCAAACCGGGTAGTACCTTTTTTACTGGATGTGCCAGGCCAAGTATTGCTCAGTTTTAACTCGGCCATTTGGTTATCGGCGATCCAAAGGGCAAATGACTTATCTTCGAGATAACTCAGGCTGCGCAAATTCTCCGAGGCACTTTTCATCACTGCGGTTCCCGCGATGGCCAATACCGCTAAGGCAACCATCACTTCTAATAGCGTCATCCCGGCTTGTGTTTTCATTGCGACTCTTCTCGAGAAATACTGAGTTGCCCCAAATCATCACTACTGACCGCCCAACGGTTATTACTATCCTCGTAGGCAAATATCAGGGTGAACGGTGTGACTTCGCCGCTACTTAGCACCAATACCTGCGGAATAATGCTTTGTGTGACTTCTTCGGTAATAAAATCTTTTTCAAATAAGCTATTGTCTTCAAAACCCAAGCTGCCAGTGCCAAAACTTTGCTCTTGCTGATCGGTATCTTCTAGGTTGAGTTCCAAAAAATAGGGTAATTCGAATGTTTGCGGTTTAAAAATGCGGTCTTCAATTTTTACCCAGCGTTGCTTTTCCATTCGCACAAATTGGTAGCTTTCAGCGTCACTGAAGACTCCGTAGTCATAACCGGTAAGCAAGGCTCGCTCTTGGGCATATTGTACTAAGGCTGCTAAACGCTTGGCTTGCTGCTCAATCACTTTCTGTTCACTAGTGCCAGACACCGACATCACTACCGAATAAATGCCTATCGACATTAACAGCAGTACTAAAATCACTTCCAGCAAGGTAAAACCTTGCTGGCGTGAACGAGAACTTATCCGCGGTTGGCGCAACTTACTGGTCTAAATTCCAGTTACCAATGTCATCATCAGTGCCTTCTTCACCATCAAAACCGGCACTGAAGATATCAATGCGGCCTTTTTCACCAGGGCTAATTAAAATGTAATCATTACCCCAAGGGTCTTTTTGTAGGCGACGTAGGTAGCCGTCTTCTGGATAGTTACGAGGCTCTGGGCTTGAACTAGGTTTAGTCACCAACGCATCTAAGCCTTGGTCTGTTGTTGGGTAACGCGAATTATCCAAACGATACATATCTAAGGCATTTTCTAGGGCGATAATATCTGTTTTCGCTTTTTGAATGTCGGCTTTTTCTTTATTACCCAACAAGTTTGGTACCACCAAACCAGCTAAAATACCCAAAATAACAATTACTACCATCACTTCTAGCAAAGTAAAACCTTGGCTAGCTGAGCGGGTACCCTTTAACTTTTGCATGTTCTTACTCCGAAATCCTAGTATGGGTTATAACCCAACCATGTTATTAAGTTCTAAAATAGGCAACAAAATCGCCATTACGATAAATAGCACAACCCCAGCCATAGTCACAATCAAGGCGGGTTCAAATATCCCTAACGCTATATTTACTTGCATCTCAAACTGGCGATCTTGGTTATCGGCAGCTCGCTCAAGCATTCCTTCTAATTCTCCTGAGCGCTCACCACTGGCAATCATGTGTAACATCATTGGTGGGAACAATTTAGTCGCCTCAAGTGATTGGTGCAGGCTGCCCCCTTCGCGAACTTTAGCGGCGGCATCGAGTACTTGAGCCCGAGCATAATCGTTGGTAAGTACTTCACCAGCAATGCCCATACCTTCGAGTAAGGGTACCGCACTGGCGTTTAAAATACTTAAGGTGCGGGCGAAGCGAGCGGTATTTAGCCCTTTACTCACTTTGCCCACGACGGGCAGCGACAAAATGCGCTTATGCCAGGCCATTCTTATATTGTCTTTTAGTAGCAAACGCTGCCAAATCACCATGGCTAATACAATGACCACCACAAAAATTAGCCCATAATTACTGACTAACTCACTGACAAAAATAAGGAACTGAGTAGCATTTGGCAACTCTTGCCCCATATGTTCAAACTGGGCGACCACTTTAGGCACCACCGATACCAGCAAGATAGCAATCACTAATACACACACGGTGGTAAGCACTGCTGGGTAGATCAGCGCTTGCATGGTTTTCATGCGCATTGCTTGTCGTTGTTCGGTATAGTCGGCTAATCGATCAAGTACCTTATCTAAATGGCCCGACTTTTCTCCCGCAGCCACCATCGAGCAATACAATTTTTCAAACACATCGGGGAAGTCGGCCATACTGTCAGCCAAACTATAGCCTTCAACCACCTTGGCGCGTACCCCCAAAATAATACTTTTGAGTTTAGGTTTTTCGCATTGCTGCCCCACCGCTTTTAATGATTCTTCAATCGGCATGGCGGCGGCCACCAACGTGGCTAATTGACGGGTTAATAACGCTAAATCAGAAGTACTGACCTTGCGGCGCACAGCGACAAAGCTAGATTTTTCTTTTTGGCCTTGCTCTGCCACCTGAGTAATTTTCAGCGGCGTAAGCCCCTGCTCACGCAAGCTGGAGCGAACCTGACGAGGAGTATCGGCTTCTAATACGCCGTTAGACTTTTTACCTTTCGCATTAAAGGCTTGATATTCATATGCTGGCATTAGGCTAACTATCCTTCGCGGGTAACCCGCAATACCTCTTCTAAGCTAGTAATACCTAGCAGCACCTTAGCAACACCATCTTGGCGAATGCTGGGACAACTGCTGCGCACCAATGCTTCTATGTCTTGCTCACTACTGCCTGAATGGATCATTTCTCTCACTTCATCGTTAACTGGCAATAGCTCATGAATACCGGTTCGGCCGCGATAACCGGTATTATTACAGTGCTCGCACCCTACCGGCCGGTATACCGTTGCGTCTTTGGCAATATCGAGTAACTGATGCTCGCGCTCACTCACCACGTGGGCTTCGCGACACTCTGGGCACAAGGTACGCACTAAACGTTGCGCTAACACTGCTAGCAAGCTCGACGACAATAAGAAAGGTTCAACCCCCATGTCGCGTAAACGCGTGACCGAGCCAATGGCCGTATTGGTATGCAAGGTAGATAATACTAGGTGTCCGGTTAAACTCGCTTGCACCGCAATTTGAGCGGTTTCTAAGTCACGAATTTCACCAATCATCACGACATCAGGATCTTGGCGTAAAATGGCCCGTAAACCGCGTGCAAAGGTCATATCCACTTTGGTATTAACCTGAGTTTGGCCGATCCCTTCAATGTTATATTCGATGGGATCTTCTACGGTAAGAATATTGCGGTCTTTACTGTTAATTTCGCTTAAGCCAGCGTACAAGGTGGTACTTTTACCAGAACCGGTTGGGCCGGTTACCAATATAATGCCGTGTGGCTTTTTCAGTAACTCGCTCACCACATCTCGGTGTTTTTCAACCAAGCCTAAATTGGCCAAGTTTAAGCGAGCATTGTTTTTATCTAATAAACGTAAAACCACCCGTTCGCCGTGGCTAGATGGCATGGTTGATACACGCACATCCACCGCGCGCCCAGCGATACGTAATGAGATACGGCCATCTTGAGGGATGCGTTTTTCAGCAATATCTAAACGCGCCATAACCTTAATACGAGACACCAATAAGGCGGCTAGCTTACGGTGAGGGCGTAATATTTCGCGCAATACACCATCAATACGAAAACGAATCACCAAAATAGACTCGAAGGTTTCAATGTGAATATCACTGGCGCCTTCTTTAATCGCTTCAGCTAACATCGCGTTAATCAACTTAATGATTGGCGCGTCGTCTTCTGACTCCAATAAGTCTTCGTTTTCTGGCAGTTCTTCAGCCAGAGTGTAGAAGTCCATATCGTTGCCGATATCTTCCATCAACTGACGCGCTTGAGAAGAGTCTCGCTGGTAACCTTCGGTGAGGCGTTGCTCAAACTCATCATCAGATAAAGCTTCACACTCAAACTCGTGTTGTAACACTCGGCGAATTTCTAACAGCGCATTGAGCTCAAGGCTTGAATTATGGTAAACCCGCCAAGCATTGTGTTGTTTCTCTAACATTACGCCATAGGTTTTAGCAAACATATAAGGCAGCTGCCAGCCTTCAATGCCTTCCATATGAGGCGTATCAGACACCAGCGCCTTTTCATCCTCTAGCGAATTAAGCTCTGCTTCTAAATCCATTACTCAGCACTCACTTGCTTTGGATTAGCGCTTTCTTGCTTGGCGGCTTTGTCAGCTTCTTCTTTCTTTAGGCGCTCGTTCTTGTCTTTTAAGAAATCGATATATTCTTGAACTTCAGGTGATACGTCTTCTACCGAATTAAACTCAGGCAATACTGGCACCTTAGTTTCAGGCATTAATGCCACCCCTAACTCTTCACGTAGCAATTGCTGAGCGCGGATTTGGCTATATTTACGCGAACTCACATTTTGCATAGTCACCGAATCGCGAATAATGGTCGGACGAATAAAGATCATCAGGTTACGTTTGGTTTTCTTCGAGTTGGTAGACCTGAACAAGTGGCCAAGTACCGGAATATCACCCAGTAATGGTACTTTAGATTCACTTTCTTCAATTTGGTCGTCTAATAACCCCCCCAAAATGATGGTGTCACCACTGTCAACCAACACTGTGGTTTGTAATTGGCGCTTCGCAAATACCACGTCTACCGAGGTTTGCCCTTGTACTTTAGACACCTCTTGCTCAATGGTGAGCTGCACGGCATCGCCTTCGTTTATTTGTGGCGTTACTTTTAACTTAATCCCGACTTCTTTACGGTCAACCGTGGTGAAGGGATTATCGTTACTACTACTAGAGGCAGAGCCGGTTAATACCGGTACTTCTTCACCTACGGTGAAATAGGCTTCCATGTTATCCATGGTCGTAATAGACGGTGTAGCTAATAAGTTAGAGCGCGAATCATTAGCAGCCGCTTGAATGAGTACGCCCCAGTCAGCCCCGTAAAAACCAAAGGCCGCACCCGAGATTTTAGCTAAAGAGCTGGCTAAACCAGAAATGTCGCCGGGAGTGTCAGGGTTAACCGTACAGGTTTCGCCGGTACATACGGTGCTACCTTTGGTTGGCTGAGCATCATAAATACCTGCACCCAACTCACCGATTGAAACACCAGAGTCATTAAACTGAGTACCCCCCGCTTGAGTCGCCCACTGCACGCCCAAACTCACCCCGTCGCCTTCTGCCACTTCAACAATAATCGCTTCTACATGGACTTGCGCGCGGCGAATATCGAGCTGATTAATCACCCCTTCTAGCGTGCGCATGTTATCAGGCTGAGCGGTAATCACTAAGGCATTAGTATCTTCGTGAGCTTCAATGGAGAAATTGCCACGAGAGTTAGACGAGCTGCTTTTTTTAGAGCCTCCTGCAGCCTCTGCTGTCACGGTTTCACTCACCCCTTTTAGCACGTCCACTAAATCAATAGCCTTGGCATACTTCAAGTAAAATACTCGGGTATTACCGTAGGTTTGTAGTTCGCTGTCTAACTTAGTAACCAAGCGCACAATGCGCGCTCTGGCACTGGGTTCACCTGATACCACAATGCTGTTGGTTCGTTCATCGGCCACCACTTTAGGAATTAACAAGCTAGCACTGGCGCCTTTAGCACCAGTATTGGCGGTTAATGAATCCAAAATTCTCACTAGTTCACCCGCCGATGCAAACTTAAGGCGAATAATATCAACCTCTTGGTCACCTGCTTTATCGACACGGCGAATAATCTCTACCAAGCGGTTTACCACCGCAGCGCGCCCCGTTAGCATAATCACATTTGAAGGGTCGTAGTGAACCACGTTGCCGCCACCGGCATTATCGTTAAGTTGACGTAACAGAGGCGCCAGCTCTCTTACTGATACATTTTTCACTGCTACCACACGAGTGACCATTTCATCGCCCGTGGCTTGGTCATCGCGATCCACAACCGGAATCGCGCCCGCTTTAGCGTCTTTAGCTCTTACCACCTTTGACACACCATTTGGCATATCGATCACAGCAAAGCCATATACATCTAATACGCTTAAGAAAAATTGGTAGTACTGCTCTTCGGTGAGTAGGTCATAGCTTCGCACGTTAACTTTGCCACGAACCGCGGGGTCAACAATGATGGTTTTATTAAGATTACGCCCTACCGTAGTAATTAATTCATTGATATCGGCATCCTTAAAATTTGCCGAAAATTCAGTGGCACCTACCACCCCACATAGGCCTAATCCAATTAGACCCACCAGGGCGCGGCGAACAAAGCGTAACGCTTGCAACTTCATGTAAAAAACTCTCCGGTACTTATTCATCAGGCAGGCTAAAAAACACATCCTGCAATTGGCCATTGCGCTCTACAGTCACGGTAATATCCGTTAACTCGGCCATTTCTTGCATTACTTGCATTGCTTGCGCGTTGTCGCGCAAGTCGTATCCATTTAAGGCCACCGCTAAATCATTAGCTTTAAGGCCTACTTGTTTAAATAAACCCGCATTTTTCCCTGGGTTTACTCGATATCCAGTTAGGGTTCCATCTTTACGCACTGGTGAAATTCGAATGTAATCAGTCAACTTTGATGGATCGTTCAAAACTTCTTTAACATTTACCTTACTAGAGGCCACTGCAGACTTTGATTTAGCACTGGTCTTTTTACGATTATTACTGGCAGAACTCGACTTTGACGATTTGTCGTCAGGATCCAGTAACAAGCTTTCATAAACACCTCGATGCAACAAAATAATACGATCTATTTGAATCTCTTTTATGACCGCTTTAGTGCCATTAATAGATTCTTCTACACCGTAAGTTTGTTGCTTACCTTTGTGTTCAACAATGGCTAAGGCTTTAGATTGGTCGCTACTTGCCACTAAACCAGAAAGGGTCAGTTTAAGCGATGTTTTTGGCGCTTCAGTGGTAGATGTTGTAGCAACAGATTTGGCTTGCGGCTTGGCTTGATACTCACCAAACAAGTTCAGCGCCGTTAAACGACTCAAATCAACTTGAGCACTACTTTTTACTGCATTTACTTGCTGGGGCACCCAACTAAAAGACTGAGACTTACTTGGAATAAGTAACCAAGTAATGTTAGCGAGTTGGTAAGCCGCTAGGCATAGCAGCAATAAGGTAATTAATGCGCTACTTTTAGGTGACGACAGATAATGCGCGCACTGAGTAGAAAAAGATTTAATATCCATTTATTAGCTATAATACAACTGACATCGTTGACCGAATATCGATTATCCTTATTGGTATGTCTGGCAACCCGCCAAATATAGATGCAGTTCATTCTAAAGAGAGTTGCACGCAGAACAAGTACTATAGATAGAAAAATTGCGATTCTTTACACTTTTGTGGTTTCTCTACAATTTCACACATTTAATTTGAACATCGCGCGCCTCTATAAAGCTGATATAATTTAACAGTTAATACATAAACCAGCTAAGACTTCGAATGAAATCTCAAATAACTAACATTCAACAACCACGTATAGATAAGTGGTTATGGGCGGCACGTTTTTATAAAACGCGAGGCTTAGCACGCGACATGGTGATGGGCGGTAAAGTTCACTACAATCAGCAGCGCTGTAAACCGAGTCGAACTGTAGAAGTTGGCGCTACCATTAGCCTTTGGCAAGGGCAGCAACAAATCGAAATTATTGTTCAGCAAGTCAGTGATAAACGCGGCCCCGCGCCACAAGCTCAGTTACTTTATCAAGAGACTGAACAAAGCGTTAAAAAGCGTGAAGAATTTGCCATGCAAAGAAAGCTCATGGCACAAAACACTAGCCCCGAACGTCGACCAGATAAAAAACAACGTCGGCAAATTATTCAGTTTAAACAAAAATAGTCAGGTCTAAACATGAAGCAAGACATACTCAACCGTTATACCTTTGAAGAATACAACTTGCGTGGCGAATTGGTGCAGCTGCAGCAAAGCTACCAAGAAATCATTGAACAGCAAAACTATCCAGTGCCAGTGCAATCACTGCTAGGGGAATTGCTCGCCGCCACTTGCTTGTTAACCGCCACCTTGAAATTTGAAGGTGATATAACGGTGCAGTTACAAGGCGATGGGCCATTAAAGGTGATAGCGGTAAGTGGTACAGACCAACAACAGATGCGCGGTATTGCACGCTATGACGGGGCCATAGACCCAGAAATCAGCTTTGCCGAGTTAGTGGGTAAGGGACACATCGTGATTACGATAACCCCTACTCAAGGAGAGCGCTACCAAGGCATTGTAAACATTGAGCCAGAAGGGGTTGCCGCCAGTATCGAAAGCTACTTTCAACAATCTGAACAGCTAAATACGCGTATTTGGTTATTTACCGGCATGTTTGACGGCCGCCCACATGCTAGCGGCTTATTCTTACAAGCGTTACCGGGCAGTGAACAACAAGACAGTGAGCACTTCGAGCTGATCAACACCTTAAGTAGCACCACGACAGCCCAAGAAAGTTTTGAGCTAGACGCCGAGCAATTATTGTATCGCTTATACCATGAGCACCAAGTTCGCTTATATGAGCCGCAAGACGTGTGCTTTAAGTGCAGCTGCTCCAAAGAGCGCTGTGAAACAGCATTAAGCAATATTGACCACAAAGAATTACTCGAAATTTGCCATGAACGCGGTCACATTTCGATGCATTGTGACTACTGTGGACATGACTACAAATTTAACGAAGCCGACGTTGAAAACATTTTCACGCGCAATATATCGACAAACCCTGCCAAAATTCATTAGACTGAGCTAAGGAAATGCGGTGTCAATCGCATTTCCTGATTAGAACCACAATAACCATAAAAAAAGTGCTGGTAATTTGACCCCCCTCTCTTTTTAGCACCTCTAAAGGGATAGAATCAAAGCCAACACCAATAAAAATATAATATAAATCTTACCTCTCTACCTACAGGAGACTGCTATGCTTGACGTTGCAGAAAAAGATCAGGTTATCGACCTGGCTCAATACGGCATCAAAGACGTGTCGGACGTGGTGTACAACCCCTCATACGAAGAACTATTCAAAGAAGAAACCCGCCCCGAACTCACTGGTTATGAAAAAGGAATTGTAACCAAATCAGGTGCTGTTGCGGTTGATACCGGTATCTTTACCGGACGTTCCCCCAAAGATAAATACATCGTTTTAGATGACGCGACCCGCGACAACATGTGGTGGACCAGTGAACAAGCTAAAAACGATAACAAACCGATTGATCCCTCGGTATGGGTCGAGCTCAAAAAAACCGTGACCGACCAGTTGTCGGGTAAACGTTTATTTGTTGTCGATACCTTCTGTGGGGCCAACCCAGACACTCGACTAAAAGTGCGTTTTATTGTTGAAGTCGCGTGGCAAGCTCACTTTGTTACCAATATGTTCATCCGCCCCACAGCGGAAGAGTTAGTTGACTACGAACCAGACTTCGTAGTGATGAACGGCTCTAAAACCACCAATAAAAACTGGCAAAAACAAGGCCTTAACTCTGAAAACTTTACCGTTTTCAATATGACCGAAAAAATGCAAGTCATTGGTGGCACATGGTACGGCGGCGAAATGAAGAAAGGTATGTTCGCCATGATGAACTACTACCTACCGCTAAATGATATCGCTTCAATGCACTGTTCTGCCAACGTAGGCGCAGATGGCGACACCGCCATTTTCTTTGGCCTATCAGGCACCGGTAAAACCACCTTATCTACTGATGCTAAGCGCCAATTAATTGGTGATGATGAGCACGGTTGGGATGACGAAGGGGTATTTAACTTTGAAGGCGGCTGTTACGCCAAAACCATCAAGTTAAGTAAAGAAGCCGAGCCCGACATTTACAAGGCGATTAAACGCGACGCGTTATTAGAAAATGTTACGGTGCGTAACGATGCTAGTGTTGATTATGACGATGGGTCTAAAACCGAGAACACCCGTGTTTCTTACCCGATTGATCATATTGAAAACATCGTTAAACCTGTGTCTAAAGCAGGTCACGCTAAGAAAGTCATTTTCTTAACCGCTGATGCCTTTGGCGTACTTCCGCCAGTGGCGAAGTTAACGCCAGAGCAAACCAAGTACCACTTTTTGTCTGGCTTTACCGCCAAACTCGCCGGTACTGAACGTGGTATTACTGAACCCACCCCCACCTTCTCTGCATGTTTTGGTGCCGCGTTCTTAACGCTACACCCAACCAAGTATGCTGAAGTGCTAGTAAAACGCATGGAAGCAGCAGGGGCAGAAGCCTACTTGGTTAACACCGGTTGGAACGGCACAGGTAAACGTATTTCAATTCAAGATACACGCGCCATTATTGACGCCATTTTAGATGGCTCAATTGAGCAGCAAGAAACGAAAATCTTGCCAGTGTTTAATCTAGAAGTGCCTACTTCCTTACCCGGCGCAGACAGTGACATCTTAGATCCTCGTGATACTTACCAAGATCCACTGCAGTGGGAAAGCAAAGCCGATGATTTAGCCAATCGCTTTATCAAAAACTTTGCCAAATACACTGACAACGCAGAAGGTAAAGCCTTAGTGGCAGCTGGCCCTCAGCTAGACTGATAAATATACAATAAAACAGTAAGTTATAAATGCCAGTGGGATAATACCCATTGGCATTTTTTTATCCACTAAACCACATGGCGTTATAAGCGGTAAACTGCGAGCGATATAGCGAGACAAAAAAAAGGCTAGCAACTGCTAGCCTCTTTTTACAATAACCTTACTGGCTAATGTGCTTAGCTCGGTGAAGCGAATATAGTACCACCACCGCCAGAACCACTTCCGCCACTGCCTACTCCAGGAGCTGGTGGAGGTGGTGGAGGCGGTAATAACAAGCCCGCAGGAGCGCTAAGACCCGCAGGGAAAAAAGGTGCAGGTAGGTCAGCAGCCATTGTCATACTCGCCAGCGCCATTTGCCCAGCCGAGAGTAAAATTAGTACCCACTTTGTTAACCGTTTTTGCCTCATAAGTCCTCCTTGAACTACCGTGGCATAAGTAAAATTATATGTATTGTTGCTAAAGCACACCCACCGACAAATGGAATAATGCCAACTTCAACACAAAATCAAACTTGCATTTGTTACTGCTCATAATATATGCAAATAAAGAACCAACTATACAAACCCAATAAAAACAACAAGTTATAAAAACGTCAAATCTATTTATGTGAGCCATGTAAAATATTTCGACATCTATTTTTGGTCTTAAAGCTCAGCCGCTACGACCACTTTCTACAACATCAAGCAATCGCAGCATAATCACTTAATAACAAGCCACTCAATAGCACTTTTACACACATAAACACTAGTAAATGGACCATTTCACGCATTTAAGACTTTAAGGCAATTATGTATAAATTTCTGTCTCGCAAAACAGCTAAGGTTATTACGGTGCAACTACTCACCAATATTGCACACCCAAGGTAAACACCCGCTAATACTTATCGGGTACGTAGCCTTTTCTGGGCATTTTTGCTGCAACCATAGCCAAGCATAAAATAATAATAAAGCTGGCGGCATTGGCTGGCGCCTGTAAGTTAAAATCAACGCTAATATGAATTAGCATACCAATAATTGCCATTGCACAACCCAGTGAGGTTGCGCGTAATAAAGGGTCTCGTCGTTTACGCATTGCCAGCGTCGCTTGAACTAACACCCACAGCACTGCCCCACCCAATATTAGGGTTGCAAGTAACCCTGACTCAATCACAAACTGCAAATAGTCATTATGGGCATGATCATAAAAACGGTTTAATGGTTCGGGCGCATAGTTTTGGAAGATGGTGTAAAAGCTTCCTGCTCCTGAACCAGTCATATAAAAATCTTCTACAATAGGCCATGACCACCCCACTATGTCTGCTCGGCCTTCTTCTACCAAAACCGTTGCACTTAGGCGCTCTCTCACTTGGTCTAGCCCAAAAAAGGAACTCACGATTACCACATCAATCAGCAACACGCTAGAAAACAACAGAGTTAACGAACGTGGCCGCTGGCGAAATAGCAACAAGGCCATCACCGCGCCCAATATAGTAATAGCAAAAAATGCACTGTTCCCCATACGTGAGTGAGACATCACCAAACCAATCACCATAATGATCATGCACAGCCTTACCAGCATTTTACCGCTTAATAAAGCCTCAATAATTTGCTGAATACGATGACGCCAACTGCTTGCACTTGTGGCGTTAAGATCTGCCACCACTAAGGCCAAGCCCATGCTTAAACACAAGATGAGATAGTTAGCAAAATGGTTTTTATAGACAAATGAACCGGTGGCATTTCCGCCCACCGCCATATCAAAAATCGGTGAGTGAGTAATATTACTCAAAATCAGTAACGAGCCATAAAAAGCCTGAAAAGTACCACTAATAACAAAGGCCAACATCACCATGCGAATTCGATCTGGATGATTAAACAACAAACAAGCATTTATCGCTAACAGCAAATAGCTACAGCCTTTCACCAGATTAACAATTGTTTGATTGGGGTCTAAAGAAATAGGGTAATGACTTGAGCCGGGTATGCCCAACAAACGAAAATTTAATGCTGCTTCGCTTAACCAAGCTAACACCCCCTGCGATAAGGGCACTAACTGAATAACCGTAAATAGCTGAAACAGCAGTAAGCCAAACAGTAAAATTCGGCAAGCTTTTAGCCACTGCCAAGGGATCCCGCCTCTACAGCAGTAAACCAGCATTAAAGACTGAGTTGCTATTAGCACTTCCATAATAGACCAGGCCCAAGGCCTATTGCTGGCTAGGGGGATGGGCAGCCAAACGATTAAAAATAACATTAAGCCAAACGCTGTACGCTCAACTCTAGGCGATGAAAGTTCCATCATATTTTAGGCTTCCTTGTCTACATTTAGGCGTTCGCGTTGACCATTAACCGCCGTTAAGGTTGGTTCCATTCTTCCTGAACAACTAGCGGCAATAGTGCCGGGGGTATCAACAAATAGGCGTTGGGCTCGCGGTTCACCCGCAAGCGCCTGTACCTTAGCAAAGGCCTTGCTTAAATCGGGGCTACGCTTTTCCAAACCATGGCAATCACTGGCCACAACATCGATTAAGTCTTGTTGTAGCATGTGCTCACTCACTTGTTGCGCTTGCTCGCGAAACTCCCCCAGCAAAGCGCCGGCAGTGACCTGAAATAAACACCCTAAACGTCGCCATTGTTGCAGCAAGTATTGTTCTTTCCATATCCCGCGATTTCTTTCAGGGTGGGCAATCAAAGGGGTAATGTTTCGCGCGGTGAGCCACTTTATTAGGCTATTAAGGCCTTGCGGCACATGACCATGTGGCAACTCTAGCAACAACACATCTTTATCTTGGTAGCGACCTAACAAAGGCAATTTATTTTGACCGTGCCACAACATAATCTCAGGGCTAAGGTGCACCTCGGCCGCATGATAAATACGCAAGGGCATATTGCGCTGCTGCAGCGCATTCATCAGTGTAAGATAGCTACGCTCTATGGTTTCAGCGGTGTTATCAAATATTCCGGGCAATATATGCGGAGTAGCCAGCATTACCTGAGTGCCACAGCTTATCGCCTTGTCTAACATCGCCAAGCTTTGGGCTAGATCTTTTGCCCCATCATCAATGCCAGGCAAAATATGACAGTGAATATCAACGAACCCCATTAAGCTGCTCCTTTAGATTTCTTGTACTAATTAGCTTTTTAAAGGCGAACCAAGTGATTAACGCTAAGGCCAAACCTAGGTAATTAGCCGCTAAATCTTCCCAAGAAAACTGCCTTAATGGAAAAATCATTTGTAGGCCTTCATCTAAAGTAAATAGGATAAGTAAGATTAAAACCCATGACAAAATAGCTTGCCACTTTCTGTCGGCCCCTTGGCAAAACACAAAAAACACGCTGAGTGAGCAAACATAAGCCAATGCTAAATGTAGTCGTTTATCACCCCCCATTGCGGTTTCAACTGCGCTTAAAGTATCAGGAAATAAACCCAAGGTTTTAGATACACTAGCCGCTAGTACACAAAGCCAGATAAATACGGTTAATCCTGTTAAGCCTTTATGCCACATAAGCTAACCACTCTTACAGAAATTAGGCTGCGCAGGGTGACCTTCAAAATTTAATAAATAACATACCCGCAGCCGGACCATTTCAGAACCAAAGTCCCTAGCTAACTCAGCCTTCATACTTTGGGTATCAACAAGCGTTTTTAGCGAGCGTGTTACTAAGGCTTGTTGATCTGGGTTAAGTTGCTCCCAATTACTAATACCAAGGTTAACCACCCCCACTAAACTTGCCCGCGTAGCGGGCGCTATGCGCAAACCTTGCTCCAAATAACCAAACCATAAATCAGCAGACTCACCACTTTTTAAGCGATTACTCGCGATATCCACATAGGTATTTGGCCAAGTAGGCCTTTGCTCTATGGCTTGTAAATAGTGAACAAAGGCTTCATCCAAGTTTTCTAGCTGAAGCTGTGACTTATTTTCACCAGTAGCGATAACCAATTGATAAAAATTACGCCACTCAACTTGTTTGGCCATTAAGGTTTGATATAAAGGGTCGCTATTACGGTATTCAAGCATCTGCAAACCTACTTGGTCTGCTATTTGTACCGTATCTTGGTTTAACTGGCTGCTGTAATCTTGTTGCCAGCGTTCGTGCCAACTTCTAAGCGCATAAGAATACACATTAGCGAGTCCTAATTGTGAGGCCGACACAAGTACCCAAATGGCCAGCCCAGCTACTGTCGCTAACGCAAGGTAGCGCACCCATACATACTGTTTGCTCACCGCACTGGGTGAATGCGGAATATCCATAGAAGCGTCCATACTTTTATTTATCCCTTGGTCTGCTCATTCCATTACATCGTTCATATCAGCACAAACGCTCAATATTCACCTCACTTCCGCTAAGTGGTACCGAGCCAGCGTTACAGTTAGTTTTCTAAATACCATTTAGTATGTTGATGAACTTCGTCACTACTCAGTAACTCGGCGGCTGAAAACCAGCGATACTGCCCGTGCTGCTGCTCTGGTAATAGAGCTAAATCAATACGTAAACGGTACCGATACGCCAGCACAACGTAGTGAGTAGAAAACTGGCTTTGAGGATCGGTATCTTGATAAAACACATTGTCGTGATAAAAATGCTCAAAACTACCTAGAAACTCGCCATTGTCTAATGTCAACTCAAGCCCAAGCTCTTGCCTTGCTAACCGTGTAAGCGCATCGCGCATACTCTCGTCTTTCATGATCCGCCCACCCGGCACAAACCAAAAGCCTTGAGCAGGGCGATTTAAACGCTGGCCCAGTAATACTTGCCCCTGAGGGTTTTCAATAATCAAATCTATTGATACCAGCGGCGTATTAGCAATAACTTGGCTAAACGCTTGTTGACTTAAAAAGCTCATTGTCTGTAGGCCTGTTGATTGTCTAAAAACCATTGATAAGTAGTGGCTAACCCTTGCTCTAGCTCTATTTGATATCTCCAGCCTAAATCGGCCAAGCGGCTCACATCCATTAACTTACGGGGTGCGCCATCAGGTTTACTGCTATCAAAGCTGATACTGCCGCTGTACCCCACCACTTTGGCTACAGTTTCAACCAACTCACGAATAGTACAATCAACGCCTGTTCCCACGTTAATGTGGCTTAGCATTGGCTGGGTATTGCTCTGATAAATGGCGCTATCCAGCTCCATAACATGCACACACGCTGCGGCCATGTCATCTACATGCAAAAATTCTCGCATTGGCTTACCGCTACCCCACGCAAGTACCTCGGCGTCACCATTTTGTTTTGCCTCGTGAAAACGACGTAATAAAGCGGGAATCACATGGCTATTTTGGGGATGAAAGTTATCAAATGGGCCATAAAGGTTGGTAGGCATAACACTGCGGTAATCACGCCCATACTGACGGTTATAGCTTTCACATAACTTGATACCGGCAATTTTGGCTATGGCATAGGGCTCATTGGTCGGCTCTAAAGTACCGGTTAACAGCGCGCTCTCAGCCATAGGTTGGCTAGCCAATTTAGGATAAATGCACGACGAGCCCAAAAATAACAAGTGTTCTACGCCAGCTAAATGAGCGGCATTGATAATATTGCACTCTATCATCAAGTTTTCATAAATAAACTCAGCCGGGTAAGTATTATTGGCAATAATACCGCCTACCTTGGCGGCCGCTAAATATACTTGGTCAACGGCATTATCGTTGAAAAAAGCCTGCACGGCCTGTGGGTCGAGTAAATCTAACTCGTTACGGCTACGTAGCAACAACTCAACATCGTCGCGCTGTTCAAGCTGGCGCACAATGGCAGATCCCACCATTCCCCGATGTCCAGCTACAAATACTCTGACCATAAGGCGCTCCTTAATTTTCCACTGCCATGCTGACATCAAAGCCGTGAGATTTGAGCAGCGCATGGCGCTTGGCTTTATCGTAATCGTTCGTCACCATTTCAGCACACATTTGCTCAACGGTGATCTCGGGTGTCCAGCCTAACTTAGCCTTGGCTTTAGCTGGATTACCTAACAGTGTTTCTACCTCTGCCGGGCGGAAGTAGCGCGGATCAACCTTAACAATGACATCGCCAACCTTAAGGGCTGACGCTTTATCGCCATGAATAGCTGCCACGGTGGCAACTTCATCAACGCCTTCGCCTGAAAAAGCTAGCTCGATACCGAGTTCTTTAGCACTTAAGGTAACAAACTCTCGCACCGAGATTTGCTTGCCGGTGGCAATAACAAAATCGTCTGGCTGATCTTGCTGTAACATCATCCATTGCATACGCACATAATCTTTAGCATGCCCCCAATCTCGCAGCGCATCCATATTACCTAGGTATAAACACTGCTCTAAACCAAGAGCAATATTGCTTAAGGCACGGGTGATTTTTCGGGTAACAAAGGTTTCGCCGCGACGTGGCGATTCATGGTTAAACAATATACCGTTACACGCATACATTCCGTAGGCTTCTCGGTAGTTAACGGTTATCCAGTAGGCGTACATTTTGGCCACTGCATAAGGCGACCGAGGGTGAAACGGTGTAGTCTCAGATTGCGGAATTTCTTGTACCAAGCCATAAAGCTCAGAAGTTGAAGCCTGATAGAAGCGGGTTTTCTTTTCTAATCCCAAAAAGCGAATGGCTTCAAGTAAACGCAGTGTGCCCATGGCATCTACATCGGCAGTATATTCTGGCGCTTCAAACGACACAGCAACATGAGATTGAGCGCCCAAATTATAGACTTCATCTGGCACCACCTGACGCAATATACGGGTTAGGTTAGAAGTGTCACTTAAGTCACCATAATGCAAGAAAAAGCTTGGGTTTTCGGCTTGTAAACGATCTTCATAAATATGATCGACCCGCTCGGTATTAAATGACGAAGAACGGCGTTTAATACCATGAACTTCATAGCCTTTTTCTAGCAAAAGCTCTGCTAAATAAGATCCGTCTTGTCCGGTTACCCCGGTAATTAATGCTACTTTCTTAGCCATTATTCTAGTCCTTTAGTAAAGCGTGATTACTACCTGCAAGCAGCTCATCCAGCTGTTGCTCAAAGCGTTGTAAAACACAGGTTTTTTCCAAATTATTTACTGCGTATTCACGCGCAAATTGATTTACGCGTTTAATCTTGGGGTCGTTTGCGAGTGAAAGCACTGCTTCAACAAAACGTGCAGGTTGCTCTGGCTCTATGCGCGTAGCAATACCTGGGTAATGTTGGCAAAGCAATCCTAACTCGGTATCGGCTTCAGCGGTGATCAACGCATGGCCACCACAAGATAAAATATTGGTAAGCTTAGAGGGCAACACCACGTCTGCCGCGCCAAGGCGTTGCACCACTAAATGAATATCAGCGCAGGCCAACAATTGAGGCAGTTGCGCATAGGCTTGTAAGGGGTGAAACTGCACATTAGTTAAACCGTATTGCATAACCAATTGCTCAAGGGCTGGTTTGGCGGCCCCCTCGCCTACCATAAGGTATTTGATTTTAGGGTTATTCTGGGTGACTTTTGCCGCTTCAATAACCATTTCTAAGCCTTGCTTTAGGCCCATATTGCCTGAGTAAAGCACTAGCACTTGGTCGTCTGCCACACCAAATTTTTCTCTAAATGCGGCGCCGTCTGTTTTCGGTGTAACAAAATTGGTATCAGCCCAATTGGGAAACAACATCACATTCTGTTCATTTACACCTTTGCGTTTAGCCATAGCTACCATGCTATTTGAAATCGTAGACACCCGGCTAAACCGGCGCATTACCCATGACTCTGCGGCAAACACCCATTTCTTTAAGCCTTTACTTTGGCCAGCCATACCCAAACCAAACATGGCGTCAACTTCGTAATCTTGTATATGTAAAATAGACTTAGCCCCTGTCACAGCACTAAACAACAGCGTATTTGCGGCACAAAATAACGGCGGTTCAACTAAAATAACCACATCAGGGCGAAAGCCAATATTTTTAATCAGCCCAAAAAAGGAAGAACAGGCAAAGCTGGCCAAATGCGCAATACGCTTTAATGTAGAAGGCTTAGCAGGTACATAAAGTGGACAGCGTAATACCTCTACACCATTTATTTGTTGGCCAACGTACTTGTAGGCACTAAACCCTTCGCTTATCTCCCAGGCGGGATAGTAAGGCGGCGCAGTAAGCACCTTAACTTGATGACCCATGCCCACCAAAGCTTCAGCCATTTCGCTAGAATACTTACCAATACCGGTTAACTCTGGGGCGTAATTAATGCCGTAAATGAGTACTTTCATCCATGCCCCTTCATCAATCTAGGCTTCACGGGCTTAGCGGGAGAGCCCGCACAAATCATTCCGTCAGGCATGTCTTTAAAGACCGAACTGCGCGCACCTATCACTGCCCCTTCGCCAATAGTTACTCCCGGAGATATAAAACAGTCTGTTGCAACCCACGCTTGCGATTTCACATGAATTGGTGCTGATACGAGGGTAAATTTGGGGTCATCATATAAGTGTGTACCTGTACATAGATAACTACGCTGCGAGACAACAGCATGACTATCAATTGTAATTTCAGACCAATTGTAAAGCACAACATCATCACCAACCCAAGCATGATCACCTAACGTTAACTTCCAAGGATAAGTGATACGGGCACTAGGCCTTACTTTAACGTGTTGCCCTACCGAAGCTCCAAACGCTCTTAACAAACATCGCCTCCAAGCAAACATAAATTGGGGGGATAAACCAAACAACGTTGATTGAATCAACCACCATAGTTGCACAACAATAGCCTTTCTGCCCCGCATACTGGCTGGAGATGGGAACTTGTCTAGTAGCTGATACATTCTTAACCCCCAAACTTTAAAATTAGTTCATCAAGTGACTTTTGAGCCTTTACCTGAGCGAGGCTAAATGCTTTAAACCTCTTTTGTTTTGAATGCACATTTAACACTTCACTCTTATTGAGACTAAATATAAGTCTCGCTATATCTTTAGCTAAATGTGGACTCGGGGCTACGCAAACACCTTTAAGATCTTCAATCACTGCCTTCATGCAGCCTTGTGGGGTACCAACTGTAAATGAGCCATATACAGCTGCTTCATATAACACCAGAGGCTCGGCTTCATTTCGGTACATTGAAGGGAAAACAAAAATGTCCAAACTTTCAAAAAAATTGTCCTTTTGTGCTCCATAAACACCACCAACATATTGAAAATTATCTAAATCTTTCTCTGCTTGCAGGACTGTTTCTCTAGTCTCGTTGTCTGTGAAAGGCCCAGCAACCAAAGCTGTAAACTCAAAGCCCATAGATTTTAGTTCTCGGCAAAGTTGAACAAACTCTACAGAGCCCTTCTCAATGCAAAGGTTAGCCAGGTGACCAATGACAAAATGACTTCTAGAGTCGAAATCTAAGAGCTGGTTGGCCTTAAAAAAAGCCACATTGGACAACACCATCACTCGTGTTTTAGGGATGCCATATAAATTATTCAGCTCTTCAGCCATACGCTGCCCAAGCACTATGTGCTCTCCTTGAGACCCCGCCAGCTTATTTAGCAATGAGAACAAAGCCTTGTATGAATACAAGTAATTGAAAGAATGGTGGTGAATAACGAGGGAAGCACCAAATAATCGGCAAACCAAAATATACACTAAGTCAAACACCTGACCACTTCCGCCATTAATTGGTCGGTAAACACTCCGGTTCTTTGAAAATGATAGAGTCCCAACTAGTCGGCATACACAAATTAACGAATGTAGAATCTTAATAACTAGCCACATTGGTGTACCGAACCATCTAGCCGCATAGGAGGGAACAGTGTTAATAACATTAACTTTCAAGCCTGTGTTTTGCGTTCTTTCCAAAACACTCTTATTAATATTAGACATGCCATGGACTGGGTTAGGTAAATCCATTAGAAATATCATTAAACTAGACCCTCATTGACTTTAACAGCAAGGAGTAAAACCCTCCTCGCAACAACGCTAGCTGCTCATTGAAAGATAGATTTTCTCTTAAGCCAACTTTATTCTCTAAATATAGAAACTTTAACTGTTCTTTATTTACGCCATATTTGGTGGAAAACAGCCTTAATGCCTGTGTTCGATTACCTGCTTTAGTTATTCTTTCGTATCCATGACTCATATCTATGTATTGGGTAGGCATGTTCAAAACCTTAAAATCCCCATATTTTCTAGCGAGACTAAACCATGCATCTAAATCTTGTAATGCTGGCATTGAAGTATCAAACTGAATATCGGTTAAGTAAGAAGTTTTTGTGAACACCTGATTACCTGCAACATTCCCACTAAGTAATCGTTCCGAGCCATAGACTTTATACTTTACAAAACATGACTTTAATAGTTTAAATATATTCCTAACAAAGAACCCTCTACCTAAAAACCAGTCTCCTCCACTTAAAAAACTATATTGTTCGCCCCATTCATTGAGATAAATTTTCAGCCTGTCCCTCTTCCAGTAGTCGTCATCGTCTAGACCAGTTACAAATACGCCCTTAGCTTTTGAAAGAGCTAAATTTCGACAATATTGAGAACCTTTTCGTTCTAAGTTACTAAAAAAAGAAACCCTACAATCTAGCTTTTCTAAGTCAAGCAAATATTCTTTCGTTCCGTCATTTGATGCATCATCTATTACGATAAGTTCAAAATTGGAGTGACTTTGTTGCAAAACAGAGTTGACAGCCCTTTTTAAGAGAGACAACCTATTACACGTAGGCATATAAATACTAACCAAATTTTCCATTGCCAAACCCTCTCCGACTTTTATTAACAAGAAAAACTAATAAAACAACAACAAAAAAAAGTATCAACAAATAGAAATTACCTGCTCTATGACCCAACTTAAAATAAAAAACACCCGTCGACATGAATTGGAAATATAAAATCAAAATAATACCAAAAACAGGGCTTCTAATAACGCCATGCAGTTTAAAAAAAACCGAAAGAAAAAATGACTTAATAAGCACAATCAAACACAAAGCAATCATTCCATTAAACATATAGAAAGATGACAAAAAAGTACCAAATGACCATTGATACTCATCCGTTCTAATAACCTCAGGCTCTACGCCATGAACAACCAAGTAATACAAAGGAAAGTATCTTTCTCCACCTTGGAAATTAATTTCTTTATTTATAGCCTCTGAAAAAACATAAGGCTGCTGACCGAAATACCCTAACGTACCCCATACCAATTCGGAAATATCTCCATTTGTAAAGAATCGCCTGACTGAAATAGTAAGAACAACAAAGACTGATAGAAATACAACTCCTTTGATCAATTTTTCCATTCTCACCTTGCTATTTTGCGATAGCTCGGACGAAAATAGAATATACATGAATATCATAGTAGCTACGAAAAACACAGCTCCGTCTCTCCCCCCAAAACACAAGGTAGTAAAGACATAAGAGATTGCCCCACAAAACATCCCAACCTTCAGAAATACGCTCAACCTTTCTCTTACACAATAAAAAAATAAAAATGCAAATATCGCGTAAAAGTTTGTTATGGCAACAGCTAAAGTAGTAGCAAGGTTAGATGGCAATACTGTAAAACCCGTTCGTAATAACAAACGAAGCTCTATAGAATTCATTGTCAATGCTTTTATGGAAAATGGGATTATATAAATTAGTGACAGAAAAACTAATAACGCTGCGAAATAAAGGCAATATATAACTCCTCGAGTTGGTCTTAACTTAAAAAAACTAGAATCAACTCCTTTTAGAAAAAAAACCGGTAGAAGGCTAAGTAAGATCAGACCATGATATATTAGAAAGTCAGTTACACTATAAAGATAAGGGTCAAACCCCTTATACATATTGGGGTCAATAAACACTGATGATAAAGCAGAAAACCCATAAAAAACAACAAGTAAAGCCATAGCATTTGGTGTTTTCTTGTACAGGCCAGCCTTAACATTTTCACCTAATGAAATGTGAGTAGAAAGAAAGTAAAAAGCCAGATATACGGGGACAGCCAGTATATTAACTAAATATAAATCACTCATAAACTCTAACCCTGCCTTTAGTCAACAACAGAGCGAAGTGGCCATTAAACAACAACCCAGACCTAAAAAAATAATTGAAAATAGTAACACTAAATAACTCAACAATAAGGAATGACATGGCAGCTCCATACAAACCAAAATAACTGACCAAGTAAAATGAAAATGGAAAGCTGAAGAAAGATAACAATAGAGTTTTCTTTAACAAATAGGCTCCGCCCTCTTTATACGATGAAATGACCCTATTGGAAACAAACCCCATAGAACTAAAACAAGCAGCTAAAGATATAAAAGGCAAAATCTTAGCCGCATCAGCATACCCGGCCCCAAACGTCATTAGGACCAACCAATCAGAAAAAACAAACAAAAACAAAACAACCGGAACACTAACTAGAACCTGAACTAACAAAACAAATGAGATATATTTATTTTTCTCTTCACCGTCCTTCATCGATAGAGGTTTATTTAACAAAGACACTCCTAAAGAAATAGGAACAAAAGTCCACGCAGCACTTAAGGCTAGTGCACAAGCATATTGCCCCATTGCATGAAAGCCCAATAAATCAGATACAACAATCTCGTTAATTTTCACGTAAGACAAAGTAAAAAATGTCGTTGCACAAAGTGGTATACCCTTATAGAAAAATGATTTTTGATACGCTCGCTTTATCTTTGGGCTGACTACAGAGGAAGGCATACATCTACGCTTCAAATAAGAAATGATAAATCCTTCAAGAAAATAGCTAGATACAAGCCAATAAATATCAAGGCTATATAAAACAAAAATAAAGCGCATCGCAAAAGATATTGTCTTGGCAAAAATTGTCACTTTCGCATTCACTCGCGACTGCAAAACACCATTAAAATAATACTGATATACATCAAGCGCTACAAATACGCCAGACAACCCCACGAAAGCTATCAATATAAAGTCATCACGAGGAAAATTAACAAACAGTAAAGCACTAATAAAACACCAGAAAATAATGTAAATAACTAATCTGTATGCAACTGTACTGCTAATTAATCTAGCGGCTCTGACTTTATTTATTACAGAACTATTGAAAATGGTAAAGCCACTACCCCATTGTGAAATTGATGTTATAGCTAAAACTATAGACAAACCTAAAGCCAATTGACCGAATAGTTCTGGACCAATATGACGGGCGACCATAGTAGTTATAATAAAGCCACCAATTAATAAATAAAATTTGTCCAACATCATCCATAAAGAATTAACCAAATACTTTATGGAATAACTGCGCGAAGCCAAATTACTTATGATCATTTGGTAAGCTTACCCATCACACTTAAAAACCCATTCTTTCGTTTCAAGTAATCATTAAAAATAGAAAACTTAAAAAATGACAAGACGCAGCTAAAGACGCATAGACTTAGCAACCTTAAAATAAAATTGGAATCCACCCATAACGGGCCAATTATTATATCTCCAACATAAAACACTACAATGTGAAACAAATATATATCAAGCGAATTCTTTGAAACCCAGGTTATAAATCTATTTTCTAAAAAACAAGAAGAACGAGATCTAAACACTATAATATAAAGAGATAGAATACAGAATAATGCATACGCTAAGTAATATGCCCTAGGTGGGTACTTATATACCTGAGTTGGTAACAATATTCCGTCCTGAACATATACCTTTGTAACCACAAAAATGAAAAATGAAAGGAAAATCATTGAAGCAACTACTATAGATTTTGACGAGAGACGCTCTAGCCTGAGAGCCAATAGAAATATAAGTGAATATGGGAATACTATAAATATCGTTTTCCCCAGAACCATCCAAACTTGATCACTTAACACTCGCTCTAAAACCATCAAGGTTGCTTCATAAAAAATGTAACTCAATAGTATTATTAAGTAATATGAAAAATTAGAGACACCCGACTTTGAAAACCTTAATGAAAACGGCGTTATAACCGCCAATAACAAATATACCTTAAATATCCAAAAAAAACCGATACCTTCATAAAAAGCAAAAGTTTCTACAATCTCGCTGATAGAGAATGGATACTCTTCTCTACTAATAGCACTCCAAAACAAAAAAAACAAAAAAAACAAAACAAGGAATTTCCATGCTGGAACAACTAAACTTAAAAACCTTTTTTTATAAAAAACCCATATATCATTCACACCATTCGGATAAATACACAATGTTGCAAGAGCGGAAGCAACTATAAGCAATGGCGTACCAAAATTCCTAATTTGGAATACAACACCAGGTGGGTGGGAGTGAGCAACCATGATAATAAGGACACCCAAAACTCTGAACAGGTCAATTTTATAATCTCTTTTCATTTATTAACCTATCCGGTGGCTACATTTTTTTGTTCTGCCTGGTAATAATAACTAGTATCGGATTTTTTCAGATTTAGTTTATTTACAACCACTCCCTCTACACTTACACCATGGTCAATTAAGCTAGATATAGTTTGTTTTACCAATGGCAGCTTTGTAGTATTTGCGCTCACGACCAGAAGTAGACTATCTGCTATATCCCCGATAATAATGGCATCAGAAACTGCAACTAACGGAGGAGTATCTATTATTATTTTTTCATATTTAAGAGATAGCTTTTGAATGAGTTTAATAAATAACTCACCAGATAAAAGCTCTTGGCAGTTGTTGACTAACATACCAGCTGGCAGTACATCTAGCCCCGAGACCTCATGATTATAAATGCAATCATCAATATCATCACCCATCGCCAGAATATTTGTTACGCCCGGTAAACCATTGGCCAAGTTGAATCGCTCACCTAGTGAAGGCCTCCTTAAATCACAGTCAATTAGTAACGTTTTTTCCATTTTTGCAACTGCTGCGGCTAGAGATATAGAAGTCGTTGTTTTACCTTCGCCTGGCAGCGAAGAGGTCACTGCTAAAATTTTCCGTTCTTTAGCTGCCATATTTAGAAGCAATGAAGTTCTTATAGTTCTAATTGACTCAGTAAAAACATAATCTCCATTTTCTGACAGCAAGTCGGCTACCACGCCTTTTTTCATCAATCGTTTGTTAAGAATTGGGATCGAGCCTAGAGGAATGAGGTGCAATTTATTTTTAATATCGTCGATACCCTCAATGGTATTTTTAAAAGAGTCAGCTACTAGAGCGAGGCCTATTGCTAAGGTCGCGCCTATAAACGCGGCAAGTAAAACCATCAGCTTCTTATTTGGCTTCTCAGGAAGAAGGGGGGCTTCAGCTCTATCGCTAAACCTAGCTACCGCAGATTGAAAATCTGTCGTAGCAGCCGTTTCTTTCTGTCTATTTAAAAATAAATCATATAGCTTGCGGTTGCTTTCCACATCTCGTTTCAAGGCATCGTAAGTCGCACGCTTAACGGCGATACCTTGAAATTGGTCTTTTTTACCATTCAACTCAACTTGAATTGCACTTTCTTGTTTGCGTGCGCCACGAAGTTCTTTCTCAATCCCCGTTGCCAAGCTGTTAAGCACTTTATTTGTTCTGTCTTTCACTGAGGCTAGCTGGGCTTGCGCTTGAATCATTTTGTCGTGTTTAGGGCCATACCGTTTACTTAGCTCTGAGACTAAACGCTCGGCCTCAATTTCAGCCATACGTACATCACGCAACTGAGGGTGATTTGATATTGCAGATATAGATGATAATTGTGCTAATCCGGCATTCCTATTTTCTTGCAATACATAATATAACGATTCAGCTGCAACCCTTCTGTCACGAGCATCGCTTAAACGGCGGCTTATATCGTTTAATTCAGTGGAAGCTAGGCTGTCTATACCACTAACATCCACTAAGCCTTCACCTTCGAGGAAACCAGTCAACCGAGTTTCGGACTGTGTAACAGAAGCTTTAAGCTTAGTTAAACGATCTTCTAACCAAGTTGTTGCTTCTTGACTTGCTTGCAATCTAGAGTCGCGATTACCCTCGATGTAAGCCTCGCCTACCGCATTAGCCAAAGTTGCAGCTAGTCTCTTATCTTCGGAATCAAAACTGATTTTAACTAATTGTGTTTTTCTAACAGGGCTTATGCTTAAGCGTTCCCGAAAAGATTCCATTACAGTGTGCTTTCTAACTAATTGTTGATCTATTTCCGATGGACCTTGCCCCATGTCAAACATGCTTTGTAGTAACACTGAGTTATGAACTAGTCCTCGAAGACTGCTTACAGGATTTTTAAACTTATCTAACGTGGTCGTCGGTTTATCTCCGTTAAACTCAGGTAGTTTTTCCAGCCCATATTTGTCTATCACTTTCTGAGCAATTGTTCGTGATTTGAGTAATTCAAACTGGGTGAGATAGTATTCCTGTTTAGAAGTATCCACCCCAACAACATCCTCAATAGATACAGCTTTACGCTGATCAGCTTCTATAAGTAATGTAGCTGTAGCCCGATATACAGGAGTAATAGAAAAAGCAGCTAATGTAGCCAATAAAGCGGCCAGAAAAGTAAAACCAAAAATCATTGGCCAGCGCTTCCACACCGCTTTAAAATATTGCCCTAAGTCAACCAACTCCTCTTTTTGCTCAAACTGCCGAGCAGCATTCTGTTGAAATGAATCATCACTAGCAATAGGGTGAATATTGATATTGGCGGTTCTATTCACGTTTATACATCCTTGTTATTCAATAGCCTAAAGGCTTAAAAAAAGCTCGCCTTCACAACAATAATGTCGCCAGCTTGAATTTTAGAATTGAGCGTCGCCTTAGATACAAGGCTATTATTAGCGCCAGAACTCACATTAATGTTGGTTTTAGACGCTCGTTCGGTGAAACCACCTGCAAGTGCAATAGCTTTTTCTATAGTTAAACCCGGTTGGTAGGCATACCCTCCTGGATTTTCTACCTCACCGTTGATAAATATCTGCCTATATTGAACAATATTTACGGCTACCTTCGGCTGAATTAAATAATCACCTTTTAAGCCGGTTTGAATAGTTTGTTTTAGCTCTTGGCTGGTTGCACCGCTCACGCTTAAACGGCCGAGGTAGGGGTAATCAATTTTGCCACTGTTGTTTATTAACAGCTCCATGCTTAGGTCTTCTTCACCATAAACCTTAATGTTGATTACATCGCCAGGCCCTAAGCGGTAATTGTCTTCATTGGCCGCATAGCTATTAAATATAGGCAGCAATAAACAACAAACTAATAAAATACGCTTTAACTTTATCAACATTTAAACCACCTCTGTTATGGAGATTAATTGCACACTGGTAATAACAGTAGTGACTCGGGTAACTTTCATATACTCCCTTGCATATCTAATGCCTTAATAGGCTTGGTCGCTGCGAAAACCTTTGAAAATGGTTTTATAGACAATTTTAATGTCCATCCATAAGCTCCATAGCTGGATATATTCCAGGTCATAGGCGATACGGCGCTCCATTTTGTCTAGGGTGTCGGTTTCGCCTCTGCAGCCATTTATTTGCGCCCAGCCAGTTATGCCGGGTTTAACTTTGTGGCGCAGCATGTAGCGGTCAACCACTTGTCGATACTCTTCGTTATGCGCTACCGCATGCGGGCGCGGCCCAACAATCGACATGCTGCCAAATAGCACATTAAAAAACTGCGGAAGTTCGTCTAGTGAGGTGCGGCGAATAAATGCGCCAAAGGGGGTAACCCGTGGGTCATTTTGGGTAGCTTGGGTCACTGTGCCGCCATTCTCCATTACCTTCATAGAGCGGAATTTCCAAACGCGAATTCTTTTACCGTCTAGGCCATAGCGGTCTTGCTTAAACAATATTGGCCCTGCAGAGCCCAGTTTTACGCCAATGGCCACCGCTAACATCAGCGGGCTGATCAAGGTGATAATAATGCTGGCTAACACCACATCTTGAATCCGCTTTACAGTTACACTAAATACACCTCGGAACGGGCTATCGAATACACTCACAGTTTGAATATTGCCTAAACTGCTCCAACGTGAGTGAATCAAGTTATAAGTGAAAAAATCGGGAACAATAAAGGTGGTGCAGGTGGTGTCTGACAACTGCTTGAGGTAACCGGTGATTCTATCTTTGGCATGCATTGGTAGTGCCACATACACATGGTCTACCTCGCCATTTTTGGCTAACTCTAAGGCTTTAGCTACCGAGCCTACCGGCCCAAAATAATGAGAGTCGTCGCCTAGGCGAGCACTGTCGCGATCATCAAAGAAACCAATAAAGCGTAAACCTAAGTCGGGGTTAGATATCAGCTCTTGGTGTAGCCTTAAGCCTGTTTCAGATACACCAATAATGAGGGTTTTACGAGTGTTGTAGCCCGTTTTTCTTAATAAGGCGAGTATTTCACGAAATACCATCCGCCATACAATCAATGCGATAGGCGTGACTAACAGCCAACCGCCAAATACTAGCCGTGAGTAGTTATCAGAAACTTTTAAGAAATAGTTAATCGCGAGTATTATTGCCACTGTTATCAGCCAAACACTTAATGTTGTTTGCGCTTGCTCTTTCACTGAGGCTATCCGCCATGAGCGGTACAAAGTGAAAGACTCTGCAATAACCAGAAACACCATGCCTAAGCCAATGGCTAACAGCCTGAAATCACCGTCTACCTGGCCATTTCTCCACCACGCTAATGATGCTAGCGTAGCAAAAATGATCACTAAGTCGGTAATGCGATAAACAAGCGCTAACTCAAACTCGTGGCTGCGAACAAAACCATTTCTTTCGTTTCCCATAACACATCCTTGTGCCAAGCTTGTTGGCTAAAACGTGCCTATGTTGGTGCTTTATTGCACAACATAGGTGAGCAGCGGGAATCCGTTCTCCTGCTGCTTAACTTATATCAATTAGTTTTTTGTTCGCAATAAACGACGGCCAAAGACACCGGCAACAGACAACACAAACAACAAAATTGATGCAGGCTCTGGTACTGGAGCCGTTTCTGTAACGTTAAATAATGACCCACCCACGTATTGTTGTTCGGCATAGGCGTAAAGTGACCACTCGCCTACTTGTAATAAGTTATTGGCAAAAAGGTAATCATCAGACACAAAGGTCAACAAGCTTAAACCTGCCAACTGTTGTTCTGAAATATCTAGCCAAGAAGCAGCTGCATAACTGAAAGCTTGCTCTATGCCCTCGAAATACCAAAGGAAGGTAAGGTCTAAAAAACCGTTATCGAATGAGAATGCACCTTCATCTGAAGCAAAATCTAAAGCCTGTAAGTCAAAGCTAACAGTTGCTCTAACATCGTCGTTTATATCAACGGTGCTGGCAGAGCTTGCTACTGGGTATAGTGCAGGGTTTTGATGGGGTGATGCACCACCGGCTAAAAATACCAGCGGCCCTGCAGCCTCTGCGGGGTTTTCTGAAACCGGTATAATCCCGGCCGAAGTATTAAATGTGATTAACGCTGTGATTAAAAAAAAGATGGAAGCTTTCATTGCGGTTATCCTTACCAAAAAAGTGAAAAGCAACAACTGTCGTAAGTAACATAGCAATCACCAAGCCAAAAGTGATAACAAGATCACATTTTTTTAACCTTCTGTTTTTAAAGGTTTTTTTATTAAGCCTCTAGGTTGTTAAGGACTTGTTAATATATTCGGTATGTAAATTAATTAGACGAATAAGGCTTAACTTACCATTTATGTTGTTTTTATTATCCACTGCTGTTTGTTTATTACAGCAGCGCTTTATTCTTAACAAATAAATCAGTAGAGAGGGTAAAGGAGCTTTCTGCTGGCCATTCACTATTGGCCAGAATATCAATAAGATTGGTACAGGTGTAAAATTAACCGACAAAAAAAAGCCAGCGAATACGCTGGCTTTTAAATGGCTTAAATATGTATGTTAACGACCCGTTTTAAACTTGGTCCAAAGACGAGTGCGGGTGCGTTCTACTTTTGGGGGTACGTTTACAAAGCCGTAGAGATTTTTAGCGGCATCTTCATTGGGATAAATGCCTTGGTGCTGGGCAATCTCTGGGTCGATTAAGGCAGTGGCTTTAATATTTGGATTGGCATACCAAACAAAATCAGTCACTTTGGCAATCACTTCAGGGCGCAATACGTAGTTGATAAACGCATGGGCATTTTCTGGGTGTTTGGCTTCTTTAGGGATGGCAAACATATCAAACCAAACGCCTGCGCCTTCTTTCGGGATAATGTATTCTAGCTCAACCCCGTTATCAGCTTCGGCTGCACGGTCACCCGCCATAAGTACATCGCCAGACCACCCAATCGCCACACAAATGTCTCCACTGGCTAGGTCGTTAATGTATTGAGAGCTGTGGAAGTAGCGAACGTTAGGGCGCAATTGCTCCATTAAGTTTTCTATCTCACCTTTATAGTCAGACGATTTAGTACTATTAGGATCTTTGCCCATGTAGTTCAGCATGGCTGCTATCACTTCACTTGGCGCATCTAAAAATGCTATACCACATTGGCTTAGCTTGCCGGCAATCTCAGGATCAAAGACCAAAGACCAAGAGTTAAGATCGGCATCTTCGCCAAGAATTTCTTTTACTTTATTAACGTTGTAGCCAATACCGGTCGTTCCCCACATATAAGGAATACCATACAGGTTACCTGGGTCGTAACTATCTAAGGTGGCGAGTAGTTTTGGGTCAAGGTTATCCCAATTGGTCAGCTTAGAGCGATCTAGCTGTTGGTATACCCCTGCGGTAATTTGTCTACCGTAAAAGTCATGAGACGGCGCAACAATATCAAAACCGGTGTTACCTGATAGTAACTTAGCTTCTAATACTTCATTAGAATCAAAGACGTCGTAAATGACTTTAATGCCAGTTTCTTTTTCAAACTCTGCAATGGTGTCTTCTGCAATATACTCAGTCCAGTTGTAAACATTCAGTACTTTCTCTTCTTGAGCTATTACTGCGTTAGTGGCCAATGCCAAAAGCCCAACCAACAACATGTTTATTTTATTCACTCATACAATCCTCAATAGGGTGTGATACGAAATCACAGAAATCTTGTTTGATACCTTATTAGTGTAGTTTGCGGTGTCAAAACTGACAAAAAAGCGCACTTTTTCTTCCACCAGCAAACGCCGCGAGATAATAACGGGTAATTTATCTAAACCCAAGTGCTAGCTGGCTAACATTTATCCAAAAAAGCACTTTGAAAAGGCTTTACTAGTGGTTAAAATTGTCGATTAACTAATTTTTGGGTTATTAGCGTTACATATAAGGTAATCGTTAGCGCTTAACGCAATAGGAAGGAAGACATTCAAAAAAATGATTAGCGACCAACAAATTGAGACTATTCGTCAACAACTCACCGAGCAATTGAACGAAACTCAACAGCGCCTAGAGCAAGACAACGAGCTGTTCAAAGATAAAGTTGATTTAGGTGACGACGTCGATCGCGCCAACCAAGAAGAGTCTCAACAACTCCAGCTAAACCGTCGCCAACATGACCTCGCCCACGTTAAAAGCTTAAAAGATGCACTGCGCCGTATTGCAGAGCAAGATTATGGCTTTTGTGAAGGCTGTGGCGAAGATATTAGCACCGCCCGCCTTAATGCCCGCCCAGAGTCGCGCTATTGTATTGATTGCCAAGATTATCGTGAACGAAAAAGTAGCCAATACGCCTAAGGTTTTACGCTAAAAGAAATTAATCTTGGTATTCCTTACTAAGATCATATTCACTGGGACTGCTCGCTGCTATAATTCTGTTCCGATTTCACATCGGATTAGGATCTGCGAGCATGAACAACCCGCTTTATCAAAAGCACATTATCTCTATCCCTGATTTATCCCGTCAGGAGCTTGAGTTAATCGTCGACACAGCCACTAGCATCAAGCAACAACCACGCCCAGAGTTATTACGAAACAAAGTTGTTGCCAGCTGTTTTTTTGAAGCTTCAACCCGTACTCGTTTATCTTTTGAAACGGCCGTTCAGCGCTTAGGTGGCAGCGTGATAGGTTTTGCCGATGGTGGCAACACCTCTTTAGGCAAGAAGGGTGAAACCTTAGTTGATTCGGTAAAAGTTATTTCATCTTATAGTGATGCTTTTTTTATGCGTCACCCACAAGAAGGTGCCGCGCGCTTAGCCAGCGAATTTTCGAATGTACCGGTGATTAACGGTGGCGACGGTTCAAACCAGCACCCTACCCAAACCTTGCTAGATTTGTTCACGATCTTTGAAACCCAAGGTAGTTTAGAAGGCTTAAAAGTCGCTTTTGTCGGTGACTTAAAATATGGCCGCACGGTTCACTCTCTCACTCAAGCTTTGTCACTCTTTGGCTGCGAATTTTACTTTATTGCCCCCAAAGCACTGGCGATGCCCGACTATATTATTGAAGAGTTAAACGAGCGAGAAATCAAATACAGTCTGCACGACAGTATTGAAGAAGTGGTGGACGAACTCGACATCTTATATATGACCCGCGTGCAAAAAGAACGTTTCGACGAAACTGAATACCAACATATTAAATCAAGCTTTATTCTACGCGCCAATATGCTTGAGCAGGTCAAAGACAACCTTAAGATCTTGCATCCGCTACCACGAGTTGACGAAATCACTACCGACGTTGATAACACGCCTTATGCCTATTATTTCGAGCAGGCTGAGAACGGTGTTTATGCGCGCCAAGCCTTATTAGCGCTAATTATGACTAACGAATTTGGAGCGCAATAATGAAAAAGAAGTTGCAAGTTGAAGCGATTGCTCACGGAACAGTGATTGACCACGTGCCTGCAGGGCAAGGCATTAAGATATTAAAGTTTTTCCAACTATCGGCAGCTCAAGAACGAATTACCGTTGGCTTAAACTTACCCAGCGGAGAGCAACAACAAAAAGATTTGATCAAAGTTGAAAATACCGTTTTTGATGAGAACCAAGCCAATCAGTTGGCCTTGTTTGCCCCCAATGCCACCATTAACTTAATTGAAGATTTTGAGGTGGTGAGAAAGTTCCACGTGTCTACGCCCGACTATATCAAGGCGGTGTTTGCTTGCCCAAATAGTAATTGTATAAGCCATAACGAACCTATCGACAGCCATTTTTATGTAAGACACCAAAAAACAGACATCAAACTGAAATGTCACTACTGTGAAAAATCTTTTGACCGCAGTTTATTCTCAGAGCTAGATTAAAGTCTGCACTAAACGATATAAATCAACCACAGAGCGCCAGTCGCTCTGTTTTTCTATCCACACTCAACCCTTTAATACGCAACAAAAACCGAACAAGTCTTTCAAGCTAGCGCCGGTTAAGCAGGGAGCGCAACGATTCAGTGGCTAACGGTACAAATAGCGGCCAGTTTACGTTGAGTAAAAGATAAAACAAACGTTGATCTATTCATCTATCATTAACGTTAGTAGTATTAATCCAAGATAATGATTTCACTAAGATTACCCAGATACAAGGATGTGACTAATGTTTAAACGAGTAAGCTCGTTAGTGTGCTGTAGTATGTTGTTGAGTGTTGCCGCAGATGCTCGCCCGTTAGCCGAAGAGTCTGGCTGGTCTGCAACCATCAACTTAAACGTCGGTTACGTAAGCGGCCAAAACCAATTCTCTACCGATGACGATAATAAAATCACCAAAGATCTTAACAACAACGGTAAAAGCTCTAGCTCAGTGATTGTTTACCCACTGGTCCGTGTTGACTACACCACCGAAGATCTTAAAAACCAATTTTTCTTAGGTAACAGCCGCGAGAATTTAGGCAGAGCACAATTTCAATACGAGCTCGGTTACACCCGAGCGTTAAGCGATCGCAGTAAAATTACTGCTGCTTACTTCCCCGAGTTACCTTTCATGAATGACACATGGAGTGACCCTTATGTTACTGGTGTCGCCAGACAAGAAACCGATGAGAACTACCAAGGTGGGCGGATACGTTACGAAGCGATAGCTGATGGCCCGTTAACTCTAGAATATGCCTACGCTAAACGCACCGTAGATAACGAGCAAAGTGGAGTGGCATTATTCGGGGCAAATTCAAGCGAAGCCCAAGCTCTGAACCGTAATGCCGATTTACACCGTGTTATTGCCGAAACCTTTGTGCCTTTGTCGCGCAAATGGTTTTTATCACCCGCCTTGTTATATACCACCGCCAAAGCTGATGGCAGCGCCAACGACTTTGACCAATATGCTTTGCGCTTAAACAGTTTGTACCGCTCTGGTCAGCATCTATTCACTGTAAACGCTGAATATGGCCAAACTAAATACTCTGGAAGCAACCCAGTATTTGATAATCAAACCCAAAAAGACGACAAAATATCACTGTTTGCCATCTACGTTTATCAACAACCTTTTGGTTGGGAAAACGCCATGTTTAATATATTGGGTGGCTACAACGATACCGACTCAAACATTACGTTCTACGATAGCAAAGGTGGCATAGCAGCCTTTGGCTTTGGTTATAAGTTCTAGTAGCAACAGCGGATCATTTAGGCAGCTATTACAGCTGCCTTTTTTGTTGCCGTGGTTTAGCTATTTACTCTTGGCTTAAATCTAACTCTGCCATATAGATAGCCGTTTTATCGTGGTGGCTAGAGTAGTAACTACAATAGATGCGCTCGCCGCGCTGCACTAGCCCAGCGTAACTGGTGTCTCCACCAGAGGGTAAAACCTGCACTTCTTTCAGTTGGCCCCGCTCTACCTGAAGCCAACACAAACTGGTACGCACCGGCTCATATAAACGTACCGCGCATAATACTCGGCCATCATCAAGTTTAAGCATTACTGGGCCGCCAATTTGTGCGCCTAAGTCTAGCCAATCCCAGTTAAGGTAAGGCGCGGTAGCTGAACCTAATTGGGCAGTGCCGCTGTCTTTATCACGGCGTAATAAACACAAGGCCGAGCCATCATCTAACAAGGCAAGATCATGCTCATTGGGGTAAGCTAAACCGTTTTGTTCAAGGCTAAATAAAGGGTCTACGTGTAACTGGTATTGCTGCTCAGCATCCATTTTATATAAGCTCACTTTATCTAGGCTGTAATTGTAAGCCACTGAATACGCCACATCATTCAGGTAGCGACTGCGCCATAACCACATGCCCTGCTCGCCTTGAGGGCTAAGCTCAGACCAAGTGATGCCATCACTAGACCAGGCAATATAACTTTGGATTATTTGGCGCTCTGCACTGCGGTCTACCCCAGCGCAAGTGAGTAGTAACTTACCATCTGGGCTTTCTACCAGCTTGGGGTCACGTAAATCGATACCCTCTACATGAATCAATGCCGCTGCGCTGAAATGGCTCTGATCATCCGCTCTACGCAGAATACGAATATCACCCTCTGGGCTGACATGGCCTTCGGCTTCACGAAAACACAACCACAATGCTGAGTTAAAATCGCATAAGTCTGTAAAAGCGTTGTGCTCGCCTTTATCCCAAACCTGTTCTACCAAACATAACTTCATGGTGACCTCTATGGTGTTGATGACACTACCGCAACAGTTAAGCCTAGCTCGCGAATACAAAATAAGGCCGCTTAACCATTATCGTTATCAATACTTAATTGCTTAGTATCGTTATCGACCCATTTGATTTAAGCTGAATGTTAGTTTCAATTAATCGCAAAGATATCCCAAGGAGGGACTATGTTTTTGGATTTTTTCGCGCTGGGTTTACTGTTCTTTGTAGGCCTAACCTTGTTTTACGGCATTATCGCCATTCACGATATCCCCTATGAAATATCAAAGCATCGCAACCATCCCCATCAAGATGCGATTCATGTTGCCGGTTGGGTTAGCTTGTTTACCTTACATGTTCTTTGGCCCTTTTTATGGATCTGGGCCACCTTATACCGCGAAGACCGAGGTTGGGGTTTTAAACAGCTTGAACAACAAGAACAAGCGCTTGAAGATAGGCAACAACAGCTCGAAGGAAAAGAGCAGCAGCTAGCATCTCGTGAAGATGAAATGGCCGCCGAAATCAGCAAATTGAAACGCCAAGTGGCCATTATTAGTAAACATGTGCAACAACTAGAACAACAGGAGAACCAATAATGGATTTATTGCTTATCCTCACTTATACCGGCATGTGTATTGCCATATTCAAAATTTTCAATATTCCCTTAACTAAGTGGACCGTGCCTACCGCCGTATTAGGTGGGGTAATAATCATTGGGGCATTAATTATATTAATGAACTATAACCACCCCTATACCGCCAACGCTCGCCAAGTGTATACCTCGGTGCCTATTATGCCTTTAGTGCGTGGCAAGGTGATCGACGTGCCAGTTGAACCCAACCGCTTAATCAAGGCAGGTGATGTACTGTTTAAACTTGACCCTGAGCCCTTTGAAGCCATAGTGCGGCAACGCCAAGCCGAATTGGCGGCGGCTCAGCAACAAGTACCACAATTGTATGCCCAGTTGGCCAGTGCTAAAGCGACTACCGCGTCAGCCAAAGCGGTGCGCGATAGAACTCAACAAGCTTATCAACGCTATGCCGATGGCCGAAAGAAAGGCGGAAAAAATAGCCCATTTAGTGAGCTAGAAGTAGAAAATCGTCAACAAGCTTATCTGGCTGCCGAAGCACAATTACAAGTGGCAGACGCCAATGAAATGCGAGCTCAATTAGCCTACGAGTCTACCTTTGACGGCGTAAACACCAGCGTGGCCAGCTTACAAAGCCAATTGGATAAGGCACTGTTCGACTTAGAACAAACCGTGATACATGCACCTACCGACGGCTACGTGACACAGGTCGGCCTACGTAAAGGGATGGTAGCAGTGCCAATGCCCTTAAGACCGGTAATGACCTTTATCCCTAAAGAAGAGTCGATGTTTGTCGGTGCCTTTTGGGAAAACTCAATTAAGCGTCTTAAATCGGGCGACCAAGCAGAGTTCATTGTTAGCGCCCAACCAGGTATTGTATTTAAAGGAACCGTAAGGCAAGTCATGCCCACGATTGCCGAAGGTGAGTTTCAGGCCAATGGTAATTTACGCGGCGCAGAAACTTTCTTTAAACATAGCCGCGCTTTAGTGATAATTGACCCCGAAGAACGCTTTGACGAATTTCACTTCCCGATGGGAATCAGTGGCCATGTTGCCATTTATACTGACCACTTCCATCATGTATCGGTAATCAGAAAAGTATTATTGAGAATGCAAGGATGGGTGAATTACATCTTCCCCTTCCACTAAGCTAGCAACTAAAAGATAAGGCCAGCAGATTGCTGGCCTTTTTTTATTTTTCTAATTCTTCTACGCGGTGTTTTAACGCGACTAACTCTTGTTGCAACAAGTCTATTTGCTGTTGTAAATCAGTGTGTTGTTCAACAATGACTGGGGTTGCTGCAACACTGCTGGCTGCTGGCAAGGTCGGCTCACCAGAGAATAGATGGGCGTAACGTGATTCACGCTTGCCTGGCTCACGCTCTAACCTTAACACCAATTTACCGCTGTCGTGATCGGCCAGTGCCTGCAGACTTTGTTCTACTTGTTGCACACTAGCAAAATTAGCTAGGCGCTGACTGCGTGTACGCAATTCCCCCGGCGTTTGTGGGCCACGTAAAAACATCAAACAAATAATCGCTCGTTGTTGCTCATCTAACTGTAAACCGCCAAATTGAGAATTACAGAAACGATGTTGGTAACGCACCACGCGGCCAGCCATCGGGGCCTCGGTAACCATGCGTAATTGCTGCAGCTGCACCAAGACATCTTGAACCTCAGCTTCTGATAGGGCCATTACTGGTTCACGGTTACTTTTTTGATTACACGCCAAGGTTAGGGCATTTAGCGACAAAGGGTATTGGTCTGGAGTGGTGGTTTCTTTCTCTAACAGTGCGCCAATAACACGGGTTTGTTCTAAGGTTAAATTTTGTTCCACTTATCACCTCTCTAGCAGATTGTAATAACAGCAGCTTTCGACTTGTAGATTAGCATACGCCAATATTTTGCAGCGAAACAGCATAGCCGAAAAGTTTAATCTTCTTGAACAATATTTAGGCATAAGCAAAGGCATAAAATGGAAGAAAAGCCTGATAAACTGCCTTTGAATTGATGTTTTTTTGATATAGATTAGCTTTACTGTTCTAATTAGTCGGTAAGGTAGCCCCCTTCTTTTGGTGAGCTAAACCTAGTATGCCACCATTGAGTTTTAGTCCTTATATTATTGATAGGCTGGACAGCAGGATATGGAATCATTTCGTTGGACTTCTGACTTTGAGACAGGTTTAACTACGGTTGATCAACAGCACCGTAATTTGATCGATCTTATCAATCAGATTGGTGAGCAACTCACCGAACAAGATAACCCTAGCGAAGCGATTGAATCACTGTCTGTAGAGCTCAATCGTTATGTTATTGAGCACTTCCAAGAAGAAGAAACACTGATGGCGGTGAATCGGGTTGATCCCAGACATCGCAAAGCCCACATCAAAGCTCATCATGAATTTTTAGCGGAAGTTGCCAACCTCAAGGTACTTGATAGCAACAGCCAACAAGAAAAAGTTAAGCACCTGCTCGACTACCTGATTCAATGGTTGGCCTATCACATATTGGGCATCGACCAAGTGCTTGCTAAGCAACTAGAATATATCCAAGCTGGTGATCCACCTGCACTGGCTTTTAGCAAAACAGAGCAGCCTGCCGACTTAGCCACCGAACCGCTAATTGCCGCCTTACGCGGTTTATTTCATCAGGTAAGTTTACGCAATCACGAATTGCTCGAGCTCAACCAAAATCTTGAGCAGAAAGTACAAGAGCGAACCTTAGCCTTACAAAAAACTAATCGCCATCTGCAATCGTTGGCGCATACTGATGTACTCACTGGTTTGCCTAATCGACGCCATGCCATGATCCAATTAAAAGAGCTGTGGCGACAATCTTTAAAACAAGATACCCCTTTAGCTTGCATGATGATTGACGCTGACCATTTCAAACAGATTAACGATCGTAATGGTCATGATGCGGGCGATGCCGTGCTTATGTTGTTAGCAAGATCATTACGTGAATCAGTGAGAAATGACGACGTAGTAGCACGTTTAGGCGGTGATGAGTTTTTGTTGATTTGTCCCAATACCGATGCGCAAGGCAGCCTACGTTTAGGTAACGACATACGTGAGCGTATCGACGCAATGCAAATCAACAAGCAACAATACAAGGTCAGTGTAAGTGTAGGGATTGCCCACCGTAACGACAAGATGCGGCACCATGAAGAAATGATGAAAGCGGCAGACAAAGCCGTTTACCAAGCTAAAGCCGAAGGCAAAAACTGTGTTCGGGTATATCAAACTGATTCAGCCAAACAAGCTAGCTAAACAGCCGCACAAACATTTTGGCCCCCCCCAATACAAGACTCTGAGAAAATGGCGCGCTACACTAGTTATAGTTTGGCTTTAGCGCTATTTTTCTTGCTTGTTGTGTAGGATGGAATTCACCGGTGACGATAGAGATTAGTTGGTCTGCTCTTGCAATGTTTAGTGCGATATTGCTTATCCCAGTATTAATCAACTGGCACTTTCAACTCTCCCTTGGCAAAGACATCGCTATTAGCTTAGTGCGAATGGCCGTGCAGCTGGCATTGCTGGGCATTTACCTACAATTTTTATTTGATTTAGACAGTCTTTGGGTAAATGTACTTTGGTTAGCACTAATGCTTGTTGTAGGCGCTAGTGCCATTATTGGCAAAGCTAAATTGCCACAAAAAGCCCTATTTATTCCGGTGCTCAGCGGCTTGATACTAGGGCTAAGCCCACTGTTACTGATTTTGCTCTTTGCCTTACTCAAACCCAGCCCTGTTTACAGTGCCCAATACTTAATTCCCTTAGCGGGCATGTTATTGGGCAATAGCCTTAGTGCCAACATTGTTGCACTACAACGCTTATTTAACGCCTTAAGCGAAAAAACCAGTGAATATGAAGCTTACTTAGCGTTAGGCGCCAACCGCCAACAAGCCACTCTGGGCTTTGTGCAAACCGCTATGCAGCAATCTTTTGCGCCAGTGCTGGCCTCAATGACAACGGTAGGGCTAGTCACTCTACCAGGGATGATGACCGGACAAATTTTGGCTGGCAGTGACCCCATCATCGCCGTTAAGTATCAGCTAGTCATTCTTATCGCTATTTTTGTGATGCTGAGTATTTCTATCGCGACCACCTTAAGCTTGACGGTTCGCATTGCCATTAGCCAAACCGGTTTGGTGAAATTGACAAGCCGCTAGTTAAACGGGAGCGGCCAGCCGTAAGCCGCCACCATTAAATGAGCCTTGTCGTTTGTTCGTTTAACTTGCTAAGCGTTTAGCTGTCTCGGCAACCTCTGCCCCCAAGGCTTTTACTCGCTGCTCCATATCAGTGTCCGTTAACTGGCCTTCGCTGTTAAACGCTTGATAAGACGAGCCCACGGCCACTTGCTTAGGGCTAACCATTACCCCTAAGTTGAACAAAATATCACGCGTATGCGCCAGACCGCGTATCCCCCCTAAACCACCAGGAGATGTCGCCATAATGCCTGCAACTTTGCCTTGGAAAGCGGGGCCAATCTCCGCATCTTTGGACGGGCGCGATAACCAATCCAAGGCGTTTTTTAACACCCCAGAGATAGAGCCATTATACTCAGGACTGGCTAACAAAATACCATCGGCTTGAGCGAATAAATGCTTTAAGTCGTTCACAGAAGCAGGCGTACCCTCGGCTTCTAAATCTTCAGAATAAAGCGGAATGGAAAAATCAGCCAAGTCGACATAACGCACTTCGGCCCCCGCATCTTCTGCACCTTGAGCGGCTATTTTAACCAAGTTTTTGTTAAAAGATTGAGCGCGTAAGCTGCCTGCAATAGCGATTAATTTAATCATGTTGTGCTCCTAGGTTTAGCCTGAAAGTGGAATTTGTGTTCGATTTGAGAGCATTGTTACACAAGCAAATTTGAAGAAAAACACTACCTGTGCAACACTTCTGTGCATGAATGCACACAAAAGTGATTGGAACGACATCCACATTGCCTATCAGGTTGCCACCTTAGGTACGCTTACCGCCGCGGCAGAAGCCTTAGATGTTCACCACAGTACGGTATTACGACGGATAAATGCCTTAGAAGAACGCTTAGGCACCCGTTTATTTCATCGCCACGCTCGCGGTTACCAGCCAACCGAAGCCGGTATAATGCTAACCCAAGCTGCCGAAAATACTCAAAACGACTTCAACCGTTTATTGGGTAAGCTGGCAGGAACAGATAACCAGCTCTCTGGCACCTTAGTGCTCACTACGGTAAACAATATGGCAGACATTCTGCTGCCCTTGTTAGCTGAATTTCAGACACTTTATCCCAGTATTAAAATGGAATACGCGGCCGATAGCCGAATTCTAAAGCTAGAACATGGTGAAGCACACGTAAGTATTCGCCCTGGCAATAAACCCAAAGACTTGGATTACGTGGTGCAACACTTAGGGGAAATCCCGATGACCTTGTACGGGTCTAAAAGCTATGTTCAACAATATGGCCGTATACGCTCGTTAGAGCAGGTTGTCGGGCATCGACTTATTTCCACCATCGAGCCCTACTCGCAAATTAGTGCGATTCATTGGATGAATAGCCAAGTAGACCCGCAGCAAATTAGCCTGCGAGTGAACGACTTTAACGCCTTTATCCCAGCAATAAAGGCAGGCTTTGGCGCAGCCCCCTTATCCTGCTGGTTAGCCAAGCAACATCCAGACTTATACCCGTTAATCGAACCACCTGTACAATGGGCAATCCCCCAATGGCTAACGACTCACGTAGATATGCACCGCATTAGCAAAGTACAAGCCTTCACCCAGTTTTTAAAGCAGCGCTTTAAGGCAATGCATCAACAAAAATAGAACCACGTTTTTTGTCGAACAGCACCTTAAACTGGCGCATCAACACTAGCAACGCAACTCACCGCTACAAGGCAGGGTGATAGCGGTAATGCCCGGTAATTTTATAATCAAACAGCATATCTTCAAGCTGCGGGCCTAGACCGATATTATGTACAATTTTAGGCCTACCACTAGGCGCTAGCTTATCGGTCACGATGCCAATATGTGGCAGGTTTCCGGGAAGCATCCAGGTGACAATGTCGCCCGGTAAATAACTATCGGCCCTGTGTGTAATGCTAAAAGATTCGCCGTTACGCGCAAAAAACACCTGTAGATTGGGCACTCTTCGATGATCGATATTTTTATCAGTGCGGCTTAAACCCCAAATACGCGTTGAGGGATAAGCGGCAAAGTGTTGCTGCATATCTTCATGAACCTGCACTTGTAAATCGATACCAATGGCCCTGTATGAGCGAATCACCACATCGGTACAAACCCCCAAATGTGCGGGCACATCACCATTGGGGTAATCTAAAGAAAAATACGAACCGTCATAAGTCACTGGCTGCTGAGTACGTTTTAATGCAGCGAGCACCAGTTCATTTTCAAGCGCTTGCACTTGGCCAATTAGCGATAAGCTAAGGCTTAGTGCCACTCCCCACTTCAGCATTATTACTCCAGACGCAATGACTACATTGTCAACATAATACACAAATACACTTGAGGTAATCAGCCTATCTATTGGCGCAGCGCCTAAATGGTTACTGACCAAATCTAGTGCACCAGCAGATCCATCTCACTCTTTACACAATAATCCCTAACACCATAGAGGTAGCTGAAACCATCCGTTGATTTGGATCATATTTTATTTTCTGCCTCTTGGTTTATGTTGAAAGGGCGTAAATAATTCTGCTTGAGGTAGTGATATGGAATTAATACAAGACCCGCGGTGTTACACCGACGTATGCATTGACGGACAGTGGTTTCATTACGATCACTGCGGAACGTCTGCCTATATGCTTAAAGGTGGAGTATCGGCTGGAATAGAATTAGAAAAAATCCCAGCAACAGAGAATGAACTGATAGCGTTACTGTCGAACTAAGCGCGAAGCTTAATTTAAAAAAGTAAGCTGCAGCGAGGGTTAAGCCGCTGCAGTTTACAGGTTGGCAAACACACGACTTAGGCCGACTCAGCAAGGTTTGTTAAGCTAACTGCTTTAGCCGTTCGCTCGTATATAGCATCACCACACAAAACACTAACAAGGCGAGCGGCAACGCCATGAAGGAAAACGAGGTGGTGAGTACGCCAATAAATGGCGGCATTAAAGTGGTCCCCACGTAGGCAGTAGCCATAGACAAACCAATAATGGCTTGAGAAGAACGTTTACCAAACCGCAACGGTGTTAGGTGAATGGTGTTAGGGTATATCGGTGCGCAACCTAGACCAATGAATAGCAGACCTATTTTGGCGAATAGCGGTGATAAAGGTACCAACATTAAGCTTACCCCCACAAAGATAATCGCCACGCCATAACGCACCAGTCGGTCTTCATTGAATCGTTCGGCGATAAAGCCTGAAATAAATCGCCCAATGGTAATGCCTAAATAGTACATAGCGGTCCAAAATGCAGCATCAGCAGGGGTGATCCCTTTTTCAATAATTAAATAGCTGGCTGCCCATAAGCCTGCCCCTGCCTCTAGCGAGCAGTAGCAAAAAAACATCGCTAGCTGCAATTTGACCCCGTTGATCTTAAGGGCCATTGAGTTAGTAACAAACTGCGAAGGTTCGCCTTCTTTTACAGGACTTAAGCTTAGTTTTACCCGTTTCCACAGCGGTAATGCCATGATAAGTACCGCGACGATAGCAAACTGAATATAAGCAATGCTTGAATAACCATCGCGCCACCCATCTTGCTGGCTAATGTAAACTGCCATAATTAACGGCCCAGCGGTGGCTCCAACGCCCCAGAAAGAATGTAAGTAATTCATGTGTTTTGATTTGTAATGTAGGGCTACAAAATTATTCAAGGCGGCATCGACTGCCCCAGCACCTAAGCCCAGTGGAACCGCCAGTAACACCAAAAACCACACACTGCTGGCAACACTAAACCCCAGCAAGGCCAATGCGGTCATCAATACGCTAATGGCGACCACGTTACCGGTGCCCAAATAATGGATCACTCGTGTAGCGACTAAGCTTGAGATGACCGTGCCGGCACTGATAACAAAAGACACCACCCCGGCAAATTCTAGGCTGGTGTTTAAATCGGTGCTGATAACTGGCCAAGAAGATCCCAACAGCGAATCGGGCAGGCCTAAACTAATGAAAGCTAGGTAGATAACAACCAGTAATAACATGCAAACTCTAGCAATAAACAGCGTTTAACTTGAGCTAGATAATACGTTGAAAATTAATCAATAAGTAGCCGAAGACTCGTTTAAGCAGCAATTTTTTACCGCTGACTATAAGATGCGCATGCTCTTGCTACTACGAGGATTTCACGCATTAATCCCGGTAGTCAATCCAGTCGCCCTCTCAAAAAACGACTCACGCTTATAAAGATTACAGCTGATAGTGACTGCGCTTACCGATGTCGTAATACAGCGGCTGTTTGATTTTATGATAAGCGATGAGTAAGCAGCCAATCGCCGCAAGCAATAAGCTAACAACCCGTAAAGCTTGCCAATCGCCTAAGCTTAGTACCCAGTCTGCCACTAGCAGTAATGGCATCCAGCGCAGTAAACCCAAGTTAAAACAAAAGCTTTCTTTATACGCTAGAGCACCTATTACGGCATAAAAAGCCCCTAGCGAAAACATAGCCATAAATGGCCAATGCCAGAGGTAATAACTCATCGTCAACCATAAGGCTAGCCACCCACAGGCAGCCACCAAATAACGAATAAGCTTGTTATAGATATGAAGGTTATGCGCCAACAAACTGCAGCCCACCGCCAGTAACCATAAGGGCTGCCAAATAGAATGCTGATAAGCTCCGCTGTAACTGGCCCAGCCAAAAGAGAGCGTTACCACTATCCAAGCCATGCGATACAGTACAACACTCACTTTATCAACAACATCTAGCTGCTCTTGGTGCTCAATATTAGCCAATGCTAACTCCTTTAGAAAACTAGGTTCGGCTTAAATCTCTTGCTAAAATCAAGGCTAAGCCCATGATTTGTAGAAACAAGGCTAGGTTACGTAAACTAGAGATTGTACCCATTTGTTCGGTGTAAGTGCTCATAAAATCAATGTTTTGCAAATACCAATTGTCGATACGTTCACGCAGTTGGCTTTGCACTGTTGATACAAGGGTGTCCAACTGATTTACGTTACTTAAACTGATGCTAGGGACCTCACCCATTTCTAGCCAATACTGTAGATCCTTAGCCAGTAATTGCTGCACGGCCATAGGAATATCTCGCTGGGTTTGCGCCTCGTTACTCACCAAGTTCAGTATCAGCTCTCGCTTGCGTTCTAATGACTCTATTTGTAACCAAGTCTGCTTAATAAGATTATCATTAGCTTGTTGCTGTTGTACCCACTGATGGGCCTCTTGGCTCACGCTATCAATATAAAAGTTGGTCATTAGCGCTGCGACAATATTGAACAGCAAACCAATAGATACTAAAACCTGTGTCCGTGTAAAACGCCAGCTCATAAGCCCTCCCTGAAACTATAAGTATGGGTTGGGCTTTCGCTTTTTACTAGATTGGCTTCATCATGGTGAAGGTCAAACCTTTATTGTTAACCTAGCGTTAAGCACTTTTCGCAGAGAAAAGCCCGTCACTAAAGCCGTACCCACCAAAATTACCAAAGTAGCGGCTACGGTATTCCAACCAATCGTTTCGTTAAGAAAAACACTGCCCCACAAAATGCCAAAAATGGGGACCAAAAAGGTCACGGTTAACGCCGACGAGGCGCCTACATCGGTGACCAAGCGATAATACAACAAGTAAGCAACCCCGCTACACACCACCCCTAAAAACACCACTGACAACATCAAATTGCTCGAAGGAAGCTCCACCACAGGGAAGAACAACATAGCTGGGGCAACCAATAGTGTTGAAGCCCACATGCCGCCATGGGCATTAGCAAAAGGCTCAACTGATTTGGCTGAGTGTGCGTAGGTACTGGCTATGCCGTAACAGACTGCTGCACCTATCGAGGCAGCAATAGCCACTTTAGCACCAGGGGCGAAACTTGCATGATCAAAACCCACAAGTATTGCCACACCTAGCACCCCAATCACCAGGCCGAGAACCTTTTTCATCGCGAGAGCCTGGCGTAACCACAAGGCTGAGATGATTGCCCCCCATATTGGCGCGGTGGCGTTAAGGATAGACAGCAGTGAAGCAGACAAGGTTTGCGCAGCATAGGCCAGCAATAAAAATGGCAAAGCGGAGTTAAACAAACCAAGAATAAGGTAGTGACGCCAATGCTCTCGTAGCATCAGCTTTTTCTTCAAAAAATAGCCTACTGCCAACAGAAATAACGCGGCAAAGCCAACGCGCAATTCAATAAGTACTGCAGGCCCTAATATTGGGGCCGCTACCCGCATGAACAGGAAAGAGCTTCCCCAAATAGCTGATAACAATAACAAGCGAATAACACTGGCTAAATCCATTTTGTAACCCAAACACATTGATATGCTGGCAGTGTGCTACAAACTGAAACAACAAGCGACCCGATAATAGCTTAGCCATAAAAAAACCGCCTAAAGGCGGTTAACTTGGCCCTAAACGAGCGGCGGTTCATACTGACAAAGACTCACAGCGGGTGAAGCCTCTAAAACTGATAGTTAAACTCTATACGATGGTCACCATCTTGAAAGTTAGAATACTCAGTCCAGTTAGCATAATAACGTACATTTGCGCGTGGGTTAACTTGATAAGAAGCCGCAAATTCATGAGTAAATACATCACTATTACCGATACCAAAAGCGTTATCTTTGTAAAAATCAGAACCCGACAAGCTACTCATCCACATTGGGTTGTAGTTAAGCCAAATCTTGTCGGTAATGGTAATTTTTGAATAAGCCCCCACTAAGGCAAAGGTGCCAGGCGCAGAATAACCCGCAGCATAATCATCGCTACCTTTCGCGTAGTTATTGGCAAACGCCACACCTGCGCCAGCTAATGGATAAAGTTGAAAGGGCCCCATCTTGGGTAGCGCTTGGATAAATGAATAAGAAGCACTGCCCATTTCATTACTAATGTCGTAACTCACATCTAATTGAGAACCGCGACCATTAGTGATATCTACACCAAAATTTCGAAAGCGAATGGAGTCCACAGAGTTATCACGTTGACTGCTTCCATCCCACCCAAGCGCTTCACCAGCAAAACCTTTTACTTCAATAATATTCATCGCCATGGTGGTTGGCTTTCCAGTATCGTAAGTTTGGCCCACTTTTAGGTTTAAGCCTTTATTGGTAAGCCCTACGCCAGCTTGGGTATATACCGCCAGCGGATCAGACATATCTTGTAAATCTTGTTCTTGGTTTTGCTCAACCGAAGCTGTACTCGCTTCTGCATAGCTGTATTGGCTAAACAAACCAGCACTTAATAAGGCGCCAAGCATCACGCTTGAATTAATTTTTGAGGAGGTCAAAGACATTTTATTGCTCGCAGTTAGGCACAAAAGCAAACAAATTTAGGAGGGTGTTAACCAAGCAGCAAGTCTGTGGTGTAGTTACATCAAACTATCGAGTGAATCGATACAATATGCCGATAAAACTTTAACATTAAATATAAAAAGCCACCCGCAGGTGGCTTTTTAGCAAAAAAATCTAATTAGCGAGCCGCCTTAATATGATCTGCAATTAAGAATGCTAATTCCAAAGCTTGGTCAGCATTTAAACGTGGGTCACAGTATGTATGGTAACGCTGCGCTAAGTCGTGTTCAGTGATTTGGAAAGCACCGCCCACACACTCGGTTACGTTACGGCCAGTCATTTCAAAATGAACACCACCAGCGTATGAACCTTCCGCTTTATGAATTTGGAAGAACTGCTGAACTTCGCGCAATACATCATCAACACGACGTGTTTTGTAACCGTTTGGCGCTTTAATGGTATTACCGTGCATGGGGTCTGAACTCCACACTACATTTTTACCTTCACGCTCTACCGCTTGAATCAAGCCAGGTAGGTGGTCAGCCACTTTATCCGCTCCCATACGCACGATTAAGTTCAAACGACCCGCTTCATTGTTCGGGTTAATGATATCGATAATCCGCAATAACTCTTCAGGATCGGTGGTTGGGCCGGCCTTCAAACCAATAGCATTTTCTACGCCACGCAAGAATTCGATGTGAGCGTGGTCGATTTGACGAGTACGATCACCAATCCACAACATGTGTGCAGAACAGTCGTACCACTTACCGGTTAAGCTGTCACAACGCGTTAAGGCTTGCTCATAAGGTAACAATAGCGCTTCGTGCGAGGTGTATAAGTTGGTTTCACGTAATTGCGGTGCTGTTGCAGGGTTAATGCCACAAGCATTCATAAAGGCCAACGATTCTTCAATGCTACCCGCTAAGGTTTCGTAACGCTCACCCAGTGGGCTTTTCTTGATAAAATCCAAGTTCCATTTATGGACTTGGTTTAAATCAGCCAAGCCACCTTGGGCGAAAGCGCGCAACAAGTTAAGCGTAGACGTAGATTGATTGTAAGCATCAACCATGCGCTGTGGATCTGGCACGCGACTTTTTTCATTAAAGTCGATGGCGTTGATAATATCACCACGGTACGATGGCCAGCTCTCGCCATTGATGGTTTCCATGTCTTCACTACGCGGCTTAGCAAACTGACCCGCGATACGGCCAATTTTTACTACTGGCTTTTGACCGCCAAAAGTTAACACTACCGCCATTTGCATTAAGGCTTTGAAGGTATCTCGAATATGGCTAGTGCGGAATTCATCAAAACTCTCAGCACAATCACCACCCTGCAATAGAAACGCTTCACCCTTAGCTACTTTAGCTAGGTCTTCACGTAAAGCTCGCGCTTCACCTGCAAACACAAGCGGGGGTTGATCAGCTAAAAACTTCTCGGTTTGTTGAAGTTTTTCTTGATCAGGGTAAGTAGGTAATTGTTTTACTGGTTTGTCTCTCCAGCTTGAGGGTGTCCATTGCGTCATGTTGCGTTCCCGAGAGTGTACTAAACCCCCATAATAGGCATTCTCAGCCGCATGAAAAGCGCTAATTTAAGTTTTTTTATTCAAAACTAACTATTTTTTACTTATTGCTCGCCAAAAGGCATCATTTTAAGCTAAAACACCCCCTACAAGGGGTGAGAGCGCCATAAACAACTTGAGAGATGCAGCTGCTCAAAACAGGCGGTAAATGATGAATCTATCGGACTACAGGCGTATAAACCACACTTAATCGCGTGTTTAGCAGGCGCTGGCGGATCACCTTGTTCTGCTTGAGTTTCCCCCAAGAGGTGTAAATGAAACACCCGCATTTGCTGATAGTGTTGGCCATCTTGAGAATACTCGATCAAAAAATCAGGCCCACGGCGACTTAAGCGATACCAAATATGTTGCGGGGTGACAATGTCGGTGGTGGCCCAATCTGAATAGCCTAAATTAGTCACTACCGATCCTAACCGCGATAGCGCTGAAGTCTCAAATTCTATTGATGCCTTAAACCAGTTGTCGCTATCGAGATAGATAATCACCCCAGCCTGATCAAACTGCTGCTGATAGTTAAAACTGACTTTTACGCTAAGGCTAAAATTGTCCTGTTGTTCTATGAGTAAAGCGGGCGCATTGTCATTACGAAAGCCATAATAAGAGCGCTGCCAAAGATCAGTATGTGGTTCAGTCGTCAGCTGCAGTTGCTGTTGGTCTAATTGAAACTGTTTGGGTGGGTTTATCCACTGCGCATTCGCGAATGCCTTCATCAATTAACGTCCTTAAAGCTTGTTATATCGGGCTAATTTATATTGCAGCGAATGCTTTACCGTCGGCCACTCTTGATTGGTAATAGAAAACACCACCGTATCGCGGTAATTGCCCTGAGCATCAACACTATGGTTACGCAATACCCCATCCTGTTTCGCGCCAAGGCGGGCAATCGCATTGCGTGAAGCGTGATTATGCCAATGAGTTCGAAACTCAACGGCAATCGAGTTCAGCTGGTCAAATGCATAGCCCAGCAACAGTAACTTACACTGGGTATTTACTGCCGAGCGTTGGTAGCTTTTAGCATACCAAGTATGGCCAATCTCCAAACGGCGATTAACCCCATCAGCGTTGCAATAACGGGTAGCACCGATCAATTTACCACTGTGTTTATCGACTACCACAAAAGGTAAAGCCCGCCCTTGCTGCTTATCTAACAAGGCGCTTTCAAGGTAGCTATCAATAGAGCTGGCATTAGGAATACTGGTGTACCATAGCGCGCTTAGCTTGCCATCTGCTTCGGCAGCTAACAGCGCGTCGCGATGGCTAATTTGCAAGGGCTGTAACAATACATCGTCGGCGTCTAATTCAGTGTCTATAAGGTAAGCTTGAGCACTCATCGATGGCTCCTAAATTGTCAGGCTCAGTGTTCAGATTAAACTGCAAGCAAGTGAATAGAAAGAAAAAATCAGCGTAAACTTTAATCAAAATATGTTCAACTATTGACTACACTTAAGCCAAACAGACGCTAATGTGGCTATATCGCGAGCCCAGTTAGCATGGCAAATATTTCACTCATGAATAAGGGAACGTATGGACATTATTATTTGGTTATTGATTGGCGCAGTCGCAGGTTGGTTAGCCGGCAACATTATGAAGGGCGACGGCTTTGGCTTAGTGGGTAACATCGTAGTCGGTATTGTTGGCTCGGTGGTCGGTGGGTTTGTATTCGGCTTATTGGGCTTCGGCACTACCAGTATGCTGGGCTCTCTGATTACTGCGGTAGCGGGTGCGGTTATTCTGCTTTACATCGTCAGTATTGTTAAAAAGTAACCTTAGGTTAAAACGCGGATACAAAAAAGCCAGCCTAGTTAGGCTGGCTTTTTATTTTTCTTTGTTTATTAGCCTTTCACAGCACCTGCTGTTAAGCCGTCAATCAGCTTACGTGAGGTCATAACAAACAAGATCATCAGTGGTACTACCGCAATTGCTGCACCGGCACAAATTGCGCCCCAAGGAACCTGACCAGTACCTTGTAGTGCTCGGAGTGCGAGTGGCACGGTGAACATCTTCATGTCATTCATTACCACCAATGGGCCCATGAAGTTGTTCCATTGACCAATGAAGGTAATCAAACCAAGCGTACCAAATGCTGGAGTAATAAGTGGTACCACTACACGCCAGTAAATAGCAAACTCGTTACAACCGTCCATACGTGCCGCTTCAATTAGCTCTTTAGGAATCGCGCTAGAGATAAACTGACGCATCATAAAGATACCCATTGCTCCACAAGCCATTGGAATGTAAAGCGCGCGTGGTTGGTTCATCCACTCGAGCTTAGACATAATCAATGCCGTTGGAATCATGCCTAAGAATGGTGGTAGTAACATGGTGCCCATGATTAACACGAACATAATGTTGCGACCTTTAAACTCAAACAGAGCGAAGGCATAACCGGCTAGAGAACAGAAGAATAAGTTTAATACTGTAGTGATTAAGGCTACGTAGAAACTCAAACCAATGTTGTGCCAGAAGTACGGTAGTGCATCTAAAAGAATACCAACGTTGTTAATAAACTCTGAACCAAACCACATTGGTGGTGGCACAGACAAAATATCTGAGTTGGTATGCGACGCAAATACAAACATGAAGTAGAACGGGGCCAACATGATGATGGAGCCCATCCCCACGATAAAGTACGCAATTAAATGGCTTTTAGTAATTTTATTCATGATTAAGTCCTACTTCTTCTCACCAAGTAATTTATTATTGCCCCAAGTGAGTAAGGCGATCATTGCGAACAGAATCCAAGACACTGCTGACGCCGTACCAAAGTCACCTTCAACAAATGCAGTAATATACATGTGCATTGCTGCGGTTTTACCTGCTTGCTCTAGGCCACCACTACCACCGGTAATAATGAACGGTTCTTCGAACAACTGTAAGTTACCAATAATGGTTAGGGTTACTGCAAAGAACATCATTGGCTTAAGCATAGGTACTGTGATGTACCAGAATTGTTGCCAACGTTTAGCGCCATCAACGGTTGCCGCTTCATAAAGATCTTTAGGAATAGTCTGCATTGCAGAGAGGTACAATACGGTGTTCCAACCCACATAGCGCCAGAACACAACAAAGGCGATCATCGTCTTAGTATATTCAGGACGGTTCCAGTCAATATTTGCGGTTGGGAATAGCCAAGATAAAGGCTGAATATCACCGAATATTGTCCAGTTACCCGCCGACGTAAACAGCATATTAATCATGCCGAAATCGCGAGAGAATAAGGTAGTGAATACCAAAGAAATAGCCACAGACGAGGTAATAAACGGCAGGAAGTACATGCCGATAACCGTGTTACGGCTACGTTTAAAGCTGGTATGTAAGAAATACGCTAATGGAATAGCTACTACGTGCTGCGGGATACCGGCAGCAAGAGCGATCCACATCGTATTGAAAACTGATTTTTGAAACCAATCATCGGTCAATGTGAAGGTAAAGTTCTCAATGCCTACCCACTCCATTGCCGCTAGGCCGGAGGCTGGCTCCCAATAGTGGAAAGATAAAAACAATGAAAATAGTAATGGGAACAACCCAAAAACAGCAAAAATAACGAAGAATGGACTAACAAATAAGTAAGGAGCCCACTTATAGCCACTAGCGTTTAGTCGCTGCTTTAGGGTCCGCTTTCTTATTTTGGTTACTGGTGGTCTTACGGCAGACTCGACAGAAGACATCTTTAACTCCCGACAAAAGGAAAAGAGAGGGAGCAAGCTCCCTCAGGATTTAAAATTAACGTCTAGCGCGACGCTTGATTTGTTTCTCAGCTTCAGCTAACGCTGCATCAATGTTCTCATCACGTTCTAATACACCTTCTAGTGCATCATTAATGATTTGTTCAGCAACTGGATCATGCTTGTGAACATCCATTGCTGGAATGCGGTCAGCAGATTTTTTCCACTCTACGCGAGCCACTTGGCCACCTAGGTAAGGAATAGGCTGGTTAATGAAATCATCATTTTGAGCTTCAATTAATGCTGGGAAAGCATCTAAATCACGGAACGCAGCAATTTGCATTTCTTTGTTCATTGTCATGAACTTAATGAACTCCCATGCTTCTGCTTTGTTTTGTGCTTTCTTAGGAATGGCGTAGAAAGAACCACCCCAACTTGCATAAGTACCACCTGGTAGCGCAGCTGCACGCCATAGGCCTTTACTGTCTGGAGCAATCCAGTTGTTCAAGTGACCGCCTAACCAAGCACCCATCATTTGAGAAGCGATAGTGCCGCGACGTAGACCTTCAGTCCACTCAGAGCTCCAAGCACCCACTTGCGCATCAATACCTGCATCACGAACAGCTTTAGCTAAACGGAATGCTTCTTTGAAGCGGTCGTTGTTAACAGTGATGTTGTTGTCTGAATCAAAGTAGATACCTTGACCATCTTGAAGACCACTACGGATCACAACGTCTTTAATATCCACTGCGCTAGCCACTAAGTAAGAGCCAGTCGTTTCTTTAATTTTCTTACCTGCAGCGATGAAAGAATCCCAGTCTTTAATTAGGTCTTCTTGCGTTACGCCCGCTTTGGTAAAGATATCTTCACGGTAGAACAACGCACCAGGACCGATATCAGCTGGAATAGCTGCTAGTGTACCGGTACCGCCAGTGGCTAGTGGCACAGTAAATTTCGAGAATAATTTTTCGTATTGTGCAGCGCTGTATGGAGCAGCACGTAAATCTTCTAAACCACCAGAAGAAGCAAAACGGCCGATGTAACCATATTCGATACCCATAACATCAGGTAGGTTACCGCCAGTTGCTAACGCTGTGGTCATTGCATTGTGGTGATCTCCGTAAGCCAAAGATACCAACTTAATTTCTACTTCTGGATGAAGCTTTTTATATAAAGGAATGGCTGACTGTACCGCTAGGTCAAAACTTGGGAATGAAGCTACGGTCAGAGTAGTTTTAGCGAATGCCGACGTTGCGGTTAACGCAAGTGTGGCACCTAAAGCTAGAGCTACCGTTCCAATTTTCTTTTTATTAAACATCCTATTCTCCTAAGTACATGAACTTTATTATTATTCAATGTCGCAGTTGGGTAGTACGCCTAAAACCTTTTAGGCGCTTGGAAGCAAACTAGTTCAATTGTGGCAATATTGCTTTGCCAGTTTCATTATTAAACAAGTGGATCCGCGAAATATCGAAGAACAACTCCACTTTACCTTGCATCTCTGCGTTTACATCATCTGCAATGGCAACTTCTGCTATGAAACGTGCGCCGTCTAACTCGCACTGCACATGATAGGTTGACCCCAATAATTCAACGCCCACAACAGTGGCCAAGACGTTTCCGATAGTGTCTGACTCAATAGAGCGTTTAGTTAGGTATAAGTCACTTGGACGAATACCCAAGGTGCAAACCAACTCATCTTCTGCATAACATGCAGGTAAATCGATATGTTGGTCTGAGAAAACTAGGCTTGAGGTCGTACCTAGCTTTTTAATAGTGGCCGGAATCATATTCATCTCTGGCGCACCAATAAACGAAGCAACAAACTTGTTTGCTGGCTCTTCGAAAATTTCTTTAGGTGTACCTACCTGCTCAATGTAACCATCTTTCAAAATCACAATACGATCCGCTAAAGTCATGGCTTCAACTTGGTCGTGGGTTACATACAATGTGGTAGTACCTAATTTGTCGTGCAAAGTTTTGATTTCTGCACGCATAGAGCCACGCAATTTAGCGTCTAAGTTTGATAAGGGCTCATCGAATAAGAATACTTCTGGTGTGCGAACCATTGCACGACCCATTGCTACACGCTGGCGTTGACCACCCGATAGCTCTTTAGGCTTGCGGTCCATCAGTGGCGTAAGCTCCAACATGTCGGCAGCATATTTAACGCGCTTGGCGATTTCAGGCTTTGGAACGCCGGTCATCTTCAAACCAAACGCAATGTTTTGCTCAACACTCATGTGTGGGTACAAAGCGTAGCTTTGAAACACCATTGCAATGTTACGCTCCATTGGGTGCAGGTCATTCACTAGCTCGTCAGCGATGAAAATTTCACCATCTGAAATATCTTCTAAACCAGCAAGCATTCTTAAAGTGGTTGATTTACCACAACCAGAAGGGCCAAGTAACACGACAAACTCACCATCTTGAATGTGTAAGTCGAAGCTTTTTACCACTTCGGTATTACCAAAGCGTTTTTTCAATTTGTTAAAAGTAACTGCTGCCATGATGTATCGTTTCCATAAGTTTAAATGTGGAGAAGCGTTGACACGAAACAAGAAAAAAAACTCTATTTCACCACTTTCGTGTAAGCGCTTTCTTGGAACTAACTTTAGCTAAGCCTGAAAAGGTCTTCAAACTAATAAAGGTTAAGATTTGAGACGTGTCATAAAAAAAGCCACTATCATGACAATTAGCAATTATTAAACTATAAAACGTAATGCGATAGGCGCGAAACCACTAGCGATAAGGCTTAGCGAAGATTTTAGAAACTCAAAAAAATATCAACGGAACTGTCTTGCTAGTAACAATTAATTAGCCGTTTATGTTTTCACGCAAACTTTTTCCGGTACTGATTTGGCGTCATTTCCATTTCCTGGCGAAATAGATAATACAGGTAGTGTTGATTTGAGAAGCCCGCAGCATCGGCAATTGCATCAACCGAGGAATTTGTAGTGGTAAGTTGTTGCTTTGCAAATTCCATTCGAACTTCGTGTAATTGTTGGTGCACGGTTTTTCCAAGAATTTGTTTGAAGCGTGTTTCAAGAGTTTTGCGAGATACCGCACAATAGTCTACAACCTGAGCGACTTTAATTCGGCGGTGAAAGTTACTGTTTAGGAAGAACAAAGCCTTGGTAATAAGGGGATCGGTGGGAGCGGCAAGGTCGGCCGAGGCACCACTAACAATCTCTACTGCAGGCACCAATATTTCGCGCGCAGGTTTTCCGTCAATCTGTTCTTGCAACAAACGCACTGCTTGCTCTCCAATTTGCTGAGTGGGTAATACCGCTGAGCACAAAGAAAGAGGCGATAATGCACTTTCAGTTGGATCGGCATCTACGCCAATAATCGAATAATGCCCTGGTACACTAATGCCCTGATCATGGCACAAACTAGCGAATTGACGCGCTTGAGTATCTGAAGCGGCTAACACCCCCACTTGCTGCTCAGGTTTAGTGAGTTCTGGAAGGCTTAACTCCAACCACTCTAGTTTGTATTTTAGTGCCAACTTAGCCAGAGCATTTTTGCGTTCTTTCACCCAAGGAGCAGAAAAAGCGGGCACTCCTCCAAAGAAAGAGACACGACGAATGCCTCTCGCCAAGAATGACTGCACGATAAGTTCAACAATGGCATAACTATCAGGGCTAACTCGCGCAAAATTGCGATCAGGTAATAGATTTAAACGTGAACCTGATAACGCTACCAAGGGAAGAGAGAGATCTTTACAAAACTGCGGTACGCCCAATTTATCGAAATCGGCAATCACTCCGCAAAACCGATCTAATGTGATCAGCTTAGCCTCAGCAATGGTCATTACTTCTGGCTGCATCCAATGAGATAATGGACAGCTATTACTAGTCACTCCCTTTAAGATTTCTCTGTCATAGGGGTGTTTTACGTCGAGCAACAATAAAACTGCATTGCGTTCTCGCATTTAGATTCTCCCTTCTCCTGCCACTCAACTAAAAGCGCAAAAAGCAACAAGCTGATGAACCTCATCAGCTTGTTAATTATTATACCTTGCTAGTTAGCGCTGAACAGGTCGCACTCTATTAGTACTCTAGCAGCTAGCACCAAGCCAACGATCCTAGGCTAAAAGGCTATTTTTCATCTAACCATAAGATGTTGGTCACACATCTAGGATAATACAAGCTACCAATTGGCTTACCGGAGCTGAATTGATCACAACACGCATGTTTACTGGCACCTTCGGTTTGCCAGCGTTGGTGAGCGGCATCAGCCTCTACGCTAAAGGCCTCAGGAATATTTAAAATTTCTCGAGCAACATACTGATTTAAAAATATTTTACTTGCCCAAGAATTATCAGCGGTAGAAGACAGCTTCCATGCGCCATCTGGATATAAGCAGTATTCATCATTTAACACATATTTTAGGTGTGATTTTAGAATCTTAATGTAGCTAGCGTAAGGCCCCGTTTCTGAAACGGCTTCTGTTAAGCCCATCTGATAAGGATAAACTAAGGCTTCAATCGCTGGGATAATGGCACTTTTTGAGTGTCCATCTAATACCGCTGGTACATAGCCTAACTCTTGATCAAAACTCTCTGTTAACTTATCAGCACAGCGTTTTGCCGCTTGCAGAGCAATAGCAGCGTGCTCTGTTTCGCCCAATTGATTGAGCACCTCTGCAATCGCTAAGTAAGCCGCCCAACTTTTCCCTGCTAGGTAAATATTGCCCCGAGCTTGGCCAAGGCTATGGTCTAAAGAATCATAGGTGGTAATTTCTCCCCCTTGCTCGGTTCTCGCTGATTCGAAGCTCATGATTCCATCACGTAAAGCTGGCTCGGGATTATCTCGGTTTAACAGAGATTGTAAACAGTCGATCAGGGTACCACGCTGCTCAGTGGCAAAAGCGCGGTCTTCAGTTTTGCTGATGTATAAGCCACAACACAATACCCAGTTAGTTAGCTGCTCATAGGTCATATGACTAAAACAAAGCCTGTCTAAACCCGCCATTTCGTAAGAGCTTTCTCCCTTAGGGCTCCAATTATTAGACACTCCCATATCATGGGTAAATGACAAGCCACCGCTGAAATTAAGCTCGGGATTAGCGGGGTCAAAAATCTCATCATAGAAACTATATTGAGTTAAAAACTGCTCAAGCGTGTTCTTCACTGTCCAAGGGTTTTTCTTCAATTCAAAGAACAGCATATCTACGGTTAGGTCGAGGGTATTCATCATCAAATACTCGCCCTCATTGACCACCCAAACAGATTGGGTGCCGTCAAATAGCCACTGGGTTGAACCATAATAACTGCGAGTAGCATGCGCGATTAAATACTGTTGATGGGCGTTTAATGAACTTGCTAATAGCTCTTTATCGGCGCGCTCTGCGATGGCGGCGTAACTATCGAAATGACGTAATGCATAAGCAAGTACATCGTTTAAGCCCGTAAAGTGCTGGGTGTAGTAATACTGCATTGCGCGGTTAAAGGTTACGTTACCGTCTAAATAAAAGCCTAAAGCTAAACGAACCGTGACTGTTTCACCGGCTTTCACATCAATCATCACACCTGCGGTTGGGCCTAGCATGAAACACTCGTTGTTGCCCATTTTACTCAAAGCACTTTGTACCGAAAAATGACTAAATGCGCGGGTATGTTTGCTGTTGGTTGCCAGACCAATATTGTTGCGACACGTCACCCCAACCATACCATTTGCATCACCATCAAGCAGCTTGTTCCAGCGTAATTCTTCTCCCTGCAAAGCAAAAAAGCCGGTCCAGTCTTTATCGCTAGTATTATCAAGCGTAAGCTCTACATATACCGCAGGGCAGCTGGCCTGTTTAAGCAATTGATGCTGAGCCAAAGCAGGATCGGGAATATCAAAAAACGGGCTCAGCACTTTAAGGCTAATTCCTGGAGCAGAAAATGTATCGCTCGCCCAGCGGTAATCACGCTCTACCTCTGAAAAAGTGCGTTCGGTGAGTGTTGAGCTGTCATCTTTTTGAACATAACGCTCACTTTGATCATTAGCGCCTTTGTAAAATGGAAAACTATTTACCACACCGTCACCATCTTGGTAGCCGATGAAGATATTGCCTTCGTAAGGAGCTCCTAGCTCTAAACCCATTCCTCCGTGGTCGCCATGCTCACCAAAGGTAAAAGAGGCTAATGCGCCCATTGGCGAGTGATGAGCATGAAAAAACTGCTGATTATGTTGCATAACAACTCCTGGGATTGAAGAAACAGCGCACACGCGCCGCCAAATTGGATTGATTTTCGCCTACCAATAGAGTGTAAGCGCTTTCACATGAATTCAATCTACCCAAGGCGAGTGTTTGATTCAAAGGAATATAATGGAAGTTTTGAGTTAAGTCATAAAATCAGAAGGTGTAAAGAAACAAAAAAAATGGCACCACAGAAACCTTAAGCATGATACGAAAAACAATAAAAAAACTCCTCGCAGAAAGGAACGAGGAGTAACCGAGTAATGTAGCTGTTTTAAGCAAGCAAACTGCTATAGCTTGCTAAAACATACAGTGCTATTGGGATTAAGCGCACTGCCTACGTTGATAGGTTAAAGAAGGTTATGGAAAAACTAGTTCATGGATTTCAGGCTAATGTTTTTAAAGGTATACGTTACACCTTGATCAGCGCCACCAGCGAAGAAAGCAAACGCGGCTTTGCTGTCACTTTTTGGCATTTTGAATTGGAAACTAAAGGTTTGAGACGCGCTGTTAACACTCACATCTTCAGCATAATAAGTGGCGTAATCACCAGAGTCTTTTTGTACGATAATGGTTAATGGACTTTTAGCACTGGCGCTTACTTCAGCGGTAATTTGGTAGTTCTGGCCTTTTTCAAGGTTCACTTTTGGGTGCTTTAATTGAATATGCCAAGGATTACTGGCTTTTTCTTCTACGGTTACCGTAGCGGTGTCGCCATTAAAGGAAAAATTACCTTTACCGTCGCCCCAACCGTCAACGCCCGCATTGACCTCTTGCCATTTTTTGCCATTGTCTAATTTAATATCTACATTGGCAGCCTGTGACACCGATGCTACCGAGAATAAGCTAAATGCTAAGGCTAGAGATGTTAGCAGTTTCATAATATTTTCCTTTTAAATAACGCTTAAGGTTTGAGATAACTAATAGGTCGAATTCAACTTAATGTTACGTAAGCTATAGCTCACACCTTCTTCACCGTCACCAAACATGATTGAAAAAGTCCCCTTTCTCTCATCATTAGGCATAGTAAAGTCATAAGTGAATACTTGGTTTTCAGTGCTTACTGTTTCTGAACGATAAAAATAAGTCACGTAATCGCCATAATTTTGTTGCACCGCCACTACCATCAAGCTTTCTTGACTGGCCGAGGCTTCAACGGTTAATTCGTAGTGCATATCTTCAACTAAAGCCACAGGGCGTTTTAATTGAATATGCCAAGGATTACTGGCTTTCTTTCTGATTTTCACATTAGCTTGCTCGTTCGCTAAGCTAAATTTACCGACTCCGTCACCCCAACCTTGGGTGCCCGCGCTGACTTTGTCCCAGCCTTTTCCGTCATTGAGAGTGTAGGTAACCATTAACGGAATGGCGAATTGATCTTTTTTGCTGCTATCTCCGGATGTTCCAGTACTGCCACAAGCCACTAAGAAACCTGAAGAAATGGCAACAAACAACACAAAAAAACGTTTCATTTTCATATCCTTATGCGCCTTTATTCCAAGTTAAAGACAAATAGGCCGCTAAAAAACATTTAGCGGCCTACTGTTAGCTATTGATTAGCCACAAGTCCACTCAACCGCGCCTTCAGGGCTCATAGTTGCGTCTTTCTCAAGCTTCACAGTTCCTAATTCATAGGTAACTGATTCGTTGCGAATGTCCAAACGGAATACTTCGTTCACCTTAGTGATATCAAAGTTGCCATTCTCATCGGCGCTGAGACAGCTAACTGGCACAGTGATTGTTTTCCAGCCTTCGCCTTCTAAGTCAGCTAATTGATCTTGGCCAAAGTAGTAGGTATTTCGATCAAGGTAATCCGTCGCACCACCGCTAGTTTGCATTACGATTTGGTGAGCATAGTTTCCTGACGCAGTAGCATTAGTTACGTTTAGATCAAATACATAAATACCAGCTTGATAGTCAGTCATATCCATTTGGGTATCACTACCAACAATGAAATACGCTTCACCGTTGCCAAATGTTTCAACTTCCCAAACGTATTCTTCACCGTTAGCACTTGGAGAAACCTTAAGACCAGCTTGGTCATAAGTTCCATCTTTCGCTAACTCTGTCTTTTGATAATCAGGTGCGTAACCTACTTTAAGTGTAAAACTACCGGTCGCTCCATCATCAATAATAACTAAAGCTTCATCTGCTGGCGGTGTCGGTATTACTGGCGTACCCTCGTCATTGGCACAACCGGCCATGGTTACTGCAGCGGCTAACATTGATACTTTAAATATTGTGTTGTTAAACATTGTTCTCTCCCTATGAAATCCCTTTGAAGGCTCTTGACCCGAGTTGCCCTAGACGCCTTTTACACTTTTATCGTAAGGCGCAAGCAGGCGCATGGAAACGACAGAGATCACAATGTAAGCGCTATCACGAAATAAAATTCACTTTAAATGACTAAGCGATATTTAGCAAAAGCTTGGAGAGATTTGTTAAAAAACAAAGATTTTAACCATAAGATACTGAAAAAGAAGGATAATTGATGTTGATAATATGTTTAACAAAAGACAAAAGTGAGATCTCGCCTGCAATAACCATGAATAGCTTGAGAATAAAAATTCACAATGAATTTACCATATATCACAACACAGATAAAAGTAAGTGGCTATATTTCATAAAATAAACAAATTAAGGTGCAAAAAAAAACAAAGCGGTAGCCTTGTTTTTATATTGGTGAAATGAGCCCTGACTTAAGACGTTTGATTCAAACGCGACTCTAACTCTGCCACTTTTAACTCTAATTCAGCTAATTTTTCACGGGTTCTTAATAACACTTGGGTTTGTACGTCAAAGTCTTCGCGATTTACCACGTCAAGTTGGCTCAGCTTAGCTTGAATCACTTGCTTTACTTTACGCTCAAATTCATCACCTACATTTTTTAGCCCAGGTGGAACCATGTCGCTCACTTGTTTCGCTATTTCTTCAATTTTAGCCGGGTTAATCATTAAACTCTCCTTAATTTGACCTCATTGTATAGAAGCTTATTTGTCGGCTCAAGCGAAGCGAAAAGGTATTTAATACTGATTAGCCAAAGTACCGTCCAAGGCAAAAATGTTATCTAACACACCATCTTCACGTAAACGAACCAACGCTTGCTTTAAGCGTTCTGCTTGCTCCTTTTGGCCGGACGAACGCGACCAATACAAATGAACCTTTCGTGTGGCTAATTGATATATGGGTGTGATTTGTGCCGCCGCAACATGTAACTCTTGTAATGCGTAGTTTATCGAGTAATTAGTGGCGATCATTGCGTCGATGCGACCTAGCAGCAACATTTGAATACCTTGCTCGGTATTAATAAAACTTACCCGCTCAACATAAGGGTTATCATCTATGTCAGGCCCATAAGCAGAGCCACGAATAACGCCTATACGTTTGCCGGCTAATTGCGATACATGGTGAACAGGCTGCTCTCCAGCATTCGCGATGGCCACTATTTTGACCGTCACCACTAAACCTAAATCAACCGCTATCTCGTCTGAATGAGGGCTAGCAAACATTACCGCAAAATCGGCACTCCCCGATTCCATTTCTTTAATTACTCTTGGGTAAGGTCGCATAGTATTGAGGTAGTCTATACCCGCCTCTTTCACTAAGGCTTGGGTGAAACTCGGCAGTAGACCTTGCCCAGCCAATTCTGCGTCTTGGTAACCCCAAGGCTTGACGATACTGGTGGAAAATTTTGCAGGTTCTAAATCACTGGCTAAAACAGCCCAGTGGAAAGTAACCATTATTAACAACAAATATCGCATGGCCCACCTTGGATTAAAAATCTTCACGCTAGTGACTAAGTATAGCAAACTGCGCCCCCAGCAGATGTTGCAGAACGTTAGCCGATAATTGCAACGATAAACCCCGCTTACCGGCACTGACAACAATTTCATCCAGTTGCTCAGCGCTGCAGTCGATAAAGGTAGGTAAACGCTTTTTTTGACCAAAGGGGCTAATCCCCCCTTTTACATAACCGGTGGTGCGCTCGGCCACTGGCACATCGGCCATGCGCATCTTTTTGATTTTTGCGGCCTTAGCCAGTGCTTTTAAATCAAGCTGACCCGTTACCGGTACCACAGCAACCACCATTTTCTTAGGGTCGTGCTCATCACAAGCCACTAGGGTTTTAAAAACCCACTGCGGATCAAGGCCTAACTTGTCGGCGCTGTCTTGGCCAAAGTTGCCTTGTTGGGGGTCACTTTTATATTCAAGTAACTGAAATTCTTGTTTGGCTTTTTTAAGCTGCTGTACTGCGGGTGTCATTAATTACCACCTTATACCCGTTTAAATGGATGTTTAATTACGCGCGGCGACTTGCCAAAACCGTTGCATTAATGGTTCGTGTAACCTTCTTGATAACATACAGATCCCCAAATCAAAAGGGGCTAACTCAACCCCAACAGCAATACTTTGGATCCGCTCACGCACTGGGCTGTTGTCTACTACCACTTCGGGCGCTATGCCCACTCCACTGCCCAAGGCCACCATACTCACAATCGCTTCATGACCAGCGACCTTGGCATACACATTAGGCGTAATACGCATTGCCTTAAACCAATGATCAATACGCGCTCGCGCTGGGCCATGCTCCGGTAAAATAAAGGGTACTTGATCCCAAGGAATAGGGTTACGCTCTAATAGCTTACGCACGTTGCACGACACTGTTGGACCAATAATCGACAGCGGAATTTTGCTAATACTGGCAAAGGCAATATTCAGGGGGAGCTGTTCTGGGCGAGCAGCAATGGCAATATCTACTTCGCCATTGGCGACTTTGTCTACCGCCATGGCTACATCACCAGTGGCCAACTTGATATCAGCATTGGGGCAAGATAAGCGGTATTTATCCAAAATATCGGGTAAATGGCTATAACTAGCCGTCACTGAACAATATAGCGTCAACTCACCGGCCAATTCACTAGATTGTAGAGAGAGGTCCATTTGCAATTGACGCCATTGCTCTAGCCAGTTTTCAGCAAAGCTACGAAAACGTTGCCCCGCCTGAGTAAGGTGCACGCTGCGTTTATCTCGAGTAAATAAGCTGCTGCCCAATTCCTCTTCTAAACGCTGGATGACCCGGCTTAAAGTAGAAGCGCTCACATGCATCGCTTGGCTAGTTTTAGCGAAATGTAAGCTCTGACTTAGGTGTAAAAACAGCTCAACACTTCTTACGTCCACCGCTTATTCCCCTTAAACACCATTTTCCCCATTGAACCACAACCCTTATTGCAATATGTGAAATACAATATCCCAAAAACATCATTTTACGCAATGCTACTTTATGTTTATATTGAAGCCATCACGAGACAGGAACAAGAAACGCACACAAAGAGGTGCATCGGGATCTCGTAAACACAACAACACCATCATCATTTAATTAACGCTATTTTTACGGAGTCAAACATGGCTAATTATTTCAACACCCTTAGCTTGCGCCAAAAGCTTGAGCAATTAGGTAAATGTCGTTTTATGGATCGCAGCGAATTTGCTGATGGTTGTAACTTTATTAAAGACTGGAACATCGTAGTAGTGGGTTGTGGCGCACAAGGCCTAAACCAAGGCTTAAACATGCGTGATTCAGGCCTAAACATTTCTTACGCTTTACGTGACGCAGCCATTGCTGAGAAGCGTGCTTCTTTTGTTCAAGCAAGCGACAACGGTTTTACCGTTGGTACTTACCAAGAACTTATCCCACAAGCGGATATGGTACTTAACCTTACGCCAGATAAGCAGCACAGCAACGTAGTAGAAACGGTTATGCCGTTAATGAAGAAAGGCGCTACCTTAGCTTACTCACATGGCTTCAACATTGTTGAAGAAGGCATGCAAGTACGTGAAGACATCACTGTTGTAATGGTTGCACCTAAGTGCCCTGGTACTGAAGTACGTGAAGAATACAAACGTGGCTTTGGTGTTCCAACCCTAATTGCTGTTCACCCAGAAAACGACCCACAAGGTAACGGCCTTGCGATTGCTAAAGCCTACGCTTCTGCAACCGGTGGTGACCGCGCGGGCGTACTTGAGTCTTCTTTTGTGGCTGAAGTTAAATCTGACCTTATGGGCGAGCAAACCATTTTATGTGGTGTGTTACAAACTGGCGCCATCTTAGGTTATGACAAAATGGTAGCCGAAGGCATTGAGCCTGGTTACGCCGCTAAACTTATCCAGTTTGGTTGGGAAACAGTAACCGAAGCCCTTAAGCACGGTGGCATTACCAACATGGTAGACCGCCTGTCTAACCCAGCTAAAATTAAGTGTTTTGACCTAGCCGACGAGCTTAAAGACCTAATGCGCCCATTGTTTGAAAAACACATGGACGACATCATCGAAGGCGAATTCTCTCGCACTATGATGACTGACTGGTCAAACAACGACGTTAACTTGCTTAAATGGCGTGAAGAAACTGGCCAAAGCGGTTTTGAAAAAGCCCCAGTATCTGACGTAGAAATTACTGAGCAAGAATTCTTCGACAAAGGCATTATCTTAGTTGCCCTCGTTAAAGCCGGTGTAGAACTAGCGTTCGAAACTATGGTTGCTGCAGGCATCATTGAAGAAAGTGCTTACTACGAGTCACTACACGAGACTCCGCTAATTGCTAACACCATTGCCCGTAAGCGTTTGTACGAAATGAACGTAGTAATCTCTGATACTGCAGAATATGGTTGTTACCTATTCTCTCACGCTGCTGTGCCACTATTGCGCGACACCGTGAACAACATCAGCCTAGAGTACATCGGTAAAGGCTTTGAAGAGCAAAGCAACGGCGTTGATAACGCTCGCCTAATCGAAGTAAACGAAGCGCTACGCAGCCACCCAGTAGAAGTTGTAGGTAAGAAACTACGCGGCTACATGAAAGACATGAAGAAAATCGCTGTAGGCGGTTAATCTTCTTACTTTTGGCTAATGACGATTAGCTAATGGTGGAAATAGGAAGCCCTGAGCAGTAATGCTTGGGGCTTTTTTTGTTTTTATATTAATTGGCATTAATTAAAAGCTTTCGCCTACCCGCATTTGTAACCAATCGAAATCACTTTTAAAAAGCAGAGCTTTCGCCTGCGGCGACGTCATTTTCTTTGAACAGCCAAAGAAAACGAAGCAAAAGAAAGGCTGCCCCGCATCTTCTAAAAACCTGCGTTGCTCACTCACTAGGGCGTTGAAGCAACTCGCTACGCTCACACAGGCTTCAACTTATTTCCCTAGCTCATTTCCGCTACTCGGCGAAGATGATGGGGAAGCCCCCACTTGAATAGTTATTGAGGTTTCTTTTATTGAATGGATTTGTGATTAATAATTCTTAACTTCAAATGCGTGCATTTAGAGCTCTTGATTTCGCTAAGCTAAATATATTTTAAGTATCTGTTATAAAAGCGCCGCAACACAAAGCGTCATCTCTTTTCATACCTTCATTATCGCTGAGTAGCGCAAGTGTCTAAGTGATAAAGTCGAAACCTGTTTGAGCGTAGCGAGTTTTTCGACGCACTTAGATACGAGCAACGCAAGAAGAAGATAATGCAGGGCGAGTTTTCTTTTTGCTTCGTTTTTCTTTGCTCGTCAAAGAAAAATGACGTCGCCGCCAAGGCGAAATCTACACAAGCAGCTAACCCAAAAATCAATTATTACTCAGAAGAAAAAATTTGTGGAACCACCATTAACTAGAAAGTAAGCCACAAATATGCAGGCTTATGATAACTTTACTCAATAAGAGTTTACGGAGTAAGTTAAGTGGCAGATAAAAAATATAACTTTGATTGGAGTCCCCCTTTAACAAAGGAAAATGATGAAGAGTTTTCTGCCGACAAACTTAATCGTGCAACTTATGCAAATTTCCTCACCAACTTCTTAATTGCCCAAGCTAAAAGTGGCTATGTACTCAACCTCAACTCTAGCTGGGGAACAGGTAAAACCTACTTCCTAAAACGTTGGCAAGCTTCTATAGAAGAACACCATCCAACGGTTTACATAGACGCCTGGAAGCAAGACTTTTCTGATGACCCAATGATGACAGTTGTGTCGTCAATTACCGCTCAACTTCGCGACCAATCACAAGATAAAGACGAGCAAGCGATTAGAAACATAGGGAGTAAAGCCTGGGGCTTCTGCAAACATGCCGCACCAGAAATAACCAAGGCTGTAATCAAAAAAGTTAGTGGTATTAATGTCGATGAGATACTAGACAAAGATTCTGAAGAAGATCCAAGCAAGAGCGAGGAGTTTGCGGAAGCCACCGGAAAAGTCGTCGCAGCGATGTTTAAAGATCACGAACAAAAACTCAGCAGTATTGAAGACTTTAAGAAGAGTATCACCACATTTATTGATAATGTTACCGCTTGCTCCGAAAAACAAAACCCTACTTTTATTTTTGTAGATGAATTGGACCGCTGCCGCCCTTCCTACGCGGTAGAAATGTTAGAGGTGATCAAACATTTCTTCGATATGCCTTACGTAATCTTTGTAGTAGCCACCGATACAGAGCAACTGCAACATGCAGTTAAAGCGGTTTATGGGAATGACTTTGACGCCAATGTTTACCTAGGTCGCTTTTTCAAACGCCGCTGCACGCTAAAAGAACAACCTCGCCTAGCGTTTATAGCAAATCACCTTTCATATTTAAGCGAAGAACAAACAGATAAGTTCTTTCCAAAAATTTGGCCTCAACTAGATAACGATAAAGGGTATTTTTTCGAGCTATTAGCATCGGTATCAGATATCTATATTTTGTCTCTACGAGAAACTGAACAATTAGTTGATAAAATTCTCGCGATCCTAGTGAACCTTGGCAATGAGAAAATTGACTTACTGCTGCTAAGCTCCTTAATAATTATTCATGATAAGTACAAAAACTATTATCAAACTTTAATGGAAGGCCGAAACGCATCTAACTTGATTAAAGCTGATTCGATTCAAGCCATGCTACCGAATGTAAGACTAACAAATAAAGTTAATATCAAAATCACGCCCTCCATTAACTTTCCAACTATGCAGATAGTAGTAGACCGTTTTTCAAGAAATTTAGATTTTGAAGAGAATAGATACGAAGTTAACTATCGAGGGTTATGGGCAACTCAGCTAAACTTGTTAATAGAAGCAGAGCCACCAGTATTTATAAATAACATTTCGAACTCGCATAGGCGAGGGCAGGCTACTCAAACAAACGATATGATCGGCCTTGAGTTGTTGAAAATAAATGTACCAAAAACTAAGTTTCAAGATTGGGTAGAATTAGCTACCAGTTTTGAGTAACGCAATAACTAAATGCTTCCCCCCATCATCTTCGCCGAGTAGCGTAAATAAACAAGGGAATAGAGTTGAAGTCAGTTTGAGCGTAGCGAGTTACTTCAACGCCCTTGTGAATGCGCAACGCAGGAATCAAGAAGATGCGGGGTGGCCTTTCTTTTGTGTACTTTTCTTTGGCCACGCAAAGAAAAGTACATCGCCGTCAAGGCGAAACCAACACTACCAACACGCTATTATGTGTAATCAGACTTGCAATCTAAAAGCAGAGCTTTCGCCTGCGGCGACGTCAACGCTCCCCAATAAGGGGAATTATGAGAGCAACCGCGTGAAATAATCCCCATCATCTTCGCCGAGTAGCGTAAATAAACAAAGGAGAAAAGTTGAAGTCTGTTTGAGCGCAGCGAGTTACTTCAACGCCCTTGTGAATGCGCAACGCAGGATCTGAGAAGATGCGGGGCAGCCTTTCTTTTGCTTGTAAGCTTTAGCTGGACAAAGCTTATGACGTCGCCGTAGGCGAAACCGGCAAAGCAACCAGCAAACTTAAGCTAAATCATCTCTACCTTCGATCAGTACATGATGGCTCACGGATCCCTCAACCCGCGCTTTTAAATAAGGCGCATATTCAGGGTCATTCATAAAGTCTAAAGCGGCTTGCTTGGATGGCCATTCAATAATCACTCGCAGGGTAACCCCCTCCCCCTGCCCCTCTAAGCGCTGATGGTTATTGGTGCGTGCTAAATATTTCCCGCCGTGTTTAGCTAACAAGGCCTTCGTTGGGCCAGTGTAATCGGGGATCCAATCTTGGTGGGTCGGGCTCACTTCTAATACCGAGTAATAAGTCATATTGATACCCTCCAAAACCCATCAAAACCCATCAAAACCTGTCACTAAAACAAGCTGAAAGTGCTAATGGGCTGACTTAGTCATGAACAATTGGATAAAGCTTAGCAGTGACTGACAAAATTGATAATCGCGTGAGAAATGATAACAGCCCCAAACAGTATTTGAGGCTGTTGTTATTACACCTTAAAAGCGCTGGTCACTTGGTGTAAGTGTACAGAGAGGCTTGACAATTCTTTACTGGCCGCCGAGATTTGTTCGGCGCTTACTGCGGTCAGTTCGGCTACTGAGCTTATCGCAACAACATTATCTTTAATAACGTTAGCCACTTGGGTTTGCTCGGACAAAGCGCTAGATACCCGTTCACTCATGTCGCTAATTTCACTCACTCCTTGATGCATGCCATCTAACGCTGAGTTCACTTGCTGCATATTAGACACGCTTTGATCCACATTGGTTTTGCTTTGCAGCATCACTTGAACAGCATTCTGCGAGCCATTTTGCAGCCGCTTTATCATCGCCTCAATCTCGCCAATTGAGTCTTGAGTGCGCTTGGCTAAAGTTCTAACTTCATCGGCGACGACGGCAAAACCCCGGCCTTGATCGCCTGCACGCGCAGCTTCAATCGCAGCATTTAGCGCCAACAAATTAGTTTGCTCGGCAATACTACTTATCACCGTGAGAATCGAGCCAATGTTATCACTTTCTTTCTCTAAGCCGTGAATAACGGTAGCTGCTTGCTCTACATCATTGGCCAATTGACTAACCGAATTGCGCGCTGCAACTACAGTATCAAACCCTTGCTGGGCCTGCTGCATGGTTTGTTTAGTTTGATCAGAAGTATTGTTGGTGTGTTCAGCTACATCGTCCACCGAAACACTGAGTTGCGACACTGCTGTAGCAACTTGGTCTATTTCAGTCGCTTGCTGTTTAAGCCCTTGCCGTGAGCTATCGGTAATGACCGATAGCTCTTCTGACGAGCTGGATACTTGGCTAACGGCTGCAGCCACTTCTTGAATGCTATGGTTAAAGCTGTCTAGCATATTATTAAACGCCTTACCCATAGCGCTGACTTCTTGCCCGCCCGATTCAGCGGCCCGCACCGTAAGGTCTTTATCCATTGCAACCTGCTGCATCACCGCTAATAAACCCTGCACAGGCTGATAAATACCTTTGCCAATGACCCAAGCACCAGTGCTTAGTACGATTAAGGTGAGAGCCCAATATAGCGAAGAAGACAGTAATTTCTGCTGAAAAATTGCCTCAACATCATCAACGTATATGCCGGTTGCTAATAGCCAATCCCAACCATCAACGATCACAGCGTAAGTCACCTTATCACTTAGCGTCTGCTGATTTGGCTTGTTCCACTGATAGTTGACTTGGGCGACACCGTTATGGCGAGCTTGCTGCCACATGTCTCTAATCAAATAGACCCCATTCGGATCTTTCACCTGCGACCAATCGGTGTTTTCTTTTTGTAAATTGACGCCATAAGCCAGCATGTTCATATCGTTATCTACGATGAATAAATACTGCTCGCCCTCGTAGCGCAAACCTCTTACCAAGGCTAACGCTTGCGTTTTCGCCTGTTCCTCTGAAAGCTCGCCGTTTAGCGCTTGTTGTCGATAAAACTCAACACTGTCGGCGGTGACTTCTACTACTGCTTTTAACTTATCGATGCGATCTTGTAACAAGCTGCGTTTAAGCTCTTGCATTGAAATTAGCTGTAAAACTACCAATACCGAAATGGCTAAGCCAACCAATAAATATAGCTTTTGACGTATAGAAAAAGACTTGAAGTATTCCATTACTAAACCTTGCTTGAAGTTGTCATTTTTACCGGAGATCGAAGCAAAATAGCTCCAACTTGCATCATTTATTGATGCTTTATTATGTTGCGGTCATTTTAATGAGATCCATCAGACTTGTGAACTAAATACTAATGCAAATAATTCGTATGCACATTTATTAAGCACGATTAGAGCAATAACTCAACAATGGTAGTGATGGACAGTTAAATCGACATATTCTAGCCGTCTAAGCAATCAGATATAAACATAGTGACAACTATATTGATCTGCATAATTGGAAGGAAAACCAAAGCACGATATTGACGCGCTAAGCACATTTTTCTGTTTTAAATAATCTGAAAGAATAAGTAGACTGCATAATAAATAGTTAAGGCAATCATTTCCACAATAATATAGTGGATAAATATTAATAGTTATCAAGCCGTAATGATTTATCCTACAGCCTTACTATTTATTATTAGGTAACATTAAGGCGACGTTAAACATCGCCTTATTTATTTCATAAAATTACTTGGCGCTTAGCTCAAACCAATTCATATTAAATAAATAGCCTGATGAACCCTTAAAATTGAAACGCAGCGTTTGTGGGCCCGCATCTAAATCTACCGTTGATTCAATGGTTTTCCAGCTTTGCCAGTCTCCAGTACCTTTTACTTTTACAGTGGCTTTCTCTACGCCATTTGCCAAGACGACAAATCTACCGCCACCAGTGGCACTCGCTACGCGAGCGCTAAGGGTGTAGGTGCCGGCAGCAGGCACATCAACTGCGTACTCAACCCAGTCTCCATTTTCGATGTAACCAACATTAATGCCACCGCCAGTATCCGAACTAGACTCTGTTTTAATTCCTTCTTGATTAGCAAAGTCTTCTGCTTCAACTTTCATTGCAGCATTGGCTGCCATACTTAAAAATGTTGCAGAGGCTAAAGCAAGAGCTGACATAAGCTTTACTGTTTTTCTATTTAATTTTGTAGTCATTGGCTATCTCTCTAATAATGTGTGTTGTTATTCTTAGTTGTCTTTAGATCAAAAAACTTCACTCTCTGCATTAATTTTTTGTCGCAAACAGCCTGTTTAAATTTCGACCTTACAATTAGATTATATTTTTTATTTTAGGAGTAAAACTTAATGGCGTAAATTATTGGTTAACGCTCACACTTTAAGGCGATTTAAGTGATATATAATTAAGCAAAATAAAATAAAGTTATGCTAATTCCGATTGTGGGGAATACCTCACTGGTAACCGAACAGGACGACAACGGAAGCGTCAAGGCGAAGATGAGAAATACACTTGGCAAGATGCCATGGTCAGGTTCAATACCTAACAGAGTTAAAATGACTCTTGTGGATGGTAACCAGCTAGATAAAACGCTATTGGCTTGGTGGTTTGGCTAAAGCAGCAATAATTGGAGATAAAATCGCCGCTCTATCAACTGAAGGCTGCTTATCTTGGAGGAATGACAACACACCAAATGCATTCGTAGAGAATTTTTTATCTAGAACGCGTGGGTCGGCACCTAAATCGGTCAAGAGTTGTACCAAAACAGGATCATTTAGAAGAATCGCACTGGTTAAAGGCGTCATACCATCTACCTGAGAAGAACTATTAATAGAGATCCCTCGCTCTACAAGCAACCTGATATACTTTTCCCTTAACGCTACATCAGGCACACCGATAAGAAAATTCAAACCAGCGCCAGCACTAAGGAAAGCAATATCTTCATCACCTAGGCGATAATTAACTACATAATAATCACATACACTAGATGGTATATAATGGCTGTTGTCATTAGTAGCGCAAACGATAATATCCTCAACATTTGACTGAACTAGAGAGTAGCCAGCCAGACCTATTATGCAAAAAAATGCGAGCACTAAACCGATAAAAAATTTTATCATCTTAAACCCAAACCTATTCATTTCTTAATTGCGAACCTATGACCGTTCCTTAGGCCACCGCGGAGCCCTGAATGAGCATTTCCTACGCTTGCTAACCTTGCTGCATACCATTTTGAAGTATTACCAAAACGATGCGCTAGCCGGTCTCTCACACGCTCATAAATTTTGACATCTGCCACATCCTTACCCTTAGCCGACTTGAACCCATGTTTCTTAGCAGCCGAACCAAACATTGGTAGAACTTTTTTAGCTCCCGAGCTAGGGGTGTAAGACCCTCGACATATAGAGTCGACCAAACCGAACGCAAAATAAGCCTCTACGGCTTCAACTAACAAACCTTGAGCAAAACCCTGAACCTTGTCGGTGATATTTAAATAATCCACCTTTGGATGCATACTCTTTATATAAACATCAGAGCTATAAAGGTTTCCGCCTAACTAAATACCCATTCTCTCGACTCTAATCATATGAGATTCACCCTAGATGAAGCCATTCCCTCGCGACACAATAAATAACAAGAAACTCATTATACACCGTGAAATCAAGTTCCCATAGTAATGACATTTAACTCAAATAGCATTTAATGAAGCCCTACCGAGGCTAAAATACCAACCGAGAAAACGAGACGAACTGGGCAGTAAACATAACCTTATTAAACCTCCGCTAAGCGTTGCTGTAGATGCGATAACATCAAACTTACTTTGCTAGATAGGTGTCGGTTTTGTGGATACAAAGCCCAAATCCCTTCAGGCCCTTTTTGATAAGGCTTTAATAGTTCAATCAACGCACCACTTTGCAGGTATTTTTTTACATAACTGTCGGGCAATTGAACAATACCCAACCCTTTTAGCGCGGCATCAAGCAAGGCATACCCATTGTTACACTGCAGCCGACCACTTATTTTCAGCGCCATAGTCTTACCTTGTTCGGCAAATCGCCAGTATTCGATAGTCCCTTGTAGACAATTATGCTGAGCCAACTCACTGATGCCATGAGGCGAACCATGTTGCGCCAAGTACGCTGGCGAGGCACATACATGCAGGCTGCGCTCGGCTAAGCGTTTAGCCATCATGCTAGAATCGGGCAGCTCGCCCAGCCTAATCGCTAAATCTATGGCCTGATCCACTAAATCAATTTTTTGGTTGCTAAGCTGGAGTGATACCTCTAACTCTGGATATTGTAGGCAAAAGTCATTCACCGCAGGGGCAATGTGCTGTTCTCCAAAGGTCACCGGGGCGGTCATGCTTAGCTTACCGCGTGGTGTACTCTGCAGGTTGTTTAAGCTGCGCTCGGCGTCAAGCAAACCCTCGATCAATGGCCTACACTGTTGATAAAACAACTGACCGCTGTCGGTAACCGACACGCGCCGAGTCGTGCGATAAAACAACTTAGTGGCTAAACGTATTTCCAACTGGGAAACCTGACGACTCACTTGAGCAGTAGATATACCCAAGCGTTGAGCTGCAGCAGTGAAGCTCTCGGTTTCTACTACGGCGACAAACTCGTTAATACCGTCCCACTGGAACATAGCGGCCAACCTAGCGGTTAATACTGTTTGGCTAACATCTAACAGCCAAACAAGATAATGATTTGGCCAACACTGTTACCACACAGTAAAGGTGAATTAATGAATAGCCAGATTATCACCAAATGAGAAACAAATATAATACTGCTATTAACTACGCCTTTAGGCGATAACTAATCCATAGTGAGGAAGCGCAATGACTGCCCAAACCATCAAATCAAAAGCGGCTGTAGCATGGGCTGCAGGCCAACCATTAAAAATGGAAATTGTCGATGTGGCACCGCCTAAAGCAGGCGAAGTAAGAGTGAAAATTGTTGCCTCAGGAGTCTGCCACACTGATGCATTTACCTTATCGGGCGATGATCCAGAAGGGATCTTTCCCGCTATTTTGGGTCACGAAGGTGGCGGCATTGTAGAATCAATTGGCGAAGGTGTTACTAGCGTTAAAGTGGGTGACCACGTTATTCCCTTGTACACCCCAGAATGTGGCGAGTGTAAGTTTTGCTTATCGGGTAAAACCAACCTTTGCCAAAAGATCCGCGAAACCCAAGGCAAGGGTTTAATGCCCGACGGCACCACCCGCTTTTCGATTGATGGACAGCCTATTTTTCACTACATGGGTTGCTCAACATTTAGTGAATACACGGTACTACCAGAAATATCACTCGCCAAAATCAACCAAGAGGCGCCACTAGAAGAAGTCTGTTTGTTAGGTTGCGGCGTCACCACCGGCATGGGCGCTGTCGCCAATACCGCCAATGTTCAACCCGGCGATACCGTCGCAGTATTTGGTCTGGGTGGCATTGGTTTGTCTGCCATTATCGGCGCACAAATGGCCAAAGCAGGCCGCATAATTGCAATCGATATTAACGAATCTAAATTTGAATTGGCCCAAAAGCTCGGTGCGACCGATTGCGTTAATCCAAAAAACTTCGACAAGCCTATTCAGGAAGTGATTGTAGAGATGACCGACGGCGGCGTGGACTTTTCGTTTGAATGTGTGGGTAACGTTCATTTAATGCGTAGCGCGTTAGAGTGCTGTCATAAAGGTTGGGGCGAGTCGGTGATTATTGGCGTAGCCGGCGCTGGCCAGGAAATCTCCACCCGACCTTTCCAATTAGTCACGGGGCGCGTATGGAGAGGTTCTGCATTTGGTGGGGTTAAAGGTCGCTCTGAGTTACCTGAATACGTAGAACGCTACATGGCAGGTGAATTTAAGCTAGACGACTTCATTACCCACACCATGGCTTTAGATAAAGTCAATGAAGCCTTTGAATTAATGCATCAAGGTAAGAGTATTCGCAGTGTTATTCATTTCGACAAATAGCTAATAAGCAACCTAAATACAGTGCTTTAATGCATCAGCAAGCGTATTAGCACTGTTCTTCTATCCACTTTTACTAATAAGGATAAGCTAAATGCACGACATTGAACTTATCAGCGCCAACAAAAGCTTTGGTGGCTGGCATAAGCGCTACAGCCACCGTGCGAGCAGTTTAAATGGGCTAGCTCAATTTGCGATTTTTTTGCCACCACAGGCTAGTGCTAAGCAACCAGTACCGGTGCTGTACTGGTTATCGGGGCTAACCTGTAACGACGAAAACTTTATGCAGAAAGCTGGCGCACAACGTATGGCTGCCGAGCTAGGCATTGCCATTGTAGCGCCCGATACAAGCCCTCGCGGTGACGATGTAGCCAATGATGAGGCTTACGACTTAGGCCAAGGTGCGGGATTTTACCTAAACGCCAGCCAAGCCCCATGGAACCAGCATTACCACATGTACGACTACATGGTGAGTGAACTGCCAGCATTAATTGAGTCACGCTTTCCAGTAAGCAGTAAACGCGCTATTGCTGGACACTCGATGGGCGGTCACGGAGCCTTAACCATTGCGTTGCGTAACCCCGAGCGTTTTAGTTCAGTATCAGCGTTTAGCCCTATCTGTAACCCTAGTGCCGTGCCGTGGGGCCAAAAAGCCTTTACCGCTTACTTAGGAAGTGACCAGCAACACTGGGCACAATACGACGCCAGTTTGCTAATGCGCGAAGCAACCCAGTTTGTCCCTGCATTGGTTGACCAAGGAGAGGCTGATCAGTTTTTAGCTGAACAGCTAAAACCCGAAGCATTAACGACAGCGGCCAAGCAAAGCGCTTACCCTTTAAGCCTAAATATGCATACCGGTTATGACCATAGCTACTTTTTTATCGCCAGCTTTATTGAGTCTCACCTGCAGTTTCACGCCAAACACTTGGCGTGAAACACCGCTAGCCCAATATACAAAAAACCAAGCTATGCTTGGTTTTTTGTGCCTCAAAGGCGTGTGATTAAAGGCTTAAATTAAACGCTAAGCGGGCGATTTCTTGGCCATTAACATGCAAGGCGACAAAGTGTTTACCAGGATAATATTTGCGAGTAGAAATGACTTTAAATGAGTGGCTTTTCTCCATCGCAAACATTTCATCTTTATCTAAACTTAAGTTCTTCAGCTTAAATACTTTAGCGGAGGTTTTGCCATTCGCCTTCATAAAATGTACGGCATAATCTAATACAAATTTTTGATTGGGCTGCTTAGCCCGAATCGCCAAGGCGAAGCTGAGTGACTCCCCCATTGTCACTTGATGATTAAGCAAGGCAAACTCTTCAAGTTCTAATTGCGGCTTGGCCGTATAGCCGAGCAGCGGAAAAGTTAAGGGGTGACCTTGTTTAACTAAACTACGCGTAGCATGTTTAATCACCCAGCTTCGTTCGACGCTGCCATTGTGCTGCCAAGCTTGGCAAAGGCTTAATACCAACTCTGGATGATCTTTACTAATATCATTGAGGTTATTCGCCACCGAACGCCTTACATAAAGGCTATCGTCGTCTTTTAGCTGATCTAATAAAGGAATAATCAGCGCCGGATCGGCGATAAGACCCTTTAACTGTGCGCCCCAGGGCAAGCGAGGGCGGCATCCTTCGCTAACTAAGCGCCGCACGTGCTCATCTTCATGGCTTAACCAAGCATGTAATTGCGCCCAAGTGAGGTCTGGATGTTTTTCAATAAACGGTCGAATGGCGAATTCGGCACTAAACAAAGGGGTAAGACCTGCCAACACCGGCAAGGCTATTTGAGGATCTTCTATCCCGGCGATCGCCACATAATCGGTCACAGGCCAAATGGCAAAGCCACGTAGACTATCTTTGGGGTCGCCACGATCCCAATGAGCAGGCAACTTACGTAATAGCGCAGCAGTTTGCGCAAAGTCATTAGGTAGCGTTTGCTGCAGCACCTCAATAATGTGGGTAACACGCTGCTTAAGCTCTAGCTCATCAATGCCCTTTAGCGCCAGCGCCATAAACTGCTCGGCATTAAACTGTGGATAGACTGCTAACAAACCATCAGCGATGCGTTTTAATGCCGGCTCAGCCAAACCATTCTTTATTAACATGGGTTCCATCTACACTTTCCATCAAGATACTTGAAACCACTATAACCAAGCCCCAACCAAGGCTGCTAGTTAAAATTTAGGCCACCATTTTGAAAATCAAAAATAAGTTTATAGCGATACTGATACAAATCACAATTTGATTGAACAACACTATACTAATGACTTTTAAATCAATAAATTGACAATGAATTAATCACCGATTAAAAACTTAACTGAAGGCTATAAATGGATTTAGTAAAGCTCGTTTCACTCCCAGTCATTGCCTTATCGTTTCTCATAGGATGTGGGGGCGGAAGTTCAAATAGTTCTCAAACTACGAATAATGAAGAATCAGTACCTGAATTACCTAGCGTTCAGGGGGAGTTCAAATCGAAAAAAGATAGCGGATTTGTCTTTCCTACCAACCTAATTAGCATGTATGCGAGCAATAAATGTCAGCGTTATGACAGATATTATGAAACAGAAAATGTTTTAGTATTTGGCAGCGCCGTTCCTACAGCGGAACTATTTGAGCGATTTGCCACCTGGACCGAATTTGGCCTTACCGAGTTAAAGCAAAAAATGGGCGTTGATCTCGTTGCGCTACAACAAAAATATCCCTTTAGCTTAGAAACCTATTTAACAGCAGCAAAATACCTACAAGAACAATTAGGCCATTTCGAAGGCAATATGTTGTATCAACAAATTACCGGTGAAGAACTCCCCCTTAGTTACGAAGACATAACTAGCTTTCCCGAACAGCAAAAGTTCTTATATAAAAAAGTCCGCCAATTGAGCCTAGTTCAGCTAAATACTCTTATAAAAATCATTCAAGAGGATTCTGCTTACAGTAAACTTTCAGCGAGTTTTGCTCAGGCTTTACCGGGTAAACCTATAGTGTGCTTAAACCCTGCTTATAATAGCAGTGATTTGTGGGCGACTGGCAATTTAGTCGGCTATACAGCCCGCACTAATGACGCAAGACCTAGCTCGGCGTACATTGTGACCCATGAACTTACCCACACTCTGCAGCATCAATATGTCACCTACTTAAGTCAGGTAGATCGCTGGTTTTTAGAAGGAAGTGCCGAGTATGCAATGGGTCATAAACCTGACCCTAACAATCACACTAAAGGCTACCCTCTTGATGACAAATATCAGAGCGTATTAGGCAGTAATTCTTATTCTCACTATGGTATAGCGGTTACTTACTTAGAAGGCACATCACCAGGCTTTACGATGAACGTACTAAAGCATATTGCTGACCACGGTATATACCATGTCGTAGAATACGGCGACTACTCAGAATACGAATACGATAAGTTCAATCAACCAAACCCCGATTTTAGAGCCGCATTTAATGCCTATGCTAAACGCCCAGACGGTAGCGCACTGACTTATGCCGATTTTGAAAGTGAATACCACGAATTAATTGATCAGTGGATCGCCATAAGCCCTACTGCTTTATCCCGTTCGAGCAGCCAATTAATAGATACCAACTCAGAACCATTCTTGCTAGAGCGCTAATTTGAAGCGCATAAAGCCTGATGATTGATTCACAGGCTTTATGCTTAATATTTGGAAGTTAAGGCACCAACCAGCGAGTGGCCGACCAACGAGTTAACAGCCAACTAACGGCAAAAGCCAAGGCTAAGGCCACTGCTGTTATTACCAGCAAAGCAATGCTCGAATGGCCAAACCATTGGTAGATACCGTAATCTGGATTTCGCACCGGAATGAGGAATAACGGATGAACTAAATAAATACCAAAGCTGTATTTTGATATGGTTTTAATTAGCGGCCTCAAGCCATCAGGTATACGTTCAGCATAAGCCTTAGCCAATACAAATAGGCTCATGGCAATTACCGCCGTATTAAGACTTTTGTAACCCATAAATACGCTGCTGTATTCACCTTGCTGCCAAATGTAAAAAGCGCTGCCAAACACATTAAAAGCCAGTGTAGCGACACCCGTCGCTAACCAAAACTTCAAATAAGGTGTTTGATCATGGTTAAACAAATACCACCCCATAACCAGATAACCGCTATACAAGATAATATTCTGACGTAAGGGGGTTTCTACCTTTAGCCAATGCATTAAGGTGAGAACTAACCAGGCCGCTAACAACAACAATATGCGCTGTTTTTCCATTTTATAGAGCAAAGGCGCGAGCAATGGAATGACAAAATACAGCGGAATGAAATCATAGAAAAACCACAAGTGGTACCACGTGTGTTCGTTAGGCGCATTTTCCAATAGATTGGCAGTAACATCCCAGGACCAAATGCCTTGTTGGTAACCGCCGATAAACGCATAGATAACGGTCCAAGCTAAAAATGGGAGTAATACTTTTGCTAACCTTCTCGGCAAATAATGGCTTACATTAAATGGCCGTTGGTCCGACATCAGCAATGCACCACTAATCATAATGAACACCGGTACAGCCCAACGACTAATCGCATTAAGAGAGACTGCTGGCAGCCATTCGTGCCAAGCCAAATCAGGCACTAAATCGCGATAAGGCCCTAGCACGTGAATACTCACCACCGCAATGGCAGCAATAAAGCGCAAACATTCAATATAAAATAAGGAGGGTCTGGTGGTTTGCTTAGCACTCATGAAAATTTGCTTACTTAAGGTAAATATTTAACTCCAACTGTAGCACAGTCATTTGCCTATGAAAGCCTTTAACCTTACACTAACGCATTGAATAAAAGCCAAATTGCAAGGAGTGCAAGTGCCCATTTACAGTCTATGGCACGATAAACGTAAGTTTGTGGTGGTGCTGTCGCTATTGTTGTTATGTGCTTTTTGGCTAACCTCATGGTTAAGTTATCAAGTCGCCCATAACTCTTTGAGCGAACAGATTGAAACCAATCATTTGCCATTGACCAGTGATACAATTTATTCAGAAATTCAACGCGACTTATCACGGCCCATTTTTATTTCTTCGCTAATGGCGCAAGATACCTTTGTTCGTGACTGGGCCATTCAAGACAACGAGACAGCCGAACCCATTGTTCGTTACCTCACTGCTATTCAACAACGTTATCAAACCGTTACTGCCTTTTTTGTTTCAAGTAAATCATCTCGCTACTATCACCCTGACGGCATCATAAAAACACTATCAAAAAATAACTTAGATGACGCTTGGTTTTTCCGCGTCAGTCAGCTGCCTCCCGCCCAAGACTATGAAATCAACATTGACTATGACACTGCCGATGCAAACCGTATTACGGTATTTGTAAACTACAAAGTGTACGATTTTGATGGAAAGCTGATTGGCGTAACGGGTGTTGGTCTAAACGTAGAATCCGTTAAAGAAATGATTAGCCTTTATCAACAGCGCTATCAGCGTAGCGTTTACTTCATTGATGCCACAGGCAATTTAGCCCTCAGTGATAACAGTTTCCAAGGGCCCCGAAATATTCATCAACGCGAAGGCTTGGCCGAGCAAGTTGATTTATTGCTGAGTAGCCACAATGGCCGTTATCACTTTATGGAACAGGGAAAAATGCACTTTTTGAACGCTCGTTATATTCCAGAGTTTGACTGGTATTTGATGGTTGAACAGGAAGATGCTCCCGCTACCCAACAACTTCAGCAAACCTTAATATTCAATTTAGTGATCAGCATTGCAGTGACCTTAGGCATGCTACTTGTGGCCAACTTTACTTTGGGGCGCTACCAGCGTCGCCTAGAGACATTAGCCTCTACCGACAAACTAACTGGCGCCTTTAATCGGCAGAGTTTTGAAGGACAACTTGAGCAGGTGATAGACATACAACACCGAGCCAGTAGCCCCTGTTCGCTGATAATTTTTGATGTCGACCACTTTAAGCATATCAACGACAAATTTGGCCACTTAGTTGGAGATAAGGCGTTAATAAAAGTGACTGAGATTGCCGAAAAAAATATCCGCCAATCGGATATTGTATGTCGCTGGGGAGGGGAAGAGTTCGTTATACTCTTGCCTAACTGTGATGCCTTAGCAGCCTTAGAGGTCGCTGAAAAAATCCGTATAGCCATTAACAATGATCAACAAACTATCGATGGTCATCAAGTCAATTTGAGCATCAGCTGTGGTATTGCGCAAATCAAAACCCATGAAGTCATCGCCAGTTTAATGATTAACCGCGCAGATCAAGCCATGTATCAAGCCAAGCAAAATGGTCGCAACCGCAGCGTGGTTGCAGATTAACTCAATAACAGAAACTTCGCCCACCAAGAAAAGGTGGGCGCTAACGCTATTGCGCGCTAGGTGGGTAGTTAGCTAACATCAAAGCGATTTGCTCACTAATGAATTTAGCACGACTCTCTGGCCCCATGGTTTCACGTAGTTGGCTTTGCGAGATAGACCGCCAAACTATTGATGTGGTCTTTGGGTCTAGAAACTCGACCACTAATTTACCGTATTTACGTTCTTTGTAACGATCGGGTGAACTCATCCCTATCGCCCCATGCTTACGCCCTACACCTACCGAAAAAGAACCACCGTAAGATTCTAACTCGGTTGCTGTATCAACGCGGTAATCAACCAATAAATCTGCTTGTTCGATAGTCACAGCCTGCAAATTTTTCATCTTCAACTGGCTAGTTAGCTCTCGCTCAATTCGTTGAGCGTCAATGCTAACCACCGCCCCTTCGGGCATGGGTGAGAAGGCAAAATCTTGATACTGGGAGAAATCTTGATCAACATTGTAATCAGTGGCGGGTTTAACCGTACAAGCCACCGTTAAACTCGCCACACAGGCGATAATAAAAAAACGATACATTTGCTACTCCAACTGCCAATAAACTTTAACGACGATAATCTAAATCTAACATAAGTCGGCGCTTTTACCGTAGTTTGTTAATACTTAACCACAGCGCGGCGCTCTGTTATAATCGCCGCCGTTATTTTTATCGTGGTTTATCATGTCTCAATTTGAACAGCGCTTTGGTGGCATCGCCCGCTTATACGGTACAGCCGCACTGACAACATTCCAACAATCTCACGTTTGTGTCATTGGCATCGGCGGAGTGGGTTCGTGGGCAGCAGAAGCTTTGGCCAGAAGCGGTATTGGCCGAATCACTTTGATTGATTTAGATGACATTTGTACCACCAACACTAATCGTCAGATCCATGCTACACGCAATACTATCGGCCAATCTAAAACTGAAGTAATGCGCGAGCGCATTCTACAAATCAATCCAGAATGTGATTGCATCGAGATTGAAGACTTCGTCACCAAAGATAATCTGAGTGAATACATCACTAAGGATTTTGACTACGTGATTGATGCCATTGATAGCGTCAAAGCCAAGTCTGCGTTAATTGCCTACTGTAAACGCAACAAAATTAAGTTGGTGACGGTAGGCGGCGCTGGTGGACAAATTGACCCTACTCAGATAAAAATCACTGATTTAGCCAAAACCATTCAAGACCCATTAGCCGCCAAAGTGCGTAATGAGCTGCGGCGTTTTTATAACTTTAGCAAAAACCCTAAACGTAAATTTGGCGTGGATTGCGTTTATTCTACCGAGCAACTGATATATCCCAGCAGTGACGGCACCACTTGCATGGCAAAACCCGATGCTGGAGGCAGCATGCGTATGGATTGCAGTAGCGGTTTTGGCGCCGTGACTCACCTTACCGCTAGTTTTGCATTTGCCGCGGTATCTCGAGTGTTGAAAAAATTGGCCTGTTTATAACACCGTATGTATGCCCATATTTAGAGACAAGGCCTTGATAGCCTATGATTAAAATCATCATTTTTGATTAATGTGTCGATTTTTTTGTCGCTAAATGAACGCTAAACCTAAAAAAATATCGGATTTAAGACTAATTACTAAGCGCTGTTCTATGCTTAATTAACCAGCAAAGGAGAGCCAAAATGTCTTGGGATAAATCCAGCCTACGCTTTAAAATTCTGTCGGTACTGATCGCATCGCTAATATTATTAATGGCTGTCGCCATTTACACTGCCGTTCAATTACGAGAAACCGCGCATAAATTTGATAAACTCACTCATACCGAAGTGCATCTAGAAGAAGTCACCCTGCTTTCTCACATTGCCTTTAAAACACAGATTCAAGAGTGGAAGAACGTATTACTGCGCGGCCATGATGCTAATCAAAATAAAAAATACTGGGGACGCTTTCAAGAGCAACAGCAACAAGTACAACAGATGGTCACGACCTTGGTGAGCGAACTACAAGCGTCAGACTATCCAGAGTTAGCCAATATCGCTAGCAGTTTTCTGGCATCTCACAAAACCATGGGCACAGCGTATGCAAAAGGCAAAGCCGCATACGAAGCTGCAGGTTTCGATTATAGAGTGGGTGATAAAGCGGTGGCAGGCATTGACCGAGCGCCATCGAAATCAATGCAAGCCTTAAGTGAGCAACTAGCTGCAATCACTGCCAAGCGTTTTGCTGAAAACAATACGCAGGCCACAGCGGTCAGTAATATTAGCTTTATCATCATTGGTATTAGCGGTGTATTGGTTATTTTTGTCAGTTTTATTTTCATGGAACGTCAATGTATTAAACCGATTAACTCTCTGGTAGAAGACATCGACGTATTAGCCAATGGCAAGCTAAACATCACGGTAAACCTAAAGCGCGGCGATGAGCTAGGAAGACTGGCAGACGCAACCCGTAAACTGCAGCAATTTTTGCTTACCACGGTTGCCGATTTAAGCCAATCAGGAGAGCAGCTACACAGCTCTTCTGGCATGTTAAACAGCATGTCTGAAGACTTAGCTAAAGGTACTCATCAACAACGTGAAAGCTCAGATCTGGTGGCAACTGCCATTCAAGAAATGTCACACTCTGCCAATGAAGTGTCCCAAACGGCTGCCAATACCGCCGATACCACTCACAATACCGATCTCACCGCCCATAATGGCGCAGAAGCAATGAAACAGGTAATCAACACTATAAATACCCAAGTATCAGATATCAGCCACGCCGGTGAAGTGGTAAAAGATTTGGCCACTGATACCAATAATGTGGGTGCTGTCTTAGATGTGATTAAGGGGATTGCCGAACAAACCAATCTACTGGCACTCAATGCCGCTATTGAAGCGGCCCGCGCAGGAGAGCAAGGCAGAGGCTTTGCGGTGGTGGCCGATGAGGTCAGAACACTGGCGCAAAAAACTCAACAAAGCACCAGTGAAATTCAAAATATTTTGGAGAAAATACAAGGGGGCGCTAATAACGCAGTGACCGCTATGGAGCAAAGCCAAAACCGTACTGACGAGGTGGTGCAACAGGTGGAAACCGCTGAAAATCTAATCTCGGAGATTGTCACCTCTATTGGTAGTATCAACGAGATGAATTTACACATTGCGTCTGCCGCTAAAGAGCAAACCACCGTCGCAGGAGAGATAGCCACCCTGATTGAGCGGATTGCCGATGTGGCTGCCCAAAATTCTCAGCAAGTGGATGAATCAAATCAAATTAGCGAGCAACTAAATGCCCTCGCCGATGACTTTAATACACAACTCAAACGCTTCGTTTATTAATGCTTTACTGCAATAAAAAACCCAGCATTATGCTGGGTTTTTTGTCTCTAAGATAAGCTCATTGACCTAATCGGCAACCGTTTCACCTTCTAGGTGATCAACACTTGGCACCGGTTTATGGTTAGCACCTAAGTATGAATAGATCACCGGTAATACAAACAAGGTAAATACCGTACCAATCGATAAGCCGGCACAAATCACCATACCAATATCGAAACGAGCCGCAGCACCAGGTCCAACAGCCAATAGCAGAGGAATTAGACCCGCGACCATCGAAATAGTGGTCATCAAAATCGCACGTAAACGAATACGCGCCGCATGACGAATGGCAGTAATCTTATCTTCACCACGCAAAATTTGACGCTCTTTGGCCACTTCGCACATCAAAATACCGTGTTTAGTAATCAAGCCCACCAGGGTGATCATACCAATTTGGGTATAGATATTAAGCGTTGCCAAGCCCCAACCCATCATCAACAAGGCGCCACATATCGCCAAAGGCACCGACACCATAATCACAATCGGGTCACGGATGCTTTCAAACTGCGCCGCTAATACCAAGAAGATAATCGCCAAGGCTAAACCAAAGGTTGCGAACAGCGCCGACCCCTCTTGCACATACTGACGCGATTCGCCTTTGTATTCAAAACCATAACCCTTTGGCAAAATCTCAGCCGATTTTTGCTCTAAGAATGCCAATGCATCCCCCATGGTTTGGCCGGGCATCAGCGCACCATTCAAGGTAACAGAGTTAGTTTGGTTCATTTGCAACAGGGCATCTGGCTGACCCGTTAAGTCCCACTCAATCAAGTTAGCCAAAGGCACAGGGCTACCATCTACGGTTTTCACGTAAAATTGACCGATCGCCTCAGGGCTTAAGCGGTCTACCCGCTTAACCTGCGGAATAACTTCATAAGAGCGACCGTCATAGTTAATGTGGTTAATGTAACCATCCCCCATTAAGGTGCCCAGCGTACTGGCAATGTCGGCCATTTTTACGCCATAAGCACCCGCTTTATCGCGGTTCACTTTGATATCTAAGGTGGCGGTTTGAAATTTGGTATCCAAGTCGGTAAATACAAAGAAACCACTGTGCATCGCAGCTTGTTGCAGCTCTTGCGCCAAACTCACCAAAGTGCGGTAATCCCCAGTACCTTGCAATACAAATTGCACAGGGAAACCGCCACTCCCGCCGGGTAACACTGGCAGTGGGAATGATGCCACCGACACACCCGCAAGATCGGCAGTTTTTTCCTGAATGGTTTTAACCAAAGTATCTTGGTCCATGGTGCGATCTTCCCATACCGTGGTATTTAGGAAGCCAAGACCTTGCGTTGCGCTAGGAATACCCGCCAAGGTAAATGAACCGGCGATATCATCTAACTCTAAGCCAATACGCCCCACTTCAGTGGTGTACTGATCCATATAGTCAAGGTTGGCGCCGGCTGGGCCATTTGCCATAATCATTGCCGCCCCCTTATCTTCCGCCGGTGCTAACTCGGTGGGGATGATTTTCAGCAAGGGATAGAGCGAGGCCATCACCAGTATCGCGAATACCACAATCACCGGTCGACGCTTAAGCAAAGCGCCAATCATCTTGTCATAACCGCTATCTAGACGGTCTAAGAAGTTATGTACGCCAACCTCAAATCGACCCGGGTTAGGGTTGTGTTTAAGTAATACCGAACACATAACTGGCGAGAGCGTTAAGGCCACAAAACCCGATACCACTACTGCGCCCGCCAAGGTTAAAGCAAACTCAGCAAACAGCACCCCAGTTAAGCCTTCTACCAAGGCAATCGGCGAATACACCGCGGCCAAGGTGATGGTCATTGAAATTACCGGTAAGGCAATTTCACGCGTTCCGACAATGGCGGCATCAAAAGGCTTCATACCTTGTCGAATATGCCGGTCAACGTTCTCCACCACCACAATCGCATCATCTACCACCAAACCAATAGCAAGTACCATGGCTAATAGCGTGAGCAAGTTAAGTGAGAAGCCGAGCGCTTGCATAGCTAAACAAACACCAATCAGCGATAAAGGAATCGCAATCACCGGAATGAGTACCGCGCGCAAATTCCCCATGAATAAGAAAATGACCACCACCACAATAATGGTGGCTTCCACAATCGTAGTCAGTACTTCATTAATTGATGATTCTATGTACTCGGTTGAGTCGTAGAGTACTTTCATCCCCATACTGTCCGGCAGGTTAGCCTCAATCTCCGGCAACATGTCGATCACAGACTTAGCTACAGTAAGCGGGTTTGCTGTTGGTGTAGGGTCAATGGCCACCACCACTGCGGTTTGCGCATCCGCTTTAGCGCGCACAGTTTCACGCGCAGCGCCTAATTCAATGTCGGCCACATCACTTAAACGCACAATACCATTGTTGCTGCGAGAAACGATTAACTGCTCGAACTCTGCGCGAGATTTTAAATCAGTATCCGCTTCAACGTTGTACAAGAAAAAACGACTTTTTGCCTGGCCCGGCGCCGATCTAAAGTTGTTATTTTGTAGTGCACTCACCACCTCGGCGGCGGTAAGCTTATGGTTAGCTAGCTTAATAGGGTCAAGCCACACTCGCATCGACAACTGAGGACCATATACGTTGGCTTTTGCCACCCCGGTGATGGTCACCATTTGCGGTTGAACATTGCGGTTAACATAATCAACAATTTGCGCCGATTTAAGCTCATCACTACTAAACGCAATGTACATAATCGAGGTACTAGAACCGGTAGAGCGCGAAATGTTCGGGTCTAAAGCTTCACTGGGTAAACGGGCCCGTACAGCATTAACCTTAGCCATCACTTCTGATAGCGCGGCATCGGGATCTGAGCCTGTCTTCATATAAGCAGTAATGGTACTGCTACCCATGGCAGATTTAGATTCCAAGAAATCCAAATTGTCAGCCTCAGCAATTGACTGCTGCAAAGGTTGGGTAATAAAGCCTTGAATAACTTCAGCAGGCGCGCCGTAATAGGCGGTGCTCACCGTAATTACTGTGTTGGTTAACTCTGGGTACTCTCGAATTTGCAGTTTGAAAATGGACTGAATACCCACAATCAATAACAGCAAACTCAAAGACAGAGCTAACACCGGCCGCCGAATAAAAATATCGGTAAATTTCATGACCTAAGCTCCTAGTCTTTTGGCAAGTTTTGGTCGCGTTGTAAGAAACTATCTTCAACAATCCGCACCATTGCACCATTGCGCAAACGAACCTGGCCAGAGATGACAACTTGCTCGTCAGCAGCCACACCTTGAGTAATCACGGCTACATCGCCGCGGCGTTCGCCAACCTGAATAGTGCGCTGTCTTGCCACCAAGCTTTCACTACCGTCTTCAGCAGTCACTTTATCTAATACATAGAGAGACTCTCCGTATAAAGAGAAAGAAATAGCTTGCTGGGGAACCACCACCTGGTGGGGTTTAACCGGTTGCCAAATACGTACACTGGCATACATGCCTGAACGTAATAAACCGTCAGCATTAGGTATAGTAGCCTGAACCTGAATCACCCCACTTTGTGGGTCTACAGTAGGTTCAACGGTGGTAACTTGGCCTTTAAACCATTGCTCTGGATAAGCATCTGAATTTAGCTCAATCTCAGTACCACGCTTAATTAGAGAGATATCTTTTTGCGGTACAATAAAACGTAGCAACATGTGGTCAAGGTTTTCTAAGCGCGCCATATCCTCGCCCGCTTGAAGATATTGACCTAAATTGATTTGGCGAATACCGATCACCCCATTAAATGGCGCTCTGATCTCACGACGCTCAATGGTGGCTTTCAGTGCTTCGATATCATTCACTAAGGCTAAATAATTAGATTCAGAGTCATCAAACTGAGTCTGTGATACTGAGCCACGCTCTAATAGCGATTTATTGCGCTCCATCTGTCGCTTAATCGCCGGCAACTTAGCCTTAGCACTGGCAAGATTAGCTTTTTCAACTTCGGCTTCTAGGCTCACGAGCAAATCACCCGCTCGCACTGTATCGCCCGATGAGAAATGAATTTTTGTTACCAGACCGGCTACCGAACTGGTGATGTTCACCCCTTGGTAAGGTTCGATAAACCCAATCGACTCAATTGCAGCTTGCCAATCTTGAGACTTAGCTAAAGCAACTTCTACTGGCATCTCTGGCACCGGTCGCTTAGCCATAAACTCGGCAATTTTTTTCTGCTTAAACGAGTAAAAACCAAACACGCTACCAAACAGTATCACTGAGAGGACTAGCATGATTGCCATCCATTTTTTCATTTCCCAACTCCAATCACTAAGGGTGAATCGTAATAGCATCCCAGCTGGATAATAGAGCGGCATCCATGTCTTGCTCTGTAAAATTTACGTCTCTTAAATAGGCAAACCGACAAATTTCATGCACCGAACCAAAGGCTAAAGCATAGAGCATTTCCCCCGGCAAGGGCTTAAAACAGCCTTGATCAACGCCTGCGCTGAAAAAGAGTTTTACCGGTTCAAACAACTCCTGAATTAACTCTCGATGGCGAGTATTACGTGGCAAGGTCTCTAAATGAACCCATAAGCGTTGTACTGTGGGGTTCATTTGATGATAACCCAATGCGTTAAGCCATAAGCGGCGGTGCTGATTTCTTAGGCCTTGTTCTTGTTGTATGCCATCCAGAAACGCTTCTGCAAAAAGGCGCAAATTACGTTCGTGTAACTCAGCCATTAACTGTTCTTTATCTTTAAAGTACAGATAGATAGTGCCAGCAGCCACTTTCGCTTGCTTAGCAACACGTTGCATCGTCAACGCTTCTAAGCCCGAACGACTAATCAGGGTTTCAGCAGCGGCAAGAATGCGGAGGCGTTTATCAGGAATCATAAAATGAACGTTTATTCAGTAAGAAATGGGGATTATAGAGATCATCAAAAAACAATCAATGAATAATCGTTCATTTTTTACTTTTTAGTTTTTGATGACTTAAGTCTAGCGTAGATCGACACGCAGTGATCAGCTAAAATACTCGGCCAAATTAGAAGGAAAGCTTAGTGAAGTTAAATCCCGCTCAATCGAAAGCCGTAAGCTTTGTATCAGGCCCATGTCTTGTATTAGCTGGTGCTGGCAGTGGTAAAACACGTGTCATTACCAATAAAATTGCTCATCTGATTCAAAATTGTGCTTACAACGCCAAACATATTGCAGCGGTCACCTTTACTAACAAGGCTGCGCGCGAAATGAAAGAGCGTGTAGGCCAAACTTTGGGCCGCAAAGAAAGCCGCGGCCTACGGGTATGTACCTTTCACACACTCGGCTTAGATATTATTCGCAAAGAGTATAAAACCTTAAAGCTAAAACCTAACTTCTCGCTATTTGACGATCAAGACCAAATGGCGCTACTCAAGGAACTCACCGAACAACAATTAGACGGCGATAAAGACCTACTTAAACAGCTAATCACTACCATTTCTAATTGGAAAAATGATCTTATATTGCCTGCGCAAGCAATAGCGAGAGCTACCGGGCAAGGTGAGCAAGAGCAGTTATTTGCCAGCTTATACCAAGCTTATCAGCGCCAACTAACTGCTTATAACGCGCTAGATTTTGACGATCTGATTCTCATGCCAACCTTATTGCTGATGCATGATGCTGCGGTGCGTAAGCGCTGGCAAGATACCATTCGTTACCTATTGGTAGACGAATATCAAGATACCAATACCAGCCAATATCAGCTGGTAAAGCTGATTACTCAAGAACGCGCTTGTTTCACGGTGGTAGGCGATGACGACCAAAGTATCTATTCTTGGCGCGGAGCCCAGCCGAAAAACTTGATGCAACTGCAACAAGACTTTCCTGCACTGCAGGTCATCAAACTGGAGCAGAACTATCGCTCTACCCAGCGGATCCTAAAATGCGCTAATATTTTGATCGAAAACAACGAGCACATCTTCGATAAAACGCTGTTTTCAGAACTTAACTATGGTGAAATCGTTAAGATTTTATTTGCTAAAAATGAAGAGCAAGAATCTGAACGGGTAGTGGCCGAATTGATTGGCCATCGCTTTATGAATAGCGCTAGCTATAAAGATTACGCCATTTTGTACCGGGGTAATCATCAGTCTCGCTTACTCGAGAAAACCTTAATGAATAACCGTATCCCCTATAAAATTAGTGGCGGAACTTCATTTTTCTCGCGCGCCGAAATTAAAGACATCATGGCCTACCTACGGGTGCTGGTTAACCAAGATGACGACAACGCACTACTGCGAGTAATCAATACACCTCGTCGTGAAATTGGCCCCACCACCTTAGAAAAAGTAGGTACCTACGCTAACGAACAGAACATTAGTTTATTTGCTGCGACCACTCACTTCGCCATGACCACGATTTTGCCTGCGCGTGCCCTTAATGCCGTAAGCCAATTTTCGCAATGGCTGCTGGCTCTAGCAGAACGGGTTGAACGAGGTGACGCCCAACAAGCCGTTAGGGATTTAATTCGTGATATTCACTACGAAGACTTTCTCTATGAAACCAGCCCTAGCCCCAAAGCAGCCGAGATGCGAATGAAGAACGTCTCAGAGCTATTTCGCTGGGTCAGCGGTATGTTAGAAGGTGATAGCGACAACGAGCCAATGACCCTGCCGCAAGTCGTTAATCGTTTGATTTTGCGCGATATGATGGAACGCGGTGAAGATGATGAAGATAGCGATCAGGTGCAACTGATGACCTTGCATGCTTCTAAAGGTTTAGAGTTTCCGTTTGTTTATCTAATAGGCATGGAAGAAGGCTTATTGCCTCACCAAAGCAGTATTGACGAAGACAATGTAGAAGAAGAGCGCCGTTTAGCTTATGTGGGTATCACTCGCGCCCAACGAGAGCTCACCTTTACTCTCACTAAAGAACGTCGCCAATTTGGTGAGCTAATCAAGCCTGAACCAAGCCGTTTTTTATACGAGCTACCTCAAGACGATTTACAGTGGGAACAACGCCGTAAAAAAGAAACCGCAGAACAGCGTCAAGAAAAAGGCTCCATTGGTATCGCCGCCTTACGTGCAGCTTTAAACCAAGATAAATAGACGTTAATGAACCCGCACGCTCAGCCATAGCACGGTGCTGGTGTTCTGGATAAGCCTAAGTCGTTGCTTGACCAACCAAGCAACAGACCTCTCCTGCGCACAAAAACCAGCAGCAAAAACCTCTGTCACCGAATCACTAGCAAATGTGATCCTGCGCTAATAACTCACCATGAGCATTGGAGATTTGTGACCGAAACGGTTTTCATCCCACAATTTAACCTTACTTGCTAAAAAATTGAGAATAGACTCACAAAATAGGGATAAAAACGTAAGGACCACGAAATGAATGCTCTCGTTGAACAACGCCAACAATCACAATTGCGCTTTCAACAAGGCAAAGACAATATCATCGTTGGTGATATTGATGCCTGTCCTTTAACCGTTGACGAATTAGTGGCACTTAATGCGAGCTCTCCTCACGTAGTTGAAGTATTTGATGGCGGTTTAACTGCCACGGTATTCCACTTATGCATTAAGGGACGCCATTACAATCTTAAACGCAAGCGCCCTCAAGCATTAGTACATAACGTAGATGGTGAAACCTCTTTTCTAAACGAAGTTCAGCGCCGCCGTGATATTCAACGCTTAAAAGATTCCCCACAAACTGCCCTAGCCTTTAAGCATATTGTCGCCACCTTATACGCTGACTATCGCCGGGGTTTTATCCTGTCCCCGTGGATCGACGGTAAACCTATATGCAGCTTTAGCCGAGAGATATTTCGCCAGATTTTTGCTAGCCAATTTGCACTTGAACAAGCGGGATTAATGGAATGGGATATGTCGCCAGGCAACATCATTTACGATGGTAGGCAAATTCACTTATTCGACTTTGGCTATATGTACCCTTACGATCCGCTAGAGCATTACAACAGTGATGGTTTAGAAGCGCCGGCATTTCACGCTGTTGAACGCTTAGAAACAAGAAACGTATTTGGTTATCTTTTACGCTACCAAGATGTGATGACCCAAAACGACCAATTAGCTTTGTATCGAGAGCTCAAAGAGGTAGCGTTAGATATCTATACAGAAAAACTGATTTGGCTAAAACAAAATTACGCTAAACCCGCCATCATTCAATGGCAAACGGCCATTATAGAGCGCTGGGAATACGCCCTCGATAACGAACGGTCATTAAAAAACCTTTTCATTGCTGAGAGCTTCCGTTCCCATTGCCTCGATATTGCTGATGACATTAGCGGAAAAAGTTGTACCGCAATGACCTTAAGGCGCATAGACAAGGTAATAACGATGCTAGCCACCGTTTATCTACAATTAGAGAACAATGGTGCGTTGTTATTTGATAACGCCAAATTGGGCCAAGTGGAACTGATTAAAAAATATCAGGAATACCGAAGCCTTGCCGCTAACTACCTGCAAAAATAGTCGCTCATATTCAAACTGTTAAGCTTTGTTTACAAAGGCCTCAAATATAACTGACGCCTTTGTGATTAAAGCATCACACTTCTGTACAATTTTTACCCTCCTCTAATGTTTTTTCTCTAACATAGCTATCAGCATTAAGCAGCATATTGATCTGCTGTTAGTGCTTACAACTATAAGAAATATATAAAATTCACCCTAGTTGAGCGAATTTCCAAAATATTCGCCATAGCAGGGTGCATAAAAAAACAGCAAAAACAGCAAAAACAGTATAAGGAAAGGATCCATGAACAAGTTATCGATCGCTCTTGTGGGAGCGACGTTGCTGTCTGCGCCTGCGACAGCCGAGTGGAACTTTAGGGGAACAGCAAACCAATGGCTTGCCACCCCCCTAGCAGTAGTTTCAGGAACCGAATACCAAACCTGCCAAAGCTTTGGCGACAATGACCCACGCTTTAAAATTGATCGTTTTGGCGACTGGAACGAAGCCTACCCAACGGCCGATGTGCGGGTAACAGCGAACAAGAGTTACGAGATTCGCTTCTTTAGCGACACTAAAAACATTACCACTACCGAAGTCACCAGTTGTGGCGATGTAGAGCCCCCCGAAGATAGCTGGTTTTATCGAGGAACCTCTAACGGTTGGGCGACTACCGCCATGACCAGTACCGACAATGTAAACTTCTGTACTACCCAGACTTTTGCTAACAACGACCCACGTTTCAAAATTGACCATTTCGGCGATTGGAATGAGGCTTACCCAACGGGCGACTTCACTGTAAGCGGTAATGCCAGTTACGACATTTGTTTTAACTCAAGCTCTAAAGCGATTACGGCTACGCCAGTAAATGCAGAAGATACTCAAGCACCTACCGTAAGCGCTAATCCAGCGGCCGGCACTTACACTGAAGCACAGCAAATTAGTGTAAGCGTCAGTGATAACCAAGACAGTGCACCGGCTATTTACTGCACGACCGATGGGTCAATACCTACTGCAGCGTCTGCACCCTGTAACGACGCAAACTTTAGCGCCACCGATGTAGTCACCCAAGGCGTAGATTTAAGCTTAAAAGTGTTTGCCATCGATGCTTCAGGTAATTCTTCGGTCAGCAGTTTTGACTACACCATTACCGACGCGCCAGTCGATACGTGGTACTTCCGTGGTACCTCAAACGATTGGCTAGCAACAGCAATGACTACAGAAGACGGGCAAAACTATTGCACCACCCAAAGCTTTGGTAGCAATAACCCGCGTTTTAAAATTGATCACTTTGGTGATTGGACCGAAAACTATCCAACTGCTGATGTAACCGTAAACCCAGACACCACCTATGATATCTGCTTTAACGCTACGACTAAGCAAGTGACCACCACCGAAATTGAAGGTGAAGACACTAAAGCGCCAGTCGTTAGTGCCAGCCCTTCTGGCGGTCGCTATACCACAGCGCAGCAAATTAGCTTAAGTGTTACCGATAACCAAGACCAAGCGCCGAAGTTGTACTGTACTACCGACAACAGCGTGCCAACGGCGGCGTTAGCGGTATGTAACCAACAAAGCTTTGCCGCCAATGATGTGGTAAATGATGGTATCGACTTAGTATTAAAAGTACTGGCGGTAGATGCTTCAGGTAACGAGGTTATCACCACTTTTAATTACACCATCGACCCAACCATGACTATTGGTAGTGACTTCCGTGAAGAAAATATTTACTTCATTATGACCGACCGTTTTGCTGATGGTGATACTAGCAATAACAACATCTGGGGGGACGAGTATTTACCTAACGGTGCTGCCGACAAGTACAACACCAATACCAGTAAAACCGGCCCGTTGTCTTACTATCATGGGGGTGACTTCCAAGGCATTATTGACAACCTAGACTACATCCAAGATATGGGGTTCACCGCCATTTGGATTACCCCAGTAGTGAAACAACCTGAAGGTCGTCGATTTAACGCCAATGATGACTATGAAGCTTCGGCCTTCCATGGTTACTGGGGGTACGACTTCGACAAAATTGATCCACACCTTCATTCCCTAGGAAAAGACAACGATGGTTGGGCTGGTTTTGATGCCTTGGTGAATGCACTACATGAACGCGACATGAAAATCATGCTCGATATTGTGGTCAATCATGGTCAACCAGGTTCGTCGGTTGTGGGCTCAAAAAGTAAATGGGCCGACCGCGCGTTAGAAATCAAAATGGATGGACAAACCTGGAACTGGGAAACCAATGACCCCTACATGGACGGCGCTAAAAATGGCTTTTTTAGCTATGCCAGCACCGGCAATACTTGGCTAATTGACCTACTCGACTTTAATGAGCATGGCGATGAGGATCAAAATGCCACCCAGCACTTAATCAACGTTTATAAACGCTTTATCGACCATGGTGTAGATGCCTTCCGAATCGATACCGTGTCTTACATGACGGCTGATTTTTGGGAGCGCTTCACACTGGCCATGGACGATCACGCACGTAGCCTAGGCAACGATAATTTTTACATGGCGGGTGAAGCATGGACAGGTGATCGCAAGTCTGCGGTGGATTTAATTTACAACGGTCAGGGTAAAAAATTCCACATGTTGGATCTACATGGTTCATCTATGGATTTTCCAGGTTGGATGGGCAAAGCCTTTAAAGGCGAAGCTGGGTTTGAAGACGATAACGGTTATGCGCGTATTGCTGGCGCAGACGGTGATGCCTCAGGCATTTATGACCCCACCTATCTTGCCACTTTTGTCGATAATCATGACGTGACCCGCGCCAACGGTATCCTTAGCGAAACCCAATACATGAACAACCTAAACTTTGTGTACTTGTTCCGCGGATTACCCGTAGTGTTTTACGGTACCGAGGTACTTTACTCAAACTGGCCACACTACATCACCACCACTGAAAAAGACGACGTAGTAGCGCGCTGGATGTTAGGGTCAGAAGGGATTAACTACGCCAAAACCAATCAACCAACCCTGTATAAGCATCTAAAAATGCTTAATAACCTGCGTAGCTCCTCTAAGGCAATTCAGAAAGGTCAACAAACCAACTTGTTGCTAGACGGTGATCACGCTGCAATTAAACGCGATAACGGCGCCAGCGTTGCTTATGTTGCGCTAACTAAGGGCTCGGCCTTTAGTTATACCTTTAACAATCTAAGTGATGGTAATTATCGCCTAATTACGCCTAACACAAACAGCGCAAGCTATAACGAGCAAATTGTTAGCGTATCGGGTGGCAGTCACTCGGTTAGCGTTGCTGCCAATAGCTTCGTAATTTTAGACAAGCAATAAGCCCTAAAGAGCTTCATCTGACCATTAGCCCATAGTATGCGCTAATGGTCAGAACCATTAACTATGGATGAGTTAATACTATGAACAAAACAACAATATTCATTGGCTTAATGCTTGCGACTAGCAGTGCACAAGCCGATTGGTTTTACCGAGGCACCAGCAATGGCTGGGAAACCAAAGCATTAGAGGTGGTATCAGCCACTGAATTTAAAACCTGCCAAACCTTTGGCGACAATGACCCACGCTTTAAAATTGATCGTTTTGGCGACTGGAACGAAGCCTACCCAACGGCCGATGTGCGGGTAACAGCGAACAAGAGTTACGACATTCGCTTCTTTAGCGACAGTAAAAATATTACCACTACCGAAGTCACTAGCTGTGGCGATGTAGAGCCACCGGCAGACAGCTGGTTCTATCGCGGTACGTCTAACGGTTGGGCGACTACCGCCATGACCAGTACCGACAATGTAAACTTCTGTACTACCCAGACTTTTGCTAACAACGACCCACGTTTCAAAATTGACCATTTCGGCGATTGGAATGAGGCTTACCCAACGGGTGACTTCACTGTAAGCGGTAACGCCAGTTACGACATTTGCTTTAACTCAAGCTCTAAAGCGATTACTGCTACGCCAGTAGATGCAGAAGATACTCAAGCACCTACCGTAAGCGCTAATCCAGCGGCCGGCACTTACACTGAAGCACAGCAAATTAGTGTAAGCGTAAGTGATAACCAAGACAGTGCACCTGCTATTTACTGCACGACCGATGGGTCAATACCTACTGCTGCGTCTGCACCCTGTAACGAAGTGAGTTTTAGCGCCACCGATGTGGTCACCGAAGGCGTAGACTTAAGCTTAAAAGTGTTTGCCATCGATGCTTCAGGCAATTCTTCGGTCAGCAGTTTTGACTACACCATCGCCCAAGCAACCGGTGATACTTGGTACTTCCGTGGTACCTCAAACGATTGGCAAACTACGCTAATGGCCAGCACTGGCGGCGACAATTATTGTACTACTCAAAGCTTTGGTAGCAATAACCCTCGCTTTAAAATTGACCACTTTGGTGATTGGACCGAAAACTATCCAACTGCCGATGTCAGCGTAGAGGCAAACTCCACCTACAAAATATGTTTCAACGCAGCATCTAAAGCCGTAACTACAGAGAAAGAAGCCTGTGTAACAGACTGTGGCACATCAACCGAAACCTTAGGGGCAGTGTATTCGGCGACTGAAACTACTTTCTCTATTTGGTCTCCAGAGCATAGCAATGTAAAAGTGAAGGTTGATGGAATAGAACATAATCTACAGCCAGTGGGCGATTTTGCAGGTTATAGCCAAGTTTACCAAACTAGCGTAGCCGGCGATTTACACCTAAAACCCTATACTTTCTCAATTAACGGCGTGCAAGTTCGCGACCCATACGGAAAAATGGTTCAACCTGGTACTGGCGATTACGAAGCCATTAACATTGTTATGGACATGACCCGCACAGATCCTGTTGGCGGCTGGGCAACCAGACCAAACTTGGTTGAGCGAGAAGATGCCATTATCTATGAAGTACATGTACGTGATTTTACTATCGATGCAAGCTCAGGTGTCAGTGCGGGTAACAACGGTAAATTCTTGGGCATGGTAGAAGCTGGAACCACTTTTAATGGAGTGAAAACCGGGATCGACCACCTGAAAGAGTTGGGTGTTACTCATGTGCAATTGCTGCCAGTATACGATTTCGCTACCTGTGACGGTTTGCCAGATAGTAATCCTTGTTATAACTGGGGTTACGATCCACGCAACTTCAACGTACCAGAAGAGCGTTACTCTAGCGTACCTACTGATTACGAAGCGCGCGCTCGCGAATTCAAAACTATGGTTAACGAATTCCACAAAGCGGGTATTCGCGTGGTCATGGATGTGGTGTACAACCATACCTTCGATGATGAAATGTTCGAAAATATTTCTGGCCAATACTACACGGCCACCGACTTATCTGGCACCGGTAACTCCATCAATGCCGACGTACCCATGGTAAGCCGTATGATTCAAGATTCTTTAGAATTTTGGGTTGAAGAATATGGCATCGATGGCTTCCGCTTCGACTTAATCGGCATCTTTTCTTACCAAGAAGTAGAAAAGTGGGGACGTCACCTAAATAACAAGTTTGCTGATCGCAAGCTACTGATTTATGGCGAACCATGGAATGGTTATGCGACCGATCCGCTAGAAGGTCAACGGGTACGTTACGGCACCACTCATAACATGGTAGATGAGCATGTCGGCGTGTTTAATGGTGCCTTTCGAGAGTCTCTAAAAGGTTCTAACGATGATACTCGCACAGGTTACATGTTTAACAATGTAGCCGCAGCTGAATCTGGTTGGGCAATCTATGATGGCTTTAAAGGTTCACCGTACAACCCTAATGACGGACGTAACAGCACGTGGTTCCGCAACTATGCGGCAGACCCAGAGCAAAGCATTAACTACATTTCGGCTCACGATAATTTTGGTTTGTGGGACAAAGTGTACTTAAGCACTGCCAGCAACGTGCAACAAGACAGCTCACACCAAGTGATTAGTTTTAATCCACCCAGTGATCTAGGTTACGCGAAACGGGTGGTTAACTTTGGTATGGGCATGGTACTTACCAGCCAAGGTATTCCATTTATCCATGCCGGTGACGAGTTCTTACGGACTAAGACAAATAACCAGCAAATTAACAGCCCTTCAGCGTGGAACTATGGTGCTCATGGCGGTACTCACAATACCTATAACGCACCAGACAGCTTCAATGCGATTCGTTGGGGCAACAAAGCGGATAACGCCGCCACCTTTAACTACTTTAAGCAGTTAATAGCGCTACGCCGCAACCATGCGGGCTTACGAATGAATACGACTCAAGAAATTGACCAGTATTTGACTGTGAGTCGCCCAGACCAGTTTGGCGGCCAAGTCATAACTGGCCATATCACCGATCCCAGTGATAGTCACAACCTGTTTATCGTTTATAACAGTGGTAACAATCAAACCGTTAGCCTACCAGCCGGTAGCTGGAGCAAAGTTGCTGACGCAAGCGGAGCGGTACAATCGGCTACAGTCTCTGGAAACGCCTTCGTTGAAGGCTCAGCCGTGACCTTGTTTACCCAAGCTCAGTAAGCTAAGTCAACTAAAAAGCCCAAGCAAATTGCTTGGGCTTTTTTTGTCTGCTCGCTAAACTTTATTTGCATCTAGCGAGTGCAGCATTAAATTTAGGTAAAAACTGCGGATGTTTTTTAAGCCAATTAAAACTAAAGAAACTAACAATCTTAACTTCACTGATAGTCTTAACCTTTAATTCTTTATTTATATGCCCGTGATCCATTTCGTTTAGATAGACTTCTGTCGGTGCGAATACTGCCCCCAAACGGCCTCGCTGCAGTAACTCGAACAACACATGGTAATCATAGCGAGTCTGAATATTACTGTAACCATTTTTCAGCAACCATTTTTGCAAAGTAGAGCCATGTAAAACGCCAATCTGCAGCGCTTTCATTTCCGGACTATCTATCGACAACGTTAAGCTATTTAAGGTGTACAGGTTGCGCTGCGTTAACAATAACGGTTCACTCGCTACACCAAAGTTATCAGTTTGGTTCACTTGGTCTAATACAAAAACGCCGTCGAACTTGCCGTCTGTAAATTCTTTTTTAGCCCGAGCTAGCGGACGAACATCCACTTGATAAGCTTGGCCCATCTCGGTCAATATGCACTGAATTAAATCAATCGCACTGCCACTCAGTCTTTCTCCCTCTAATACCTGATAGGGAGGTAAATGATGGGTCACCATACGTAAAGGCTCTGCCTGGCAATACGCTGCCGCGCTGAACATCGTTATCGCCAAACAACAACGGCGTAAATTATTCAATAGGATCCATCCTCATACTAGAAACACCTTTTAATTATAGTCGCACAGCGCTTATCAATCATTGTTATTTGCTGCCGCTTAGCTTTGTTGCACCCTTGGTTTCGCTAACAACCAAAAAATTTATTAACCAAGCAACTAACTTTCATAATTTCTTAATGCACATAAAGCGACTAATATTTAACCATCTCAAGTCTATTTTCAGCAAGCCTTTGGTAGCGCTGATTTGACGAGAGAGTGGTAAACATCGTTATTCGATGAAGGACAGCAGTTAGATTTACTGTTTATAGCATTTTCTTTTCCTTTGTGGACTCATTCCCAGAGCCCGCCCTCGTTGGCGGGTTATTTTTATTGCATGTCATGCTCGCTACATCGCGCTAGCTAACTACTCTGAACCCACGCTTAAATTGGATAAGCGTGACAGAAATAACAAAACTTTGAAAAAGTGATTTTTATTCCTTTTAAAAGGGTTACTTTGTCTGAATAAGCCTACAAGCTGAATAAGTAGTTAATGAAGAAAATTACCGATACCGAGCTAATCCGTACCGCCAACCGCAGAGATATCATTCAAAGTCTGCGCATTCATGGTGAGTTAGCCAGAGTTGAGCTGGGTGGCTATACCCAGTTAAGCCCAGCAACCGTTACCTCAATCACCTCAGAGTTAGTCCAGCAAGGCATTATTTTTGAACAAAATGTAGTGCTTGAACCTGGCGGCGTTCGCGGGCGGCCTAAAGTAAAATTACAACTCAACAAAAACTCCGCTTTTTACTTGAGTATTAAGTTATCCCTCAATGAAATTGGCTTAATGCTTGGCAACATAAACGGCGAAATAGTTGCACACCGCACGCTGTCGATGGTAACGGTCAGCTTAAATGAAACACAACTGGCTGATACCATACATTCGGTAGTAGAAAATTTCATTACCCAGCACCAAGTTGACCGAGCCAAGTTACGCGGATTAGGCCTCGCCGTACAAGGCGTTATCGAGACGCAAGGTAAGGGGATATTATGGAGCCCGGCGGTAGATGGTGAACACCTACATTTAGTGGATCTACTCAGTCAGCGAGCCCAACTTCCGGTATTTATTGCCAACGATGCAAACTGCCTCGCGGTTGCACTGCATAGCCAGCCTCAATACCAAAATATTAGTAATTTTGTGGCTATTCAGCTTGGCTACGGCGTGGGGATGGGCTTAATTGTGAACGGTGAAATTTACCAAGACGCCGGCGCCGCAACCACTGAGTTTGGCCATACTAAATTCACCTTAAATGGATCTCAGTGTCGCTGCGGAGGGCGCGGCTGTATAGAAGCCTACCTAGGTGACTATGCTATTTATCGAGATGCCAGTGCCATCTATAATTTGCCACAATCTGAGTTTCTACATCCTTCAGAAAAGCAAATGCAAGCCCTCTGCGAGCGTGCCCAAAGCGGCGACCAAGTGATGGCTAACATTTTCAACCAAGCCGGCACAGTATTAGGTTTGGGATTGGCCAACATTATGGCGCTATTCAATCCGCAAAAAATCGTTATTTCAGGGCCTGGCGTACGTGATTATGCGTTTATTCATGAAGCGATGAGCAAAACCTTAAAAGAAAACCTCTTGCCCTACCATCAAACCGATGGAGTGGTCGAGAAGTTCTCTTGGGATGAAGACATGACAGGCCTCGGTATGATTGCGATTATTCAGCAGCAAACCGACTAATAAAAAAGGAGCTTAGGCTCCTTTTTAAGCAGGCCTAAACTTGCCGCTGTTTCACCACGAACTGACTCGCATAGTGGCCGATAAGCATGCTAGCGATAAACCAATAAATGGCGGAATCACCACGTAACAAGCTTGCCACTGCAGGGCCAGGACAAATACCTACCATACCCCAACCGATACCAAACAATATCGAACCACCCATTAAACGCTTAGTAATAGCCTGATTGGTCGGCACACAGTGATACTCATCGCCATTTATGGCACGCTCCCTTGGCTTTATGAGCAGGTGATGAAACGGGATAAATACCAATAAAGCCCCACCGATAACAAAGGCCAAACTTGCATCCCAAGCACCAAATACGTCTAAAAAGTTAAGTACTTTATTGGGGTCGACCATTTGCGAGATATTCATTCCCAAACCAAATAGCAGGCCTGTAATTAAACCAACTACTATTTTATACATAACCTGCTCCTAAATAAGCGCTCACTCCTACCACGAGAGCTGCAGTTATCATAAATACCCCTGTGGCAAATATCGAACGAGGTGAAAAGCGACCAATACCGCATATGCCGTGCCCACTGGTACAGCCATTAGCCAACTGAGTACCTACGCCAACGGCAAGCCCGGCAAACACAATCCACGATAGAGAGTAATCTGGCAGTACAGGCACGCTAACACCAAGAGGCTGAGTCACCAATACGCTGGCAGCCATGGCACCAACAAATGCTACCCGCCAAGGCCATTCACTTTTGGCTGCACCAAAAATACCACCCAGTACACCACTTATGCCTGCGGTTCTGCCACTTAACAGTAATAATAGAGACGCAGACAAGCCCAAAAGCATACCCCCCAACAGGGCGCTCCATGGGGTAAAATTACTCATAGATAACTCCAAACGTTTAAATCAAAAAATAACTTAAGGCGGTCGCAGCTTAACGACAAAATTGTTGTTGTAAGCTATTCAGCAGTTGCTTGATACGCGGGTCAGCAAGACAATAATAGACGTTTTGTGCTTCTTTGCGCACTTCCACTAAACCACTTTCTCTTAGCACCTTTAGATGCTGAGAAAACGCTGATTGACTGTTCTGGCTGAACTGGCGTAATTCAGTGACGCCCATTTCACTATCACTTAGCAAACACAATACTACTAGGCGATCTGGGTGGGCGATGGTCTTTAGTAGTTCACTCACCAACTCTGCATTTTCTCGCATAACCAACACATCTTGCATACAGCCCCCTTTTTACTTGCCGCTATTATACAAAGCACACTAAATTAGTCAAACCTAATTTAGCCCTAAATAATTTAGATTAATTTATATTAGATTATTGCGAATTAGATTTTACTAATATATAGTGATGACAGACTTAACAAGGAGAACGATCATGTCATTAGAAAATGTTGTTCGTATTTTTGCAGGAGCGATGGTGCTACTTTCACTGGCATTAACCCAGTGGGTTCACCCTAATTTTATTTGGTTTACGGTTTTTGTCGGCTTTAATTTGATTCAAAGTGCAATCACCGGTTTTTGCCCAGCCGCGATGGTATTTAAGCGTTTAGGTTTTAAATAGTAAATCATTGATATAAATCATCTTTATGATTAGTTTTCGTTCTGCCTTTGAGCAGCGAAGCTATAGTTAAATTTTTGGAGTTTGTTATGCGTAAGATTGTTATCGTAGGTGGTGTTGCTGGTGGCGCGTCCGCGGCAGCCCGAGCTCGCCGTTTAAGTGAAACTGCCGAGATTGTTATGTTAGAGCGAGGCCCGTTTATTTCTTTTGCAAACTGCGGCCTGCCCTACCATATTGGTGGTGACATCGAACAGCGCGATGCTTTATTACTGCAAACTCCTGAAAGCTTTAAAGCCCGATTCAACGTTGATGTGAGGGTGATGAATGAAGTCATTAGCATTGATAGAGAAAACAAAACTGTCACTATTCGCGATCTGCTAAACCAACAAGACTACCTAGAAAGCTACGATGCTTTAGTGTTGAGTCCCGGCGCTGCTCCGATTGTTCCGCCACTTCCCGGCATTCAAAACAATCGCACGTTCTCATTACGCAATATTCCTGACATGGATAAAATTATTGCCAGCATCGACACCAACAAACCTAAACATGCCACCGTTGTGGGTGGCGGTTTTATTGGTATCGAGATGGCCGAAGCCTTAATTCAACGCGGTATAAGTACCAGCCTGATTGAATTATCATCACAGGTTATGGCCCCTGTAGACCCCGAAATGGCCAGCCCTTTACATCAAGAGCTTCGCCACCATGGTGTCGATCTACATGTAGGCGTCGCGTTAGAAGCAGTATTTCCATCTCATCATGAGAAAGAGGATGAATTAGCCAACCTTGATCCTCAAGCCTTAGCGTTACGCCTAAGTAACGGGGATATACTAGAGACTGAACTACTGATTATGGCGATAGGGGTTAAACCTGAAACCACATTAGCCAAACTCGCCGGAATTGAGCTGGGCGAGCTAGGTGGTATTAAAGTAAATAGTCAATTACAAACCTCTGACCCAGCGATTTACGCTGTGGGTGATGCGATTGAAGATCCTGATTTTGTCACCGGGGACGCAGCACTAATCCCACTGGCAGGGCCGGCAAATCGTCAAGGCCGAATGGTCGCCAATAACATCTTTGGTGCGAACGAGCATTATCAGCGTAGCCAAGGCACCGCAATTTGTAAGATATTCGATATCGCTGTGGCCTCTACCGGTTTAAATGAAAAAACGCTTAAGAGAAAGGGACTTGATTATCAAAAAGTATACGTGCACGCGGCCAGCCACGCTGGTTACTATCCCGGTGCACATCCGATTAATCTCAAGCTATTATTTCATCCGCAAAGTGGTTTGATTTATGGTGCTCAGGCAGTGGGTAAAGACGGTATAGACAAACGTATCGACGTACTTGCAGTAGCCCAACGCGCCGGAATGACAGTATTTGATTTACAACATCTAGAACTGACTTATGCTCCGCCTTTTGGCAGCGCCAAAGATGTGGTAAACCAAGCAGGTTTTGTTGCGGCCAATAGTATTGATGGCACGACTCGCTTGTGCCACAGCGATGACATCAATCAGCCCACTGAACAGCAGCTAATTTTGGATGTGCGTAATCCTGGTGAGCTAGAGAAATTGGGAGCAATCCCAGGAGCCATCAACATTCCAGTAGACCAATTACGTGACCGCATTGCTGAACTACCTAAAGATAAAGAAATTTTAATTTATTGCATGGTGGGCTTACGTGGCAATGTTGCCTATCGCCAACTGGCTAATCATGGCTTTGAGGCTAAAAACTTAAGCGGTGGCTATAAAACGTGGTTAGCGGATCAAGCAACTCAATAGACCTAAAATGGCGCTATTAGATAGCGCCATTTTTTACCAGGAGGGTAATTCATAATGCAAACTCTAGTCACTGTTTTCCTTGGTCTGCTATTGTTTGCAGCCAATGCCGCTCAGGCAATATCACCCGCTACTAGTAGCTTCACTGTAAGCTCACAAGCGATACCGATTACTGTTGAGTTAGATGCCGTTATTGAAGCGGTAGACGCCGCAACGCTGGCCGCACAAACATCAGGCAGAGTGCTTAAGCTCTATTACGACGTGAATGATTTTGTTGAAAAAGGTTCGGTCATTCTAGAAATCACTAGCACTCAGCAATCCGCCTCTTATGCCTCTGCTAATGCCCAGCTTAGTCGCGCTATTGCACAAAACAACGAAGCCCAACGTCAATGGCAACGACTGCAAAAACTTTACCCCCAAGGGGCGGTGTCAAAGGGTCAGCTCGACCAAGCAGAAACTGAAGCCAAGGCAGCAAAAAGCGCGGTTCACGCCGCGAATGCGGCTTTAGTTCAAGCAAAAGAAACCCTAGAATACACGGTAATTAAAGCACCTTTTTCCGGCATTGTGACTCAGCGTCATGTGCAACTAGGCGAAACCATTTCTCAAGGTCAGCCGCTATATTCTGGCTACTCATTAGAGAACATGCGGGCGATTGCTTACATTCCACAACGCTACCTTGATGTGATCAATAGCGATACGCAGTTTTCTCTTACGCTTGCCGGGCAAACAGCGCTGCTGTCAAATGACTTCACTATTTTCAGGCACGCCGACCCGCAGTCCCACTCATTTAAAATACGCCTCAACCTTCCTACCGACAATACTGTCATGTACCCCGGCAGCTGGGCCAAACTGGGCTTTAGTTATGGCCAACGTCAGCAAATGTGGATACCCCGCTCCACAGTGCTAGAGCTTAACGAACTGAGTGCAGTCTACTTAAAAACCAGTCAAGGTTATCGTCTTAATCAAGTGCGCTTAGGCGATACTAACGCAGACCAAGTTCAAGTGCTTTCGGGGCTAGAAAATGGTGATGTCATTGCGTTATCAGCCTATCAAGCAATGCTAGATAAGGAGCAATAGTCATGGGAATAGCTGGACGCATTGGAGAGCGTTTTCTGCACTCGCCAATAACCCCATTGTTAGCCTTAGTGGGCTTATTAATGGGGATATTTTCGGTAATGATTACCCCCAAGGAAGAAGAACCGCAAATTGATGTGACTTTTGCCGATGTTTACATCCCATTTCCGGGTGCAAGCCCCAAAGAGGTTGAGCATTTAGTCACCCTACCTGCTGAAAAAATAATTTCAGAGTTAAATGGTATCGACACCTTGTATTCCTTCTCTCAACCTAATGGTGCAATGCTCATTGTGGTGTTTGAGGTAGGCGTTAAGCGAAACGATGCCATCGTCAGTTTATACAATCAAATCTACGCCAATTTAGACAAATTACCCACCGGAGCAGGCGTTGGCCAACCCTTAATTAAACCACGGGCGATTGACGATGTACCCATCGTAAGTGTCTCCCTTTGGGACGAGAGCCAACAACTAACGCCTTTCGAATTAACAAAGGTAGCCCACACCCTAGAAACCGAACTGAAACGGATCCCCGGCACCAAAGATGTATACACCTTAGGCGAGCAACCTTTGGTCGCGTCAGTGCGCATCGATCCCGTCAAGCTGAATGCTTATGGTGTTGAGTTTAAGCAAATCGCTCAGCAACTACAGGCAAATAACCAGCAATCTGGCTTGGTAGACCTGATTCAAGATAACCAAGTCATCAAAGTTCAAACCGGGCAATTTTTGCGGACCGCCAGCGAACTCGAAAACCTAGTGATAGCGGTCCACCAACAACAAGCCGTATACCTCACAGATGTCGCCGAGATTAGCCTCAGTGCCGAGCTACCCAGCCAAAGCGTTTGGCTGGTGAATCAGCAAGGTAGCTTCCCTTCGGTGACCATTGCCATTGCTAAACAAGCGGGCGAAAATGCGGTGCAACTGGCGGAGCGAATTGAACAACGAATCAATCAATTAGACAATGTGTTAATCCCTCATCAAGTGAGCCACCAGCTTAGCCGAAACTATGGTGCCACCGCAGCTGACAAAGCCAATACGCTGATTGGCAAACTGATTTTTGCGACTGCCGCCGTAGTACTTTTAGTATTGATTACCATGGGCTGGCGCGAAGCTGTGGTGGTGGGCATTGCCATTGTGATTACTCTGGCCATTACTCTGTTTGCTTCTTGGGCTTGGGGTTTTACCCTGAATAGAGTTTCGCTATTTGCGCTTATTTTCTCCATCGGAATACTCGTTGATGATGCCATTGTGGTGGTCGAAAATATCCACCGCCATATGGGGCTAGCGGCCACTGACCCAAACAAACCCGATTTACTAAGTATTATTCCACAGGCGGTAGATGAAGTTGGTGGACCCACTATTTTGGCCACCTTTACGGTTATAGCCGCCCTGCTCCCCATGGCCTTTGTGTCTGGCTTAATGGGGCCTTACATGAGCCCTATTCCAATTAATGCCAGCCTCGGCATGCTTATTTCGTTATCAGTTGCCTTTGTATTGTCACCTTGGCTCAGCGCCAAGCTACTGAACAGTAGCTCCCATGGCGTAGCTGAGTCATCAGAAGAGTCGAAGTTACAGCGTTTCTTTGAAGGCTTAATCGGTCCGTTTTTGGATAAAAAAAATGGCAAAAAAGCCCGTGGCTTACTGTGGTTAGCAGTAATACTCATGATCGTCGCAGCGATCGCCTTACCGCTTAATAAGCTGGTCGTCATGAAGATGCTGCCCTTTGATAACAAATCTGAATTTCAGGTGATGGTAGATCTGCCCGAAGGCCGCAGCTTAGAGCAAAACCAACGCTTATTGCTCGAGCTTAGTGATTACCTAATGACGGTACCTGAAGTCGCCGATTTACAACTGTATGCTGGCACCACCGCCCCCATTAATTTTAACGGTTTAGTGCGACACTACTTCATGCGCAACAGCCAAGAGCTCGGTGATATACAAGTTAACTTGGTTGATAAATCGGAACGTGAACGCGATAGCCACAGCATCGCAGGCTCAGTACGTAAACAGTTACAAGCCATTGGCTTACCTTATCAAGCCAATATTAAGGTGGTCGAAGTCCCCCCCGGCCCGCCAGTGTGGTCGCCCATCGTAGCTGAAGTGTATGGGCCCAGTGACGAGATTCGTCAGCAAGCCGCCAATGCCTTGATGCAGCACTTTCATAACACCGAAGACATTGTTGATATCGACATCATGCTGCCAGGCCCACAAAGCCAATGGCGGGTAACCATTGACCGCTCTAAAAGTTCGCTACTAGGGATTAACTATGGTGATATTGTCGAGGTAATTAGCACCGCCGTTGGCGGTAACGATGTGAGCTACTTACACAGTGAGCAACAGCAATACCCAGTGCCGATCCGCTTGCAGCTAAAAGAAGGCGACAAACTAGATTTAGAGCAAGTGCTTAATTTACGCTTAACCAATCAGCAAGGCCAAGCGATACCTTTAAGTGAGTTAGTGAGCATTCAGCAAGGCATCATCGATACACCAATCATGCATAAAAATACCATTCCCATGGTCATGGTCATTGCCGATATGGCAGGCGAATTAGATAGTCCCTTATATGGCATGTTTGACATGGCCTTGAGTGCTGAAGAGGCTGGTTTACCCTTTGCCCAGCATTATATAGAGCAACCCGACGGGCTAAGTGACATTGCAATTTTGTGGGATGGCGAGTGGAAAATCACCTATGAAACATTCCGCGATATGGGCCTGGCTTATGCGGTGGGTATGATCATGATCTATCTATTGGTAGTGGCACAGTTTCGCTCTTATTTAGTACCGCTGATTATTATGGCGCCTATTCCATTAACCATTATTGGGGTGATGCCTGGACATGCCTTATTAGGTGCACAGTTTACTGCCACCTCTATGATTGGCATGATTGCTTTAGCGGGGATCATTGTGCGAAATTCGATTTTGTTAGTCGATTTTATTAATCAGCAAGCCGCCGCTGGCATGCCATTTTCTAAAGCGGTGATTAGCTCGGGTGCGGTAAGAGCCAAACCGATTATTTTAACTGGATTAGCCGCTATGATTGGCGCTTTGTTTATCTTAGACGACCCGATTTTTAACGGGCTAGCGATTAGTTTAATATTTGGAATATTGGTGTCGACCTTGCTCACCTTGGTAGTGATTCCGGTTTTATATTTCGCTTTAATGCGTAAACATTACCCAAGCGAAATGGCTTAAGCTTGACTCATAAAAAAGCCCGGTGTAAACCGGGCAAAAGCTGAGACGCATAAAAATATTTTATTGAGCGCTCACCGTAATAGCTTTAGTCACACTATTAAAGTTGATCCGGTAAGCACTGTTGTCAGACACTTGATAATCGGCAGTTGGGTACGACTCGGTCCAATTGCCATCATCAATTTTGAAACGCGCTGGCGCTTCTTCACCGTTAAAGCTTTGAACGGTGTAATACAAACCACTAGTACTGTCATAATCTAGCTGAGCTTTACCCCATCCATTTGCAGTACCACGGAAGTACCATACTTCATCGCCACCGTTATCAGGATTGGTGCCTCCAACACAGTTCGTAGAGGCAACCCAACTACCTAGTGCGTAACATAAGTTATCACCCGTAGTGCTTAAGTCAGCCGACTGGTTAGCACCATTATCATTGAAGATAAGGTTCAGGCTGCTTAGTTTAGTAGCAAAGTCATAACAGTAATAACCTTCTTTTTGCACCATAGCCACACCAGGCCATTGCGCATTGGCAACTGCAGTTTCTCCGCTTACAGACCAGTAATAAAGTGTTGGCTTACTAAAGCCCGCTTGGTTGTCGTAACACACTTCAGTACCACCAACAGGTTCAGGATCAACAACCACTACTTCAAAGCCACAATCTTGTAGTGAACGCCAAGTGCTGTCTTTGTAACAACCGGCACCGCCCGCCACCGTTAGGTCGGCAGTTTTATTGGCCCCGCCATTGCTAAAGATAGCATTAACGCTGCTTAGTTCTACCCCTACATCATGGCACTTAAAGTCACCATTTGTTTGCATGGCTACACCAGGCCAAGCTGCATCAGCTAAGCTACCTGCAGGTTGTGCGCCCCAGTAATAGAGGCTAGACAAGTTTTCAGAAGTACAAATTGACGTCGCGACTACCGGAGTAGCCGGTTTAGGATCGGTGCCACAGTTGGTAGTACATGGGCAATCAGCACCAGTACATACCTCACCAATTTTTGCTCCTACGTGAATCGCAGCAGCTTTGTCACCGCCGACACTGAAGTTAGCTTGACCACCACTTACCGTGATCACCGCTTGGCCACTAGCATCTGCAGCCGCATTACATTGACCAGTACTTTCATTAAAGTCTGCTTCAATAACGTTACAGTACTGACCATCAGGCATGCCGGTGTCAAAGCTTTGGTTGATGTTGCTACCATAACGTTTGTTAATAACTACAAAGCCTAAACCACCGCGGCCAAAGGCTATTTGGTCATTGCCACCTTGCCACCAGTTGCTAATACGCCACTCGCCTGCTGTATGGTTACGGAACCCCACCATATTAGCGATACCGCGCCATTTGTGCTCACACACCCAGCTGCCACCATTAAAGCCACAAGCATTACCGGTATGCACACCGCTGCTTGGTGGCCCTGCATCAAAGTCGCCGTTAAAGTAGTAACCCGACATGATTTTCGGATAACCATAAGGGTAAGCAAGAGCAAAAATATTCGCTAAGAAGTAGCCGTCTCCTTGCACCCCATGCCAAATTGGTCCGCCGGGGTTATGACGCTCTTCATCGTGGTTCGTCACAAAGGTGACCGCATCAGAGCTAGAAAGCTCCATTTGGCCGCCTAAGTCTTTCAACCAAGCAATATTGCTATCTCGGAAGGCTGGACCTAACTTACGGGCAAATTCAAACTCTGTCACATCGCCAATAAACGTGTATTCGGTTGGGCGAACAGGCTCGCCAGGTGCACCAATCACTTCTTGGAAAATGTAAGGGTTACCGTTTAACTTGCCCTTAATTGCCGCTATATCGCCAGCAGGAATATGCTTGGCAGCGTCAATACGGAAACCGGCTACCCCCATGCCTATAGCATCATTCATGTAATCAGCAATTTTCTGGCGTACATAATCTGATCCCGTTTTAAGATCGTTAAGACCCACTAAATCACAGTTTTGTACTTGCCAGCGATTGCCGTAATCAATATCACCTGTACAGGAGTTAAAGTCATTGGGTCCATAAGGCACTTCAGGGAAGTTTCTATCGTAAGCCGCCATGTGATTAATCACTGCGTCTACATAAATATCTACCCCAACATTCTTACAACGTTGAACCATGTTTTGAAATTGATCACGGCTACCGCTGCGACCTTCAAACGAATAACTAACCGGTTGGTAACGACTCCACCACGCACCCGCGTCGTGGGACTTAGTGGGGGGAGAAACTTGCACAGCGGCAAAGCCTTTAGGCCCAAGCAAGGTTTCACATTCTTGCGCGATATCTTCCCATTTCCATTCGAAGAGGTGTACAAAGGCGGTTCTAGGAGCCGCCATGGCACTGGACGCATAGCCCAGCACCGCACCAACTAGCAGGGCGCTAGTGGCGAGTTTGCTAAATTTTCTCATTGATACTTTCCCATGTAATCGTTGAGCGTCTCTTATGTTTTTTTAGTCACCATCACTCTTTGGTGTTTTATATGGTGAGTAGGTAGAAGACATCGGGAAAAGAACCACAAGTACGGCTTAAACTTAACTATCCCTAGTTAATTTACCTAGTGTTCTACGTTACGCGCAAATTTCGTACAATAGGAAAGTTAGACCCGTTAATGAGCAAGCGATCACAAATAATTAACAAAGCCAACAAAAACAGCGGGCAGCGATCAAATTTTAACCAGACCAGAGAAAAATGTTACTCATCACTAGCTTAGCCATTACAATCACCATAATAAGCTGAGAATTAAGGCAGTGACATGATAAAGCAATGGTGGCATTCAGCCGTGGTATACCAAGTTTATCCGCGTAGTTTTTGTGATAGCAGCGGTGATGGCAATGGTGATATACGCGGCATTATTAGCAAATTAGATTATCTAGAAAAGTTGGCTATCGATGTAATCTGGTTATCACCCGTCTACCTTTCGCCAATGAAAGACAATGGCTATGACATAGCTGACTACCAGGCCATCGACCCACGCTTTGGCAACTTAGACGATATGCGTGAACTGATTAACTCAGCTCGCCAACGGAATATTGGCATCATGATGGATTTAGTGCTGAACCACACCTCTGATCAGCATGCTTGGTTTAAGCAGGCGCAACAAAGTCGTCAAAATCCTTACCGAGAGTATTACATTTGGCGTGACCAACCCAATGAGATAGCATCCATTTTTGGTGGGTCTGCCTGGCAATTTGACGCGAATACCCAGCAATACTATTTCCACTTATTTGCTGACGCACAGCCCGACCTAAACTGGGAAAACCCCAACGTTGCCAAAGAAATCCAACAAATGATTTCGTGGTGGATAGAGCAAGGTGTCGCTGGCTTCCGCTTAGACGTGATTGACCTAATTGGTAAACAAATTGACCAAGGGATTACCGAAAACGGCCCCCACTTACACCCGCTACTGCAGAATTTGCATCAAGCATGTTTTGCCAACAAGCAATTGGTTACTGTAGGCGAAACATGGGGGGCGACACCTGAGATTGCCAAGCTATACTCAGACCCAGCACGCCAAGAGTTATCCATGGTATTCCAGTTTGAGCACGCCTCCATAGATTGGCATCCCCAGTACGGTAAATGGCAGGTACAAAACTTTGATTTAGTGGCATTAAAAAGAGTACTGAGCAAATGGCAAACTGCCTTTAATGGTGATGGCTGGAACGCCTTATTTTGGAATAACCACGATCTTCCGCGCATTGTCAGCCGTTGGGGCAATGACCAACAATATCGCCGCCGTAGCGCTAAACTATTTGCCACCTTGTTACATGGAATGCAGGGCACTCCCTATATCTATCAAGGTGAAGAAATAGGCATGACCAATGTGCGTTTTGAACAGCTCGATGATTACGACGACATCGAGATAAAAAGCAGTTATCAAGAAAAGGTGGTTGAACAACAAAGCCTTAGCCACCAACAGTTTATGCGCGGAGTCTATACTAGTGCCCGCGATAATGCCCGCACCCCAATGCAATGGGACAGTAGTAACAATTCCGGCTTTAGCCAAGGCCAACCATGGCTGGCACTCAATCCTAATTACCCTGAGATCAATGTAGAAAAAGCGCTGAATGACCAACACTCTGTGTTCTATCACTACCAGCAACTGATCCAGCTACGGAAATCTTCAAAATATAGCGACACCATGATTTATGGGAAATTTTCACTGTTACTCGCTGAGCATAAGCAAGTATTTGCCTACTTGCGCCAGCATAACGCCCAGAGTTTATTAGTGGTATGTAACCTAAGTGAGCAAGCGACTACGATTAGTTTTGACTATGAGGTCGACGAAGTAATCTTGAATAACCTGCAGCAAAATAGCCTGCAAGTTATGCAGCTAGAGCAACTGAACTTAGCACCATATCAAGCATTAATATATGCACTAAGTTCCAGTTAGCGTCTATTCACTAAGACTATATTGCTCAGATAAGCGATGGCATAACCACTTATACAAATTGAACGCGGTTGGGCTATTTACCGTGGGTAATAGCTCGTCATCCAAAAATGATTCGCCCTTAAAGGTTAATACATCTCGGTGTTGAGTGACCTCTCTAACTTCAATGCCTGGGATGTAATCTTCATGATCGCGCAGCAGTTGATTAGCAATATCAATCAAGGCTTCTCTAGTTATAGTTTGTTTGCTCATACACTATTTTTCGTGACTAAAAGAGAAGCTTTAGCATACACATTTGCCACGCAAGGCAATAGTTATTAAATCAAAACTTGTGGCATTTTCCTCAGCTTCAATAAATTACAAAACGCGCATTTATTGCTCGGCTTCAAGCTGTTTTTTTTTGCCATGCCATTGCTGGATAACTAAGCCACTAATAATTAACAATAAACCGATATAGGTGGCAGACTCAATTTGCTCACCTAAAAAATAGCCAATAAAAAACAACGATAAAAATGGCGAAACAAAAATTAGGTTACTGATGCGCGCCGTGTTGTTTGTATATTTAAGCGCTAATACCCAACAGACAAAAGCGATACCCATTTCAAACAAACCAACATAAGCAGCCCCTAACCAAGCTTTAGCATGCCACGGCGGCAAACCATCGGTGAACCAACAATAGCAAAAAACCATCGGCAGACTAAAACAAAAAGCCACTAATAAACTGGCAACTGCATCACCTTGATGTCGAGTATTAATAATCCAATAACCGGCCCACAGTAAGGTGCTAAATAGCGCGAGTAATACCCCCGCTACACTATCAAACTGCATCGCCAGAATATCGCCACGAGTGGCTATCACTAGTACTCCCAGGTAGCCCAAAGCCATCGCCACTAAATCTTGCTTGCGTAGTTGTTGCTTTAAAAAGGGGACCGCTAACAACGCTAAGGTAATTGCCCACGTGTAATTGAGAGACTGCGCCTGTTGGGCAGGCAGTAAATCGTAGGCTTTAAATAACACCAAATAATAAAGAAATGGATTAATCGCGCCTACCAATAAAAAATAGGCCGGCCTAGCAAGCGCATACCGCCAGGCTAAGTGAAGCTTGTTTTGCCACAGCAATACACTACTAAGCAATAAGATCGAGCTAATAGAGGCTAACAATACCAACTGGATTGGCGTTAACCACTGCAGCGCTAATTTGAAGGCTGTTGCCACGGTAGACCACATCAGTACGGCAGTTAAGCCAAAACAATAGGCTTTGGTTTGTGTTTTCATCAGTGCAGCTAAATATTGGAAACTAAAGTCGGCAGTGTATGCGGCATAACAGGCTATAACAAGCTGCTTATAAATGATTGTTGTTAGTGACGCAGGCCATCGAAGCGCTTTAGCTAAAGCCAAATACCAACCATTCAATCAGTCCCTAACCAAGGCTTACGCCACCAGAGTATCTGCTGATTTTCTAGTGAAACTCAGAATATTAGCCAGTGTAGTTTGCCTTTCCAACAAAATGCAGGTTAACTTACAGGCATTGTTTAAGGCATAAGAATTTTTGAGCGTATGGATTACCTAGAGACTTGGCTAAACAGCAAATTGGCCATCACAATTTGTTTAATATTCTTCACCTTCTTAGTCCGCTATTTAGCCCTAAAACTCATTGGAAAAAAGCAACGAACTAACGGTAAAGATCATCGTGATTTGATTAGTAATTTCAAAAACTTTTTGCTGTTTATATTGGTATTGTTGCTATTTAATCTATGGGCAGGAGAGATTCAAAAATTTGCCTTCTCCTTAGCCGCATTTGCAGTAGCAATAGTCTTAGCCACCAAAGAGTTTATCCAATGCATTATTGGCTTTTTCTATCTTATGTCTACCAGACCATTTCGCGTGGGCGATTGGATTGAAGTAGACAATCATGCTGGAGAAGTGTCGCAAATTGACTGGATTAAAACCACGGTATTAGAAGTCAACATTGATACTTATCAATACACTGGCAAAACCCTCTCTATTCCCAATAACAAGCTAATTACCAGTGCCATTCAAAATTTAAACTTTATGAAGCGCTATGCGATACACAACTTTGTATTAGTGCGAGATAGCCATATCAACCCCTTTAGCTTTATCGCTCAGCTAAAAGAAAATGCCAGCCAATATTGTGCAGATTTCGAAGATGTCGCCTTACGCTACAATCAGATTATTGAGCACAAAATGGGGATCAGCATCACCGGTCCTAAGCCACAGATAGAGGTCGGCACCACTGACTTAGGCCATATTAAAATTGAGGTCACTATTTTTTGCCCCACCGACCAAACCACGGACATTGAACAAAAAATCACGGCCGACTTTTTTGAGTTTTGCCTGCAACACCATGCTCAAACAAGCCAAAACAATGCACTCAACGCCCCTAGTCTTGGCGAACCGCCCTAATAATGCAGCCTTTTATCAACAGGACTGCTAGCATCAAGCCCGTTTAGCTTCGAACCATTGCATGGCCTCGGCCAGCGTATACCGTGCAGTGTCGAATACCAGATAGCTAATGTGGCTAGCGCTAGTCTCTAACTTGACTATTTGCAGCGCTCCCTTAAAACCCACATCTGTCAGCTTCTTGATCACGTATTGCGGCGCTTGCTCATAAACAATGGTTAAAAAAGGCAGCTCATCGCCGGTGACTATTCCATGCTGGTTAAAGCTTTCAAGTGTCTCTGACAAAAGGTCAGAGTCCGTAAAGCTGATTATTTCGACGATTTCTTGCAACAACATCAATAACTCAATTCCATTTTAATCAACCACTTGCTTAGCAAAAATGATACTACTCCACTTCTGCTGACACGTTACATGCATTGGCGGTATGGGGTCAAATAAGAGTTTTCTGACTTGGTACTTTAATTGAAGCACTCAAATTTAATTGACAATAGAAACAATTGAACTATATTGCGTTAACTATCAATTAACCCTGAATACTGCTATATGACTAGCATAAATAAATCGACGGTTTGCTTAAGCTTGCTATTCGCTATCTCTGCTTGTAATACCAATAAGCAGCTCACTGACCAAGATTACCCGCTGTATACTAGCTACAGCATTGAAAATCTCACTAACTACCCATTAAGCCTAAACAGCAGCTTAAACCCGCAATTAGCACCGCTGAGTATCGAACAGTTTCAAGGTACTATCGCGCCGGGGGAGCGCCGCAACATATTGGAATTAGTGGACATGAGCCAGGCCAGCAACCCACCTTCAACGAGCTTTAAGCAACTGAATGTTAAAGCCAACCTTGGCGAAGGTATGCGTACCGTGTACCAGCAAATTGACGACCAAGACTGGCAATATACACTGTCAGCAAACAGCAAAGAGAATTATCTGTTGCGTCTTGCTGATGCCGATCTTGCTCTCTAAGACTGAAAATTAAAGGGGCTTTGCCCGCTGTACCCACTTCGTTAAATTTGCTACCCTGCGCGGCCTTTTATAAGTATGAGGCGCCTACTGTGAGCCAATCTATTGCTGGTTTCGATTTCGGAACATCTAACTGTGCCGTAGGCATTATGCAATGCCAACAAGCCACATTAGTCAATTTACCCGAACACGGTAGTTATATGCCCTCTACCTTGTTTGCGCCTCAATCAGAGATGATCTGCGGCTGGCTCTATCAGCAGCTTGAGCAACAAGGTAAAGCACAGCCATACAAGCAAGCGCGTGGTCAGCAATTAAGTGCCAGTTTACGCTCGTTAAAAGAACTCAAACTAGATGGTTACGATGAGCATTTAAGTTTTGGTCAACAAGCGCTTAAAGAATATCTCATCGACCCCGCCGATTGTTATTACGTCCGCTCGCCCAAGTCTTTTTTGGGTGCTAGCGGCATCCGTGAACGTCAACAACAACAATTTGAAGATATCGCTGCTGCCATGATGTGGCATATTGCCGAGCAAGTGAAACAAACCGGCCAGGCTGAACTAGAAAAAGTGGTCATTGGTCGACCGGTTAATTTCCAAGGCTTAAATAGTGAACTGAGTAATCAACAAGCCATCAACATTTTGAGCAACGCAGCCTCTTTTGTGGGGTTCAAACAGCTTGAGTTTTTATATGAACCGATGGCTGCCGGCCTCAGTTACCAACAACAATTAAGCCACGAACAGCGCGTGTTGGTGATTGATATAGGGGGTGGAACCAGTGATATCTCGATGCTCACCATGGGGCCAAATTACTTGGCCACTAAAGACCATCAAAGCCTAGTGCTCGGCTACAACGGTGAGCGTATCGGCGGTAACGACTTTGACATTGCGCTAAATTTTGAGACCTTAATGCCCAGTTTAGGCGCGAAGCTTACACTGAGCAGCGGTCAACCGATGCCGATAAAGCCCTTTTGGGACGCGGCTGCCATTAACGACTTCCCAGCACAAGCCCGTTTCTATGAAAAAGATACGACTTTACTGCTACAACGCTTAATTAAAGAACCGCAGCTAGCACCGTTAAAAGGTTTATTACAGCTAAGCCAGGAGCGCTTAACTTATCAAATGAGCGCTTCAGCCGAGCAAGCTAAAATAGCCCTAAGCGAACATACTGAGACCCTTGTCGACCTTAGTTATCTCAATCAACAGTTATCGGTGAGCGTGAGCCTAGACGCCTACCGCCAAGCAGCCGAGCGTTTATTAAGTAACATCGCCAAATTAAGTGATGATGTTGTCGCCCAGGCAGGCTGCCAGCCAGAAGCCATTTTCTTAACCGGTGGTAGTGCTAACTCACCAATGATTAAACAATTCTTAGCGGATCGCTACGCAGCGCCATTAATTTGTGGTGATAATTTTGGCAGTGTCACCAGCGGCTTAACACTATGGGCAGACCATATCTTTGATACGGCTTAATGAGACCTAAGCATATGTTTTTATAACTGATACACTTGCGGGGCTAATTCAACCCTATTTTTACCCCGTTCTTTGGCGATATACAAAGCACCATCAGCGCGCGCAACTAAGGCTTCTGCACTACTGTCATACTCCGATAGCATCGCTAGTCCGATACTTACAGTGGTGCTAAACCGATGCTCTCCATGCACGATGCGGTAATCCGCCAAATGTTTGCGTACCCGCTCGGCTACCTGCATCGCTTGTTGTTGCGTAGAATTTGGAAGTAAAAGCAAGAATTCTTCGCCCCCCCAACGGGCTAAATAGTCTCCGTCCCGCAATACTTTTAAGCTTTCAATCGCAAATACCCTAAGCGCTTCATCTCCAGCAGGGTGGCCATAACGGTCATTAATTAACTTAAAGTTATCTATGTCTAAAAGCAGGCAACATAAAGGGCGTAGTGAGCGTTTACTGCTTGCGTACGCTTCAATTAAAGTAGCATTCATTGAGCGACGATTAATCAAGCCCGTTAGTGCATCATGATTCGCTTGAAACTCTAAGCGCCGCTGATGTTGATGCTGTTGGGAAACATCCATCATCACCGCTTGCACAGCGGGTTTATCCCCCCATCTAACCGGCGCTGCGGTTATCTGTAACCAAACCGATGTGCCGTCTCGGCGCACATATTCGACCACAAAGCTATTGGTGGCCGCTTGCCTTTCAATCAACTGCTCATGCGATTGCATGGCTTGCTGTTGGTTTGCCTCGGGGATCAGTGACAACAAAGAAGGCATGTTAAGAATGTCTTCAGGGCTGTCGTAACCAATTAAATCCACCAACGCTTGATTAGCATATAAGGGCTCAAAATCGCGATGTACCAATATTCCTTGGATCGACGTTTCTAACAATGAACGATAGCGCTGCTCACTTTCTTCTAGCCTTTTTTCTGCCGCCACTTGCTCGGAAACATCAATAATGGTGACCTGTATGGCAGGCTCTCCTTGCCAGTCGGTCAACTGATCAATAATCATTACCGAAAAACGTTTGCCTTGGCGGTTTCTATTTTCATACACTTTGGCTTTAGGTCTTGCGCTACCACACATAATCGCTTGGTTCGCGGCGATGGCCTCTTGGTGATCTTCAGTACTAATTAAAGATAGCAATGAGGGAAGAGCCAGAACTTGCTCGGCGTTATCATAGCCAAAAAGGTGCGCGTAACTTTCATCGACATATAAGGGAACAAAGTCTCGATGAATTGCGACACCATAATAACTGCGAAGACCGCGTACTTTTGCCATTAATGCCTTAGCCTATCTATTTAAGTTAAAGCGTAGTCAGGCTGGCTGACTAACTCAAATATTCACACTGACTATCACTTTATCAATACGACTGTTAAAGTAAAGTTAAGCTATGGACGGCAACCAAGAGTATCAATGTGTTGAAAATCATCTACCCGATATTGCTAGCAACCCTCGCTAGCCAACTAATCGCCTTTTCCGTATATGCTCAGGAGATTAATGCCACTCGCGAAGCAAACGCCAGCCCTCGGTTAAACATGCAACTTAATGTTGAAGTGATAGGGATTGAGCAAGCGGCCTTACAATCGGCGCAAGCGCTAGACAGTATCGCTGAAAGTATCAACCATCTCGCGACAAATCCGGAACTAACACCTCAGCAACAACAGCAATTTGAAGACACGCTGTTGGCGGTTACACAACTCAGCACTCAATTAAACAGTAGCCTTCAACAATTGCCAAATACCGTCTCTCAAAGCACCCAGCCCATCGTAGAATTAGCAGACGATTTATCCAATAAAATTCAGCTGTGGGTACTCATTATATTGGCAGCGTTGGTCGTGCTTATCATCGTGGCGCTACTGGCCATCTACTTTAGTGTGCTCGCTCCCACAAGTAGAGCGGTTATCACCGCCACCAGCCAGCTTAATCAGCTGGCGTCCAGCTTAAAAACTACCGCGCAATTAGTGGAGCAAACCACTGCACAGAATCAAGTATTACTGATGCGCTTAGATAAAACCAAGCCTCAGAGCTTTGCCCAAAAAATTAAACGCCATGAATAAAAACGCTAGCCAAATAGCTAGCGTTTTTATTTAGCATTAAGGACTACTCACCCAAAAAACCACCGGTTTGATGCGCCCATAACTGGCTATAGATCCCCTTGCCTTGAATCAGTTCAGCATGCGTGCCTTGTTCAATAATCTCACCCTTGTCCAATACAATTAAGCGGTCCATAGCCGCAATAGTTGATAAACGGTGAGCTATTGCTATCACTGTTTTACCTTCCATTAATTGATTTAGACTGGTTTGAATAGCCGCTTCTACTTCTGAATCTAAGGCCGATGTCGCTTCATCCAACACCAAAATAGGAGCATCTTTAAGCAATACCCGAGTAATCGCGATCCGCTGGCGTTGCCCTCCGGAGAGTTTTACTCCGCGCTCACCAACATGGGCATCATAGCCAGTGCGGCCACTTTGGTCTGTTAAACCCAAAATAAAATCGTGAGCTTTGGCTTGTTTTGCTGCGGCGAGCATTTGCGCCTCGCTAGCATCAGGACGACCATACAAGATGTTATCGCGCACCGACCGATGCAACAATGAGGTGTCTTGTGTGACCATGCCTATTTGCGCGCGCAAGCTGTCTTGGGTCACTTGGCTAATATCTTGGTCATCGATTAAGATTGCCCCGCCTTCTACATCATGAAAACGGAGCAACAGGTTGACTAAGGTGGTTTTGCCTGCGCCCGAACGCCCTACCAAACCAATTTTCTCCCCCGCTTTAATGCTGAGATTAAGCTGCTCAATCACCCCCGTTTTTTCGCCATAGTGAAAACGAATATCGCGATAATGGATCCGGCTTTCAGTTACGCGTAATGGCTTAGCATCTACTTGATCGGTAATGGTTTGGGCCACCGTTAGTGTTGCCATGCCATCGGCCACCGTGCCAATATTTTCAAACAACGAGCCAATTTCCCACATGATCCACTGCGCCATACCGTTTAAACGCAATACCAAGGCAATGGCTATAGCGATTGCCCCAACGGAAATATCACCCACCATCCACAAATATATGGAGAGGAAAGCAATACTAAAGGTGAGTAGGTAATTAGCCATTTGCACTGACACATTTAAGTAGGTCACCAAACGCATTTGTTTATGGACGGTAAGCAAAAATTCTTCCATGCCCTCTTGCGCATAGTCGGCTTCACGCTGGCTATGAGAGAACAACTTTACCGTAGCAATGTTGGTGTAACTATCAACGATGCGACCACTCATCAATGAACGAGCATTGGCTTGCTCAGTAGATATTTTTTTTAATTTAGGCACAAACACTAACTGAATACTGATGTAAACCAGCAACCAAATCAGCATTGGCCAAATCAGCCTTAAATCAGCCTGCGCCACCAGCACTACCATCGAGGTGAAATACACAATCACATAGACCGAGAGGTCTAAGAGCTTCATGACGGTTTCACGCACTGACAGAGCCGTTTGCATCACTTTAGTGGCGACTCTTCCCGCGAAATCATTCGCAAAAAAAGTGACACTTTGGCGCAATAAATAGCGGTGAGCTGACCAGCGAATCGCCATCGGAAAATTGCCAAGCAACGCTTGGTGAATCAATAAAGAGTAAGCTAGAGTCAGCAGAGGCATGATAACTAACAACATTAACCCCATGCCCCACAAGGTGGATGCTTCGTCACTTAATAAAGTGTTGGGGTCTTTAGTACTTAACCAATCAACCAGCTTGCCCATAAAGCCAAACAATGCAACTTCACATACTGCAATTAGCGCAGCCAACACAGCCATCAGTAATAAGGGCGCAACCATACCCTGACAATAGTGCCGACAAAATTGGTATAAACCTTTTGGGGGTTGGTTAGGCTCTTGTTTCGGAAACGCTACCGTGAGCCGCTCAAAAAAACTAAACATCAAGCAATCCTTGCGATAAATCGCGGAGATATAAATTACAAATACTGCTTACTACTTTAACGCACTTTATCAGTGAGACGCAGTATTGCTGAGCATAAAACGACAATTAACTAATTCTCGATGAACATCAGAATAAAAACCATAAAAAAGGCTGAAACAGACGTTCCAGCCTTTGCCATCAAAGTGCGGGGGTAAAGAGGTTTACTGGCTTATATTAAGCTCGGTTTGTGGGAAAAAGTTAGCCCACACTATCCAAAAAATACCCGCTTTAAGTGTTTCCACTCGCTTTAGCTGTTCGCCATTTTCTAAGTTACCCGCAAAATCTAAACCTATTACTGGCTGCTGATTTGGATTATAAAACACCCCTAAGCTTTGCATCTCTTGATCGTAATTAACCACTATGGTTTGCCCTTCAGCTTCAATACTCACTAAGCCACCTTGGCTGCGTAAAAACGCTTCGGTATAGGCAAAATAACTCTCCCCTATATTAAACGCCCACACTAATTGCTTACTGGGTAAGCGTTCGTCTACATGTTTAATCGTGGGAAATATGGGTTTTTCCATTTTATGTTGCGCATTGATGGCCAGGCCAAAAATCAGTTCAATCATACGGTCGTAAACATAAACCACTGGGTTTCGCCAAAATGGTGGCCGTAAACCTTTTTCAAGGTAATCATTTACAAACACTAAGCCATTAGGGTAAGCCTGTTTAAACTTGGCAAACGGCATTCTAAAGGTAGCCACCTGCTGCATTTCGCCAGCATTACCGGCCGTTACATCACATTCTTTACGGCCCCACAGCTGCTGGATTGGTTGGTCGGTATTCGCGTCAGCCATCACCAAATTATTTTCTAGCTGTAACACTGGGCGAAGTGACAAAGCTTGACCATTAATTTCAGGTACAACAGCCATACCTAAATTGGTTAAACCGCAATAGGTCATCACGACATTTGCCGGGCCGTCGGAACGATCACCAACCACATGGGGACGAACCAATTGTTTATCAGAATGCGCACGTGCTTGGCCAGCGTATTCATAAACAATCACACTTTCATCATCGTGATAGTACTGCTGCGCTTGCTCGGTATTAACAAATACCGCATTGTCTTGGCGGGCACGCATCATAAAATCTGGGTTTATTGCGCCAGAGAAAAACATCAGCAAAATGACCACACTGATTACCAGCATCATCATTAACGGGATATGACTCGCTAAAACCAGCCACAATCCCCAAGCAAGCACCAAGCTTAGCAAGGTGTTTCGGCTCAAACGTTTTCGTTGATGCCAAGCTCGCATGGTTTTACTGCGTGTAGACTTAACCACCCACTGGCCAAAATCCCCCAGCTCCATAAAAATAATAAACGCGAAATATAAGGACGCCGCTAAGCCCGCTCCGATTAATAAACTCGTAAACATAAACACCTCTGCTCTATCATTCATTCAATTGCAGCTAGCTTAATGTGAAGGAAGTAGCGGAAAAACCGACGACAATACAACTTATTGTTGCATATAATGGAACAACGACAGCCCGCAAGGATCGCGATATGAATTTAGAAGATATGGAACTATTTGTTAATCTAGCCGAGCAAGGTAGCTTTACTAAGGCAGCCGACGCGACGGGGATCCCTAAATCCACGATTAGTCGCCGAATCACCAATCTAGAAAAACACCTTGGGGTGCAACTGCTAGCAAGAACGACTCGCAGCCTGAGCTTAACCGAAGTAGGTAACAACTACTTACAGGGCTGCGAGCAACTTATTCAACAAGCTAAACAGTTAGAGCACGATACTCAGCAGCAAAACGACCAGCCAAGTGGCACCTTAAGTATTTTCATCCCCAATACGCTGCTACGCATATTCTGGCCGGTAGTGATAGACATGATTAATGACTACCCAGAATTAAAATTTGAAGCGTTTAGCAGCGAAGGTCGCCAAGAAGAGCAAACATCGACCCGTTACGACATCATGTTTCATGTAGACGAACCAAAGGATTCATCCTTAATCGCCCGACGTATTACCACCATTAAGTACGATTACTACGCCAGCCCCAAATATATTGCGCAACACGGTTTACTTCAGCATCCTAGTGACGTGAACAAGCACCGAATTATTTTTAACTCTGTCTCTCAATCACCCACTCACTTTTGGCGCTTTGAGCATCAGGGCGAGCTTGTGCTGCAATCCATATCACCATTTTTTAGTGTGCAAAACCCTGAATTAGGCTTAGATTTGTGTTTACAAGACAAGGGAGTTGCTCTAGTTCCTGATATGCTGTCTAAGGGTTTAGTACAACAAGGCAAATTAGTTAAAGCTTATGCACATCCGCAGCAACTTAGCGGCTACCTCTATGCTATTTACCACTCTCGTAAGTATTTACCAGCCAAAGTGGCTATATTTATAGAAAAACTACAAGCTTTTATGGAACACAAATAGCCGTACTTCCACTCGGTGAGCGTAGCGCTCACCTACGAGGCTATCTCCCGTATTGACTAAACCCCATCTCTTTACGCCGTGATTAAGCCAATTGGTGGAACAATCATTCCCAGCTAACAGGCTTATTCTGCAATAGCAAAGTTCATATGATGCCTCCATCAACATGACTTACTGCAGGAACTTACCATGAACATCAAATCATCATTGTACGCACTTATCTTCGCTGGTCTTATTTCAAGCTCGGCTCACGCCGCAACCGTTCAGCTAAAAGATGGCCGTTCTTTGCAAGGCGCCATCGTGTCGCAAAATGCAGAAACGCTGGTCTTAGATTTAAACGGTATTGAGGTAAAGCTCCCTACCGCCCAAATTGCCAATATTAGTTTCAGTGACAACTTAAATGATAACAACACCATCAGCAGCTTTACCGACAGCAACCAAACAGAAGCCGCTAACACAGACGCGAGTCCAATTGAGCCCGCAGAAGTCCCCGCTGGCACCGTGATAACGGTGCGCATGAGTGAAGGTGTAAATACTCGCCAGCACGAAACAGGCCAGCGCTTCACAGGCACCTTAGAAGCCAACTTAATGTCGGGTGATACGGTGGTAGCCAAGCGTGGTAGCACCGTTTATGGTGAGCTAAGTGAAGTAAAAAAAGCGGGCCGAGTAGCAGGCTCAGCCAGTATGAGCATCACTCTAACTAGTGTGTTAATAAACGACCAAATGCATGATATTCAAACCGATTCATTAAGCTCTGATGGCTCAAACACCGCCGGAGACACCGTCGGTAAAACGGCTCGGGCAGCCGCTATTGGTGGGTTAATAAATGGCAGCAGTGGAGCCAAAAACGGGGCAAAAGTAGGGGTGGGCGCATCGCTTATTACTCAAGGTAACGATATAGAACTGCCAAAAGATAGTCTTATTGAGTTTACCCTAGCAGCCCCTCTAGTTGGCTAAACTAAGCTACTCGGCGGGAGGTAACTCTCCTGCCTGTTGCAAACTAAAGGCAGTAGCTGGCTCTGTTTTATCTAACAACTTCTCTACTTTTTTAATTTGTTCCAAAGCGGCAGAATCTTTACGGTAGCTTAAATACACTGGCCGCAACCAAGCCTCTGAGTGCGCTACCGTGAACAACTGCTGGGACTCGAGAAAAGGCTCCACAATGGATGCGGGTAAATAACAAGCTCCGCCTTTTTCCAATATAAAATCTAAGGCTATTCGTCCGGTTGAGGTACGTAAAAAGGGGGGTGGCATTTTACTATGGCGAGTCGCATGTTCAGAGGCAAAGCGGGTCCCCCAATCAACATATACATAGCCCTGCTCTAAAGCCTGCTGCTGATTTTTGGGCTGGGTCGATACCAACATCAACTCCAAATCGGCGACTTTCTTACAGGCTAATTCATCTGATTTTAAAGGATCAACCCCGACCCCTATATCTAAGGTTCGTTCTATTAAGGCGCGATTCATATGCTCCCTACCTAGAGTTTCTGCGGTAAATGCATAGCCCTCAAAATGCTCGGTAACCACACTTAGGCCGTTTTGCAAATAGGCATCCCATACATTAGGTGTACCGGCAAGAGTAAGCTGAATAGCGTGGGCTTGAGTGAGTAATAGTTCCGCTTTAGATTGCTCAAGAGTTCGCACCATGTTTTCCGCATAGGCAATCAAGCGCTCCCCAGAGCTGGTTAATTTAATGGCATTACGATCACGGATAAATAAAGGCGCATCAAAAAAAATTTCAAGCTGCTTAATTCGGGCGCTTACCGCAGCCTGAGTGATATATAAATTTTCTGCCGCTCGCCCAAAGTGTTTTTCTTTAGCCACTTCTAGAAAGGTGCGAAATACTTTTACATCCATAGGGTTATCTCTTTGCTCTAGTGCTTGCGAGATTAACAAACAAAAATTGTTCTTACGACAAAAACTATTCGTTTTCATATTTGCCCAATAGTCTCTACCTTGCAGCCAACTTAGCTGCGCTGCTTAGCCAGCCTTTTTCCTGAATAAGTTGGAGTAACGGTAATGACGACTGATTTTCGCTTTGGAAAAAAACGTTTCTACGATGATCTGAAATTTAAACGCGGTTTTAGTAAATCCGGTGATTTCACCCTGCTAGAGTCTGAGTTACTAAGCTTATTTGGTGAAACCATGAAGGCCCTTGAAACCGGTGAACTGCTGCCTGAAGGCAACCAAGAACAACGGTTCTTGCTGGTCACCAGCTTACAGCTAGAGCCGAGTAGCAAACTAGAAAAACTATGGATGAAATATAAGACATTGGCTTATTCAAGGCGTCGCTTTCATACCTTAAATAGCAACGCAAAATCGCCCGGCGGTAAACATCACATCGCTGAAGAAATATTTATTGATGATGACGACTAAACTAAACACGGCATCAGCTCATACCATTAAGGAATTACCATGCGTATAGCCATTTTATCTCGCGGAGAAAACCTCTACTCCACTCGTCGCTTAAAAGAGGCTGGTGAAGCCCGTGGCCATCAAGTAGATATCATAGATACCTTACACTGCTATATGGACATAACTAGCAGTAAACCCACGGTTCGCTACAACGGTGAGGTACTGCCTAACTACGATGCGGTCATCCCACGGATTGGTTCATCAATTACTTTTTATGGTACAGCGGTGGTTCGTCAGTTTGAAATGATGGGTACCTTTTGTGTCAATGAATCGGTTGCCATTAGCCGTTCACGCGATAAGTTGCGATCACTACAATTATTGTCACGTAAAGGCATTGGTTTGCCACGCACCGGCTTTGCCAGCAAGCCTGACAAGATTCAAGATCTAATTAAAAATGTAGGTGGAGCGCCGCTAGTGATTAAGTTGCTTGAAGGCACGCAAGGCATTGGTGTTGTACTGGCCGAAACCAATAAAGCCGCCGAAAGTGTGATTGAAGCCTTTATGGGCTTAAAAGCCAACATTTTGGTACAAGAGTTTATTAAAGAAGCCGGGGGGGCCGATATTCGCTGCTTAGTAGTCGGAGGCAAAGTCGTCGCCGCTATGAAGCGCCAAGCGGCAGAGGGTGAGTTTCGTTCTAACTTACACCGCGGCGGCGCAGCACAGTTGGTCCGCTTGAGCAAAGAAGAGCGAGCCACTGCTGTTAATGCGGCAAAAGCCATGGGTTTAAACTTATGTGGTGTAGATATTTTGCAATCTAATAATGGTCCAGTGGTGATGGAAGTGAACTCTTCGCCAGGTTTAGAAGGCATAGAAACATCCACCAAAAAAGATGTAGCAGGCATGGTATTTGAGTTTATTGAAAAAAATGCCAAACCCTTCGCCACTAAAACTCGTGGTAAAGGCTAATAGCATTAGGACTAAAGCGTTAAGAGGCTAACGATGATCATTGCTGGAATAGAAGTAAAACCGGGTGAACATAAACAAATAGAAATTCCGGTAGCGAAACTATATACCGATACCAATATTTCTATTCCAGTGCATATCACCCGCGCAAAACGGGCGGGCCCAACGGTATTTATCAGCGCGGCAGTGCATGGTGATGAGCTAAATGGCATCGAAATTATTCGTCGCTTAACGCGCTCCCCTAGTTTTAAGCTGACCAAGGGCTGCTTAATTGCTGTGCCCATGGTAAATATTTATGGGGTACTTAACCAAAGCCGCTATATGCCTGATCGGCGTGACTTAAACCGCTGCTTTCCAGGCTCTGAAAAAGGATCGTTAGCGGGCCGTTTGGCACACATTTTTTTAAGCGAAATAGTGGCGCAATGTGACTACGGCATTGATTTACACACCGGCGCGATTCATCGCTCAAATTTGCCACAAATCAGGGCTAATTTGAAAGATCCTGAGACTAAGCTCTTAGCCGAGGCCTTTGGTGTACCGGTTTTATTAAACGCCGATTTACGTGATGGTTCGTTACGTGAATCCGCGGTAAATAACGGAACCAAAATCTTGCTTTATGAAGCCGGAGAAGCCTTACGCTTTGATGAATTATCGATTCAAAGTGGAGTAAAAGGCATTTTAAAAGTACTGTCGCATTTAGGTATGATTAAGAAGCGGCGCAGTAGCAAAAAAGCGCCGCCTTACATTGCCTACAGTAGTTCGTGGTTACGCGCGTCTGCTAGTGGCATTGTCAGTGAATATGCCCAATTAGGGGATCTGGTGGAAGAGGGGGATATATTGGCTGACATTTATAGCCCTTTTGGCAAGCTGATCAACCAAGTAACGGTTAAGCGCTCGGGTATTGTGATTGGCAAACAAAACATCCCCTTGGTGCAAGAAGGCGATGCCATGTATCACCTCGCCTATTTTGGCGCCGACCAAGACGAAGTGGCAGAGCAAATAGAAACCCTGCAAGAGTCAATTAAGCCCCTAGATAACGGCTTAGTACAATAAGGTAAAGTAATGAGCATTAACGAGATGTTATTAAGCGCTTTAGCCCTAATCGGCTTCATGGCTGGCCAAACTAAACTCAACCAATTGGTGCTAAAAATTGGGCAGGAACGTAGTATTGCCAAAGCGCGGATTCACTACGTAACTTGGGTATTGCGTAGTATTATGGCCTTAGTATTACTGATGATTCTCAGCATCATTAGTGATGTTGGCTTTAATGACTTCGGGGTATTTTTCTCCTCGGTATTTGCAGTTATCGGCGTTGCTTTATTTGCCCAATGGTCAATTTTGAGTAATGTAACTGCCAGTATCATTGTGTTTTTCTTCTTCCCTTATCGGGTGGGTCACCAAGTTAAAATCTTAGATGGTGACAACTCCATTGAGGGGCGCCTAGAAGAAATTACCTTGTTTCACGTTATTTTGGTCGACGAGAACGGTGCTAAACTCACCTTCCCTAATTCGATGGTATTTCAAAAAGCGGTGGTGATTAGCGCCGAACAGAAAACGCAGCTTGATGCAGACCAACCGATTGAAACGCCAACAAGCACGGAGGAAAAAGCCAATGGCTAAGTTAATCATTGGCAACCTAGAAACCTGCCATTTACCCGAACTCGGCATTAGCGAACTACCCGTTCGCATTGACACTGGAGCTAAAACCTCATCGTTGCATGTGGATAATATTGAACGTAAAAAAATCAAGGGTAAGCCACATATTAGCTTTGATTTGCACCCAGATATTTATAACTTGGAGCAAGTTTGCCGATGTTCGGCGCCTATCTTTGATACGCGCCGCGTAAAATCATCTAATGGCGAAGTAGAGCAGCGTTATGTGATTCAAACCGCGTTCCAGTTAGGTGAGCAAACTTGGCCTATTGAGATAACCTTAACCAATCGCCAAGATATGAGTTACTTAATGTTATTAGGGCGCCAAGGCATGGGTGATAAAGTACTAGTAGACCCTTCGCAAAGTTTTCTAGTTGATTCTGCCGGCTAAAATGGCCGCAGAAAGGACCGTATACGCACTAACAAATACCGACAGGGAGCAACAACATGACTAACGAAGTTACGCCAAGCTCCAACCAACAAATATTTGATGGTCACCATGATGAAGCCCTAAGTCGAGTCCTTGAAACACTTAACTCAAGTACCGATGAGCAAGATTTAAGCTTTGTCGGCCAATACGATAATGCGGTCTTGGCTAACCTGGTTGAATCACTCCCAGAGGCTTATCGTCAGCAGGTTTGGCCTTACATTGAAACAAAGCGTAACTGGGAAATATTGCACCTACTGCAATACGAAACGGTAAAGCACCTATTTAGTCAACTTGGCGAGCAACAATTAAACGATCTGCAACACTATATCAGTGATGCAGAAATTGTTGAATTTGCTGATTTTCTTCCAGAGAAAATGGTCGATATTTATCTGGAACAACAAGATGAGCTGACCACTTCACAGCTGCAAGATGCACTAAGCTATGAAGACGAACAAATTGGCCGTTATGTCGATACCCATATACTACGTGCCCGCCCCAATTCTAGCGTGCAACGGATTAAACAGCGCTTAGCTGACAAAGCCGACAAACACGTCGCCATTTATTTGGTAGACGCTAATGGACAGTTTCACGGTGCCTGCAGTATGACTGACATAAGCAACGCGGCCGATGCGACACGTTTAGCGGAAATCTGCCAAAGCATTGAGGTGTTCGACCACCAGCAAATGCTCAGTGACGTAGCTATGTCGGTGAATATTGTGCCCGGTCATGCTTGGCATCCGGTGCAAAAAGACGGCAAAATTGTTGGCGCTATTGCCCTTTCTAATCTGGTGCAATGGCTACAAGAAAAAAGTTTAGATGTGGTGATTAACGACGGCCCTTCTGATGAGGAAGACTTGTTCACACCGGTGCCTACAGCAGCCAAAATGCGTGCTATTTGGCTCACGACCAACTTAGCCACTGCCTTTTTGGCTTCATGGGTCATTGGCTTATTTGAAGGTGCCTTACAGCAACTGGTGGCGTTGGCGATTTTAATGCCAGTAGTCGCCAGTATGGGTGGCATCGCTGGTAGCCAAACCTTGGCGGTAGCACTGCGTGGTATTGCCCTTAATCACTTACAGCAAAGCAACCTTAAGCTTCTGTTAAATAAAGAACTTAAGATTGCTGCCTTTAACGGTTTAATGCTCGGTTTGGTGATTGCAGCAGTGGTGAGTTTTTGGTTTGATTCAGTGCCATTAGGTGTAGTGATCTTCATAGCAATTGTATTAAATAGCTTAGCGGCAGCAGCCTCAGCGACCTTAATACCGTTTATATTGAAAAAAATGAAAATAGATCCTGCAGTAGCAGGCTCTGTAATTTTAACTACCGTCACCGACATAGTGGGTTTCGTCGCATTTTTAGGGCTAGCTTCGCTTTTTTTAATTCGCTAAGCCACGCGTAAATATAAGGACACATAGATGATTAGAACTTGGTTAAGCCGCGACGACGGTTCGCCTAGCTTGGGCGATGCAAGCCAGATAGACAGTTGGTCATCACAAGCTAGTCACAGCATTTGGATCGATATTGATTTACAAACGATGACACAGCTCGATGCCGAACAACTGTTAAAACGCTTCAATTGCCACTCCTTAGCAATAACCGACGTATTTCGCAGCCGTCACCCGCCTAAAATTGAGCTATTTGATGAGCAAGTATTCATCATGTATCGGGGCATTCAACAGTGCTTAGGCGAACTAAAATTCGACCATATGCAACTGGCCATGTTTGCTGGTAACAACTACCTTATCACTGTTCATCAAGGCCAATCACAAGGCATAGAAAACTTAATCAACCAAGGTTTTAATAAATACTTACAGGCTCCCTTGAGTTTAGCCTGTCGAATAATGCATAGCGCTTCAAACTTATATTTAAACCAGCTGTTAGAGTTTGAAGACCATTTAAGCGAATTAGAAGAAAAAATTAGCCGCCATGGCGACGATCAATTGTTAGCCGCTATTACCCTGCAAAAAACCGATATATTGCGACTAAATCGAATTTTTAATTATCACCTTAGCGTCAGTAAAAAGCTGGTTAATTTGCAGTCAGAACAAAGCGTTACCAACATAACTATCGACCAGCCGGTATTACAAGACTTGCACGAACGTTTCGAACGCCTACATAGCTTAACGACCATGTATTATGAGATCTGTGGGGATTTAGTCGACGGTTACTTATCGATTAGCTCACATAAGCTCAATAACACCATGCGTGTATTGACATTGATTACCGCGATATTTGTGCCACTAAGCTTTTTAGCTGGCATCTACGGCATGAACTTTGAAGTCATTCCTGAGCTACACCACCCCAATGGCTACTTCATCTTGTTGGGCAGTATGCTGTCAATTGCGATAGCGTTAATTGCATTATTTAAATGGAAGCGCTGGTTTTAAGCGTTAGACGTTACGCTATAGACAACTGGAAAAACTATTGGTAAATGATAAGCTGCTTAACAATTAAGCGTGCAACTTGGAACAAAAATGAAACGATTAATCTTAGTCACATCGCCACCGGCCAGTGGTAAAACCTATATTTCTAAACAGTTGGCCAAGGCGCTTAAGCATGTTGTTTATCTCGACAAAGACACGCTGATTGTACTGTCGCATCAAATATTCAAACTGGCCAACGCTGAAGTAAATCGCAGTTCTGATTTCTTTGAACAGCATATTCGCAACTACGAGTACCAAGCAACTTTAGCCTTGGCCATGGAAGCCTTAGATTACGACGACATCGTGTTAATTAACGCACCTTTTACTCGAGAAATAAGAGATACCGCCTATATCGATAACTTGAAAAGTCAACTGCTTGAAAAAAATGCCCGACTCACCGTGGTATGGGTTGAAACCGACGTAGACGTGGTGAAACAACGGATGATTGAGCGAGACTCTCCTAGAGACACTTGGAAATTAGAAAACTGGGATGAGTATATTAAAGGCGTTGATTTCTCGATACCTCATTGCATTGATAATCCGGAAGTGGTGGACGATTTACTGCTGTTTAAAAATTCCAACCAAGCACAGTATCAGCAGTCTATGCAACAGATACTGTCGGTCTTAGAGGCGAGTCATAAGCCTTAAGTGGTAGGTTACTGCCTAGCCTTCCCACATTACATTGCATTGCTCTTTAGCCGCTGCGCTTAATAATTCAATCAAGGGTAATGCGCGGGTACTTAGGCTAACAGGCGGCTCAACATAGGTATCTGGGTCATCTTCAGTTTGATGTTGAGCTTGCGCTTTTATCTCTTTGTCGATGGCCGTTTTTAGCTGGCTGAGTGCCGCTGGCACATCTTCAGCTCGAAGCGCACCAGGCACTGTTCCACTGTGGCCCATCATCTTCAACAAATGCAGTCCTACCTCACCAAACATGGTCACCTTGGCATAGGCTTTACAGCTAAATGTAATTAACATACTCATCGTTATCCTCTTGGCTATAAGCATAAAGCTTAACGCTGAATACAAACAATAACCTGAACCCAGCATACAATATTGTGATTTTTCAGTCATCGCGACATTTTGCTAACTTTAGCTAGCCAATCAAACTTGACCTAGCGCTTGAGCAATAATGTCGAATACTCGCCGCACTCTAAGGCTAGTTCGTAATTCTTGATGGCATACTAGCCATAAAGGGAGGCGCATGGCTGGCCCCAGGTGTTCAAAAGCACGCTGCAAGTGCGGGTCCTTATCACCCATATCTTGAGGGAAAAACATCAGGCCCAGTCCTTCTTTACACAAACCCAGCTGTAATAGCTGAAATGAAGTAATCAATTGAAAATTCTGTTTTGTCAGCTGCCAACCTTGTTGATTGAGAACCTTTGATACCGCGCTCGTTCGGTCAAAACCGATAAGCTGAATGTCACTGAAATTGCTGATATCTGAGAATGCGGGCAACTGTTCCAAATAGCCTTTGGTTCCGTAGAGCCAAATACGCTCTTCTCCAAGCTTCTTAGCAATCAGATCATGCTGCGTTGGACGAAAATTGCGAATCGCGATATCGGCTTCCCTTCGCTTTAGATCGCTGGTTTGATTGGTAACGATGACTTCAAGGTCTATTCCCGGTTCTTGTTGTCGCAATCTAGCGATGATTTTAGGTAAACGAAACACTGCATCTAACTCTCCAACGGAAATGGTCACTGAACCTTCAAGTTGTTGAGATTGTCCGCTAGCCGCTAAAGAAAACTGCAAGGCTGCATTTCCCATGGCGCGTGCATGCTCTAATAGTTCTAGGCCACTTTCAGTTAACACCAAGCGTTGCCCCACCCGTTCAAATAAGCTGACTGCTAGCTCCGCTTCGAGTGCCGCCACCTGACGGCTCAGCGTTGGCTGCGTCATATTCAAGGCTTTAGCTGCGGCGGATAAAGTGCCTTCTTCTGCGGTGACCAAAAATGCTCTCGTGTTGTTCCAATCGAATTTAGCTGACTTCCAGTTCATACGAAAATGCATACTTATTATACTAATTTAGCCAATTTACCTTCTATTTACGTATAAGTATAGTGAGGCCACATCATTGATAATGGGAGAACAAAACGATGACTACTCTGGTCGTTGGGGCTAGCGGGGCAACCGGTCAGTTGTTAGTTGAGCAATTGCTCAAACAAGGGCAAAAAGTAAAAATTATCGTCCGCTCAGTGGGATATTTATCTGACGCATTAATCCACAATCAGCAACTTTCGATTACCCAAGCCAATCTCTTAGACATGAGCGATACAGAACTACACCACCACGTATCAGGCTGCCAAGCGGTCGCTTCATGCCTTGGTCACAACTTAACGTTGCACGGAATGTTTGGCCAACCACAGCGACTCGTTAGTGATAGCGTTCAGCGATTATGCATGGCGATAGAGAGAAGCAAGCCCGCCTCTCCAGTAAAGTTTCTACTGATGAATACAAGCGGTAATGTAAACATACCAGCAGGCGAAACAATATCGACTGCACAATCCTTTATTATAGGGTTAATAAGAATGCTCTTACCCCCGCATGCCGACAACGAAGAAGCGGCGGCGTATCTGCAGTCGCATTTTAGCACCAGCCACAATAGCATCGAATGGGCGGCAATCAGACCTGATAGCCTAGTGAACAACGATGTGGTCACTCAATACGATGTGTATTCATCGCCAATACGCAGTGCAATTTTTGATGCAGGTAAAACCAGTCGAATCAATGTGGCCCACTTCATGACGCAACTGATCATCAACGAGCTAATCTGGCAACAATGGAAAGGCCAATGGCCCGTTATTTATAATGCGTCTAATTAACATGGTTTACTGACGAGAACACAAAGACCCAGCATGAAGAGGATAGTCCTGCTCTGCCCTACAACCTTGTAATAGCGACTAACGGTACAGTTAATCGCTATGGGATTAACCGTCTACTACTCTAGCTCTAAGTACACCTTGTCGAGTAGCGACATCGCCAAGTCATTATCGTAATAGGCAGCTTCGTTAATAAACGCCGGATACACCGTTTTCTCACCCTGGTAGCAAATATCTTCACCCGTAAAGGTGCGGAATATTGGGTCTCCAGACTTTATCGCTTTAAAGTCATTGTCTTGCACATTGCTATGCACCATAGCCAGGCGTTCACCCTGGTCATCTAGCGGCAGTTTAATACTATCGAGATATAAAAAGGCTTCTACTTGCTTGGGTAGTTCCGGGACTTGCTGCTGATTGTGTAACTCAACAAAATCGAGAATATGGCCAGTCATGTTTTCCATTTGCTCAAGAATATCTTGACGCAATACTGATTGTGGCTGCGGGCCAACTTCAACCAACACCCCGTATTTTCCACAGCTGGCCAAAAAGCGATGGTTGGCTAAATCGTCTTCTGGCTCATCTAAAAATACCACTGCCTCGGGCATTTGTAGTTTCACATACGCCGCCAGTTGTTTGTAAAACGGCGTTGGCTCGAGCAAGATTAAGGTGGGCCCCATATTAGAGGTGGTGTTATGTAAATCAATCACCAAGTCCATATTGGGGCTGGCTTTGGGGCCTAGCTGCTGATGTAATACTTTGGCTCGCGACTGCTCGTAGTTACTTAAGCTAAGATCGTTCAGTTCGGACATTGTAAACTGTCGATTAAGATCGGCATCGATATAACGCTTGTTTTCGCCATAAGCTTTGGGGTTAGCAAATACGGTGTCTACGCTGATGCTAGGGCGGGAGATAAGTTCGGGAGATTGCTGCCACTTGTTGAGTAAATAAATACCGCTGAATTCGTTTCCATGCGTACCGCCAACGATAGCGACTGTGCTAATTTTAGACAAAGCAAACTTTCCTTTAAGCTATTGAGCAAACAGCCTTGAGCTTAAAAGGAAACGCGCTTTGACTCAAGCCAAAGCGCGGGCTTGTTACTCTTCCAATTCTAAATCTTGTTCTTGGTCTTGCTCTTGCTTACCGATACGGTAGGCTTTTGGGGTGAGCTCTAGGTCTTTCTTAAATACCGCGTACATATATTGCAATGACGGATAACCACATAACTCTGCGATGTCTGAGGTTGATAACTCAGTATTACGTAGCAAACTCATCGCTTGCTCTAGCTTGGCACAGTGGATCTCTTGGTGTACCGAGTGACCAATGTCATCTTTAAAACGTTTTTCTAAGTTTGAACGAGATACCCGCACATAATCGAGTACTTGCTCAACCTTAATCCCTTTACAGGCATTGTGGCGAATAAAGTGCATGGCTTGAATCACGTAAGGGTCTTTTAAAGCTTTAAAATCGGTTGATTGACGCTCGATAACCTGTTCTGGTCCCACCAATTCACGTACGTTGCGTAGCTCTTGCCCTTGCAATTGACGGTGCAATAGCTTGGCAGCCTGAAAGCCCATTTTACGACAGCCCTGCGCTACCGAGCTTAAAGACACTCGGCTTAGGTGGCGAGTTAAGTCTTCATTATCAATGCCAATAATCGACACCTTATCAGGTACGATAATGCCTAGGTGGTCACACACTTGAAGTAAATGACGCGCGCGCGCATCTGATACTGCAACAATACCCACCGGTTTGGGCAGTGACTGGATCCAGTCAGCTAAGCGGTTCATCGCATATTGCCAAGATTCAGGGGTGGTTTCCATGCCACGGTATACCGCACATTCGTAACCATCGCTAGCCACTAACTGCTGAAAGATTGACTCTCGCTCCATGGCCCAGCGATTATTTTCATTGGGCGGCATACCATAATAAGCAAACGATTCTAAGCCTTTGGTTTTGAGATGCTCATACGCCGCTCCTACCAAGGAGCGGTTATCAGTAGCCACATAAGGAAACTTAGGGTACTGATCAGGGTTTTCGTAAGAACTGCCCACTGCCACTACAGGTACCCGCAAACCAGTAAGCGCTTGCTCTATTTCGGGGTCATCAAAGTCAGCGATAATACCATCGCCTACCCAATGCTGCAGCCGATTGATACGGCAGCGAAAATCTTCCTCAAGAAAAATATCCCAGTCACATTGCGACGCTTGCAAATAATCCCCGATCCCTTTGATTATCTGGCGGTCATAGACCTTGTTAGCATTAAACAACAATGTGATTTTGAAACGTTTATCAAACATATGGGGCTCCTAAAAGCGTAGTGCCTAAGGTTATTTAATTTACTATGTAAAAAAAATGGCTTTTATGCCACCGTGAAAAAACATAATGTGATGATGATCATGCACAAATTGAGTGAAACTGTGAACTCAGGCACGCCATAGAAAAACGCTACCCTACTAGCAGTTTTCGTAATTGAGTCACTTTTCCTATTCACGGCAGGATGGCCTTATTAAATTAACCAGCTAGGTCTATTTGTCTTTAACAAAACAAGTTGAGCAGCTCGCGTCCCAATAAGGAACTTCTATGTACATTGGTATTGATTTAGGCACTTCAGGCGTAAAAGTGGTTTTACTCGCAGAAAGCGGCGAACTATTAAGCCAAGCAACCGCTAGCTTAAGCGTTTCTAGGCCTGCTCCACTATGGTCAGAGCAAGCCCCCCAAGATTGGTGGCAAGCCACCCAAGATGCTTTAACCAGCTTGAGTAAGCAGCATTCTTTAGCGCAAGTAAAAGCAATTGGCCTAAGTGGACAAATGCATGGCGCAACCTTACTCGATGCCAAAGGTGACATTTTACGCCCGGCGATTTTATGGAACGACGGTCGCAGCGCCGCTCAATGTGAAGAAATAGAACGCCTAGTGCCTAACTCTCGAGACATCGTTGGCAACTTGATGATGCCTGGTTTTACCGCGCCTAAACTACTGTGGATTAAGCAAAACGAACCAGAAATATTTGCTCAAGTAGACAAGGTATTATTACCTAAAGATTATTTGCGTTATTTGTTATCAGGTAACTTTGCTTCCGATATGTCTGATGCGGCTGGCACCATGTGGTTAGACGTAGCCAAACGTGATTGGAGCGATGAAATACTGGCCGCTACCGGCCTAAACCGCGCCAACATGCCTGAGCTATTTGAAGGGAGCGAAGTCACCGGTACCCTAAAACCTGAACTGGCCGAGCGCTGGGGCATGCCTGCTGTACCTTTAGTAGCGGGCGGTGGTGATAACGCTGCTGGCGCTGTAGGCGTGGGCATTACTAAACCAGGCCAAGCGATGTTGTCGCTAGGCACCTCAGGTGTTTACTTTGCAGTAAGCGATGGCTACTTAAGTAATCCAGAATCTGCTCTGCACAGCTTCTGCCACGCCTTACCAGGTGCTTGGCATCAAATGTCGGTTATTTTAAGTGCTGCTTCATGTTTAGATTGGGTCGTTAAGCTGACAGGCCAAGCCGACGTACCAAGCATGTTAGCCGCTGTTGAAGCCGCACCAGAATCTGAAGATACCGTTTTCTTCTTACCTTATCTTTCAGGTGAGCGGACTCCGCATAACAACCCAGAAGCTAAAGGCGTGTTTTTTGGCATGACCCACAGTACTGGCCCACTCGATTTATGCCGCGCAGTATTAGAAGGTGTCGCTTACGCCTTTGCGGATGGCTTAGATGCACTCCATTCAACCGGATTAAAGCCTGAAGAAATCACCCTAATTGGTGGTGGCGCACGCAGCCAATACTGGCGTCAAATGCTAGCCGATGTATTTGGTCAAAGCGTCAGTTACCGTTTAGGCGGCGAAGTAGGCCCAGCTTTAGGTGCGGCTCGTTTAGCCCAACTTGGCGTCACTGATAATGCTGATCTTGACCTTATTTGCCCTGTGCCAGAGCTCGTTGAAGTGCATCAGGTGAATGCTCAACGTCACGCGAGCTATGCTGCACGCCGCGCAACATTCCAAGCTATTTACCAGAAACTAGCGCCGTTGTTTTAATCATTAAGGCCAGCTAACAGCCATAACCCTGTTATGGCTGTTAGCAATATTGACCATTAGTGAATCTATTTAAGCATTGGCTTAAATAGACTTATTTCAGCGAAATAATCGTAGTAATACGGAAGACAAATACCATGGCAAAAAACTACCGCGTAGCGTTGCTATTAAACGCAAATATGGCTTACGACCGAGGCATTATTACCGGCATTTCCTCGTTTGTGAAAAATGGCGCACCTTGGAACTTATTCATTGGCGAGCAAAACCTATTCTCAGTGGATGACTTTAGCAAGTGGCAAGGCGATGGGGTTATTGCTGATTTTGATCACCCTGAAATTCGCGACGCGATCAAGTCTCGCAACATACCGGTTGTCGGTATTTCGAGTAGTGAATTGTCGGCTAACAGCATGCAAAATTACCCTTTGGTCATGTCGGATAACAAACAAGTTATCAATATGGCGGCGCGCTTTTTAAAAATGCGCCGTTATACCCATTTAGCATTTTGTGGCTACCCTAACCGACAGTTTAACGATTGGTCTGCCGACCGAGAACGGATGCTGCAGGACTGGTGCGAGCGTAATCAATGTGCCTATAGTCAGTTTAGCGGCAAAGCGGAAGCTGATAGTTGGGATAGCGATTTACAAAGCTTATGTGACTGGCTACGTTGCCTGCCAAAACCGGTTGGGATTATCGCAGCAAACGATGTACGAGCACGCCAACTAAGTTATGCCTGTGAGTTAGCCAAAATAAAGATACCTGAAGAGGTGTCAATTATGGGTATCGACGATGACGAGTTAAATTGTACCTTGAGCCTGCCAACCCTAACATCGGTTCGCCAAGGTACTCGCGCTATGGGCTATTTGGCCGCATCTTTACTGCAACCACTCATGGACGGAAAGCAATTACTAAAACAGCACCATCATGTACAACCTGAACGGGTGATTGGTCGCGATTCAACCGACTACTTCCACTTCAAAGATAATCTAGTACGTGGCGCTCTTAGCTTGATTCGAATTAATCAAGGCAATATCAAGGTGAAGCAAATTTTGGCCGAACTGGGCTGCTCTAGAGGTGCCATCGACAATAAATTTCACGCTGAACTGGGCATATCGTTACACTCGTATTTGCTGGATACCCAACTTAACTTAGCGCTAGAGTTACTCATCGATACCGAGCAAACCTTGGGTGAAATCGCGAAAACAGTAGGCTTTAGTAGCCCGCAGTATTTGTCTTGCGCCATTAAGAAACGCTGGAATATGACACCAGGTAAGCTACGAGAACAAAAAGGGGTGACAAATAGAGATCTGGATCCCCTTATTATTGATGAACAGCCAATTTCGGCCAGCGCTTAAGGCAAGCTATAGTCGCTTTATTCTGGTTATATTCGATGAGCAGTGCCTGTTTTACTGAGTTTAGCGAAGCGAAGTTGCCATCAAACGAAGCTTGCAAAGAAACAACGCGAACCAACAGATCAGGTTATGATCAAAAAAACATCATTAGCCTTATGAAAACTCTGATAGTTAAGCGCGTTTCTTTTTAAATTATTTCAGCGCACCATGGCTTCGAGTGTGACGAAGCGATTAGATTTACGCCGTCAAAACCAAGAAAACATCAAATAAAGTGTGATCTAGGTTGGGACTGCGAAAATTCAACATTAGCGCTAAAAAAAGCGTAATTGCGCTCAACTGCCAGTCTGGCACTTTAATACGGACATGAAGCTTAGCTTTGGTCACCGACCTTCAGCAATAATGAAGGCTCACCAAACAAGCCGCACAATTAGTTTTCATTACAAGGGTCTATACATCTTATGAGTTCTCTACTAACACAGCTAAAACAATACACCACGGTAGTTGCCGATACTGGCGATTTGGACACCATGCGCAAGTTTTCTCCAGAAGACGCGACAACTAACCCCTCGTTAATTGTTAAGGCCTTAGGTTTGCCTGAGTACTCAAGCTTGCTAAAAGAAGTGGCCGAATGGGCAAAAACGCAATCTGACGTACCCGCCGAGCAAATCGAAATGGCCGCCGACAAGTTAGTCGTGACCATTGGTTGTAAAGTACTTGAGTTAGTACCTGGCCGTATTTCTACTGAAGTAGATGCACGTTTGTCTTTTGATACTGAAGCCAGTATTACTAAAGCGCGCCGCTTAATTGAGCTATACCAAGCGGCCGGCATTAGCAAAGAACGCGTATTGATTAAACTAGCCTCTACTTGGCAGGGTATTCGCGCTGCAGAACAATTAGAGAAAGAAGGCATTAACTGTAACCTAACTTTATTGTTCTCTTTCGCTCAAGCACGTGCCTGTGCAGAAGCTGGCGTATTCCTTATCTCTCCTTTTGTGGGTCGTATTTTAGATTGGTACAAAGCTAAAGATAGCAACGCCGATTTCGCTGGCGCGAAGGATCCTGGCGTTATCTCTGTGACTGAAATATACCAATACTACAAAGAACATGGCTATAACACTGTCGTGATGGGCGCGAGCTTCCGTAACATTGGTGAAATCGTTGAATTAGCCGGTTGTGACCGTTTAACAATTGGCCCTGCATTGCTTGAAGAGTTAGACCAAACCAACGCTCCTTTAGAAGCGCGCTTAGTAGACAAAGGCGTTTCTCATAATCGTCCTGCGCCAATGACCGAAGCCGAGTTTTTCTGGGCTCACAACGAAGACGCTATGGCCACCGAGAAATTGGCTGAAGGTATTCGCGCCTTTGCCGTTGACCAAGTGAAACTAGACAAAATGCTTATTGAAGCACTGCAAGCTTAAAGATTATTTATTATTAGGAAATTAAAGATGGCTCACCCTCGTCAACATTTTGCTAACGCTATCCGTGCCTTGAGCATGGACGGCGTTCAACAAGCTAACTCAGGTCACCCAGGCGCCCCTATGGGCATGGCTGACATCGCCGAAGTACTTTGGCGTGATCACTTAGCTCACAACCCAGAAAACCCAAGCTGGAGCAACCGCGACCGTTTTGTTTTGTCTAACGGCCACGGTTCAATGTTGTTGTACTCGCTACTTCACCTAAGCGGTTATGCCCTGCCGATAGAAGAGTTGAAAAACTTCCGTCAGTTGCATTCTAAAACCCCAGGTCACCCAGAATATGGTTATGCTCCTGGTGTTGAAACAACGACCGGTCCACTAGGCCAAGGTATTGCTAATGCGGTAGGCATGGCGCTCGCTGAGAAAATGTTAGCGGCCCAATTTAACCGTGCAGATCATGAGATTGTCGATCACTTCACTTACGCCTTTATGGGCGACGGTTGTTTGATGGAAGGTATTTCTCACGAAGTGGCTTCACTGGCTGGCACCCTAGGCTTAGGTAAACTAATCGCCTTCTGGGATGACAATGGTATTTCTATTGATGGCCACGTTGAAGGTTGGTTCACCGATGATACCCCAGCACGTTTTGAAGCCTACGGCTGGAACGTAATTCGTGACATCGACGGACACAATCCTGAGCAAATTAATGCCGCGATTGTTGCTGCTAAAGGTGACATCACTAAACCTACGCTAATCTGTACTAAAACAGTCATTGGCTTTGGTTCACCGAATAAGTCTGGTTCACACGACTGTCACGGTGCACCACTAGGTAATGACGAAATTAAAGCCGCCCGCGAATTCTTGAACTGGCCATATGCGGCTTTTGAAGTGCCTGCTGACATTTACCAAGCATGGGATAACAAAGCCAAGGGCAACACTCAAGAACAAGCGTGGAACGACAAATTTGCCGCTTACAAAAAAGCTTACCCAGAACTCGCTGCTGAGTACGCACGCCGTGTTGAAGGCACGCTGCCAGAAAACTGGAAAGCTGAAACTCAAGCCTTATTGCAACGCTTGCAAAACGAGCCTGCTAATATTGCTAGCCGTATGGCGTCGAAAAACACGCTTGATGTAATTGGTAAAATTTTACCTGAATTGTTAGGCGGTTCAGCGGATTTAGCCCCTTCTAACCTTACCTTCCACGCGAGCTCTAAGTCAGTAACGGCAGAAGATGCATCAGGTAACTACTTACATTACGGTGTACGTGAATTTGGTATGTCGGCAATGCAAAACGGTATTGCTTTACATGGTGGATTTGTTCCTTACTCAGCGACCTTCTTAATGTTCATGGAATACGCCCGTAATGCGGTTCGTATGGCAGCATTAATGAAGCAACGCTCTATTTTCGTTTACACTCACGATTCTATTGGTTTGGGTGAAGATGGTCCAACGCACCAGCCTGTTGAGCAAGTAGCGAGCCTACGTTTAACACCAAACATGGAAACCTGGCGCCCTTGTGACCAAGTAGAGTCTGCCGCTTCTTGGATTAACGCGGTAGAACGCAATGATGGCCCAAGTGCGTTAATTTTCTCTCGGCAAAACCTTGCCCAGCAAAAACGCAGTGGTGAGCAGTTAGAACTCATTAATCGTGGTGCTTACGTGCTTAAAGATTGTGCTGGTACGCCAGAGCTAATCTTAATGGCCACAGGCTCTGAAGTTGAGCTAGCGGTAAACGCCGCAGTTAAACTGACTGAGCAAGGCAAACAAGTACGGGTAGTATCTATGCCATGTACCGAGCGTTTCGACAAGCAAGATGCCGCTTACCGCGAAGCGGTGCTACCTAAAGCAGTACGAGCACGAGTTGCCGTAGAAGCCCTACAAGCTGGCTTTTGGGGCAAGTATGTTGGTCTAGACGGCGTTACCGTAGGTATGACAACCTTTGGTGAATCAGCTCCTGCCGGCGAACTATTTAAAATGTTCGGCTTTACTGTAGAAAATGTTGTCGACCAAAGCTTAAGCTTATTAGATAGCTAAACTAAAAAAGGACACATAGGGCGCTAGCTGAAAACGAATAGCGCCCTATTATTCTCCCAATCACGTAATGTCCCCCGCAGCAAAAACCTCAGTAATAAAGATCCAGTTCAACTATTTCAACTAAACATGCTCGCTAAGCAATTGATATTCATCGGTCTGACTATACTATTGCTAACCACCTTATCCCTTTGGAGTCGATGTTGTGCGCGTAGCTTGCTTGGCAATTTTATTATGTATTGGAGTAAGCGTTCCACCTAGCTATGCTGAACCCCTGCGTTTGGTGTATCCCAATTTTGTGCCTTATACCTTTGCCAGTGAGCAACCATTAGCAGGAGGCAATTTTCTCATCGACAAAATAATGCAAGAGCTAAACGTCTCCTATCAAAGCAAAATGGTGCCTAATTACAAACGCGCATTTAGTGATGTAGAGAATGGTATGGCAGATGGTTTTTTCTTAGCCTCGCAGAACCAACAGCGTGACCAAGTAGCGGTATTTTCTCACCCAATTTTGTTTAATAACTGGAGCTGGTTTTTCCGTTATGACAGCTATTTAGATCCCGACGCTGAGGGCTTCAAATCAAGTGCAAAAGTGTCCTCGATAGAAGGAACAAATACCCTTCGTTGGTTGAATAAGCACTATTATCGAGTGATCGGTAAACAGAAAAACGTCGCTAAACTGGCACAACTACTGTTTGATTTAAAACGTATTGATGCGGCATTTTTGTCGGCCGATGTGTTTAAAACGGCTAATGTGCATACCAATATTATTAGCGGCGAGTATATTGAAGTGGTACAACGCTCGGCGCCCTTTGGTATCTATATTTCTAAGAACTATTTAGCTAAGCATCCCGATTTTATGTTGCGGCTCAATCTGGCTATTAGCAAAGTGCAAAAACACTACCTAGACAACTCCTACACCCTTTCAGGCATAAAACGGCAGCCTTAAGCTAGAAGCTAGCCACACAACGAAGACTCGATTTAAGCCATCATATTAGCCAACAGTATGAATCAGAAAAAACGTAGATACGAGGGAAAGCGATGAATGAGCCAAAGGTTTGGAATTTAGGTGATGCGGTGATTGACTTGCTCCCCGAGGCTAATGGACTACTAAAAATGTGTCCTGGCGGAGCCCCAGCTAACGTTGCCGTGGCCTTAGCGCGCTTAGGCGTAGCCAGTGGTTTTATTGGTCGAGTAGGCAATGACCCAATGGGCCAGCGTGTTAGCGCGACCCTGCGCGCTGAAGGCTTAGACCTGCGTTGCTTAAACATTGACCAACAGCATCATACGTCTACGGTAATGGTATCTTTAGACCCACACGGAGAGCGTGAGTTTTGCTTTTTAGTCAAGCCGAGTGCCGACCAATTTTTAAGCCTTGACCAACTACCCACTTTTCAATCAGAGCAATGGTTACAATTGAGCTCTATTGCTTTAGCGGCTGAACCTTGCCGCCAAACAGCCACAGTGGCGGCCAAACAATGCAGCACCGCAGGAGGTTGGGTGTTTTTTGATCTCAATTTGCGCCCAATGTTGTGGCCCAGCCCCGAACATATGCGCCTACATATCACGCAATACCTGCCATTGTGCGATCTTATAAAATTATCGGAAGAAGAGGCATTATGGTTAACCGACAGCCAAGATTTGTCTCTTGCCATTGAACACTTACATAATAATTTTCAGATCCCTGTGATTTTATCGCTGGGTGAACAAGGCAGCCAGCTGCTCTATAAGGGTCAGCAGCATCAGGTGGCCTCTGAACCGGTGGACAAAGTGGTTGATACTACCGGCGCTGGTGACGCCTTTGTGGGTGGCGTGTTAGCGCAGTTATGCCAGTTTAGTCAGTGGCAAGATATAACCATTCTACTAGAGGCTTTAGCGCGTGGTAATAAATGTGGAGCCTTGGCGGTGGCAGAGAAAGGCGCAATGTCGGCGCTTCCCTACCTTAAGCGCTAAACTAAGCCAAAACACCTCGATGTTTTGGGTGCTATTCCGTAAGTTAGGTGGTCACGATTGAATCGCCCCACCCTGCAGCAACCAAATTCGCATTACGATATTTCCCATCCACGCAATGAAATCACTACTTTTGCTGAAAAACCCTAAAAAACCTCCATTCAAAACGGGAGTTAGCGCACGAAAAGCAAATAGCTGAAAAAAGACCGCATTTTTCATAATTGAGAGAATTCATCCTAAGGCTAACAATACTTAACAAGCAGGAGATTGGTTCTCCTATGTATTACATTCCTTTAGGAGTAGTTTCATGACTCAATATTTTGAGCAGTTCGAGAAAATCGCATACGAAGGGCCAGAGTCCACTAATCCACTAGCGTTTCGTCATTACGACGCTAAAAAAGTAATCATGGGTAAAACCATGGAAGAGCACCTGCGCTTTGGTGCTTGTTACTGGCATAACTTCTGCTGGGACGGTTTTGATATCTTCGGTGCCGGCACCTTCGATCGCCCTTGGCAAAAACCAGGTAACGCACTTGAAATGGCGAAAATGAAAGCCGATGTTGCTTTTGATTTCTTCTCTAAAGTGGGCACGCCTTACTACTCGTTCCACGACGTTGACGTAGCACCAGCAGGTAACTCTATAAAAGAGTACACCGAAAACATGAAAGTCATGATGGATGTGCTTGCGCAGAAGCAAAGCGAAACCGGCATGAAATTGTTATGGGGCACGGCAAATGCGTTCTCTAACGCACGTTACATGTCTGGCGCAGGTTCAAACCCTAATCCTGAAATCTTCGCTTACGCAGCGAGCCAAATCTTTACTGCGATGAACGCAACTAAGATGCTAGGCGGCGAAAACTACGTATTATGGGGCGGTCGTGAAGGTTACGAAACGCTACTAAATACCGACTTGCGCCAAGAGCGCGAGCAGCTAGGTCGCTTGTTCCAAATGGTGGTTGAGCACAAACATAAAATCGGTTTCACCGGTACTATTTTGATTGAGCCAAAACCCGCTGAGCCTACTAAGCACCAATACGATTACGATACTGCTACCGTTTACGGTTTCTTAAAACAGTTCGGTCTAGAAGACGAAGTGAAAGTAAACATTGAAGTTAACCACGCTACTTTAGCGGGTCATTCTTTCCATCACGAAATTGCTACCGCTATTTCTTTAGGCCTATTTGGCTCTATCGATGCTAACCGTGGTGATGCGCAACTAGGCTGGGATACTGACCAATTCCCTAACAGCGTAGAAGAATGGACACCGGTAATGTATGACATTCTTCGCTCTGGCGGCTTTAAAGACGGTGGTTTGATGTTTGATACTAAACTACGTCGTCAAAGTATCGATCCCGCTGACTTCTTCCACGGCCACATTGGCGGCATGGATACTTGTGCACTTGCACTAGAAAAAGCGGCTAGCTTGCTAGAGAGCCAAGACATCAGCAAGATTGTTACTGACCGCTACGCGGGATGGAACGGTGATTTAGGTAAAGGCATCATGACCGGCGATTACAGCCTAGAGTCTTTAGCCACACAAGCGATTGCTGACAACATTGACCCAGCACACGTTTCTGGTCGCCAAGAAGAATTAGAAAACATCGTTAATAAACATATTTTTAGTAAGTAAAACCTGAGTATTAGTTAGTTCCTTTTGCATTATTGCCGACGCAGCAGCGTCGGCCTTTTTTTATCTTAAATTACTCACTAGACAGTGCAGCACCATTCACTACCCCCACATCTAAACTCAAGGGGTCGACCCCCTCTAAACAGCCTGCATTAACCCGAGTTAGCGCTGGCGCAGTACGCGGATTATGGAAGGTATATATTCCACAGTGTTTACAAAAATAATGTTTAGCCACTTGTGTATTCCATTGGTACAACGTCAATGCTTGCTCACCAGACAATAACTCGAAACTCGTATCATCAGCTGTCACCATTACAATACCTTTACGCTGGCAAAGGCTGCAGTTACAACGCACCGCCGGTTCTAAACTCGTTTTCAAGCTAAACCTCACCGCGCCACAATGACAACTTCCTAGGTAACTTTTAGTCATAATTCTCACCTTCAGAGATAAACCTTTTTTGAGTTTAACGCTGAATGCGATAAATGCTAGCGAGCCTTTTTCATTTGCACTATTATTAGTAACAATTAAGTCAATAAAGAGGTGCGCATGGAAACTTCTCTCAGTAGCAAACTCAGTCTTTGTTTACTGTTAATCAGTAGTCGCGAGGCTTTTGCCCAAGCAGTGCAACCGCCACAACTGATGCTGGCAGCCGACTACCAGCAAGATTTAGCGCTGCAACACTATTGGGTGTGTGAAAAATATGATGGGGTGCGCGCTTATTGGGATGGAACGCAACTACTCAGTCGTCGCGGCCACATCATTGAATTACCCAAGGCGTGGCTGAGTCAATTACCCAAGGTTGCCGTAGACGGAGAGCTATGGCTGGGTAGAGGACAATTTAGTCACTTAGTGGGCTTAATCAATCAACACAACCCCAGCTTGCCACTGTGGCAAGAAGTCCGCTTTATTGCCTTTGATTTACCGCACTATTTGGGTTCTTATCAGCAACGCTATCGGCACTTACAAACCCTAAGTGCAGCCAATGCCTTTATGCAGGTACCCGTTTATCGCGCTTATCCAGGGCGGCCAAAATTAGAACAGCAGCTGCAACAAATCAGTGCTGAGGGCGGTGAAGGTTTAATGCTAAGAGACCCTGAATCACTGTATTTACCGAGTCGTAGCAACGCACTAATCAAGTATAAAAGCTACCAAGATGCCGAGGCGGAGGTGATCGCCTACAGCCATGGAAAAGGTAAGTACCGAGGTATGTTAGGTGCCTTAGTCGTAGAAGACGCGCAAGGTCGAAAATTTAAAATAGGCAGTGGTTTGAGTGACCAATTACGGGCCGAACCACCCCCTATCGGCAGCGTGATTGAATATCGCTACAATGGCTTAACCGAACACGGCAAACCTCGTTTTGCCCGTTTTGTGCGCATTCACCAAGCCTTATAAGGCGGCGTTTACTTTAAGTCTTTGTTTCGTTCTACATCGACCAAGTAGTCACCTTCAAGCCAATTGCGCCCAACTAACAATTTGTAGTGCATTTTACTGCGGTCACGTAAATTTACTTCCACTGTTTTGGCTTGGCCTTGCCATTCCACCGCCAAAGCCACCTTGTAGCGGATTTCTAAGCCCTGTGAATTTCGCACCGCAGCAACATTGGTGATAAGCGCCTTACCTTGGTGTTTTTCACCCTGCTCGTTTTCAGTAGTAAACTGCAAGTACTTACCGATATTTTTACGCATTGTGGGACGCACTATCGACTTTTGCTCAGCCTCACTGTAATCCGCAGGATTAATATTCTCGCCATCCAATACGGTCATGGCTTCTGCATGCATAGAAGTGCTAGCTGCACCGGTATCAATTCGAGTTAAGAAGTGCAGGTCGGCTTCGACGATGCGAACACGCTCGGCGGCACCTACCGTTAGTTTTTCGGCCATTGCACTGCTTACGCAAGCAAGTACTAGTATTGCTGCAACTAGTAGTTTCTTTAACACGCTATACCTCTCTTATGTGATTGTTCACGCGGATAATAAATAAAACGGTTAGTTACCGCCGTTTGGGTCGCTTACCATAGCATGTTTGCCTATAATTTTGCCGAGAGTTCAAAGATGAGGATACAAATGAAATACCTCGTATTATTTTTGATAATAATTAGCTGTGGTACATCGCAAGCAAAAACGATTGAAATACAAAGCTTCATTTTCCCGCCTTACATTATGCTCAATGCTCAAGGCAGAGCAGAGGGGATCATTATCGATCTCATTGACCAGAGCTTTGCGAGACTTGGCGTGGATGCCGATTATCAGCTAAGCAATTGGGCAAGAGCGTACGCCAAGGTGAAAACCCATCAAAGTCAGGGGCTTATTCCCACTATGCGCACCACCGACAGAGAGCAGTTTTTCTACTATCCTGATACCGCCTTTTTATTGCTAGATCAGCACCTCATTGCCACATCGTCATGGTCTGAGAATAGCTTTTCAGGAGATTTCTCTGAACTCGATGCCTATCGCATAGGTAAGGTGCGCAATGCCCGTATTTCGCCTTCTTTTGATGCAGCACTAGCAGATAAAGTATTTGATGTAGACAAACACAATAGCGTTGAAGGTTTAGTCAAATCATTATTATTGGGCAGGTTAGATATGATAGCCACCGACAGTCGGCAAGCACTTTTGGTTGCCACACAAGAGGGTAAACCGCACAGCTTAAAGCTGCTCAAGCCTGCTTTAGGCCAAGTCCCCGTGTACTTAGCTTTTAGTAAAGAACAGGTTGACGAAAAGTTTGTTGAGCAATTTGACCAACAGCTTAAGCAATTACTTGAACAAGGGGCTTTGGCACAATTAGAAGCTAAATACTTGCAGTAACCGCTAGCCTAGCGCTCGATCCCAATCTTTCCATACCACTTGATAGCCTGCGTTTGTTACCGCTTCGGCGACCACTTCAGGCCTACGATCATCGCTAATTTCAAACTGTTCTAAGGCTTTCTCACTGGTATCGGCATAACCTCCCGGTTGAGTACTAGAAAAAGCACTCATGCTAGTAATACCCAGCGGGATAGCATGATTGCGAAAATGCTCCGACTCGCGGGTAGATAATGACAATTCAACATCAGGGTTAAACAAACGATAGGCACAAATTAGCTGCACTAATTGTTTGTCGCTCATTACAGATTTAGGTTGAAATCCCCCCTCACAAGGACGTAAGCGAGGGAAAGAAATAGAAAATTTACTCTTCCAGTATTTTCGTTCTAAGTATTGCAAATGCGCCGCCACATAAAAGCAATCGCTGCGCCATTCATCTAAGCCAATTAGCGCACCAATACCCATTTTTCTGATGCCGGCGTCACCTAAACGTTCTGGCGTAGCTAAACGATAATCGAAATTACGTTTGCGCCCTTTAGGGTGGACCTCTGCATAACGGTGTCTGTTATAGGTTTCTTGGTAAACCATCACTGCGTCCAAACCCAAGCTAATGAGTTCTTCATATTCAGCTTGGTCTAACGGCTGAACTTCCATGGAAACATGTGAGAAACGGGCTTTTATTTTAGGCATGACTTGGCGGAAGTAATCCATGCCAACTTTGCGTTCGGACTCTCCGGTAACTAACAAAATGTGGTCAAAACCGAGTTGTTTAATGGCGTCTAACTCAGCCTCAAGCTCTTCCATATCTAAGGTAACCCGGCGAATTTTGTTACCCATCGAAAACCCACAATAGTCACAAATATTGCTGCACAGATTGCTTAAATACAGCGGAATATAAAACTGTTGAGTCTTGCCAAAACGCTGCTGGGTTAAACGCATGCTGCGCTGGGCCATGGCTTCTAAGTAGCCTTCAGCAGCAGGCGAAATAAGCGCCTGAAAATCATCTAAATCCAATTTATCTTTAGCCAACGCACGCTCTACATCAACGGTGGTTTTACTGTTAATGGCTAAATGAACAGCAGCATTATCGTATTGGGCTAATTGCTTGGCAAAACTCATAGGCTTCTCTACTTACAAGGTATCTAAAAATGCTGTTAAGGGGCTAGTCGCTTCGGCGTGACGTAACTCGGCACCTAAGCCAGCCAAATAAGCAGTGCGCCCAGCTTCAACAGCTTGCGCAAAGGCCTTCGCCATAGCTACCGGATCTTTAGCTACCGCCATAGCGGTATTCACTAATACAGCGTCAGCACCTAATTCCATGGCTAAGGCAGCGTCTGACGGCGCGCCAATACCTGCATCAACCACTACTGGCACCTTGGCTTGTTCAATAATAATTTCGAGGAAGTCACGACTACGTAAACCTTTATTTGTGCCAATTGGTGCACCTAAAGGCATTACCGCGGCGCAGCCTACATCTTCCAAACGTTTACATAACACTGGATCTGCATGCACATAAGGCAGCACCACAAAGCCCTGCTGCACCAGCTTTTCGGCGGCTGCTAAGGTTTCAATAGGATCAGGCATCAGATATTTAGGATCAGGGTGTATTTCTAGCTTAAGCCAGTTAGTGCCCAAGGCTTCGCGGGCCAAATTAGCGGCAAATATCGCTTCTTCAGCATTGCGCGCACCCGAGGTATTAGGTAACAAATTGACCCCCGCTTTAATCAGCGGAGCCAGAATGTCGTCGTGCTGGTCTTGCGCATCAACCCGCTTCATCGCCATAGTCACCAATTGACTACCACTGGCTTGAATACTGTCGCTCATTAGCTGAGCCGTGGCAAACTTTCCAGTGCCAGTAAATAAGCGACTAGTAAAACTTTTATCTGCAATTTTTAACACAACGTATCCTTTTAACCACCAGCGATTGCGCGGAAGACTCTTACTTTTGCTTGATCCAAGATCTCAGTATTTGCCCATTCACTACGCGTAATAATGTTGCCGTTCAATACCACGGCGACCCCTTCAGAATTTTGTGCTTGCTGAGCTAATAACTGCTCAATATTAAGAGGTGGCTTCAACTCGGTAGCCTGACCGTTAAATTCAATGCATATCATGACTGTTCTCTATTGGTACCGCACACTGGACACTTAGGGTCATGTTTGGTTGTTAGGTGAAACCACTCAAGAGTGTGAGCATCAAAGCTAGAAAAACGTCCCACTTGAGCCGATGCGATTCCAACAATCAATTTGATTGTTTCTAGCGCTTGTAAGCTGCCAATAGTGCCTACCACAGGGCCCAATATGCCGGCGTTACTGCAGTTCAACTGCTGCTCGCTAGCATTGGGAAATAAACAGTGATAACAGCCTTGTGCTGCTTGGCGAAAATCAAACACCATTAGCTGCCCATCAAAAGCCACCGCGGCACCACTCACCAGCGGTACGCTGGCTGCCACACAAGCCTGATTTACCGCATAACGGGTAGTAATGTTATCGCTACAATCAAGCACTACATCTGCCTGCGCCACTTCCATAGCCAATAACATAGTATCCATTTTTCGATTTACTGTGCGTATCTGAATATGAGAATTAAGCGCCTGTAAGTGCTGCTTAGCCGCAGCCACTTTCGGCTGCTTTATATCCTCTTCTCGATACAGCACTTGACGTTGTAAATTGGAACTATCAATGTCATCAAAGTCAGCGAGCACTAACTTGCCGACACCTGCGGCCGCTAAATACAAACTAGCTGGCGCACCTAAACCGCCCATACCGATCACCAAAACCTGCGCTTGCTTAAGCTTAACTTGCCCTTCTTCACCCACATCTTTTAATAACAAATGGCGGCTATAACGAAGGCATTCTTGATCGCTTAAGGTCAAATCACTGCTGGCTTGGTTCATATTGCTTCCTAATGCTGGTTGACTGTTTTCTGGCTTGCTATGGCTTCAAGTTCAGCTACCGCTACAGCAGGATCTGCCGCTTCGGTAATCGCTCGTACCACGGCCACACTGCCTACTCCACATTGCCATACTTGCTGAGCCCGGCTTAAATCGATACCACCAATGGCCACCAAAGGATAATCGTGCATCAAGCGAGCATAACGGCTTAGCTTAGCTAAACCCTGTGGCTTAGACGGCATGTCTTTGGTTGTAGTAGGGAAAATGTGCCCTAAAGCAATATAACTTGGTTGTAACTGGCTGGCACGTAGCAATTCAAAATAACCATGAGTACTAATACCTAAACGCAAACCTGCAGCAGCAATTTGTGCTAGATCCGCGACTTCTAAGTCTTCTTGGCCAAGATGAACCCCATAAGCGCCATGTTTTACCGCTAATTGCCAATAGTCGTTAATAAATAACCGGGCTTGGTGTTGATGGCCAAGCTCAATGGCTCGAATAATATCGGCTTCAACTTCGGCATCGGTTTTATCTTTAATGCGCAACTGCAGGGTTTTTACCCCAAGCTCAAGCAAGCGCTCGATCCACTCAAGGCTATCAACCACCGGATACACACCCAACTTGGTGGTATCACAGCGCTCAAAAGTTACCGCTTCTGGCCAAGACTCGCTTAAACCAAACCTTTGGCCTAACACTGTTTGAGCTGACTCTACCCGTGGGAAGTTTGCACGCTCTGTGGGCCAGCCAAGATGGGCTAAATTACCACGACCAAGCACTTGTTTTAAGCCCTGATAAACATAGGCTTTAGCTAATACCAGTGCATCTTCCATGGCGAAATCATGCGCTAGGGCAGAGGCTAACGCAGACGCTAGCGTACATCCGGTTCCATGAGTATGCGGCGCGTCAATCATTGCACTCGACAGTACAATTTCTCGTTGGCCGTCTGTGAAATAATCTACAGCAGCACCGGGTGTTAAGGCTAAATGTCCACCTTTGGCCCACACCGCTTTGACCCCTTGCTTAAGCAAGCAACTACAGGCTTGCTTAAGCGCAGCGACACTGTCTAGCGTAAAGCCGGTTAAACTCGCTAATTCAGTCGCGTTAGGGGTTAAGACATCGGTTTGGGCCAATAAAGCTGGGAGAGCCTGCATCAAGTCATCTAGGGCTAAATTAGCGCCTGAGCTAGCGACCAACACCGGGTCACATACCACTATTGGAGGTATAGCCCAAGTCGCCTTGTAGGTCGCTAATTTATCAGCGACTACACGCACTAACTCAGCACTGCCCAACATACCAATTTTAATCACCTTGGCAGGGTTGGTAAGCGCTAGCGCATCTAATTGCGCCGCTAACAAGTCAGGTGATGAAGGCTGAATAGCCGTCACCCCTTGAATGTTTTGCGCCGTAATTGCCGTCACCGCAGTGGCGCACTCTACGCCAAAGTCGTGAGCGGTAAGCAAATCAGCTTGCAAGCCCGCCCCCGCACAACTATCGCTACCAGCGATAGTCCAGATTTGCGGACGCAAGTCGATTGTCGTGTCCAACTTAGACTTCATCGCTGGTCTCAGCACGCAGTGGCGAATGGTAAATCTCGGCCCCTTTGTCTCTAAACTCTGCAGATTTTTCGGCCATGCCTTCGGCAACAAAACCTAAGTCAGCCAAAGGTTCATCAATCATTTTGATTTCTAAATCTTTGGCGTAGTCACGCACTTCTTGCGAGATTTTCATTGAACAGAATTTAGGTCCACACATTGAGCAAAAGTGAGCCACCTTGGCAGAATCTTGCGGTAAGGTTTCGTCATGATAAGCGCGTGCTGTATCAGGGTCTAAGGCTAGGTTGAATTGATCTTCCCAACGGAACTCAAATCGCGCCTTACTCATGGCGTTATCGCGGATCTGTGCGCCAGTATGTCCTTTTGCTAAATCAGCTGCGTGCGCCGCTATTTTGTAAGCAATCATGCCTTGCTTGACATCGTCTTTATTCGGTAAACCTAAGTGCTCTTTAGGTGTGACATAACACAACATCGCACAACCAAACCAACCGATCATCGCGGCACCAATACCCGATGAGAAGTGGTCGTAGCCCGGTGAAATGTCAGTGATCAATGGGCCAAGCGTGTAGAATGGTGCTTCGTGACACTCTTCTAACTGCTTCTCCATGTTCTCTTTAATCATCTGCATTGGCACATGACCTGGGCCTTCAATGATCACTTGTACATCATATTCCCAAGCCACTTTGGTGAGCTCACCCAAGGTTTCTAGCTCAGCAAATTGGGCTTCATCGTTAGCGTCAGCAATAGAACCCGGACGCATGCCATCACCTAACGACAGTGATACATCGTAAGCGGCACAAATTTCACAAATATCGCGAAAACGTTCATACAAAAAGCTTTCAGTGTGGTGAGCTAAACACCACTTCGCCATAATCGAACCACCACGCGACACAATACCCGTCACCCGTTTAGCGGTCATAGGCACATAACGCAGTAATACACCGGCGTGAATAGTAAAGTAATCAACACCTTGCTCGGCTTGTTCAATCAAGGTATCGCGGAAGACTTCCCAATTAAGGTCTTCAGCTACGCCGTTTACCTTTTCTAAGGCTTGATAAATAGGTACGGTGCCAATCGGCACAGGTGAGTTACGAATCACCCACTCGCGGGTTTCGTGAATATAACGACCGGTCGACAAATCCATCACCGTATCGGCGCCCCAACGGCTGGCCCATACTAGCTTTTCAACTTCTTCTTCAATCGATGAAGTCACTGCCGAATTACCGATATTGGCATTTACTTTCACCAAGAAGTTACGGCCAATGATCATTGGCTCTGCTTCGGCGTGGTTAATATTGGCAGGGATAATAGCGCGACCACGGGCCACTTCATCACGCACAAATTCACCGGTAATATGTTCTGGCAGTGAAGCGCCAAAGGAATGACCTTTTTGCTGCTCGGCCAACAAGTCTTCACGAATTTTATCCCGCCCCATGTTTTCACGGATCGCGATGTATTCCATTTCTGGTGTAACAATACCTTGGCGAGCATAGTGCAGTTGGGTAACGGTTTTGCCAAGTTTAGCTTTTCGAGGAGTAGGTAAACTTTCAAAGCGAATATGGTCTAAGCCTTCATCAGCTAAACGCTGCTGCGAAAAGTTAGAGCTAAGCCCGGTTAATTCTTCGGTATCGCCACGCTCTTCAATCCACGCTTTACGCAGTTGTGGCAGGCCTTTATGAACATCTAGTTCAGCATGTTCGTCGGTATAAATGCCCGAGGTATCGTAAACGCGTACAGGTTCGTTAGGCTCTAACTTTGGTTCATCTTTAGTGCCGCCGACTAAACTGTCAGCCAGGTTAATTTGGCGCATCGCCACTTGGATGTCGTCTCGACTTCCCTGAACATAGATTTTTTCTGAATTTGGAAAAGGTTGGCCTTGCAGATTATTAATGTATTGCTCTGCTGCAGCTCTGGTTTCGCGTCTTGACATGACTGGCCTCTAAATAAAAATTTAAGAATGAGGCTTGTCGGATGTAGGAAAAGTAACCTTTTGTTAAGTTGTGCCGCTTAGTTGGTGGCTCAAACATTAACAGAAGCAAACCGTTACTCATCTTGTTCCCTGCGCAGGCATTATCCTGATCAAGTTATACGGATCCCACACAGCGTAGCTTAGCTACTCGTGGTCTCAGCCTTTCGGCACTCCGACAAGAAAGCCGAGTATAGGGCTGAAAAAACCAAACCACAATAGCGATATACAGAAAGGTAATAATGAAATTAATTATTTTTGTTAAGCCAACACTAACAATTGCTTAACCTTTTAGGATGAGTATTTAAAAAGAATGTTAGAAAAAGCTTTGCGGAACATTCAGCACATCGCCAGCTGAAACGCGATCTTCTAAAGTGACTCTTTGTTGTTGGTCGGGGCTGGCACCTTCGGCTTGAATAGTAATTTTACTTTTACCTGCACGCTCACTAAAGCCGCCCGCTAAAGTGATTGCACGGTTGACCGTTAAACCCGGTTGATAAGGGTAAGCCCCCGGGCGGGCGACTTCACCATTGATAAAAAATGGTCGGTATTCGACCATGGTCACTTGTACCATAGGGTCGACCAGATAGTCGCCACTCAGACCGGATTGAATCAGCAACTGTAACTCGGTCAAGGTCATATCTTTGGCTTTTATTTTGCCAAGAAAGGGATAACGAATATAACCATCGTCAGCTAAACGCGTCTCCATGTGAAGTTCTGGCTCACCGTACACAATCACTCGAAAGGTATCACCCGCCGCTAAACGATATTCTTGTATTGCTTCGTTAGCGTCAGCTAAAAGACCAAAGGATAACCCAGCAAGCAGCACAGCAAGTCCGCATTTAAATGGCCTCCATCCTTTGTTCATTTAGCTAAATCCTCATTTATAGGCTGAGTCTCAATTTAAGACTAGTTACCTGCTTATCATAGCTAACGGCCTCAACCGTAGAATCTTTATCCCTCCATAGCTGCCAAAGTGAAATTTCTAGCCAACGACGGAATTGATAGCTTACCCCAATTCGACCTTCATAAGTTTTATCTTGTCGAGTAATGCCAAGATAATCATCATCGTCATAGCCAAATGTCACATAAGTTAACAGTCGTTCTTGCCAATAATGTTGCCAATCTAACTTGATATTAGTGTTATCTATTATATCTCCGCCTTGCTCTGGCGCTTTGGCTTTGCGCCCCCCCTCTAAACTAACAGTAGAGTAAGTTCTCGGTGACCAATCAGCTGCGATACTCCAGCTGAGGTCGGCGAACTTATCACGAGAGCCCTCTTTAAACTTACGCTCTTGCCAACCAATTTTAGCGCGCCCTTTGGTTTTACCTGTCACCGCCCAGTCGCCACCCACATAGGCAAACAAGTCATTGAAGTCTCGGCTATCGGTATTGGGCTCGGTGGTTTTGTAATCACTTTGCAAGGCTTCAAGCTCGGCCAGTAAACGGGTCGCTGAAGACACCCTATAGAAAAAACGTACACTGCCGTCAATTGCTTTGCGGTCACGATACTGGGTGACATCACGAAAATTGACATAATCTAGTTGACGAGCGTTGGCTTCTAATTCAATTTGCGCGCTTGCACTCAGCGCTCCATAGCCATATAAGCCATGAAAATGATTTAAGTTATATTGAACCGGTTCGTCAATCACGCCACCTAAACCCGCCGAAATGCCGTCACCTCGTTGATCATGGGTTCGTTTGAAGTCATAACTCAATTGACCACGGTGACGTGCCGAGAACTCCCAATCACCATTCAACTGCAGATGGTGATCGACAAAGTTATCTTCGGGGCTATCAAAATACTCAGCCCACTCTAGGCGGTAGCCGGCATAATAACGGCTGGTATCACGCTCTGATAACAGCGCTATGGCAGGGGACACAATGGTGCCCCAAGAGGACACTTTGTCGTCATTAGTGTTGGTTAAGTTACTGTCATAGAGGCCAAGTACTTCTATACTAGGCATCACTCCGACTCCATCTGCACTGTACCACTGAGCTGGCTGCATTGCCGCCAAGGCATGACCTGCCATTGCTAGGGCTGGCAGCAAGACGATCCCTATCTTGCGCATTATTTATTCTCCAAATTGACTAACTGCTACCTTAACAAAGCCGAAGGACAACGCCCAAGGCTTTTTGCTGAGGTTTATTAGAATAAATGTGAATAATACGCCTCACTCAGCGATAAACCTAGCCACTAAAATTGCAAGCCAGCGCTAAATACCAGTGCCAACACAAAGCTCAGTTTTGCGGTGGCTTGCAATTGTTGGTCAAGAATTTGATGTTGGTGGTGACGAAATACTGTTAGCGCCACTTTGATCAGAGCCATGGCGGGCAATAAATATAACCAAGCCAAGCTAGTGGGAGCCTGCAAAACGATATAGATAGCAAACAACAGCAAAGCGCCAAATACCAACGCTAAATGGTAATAACGCGCCAACTGTTCCCCTAAACGCACCGCTAAGGTTAACTTGCCAGCCTGTTGATCGGGCTTAAAGTCTCGTAAGTTATTAATATTTAATACCGCTGTAGCGAGTAAGCCGTTGGCGGCGGCCACTAAACAGACGGTAAAACTCATGCTTTGTGTATGCAGGTAATAGCACCCCATCACACCCAACAAGCCAAAAAACAAAAAGACACTGATATCGCCAAAACCTCGGTAGCCGTAGGGTTTAGCGCCCATTGTATAGGCCATTGCAGCCACAATGGCTAAACCTCCAAGGCCAATAAATCCCAGCCAAGCCTGCCAATGTCCTCCCAAGCTGGTCGCTAACAAACTAAGCCCGCTCACCACTGACAACAAAGCCACCACCAATATCGCTCTAAGCATTTGCTGCGGGCTCAGCAAGCCAGCTTGAATAGCCCGCTGTGGGCCCACCCGAGAGTCATCATCTACACCTTTCACTGCATCGCCATAATCATTAGCCAAATTAGACAGTATTTGCAGCAATAAGGCGGTCACTAGGGCTAACACCAAAACTGGCCAAGAAAACGCTTGCTGAGAAAGCGCCAGTGCGGAGCCAAGAATAATCGACGAACTTGCCAAAGGAAGAGTGCGTAAACGCGCCGCATGAAGCCATGATTTCAAAGTAATATTCAACTTAAAGATAAGAACTTAGCGTCTATTATTGCTCAGCATCAAGGCTGAGCCAAATCTGACTGTAATATTGTAAAAAAAACAGCTACATTGAGAACGTCATCAAGCGCAGGAAGTAACTACGGTGAAGCTGTCTGACAGCCAATTTGAACAAGCCATACGCCAATTGAGGCAGGCACCCCAGCACGGGTTTCAACAAGCTTGTATCAAGCTTGCCAAACTCGATCTGTTAGCGTGGTTAAACCAACAGCAACATAGCACCCGCGGTTATTGGAAAAATAAACATCAACAACAAGTTGCCTTTGTAGGGGCCGCTAAATCAATATTAAATCTCGAACAACTGCAGTCGGTATGCGACCAACTCGATCCGGCCAATAACCAACTCCGTTTTTATGGCGGCATTGCCTTTGCAAGGCAAAGCGCTCTTTGGTCGAGCTTTCCGCAGCGACGTTTCATCCTGCCGCGTTTCGAAATTCGTTGTGATGGTGAATATACCCGACTGTTTATTAATGCCAATTTTGAGCATCAGCCAGAACTTGAATATCAGCGTATCGAGAAAGCCTTTCGCGCCTTAAAACCCAGCCAAGCACTGCAACATGCCCCACTGAAAGCCTTAAGCCGTCAAGACCAACCTAGTCGCCAACATTGGCAGCGCTTGGTTGACCAAGTCACCAGTGAAGAGTTTCAACAGCATACCGCCAAGGTAGTGTTATCGCGACAGACCAACATTCAACTCAATGCAGAGCTCAACGCCTTCTCTTTGCTCAAGCAATGGCAACAAAAAGAACAAAACTGTTATAGTTTTTTGTTTCAATTTGATGGGGTTAGTAGCTTTTTGGGCTGTAGTCCCGAGCGCCTGTATTCGCGTGAGGGAAGTCAATTGGTTAGTGAAGCACTGGCAGGCACGACACCTAGAGGCAACACACCCGAGCACGACCAACAACTGGGCGAACAATTACTCGAAGACGCCAAAAACCAATTAGAGAACCAATTGGTGGTAGATGATTTAACCCGTCGTTTAAGGGAATTGAGCCTGCATGTTCGTACACTCGATGAATTACAGTTAGTCAAGTTAGACCGGGTACAACATTTAAAACGGCGGATCCAAGCCAAAATAAGCCCTTCTTTAGACGACCGTTCTTTATTGCAGGCTTTACACCCCACTCCTGCTGTGGGCGGCCTACCGCGTTCATCAGCAGTACAATTTATATTAAAAAATGAAGGTTACGCTCGCGGCTGGTATGCTGGAGCGGTTGGCTGGCTAAGCGGAGCCCAAAGTGAATTTTCAGTGGCAATCCGCAGCGCACTGGTCACGCCTCAGCATTTAAGTACCTTTGCCGGTGCAGGGATTGTTGCTGGCTCACAAGCCGAACAAGAATGGCAAGAACTGAATCATAAAATCGCCACGGTACTGCAGTTAGTAGATGAGGACGCGCTGCTTGAAAAAGAACATTAATATTGCCTGGGCTGAGTGGTTAATAGAAGACTGCGTACGCCACGGTATTGAGCACTTTTGCATTGCACCGGGCTCTCGCTCAACCCCCTTAACGTTAGCGGTGGCCAATCACCCCAAGTGCATTAGCCATTGCCACTTTGACGAGCGAGGCTTAGGCTTTTTTGCTTTAGGTGTGGCCAAAGCAAAGGCACAAACTGTGGCGCTAATCACCACCTCTGGCACCGCGGTGGCTAACTTATATCCAGCGGTTATAGAGGCTAAGCAAAGCGCCGTTCCGCTGCTGGTTCTTAGCGCAGACCGCCCCCATGAGTTAATTGCGGTAGGCGCTAACCAAGCGATAGAGCAGTTGGGTATTTTTGCTAACTATCCGGTATATCAAGCGCAACTGGCCGAACCCAGCTTAAGTCTCTCACCACGAAGCATGCTAACAGAGCTTGGCCATGCCTTAGCGGTGCAGCAACAGACTACCGGTCCGGTGCACTTAAATTGCCCCTACCGTGAACCGTTTTACCCTGAACAGGCGCAACAAGATCTTCGCCAGCAAGCGAATGAACTCGCGCCTTGGCTCGCAGGATCGCAGCCTTACTATCAACAACTCAGCGCTGAGCCGCTAGCGCCCCCTGCCAGTGATTGGCATCAACTAAAGATTGAGAGCAAAGTACTGGTCGTGATCGGCCAACAAGCAAGAGAACAAAGCCAAGCCATTATTGCTTGGGCTCAACAGGCTGGCTGGCCAGTAGTAGCCGATTGTCAAAGCCACTGGCAACAAAGTGACACTCGCAACGGAATTATTAGCCAAGCAGAATTGTTACTCGCCAATCAGCACTTTGCACAGCACGCTGACGCCGAATTGATTATTCAGTTTGGCGGTAAATTAGTCTCTAAACGCCTAAACCAATGGCTAGCGGCATCAAACGCAAGGCATTACTTGATTGATACGCTACCACAGCGAATAAATTCCGCTCACAGAGCACAACAACGTTGGCAGTGCCAAGCCAAGTCATGGTTAGCCGCTCATCCGGTAACAAGTGGCTTATCCAATGCCCACTACTTAGAGTTATGGCAAGCAGCCCAGCAACAACTAGCGCCTGTGATTAATCGCGCTCTAGTCGATTATTCTGAGCTAGCAATATGTCAGCAAATATCTCGATTACAAGCAGATAATACCGCGCTATTTATGGGGAATAGTATGATAGTGCGTATGTTTGAGTTGCTTGGGCAAGACTGTAAAGCCAAACACTACTTTAGCAACCGTGGAGCCTCTGGGATTGATGGCCTACTCGCTACCAGTAGCGGGATTAACCAAGCGCTGCACACATCCACTACCTTGGTGATTGGCGATACCTCTCTTCTACATGATTTAAACTCTTTAGCCTTAGCCAGTCGCTGTCAGTCTAATTTAATCATCGTGCTATTTAATAACCAAGGTGGAGAGATCTTCAAGCTGCTTCCCGCGCTTGCTGAGCCAAATAAGCACCACCAATTGGCCAATGACTATTACCAGCTCCCTCATAACACTCAGTTTGCAGCGGCGGCTAACACCTTTAACTTACCTTATCTTAAAGTCGCTAACATCGAGCAGTTTGTCCAAGCCTTTAAACACTCCCAACAGCAACCAGGTGCCAGTTTAATTGAGGTAAGTTTTACCTCTGGGGATGCCAGCACCCGCTATAAAAATTTAATCATAGAGGTGAGCTCTAAAGATGCACTTTAGTGTTTATGGCCAACACCAACGTCCTTGCTTGGTATTACTGCACGGCTTTTTGGGCAGCGGTAGTGACTGGCGCGCAGTCATCGCAGCGCTAAGCCAGCACTATTACTGTGTCACTATAGATATTCCCGGACATGGAATGAGCGCCCAACAACGCTTAAAACCACGAGCCGCTTTTAAAGACTTTAGTCATCAACTAAGTGCCTGCCTTAAAAGGTTAAAAGTCACGCACTATAGCTTGCTCGGCTACAGCTTAGGCGGCCGCCTAGCCCTGCATCACGCCTTGTTAGCCCCAAAAGGTTTGCAACAGTTGATTATTGAGTCAGCACATACCGGGTTAAGCGATGACCAAGAGCGAAAGCAACGCTTAGACCACGATAAAAAGTGGGCTGAACGTTGGTTAACAGAACCCTTGGAGAAACTGTTAGACGATTGGTACCAACAAGGCATATTTGCCAATTTGTCCAGCGAGCAGCGCCAGCAACTGATAACCAAGCGTAGCCAGCAAGATCGACAAGGCATCGCAGCCACCCAAGTGGCATGTAGTGTCGGTTTACAGGCTGATCTCGCTCAACAACTGGGTCGACTGAAAATGCCACTAGATTTTATTGGCGGTAGCCTAGACAATAAGTACCAAGGCTTAGCTAAACAGCTATCGCAAAACACGCCTAGCCTGCGTTGGCACAGCATTAACAACGCCGGGCACAACTGCCACTTTGAACAACCGACACTGTTTCTTCAGCAACTGTCCCAGTGTCTTAAAAACCATAGAGAATAGAATGACTAAGATTGATAACTCCGCTGTAAATTGGTTGAATGCCGACAATGGATACAGCGATATCCGCTACCACAAGTCACGCTGCGGCATCGCCAAAATTACCATTAATCGCCCTCAAGTACGCAATGCTTTTACTCCCTTAACGGTACAAGAAATGATGCACGCCTTACACGATGCGCGAATTGACCCAGAGATTGGCGTCATCATTTTAACCGGTGAAGGTGAGCTAGCATTCTGTTCGGGTGGCGATCAGTCAGTACGTGGAGATTACGGCGGTTACAAAGACGATCAAGGCACCCATCACCTCAATGTGCTAGATTTCCAACGGCAAATTCGCACTTGTCCAAAACCAGTAGTTGCCATGGTAGCGGGATACGCAGTGGGCGGCGGTCATGTATTGCATATGATGTGTGATTTAACCATTGCCGCCGACAATGCTAAATTTGGCCAAACAGGGCCCAAAGTGGGTTCATTTGATGGCGGCTGGGGTGCCAGCTACATGGCGCGTATCGTCGGCCAGAAGAAAGCCCGTGAAATTTGGTTTTTGTGTCGCATGTACGACGCCCAAGAGGCCTTAGACATGGGCTTAGTAAACACCGTAGTGCCCTACGCCGAACTGGAAAAAGAAACCGTGCAATGGTGCAGAGAAATGCTTCAGAACAGCCCAATGGCACTGCGCTGCTTAAAGGCAGCGCTCAATGCTGACTGCGATGGCCAAGCAGGCTTACAAGAACTTGCTGGGAATGCCACTATGCTATTCTATATGACAGAAGAAGGTCAGGAAGGGCGTAATGCCTTTAATGAAAAGCGGCCGCCAGAATTTAGTAAATTTAAGCGGAACCCTTAATTAACAAAAGAATCAATTGATCATATTGAGCTTCCGATGATAGATTGAGAGGGGTAAGCATATGGCTTACTCCCATTCTAAAATGTAGAGGATTAAAGGCATGTTATGTCACTGGAAAAGTGCCACGCTAAGCCGTTATAGCCAAGCGTTAACCAAACCCTTGCAGCTTGGGCCTCTACAAATAAGCCATCGACAAGGCTTATACCTAGACATTCAATTTAGCGATGGTCGAATTGGTCGGGGAGAAATTGCCCCCCTGCCTGGCTTTAGTGATGAGAATTTAGCCCAAGCAGAGCAACAAATCATCGACTGCTTGCAAGGACATACCCAACGCAAACTGTATCCCAGTGTGGCCTTTGGTCTAGATTGTGCGATGGCAGGCCTACCACCTGAATCGCCAATTCAAGTGGCTTACCCCCTATTAACGGGTGATTTAACTGACTGCCAGCAAGTACTTAACAAAGGTCATATTACGCTGGCCAAACTCAAAGTGGCTCGGCACTCTCCGAAACACGACATCCAGCTGATTCAACAATTACAACAACAATACCCCTCACTCACCTTGCGCTTAGATGCCAATCAAGGGTGGATTTGGAACCAAGCTGTTTTTGTTTTAGAAAGTATCGATTTAAGCCGAATTGAATACGTTGAAGAGCCACTAAACAACAGTCAACAATGCGCTATGCTGGCTGCCCGTACTCAAGTAGGTATCGCATTAGACGAAACCTTGCAAGATAGCACTTATCGCTACCACTACTTTGAAGGTTTACGCTGTTTAGTCATCAAGCCCAGTTTAGTCGGATCTTGGCATCGCACCATTAATCTGATTGAACAAGCCAGCGCTGATAAGGTTAAGTGCGTATTAAGCTCAGCCTGCGAAACAGAAACAGGGCTGGCTTGGATCCAAACCCTAGCCAAACAATACACACCTGGTGAAGCGCCAGGCTTAGACACTTTTAAAGCCTTTGCTGACACCCCCCGCGAGATAGAACTCATTCAAGAGTTTACACATAGCCGTTAAGCACCACCAGTCACCCGCTAAAGTTCGGCTAATAGAAGGGAGATTGCTGATAGCTACCTGGTGGCATTTTTTACTAACAATCAGAAAGTTAAACACAAACACTTGAACTAACACCGGCTACCGCCATGCTTTTTTGTCGCCAAAAAATAAGCCACTCAAGCAAAACTGTGACTCAACTATAGTGCCAATGCGTAATAAGCACGCCCCACAGGAAAACGTTTTCTTGAGGTGTGTCACAAAGTGTTACTTTATGTGAATAAACATCATACCTGAACAAAAAAGCATCATTGGCGATTATTTTTCATACGCCTAGTCTGGATGCTGAGGAATGGTTATTGGGATGACCTCTTCACCCTACATTTAGCTAAAACAAAATAAAACAAGCTATAAAGCAAGGAGCAAAAATATGAAAAAACTGATCACTCTACTGTGTACAGTGGTATTGGCGATGTCTGCCCCAGTATTTGCGAAAACTGTAAAGATTGGCCTAGCAATAGACGACCTTCGTTTAGAGCGCTGGCAAAAAGACCGCGACTTTTTTGTTGAGAAAGCAGAAGCTCTCGGCGCCAAAGTATTTGTTCAATCATCAAACAGTAATGAAACCGCCCAGATATCGCAGATAGAGAACATGATTTCTCGCGGTGTGGATGTCTTAGTTATCATTCCTTACAATGGTAAAGTACTGTCAAACGTAATTGCTGAAGCCAAGTCAGAAGGCATTCAAGTATTGGCCTATGATCGTTTAATCAACAACGCTGACATCGACTTCTACCTATCTTTTGATAATGAAAAAGTCGGTGAACTACAAGCTGAAGCACTGATTAAGCATAAAGCAGACGGTAACTTCTTCTTAATGGGTGGGTCTCCGGTAGATAACAATGCCAAATTGTTCCGCCAAGGCCAAATGAACGTATTACAACCGCTGATTGATAAAGGCGACATTAAAGTTGTTGGTGATCAATGGGTAGATGGTTGGTTAGCTGAAAATGCCCTTAAGATTATGGAAAATGCGCTCACTGCCAATGACAATAATATCGACGTAGTAGTGGCCTCAAATGACTCGACGGCGGGAGGTGCAATTCAAGCGTTGGACGCTCAAGGTCTTGCAGGTAAAGTGTTCATTTCAGGTCAAGATGCCGATTTAGCCGCAAGTCGCCGAGTTGTTGCAGGCACCCAAACCATGACTATCTACAAACCGATTAAATTATTGGCTACCACCGCGGCAGAACTCGCCGTTCAAATGGCCAATGGTGAAATGCCAGAGTCTAACTCTAGCTTAAACAACGGCACCAAAGATGTTCCTTCATACTTACTCACACCAATCCCAGTAGATAAAAGCAATATTGACGCGACCGTCATCGCTGATGGCTTCCACGCTAAATCGGATGTTTACCAATAAACATTTTTTCACTTAGCAGTTAGAAAGGGTGGGCACTACCCGCCCTTTTTATTAGGAGCAATGATGAGTCAAACTAGCTTATTGGTGATGTCGAACATCGTCAAAAAATTCTCCGGAGTGATTGCCTTAAATGGGGTTAACTTTGATTTAGAGCGCGGCGAAGTCGTATCACTTTGCGGCGAAAATGGCTCGGGTAAATCCACCTTAATGAAGGTGCTTACCGGTGTGCACCCTTATGGCAGTTATGAAGGTCAAATTCAATACAAAGGCGCTCCGCTTACGTCTTCCTCCACCAGAGATAGCGAAGCCAAGGGCATTGCAATCATCCACCAAGAGCTCACTCTAGTCAAAGAGCTGTCGATACTAGAAAACATTTTTCTTGGTGCTGAGATCTGCAGTTATGGTGTGCTGGATCACAGCGCGATGTTTAAACAAACCGAAGCCTTACTGCAACGGGTCAAACTAGACGTGTCACCCGATACGCCGATTCGCGAATTAGGGGTTGGCCAACAACAATTAGTTGAAATAGCCAAAGCCTTATCTAAAAATGCCGAAATATTGGTTTTGGATGAGCCTAGCGCCCCTCTCACGGAATCTGAAACTCGCGTTTTACTGGATATCGTTAAACAGCTACGTAACGAAGGGGTTAGCTGTGTTTATATCTCGCATAAGCTGACCGAAGTAAAAGAGATCTCTGATCGTATTTGCATTATTCGCGATGGCGAACATATTGGTACACAAGACGCTAAACACATGAGTACCGATGACATTATTAGCATGATGGTCGGTCGAGAACTTAAGCAACTGTTTCCACGTGAAGAGCATCCCATTGGCGATGTTATTTTAAAGGTAGGTCCCGTAAATGCGCAATTAAGCAAAACCGCCAACTTAAAGCAAGTTGATAGCGTTAGCTTTAGTCTACGTAAAGGCGAGATTCTGGGAGTCGCTGGTTTAGTTGGCTCTGGCCGAACGGAGTTAATGCAATGCTTATTTGGTTCCTACGAAGGTATTTACCAATGCCCAGTAGAACTAAACGGCAACCCCATAAAAATTCGCCATAATCGCGACGCGCTCGCTCATGGTATCGCCATGGTGCCAGAAGATCGTAAACGGCATGGCATCATACCGATAATGGGGGTAGGTCAAAACATTACCTTGGCAGGTTTAAATATGTTTGCAGGGCTGGCTCAAACCGTAGATGAATCCGCGGAACAAGCTGCCATCGATGAGTCTATTTTACGGCTAAAAGTAAAAACAGCCTCCCCTGAACTTGCCATAAAAAGCCTCAGTGGCGGCAATCAGCAAAAAGCGATTTTAGCCAAATTTCTATTACTGAAACCACGAATTCTGATCCTCGACGAGCCCACCCGAGGAATAGATGTTGGCGCCAAATATGAAATTTATAAGTTGATGTATCAACTGGTTAAACAGGGCATTAGCATCATCATGGTATCTTCAGAACTTCCCGAAGTATTAGGAATTAGTGATCGAGTTCTAGTGATGCATGAAGGGAAATTAAAGGGTCTATTAGACAATCAGAACCTAAGCCAAGAAATGGTGATGGACTGTGCGCTGGCCGAGGAGTAACAACATGTCTAGTCAAGAAACCACCATCAGTAATACTGCCACCAAAGGAAGCCTGATGGACAATATTAAAAAAATGAAGCTACAGGTATTAGTTATGTTTGCGGCAATTGCCGTAATTATGCTGTTTTTCTACTTTGCCACTGACGGTAGCTATCTCACTCCGCGTAATATATCTAACTTACTGCGCCAAACCGCAATTACAGGCATATTGGCGATTGGCATGGTGTTTGTAATCATCTCCGCTGAAATTGATTTATCGGTAGGCTCAATGATGGGTTTATTAGGCGGAGCGGCGGCTATCATGGATGTTTGGTGGCAATTACCACTGCCATTAACCATTGTTCTTACCTTGATAGCGGGCTTTTTATTAGGCCTATGGAACGGTTGGTGGATAGCTTATCGTAAGGTGCCTTCTTTCATTGTCACCTTAGCGGGCTTATTGGCATTTAGAGGCATATTGATTGGGATTACCGGTGGCAGCACCGTAGCGCCCACCACTCCAGAGATGTCGATCATTGGTCAAAGTTACTTACCTGATATGTTTTCCATGATTACAACAGTGGGAGCCTTGGCTGTATTTTTTGCCTGGCAAGGTAAACTCCGTAAGAACCGCACTTCTCATCAGCTAAGTAATACACCGGTGACTGGCGATATTTTCAAGTTTGGTCTAATTGCTATCTTTGCGCTTGGCACGGTATTACTACTGAATGATTACCGTGGCGTACCCACTCCGGTATTACTACTGGTGGTATTGATGTTTATCGCCGCTTTCATGGCGAAGAAAACCGCTTTTGGTCGGCGCATTTATGCCATCGGCGGTAACTTAGAAGCCAGTCGTTTATCGGGTATCAATGTTGAACGAACAAAGCTAAGTGTATTTGCGATTAACGGCTTGCTAGTGGGTGTTGCCGCCCTTATCTTAGCATCACGCCTAGGAGCGGGTTCCCCCTCTGCAGGTAACATCGCGGAGTTAGATGCTATTGCAGCCTGTGTGATTGGTGGCACCAGTTTAGCAGGTGGCGTAGGCACGGTGTTTGGAGCAGTAATAGGGGCCTTTATCATGGCCAGTTTAGACAATGGCATGAGCATGATGGATGTTCCCACCTACTGGCAGTCAATCATCAAAGGGAGCATCTTGCTACTGGCAGTATGGATGGACGTAGCCAGTAAAAAACGCGCCTAGAAGCTTAAGGGTAAAGCGGTTGAGGCTGCTTTACCCTTAAGGGTTGCCAATAGATACCGATGTCACCGAAATTGCAGATCCCGCTTAGTAAATCCCACCCCACAGCCACTTTTAGACATATCATTTCGCCAATACTGCTTACTCAACCGAGAGTGTGTGCTCTATCACACTACCATTGACTAATGAGCTACAGTATCTATTTTTCTAAGCAGATCACAATTTGTAATACAATACTATAGTAACTTATTTGCATTAACTAAGACTCAGGAAAAGATAGAATGAAAAAAATCCACCTTAGCTTGCTAGCCTTCAGTGTATTAACCGGTTCCGCTTACGCTACAAGCCCTTCAATGCAAGATCTTACCGCCAAGCTTGACCCCAAGGCAGCACCCGCAGAGAATTTTGATCTATCAAATTGGAAAATCACCCTACCTGAGCTCACTAAAGAAGGCTCCCGTAAAGGTAAAGCCTTAGAAATCGACAAGCATCGCTTAGCAGACACCAAAACGCCGTATATCCACCCTGAGTGGTTCTATACCAATGAACAAACCGGTGCTTTAGTATTCGTGTCACCTAATGAAGCCCCTACCACACCTAACAGTAAAAATACCCGCAGCGAATTACGCGCGATGCTGGCTGAGCATTATGGTGAACCGAAGAATAACTTTGTGGTGGCTTCTCACCCAGAGGCAAAAGAATATGGTGCCATTGGCGGTCAATTAAAAGCCACCTTGTCGGTTGACCAAGTCAGTACCAGCGGCAACCCTAAAAAAAATGGGGCTTATGCTGTCGTCATTGGTCAAATTCATGGGTCAAAAAACGAACCTTTAAAGATATCTTATCGAAAGCTGCCTGAGCATGAGTACGGTTCATTAAGTTGGAACTACGAGCTAAATCCGACTAAAGAGCTGCAGAATGCCAAAGATGAAAATGGTAAAAAACTGCGTAAAGACATTCGTCATGATGTTTTTGGTAAACACAATCTACGCCAAGGTGCTGCAGACCCCAAAGATGGCATCAAGCTAGGTGAAGTCTTCGCTTATGAGGTGAATGTTAAAGGCGATATCATGCACCTCACCTTCATCAAAAACCCAGGTACTGCTGAGGAATTAAGTAAAACCTATGATATTGACCTTACCAAGGGCAACTATCAAGGGCACGACGTTGACTTAGGTTATGGGCAGGACTGGATGTATTTTAAAGCTGGCGCTTATAATCAATGTAACACCAAAAAGAGTAGCTCAAACTGTGAATGGCGCGGAATGGAAGCAGGTGATTACACTCAAGCTAGCTTCTATCAATTAGAGCTTAACCAATAATCCAAGCTCGTCGCCTTACTATACGCGATGTAAGCCCCGCGTGGTGAGTCAGCAATGCACTAAAACTTACTAAGCCAGAACCTAGGTTCTGGCTTTTTTTATTAAAATATTAACTAGGCTTAACGATTACCTCAATAAACTCTGCCCAAGAGAAGCTAAGATAGTCAGATGACTATGCATAGCGCTACTCCTCACGGTGACTATCAACTATATTTGCGTGATAATCTATTAATAGCCAGCGCTCAAGGGCCTTGCCCCCCTCTGCCATAATTTTTGTCGTGACTTCATACAACTCGGTAAATCATTACGCCAGCCCTGGGCACACATGGTATTACTGAACAATAGGAACTAGCGGTACCTGAAGTGGAACAAGAGATTTGCCAATTACAGCAATGGTGTATTAAAAAAGGCATGAGCCATGTGGCTCAGGTATTCAGCTTTTCACCGCTGAAGGCATTTCAACTGCAGCGCATGCTCCCTGAAGAACAACGTTACCAGAAAGGAGGTGGCTTCAGCGGCTGAGCCAACAAGGATTTATCAGCGCCACTTCGATTATGTCGCCTGAACCAATCTATAAGGACTTTTCAAAAGCGTAATAGCTGTATTGATTTCGACCTTTTGCTTTAGCTCTATACATTGCAACATCCGCATTGCGTATCAATACCTCAGGATCCTGCCCATCTACTGGGTATAAGCTAATACCGATGCTCGCATGAACCGGCTGAGGTTGAGGCCCTAAGTTAATTTCTTGCGCTAAACGACGTAACACTTTGCTGGCTATTTCAGAGGCATCCTGGCCTTCTTTAATGCCCTCTAAGGCCAACATAAATTCATCGCCGGCAAAACGGGCAACACAGTCTTCAGCCCTTACCGTGTCGTGTAATACTTTGGCCACTTGTTTCAACAGTCTATCCCCGACATCATGACCAAAACTATCATTAATTTGCTTGAAATTATCTAAGTCGATAAATACCACTGCAAGCGTGGTATTGTGCCGCTGAGCTCGATGTATCATAGATTTTAGCTGCTCGATAAATAAGCCGCGATTAGGCAAATCAGTCAAACTATCGTGGCTTGCCATATAGCGAAGGTGTATCGCGTTATTCTTTAATTCATCTATTTGAGTGTTTATTTGTTGTGACATTGAGATAAAGGTATTAGCTAACAGGCCGATCTCATCGCTACGCTGACTAGGTAAAAGCTTAGTCACAGGTATTTCTCCAGCCCTGTATGCTTGCACTACCGAGACCATATTGCGAATCGGTCGTGATAATACCCTAGCAAATAACAATGAGGTAAGTAGGCCTAGTAAACTCAAGGCTAAACTCACCTTAATCATCGAACCCGCTAAGGAATCAATAATCGCGCCTAAGGTAGGCAAGGGACTGGCTAAACCCATTACCGCTAACCGTTGACTCGCGGGCGGCCCATAGAATAGAGGCGTAAACGACACGGCTCGCTGATAGCGAATATCAGTTGAAGAATCTAATACGTAAGTTAGGGCTTGGTAATTATCGAACATACTTTCCATTCTCGGAAAGTCATGTTGAATCAAATAGCGATGGCCAAAGTGAAAACCAAATTGTTTATCAGGGTTAGGATTCACCAAATAATCTCCCTGTTGATTTGCTAAGTATATTTCTACACCCTCGGGCAAATCGGCTTGCAACTGGCTAAATAAATTTTCTAAACCAACATTGATGACAATTAAGCCGATAGTTTGGCCGTCAATATGCACAGGCGCGGCAACTTTCAGGGTGGGTTGGTGTAGGCCAAGCTCTACCCCCTGCTCGGTATGAATATCAATAGCAGAAAGATAGACATCTCCTGCAGGTAAACGCAGTGTTCGAAATACGTAAGGGTAGTGAGATTTTTCTTCTAATAAACTGTCTTCAATGGCCACTAAACCATCACGAAGCCGGTCAACTCTAACCAGTTCTTTTCCAAAGTCTGCCGCACTAATAAAGCGAATTTGAAAATACGAAGGGTTAAGTCGCAGCTTTTGTTTAAAAATGTCGCTTAGCTGTTGACGGGTATCTTTAGAATATCGAGTTGTTTGCGGGATAGCACTCAAGAACAAGGTATCCTTTACTATTTCATCGATGGTTCGAATAAATCCACGGGTTAATATTTGAGTTGTTGTTGCTAATTCGCGTTCGGCGCTTTCTGCTAATAAACCGCGACTTTCATGATAACTGACGGTGGCAGTAACAATGGAAGCCAAAATACCAAACATAGCAAACCAAAGGCCAAAGCGCAGAGAGATAAACCTGCTCATGGTAGTTCCATCATTTGCAGAGTGTTTCCACTGATGATGTTTTGCCAAAAATGACTACGTTGCGGCTGGTCTTCTACCTGTTCCAACCAAATAATTTTATCCTCAGCCACACTGCGTTGATCTTGAACGATAGTATTTGCTAGGCCTTGTCGTTCGGTCAGCAATTGGCTCACTGATTTTTCAAGCGTGAAATTGATCCATTGGTGAGCCAACTCTCGATTTTGTAAACCACTCGATAACACCCAACAGTCAAGCCAAGCTAGCGCCCCCTCTTCAGGGATCACATAACCTATATTAGCACCCGCGTCCTCTAGTTTTTTCAATTGCTGTGCACCATAGTTGGCAAATACTAAGGCCACCGATTCCTGATTAAAATAATCCAAGGCTTCTTCAGGAGAGCGATAAAAAGTGAGCACATTGCGACGTAAGGCAAGCAAATGTTGCGTGCTTTGCTGAAACTGAGCGGCGGTAAGTTGAAAAGGATGATCGAAACCCAAAGCCATAGCCGCCAAGGAATAATTATGGGCGCTGCCATTGTAAGCCAAAATTTTTGCTTGGTACTTAGGGTCCCAAAGAACCTTCCATGATTGCGGGGGTTCGGAGAAAAAATCTTTGTTATAAATCAGGCCCATTTCTGAATAAGTGTAAGGAACGGCGTATACCGCATTACCTCTAGTCGCTCCAGGAATAGCTTTTATGGTTCTAAATCGGGGCAGTTGGTTAGCTAAATTAGGGATATTTTCAAGGTCTAAAGACAGGGCCAAGCCTGCATCAATATAGCGTTGCAACTCAGCAGTATTTACCGCAAATACATCGTAATTCGCACCGTTTTCATGGGCCATACGCAGCCACATGTCATCATCGCTGGTTATGTAACTCACCTTAACACTTACTTGATAACGCTGTTCGAATTCGGCCACTACATCAGCGTCGGCGTAACCAGGCCAAGCCAATACCCGCAAATCAACGGTTTCAGCCCAAACGTGCCAACTAGTGATATAGCCAAGTAGCAACACAGATAAAAATCGTAACATTCCTTGTTTCCTGAAGTTCTAAGTCCTTGTAAATCTATCATCCACACTCTTATATACCGCTATTCAGTATACGTTTATCAAAGCAATTGTGAATTAAAAGTTAAACGTACGTTTAAACTTAACTTCCACAAAAAGGTGGCTATTAGTAATGACCAACGCCTCGCATTACCCCACCCAATATACCAAATACTAGACTGCCAATGATGGATAAAATAATAAAGGCAGGGATCGACGCAATAGCAGCTTTCACCATAAACACTACCATAGACCAAAATGGCAATTTGATATCCACAATAGTAACCGCTTGATTATTATGATCTTCCATTATCATTCCTTAGTACATAACCGACTTATTTAGTTTAGTTCAAATAATCAATCGTAAGTACTCAATCTCCTTTAGATTGCAAAGCTTGGCCAAGTAATTCGAAGTAAGCAAGTGCAGCCTCACCAATAAGACGTAAATGCTCAGGTTCAGGGTAAGCGCCCGCTTTAGCCAATTCTGTTTGTTTGGTGCCACTAACCAAGTAACTATTTTTAATGTCTGTTCGGCTTTGAATCCACGCCTCAAAGGCGCGCGCCATCATTTCTGTGGGCAAACTAAAATAACGACGACGCAATTGTTTATCCAGCGTCACTGAACGACTCACGAAAGCATTGAGGTTTTGTCCATCGGGGCTAAGTAATACCGCCGCAAATAAACGATCTAGTCGAAGATTAAGCAGATGTTGATGTTGTGCGTCGTTGGCTAACCACCGAGTTGAAGCAAACTCATTGCGTTGCGCGGCATCGGTAAATAACTTGTTTGCCATATAATGGTCAAAGGCGTGCCACCACTCATGGGCTAAGGCGCCAGCCCCTGCATGTTTAGCTAAGGCAAGGGTACGACTCGCCGGAGCATAGTGGGCTTGAACATTTTGCTGGCCACCGGTGCCAAAGGCTAAACGTAAGCTGCCTCGCAGCCCCAAAGCATACGGAGGCAAATTCAATAGAAAAGCCAAATCAGCTAAGGCATCAAAAATAAGGCTCGCCGCGCGTGGTTTCTCTGCTGTAGTCACCCAAGCCCCTACGGCTAAACCTTCAAAACCAAAGGTGTGTTTTATATCGGCAAAATCCACCGCATCACCATGACGATAATCAGGGCCGCGCCGATAGTAGTCGCGATATAGGCCTATAGACTCATGATTGTCCGGCATTTTATAGCAAGGTTAACTACGTGTTTACTTTGGGATTAGGCCCAAACTGATTAGCCTCAGATTGGCTGTCTGAACAAAAGAAAAACAACAAGGTCAGTACACCAATGATTGGCAATAGTAAGATAAACAGCCACCAGCCACTGCGGTCGGTGTCGTGCAGCCTTCTTATAGCAACTCCCATTGAGGGCAATAACACGGCCAGCGCATATATCCCCCCCAACAAACCTAAACCTAGTTGAGGATTAACCGTTCCGCTGACAGTGTCAATCCAGCTAAATACCACACCAAACACACTGTTAATTAATACAAACATCCAATACTCTTTGCGCCTAGCACGCCCGCTAAACACCATGTATTGTTTTAGTACACCAAAATACCAATTCATCATTTTGCTCCATATAAAATTTGCAATAGCATCATTGGGAGGTTTCACTAAGCCTAGGCTTGATATTATACGTGGATTATTTAATACACGAAGAAAAATAGCAGTGAGGGAATGAAACGAAGGGTAGAATGTAAATATTTAGAGAAACGTCAGTGAGTAAACAACAAAAACATAGAAAAACGTTAAAGCCTAGTCCATCAGGCTCTAAAGAAAAATAGCTTATTTAGAAGCGGTAACCCAAGCCTAACCAACCAACGGTATCTGAGTCACTTATTCCTGCGTATGAACCACCATTTGGATTCATATGATTAACTTTCACGTAAGGTGTCCAACCACTTTGATGATGATAACTGAAGATAACTTCATGCTCATTGGCTCGACCTGAATAATCTAATTCTGTACCCGCGTAAATACCATCATCATCTAGATTATGATGAGTATAATCGTATGTTAGCTGCCAACCCGTATTGCCAAAAGTATAAGCTGCCCCTAACATAATTTTTCCATTCGTGAAGTCGCTAGAATCCGCCACATTACCAGCTACATCGACTTGCTGCCCCTTGCCTTGCTCCCAACCTAGACCCGCGCTAAGCGAAAAGTCATCGTTCACATTCATTGTTAAGTGAGCTTCAACTAACAAGTAGTTATCATCTGAAAGATCCACTTCATAATCATCGTTTACTGGTGATGAAAATTGACCATACTCGGCCATAAATGTCATATATTTGTTAGCGTCAATTGCGACGTCGACCTCATAGGCCAAGGCAGCCCAACCTTCACTATCGCCCATAATAGCTAAAGTAGCATTCTCATGAATTTCAAGGGCCACACCCATTTCGAATACATCATCAGTACTATATTCGATGTAAGCTGAATCCATACCAGCGAAAACTGCAGTCGATAAAAAAGAAGCTGACACAGTTAGGGCCACTAAAGACTTTTTCATTATATTATTTACCTTATTATTTATTCGCGCTGCAAATAAGACTCACAGCGACATTGGAATTGTTGAAAAACCTTGAGGATGATGAACAAGTGGCAAACGGGAGCGGTGATGAATAAGCATTAGCTACTCTATTCACTTCAACAATAACCCGCGTTTGCTTGATTCATCATCAACCAAGAGATTCATTGTTCCATGTAGCTCAAATGTGAGTAAGTAAGGTAAATGAAAAGTATTGTTTCACTAAATGAGATAGTTATCTTCAACAAAGCGAAGTTGATGAAACCACACTGAGCCTATGTAACTTCATAAACAATAGGGAATTAACTAGCGACTATTTAAAGTGCTTGGCTCAATAAAACATTACCGTCTATAAAATCAACATAATGCTGAATACTAGGTAAGCAATCATCCAGATGATGGGTAACATAAACCAAATGGCTCAAGTTATGTTTGGCCACTAACTCAAGTGCATTTAGTACGGTTCTACGATGTAGAAAATCTAAACCCTGGCAAGGTTCGTCTAATAGCAATAGTGTGGGGGCTTTAACTAAGGCTCTAGCAATAATCAATAGGCGCTGCTGCCCATAAGATAAGGACTTAAAATAATGTTTTTCTAGATGACCCATACCAAATAACTGCAGCCATAAACGCGCTTTTTCTATCTCTAATTCACTCGGTTTTTGATAGACACCGATGGAGTCAAACAAGCCCGACAATACAACCTCTAAAGCACTGCAATTAACCCGATATTGGAGATGTAAGCCAGCAGACACCATGCCGATGTGCTGCTTTATATCCCAAATACTCTCCCCTGTGCCACGTTGGTAACCCAACACTTCAATTTGATTGCTGTAACACTGCGGATGGTCACCAAAAATAAGGTTTAGTAATGTGCTTTTTCCACAACCGTTCGGGCCTCTAATTTGCCAATGTTGCCCCGGCGCAATACGCCAATTTAAATTGCTAAAGATCGGCACACCAGCATAGGTGACTTTACCTTGCTGAATAGAAAACAGCACTTGGGGTAAATCTGGCTGTTGATGGTGTCGAAGAGCGTCTATAATAGCGCTTGATTGTCTGCTTGCTTGTTGTTCGAGGCTTTGTCTCTCTGGGTGAGTCAACCATTGCTCTGTAGTTAATTGTTGACTCAAACCCTGCTCATCTAATACTGCTACATGACTAATAACCGAAGGTAATTCCTCATCTCGCGACGTAATTATGACTAATTGACAACGTTTAGCTAGTTGCTCTAGTAAGATCAGTAATTGCTGTTGATGGGTCAGATCTAAACCAGCGAATGGCTCGTCGAGAATTAATAACTGAGGCTCGTCTAACAAAGCTAAAGCAAGCATTAAACGACGCGTTTCACCGGTAGACAATAAGCGAAAACCTCGAGTCATCAAGCTTGTTAAATCACACTGCTGAACAACATTCGCTATGTGCTGAGTGTTACGACCCTTACGGGATAATAGCTCGGCGACACTGTGGCCAACATCAACCTGATCGGTAAAGTCACTATCATCTTCTGCTAATTCTTGCGCTAGTAAGGCTTGTTGCTGCTCTAACGAGACCAACCCGACTCGTTCAGGGCGACCACTATAGCGGCCTTGTTCGGCATTTAAATCACCGCTTAGCCACGCCCCAAGTAGCGACTTACCACTACCACTATGGCCAAAAATGGCCCAATGTTGGCCATGTGCCAACTCCCAGTGCTTAATGCTAAGTTGTCGCTCACCGGCGACTAAGCGTAAATCGTCAATAATCATTAAGTACCGCCATCCCAAAGTCTTACATATATTAGTCACTATCTTCGCCTAGACTAAAGCATTAATACACCGTAATTGGTAAACCCTTACGCTGAACTAGACTAAATCTAACGACGTTTGAATGATTTATCCTAATTCACAGGTCTGATAGGAAAGATAAATGCAACAGGAAGTGCGACACCGTGACTGAACCCTTAAATAGTAAGCCATCATCTCCTTACGTATCACCAGGAATGCCCGCGCTGGATATGAATGGTAAAACCACTTCTTTCTTTGAATTTTGGCCCACTTGGGCGGTGTATATTCCGGTAGTGCTGCAATGGTTAGTGCTTAGTGTACGCCACCGCTCTCTTACCCTGCCTCTGTTAGCCAACCCCAAATTACCGCTGGCGGGTATGGTTGGAGTAGGGAAAAGTGAGTTGTTAATACAAGCCACCGGCAGTTGTGATAAGGCTGTACTACCGTGGCTAAAAGTTAATCGTAGTGGCGCGCCTTTAGCGCGCCAAGTGGAAGATTTACTACAAATAATGCAACAACGCGGGCTACAGTTTCCTTTAGTCGGTAAGCCTGACATTGGCTGCAGAGGCGCAGGAGTAAAACTACTTCACAATCGCCAGCAACTGCAAGATTGCTTAGACAGTTACCCTATGAATTCGGCTATGCTGCTGCAAAAACTGGCCAGCTATGAAGCAGAAGCCGGCGTATTTTTTGTACGCCACCCCGATCAGCCAGCCGGGGAAATTATCTCTCTTGCCTTAAAATACACCCCTTATGTGGTGGGTGATGGGCAATCTAGCCTTAAACAACTAATTCAATCCGACCCGCGCGCCAGTGACTTACAGCACCTCTATTTAAGCCGTCACCAAGACAAGTTGGAGGAGATAATCGAGCAAGGCAAGCCCTACAAATTAGTATTTTCAGCCAGCCATTGTCGCGGGGCCATTTTCAGGGATGCCAATCAATTAATTACCCCTGAACTGAACGCCGCCATCAATAAAATGATGGCTGACTTACCGGAATTTTATTATGGGCGAATGGACATTAAATTTGCCGATATCGAGCACCTTCAACAGGGTAAAGATTTAGAGATTGTGGAAATAAACAGCGCGAGTTCAGAGTCTTTACATATATGGGATAGGAAAACGCCCTTCAGCGAAGCGATGCGTTCTTTACTCTTTCAATATAAAACCCTGTTTGAGCTGGGCGCTGCTAACCGTAAACGAGGTTACCAACCACCCAAGCTTAAAGAGTTACTGGTCCGCTGGAAACACGAGCGCGAGCTAACCGCCTATTATCCCGAAACGGATTAAGGAATCATCCATGCAGAATAAAAATAACCCTTTTAGGCTAAGCATGCGCCCGCAATGGCTAGCACGAATCATTGAAACAGCGCTTGGCCTTGCGAAACTCGCGCAAATCTATGATGACCGTCCTCACTACACTGATGATGGTAAAACCGCCTTAAATTTTTTGCGCTATACCATGCGCAGCTTAGATTTTTCTTTTCTGGCCAACAATCCGGAAGCCCTCAAGGAAATACCAGAACAAGGACCACTGTTGATTGTGGCTAACCACCCTCTGGGCGGACTAGAAGGTGTAGCAATGAGCGAACTCTTATTGCAAGTTCGCCCCGACCTGAAAGTGCTTACCAATGAATTACTGGCTAACATTCCCGAGTTTAAGGATTTATTTATCGGCGTAGATGTACTCTCTGAGCAGGCAGCCAAAAAGAATGCCCGTGGAATTCGACTGTCTTGTCAGCACCTCTCCAAAGGTGGCGCTTTAATGATTTATCCCGCGGGTATGGTATCGGCGATTAACACTGGAAATCGCCAAATAGAAGACCGCGAATGGAACAATTTGGTCGGGCGTTTGGCCAAACGTTATCAAGCTCAGATATTACCCTGCTTTGTTAGCGGCCGTAACTCCACCTTATTTTATCTTTCGGGCTTAATTCATCGTCGCTTACGCACCGCTTTACTCCCTCGCGAACTGGTCAATAAACGTGGTCGCGAATTCACGATGCAAGTGGGCGAATTAATTAAAGCCAAAGACTATCAAGACCTCAGTGATCAGCAGGCTGTCACTGACTACCTGCGTGTCGCTACTGATTTACTCAGTTTACCTATCAGCCAAACAACTACAACCGTGGCCAAACATCCTCCTTTACACCTTGTGGAGTGTTTACCTAATGGCCGCCAAGACTTACGCAAGCAACTCGACAATCTAGAAGATTGTATGCTGGTCACACACCGTAATTTTAGCGTTTATTGTGCTCCCTACTCGCGCCTTGGACCAATCATGGACGAGATAGCCTTAGCGCGAGAGGTGACTTTTAGGGCTGCCGGTGAAGGCACTGGCAACAACATCGATAGCGACCAGTTTGACCCCAATTACCTACACTTATTTGTATGGGATAACGATAGTCATTGCTTAGTGGGGGGTTATCGCTTGGGGCACGCCAACGAAATCGTTGCTCAACATGGTATTAATGCTCTGTATAGCCGTTCTTTGTATGACTTTGACCACAACTATTTAAAACGCATGGGCGATTGTTTAGAGATGGGCCGTTCATTTGTGGTACCTAAATACCAGCGACACCCGCGCGCCCTCGACTTATTGTGGCAAGGTATTGGCCACTACGTGGCGAAACATCCGCAATATCACACACTATTTGGCTGTGTCAGTATTTCCCAAGAACATTCTGAGCTGGCACAAGCCTTCATCTCAGACTCTATGATTTCAGCCTTTCGTGCCGAGCAACGTTACTTAAACGATGTAAAACCAATGGTGCCTCTTAAGGTGAAAGGCAAAGTATGGACCAGTAAGGTGCTGGCTTCTCTGAGCAATATCGCCATTTTAAACAAACTAGTTGGCCAATGTGAGCCCGGTAAAACCATTCCTATTTTGCTGCGCCATTACTTAGCCTTAAATGGCCGTTTTGTCTGCTTTTCGGTGAATAACAGCTTTAATCAGTCATTAGATGGATTGATTATTGTTGATCTAAGAAAGACACCTGAGAAATATTTGCGTCGTTACCTCGGTCAAACAGGTAGTCAACGATTTTTGAACAAATGGAGAAACAATGAAGCAGCTGCGTGAGGCGACCGTAGAAGCACTACAACAAGTGCAACAATTGGTGGAAGCAAGTGATGAAACACTCTATAACCAGCCATCATTACACAGTGAATCAGGTATTGGTCGTCATGTTCGCCACATTTTAGATCACTTTCTCGCGCTACAACTCGGTTTGGAGCAAGGCAACATTGATTACAATACTCGCCATCGTGATAGCGACATTGAAAATAATCCAAGCCTTGCACTCCAACTGATTGAACAGCTATCTGCTTGGATATTGCACCCAGCATCAGCCATCATCGAACGTGCCGTTACGGTTGAATCTGAAGTGTCTTTAAAGCAGCAATACAGCATGCAATTTGATAGCAGCTTAAGCCGTGAACTTTGCTACTTAATTAATCACACGGTGCACCATGTCGCTTACGCAAAGCTAGTCGCTAAAGAGTTAAGCTTACCAGTAAGCGACAGCGTGGGCATTGCCCCTAGCACTGCAAGTTACCTCCGCCACCAAGGGACTTAGCATGTGCACACTCAGTGTTCTTCGTCTTACAGACCATACTGTAATCACCATGAATCGCGATGAAGCGCGAAGCCGTCACGAAGCAGGCATTAAGCGCCAACACCAGGGTAAGCAGCAGCAACTTTATCCGGTCGACGGCCAAGCAGGTGGCAGCTGGTTCGGCATCAATAATCATGGAGTGGTACTGGCGCTGCTCAACCGTTATCAAGATCCTCAGCGTAGCGAAGCTCCCACTCGCGGACAGATAATACCCCAGGCATTAGCCTATGGTTCGGCCATCTCAGTAAGCCAGCATCTAGCCGCTCAAGACTATCAGCTTTATAACCCTTTTGATTTGGTGTTTATCGCAGCAACTATCAGCCAGCATTTCAGCTGGAACGGCCAACAATTAACCCTGACGAACTTAGACCAAAGCGCCTTCCAATTCAGCTCGTCAGCGATCAATACTGAGCAAGTATTATCAAGCCGCAAGCAACGTTTTGACCAGTGGTTACAGCATACTCTGTCTGCCAGTGCGGCGTCTGTATTACAAAAGATTCACCTGCAACAATGCCAGAAAAATCGCCAACACTCGGTGTTAATGGACCGCCACGATGCCCACAGCAAAAGTATTTGCCAAGTGCTGCTAGGAGCCAATACTAGCCAATTTGACTACTACCCAGAACAAAGTTTACAGGCTTGGCGAGAACAGCTACACCAACCACAACAGACGGCTTCGCTAGCATCGCTAAGCAAACAACAGCATCTGTTTCAACTGATTAATCCCGCTTTAATCGATGAGGTATCATCATGAAAAAACTGCTTTTAGTATTACTGTTTGTATCTGGCTATAGTTTTGCCGCCGATCCCATTTACACCCCTTGGTTTAATAACCTTGCCATTAAAGGTTACGACAGTGTGGCTTATTTCACTGATAATAAGCCCATAGAAGGCAGTGAACAATTTGAATATCAATGGCAAGGCGCCACTTGGCGATTTAGTAGTGCTCACAATTTGGCGCTGTTTAAAGCCGATCCTGAACAGTATGCCCCGCAGTATGGTGGCTACTGCGCCTACGCCGTCGCTAAAGGTAAAACGGCGAGTATCGAGCCTGAGCAATTTACCGTCCTAAATGGCAAGCTCTATCTTAATTACAACGCCAGTGTGCAACAAAAATGGCAAGCTGAGCGTGATAGCTACATAGAAAAAGCTGACAAAAACTGGCCTAAAGTACTCAATGATTAAACACTATCAAAAACTGGTTAATCAGCTAAGTCCTTGGCAAATAGCGTTGTTAGCGGCGCTACTTTACGGCGCTTGGGCGGCTTTTGTAAATAGTGAATATGGCAGCAATATCGCATTTAAAGCCGGCATTGTTCAGGGCAGTTATGCTTTTGGCTCTACTTGGTTAATTAGCTTTATCGCTAAATCGGTCTTGCAACACTGGGGGTATAGCCAAGCCGTTCGCTGCTTGGCTATGGCGGTCAGCTGGTTAGTGATGTTGTTTATTCCGGTCACCTTACATACTTGGCAACAGACCCCTGACTTAATTGAAGCGATGTTACCCGGCCTAGCCATTGGTAGTGTGTATTTATGGACTTATTGCTTTCAATTAGAAGCCAAGCCAGCCAGCACTTAACCCATGTCTTACTCGCGTTTGTTAGTTTTACTGTCTGGATGTTGTACCGTTTGAAGGTAGGCATAATCTAGCTTGTCTTGCTCCTCTTTCGCCCTACGCCTTTGTCTCTGATAGAGGCGTAGGCGTTTTACTTTTTCTTCCTGAGGGTTAGTCCAAGCCAGGTATAACAATCCACCGAGAGAGATCATACTCATCGCACTTAACAGGGCGGTGACCGATGACTCGGCGACACTAGTGGTTAATATCATATTCAGAATATGCACAAAGGCGATGACCGTTAATAATAAACGACCATGCAGGCTGCTATAAAGCAGAGAATAAGCGGCCAGTAAACTTAAAAACAATACCACTAGGGCGAGCTCAAAGCGTAACGGAAATATCCATATTCGATGCAGCAAGTTTTGCTCAGCAAAGCCCCCCCCTAAGGCTGTGGCGAGAAAAGCCAAGAAGGCACAACAAACAAAAATATTAATGGCATATTTGAGCGACTTGATATGTGTCATGACTCACCCTCAAACACCGTTCTCACTAAGCTTACTATAAACTATAATGTAAATAGTACTGATAAAAACCCACTCAGATCATGCTTAAAGCAATCGCTCTTGAACAGTTTGCTTGAAGGCAATCGACAAAAAAGCAGCGACAGAGACAATCACCGCAAGCCCCACCATTAGGGTTTAGATAAATGTTAGCAGTAAAGCTTAGCTGTCTACATCAAGTACTGCGCGATTACGCCCTTGATGCTTGGCTTTATACAGGCAGTTGTCCGCCAGCTCTAATAGGCTGGCAGATTCAATTACGTCTTTAGGGTCAACCAATACTCCGCCTAAGCTGATGGTGAGTACTGAGCCTACTAGAGAGCCCTTATGTTCTAACTGTAAATTGGCGACTTGCTTAACGATCCGTTCAGCCATTAGTGGTAACTCATGGGCGTCTACATTACATAACAACAAAGCAAACTCTTCACCGCCGACTCGAGCCACGCAGTCTTCGCTGCGCTTAACCACTGACACCAAGGCATGAGCGACCTGTTTTAAGGCTTCGTCACCCTGAGGGTGGCCATAATGATCGTTATAAGCTTTGAAGTAATCAATGTCAGCCATCATCACCGCGATTTTCGAACCGTGCCTCCGAGCACTCGCGATCGCCCGATTAAGCTCCCTTTTAAACGGGCGTCGATTAACCAAGCCGGTTAGTTCATCCGTTTCAGCTAACACTTGTAAGCGTTCATTCACTTGCAATAGCTCATTTTGCAAATGGGCCATGGCTGAGTCATTTTTGTCTTTAATGATGAGTCCACTGATAGCGGCAGCAAATTGACTCAACAAAATGATTTTATAATTCGGCCAAATAGAACAACTATTTAAACTAGTACAGGTTAATAAGCCAAAGGCTTTATTACCATCGCTTAACGGAAAAGTAGCCAAGGATTTTACCCCACGGCTCTTTAGTAATTGATACTCTTTCGGGGCCTGATATTTAAGCTCGCTGAGATCACTGACCAGAGTCGGTGATAGGTCGATTAAACGATGCTTTAATTCGTCTAAGCGACTTAAGTTGATCGGTTTAGTCGCTCTGGCGTGCCCAGCCGCACTCCAGCTCACTTTGCCAATGGCTTGCTGACGCTCAAACTCAATTATATCGACTCGATCCACTGCAAATAGACGACCAATAACCGCCGTGGTTTGCTGTAGCAGTGTTTTCGCATTGGTCGATTTTAAACTCAGAAAAGATAGCGATAACTCTGATAATTGCTGACTCGCTTCATTTTGCCAATTCAATACCGCGGTACGTTGATCAATGGTTTCTTCAAGCGCTTGACGGTGTTGATGTAATTGCTGCTCGGCTTCTAACCTAGCATCAAGGCCACGCTGTAATCGCTGTTGTAATTGCTGCATTGAACTAGCCACCAAGCCAATTTCATCTTTACGTTGCAGCAGTTTACTGGGGAGCTGTACCAGCTGTTGTTGTTCAGTGAAAATTTGGTCGGCTACCTCGGCCAGACGCCGTAAGTCACTCGTGACAATTCTTCCTACCAACAACAAAATAATTAGGCTCATCAAAAAAGTTTTCAAGCCATTAGTTAACAGAATCACCAATAGTTGCTCTGCGATATCTTGCTTCACTAAAGACAAATCTAAGCCTACGCTAAGTTGTCCAAGATGCTGTAGTTGGTAAACTAAGGGGTATACATGAAACTGTTGGCTAATATCAGCCTTGCCCAACTTCATGGTGATACCATCATCGGTTTGTAGATTAACCGTTGCCACATATTGCTGCTTTGAAAAACCCAGCAAAAGGTCATCTAACAAGGCATAATCCACATCCCAAATTGCCTGCTCAATAGCCGGTTTGTTGGCTTGACTGTACTTGCTCAAATTAGCTTCGGTTTGCTTCACCGCGGCATAATAGTTAAACGCCAGCTGCGCTGCTACCGATAACAAGGCAAACAGGGTGCTGGTACCAATAATTAATACCACTAAACGTTTACCGATGGGCCCGCGCAACCTAAATGCGTTTTTTTCCATAGAGGTTATCGCACTACCTGATGTTCAGAACCAAGTTGATGACTTTGCAACAAGCTGTCAAAAGGGATATTACTCCAGTCCTTGGATTTTAGCTGCTGATAGAACGGCGTATTCACTTGTAATAATTGGAACATCGGGGCATTAATTTTACTTGGGAGTGAGCGCCCCGCAGCATGATGATAGATCAGCGAAAGCCCCCACCCTGCAGCAATAAAATGTCCGCCACCCAAAGCACTGATATCGCCTTTCTCAAGCAAGCTAAGCGCTTGCTCTGAGGTATTCACTGTCCCAACATAAATGTCTTTTCCTGGTTCTAGTCCAGCCTCTTGAATCGCCGCTAAACTGCCAAATGCCATATGATCGTTAGCCGTCCACAGATATTTGAGCTGAGGATAACGCTTTAACAATACACGCGTTTGTTGATAGCTACGCAACTCTTCCCATTGCCCATAAACGATTTGTTTTACTTGAAGGTTAGCCTGTTGCTGGAAGAACCCCACAGCGCCAGCTTCTCGCTCTATTGATGCAGGGGTGGCTTTATTACCTGAAATCAATACTACTTGCCCAGGCTGGGCTCCTGCTTTGTTATACATTTCTTTGGCAGTTTGTTGGCCTATCCAATAATTATTGGGTACTAAGCAACTCAACAAGTACTTCTGCCAATGCGGGTTTTGGCTACGTAATTGTTGCTGCTGTAAATCAAGATCATTTAGCAGCACCACCACATACACCGGCAAGCCCTCTAACAAAGTGAGCATTCGTGGTAAGGCATTTTTCTCATTTACTAGCATGACATAATCAGGCAAACGCTGTTGGTTGATCATTTCCTCTAAGTGCTTAATCATTGAGTAATGATTACGTTGTGAGTGAAACGTGCGTAGCCGAATGCCTAAACGTTTAGCCGCTGCTTCAGCATAGAGATCCACATCAGACCAAAAGCTCTCATCAGCTTTACCGGGATTTAAAAACACCACTGAAGGCTGTGCCCAAGCTAGCGACCAGCCAAAAAACATCAAGCTCAGTAATATTCTTCTCAAGGTCTATTCACCCATAGGTACAAGTAATTGCTTATATAAAACTATAAACCACCCTACAAATTTAGCCTGTTTAGTTACACCAACAGGCCAATGAACGTCAATTAATCATAAAAAAAGCGCCAATTGGCGCTTATTCGGGAAATAGCATTACAAATTCAAGCGATGATGGCTGGCTGCACGCCGCAAAAAACTGTCTATACCACAGTGTCAAGGTGCTCTAATTAAGCCAGTTTCTCATTTAACTTTGGGTTAACTAGAGATAGCGCCATCAATAGAAATGGCAGTGCCATCAGGGCGGCTAATTGCTCGCTTATGGTTAAGCCGCTCACCCCAAAAGCCCCCACTAAACAGGCTGAACCGGTCATTTGCACAAACCCCAGCAATGCCGATGCGGTCCCAGCTTTATCACCGAAAGGGGATAATGCGCTGCCAGTGCCAACCGCAATGAGAAAGCAGAAGCCAATGCTAGAGACAAATACCGGCGCCATAAAGGCCAGTGGATGCAATATCTCTTGTGCCAAGATTAAGGCCACCGCCGATGCCCCCATTAAGCAAGCCCCTAACCACAAACCAACTGTTTGTCCCAAGCATTTAATCGCTTGAGGGGCTAAAAATGCGGCAATAATATTAATCAAGGCATTGGCGCCAAACCACAAGGCATAATCGCCACTGGACAGTTGCATATCCACCATTAGCCGGCCAGGAGATTGCGAAACATAGGCAATGATCATGGCCATGCCTAACATCACTAATAGTGAATAGAAGCGAAAACTACTCACCTTCAAAACGCTACCGTAGCGGCTCAAAGAGTATAAACGCCCACTAAACTGACTATCTTGAGGTTTGGTTTCTTTTAGCATCACCAGCATGGCCAATAACACCACCACTGCAAAACCAACCATAAACCAAAAGTTAGCCGACCAAGACCACCAGTGGGTCAATACGCCTCCTAGCAGCGGAGCTAAGGCAGGCACGATGCATATCACCCCATTAAGGTAACTAAAGATGCTTTTAGAGCGTTCAGTGCCAAAGTGATCACGCACCCCAGCAAAAGCTGCAACTGACAAACAACTGGCAGCAATACCTTGGCCTAAGCGCGCTAACATCAATACCTCATAGCTAGCAGCCAGCGCCGCTATGGCCGAGGTCACAACATAAATCACCGCCCCCAACAAGGCTACAGGTCGGCGCCCGTATAGGTCAGCCAGCGGCCCAACAAGTAGCTGGCCAATACCAAACGCAAATAAAAACACCGGAATAGTTTGAGTTATCCATGCGACAGGCACTTGAAAAGACGCCGCCATTTGCGGAATAGCGGGTAAAAAGATATCGATAGCTAGGGGCGAAAACAGCACCATCAACATAAACAAGGGTAAAGGATTAGACAAACGCATTCACAACTCCTAAATCTGGGCGCGTATTGTAAAACCGCTGTATTATGAATGGTAATGATGATTTGGATTCAGCCTAAGTCCCAATAGGAATATTATGTCTCAGCAATATGACTTAAATTTACTGCCGGTTTTACTCACCTTGCTCGAAGAGCAAAGTGTCTCTCGTGCTGCTGATAAACTATTCCTAAGCCAATCAGCCGTTAGCAAACAGTTGGCTAAGCTTCGCCTACAACTTAATGACCCGCTATTTGTGAGGCATGCAGGGGGGTTAAGCCCAACACCACGAGTGCGTAACTTAGAGCCTAAACTCCGGCAATGGTTACAAAACGCCAATCAAATCATTGAAGCTGAGGGCTTTGACCCCAATACCAGCCAGCGTAACTTTAACTGCTGTTTAAATGAAACCAGCTTTGCCACCTTGTTACCGCGTTTTTTTGGCAAACTGATGCAACAAGCACCAGGCCTTAAATTAGATACCCATCGTTTAGATAATAAAAGCATTGAAGGCCTAATAAAGGGAACATTCGATTTAGCCATTTTAGCGCGTGACAATGACCAGCGTGCGCCTCGAGAGTATCAAAGTAAACAAGTACCTAGCCAGCTACAGACCATTGAATTGTACAAAGAAGATCACGTTTGTTTAGTCAGGAACAACCACCCAGCCTTACAGCAACCATGGGACTTATCCGCTTATTTAGAGCAAGCCCATGTCAATTGTGAATGCGAGGTTGGCCCGCATTGGTTATTACATAAAGTGTTAGCCGAGCAAGGGCTACATATAGAAAACAGCAGCTTAACCGCAGACTTTTTTGCCGCAGCCCTACTCTGTCAATCAAGCGACTTAGTGTTCACCTGTACCCGCAGTTTTGCCAATGTAGTGAGCGGCACTCATCAGCTGGAGATCCTGCCCTTACCGGTAAAAATGGAGCCCTTTAGTTACTTATTGGCATGGCCTCAGCACCTAGAACAAGACCATGCTCACCGCTGGTTGCGCCAGCTCATTATTGAACATTGCCAGCAAACCACTTAAGTACTTTCATCTTGATTTAGTTTAAGTTTTTTAGCTAAGGGCTCGATAGCAGCGCCTTGTATCAACACCGAATACAGCACCACAAAAAACACCATATGCAACATCTCTAAAGAGCCTTCTACTCCAGCGGCGGCGGGGATCAAAGCAAACACGATAGGTGTTGCCCCCTTCAAACCGATAGAGGAGATAAATAGGCGTTTTTTCCAAGACGCTTGGCGAAACGGCAAATAACACAACTGCACAGCCAATGGCCTAGCGACTAACATCAATAATGCGCTGGGTATCAAGGCTAGCCAAACCACTTCGAGTAGTTGTTGAGGGAAAATTTGCAGCCCCAAAATAATAAACATCACCGATTGAGCTAACCATGAAATGCTATTAAAGAAGTGCTTATTAACTTCTTTACCGCGTTTAAGCCCATTGCCAATCACCACGCCCGCTACGTATGAAGCGATTAGAATATTTCCCCCAGCAAATTCACTGCCATAGGTGGCTAATATGAAGCACGCCAACACAAACACTGGAATCAAACCATACTCTTGCAAACTGATGCGCCGTAGGGCCAGCACACATAATTTGCCCATAACATAACCAATACCAACGCCCGCTAGTACCTGTATGCCTAAGGTTTGGCTTATTTGCATCACCGAAACACCGCTATCGGGAGCTAACGACAAGCCAGTTAGTATGACGACCATAATTAAAGCGACCGGGTCATTGGTAGCCGATTCAAATTCTAAAACGGTGTCGGTGCTTTCTTTTAGTTTTAGTTTTTTAGATTCAAGAATAGAGAATACCGCTGCGGCATCGGTTGACGAAATCACTGCCGCAAATAACAAACAATAGATAAAGTCATAATCAAATAAAGCATAGAAAATCACGGCAAAAATCAGTGAAGTGAATACCACGCCAAAAGAAGACAACACTCCGCCCTCTTTATAGGCCACTTTAATGCTATTAATCGGCGTATTAATGCCTCCGACAAAAACAATAATGTTTAAAGCGAAAGAACCCACCAGAGAAGAGACCTGCAAATTGTCATACACAAAATTGAACTCGCCATTACCCACCGTAAGGCCCACGCCCATAAAAATCAGTAACGAAGGGATGCCCAGGGTACGTGAAGGGTGATGTAATAGAATGCCGACGGCAATAAGCCCCGCAAGGCCAAGTAATATCAATTGATAGGGCATAGCAACTCCAAAAGATGTTTAAGCCATAATAGCATAGCTAAGATGTTGAATTTTGGTCCTTAAGCAATTTAAGTTTAAGCGTATTTGTCACTCCCCGGCGTTAACTGTTAGCCCGTTCTTTAGCGCTCTGTTAAAACATCACCTAACTACACACCTACCGGCTTGGCTTACTACACCCGCCAGATCCGTAACACTGATAGGTATATTCCTCAGTCGTTGAGCGACACCACAAGATTTGGGTTTAGGTGCTTTTTCGGCCAATAATAAAGGCTAGAATCGCCACGCAATTTTAGCCACTTATGGTAAATATTCACTGGCTCACCATGTTTTTCTCTTCTGCACAAAAAAAATTGCTGAACCACCGACAATACACGATAAAAGTTAAGCACTTAAGGACAAAGTATGCGATGTTAGACGGATACGCATTCACGGAGGATCAGAATGGCGCAGTTGTCGTTTAAACTAAAATTGTTAATCAGTATCACGCTACTATTTATTTGCTTGTTAAGCAGCATGTTAATCTTTGGAGGTGCTTCGCTAAGTGCCGAGCAAGCCGCCGCAGCTAGCCAGCTAGATGCCCGTCAACTTCAAGACTTATTCGCCCAAACAACCGCAGATGCACATAGTACTATGCTATTGATCGCGGTGATTGGTGGAGCCATAGCGCTTTTCATTATTTCACGCATTGTACAAAGCTTTTTAGACCCATTAGCGGAAGTGACTCGCCGCATTGGTTACCTAGCAGGTAATGATGGAGACTTGACACTCAAGCTCGATATTCAAGGTCATCAAGAGCTGGTCAACATGTCCGGTGAGTTTAATGCCTTTACCGAAAAGCTACGCTTAATGGTTAACGAGCTGCAAAAACAATCTGACCACCTCACTCAAGGCTCACTCACCCTAGCCAAGAATGCAGAATCAGCCGGAGAAGCTAGTCGCTTACAACATAGCGAAACCGACAATGTTGCCACTGCAGTAAACCAAATGTCTTCAACAGCCAGTAATGTTGCTGAGTTAGCCAACGGTACCGCCAGCAATGCGCAACAAGCAGAGCAGCAGCTAAGCCAAACTCAACAAGAGTTTCAAAGCTCGGTAGAGCAGATCCGCAATGTATCTGGCAGTATGGAAGGCATTAGTGAGCGCATCACTAAGGTCGCAGGGCGTAGCCAAGATATTAACAGCATCTTAGAAACCATTCGTGGTATTGCCGAGCAAACTAACTTACTGGCTCTCAACGCAGCCATTGAAGCCGCAAGGGCTGGTGAGCAAGGAAGAGGTTTTGCGGTGGTGGCCGATGAAGTGAGAAACTTAGCAGGCAGAACCCAAAGCTCTACCGAAGAAATTAATCAACTGATTCAAGCACTACAAAGTGATGTAAATGCCACCGTTGATTTAATTGCTACGAGCCGCGAGCAAGTTAACAGCACAGCCAAAGACACTGAAGCCAGCTATGAACAGTTGCATACCGTTGTGGCCAGCATCGCGGCCATCAATGACAATGCCGCTCAAGTGGCTACTGCTGCTGAAGAGCAAAGCCATGTCAGCGCTGATATTAATCGCAACATTACCGGTATTGGCGAAGCGGCTGGAGTGCAAAACTCTCTGGCACACGACATCGAAACCCTTAGTGGCGAATTATCACAAGTAGCTAACCTACTTAACCAACAGCTTTCAACATTAAAAGCAGAATAAGTCCTCGACGTCGCTAAAGGCTAGTTATTAGCCTTTAGCGATAGCACCATCGCTTGCTATACCTATTGATTCTTGGCTTAAGCTAGCCGCTGAATCGCCAGCAATCCCTCCTTTGTGAATCTAAAGCAGTACTTCCTCCTGCCATGCGCGAGCTAGCGTTTTGCTGTTGCGCACACATTTTGTGTAGGGGCTGGTCTATCCTTAAAGTGAACACGTCTAAAGAAGACGTTAATCTCGAGATTGGAGGTGCATTATGACCATGACTCTACAGTTTTTAGGTGCTACCGAAGAGGTGACCGGCTCTTGTCATCTGCTCTCGATAAATGGCAAAAACGTATTATTAGATTGTGGTCTAATTCAAGGCAGTAAAGCCGACGCATTACGCAATCACCAAGCCTTCTCTTTCGATCCTAATAACATCGATGCGGTTATTCTGAGTCATGCGCATATCGACCACTCAGGCAGGATCCCTCAGCTAGTAAAATCAGGTTTTAACGGACCTATCTATACCCATAAAGCCTCGGCAGAGCTTTGTGCAATCATGCTCAAAGATGCCGCGATGCTGCAACAACGTGATACCGAGAGACAAAACAAAAAGCGAATTAAAAACAATCTTCCTGAGCTTGAAATACTGTTTGATGAAGACGATGTCGCACAGACCGTTAAACAATTCTATCCCTTGAGTTACGGGCAGAAGGTGGAGGTACTTCCGCAACTCACTATTCAGCTATCTGATGCCGGACATATTCTAGGCTCAGCCATTGTTGAACTCTGGATAAGTGAAATAGGCACTCAGAAAAAGCTGGTGTTTAGCGGTGACTTAGGGCGTGAAGGCATGCCAATATTGAATGATCCAGTGGTTATTAAGCAGGCTGATTTAGTCCTAATGGAAAGCACCTACGGTAACCGTTTACACCGTTCTTGGGATGACACCATTAACGAACTTGAGCAAATATTCTCAGCCGCTATTAGCGGCAGCCGAGGTAATATTCTACTTCCAGCCTTTTCTGTCGGTCGCGCTCAAGAGCTACTGTATTTATTTCATTTATATGCCAAACAGTGGGATTTATCACGCTGGAAGATTTGCTTAGATAGCCCAATGGCAATTGAGGCCACCAAAGTTTATATCAACAATTATCCGGTGATGGACGATGACTTTAAACGCTTTACCCGCCAGCATCCAGGAGAGCACCCGCTACTGTCAAATATAGAGTTTATTCAAAGTACTGAAGAGTCGATGGAACTGAATGACATTAGCCAAGGTTTAATCATTATTGCTGGCAGCGGTATGTGTAATGGCGGTCGGATCCGCTGCCATTTAGAGCACAATCTATGGCGCAGTGAATGTGATGTAATTATTTGTGGCTATCAAGCGCTAAGCACCCCTGGGCGCCTATTAGTCGATGGCGTAGACCACCTCACCATTCACGGTAAACCGGTTAAAGTAGCCGCTAAACTACACACGGTAGGTGGTTTATCAGCACATGCCGACCAAGCAGAGCTAATGCATTGGTATCAACAGTTTGAGGATGCCCCGCCTCTGATTCTAGTACATGGGGAAGCAAGTGCTCAGCAAGGCTTGATCGAGGCAATCCAAGCCTCATCGGCGATTCGACCACACTCGATAATAACGGCAAAACGGGGGGATAAGTTAGATATCAGCGCCTTACCTGAATTAGTTTGGTTGCCCTAAGCCACTACAGCACATACTCATAAATGGCAGCAAAGTGGCAGGCACATCCTGCCACTACAAATACATGCCATATGGCGTGGGTGTAGGCTTTATGTTTGGCCACATAAAACATCGCACCAACACTAAACAATAAGCCCCCTGCTGCAATTAACCACAAGCCACCTGCCTGTATATGCTGATACATAGGGTAGGCCAATACTAAGGCCAACCACCCCATGGCCAAATAAGTGGTCAGCGACACTTTGGGAAAGCGAGTGCCTGTAAGCAACTTGAAGCCCACTCCGAAGGCTGCGAGGGTCCAAATAACAATCATCGAAACCAGTGATAACCAGCCATCAAAAGCAATCAGTAAAATGGGAGTGTAGGTTCCGGCGATCAGCAAATAAATAGCCGAGTGATCAAACAGTTTTAAACCGGCTTTCCAAGCCTGATTGGGCACCGCATGGTAAAGCGAAGAAGCCAAAAATAACAAAATCAGCGAACCGCCATAAACGCCAACAGCACTAAGCTCCAGCGGCCCTTTAGCTTTACCAACAAGCATCACTAAGCCCAAGATGGCAATCAGCAAACCGAGTAAGTGAGACACTACATTGAGCATTTCTTCTCTAGCAGAGTAACTAGTGGGGACAAGCATGTCGTGACCTACATTTTTAATCTTGGCTACTACCTTAATATTTCAGCGTACACTTGTACACTGAAATATTTAAACAAGCAATATGGCAAATGAGTAGCTACAACTTAAACCCGCAACACAGCAATAAAGACATACCGCATGTAGGAGATGAAGCCAGCCACAAAACGTCAACTATTAACAATAAAGTAAACATCGCGAATTTAACGTGACTTGTTTTTAGTCGCCAACTACGCCCGCAAAAACATTTGCTTATCCTATACTAAGATGGCACTGAAAAACTGGCGCTTCACAGATAGAGGACGATGGATGAAACAACAGTTACCACTGGCCTTAGCCAAATCTTTAGCTATCAGTGAAGACCTGAGTCAGCTGCAGTTTCAACAGCTGCTTAAAAACATCAGCGATGACCCTCAATTAAAACAGTTTGCTCCTGATGGTGTTTGCCAAATCGACCCTCGCAACGGCAATTTGGTGATCTACAATTCAGCGAGAGCCAAACGGGTACACACCACCGCTAAACCCGTGGCCACGCATCAAGATAGCCAATGCCCGATTTGTGAAGGGAAAAGCGCCGACATTTTAGATATTGCCGAGCACAGTGAAGGCTTTACCTTCATTAATAAAAATCTCTATCCTATTTTTCATCCCATTGAAAACCTCCCCTATGAAGAGGCTGACTATTTCCAACATCAGGATCCCGAGCATCTAGGTCGCGCTTCTTATGGTTTTCACCTACTGCAATGGACGTCATCCATTCATAACAAAGACTGGCAAAACCTGCCCTTTAATGACGCACTAATTAGCTTTAAGCGCTTAGCTTTTTTAGAAAAAAGCTTACTTAATCAACCCACTGATTTCATGGCTCGCTCTGAAACCCAATTAGCTCAAGAGTCGGTAAGTGGTTACGTATCGATCATCAAAAACTATGGTGCTACCGCAGGTGCCTCTTTGGTGCATGGCCACCAGCAAATTGCTTACAGTAATATTTTGCCGCAGCATTTCTTCAATAATCTGCGTTTCAGGAAGCGGCATAATAAATCGTTCAGTCAGTATATGATTGAAGAAAACCCCACTGAGCTGCTAGTAAAGGATTATGGCGAATGGCAACTAATGGTACCGTATTTTATGAAGCGCCCGTTGGACATGTTGCTAATAGTTAAAGATGCTAACAAGCGTTACCTTCATCAATTAACCGAGCTAGAACAGCAGCAATTGGTGTTAGGATTACAGCAGGCTATTCAAGCTATTTTAACATTAATGCAGCAAATGGACATCAGCCCAGCTTACAACATGATTGTGAATAATGGCCCTGGTTGTGGGCTATATGTTGAGTTTCTACCCAAAACCCAAATGATGGGAGGTTATGAGCAAATAGGCTTGTTTGTTTGCCAAGCTAATGCAGCCGACTCGGCTGAGTTGTTGCGTCAGCACATTTGCCTACCCAAAGATAAGTAACAAAATTTTTCACTGTGTAAATACTAATGCAATGCTCAACAATACAGCCCTAAGATCATGAAAATGTCATATAAATCAAAACAATGACATTTTTTTAAATATTATAATAATCTTTAGTTTAAGCGCATTGTTAGTGTAATATTCTTCCCGCAAAATCTGCATTGGTGGGCGTTTACCGTCCATATTTTGAGTTAAATAGACCAATTGCAGTAGCGAGAAAAAAATGGAAATATCTCATCCAACCACCATCAGAGTGGGTAAAAATGACTATGACTACAATGTTATTTCGGTAACAAAAACCTATGGTGGATCCAAACAATTTAGCGACGGAACCAACATCTATTTGGAAGACAATAATGGCAAAGTTGAAACCATGGGCATTGATTTTAAGCCCGATATTCCGCCATCAACTCGGCTAATTTCAACCCTATGGGGCGAAGACAAAAAAACAAAGAAAACCTTTCGCTTCGGCTACTACATTCATTCAAATGATTTCTTAGGTTATACCACCAATCAGAACAGCCAAAATGCGGCTAAGCGAATTATTCCTCTGCAAGGCATTGCGCAAAAATTGGAAAAATGGCGCTTAGTAATCACTGGCCTTTTAGCCGTAATATTTGCTTGGACCGCTTTTTGGGTAAACCCTGAATTTAGCGTTAGCGGTCTCCTTAATTTTTTACGATCTATCCCTTTTGTGCTTTGGGATACTCCCATACTGATCTCTGAGCTAAGCCAGTACGGTAGCAATTACGGCAATAGCTACGGTAGAGCCTTCTTGGGTTTAATTGCAGGTTTTGCTTTAAGTAAAGCAATTATTAGCTTTTCAGTGGGTCGGCTGCGTAACAAATTGCGTTTAGCATTTGGTAGCTCATTAGAAAAGCAGCTCCCAAGCATTTTTGCTAATGCCGATAAACCTAGCGAATCAACACCAATGTCCAGTAGTACAAACGCTGCAAGCTCAGATGTAAAAACCGACGCAGACGGCTACCAAACTCTTATTTAATCCAAGATATCGTTTAAGGAACTCACATGTCTTTTGAACATGGCTCACTCGACTTAGGGATCCGCAATCCCTTTCGCTTTGAAGGCACCTTGCGTGCCATTCGTGGCGGCATAACAGCACTACTTGGCTTACTCTCGTTACTAAACGTGGCCAGTGCAGTACAAACTCACCCTATTACTGGCTGGACATTCGCTTTAATTGGCTTTGTGTTAATGGCCAATGGCTTATGGACATTAGGCCGCGGGTTAATGCAAGTAATGCGTTTTTACGTGGGTCGCTCGGCGCCTACGTCATTGTCTTTCAATCACGCTAAGTCAGAGCAAGACAGCGCAAATCGTGAACGCCAAGACGTGGCCTACGATCAGCAGCAAATTGAATCCATGCTGGTAGGCAGCAAAAACTACACCTTTAAGGAACCCGTAGGTTTAGTCGCTCGACTACTGCACACGCTGTTCCCTAAAATCACCTTTGTGCCTTACCCTATTCAAAACTTAGCACAACGTATTGTTGGCGCATTGGTACAAACCCTTGTTGCCCTTTTTGGCTTTGCCATTTTAAGCTTTGTTACTTCGGTAGGTTTAGCGGGTGATAAAGCCACTATTTTAATGCCATTTTTTGCCTTTACCCTGCTGTGCTATGTGGCACTAGTGTGGTTTAGAGCGGGTCGCCCACTTAACCGCAGTTTAGGCCGTGGTATTGAAACAGTAAGCGCCTTTGGTTTTGTGAAAATGGTGGCGGTGTGCGTGAGCGTACCAGTTATCATCAACATAATACTGGGTAAAATATTTTCCTACGAACTAGAAAAATATCAAGAGGTTATTGCTGCACAGCTACGTGGTTTAGAAATAGAAGCTGAATTAAATGAAGGCATGGTTTGGGCCACTCAAATGCTCGACCTTGCCTACAACAGCTACAGCAACGCTACCTGGTTGGGCTTAATTTTTGTATTTGCAGTAATTAGCTGTGGCTTAGTACTAGGGTTAACCGCCTTACGCGCTAAGCAAGCAAACCCAACCACCGAGATCACTGACAAGCTACCTCGCACCAGCGAAGTGGGTGCCCGCCCAATGGATATATTCAACGAATTTAACCATCAGGTAATGGAGCGTCGTCGCTACAAGAAAGTACCAAACCGAATTTATAAACCGCTAAGTGCCAGACAAAACCCTAACAATGGCGAATTTGATGGCGAGCTTATTCAAGAAACGCAACCGAAAACGGTAGAGAAAACAGACGAACCAGTAAGCAAAAAAATGCGCATAGCGTCTACCAGTCTTGCTCAAGCATTGCTAATGATTGCTACCTTACTGGTATTTTACGCACTCACCCCACTCACCACTTATACCAGCTTTTACGATGGCGTAGTGTTTGACTTACTGGACGACCAAACCGGACCCGCGTTTGTACAAACCAGCATTGAAAGCTTTTTTACCGTACTTAGCTTATTGGTCGCCGCTAGCATTTGCGCCATTTTTGGTCGCCTGCTTAGCAACCTAAGCCATCCGTTTTGGAGCGAAATTCAGTTTGAATCGAGCTTGGTTTACTTTAAGTGTAAAGGTACGGTTAAAGAAGATACCCGCACCTTTGGTAAAGGCTTCAACGACAGCACCAGCCTAGAGACGAGTGTGTTTACCTCAACCATTCAGCCGCGTTTATTTGTTACTCGCATAATCAGCTCAACCTTTGCCGGCATAGGTAACACTAACCTCATGTTCCCACGCCATATCATGACCATGCATGGCGACGAAAACTTAGCTGATGAACTGCACCACGAGTTAATGGACAGCATTGGCAACCGCGCTGGCACCGCCGCAATGAATGATGAGCAGCGCAAAGTGGTAGAAGAATACAACAGTTCTAACTTACAGATGAAAGCTGATTCAGCGCCAGAACGCTTAGCAAACCGCAGCAGCGAGTTGAGTTTAGATGCACCTAAAGCGCATGCAATGCTATCTGAGCGTAAAGACGGTGAGCCAGAATCAGAAGCCACTACCGAGAATTAGTGAGTCCCCACCAAGCTAAAAAAGACTAGCCGCTCTTACCTAGAGCGGCTTTTTTATCGCTAAAGCTTAAAGGTTTTCACTTTACTTTGCAGATCTTCAGCTTGAATTTGCAACTCACGAGACTGCTCCAAACCGTCGTTTACCCCTAAGGTTAACTGGTCACTTACGTCTTTAATCGACACCACATTTTGGGTGATTTCACTGGTCACATGGGTTTGCTCTTGTGCTGCGGTGGCTATTTGAGTTGCCATATCGCTGATCAGCGTCACCGCGTTGGTAATTTCTTCTAAGGCACTGGTGGCCTTATCCGCATCTTCAACCGAGCCACTGGCCAGTTTAGAGCTACTGCCCATTAAGGCTACCGCTCGTTCTGTGGTTTTTTGCAGGGTATCAATCGTGGTCTTTATCTCTACAGTAGAGGTATGGGTACGCTGTGACAATACCCGCACTTCGTCAGCGACTACCGCAAATCCGCGCCCTTGCTCTCCTGCACGTGCCGCTTCAATGGCGGCATTAAGTGCCAACAAGTTAGTTTGTTCAGCAATCCCCTGAATGGTGGCTAATACCGTGTTAATCTCTAGAGCGTGTTGGCTCAACTCAGCAATCACCGACCCCGCCTCTGTTACTTCGTTCGCCAAGGAATTAATCGAAGCCTTAGAGTTCATCACTAGTTCATGGCCACTGTTGGTGCTCACCGTAGAGTCTTGTGCAGCTTGAGCGGTGCGATCAGCATGAGAGGCAATCTCTTGAGTGGCTGAAGCCATCTCGGTTACCGCTGTTGCCACCATCGCAATCTCTTGCTGCTGACCTTCAATTTCCGACACCGACTGATTAGCCCGGTTAATGCCCACCTCTGATTGCTGAGCAAGTTTGCCCGACTGCACTTGAATATGGCTAATCAGCTGTTGCAATGATTCAACAAAGGTATTGAAATTAGCCGCTAAGTCACCCACTTCATCTTGATTGTCAATCTCAATACGCTGAGTTAAATCGCCATTACCTTGAGCAAACTCTGCCAAGGCGTCTGACACTTTACCAAGTGGTCTAAATAAAACATTACACAGTAGGTTAAATAAAATCACACAGACAATCACCACCAGCAGGGTGACAATAACTTGGCCAATCACCGCATCAAACAAAGGCGCGACTAGCGAATCGTAATTAACCACACTCACGGTGACGAGGCCTGTACCCGCAATGTCGCGAGCAAAAATAACAAAGGCTTCGCCGTCGATAACTATCGACATATATTTGGCTGAAGAAGCGGCTTTTTTTACATCATTAAAATTTAAACCCAAACGGCTAATGCTTTGATTTAGCAGGTTAGCATCGGGATGAACAAATACATTGCCTTGCTTATTAGCAATAAACATATAACCATCGCCCGGTAAAATAACCTGCTCTAAGCTATTAAGAATATCGGTGATTTCAACGTCTGCGCCCAAAACGACTTGTTGGCCGTTGAGTGTTAAGGCTTTACCCAAAGAGACAACATTAGCCCCGGTTGCCGCTGCAACCGTGGGATTGTCCATGAACACCTTGTTAGGTGCTGCTAGCGCATTAATATACCAGCCCCACTTGCGAGGGTCGTCGTTACCTGCTGGCAATACCACGCCATTTGGATTTTTCTGAGAGCCGTCTGGATAGGCTAAAAATACATTGTCAAAAGCAGCAGCATCGCGTACTTGGGCTAAATGTTTCACTATCTGTTTTTCATCGGCATCGCTAGACAATGAAGTTAGTGAGCGTTCTTTTGATAACAACCAGTCTGACACGTATTGGTTGTAGGACGCTGACGCGCTTAGCAAACGTTGCTCAACATCATATTTTAAGCGCTCTAAAGACGCCCGAAATGACAAGCCTTCAACCAAAAAGCCACCGAGAATAATCGCTAAGCTAGCAGAGATTGCCAACTTATTTTTTAAAGAAAGGTTTTTAAACATGTAAGGCCTTAACAAGGGGATAAAATGGACGTCACTAAATTATAACTTAGCTTAATGACGGGTGAGTAGATTAAGCTCCCACAACCGTTATTTTTCTTAGGCTTAGGGTAATATGATAACACCGTAAATACAGCATCGACCCCTCCTTTTCCTAACGAATAGCCACCACCAGCTTGACCATAAAATAATCTAAGGCTTGAGTTAATGACCCAAGATACGGCAGAATTGAAAACAGCATTTCATCATACTGCAGTTGCAAACATTGACCACTAACAGCCAAAGCTTACAAACACAATTCGAACGACTTAAACGCAACAAGCTGTTTGAGCTATTTGTGATATCCGTCATTCTCGTTTCAGCCCTGCTAATCGGTGCTAAAACCTATGCACTGCCCCCCGCAGTGGTGACCGCCACCATCGTTTTAGATTACATCATTACCCTGTTCTTTTTAGTCGAAATTAGTATCCGCTTCATCGCCGAACCTAACAAAAAGCGCTTCTTTAATAACTTCTGGAACGTGTTTGATACGCTGATTGTGTTGATTAGCCTGGTGCCCATAGACAATTCTGAACTGGCGGTAATCGGCCGTTTGATAAGAGTATTTAGAGTACTGCGGATGGTGTCAGTCATTCCAGAGCTACGTATTCTATTAACCTCATTGGTTAAATCACTGCCCCAGTTAGGCTACGTGATGTTGCTAATGTTTATTATTTTTTATATCTATGCCGCGATTGGCAGCACCTTATTCGAACAGATAAACCCCACGCTGTGGGGAGACATTGCTATATCTATGCTAACCCTATTTAGAATAATGACCTTTGAAGATTGGACCGACGTGATGTATGAAACCATGGCGGTGTATAGTTTTAGCTGGAGCTATTACCTAAGCTTTATCTTCCTCTCTGCCTTCGCCTTTCTCAACATGGTCATTGGTATCGTAGTAAACGTTATGGAGCAAGAGCACAGCAATGCCGCGCAAGAAAAAAGCTTAGCCGAAGGCACCAATGAGCCGACTTTACGAGAGTTACAACAAGAGTTGGCCGAGATAAAAGCCCTCCTTAAGCAGCGCTGACCACATGCAACACAGCGCTTAACTGCACAGAACCGTTAAGCGTTGCTTCAACACTAAGCCAAGATCCGAGATAACAATCAAAGAAACTTGACCACAGTCAAAAACACAGTAATGATAATCATTCGCAATTGATATTTGGGAATGACAATGACAAAACTACCGCCTCCTGCTAACGCCAATCGAATCCACCTCAGCTTGTCAGTCGCTAAGTTACAACTACTGCTCGCCCAAGGGGCAATTTGCATAAACGATCTGGCAGACGTTCAAGCAGACGCGAAGCCAATCCTATGGCAGCTTTGCCTACAAAACTGTAAATCGGGTGCCTGCGAACGTCGCCCCAACGCGATGAATGATAAGCTTCAGCTCAAACTTAAACACCTCGATTAAGGCCCGTGAGACCAAGCCTAATTGGCTTATTTTTGGCCAACATGAGATAATAAGCGTTCTTAATAAGCAAAAGGAGTAAGCTAATCTCTATTAAAAAAATTAGATGGCCCAAATACTACCACCCGAAACACTCTCAAATACATGTTAAAAATCAGCTAGATATCTCAGCCTCCCCCGAAGATATTTGGTCTAATTTAGTTCACGCGCCAGATTGGCCAACGTGGCGCCGCAATACCACCTCAGTACAAATTATCGATGGCAACGGCCAAGCTTTATCTAAAGGCGCTATTTTCTATTGGCAAACCCCGTTAACCACCATAAAAGGCACTGTGGTCGAATTTACCCCCAATAAACGGCTGGCATGGAAGGGGGAAATAGGCACTGCAGATATGTATCATGCATGGGTGCTGCAACCTTCAAATAAAGGCTGTAAAGTTATTACCGAAGCGACTCAGCGCAATGGCATAACGTGGCTAAGTAAATACTTTATGGCAAACAAAATTCAAGCCTATCACCGTAAATGGCTAGAGCAGATAAAGCAGCAGGTTTGCTAACTCTTTCGAAAATCAATACTGCTTATGGCCTGTTGAAGTGAGTGTCAGCAATATCGCTGGCACATTTATTTAAAGGTTTACTCTGTCTAAAGTGCTGTTGACACGATTTATTCCACAAGCTTCATCTAACACCAGCCATTACCACTAGAAACGGCACCGAGATAATCTGTACACTACCCTTTAGTATCGACTCTGCTTAACAACCAGCCATGAGTAAAGTATAAACTAGCCTGCATCTTGGCAATCAGTCAAAGTAAGGAAGCACCTAATGATAAGAGCCATGACCCAAGCAGATTTCACCGCTTTTTGGCCACACTTCAAGGCCGTGATAAAAGCCCAACAAAGTTATGCCTTTGACCCCAATATGAGTGAGCAGCAAGCCTATCAGCTATGGTGCCAGCTGCCGCTTAGCAGCTTTGTATTTGAGCAAGATAATAAAATACTGGGCAGCTATTATATTAAGCCTAATGCAATGGGTCCCAGTAAACATATTTGCAACTGTGGCTATATGGTAAGTGAAGCAGCACGCGGCCAAGGTGTCGCCCGCAAGCTATGCGTGCACTCACAAACAGAAGCGCTAAAACTGGGGTTTAAAGCGATGCAATTTAACTCGGTAGTATCCAGCAATACGGTGGCTATCTCACTGTGGCAGAAATTAGGATTTAGCATCATAGGGACCATTCCTAAAGCTTACAAACATCCCGAACTTAGCTATATCGATTGCCTAATAATGCACAAGCAACTCAGCGACTATTAGTTGAGATCCGCGTAAATTAAGGCCAGTTCTACAGCTAACTGTTCAACCTGCTGCTCGGTAAGCGTTTCAGTTAAATCATAATGAGACTTTAACTTTGTTTGAAGCTGTTTAATATCAATCTGCAAGGCGCGACTTCTGCCTTGTAACGCTTCTATCTGATCCCATTTTAGTCGCGGGTCCAAAGGCTTATCACCTAAAGGACGCACCATCGGTAACTCCACATCAGGTCTAATACCCCTATTTTGCAGGCCTTCACCAGTAATTCTATATACTTTAGCGATAGTATATTGAACGGCACCAAAAACCTCTTCTACGTCGTATAGTCGCGACAGCGAGCGATACTGTTGTATAGTACCTCTGCCAAAGCTTGTGTCCCCTATGATAATTGCTCGACCGTAATCTTGCATTGCCGCTGCAAAAATCTCGGTGCCAGCGGCCGATGCTTGATTAAGCAAAATAGTAACCTTACCAAGAAACGGATTTGCGGCGGGTTTTGCACTCATAGCTTCAACTTCAAGCTGCGAATCCTTTCCATGTGCCACGAGTAAGACTGGCTCGGTAATGCCAAATAAACCTGGTAGTGTTATTACCTCAGTCAACGACCCACCGCCATTGTTGCGTAAATCTATCAACACATTATCAACACCTTTGGCTTGCAACTCAATGAGCGCGGCTTCCAGCTCTTTGGCGAAATCTTTAGGCATGCTTTCAAAATGAATAAGCGCGGTTTTCGGGTGCGATTTTATGATTTTGTAACCGAGCATTTCCCGCTTAAAAGCGATTCGCTGCTCCGTATAAGTAACTAACTCATTACTATTGGCTTTAAGCACCATGACCTTTACAGTGCTACCTTCTGGCCCTTTGACCAAGCTAACAATACTGGCCAGCTCTTCACCTAATAGTGGTATCACCCTGCCATTGTCTTCAATAGCAACAATCACATCATCTACTTTTAGCGCACTGTTGGAATGTCCCCGCTTGTACTTAACTTTCGCTCCTTTCGTGTCACTATCAAACACCAAACCTAGTCCATACGTTCCATTTGAAACCTTCCTATACTGTTCTTTATATTCAGCAGAATGGTAAGATTCGGAGTTAGAGTAAGCTTTCACGTAAGCTTGCGCTAAACGGTCAAATTGATGAATATCGGTGTTCTGCTCAAGTGTGTCTAACTGCAGTTGGTAACGTTTATACACAAACTGGCGAGCGCTTTCTGTATCTAAGCCTAGCCGCGCTAACCACTGCAAATCGTCTTGCAATTGCTGTTGCCAACAAGCGCTTAACTCATGGGCGGCATGCTGACTAACAGGTGCTTGTTCTGGTTCAAATTGCTGAATTTTGTAAACTAGAGATTGCTGCTTTCGCTCATCAGCTAAAGACAAGATAGATAAGCTACTGTCCAACAGGCCTTTAGCCAAACCTAAGGCTAAATCATCCCGATATGTTTGGCGTAAAGCGCTAAGTTCTTCTGCGCTCAGCAAGCACTGTTGACTAAATTCAAGCGCAATTAACTGATCAAAATAGTACTGAGATAATAGGCGCTGAGAGTCAAAAGCTTGTATGTGAGATCGAGAAAGCAGCGCTGTTAACCGCTTCATTCCGGTTTTAAGATTTTGGGTTACTGCCGGAGAATCGCCAAGTATGGGCTTTGCTTGTGGTACAGAATCATCATACTCAGGCTTGGTAGCACCCGCTACTGCCGGTTGCTCACTGTTGCTGGGTGTTACTGCAACGTCAACCTTTGAAGGAGTATTGGTGGCGCAAGCCACCAGAAAAATGGTGACGAATACGGCAGGAAAACCTAAATGCAAAACTACCTCCTTGTAGCAATGAGTCATCTATAAGTATTGAGGCCATGAGATTAACATACTGATATTAATAAAAATTTGATACACAGCCTAAAATCATAGTTTTGCATAATAAGGTTTTATTGAGCTGCAGGCTTACCTGTCGAATGAAGGTAGATTAACGAAACCTTAATCAACAAAAGTCTTTTAAAAAACCAAAAAAGCCGCTCAAGAGAGCGGCCATAGTAGTAACCTGAGTTAAATGTTAAACACTCATCCAGCGCTTAACATCGGCTTCGTCTACTTGGTCTTTACTGCCTTGCAGCACCACATTGCCACGGTCTAACACGGTGTAGTGATCGGCTAAGGCCACCGCAAAGTCAAAGTACTGCTCTACTAATACAATCGCCATTTCGCCGCGATCGCGCAGTAATGCCAATACCTTTTGGATGTCTTTAATAATCGACGGTTGAATCCCTTCGGTGGGTTCATCGAGCATCAGTAGTTTAGGGCGCATGATTAAGGCTCTTGCGATCGCCAGCTGTTGCTGCTGACCACCCGATAAATCACCACCACGCCGGGCTAGCATTTGCTTAAGCACCGGGAACAAACGAAATATTTCATCAGGAATAAATCGCTCTGATTTTGGCAACACAGAAAAACCCGTTTTTAGGTTTTCCAGCACCGTTAACTGACCAAATATTTCACGCCCTTGTGGCACAATAGCAATGCCCTGTTTGGCACGCTGTGCGGCCGACATTTTACTAATATCTTTACCGTTAAACATGATGCTGCCAGCGCTAATGTTTTGCTGGCCAGCTAAGGCCTTGAGCAAGGTAGTTTTACCTACCCCATTGCGCCCTAATACACAGCTTATTTTGCCCGGCTCAGCGCTCAAATTTACATTGTATAGGGCTTGGCTAGCACCATAGTGGCTATCCACTTGAGAAAGTTCTAACATTATTATTTCGCCTCCTAGCGCCCTAAGTACACTTCAATAACTTGTTGATTTTTCTGTACTTGCTCAAGGGTGCCTTGGGCTAATACCGAACCTTCGTGTAATACCGTTACTGGACAATCGAGGGCTTTTACAAAATCCATATCGTGTTCAACCACCACCAAAGAGTGCTTCTTTGCTAGCTCTTTAAACAGTTCGGCGGTAAGCGCGGTTTCTTCGTCGGTCATGCCTGCGGCGGGCTCATCAATCAGCAGAAGTTGTGGTTCTTGCATGATCAACATACCAATTTCTAACCACTGTTTTTGACCGTGAGACAAAGCGCCAGCCAACCAGTCTTGCTTGTCGCTTAAGCGGATCAAAGCTAGCGTATCGCCAATTTGCTTATTATCACTGGAAGACAGTTTATGCATCAGCGATTCAAATACACCACGTCGCCCCGCCAAGGCAAGCTCGAGGTTTTCAAACACACTGAGGTTTTCTATCACCGACGGTTTTTGGAATTTTCGACCAATACCAATGTTGGCAATTTCGGCTTCGTCGTGCTGGGTCAAGTCGATGTCGTTATTAAAGAAAACCGAGCCTTCATCGGGGCGCAGCTTACCGGTAATCACATCCATCATGGTGGTTTTACCGGCGCCATTGGGGCCAATGATGGCGCGCATTTGGCCGGGCTCTAAAATTAGCGACAAGCTATTAAGTGCTTTAAAGCCATCAAAGCTCTTAGTAACACCATCAACATATAAAATGGTGTCTTGAGGAATATGTACACTACGCATTTGCTGCTCCTTCACTTGGCTTTGCAGGCGCTTTACCGCCCTCGCTGCTTACCTCTGTGGCTTCAACAGCTTGCTTAGTTTCGCTAGGTTTCATCGCCGCACGTTCACTTATTTTTCGCTTAATGCTGGCATATAACCCCACCACGCCTTTAGGTAACCACAAGGTAGTCACCACAAACAAACCACCTAGGAAGAACAACCATAGTTCGGGGAAAGCACCGGTAAACCAAGACTTACCAAAGTTCACCAATAGCGCGCCAAATATTGCACCAAACAAGGTACCTCGGCCGCCTACGGCTACCCAAACAATGCTTTCAATCGAATTAAGCGGGGCAAATTCACCAGGGTTAATAATGCCCACTTGCGGCACATATAAGGCCCCTGCCACCCCCGCCAACATCGCTGATACAACAAACACAAATAGCTTGAAGCGTTCTACTCTATAGCCAATAAAGCGCGTTCTGCTCTCACTATCACGCACCGCAATTAATACTCGACCCAGTTTTGAGTTAACGATCCAGCGACACAATACGTAAGCACCGGCTAAGGCTAAAGCGCTTAAGGCAAACAACACCGCACGGGTGGTATCCGCTTGCAAGTTGTACCCCAGGATATCTTTAAAGTCGGTTAAGCCGTTGTTACCGCCAAAACCCATGTCGTTGCGGAAGAAGGCTAGCATTAAGGCATAAGTGAGGGCTTGGGTAATAATTGACAGATATACCCCTGTTACTCGCGAACGGAACGCTAAATAACCAAAGATGAACGCCAATATTCCTGGTGCTAAAAACACCATTAACATAGCAAAGGGGAACATATCAAAACCAAACCAGTACCAAGGCAGCTCAGACCAATCAAGGAACACCATAAAGTCCGGTAATTCAGGATTGGCGTATACACCTCGGTCACCAATTTGGCGCATCAGGTACATGCCCATAGCATAACCACCCAATGCAAAGAAGGCCCCGTGACCCAAACTCAAAATACCGCAATACCCCCATACCAAATCAACGGCAATAGCCAACAGGGCATAACATAGGTATTTACCTAACAAGGTGACCCAGTAGCTGCTTAAATGCAGCGGGTTTTCTGGGCTAAGCAATAGGCTCATCATTGGCACTAAAATCGCCGACAATAGTAAAGCTAACAACATCGCGTTGCCCACTTTATCTTTCACTAAAAATCTTACTAATAATGACTTTGGCATGACTTAGTCCTCCACCGTACGGCCTTTCAAGGCAAACAAGCCTCGAGGACGTTTTTGAATAAACAAGATGATGAATACCAACACCATAATTTTGGCTAATACTGCGCCAGCAAAGGGTTCCATCAGCTTGTTTGCCACACCTAAGGTTAAGGCACCAATCACGGTACCAAATAAGTTGCCTACACCACCAAATACCACCACCATGAACGAATCAATAATGTAGTTTTGACCAAGGTTAGGGCCGACGTTAGTTAACTGACTTAAGGCCACACCGGCCACACCGGCAATACCAGAGCCCAAACCAAAGGTCATCGCGTCTACCCAGCTTGAGCGAATGCCCATTGAATTGGCCATAGGGCGATTTTGAGTTACCGCGCGCATTTGCAAACCAAAAAAAGTTTTACGCAAAATAGTCCACAACAGGGCAACCACCATAAAGCTGAACACAATGATGTATAAGCGGTTATAGGTCAGCGATAACACGCCGTTAATTTCTAACGAGCCACTCATCCATTGCGGGGTAATCACCGCTTGGTTTAAGGGACCAAAAATACTGCGCACCGCTTGCTGCAACATTAAACTTAAACCAAAAGTAGCCAATAGGGTTTCTAGAGGTCGGCCGTAGAGAAAACGAATAACGCCGCGCTCAATCAAAATACCCACTAAACCTGACACCACAAAGGCAGCAGGAACCGCCACTAATAATGACCACTCAATATTGTTAGGCATTAACTGCTGCACCACATAAGTGGTATACGCCCCAAGCATAATCATTTCGCCGTGGGCCATGTTGATCACGCCCATCACCCCAAAGGTAATGGCCAGGCCTACTGCTGCCAGTAGCAATACAGCGCCTAAACTTAGGCCAAAGTACATGTTTTCAGCGATACTGTTTACTTGCAGTAACTGCTGGTTAGTCGCGATGGCTTTATCAATTTCTTCTAGTACTTCAGCATCTTGTTCACTGGCTTGCTGTTTAACCAAGACATTGCGTGAAGCTGGGTCGAGCTTACCAGCGAGCAGTTGGGCCGCTTCAACACGCGCAGGCGCATCGGCAAACTGCAAATTGATGATGGCCTGCATCTCTTTTAACTTGGCGATGACGTCTTTATCTTGCTCAGCCACTAAACGTTTTTCAATTAAGGGGCTGTAACTGGCATCTGCGTCATTCATCAAGGAGCGAATCGCAGCAATACGGTCAATTGACGATTCAGCATTTAACCCCACCAGCGCTAAACCATTGCGTAGCTGACGGCGAATTTTGTTATTCACAGACACTTTTTTGATCTTTGACTTCTTCACCAGCCCTAAATCACTGCCATCAATCACCGACACCAAGGCATATTCACTCCCCGTTTTGGTCGCCACTACCACCTGTTTGTCTGATTTTTGGTAATACAGTGTTGCGTCTAGCAAACTTTGAAATATTAATGAGTTACGCGTATCGCCAGTGGCGATAAGCGCTTCAATAGCTTGTTTTTTTTGATTATTATTTTTTGCAGTTAAGGCCTGCACTGCCTGTTCCCAGTCGCTAGCTGCCGCTGGTAGTACCCACAATACGAGTAATACACTGGCAATAAAGCGAGAGAAACGAGATATGTATATGCTCAAAACAATCCCTACTCTTGATTGATTCAAATACAAAAGGCGCTACCGAATCACTCCAGTCGCGCCTTTTTTAATAAAGCGCCTAAGGCGCTTAGCTGTTTACGCGAACTAGCTTAGTAGTTCTGACCTGAACATTGGCCTGTTTTAATATTGAAGTTGCCGCACGCTATCGGTGCTGTCCAATCAGCAACAATCAACGCAGACTCTTCAAGATGGTCTGTCCATGCATCACCAATTACGCCACCCGCTGTTTGCCATACTGTCTCAAATTGACCGTCAGCTTGGATTTCACCAATAAGTACTGGTTTAGTTAGGTGGTGGTTAGTATTCATTACTGCGTAACCGCCAGTTAAGTTAGGCACGGTGATACCGTACATTGCGTCACGTACTGGGTCAGTATCTGTAGTACCGGCTTTCTCAACCGCTTCAGCCCACATTTGGAAACCAATGTATGTTGCTTCCATTGGGTCGTTAGTTACACGCTTGTCGTCACCCGTGTAAGCTTTCCAAGCTTCAATAAAGCTTTCGTTTGCTTCGCTGTCAGCACTCTGGAAGTAGTTCCAAGCCGCTAAGTGACCCACAAGAGGCGCCGTATCAAAACCAGATAGTTCTTCTTCACCTACAGAGAAGGCCACTACTGGAATGTCTTCTGCTGAGATACCTTGGTTAGCTAGCTCTTTGTAGAACGGTACGTTTGCATCACCATTAATAGTTGAAACAACCGCTGTTTTCTTACCTGCGCCACCAAATTTCTTCACATCAGAAACGATGGTTTGCCAATCAGAGTGACCAAATGGCGTGTAGTTAATCATGATGTCTGCGTCAGCGACGCCTTTAGACTTCAAGTAAGCTTCAAGAATTTTGTTAGTCGTACGTGGGTATACGTAATCGGTTCCCGCGAGTACCCAACGCTCAACACCTTCTTCTGCCATTAAGTAATCAACCGCAGGAATAGCTTGTTGGTTAGGAGCAGCGCCCGTATAGAATACGTTTTTAGAGCTTTCTTCACCTTCGTATTGAACAGGGTAGAACAGCATGCCGTTCAGTTCTTCAATAACAGGCAGTACCGACTTACGCGATACCGACGTCCAACAACCGAAGATAACGTCCACTTGTTCTTTATCTAATAATTCACGGGCTTTTTCTGCAAACAAAGGCCAATTTGAAGCAGGGTCAACCACTACCGGCTCAAGCTTTTTACCTAGTAGGCCACCTTTTTTGTTTTGCTCTTCAATCATCATTAACACCGTGTCTTTCAGTGTTGTTTCACTGATGGCCATGGTGCCTGATAAAGAGTGTAAAACACCCACTTTAATCGTTTCTGCTGCTTGTGCCGCATTCATTGAAAAGGCTAGGGCTACGCCGCCCGCTACCGTTACCAACTTCTTCCATTTGCTATGTTGTGTCATTGCTATATATCCTATTATTTTATAGTCCTTTAGAGCATGCGGTACCTCATGCAGTGCTGAATACACTAGAGCACTGACTGTGCCAAAGAAGACAAAAACAATAAAATCAACAACTTAATAAACAAAGGTTAAAATTAACAAATCATTAACGCACAGTTTTCGAGCGAACCACTCTAAAAAACGCACCAAAATGATCAACTAGCAAGCAACCCCCAAATTGACGCACCCTTTTGAAACAAACGCACCAAATTGATCCAATTCGAAACCAAAGAAAAGCACCAATGTGGTACAAAGTCGCGCCTATAGTCAGGCTGAAAAACTGGTTTGTTTCTTGCTGTATATAGCTAAGCAAAAAGAATCGAAACAATCAGTTAGCCAAGGGACCAATGTGAGCCAGCTTATTCAAACCAAGCACAGCAAGACATCAGCACCGATTAAACAGGGTTGGTTAGCTCAGCTTGATCTCGGCTTTGCGCCTATTGCTAACAAAACACGGTTAACGCTCAACAAGAGCATTGGCCCGTTAAGGGTACAGCGACCGTTTCATCCGGAATTAACCGCACCAGACTGCTGCCACGTTTATTTGTTACACCCACCGGGTGGTTTAGTGGCGGGCGACAAACTGCTCATGAATGTAGAGTGCTTTGAAGGCAGTAAAGTGGTACTGACCACCCCGGCCTCTGGCAAGTTATACCGCTCTAACTTGGCCCGCCAACAGCAATCTCAGCAGCAGCGTTTCCATGTGCAAAATAACAGCAGCCTGGAATGGCTTCCTCCCGAAACGATTGTGTTTAATGGTGCGCAAGGGCGTTTAGACAGCCACTTTATGCTGCAGGGTAATGCGCAATTGATTGCCTGGGAAATTACCTGTCTAGGCCGTAAAGCCAGTGAGGAAGACTTTGATAACGGCGAGCTACTGCAATCAATCAAAGTGTATCGAGAACAGCGCCCACTATTAATTGAAAATACCCGTATACATAACGCCATTACCGCTAACAACCCAGCGGCGCTGGCAGGTAAACACGTTTACGCCTGCATGTTAGCCACGGTTGACCAACTCAGCGAAGCTGAGCAAAAACAATTATTGGAAGATCTTCGTCAACAACTAAGTTGCCCAGAGATTGGGGCAACCTTGGTAAGAGGCTTAATCATTTTACGCTATTTGGGTGATAAAGCTGAAATCGTACGCCAACAGTTTGAAGACGCATGGGCGGTCATTCGCCCACGCACCTTAGGACATGTCGCAGTGCGTCCACGCATTTGGAATACCTAATTTAAAACACTACGAGGCAAACATGGAATTAACCCCTAGAGAGAAAGATAAGTTATTGCTGTTTACCGCATTTTTGGTCGCCGAGCGACGCAAAAACAAAGGGCTAAAACTCAACTACCCAGAAACGGTAGCCTACCTCTCGGCCAGTATTGTTGAAGGCGCGCGCGAAGGTCGCCGAGTTGCCGAGTTAATGAGCTGGGGACGCACCCTGTTAACCCGCGACGACGTAATGGATGGCATTGCCGAAATGGTGCACGAAGTACAGGTGGAAGCCACTTTCCCCGACGGCACCAAATTAGTCACCGTGCATAACCCGATCCCTTAGGCCACCAATAAAGGAACAGCAAATGATACCTGGAGAACTGATCATTGAAGACGGTTGGATAGAGCTAAATCAAGGTTTAGCTACCGTAACCGTTGACGTTGCCAATAGTGGTGACCGCCCCGTGCAAGTAGGTTCGCACTACCATTTTGCCGAAACTAACCCGGCCTTACATTTTGACCGTAAAGCGGCACTGGGCTTTCGCCTAAATATTGCCGCTGGCACCGCGGTGCGCTTTGAGCCAGGCCAGAGCCGTAAGGTAGAGCTAGTGGCACTTAGCGGTAAACGCGAAGTGTACGGCTTTAGAGGGGAAGTAATGGGTAGCTTAGACAGCGAGGAACAAGCATGAGCAAGATGGATAAACGCGCCTATGCCGAAATGTTCGGCCCCACCGTAGGTGATAAAGTACGCCTAGGCGATACCGAGCTAATCATTCAAGTAGAAAAAGATTACGCTCAATACGGCAGCGAAGTGAAGTTTGGTGGCGGTAAGGTGATTCGTGATGGCATGGGACAAAGCCAAGCCGGCTGCGCCATGGTACCTGACACGGTGATTACCAACGCCTTAATCTTAGATCATTGGGGCATTGTGAAAGCCGATATTGCCTTAAAAGAAGGTCGTATTCAGGCGATTGGTAAAGCCGGTAACCCCGATATTCAAGATAATATCGACATTGAAATTGGTGCCGGTACCGAAGTCATCGCCGGCGAAGGCCAAATTGTTACCGCTGGCGGCGTAGACTCACACATCCACTTCATTTGCCCACAGCAAATCGAAGAAGCTTTAATGTCAGGCACCACCACCATGTTAGGTGGCGGTACAGGCCCAGCAACGGGTACCAACGCGACCACTTGTACCCCAGGGCCTTTCCACCTAGGAAAAATGTTACAAGCCGCCGATAGTTTCCCAATGAACTTAGGGTTTTTAGGCAAGGGCAACGCCAGCCTACCGCGCCCACTAGAAGAGCAACTGATCGCCGGTGCCATGGGCTTAAAACTGCATGAAGACTGGGGCACCACGCCAATGTCTATCGACAACTGTTTAACCGTGGCAGAAAATTACGACGTACAGGTAGCCATTCATACCGATACTTTAAACGAATCTGGTTTTGTAGAAGATACCATTGCAGCCTTTAAAGGTAGGGTCATTCATACCTATCACACCGAAGGCGCCGGTGGTGGTCATGCTCCCGATATTATTACGGCTTGTGGCTTAGACAATGTATTACCGTCTTCTACCAACCCTACTCGCCCCTACACCATCAATACCGTAGACGAGCACTTAGACATGTTGATGGTATGTCACCACCTTGATCCGGCTATTCCTGAAGACGTCGCCTTTGCCGACTCTCGAATTCGTAAAGAAACCATTGCCGCCGAAGACATTTTACATGACTTAGGCGCTTTCTCGATGATTGCCTCTGATTCACAAGCAATGGGCCGGGTTGGTGAAGTCATTACCCGTACTTGGCAAACCGCCCACAAGATGAAAGTTCAGCGAGGTTTATTACCAGAAGATAAAGACATTGGCTGTGATAACTTTCGTGCTAAACGCTACGTAGCCAAATACACCATAAACCCGGCGATTACTCATGGTATCGCCCATGAGGTTGGCTCTATCGAAGTGGGTAAATTAGCCGACCTGGTGTTATGGAAGCCGGCCTTTTTTGGCGCTAAACCTTCGCTCATTATAAAAGGCGGTGCCATCGCCGCTGCGCCAATGGGCGACCCTAACGCATCGATCCCAACCCCTCAACCCGTGCATTATCGCCCAATGTTTGGCGCCTATGGTAAAGCCATGAGTGAAACTCGAGTGACCTTCGTGTGCCAAGCCGCAATAGACGCCAAAGTGAAAGAAACCTTGGGTTTAACCAGTCGTTTAGTGGCCTGTAAAAATACCCGTAGTATCAAAAAACAAGACATGGTGCATAACCATTATCAACCCCATATGGAAGTGGATTCACAAACCTACGAAGTACGCGCCGATGGTCAGCTACTGGAGTGTGAACCCGCCACTGAATTACCGCTGGCTCAGCGTTACTTTTTATTTTAAGGAGAGAATGAATGTTAAAGGTGTATCAAACCCTCCATCACTACCATGGCCCGGTGCATCATCAGGTGGTATTGAGTTACGAACTGCGTAAAAAAGCGCGAATTAAGGCACAAACCGAAGACAAGCAAGACATTGGCTTTTTTTTAGAGCGTGGCCAAGTGCTGCAAAACGGCCAGTTTCTTGAAGCCGAAAATGGCGAAGTGGTGGAAATTAAAAGTGCCGATGAGTTAGTGACTACCGCCTATAGCGATGACCCGTTGATGTTCGCAAAGGTTTGCTATCACTTAGGTAACCGCCATACGCCGCTACAAATTGGTGAAGGTTGGGTGCGCTTTCAGCCAGACCATGTATTGCAAGATTTAGTCGAGCTTTACGGTTTGCGTGTTGAACAACACCAAGGACCTTTTGACCCAGAGACGGGCGCTTACCATAGCCATTTGCCGGCGCATAGTCACTAATGAGTAGCTTGGCGCAACTGCAGCTGATGCGATTGGTTAGCCCAAGCTTGCCAGTAGGTGGTTTTGCCTACTCGCAAGGTTTGGAGTATGCCATTGAGAACGGCTGGGTAAATAATCCAAATCAGCTAAATAGCTGGATTAGTGGCTGCTTAGATGCAGGTTTAGCCTGCTTAGATATTCCGATGTTAGCGGCACTCTATCGGGCATTGGCTGAGCAAGACTACGCCAAATTTGAGTGCTTGAATTTGGAACTAATTGCTAGCCGAGAAACTCTCGAATTAGAACTTGAAGATGTGCAAATGGGTAATGCCTTACGCACCTTATTAAACCAACTGGACGCTAACATTACCAAGCCACTGAGCGACGAAGCCATGAGTTGGACCAGCATGTTTGCTTTAGCTGGAGTGCATTGGCAAGTAGAACTCAATCAACTGGCTGATGGTTATTTATGGACATGGTTAGAAAACCAATTAGCGGTAGCCGGTAAAACCCTCCCCCTAGGGCAAACCGCTTGCCAGAAATTGCTGAGCGAATTACTCCCTAAACTTCCTACTGCGCGTGAATCAGGGCTCGCTCTACCTTTTGAACAAATTAGCGGGTCACTGCCAGCCTTGAGCTTGGCCAGTACCTTACATGAAACCCAATATTGTCGACTGTTCCGCTCTTAAGCGCAGCAGCAATTATGAGGAATAAAAACCATGAGCATTAAACAAACCTTACGTGTAGGAGTCGGTGGCCCAGTAGGTTCTGGCAAAACAGCGCTACTAACCGCCTTATGTCGAGAGCTAAAAGATCGCTTCAACCTAGCCGTAGTGACCAATGACATTTACACCAAAGAAGATGCACAATTTTTATTACGCAATGACGCGTTAGCCGAAGATCGTATTTTAGGCGTTGAGACAGGCGGGTGTCCGCATACCGCGATCCGCGAAGATGCCTCGATGAATCTAGCCGCGATTGCTGAGCTAAACCGTCGTCACAAAGGATTAGATCTAGTTCTGGTTGAAAGTGGCGGTGACAACCTGAGTGCTACGTTTAGCCCCGAGTTAAGCGATTTAACCCTCTATGTGATTGACGTAAGTGCTGGCGATAAAATCCCGCGAAAAGGCGGGCCCGGTATTACTAAGTCAGACTTATTAATCATCAACAAAACCGATTTAGCCCCTTATGTGGGTGCGTCTCTTGAGGTGATGGATCGTGATGCTAAAAAAATGCGCGGTGAGCGCCCATTTGTATTCAGCAACCTTAAAACCAATCAGGGTTTACAAGACATCATCAGCTTCATTATTGAGCAAGGCATGTTAGAAGAAACTAGCCCAGCCACTGCTAACTAATCTATTTTATAAGGATATTGACCCATGAAAAAACTACTTACCTTAACCGCAGGCCTACTATTTAGCTTACCTGGTTTTGCCCACGAAGGCGCACACCACGGCCTATCTGCTGGGCTATTACACCCGCTAACAGGTATAGACCATTTGTTGGCTTTAAGCTTAATTGGCCTACTGGCGAGTCAAACGGGCAAGCTCAAACTAAGCCTAAGCCAAAGCTTGTTTGCTTTAGTATTGGCAGCGCTAGTCGCTAGCTTTGGGCTTGTACCACCAATGTTAGAAACAGGTTTAGCGGTATCATTATTAGTGATGGCGGTATTAGTCGCTAAGTTGTTACCGCGCTCTGCAGGCATCGCCGGCTTAGTGGTATGTTTGGTGGCGGCTTTACACGGTGCAGCCCATGGTAACGAAGTACCCGCCGGTGCTGATTTAACACTATTCTTCGCAGGTTTTATTGCTAGCTCTGTCACCTTAATTTGTGGTGGTTACCTACTAGGTAAAGCTGCCCTACGCTCCCAGCATGGTCTAACAATAACGCGTGCTATTGCAGGCCTAACAGCCGCCTTTGGCCTAAGTGCGCTACTTGCCTAAGGGACCATTTAAAACGCCGCTAGCCCTGTTTTGCTAGCGGCGACATCATCAAGTTTTTGCGGCATAATACCGCTATGAGTATCAATTCTTTGTCAATACAGCCACTGCAGCAGCAATGCCAAATTAGGCCTGAGCATATTGCGTTGAGCATTGGTGAGCAACACTTTAGCTACCAACAGCTAAACACCATGGTTAACGCCACCGCAGCGCAACTGCGTAAGCAAGGTGTGGGCGAAGGTTCAAGAGTATGTTGTTTTGGCGAAGACCCGCTGCGCATGTTACTGCTACAGTTGTGTAGTTTGCAGCTAGCTTATGTGTATTGTCCGCTTAATCACCACCACCCACTCCAGCAGCTACAAAGCCTCAGCCAATCGGTAGATAGCCAGTTTTATTGGAGCGATCTAGCGCTGCCTTTAGCACCAGCAGTGCAGATTGAGTTCAATCCCTTTCAAGATATGGATATTGAGCCGGTCACCAGACTTGATGCCGAACGGCCGCTTAGCATGGTATTTACTTCTGGCAGCAGCGGCCCACCTAAAGCGGTAGTGCATTGTTGGCGAAATCACTATTACAGCGCCCTAGGCTCGCAAACCGTCATCCCGCTAACTGAACAAGACCAGTGGCTGTTGTCACTGCCGCTCTATCATATTGGCGGCCAAGCCATTGTATGGCGTTGTTTACTGGCTGGCGCTCGCATTGTGGTGGCGCAAAACAAAGGCCGTGTTTTCCCTGATTTAGTCGCCAGCGACACCACCCATGTCTCTTTGGTCCCTACGCAGCTCTATCGCTTACTTACCCAAGCCAAATTCTGGGCCAGCGCGCTGAGTCTTAAACACATTCTGATTGGTGGCGCCGCCTGTAACGATAGCTTATTGGAAGATGCCATTAGCCGTGGCTTTCAGGTGTACAGCTCCTATGGGAGCAGCGAGTTAAGCTCGCAGGTGGCTACGCGCAACCACCGCCTAGAACACCCCACCTATCAGTTGTTACCTCACCGCCACGCCAAAATTCATCAAGGTGAAATTTATTTGCGCGGCGAGACCTTATTTTTAGGCTATTGGAAAAATGGCGAAATACTTCGCCCCAGTGACCCCAAAGGCTGGTTTAACAGTGGCGATACTGGGCGTATTGAAGGCAACCGGCTATATACACTGGGTCGCAGCAACAACATGTTTATTTGTGCTGGTGAAAACATTCAGCCTGAAGAAATAGAGCTGGCATTACTGCAACACCCACAGATCAATCAAGCGATTGTGGTTCCTCAGCAAAATAGTGAGTATGGCCAACGGCCAGTGGCTTTTATTAGCAGTGAAGCTCCGCTAGGCAAGCTGCCACTGAATCAATTTTTACGTCAGCAGCTTGCGGCTATCAAGTTACCGATAGCCTATTTTGAGTTACCCGAGCAAAACTCACTCAAACCTTCGCGTGGTGAGTTAAGCGACTTAGCGAATTACAGGTCTAGCTGTTGCGACCAATGTTGAAACTCTGAAATATTAATCCAAGATTGTTGATAGGCATGTTGCAAGGCTGATTGTTGCTGCTCTTTAAGGTTTTGATGGGAATCAGGAACAAAACAGCATGCTCCTTTAAAGAATTGTTCTCTTTCAGCTAAGTAACGGCTTAGCAATCCGGTTTTTGCGAAGTTAATGTCACTTCTCATAAGCACTCCTTACGACTAATAATAGTTAGCGCCCAGCGGTAAGCATTAGTTCTACTTCCACTACCTCTAGATTTAGCACGCTCTGTGAGTAGCGACAAGCTTTAATCGAATGATTTGAATAAACTATCTAAGGTGTCACGAATATTTTCCGTCTATCACTCGTTATTACACAGGCCTTGTTTACCCTCGTGCCGATGAGCACTAAAATGCTCCTTAGATTAATTAAGAGGTGAATATGAAACGAAGTGTTTTACTACTCAGTGCATTGTTAGCGTTGGCGGCCAATCCAAGTTATGCAAATCCTGAATTGGGAGTAATGGTTGGCAGCGATAACGGGATCAGTGCTCAGTTTGATGATATTCGCGTCAATCTTGGGTTTAACGATTTATCGCTCAGCGCCGATAAGATGTTTGATTTTAAAGAGCAGCCCTATTTCTATTACGGGTTTGGCGGTAAGCTCAGTGACAGTAAGCACAAAAAGTTAGGGGCTAGAGCTGTATTTGGCGCAAATAGAGCTGTGGAACAATTCCGTTTTTTCGCCGAAGTACAGCCGATTATCTATGTGGTAGACAACATAGATGTGAAGCTTGAATTTAGTGCCGGAGTTCGTTATATGTTCTAAATTGGGCTAATTTCCTGCCATTCTCTGCTAGCCTTAAAGCAACTGCGGCAGAGAATGGGATAATGGCGATGCCCTCACCAGATATTCAGTTGCTCAACCAATTTGTGAAAGCTTACGAGCAACAACATCAATATCCAGAAACCAACACGCCCGGGCAACGAGAGCAGCTATTCATCCGCTTAGAAAAAAGTTTGCATTGTCGCCTATTCGAAGCCAACTACACACGTTTAAACCCGCAAGGACAGTTGTTATACCGACGGGCTAAGCAGTTACAGTTGCAACTGAACAACCTATTTCAAAGCCAAGACACCGCGACTCGACCTCAACAAATAATTATTGGTATGGATGAGTTTGTACCGAGTCAAAGCCTGCTGCATTGCTATCCAAGGTTTATCTCTGAGTTGGCATTACAACAGCTCAAACTGGTGCAGCTCAGCGAACAACAGTTACAAGCTCAATTATGTCAGGGCGAGATAGATATTGCCTTGCGTGTCGCGCAACAACAAAAACCGCCCAAAACTCACTCAAGGCGATATTGCAGTTTAAACTTAGCGTTAGCTTGTGCTGCACGCCATAGCCTAAGCAGGCATCAACAACTTAGTGCTGAACAATTACAGCGCCATCGGCAGCTCTGTCTGAGCCATTTGCCCACAGAGTTGCAACTCAATAGGGTTAATTGCTGGCACTTAGAGCACCGAGAAATTCTGCATGATTTATTAGTGTTAGGCATGGGCTGGGCGATTGCCCCGCGTCATTGGCTGGAGCCTAGTTTTCGCAACGGGAGTTTAATCGAGCTACATTTAAGCAACTATTTTTCTCCAGCAAGATTAGAAATAGAAATTTTGTGGCAAAGCGGTCAGCACAACAGCTTAGTAGCTCAGTGCCTGAACTTACTTGGACTAAGTGCCTATGATGGATGATCCTAAATATTTACCCGCACTCAAGGCTTTTGTTTGTGTTGCCAGGCATGGTGATTTAGCCCATTGCTCTACGCAGCTAAAACTTAGCCCCGATGAAATACTCGAGCAATTGGACCAGTTACAACTAACGCTTGCTTGTTCGCTCTTTACCCAACAATCTCCACCGTTTCATTTAAGCCAAGCGGGTTTAGCCATGGTGGAACAAGCCGAATTGATCGTTCACCGCTACCAGGAGTTGCAACGCCACTGTCAGCATCTACAACAAGGCCAAAGTTTACAACTCAGTATCAGCTATCAAAGCTGGTTCCCCAGCCCATGGCTAACGTTGCTCGCTAGCCAGCTTCATCGATACGACCATTTATTAGAGCTCAATTTTACCGCTGGCCAGCAACAAATGATGCACTTTAGTTTCTCTGCGAATAATCAGCGTCCAGAAATCGAAGTATTAGATTGGCAGGCAGCAAAACTGGTGAAGGTGGCTCACCCCAAACTGGTCAATCATAGCCAGCTATTTGATAGTCACCTAAAACTGTTTGATATTCGTGAGCCACAACACAACAACCTATTTAGCGGTGAAACGCTATTACTCGATGCGCTTAGTGAAGGCCTAGGTTGGGCAATACTTCCGCAAATAAGTGTAGAATCACGCTTGGCTGAGGGAACCCTTAAGGCTTGGCTTGAACCGCAAGGTGAGCTTGCCACCTACTTGCACCTATCCAAGCATTGCCCCGAAGACCTCTGCGCTTGGATAAAGCAACAACAAGCCGAGTATCTAAGCTAGTTAGGCATTTGCAACACTAGTGGTTTAGCTGACAGCAAGGTTATAATGAGTGTCAGATAATTGCAGACCAAGCACAGTACTATGAGTAGACCCCGTTGCCAGCGCTGCTTACGCCCCGTGAGCCACTGCCTATGCCCACATATCCCAAACTGTGAACACCGCCATTCGGTACTTATTCTGCAACACCCCAGTGAACAAAAAAATGCTAAAGGCACCGCTCATCTAGCGAGTTTAGCGCTCAACAAAGCACAGTTAGTGATTGGTGAAACGCCCGCTGACTTCAATGAGATCTGCCAAGCGGTAACAGCAAACCCACAGCAGTACTGGCTAATTTTTCCAAGCGAAACCAGCCAAGCCATAGAACAACAGAGGCCCTTAACCGAGGCAAATAATCGTCCCGCATGCCCGCTCCCCATTACATTGATTTTCTTGGATGGCACCTGGCGTAAAGCGCTAAAGCTTTGGCACCTAAACCCTTGGTTAACACAAATAGCCCAATTTCATTTTGCCAATGCACCGGCAGGACAATATCGCATTCGAAAAACCCGTATCGATCAAGGCTTGTCTACCATTGAAGCAATAGCCTACACGTTACAACAAATTGAAGACTTCAACCCCACGCCACTGCGGAACGTGCTAGAGACACTGGTTGAGCAACAAATAGCGGCAATGCCCAAGCAAATAAAAAACCGTTATTAAACCTTGGCTATTCTCTGCCTCTTTTTAACTAAGCCAAATTAGCCTGCAAACTGGTTAAATGTACAAACAGCGTCTACTGTTGAAGCTATATGTTGGCCGTAAAGTAGGAGCGCTTTAGCATGTCTCAACACAACACCGTGCCAGAGCAACAAAGCAAATCGAGCGAGTGGAAGACCTTTCTCTTCATTACCATCATTCTGTTCCCCGTTTTGGCGGTGATACTGGTAGGTGGTTATGGTTTTACGGTATGGATGCTGCAACTGTTAATGGGCCCTCCGGGACACGGATAACCTACCTTTATCTGTTCGCTTTATTTAGCGTTTTAGCAACCTTAATAACCCACAGCGATGTGAGATAACACAATGAAAAAACTGCTGAAAACATTCTGGTCCGTGATAAGTAAACCCAGCGTACACTTAAGCTTTGGTTTGTTAACTATTGGCGGTTTTATTGCCGGTATCATCTTCTGGGGTGGTTTTAATACCGCACTAGAAGTGACTAATACTGAAAAGTTTTGCATCGGCTGTCATGAAATGGCTGACAACGTGTATGTAGAATTACAAGACACTGTGCATTGGAAAAATACCTCTGGCGTACGCGCTACTTGCCCAGATTGTCACGTACCGCACAATTGGACAGACAAAATTGCGCGAAAGATGCAGGCGTCTAAAGAAGTTTTCGGTACCGTGTTTGGAACTATTAATACTCGCGAGAAATTTCTAGCAAAACGGGGGGAGCTTGCTCAACACGAATGGGATCGTTTTACCGCTAATAATTCTCTCGAGTGTAAAAACTGTCACAACTACAACAGCATGGACTTCGATTCGATGTCAGAGCGTGCTCAAACGCAAATGAAAATGGCTGCAGAGCGTGACCAAAGCTGTATTGACTGCCATAAAGGTATTGCCCACCAACTACCAGAAAATATGAATTCTGGCGAAGGCACCTTAGCCAAACTCGAAGAAATGGCAACTTCAGGCTACCAAGAAGGTCAGGCCTACTTTAGCGTGCGGCAATTGCCCTTATTCACAAATCCAGATCTCAGTGAAGAAGCCGGCCAACTGAACGCCGCCACTGAAGTGAAAATTATCGAAGTAAAAGGCGATGCGATTAAAGTTGAAATTGACGGCTGGCGCAAAACTAAAGGGTTTGGCCGGGTTCTATTTGAAGACTTTGCGATGAACATCAACGATGGCTACTTAACCAAAGAAGTCGCGCAAAACGACAGCATGTTAACCAAAGGTGAAACCAAAGAAGACGATCTCACTGGCCTACCTTGGCAGAAAGTGTCAATTGAACTGTGGATGCGCAATGGCTCGCTGACCGATTCGCGAGACACCTTATGGCAGTTTGCTAAATCCACTTACGATACCAGCTGTAGTGTTTGTCATACTCAGCCTGCAGAAAACCACTTCGACACCAATACCTGGCCAGGTATGTTCAACGGTATGTTGTCGTTTGTAAATTTAGACGGTGATACTCAGGCGCTAGTATTAAAATACTTGCAAAAACACTCTTCAGACTTTTCTGACGCTGGCCACTAATTCAAGGAGATTAACATGGCAATTACTCGTCGCGGTTTTCTCAAAGGCATTTTAGCCACCAGCGCTAGTACTTTGATAGGTCCCAGTTTATTGGCGGTATCAAATGATGCGGCTGCCGCCGAAACAGCAGGTATGTGGAAGGTATCGGGTTCTCACTGGGGAGCGTTTAGAGCACGTGTTTATGGCGGTAAGGTGCAAGAGGTCAAAGCCTTTGAAGCTGATAAGTATCCCACCGATATGCTGAAAGGCATTAGGGGTATTATCTATAGTCCTTCGCGCATTCGTTACCCGATGGTGCGTTACGATTGGTACTTAAATCGCCATAAAAGCGATACCAGTCAACGGGGCGACAATCGCTTCATTCGGGTCACTTGGGACGAAGCGCTAGACTTGTTCTATCAAGAATTAGAGCGGGTGCAAAAAGACTATGGCCCTTGGGCTTTGCATGCAGGTCAAACCGGCTGGCGACAAACCGGTCAAGTACATTCATGTGGAAATCACATGGAACGCGCAGTTGCCATGCATGGTTTTTCGGTTAAAAAAGTAGGGGATTACTCAACGGGTGCAGGGCAAACTATCATGCCTTATGTGCTAGGTACTACCGAGGTGTATGCACAAGGAACCTCTTGGCCGCTTATTTTAGAGAACAGTAAAACCATTGTATTGTGGGCGAATGACCTAGTGAAAAACCTACAAGTGGGTTGGGCCTGTGAAACCCATGAGTCATTTGAATACCTAGAACAACTAAAAGATAAGGTGGCCAACAAACAAATTAGAGTGATTAGTGTCGACCCTGTACGCACTAAAACACAGGACTACTTAGGCTGCGAACAACGTTATGTGAATCCGCAGGCCGATGTCCCCTTTATGCTGGGAATAGCCCATACGCTTTATCAAGAAGAGCTTTACGACAAGGAGTTTATCAATACCTACGCACTTGGTTTTGAAGACTTTATTCCTTACGTCACCGGACAAAGTAAAGATAAGATCGAGAAAACCCCAGAATGGGCCGAAGCTATTTGTGGCGTACCAGCCGAAGACATTCGCCAGTTTGCTCGCTTGTTGGCCAGCGATAGAACCCAAATCATGTTTGGCTGGTGTATCCAGCGCCAACAGCATGGTGAACAACCTTACTGGATGGGCGCGGTTATAGCGGCGATGTTAGGCCAGATAGGCTTGCCCGGTGGCGGGGTGTCTTATGGTCACCATTACAGTTCTATTGGAGTACCATCTACTGGCGCCGCAGGGCCGGGAGCTTACCCACGCAACCCCGACAAACCGGATGAGCGTATCCACAAAAACCAAGACTTTAATGGCTACAGCAGCACCATCCCGGTTGCCCGTTGGGTAGATGCGATTTTAGAACCCGGCAAAGTGATTAATGCCAACGGGGCTAAAATCACCCTTCCAGATTTGAAAATGATGGTGTTTTCAGGGTGTAACCCTTGGCATCACCACCAAGATCGCAACCGTATGAAAAAAGCCTTCCAAAAATTAGAAACCGTTGTAAGCGTCGACTTCACATGGACCGCGACTTGCCGCTTCTCAGATATTGTTCTGCCCGCCTGTACCCAGTGGGAACGTAACGATATTGATTTATATGGCTCGTATAGCAACCGCGGTATTATTGCCATGCACAAGTTAGTCGATCCACTGTATCAGTCTAAAACTGACTTTGAGATTTTCACCCTACTCAGCCAACGCTTTGGCAAAGCTAAAGAATATACTCAAGGCAAGACCGAAATGGAGTGGGTAAAACAACTCTACGATGAATGTGCCGCCGCCAATAAAGGTAAGTTTGAAATGCCAGACTTTATCACCTTTTGGAAAGAGGGCTGGGTAGATTTTGGTAAGGGCCCAAACTGGACTCGCCAAGCGGATTTTCGGGCTGATCCTGAAATTAATGCTTTGGGTACTCCCTCTGGCTTTATTGAAATATTTAGTCGTAAGATTGATCGCTATGGTTATGACGACTGCCAAGGACACCCTATGTGGTTTGAAAAAGCCGAGCGCTCACATGGTGGCCCAGGTTCTGAAAAATTTCCTATCTGGCTACAATCTTGTCACCCCGACCAACGGCTACACTCTCAAATGTGTGACTCTGAAGAATATCGTGCCAGCTATGCCGTACAAGGCCGTGAGCCGATATACATTAATCCAGAAGATGCCAAGAAACGCGGTATTAAAGACGGCGACTTAGTGAGAGTATTCAATCAGCGAGGTCAGTTACTGGCAGGAGCCGTAGTCTCAGATAAATTCGCTAAAGGGGTAGCGCGCATTCACGAAGGGGCTTGGTATGGGCCTGAAGATGAAAAAATAGGCGCGTTAGATACCTATGGCGACCCAAATACCCTGACCATGGATATTGGTAGCTCTCAGCTAGCCCAAGCCACCAGCGCCAATACTTGTTTAGTTGAATTTGAAAAATTTGTCGGTAAGGCCCCCGCGGTATCGTCATTCGGTGGCCCTAAGGAGATGGCATAAATGTTAGAGCAAGTAAGCTCAAGCGAAGAAAGCGAAGTACGGGCCAGCCTCTATTGGTGGTTCGCGAGTACTTTTACTAAAGAGCTAGATAAGCAACAGCTTAATCACTATATCTCTGGAGAAGGAGCCGCCCTGCTTAAAAACCTGGCCGAGGTTCCCGAATTAAGCAGCGCGGTACAACGTATTAATAATGGCTTAGCCCACAGCCTAGCCATGCGCCACCCAGAGTTGGAATTGGCCGCAGACTTCTGCCAACTGTTTCTCACTGATGCCAACACGGGCGCGCCTCCGTACGCCTCTATTTACTCAGGGTCTAAAATGATGTTCCAACAGCCTCATGAAGACATGCAGGCACTGCTGAAACAACAGGGCATGCAAGTAGACCCAGCATTTAATGAACCTGCAGATCACCTAGCCATTCAGTTAGATTATTTGGGTAATTTGATTATCCGTGATGGTCAAAAAGCCACCAGCGCTCAAGGCCAATTTATCAAGCAGCAATTGCTCTCTTGGTTACCACAATGGGTAGATTCGCTGCAAAACGCGACTGGCGGGGAGTTCTATAAGGGGTTTGCCGCGCTTTTGTTAGCTTACTTATACCTAGATATTCAATTTCTTTAAGCCGCCATAACGCAGTACCTAAGCCTCACCTCTGTTGTGAGGTGATCGCTGCGGCTTGTTATTTAGCTATTGTGCAACCACACATCAATAACTTACCCAACAAAACAACATCAAGTTAACATTTAAATAACATTTAACTGGTAATCTTTATTGCGTCATCTATGCTTACATTAAGTCGGTTGTCGCTTTTAGATGCCCGGGCGATAGCACCTCGTTTGGTAGGCGTTATGCCCCTCCTATCTATTGGCGGTGCCGGCTCGCCTCTTTCTGATTCCCTCTAAAATTAAACATTTCTTCAACATCTACACCTTTTAGCCATGACTAGCACGCTAGAATATGGAAAAATGCTGCTTTCCTTAGCTGATTTAAAGATGCAATTAACATGGATGATAAAAAACGCCCGCTTTATATCCCTTATGCTGGTCCCGCACTATTAGAGACGCCCCTACTCAATAAGGGCAGCGCTTTTAACCAAGAAGAACGGATTTTCTTTAATTTAGAAGGCTTATTACCCGAAACCATTGAAAGCATCGATGAGCAAAGTGAACGCGCTTATAAGCAATACCAGAGCTTCACTAACGACTTAGACCGCCATATCTATCTGCGCAATATTCAAGATACTAACGAAACGCTGTTTTATCGATTGGTTGAAGACCATATTAGTGAAATGATGCCGATCATTTACACCCCAACGGTGGGGGCTGCTTGTGAGCAGTTTTCCAATATTTATCGTCGCTCACGCGGCTTATTTATCTCCTACCCTAATCGCCACCGGATCGACGAATTACTTAATAACGCCACTCGTCACAATGTAAAAATTATCGTGGTGACTGATGGCGAACGTATTTTGGGACTGGGTGACCAAGGTATCGGTGGAATGGGGATCCCCATTGGCAAATTATCACTGTATACCTCTTGCGGTGGGATTAGCCCTGCTTACACCTTGCCCATTGTGTTAGATGTAGGCACCGATAACCAACAACTTCTTAACGACCCCATGTATATGGGTTGGCGACATCAGCGAATCAGCGGTGAGGAATACGACGCATTTGTCGAACAGTTCATGCAAGCAGTAAAAGTTCGCTGGCCGGAAGCTTTAATCCAATTTGAAGACTTTGCACAAAAAAATGCGATGCCGCTGCTGCAACGCTATAAAGACCAGTTTTGTTGTTTCAATGATGATATCCAAGGTACTGCTGCAGTCACTGTAGGCTCTTTATTGGCAGCCTGTAAGGCTGCCAATACCCGTTTAGCCGAACAACGCGTCACTTTTGTCGGCTCAGGTTCAGCAGGTTGCGGGATCGCCGAGGCCATTATTGCCGCGATGGTTGAAGAAGGAATTACCGAAACTCAAGCTCGAAGCCAAATTTTCATGGTAGACCGCTGGGGGCTACTACAAAATAACATGCCAAACTTGTTAGGCTTCCAAAAAGCTTTGGCTCAATCAGCTCACTTACAACAGCAATGGTCAGTGGAAAGCGATAGCCTGTCTTTACTGGATGTCGTTGAACATGCCAAACCAACAGTATTAATTGGTGTATCTGGAGCGGCCGGGGTATTTAGCCAACAAGTCATTGAAACCATGCATCAACACTGCGCTAAACCCATCGTTCTGCCGCTGTCTAACCCTACTAGTCGAGTAGAAGCTTTACCTGAAGACATATTGCGTTGGACCCAAGGGGCAGCCCTAGTGGCAACTGGCAGCCCTTTCCCTCCGGTAAAACTGGGTGAGCAAACCATCGCGATTGCTCAATGTAACAATAGCTATATTTTCCCAGGTATTGGTTTAGGCGTACTAGCCTGCCAAGCCACCAGAGTCAGTGACGCGATGTTAATCGCCAGCAGCCGCGCGTTAGCTGAGTGCTCACCACTAGCAAACGATGGTGAAGGGGCGCTCTTGCCACCGCTAGAGGAAATTCAATTGGTCAGTAAACATATCGCTTATGCGGTAGCTAAAACTGCCATGCAACAAGGCTTAGCGGTAAACACTACCGACGAAGTGCTAATGCAAACTATTGAAGCCAGCTTTTGGAAACCTGAATACCGTCACTATAAACGTACGTCTTTTTAAGAGATGAACAAAAAAGAGGCCTACACGGCCTCTTTTTGTATTCCACATGCCCCTTTACATGCCGAAGCCATAAAACTCAGGGAACACCAAAATAGACGCTAAGACCATTATTTGCAGGATAATGAACGGTACTACCCCTTTATAAATATCGGTAGTTTTCACCTCTGGCGGGGCAACCCCTTTGAGATAGAATAAACTAAAGCCAAAGGGCGGGGTAAGGAAGGACGTTTGTAAATTCATGGCGATTAAAATAGCAAACCACGTTAAATCAATCCCCATTAACTCGGCTACCGGGTAAAGCATCGGTACCACAATAAACGAGATTTCCACAAAATCGATAAAGAAACCCAAGATCAAAATCACGATCATGGTAAGGATTAAAAAGCCCCACTTCTCACCCGGTAAGCTGGTCATCACTTCTTCAATGACTTCTTCGCCACCCGTGTATGAGAACACCATAGAGAACGCCGTTGCACCAATGAAAATAGCAAAGACCATTGAGGTGACTTTAACGGTTTCAATCGATGCCTCGTAAACGATCTTCCAAGAGAACTGGCGATAAATAATAGAGAGTAAAATGGCACCAATACCACCAATCGCAGACGATTCAGTAGGTGTAGCAATACCGTAAAATATTGAGCCCAGTACCGCAATCATTAAAGCCAGCGGCGGAGCTATCGCCTTAAAAGCATTCCAGCAAGGCTGAACACCGTGACCTGCAGCTTCATCTTTAGGTAATGCAGGTGCCATTTCAGGTTTAAAAAATGAAACAGCCAATACATACAGAATGAAAGCCCCTACCAGCATCGCGCCGGGTAGTAAGGCCGCTTTAAATAAATCCCCCACTGGCACACCCATTACATCACCCAAAATAATTAAGATGATGGAGGGTGGAATAATTTGCCCAAGAGTCCCAGAGGCACAAATAACCCCGGCCGCTAGGCGTTTGTCATACTTGTATTTAAGCATCACCGGCAGTGAAATAACGCCCATGGCTACCACTGATGCCCCTACAACGCCAGTGGATGCAGCTAACAAGGCGCCTACTAGAATAGTAGAAACAGCCAAGCCGCCTCGAACACGACCAAACAACTGCCCCATCGCTTCAAGCAACTGCTCAGCAAGGCGAGTTTTCTGTAATACTATTCCCATGAAGATAAAAAGTGGTACCGCCATCAGTACCGAGTTTTGCATAATGCTCATAATTCGATATGGCATAAAAGCAAATAACTCAAAACCCTCGGCAAAGATCCCAAATACCAGTGCGACGCCGCCAAATATAAATGCAACTGGAAAACCAGTAAGCAGCATTAATAAGGCCACAAAAAACATGACAATCCCGATCATGACAACTTCCTTTTAAACTACGAACTAGGGCTTATTTCGTAGCTGAATAATATTTTTGAGTAACATTCCGAGGCCGCTTATCGCTAAGCATATCGCTGAAATCGGAATCATCGATTTAATAATCCATCGGTAAGGTAAACCACCAGGGTCACCACTGGTTTCTCCTAAACGGTAAGATTCCAACGCAAAGTCATAGCCATACCAAGCTATCAACCCGCAAAAAGGAAATAGGAAAAACACTACGCCTAAGCTATCAATCCACGCGCGTTTGCGACGGGACAGGCGGTCATAAATAATATCAACCCTAACGTGGCCTTCGGCCTGTAAGGTTGAGGCAATGCCCAATAAAAACATCGCTGCAAACAAATGCCACTCTAACTCTTGCATACCTATCGAGCTTGAGCGGAAAAAGTAACGCATAACGACATCGTAAAATATATTAACCAACATCAGCAGCATCAATACTGCGGTTAGGGCGGCAATGCCCTTAGAAAATCTGTCCACTGCCAGTTGCCAACGCAACATTTCTAGCCTCCTAAGCAATTCTATTGCTTTATCGGTTTAATCAATGAGCCATCAGCAACAGCTGATGGCTCATTCTAATACTACAAACCTTCGGTACTGTTTAGGTAACCTTGCTCAGAAATCGCTGTATACGCGCGAACTTGCTGCATGTATTGTTGCTGAGATTCAATAATTTTGGCTGCCATTGGGTCGCTAGCCGCTTTCTCTTTCAATAGTTCATCGTTAGCCGTTTTAAGTGCTTTGATAACTTCTGCAGGGAAAGTTTTAACTTGAATGTCAGGGTATTCTTGCAACATGGTTTGCCAATTTTTGGCACTTTCTGCATACGAGTGAATAAACATGTCGTAGGCAGCCTTGCGCATTGCTACCGCCAATATGGCTTGTAAATCGGCAGGCAGTTTCTCAAGTTTTTTCTTGTTCGCAATAAACATCAACTCAGTAGCAGGCTCATGCCAGCCCATGTAGTAATATGGCGCAATTTTGTGGAAGCCCATGCGTAGATCTAATGAAGGCCCCACCCACTCAAGTGCATCAATGGTATTACGCTCTAGTGCGGTGTATAACTCACCGGGTGGAATGTTAACTGGGGTGGCGCCTAAACGAGCCAATACTTCACCAGCAAAACCCGGAATACGCATTTTAAGGTTTTCTAAATCACCAACAGAGTTAATTTCTTTGCGGAACCATCCGCCCATTTGCACACCGGTATTACCACCAGGAAATGGTACTAAGTTATGCTCGGCATATACTTGGTCCATTAACTCTTGGCCGCCACCGTATTGCAACCAAGCGTGTTGCTCAGGGGCATTCATACCAAATGGCATCGTAGTGAAGTAAAGCGTATTGGGCACTTTACCTTTGTAGTAGTAAGAAGCACTATGCCCTAAGTCATACTGACCACTTTTTACTAAATCAAATACACCGAAGGGTGCTTTGTGTTTATTTGAAGAGTCGACGCGAATTTTTAAACGACCATTCGACATCTCGTCGGCCATTTTCACCATGTTTTTAACCGCATCACCAAACACAGGGAAGTTAGGCCCCCAAGTTTCAGCAAGTTTCAATTTGTATACTTTTTCAGCCGATACAGCGGCCGAACTAAACGCAATAATCGCAGAAGCCAGCAGGGTTTTACTGCAGAGGGACTTAAGCATGTTGTTCTCCCTTTCGTTTTAATTTTCCATTGTTGGTCAAATGTTTAAAATGTAAACCAACTGCTTTATGGTCACCCCTAATGTTAGCGACTTGTTACAAAAAAGCCTATCCGCTAAAGCACGGTTTTTTTCTACGTAAGATCACGTATCTCATAGACTTTGGTATAAACGAGACACAGATCACTATCACTCAAAATTACCCCGTATTAACATGTAGTTAACAAACTCTGTTGGGCTGTCATGAGATGTGGTCTCTAAAATTTAAAATAATCTTGCTGTCGGTAGTACCGCTACTTTGCGTAACAGCGTTAATCGCAACCTTAGTTTTTAAACAATCATCTATTCTCACCGAGCAACAGCTAACCCTGATTAAAGAAAACATCATGCGTAGTAAAACGCTTGAGTTACAAAATCACATAGACCAAGCCTTTGCCAGCATTCGAGATATCTACGAGCCCGCGAGCGCCGAAGATGAACAAGCCAAACAGCAAGTACGTGAGCTACTTAATCGTTTACGTTTTGCCGACGATGGCTACTTTTTTGCGTATACCTTGAAAGGCGTTAATTTAGTCCACCCCATTCAACCAGAGCTAGTTGGGCAAAACTTGTGGGATTTTAAAGATTCTGAAGGCACTTACTTAATTCAAGACCTGATTGCTCAAGCTAAAGCAGGAGGAGGTTTTAGTAATTACCTATGGGAAAAACCCAGCACTGGCAATCGAGTAAAAAAACTCGGCTATGTGGTCATGTTAGATAAATGGCAGTGGATGTTTGGCACCGGGGTATACCTAGACGATGTAGATCTTGAGTTAGCAAAGCTAGAAGCACAAACTGAACAAAATATTAATCGCAACTTTATTTGGCTGTTTGTGATAACCACTGTTTCAGGCGTGGTTATCGCGTTTTTAGGGGCATCACTGAATATATCCGAGCATAAGTTGGCCGACAAGAAACTGAAGGCACTTACCCAACGCATTATCGATTCACAAGAACAAGAACGACAGCGAGTATCTCGCGAGTTACACGATGGTATTAATCAATTATTAGTTTCAATTAAATACCGCTTAGAAAGTGCTACTGAATGTAACAATACCCCCGCCAGTGTTAGCGCTAGCCTTAATCAGGGACTCAACACCATTAACGAAGCAATTGGCGAAATCAGACGTATATCAAAGGACTTGCGCCCTAGTGTATTAGATGACCTAGGGCTAGCCGCAGCCTTAGCAAGCTTTTGCCAAGAATTTGAAATGCGCACCCATATTGATGTTTTTTTAGAGTGCGACATTGAAGGTTTGAATATTCCTTCGACTGTAGAAACCACCCTTTACCGAATCACTCAGGAAGCATTACAAAATGTAGAAAAACATGCGAATGCTGATACTGTAGACATTGTATTAAGTCATCAGGGAAAGCTGCTTACGATGCAAATTAGAGACAATGGTTGTGGTTTTGAAAAAGGTAAAAAAGTGCGTAGGCATTCAATTAAAGAACTGACCAGGCGCCCAGAGTTAGCCAGCAGCGGACTTGGACTGAAGAACATATTCGAGCGAATCGCCCACATTGATGGTCATGTAGAGGTCGATAGTCAACTTGGTGAGGGAACCTTCATTACCATTAAAGTGCCACTGATAGAAACACCAACACAGGCCCCTTCTTCACAAGAGCAAACAGCATGACTTCTATTTTATTGGTTGATGATCATCCGCTGGTACAAGATGGTTTAAAAATGCGCCTAGAAGCCCATCCAGGCTTTGTAGTGGTAGGCACTGCAGCCGATGGTGAACAAGCACTCAATTTAGCAATCGCGCTCAACCCTGATATCGTATTGACAGATATAAATATGCCGAAGCTAAATGGGATTCAGCTTTTGGAATCTTTAGCGACGCAAAGCCCTTCCAGTAAAGTTGTCATGCTCAGTATGCATGACAACAAAGAGTACGTGCAAAACGCTATGCGTAACGGCGCGAAAGGCTACTTGTTAAAAGATATTGCTTCAAGTGAATTAATCAGCGCGTTAGAAGCGATAGCGAACGGTGGCCACTACATTAGTGCCGGAGTGTCTAAACTTTTGTTTGATAATGAAGCCCAGCAAACAAACGCTCATTTGACCAAACGTGAACAGCAAGTACTGCGTTTATTGGCCACAGGCAGTGGTAACAAAAAAATAGCCGATAGCTTATCTATCAGTATTAGAACCGTTGAAACTCACACTTTAAAGATCCGCCGCAAGCTAGACCTTGATAGTAGCGTAGCGATGATTAAGTATGCTATAGAGCATTATGGTAGCGAAGTGTAAAGATGTCTATTCGATGAAAAAAGGATTGAAATTGAATCAAGCGATAACACATAGGGCCACCGATAAGGTTAAGGCTGTAGCTCAAGTTCGCTATGTTAATGGAACAGTGCCCGCTCATCTATCCAGCCAAAACAGTTACGATTTTGCCAACACGCTAGCACATGCTTTGGATCTGTTAGAACAAGACCCAATTACGGCAGACAAACCTTCAACGTAGCATTATGTCCAGCTGATCGACTAACTCTGACCAATCAGCATCTTGCGCTACCGACTCAGCTAAAAACTCAGCTTGATTCGCATTCCAAAAACTTGCTTGATGCAACAAAACATCCGCGGGAATAGGCGCATGTTCGGCAACAAATTGAGCTATTCCATTAATAGATGGATCTAAGCCCAATTGCTGAAACAAATCACTAAGGCTATGAATGCCAGATTCCATAATAATTCTCATTGAAGCTTTCGTTGACTACTTAAAGCATAGTCAAGGCCTCAGGATTAGCTGAGTAATTGCTGGGAATAAGCAAATAATGCTGGCGCACCGCCAGTATGCCAAAACAGTATTTTTTGTTGGGGGGAATAGCAACCTTGGCGAACTCGCGCAATTAAACCCGCCATAGCTTTAGCGGTATAGACTGGGTCTAATAAAATCCCTTCGGTTTGCGCTAACAACATGATGGCTTCACGTTCTGCATCTCCAAGTATCCCGTAGCCTTCCCCTAAATAGGCATCATCTAAGCATACCTCGTCAGCCGCGAACGCTTCCTTGAGACCAAAGCGCAAGGCCGAAGCTGAAGCCAAATTAGCGATCCGTTGATTAAAAGATTGCTCGGCATGATTAGCTTTATCAATATTAATACCGCGCAGTTTAATCGTTGACTGCAAATAGCGCTTAGCCAACATTAAGCCGGCGTGGCTAGCCCCTGAACTGGAGGCGAAGATAATTTCATCCAAGTCAGATTGTTGTTGTAATAATTCTTCTAAAGCCGCGGCAAAACCCAAACAACCTACAGCGTCAGATCCTCCATAAGGCACAACGTAAGGGTTTAATCCTTCGGATCGTAATTGCTGCTCAAGCACATCAATGCCTTCGCCTTTGCGCTGCTCACCGGCCCACCTAATCTGCGCACCAAACAATTTGTCGAGCAATACATTTCCCTGAGCTTCAGATGGCGCATTGCCACCTAACAGCAAAAAACAAGGTAAGTTAAGCTTGGCTGCGGCAGCAGCAGTTTGACGGCAATGATTGGATTGAGCAGCGCCAGCGGTAATAATACAGTTGGCCTGTTGCCTTAAGGCATCACCTAGCAAAAACTCTAGCTTCCTCACTTTATTTCCACCTAGAGCTAAACCGCTTAGATCATCCCGTTTTATATAGATTTGAGGCCCAGCTAATTGACTAGATAGAGCCGGAAGAAGGTGTAGAGGGGTAGGGAAAAAACCCAAGGACTGCTTAGCAATCGATTGCCAATTCATTGTTCTCGCCTCTTTAAACATCACCCTTAGTTAATCTGAAAGGCCGCTAACAAGCCATTTACTAACTTCCCGGCTTTAGCGGCGTAAAGCTGATTTTCCCATTTTCATATTGGGTTTGCGTCGGCCCATACTCTCTATTGGTGAATAGCTTTTGACCCACAATATCCAACCTAACATTAGGATGAAGCTCCTTTCTAACGGTTAATTTTGCATTAGCAAAAAACTGTTCTTCCATTTGCTGGTTGTAATCTAGAGCGAAATCGATTTGCACCAGCTCTTGTCGAGTATGGTGTAAGGTTGCCGCTAGTTTTTCGGCAGTGCCTTCTTCGCGGTCTTGTTGTTTAGTACTACTGAGTTTCATTTGCGCATCAAGCACCTTACTCAATTTTTCATGCAAGTTATGCTTAATGCCATTCAATGAGCGCCGCTCTTCTTGAATATCATCAAAATCGCCAGATATGGTTAATTGAGTAGCAGTGCCGGCTGTTGCACCTAATACAACAGCGCTTATCTCTCCGCCAGCATTAATAGAGCCACCGACCAAGGTGCCACGTAAACCACTCGCGTCACTAACCGTTACTTTGCCATCAGTTTCAATTTTACTATGCAGCAATTGACTGGTAATAGTGACGTCTTTTCCCGCAGTAATTTTAGAATACTGGACAAAAGTGGCGTGCAGCTCCCCTGCAGCACTCACCGAGCAAGAGTAATTGTCATCACCTTCCATCAGTCGGTGGCCAATCACACCTTTGCCGATGACAATATCGCCACCAGCGCTAATATCAGCAGACTCAACAAAGCCATTAACATGAATGTCGCCGGTTGCCTTGACCTTCATGCCATCGCCAATGTTGCCTTTAATCAATACACTACCGGCAAAATCAACATGGCCATTGGTGACGTCTACATTCTTAATCGACAATACGTCGTCAACCTTCATGCCATTTTCAATTTCTAAAGGTAAACCGGTGCGAGCGGCCAGCAGCAAATTGGCATCGTCTGCAGAGATAGTGGTTCCTTCACCTACCGTAAACGGTATCTCATGCCCTTGCTTAAAAGGGAGCGGCTCTCCCAGTACATCCTTTCCTTCATGACCAAAAGTATGAGGATGACGGCGCATCAATTCTGTATCAGGTTCTACCGTTTCCAAATTACCGAGGTCGCGCATGTCCACCCGACCATCGTCAGTTTCTTTGGGTTTTAACAAACGCTCTTTTGGGGTGGCAACAAAACGTTCAAAACGGCTATCTTCACCATCTATCGGTTTACGCCCTAAGGCAACAACCTTCTTGATTTTTTCACCGGGTTGAATATTTTTAGCCAGACTCAACAAGGATAATGCACGTTTTTTCTGCAGGCCAAAAATAACGCCAGCTTCTTTCATCGCATTAACCAGATCGCCTTGAGAAATCGCTTTTCCCCCATAGGCACCAGTAATCGTGGCCCTTGCCACCATTTTATCTTCTGAGACATCTAACGTGATTTCTGCATTGCGGATATTGGCCAGTTTTACAAAAGTTTGGCCCCATTGTTCAATGAGCTCAGGAGACTCTCTTAATTCTGCAAATTTAGCCACTGCGTCAGCGATAGCTTCGTCATCAAAAAAGTAATGACTATAATCAGAGCGAAGAATGAGTGCCCTGATGTCGGATTCGCTAACATGGGCCTCTTGCGGTGTGATTTCAATTAATGCGGCCAGTTTATCTTGCGATAAACGTAAACATTTCAACTCCAGCATTAACTCTCCTTCACTTCAAATTAGGTCAGACTGCGGCAGGTCAACATAGGCAGTAGTACTATTGTAGTATGCCTTTGCTAAGCCCTTATAACCAATATAACTCACTCTTAAGATTTCAACTAATTGAACTAGATCGGTATTTTAGCTGCATGGCACACTATTATTTTACCTTCTGAAGATTTTAATTTGCCGTAAATAAAATCACTGGGAAATGACTTGAGTTAGTTACACTCATTTATAGTCAACTTTGTTTTTTGATATTAGGACATCCCCACATGGTTAGTTTAAATACCTCCGCCCACATTACGAGTCAAATAAAAAAGGTCGCGGTGTTACATATCATCATTGGCATTGCAGCTATGTTGTTAGCTTATTATGTCGGTACTTTCAGTGCGGTTATTTTAGGTTTATCCATTTTGTTCTACGCAATATTAGGACTTTGGTTTAACCGAACACTGCAACAACTTGGCGGCCCTCGCACCGACCCTAGTAGTTACTGGCTATTTTTAGTCGTCGGGTTGATGCTCAGTTTATTTCCTGGCATTACTCTCGGATTAGCGGCTTTATGCCTTGGCGGCGGCTTAATAATAAATGGTGCTGTCGGGTTTAAAGCGCTCAATTCCACCATGGGTAATAAACTTTGGTTAAAATTACGCTATTTGCTCAGTATTGGCTTAGGTATCGCAGTCATTCTGGCCGGAGCGAATGGTTTTGCTTGGCTAATTGGCATGTTGTTTGGACTACATTTATTCCTCTATGGCGTCAATTTATGGATTAACAGCCAGCAATAACGATGCCTCAGTCCATCAGCCGGTAAGTTATCTACCAGCATGAATAGCTTTAACCGCTTAATCACAATGATCTAAGCGGCTTTGTTCTAAGCTCACTTTACCTTCAAAAGTAAGCTTTGCGATAGGCTGCTTAGGTCTTCAGTTGTTATCGGTTCAATATCTAAGCTCAAGCCAGATATATTCTGATTTACTTGTATTAGGTTAATATCATTTCGCACCGGATAAGCACCACATAATTCACCTTCATCACAAACCACAAAATCGTTATCGTTATCGCTACTAACGTATAATCGATAATCTGCTTCAGCTACCTCGGCAAAAGCAAACTGAAACACGCCATCATTCATCAATAACTGCTGGCTATAAATGGTATTTCCAGTGTTAGGGTCTATCAGCAGCGCGTACACTAAACCACTATCACCAGCTTCTTCAGTGACCACTGTCATCGAGATTGCCACTTTGTGCTCGCTACCATCTGAACCCGTTAAAGTAATGCTGGTGCTGTAATTGCCATCACTTAGTCCTGCTCGGTCAACGACAACACTATAAGTACCTAAGCCATTACCATCGGTTGCACTCGCGTCAAGCTCGAGCCAGTCTGCCTCTTGAGCTATATCAACAATGCTGATCGGCGAAGCCCCCACTAACTGCATACTAAAGCTCGCTTCACTTTCTAAGGCGCTTAAACTAATTTGACTGGCGCTCAAGCTAAGGTAGCTGCGGTCAGGATCGTTAACGCCTATTTGACTTTGTACCGCTTTCTCGGCATTGATCAGGCCGTAACCATATAGTGAATCTTTGCCTGCTGCGCCCAGATCGTCACTCAAAAAGCCATTGGTTAATAAGCGAAAAAACTCGCTGCTATCTAAATCTGGATTCAATTGCTTCATCAAAGCAAGCACACCGGCAACATGTGGTGCCGCCATACTGGTCCCATTTAAATATTGGTAGCTAGCACTAACACTAGAACCGTTTTCATTAACATAAGTGCTATATACGCCATCGCCATAACCGTCACCGTCTAAATCGACACTACTATTTCCACCTGGAGCCGCAATATCAATATAAGAGCCGTAATTTGAATAGCTGGTAATTTGTTTTTGAGCATCAACCGCACTCACCCCAATCACATTGTCGAAAGCCGCGGGATAAGAGGCGCTAGAAGTACTTTCGTTACCCGCAGCAGCCACCACAATCAAGCCTTGGGCTACCGCATCTTGCACTGCTTGGTTAAATGTTGAGTCATAGCCGGAGCCTCCAAGGCTCATATTAATAATACTCGCGGTTTTATCTGGCAATAAGCCCGAGGCGTTCTCTAAGCCCGCTGCGTATAAAATGGCTTGAGAAATGTCATAGGTTGTTCCTCCGCCATATCCCAATACGCGTAAGTTCATAATTTTTGCATTTGGTGCTACCCCTGCAACACCGAGATTATTGTTAGTCTGAGCCGCGATGGTGCCGGCAACATGGGTACCATGCCAAGAGGACGTGCCGTTTGGACCACTCTGGTCGCCAGGGTCTTCTGGGTTAGTATCGATGCCATCGCCATCTAGAGAAATGCTGTCATAGGATATAAAATCGATACCGTCACCGGTAAGTTGTGCATTCAAATCAGGGTGACTTTGAAACATTCCGGTATCAAGAACCGCAACCACCACATCATTTAATGTTTGCCCCTGCATGGCTTGCCAGCCAGCCTCAAGGTTTATTTGTTGGTAATGCCACTGACGCTCAACTAAGGCATCATTGGATAAAGCCGTTGCTTGATAAAGGAAGTTGGGCGATACACTGTCGATACCCATTTGATAAGCCAACAGCTTAATTGTCTGCAGAGTACGTTTCTTGGCTGCATACTCATTGGACTGAACGCCACCCTTTAAGGCAGACTTCGCACTACCGGCGACAGCCGCGAGCGGCTGTTCGTTGCGATACAGGCTCATCTTTGCACTGCCACTCACGCGCGATAAACCGTACTGATTGGCATCCATCGTTCTGGCTTGTACAGCGCTATGGTTGACCACCATTTCGTCAATGACAAAATCTTGCTGCGTGCTGAAATGCTGACTATGAGTGGTGATTAACTGGTTTTGCCCAATCAAACGCAAAGTATAATTACCACGAGATAAGGTTTGGCCTCCCCCCGTATAAGCGTCAACCACAATGTAATAGCTGTCTGTGGTTTCTACATCAATCAGTTCGGTTTTATTTATACCAATAGAGCTGGCCACTTCACTCTCATCACTGACCTTATACAAGCTGAGATCAAAGTCGCTATTAGTTTTACCACTCTCCCAATCTGCAATTTCTAAGAACAAACGCTGACCGGCCTGTAAATCCACCTTATAAATATCAATATAATCACTCGTAGTGGCAAAGCGGTCACCACTCACTTGGGTTGCATGGCTGGTTAAATAACCACTGACTACAGCAATAGGCGGTAATTCCTGGGCACTAGTAACCTGATTGTTTGAAGCATAAGGGCTATTAACATCATTCACATCGCTATCAATGACCGTATTGGTTAATACGATGGCACTGCCACTCACTGAGTATACGGGGCGGTTATCCACCACCGAACTATCTCCTCCGCCACCACAGCCAAAAAGTATTAGTGACACAACTACAGCAATCCCAGTCTTCATAGAGTCCCTTACATCGAATAAACAACATGTTTAATAATATGCGACATCTACAGAATATAACATTTAGCTCTGAGTTTAATCACCACGGCGTTAACTTTAAGCACAAAACAAGATATTGGGAAGTCGCAAACAAAAGGGCCGAAGGCGTCTTAAGCAATAACGCCACTTTTTTTACAGCGTCGGCAATAAATATAGCCGCTTAGCTATTTTCCTGCTGGTTAAGCAAAGGTTCCTCTTTCGCTACAGAAGTATTGTCTAAAAATGCCTTGGGAATGGTTCCTTTAGTCGGTGTCGACTTACCCTCTTGACTCGTGCCGATATTGCCTAAAACGTTGTTGCTAGCATTCGCGACTTGTTGACTGCCATTTGCAACAATGTCTGCACTGACCAATGCCGCCTGCTCAGCTAACTCTTCAGCACTTGGTAGTACTGCTGTTGCGCTAGGATCGCCAGATAAACCCGCCACCAGAGCGGCGGCAATGCCTTGCCCCAAATCCGTAAACTGCGCCTCAATATCAGCCTTGAGCACACTTTGTAATAAATCAGCCCCTGCCAATCCCGCGGCTACCGGGTTACCAGACGCCAAACTTACGCCTATATCCATAGCTGCAGGGGCTACATCCAAAATATCGGAGCCACCACTCAAGTCGGTTACTTGGTCACCAACGGTGCCAGCCACAGAGGATGGTTCGGGGGCATCAGGCAATAGGGCACTTTGAAGCTTTTCACCAAAGCCAGCACTAGGGGTCACTTGCGGTTCATTCACTTTAAGTAAATTTGGTTTATAAGCCACATCGTTTGTTTGTAATGGAGCAGACCCATAAGAAGTGGTCATTGAGTATTCCTTATAAATGATTAATTAGCGTTATCTGTTAGCGCAAAGGGGTCATCGCTAACAGCGACTAAAACATCCCTAATTTGAATATTGGCCATATCTGAAAATCGTTCTGTTCTTAATACTGAGCGATCAGATTGAACCGATACCACGGTAAGCTGCGTATCATCAGCATTAAAAATTGGGCCTCGCAAGCCGCCATCAAGATGCATTAGATATTGTTGGCGAACTAATTCAAACTTGTCACCTTTTCTCACACCGTTTGTCTGACCAATATTAATCACTACTTGGTCGTTATAAAGGCCGACCACCTTAGCGAGGCTTTGACGACAGTAGAGTGCGTCCTCTACATCGACAACTGACTGATCAATATAGGAATCAATAAGTTTTCCATAATCCGACGACCAAAAAGTTTCTCCGGTTACGTCTAATTTCATGGTGACATCAAAGGGCCACTCTCGATTAGAACCGTAGCTTTTACGCAAAATAGTTTCGCCATTGATGCCATCGATAACATATAACCTAAGCTGAAAGTTACGTTGCTTGACCGTGCTATTTATACCCAATAAATTGGAGGTCGTTTCGTTGTAACTAGACATATCGATTATTTTACCGAACAAGATGTACTGCACGTCGTATTGCGAGGATAAGCTGCGCGCTACCTTTAGCATTTGTGGCTCAATATCATTAGAATAACGACCGTCAAAAGCAATTTGTCGAGTCATTAAGTGGCGGGCGTCGATACGTTTACTTTTGTTCTTAAAGCGATAAAATAAGCGTTGCGACACCTCTTCAGGAGTTCTATAAATGCCACCCAATTGGGCGTGCTCTCGTTTTTGCAGCTGAAAAGGGCCGACAAACAGCGTTTTGGCATAGCTGTCTTTTTCACAGCTATTTAATGGAAATATGTCTGCCGCTACCTTAACTGTAATTTGGTCCTCGTTTATCGTCTCCACCAACAGCTTCATGTCATACACTTCACCGTTTGTGCGAACCGTTAGCTCATCGGTTTCTAACACTCCCGACTTGACGACTTGCAGCGATTTGACACTGGCACCACCGCGATACATGAGTGTAAGCAACGCATCCTTGATGGCTTGCTGTCGAGCTACATCTACTTGGCCATCTCGAATTTTGGCTTGCCCTTCACCTTCAAACCAAACCGCATAACTCGGACAAACCGCCCCTAACAGCATTACTAACGTTAAGCCTGCGCGTATTAACAATGACATAGCATTCGCCCTATAGCGGCCATAAGCTTCCGCCTAGAAATGAAGATAACCAGCCTTGAGTTTGCACGTCTGCGTGGTCCCCAGTGCCACTAAACTCTATTCGGGCATCAGCTACTTGGTATGAACCAATCGAGTTGTTTTCACTAACATCTAGCGGGCGAACAATCCCAGTAAAGCGCATATATTCTTTACCATTGTTGATTACTAGCCACTTTTCTCCCCTCACCACCAAATTGCCGTTATTCAGGATATCTACTACCGACACGGTAATTCTGCCAGATAAACGATGTCGTTGGTTGGCATCTGACGAACCATCAAAATCTTGCGTTTGACTCAGTTCTAACTCTACCGTTTTACCATTTATCGTCATATTGCCACCAGGCACAGTAATTGGATCCAGTTTGTAACTGTTGTCTTTAGCCAAGGTTGAACTTGCTGATTTGGTCGCTGTGGCTTCTTCGTCCAACATGATTGTGATGGTATCGCCCAATGCAAAGGGCGGGGTGTAACTATATAAGCTAGTTGACGTATTACTATTAAACATTGAACCAGTAACAATCACCGGATCTGCTGCTGGGCTGGGTTCAATAGGCGCATAATAGGGGTCATCAGGGATTGGCGAACGCCGATCAGTGCTCACTGTAACTTGACGCTGTGAACGATCTTCTCGTTCTTGCACTCCGTCAGCGGCTTTTTCAACCGTATCACTTATTGTCGAGCACGCAGACAATAATAAAATACTACACACCCCGGCAATTCTGGTAAACATAGCTCTATTCCTAATCACGTTAGTTCCGTTTATTACATTTGTATTATTTAGCTTGATGCTTAGAACTTTTTATAATAGTTAGGTTTCTAAGTCAGACTTCATCTATAAATTGCAAGGCAAATGCCATTAATGCCAATAAAAACCCCTCTTTTCGAGACTCTAATTGTCAAAAATGACTACCAGCGACAACAACCCGTCACCCTTCGAGATATTTCACTACACAAAATCTATACTGCAAATTAAATGCCACTAAATAGATAAAATGCGGTGCTTCATACCGTTTTTACTTAAATCACTAAATTTTGACCGCGAGAAGCCGATAGGAACTATTTAATGTTAATCAATAAACTTTGTATGATAAACGGTATTAGTCAGGCAAAGATTGCCGCAAGATGGAAAAAACTAGCCTATCACTCTACAAAAAGCGGAAAAGATCCGCCTACGCGCGATTAATGCCTATCAACAGCAACCATTAGTAATACAAATATGGTTGGATCCTCCCGCATTTCACAGCGAAACGGAGTCCCCTTCGCAGTAATATTTAGCGGCATACAGCTAAGGCTCTTCATCTCATTGGCGCTTCTCCATGTCGCAATAAGCACTCGCTCTATTCAAAGAAGGTCATTTAATTGGCACTGTAAGCAACATTTAGAGCAAGGCAGAATAGTGATCATGTAAATCAGCTATCACCTTGGTAGGCTGTGACTACATCTCAGGCATAAAAAAAGCCTATCCCTTAGGATAGGCCTTCTCTAAATAAGTGCCTGGCGGTATCTGTTGACGTTCACATGTTTACCCACGGCTATCTATGGCTATCGACTCAGCATGGTAGCCTGTGACTAAACCTCAGGCATAAAAAAAGCCTATCCGTTAGGATAGGCGTTCTCTAAATAGACTCTGGCAGTGGAACAGGTGCGCAGCATAGCGGCTTTCTCTTCAGCCTGAAAAAGCATGCTTACCCATGGCTATCTATGGCTATCGACTCAGCATGGTAGCCTGTGACTACATTTCGGGCATAAAAAAGCCTATCCCTTAGGATAGGCCTTCTCTAAATAGGTGCGCAGCATAGCGGCTTTCACTTCAGCCTGAAAAAGCATGCTTACCCATGGCTATCCATGGCCATCGACTCAGCATGGTAGCCGGTGGCTAAACCTCAGGCATAAAAAAGCCCTGCTCATAGAGCAGGGCTTCTTATTTGGAGCCTGGCAGTGACCTACTTTCACATGGGGAGACCCCACACTATCATCGGCGCAGTTGCGTTTCACTTCTGAGTTCGGCATGGGTTCAGGTGGGTCCACAACGCTATTGCCACCAGGCAAAAACTTGTTGTCTTTAACATTCGAAAAAGCTGAAAACATCCCACGAGTATAACAAGTACTCTTGGTCTAAAAAATAAGATGTCTATAAGCAACACCACTTGGGTGTTGTATGGTTAAGCCTCACGGGTAATTAGTACAAGTTAGCTCAATGCCTCACAGCACTTACACACCTTGCCTATCAACGTTGTAGTCTCCAACGGCCCTTCAGAGGACTTAAAGTCCTAGTGAGAATTAATCTCAAGGCCTGCTTCCCGCTTAGATGCTTTCAGCGGTTATCAGTTCCGAACGTAGCTACTGGGCAATGCTATTGGCATAACAACCCAAACACCAGCGGTTCGTCCACTCCGGTCCTCTCGTACTAGGAGCAGCTCCTTTCAATTCTCAAACGCCCACGGCAGATAGGGACCGAACTGTCTCACGACGTTCTAAACCCAGCTCGCGTACCACTTTAAATGGCGAACAGCCATACCCTTGGGACCGACTTCAGCCCCAGGATGTGATGAGCCGACATCGAGGTGCCAAACACCGCCGTCGATATGAACTCTTGGGCGGTATCAGCCTGTTATCCCCGGAGTACCTTTTATCCGTTGAGCGATGGCCCTTCCATACAGAACCACCGGATCACTATGACCTACTTTCGTACCTGCTCGACGTGTCTGTCTCGCAGTTAAGCTGGCTTATGCCATTGCACTAACCGTACGATGTCCGACCGTACTTAGCCAACCTTCGTGCTCCTCCGTTACTCTTTGGGAGGAGACCGCCCCAGTCAAACTACCCACCAGACACTGTCCGCAATCCCGATAAGGGACCAACGTTAGAACATCAACACTACAAGGGTGGTATTTCAAGGTCGGCTCCACATCATCTAGCGACAACGCTTCAAAGCCTCCCACCTATCCTACACATGTAGGGTCAATGTTCAGTGTCAAGCTGTAGTAAAGGTTCACGGGGTCTTTCCGTCTAGCCGCGGGTACACCGCATCTTCACGGCAATTTCAATTTCACTGAGTCTCGGGTGGAGACAGCTTGGCCATCATTACGCCATTCGTGCAGGTCGGAACTTACCCGACAAGGAATTTCGCTACCTTAGGACCGTTATAGTTACGGCCGCCGTTTACCGGGGCTTCGATCAATAGCTTCGCTTGCGCTAACCACATCAATTAACCTTCCGGCACCGGGCAGGCGTCACACCGTATACGTCATCTTTCGATTTAGCACAGTGCTGTGTTTTTAATAAACAGTTGCAGCCAACTGGTATCTGCGACTCCCAACAGCTTAGAGAGCAAGTCTCATCACCGTCGGGAGCGTACCTTCTCCCGAAGTTACGGTACCATTTTGCCTAGTTCCTTCACCCGAGTTCTCTCAAGCGCCTTGGTATTCTCTACCCAACCACCTGTGTCGGTTTGGGGTACGGTTTCGTATAATCTGAAGCTTAGAGACTTTTCCTGGAAGCAGGGCATCAACCACTTCATGTCCGTAGACACTCGTCATCAATTCTCAGCCTTAGACACCCGGATTTTCCTAAGTGTCCAGCCTACAACCTTAAACATGGATAACCATCACCATGCTGGCCTAGCCTTCTCCGTCCTCCCATCGCAATTATACGAAGTACAGGAATATTAACCTGTTTCCCATCGACTACACTTTTCAGTCTCGCCTTAGG